>CAVSLD010000006.1:0-1568675 GCA_963728655.1 uncultured Iamiaceae bacterium | reverse complement strand
CTCCCTCCGTCGTCGACCTCGCGATCCTCGCACGAGGGTGTGACAGCGCGCCCAGGCTTCGCTGTCACACCCTCGTGCGACCATCGGGCCATGGACATCACGACCCAGGACCGCCCCTCCCCATGGTGAGCGCTGTGCGCATCGAGTGCCCCTCGCGCCAGTCGTCGGCGAGCGCGGCGGCGCATGCGTGGATCGCCTGATGCGTGGCCCCGATGAGACCCATCGATCCACCGATGCGGTCGAGCGCATCCGTCGACTGCTCGACGAGGCTGTGTCACGCCACCCGGCGAGGGCCAGGCCCCGGCCGCACCGTCCTGCGTCGAGCGCGGTGAGCAGGTCGCCCCGATTCGGACCGTCCGAGACCTTCACCGTCCGGCCTTCCACGGCGGGCGGGTTCCGGGCCGTCGAGGCGGCGCTGGCTCGCAAGCTCGTGTCGCTCAGTCACGCGCCGGAGCGCCTGGCCGTCATCGTCGCCCTCGATGCCGGGCCGGAGGTCAACCTGTTCACCCAGACGCTGGTCGACCGGGAGGGGGGAGCCTGGGTCGAGGCCGCCGGCAACGAGTGCATCTACCCGGCGGACCGCCGCCTCGACGACGACCAGCTCCTGCTGCTCGAGGCCTTCGGCTTCTCGCCGCCCACCGACCGGACCCCGAACCACTTCGTGGTCTTCCCCCAGCCGACCGAGTGGGCACGGGTGGCCGGTCTGGTCGTCCAGCCGCTGGAGGCGGTCTACGGCCTGCCGGCGGATGCGCAGCTCGAGCTGCGCATCTTCCCTGTCGGGCCGGCCGAGGCCTTCCGCCGTCTCGATGACGACGACGTCGGGGACACCGACTGAACGAGGGGCACGCGGGTGGCGGGCGATCACGAGCTGCGATCGGCCGTCACCCGGCTACTGATCGTCCCACCACGAGGCGGACCAGCCTTCGACGCGAGACCAGCGGTGGCCGCACTCGACGCAGGAGAGCCGGGGCATGTCCGGGCCGACGCAGCACCCGCCGGTGTCGCAGCCAGTCCGGGGGCATGGTGACGGGCATGCCGTAGACGATGCGACAGGGATCGGTGGCACCGCACGCCGGGCAGCGACTGCGGGGCAGGCGGGTGCCGGTGATCGCCTCGTGCTCGTCGCGCCACCGACACAGATCGTCGTAGCCGAGCGAGAGCTCGCCGACGAGGTCCGATCGCTCACTGGTGACGGGCGTGCTCCCGTCGCAGGGCACGACCACCAGCCGCTCGTCGTCGACCTCGAACACGGCCAGCTGCCCATGCCGCGCACCGAGCGCCGCCGCCTCGACCCGCGAGAGGGCGGAGGTGACGATGCCGAGCTCGTGGTGGCTCCCATCTCGAGCCGCCCCCACCGCAGGCGCCCAGGGGACATCCGCTGCTTCCAGCTCGCCGATCAGGTCCTGGTGGCCCTGGGCGTCCACAGCGGGACGCCTCGGCCGGCCACCGGGTGCCCATGCCGTGATCACGTGCACCACGGGCGCAGGGACGTCGTCCGCCCACGGGCCGCTCAGCACTGCGGGAAGGCCCTCCGGGTCCCACGTGACCAGGACGGTGGCCCGGTAGGCCTCGATCAGGTCGGTCGGGAGGCTCACTGCGCACCCCCACGAGACGTACGCGTCGAGCGGGCTGGCGACGTCGTGGCGTCGTGCAGGCGCAAGGGGGCGGAGCAGCCTGCGCCCCGCATCGCGACGGCAGTTCGGGGTGGTGTGCGGAGGCGGCTCTGCGGTGCTCAACGGTCTCCCGTGGGGTGCGTCCGTGGGGAGTGCCGGTCCGATCGCAGGGGGGAGCGATCGGACCGGCGTCCCTCCCCACCGATCATCATGACGAGGGGGTGTGACAGTGGGGCGCAGGATGGTCAGCGCCGGTCAGTCGCAGGTGTCGCACTGTCCAGTGATCGGCAGCTGCATGTGGCACGTGGGACACGTCGCCCGTGCCGGCGATGGGGTGCGCGCCGCCGACCGGCGCCGCGCCGCTGCGACCTTGGGCGTGAGGGTCGGCCGCCCGCCGTCGGGCGGCAGGTCGGCACCGTTGGCCCGGTAGCAGAGGAGCCGCTCCTCTGCGGCGTGCTGCTCGAGGTCGTCCGGGGCGCTGGCCGCGCTGCTGGCGGATCGCCTCGCCGTAGCCCTCGCCGACCGATCCGTCAGCCCGCACGCAGAGGGCGCTGAGGATCGGCTCCTCACGCTGCCCGCAGACCTCGGCCACCCGGTAGAGGACATCCCCGATCCAGTACCGCATGAGCTGGCGGGTCTCGATCCCCGACTCCTCCTGCACACGCTCGGAGAGGTCCTGGTAGGTGAGGGTGGCGTTGTACTCCGACGCCACCCGTCGGAGGATCGGCAGGGCCGCATCGGCCCACGCCCGCCTGGCGTCAGCCGGCGCGACGGCGGACCCGTCGCCGGTCCGGCGCGTCGACGGCGTGTCGTCGTCGGAGCCTCCCGTCACGACGCAGTGCCGATCCCGCCCCCGAGGCCGACCGAGGCCCTGCGGACCCTCAACGCCCGGGGGCCTCGTCGCCCTTGGCCGGCATCTTGGGCTCGAGCTCGGGCTTGAACCTGCGCCGCGATGCCCCGGACGGCGGCGCGGGCGATGTCGAGCCAGTCGAAGTAGTCGCGCCAGACGGTGATCTTGCCGTCGTGGACCTCGAAGCGGCCGCACACCCAGATCTGCACCTTCATGCCCCGCACCACCAGCAGGTCGGTCCGCTCGGTCAGCACCACGGGGCCGTCGGCCGCGATGTGGTGGATCGTCACGTCGAAGCCGCCTCCGGGCTCCTCCACGCCGGAGAGGAACTTGCGCATGGCGGTGCGGTCCATGGTCGGCAGCGAGACGTTCGTGTAGGCGATCGACTCGTCGACCAGGGCCATGGCCGCATCGAGGTCGGGGCGGGAGAGGGCCTCCAGGAAGGCCTCGACCACGGCGACGGGGGTCTCGACGGAGGGGGCGGTGGTGGTGTCGGACATGGGTGCCGACCCTACGTCGATCCTCGGGCGGGGGTCAGGGGCTCACCCGCCCGACACAGAGTCCCTGGTCACAGACAACACTCGGTGAACCCCGTGTGACGTCCGGCCCACCTTGGGTACCTGTGGCACGATGCAGGACGTGGCCAGGGACCAGCGCGAGGCGGGACAGCTCTACCCCGTGGCCAAGGCCGTCATCACGCCCGTCTTCCGCTTCGGCTGGCGCTTCCACGTCGAGGGACTGGAGAACGTCCCCGCCGAGGGCCCGGCGCTGATCTGCCCCAACCACACCTCGGTCATGGACTCCTTCTTCGTCCCCGCGGTGCTGCCCCGGCGCATCACCTACGTGGGCAAGGCCGAGTACATGGACGACTGGAAGACCAAGCACCTCTTCCCGGCCATGGGCATGATCCCCATCGACCGCGGCGGCGGCTCCGCCTCCGAGCGCGCCCTCTCCGCGGCCCAGCGCGTGCTCGAGCGAGGCGAGCTCTTCGGCATCTACCCCGAGGGCACCCGCAGCCGCGACGGGATCCTCTACAAGGGCCACACCGGCCCCGCCCGCCTGGCCCTGCGCACCGGTGCCCCCATCATCCCCGTCGGCATCCGCGGGTCGCGCGAGATCATGCCCCCCGAGGCCAGGTTCCCCACGCCCTTCCGGCCGGTGGTGGTGAAGTTCGGCAAGCCGGTCGACGTCACCAAGTACCAGGACCGGGCCAACGAACGACTGGTGCTCCGCCAGATCGTGGACGAGGTCATGTTCGCCATCCGCGAGCTCTCGGGCCAGGAGTACCAGAACGTCTACGCCACCAAGAGGGCTGAGTCGGTGCCCACCGAGGTGGCCGTGGTCGGCGAGCCCCAGCCGATCCGCAACGGGCAGGCCAACGGCCACTCCGAGCCCGACGTGCTCGACGAGCCGGTCACCGCCGACCGCGAGCGGCCCACCGCTGCGGCCGCCCTGGCCGGTCCCCGCCGCCGCGGCGCGTAGCCCGACGGGGCCGGTCGGCGGATGACCGGCCGTCCCACCCACGGGCCGCTCCCCGAGGGCGCACCCGAGCTGGCGCCCGCGGCCGAGGCCGTGCTCGACCCGGCCCGGCACCAGGAGGTCCTGACCGCCCACGCCGAACGCCTCGTGGTGAGCGGGGCCGACCGCGTCGGTCGCGGCGTCGTGGTGAAGGTCGACCGCGACGCCGTGCGCCACCGCCGCGAGGCCGACGTGCTGCGTCGCCTGCGGGCCGCGGAGGTCGCGGTGCCCGAGGTGGTCAGCTCGGGGCGAGACGACGGCACCGGTGCCTGGGTGCTGGTGCTCGAGCACGTCGACGGCCGCCCGCTCGACGCTGACGACGGGCCCGAGGAGTGGGCTGCGGTCGGTGCGCAGCTGGCCCACCTCCACGGTGCCGTGCCCTCACCGGACGGTCCGCCCTTCTGGGGCCACACCGACGCCGGCTTCGCCCAGCACCTGCGGACCTGGTGCGCGCTCGAGCAGCGCACGGGAGTCGAGGACGGCTGGCTGCGCTCGGACCAGGCCGAGCGCCTGGGTGTGCTCGTCGAGGAGGCCGCCGCCCGCGCTGATGACGTGCCCGGCGTGCTCCTCCACGGCGACTGCGCCCCCTGGCACTGGCTGCTCACCCCGCTGGCCCCACCCCGACCCGTCGACCTCGGTGACGCGGGGGTGGGCGACCCCGCCTTCGACCTCATGGTGCTCACCCTGGAGGCGCCCGACCGCCTGGCTCCGGCGCTGGAGGGCTACGGCGCCGACGCCGCCCTGCGGACCCACGTCGACGCCGTCCTCCCCGGGTACCGGGCCCTGCGCCTGGCCGGCCAGGTGGCGTGGCTGCGCAGCCACGGCTTCGACCCCGGCCCCTCCCAGGCCGGCCTGGACGACGCCCTGGGCTGAGGTCGACCTCGACCCGCCGTCCGCGAGCGGGGGCCGCACCCTGGCCCCTGGCGCTGCTGGTGAGCCTCGCCCTCACCCTCCACCGCCGGCGTCACGGCAGCGGCGGTGGTGCGCCCACGGGCTCGCCGACCCGGCGGTCGGGCCGGGGGAGCGGGGAGGCCGGCGGGGACCGGGTCAGCGCCGACGAGCGCTGAGCACCACCACTGTCCCCTCCAGGGTGACGTGGCCATCGGCGTCGAGCCGGGTCGCGAAGGCCTCGGTGAGGGCGGCGACGACCGCCTCGCGCTGATCGTCGTCGGCGCCGGTGGTCACCAGCCGGGTGGGTCCGAAGTCCAGCGACGCCGTCGCCGCCTGGGGCGCCGACAGGGCCCCGCCGAAGGGCATGGCCAGGCGGTGCACCTCCCGGGAGAGGTCGTCCCACCCGGCCCCGGCCAGCAGCGACGCCGTGCGGTCCTCGTCGCCCAGGGAGAACGGGCCGCCGTCGGGCGCCGGCTCCTCCGGGTCCAGCCCGGAGCTCCGCAGGGCCGACAGCGCGACCTGCAGGGGCAGCTCGAAGAGCTCGGACTCCGTGCGCTCGGCCCACACCGCCACGGCGAGGCGCCCGCCCGGCGCGGTGGCCCGGGCCAGGTTGGCGAAGGCGGCGGGCGGGTCGGCGAAGAACATGACGCCGAAGCGGGAGATCACCGCGTCGACGTCCCGGGCCGGCGGGTCCCAGGTGGTGGCGTCGGCCTCCTCCCAGAGGATCGGGGCGCTGTCGGGCGGCGGGGTCACCGCAGCGGCGTGGGCCAGCATGGGGCCGGCCACGTCGAGGCCGGTGACGGCGCCGTCGGGGCCGACGACCGCCGCCGCTCGGCGGGTGGTGGGACCGGTGCCGCACCCCACGTCGAGCACCCGCTCGCCGGGCCGGAGGTCCGCCGCCGCGAACAGCACGTCCGACACCGGCTCCAGCTGGCGCTCCAGTCCCTCGGACTGGCGGATCCACCGGGCGACCCGCTCACCCGCCCAGGCGTCGTCGGCCGGGTCGGACGGGCGCGCAGGCATGGCCGGAGGGTACCGACGGCGACGGTGGTCCGGCCGACGACCTCGTCGTGGTGTCGGACGGTGCCAGGCACATCCTGACCGGTCGTCGCGGGAGGTACGGCTGTCTCGATCGGGTCACGATGAGCCTGGCACCCATCCGACCGGTCGTCGGGGGCGGCTGGCCGCCTCGGCGCACGAAGTGTGCCTGGCACACTTCGTACGCAACCGATCGCCGGGGGTCGGGACCGCGCCGGTACTGTCGCCCCCATGGCCGACATCACCATCTCCCTGCCCGACGGTTCGTCCCGCCAGGTGGAGGAGGGGACCACCGTCGGCCAGCTGGCCGCCTCCATCGGACGGGGCCTGGCCAAGGCCGCGGTCATCGGAGTGGTCAACGGCACCGAGCGCGACCTCGTCGCCCCCCTCGCCGACGGCGACACCGTCGAGATCGTCACCGCGGAGAGCCCCCGGGGCCTGTTCACCATCCGCCACTCCACCGCCCACGTGCTGGCCCAGGCCGTCCTCGACGAGTTCCCCGGCGCCACCTTCGGCATCGGCCCCCCGGTCGAGGACGGCTTCTACTACGACTTCCAGCTCCCGGCCGGCGCCGACGGCAAGCCCGCCACCTTCGAGCCCGACGACCTGGTGCGCGTCGATGCCCGGATGCGCGAGATCATCGCCGAGTCCCAGCCCTTCGTCCGCGACGACATCCCCAACGACGCGGCCCGCGAGGTCTTCGCCGACCACCCCTTCAAGCTGGAGATCATCGACGGCGAGGCCGAGGACCCCACGTCGGTCACCGAGACGGGCACGGCCCGCACCTACGAGAACCCGCCCGCCGCGCCCAAGGAGCGGCCGCCGTTCCGGGGCCACGAGGGGTTCATCGATCTGTGCCGGGGCCCCCACGTCCCCGACACCAAGGCCCACCTCGGCCACTTCAAGCTGCTCCGCATCGCCGGGGCCTACTGGCGCGGCGACGAGTCCAAGCCCCAGCTCCAGCGCATCTACGGCACCGCGTGGGCGTCCAAGAAGGACCTCGACGCCCACCTCGAGCGCCTGGAGGAGGCGGCCAAGCGCGACCACCGCAAGCTGGGCGCCGAGCTCGACCTGTTCTCCTTCCCCGACGAGGTCGGCTCCGGCCTGGCCGTGTTCCACCCCAAGGGCGGCACCGTCCGCCGGCTGATGGAGGACTACTCCCGGCGCCGCCACGAGGCCGCCGGCTACGAGTTCGTCTACTCGCCCCACATCACCAAGGCGCACCTGTTCGAGACGTCGGGCCACCTCCAGTGGTTCGCCGACGGCATGTTCCCACCCATGCACTTCGACGACGAGGGTGGCGCCGAGGGCCAGGACTACTACCTCAAGCCCATGAACTGCCCGTTCCACTGCCTGATCTACCGGTCGCGGCAGCGGAGCTACCGGGAGCTGCCGCTGCGGCTCTTCGAGTTCGGCAGCGTGTACCGCTACGAGAAGTCCGGCGTGGTCCACGGCCTCACCCGGGTGCGGGGCATGACGCAGGACGACGCCCACATCTACTGCAGCCGCGAGCAGATGGGCGACGAGCTGCGCAGCCTCCTCGACTTCGTGCTCGGTCTGCTGCGGGACTACGGCCTCGACGACTTCTACCTCGAGCTCTCGACCCGCGGTGAGTCCGACAAGTTCATCGGCGCGGAGGAGGACTGGGCCGAGGCCACCGCGGCCCTGGCCGCGGCGGCCGCGGAGTCCGGCCTCGAGCTGGTCGACGACCCGGGCGGTGCCGCCTTCTACGGGCCCAAGATCTCGGTCCAGGCCCGCGACGCCATCGGCCGCACCTGGCAGATGTCCACCATCCAGCTCGACTTCCAGGAGCCACCGCGCTTCGGCCTGGAGTACGTCGGCGCCGACGGGGCCCGCCACACGCCGGTGATGATCCACCGGGCCCTGTTCGGCTCGGTCGAGCGCTTCTTCGCCGTGCTCCTCGAGCACTACGCCGGGGCCTTCCCGACCTGGCTGGCCCCGGTCCAGGTGCGGGTCCTGCCCGTCCGCGACGACCACATGGCCTACGCCGACCGCATCGCCGACCGGCTCCGGGCCGAGGGCTACCGGGCCGACGTGGTCGACGCCGGCGAGAAGCTGGGCAACCGCATCCGCAAGGCCAAGGGCGAGAAGCTGCCCTACGTCCTGGTCGTGGGCGACGACGACGTGGAGCACGGCACCGTCGGGGTCAACCCCCGGGGCGGCGAGGTCGAGCGTGGGGTCAAGGTCGACGCCTTCGTCGACGCCCTCGCCTCGGAGGTCATGGCCCAGACCAGCGGCCGGTGAGCAGCGGAGCCGTCGTGGGTGGCGGCGCGTCCGCCGTGGCCCTGACGCTCGCCAGCTCTCTTCCTGCGGCAGATGAGGGCGGTCTTGTCCCGCATGTGCCGCAGGGTGGGGAACGGCGGCGTCCCGACGCGTGCTTGCGGCAGATGAGGGCGGTCTCGTCCCGGATGTGCCGCAGGTTGCGGTGGGTGGATGATCCGCTCGAGGGGTCTCGTGGCTGAGCGGCCGACGGCGGCCGAGGCCGGGGGCGGGCCCCCGCCCGGGCTGGCCCGGCTGTGGGCCGGGTGGCGGACCGCCTACATCGACCGGCTCACCTCGCACGGCGACGAGGTCCGCCCCGACGACGCCGGGCGCAGCCTGTTCGAGCGCATCCTCACCTCGGACCTGCCCGACGACGAGTCCTTCGTCGTCCACCGGGGCGAGCGGGTGGCGGTGCTGCTCAACGCCTACCCCTACGGCTCGGGCCACCTGCTGGTGATGCCCAGCCGCGCCGCGGCCGACCTGTCCGACCTCTCGCCCGAGGAGTCCACCGAGCTGTGGGCCACCGTCACCACCGCCTCGGCCGTGGTCCGGGCCGCCTACTCCCCGGACGGCGTGAACATCGGCCTCAACCTCGGCTCGGCCGCCGGCGCCGGCGTGCCCGACCACCTCCACGTCCACGTCCTGCCCCGCTGGTCGGCCGATGCCAACTTCATGACCTCGGTGGCCGAGGCCCGCGTCCTGCCCGAGCCTCTCGTGGCGACCTACCGCAAGGTCCGCGCCGCCTGGCCGGGGTGACGGCGCGCCCAGCCGTCGGGTCCTCCCCCGCACGGGCGGATGCCGGGCGACAGGTGACGGGCCGAGTTCCCGTCCCGGGAAGGCGATCGGTAGCGTCGGGCCGTGGCTGACGACGCGCGACCGGACGATGAGGCGGGCGACGACGCGCCTGATCCGACGGTCGACGCCGAGGCCGGGGACACCTCCCGCCACGACAGCACGCCGGGGGCCAGCGACGCCGGGAGCTCGGACGCGGAGCACGTCGACGCGCTGCCCGAGGACCTCGACGTCTCCGGCTACGTCGGGCCCTACGTCTTCCCCAACAACAACCGCCGCCGGGTGCCGGGCTACCTGTACCTGGGCATCGCCGTCATCTGCGTCGTGCTGTGGGCCCTGGGTCGCGACGACGCCACGTCGGTGGTCAACGACGGGCTGCTGTGGGCCGCCCTGGTGCTGGTCGTGGCCGGCGGCTACTGCCTGCTGTCGGGCTTCGACCTCGACGTCGACGAGCAGGACGCCCTGGTGATCTCGACCAAGCAGGTCGGCTTCCCGGTGGGCCACGCCTCGGCCCAGATGGGGTGGCGGGGCCTCCGCAGCCGGCCCACCTGGCGCATCCTCTGCTACTCGGCCGAGAACCCTCCCGAGCGCCGGGCCCTCCTGCTCATCGACGGCGTCGACGGTGAGGTCGTCGACTGGTTCGTCGAGGACAACCCGGAGGACTGGAGCGACATGGACGGTGCCCTCACCGGCACCGGCAAGCCGTTCCCCACCGGCGCGTAGACCCAGCCGGCGGCCGGCGCGTCAGACCACCCGGCGCAGACGGCGCTGCGCTCGCTCGGAGCGCGGGGTCCGGGCCGAGACGAGGTCCCGGCCTCCGGGGCGGGTGATCACGGCCGGGTCCGGGGGCTCACCGGCGACCCACACGTCGAGCGGGCCCGCCGGCGGCGGACCGCCCTCCCAGTGGACGGGGGTCAGCCGGCACAGCGCCTCCGGGCGCCTGCCGTCGGCATGCAGCAACAGGACCTCGGTGCGTTGCTTGCGGCTGCTGCTCTTGCCGGTCGACACGGTGCGGACCTCGACGCCGAAGGTACCGGTGCGGGCGATCCACGGGTGCTCGGTGACCAGGCGCCGGGCGCGCCACGTCGAGGCGCCGACCTGCACCGCGACGACGCCGAACACGAAGGTCAGGATGGTGCCCAGCACCGTGAGCCACAGCGGTGCACCGGCCAGGCCACCCACCACGGCCATGAGCAGGGAGACGACCCCGGCACCGGCGGCGACGGCGGCGAAGCGCACCGAGGAGCGGAGACCCTCGGCCGTCGGCGGGTGGTCGACGGCCCGGCCGGCGGGGGCGCGGTGGCGGCCGGTCGTCGCGCGTCGCCCCCGGTCAGGTCCACCGTCGGGACGGTACGCACGACGGGGTGCCCCGGACAGGGGAGCGGGGCGGGGAGGGGTGCCCGATCGTGCGACGGGGCGGACCGCCCGCACCTCGTCCTCGCCTCACCCCATGATCCCGGGGAGCTGCGGACTGCGGACCTGCGTCGCGCGGGGGGCGACCCAGGTCCGCAGCTCCGGTGGGGTCGTCCATCCCCGCGCGGGCGCCCGTCGCCGTGCGGGTGCGCCGATGAGTCCCGGGGACAGCCTGCGTCAGACCCTCCAGACCGCCCCACGACGGGGCCCGACACGGAGGCGCCCCGATGGCCCGCACGATCACCGCCCACATGTTCTCCTCGGCCAACGGCGTGTCCGAGGCCCCCGACCAGTTCCAGTTCGGCGCCTTCGGGCAGGCCGAGGGGGAGCTCATGGGCGCGACCCTGGCCGGTGTCGAGGACGTCATCATGGGCCGGGCCCTGTGGCAGGAGTGGTCGGACTTCTGGCCGCAGGCGGGCGAGGGTGATCCCTTCGGCTCGTTCATCAACCCCGTGCGCAAGCACGTGATCTCCTCCACCCTCTCGGGCGAGCTGGGGTGGAACAGCACGCTCGTCGAGGGCGACGCCGTCGCCTACGTCCGCGACCTGAAGGAGGCCGACGGCGGACCCATCACCGTGGCCGGCGGCATCGAGACGGTGCGCAGCCTCTTCCTCGCCGGGCTCGTCGACCGCCTGATCCTCACGGTGCACCCGGCCGTCACCGGCTCGGGCCGGCGGTTGTTCGACGAGTCGGTGCCGGTCACCCGCCTCACCCTGCTGGAGGGGACCACCACCCCGGCCGGCAACGCCATCCTCACCTACGCGCTGCGCACGGACTGACGCTCCCGCGGCCGGGTCGCGGGTCTTCGACCGCCCGAGCCCTCGGGAGCCCCACCGCGGGGATCCCGGGCTCAGGCGTCGGCGTCGGCCAGGTCGCGCCGGGCGGCCTCGACCAGGTGCTCGGGCACGGGCTCGTAGGAGTGGGGCTCGGAGTGGAAGCGGCCCCGCCCACCGGTGAGGGAGCGGAGGTCGACCGCGTAGCGGCGGAGCTCGGCCTCGGGGACCACGGCGGTGACGACGGCCTCGCCGTCGTCGCCGGGCTCGGAGCCCTCGATGCGGCCCCGGCGCGAGGCCAGGTCGCCCATCACGTCGCCCTGGACGTCGATCGGCGCGGTGACCTCGACCCGTGCCACCGGCTCGAGCAGGGCGGGCTCGGCCCGGGCCAGGGCGTCGCGCAGGGCCAGGCGGGCCGCGGCCCGGAAGGCCATCTCGGAGGAGTCGACGGCGTGCTCCTTGCCGTCGGTGAGGGTGACGGCCACGTCGACCACGGGGTGGCCGAGGGGGCCGCCGTGGGCCAGGGTCTCCTCCACGCCCTTCTCGACCGCGGGGACGTAGCCCTTGGAGATGGCGCCACCCACGACGCGGCTCGTGAAGGTCCATCCGCTACCCGGCGGGAGGGGCTCGACGGTGAGGGCGCACACCGCGAACTGGCCGTGGCCGCCGGTCTGCTTCTTGTGGCGGCCCTCGCCCTCGGCCCGCCGCCCGATCGTCTCCCGGTAGGCGACGGCCACCTCCTCGGTCTCCACGCCCACGCCCATCTGCGTCTCCAGCCGCTCCAGGGCCAGGGACAGGTGGGCATCGCCCACGCCCCGCAGCAGGGTCTGGTGGGTGGCCTCGTGGCGGACCACCTGGAGGGCGGGGTCCTCCTCGACCAGGCGGTGGAGGGCGGGGGCCAGGCGGTCCTCGTCGGCCCGGGTGCGGGGGCGGATGGCCACGGCCAGCACCGGCTCGGGAGGGTGCAGGGGGGAGGCGGCGACGGGCCGGCCCCGGGGGGCGAGGGTGTCGCCGGTGCGGGTGTCGGCCAGCTTGGCCACGGCCCCGATCTCGCCGGCCACCAGCTCGGCGACCTGCTCCTGGGAGCCACCCCGGATGCGCAGCAGGGCGTGGAGCCGCTCGTCGGCCCCGGAGCGGCTGTTGGTCAGGTGGTCGTCGCTGCGGATCGTGCCCGACAGCACCTTGAACAGCGAGAGGTGGCCCACGAACTGGTCGGCCACGGTGCGGAACACGAAGGCGAGAGGCGGGCCCTCGGGGTCGGGAGCGATGTCGACGGTGGTGTCGCCGGCGGCGACGGTGACCGGCGGACGGTCCTGGGGCGAGGGGCCGATCTCGCAGATGAAGTCGGCCAACCGGTCGACGGCCACCTCGCCGGTGGCCGACCCGCACACCACGGGGAACACCGTGGCGTCGTCGACCCCCGCCGCGAGGGTGCGCTCCAGCTCCTCCACCGAGGGGACGTCGCCGTCGAGGTAGCGCTCCAGCAAGCCGTCGTCGGCCACCACGATCCCCTCGACCAGGTTGTCGTGGACCCGGTGCTCCTGGTCCGCCATGTCGTCGGGGACCTCGGCGGTGCGGGCCACGCCGTCGTCGTAGAGGTAGGCCGTGTCGCTCAGCAGGTCCGCCACCCCGGCGAAGGACGCCTCCTGGCCGATGGGCAGCTCCAGCGGCGCGATCCCCGCCCCGAAGCGGGACCGGAGGGCGTCGAGCGTGGCGTCGAAGGACGCCCGGTCCCGGTCGAGCTTGCTCACGAACACCATGCGGGGCACACCGGCCGCCGCCGCGGCCCGCCAGGCCACCTCGGTGCCGACCTCCACGCCGTCGACCGCGCTGACGACGAACACGGCCAGGTCGGCCACCCGGAGGGCGGCCTCCACGTCGGCACCGAAGTCCGGATCCCCCGGCGTGTCGAGCAGCGTGATGCGGTGGCCCTTCCACTCGAGGGGCAGCACCGACAGCGACACGGAGTGCCCTCTGGCCTTCTCGGCCGGGTCGTGGTCGCTGGTGGTGGTGCCGTCCTCGACCCGGCCGCGCCGGGAGATGGCACCCGAGAGGTGGAGGAGGGCCTCGGCCAGGGTGGTCTTGCCCGCGCCGGCGTGGCCGACGAGGGCCACGTTGCGGATGCGGTCCGGGGGGAACGGGGCCATGGCCTCCCACCTCTGACGGCTGCGGGGCGGCCACGGTACCCCCGGACGGGAGACCATGACAGGTGTCACACCGTGACGCGGCCACCAGGGGTGGACCCCCCGCCCGGATGGGGCATGCTTCCCAGGACCGGGATGCGCTGCTAACTTCTGCAAGCGCACCCACTGGAGGGAAGACCGATGTTCGACGGTCAGTTCCGCAGCCAGGCCGAGAAGGGGCTTCGTCCCATCGGCCAGAGCATCCGCAAGACCGGCATCACCGCCGACCACCTCACCGTCCTCGGTGTGGTCATGGCCGGTGCCGCCTCGCTCGCCATCGCCAACGGCGCCCTGCGCCTCGGCCTGCTCCTGCTCGTCCTCTGCGCCGTCCCCGACGTGCTCGACGGAGCCGTGGCCAAGGCCTCGGGCACCGCGTCGCCCAGGGGCGCCTTCTTCGACTCGGTCATGGACCGCGTGTCCGACGCCTTCCTGCTCGGCGGCATGGCCTGGTACCTCTCGACCACCAACCCGGGCCGCATCGCCGTGCTCCCGCTGGCCGTCCTGGCCGCCTCGCTGATCATCTCCTACGAGCGGGCCAAGGCCGAGTCCCTGGGCTACGACGCCAAGGGCGGGGTCATGGAGCGGGCCGAGCGCCTCGTGCTCATCGGCCTCGCCCTGCTCTTCCAGCCGGCCATGATCTTCCTGCTCTGGGTGATGCTGGCCGCCACGGTCTTCACCGCCGGCCAGCGCTTCGTGAAGGTCTGGAAGCAGGCCAGCGCCACCGTGCCCCCGAGCCCGGCGGCCGTGCGCCTCCAGGCCCGTCGCCGCAGCCGGATGAGCCGCACCGCCGCCCGTCGGGCCCAGGGCCGGGCCACCGCCCGGGAGCGCTTCGTCGGCCGGGACCGCAGCGCCTCGCGCCGCCGGCCCGACGCCGGCTGATCCCACCCGCGTTGCCCCTGCCCGACCGCACCTACCTCGCGTACCGCGCCGGCTCCGCCGTGGCGCGGGCCCTGCCCGACCGCGCCGTGCCCCCCGTCGCGTCGCTCGCCGGACGGGTCGCGGCCCGGGCCCTGGCGTCGCGCCGGCTCGTCGTCGAGCGGAACCTGCGCCGCGTCCACGGGCCCGACCTCGACGGCGACGACCTGCGCCGAGCGGTCGACGCCACCTTCGGGTCCTACGCCCACTACTGGCTCGAGTCGTTCCGCCTCCCCGGCACGAGCGCGGCCGAGCTCGACGAGCGGATGGCCGTCATCGGCCTCGAGCACGTCGAGGCCGGCATCGAGGCCGGGAGGGGCGCGGTCCTGGCCCTGCCCCACCTGGGCGCCTGGGAGTGGGCCGCGTTCTGGCTCACCGAGGTGCGGGGCATGGAGGTCAGCGTGGTCGTCGAGCCCATCGCGCCTCCCGAGCTGGCCGAGTGGTTCGTCGGGCTGCGCGAGGCGCTGGGCATGGAGGTCATCACCCTCGGGCCCCACGCCGGCGCGGCCTGCAGCAAGGCCCTGAAGCAGAACCGCGTGCTCGCCCTGCTCTGCGACCGCGACCTGGGCGGCGGTGGCATCCCCGTCTCGTTCCTCGGGGAGGAGACGACCCTGCCCGGCGGGCCGGCCACCCTCGCCCTGCGCACCGGCGCACCGCTCATCCCTGCCACCGTCACCTTCGACATCGACGGCGGCCACCTGGGCCAGGCCCTGGCCCCCCTCGCCACCGAGCGCACCGGGTCGCTGCGGGCCGACGTCGCCCGCGTGACCCAGGACCTGGCCCACGCCCTCGAGGGCCTCATCCGCCGGGCCCCGGACCAGTGGCACCTCCTCCAGCCCAACTGGCCCTCGGACCACGAGGCCCTCGCCGCCGCCGGCCTCGGTCCCACCCCACCCGCCTGACCCCCGCCCGGGTCTGCCCCCCCAGGCCGAAGTGGTGTGGGTCCTGGTGGTCCTGGCGACCAGATCCGACACCGGTTCGAGGGGCTGGCCGAAGTGGTGTGGGTCCTGGTGGTCCTGGCGACCAGAACCGACACCGGTTCGAGGGGCTGGGGCGCTACTGCGGGGGGTGACGACCCTCGACGGCGTCGATCTCGGCTCGGCGGTCACGGCCGCGGGCGTGGAGGGCGGCGTCGACGTGGTCGGGGACCTCGACGTGGAGGGCGTCGGTCGCCTCCACCCGCAGGGTGCCCTCGGCGAGGGCGAGCTCCATGACGTGGCCGCCGGACGTGCGGTCCTCGGTCAGCAGGTGGAGGTGCCAGCCCGGGACCTCGAGGCCGTCGGTGCCGTCGGGGAACCGGAACCCGACCACGGTGCCGACGACGTCGGCCAGCTCCCACTCCCGCTGGTGGGTGACGACCTCGGTCAGGGGCGGGTAGGGCGGCTCCTGGCGGGTCACGCTGCGGACCCGGGCCCGGGCCACCGCCCCGTCGACGCGGACGGCGAGCACCGTGGCCCCCTCCGGCGCCGCCTCCTCGATGGCGCCGCCCAGGGCCGCCAGGTCGGCGGTGGGGCCGAGGTCGACGGCCGGTCCGGGCGTGAACCGGCACACCACCGCGAAGGGCGTGCCCTCGTCGGGGGTGACCGCCCGCACCGCGCCCGAGGCGCCGACCACCCACGCCTCGCCGTCGAGGACGACCAGCTCGCCGTCGAGGTGGTCGACGGTCCCGATGCCGAGGTCGCCGTGGTCGAGCAGCTCGCCGACGGTCAGGTCGCCCTCGTAGGCCCCGTCGAGGAGGGCCTCGATGGACGAGGTCTGGAAGGCGTCGCCCGCCCCCTCCTCGCCGTCGACCAGCTCGGCTGCGGCGTGGCGTCGGTCGACCAGGCCCACGTGCAGCGCTCCGACGAGGCGGTGGTCGACGATCTCCACGGGACGAGGGTACGCCGGACATCGCTCCCGCCTGCGGCCGGTCGACCACACCGGTGGACCGGTCGGACAGAGCGTGCCAGGCACGCCTGTCCACCTCCGGGCGCCGCGGCCCCCGCCGCCCCGCGGCCGGCGCCACCGTCACCGTCTGACCTCGCCGCCCGTCGGGCAGCGGGTGGACGGGCGTCGTCCTACCCTCGCCGGGCCGACCCCCCGTCCCGGCCCCAGGAGGCAGCTCGTGTCCGGCTTCGAGGTCCCCGACCACGTCCGACCCACCCGCGACGCCGTCATGGCCTTCATGGTGGAGCGGGTCGAGCCGTCCGAGCCCGTCCTCCACGCCGGGGGCGACGAGGCCCTGGCCCGCATCCGCGAGCTGCAGGCCGAGGCCAAGGCGGAGGGGCTCTGGGCCCTCGGCCACCCCACCGAGCTGGGCGGCGGCGGCATGCCGTTCCTCGACTACGTGTACGTCAACGAGGTCCAGGGCCGCAGCGAGCACGGCCAGATCGCGCTCGGGACCTACACGCTCCAGGACTCGCTCATGCTCCACGCCCACGCCAGCCCGGCCCAGAGGGAGCGGTGGCTGGCGCCGTTGGTGGCGGCCGAGATCTCCCCCAGCTTCGCCATGACCGAGCCCGAGGTGGCGTCGTCGGACCCGACCCAGCTGCAGACCACGGCGACCCTCGACGGCGACGAGTGGGTGATCCGGGGGCGGAAGTGGTTCACCACCGGCGCCAACCGGGCCGCCTACACGACGGTCATGTGCCGGACCGAGCCCGATGCGCCCGACCACCGGGCCTTCAGCATGGTCATCGTCCCGACCGACACGCCGGGCTACGAGATCGTCCGGGAGACACCGGTGCTCGGCATCCGGGGCGGCCACTGCGAGGTCGCCTACCACGACGTCCGGGTGCCGGCCGACAACCTGCTGGGGGAGCGGGGACGGGGCTTCGTGATCGCCCAGGAGCGCCTCGGCCCGGGCCGCATCTTCCACTGCATGCGCTGGCTGGGCCAGGCCCAGCGGGCCTTCGACCTGCTGTGCGACCGCCTGGTCCACCGGGAGGCCTTCGGCGGCCCGCTGGCCGAGAAGCAGCTCATGCAGCAGCACGTCTTCGACAGCTACGCCCAGATCCAGGCCTGCCGGCTGCTCACCCTCCACGCCGCCGAGGCCGTCGACCGGGGTGGCGACGCCCGGGTCGAGATCGGCGCCGTCAAGGTGGTGGGGGCGGCGATGCTCCACGACGTGATCGACCGGGCCGTGCAGGCCCACGGCGCCGCCGGGCTCACCGACGACACGCCGCTCAGCCACATGTACCGGGCCGCCCGCTTCGCCCGGATCTACGACGGGCCCGACGAGGTCCACGTCCAGTCCGTGGCCCGCCGCCTGCTGAAGACCTACCGCGACGGCGGCACCTGGTCCTTCGCCGGCTGATGGCCGCACCGGACCTCCCCGGGGTGCGGGTCGAGGCCGACGGCCGGGTCGGCCGCCTGACCCTGTGCCGGCCCGAGCGGCGCAACGCCCTCGGCTACCCCCAGCTGCAGGCCCTGGTCGACGCGGCGGCCTGGTTCGACGCCCGGCCCGACGTGGGCGTGGTCGTCGTGGCCGGCGCGGGACCGTCGTTCTGCGGCGGCTTCGACGTGCGCGACCCCGGCCCGCCACCTCCCGGCGGGGCCGACGCCGCCCTCGACCTCGGTCGGGTGGCCATGAACGCCATCGGGTCCATGCGTGCCGTGACCGTGGCCCGGGTGCAGGGGGCGGCGCGGGGCGGGGGAGTGGTGCTGACCCTCAGCTGCGACCTGGCCGTGGCCGCCCTCGACGCCCGCCTCGCCCTGCCCGAGTCCCACATGGGCATGCCCATCCCGTGGGCGACGCTGCCGCGCCTGGTGCGGGCCCTCGGCCCCATGCGGGCCAAGGAGCTGGTGCTGGCCGCGGCCGAGCTCGACGGGGCGTCGGCCGCCGCGGTCGGTCTGGTGACCCGTGCTGTCGCGGCCGAGGCCCTCGACGCGGCGGTCGACGACCTCGTGGCCGCACTGCTGGCCAGCCCGAACCTCGTCCTCCACGAGGTGACGGCCGAGATCGAGCGGCTGGCCGAGGCGGTGGCGCCCACCTCCGACGGCGCCGGCGACGTCGACCGCATGAAGCGGGCCCACCGCGACCCCGGCTGCCGGAGGCGGGCGAGGCCTACATGGCCCGGTGGCAGGCTCGTCGCTCGGCACCGGGTGGTGCGACCGACACCTGACCGCCCGCCGGGCCGGTGCGGAGGGTCCGCGCCGCCTGAGGTCCCACGCCGACGGGCGGAGTCGGCCCTGGGCACGGAGGGGGCCGATCCTCGGCGCCGTGAGGACCGAGAACGGTCGGGGATCAGAGCCCGGTCGCTTGTTGGTACGGAAGTCGCCGGTTCCGGATGTCATCGGTACCGAGAACGGGGGATCGGAGCGCGGTCGCTTCTTGGTACGGGAGTGGCCGGTTCTGGATGTCATCGGTACCGAGAACGGGGGGATCAGAGCCCGGTCGCTTCTTGGTAGGGAGTTGGCCGGTCCGGGCGTCATCGGTCCCGAGAAGCGGTCCGGCGGGGGTCCCGAGGCCTCGATCGTGGGGCGTCGGGCCCGCTCAGCGGTCCGGGTCGTGGAGCCAGTCGGGGTGGGCGACGCGGAGGCGGTCGACGACGGTGGCCCGCACGACGGCGTCGACGTCGGGGCGGCCGTCGAGGTCGCCGGTCCGGATGCGGGTGGCCAGCTCGGCCTCGTCGTCCACGCCGAGGGTGGCGAGGCGCTCGGCGTGGGCCCGGGCCTGGGCCGGGCCGAGGCGCAGCTCGCGCTCCACCACCTCCAGGGCGTGGGTCGCGACCCGGGTGTGGAACCGGGCCGAGCCCTCCAGGGTCGGGCCCAGGTCGTCGGCCAGGTGGCCCCGGACGGCGTCGACCAGCTCGGCCGCCGTCGGTCGCCCGTGCAGGTCCGCGCCCGGCGAGGCCGCGCCCGCCTCGGCCGGGACCGGGGTGGTCGGGGGAAGAGGGTCGAGCACCAGGTCGAGCAGGTCGTACTCGGCCTCGCAGACCCGGCGGCCGATGGTGGCCAGCTCCACGGACCGGACGTGGCCGTCGAGGTGGCGACGGGCCTGGACCGCGCAGATCAGGCCCCACAGCAGGGTGCCGGCCGCCGTCCACCAGCGGACGACCTCGGGCGAGGTGGGTCGGCCCCCGGCCTCGACGTAGCCGGCCAGCAGGTCGTCGAGGTCGGCCACGCCACCCACCTCGCGGTCGCCGCCGAAGCGCCACGCCCGGCCGCACAGCCAGCCCAGGTCCTCGGCCGGGTCGCCCCGGTGGGCCAGCTCCCAGTCGAGGACGGCGGTGAGGTCGTCGCCGTCGACGAGCAGGTTGCCGACGCGGAAGTCGCCGTGCACCACGCCGGGGGCCCCCGTCTCGGGGCGGGTGGCCTCGAGGCGGCGGAGGCCCAGCTCGAGGGCGGGGCGCTGCTCGCCCAGCAGGTCGAGCCCGTCGCGCACCCGGCCCAGGGGGTCCACCACGTCGAGGTCGGCCACCACCTCGGGGTCGATGGCGTGGATCCCGGCCAGGGCCGCGCCCATCCGGTGGGCCAGGCTCCGCCGTCCCTCCTCGGTGCGCTCGGCCCGCACGATCCGGGGACCGAGGGCCTCGCCCTCGACGTGGGCGCTGACCCGGGCCGCACCCAGGCCCGCCGCCTCGGCCGCGGCGGCGTCGACCACCACGGGCGCGACGGGCACCCCGGCCGCGTCGGCCGCGTCGAGGAGGCGGTCCTCCACCGCCATCGAGGGCCCCGTGCCCACCCCGCCGGGGCGCAGGCGCTGGAGGATCAGGGCGCGCTCGCCGGCCGCAGGGCCCCACGGCCCGGAACGACCACGTCTCCCGTGAGGCCCCGCCCGACAGGCGCCGGAGGTCGGTGACCTCCACGGCGTCGTCGACCAGGGCGACGGCCACCGGCGGGGCGAGCGTCCGGGCCAGCTCCCGGGTGCGGTCCTCGTGGTCGGCCATCGGCCCGAGAGTAGGGAGCCGATGCCCTCGGCGGGGGGGCCGCCCGCTCGGACACCCCTCCTGCCCCGAAGTGGTGCGCGGATCGATGGCCAGGGCGACGAGGTCGCGCACCACTTCGGGAGACACGACGGCGCGCCGGGGGCACATCGGGGGCCGGGGAGGCTCACCTCCTAACCTCCGGGCCGTGCGGATCGGACTGGTGTGCCCCTACAGCCTGACCGTGCCGGGCGGCGTCCAGGCCCAGGTGCTGGGGCTGGCCCGCGCCCTGCGGGCGGCGGGGCACCCGACCCGGGTCATGGCCCCCTGCGACGGGCCCCCGCCCGACGCGTGGGTGACCCCGCTGGGCAACTCCATGCCGACCGCCGCCAACGGGTCCTTCGCCCCCGTCGCCCCCGACCTCCCCGCCCAGCTGCGGGTGATCCGGGCCGCCAACGACGAGGACTTCGACGTCATCAACCTCCACGAGCCCCTCGGGCCCGGGGTGTGCATCACCACCTGCGTGGTGAAGCCGGCGCCCCTCGTCGGGACGTTCCACGCGGCCGGGGTCTCGGGGGCGTACACGGCCCTCGGGCCCCTGGTGCGCTGGCTGGCGGGCGCCTCGACCTGCGCTGCGCGGTGTCGGCCGACGCCGAGGAGCTGGCCGCGGCCCACCTCCGCGGCACCTACGAGCGGGTGTTCAACGGCATCGAGATCCCCGCCTTCGCCGAGGCCGAGCCCACCCCCACAGGGGGGCGGCCGACGATCTTCTTCCTCGGCCGCCACGAGGAGCGCAAGGGCCTCGAGGTCCTGCTCACGGCCATGACCGACCTGCCCCGCGACGTCCACCTCTGGGTCGCGGGCGACGGACCCGACACCGAGGCCCTCATGCGCCGCACGTCGGGCGACCCCCGGATCGAGTGGCTGGGGCGCATCTCCGACGCCGAGAAGGCATCGCGGATGCGGGGGGCGTCGGTCTACTGCGCCCCCTCGCTGCGGGGGGAGTCCTTCGGCGTGGTGCTGCTGGAGGCCATGGCCGCGGGCACGCCCATCGTGGCCAGCGACCTGCCCGGCTACCGGCGGGTGGCCCGGCCCGGCACCGACGCCCTCCTCACCCCGCCAGGAGACGCCGACGCCCTGGCCGCGGCCCTGGGCTCGGTCCTGCTCGACCAGGACCGTGGCCGGGCGCTGGTCGTCTCGGGACGGGAGCGGGCCGAGGAGTTCTCCATGGACCGCTTGGCCCAGCGCTACCTGGAGCTCTACGCCCGGGTGGCCGGCTGAGCACAGCGCCGCCGCCCTCCCCGGCCGGGACCCCTCGCACGGGCGGGTGACGTCTAGGCTCGCGTCGCCGTCCCGGCGCCCACCCCGCGCGCCGCCCCAGGAGGACCCGTGGGCATCATCATCCTCATCGTCGTCCTGGTCCTCGTGCTCGGCGTCGTGGGCTGGTTCATCGCCACCTACAACGGCCTGGTCAAGGTCAAGAACCGGGTCGAGTCGGCCTGGGCCCAGATCGAGGTCCAGCTCAACCGGCGCCACGACCTGATCCCCAACCTGGTGGCCACCGTGAAGGGCTACGCCGCCCACGAGAGCGAGACGCTGGAGAAGGTCATCGCCGCCCGCAACCGGGCGGTGGCGGCCGAGACCCCGGCGGCGCAGGCCCAGGCCGAGAAGGAGGTGTCGGGCGCGCTGGCCAACGTGTTCGCCCTCAGCGAGGCCTACCCCGACCTCAAGGCCAACCAGAGCTTCCTCGCCCTCCAGTCCGAGCTGACGACCAGCGAGGACCGCGTCGCCTACGCCCGGCAGTACTACAACGACGTCGTGAACACCTACAACACCAAGATCGAGACGTTCCCCGCGGTGTTCATGGCCCGCGCCGCCGGCTTCCGCGAGCGGGAGTACTTCCAGGCCGAGGGCGACGCCCGCGGCCCTGTCTCGGTGGCGTTCTGAGCCCCGTGGACGACATCGTCGCCGCCAACCGACGGCACCGCACGGTGCTGCTGGGGGCGGGGTTCCTCCTGGCCGCGGTGCCGCTGGCCCTCGTCGCCCTCGCGGTCGGGCTCGGGCTGGTCGGCGTGCTGGTGGCCGTGGTGATCGGCGCCGCCGTCACCGCCGGGTGCTGGTGGGCGGCCGAGCCCGCCGCCCTCCGGCGCAGCGCCGCCCACCCGGTGTCGGAGGAGGCCGAGCCCCGCCTCCACAACCTGGTCGAGGGGCTGTGCGCCGCCAACGGCGTGGAGAAGCCGGCCCTGTACGTCATCGAGGACGCCGCCCCCAACGCCCTGTCGGTGGGCCGGTCGGTCGACCACACCGCCCTCGCCGTCACCCGCGGGCTGCTCGACACCCTCACCCGGGTCGAGCTGGAGGCCGTGCTGGCCCACGAGCTCAGCCACATCAAGCGGGAGGACGTGCTCGTCGACACCCTCGCCGTCACCATGCCCGCCACCGCCCGCCTGCTCCACCGCACCATGGGTCGGGGCCGGGAGCCGGTGGCCGACCTGGCCGCGGTGGAGATGACGCGCTACCCCCCGGGCCTGGCCTCGGCGCTGTCCAAGCTGCGTGACGGCTCCACCTTCGTGGCCTCGTCGTCGTGGTCGACGGCCCACCTGTGGCTCGCCGCCCCCCGCTCGGGCTCCGACGGTCCCCGCGACGGCCAGGACGGCCGCTTCGACGACCACGTGCCCCTCGACGACCGCATCGCGACGCTCCAGGAGCTCTGAGCGGTGCGGGTCCCCTCCGTGGGCCGGACCTGGCACGCGGCCACGGGGACGTGGACCGGACGGCTGGTGTCCTCGGTCGTGGCCGGCGCGCTGGTGATCACCGCCGTGGTCGTGGCCTCGGGCGACGACCCGGAGCGGACCACCACCGCGGGCCCGAGCACCACCTCGGTCGACGCGGCCACGACCGCTCCCGACGAGGACGTCGAGGCCGCGGGCACGACGGCGCCACCCGCCACCGCCGCGCCCACGACCGCACCCCCGCCGACGCTGCCGCCCCCGCCCCAGGAGGGCCTCCGCTTCCTGCCCGAGGACACCCCCGACAACGGCTCGGCGGCCCCGCTCACCGGCCTGCCGGTGCCCGACCCGGCGGTGCTCGGGCGGGCGGCCCTGGCGGTGAAGATCGACAACCTCGACATCGCCGGGGAGACGGCGCGACCCCAGACCGGGCTGGCCTACGCCGACCTGGTGGTGGAGGAGGTGGTCGAGGGCGGCATCACCCGCTTCGTCGCCGTGCTCCACTCCACCGACGCCCCCGAGGTGGGCCCGGTGCGCTCGGCCCGCACCACCGACGTCCACCTCCTGCCCATCCTGGGGCGGCCCCTGTTCGCCTACTCCGGCGGCAACCCGGGCGTCCTCCGGGCCGTCGCCGACTCGCCCTCGCTCGAGGACCGAGGCGGCGAGTGGGCGCCGGCCTACGCCCGCGACGGGTCCCGCCGGGCGCCCCACAACCTGTACCTCCGGCCCTGGGAGATCTGGGCCCGGACCGGCGCCGCCACCGTGCCGCCGCCGCTGGCGACCTTCCGCCCCCGCGGCCAGGGCTCCCCGGTGGGCGAGCCCGTCGCCGGCGTCGCCCTCGGCTTCGGCGGCATCGCCGGGGCGCCCGCCTCGTGGCGGTGGCTGCCCGAGGAGGGGCGCTGGCTGCGCCAGCAGCGGGGCTCGGTCCACCTCGACGGCTCCGGCTACGCGGTGGGGCCCCGGAACGTTGTCGTGATGATCACCGACTACGTCGAGAGCCCGGTCGACACCCGGTCACCCGAGGCCGTGTCCATCGGCGGCGGCGAGGCGTGGGTCCTGACCGACGGCAAGCTCGTCCGCGGGCGCTGGCAGCGCGCCTCGGTCGATGCCCCGCTGGCCTTCGTCGACGAGGGCGGCGCCCCGGTCACGCTGTCGGCCGGTCGCACCTGGATCGAGATGGTCCGGCCCGGCGTGGCCGCGGTGGTCCGGTGAGCGAGGCCCGGTCACCGCGATTGGCCGCGACCCCGGGCGACGGGGAGAATGTGCGGGTGACGACCGCCGTCCCGGCCACCGAGGCCCGCGCCCGCACCCACGTCGAGCCCGCCCGTCGCCCGGCGGCCGACCGCTTCATGCGGCGCCTGCTGCGGATCTCGGTCGAGCAGCCCCGGCTCCGCGAGGACGAGCTGCGCAGCGCCTTCAGCCGCTCGATCCTCGTCTCGGCCACCCGCTGCACCCTCACCTACCTGGTGATCCCCTTCCTGGCCCCGGTGCTGGGCATCGCCGCCGGGGTGGGTCCCTGGATCGGGGTGCCCCTCGGCTCGGTCGCCATCGTGTTCAACGTCAAGAGCATCCGCCGCTTCTGGCGGGCCGACCACCGCTGGCGCTGGGCCTACACGGCCATCGGGACCACGGTGATCTGCCTGCTGGTGGTGCTCGTGGTCGGCGACCTCATCGAGCTGCTCACCTGACCGTGACCGCGCCGGCCGAGCCCTCCCAGGTCTCCCGGCACCGATCCGTCCGGGCCGCCTACGTCGTCCTCGGCTTCGTCGCGGTCGGCATCGGCGGGGTGGGCGTGGTCGTCCCGGGCCTGCCCACCACCGTGTTCTTCGTGGTCGCGGCGTGGGCCTTCTCCCGCTCCAGCCCCCGGTTCGAGCGGTGGGTGCTGGGCCTGCCCGGGGTGGGGCGCATGGTGCGCGACCACCGCGACGGCCTGGGCATGCCCCGACGGGCCAAGGTGGTCGCCATCACCATGATCGTCGTGGCCTGCTCGCTCAGCGCCGCGCTCGGCTTCTCGACCTGGACACCCCGCGCCGTCGTGCTGGGCGCCGGTGCCGTGGGCATCGGCTGGATCCTGCTCCGGGTGCCCACCCGGGAGACGGTGCTGGCCGCCCGGCGCGAGCTCAGCGGCACGCCCGCCTGAGCGCGGATCCCGCTTCGGGGGTCCGGGCGGCGGGCCGTACACTGAGGGCCATGTCCGACACCTCGACCCCCGCCGGCCCGCCGCCCGAGACAGGCACCTTCCGGGTGAAGCGCGGTCTGGCCGAGATGCTGCGGGGCGGCGTGATCATGGACGTGGTCGACCCCGACCAGGCCCGCATCGCCGAGGACGCCGGCGCGGTGGCCGTCATGGCCCTCGAGCGGGTGCCGTCGGACATCCGGCGCGACGGCGGCGTGGCCCGCATGAGCGACCCCGAGATGATCGAGGGCATCAAGGCCGTCACCACCATCCCGGTCATGGCCAAGGCCCGCATCGGCCACTTCGTCGAGGCCCAGATCCTCGAGGCCCTGGGCGTCGACTTCGTCGACGAGTCCGAGGTCCTCACCCCGGCCGACGAGGCCCACCACATCGACAAGTGGGCCTTCACCGTCCCCTTCGTCTGCGGCGCCACCAACCTGGGCGAGGCCCTGCGCCGCATCTCCGAGGGTGCCTGCATGATCCGCTCGAAGGGCGAGGCCGGCACCGGCAACATCGTCGAGGCCGTGCGCCACCTGCGCGCCATCCTGGGCGATGTCCGCCGCCTCACCCAGGCCGACCCGGCCGAGCAGTTCGACTGGGCCAAGCGCCTGGCCGCCCCGCTGCCGCTGGTGCAGGAGGTGGCCAGCACCGGTCGCCTGCCCGTCCCGCTGTTCTGCGCCGGCGGCATCGCCACCCCGGCCGACGCCGCCCTCACCATGCAGCTCGGGGCCGAGGCCACCTTCGTGGGCTCGGGCATCTTCAAGAGCGACGACCCGGCCCGCCGGGCCAAGGCCATCGTCGAGGCCACCACCCACTTCCGCGACCCCGAGATGCTGGCCAAGGTGTCCCGTGGCCTCGGCACCGCCATGCCGGGCCTCGAGGTCGCCGGCCTGGAGACCACCTTCGCCGAGCGGGGCTGGTGAGCCCCGTCCCCGGACGCCCCGAGCCGGAGCCCCCGGGATGGCGGGCGCCGTCCCGGCCCCCACGCCCACCCCGGGCCTGAAGGTCGGCATCCTCGCCCTCCAGGGCGAGGTCGCCCGCCACGCTGCCGCGCTGCGCGCCCTCGGCGCCGAACCCGTGGAGGTGCGCAGCGCCGCCGCGCTGGCCGACGTCGACGGACTGGTGCTGCCCGGCGGCGAGTCCACCACCATGTCCAAGCTGCTCGACAGCAGCGGGCTGCGGGCCCCGCTGGCCGAGCGCCTGGCCGGCGGCATGCCCGCCCTCGGCACCTGCGCGGGGATGATCCTCCTGGCCACCGAGGTGCTCGACGGCCGGGCCGACCAGGAGAGCCTGGCCACGATCGACGTCACCGTGCGCCGCAACGCCTTCGGCCGCCAGGTGAACTCCTTCGAGGCCGACCTCGACCTCACCTGGGGCGGCGCCGCGGTCGAGGGCGGCCCCTTCCACGCCGTCTTCATCCGGGCCCCGGTCGTGGAGGCCGCCGGGGCCGCCGTCGAGGTGCTGGCCACCGTGGGCGACCGCCCCGTCCTGGCCCGCCAGGGATCGACGGTCGTGGCATCGTTCCACCCGGAGCTCACCGACGACCTGCGCCTCCACCGCCTCTTCCTGTCCACCTTCGAGGAGAACTGATGTCCGGCCATTCCAAGTGGGCCACGATCAAGCACAAGAAGGGCGCCGCCGACGCCAAGCGGGGCAAGCTCTTCGCCAAGCTCATCCGCCAGGTCGAGGTGGCGGCCCGCCAGGGCGGTGCCGACCTCGACGCCAACCCCACGCTGCGGACCATGTACCAGAAGGCCCGCGACGCGTCGGTGCCGCTCGACACCATCGAGCGGGCCGTCAAGCGGGCCACCGGCGACCTCGACGGCGTCGTCTACGAGCAGATCACCTACGAGGGCTACGCCCCCCACGGCGTGGCCGTGCTCATCGACGTCCTCACCGACAACCGCAACCGCTCGGGCTCGGAGGTGCGCACGATCTTCAGTCGGGCCGGCGGGTCCCTGGCCGAGCCGGGCGCGGTGGCCTGGCAGTTCGAGCGCAAGGGCACGTGATCGTCGACCGGGCGGCCGACGAGGACGACCTCATGATGGCCGCCCTCGACGCCGGCGCCGAGGACCTGGCCGACGACGAGGTGGTGTGGCGGGTCACCTGCGCGCCGACCGATGTCGAAGACGTGCGCCGGGCCCTGGAGGACGCGGGGTTCCCGGTCCGGTCGTCGGACACGGCCATGATCGCGGCCAACCTCGTCCCCCTCGACGACGCCGCCGCCGCGAAGTCGGTGCTGTCGCTCATCGACGCCCTGGAGGACAGCGACGACGTGCAGGACGTGCACGCCAACTTCGACATCTCCGACGACGTGTTCGCCACCCTCGATGCCGGCTGACCCCGGGCCCGATCCCCGGGCCGGGGACCGCGTCCCCATCCGCAGCACGACCCGCACCGAACCGGTCGTCGTGGTCGTGACCTGCCAGGGCCGGTCGTCGTGGGGTTGAGGGTCGGCGACGCCGCACCAGACTTCACCCTGCCCGGCGTCGAGGGCGACCGGGTGGGGTCCTGGACGCTGTCGGACCTGCGGGGCCAGCCCGCCGTGCTCGTCTTCTACCCGGGCGACGGCACACCGGTCTGCACCCGGCAGCTGGTCACCTACACCGACGAGATCGAGGCCTTCGCCGACGTCGGCGCCCTGGTGCTGGCCCTCAGCCCCCAGTCGGTCGACAGCCACCGGGACTTCGCCGCCGCCCACGGCGGCTTCGCCTTCCCCCTGCTGGCCGACGAGGACAAGGCGGTGGGCCACGCCTACGGCATCGTCGGGCCCCTCGGGTTCTACCGGCGCTCGGTGTTCGTGGTCGACGGCGCCGGCACCATCGGCTGGATCCACCGGGCCGTCGCCGGGCTCACCTTCCAGCCCCCCGACGACATCGCCGCCGCCGTCGCCCGCTCCACCTGACGCGCCGGCCCCGGGCGTCGGGGAGCGCGGCCCCGAACCGGTGTCGATCGTGGTCGCTCTGACGACCAGGACCGACACCACCTCGGGGGTGGGCCGGCTCGGGCGGGTCAGATGCCGTCGACGACGCCGAGGAGGCGGGAGCGCTTGGTCATGGCCATGCCCCGGGCGAGGGACGCGATGGCGATGACCCAGGCCACCCCGCCGATCACCCAGCCCAGGCCGGCGGCGCCGAACAGTGATCCGGTGGCCTGGCCGTAGGCGATCCCGATGAGGGGCAGGGTCACCAGGCCCGAGGCCTGCTGGGCCGCAGCGGTGGACTTCACCCGGGACGACAGCCGGAGCACGATCGACAGGGCGATGGCCAGGAACGGGGGCAGGACCCAGAGGACCATGACCCACCACTGCCGGGTGGGGAAGAACCAGCCGCCGACCTCGGGGCCGACCAGCAGGTTGACGATCAGCGAGTAGGCACCGAAGCCGACGAAGGTCGTCAGGTAGCCGGGCACGATGCTGGCGATCACCTTGCCCAGGTAGATCTCCCGGGCGTCGGCGGGGGAGTGGGCCAGGAACTCGCCGGTGCCCCGCTCCCGCTCGCCCACCAGGCTGGCGGCGCCCACCGCGGTCGAGATGGTCAGGGGCACGACGATGGCCACCGGTGCCAGGAGGAACACGGCCAGGGCGTAGGAGGTGCGCCCCGAGGCGGCCACGTCGGGGATCGACTGCTGGGCCCCGGCGGGGAGCACGTCGATGGCCTTGGACACGTTGTCCACCGCCTCGACGTTGCCGATCTGGGTGATGGTGAGGAACAGGATCGTCGGGACCACGACGAAGAAGAGGGCACCGAGGATCACCATGGGCCCCCAGAAGTCCCGGGCCTGGGACAGCTGGCGCAGCTCGGTGCGGATGACGATGCGGACGCGGTGCCAGCTCATCGGCACTCCTCACGGTGGTCGGGGTGTCGACGGTGCCGAGGAGCGCCGCCGGTGCTCGCTGCGCTCGCGTCGGCGGCGGGGAGACAGCGGTGTCGTCTGGTCCTCTCGCTGCGCTCGCTCATGCGACGGGGGCCTCCTCGGCCGTGGGGAGGGGGGCCGCCGGGGCCGGCTCGTCGCGGTGGGCGGAGGCCTCGGGCATGAGCCCGCCGTCGGACGGGGCGGTGCGGATGTGCGGGGCCCGGACGGCGAAGTAGAGCTCCTCGAGGGAGCGGTCGTGGGGGCTGACCCGGGTGAGGCGGACACCCCGGGTCGTGAGCGCCATGACCAGGTCCGGGACCCGTCGCATGTCGTCGAGGCGGACGTCGACCTCGCCGATGGTGCCGGGCACCGGGTCGACGCCGCGCACGCCGGGGAGCTCGGTCACGGCGTCGAGGGCGGCGGCGTCCTCGGCCGCGAGGCGGACGGCGTCGTCGGGCCAGTAGCGCCGGACCAGCTCGGCCGGTCGGCCGGCGGCGATGTCGAGGCCGCCCTCCATCACCACGACCTGCTCGGCCAGTCCCTCGGCCTCCATGAGCAGGTGGGTGCACATGATGACGGTGGTGCCGTCGGCCGCCATGTCCTTGATCATCGAGAGCACGGCGTGGCTCGACTCGGGGTCGAGGCCCGACGTGGGCTCGTCGAAGAGCAGCAGGTCGGGCTCGTGCAGCACCGAGCGGGACAGGGCCAGGCGGGTCTTCATGCCCGTCGAGTAGCCGCCCACCTGGTCGGACAGGCTGGCCTGGATGCCGAACCGGGTGGCGGCCGCCATCACCCGCTCGCGGGTGTCGTCGTCCCAGCCCAGGCCGTAGAGCTCGGCCGCGTACCGGAGGTTGTCGAGGCCGGAGAGGCGGTCGTAGAGGGCGGGCTTGGCCGAGACGATCCCGCAGCGGCGCCGGACCGACTCGCCGTTGCGACCCACGTCCGGGTCGAGGCCGAAGACCCGCACCGAGCCCTCGTGGATGCCCAGGGCGCCGGTGATGACCCGGATGGCGGTGGTCTTGCCCGCCCCGTTGGGGCCGAGCAGCACGGTGACGGTGCCGGGGGCGACGGTGAGCGACAGGCCCCGGAGGGCCTCGACGCGGGCGAAGCGGCGGTGGACCCCGGACAGGGCGACGACCGGCTCCGGGGCCGCGGTGGGGTGGTCGGCTGGTGCAGACATCCCGCCTCCATCGGCCGGACCGGGGCCGCCGTGAGCGGGAGCGGAGGCCCGGGCTGCTCCCGGCGCCGGTCGGTCCTGGCCGCGCCGCCCTCCTGGGGCACACCCGTTGCGCCCCGCGCTCCGCAGGTGCCTCAGGACGGGGGCGGGCACCGCCCGGGACCCGAGGTCCCGGGCGGGGGGACGGCGCTGGCCTAGGCTCCGAACCTGTGTTCGTCCTCGGCATCGACCCCGGCCTCACCCGGTGCGGCTACGCCTGCCTGGAGGCCGGCGGGCGCGGCCGGCCCACCCGGGCCCGGGCCATCGGCGTGATCCGCACCGCCCCCTCGGACCCCCTGCCGGCCCGCCTGGGCGAGCTCCAGCGCGAGCTGGCCGACCTCCTGGCCGAGACCCGGCCCGCGGTGGTGGCCGTCGAGCGGGTGTTCTTCCAGAGCAACGTGCGCACGGCCATGGCCGTGGGCCAGGCCAGCGGCCTGGCCATGGCCGAGGCCCACCGGGCCGGGGCCGAGGTGCTGGAGTACACGCCGAGCCAGGTCAAGCAGGCCGTGGCCGGCGACGGACGGGCCGACAAGGACCAGGTGGCGCGCATGGTGCAGTCCCTCCTGGGCCTGGCCGCCGCCCCCCGTCCCGCCGACGCGGCCGATGCCGCCGCCCTGGCCCTCTGCCACCTGGCCCACGCCCCGATGCGGAGCCGGGTCGCGGTGGGCCGCGGGTGAGCCCGGGAGCGCGACCATGGCCGGGATGATCGGATCGCTGCGCGGCACCCTCGTCGAGCGGGCCCCCGACGGGGAGCTGCTGGTCGAGGTGGGGGGCGTCGGCTACCGGGTGCTGGCCGGGCCCGCCACCTCCGCCCGCCTGGGCGACGTGGGCGCCGAGGTCCGGGTCTGGACCCACCACCACGTCCGGGAGGACGCCCAGGTCCTCTACGGCTTCGCCAGCCGCGACGAGAGGGTGGCCTTCGAGGCCCTGATCTCGGCCCACGGGGTGGGCCCGGCCCTGGCCCTGGCCATCTTGTCGGTCCACGAGCCCATGGCCCTGCGCCGGGTCCTGGCCGACGACGACGTGTCCGCCCTCTGCCTGGTCCCGGGGGTCGGCAAGAAGACCGCGGCCCGGCTGCTGGTCGAGCTCAAGAGCCGCCTCGAGGTCCCCGCCGGCGACGTCGGCGCGGCCCTGGCCGCGGCCGACGGCACGCCGTCGAGCAACGGGAACGGGGCCGGGGCGGTGCGGGCCGACGTCCGCGACGCCCTCGCCGCCCTGGGCTACGCCACCGACGAGATCGCCGAGGCCACCCGCGACCTGCCCGGGGGCGACGACGTGTCGTCCCTGGTCAGCGAGGCCCTCCGCCGCATGGTGGCCCGCCGATGAGGCCGGTCCGACGACGCGCGGCGCCGCCTCGGGGGACCGACCGGTGAGGGACGAGGTCGACCTCGGCCCGGTGCCCGACGACGGGCCGGGCCGGGCCGACGGCATCCTCGACGCCGCGCCCCTGGGCGGGGAGGAGGCGGCCGAGGCCGGCCTGCGGCCCCGCACGTTGGCCGACTTCGTGGGCCAGTCCGAGCTCAAGGAGCACCTGGCCATCATCTTGGAGGCGGCCCGCCGCCGGGGCCAGGCCGCCGACCACCTCCTCTTCGCCGGCCCCCCCGGCCTGGGCAAGCCGGTGGCCGTCGACACGCTGGTGCTGATGGCCGACGGCTCCCGGAAGCGGATCGGCGACATCGTCGTGGGCGACCAGGTCATCACCCACCGTGGGCGGCCACGATCGGTCCTCGCAGTCCACGACCAGGGCGAGCTGGCGTGCCTCGAGCTCATCACCTCGACCGGCCGATCCGTCGTGGCTGCGCACGACCACCCCTTCCTCACGCCCTACGGCTGGACCAAGGCGGCCGACCTCCGGCTCGGTGATGTCCTGGCCAACGTCGGTCGCCCTCAGACCGAGGGCCGGCCCGCGCTGTCGGCCGAGGAGGCTCGGCTCGCGGGCTACGTCGTCGGGGACGGCGCGGTCAAGGGCAACTGCCACATCACCAACGGTGACCTGGCGACGATCGTCGACATCGAGCGCTGCCTCGACGAGCTCGGCTTCCCCCACCATCGTCGGCCGAACAGCGCCCACAGCGTGAACGTGCGCTTCTCGGGCGCGACCAGCTGGCTCGAAGCGCTCGACCTCCGGGGTCACACCGCCCACGACAAGAGAGTGCCCTCGGTGGTGTTCTCGTCCGATCGTCGGGTGGTCAGCGAGTTCCTGGCCGCCTACTTCGCATGCGACGGCACCGTCAGCCGGCGCGGGCGCGACCGATGGGACGCAGTGGTGGAGTTCCACAGCGTCAACCGCGACCTCCTCCTCGACGTCCAGCACCTCCTCCTCCGGCTCGGCATCCAGTCCCGGGTCAAGGGCAAGAGGGGCCGCTACCAGGGTGGCCCCCACTCCTCTTGGCGGTTGACGATCACGAGCCAGGACGACGTCGCCCGGTTCGCCGAGGCCATCCCGGTCATCGGCGACAAGGCCGAGCGGCTCCAGGACTGGGCGCCCCGTCGCGACCGCTTCGAGGAGTCCCTGCTGGCGGACCCGATCGACCTGATCGACGACGCCGGTCTCGTCGAGTGCCGCTGCATCATGGTCGCCGAGGACGAGAGCTACACGGTCGGTGACCTCGTCTGCCACAACACCACCCTGGCCGGGATCGTGGCCACCGAGATCGACGTGGCCCTGCACGTGACCTCGGGACCGGCCCTGGAGCGGGCCGGTGACCTGGCCGCCATCCTCAGCCAGCTGGCCGAGGGCGACGTGCTCTTCATCGACGAGATCCACCGCCTGTCGCGTGCCGTCGAGGAAGTGCTGTACCCGGCCATGGAGGACTTCGTGGTCGACATCGTGCTGGGCAAGGGCCCGGCCGCCCGCACCATCCGCATCGACGTCCCCCGCTTCACCCTCGTCGGCGCCACCACCCGCACCGGGCTGATCACCGGTCCGCTGCGCGACCGCTTCGGCCTCGTCGCCCGCCTCGACTTCTACGAGCCCGAGGACCTCGAGGCCATCGTGGTGCGGGCGGCCGAGATCCTCGAGGTCGACATCGACACCGCCGGCGCCCGCGAGATCGCCCGGCGGGCCCGGGGCACGCCCCGCATCGCCAACCGCCTGCTGCGCCGGGTGCGCGACTACGCCGACGTCCGGGGCACCGGGCACCGTCGACCTGGCCGCGGCCCAGGCCGGGCTGGAGGTCTTCGCCGTCGACGAGCGGGGCCTGGACAAGACCGACCGGGCCGTGCTCGACGCCCTGTGCCGCCGCTTCGGCGGTGGCCCCGTCGGGCTGTCGACCCTCGCCATCAGCGTGGCCGAGCCCACCGAGACCGTCGAGGACGTCCACGAGCCCTTCCTCATCCGGGAGGGGCTGCTCATGCGCACGCCCGCGGGGCCGCGTCGCCACCCCGGCGGCCTGGGCCCACCTCGGCCTCACCGCCCCCCGCTCCGCCCCGGGCGACGCCGAGCCTCCACCGGGCCTCTTCGGCTGAGCACCCCCCGGCCACACCGGCCCGGCCGGGTCGCCCGGCGGGGGCGGCGGGCCGCCGTAGGCTCGCACGATCGCCACCGTCGGCGAGGAGGCCCCGTGGAGATCGACTTCAACAGCTCGCCCGGGCCCAGCCTCGGCGTCGAGGTCGAGCTCGAGCTCGTCGACCGGGAGACCCGGGCCCTGGCCAGTGCGGCCAGCGCGATCCTGGGCGAGATCGGCGCCGGCCACCCCGAGGGCGAGCACCCCAAGGCCAAGCACGAGCTCTTCGAGTGCACCATCGAGATCATCACCGGGGTCTGCACCTCCGTGGCCGAGGCCCGGGCCGACCTCCAGGCCACCCTCGACGAGGTGGTCGCGGCGGCCGACCGGCGGGGCCTCGACCTGCTCTGCTCGGGCACCCACCCCTTCTCGGCCTGGCAGGACCAGCAGGTCAGCCCCAACCCCCGCTACGCCCAGCTCATCGAGGAGATGCAGTGGATGGCCCGGCGCCTGGCGATCTTCGGCGTGCACGTGCACGTCGGCATCCGCTCGCCGGAGAAGGCCATCGCCATCGCCAACGCCCTCTCCGGCTACATCCCGCACCTGCTGGCGCTGTCGGCCTCCAGCCCCTACTGGGAGGGCCGTGACACCGGCCTGGCATCGTGTCGCAGCAAGGTGTTCGAGGGCCTCCCCACCGCCGGCCTGCCCTCGCCCATCGAGAGCTGGGAGGACTTCGAGCAGCTGATGGAGACGCTGGTCTCCTCGGCCGCCATCTCCACCGTGCGCGAGGTGTGGTGGGACATCCGCCCCCACCCCGACTTCGGCACCGTCGAGCTGCGCATGTGCGACGGCATCCCCACCCTGGGCGAGGTCAGCGCCATCGCCGCCTTGGCCCAGTGCCTGGTCTCGCACTTCGACACCTGCCTCGACGAGGGCCGCCCCCTGCCCCGCCAGCACGACTGGGTGCTGCGCCAGAACAAGTGGCGGGCCGGGCGCCACGGCCTCGACGCCCGGCTCATCGTCGACGACCAGGGCGACCTGGTGCCCGTCCGCGACGCGGTCCGGGCCCTCGTGGCCGAGCTGGCCCCCGCCGCCGAGCGGCTGGGCTGCGTCGACGAGCTGGCCCGGGTGGAGGGCATCGTGGCCGGCGGCGCCAGCTACGAGCGGCAGCGGGCGGTGGTGGCCCCGGGGGCCTGCGGCGCCGACGGGCTGCGCCCGGTGGTCGACCTGCTGGTGGCCGAGCTGGCATCGGACCGCCCCGGCGTGCTCCCCTCACCCTCGTGAGATCCGTGCCCGAGCGTCCCCCGGCCCGCCCCGGCCTCCCGTGCCCCGACCGACGTCGGGCGTGGCGATGAGCGCGGCCGTACCCGCTCCGCAGGCGGGCCCCGACGACCGCGCCCGTGAGGTCGCCCGGGCCGTCGCCGAGGTCGAGGCCGACCTCGTCGCCCTGCGGCGCGACCTCCACGCCCACCCCGAGCCATCGTGGGAGGAGGCCCGCACCACCGAGGTGGTGGGCCGCCACCTGGCCGCCACCGGGCTGGCGGTGGAGGCGGCGCCGACGCCGACGGGCCTGATCTGCGACGTGGGCGAGGGCGAACCCCTCGTCGCCCTCCGGGCCGACATGGACGCCCTGCGCCTCACCGACGTCAAGGACGCGCCCTACCGCTCCACCGTCCCGGGCGTGGCCCACGCCTGCGGCCACGACGCCCACACCGCCGCCGCCGTGGGCGCGGCGCAGGCCCTCGCCCGGGTGCTGCGCCCGGGGGAGGGGCGGGTGCGCATCGTGTTCCAGCCGGCCGAGGAGACCATCCCCTCCGGTGCCAGGCCGCTGGCCGAGGCCGGCCTGGTCGACGGGGCCCGGGCCATCTTCGCCCTGCACTGCGACCCCCGGCTGGACGTGGGCCAGGTCGGCGTGTCGTCCGGTCCCATCACCTCCGCGGCGGACATGGTCGAGATCCGCCTCTCCGGCCCCGGGGGCCACACCGGCCGACCCCACCGCACCGTCGACCTCGTCCACGTCGCGGCCCGCATGGTCGTGGGGCTGCAGGGCGACCTCGACCGCATGACCGACCCGCGCGACAGCGTCAACCTCACCTTCGGCGCCATCTCCTCGGGCGACGCCCCCAACGTGATCCCCAGCCAGGCCGTCATCCGCGGCTCGCTGCGGGCCGGCGGACGGGCCGGCTGGGAGGACGCGGCCCGCCTCCTGCCGGGGCTGGTGGCCGGGATCGCCGAGCCGCTGGGCGCCACGTGGGAGCTCGACCACCGCACCGGTGCCCCGCCGGTCGAGAACGACCCGTGGGCCACCCGCCTCCTGGCCGGGGCGGCCGAGGCGGTGGCCGTCCCCGGCGGCGTGGTCCCCACCCGCCAGAGCGGCGGGGGCGAGGACTTCTCCTGGTTCCTCGAACGTGTGCCGGGCGCCTTCGCCCGCCTGGGCGTGACCACCCCCGGGGCCGACCCCGTCGACATCCACTCCGGCGCCTTCGACGTCGACGAGCGGGCCCTGGCGATCGGGGCTCGGCTGCTGGCCGGTGCCGCCCTGGCGGCCCTCGCCGCGCCGTGACCACCCCGTCGGCGGGCACGCCGGGGTGCGCCCGCTCGGGGCGCGGCGCCGGTCCCCCGGCGGTCGGCGACCCGGCCCCGGTCGGCCCGTGAGCGCCCCGACGTCGGGGACCCCGGTCGCGGCCTTCGCCTACGACCTCCCCGACGACCGCATCGCCCAGGTGCCCCTCGAGCCGCGCGACGGTGCCCGGGTGCTGGTGGACCGCGGCCCCCGCCGCACCCCGTGCGACCAGGGCATCCGCGCCCTGCCGTCCCTGCTCGACCCCGGCGACGTGCTGGTGGTCAACGACACCCGGGTCCTGCCCGCCCGGGTCCGGGCCCACAAGGCCACCGGCGGGGCCGTCGAGGTCCTGCTCCTCGAGCGGGAGCAGGCCGGGACGTGGCAGGCGCTGGTGCGGCCCGGGCGTCGGGTGCCCCCGGGCACGACGCTGACGGCCGAGGGCCTGGAGGTCGAGGTGGGGGGCGACGCGGGCGACGGCGTCCGCCGGGTGCGCCTGCGCCCGGCGGGTCGGGCCTCCGGCGGCATCGAGGCCGAGCTGGCCGCCCTGGAGGCGGTGGGCGAGGTGCCGCTGCCGCCCTACATCGGCACCGCCCTCGACGACCCCGAGCGCTACCAGACGGTCTACGCCCGGACGCCCGGGTCGGTGGCCGCCCCGACCGCGGGGCTGCACCTCACCGACCGGGTCGTCGACGCCGTGCGGGAGCGGGGGGTGCGGGTCGAGACCATCGAGCTGCGGGTGGGGCTGGGCACCTTCCGACCGGTCGCCACCGACACCGTCGAGGCGCACCGCATGCACGAGGAGGCCTACCGGGTCGACCCCGCCGTGCTCGACGCCTGTCACCGGGCCCGCGCCCACGGGCGGCGGGTCGTGGCGGTGGGCACCACCACGCTGCGCGCCCTGGAGGCGGCCGTCGCCACCGGGGAGACCGAGGGCCGGACCGACATCTACATCCACGGTGACTTCCGCTTCGGGGTCGTCGACCGGCTGCTCACCAACTTCCACGTGCCCCGCTCGTCGCTGCTGGTGCTGGTCGACGCCTTCGTGGGCCCCCGCTGGCGGTCCCTCTACGACCACGCCCTGGCCGACGGGTACCGGTTCCTCTCCTTCGGCGACTGCTGCCTGCTGGACCACCGGTGGGGCCGGGCCGCGTGATCGCGACGGACCCTGGACGGCTGTCGTTGCCTGGCGCGCACAGGCGTCCAAGGTCCGAGGGGTGGGGGTCGTGAGCGGGGGAGGGGCGGAGACGGGTCCGACGCCGCTGCGGGTCGAGGTGGAGGCCACCGACGGGGCGGCCCGGGCGGGGACGGTCTCCACCGCGCGGGGGACGTTCCCCGTCCCGGCCTTCATGCCCGTCGGCACCCGGGGTGCGGTGCGGGGCCTGGGGGCCGACGACCTCGACGCCCTGGCGCCACCGGTGGTGCTGGCCAACACGTACCACCTGATGCTCCGCCCCGGCGCCGACGTGGTGCGCGAGCTGGGTGGGCTGCGGGGCTTCACCGGGTGGGACGGCCTGTCGCTCACCGACTCGGGCGGGTTCCAGGTGTTCTCCCTCGAGCCCAAGGTCGACGAGGAGGGCGCCACCTTCCGCTCCACCTACGACGGCAGCAGCCACCACCTCGGTCCCGAGGGGGCGGCCGCGGTGCAGGCCGACATCGGGGCCGACGTGCAGATGGTGCTCGACATCTGCCCGGCCCTGCCGGCCCCGGACCGGGTCGTGCGCCAGGCCGCGGAGCGCACCGCCCGCTGGGCCGAGCGGGGCCGGGCCGCCTTCCTGGCGGGGGCCGAGGCGCGGGCCGAGCGGGGCCTGGTGCAGTCCCAGATGGGCATCGTGCAGGGCGGCACCGACCCCGCCCTCCGGGCCGACAGCGCCCGCTGGACCACCGACGTCGGCTTCGACGGCTACGCCATCGGCGGCCTGTCGGTGGGCGAGACCCGCGCCGAGATGGTCCCCGCCCTGGCCGCCGCGGTGGCCGGCCTGCCGGCCGACCGGCCGCGCTACCTCATGGGCGTGGGCGACCCCGCCGGCCTGGTCGAGGGGGTGGCCTGCGGGATCGACATGTTCGACTGCGTCCTGCCGTCCCGGCTGGCCCGCCACGGGACCCTGCTCACCGACGGAGGCCGGCTCAACCTCCGCAACGCCCGCCACGCGCGCGACCCCGGGCCGATCGACCCGGCCTGCCCGTGCCCGGTGTGTGCCCGCTGGTCGCGGGGCTACCTGCGCCACCTGCTGACCACCGGCGAGCTCACGGCCATGCGCCTGCTCACGCTGCACAACGTGGCCTGGCTCCTCCGCTTCGTCGACCGCACCCGCGACGCCGTCCGGGCCGGACGCCTGGACGCCTGGCGGCACGAGGTCCTCGCCCTCTGGGGCTGAGGTGTCGGCGCGGCGCGCGCTGGGTGTCGCCGGGGGCGGGAGCACTAGGGTCCTCCAGGCTCATTTCTCAGATGTGACTGGACGACGAGTGGCCCTCCGAACCCCCATCCCCGACCCGCGGTGAGCTCCCGCCGTCGCCCCACCCTGGCGCTCCTGGGTCTGGCCGCCGCGGTGGCGCTGCTGGTCGCGCGGATCGTCACCATCGCCACGGCCGACTCCAAGGCCTCCACCGGGACCTGGGTCACCCTCGCCCTGTGCATCGGGCTGGTCGTCGCCACCGGCCTCTCGGTCCTCGACCGCGCCGGGCGCCTCCAGGGCCTCCGGGGCCGGGGCCTGGGCGCCCTGGGCCTGGTGGTCGGCCTGGCCGTCACCTCGCTGGTCATCGTGACCGTGAACAAGGCCACCCCGGAGCTGGGCCTCGACCTCCAGGGTGGGTTCTCGGTGGTGCTCACCGCCCAGGGCGACCCGCCCAGCGACAACATCGACCAGGCCATGTCGATCATCCGCCAGCGCATCGACGGGCTGGGCGTGGCCGAGCCCGAGGTCACCCGCCAGGGCGACAACGTGGTGGTCGAGCTGCCCGGCGTGGAGGACCGCGAGAAGGCCCAGCAGATCGTGGGCCAGACGGCGAAGCTCGAGTTCCGACCCGTCCTGATCCCGGCCCTGCCCTACGACCAGGCCGCGGCCGACGCCGGCGAGGACCCGTGCGCGGCGGGCGCCGAGGCCGCCGCCGGTGCGGCCGACCCGACCGCCCCGCCCACCGACACCACCGTGCCGGGGGAGACCACCGTCCCCGGCGAGACGACGGTGCCGGCCACCACCGCGCCGGTCACCACCGCGCCGGCCACCACGGCCCCGCCGACCACCGGCGAGTCCGAGGGGGCACCGGCCCGGCCGGTGCCGCCGGTCGGCGGCATCACCGACGGCGAGAGCGCCGCCCCCGTGCTCGGCCGTCAGGACGGCACCGACGGCTCCACCACCACGGTCCCGACCGACGGCTCCACCACCACGGCGCCGGCCGACGGGGCCACCACCACGGCGCCGGCCGACGGGGCCACGACCACCACCGCACCGGCCGCCGACGCCGACGCGGGCGCGCCGGCCGACGCCTCCGGCGTCGTCACCCTGCCCACCCAGGAGGCCGAGGGCGAGCAGCGCACCTGCGTGCAGATGGGCCCGATCGGCTTCGAGGGCGACGCCCTCAGCTCGGCCCAGGCCCAGCTCGGCGGCTCCACCGGGTCGGACTGGGTGGTCGGCGTCAACATCAAGGGCGGCAGCAAGGACGACGCCAACGCCCTGTTCAACGCCTGCTTCGCGGGCGACACCACCTGCCCCGCCTCGGCCGGCGGCAACGGCCAGCTGGCCATCGTGCTCGACAACGAGGTCGTCTCGGCTCCGGCCGTGAACGACCAGAACCTGGCCGACAAGGAGTTCGTCATCAGCGGCGGCGGCCAGAGCGGCTTCGCCGAGGGCGACGCCAAGGACCTGGCCCTGGTGCTGCGCTACGGCGCCCTGCCCGTCGAGTTCACCCGCAGCGCCGAGCGCCAGGTGTCGCCGACCCTCGGTGAGGAGTCGCTCCAGGCCGGGATCCTGGCCGGCCTCATCGGCCTCATCGCCGTCGCCCTCTACCTGATCCTGTACTACCGGGCCCTCGGGGTGGTGGTGGTGCTGGGCCTGGCCGTCTGGAGCGCCCTCATGTACGGGGTGGTCTGCTGGTTGTCCGCCACCCAGGGCCTCACCCTGTCACTCTCCGGCGTGGTGGGCATCGTGGTCTCCCTGGGCACCACGGTGGACTCCTACGTGGTGCACTTCGAGCGCCTGAAGGACGAGGTGAAGCTGGGCAAGTCCGTCCGCGCCTCGACCGAGAAGGGCTTCCAGAAGGCCTTCCGCACCATCCTCACCGCCGACCTGGCCTCGTTCATGGGTGCCGCCCTGCTCTGGTGGCTCACCGTCGGTGCCGTGCGCGGCTTCGCCTTCTTCCTGGGCCTGTCGGTCGTGCTCGACATCTTCGTCGCCTACTGCTTCGACCGGCCCATGGTGGCCCTGCTGGCCCGCAACCGGTTCTTCACCGAGAACCGGGTGTTCGGCGTGGCCCGGGGCCTGGGTCGCACCGACGGCGGCGGCACCGTCGAGGCGAAGGGGGCCGGCGCATGAGCACCACCGACGACGGGCCCACGACCGAGCCGACGGCGCCCAAGCGCAGCGTGTGGTGGAAGCTGTACCACGGCGAGACGCGCATCGACTTCATCGGTCGCACCAAGCTGTGGTTCGCCATCTCCGGGTCGATCATCGTCCTGGGCCTGCTCGCCCTCCTGCTGCGGGGCGGGCTGAACCTGGGCATCGACTTCACCGGCGGCAGCCAGTGGGAGGTGCCGGCCAACGGCGTCTCGGTGTCCCAGGTCGAGGACGCGGTGGGCGGCGTCGGCTTCTCCGAGGTCGAGGTCCAGGAGGTGGGCGACTCCGTCCGCGTCCAGACACCGCCCCTCGAGGGCAGCGACGCCGAGAAGCGCCAGCAGAGCACCGAGGTCGTCGACACCCTGGTCGACCTCACCGGGGCCGACCGCAACGAGGTCGTGATCAACGACGTCGGCCCGTCGTGGGGCCAGGAGATCTCCGAGAAGGCCCTGCGGGCCCTCGTGTTCTTCCTGGTCGCGATCCTGATCTACATCACCATCCGGTTCGAGTTCCGGATGGCGGTGGCCACGATCGGGGCCCTCTTCCACGACATCCTGGTGGTGATCGGCGTCTACGCCATCCTCCAGCTCCCGGTGACGCCGGCCACCGTGGTCGCCTTCCTCACCATCATGGGCTTCTCGATCTACGACGGCATCGTGGTGTTCGACCGCGTCGACGAGAACACGCGCCTGCTCACCAGCGGCAACAAGATGACCTACAGCCAGATGGTCGACCTGTCGCTGAACCAGGTGCTGATGCGGTCGCTCAACACCCAGATCACCGCCCTCATCCCCATCCTGTCGGTGCTGCTGGTCGGGTCCCTCGCCCTGGGCCAGGCGTCGCTCCAGGAGTTCGGCCTGGCCCTGTTCATCGGCCAGCTCTCGGGCGCCTACTCGTCGATCTTCATCGCCTCGCCCCTCCTCGCCAAGCTGAAGGAGCGCGAGCCCCGCTACAAGGCCCTGCGCCAGCGGGTGCTCGAGCGCCAGGACGCGGCCCGCAGCCCGATCGAGGGTGACGAGGCCCTGGCGGCCGACGACGACGACGCCCCCGCGAGCACGGCCGCGCTGGCCACCGGCGGGGCGAGCGGCGCGGCCCGCCGGGCGCCCAAGGGGGCCATCCCGCCCCGTCCCAGCGGCACCCGCACCCACCCGCCCCGGCCGCGGAAGAAGGGCAAGAAGCGGTGACCGAGGCCCTCCCGGTCAAGGACGACCCCTCGGGGTTGGCCCCCTACATCCACGAGGTCGCCGACTTCCCGTCGCCGGGCATCGCCTACAAGGACATCACGCCGCTGCTGGCCGACGCCGACGCCCTGGCCCGCGCCGTCCGCGGCATGGCCGCCCAGGTGGCCGACGCCGGCATCGCGGTCGACCGGGTCGTGGGCATCGAGTCCCGCGGCTTCATCCTCGGCGTCCCGCTGGCCCTCCACCTCGGGGTCGGGTTCGTGCCCGTGCGCAAGCCGGGGAAGCTGCCCCGGGAGGTCCGCCACGAGGAGTACGCCCTCGAGTACGGCACCGACCGCCTCGAGGTCCACGTCGACGGCATCGTGGCCGGGCACCGGGCCCTCGTCGTCGACGACGTCATCGCCACCGGTGGCACCGCGGCCGCGACCGGTCGCCTGGTCTCGGGCCTGGGCGGCACCGTCGCCGGCTTCGCCTTCCTGCTCGAGCTCTCGGGCCTCGGCGGACGCGACCACATCGCCGAGCACCCCGTGGTGAGCCTCCTCACCTACTGAGGATCCCCGCCCCCGCCGCGGGCAGGTGGACAGGTCGTGCCTGGCACACTCTGTCCACTGCTCCACGGGGCACCGGGTCGGGGCGCCCACGCGGCAGACTGGGGCGATGGCGACCGTCGCTCGCGTGCTCCCGTGGCGCCGGCAGGCCGCGCCCCGCGACGAGGTCCTCGAGCCCCTGCTGGCCGACTTCAAGGCCCGCCACCCCAAGGGCTCGACGGCCATGATCACCAAGGCCTACGACACGGCCAAGGTGGCCCACGCCGGCCAGGTGCGCAAGACGGGCGAGGCCTACGTCACCCACCCCCTGGCCGTGGCCCGCATCGTGGCCGGCTTCGGCCTCGACGACGTCACCATCTCCGCCGCCCTGCTCCACGACGCGGTGGAGGACACGGGCATGACCCTCGCCGACGTCGAGCGCGACTTCGGCTCCCAGGTCCGCCACCTCGTCGACGGCGTCACCAAGATCGAGCGGCTCAACTTCGAGACCAAGGAGGCCCAGCAGGCGGCCACCGTGCGCAAGGTGCTGGTGGCCATGGCCCGCGACCTGCGGGTGATCATCATCAAGCTGGCCGACCGCCTCCACAACATGCGCACCCTCGCGGCCCTGCCGGCGTGGAAGCAGGAGCGCATCGCCCAGGAGACCCTCGACGTCTACGCCCCGCTGGCGCACCGCCTCGGCATGCAGGACCTGCGCCAGCAGCTCGAGGACCTGGCCTTCGCCACCCAGCAGCCCAAGCGCTACGCCGAGATCGACCACATGGTGTCGATGCGGGCGCCCGAGCGCGACCTCTACCTGACCCAGGTGCTGGAGGAGGTGCGCGACCGGATCAAGGAGCTGCGCATCGACGCCGAGGTGTCCGGGCGCCCGAAGCACTACTGGAGCATCTACGAGAAGATGGTCGTGAAGGGCCGGGCCTTCGACGACATCTTCGACCTGGTGGGCATCCGGGTGCTCGTCGACGCGGTGAAGGACTGCTACGCCGCCCTGGGCTCCATCCACGCCACCTGGACCCCGGTCCAGGGCCGGTTCAAGGACTACATCGCCCACCCCAAGTTCAACCTCTACCAGTCGCTCCACACCACCGTCGTGGGCCCCGGCGGCAAGCCCCTGGAGGTCCAGATCCGCACCCGGGAGATGCACAGCCGGGCCGAGGTCGGGGTGGCGGCCCACTGGGGCTACAAGGAGCCCGGCTCCGAGGCCGACGCCATGGTCTGGCTCAACCGCATCGTCGACTGGCAGCAGGAGGTCTCGGACCCCCAGCAGTTCTACGACCAGCTCAAGGTCGACCTCGACCAGGACGAGGTCTACGTCTTCACGCCGAAGGGCCGCATCATCACCCTGGCCCGGGGGGCCACGCCCATCGACTTCGCCTACGCCGTGCACACCGAGGTCGGCCACGCCTGCGCCGGGGCCAAGGTCAACGGCCGGCTGGTGTCGCTCGACCACACCCTCGCCTCGGGCGAGAGCTGCGAGATCGTCACCTCCCGCACCCAGGGCGCCGGTCCCAAGCGGGACTGGCTGCAGATCGTCCAGACGCCCAAGGCGGCCAACAAGATCCGCCAGTGGTTCTCCCGCGAGCGCCGGGAGGACGCCATCGAGAACGGGCGCGACGACCTCGACAAGGCGCCTGCGCCGCGAGGGCCTCCCTGTCCGCGAGGTCACCCGGGGCGTGCTGGCCGACATCGCGGCCGAGCTCAACTACGTCGACGTCGACGCCCTCCACGCCGCCATCGGCGAGCACCACGTGTCGCCCGAGTCGGTGGCCAGCCGCATCGCCCGCCAGCTGCGCAGCGGCGACCCCGAGCACGAGGAGCAGCTGCCCACCACCGCCCGCACCCCGCGGGGCCGCAGCGAGCGCGACACCATCGGCGTCCACGTCGAGGGTCTCGACGACGTCATGGTCCGCCTGGCCAAGTGCTGCACCCCGGTCCCCGGCGACGAGATCATGGGCTTCGTCACCCGCGGCCGGGGCGTGTCGGTCCACCGCACCGACTGCGCCAACGCCGTCTCGCTGTCCCACGGCCAGGGCGGGCGCCTCATCGAGGTCGAGTGGGACGAGGACGGCGCCGGGCACTTCACCGCCGCGGTCGAGATCAGCGCCCTCGACCGGCCCCGCCTGCTGGGCGACACCTCCGGTGCCTTCGCCGACGCCGACATCAACATCCTCTCCTGCGACTCCCGGGCCAGCGCCGACCGGGTCACCACCATGCGCTTCGAGGTCGAGGTCAGCGACCCCGCCCACATCGACTCCGTCCTGCGCTCCATCCGCGGCCTCGACGGCGTCTACGAGGCCTACCGGGTGATGCCGGGCGCCAAGTAGTCGCCGTCACTCGGGCCGCGTCTCCGAGTGGCGGCTCGGACCTACTGGTACGTCACCAGGTCGACGTCGGGGTCGATGCCGAGGACCTGGTCGGGGGAGAACATCTCGACGTCCTCGTCGTAGAAGAGCTTGAGGCCGCTGGCGAAGTCGCCCGAGCCCTTGAGGGCGGCGTACTTGGCGACCTTCTGGGCCGGGGACCCGAAGCCGTCGACGTGGAACACGGTGGCCAGGCCGGGCCGATCGACCACGGCCTCGCGATCGGTGATCATCGACTCGGTGAAGAGGTGGAGGAGGAACACCTTCTCGGGCAGGTCCTCCTCGGCCACGATGCCGGCCAGCCAGTCCGAGACCTCGTTGACCTCGGCCGCGTCGACCGAGCCGAGCACCTCGCCCGGGACCTCGCCGGGGCCCATGCGCCACTCGGAGTCCAGGGCCAGACCCACGTCGGGCTGGCGCAGCAGCTCCTCGTAGCGCTGGACCTCGGGGAGGAACGGGGCGTTGCCGGGCTGGATGTCGAGGATCAGCAGCATCCCTGCGACGCGGGCGGCGTCGAGCCACTGCTGCACCACGTCGAGGTCGGTCGGTGCGCTGTGGTCGCCGTCGCTCCCGGGAGAGGCCTGGGCCACGGTGACGATCAGCTCGAAGGCGGGCAGGACGGGTCGCGCGGGGGAGTCGAACGGTGCCGCGGCCTCCTCGACCCGGGCCGCGGCCTCCTCGGGGCCGGTCTCGCCGAGCACGCCGAGGGCGGCGGTGCCGGGGTTGCCGTAGTAGGCCACCACGCGGCGGTCGGGGAACAGGGTGCGCCCGCCCCGGGGCAGCTCGGGTGGCGGCGCGTTCGTCGGCGGGGTGGTCGTCGTCGCCTCGCCGGAGGTGGTGGTGGCCCGAGTGCTGGTGGGGGAGGCATCGCCTGCCGGGCCGTCACCGTCGTCGCTGCACCCGCCCAGCACCACGACCAGGACGGACGCGGCCAGGAGGAGGGCGAGGGGGCGGCGCACCGGGGCCACCCTGCCCGGCCCGCGCCGACCCCAACCGGTGACGTCGACCACCCGCCCGGGCCCGGGCCGATCGGTTGGGACGGGCCGACCCGGGTAGCGGCGCGGTGCGGGCCCGAGATCTGGAGGTATCCCTGTGACCAACGCACTGGACGGAACGAAGGTCGCCTTCGTGGTCGCCATGGAGGGCATCGAGCAGGTGGAGCTGACCGAGCCCTGGAAGGCGGTCGAGGGGGCCGGCGCCACCCCGGTCCTCGTCGCGCCGGAGGAGGGTGAGGTCCAGGCCTTCAACCACCTCGACAAGGGCGACACGTTCCCCGTCGACGTCGCCTCGGCCCAGGCCGACGCGGGCGACTACGCCGCCCTGGTGCTGCCGGGCGGCGTGGCCAACCCCGACCAGCTCCGCACCGACGAGGCCTCGGTGGCCCTGGTCAAGGCCGTGGCCGACGCGGGCCGGCCCATCGCCGTCATCTGCCACGGGCCCTGGACCCTGATCGACGCCGGGGTGGCCGACGGGCGGCGGATGACCAGCTGGCCGAGCCTGGAGACCGACCTCACCAACGCCGGCGCCACGTGGGTCGACGAGGAGGTCGTGGTCGACGAGAGCGGCGCCGGCCCGCTGATCAGCAGCCGCAACCCCGACGACCTGCCCGCCTTCTGCGAGACGCTGGTGCAGCACCTGGAGCGGGTCGCGGGCTGAGCCGCGACCGGGACGCCCGTCGGGCGGCGGGCGGTACCCTCGCCGGGTGCCCGACGACCTCTTCGCCGCCGCCGCGACCGAGCGGCTGGCGTCCCGGGCCCCGCTGGCCGACCGGATGCGGCCGGCCACGCTCGACGAGGTCGTGGGCCAGGGCCACCTCCTCGACCCCGGTGCACCCCTCCGGCGCCTGATCGAGGGCGACCGGCTGTCCTCGGCCATCCTCTGGGGCCCGGCGGGCACGGGGAAGACCACGCTCGCCCGCCTGGTGGCCCGCACCACGGCCAAGGAGTTCGCCTCCCTGTCGGCCGTCGACGCGTCGGTGAGGGACGTGCGCGAGGTGCTGGCCCGGGCCCGGCAGCGGCTGGGGGAGCGGGGCCAGGGGACGATCCTGTTCCTCGACGAGGTGCACCGCTTCTCCAAGTCCCAGCAGGACGCCCTGCTGCCGGCGGTGGAGGAGGGCCTGGTGGTCCTCATCGGTGCGACCACCGAGAACCCCCACTTCACCGTGAACCCGCCCCTGCTGTCGCGCTCGACGCTCTTCCGCCTGGAGCCGCTCGACGCCGACGCGCTGCGCGAGCTGGTCACCCGGGGCCTCGAGGTCGAGGAGGCCACGGCCGCGCCCGACGCCGTCGACCACCTGGTCCTGCGGGCCGGGGGCGACGGTCGCCAGACCCTCACCGCCCTCGAGGTGGCCGTCGCCCTGGCCGCGGGCCGGGTGCGCGACGCCGGCGGCGGGCCCACCGAGGTGCAGGTGGCCGACGTGGAGGCGGCCCTCGGGGTCAACGCCCTGCGCTACGGGCGCGACGAGCACTACGACGTGGCCAGCGCCTTCATCAAGAGCATCCGGGGCTCGGACCCCGACGCCGGGCTCTGGTGGCTGGCCACCATGCTCGAGGCGGGGGAGGACGCCCGGTTCATCGCCCGCCGCCTGGTGATCCTGGCCTCGGAGGACATCGGCATGGCCGACCCGCAGGCCCTCCTGGTGGCCGAGGCGGCGGCGCGCGCGGTCGAGCACGTCGGGCTCCCCGAGGCCCAGCTCAACCTGGCCCACGCGGTCATCCACCTGGCCACCAGCCCCAAGTCCAACCGGGTCACCACGGCCCTGGGGGCGGCCCGGGCCGCGGTGCGGGACGGCCCCGGCGGTCGGGTGCCGGCCCACCTCCGCGACGCCCACTACCAGGGCGCCAAGGGCCTGGGCCACGGGCAGGGCTACCGCTACCCCCACGACGACCCGGCGGGCTGGGTCGACCAGCAGCACCTGCCCGACGAGCTGGTCGGCACCCGCTTCTACGAGCCGTCGGCCCATGGCCACGAGGCCGAGGTGGCCGCGCGCCTCGCCGCCCACCGCGCCGACGGGAGCGCCGGCCGATGACGGGACACCCCGCGCCCCGCAGGAGGACCGACCGTTGAGCGCCCTCGACCTGGCGGCCGTCGTCGCCGCCGTCACCTCCCTCGCCGTGGTCGCGGCGCTGACCCTGGTGGTCGTCCGCCTGGCCCGCACCACCCAGGAGCTGGCCGAGGCCCTGGCCGAGGTCCGCGACGAGGCCCTGCCCGCCCTGCGGGAGGCGACGGCCGTCGTCCGCCAGGCCGGCGACGAGACCGAGCGGGTGAGCGAGATCCTCGACGCCGCCGAGGCCCTGTCGCACCGGGTCGACGGGGCGTCCAAGGCGGCCTACGTCGCCCTGTCGCGGCCGGTCATCAAGACCGCGGCGGCGGCGTCGGGGGCCCAGCGTGCCGCCCGCAAGCTCCGTGGGCGAGACTGACGCCCGTCCCGTCCGTCATCCGAGAGGTGGAGTGGTGCCCAAGCGCACGTTCTGGTTCGTGACCGGCACCGCCGCCGGGCTGGGGTCGTCCCTGTGGGTCCAGCGCCGGGTGCGGACCGCGGTCGAGCGGTACGTCCCCGAGAAGGTGCAGGAGCGCGCCGCCGAGGCGGCCCGGAAGGTGGGCCCCGCGGTGCGCGACGCCGTCACCGAGGGCCGCGACGCCATGCGCACCCGGGAGGCGGAGATGCGGGCCGAGGTCGACACCCGGGTCGCCCGCCCGGCGCCCCCGGACCGCCGGGCCGGCTAGCGGGCAGCGCCCCTCGCCCCCGGTGGGGCATGATCGCGGTCGGCGTGGGAGGCCCCGCGTCGGAGGACCTCGGGGGAGGCGCCAGTGGGCACGTGTCACGAGTGCGGTGTGCCGCAGCGACCGGGTGCCCGCTTCTGCACGGCGTGCGGGGCGGCCGCGGTCGCCACCGACCCCGGCGCCGGGGCGACGGTCGACCACCGCGCCGCGCCCCTGGCCCCGCCCACCCCGCCGCCCGGGTGGAGCCCGCCCCCCGGGACCCCCGCCCCACCGCCCCCGGGCCCCGCCGCCCCGCCCGCCGGGATGGCCCTCACGCCGCTCGGACCGCCGCCGGCCCTCCCTCCCGGTCCCGTCGGGGGGACCGCGCCGCCACCGGGTCCGACCCCGCCGTCGGGTGCCGGCTCCGGTCGCGGGTGGATCGCCGCGGTGGTGGCGACCGTCGTGGTGGTGCTGGCCCTGGTCCTCCTCGCCGTGGGGGTGCTCGTGGCCGGGTCGGGCGGGGACGACGCGGCCGACGCGACCGCGACCGGCGCGGACGTGACGCCGTCGGATGCCGGCCTCCAGCCGGCGCCGGGGGACGAGGGGGTCGAGGGGGCGGTCGACGCCAGCTGCCCCGTCAGCACCACCCAGCCGGCCCTGCGGCGCTGGTGGCAGGACGCCACCGGTCTCCACGTGGTGATCGTCATCACCACGTCGTGCACCCACGACCAGGTCCTGTCGTCGTCGGACGTGCGGGTGGGCCTGGCCCGGGGCACCACCCGCTACGCGGCGGCGACGTTCGACCTGTCGGCCACCCCGCTCGCGGTCCCCGCCGGCGGGGCCAGTGCCGAGGTGGAGCTGCTCTTCGACGGGGAGTCCGACCTCGACGACGGCGCTCTCGGGGCCCTGGCCGTCCCGGAGGACGAGGCCGGCGCCCTCACCGGCGGCGTCGACGTCGTCTACGCCATCACCTGCGTCCCCGCCGGCGACGCGGTCGCGGGCCGGGAGCGGGTGCGCGTCGATGCCACGGGTGGTGCCGACCTGGGCGCCGCCGCCCGGGTGGAGGCCCAGGGGCCCGCTCCGCCCGAGGCCGAGCTCACCGGCGCCGCCGCCCTGGCCGAGCTGGAGCGCATCGCGGCCGCGGACCGGCCCTTCGTCGATGGGACGCTGTACGACACGTGGGTCTCGCAGCTGAGCGCCAAGACCATCGGCACCGACGACCCGACCACCGGGATCCACTACGACGACCACGGCCAGATCCTCGACAACTACCAGGACCTCCTGGCCCGGTACCCGGACCTGCGCCTGGTGCGGAGCTCGGACTACTCGTCGTTCAAGCTCGACGGGTACTGGGTGATGGTGCGGGGCGTGCCCCGGGCCTCGCCCGAGGAGGCCAACGCCTGGTGCGACGCCGAGGGGTGGGGCTCCGACGACTGCTACGCCAAGCGCATCACGCAGGGCGACTACGAGGGCAACACCCGGCTGCGCTCGTGAGCCGGTCTGTCGCGGCGCGCCGGCCCCCGTCTGCCAGCGTGGTCCGGTGACCGACCCCGCCCCGACCCCCAGCCCCTCCGGCGTCCGTCGCACGCGGCTGCTGCTCGTGGCCCTGGGGGCGCTGGTCGTGGTGGTCGCCGCGGTGGTGCTGCTGACCGACGAGGGCGGTGACGAGGAGGCGACCGGTGGTGCCACCTCCTCCACCGGGACGGCCCCCACGGCCACCAGCGAGCGGGCGCCGACGACCTCGCCGACCACGGCGGCCCCCACCACGGCTCCGCCCCCCACCGACGCGGCCGGGCCGCCGGCCTGCACCCCGCAGGACGCGGTGGCGGCCTGGCCGCTGCGGCGCCGGCTGGCCGCACTGGTGGTGGTGGGCGTCGACCCCTCGGGGACCGGCGATGCCACCACGGTCGTCGAGGACCACCACGTGGGGGGCGTGTTCGTGGGCGGCAACGACACGACCCTCCTGACCAGCGGGGCCCTGGCCCAGCTGCGGGCCGGGTCACCCACCGGCCTGTTCGTGGCCGTCGACGAGGAGGGCGGGCGCGTGCAGCGCATCGACGACCTGGACGGTGACGTCCCCGCCGCCCGCGACCTGGCGGCCTCGTCCACCCCGGACGAGGTGCGGGCCCTCGCCCAGGAGCGGGCCCGGGCCCTGGCGGCCGTGGGGGTCACCATCGACCTGGCCCCCGTGGTCGACGTGAGCGACCAGCCCGACGACACCGTCATCGGCGACCGGTCGTGGTCGGCCGACCCGGCGACGGTCGTCGCCTACGCCGGGGCCTACGCCGACGGGCTCCTGGCCGAGGGCGTCGCGCCCGTGCTCAAGCACTTCCCCGGCCACGGGGAGGCCTCGGGCGACTCCCACGAGGGGGCGGTGACCACACCCCCGCTGGCCGAGCTGCGGGACCGGGACCTGGTGCCCTACGCCCAGCTCCTGCCCCGACTGGGGACCTTCACCGCGGTGATGCTCGGTCACCTCGACGTCCCGGGCCTGACCGAGGAGGGCACGCCCTCGTCGCTGAGCCCGGCCACGGTCCGCCTGCTCCGCGACGACTACGGCTTCGACGGGGTGGTCATGACCGACGACCTCTCGGGCATGGGTGCGGTCACCGAGCGGCTCGGCACCGACGAGGCCGCGGTGGCGGCGCTGGCGGCCGGCGTCGACGTGGTGCTGCTGGCGGGCGCCGACGTCGGGGGCCTGCTCGACCGGCTCGAGCAGGCGGTGGCGGCCGGCGAGCTCGAGCCGGGCGCCATCGACGCCTCCGTCGTCCGCACCCTGCGGCTCAAGGGCCTCGACCCCTGCCAGGTCACGCTGTAGCCTCGCCCCCGCTGGGCGGCTCGGGTCGTGGCCCCGAGGGCTGCGGCCACCTGGAGGGGTCGTCCACCGACCCCGAGCCCCTGGAGGACGCGCCCCGTGACGGACACCGATGGCGTCTGCACCCACTGCGGTGAGGCCCGTCGACCGGGGGCGGCCTTCTGCGTCTCCTGCGGCACGGCCCACGCCCCCGAGCCGGGGCCGCCGGACGCACCCGCCGTCGCCGAGACCGAGACCGAGGCCGACGCCGAGACCACCCAGGTGGCGCCCTGGGGGCGCCGCGGCGCCCGCGGCCGCCCCACCCCGCCGCCCGGGGCCACCCCGCCGCCGGCCCCCACCTCCGCAGGGGCCGGCGCCCCGCCGCCGTCGCAGGCCACCGTCGACCTCCGCAGCCCCGCCCCCGCACCGGACCCCGGTGGGGCGACCGCACCCCTCGGGGCGCCCCCGGGCGCGCCGCCGGGGGCCACCCCGCCACCCGGTGGGCCCGGCCCGGTCGGTCCCGGGCCGACCGGCGGTGCCGGGGCGCCTCCGGCTCGCTCCCGGCGCGTCTGGTGGGTCGTCCTGGCGCTGGTCGTCGTGGCCGCCGCCGTCGCTGCGGGCGTGGTGGTGGCCACCTCGGGCTCCGACGGGACGGGGACGGCGGGTCGGCGTCCGGCGGGGGTGACGGCGGCGGCGACCCCCGCCCCGTCCAGCTCCAGGCCGGCGTCGCGGTCATCCGCGAGGAGCCCGACCTCGACGCCGACAAGGTGCGCAGCGTCGACGAGGCCCAGGCCCGGTCCGAGGGCCTGGAGGTGCTCGACGAGCTGGAGGATCCCGACGATGGCTGGTACCGGGTCCGGATCGGCGGCGACGAGGGCTTCATGTTCGGGGCCTTCGTCCTCCCGCCCAGCCCCGGGCGGTGCGTGGGCAAGGCCGAGGGCAAGCCCACCGTGGAGGACGAGGACGGCGGCCGCATCCAGGCCCCGCCGGCGGGCACCCGGGTGCTGATGACCGCCACCGACCCCGAGGACGGCCGCTGGCCCGTCCTCCTGCCCGACGGCCAGCCCGGGTTCGTGGCCGAGGACGGCATCGAGGTCGTCGACTGCACCACCTGAGCGGCGGGTGACCGGGCCCGGTCGGAAGGTGACCGGGCCGGCGACGGTCCGCCCGTACACTGGTCGACCTGTGCACGCCGACGACCTGCGCCGGATCTGGACCGACTTCTTCACCGCTCGCGGCCACACCGCCGTGCCGTCGGCCGGGCTGATCCCGCACCACCCCTCGGCCCCCATGTTCACGAACTCGGGGATGATGCCCTTCGTCCCGTACTTCCTGGGCGAGGAGGCGGCGCCCTACGACCCACCCCGGGCCTCGTCGGTGCAGAAGTGCGTCCGCGCCGGGGGCAAGCACAACGACCTCGACGCCATCGGGCGCTCGCCCCGCCACCTCTCCTTCTTCGAGATGCTCGGCAACTTCAGCTTCGGGGACTACTTCAAGGCCGAGGCCATCCCGTGGTCCTGGGAGCTGCTCACCGAGGTCCTGGGCCTCGACGGCGACCGCATCTGGGTCACCATCCACACCAGCGACGACGAGGCCCACGAGATCTGGGCCGACGCCGTCGGCTTCCCGACCGAGCGGATCCAGCGGCTCGGCGCCGACAACTTCTGGGAGATGGGCGAGGTCGGCCCGTGCGGGCCCAGCTCGGAGCTGTTCTGGGACTTCGGCCCCCGCCTCGGCCCCGACGGCGGACCGGCCAACCCGGAGGCCGAGGACCGCTTCGTCGAGATCTGGAACCTGGTGTTCACCCAGTCCTTCCGGGGTGCCGACGGCTCGCTCACCGACCTGCCCACCAAGAACGTCGACACCGGCGCCGGCCTGGAGCGCATCCTCGGCGTGCTCCAGGACGACCACTGGCTCTACGCCGCCGACTCGGTCGGCCGCCTGGTCGACACGGCCCAGTCGCTCACCGGGCGCCGCTTGGGCGACGCGCGCCGAGTCCGATGTGGCCCTCCGCCTGCTGGCCGACCACGCCCGCACCATGACCTTCCTCATCGCCGACGGCGTGGTGCCCTCCAACGAGGAGCGGGGCTACGTGCTGCGGCGCATCATCCGCCGGGCGGTGCGCTTCGCCTACCTGCTGGGCGTGGAGACGCCCATCACCGCCCCCCTCGCCGGCCACGTGGCCGAGGTCATGGGCGACGCCTACCCCGAGGTGCGCACCGGCCTCGACCAGGTCCAGGCCGTCCTCGACCGGGAGGAGACCCAGTTCCGCCGCACCCTGCGCAACGGGCTCGGCATCCTCGAGGCCGAGATGGCCGACCTGGCCGACGAGGCGCCCCTGTCGGGCCACGTGGCCTTCACCCTCCACGACACCTACGGCTTCCCCTACGAGGTCACCGCCGAGATCGCCGAGGACCGGGGCCACCCGGTCGAGCGCGACGCCTTCGACGAGGACATGGCCCAGCAGAAGGCCCAGTCCAAGGCGGGCGGCCGCCGCAACAAGGGGGCCGATCGCGACGCCGCCCTGGGCGCCTACCAGGACCTCCTCGCCGACGCACGGTCCCACCGAGTTCACGGGCCGGGAGGAGGAGAGCTCCACCGCCACGGTCCTCGGCCTGGTCCCCACCGGCGACGGCGCCGAGCTCGAGGTGTTCCTCGACCGCACCCCCTTCTACGCCGAGTCCGGCGGCCAGGTGGGCGACACCGGCACCCTCACCGGCCCGTCGGGCACGGCCGAGGTCCTCGACACCACCGCGGCGGTGCCCGGCCTGGTCCGCCACCGGGCCCGGCTCAGGGCCGGCGGCCTGGAGGTCGGCGACCAGGTCACCGCGGCCATCGACGGCCCTCGCCGGGCGGCCATCAAGCGCAACCACACCGGCACCCACCTGCTCCACTGGGCCCTCCACGAGGTGCTCGGCCCCCACGTGAAGCAGCAGGGCTCCCTGGTCGCGCCCGACCGCCTGCGCTTCGACTTCAGCCACTTCGAGCCGGTGACGGCCGAGCAGATCACCCGCATCGAGGACCTGGTCAACCAGGCGGTGCTGGAGAACGACCCTGTGCGCCACTACGAGACCTCCAAGGAGGAGGCCCTGGCCAAGGGGGCCATCGCCTTCTTCGGCGAGAAGTACGGCGACCGGGTGCGGGTGCTGGAGGCCGGCCGCCACTCCGATCGAGCTGTGCGGCGGCACCCACGTCACCGCCACCGGCGACATCGGCCCGATGAAGATCGTGTCCGAGGGCTCGATCGGCTCGAACCTGCGGCGCATGGAGGCCGTCACCGGCACCGGACCCATCGACCGGCTCCGCGACGAGGAGGCCCGCCTGGCCCAGGTGGCCGAGCTGGTCGGCGTGCCCGCCGGTGAGGTGCTGGAGGGGCTCGAGAAGCGCCTGTCGGAGCTGAAGGGCCTCCGCGACGAGGTCAGCGCGCTCAAGGCCAAGGTCGCCGCGGGCGGGGCCGACGACCTGGCCCGCCAGGCCGTCGACGGCGTGGTGGTGGCCCGGGTCGACGGTCTCGACCGCGACGCCGTCCGCACCCTGGCCCTCGCGGTCCGCGACCAGCCCGGCATCCGTGGCGTCGTCCTCGGCGCCGCGCCCGAGGGCGGCGGGGTGGCCCTGGTCGCGACGGTGGCGCCCGACGCCGGGCTCCACGCCGGCGACCTCATCGCCGACGCGGCCCGCACCGTGGGTGGCGGCGGGGGCAAGGGCGCCGACCTGGCCGTGGCCGGGGGCCGCGACCCCGGTGCGCTCGACGACGCCCTGGCCCAGGCCCGCACCGCGGCCGGCCTCCCGGGATGACCAGCGCCGCCGCGGCGGTGCGGTGAGGGCCCTCGGGGTCGACCTGGGCAGCACCCGCATCGGCCTGGCCACCTGCGATGCCGGCGGCCGCCTGGCCAGCCCCTACGACGTGATCCCGGCCAGCCGCGACCACGCCCAGGTCCACCGGCGGCTGGCCGCCATCGTGGCCGAGGAGGAGGTCGAGGTGGTCGTCGTGGGCCTGCCCCTGTCCCTCGATGGGTCCAAGGGCCCGGCCGCCCGCGACGCCGAGGCCCGGGCCTCGGCGCTGGCCGCCGTGCTCGACGTGCCGGTGGTCCTCCACGACGAGCGCCTGACCACGGTCACGGCCCATCGGCTGCTCGCCGCGCAGGGCCTCGACAGCCGGGCGCGCCGTAAGGTGGTCGACCGGGCCGCTGCTGCCGTGCTGCTCCAGACGTGGCTCGACGGTGGTGCCCCCATGACCCTGGTCGCCGACCCCGCCGGTCCCCCCGAGGAGTGACACCCAGCGTGCCCCGAGCCCCCGAGCCCATCGACGAGATCGTCGACATGCCCCGTGAGCGCAACGGCCTCCCCAAGGTGGCGGTCGTGCTCGCCCTCGTGCTCGTCCTCTTCGGCGGCCTCGTCCTGGGGGGCCGCAGCTGGTACCAGCGCCAGGTCGACCCGCCCGGGCCGCAGGGCGAGCCGGTCGACGTGGTCGTCCCCAACGGGGCCCGCCTGACCGACCTGGGCTCGATCCTGGGCGACGCCGACGTGGTGGCCAACGCCACCATCTTCCGCTTCTGGATCCGCGGCAAGGACATCGACCTGCAGGCCGGCACCTACCGGTTCCGTCGCAACTCGTCCTTCGAGGAGGTCGAGACGGTCCTGCGGGGCGACCCCCTGGTGGTGGCCACCACCGACCTCACGATCCCCGAGGGCTTCACCATCGACCAGATCGCGGCCCGGATCCCCGACGACGTGCCCCGCTTCACCTCCGAGGACGTGCTGCTGGCCCTGGCCGACCCGGCCAACCGCTCGCGCTTCCAGCCCGGCGACCAGCCGTCGATGGAGGGCATGCTCTTCCCCAGCACCTACGAGGTCGGACCCCAGGACACGGCGTCGACCATGGTGCGGCGGATGGTCGACGAGATGGACCAGCAGGCCACCGAGGCCGGCATCGACCTGGGCCTCACCGGCGATCGGCTCCCGTCGCTCGACGCCTACCAGATCATCACCGTGGCCTCGCTGATCGAGCGGGAGTCGGGCAACCCCGCAGGAGTCGCCCCGCATCGCGCGGGTCATCTACAACCGGCTGCTCGAGGGCATCCCCCTCGGCATCGACGCGACCAGCGCCTTCGAGGCCGAGAAGAACGGCACCGAGATCGACTTCGAGAGCCCGTCGCCGTACAACACCCGCATCAACGCGGGCCTGCCGCCGACCCCGATCGCGGCGCCCAGCCGGGCCTCCCTCGACGCCGCCCTGAACCCGGCGACGGGCCCGGAGCTGTACTACGTGCTCGAGGCCGAGGGCCAGCACTTCTTCACCGCCGACTACGACGAGTTCCTGGCCAAGAAGGACGAGTGCGAGGCCAAGGGGCTGGGGTGCGGCTGACGGCGCCCCGCGGGCGCGCGGCGCGATGAGCCACCCCCGCGTCTGCTGGGTGGTCGGCCACCCCGTGGAGCACTCCCTCTCGCCGGTGATCCACAACGCCGCCTTCGCCGCCCTCGACCTCGACTGGGCCTACTTCGCGGTGTCGGTGCCCACCGGGGGCGCGGCCCGGGCGGTGGCCGCCATGCGGAGCCTCCACCTGGCGGGCATGTCGGTCACCATGCCCCACAAGCAGGCCGCGGCGGCGGCGGTCGACGTGCTCACGCCCGCCGCCGAGCGCCTCGGCGCGGTGAACTGCCTGGCCTGGCGGGGCACGCGGATCGAGGGCGACAGCACCGACGGGGCCGGGTTCCTCGACTCCCTCCGCATCGACCACGCCTGGGAGCCCGACGGCGCCCGCACCGTCGTGCTGGGCGCGGGCGGGGCGGCCCGCGCCGTGGTGGCCGCCCTCGCCGGTGCCGGGGCCCGCGAGGTGGGCGTGGTGAACCGCAGCGCCGACCGGGCCGAGGCGGCCGCCGCCCTGGCCGGGTCCCGAGGGGCGGTGGTCGGGCCCGAAGCGGTCGACGGGGCCGACCTGGTGGTCAACGCCACCCCCCTGGGCATGGGCGACGACGACCGCCTGCCCGTCGACTCCCTGCGGCTGGGTGCCGGCCAGGTGGTGGCCGACCTGGTGTACGACCCGCTCGAGACCCCGCTGCTGGCCGCGGCCCGGGCCCGGGGGGCGGTGCCGGTCACCGGCATCGGGATGCTGGTGCACCAGGCCGCCCACGCCTTCCGCCGATGGACGGGCGAGGACCCGCCCGTCGAGGTGATGTCGGCCGCGGTGGTGGCCACCCTCAGCGCCCACGGCTGACGGCCCCCGCCCCGACGGGCCGGGGCCGCGACACGGTCCCCATCCACCCGTCTGCCGGGTGGCGGGCCCCGATCCTCACAGGCCGGGCATCGGTGCCGATGGTGACGGGTCCCTCGAGCATGGAGGTGGGCCGTGGCCCTTCAGGGCACCCTCGACACGTTCGCCCTGGCCGATCTGGTTCGGCTGCTGGCGACGACATCCAAGACCGGCGAGCTCGTCATCGACGGCGACCGCGGCAGGGGCCGCCTGTGGTTCGCCGACGGCTTCCTGGTGGGCGGGGAGCCCGCGGGGGAGGCCGGCTCGGTCGACGCCCTGTTCGCCCTCCTGCGGTTCGCCGAGGGCAGCTTCGCCTTCGAGGCGGAGGTGGCGGCACCCGACGGTGCGGTGCCGGCCGACGCCGTGGAGGTCCTCGCCGAGGCCGAGGCCCGCATCGAGGCGTGGCGGCCCATCGAGGCCGTGGTGCCCTCGCCCGCCGTCGCCCTCGCCCTGTCCACCGACCTGGCCGACGACGAGGTGCGCCTCGACCGTGACCAGTGGCGCCTGGTGACCCTCGTCGCCGGGGGCAGCACCGCCGCCGCGGTGGCCGAGGCCCTCGCCCTCGACGAGGTCGGCGCCGCCGCCCGCATCAAGGACCTGGTCGACCTGGGCGCCGTCGAGGTCGGGCCCGAGCCGGAGCCCGAGCGGGTGCCGGAGCCGGCCGTCGAGGCGCAGGACGCCCCCGAGCCGTCCGGCGCGCGGGGCGACGAGCCCACCACCGTCGACGCCGACCTCCTCGACGAGGACCCCGAGCCCCTCGGGGCCGACCTCGACCCTGTCGAGGCCCTCGACGAGGCGCGGCCGACGAGGTCGTCATGGATGCGGCCGACGAGACCTCGACCGACGCACCCGAGGCCTTCGAGCCCGTCGAGCTGGTCGAGCCCCCCCTCGAGCCCTCCGACGCCCGGGCCGAGCCCCTGGCGTCCGAGCCCCTGGCGGGCGAGCCCCGCCCGACGCTGCGCTCGCTGTCCCGCCCCGAGCCGGCGCCGGTCGAGCCCCTCCGCGACGCCCCCGAGCCGGCCCTCGACGACGGGCCCGAGTCGCTCCTCGACGCCCCGGTGCCGTCGGCCGAGCTCGCGCCCGAGCCGCTCCTCGAGACACCGGAGCCGGCCCCGGGCGTCGCGCCCGAGCCCGTCCCGCAGGCCCTCGAGGTCGTAGCCCCCGGCCTCACCACCCCCGAGCCGGAGCCGACCGCCGTCGGCGACCTCGACGACCTCGACGCCGACCTCGGGCCGGCGGCAGAGGAGGCCCGGGCCGACCTGGGCGCGGCCGACACGGCCCTGCCCGACCTCGACGGCGCCTCGGGCGGCAGCCTCCAGGTCGACCTCGACGCCGACCTGGGTGGGTCCAGCGAGGGCCACCGCTACCTCGGCTCGTCCGAGGACGGCGTGCTCCCCGAGCCGCTGCCGGTGGGCGCCCCCGAGGCCCTCCCGGCCGCCGAGGCCCACGCGCCCGAGGCCCTGGTCGACGAGGCCCCGATCCCGACGCCCGACGAGGTCGTGGCCGAGGGGGCCGGTGCCGACGAGGCCGACCTGGCCGAGGACGACCGGGCCCCGTGGCCCGCCTCCTCCGACGAGGAGGTGCTGGCTCTCCAGCTCGACGCCCTCAGCCCGGCCGCGGCCCGCGCCGTGGCCGCCGCGGCCTCGGCCGACGACGCCGGCGAGGACTCCGACGCCGGGCGGCGGGTCCTGCGCCGCATCATCAGCTCCGGTCGGGGCTGACCGTCCGGGCCCCGGCCCGGACGTGCGATGGCGGGCGGCCCTGGGCGAGACTCGGCCCCATGGCCGACCCCGCTGACGCCGACCGCACCGTGACCCCCGCCCTGGACTGGGAGGGGCGCGGCGACTTCACCGACATCCGCTACGAGACGGCGGCCGCCTTCCCCGACGGGGACGGTGGCGGCCGCATCGCCAAGATCACCATCGACCGCCCCGAGGTCCGCAACGCCTTCCGGCCCCACACCGTGGAGGAGATGACGGTCGCCTTCACCTGGGCGCGGGAGGACCCCGACGTGGGGGTCGTCGTCCTCACCGGCGAGGGTCCCCTGGCCTTCTGCAGCGGCGGCGACCAGCGGGCCCGGGGCGACTCGGGCTACGTGGGCGACGACGCCGTGGGGCAGCGGGGCGTGGGCCGCTTCCTGATCACCGACCTGCACGTCCAGATCCGGCGCCTGCCCAAGCCGGTCGTGGCCATGGTGGCCGGCTACGCCGTCGGCGGGGGCCACGTCCTCCACGTCCTCTGCGACCTCACCATCGCGGCCGACAACGCCACCTTCGGCCAGACCGGCCCCAAGGTCGGCTCCTTCGACGGCGGCTACGGGGCCTCGCTGCTGGCCCGCCAGATCGGCCAGAAGCGGGCCAAGGAGATCTGGTTCCTGTGCCGTCAGTACGACGCCCGCAAGGCGCTCGACTGGGGCCTGGTCAACGAGGTCGTGCCCCTCGAGGAGCTGGAGGAGGAGACGGTGCGGTGGTGCCAGGACATGATGCGCCTCTCGCCGTTCGCCCTGCGGCTGCTCAAGGCCGGGTTCCACGCCGAGGAGGACGGCCTCGGGGGCATCCAGCAGCTGGCCCACGACACCAACCTGCTCTTCTACGGGTCCGAGGAGGCCCAGGAGGGCCGTGACGCCTTCAAGGAGAAGCGGCGCCCGGAGTTCGAGCGCTTCCCGAAGCGCCCGTGACCGCGGCCTCCGCCGCGGCCCCGCCCGACGGGTGGCGCCTCTGGCTGGCGGGCGCCCGGCCCCGCACCCTCCCCGCCGCGGTGGTGCCGGTGGCGGTGGGCACGGCCGCCGCCGTGGGCGAGGTCGACGGCGGCCTCATCTGGTGGCGGGCCCTGGCCGCGCTGGTCGTGGCCCTGGCCCTGCAGGTCGGCACCAACTTCGCCAACGACTACTCCGACGGCATCCGGGGCACCGACGACGCCGACCGCCGCGTCGGGCCCGTCCGCCTGGTGGGCCAGGGCCTGGCCCGGCCCTCGTCGGTGAAGAAGGCGGCCCTCGCCTCCTTCGGCGTGGCCGGCGGGGCCGGGGCCGCCCTGGCCGTGGTGGTCGGCCCCGAGCTGTTCGTGGTCGGGGCGGCAGCCATCGCCGCAGGGTGGTTCTACACCGGCGGGCCCCGTCCCTACGGCTACGCCGGGTTCGGCGAGGTCTTCGTGTTCACCTTCTTCGGCGTGGTGGCCACCGCCGGGTCGGCCTACGTGCAGACCGGGTCCCTCGACGGCCTCGCCCTGGGGGCCTCGGTGCCGGTGGGCCTGCTGGCCACCGCCCTGCTGGTGACCAACAACCTCCGCGACATCCCCGGTGACACCGAGGCGGGCAAGCGCACCCTCGCCGTGCGCCTGGGCGACCGGCGCACCCGATGGCTCTACGTGGCCCTGCTCCTGGGCGCCTTCGTGGCCGTGGTGCCGGTGTGCGGCCTCGGGGGCCGGCCGCTGGGCGCTCTGGCCCTGGTGGCCGTCCTGGTGGCCCAGAAGCCCGTGGTCGCCGTCCTGGGCGGGGCGCGGGGCCCGGCCCTCATCCCGGTGCTGGTCGCCACCGGTCGGGTCCAGCTCCTCTTCGGTGCCCTCCTCGCCCTGGGCCTGGCCCTGGGCGGCTGATCGCCCCCCGGGGACGGGTCCGGTCGAACCCCCGTTCGGGGACCCGGGCGGTGACCTGTGGGTGGACCTGTGGCCGACCGGTGGACAACGGCCGGCGGCCCTGGGGACAGAGGAGAAACCTCGGGGAGAACCCTGTGGATCTCGCGAAGTCCCTTGACCCCCGTGCGCCGGCAGCGCAGAGTGCTCTCACCGCAGAGGCCACGAAGCGGTGAGGGACGCAGACGACGACCCCGGGTCCGCCCGGGGAGACGGGTCCGCCGACCGAGCCGTGGAGGTCGCTGTGGAGGACGTTTCCACCGTCCGCCCCGCCGGGAGGCCTTCGGGCCGAGCTGCGGGGCGGGTCCACCGGGAAGGGGTTCGCCCCGGACCGGTGGGACGGTCAGCAGTGCGCTCCGGCGCAGTCGCTGCCCGGAAAAGGACATCGCCCGCCAGAGCCTCGGCTCCGACGGGCGATGGAAGTGGTCAGAACGAGGCTAACGCCACGGGACGATCGCGAGGTGGATCCGTCCGACCGGTGGCCCTGGGCCGCCGCCCGGCCCCGGCTGGTGCGGCGCCCGGGGCCCCAACCGTCCCGGGCCCCGCATGCGGGGCGCCGGAGCCCGTGCCGGGTGCGATCGGGGTCGTCCCGCCCCGCAGCCCCCGGCCGGGCCGTCGCCCCCGCCCCCCGTACCGGTGTCGGGCGCGGTCGTCCGGACGACCGCTCGCGCCACCGGTACGGGAGCGGCGGCCGGGCCGCGGGGGCGTCAGGTGCCGGCCGCGGCCCGGACCAGGGCGGCGACGGCCCCGGGGTCCTGCAGGTGGCAGGCGTGGCCGGCACCGGGCACCACCTCCACCCGGGCGGTGGGGCCGATCCCGGCCGCCAGGCGCTGGCCCAGGGCCCGGAACTTGGCGTCCTCGGCGCCCACGACGACCGTGACCGCCACCCCGCCGCGCCCCGAGGGCGGGCAGCTCGCCCCACCAGGGCGGGTCCATGGTCCCGGTCCCGCACAGGCGGAGCGACGAGGCCAGCCCCTCGGCCGTGTTGGCCCGGCGCCCGGCGAGGTCCTCGGTGGTGGGCTCGAGCCCGGCGAACAGGGGCTGGGCGAGCCAGCCGTCGAGGAAGGGCTCGACGCCGCCGTCCTCGATGCGCCGGGCCAGGGCCTCGTCGGCCGCGCGCCGGTCGGCCCGCTCCCCGGGGTCGTCGATGCCGGCGGTGGCGCCCACCAGGACCAGGTGGGCGACGAGGTCGGGGCGGTCGAGGGCGAGGCGGAGGGCGACCCGCCCGCCCATGGAGTAGCCCACGTAGGTCGCGCGGGCGCCCACCTCGCCCACGGCCGCGGCGGTGGCAGCCAGGTCCAGGCGCGCGCCGCCGGACCCGCCGTGGCCGGGCAGGTCGACCCGCACCACCTCGTGGTCGGGGGCCAGGGCCTCGACCACCGGAGCCCACGACGCCGAGGTCTGGGTGAACCCGTGCAGCAACACCACCCGGTGCCCGCGGCCCTCGGTGGTGGCGTGCAGCGCGGTCACGCAGCGCACCGTAGGAGGGTCGCCGGCCCCCGTGCGGCTCGAGCTGGTGTGGCTCGTGGTCGTGGGGGCGACGGGATCCGACACCGGTTCGAGGGGGGCCTCGTCCGTGGGGGTGACGCCGCCGGTCCCCGGGGCGCGGGGCGGGGCCGCGCCGGGTCGAGTCCCTACGCTGCGGGCGTGGCCGTCGACCCGACCCCCGACGAGGGGGGCGACCTGGTCGGGGCGCCGGCCCCGGACGTGGCCGCCACCTTCTGCGCGACGGTGGTGGACGAGTGGGTGCGCGGCGGGCTCACCGACGCGGTGGTCTGCCCGGGCAGCCGCTCGACGCCGATGGCCCTCGCCCTCCACGCCCGCCCCGAGGTCCGGGTCCACGTCCACCACGACGAGCGGGCCGGGGCCTTCACCGCCCTCGGGCTGGGGCTGGCCACGGGCCGACCCGCCGTGGTCCTCACCACCAGCGGCACCGCGGCGGCCGAGCTGCACCCGGCGGTGGTCGAGGCCCACCACTCCTCGGTGCCCCTCCTGGCCGTCACCGCCGACCGCCCGCCCGAGCTGGCCGACGTGGGGGCGCCCCAGACCATCGACCAGGTGCACCTCTACGGGAGGTCCGTCCGCGCCCACCACGCCCCGGGCGTCCCCGATGTCGCCGCCGCCGGCTCGTGGCGGGCCCGGGCGGCGCGGACGCTGGTCGAGGCGATCGGTGGGGGCGCCGCCGGCCGCCCCGGGCCCGTCCACCTCGACCTGGCCTTCCGCGAGCCGCTGGTCGGTCGGGTCCGGACCCTCCCGGCCGGCCGCGACGGGGGTCGTCCCTGGGTCGAGGCCGCACCCGTGGCGGCGGCGGCCGACCGGGCCCTGCTGGACGCGGTGGTGCGCCCCGCCCGCCGCGGGATCGTCGTGGCCGGGGCCGAGCCCGGCGAGACGCCGCCGGCGACGGCCGCCGCCGCCCTGCGGATCGCCTCCGCCCTGGACTGGCCGCTCCTGCTCGACCCCCGCCTCCGCGGGGCCCTGGGGGGCCAGGGCCGTCGGGGGGCGGTCGTCGTCGGGTCGGCCGACGCCGTGCTCCGCGACCGGGCCACCGCCGCCGCCCTCCGGCCCGACGCGGTGCTGCACATGGGCGCGCCGGTGGCGTCGCGGGTGGTGGGGGAGTGGGTCGCCGCCAGTGGTGCGGTCGAGGTGCGGGTCGGGGCCCACGGCTGGACCGACCCCTCGGCCACCGCCGCCGTGCGGGTGGCGGCCCCGGCGTCGGCGCTGGTCGCACACATGGGCGCGGTGGACGGGGCCGGCGCCCTCGTCGCCCCCGCCACCGAGCAGGGCTGGGCCGCCCGCTGGGCCGACGCCGAGGACGCCGCCCAGGCCGCCATCGACGAGGTGCTGGGCGCTCGCGACGAGGTCACCGAGCCCGGTGTGGCCCGCACCGTGCTGGCGACCCTGGACGAGGGCTCGGTGCTCGTGGTGTCGAGCTCCATGCCCGTCCGCGACCTGGAGTGGTACGGCCGGCCCCGGGGCGGGGTGCGGGTCCTGGCCAACCGGGGGGCCAACGGGATCGACGGCGTGGTGTCCACCGCGGTCGGCGCGGCCCTGGCCTCCGGCGCCCCCACGGTGGCGCTGGTGGGCGACGTGGCGTTCCTGCACGACAGCAACGCCCTGGTGGGCGTGGCCGGGCGGGGCGTCGACCTCACCGTCGTGGTGGTCGACAACGACGGTGGGGGGATCTTCTCCTTCCTGCCCCAGGCCGCCGATCCGGGGGGTGCGACCTTCGAGGACCTCTACGGCACGCCCCACGGCGTGGACCTCCGGGTGCTGGCCGCAGCCCACGGGCTGATGACCGTCGAGCCCGCCGCCGCGGCCGAGGTCGGCCCGGCCGTGCGGGCGTCGCTGGCCGCCGGGGGCGTGCGCCTCGTGCGGGTCCGCACCGACCGGGCGGCCAACGTGGCCGTCCACCGCGAGCTCCACGACGCCGTCGCCTCGGCGGTCCGGGACCGATCGGGCTGATCGGGCTGATCGGGCGGGTCTGGTTGGGTCGCCCGGCGCAGGTCAGTGCCGAGCCGGTCCGCTCGACCGCCCCCGCCGGGGGCGGCGCCGGCCCGACACCACACGAAGGGTCGTCCACCCCATGGGCTTCATCCTCTGGCTCCTCGCCGTCATCCTCGTGATCGCCGGCATCGTCCAGCTCCTGCAGGGCCAGATCATCCTCGGCATCGTGCTCATCATCGTCGGCCTCGCGGTGGGACCGGGCGGCTGGTCGGTGTTCGACCGCTCCCGGCGCTGAGCGCCCTCACGGGCGGACGAGCACCCCGAGCACGGCCTGGAGCTTGGCCCGGGTCTCGATGAGCTCGGTGGCGGGGTCGCTGTCGCCCACGATGCCGTTGCCGGCGTAGGCCCGGGCCTCGGGGCCCCGGATCCGGGCGTTGCGGATCGCGACGGCCCAGGTGCCGTTGCCGTGGCGGTCGAGCCAGCCCACGGCCCCGGCGTAGGGCCCGCGGTCGAACCCCTCCAGGTCGGCGATGGCGGCCAGGGCCGCGGCCCGGGGCCGTCCGCACACCGCAGGTGTGGGGTGCAGGGCGGCGACCAGGTCGAGGATGCCGGCCGGCGGCGACGACAGCCGACCGCTGACCGTCGACGCCAGGTGGGTGACGTTGGGGAGGGTCACCACCGACGGCTCCGGCTCGAAGTCGAGGAACGAGCAGAACGGCACCAGGGCGTCGTAGACGGCGTCGATGGTGACCTGGTGCTCGTGGCGGTAGGACGGCGAGGCCAGGAGCCCGGCGACCGCGTCGGCGTCGGCGTCGGGGTCCCCCCGCCGGGGCGCGGTGCCGGCCATGGGCTGGGCCCGGACCTCGTCGCCGGCCCGGCCGACCAACAGCTCGGGGCTGGCCCCCACCAGGCCGTCGACGGCGTAGGTGTAGCAACCGGGGAAGCCGGCGGTCAGGCGGCGCAGCACGGCGGCCACGTCGAAGTCGGCGTCGGCCACCACGCGCACCTCGCGGGCCAGCACGACCTTGTCCAGCTCGCCGGCGCGGATCCGGGCGGTGGCCCGGGCCACGGCGTCGGTCCACTCCGCAGGTGGGCGGACGCTCTCGACGGTGAAGGCCCCGGGGCCCGGCCGCCGGGCCGGCGGCTCCCACCAGGGCTCGAGGTCGACCGTGGCGGGATCGCCGGGCGGGTCGGCGCGCGTGCCGACCGTGGTCACCCACCCGGTCCCGTCCGGGCCCCGCCGCACCACCAGGGCGGGCACCACCACCTCGGCCGGGGCGTCGGGGTGGAAGGGGAGGGCGCCGAGGGCCACCGGGCCGGACCCGGGGCGGTCGACGAGGTCGTCGACGTCGGCCGCGGCCAGGGCCGCGACGGCGTCGGCCGGGGCCAGGCGGGCCGCCTCCCCCCGACCGGCGAGCCCCTCGCCGTCGGCCTGGGCGAACAGGACGCCGTCACCTCCGGCCACCCGGACCGGATCCGGCACCCGCTCCCGGGCGGCGGTGCGGGCGACGAGGGCGGTCATCCCCCCGCCGGGCCGCGGGTGGCGGTGACCAGGCGGGCGATGCCCACGCTCAGCAGGTCGTGGCGGGCGTCGGTGAAGCCGGCCTGGTCGAGCATGCCCAGCATGCGCTCGGCCGACGGCAGGTACGACACCGAGCGGGGGAGGTAGCGGTAGGCCGCAGGGTCCGACAGCAGGCCGCCGATCTTGGGCACCACCCGACCGAAGTAGAGGGCGTGGCCGGCCCGCAGGACGGGGTTCGGGGGCTCGGCCACCTCCAGCAGGGCGATGCGCCCCCCGGGGCGGACGGCCCGGGCCAGCTCCTCGAAGAAGCGGGGCAGCTCCTCCAGGTTGCGCAGGGCGAAGCCGCAGGTCACGCCGTCGATGGCACCATCGGGGACGGGCAGGCGGAGCACGTCGGCGTGCACCAGCGGGGCGTGGGTGCGGGCCGCGGCGAGCATGCCGAAGGAGAGGTCGATGCCCACGGGTCGGTGCCCGGAGCGCACCAGCTCGGTGCACAGGTCGCCGGTCCCGCAGGCCAGGTCGAGGACGAGGGAGCCCACCGGGAGGTCGAGGCGTCGGACGGTGCGCCGCCGCCACCCCACGTCCATGCGGAAGGTCATGACCCGGTTCACCAGGTCGTAGCGGGGGGCGATGGTGTCGAACATCACCCGGACGGCCCGGACCTTCTCCTCGCCGGTGGGTAGGTGGTCGGCGTCGGGCAGGGCGCCGGTGGCCAGGGGGCGCCGGGACGGCGGGGGAGGGGGCACGGCGGCGAGGATACGAGCAGGGCCGCCCGGCTGGCGGACCGGAGGGTCCGCCGCGCGAGGATCGGCCGCCGTGTCCCGCGCCGTCGCCCTGCTCCTGCCCCCGTCGGAGGGCAAGGCGCCCGACGGCTCCGGCCCGCCGTGGCGGCCGGGGACCTGTGCCCTGCCCGAGCTGGACGGCCCCCGGGCCGAGGTGCTCCACGCCCTCGACCCCACCGGCCGGGGGGTGGCCGCGGCCCCGACCCTGCCGGCCCTCGAGCGCTACACCGGCGTCCTCTACAAGGAGCTCGACGCCGGGACCCTCACGGCCCCGGCCCGGCGCCGCCTCGGGGCCACGACCCTCATCGCCTCGGGCCTGTGGGGCCTGGTCGCCCCGGTCGACCCCATCCCCGACCACCGGCTCAAGATGAGCGCCCGGCTCGACCCGCTCGGCCGCCTGGCCGCGTGGTGGCGGCCCCAGCTCACCGCGGCCCTGGCCGATCGGCTCGACCGCCGGGTGGTCTGGGACCTGCTGCCCCAGGAGCACGCCGCCGCATGGGACCCGACCCGGGTGGCGTGCCGGCGACGCATCACCGTGCGCTTCACGACCGCGGACGGTCGCACCGTCAGCCACTGGAACAAGCTCCTCAAGGGCGCGCTGGTCCGCCACCTCGTCACGACCGGGCTCGACGACCCCGAGGGTCTGGTCGCCTTCTCGCACCCCGCGGGCTACCGGTACGAGCCCGGTCTCTCGGACCTGGACGCCGACCCCGCGGTCGTGGTGCTCCGCCACCCCGGCTGACCCCTGATCCGCCGCGCCGGTGGCCGCGTGGGTCACGGCGGCCCCGGTGGGGTGCGGTAGCGTCGGTCCCACTGGGATGTGAGAGGGGACCGGTGGGGGACATCAAGCGAGACGGGCCGCCGCCCGACGTGACGACGGACGCCGGGGCGCCCGGTGCGTCGGCGGCCACCGCCACGGCGCCCGACGAGGCCGTCGACCCGCCGGAGCCGGGGTCGGCGCGGCCGTCGTCATCCCGGCCCGCGGCCGGTCTGCCCGGTGCCCCCTTCGCCGCGCCCGGCGCCGACCTCCTGGCCCCTCCGGCGCGCCCCGGTCCCCGCGCCACGACGGCGGAGCGCCCTGCGGTGGCCTCGTTGGGGACGCTCCTGTGGGTGGTCGTGCTGGCCGCGGCCGCATGGGTCGCCGCCGCCGCCACCCGCGCCCTGCCGGACTGGGACCAGGGGCGGTGGTGGATGCTCACCATCGGCCTCGACGGGGTGGCGGTCGTGCTCGCTGTCGTCGCCGTCGTCCTCGGGGTCTCCGCCCTCGGCGAGGTGGTGCGCCACCGGCCGAACCTCCGGGGCGGGGCCCGTGCCGTCGTCGCGCTGGTCCTGGCCGGCGTCCTCGTCTGCGTGGCGGGCGTCGGCGCCGTCGACGACTGGGACGACCTCGACGTCCCGGCGGCCTGGGACCGCCTCGACGTCGGCAGCGGCGGCGGCCCCTCGCTCAAGGACCTGGCCGACAGCGCCCGGGACGCGAGCACCGCCCCGGCGGGCAGCATCCGCACCGCGGGCCGGGTCGGTGGCTGCTACGGGGGCACCGTCGACGAGCCGGGTGACGAGGTCGCCTGCTCCGAGCCCCACACCCTCGAGATCCTCGACCAGATCGTGGTCGACGCTGCCGCCGGCGACGACGTCCGGGACCGGCGCGACGCAGGGCGTGAGCAGTGCGACGCCATCGGCGAGGCCCGCCTGGAGGCGGAGGTCACCGGTGTGGAGGTGGTCGCCCTCGTGCCCGACGAGATCTCGTGGGTCGCCGGCGACCGCAACGGCGTGTGCCTGGCCGCCTCGGAGGAGCCGGTGACCGGGTCCGTCGGAGGCTGACGCCCGGCTCAGGCCTCGTCGGCGGCGCTCTCGGCCTGGGCCCGGGCCCAGCGGTAGTCGGCCTTGCCGGCCGGCGAGCGCTGGATCTGGTCCACGAACACGATGTCCTTGGGCAGCTTGTAGCGGGCGACGTGGGTGGCCGCCTCGGCCAGCAGGCCGTCGACGTCGGGCGTGGCCCCCTCGGCCAGCTGCACGACCGCCACGACCTCCTGGCCCCACCGCTCCGAGGGGCGCCCGGCGACGACGACGTCGGCCACCGACGGGTGGGGCGCGAGCGCCATCTCGACCTCCTCGGCGAAGATCTTCTCGCCCCCGGAGTTGATGGTGACCGAGTCGCGCCCCAGCAGCTCGATGATGCCGTCCTCGCGCCACCGGGCCCGGTCACCGGGCACGGCCAGGCGCACCCCGTCGACCACGGGGAAGGTGCGCGCCGTCTTGTCGGCGTCGCCCAGGTAGCCGAGGGGCACGTAGCCCCGCTGGGCCAACCACCCGGTCTCGTCGGCGCCGGGCTCGAGCACCCGGCCCATGTCCTCGGCCACCACGACGGTGTCGGGGCCGGGCGTGAAGGTGCCGGTGCTGGCCGAGCCCCTGACCGAGGTCTGGCCCATCTGGGCGCCGGTCTCGGAGGCACCGACGGCGTCGAGGAGGAAGATGTCCGGCAGCTGCTCGAGAAGGCGCTCCTTCAGGGCCGGGGTCAGCGGCGCACCCCCGTTGACCACCGCGGCCAGCGAACCCAGCGACCGGGGCGCGCGCTCCAGCTCCTCGAGCAGGGGCCGGGCGAAGGCGTCGCCGACCAGCTGGAGGGTGTTGACCCCCTCGCGCTCGGCCAGGTCCCAGATGGCGGCGGCGTCGAGCCGGCTGGGGTCGTCGGGGATGATGATCGCCCCGCCGCCGGTGAAGGTGTTGAACGTGAGCCACTGGGCCGCGCCGTGCATCAGGGGCGGGGTGACCACGGCCCGGACGCCGCCGCCGGCGCCGGTGGCGACCACCGCGTCGAGGTCCGCCAGAACGTCGGCCTGGCCGAAGGGCCGTCCGCCCATGGCCCCCACGTAGATGTCGTGCTGGCGCCACAGCACGCCCTTGGGCATGCCCGTGGTCCCGCCCGTGTAGAGGATGTACAGGTCGTCGGGGGAGGGCTCGTCGTCGAGGGGGGTCGGGTCGGCCGCGGCGAGGGCCTCCTCGTAGTCGACCGCCCCGTCGAGGAGCGCCTCGCCCGACTCGTCGGCCACCTGGAGCAGGAGGCGGAGGTCGGGGAGCTCGTCGCGGACCTCGGCCAGGACCGGCGCGAAGCGGGCGTGGTACACGAGGCCGGCGGCGCGGGCGTCGCCCAGCAGGTAGCGGAGCTCCTCGGCCACGTAGCGGTAGTTCACGTTGAACGGCGCCACGCGGGCCCCGTAGGCGCCGAGCATGCCCTCCACGTACTCGTTTCCGTTGTGGAGGTAGAGGCCGAGGTGGTCCTGGTGCGTCTCGTGGCCCCCGAGCCCCTCCCGCTCGCGCCGGGCGCCGAGGCCGGCCTCGGCCAGCACCCGGGCCAGGCGCCGGCTGCGGTCGAGGACGTCGGCGTAGCTGAGACGGCGGTCGCGGAACACGATGGCGTCGCGGTCGGGGTAGGCGTCGGCGACGGCGGCGAACACCGACGGGAGGGTGAACTCGTGGGGCACGGGCTCTCCTGGGGGGTGCGGGCGAAGGGCGCCCGCACCCTAGCCAGCACATCTGACGCACCGTCAGGTGCGGGACGGTCAGGAGGTGGGCGAGGCAGCCGCGGAAGTGTCGGCGGCCACGCCGCGGACCCAGGCGTGGTCGGTCTTGCCCGAGGGGAGGCGCCGGACGGCCCGCACGCACACCACGCGGCGCGGCACCTTGTAGGCGGCCAGCCGCTCCCGGCAGTGGGTGTCGAGCTCCTCCAGCGACGGCGCCGCCCCCGACCGAGGGGCGATGACCGCCACCACCCGCTGGCCCCACCGCTCGTCGGGCACGCCCACCACGGCGGCGTCGAACACGCCCGGGTGGGCCTTCAGGGCCGCCTCCACCTCGTCGGGGAACACCTTCTCCCCGCCCGTGTTGATGCAGCTCGCGCCCCGGCCCAGGAGGGTCACCGTCCCGTCGTCCTCCATGCGCCCCAGGTCGCCGGGCACGGCCCAGCGCTCCCCGGCGATGACGGGGAAGGTGGCGGCGGTGCGCTCCGGGTCGTTCCGGTAGCCCAGGGGGATCCGGCCCCGGCGGGCGAGCCGGCCGATGTGGCCGGTGTGGACGCCGGGCACCAGCGGGGCGTCCTCGTCGTCGAGCAGGGCGGTGTGGTCGTCGAGGGGGAAGCGGGTGTGGGCCGCGGGTGACTGGCCCGGCCAGCTCACCGCGTTGCCCTGGCCGCCCGTCTCGCTCGTGCCGTAGCCGTCGACGAGGGCCACCCACGGGAGCTGCGCCCCGAGCTGGCTGCGCACCGCGGGGGAGAGCACGGCGCCACCGGACACGACCGCCACCAGCTCGCCCAGGTCCCACCGCCCGGGGTGGTCGGCCAGGGCGTCGGCCAGCGGCCGGGCGAAGGCGTCGCCCACGATCACCACCAGGGAGGCGGCCTCGGCCTGGGCCAGGTCCCACAGCTCGGCCGCCACGAACGTCGACGACGGCAGGGTCAGGACCGTGCCGCCACCCAGCAGGGTGGCGAGGGTGACCCACTGGGCGGTGCCGTGGATCAGCGGGGATGCAGGCAGGGTGCGGGTCCGGCCCGCGTCGGCGCGGGCCACCATCTCCTCGGGCGTGGTGGCCGCCGGCGTCGAGCGATCGGCCAGGACCGTGCCCCCGGCGTCGGCCCCCAGGGCGGCGAACACGATGTCCTCGTGGCGCCACTCGACGCCCTTGGGCATGCCCGTCGTGCCGCCCGTGTAGAGCAGGTAGCGGTCGTCGCCGCTGCGGTCGGCCACGACCGGGCGGGTCGCCGGGGCTGCGGCCAGCAGGCCCTCGTGGGACGGGCCCCGCCCGGGGAGCGCGGTCAGGGCGTCGCCCGCCTCCCGGCGCGCCGCCACGGCCTGGTCGACCGCCGGTCCGACGTCAGGGCCGTGCAGCACGACCCGGGGTCGGGCGTCGGCGAACAGGTACGCCATCTCGTCGGCCGTGTAGCGGTAGTTGACGTTGAACGGGACGGCCCGGAGCTTGTAGGCGCCCAGCAGCGCGGCCAGGTGCTCGTGGCCGTTGCGGACCGAGAGGCCGACCCGGTCGCCGGGGCCGACGCCGTGCTGGGTGAGGACGTGGGCGACCCGGTTGGCCCGACGGTCGAGCTCGTCGTAGGTCAGCCGGCGCACCCCGGCGACGATCGCCTCGCGCCCGCCCACCCGGTCGACGACCGCCTCGAACAGGTCAGCCAGGTTCCAACTGCCGGCCATGGCGCGAAGGTAGTGAGGAGGCCCCCCGCCGTCCGCATCCTCGGCCGACCCGCATCGGCGCCCTCGCACGGCCTGCGCCGGCGTTCAGCACGGTTCACAGGGCGTGACGTGGACGGCTGACCGGCATCGCCCGGGGGGCCCTGACGGGGGGTGGCGGAGGTTGTGAACCGGGCTCCGGGCGAGCACGGTGGAGGGGTGCTGACCACCCAGGCGCGCCGCACGCGCCCCCGCCACCACGACGAACGCCACCGCAGCCACCGGGCCGGGTGGCTGCGCGCCGGCGTGCTCGGCGCCAACGACGGCCTGCTGTCCACCGCCGCCCTGCTGGTGGGCGTGGTCGCGTCCGGCGCGTCCCAGACCGTCGTGGCCGCCTCCGGCGTGGCCGCCCTCGCGGCCGGCGCGGCATCGATGGCGGTGGGCGAGATGTCGTCGGTCTCGTCCCAGCGCGACGCCGAGATGGCCGACCTGGCCCGCGAGCGGGAGGAGCTGGTCGAGACCCCCCGAGCCGAGCTGCGGGAGCTGGCCGGCATCTACGAGAAGCGGGGCCTCAGCCCGGCCCTCGCCCACCAGGTGGCCGAGGAGCTCACCGCCCACGACCCCCTCGCCGCCCATGCCCGCGACGAGCTGGGCCTCGACGTCGACGACCTGGCCCGGCCCGGGCAGGCCGCCTGGACCTCGGCGCTCAGCTTCTCCCTCGGCGCCCTCGTGCCCCTCCTGGTCGCCCTGGTCGTGGCCTCGGGGCCGCAGGAGGCGGCCATCATCGTCGTCACCCTCCTCGGCCTCGCCGCCCTCGGCGTCACCGGCGCCCGCCTGGGCGGGGCCGAGCCCTTCCGCCCGGCCGCCCGCGTCGTGCTCGGCGGCGCCGCGGCCATGGCGATCACCTTCGCCATCGGCACCCTCTTCGACGTCAACGTCGCCTAGCCACGGGTCGGCGGCGGCGACGCCCCCTCGGCCCGGCCGATGAGGGCGAGGACCTCCGACGTGGGGCGGACGTCGCCGAAGCTGCGGTAGATCGTGTGCAGGGTGGCGTTGAGGTCCTGGTCCCGCCTCGCCGCGTTGGCGTCGGCGACCATGATCACCCGGTGTCCGAGCGTGCTCGCGTCCCTGGCCGTCGACTCGCAGCACACGTTGGCGACGGTCCCGGCGACGATGACGGTGTCGACGGCGCGCGCCTCGAGTCGGGCCTGGAGGTCGCATCGCCCCGGGAAGAACGCGCTGGCGGCGCCCTTGTCCACCACGAGGTCGGTCGGGGCCACGTCGAGCCCTCGGCCGATCCGGGCCCGCGGCGGGCCCTCGCCGCCGGAGTCTGCGTAGAGCTCGGCGACGTGGGCGCCGAGGTGCTCGCACCGGGCGGCCGAGGGGGGCTCGGAGCGAGGAACCACCCACGCCACCGTCCCTCCCGCCGCCCGCAGGGCCCCGGCCAGCGCGTTGACGTGGGGCACGATCCCGCGGGCGTAGGGGTTCTCGGCCAGGAAGAACGGGACCATGTCGACCACCACGAGGGCGGTCTGCGCCGGGTCCAGGTGGGTGAAGGCGTGACGCCGTCCGCGCCGGGCCTCGTGGCGGGCGTACTCCCGCGGTTCGATCGCCCAGTCGTGCAGCACGGGCCCGAGCCTCGCGCCGCAGCCCCGACGGGCCGGCGCGATGGTCGCGAGGCGCCAGCGTCAGGAGGTGCCAGGCACCCCGTGACGCACCACCGCGCCATCACCCTCGTCGGCGCCTCCTCGGGCCTCCCGGGAGACGGGTCGGATCCACCCGGAAACGTTGTGGGGCAAGGGTTTGCGGGCGGTCTGGCTGTCACACCCCCTGCGTACTGTGGGGGCATGGAGGCAGTGCTCGACCCGACGACTGGTGAGGCCATCGACGCCCTCGCCGCCGCGCTCGACGCCCTCCAGGCCACGGGCGTCACCCCCGCCGGTGCCGATGATGCCCGGCGGTTGATCTCCGAGCTGGAGACCCAGGCCCGGCGGCTCCGCAGCCTGCAGGTCGAGCTGGTGGCCGAGGTCGACCGCACCGGGGCCTGTGTGCTCGACGGGCACGCCTCGGCCAAGGTGATGGTCCGCCACGTCGCCAACCTCTCCGGCGCCGAGGCGGCCCGGCGGGCCCGGTGCGCCAAGGCGCTGCGGCGCCTGCCCATCGTGCAGGCCGCGTTCGCGGCGGGGCGCATCGGCGGCTGCCAGGTCGAGCGCATCGCCCGGGCCCACGCCAACCCCCGCGTCGCCGACACCCTCGAGGCCAACGAGGCCTCCTTCGCGGCCGAGGCCGAGGCCAACGAGTACCTGACCTTCGACGCCATGGTCGACGACTGGGTCCGCGTCGTCGACCAGGACGGCACCCGCGACGACGACCAGTCGAGCCACCACAACCGCGACGCCGCGCTGCTCCAAGGCTTCGACGGGTCCTGGACGCTGGCTGGCCGGTGCGGATCTCTGGCCGGGGCCGAGCTGGAGACCATCTTCACCGCGTTCTACGAGGCCGAGACCCTCGCCGACTGGGACAAGGCCCGAGCCGAGCACGGCGACGCCGCCACACCGGCCGACCTGCCGAGGACCGACGCCCAACGCCGCTTCGACGCGTTGGAGGAGATCTTCCGCCAGGCCGCCACCGCGAGGGCCGACGCCCCCGGCGGCTCGGTGGTCGTCACCAACATCGTCATCGACCACCGCACCTTCGAACGTCTCGCCGCCCGCCTCGCCGGCCTCGACCCCACCCCCGTCGACGACGCCCTCACCGTCTTCCCCACCACCGGTTACCGGTGCTCCACGTTGGACGGACGACCCGTCGAGGCCACCGCCGCCGTGGCCCAGGCGCTCATCGGCCACGTCCGGCGCGTCGTCGTCGGCGCCGACGGCGTCGTGGTCGACATGGGCCGCCGCCGGCGCCTGTTCACCGGCGCCGCCGCGTTGGCCGTCAAGCTCGGATCCACCACCTGCTACTGGCCCGGGTGCCACACGCCGGTCACCCGCTGCCACTGCGACCACCTCAGACCCTGGTCCGTGAGGGCCGACGGATCAGGAGGAGGATGTACCTGCCCCGGCAACGGGGGACCCGGCTGCGGGAGGCACAACCACCTCAAGGAACACGGCTACCACGTCCACCGCGACCCCACCGGGGCCATCCACGTCCACCGCCCCGACGGCACCGAGATCACCTGACCCTCCCGCTCGCGCCGGCCAGCGCGAGCACCGAACGGCGGGGACGCCCCCGTCGCCACCTCGTGAGCAGCAGGAGCCCGAGCCGGGACGGCTCGGGAGGTCCCCGACGCTCTACTCGTAGTAGCGGAAGACCACCTGGGCGACGCAGGACGGCTTGTCGGCGCCCTCGACCTCGTAGGTGAAGGTCATGGTGACCTGGGCGCCGCCGGGGATGTCGGCCACGTCGTCGAGCGAGGCGCCGAGGCGGAGCTTGGAGCCGACCGGCACGGGAGACGGGAAGCGGACCTTCTCGCAGCCGTAGTTGACGCCCATCTTGATGCCCTTCACGGCCATGATCTGGGGCGCGAGGGTGGGTCCGAGGGAGAGGGTGAGGTAGCCGTGGGCGATGGGGCCACCGAAGGGGGACTCGGCCTTGGCCCGCTCCACGTCGACGTGGATCCACTGGTGGTCGCCGGTGGCGTCGGCGAAGGTGTTCACCTGCTCCTGGGTGATCTCCATGTAGTCGGAGTACCCGAGGTGGGTGCCGACCAGGTCCTTGAGTCCGCTGATGCCCTCGATGATGGTGGTCATCGCGCCATCATGGCTGACGTGACCGCGGTCGTCCCACCCCCGACGGCCAGCGGCGGCCGACGGCACCAGGGCCGATCAGGTGAACCAGACCTTCTGGTGGTCGCGGCTCTGCGGGTGCACCAGGAGGGCCAGCTGGGCCACCGCGAACATGAGCGAGAAGAGCACCGCGGTGCTGAAGAAGTAGAGGTAGAAGAGCACCGTCACGGCGGAGACGGCGACGCCCAGCACCCAGCCCCAGCGCTTCTCGTTGGCGATGCCCAGGCCCGCGGCGGCGGCGCCGACGACCAGGGCGGTGCCGATCGGGAAGAAGGTCACGGTGCCGAACAGGACGCCGAACACGGCGTCGATGTAGAGCAGGAACATCCCGATCTGCAGCGTCTGGGGCAGCGACTGGTTGGTCCAGCGGGTCAGGGCCATGGCTGAGAGTCTGGCAGGCGTGGTGCTGGCCGCAGGAGCGGGCACTCGGCTGCAGCCCCTCACCCGCCTGCGCCCCAAGGCCCTGTGCCCCGTGGGCGACCGTCCGCTGCTCGACCACGCCCTGGGTCGGCTGGCCCCGGCGACGGCCGACGTGGCCGTCAACGTGCACCACGGACGCTCCCTCCTGGAGGACCACCTGGCCGACCGGGCCGTCCACGTCTCCCTCGAGGAGGACGCGGCGCGGGGCACAGCCGGGGCGCTGGGGCTGCTGCGGCCCTGGATCGACGGTCGGCCCACGCTGCTGACCAACGCGGACGCCTGGCTGGCGGTGGACCTGGCGCCGTTCGTGGCCGGTTGGGACGGCGAGCGCACCCGGCTGCTCTGCGTGGAGGACCCGGCCCGGGGCGACTTCGGGTCGCTGCGCTACTGCGGCGTGGCCCTGATGCCGTGGGCCCGGGTGGCGGACCTGGGCCCGGAGCCATCGGGTCTCTACGAGCGCTCGTGGGCCGGCGACGAGGCGGCCGGCACCCTCGACCTGGCGGTCCACGACGGACCCTTCGTCGACTGCGGGACGGTGCGGGACTACCTCGCCGCCAACCTGTCGTGGTCGGGCGGGGCGTCGGTGGTGGGGCCGGGGGCCGAGGTCGCCCCCGGCGCCGAGCTCACCCGGTCGGTGGTGTGGCCGGGCGCCCGGGTGGTGGCGGGGGAGCGGCTGGTGGGCGCGGTGCGGGCCGGGCCGCTCACCGTCCTGGTGCGCTGAGTCCGACCCGAGCCGGAGCGGGAGGTTCAGCCCGGCGGGAGGGCCCCGGGGAGCAGCACGGGGGCCACACCGACGGGGTGGGGCGGCACGAGCAGGGCGGCCTGGTAGCGGCGGGCCTCGCCCAGCACGGCCGAGACGTAGGCCTGCGAGTGGTTGTAGGAGAGGTAGGCGGCCCGCAGCTGGGCCTCGTCGGTGAGGTCGGTGCGCCCGGCGCAGAGGTAGGCGGCCGCCGCCGCGGTGGCGTCGTAGAAGGTGTGCGGGTCGGCCACGCCGTCGCCGTCACCGTCGCGGCCCCAGGCCCTCCAGGTGGACGGGATGAACTGCATGGGACCGACCGCGTGGTCGAGGACCGGGTCGTCGTCCCAGAGGCCTCCGTCGGAGTCGCCGATGGAGGCGTTGCCGTTGGTGCCGTTGAGGGCGGGCCCGATGATCCGCGTGGTGGGGTAGCCGCGGGCGCCGAGGGAGCCGCCGCCGAAGGTGCCGTGGTGCCCCTCGATCTTGGAGATGCCGGCCAGCATCCACCACTCGACCCGGCAGGGGGCGCCCGCGGCCGCCTTGAGCCACGCGTCGAGGGCGACGAGCGGGAAGTCGATGCCGTCGCCGACCACGTCGGCCCGGAGGCGGGCGGGGGCGACGTCGGCCAGGGCGGCCAGGACGTCGAGCTCGCGGCGCTCCACGGTGGCGACGGCCTCGACCTCCGCCTGCTGGGTGCGGACCGTCTCGTCGTCGATGTCGACGATGTGCTGCTCGGTGCCCTCGCGGGCGGCGATGGCGTCGCGCTCGGCCTGCTCGGCCCGGTCGAGGGCCGCCTGGGCCCGGTCCCGGTCGGCCTTGGCCTCGTCGCGGGCCGCCTCGGCCTCGGTCTGGTCGGCCAGGCGGTCGTCGATGTCCCTGGCCCGCTTGGCCAGGGACGACTCCCCCAGGGACAGGCGCACCAGGGCGTCGTTGATGCCCGCCTTGCCGCTCAGCACGCTGCTGATGTCGGAGATGGTCGTGCCCTGGGCCATGTAGTTGGCCACGACCAGCTCTCGGAGGGCGTCGCGGGCCCGTGCCACCGCCCGCTCCGCCGCGTCGACGCCGGCCTCGGCCTCGTCCAGGTCGTCCTGGCGGTCGGCCAGCACGCCCTGGGCGGCGACCTTCTCGACGCCCCGCTGCTGCTCCTCGACCCGGCGCTGGGCCAGGGCCTCCACCGTGGCGACCCGCTCCTCGCCCAGGTCGACGATGTGGGCCCTCAGGTCGTCGCGCTCGGCGATGGCACCGTCGCGCCGGTCCTCGGTGGCGTGGAGGGCGTCGTCGACGGCGTCGAGCTCGGCGCTGGCCACCTCGACGTCGGCCACCGACGGCGAGATCGGGTTGGTGGGGAGGGGCACGTCGACGAAGTCGGGGTCGGTCGCAGGCACCTGGGCCGCCGGTGCCGGAGCCCCGAGGACCGCGCGGGCGACGGGGGCGTCGTGGCCCTCGGCCAGCACCGGTGCGGCCGGGAGGAGGGCGGCGAGGGCGGCCACGGCGACCAGCGTCCGGGGCGCGCGGCGCGGCGCAGGCCTGCCGCGTCGCCTGTCGGACACCGTGGACATGCTCCCCCATCGGCCGCTCGGGTCGAGAGGGGAGGCTACATGGGGGTCCGTCGGGCGCTCAGGCGCGTCGGGTCGGGGGTGCGACCGGGGCGGCGCCGGCCGCCAGCTGGCCGCAGGCCGCATCGATCGACGTGCCCCGGGTGTCGCGGACGGTGACGTTGACGCCGCGGTCCTCGAGGCGCTGCCGGAAGGCCTCGACGCCGGCCCGGGGCGTGCCCCGGGTGGGGTAGCCGGGCGTCGGGTTGAGGGGGATGAGGTTGACGTGGGCTCGCAGGCCGCGGGCGTAGTCGGCCAGGCGGGCGGCGTCGGCGGGCCGGTCGTTGACGTCCGCGATGAGGGCCCACTCGAAGCTGAGGCGCCGGCCCGTCACCTCCACGTGGTGGGCGCAGGCCTCGGCCAGCACGGCGAGGGGGTAGCGGCGGTTGAGCGGCACCAGGCGGTCCCGCAGCTCGTCGTCGGCCGCGTGGAGGGACACGGCCAGGTTCACCGGCAGGTCCTCGGCGGCCAGGCGGCGGATGCCGGGGACCACGCCGACGGTCGAGACGGTGAGGTGGCGGGCGCCCAGGCCGAGGTCGTCGTGGATGCGGCGGATGGCGCCCCAGGTGGCGTCGTAGTTGGCGAGGGGCTCACCCATGCCCATGAACACCACGTTGGCCAGGCGGCGGCCGTCGGCCCGCGCCCGGCGCGAGGCCCGCACGACCTGCTCGACGATCTCGCCCACACCGAGGTGGCGGGTGAACCCGGCCTGGCCGGTGGCGCAGAACGAGCAGTCCATGGCGCAGCCGGCCTGGCTCGACACGCACACCGTCGAGCGCTGGGGGTAGTGCATGAGCACCGTCTCCACCCGGGCCCCGTCGCCGAGGGTCCACAGCCACTTCACCGTGTCGCCGCCGTCGGTGGTGGCCTCGGTGGTGAGGGCGAGGGCGTCGGGGAGGGCCTCGGCCAGGCGGCCCCGGAGGGCGAGGGGCACGTTGGTCATGTCGGCCGGGTCGGCCAGCTGCTGGTGCAGCCCGTCCCAGACCTGGTCCACCCGGTAGCGGGGCTGGCCGTCGAGGAGCGCGCCGAGGGCGGCACGGTCGACGTCGTAGCGGGTCACGGGGGGCACCGGGCCAGGCTACGGGTGCGGGACCGGCGGACCCTGACCGCTGCCTAGCCTGCGGACGTGACCGACATCGGCGCCCCCGCCTCGGACCCCGCGGCCCCTCCTCCGCACCCCGGCTGGTACGCCGACGCCCACGGGGCCTGGTGGTGGTGGGACGGCGCGACCTGGATGCCCGCCCCGGCGCCGGGCCCTGCCGCCGCCTCGGCCCCGGACCGCTCCCAGGAGCGGACCACGGCCATGATCATGTGGATCGTCTTCCTCGTCGGTGGCGGCTGGATCGGTGCGCTGGTCTTCTACCTGGTGAGCAAGGACAAGCCCTTCGTCCGCCACCACGCGGCCGAGGCCCTCAACCTGACGATCCTGCTGCTGCCCTTCCAGCTGGTGGCGATGGGACTGCTGGTCCCCGACTACGTCGGCTGGATCAGCGACGTGGTGGACGACTCCACGGCCTCGTTCAGCCCGTCGGGCCTGTTCTGGCTGGGGATCGCCCTGACCGTCGTGCTCGCCGTCGTCGACTACGGGCTGGCCATCGCGGGCGCCGTGATGTCCCGCCGGGGCCGCTGGTGGCGGCTGCCGCTGCCCTTCCACCCCGTGCGGGGTGTGGTGCCCCGTGGCGAGGAGCCCTACGAGGTGGTCTGAGGGCCCAGGCGCCGCGACCGCACCCGTCGGGTGCCGTGCACCGTGAAGCCCAGGCGGTCGTAGAGGCGACGGGCCGGCGCGTTGTCGGCCTCGACGTAGAGCAGGCCGACGGGGGTGCCCCGCCCGGCCAGGTGCACCAGCCCGGCGACGGTGAGCGACGTGCCCAGGGCCCGGCCACCGGCCGAGGGGTCGATGCCGATGACGTAGATCTCGCCGAGGGCGGGGTCCTCGTCGGTGGCGGGGTGGACGCGGGTCCAGCAGAAGCCGTCGAGGTCGCCGCCCTCGTCGACCGGCGGGGAGCCGTCGGCCAGCAGCAGCCCGGCCGCCTCGAACCAGGGCTCGGCCATCGAGGCGCGCAGCGAGGCGACGGTCTCCTGGCCCTGGTCGGGGTGGTCGGCGAAGGACCGGTTGTTGCAGCGCACCCAGGCCGCCTCGTCGGCCGTTCCGGGGCGGAGGGGGCGGAGGGCCACGACCGGGGCGGCGGCCACCAGGTCGGGCTCGAGGGGCAGGGGCCGGCGCATCTGGAGGACGTCGCGTCGCACCGGCAGGCCCACGGCGGCGGCGATCGCGTCGACGGGGGCCTCGGCGTCGTCGGTCTCCCAGTGGACCTCGGTGGCCCCGTCGGCCTCGGCCCGCGCCACCAGGGCCGCCAGGAGCGCGGTGCGGGCGGCCACGGCCGGCCCGTCGGGCGCGACGTCCGGGGGCAGGGGAGGCGTGGCCAGCCACCGCTCGCGGTGGCGGGTGCGGGCCCGGGCCGCCAGGACCGAGCCGTCGGCCAGGGTGAGGGTGCCGCCGCCGTGCTCGTCGATGTCGAGGCCGTCCACGTCCCCACCCTCACACGCGACGGGGCCCAGGGTGCGCCGCACCGGGGCCACGACGGAGGCCGTACCCTCGGCGGATGGCCCGTCCCCGTTCCCCCAAGGGTCGTGCCCGGGTGGCCCACGCCCGGCTGGCCGAGGCCTACCCGGGCACGGCCGTCGAGCTGTGCGCCCTCGACCACCGCGACCCCTACGAGCTGCTGGTGGCCACGATCCTGTCGGCCCAGTGCACCGACGAGCGGGTCAACCAGGTGACACCGGCCCTGTTCGCCCGGTTCCCCACCCCCCGCGACCTGGCCGGGGCCGACCCGGCCGAGGTCGAGGAGCTGATCCGGCCGACGGGGTTCTTCCGCAACAAGACCAAGAGCCTGCTGGGCATGGCCCACGCCGTCGACACCCGCTTCGGCGGCGAGGTGCCCGAGCGCATGGCCGACCTCGTCACCCTGCCGGGGGTGGGGCGCAAGACGGCCAACGTCATCCGCAGCGTGGCCATGGACCTGCCCGGCCTCCCCGTCGACACCCACGTGGGCCGGCTCAGCCGCCGCCTCGACCTGACCCAGGAGACCGACCCGGTGCGGGCCGAGAAGGTGCTCGACGCCATGGTCCCGGCGGCCGAGCGGGGGGCCTTCAGCCTCCGCCTGATCCTGCACGGGCGGGCCGTGTGCAAGGCCCGTCGGCCCCGCTGCGAGGAGTGCGTCCTGGCCGACATCTGCCCGTCGGCAGGTCAGGTGGGCTGAGTCCGGCGCGCCCGCCCGCCACCCGCCGGACGGGTCGAGGCGACATGTGACACACGCATCACCCCTTTGGGTGGGTTGGGGGTGGCGGCAACCCGGTGGGCGTGCGTACACTCACGTCCGACCAGGTTCCCGCCACCTGGTTCACCGCGACGTCGGGATCCGCCGCCTGACGTCGCCCGACGGGGGCGCCTCCGGGCGCCCCCGTCATCTTTTTCACCCGGGACACGGGTGGGACCGGCCCCCCGGGGGGCGCCCGGTCCCTAGAGCAGGGCCCGCTCGGCCCGCTCGAGGCCCCGCCGGGCCGTGCGCAGGGCCCGCTCGGCGTCGTAGAGGGCGGCCGCCACCGCCTCGGTGGGCGAGCGGTCGCTGGCCTCGGCCATGCGTCCCACGTGCTGGCCCAGGTCGGCGACCTGGGACCGCAGCGCGCTCGAGGGCGGCGGACGACGGCGTCTCGGAGGGGGCCATGGCGCCAGTCTGGCCCCGGTGCGGCGGGTCCCACCCGGTCCGGGGCAGAACGCCTGGCCGGCCGGGGTCGGGCCTTCGGTAGCGTGCTCCCGTGCTCACCCGACTCGACCTCCGCGGGGTGGCCGACGCCCACCTGGGCGACCGGCTGCCGCCCGTCGCGCTCGACGACGAGGGTCCCCGCACCGCGGTCCGCCAGGTCCTCGACGCGGTGCGGACCGGCGGCGACGCCGCCGTGCGCGAGCTCACCGCCCGCTTCGACGGCGTCGACGTGGCCGCGACCCGCGTGCCGCCCGAGGCCCTCGACGCGGCCCGCCGCACCGTCGACCCGGTCGTGCTCGAGGCCCTGGAGGTGGCCGCCGCCGGCATCGAGGACTTCCACCGCCACCAGGTCCGGGCGCCGTCCACCTACGAGCGCGACGGCATCACCATCGCGGGCCGGGCCCAGCCCGTCGACCGGGCCGGCTGCTACGTGCCGGGGGGGCGGGCCCTCTACCCGTCGACCGTGCTGATGACGGCCATCCCCGCCCGGGTGGCCGGCGTGCCCGAGGTGGCCCTGTGCGTGCCCCCCGGACCCGACGGCGAGGTCCCGGCCCTCACCCTCGCCGCCGCCGCCGTGGCCGGCGTCACCGAGGTGCACCGCATCGGCGGGGCCCAGGCCGTCGCGGCCCTGGCCTACGGCACCGAGTCCGTCGCGCCGGTCGACGTCATCGTCGGACCCGGCAACGTCTACGTGGCCGAGGCCAAGCGCCAGGTGGCGGGGGAGGGCCGGGTCGGCGTGCCCTCCGCCTTCGCCGGGCCCTCCGAGGTCATCGTCATCGCCGACGCCGCCGCCGACCCCGCCCTGGCCGCGGTCGACGTCATCCTCCAGGCCGAGCACGGCCCCGGCGGCCGGGCCTGGTTCATCACCTGGGACGAGGCCGTGGCCGACGCGGTCGAGGCCGAGCTGGAGGCCCAGGTGGCCGCCTCGCCCCGCCGCGACGACGTGGAGGCCACCTTCGCCGCCGGCGGCCACCTCGCCCTGGTCGACGATGCGGCCCAGGCGGCGGCGGTCTCCAACCAGGTCGCCCCCGAGCACCTCGAGGTCATCTGCACCCCGGAGGCCACCGCCGTCGTCGTCGGCGCGATCCGCCACGCCGGCGCCGTGTTCGTCGGGCCCTGGTCCCCGGCCTCGGTGGGCGACTACGTGGCCGGGCCCAGCCACGTGCTGCCCACCGCGGGCACCGCCCGCTTCGGCTCCGCCCTCACGGTGGCCGACTTCACCAAGGACATCCACGTCGTCACCCTCGACCGGGCCGCCCTGGCCGCGGTCGGGCCGCACGTCATGGCCCTGGCCGAGGCCGAGGGCCTGGCCGCCCACGCCGACTCGGTGCGCCGGCGCCTGGGGGCGTCACCGTGACCGCAGCTGCCCGCGCCCGGGTGCAGCCCCGCGCCGACGTCGCCCTGATGGCTGGCTACCACTCGCCCCAGGTCGACGTGGAGGTCCGCCTCAACACCAACGAGTCGCCGGTCCCGCCGCCCGACGGCTTCCTCGACGCGGTCGCCGCCGCGGTGGCCGACGTGCAGTGGCACCGCTACCCGGACCGGGGGGCCACGGCCCTGCGGACCCGCATCGCCGAGCTCCACGACGTCGACCCGGCCCAGGTGTTCGTGGCCAACGGCTCCAACGAGGTCCTGCAGACCCTCACCCTGGCCTACGGCGGCCCGGGTCGGTCGGTGGCCGTGTTCGAGCCGACCTACGCCCTGCACTCCCACATCGCCCGCACCACCGGGACGGCCGTGGCCGAGGGGGAGCGGGGCGAGGGCTTCGTCCTCGACCTCGACGAGGTGCGGCGGGTCGTGGGCGCCGCCGATCCCGCCCTCACCTACCTGTGCTCGCCCAACAACCCCACCGGGGTGGTCGAGCCGCCCGAGGTGGTGGAGGAGGTCCTGGGCCTGGTGCCCGGTCTCCTGGTGGTCGACGAGGCCTACGCCCAGTTCGCCCCGTGGTCGGCGCTGTCCCTCGTCGACGATGACACCCCCCTGGTGGTCACCCGCACCTTCTCCAAGACCTGGTCGATGGCTGCGGCGCGCCTGGGCTACCTGGTCGGGCCGACGTGGGTCGTCGAGGAGCTGGAGAAGGTCGTGCTCCCGTACCACCTCGACGCCCTCAAGCAGGTGGCCGGCACCGTCGCCCTCGGCTTCGTCGAGGCCATGGAGGAGCGGGTCGGCCACCTGGTCGAGGAGCGGGGCCGCCTGGAGGCGGCCCTGCGCGACCTGCCCTGCGAGGTGTGGCCGTCGTCGGCCAACTTCATCCTGTTCCGACCCACCGGGCGCGACGGGGCCGCCGTGTGGCAGGCCCTGCTCGACCGCTCCGTCCTCGTGCGCGACTGCTCGTCGTGGCCCCGCCTCGAGGGCTGCCTCCGCGTCACCGTCGGCACCGCCGACGAGGACGACCGCTTCCTCACCGCCCTCCGAGAGGTCCTCACATGAGCCCGACCGCCCGCGCCGCCGACCGCCAGCGGACCACCAAGGAGACCTCGATCTCGATCCACCTCGACGTCGACGGCCCCGAGGGCAAGGTGGCGGCGTCGACCGGGCTGCCGTTCTTCGACCACATGCTCGACCAGGTCGGCCGCCACGGCGGCTTCGACCTGACGATCGAGGCCCAGGGGGACCTCCACGTCGACGGCCACCACACGGTGGAGGACGTCGGCATCCTGCTGGGCGAGACGTTCCGGGAGGCCCTGGGCGACAAGGCCGGCGTGCGGCGCTTCGCGTCCGGGCTCTACCCCCTCGACGAGGCCCTGGTGGAGGTGGCCCTCGACCTCTCCGGCCGCCCCTTCGTCGTCTACGACGTGCCCTTCGGCGAGGTCCTGCCCCTGGGCGACCCGCCCTTCAACCCGGAGATGGCCGAGCACTTCTGGCAGTCCTTCGCCACCTCGGCGGGCATCACCCTGCACGTGACCAAGAAGGCGGGTCACAACACCCACCACGTGCTGGAGGCCACCTTCAAGGGCGTCTCGCGGTGCCTGCGCGACGCGGTGCGGGTCGAGGGCACGGGGGTGCCGTCGACCAAGGGCTCCCTGTGAGCGACCGTCCGTTGGTCGCGGTGCTCGACGACGGTCGTCGGGGGCCGGTGCGAGGTCCGGGAGCGGCCGCGAGCGGTGGGGTGTCCTGGTGAGCGGGTCCGCCGACCGTCCGTTGGTCGCGGTGCTCGACTACGGCATCGGCAACCTGCGGTCGGCCCAGAAGGGCCTGGAGCGGGTCGGGGCCGACGCCCGCCTCACCGCTGACGCCGGGCTCATCGCCGAGGCGGCCGGGCTGGTGCTGCCGGGCGTGGGCGCCTTCGGGCGGTGCATGGAGGCGCTGCGCGCCGCCGACCTGGAGGACGTGGCCGTCGCCGGGGTGGCCGACGCCGCCGCCGGCGGCCGTCCCTTCCTCGGCGTGTGCGTGGGCATGCAGATGCTCTTCGAGGGCTCCGACGAGACCCCCGGCGTGCCCGGGCTGGGCGCCCTGCCGGGCCGGGCCCGCCGCCTGCCACCCGAGGTCAAGCACCCGCAGATGCAGTGGAACACCCTCGCCTGGCGCCGTCGCCCGGGGCCCACGGCCCACCTGCCCGACCCGGCGTGGGTCTACTTCGTGCACTCCTACGCCATCGAGTGCCCCGACGACCTGGTCACCGCGACCTGCGACTACGGCGGCCCGGTCACGGCCATGGTCGACCGGGGCCGGTGCTGGGCCACCCAGTTCCACCCCGAGAAGTCCTCGGCCACCGGCCTGGCCCTGCTGGCCGGCTTCGTGGCCGAGTGCAGCAGCACCCCGGCGCCGGTCGGCTGACGACCCGTCTTCGGGGCCGGCGGGGCCCGGTGCGATGATCGGCCGATGGACCTGTTCCCGGCCATCGACCTGCGCGGCGGGCACTGCGTGCGCCTGACCCAGGGCGACTTCGACCGCGAGACCGTGTACGGCGACGACCCGGTGGCCCAGGCCCAGGTGTTCACCGACGCCGGCTCGCCCTGGATCCACGTGGTCGACCTCGACGGGGCCCGCACCGGCGACGGGGCCAACCGCGAGGTCATCGCCGCGGTGGCCGCCTCGGTGGGCACACCCATCCAGACCGGGGGCGGGATCCGCAGCGACGACGACGTGGACGAGCTGCTGGCCGCCGGCGTCCGCCGGGTCGTCCTCGGCACCGCCGCCCTGGCCGACCCGGCATGGGCCCGGGCCGTGGCCGCGCGCCACCCCGGCCAGGTGGTGCTCGGGCTCGACGTCCGGGGCCGAGAGGTGGCGGTGCGGGGCTGGGCCGAGGGGTCGGGCCGCGAGCTGCTCGACGTGGCCCGGGAGGCCGACGATGCCGGGTTCGCGGCCTTCGTGGTCACCCAGATCGAGGTCGACGGGGTGGGCACCGGTCCCGACCTCGAGACCTACGGGGCCCTGCTCGACGAGGTCGAGACGCCGGTCGTCGCGTCCGGGGGCGTGGGCACCGCCGAGCACCTGCGGGAGCTGGCCGCACTGGAGTCCGGCAACCGGGTCCTGGCCGGCGTGGTGGTGGGCCGGGCCCTCTACGACGGCAGCCTCGACATCGACACCGCCCTCGCCGCCGCCGGCTCGTCCTGAGGGGTCGTCAGTCGCCGTCGACGGCGACGACCACCTTGCCGGTGTTGCCACCGGTGAAGAGGAGGTTGAGGGCGTCCGGGGCGTGCTCCAGGCCCTCGACCACGTGCTCGGCGTGGCGGACCTGGCCCTCGGCCACCCAGCCGAACATCTCGGCCTGGGCCTCGGGGAAGCGGTCGAGGTAGTCGAGGACGAGGAAGCCCTCCATCCGCGCCCGCTCGGTGATGAGGCGGAAGGTGTTCTTGAGGCCGTGGCCGCCGGTGCGGTCGTTGTAGGCCGCGATGGCCCCGCAGCACACCACCCGGGCCCGCATGGCCAGGTGCTGGAGGCAGGCGTCGAGGATGACCCCGCCCACGTTGTCGAAGTAGATGTCGATGCCGTCGGGGCACAGGGCCGACAGGCGGGCGTCGAGGTCGTCGGCCTTGTAGTCGATGGCCCCGTCGAAGCCGAGCTCGTCGACCAGGAAGGCGCACTTCTCGGGCCCGCCGGCGATGCCCACCACCCGTCGGGCCCCCTTGATGCGGGCCACCTGGCCCACCACCGACCCGGTGGCGCCGGCCGCGGCCGACACGACGACGGTGTCGCCGGGCTGCATCTCGCCCACGTCGAGCAGCCCGAAGTAGGCCGTCATCCCGGTCACCCCGAACACGCTCATGGTCGCCTTCGGGTCGACCCCGTCAGGGATCACCTGGGCGCTGCGCCCGGCCTCGTCGACCACGGCGTGGTCCTGCCAGCCGAGCATGCCGAACACCGTGGCCCCCACGGGGTACTGGTCGCTGCGGCTGGCCACCACCTCACCCACGCCGCCGCTGCGGACGACCTCGTCGATGGCGATGGGGGGCATGTACCCCGGGGCGTCGTCCATCCAGGTGCGGATGGTGGGGTCGATGGACAGGTAGCGCACCCGGACCACCGCCTCGCCGGGTCCGGGTTCGGGCACCGGGCCGGTCTCCACCCGGGTGGTGGAGGCGTCGACCATCCCGGTGGGGCGGGTGGCGAGGACGATGCGGCGGCTCTCTGCGGTCATGGGCCGATCCTGGCACCGGTCGGGCCCGCCCGCCGACGACCTCACCTGGTCGGGTGAGCCCGGTCAGCTCCCCGAGGGGTCGGGCGGGTTCCAGCGCTCGAGCACCGGCGTCTCCCGCTCCCAGCCGAGGAGGGCCCAGCCGCCGGGGTCGAGGGTGAGGTGCCGGCCCACGTGCGGGTCGAGGCCGAGCCACCTGGCCGCCAGCACCCGGAGCAGGTGGGCGTGGGCCACCAGGGCCACCCCCCCGTCGACGGTCGCGGCCCGGGCCAGCACCCGGTCGACCCGGGTGGCCACGTCGGCGAGGGACTCGCCCTCCTCCACCCCTTCGTCCCAGACCGTCCAGCCCGGCCGTTCCTCGCGGATCTCGGCGGTGGTCCGCCCCTCGGCGGTCCCGTAGTCCCACTCGACCAGGTCGGCGTCGACGGCGGTGACCTCGAGCCCGGCCAGGGCGGCGGTCTCGCGGGCCCGGCGCAGGGGGCTGCACCACACGGCGACCACGTCGTCGAGGGGCAGGACCCCGTCGAGGCTGACGGCCTTGGCCTCGCCGGCAGGGGTGAGGGGCAGGTCGGTGCGACCGGTGTGGCGCCGGGCTCGCGACCACTCGGTCTCCCCGTGGCGGACGAGCAGGAGTCGGGTGGGGCGCACCGGCGCAGTCTGGCCGACCCCCGGCGTCCGGGGCGGGAGCGCCTGCGCACCGGGCGACGTCGGGTCGGCGGAGCGGCTCGTTCCTCCGGGGACGAGCGCCCCATGGTCGGCCCGAGCCTCGTCACCCCGGGACGTCAGCCGTCGTCGTGGTCCGGCCCGGTCCACGCCGCCTCGGCCAGTGCCCCCGGCACCCGGGGCCCGCCGGGCGCGATGGTGCCCTGGACCAGGACGCTCCGGGCCGCCTCGACCAGCGCGCCGTGGGCCGCCTGGGAGAGGGCGCTGCCGAGCGACACCCGCCGCACGCCCAGTGCGGCCAGCTCGTCGACGGTGGGCCCGGCCGGCCGGAGCAGGACGTTGACCGCGGTGGCCGTCTCCTCCACCACCCGGTCGATCGCCGCCAGGTCGACCAGGCCGGGCGCGTAGACGACCTCGGCGCCCTCGTCCCGGTAGGCCACCAGCCGGGCCACCACGTCGTCGAGGTCGTCGACGCCGTGGAGGAGGCCCTCGCAGCGGGCCGTGAGCACCATGCCGTGGCGCGCCGCGGCCTCGACGGCCGCCGCCACCCGGGCCACGGCGTCGTCGAGGGGCGTGATGTGGCCGGCGGCCGGGTCCCAGTCCTCGATCGAGAGCCCGGCCGCGCCGGCCTCGGCCAGCAGGTCGACGGTCTCGGCCACGCCGGCGGGGTCGTCGGCGAAGCCCCGCTCGGCGTCGACGTGGAGCGGCAGGTCCGTGGCCGGGGCCAGGTCGGCCACGTGGGCCACGAGGGTGGCACGGTCGATGGCCATGTCACGACGGCCCCGGGTGGCGGCCAGCCCGGCACTGGTGGTGGCCAGGGCCTCGAAGCCCATGGCCGCGAGCAGCCGGGCCGAGCCCCGGTCGAAGGGGTTGGGGATGACGAAGGTGCCCTCGGCGTGCAGGGCACGCAGGCGGTCACGGCGGGCGGTGGCGTCCATGACGCTCAGCCTCGCGCCGGGCGGCCCCGCAGACCGGCGGGTTCCGGACACCGCCGTCGCCGGTCCGGTGCCCGGCGAACCGGCGACACTCGCGCGGGCGGGGGCGACGCGCCGGGCCTCTGGTCCAGGGGGTGCGGGCCGGTCCGTCCCCGGTTGGGGGCGGGGGAGGGGGGCCGGTACCGTCGCCGGGTGCGCACGGCCCGGGTGATCCCCTGCCTCGACGTCACCGGCGGCCGGGTGGTGAAGGGGGTCAACTTCGTGGGCCTCCGCGACGCCGGCGACCCGGTCGAGCTGGCCGCCCGCTACGACGCCGAGGGGGCCGACGAGCTGGTGTTCCTCGACATCACCGCCAGCTCCGACGACCGCGACACCATGGTCGAGGTGGTGGCGCGGACCGCGGAGGAGGTGTTCATCCCCCTCACCGTCGGCGGCGGCATCCGCACCGTCGAGGACGCCCGGCGGATGCTGCGCGCCGGGGCCGACAAGGTGTCGCTCAACACCGCCGCCATCACCCGTCCCGAGGTGATCTCCGAGGTGGCGACGGAGTTCGGCAGCCAGTGCGCGGTGGTGGCTGTCGACGCCCGTCGTCGTCAGGCCGACGCCCCCGAGGCCGGTTGGGGCGTGTTCACCCACGGCGGCCGGAACCCGACCGAGCTGGATGCGGTGGCGTGGGCGGTCGAGGCCGAGCGCCTCGGCGCGGGCGAGGTGCTGCTGACCTCGATGGACCGCGACGGCACCCGCGACGGCTTCGACGTGGAGCTGACCCGGGCGGTGACCGACGCGGTCGGGGTCCCGGTCATCGCCAGCGGCGGCGTCGGCACCCTCGAGCACCTCGCCGCCGGGGTCTCCGAGGGAGGCGCCGACGCGGTGCTGGCCGCCTCCATCTTCCACTTCGGCGAGCACACCGTCGCCGAGGCCAAGGCGGTCATGGCCGCGGCCGGCATCACCGTCCGGCCGGGCTGAGCAGGGGCGGCCGCCCGGCCGCCCCCCGTGAGCCGCAGGGGACGGGCGGTACCCTCGACCCGTGACCGACGGGCTCCCGATCAAGATGCTCAACGACCGCGTGCTGGTCCGGGGCGAGGCCGACGGCGAGCGCAGCAGCACCGGGGGCATCCTCATCCCGGCCACGGTCCAGACCTCCCGCCGCCTGGCGTGGGCCGAGGTGGTGGCGGCCGGGCCCAACGTCCGCTCCATGGAGGTGGGCGACAAGGTGCTGTTCAACCCCGAGGACCGCTACGAGGTCGAGGTCCGGGGCGAGGACTTCGTGATCCTGCGCGAGCGCGACGTCCACGCGGTGGCGTCGGGCCGCCTGGAGGAGGGCTCCACCGGCCTCTACCTCTGAGCGGAGCCGCCGGTCCCCGAACCGGGGAGGTGGGCCCGTCGGGGCTGTCTATCCTCGGCCCCCATGCCCGCCGTCACGCCCATCGAGGTCTCCGAGGCCGACCTGGCCCAGGTCCGCTACGACGCCGCCGGGCTGGTGCCCGCCATCGTCCAGGAGGAGGGGACCGGCGTGGTGCTGATGATGGCGTGGATGAACGAGACCACCCTGCGCCGCACCCTGGAGGAGGGCCGCACCGTGTTCTGGAGCCGCTCCCGCCAGGAGGAGTGGCGCAAGGGCGACACCTCCGGCGACCGCCAGTACATCCGCTCGGCCCGCTACGACTGCGACGGCGACACCCTGCTGTTCGTCGTCGAGCAGGAGGGGGCCGGCGCCTGCCACACCGGCGCCCACAGCTGCTTCTTCCGGTCCTTCGGCGCCGACGGCTGAGGTCGGCCGACCCGTGATCCGACCCGACCGGGCCACCTTCGCCGAGCTGGCCCGCGACCACACCGTCGTGCCCGTGTGGCGCACGCTGCTGGCCGACCAGGTCACGCCGGTGGCCGCCTTCGCCCGCCTCTGCCCGGGTGACGAGCCCGGCTTCCTGCTCGAGTCGGTGGAGCACGGCGAGCGCTGGGGGCGCTGGTCGTTCGTGGGCCGCAACCCGGTGGCCAGCCTGGTGGCCCGGGGATCGGAGGTGGTGGTCGAGGGCCCGGGGGCCGAGGCCGTCGCCGCCGACCTCCCTCGCGACCAGGGCATCCTCGCCGCCGTCGAGGCCCTCCTGGCCCGCACCCGGACGCCCGACGGGCTCGACCTCCCCCCGCTCCACGGCGGGCTGCTGGGCTACCTCGGCTACGACGTGGTCCGCGAGGTCGAGCACCTGCCCGACGTCCCGCCCGACGCCATGGGCCTGCCCGACGCGGCGTTGTCGGTCATCGGGGAGATCGCCGCCTTCGACCACTGGCGCCAGCAGGTGACCCTGGTGGTCAACGCCACCGTGGCCCGGGGGGCCACGCCGAGGCAGGTCGACGCCGCCTACGACGACGCCTGCGCCCGGCTGGAGGACCTGGCCGTCGACGGCGCCCGTCCGCAGGACGAGCCCCTGCTCGACCCGCCCGACCCCGACGACGACCTGCCCACCGTCACCTCCACCATGGGCGGCGGGGACTACGAGCGAGCCGTCGAGGTCGCCCGCGAGCACATCCTGGCCGGCGACATCTTCCAGGTGGTGCTGTCCCAGCGGTTCGACCTCGACCTCGACGCCGACCCCTTCGACGTCTACCGGGTGCTCCGCCAGCTGAACCCCAGCCCCGTCATGTTCTTCGTCCGCCGCCCGGAGGTCTCCCTCGTCGGGTCCTCGCCCGAGCCGCTCGTGCAGCTGCGCGACGGCCGGGTCGTGTCCCGTCCCATCGCCGGCACCCGCTACCGGGGCCGCACCGAGGAGGAGGACCGCCGGCTGGGCGCCGAGCTGGCCGAGCACCCCAAGGAGATCGCCGAGCACGTCATGCTCGTCGACCTGGCCCGCAACGACGTGGGCCGGGTGGTCGAGTTCGGCACCTGCCAGGTCGACGAGATGATGACCCTCGAGCGCTACAGCCACGTGATGCACCTCACCTCGCAGGTGTCGGGGCAGCTGGCCGAGGGGTGCACGCCCATCGACGTGCTGCGGGCCACCATCCCGGCCGGCACCCTCACCGGGGCGCCCAAGGTGCGGGCCATGGAGATCATCGACGAGGTGGAGCCGGTCAAGCGCGGCCCCTACGGAGGGGTGGTCGGCTACGTCGACTTCGGCGGCGCCATCGACACCGCCATCGCCATCCGCACCATGGTGTGCACGCCCGACGGGCGCGCGTCGGTGCAGGCGGGGGCTGGGGTGGTGGCCGACTCCGTGCCCGAGCACGAGGAGCTGGAGTGCCGCAACAAGGCCCGGGCCCTGCTCGCCGCGGTGCCGGCGGCCCGGCGCATGACCGCAGCCCGCCGGGCCCACGCCGAGCACCACCCCCTCACCGGGGACTGACCGCCCCCCGGCCCCCGCCGCCGCGGAAACCGCAGTGATGCGGGTCGCCTGGCGACCCCGGCTGCTGCGGTTTCGGGGGAGGGGCGGGCACACTGGTCGGATGGCCGTCACCGTCACCCGCACCCGCCGCGACGTGGTCACCCTCACCGGGCCCGAGACCCTGACCTACCTGCAGGGCCAGCTCAGCCAGGACGTGGCCGCCCTCGAGGTGGGCGACACCGCCCTGTCCTTCGTCCTCCAGCCCACCGGCAAGGTCGACACCTGGGTGCGCGTCGACCGGGCCGGCACCGAGACGGTGCGCCTGGACACCGACCCGGGGGCCGGCGCCGGGCTGAAGGCCCGCCTGGAGCGCTTCAAGCTCCGGACGAAGACCGAGATCACCCTGGCCGAGGGGGTCGAGGTCCTCGCCGTCCGGGGGGCCGAGGTCATCGACGGCGTGCCCTGCGGCTGGCCCGGGACACCCGGCTCGGACGTCTTCGACCCCGACCCCGACGCCCTGCCCTCGGACCTCCCGGTCGACGCCACCGAGCTCGACGACGACGGCTACCGGGCCCTGCGCATCGCGGCGGGCGTGCCGGCCATGGGTGCCGAGGTCGACGAGGGCACCATCCCCGCCGAGCTGGGGCAGTGGGTGGTCGACGCCTCGGTCAGCTTCACCAAGGGCTGCTTCACCGGCCAGGAGCTGGTGGCCCGGATCGACAGCCGGGGCGGCAACGTCCCCCGTCACCTGCGGGGCCTGGTCGTCGAGGGCGCGGCCCCGACGCCGGGCACGCCGCTGGAGGTCGACGGCGAGGAGGTGGGCCGGGTCACGAGCGCAGCCGTGGGCCCCGACGGGCGGAGCGTGGCCCTGGCCTTCGTGAAGCGCGCCGTCGACCCCCCGGCGGCGGCGGTGGTCGGTGGGGCCGCGACCGACGTGGTCGCCCTGCCCCTGGCCCCTGGCCGCTGAGGCCGGGTCCCCGCCCGCGACCCGTCGTGGTCGGGCGGGACCGGGGCGGGCCTAGCATCGACGGGTGCCTGCCGTCGCCCACGGTCTCCCCCTGAAGGCCCACGAGCGCGTGGGTCCGGCCGACCTGGCCGTCCTCGAGGACGGCGCCGACGGCACCCCGCCGGTGCTCCTGCTGCACGGCTTCCCCACCCACTCGGTGCTGTGGCGGAAGGTCATCGGCACCCTGTGCGACGAGGCGCACCTGCTGGCCCCCGACCTGCTCGGCCTGGGCGACACGATCGTGTCGCCGTACGAGGACTTCGGCGCCCCCATGCAGGCCGACCTGCTCCTCGAGTGGCTGACGGGGCGCGGCATCGAGCGGGCCGTCGTGGTCGGCCACGAGCAGGGCGGGGCGGTGGCCCAGCAGATGGTGGCGACCCACCCGGAGCGGGTGGCGGGCCTGGTCCTGGTCGACTCCGTGGCCTACGACAGCTGGCCCATCCCGCTGGCCGCCCAGGTCATGCGCCTGGCCCGGACGCCCGGCCTCGACGTGCTGGCCTACGCCCTCGACCTGCCCCGCCGGGTGGGCACCAACGCCCTGCTGGGGTTCGGGCGCGCCGTCCACGACGCCGACGCCCTCGACCCCGACCTGGTGGAGGAGTACCTGCGCCCGCTGCTCACCGCCGAGGGCCGGGAGCGGGCCCGCCGCTTCCTGCTGGCCGGCGACGACCGGGCCACGCTGGAGTGCGTCCCCGCCCTGCGGGCCTACGACGGGCCCGCGGCGGTGGTCTGGGGGGCCGACGACGCCTTCCTGTCGCCGTCCTGGGGGATGCGTCTGGTCGACGACCTCACCGGCGTCGAACGCCTGACCCTCGTGCCCTTCTGCGGCCACCTCGTCCCCGAGGAGGCCCCCGACGTGGTCGTCGCCGCCGTGCGCGACGTGCTGGCCCGGGTGGACCTGGGTGGCTGAGCGGCCCCAGACGCACTACGAGGTGCTGGGCGTGCCCACCGGCGCCGACCCGGCCGAGATCCGCCGGGCCTACGTGAAGCTGGCCCGGCGCTTCCACCCCGACTCGCACGCCGGCCGCAGCGCGGCGGAGAAGGCCCACGCCGACCGCCGCATGCGCGACGTCAACGCGGCGTGGACGACCCTGTCGGACCCCGGTCGCCGGCGGGCCTACGACGCCCGGATGGTGCAGGCCCGGCCCCGGCGGGCCGAGCCCACCCGCCCCCCGGCCCACGGCTGGCGCCCACGGGCCGACGACGACGGGTGGATGGACGACTTCGGCTCGTGGCGCGAGGCCACCGACCTGCTGCCGCCGGACCCGCCCGGGCCCCGCAAGCCGGTGCGGCTCCTGCCCGCGGCCATCGGGGCGGCGGCGGTGGTGGCCGCCGTGCTCGGGTTGGTGCTCTCGGCCCGGCCCCTCCTCGCCCTGGCCATCGCCCTGGCCGGGATCTCGCTGTCGCTCTTCGTGTGGATCCCCTTCGCCGAGCTGGCCCGCTCCCGCGACGCCGACCCCGAGGCCTGACCCCGAGGCCCGACCCCACGAACCCTGGACGCTTGCTCGCGCCCTGCAACGACACCCGTCCAAGGTTCGCGGGGATCGGGCGGGCTCCGCGACACTGAGGCCGTGCCTGCCGCCACCTACCTCGATCGCATCCTGGCCGCCCACCGCGAGGCGGCGGCCGCCGACCGGCGGTCGCGGGGCCGGGTCGAGGCCGCGGCCGAGAAGGCGATGGGCGACGGGCCGACCCGGGGGTTCCGGGCCGCCCTGGCCGCCGACCACGCCGCCGGGGACCTGGCCGTCGTGGCCGAGATCAAGCGGCGGTCACCCTCCAAGGGTGACCTGGCCCCGGGCGCGGTGGCCGGGAAGGTCGCCGAGTCCTACGCCGAGGGTGGGGCGTCCGCCCTGTCGGTGCTGACCGACGCCGAGTTCTTCGGCGGCTCGCCGGCCGACCTGGCCGAGGCCCGAGGGGCCTGCGAGATCCCCGTGCTGCGCAAGGACTTCACCGTGGTCGAGGCCGACGTGCTCGACGCCCGGGCCATGGGGGCCGACGCCGTGCTGCTGATCGTGGCCGCCCTCGACGACCACGAGCTGGCCGACTTCCGGGCCCTCGCCGCCGAGCTGGGCCTCGACGCCCTGGTCGAGTGCCACGACGAGGCCGAGGTGGAGCGGGCCCTGGAGGCGGGGGCCGACCTGGTCGGGGTCAACCAGCGCGACCTGGTCACCTTCGAGGTCGACACCGCCCGCGCCGAGCGCCTGGCGTCGGAGATCCCGGCCGAGGCGGTGCGGGTGGCCGAGTCGGGCGTCGCGCGGCCCCGACGACGCCCGCCGCCTGGCCGAGGCCGGCTACCACGCCGTGCTGGTGGGCGAGTCCCTGGTCACCCGGACCGACCGGGCCGAGGCGGTGGCCGCCCTGCGAGCGGCGCGCAGGCCCACCGGCTGAGCGGGCGTCGACGGACCTCCTCCGCCCGTCGATCCCGCCCTCCGACCCCGACCGGGCGCACGGGTGGGGAACGGGTGCAGGGAGCGGGCGGGGTCGTCCCGTAGCATCGGGCCGTGTTCGTCAAGATCTGCGGCATCACCAGCGAGGACGACGCGCTCCTCGCCGTGGCCATGGACGCCGATGCCATCGGGTTCAACTTCGCGTCGGGGTCGATCCGCCAGATCGCCCCGATCCTGGCCCGCGACATCGTGAAGCGGCTCCCGCCCGAGATCCTCACCGTCGGTGTCTTCCGTGACGAGGCACCCGAGCGGATCGTCTCCATCGTCAACGAGGCCGGGCTGCGGGGCGCCCAGCTCTCGGGCCACGAGAGCGCCGAGACCACGCAGTACGTGGCCGCCCGGGTGCCGCTGGTGATCAAGGCCTTCGCCGCCGGCTCCCCCGAGCTGGGCCGGGCCCGCGACCACGGGGTCGACGTGGTGATGGTCGACGGCGCCACCCCCGGCAGCGGCCAGACCTACGACTGGGACCTGGTCCGCGCCGTCCCGCCCGGGCTCCACGTGCTCCTGGCCGGAGGCCTGCACGCCGGCAACGTGGCCGACGCCATCGGGGCGGTCCGGCCGTGGGGCGTCGACGTGGCCACCGGCGTCGAGCGCCACGGGGGCTCGCCGGGGGAGAAGGACCCCCGCAAGGTGCGCCTGTTCGTGGCCAACGCCCGGGCCGCGGCCGAGGCCCTGCCCGAGCCGGTCGAGCCCTACGACTGGACCGACGACACCCTGTCCTGATCGGCTCCGGCCGACGACCCCTCCTGATCGCGACCCCATGACGCCCCCCACCTCCACCACCGACCCCGCCGCCCCCTCGGCCATGGGGGAGCCCGACGCCGACGGCCGCTTCGGCCGCTTCGGCGGGCGCTTCGTCCCCGAGACGCTGATCCCGGCCCTGGCCGAGCTGGAGGCCGGCTTCCGCGACGCCTGGGCCGACCCCGCCTTCCGGGCCCGCCTCGACGGCCTCCTGCGCGACTACGCCGGCCGCCCGTCGCCGCTCACCGAGTGCGAGAACCTGTCCGAGAAGCTGGGGCTGCGCCTCCTGCTCAAGCGGGAGGACCTCAACCACACCGGCTCCCACAAGATCAACAACGTGCTGGGCCAGGCCCTCCTCGCCCAGCGCATGGGCAAGACCCGGGTCATCGCCGAGACGGGGGCGGGCCAGCACGGCGTGGCCACGGCCACCGCCGCCGCCCTCCTCGACCAGGAGTGCCTCGTCTACATGGGCGAGGTCGACATGGAGCGCCAGGCCCTCAACGTGTTCCGCATGCGCCTGCTGGGCGCCGAGGTGCGTCCCGCCCTCACCGGCAGCCGCACCCTCAAGGACGCTGTGAACGAGGCCATGCGGGACTGGGTCGCCTCGGTCGAGACCACCCACTACCTGCTGGGCTCGGTCATGGGCCCCCACCCGTACCCCTGGATGGTCCGCGAGCTGCACCGGGTGCTGGGCGACGAGGCTCGCGACCAGTGCCGGGCCCTCACCGGTGACGACCCCGACGTGGCCGTGGCCTGCGTCGGTGGCGGGTCCAACGCGGCCGGGCTGTTCGTGGGCTTCGCCGACACCCGCACCCGCCTCGTCGGCGCCGAGCCCAAGGGCGGCGCCGCGGTGGGCCACGGCGTGCCCGGCGTGGTGCACGGCTCGAAGTCGTACCTCATGCAGGACGAGTGGGGGCAGGTGCTGGAGGCCGAGTCCATCTCCGCCGGCCTCGACTACCCGGGCGTGGGCCCCGAGCACGCCCACCTGGCCGACACCGGGCGGGCCGAGTACTTCCCGGTGAGCGACGAGGAGGTGGTCGACGCCTTCGTCACCCTGAGCCGCACCGAGGGCATCATCCCGGCCCTGGAGTCGGCCCACGCCCTGGCCTGGGTCATCCGCGAGCGGGCGTCGCTGGCCGGCCAGACCGTGCTGATCAACCTGTCGGGCCGGGGCGACAAGGACGTGCAGCAGGTCTCCGAGCTCCTCGGCCCCTCGGCCGGGGCCGATCGCGGGCTGCGGTGAAGGCGCCCGACGGCTTCCTCGAGACGCACCTGCGGGCCCGGCGCGACGGCGGGCGCCAAGCTGCTCGTCCCCTACGTCACCGGCGGCATCGACCCCCGCTGGATCGACCTGGTCCGGTCCGCGGCCGACGCCGGGGCCGACGCCATCGAGATCGGCATCCCCTTCAGCGACCCGGTCATGGACGGCCCCACCATCCAGGCCGCCTCGGAGCGGGCCCTCGACCTGGGGGCCACGCCAGCGTCCATCCTCGACGACGTGGCCGGCGCCGACGTCGACGTGCCCCTGGCGGTGATGACCTACTTCAACATCGTCTTCCACGCCGGGGTCGAGCGCTTCGCGTCCGAGGCCCGGGAGGCCGGCGTCTCCGGGATGATCCTCCCCGACGTGCCCCTCGAGGAGCTCGCGCGGAGTGGGACCCGGCGGCCGACGCCGCCGGGCTGGAGACGGTGATGCTGGCCAGCCCCCTCACCCCGGTCGACCGCCTGCCCCGGCTCGCCGGGCGGGCCCGGGGCTTCGTCTACGGCGTCAACCTGCTCGGCGTCACCGGCGAGCGGGCCGCCGTCGGCGACATGGCGGCCGAGCCTGGCGGCCCGGCTCAAGGCCGTGACCGACGTGCCGGCGGTCATGGGCTTCGGCGTGTCCACGCCGGCCCAGGCGGTGGAGGTCGCCGTCCCACGCCGACGGCGTGGTGGTGGGCTCCGCCCTGATGCGGAGGGTCCTCGACGGCGAGGGTCCCCTGCGGGTGGGTCAGGCCGTCACCGAGCTGCGGGCCGCCCTCGACGGCGGCTGACGTCCCCGTGGCCGACGCCCTGCCCGTCGTCGACGTCGGGCCCCTCCTCGCCGGCCGGGGGACGCGGTCGACCGGGCGGGGCGGGCCCTCGACGCCGCCCTCCGCGGAGACGGCTTCGCCACCCTGGTCGGCCACGGCGTCGACCCTCCGCCCTGCGGGCCCGGCTCGAGGCGGCGGCCCGGGGGTTCTTCGCCCTCCCCGACGAGGAGAAGGCCGAGGTCGCCATGGCCCTCGCCGGGCGGGCGTGGCGGGGCTGGTTCCCCGTCGGCGGCGAGCTCACGTCGGGCGTGCCCGACCACAAGGAGGGCCTCTACCTGGGCCGCGACCTCCCGGCCGACGACCCGCGGGTCCGGGCCGGTCGGCCCCTCCACGGGCCCAACCTCTGGCCGGCCGCGCCCGCCGACCTGCGGCCCGCGGTCGAGGCCTGGATGGCGGCCATGGCCGCTCTGGCCGCGGCGCGTGCTGCGGGGGCATGGCCGTGGGCCTGGGCCTCGACCGGGCACTGGTTCGCCGAGGACCTCACGGCCGACCCGACGATCCTGTTCCGGATCTTCCACTACCCGCCGGTCCCCGCCTCCGCCGCGGGGTGGGGCGTCGCCGAGCACACCGACTACGGCCTGCTCACCCTGCTGGCCCAGGATCACCACGGCGGCCTCGAGGTGCGCAGCCCGCGAGGGCTGGATCGAGCCGTCGCCGCCCGACCCCGAGGCGCTCGTGCTCAACGTGGGCGACATGCTCGACCGCATGACCGGCGGCCGCTACCGCTCGACGCCCCATCGGGTGCAGCCGTTCCGGGCGGGCGGCGCCGACGGCACCGCCATCTTCGCTGCCGTTCTTCTACGACCCGGGCTGGGAGGCCGAGGTCCGGCCCGCTGCCCCTGGCCGACGACGACCCGCGCCCCGACGATGCCGCCACCCGCTGGGACGGCACCAGCCTGCGGACCCTCGAGGGCACCTACGGCTCGTACCTCACGGCCAAGGTGGCCAAGGTGTTCCCGGCCCTGGCCGACGAGCGCCCGGGAGGGTGACCGACCGCGGCGGTCCCCTCAGGTGACGGTGATGGTGGAGACCTGCCAGCCCTGCTCGGAGCGGGCCGAGGTCGACCTTGATGTACACGCCGGTGCCGCGGTTGCGGTAGTTGCAGCTGCTGGTCTCGAACTCGCCGGTGTCGCAGCCGTAGACCTCGAAGCCGTCGGCCGGCACCGCGAACAGGGCGTCGACCACGTCGCCGGGGGCGATGGCCTCGGCCCGGGCTCGGTCGCCCGCCTCCCACGCCGCCTTGAGCTCGTTCACCGCGTCCGCGGCCGTGGCGGTGAAGGCGGTGGGCGGGCTGGGCGTGGCCGGCGGGGCGGTGGTGGGGTCGGTCGCGTCGGTCGGGTCGGTGGCGGCCGTCGTCGACGCCGTGCGCTCCGGGACGCTGGTCGGGCCTCGGGTGTCGGGGGAGGCGTCGCCGTCGCTCGGCGCAGGCCGCGCCGCCGAGCAGCAGGGCGCCGGCCAGCAGGGCGGTCCGCGACGCGGCGGCGGGAGGAGGGTCGGCGCACGGGCGCCGACCCTAGGTCAGGCCCCGTCGGCGCCGGGGTCGTCGAGGTGGGCGTGGAGGAAGGTCACGGTGCGCTCCCACGCCAGGGCGGCGGCCGCGGGGGAGTGGGCCACGGTGCGGTCCTCCTCGAAGAACCAGTGGGAGGTGCCCGGGTAGTGGTGGACCTCCGGGTCGAGGCCCACCAGGCGCATGTGGGCCTCCATCTCCACCACGTCGTCCTCGGACCCGAAGTCGTCGAGCTCGGCCACGTGGCACTGGACGGCCGCCTCGACCGGGGCGAAGTCGACGTCGGTGGTGCCGTAGAACGTGGACACCGCGCCCACCTGCCCGGGCTCGTGGGCCGCGGCCCACAGGGCCAGCGATGCCCCCATGGAGAAGCCGACGACGCCGACCGGGCCGTCGGGCGTGATCGGGAGCCCGGCGAGGACGCTGAGCGACGACCGCACCAGCTCGACCATGCCGGTGGCGTCGGTGCGGGCGAGCAGGGCCTCGGCCTCGTCGGGCGTGTCGGCCGTCTCGCCCGCGAAGAGGTCGGGCGCGAGGGCCACGAACCCGGCGTCGGCCAGCCGGTCGGCCACCGAGCGGAAGAACGGCGTCAGCCCCCACCAGGCGTGCAGCAGCAGCACGCCGGGGCCCTCGCCGGAGTCCGGGGCCACCACGTAGGCGGTGCCGGCATGGGTCCGTCGCTCCTCCACACCCCGACCCTAGGGCCGCCCGCCCGGCGACCCGCCGCCGTCCGGACGCGCTCCGGGGACGCTCCCCGTAGCCTGCCGGGCGATGGCTGCCGCCGACCGACCCCACGACCCCGACTGCCAGCTGTGCCAGGCCGAGAGGCTCACCCCCTGGTACCGCGACGACGAGCTGTGCTGGATCGCCGAGTGCACGATCTGCGTGCTGCCCATGGTGGTGTGGAAGAGCCACGACCCGGACCCCGACCACGAGACGAGGGCGGAGCTGCACCTCCGACTGGCCGGGGTGGTGGGGGAGCACTTCACCTTCGAGCACTGGGTCGACGACGACATGCGCCGGATCCCGGACCACTACCACGCCCACGCCCGGCCGGTGGGTGGCTTCTTCGGCGCCCCCGAGCTGCGCCGCACGTCGCCGCCCGACCACCCGGCGCCGTCGTCGTGACCGACCAGGGGGCGGCGGACGGCCCGCAGGAGGTCACCCTGTACGAGGCGGTCGGGGGGCGGCCCTTCTTCGACCGGCTGGTCGACCGGTTCTACGACGGGGTCGAGGCCGACCCGCTCCTGCGCCCGCTCTACCCCGACGACCTCACCGACAGCCGGGCCCACCTGGCCGGGTTCCTGGCCCAGTACTGGAGCGGCGACACCGCCCACTACTCCGACGCCCGGGGCCACCCCCGCCTGCGCATGCGCCACGCCCCCTTCGCCATCGGGGTGCCCGAGGCCAGGGCGTGGTTCGGCCACATGGAGGCGGCGGTGGCGGCCGAGGAGATCCCCGACGTGGTGGCCCGGGCCCTGCTCGAGTACCTGGCCAACGCCGCCGGCCACATGGTCAACCAGCCCTGACACGGCGCCCCGGCCCTCGACGCGGCGGGCAGCAGCGTGTCTGGCACACTCTGTCCATGAGCACGCCCGAGCCCGGCAAGGCCGCCCCGTCCATCACCCTCCTCGACCAGCACGGCGAGAAGGTCAAGCTGGCCGACCTCAAGGGTCGCCCCGTCCTCGTGTACTTCTACCCGAAGGCCGACACGCCCGGCTGCACGACCCAGGCCTGCGGGCTGCGCGACGCGGCGGGCGACATCGGCGACACCGTCATCCTCGGCATCAGCCCCGACCAGCCCGAGAAGCTGGCCCGGTTCGACGCCAAGCACGGCCTCGGCTTCACCCTGCTGTCGGATCCCGACCACACGGTGGCCGAGCGCTACGGGGTGTGGGCCGAGAAGTCGATGTACGGCCGGAAGTTCATGGGGATCGTCCGCTCCGCCTTCCTGGTCGGCCCCGACGGCAAGGTGGCCGAGGCCTGGCCCAAGATCTCGCCCAAGGACACCCCCACCAAGCTGGTCAGGCGGCGCTCGCGGCTCCCTGGACGCCTGAGGGGCCGATCCCTCAGTGGGGCAGGCCCAGCCGCTCGGCGTCGCGCCGCTCGGCGTCGGTGATGATCCGGTCCCGGGCCAGGGCCACCGCGGCCAGCGCAGCGGCGAGCAGCGCCAGCCGGCGGATCCGGCGCACGACGGGCTTCGACAGTGAAGTGGGGTCGGGCACGCCGACGACAGTACGGGACGGGCACCCCCCGGGGTCGACCCGTCCGTCGACGTCCCGACCCCCTGCGTGCCCGGAGCGGGATTCGAACCCGCATGTCCTCACGGACAGTGGATTTTGAGTCCACCGCGTCTGCCGGTTGCGCCATCCGGGCCGGCCGCGGCGAGCGTAGCCGTGGGTCCCGGAGGCCCCTCGGCGACTACCCGTGGCCGCCCGGGCCCTGGTCGCGGTGGTCCTCGGCGAAGGTCCGCAGGGCCTCGAGGTCGACGCCGTCGCACACCTGCTTGGTGACCCAGGCGGTGGCGACCACCACGGCCCCGTCGGGCAGCTCGTCGGCCGGGGCGACGACCACCCCGTCGCCGGCCAGGGCCTCCACCTCCTCCTGCTGCGGCCCCGACAGCCCGGCGTGCTGGAGCAGCACCCCGCCCTCCTCGAGGATGCCGACCTGGATCGGGGCGGCGATCGGCTCGTCCCGCACCGGCGCACCCTCGGGGTTCGGGGTGTGGGGACCCGACGTGGGCGGGTCGCTGCGGTAGTCGGGGCTGGGGGCGCCGGGCAGGACGTGGACGACCCGCTGGTCGAGGGGCTCGCGCTGCACCGGGCCGCAGGGCCCCGAGGACCCCTCGCCGCCGGCGCAGCCGGCGACCAGCCCGGCGGCGACCAGGAGGGTCGCCGCCCCGGCGCGAGCGGCCGGGCGCGGAGCAGCGGAGGGGGGGTCACGACCGGCATCCTCGCAGCCCCAGCTCGCCTGCTCACGTCGAGGCCGGGCCGGGCCCCGGCCCCCGTCGAGGCGTCCTGGCCGGCGCGGTGCCACCTCCTACACTGCCGTCGATGGCCAAGGTCCTCGTCGAGCGGCGCCTCCGCGACGTGGGTGCCCGCCTCAAGCGCCTCCGCGAGGAGCTCGAGGTCACCGACGAGCAGCTGGCCCAGCTCGAGGGCGAGGCCGACGACGCCCGCATCCGGGCCCTGGTGTCCGAGACGCCCTCCGCCGGCCGGGAGCACTCCGAGGCCGCCGGCCACGCCGGGGCCATGCGCCGGCACCGGGCTGCCGTCGCCGACGAGATCGTCCAGCTGGAGGCCTCCCAGGACGACCTGCTCGACCGCCTCCAGGCGTCGCAGGCGTGATCCGCGGCGCCGGGCGCGGGCCCACCGGGTGCCGCCCTGGCATCCTGAGGGCCATGACCGACGACAAGGGGAGCCAACGATGCCGACCCGTGTGGTGATCGCCGAGGACGAGGCCATCATCCGCCTCGACCTGTCCGAGACCCTCCGCGAGGAGGGCTACGAGGTGGTGGCCGAGACCGGCCGAGGCGACGAGGCGGTGCGGCTGGTGCGCCAGCACGAGCCCGACATCGCCATCCTCGACATCAAGATGCCCGGCCTCGACGGGCTGTCCGCCGCCCGCGAGATCGCCGGCGATCGCCTGGCCGCGGTGCTGATCCTCACCGCCTTCAGCCAGCGCGACCTCATCGAGCGGGCCCGCGACGCGGGCGCCCTCGGCTACCTGGTCAAGCCCTTCCAGAAGGCCGAGCTGCTGCCGGCCATGGAGGTGGCCCTCGGGCCGGTTCAAGGAGATGAAGTCGCTCCACGACCAGGCCACCTCCCTCGAGGAGCAGCTGGAGAGCCGCAAGGCCGTCGACCGGGCCAAGGGGCGGCTGATGGACGACCACGGGCTCACCGAGGGGGCGGCCTTCTCGTTCATCCAGAAGACCGCCATGCGGGAGCGGCGCACCATGCGCCAGGTGGCCGACGAGGTGCTGGCCGGCACGCTCGCGCCCCAGCCCTGAGCGGCCCGACCCCCGTCGACCGGCGCCGCCCGAAGCCCTCGCGGCCCGGCTCGCGCCGTCGCACCCAGGTCCTAGGGTGACCGACGCATGGCCCTGATGCTGATCGACGGCAACTCCCTCACCTACCGCGCCTTCTTCGCCCTCCCGACCGACCTCACCACGGGGTCCGGCCAGGTCACCAACGCGGTGTTCGGGTTCACGTCGATGCTGGTGAACCTGCTGCGCGACCACCAGCCCGAGGGGATCGCTGGTCGCCTTCGACCGGCCCGAGCCCACCTTCCGCCACGAGGCCGTGCCCACCTACAAGGCGGGGCGGGCCGAGACGCCCGACATCCTCCGCCAGCAGATGGGCCTGGTCCGCCAGGTCATCGACTCCCTCGCCATCCCCACCCTCGAGCAGGCCGGGGTCGAGGCCGACGACATCATCGCCACCCTCGCCACCCAGGCCCGCGACGCCGGGCGCGACGTGCTGATCGTCACCGGCGACCGCGACTGCTACCAGCTGGTCGAGGACCCCCACGTCAAGGTGCTCTACAACCGGCGGGGCGTGTCCGACTACGCCCTCTACGACGAGGCCGGCATCGAGGAGCGCACCGGCGTGCGCCCCGACGCACTACGTCGCTCTACGCCGCCCTCCGCGGCGACCCCTCCGACAACCTGCCCGGCGTGCCCGGGGTGGGGGAGAAGACGGCGGCCAAGCTCATCAACGGCTACGGCGGCCTCGACGGCTCTTCGCCCACGTCGAGGACCAGACGCCGAAGCTGCGCCAGAACCTGGGCGAGAACGAGGCCCAGGCCCGCTCCAACGCCGAGATGATGGTGCTGCGCCGCGACGTCGACCTGCCCGTCGAGCTCGACGACATCAAGCTGGGCGAGCCCGACGTCGACGAGGTCAAGCGGCTCTTCGAGTTCCTCGAGTTCCGCAGCCTGTGGGACCGCCTGGTCGAGGCCCTGGGCACCGACCTGGGGGCCCTGGGCCGGAGTCCACCGTGCTCGAGGCCGAGGTCGTCGACCCCGACGACCCCGCCGACGCCGTGGCCCGCCTGGGCGCCCTCGGGCGGCCGGGCCCGACGTCGCCCTGGCCGCCTCGGCCGGCTTCGAGGGCACGCCCCGCTGGGACGCCGACCCCCGCGGCCTGGCCCTGGTCGTCGACGCGGCCGCCGGCGAGGTCCTGTGGCTGGGCTCCGACCTGCTGGCCGCAGGCCGCGGTGCGCTCCGCCCTCGCCGCCCTGCTGGGCCCCGGCGGCCGCCCGCTGGTGGTCCACGACGCCAAGCCGCTGCTGCGCTGGCTGGCCCGCACCGACCCCGAGGGCCGGCCCGTCTCCCAGGTCGCCCGGCTCCGGCTCGACACCGCCCTGGCCGCCTACCTGCTCGACCCGGCCGAGGGCCGCTACGACCTGGCCCCGCTCCTCGCCCGCCTGGCCCACGCCGAGCTGGCCACCGACGACGACGCCGCCCCCGAGGGCCAGCTCGACCTGGCCTCGGGCACCACCGAGGACCCCGACGCCCGGATGGCCCGCCTGGCCACCCGCACCGCCCTGGGCGTGGCCCACGTGGCCGGGCCCCTCACCGCCTCGCTCGACGCCCAGGGGCTGCGCGCCCTCCACGACGACATCGAGGCGCCCACCGTGGCCGTCCTGGCGGCCATGGAGCTGGTCGGCGTCGGGGTCGACCGCGAGCGGCTCACCGAGATCAACGAGCGCATGCAGTCCGAGGTCCTGCGCCTCCAGCAGGCCATCGTCGACGACGCCGGCAAGGCCGCCCCCGACGACTTCAACGTCAACTCCACGCCCCAGCTGCGCCAGGTCCTCTTCGGCTCGCCGGACGACGAGGAGGCCCCGGGTCTCGGGCTCACCCCCCAGAAGAAGACCAAGACGGGGTACTCCACCGACGCCCAGACGCTGGAGAAGCTCCGCGACGAGCACCCCATCATCGAGCACCTGCTGGCCTACCGCGAGGTGGAGAAGCTGCGCTCCACCTACGGCGTGGGGCTGCTGGCCGAGGTCGGTCCCGACGACCGCATCCACGCCACCTTCAACCAGACCGTGGCCCGCACCGGTCGGCTCTCGTCCGACGCGCCCAACCTGCACAACATCCCGGTGCGCTCCGACCAGGGGCGGGCCTTCCGCACCGCCTTCATCCCGTCGCCGGGCTGCGACCTGCTGGTGGCCGACTACAACCAGATCGAGCTGCGCTGCATCGCCCACCTGGCCGACGACCCCGGCCTGGTGGCGGCCTTCACCGAGGGCACCGACATCCACACCACCACCGCGGCCCGGGTGTTCTCCGTGCCCGACGACGAGGTCACCCCCGCCCAGCGGGCCAAGGCCAAGATGGTCAGCTACGGCCTGGCCTACGGCATGGAGGCCTACGGTCTGTCCCAGCGCCTGGCCATCTCGGTCGAGGAGGCCCGCCTCATCCTCACCGCCTACTTCGAGGCCTTCCCGGCGGTGAAGGACTACATGGACCGCACCGTGGCCGAGGCGCGGGAGCGGGGCTACACCGAGACCCTCTTCGGCCGGCGCCGGCCCATCCCCGAGCTGCAGTCGGGGAACCGGGGCATCCGCATGGCCGGCGAGCGCCAGGCCATGAACGCCGGCATCCAGGGCCTGGCCGCCGACATCTTCAAGGTGGCCCTGGTCCGCCTGGACGCGGCCCTGGCCGAGCGGTCGGCGCGGAGCCGGCTCATCCTGCAGGTCCACGACGAGGTCATCCTCGACGTGGTGCCCGACGAACACGACGACATCGCCCCGCTGACCACCGAGGTCATGCGGGGGGCGGCCGAGCTGCGCGTCCCCCTCGAGGTCAACCTGGCCTTCGGGGACACCTGGGCCGCCGCCAAGTAGAGGAGGTCCCCGTGCCCGCCCGACGACGCCGCCGCCCCGGAGGGGACCAGCCCGCCACCGAGGCCGACCTCAGCACCCGCTCCGGCCGCCGCCAGGCCCAGGACCAGGCCGCCCAGCAGTTCGCGGCCCGCCGCCGGGCCCAGCACGACGAGGAGCGCGAGCGCCAGCGGGCCCACCGCGAGGCGGCCCGCCGGGAGGACCGGCGCCGCCAGCTGGCCAAGGACAAGGACGATGCCGCGGCGCGCCTGAAGGAGGTCCGCCGCCGGGGCGGAGGCGCCGAGGCCCGGGCCGAGGCCGAGGCGGCCTACCGCACGGCCCTGGAGGCCGTGCTCCGCGACGAGCAGGGCCTGCCCCCGCTGGCCGAGGGCGAGGAGGCCCCGGCCCCGCCGGCCGAGGTGGCGTCCGACGACAGCGACGACGTGGGTGCGAGCGACGACGGCGACGCAGGCAGGGATGCCTCCGCCTCCGTCTCCGAGGACGACGTCAGCGCAGGATGACGACGTCGCCGGGGCGCACCGCCCCGGGGGCCACCACCCACGCGTAGGCCCGGCCCCAGCCGGGGTGCCTCCGGTGGTCGATGCGGTCGAAGCGGCCGTCGGTGAAGGCGGCCGCCACCTTGCGGCAGGGGTCGGCCGGGCCCGCCACCTCGGCCACTGCCGTGGCGCCGAGGGCGATCTGGACGCCGGGGCGGACCTCGGTCCAGTCGATGCCCGCCACCAGCACGTTCTCCCCGCAGGCGCCGGGGCCGACGGGGTGGCCCTCGGCGGCGAGGGCGGCGACCACGTCGGCCGACCACAGGCTCAGGGCCTGCCAGGGGCGGCCGTGGTCGAGCCGGTTGGCCTGCTGGTCCCCGGACGCGCCCCCCTCGTCGACCTCGATGACCGCCACCGGGGCCTTGGGCGCGCCGCCGGGGGAGAGGTGCACCGCCGCGACCCGTCCCGGGGCCGAGCGGGGCGGGTGGGCCGCCACCGCGGCCCGGCCGGCCTCGTGCATGGCCGCGACCACCTCGTCCACGGCCCGGTCGAGGCCGGCGCGCGCGCCTCGGGCCCGGCTCGACCGGCTCCCGGCCCTCGCCCAGGGCGGCGAGCACGGCACCGGCCCGGTCCGCCACCGTGACCCGGGGCTCGGAGAGGGGGTCGCCGGGCGCGGCGTCGAGGGCGAGGAGGCCCTCGGCCAGGGCTGCTGCCGCGGTGCGGGCCGGTTCGTCGACCGCGTCGATGGCGGCGGGGCGGTCCTCGACCACCAGGTCCCACCAGTGCCGCTGCAGCGAGAGGGTGCCGACCACGTCGAGCCAGGGCCAGGTGGCGGCGGGGGGCGTCACGGAGTCGACGGTAGGCGGTCGCACCCCGCGTCGGACACCCTCGCCCCGGAGCTGCGTCCCGGGGTCGCGCGCCCGGCGCGAGCCATGTCCGCGGCTCCGTGGGGGTGGGCCACGATGGGGCCATGAGCGCAGACGGCCCCGACCACTGGTTCGAGGACCTGGCCGACCACCTGGGCGGGGCCTACCTCCGGTACTCGTTCACCAAGGGCACCGAGCAGGAGGTGGGCTTCCTGGTCGAGGCCCTCGGCCTCGCCCCCGGGATGCGGGTGCTCGACGTGGGCTGCGGCCCGGGCCGCCACGCCCACGCCCTCGGTCGGCGGGGCGTCGAGGTCCACGGCGTCGACATCAGCGCCCGCTTCGTCGAGGTCGCCCGCCGCGACGCCCCACCGGGCGTCACCTTCGCCCGTGAGGATGCCCGTGACCTGGGCTTCGACGCCGAGTTCGATGCCGCCATCTCGCTCTGCCAGGGCGCCTTCGGCCTCCAGGGCGGTCCGGCGGCCACCGCCGACGCCGACCGCACCGGCGACGCCCCGGTGCTCGCCGGCATCGCCCGGGCCCTCCGCCCCGGGGGCCGGGCCGCGGTGAGCGCCTTCTCCGCCTACTTCCAGGTGCGCCACCTGGCCGAGGGCACCACCTTCGACGCCGACGCCGGCGTGGCCCACGAGCGCACCGTGATCAAGGACGAGCAGGGCCGCGACGCCGAGACCGACCTGTGGACCACCTGCTTCACCCCCCGCGAGCTGCGGCTCCTGGCCCGGCGGGTCGGCCTCGAGCCCGAGCACGTGTGGGCCGTCGAGCCGGGTCGCTACGCCCGCCGGCCCCCGGACCTCGACCACCCCGAGCACCTGCTGGTGGCCCGCCGCCCGGGGCCGTGAGCGGTGTGGTCGGGCCGGTGCGGCGCGACCCGGGTGTGGCTCGGACCGGTCACCAGCGGTAGCCTGTCCCACCCTGTGCGCCACCCGGCGCGCCGCGGTGGTCACCAGCCGGTGCCCACCGTCCCCTGACGACCCTGTCCACCGACCCCTGTCCCCCCGAGAAGAGCCTCCGTGTCCGACCAGACCCTGACCCCGCCCGCCGAGGACGAGTACGTGCCCCGCACGATCGCCCTCGATGACCTCGACGTCGACTTCGACGACGCCATCGACGCCTCGATGGTCACCGTCGAGGACGGCCACATCGTCGAGGGCAAGGTCGTCAAGGTCGACAAGGACGAGGTCCTGCTCGACATCGGCTACAAGACCGAGGGCGTGATCCCCAGCCGCGAGCTGTCGATCCGCAACGACGTCGACCCGTCCGAGATCGTGGCCCTGGGCGACGAGATCGAGGCCCTGGTCCTCACCAAGGAGGACAAGGACGGCCACCTGGTCCTGTCCAAGAAGCGGGCCCAGTACGAGCGGGCCTGGGGCGACATCGAGGCCACCAAGGAGGCCGAGGGCGTCGTCACCGGCCCGGTGATCGAGGTCGTCAAGGGCGGCCTCATCGTCGACATCGGCCTGCGCGGCTTCCTCCCCGCCTCGCTCGTCGAGCTGCGCCGGGTGCGCGACCTCCAGCCCTACGTGGGCAAGGAGCTCACCGCCAAGATCATCGAGCTCGACAAGAACCGCAACAACGTCGTGCTCTCCCGCCGGGCCTGGCTGGAGGAGACCCAGAAGGAGCAGCGCGAGGAGTTCCTCGACAACCTGAAGCCGGGCGAGGTCCGCAAGGGCGTCGTCTCCAGCGTCGTGAACTTCGGTGCCTTCGTCGACCTGGGCGGCATGGACGGCCTCATCCACGTCTCCGAGCTGTCCTGGAAGCACGTCGACCACCCCGGCTCGGTCGTCGCCGTGGGCGACGAGGTGTCGGTGCAGGTGCTCGACGTCGACCTCGACCGGGAGCGCATCAGCCTCTCGCTCAAGGCCACCCAGCAGGACCCCTGGCAGGAGTTCGCCACCTCCCACCGCGTGGGCGAGCTGGTCTACGGCCGGGTCACCAAGCTGGTGCCCTTCGGCGCGTTCGTCCAGGTGGGCGACGGCATCGAGGGCCTGGTCCACATCTCGGAGATGTCGGCCCACCACGTCGACCTCCCCGAGCAGGTCGTCACCCCCGGCGAGGAGCTGTGGGTCAAGATCATCGACCTCGACCTCCAGCGCCGCCGGATCAGCCTGTCGATCAAGCAGGCCGCCGAGGGCGGCGTCGTGTCCGCCGAGTACCAGGAGCACTTCGGCGAGCACGCCTACGACAACGAGGGCAACTTCATCGGCACCGAGTGGGCCGAGGACCCCGCCGTCGAGGAGGCCTGGGCCAGCTACGAGGCCGAGCAGGGCTACGCCACGGACGCCGCCGCCGGTCGCCGAGGGCGCCCCGCCCGCGGCGGAGCCCGCCGTCGGCCGAGGCCGCCCCGGCCGAGGCCGCGGCCGAGGCCCCGGCCGACCGAGGCCCCGGCCGCAGCCGACCGAGGCCGAGCCCACCGAGTGATCCGGGGCCGGTCCCACCGGCCCCGCCGACCCGCCGCACGACCGACGCCGGGCCCGCCGGGCCCGGCGTCGTCAGCGCCCGGCGCACCACGAACTTCTCCGGCCGAAACCCTTGTCTGCGGCCGCGCCCCGCGCCGACAGGTGGACAGCGGACGGGCGGCATCCATGCCGCCGTCCGCACCCGATCACCCTCACTCACGACAAGGGGAAGCCCGTGGGCTCTCGCCGGACCCTCATCACCATCGCCGCCATCGCCGTCGGCGCCATCGCGGTGGTCCTCATCTACGGCTACGTCGGCTCCGTCAAGGACGAGGCCTTCGGCGACGCCGAGCGGGTCAAGGTGTTCGTCGTCAAGACCACGGTCGCCCAAGGGCACCTACGGCGAGGAGGCCGAGCAGCAGAAGCTGATCGTCGAGGACGAGATCCCCAAGAAGTTCTTCCCGCCCAACGCCATCCGCAGCGATCGACGACATCGCCGGCAAGGTGTCGGTGGCGGAGCTGGCCGTGAACCAGATCGTCACCACCGACATGTTCGCCGACCCGAGCGTCGTGCAGAGCACCTTCTCGGACCGGCTCGAGAAGATCAACGACGAGGACCAGGTGGCCATGACCATCTCGGTCGACCAGATCCGGGGCGTGGCCGGCCTGCTCCAGCCCGGCGACTTCGTCAACATCATGGCCACCGACGTCTGCGAGGACCGGCACGGTCAGCGGCGACGAGGCGGCGCCGCCGACGGCGCCGCGCCGGCCCGAGGGTGACGCCGATGCGGCCCTGCGACGGCTCCGACGGCGTGCTCTTCGGCAAGCAGGCCCGGTACGTGTACCAGAAGGTCCAGGTCCTGGCGATCGGCCAGACCCCGGTGGCCGTGCCCGGCGAGGTCGAGGCCGCCGCCGCCGACGGCGAGGACGCGACCACGGCCGACGGACCGAGCAGACACCGGCCTGATCACCCTCATCGTCCCGGCCAAGGGCGCCCAGTACGTCGCCTCGCTCCCGCCGGAGAACATCTACCTGACCTGGTGTCCCGGGACTACGAGCCGGTCGCCGCAGAGCGCCGATCGACCCGACGGCCCCGCTGCCCGCCGAGGATCCCGCCGAGCTCACCCCCTACGGGCCCAAGGGCCCCGGCGGGGAGTGACCCGGTGACCAGCTACCTTGTCGACGACCACTCGAGCTTTGACCTGGACCGTCCGCGGTCCCGGAGGCGATCCCCACCGGTCGACCCCGTCCGACCGCAGTCCCCCCGATCCACGTCGCCGTCGTCGAGAGCGACCCCGCGGCCCGCTGCCCGCCTGGCCATGCAGCTGGGGTCCGGCGTCTTCGACTACGAGCACTTCGCCGACTTCGCCGCCCGCCTCGGCGGCACCCCCACCATCGTCGTCCTCGGCCCGTCCTGCGCCGACCCCGGCGCACCTGGCCAGCCCTGGCCGCGGTGCTCCAGCCCCGCCCCGAGGTGGGCGCCGTCCTGGTGGCCGACGAGCTCTCCACCGAGCTCTTCCAGCAGGCCATCCGCTCCGGGGTGAAGGACGTGCTGGCCGCCCCGGTCGACACGGCCCAGCTCCAGGAGGCCTGCCGCCGGGTCGCCGAGTCCGTCGGCGCCCTCGGGCCGCCCGCCGAGGGCGGCGGGCTCCTCGACGACGAGGAGCGAGCGGCGGGCGGGTCATCACCGTCTTCTCGACCAAGGGCGGCGCCGGCAAGTCGGTCGTGGCCACCAACCTGGCCGTGGCCCTGGCCCAGCGCACCGACGAGGTCGTGGCGCTGGTCGACTGCGACCTCCAGTTCGGCGACGTCGCGGTCATGCTCAAGCTGGCCCCGCAGCACACCATCGTCGACGCGGTGAACGCCGATCGACCGGCTCGACGCCGGGTTCCTGCAGAACCTGCTGGTCACCCACCAGCCGTCGGGGCTGAGGGTGCTGCCCGCCCCGCTGGAGCCGGCCTTCGCCGACCAGATCTCCGCCGAGCACGTGCGCACGATCATCGCCACGCTCCGCCAGTTCGGCAAGTTCGTCATCGTCGACACGCCCGTCGTACTTCGACGACAAGGTGCTCACCCTGATCGAGGACTGCGACGACGTCCTGCTGGTGGCGGGGATGGACATCCCCAACATCAAGAACGTCAAGATCGGCCTCCAGACCATGCGGATGCTCGACACGCCCAACTCGAAGATCCACCTGGTCCTCAACCGGGCCAACACCAAGGTGAAGCTCGACGTGAGCGAGGTCGAGCGCACCCTGCAGATCAAGGCCGAGACCCAGCTGCCCAGCGACATCGTCGTGCCCCAGTCGATCAACAAGAGCGCGCCGGTCGTCCTCGACGCCCCCAAGCAGCTCGATCGCCAAGGCCCTCGAGGGCCTGGCCGACCGGTACCTCCCGGCCGAGAGTAAGAAGAAGCGCTGAACCCCCACTCTCGCGGCGGGTTGCGTGCCGGCCCACGGGTGCGGCGAGGTGAGGCCCTCCGTTCGGTGCTCGCTCTGGCTTCGCTCGCTGGCGCTCGCTTCGCTGCTGCGCTCCGCTGCGGAGGCGCCTCACCTCGCCGTCCTCCACTTGCACCCCCACCCTCCGCGGGCCGGTTGGTTCGCTGTGGGGGTCGGGGGCTCGCTGGCGCTCGCCCTCGGGCCTCGACGCGCCGGTGCTCGCGCGCGCACTGGTGATGCCGGGGCGCTGATCGGGCGCGGGAACCTCCCTCGTTGGGCTCACAACGGGGTGGCGGCGGACCGATGGAGGCTCGATGTCCCTCTACAAGCGCCTCCACGAAGCCAACCCGCAGACCGCCGGTCTCGCCGCGGCCGCCGTCAAGCGCCGGGACCCGGTGATCGACGAGCTCCGCCAGAAGATCCACCACCACCTCATCGACGAGCTGGGGCCGATCCTCTACGACAAGCGGCTCACCGAGGACGACCTGCGTCGCCGGGTCCACGAGCAGCTGCACGCCGCGCTGGCCCAGGAGCGGGCGCCGCTGTCGGCGGCCGACAAGGCCCAGCTCATCCAGGACGTCTCCGACGACATCCTCGGCTACGGCCCGATCGACCGCCTGCTGCGCACCGACGACATCACCGAGGTCATGGTCAACGGCCCCGACATGGTGTTCGTGGAGAAGGCGCGGCAAGGTCGAGAAGACCAACGCCACCTTCGTCGACGACCAGCACCTGCGCCGCATCATCGACAAGATCGTCGCCCAGGTCGGCCGGCGCATCGACGAGGCCACGCCCCTCTGCGACGCCCGCCTCCCCGACGGCTCCCGCGTCAACGCGGTGATCCACCCGCTCGCCATCGGCGGGCCCTTCCTCACCATCCGGAAGTTCTCCAAGGACCCGTTCCAGATCGACGACCTGATCCGGTTCGGCACCCTGAACGCGGCCTCGGCCCGCTTCCTCCAGGCCATGGTGCTCGGGCAAGCTCAACATCATCGTCTCCGGCGGTACCGGCACCGGCAAGACGACCATGCTCAACGTCCTCTCCTCGTTCATCCCCGGCGACGAGCGCATCGTCACCGTGGAGGACGCCAAGGAGCTCCAGCTCCACCAGGAGCACGTGCTCTCGCTGGAGGCCCGGCCGCCCAACATCGAGGGCAAGGGCGCCATCGCCATCCGCGACCTGGTGAAGAACACCCTCCGCATGCGGCCCGACCGGATCGTGGTCGGGGAGTGCCGTGGCGGCGAGGCCCTGGACATGCTCCAGGCCATGAACACCGGCCACGACGGCTCGCTGACCACCATCCACGCCAACACCGCCCGGGACTGCATGGCCCGCCTCGAGACCCTGGTGCTGATGGCCGGCTACGACCTGCCCATCCGCGCCATCCGCCACCAGGTGTCCTCGGCGGTCGACTGCGTGGTGCAGATCGGCCGCCTCCGGGACGGCTCCCGCCGGGTCGTCAGCATCACCGAGGTGCAGGGCATGGAGGGCGACACCATCACCATGCAGGACATCTTCATGTTCGACTACGGCATGGGCGTCGACGAGCACGGCCGCTTCCGGGGCCACCTCAAGGCCACCGGCACCCGGCCCAAGTTCGCCGAGAAGCTCCAGGACCTGGGCATCCGCCTCGGCCCCGAGGTCTTCCAGCCCGAGCAGTTCGCTCGTCGCGCCGGCGGCGTCCGGTGACCCGGCGCAGCGCCCCCGACGGCGCCCGGCGTGGCGGCCGCCGACTGACCGGCCTGGCCGCGGCCTTCGTCGCCGGCCTGGTCGTGGTGGCCGGGCCCGCGGTCCTGGCCCAGGAGCCCGAGACGCCACCCCTCGTCATCCGCGAGGTCGACGCCACCGACCCCGCGGCCGTCGACGTCGGCATCATCTGGAACGGCGAGCGCGAGGCGCTCGACGACCTGGCGGTCCGCGAGGACGGCCAGGAGCGCAAGCACGAGCCGGTGGTGCCCCTGTCGAAGACGGGCGTCGAGACCGGCCTCGTCGTCGCGGTGGACACCTCGCAGTCGATGGGCACCAACGGCGGCGTCGAGGAGACCCAGTCGACCCTGCTCGACATGGTCGACGACCTCCAGGGCGGCGAGGCCATGGGCCTGGTCACCTTCGGCACCACGGTGAAGGAGCTCAGCCCGCTCACCACCGACAAGGCCCAGCTGCGGGAGGCCATCGACAAGATGGTGGCCCCGTCCAACGCCGGCACCGCCCTCTGGGACGGCGTGATCAAGGCCGCCTCGATGTTCCCGGAGACCAGCGAGCTCCAGCCCAACATCGTCCTCATCACCGACGGCTACGACGACCAGTCCGACGGCGACGCGGCGCGGGCCCGGTCCGAGGTCAAGCGGGCCGAGGCCGCGGTGTTCGCCCTCGCCTACGACGAGCGCGACCACGTCGACAGCGCCGCCATCGACGCCCTCGTCGCCGAGGCCGGCGGTGCGGTCATCGCCGCCCCCACCCGGGCGGACCTGGCCCCGGGCGCTGGCCGAGGTCAGCCGCTCGCTCGACAACCAGTACGTCGTCACCTTCGCCAGCAGCGGGGAGCAGGGCGCCAACGAGCTGGAGATCGGCGTCGCCGGCGAGACGCGCCTCCAGCGTGATGGTCACCGGTGCCCGTTCCGGCGGGGCCGCCAACCTGGCCCCGCCCGAGGCCTCCACCTCGCTGGTGCCCGGCTTCGTCCGGGGTCGGCTGGGCATGATGGTGGCCGTCGCCGCCGGCGGGCTGGCCGTCGCCCTCGCCGTGGTGGCCGTGGCCATGATGGCCTCCAAGGACGAGACCAGCCTCGACCAGATGCTCCAGACCTACACCGAGCCCGGTGGGGTCGACGTCGACGACGACCAGGGACTGGCCCAGACGGCCTTCATCCAGCGTGCGGTCGACATGACCGAGGAGATCGCCACCAAGCAGGGACTGCTCGTGAAGATCGAGCGCAAGCTGGAGCAGGCCGACCTGCCCCTGCGCGCGGCCGAGGCCCTGTTCTTCTACGTCGCCGGTGCCCTGATCGTCACGATCCTCGGTGCCGTGCTCATGGGGGTCATCGGGATCCTCATCTTCGGGGCCCTCGGCTTCATCCTCCCCATGGCGGTCCTCAACTTCCTGGGCCGCCGGCGCGAGAAGCAGTTCGAGAGCCCAGCTGCCGGACATGCTCCAGCTGCTGTCGGGCTCCCTCCGGGCCGGCTACTCCCTGGTGCAGGGCGTCGATGCCGTGTCCAAGGAGGTCGACGGCCCGATGGGCCGGGAGCTGCGCCGGATCATGACCGAGGCCCAGCTGGGCCGCGAGCTGGAGGACGCCTTCGAGACGGCTGCCGCCCGGGTCCAGAGCAAGGACTTCGAGTGGGCGATCATGGCCATCCGCATCCAGCGGGAGGTGGGCGGCAACCTGTCCGAGCTGCTCATGACCGTCTCGGACACGATGGTCGAGCGGGAGCGCCTGCGCCGGGACGTCGCCACCCTCACCGCCGAGGGGAAGATGAGCGCCATCATCCTCGGCCTCATGCCCGTCGCCCTCGGCGGGATGATGTACGTGATGAACCCGGAGTACATGGCTCCGCTGTTCAAGCCGGGCCTGGGCTACGCCCTGCTCGGCGCGGCCTGCCTCACCATGGGCATCGGCTTCGCGTGGATGAAGAAGTGCATCACCATCGAGATCTGACCGTGACCGTGCCCCTGCCCGCCCCCGCCTCCCCGCCCCTCGAGAGCTGAGGACCCCCCATGCTCACCATCGGACTCGCCCTCGTGTTCCTCGCCATCGCGGCCGGGCTGTTCAACGTCTTGACCCAGGCCGACGAGAAGGCCACGGTGCGGGCCTCGCTCCGCCAGCTCGACGGCTACGAGGTCACCGACGTCCGCGACCAGGAGCTGCTCAAGCCGGTCCGGGAGCGGGCCGTCGAGCCCGTCTTCCAGGGCCTGCTGTCGCTGGGCAAGAAGTTCACGCCGATCGGCTACATCGACAAGACCAAGCGCCAGTTCGTGGCCCTGGGCCACACCGGCACCGCCTCGTGGGACCGCTTCATGGCCCTGCGCGTGATCCTCCAGATCATGGTCCTGCCGTGGCTCCTCTTCGTCTTCGTGGTGTGGGCCCCCGGCGGCATCCTGCAGCTGGCCGCGGCCGGCCTCGGCGCCTTCGCCCTGGCCAAGGGCCCCGACGCCATGCTCAGCCGCAAGGTGGAGGAGCGCAAGCAGCAGATCCGGGTGAAGCTGCCCGACGTCCTCGACCTGCTGGTGATCTCCGTCGAGGCCGGGCTCGGGTTCGAGCAGGCCCTCGACCGCACCGTGTCGGCCGTCCCCGGCCCCCTCACCGAGGAGTTCGCCCGCATGCTGGGCGAGGTGCGCGCCGGTGCCTCCCGCACCGAGGCCATGCGCAGCATGGAGGGCCGGGCCGACGTGCCCGAGCTCCGCTCGTTCGTGCTGGCCATCATCCAGGCCGACACCTTCGGCGTGTCGATCGGGCGGGTGCTCCGGGCCCAGGCCGAGGAGATGCGCATCAAGCGCAAGCAGCTGGCCCAGGAGAAGGCCCAGAAGGCGCCGGTGAAGATGCTCATCCCGATGGTCTTCTGCGTGTTCCCCGCCCTCTTCATCGTGGTGCTGGGCCCGGCCATCCTGAGCATCATGGAGACCCTCGGGTGACCGGCCCGGCCGCACCCCTCCTCGAGGGGGGTCTGCCGGTGGGCCAGGATGAGGCGGTGGCCGACGCCGAGGTCGACGAGGCGGCAGCCGACGCACCGGAGACGGCGGCGCCCGAGGACACCGACGACCGTCGGTCGGCGGGCGTGGGCCTCGGCACCCTCGTCGGCGCGGTCGCCGGCCTCTGGGGGCTCGTGATCGGCCTGGGGCGGCTCTACGACAACAGCTTCCTGACCCACCTGGCCACGGGCCGGCTCATCGTCGACTCCGGGACGATCCCGTCGGTGGACCCCTACTCCTTCACCGCCGCCGGTGACCCGTGGACGGTCCAGAGCTGGCTGGCCTCGGTGCTCTACGCCGGGGCCGAGGACCTCGGCGGCCTCGGGGGGGTGCGGCTCCTCAACGGCGCCCTGTGCGCCGCCCTCGGCGTGGCGGTGTGGCTGCTGACCGCCCGCTCCCGCTCGTTCCTCGTGCGGCTCGGGGTCACCGCCGCCGTCCTGGTGCCGGCCACCGCACTATGGAGCGGGCGCCCGCTGCTGTTCGGCCTGCTCGGGCTGGCGGCCGTGCTGCTCGCGGCCGACGGTCGCCTCGACCCCCGCTGGCTGGTCCCGATCTGCTGGGTGTGGGTCAACACCCACGGCTCGTTCCCCTTCGCCCTGCTGGCCGTCGCCCTCCTCGCTGTGGGGACCCGCCTCGACTCCGGTCGGTGGGGGCGCGAGGTCCGCGTGCTCGGGTGGGCCGCCGTCGGCGTGTGCGCCGGCGCCCTCAACCCGCTCGGGCCCCGCCTGCTGCTCTTCCCGCTGACCCTCGCGTCGCGCACCGAGGCGTTCCAGTCCGTCGCCGAGTGGCAGGCGCCGACCTACCAGTCGCTGGTCGAGTACTGGGTCGTCGGGCTCCTCTTCGTCGGCGTCCTCGCCCTCGTGCGCCGCCCCTCGTGGCGCAGCGCCCTGCCCCTGGTCGTGTTCGGGGCCCTGGCCGTGACCTCGGCCCGCAACCTGGCCCCGCTCCTGCTGGTGCTGGCGCCGATCCTCGCCGGCGCCGTGCCCGACGCCGGCATCGCCGTGGGCGAGGTCCGCCGGCCGAGCTTCCGGGTCGGCCTGGCCGCCCTGGTCCTCGTGGGCGTGGCCCTCACCGTCGCCAGCCTGGGCCAGCCCGACACCGCCCTCGACGCCTACCCCGAGGAGCCGGTGGCGTGGATGGAGGACCAGGGCCTCTGGGGACCCACGTCTCGGGTGCTGAGCCCCGACTACGTCGGCAACTACGTCGAGGCCCGCCGGGGCGACCAGGCCCGCGTGTTCATCGACGACCGGGTCGACATGTACCCCCTCGACGTCATCGACGACTACTCGACGGTGTTCGACGCCGACCCGGGCTGGGACGACGTCCTGGCCGACCGCGACATCAGTGCCGTGGTGTGGGAGGAGGACACACCCCTCGCCGCCGCGCTGGACGCCTCCGCCGACTGGACGGTGGTCCACCGGGACGCGCCCTGGGTGGTGTTCGCGCCGTCGTCGGCACCCTAGGTGAACATTTGGGTCGTCCGGCCCATGCAGGGCCGGCCTCCGGCGCCGATGGGTGTGGGGACGACGCCGGGGAAGGACCCACGATGCTCCGAACGCTACGCCGCATGCGCACCCGCCTCCGGTCCGAGGACCGGGGCGCCTCCTTGGTCGAGTACGCCCTCCTGCTGGCGCTGATCCTGTTCGTGTGCATCGGCGCCCTGACCTTCTTCGGCAAGGGCAGCGGCAACAGCCTCGACAACTCCAAGTCCTGCATCGAGGCGGCCCAGGCGGGCGGGCCCATCCCGGCCACCTGCTGAGCGGGCCGCTCAGGCCAGGCGGACGATCCCCATCCGCACGGCCTGGAGGACCGCCTGGGTGCGGTCCCTCGCGTCGAGCTTCTGGTAGATCGACGCCAGGTGGTTCTTCACCGTCTTCTGGCTGATGTAGAGCTGCTCGGCCACCTCACCGGTGCTGCACCCGTCGGCGATGAGCTGGAGGACCTCGACCTCGCGGGGGGTGACGACCTGGTCGGCCGACGCCTCGGGCCCGTCCATGCGGCGGACCTCCTCGAGCATGGAGGCCGCCACCGCCGGCGAGAGGGCGTTGGCCCCGTCGGCCGCCTGGTGGATGGTGTCGGCGATCTCGTCGATCGAGCAGTCCTTGACGAGGTACCCGGCGGCGCCCGCGTCGAGGGCGGCGCGCAGCACCTCGCGGTCGGCGTGCATGGTGAGCATGACCACCGGGAGCTCGGGCTGGGCGGCGTGGATGCGCCGGGTGGCCTCGACGCCGTCGCAGTCGGGCATGGTGACGTCCATCAGCACCACGTCGGGCTCCAGCTGGGCGGCCAGGGCCACGGCCTCGTGGCCGTCGCCGGCCTCGCCCACCACCTCGAAGCCCTCGTCGCTGAGCGACCGCCGCAGCCCGTCGCGCAGCATGGGGTGGTCGTCGGCGAGCAGCAGGCGGATGGCCATCGGCCGCAGGCTACCGCCGTCGTGGCAGGCGGACGGGGAGCCGTCGGCAGCCGCGCTCAGGTGTGGGCGGCCTCGCTGACGTGGCAGCGGATCGTGGTGCCCACGCCCTCGACGGTGTCGACGTCGAGGGTGGCGCCGATGCTGGCCGCCCGCTCCCGCATGCCCAGCAGGCCGTAGCTGTCGAGGCGGCCGTCCTTGCCCGCGGCGAAGCCGCGCCCGTCGTCGCGCACCTCCAGCAGGGCGCCGGTCTCCTCGCACCACCAGCGCACCAGGCAGCGGTCGGCACCGCTGTGGCGCTCGACGTTGGTGAGGGCCTCCTGGGCGATGCGGAACACCTCGCGCTCCTGGCGCAGGGGCAGCCGGGCGTCGGCCTTGACGTCGAGGCGCAGGTCGAGCCGGCTGCGCCCGCCGACCCGCTCCACGTAGTCCCGCAGGGTGGTGGGCAGGTCCGACTGCTCGGACACGTCGGTGCGCAGGTCGTAGAGCGTGTCGCGGACCTCGCCGATGACGCCGCGCACGTCGGCCCGCAGCCGGTCGAGGGCCGGTCCCACCGGGTCGCCCCGCCCGTCGGCCTTGACGATGCGGTCCAGCTCGAAGGCCAGGTAGGCCAGCGACTGGCCGATGCGGTCGTGGAGGTCGCGGGCGATGCGGGTCCGCTCCTCGTCGGCGCCGACGGTGCGCAGCCGGTTGAACCAGAGGGCGTTGTCGATGGCCAGGGCGGCAGGGGCCACGAAGCCGTCGAGGAGGTCGCTGTCGCGGTCGCTGAAGTGGTCGGCCACGGTGTGCTCCACCGCGACCAGGCCCACGACGCGCTCCCGGCCGACCAGGGGTGCGTAGAGGCCGCTCCGGCTCTCGACGCCGAGGCCGGTCCCGCTGGCCCGGGCCAGGTCGGGCTCGTGCACCAGGCGCCCGGTGCGGGCGGCCGCGGCTGCCGGTGCGGGCAGGGCCCGGTCGCCCCAGGTGGCCGGGATGCGGCTGCCGTCGGAGCGCACGGTGCGCCACCCGCCGCCGGTCTCGTCGAGGAGCAGGACGGCGGCCACGTCGTAGGTGAAGAGGTCCTCGACCCGGCGCACCGTGGAGTCCAGGACCTCGTCGAGGTCGAGCGACGAGGGCAGGCTCTGGGCCACCCGGTGGAGGGCGAAGAGCAGGGCGTTGGCATCGGACAGGCGGCCCAGGCGGTCGAGGGCCAGGGAGTGCTGGCGGTCGGCCTCGACGTTGATGTGGCGGGCGTAGCCCGCCACCGCGGCCACGAGGAGCAGCAGCGTGGTCCACTGGAGGCTGGTGCGCAGGGTCTCGGTGTCGGCCCCCTCGGTGATGAGGTAGGGGAGGGCCACGGCGACGACCGAGGCCGACCCGACCCGCACCGCGAACCCGAAGCCCCGGGCGAAGCCGGCCACCATGATGGCCGTGAGCAGGGAGAAGACGAACGGCGAGCTCCAGTACCCCGTGGCGGCGACGGCCAGGACGTGGATGGCGACCTCGCCGAGGACCCGCAGCAGGCTGGCGGTGTCGTCCTGGATGCGGACGGGCTGGAGGATCCGGACGATGTTGTAGGTGAGGACGACGACGGCCCAGCCGATGATCGACCAGTCGGCGTCGGCGAAGGCACCGCTGCAGAGGGCGACGGTGACCGCGGTGGTGGCGCCCCGCACGCCGAGGATGGCGGGCCGGAAGGCGGCCGTCTGGTCGACGACGGCGGCGCCGGGCAGGGTGACGACGGCCCCGTCGACCGGGTCGAGGACCGGGGCCGCGACGGGATCCTCCATGTCCTCAGGCTAGGGCGCCCGGGTCCGGGGGAGAGGGTCCCCGTCCACGGGCCCCCGGGGGCCCTGGTACCGTCCGCGGCCCGTGATCCTCGTGGGCCTCACCGGCGGCATCGGCAGCGGCAAGTCCACCGTCTCCGCCCTGCTCGCGGCGCACGGTGCGGTGGTGGTCGACGCCGACGCCATCGTCCGCGAGGTCCAGTCCCCGGGCCACGAGGTCTTCGCCGCCATCGTGGAGCGGTTCGGCCCCGAGGTGGTGGGACCCGACGGCGGCCTCGACCGCCAGGCGCTGGCCGACCGCGTGTTCTCCGACGACGAGGCCCTGGCCGCCCTGAACGCCCTCGTGCACCCGGCGGTGGGGGCCGAGATCGCCCGGAGGCTCGAGGCCGAGGCGACCACCGACCACGTCGTCGTCCTCGACGTCCCCCTCCTGGTGGAGTCGGGGCGCGACGACATGGCCGCCCTCGTCGTGGTCGACGTCGACCCCGAGGTGGCGGTGGCCCGCCTGGTGGAGCACCGGGGGATGCGGGCCGACGATGCCCGGGCCCGCATCGCCCGCCAGGCGTCGCGCGAGGAGCGCCGGGCCCGGGCCGACGTGGTGCTGGACAACTCCGGCGACCCCGCCTCCCTCGAGGCCCAGGTCGACGCCCTGTGGCCCCGCCTCCAGGCGCTCCCGCCGGCCGGCGCGGCCTGATCCCACCGGACCGCCCCGGTCGGGCTGTCACACCCCCTCGGTAGCCTGCCCCCCATGGTTGCCCACGCCCCGGCCACGCCCGTGCAGGTCCGGCCCTTCGAGGTCGTCTCCGAGTTCCAGCCCGCCGGCGACCAGCCCAAGGCCATCGCCGAGCTCACCGACGGCATCGAGGGCGGCGAGCGCTTCCAGACCCTCCTCGGCATCACCGGGTCGGGCAAGTCGGCCACCATCGCCTGGACCATCCAGAACGTGCAGCGCCCCACGCTGGTGCTGGCGCCCAACAAGTCCCTGGCCGCCCAGCTGGCCAACGAGCTGCGGGAGTTCTTCCCCCACAACGCGGTCGAGTACTTCGTCAGCTACTACGACTACTACCAACCCGAGGCCTACATCGCCTCGTCGGACACCTACATCGAGAAGGACTCGTCGGTCAACGACGAGATCGAGCGCCTGCGCCACTCCACCACCGCCTCGCTGCTCACCCGGCGCGACGTCATCGTGGTGGCCTCGGTGAGCTGCATCTACGGCCTGGGCTCGCCCGAGGAGTACCGCGACAGCCTGCTGGTGCTGCGCACCGGCGACACCCACGACCAGCGGGCCCTGCTGCGGCGCTTCGTCGACATGCAGTACGACCGCAACGACATGAACCTGGTGCGGGGCACCTTCCGGGTGCGGGGCGACACCATCGAGATCCACCCCGCCTACGACGAGACCGCCCTGCGCATCGAGCTGTTCGGCGACGAGATCGAGCAGATGGTCACCATCGACCCCGTCACCGGCGAGAAGGTGCGCACCCACGACGACTTCGTGCTCCTGCCCGCCACCCACTACGTGGCCGGCGAGGAGCGCCTCCAGCGGGCCATCGGGCGCATCGAGGCCGAGCTCCAGGAGCGTCTGGCCACCTTCGAGGCCGAGGGCAAGCTGCTCGAGGCCCAGCGCCTGCGGATGCGCACCCAGTACGACCTGGAGATGATGGCCGAGGTCGGCTTCTGCAACGGGATCGAGAACTACTCGGCGCCCATCGACGGCCGGGCACCGGGGGAGACGCCCAGCACGCTGCTCGACTACTTCCCCCGCGACTTCCTGATGGTGCTCGACGAGTCGCACCAGAGCGTGCCCCAGCTCAACGGCCAGTACGAGGGCGACCGGAGCCGCAAGGAGGTGCTCATCGAGCACGGCTTCCGTCTCCCCTCCGCGGCCGACAACCGCCCGCTGCGCTTCGAGGAGTTCCTCGAGCGCATCGGCCAGACGGTCTTCCTCTCGGCCACGCCCGGCCCCTTCGAGCTGGAGCGCTCCACCCGGGTGGTCGAGCAGGTGGTCCGCCCCACCGGCCTGGTCGACCCCGAGGTCGTGGTGAAGCCGACCAAGGGCCAGATCGACGACCTCATGACCCAGATCGAGGGCCGGGTCGCCCGCGGCGACCGGGCCCTGGTCACCACCCTCACCAAGAAGATGGCCGAGGACCTCACCGACTACCTGCTCGAGCGGGGGGTGAAGGTCCGCTACCTCCACAGCGAGGTCGACACCATCCAGCGCATCGAGATCCTGCGCGACCTGCGCCTCGGGGAGTTCGACGTGCTGGTGGGCATCAACCTGCTCCGGGAGGGCCTCGACCTGCCCGAGGTCTCGCTCGTCGCCATCCTCGACGCCGACAAGGAGGGCTTCCTCCGCAGCGAGACCTCCCTCATCCAGACCATCGGCCGGGCCGCCCGCAACGTCGGCGGCCAGGTCGTGATGTACGCCGACAAGGTCACCCCGTCGATGCAGAGCGCCATCAGCGAGACCAACCGGCGCCGTGGGCTCCAGCAGGCCTACAACGAGGAGCACGGGATCGACCCGCAGACGATCCGCAAGGCCGTCACCGACATCCTCGCCCTCATCCGCCCGGCCGAGGACAAGGCGCCCCTCCCCGGCGGCGACCGACGGCGGGAGCGGGCCGCCGACAAGGCCCGCCGCGAGGAGCTGGCCGAGCTGCCCGGCGAGGAGCTGGCCCGGCTCATCCAGACCCTCGAGGAGGAGATGCACGAGGCCTCCTCCGACCTCCGCTTCGAGTACGCCGCCCGCCTCCGCGACGAGATCAAGGACCTGCGTCGCGAGCTGAGGCAGGTGGGCTGAGCCACGCGCACCCTGGGCGCAGGGGTCCCGCCGGGTCGGGTCGGGGTGCAGCACGATGGTCCGGATGCCCCCGTCCGCCCCCGTGTCGCCCCGCGCCCTGGTCGCCGGGCGGGCGGTGGTGGGGGTCCTGGCCCTGGTGGTGGTCGTCGCCGGCCTGGTGCAGGCCTGGACGGACTCGCCCACCGTCGACGAGGGCGTCGACCTCTCGGCCGGGCTGTCGCACTGGGTGCACCACGACCTGCGCATGGTCCCCGAGCACCCGCCCCTGCCCCAGCTGCTGGCCACCGCCCCCGCGCTCGCCGGCCAGCCCATCGTCCCCAAGGGGCCGTCGTGGGAGGACGGGGACTGGTTCGACCACACCGACGCCGTGCTCTCGGCCAACGACGAGGCCGGGCGCCTCCGGCGGGTCGTGTTCCTCGGCCGTCTCGTCCCCCTGCTGGAGGTGGTGGCCTGCGGCGGGCTGATGTTCCTGCTGGGCCGTCGGCTGGTCGGGGAGGAGGCGGGGCTGCTCGCCGCCGGGCTGTGGTTCGGCCCCCTCACGCTGGGGCTGGGTCACGTCCAGTCGATCGACGTGGCCTTCACCCTCGCCACCCTGGCCGTCGCCCTGGCGCTCGTCCGCCACAGCGAGCACCCGACCCTCGCCCGTGCCGCGGTCGTCGGCGCCACCCTGGCCCTGGTCCTGGGCACCCGCCAGACCGCGGTGGTGCTGGTCCCCGCCGCCCTGGTGGCGGTGGGCGTGGCGGCGCGGGGCGATCGTGACCGGGTGGTCCGCCAGGTCCTCGTGGCCGCCGTGGTCGGGTACGTCGGGCTGTGGCTCGTGTACCGGGGCTTCGACCTCACCGCCCCGGGCGGGGCTCCGGCGGAGCGCTTCCACGGGCTCATCGCCGCCGCCCAGGGCCACTCCCTGGTCGCCCGTCTGGTGCTCGCGCTGCCCGCACCGGTGGAGTGGCGGGCCGGCTTCGCCTACCTCACCGAGACCTCCGGGGCCCGCCCGTCCTACCTCTTCGGCCAGGCGTGGGACGGCACCCGGGCCTGGTTCTTCCCCGGCAGCCTCCTGGCCGAGGTGCCGTCGACCGCGGTCCTGGTGCTCGTCCTCGGCCCTCTGGCCTGGCGGGCCGTCGACGGGGCCCGCCGGTGGCGGGCGACCCTCTGCGTGGCCCTGCCCGGACTCGTCCTCTTCGCCTTCACCGCCGTCCAACCCCTGGCCCTGGGCCTGCGGCTGGCCCTGCCGTCCCTCGCCCTCTGGATGGTGCTGGCCGGGGCCGCGGCCCGCCCGCTGCTGGCCGTCCGCCCCGGACGGTGGGCCCTCGGGCTGGTGGCGACGGTGCAGGTGGTCGCCCTCCTGACCGCCAGCGCCCACGCCCTGGCCTGGACCGCACCCCCGTTCCGGCCCGCCTACCGGTGGGTGAGCGACAGCAACGTCGACTACGGCCAGGACCTCTGGCGGGTGCGGGACTGGGCCCGGGGGCGCGGTGCGTGGGTGGCGGTCATCACCCCCCGGGGCCTCGACGTCGGGGAGGGGACTCGGCCGCTGGCCGACGCCGACCCGGCCGACGTGACCGGGTGGGTCGCGGTGGGGGCCACCGCCCTCACCGTCGTGGACCGGGACCAGCTGTCGTGGCTGCGGAAGTACTGCCCGGTGGGCAGTCTCGGCGGCGGGAGCACGCTGCTCTACCGCTTCGACGAGCCGCCGTCAGCGGCTCCCGGCCCGGACCGGCCCGTCGCCCCCTGCCCCGGAGCCGAGGTCAGCCACCTCGGCTGAGCCCGTCGTCTCGACCGTCGCACCGGGCGTGGCCCCGGAGCCGACCTCGCCCCGTCGGGCCGTGGGCGTCACCAGCACCACCAGCGAGACGGCGGTGAGGGCCAGGCCCGTGCGGGTGCCGCCGAAGCTGGTGCCCAGCGGGTTGCTGCCGGCGACGAGCAGGAAGCCCAGGTTCAGGGCCACGGCCCAGCCCAGGGGGTGGCCCAGGCGGGTGCGCCACAGGGCGAGGGTCCCCAGGCCGAGGGCGAGGGCGGTGCCGACCAGGCCCCACAGCTCCTCACCCCGGAGCCACATCTCGTCGGCCGCGCCGACCAGCCCGACGAAGGGCAGGCCGATGTCGCCGTTGAGGCCCTCGGACCCGGGGATGGCGAGGCGCAGGACACCCATCCAGGCCACCGCCACGGCGGCGGGCACCACGGCCACGGCCGCGTCGCGCCGGGTGCGGTGGGCCAGGGCCCACCCGGCCAGGATCAGCAGGGTCGGCTCCTTGGCGAGGACGGCCAGCACACCGATGGCCACGGCCGGGACGGTCCGTCCCCGGCTGGCCAGGGCCACCGCCAGCAGGGCCAGGCCCACGCCCAGCACGTCCGAGGTGGTGACCCGGAGGGCCATGAAGCTGCCCGGGACGAGCGGGAAGAGCAGCGCCGGCCACGCGGGTCCGCCCCAGCCGGTGCTCAGGCGGCCGGTGGCCCACGCGCCGGCGAAGGCCCCGGCCAGGCCGATGCCGAGGAGCACCCACACCAGCCCGGTGCCCCCGCCGGGGTGGAGGGTGCCGGCCAGGTAGGGGAGCAGCGGGCGCTGGAGCCGGTAGCGGGGCCGATCCAGGTGCGCCGCGCTGGCGTCGATCGGGAAGGGATCGCGAGCCACCGCGTAGGTCAGCTGGCCGTCCAGGCCCACCCCGTCGGGAAGGGTCACGCCCGGGAAGTCCTGGGCGAAGGCCTCGGCCGCCGGACCCCCACGGGCGGGCTGCACCAGGCCCAGGGGGCTGCCGCCGAGGCGCTGGAGGTCCCCCAGCACGAGCAGGGCGAGCAGCAGGGTGCCGACGACGGCCCAGCGCAGCACGGCTCGGTCCGCGGGCAGGGGGTCGTGCCCTTCCGCGGGCCGCTCCGACGCTCCGGTCACCGCGTCCCATCGGCGCCGGTGGCGGCGCCTTGAGGCCGCCGCGCCCGGCGCGGGACCGATGTCAGGGAGCGGTGAGGGTGGTCGGCTGCGGTGAAGACCGGGCGTCCGCCGACGGGGAGGGCTGGTCCCGCACCGCTCGCCGGGCCCGGGTCGTGGCGCCCGTCCGGCGGGCGTGCGGGGTCACCAGCACGATCAGGGCGAGGGCGGCCAGGGGGAGCCCCACCCTCGTGCCGCCAGGACCAGGACGGCCAGCACCAGCACCCCGACCGCGGTCCAGCGCGCCACCGCGGCGCGGTCGGAGCGGGGGCGCGGCGGGCCCGCAGCCGGTGAGGAGGGCACGTCTCGACAGATCGGCCCCTGCGGCGGGCCCTTGAGCGGGGCGGGACCGGGGCTCATCACCCCGGCCCCTCGGCCGATGGTCGCCCATGGCGTCGGCCCTCGTCCCCCGGCGCGCCGCGCCGGCGGTGGGCCCGGCGTCGACCGGCGACGACGGTGACCCCCGACGGGCCGTGGTGCTCACCGCGCTGGTCGCGGCCGCCTTCGTCGCCCTGGTGGCGTGGTCGTGGTTCGGGGTGGCTGCGACGGTCCCGGACCGTCCCGGGCCCCGGGGGGAGACGCTCAGCGCGGTGTACGACCCCCCGACCCGACCGGTCGAGGCCGCCCTCAACGCCCGGGACGGACAGGTCTTCGCCACCGTGGCGGTGGACCCCGCGGTGCGACGGCCCGAGCTGATCCGCGGCGGGCCCGGCGAGCAGGCCTACCGCTACCAGCGCCCCCTGCTGGGCTGGGTCGGCTGGGCCGCCTCCGGCGGTCAGGCGGCGCTGGCCCCCTGGTCGCTGGTCGTCGCGTGCGCCCTGTCCGTCGTCGCCCTCGTGGCGGTGGCGGCCGCCACCATCGCCCGCCTCGGGGGACCGCCCCTGGCGGCCCTGGTCCTGCTGGTGACCCCCGGGGTCCTGGCCGACATCACCTTCGTGGGCCCCGAGGCGCTCGGCACGGCCCTGCTCCTGGTCGGCCTGGGCGCCTGGCGGCGCGGGGACCGTCGGGCCGCACTCGCGGCCGTCGCCGCCTTCGCCGCCGCCGGCCTCTGCCGGGAGACCCTGCTGCTGGTGCCGGCCGCCCTCGCGGCCCGGGAGGTGTGGGCCGGGCGGTACCGGCCCGCAGGCGCCCTGGCGGCGTCGGCCGCGCCCTACCTGGCGTGGGTGCTGGCCCTCCGGGTGGTGGTGGGCTCCTGGCCGGTGGGCACCGTCGACGGTCGCCTCTCGCCCGTGCCCTTCGCCGGCATGGCCTCCCAGGTCGGGGGCTGGCCCCCGGGTGAGGCGGCCGCGATCGCCCTCACGCTGGGCCTGGGCGTCGCCGGGCTGGTGTGGGGTCGGGATCCGCTCCTGCGCACCGCGGTGGCCGCCCAGCTGCCGCTGGTGGTGCTCATGGGGGGACCCGTGTGGGGCCGCTCGGCCGATGTCGGGCGGGTGCTGCTGCCCTTCGCCGCCCTCGGGCTGGTCGCGCTGGCGGGTCGGGGTAGCGGCCGCCCCGGGAGGGGCCCGGGGCGCGCCCCGGCAGCGCACCCGGATCACCCCTCAGCGGTCTTCGTCGAGCGCCTGGAGGCGCTCGGCCACGGAGGACCCCTGCCGCTCGGCGGAGGTCGGGAGCTCGGTCTCGCCCACCCCCTCGGTGGGGCCGCAGGCCTGCTCGTCGGTGGGCGAGACGGTGGTCACCGGGGAGTAGGGACCGGCCGCGGCGACGGTGGTGGGTACAGGCGTTCGTGAGGTTGGTGCACCGGGTACCCTGGGCGACCGTGTCCGACTCCCTCGTCATCCGCGGTGCCCGCGAGCACAACCTCCGGGGTGTCGACCTCGACCTGCCCCGCGACCGGCTCATCGTGTTCACCGGCCTGTCGGGGTCGGGCAAGTCCTCGCTCGCCTTCGACACCATCTACGCCGAGGGCCAGCGCCGCTACGTCGAGTCGCTGTCGTCCTACGCCCGGCAGTTCCTGGGCCAGATGGACAAGCCCGACGTCGACTTCCTCGAGGGCCTGTCCCCGGCCATCTCCATCGACCAGAAGTCGGCCTCGCGGAACCCCCGGTCGACCGTCGGCACCATCACCGAGATCTACGACTACCTGCGGCTCCTGTTCGCCCGCATCGGCATCCCGCACTGCCCCGAGCACGGCACGCCCATCACCCGCCAGACGCCACAGCAGATCGTCGACCGCATCCTCGAGCTGCCCGACGGCACCCGGTTCCAGGTCCTCGCCCCGGTCGTGCGGGGGCGCAAGGGCAACTACGAGACCCTGCTCACCGACCTCTCCACCCAGGGCTACTCCCGGGCCCGCATCGACGGCGAGATCCACGAGCTCACCGAGAAGGTCGACCTGGCCCGCTACGAGAACCACACCATCGAGGTCGTGGTCGACCGGCTGGTGCGGCGCGACGGCATCGAGCAACGCCTCACCGAGTCGCTGGAGGCCGCCCTCGCGCTGGCCGACGGCGTGGCCGAGGTGCAGCTGGTGCCCCGGGCCGAGGACGAGGGGGCCGAGGAGCCCGAGGTCCTCACCTTCAGCCAGCACCTGGCCTGCCCGGTCGACGGCCAGAGCTTCGAGGAGCTGGCCCCCCGGAGCTTCTCGTTCAACTCCCCGTACGGCGCCTGCCCGCGCTGCGACGGGCTGGGCACCCGCTTCGAGGTCGACCCCGAGCTGATCGTCCCCGACCCGGACCTCTCCATCGAGGACGGCGCCATCCACCCGTGGGCCAGCGGCCACGCCACCTGGTTCCACCGGATCCTCGAGGCGGTGGGCGCCGAGCAGGACATCCCGCTCGACGTCCCGTGGAAGCAGCTCAAGGCGGCCCAGCAGAAGAAGCTGCTGCACGGCAACGGCATCGGGCGGGTGCAGGTCCGCTACAAGAACCGCTACGGCCGGGTCCGCACCTACCAGGCCGCCTACGAGGGCGTGGTGCCCTGGCTCCAGCGCCGCCACTCCGACACCGACAGCGACACCCAGCGCGACCAGTTCGAGGGCTACATGCGGGAGGTGCCGTGCCCCGAGTGCGACGGCGCCCGCCTCCGGCCCTTCACCCTGGCCGTCACCATCGACGGCAACTCCATCGCCGACCTGAGCGCCATGTCCATCCGCGACGTGGCCGAGGTGCTCGGCGCCATCGAGCTCTCCGAGCGCGACCGCATGATCGCCGAGGCGGTGCTCAAGGAGGTCAACTCCCGGCTGGGGTTCCTCCTCGCGGTGGGGCTCGACTACCTGTCGCTGTCGCGCTCGGCCGCCACCCTGGCCGGGGGCGAGGCCCAGCGCATCCGTCTGGCCAGCCAGATCGGCTCGGGCCTGGTGGGCGTCCTCTACGTCCTCGACGAGCCGTCCATCGGCCTGCACCAGCGCGACAACCGGCGCCTCATCGAGACCCTCATCCGCCTCCGTGACCTGGGCAACACGGTGATCGTGGTGGAGCACGACGAGGACACCATCGCGGTGGCCGACCACGTCGTCGACATCGGCCCCGGTGCCGGCGAGCACGGCGGGGCGGTGGTGCACTCGGGCACCTACAAGGGGCTGCTGCGGAACAAGGCGTCGGTGACCGGCCAGTACCTGGCCGGCAAGCGCTCCATCCCGGTCCCCGAGGCCCGGCGGGCCCCCGGCGACGAGCACCTGTCGATCAAGGGTGCCCGGGAGCACAACCTCACCGGCATCGACGTCGACATCCCCCTCGGGTGCTTCGTCACCGTCACCGGCGTCTCCGGCTCGGGCAAGTCCACCCTCATCAACGACATCCTGCTGCGCTCGCTGATGCAGAAGATCTACCGGGCCAAGGTGCCGCCCGGCCGCCACAAGCGCATCGAGGGCATCGAGCACCTCGACAAGGTCATCAACATCGACCAGTCGCCCATCGGCCGCACACCCCGGTCCAACCCGGCCACCTACACCGGTGTGTGGGACCACGTGCGCAAGCTCTTCGCCCAGACCCACGAGGCCAAGGTCCGCGGCTACATGCCCGGGCGCTTCTCCTTCAACGTCAAGGGCGGGCGCTGCGAGGCGTGCGCGGGCGACGGCACCATCAAGATCGAGATGCACTTCCTCCCGGACGTCTACGTGCCGTGCGAGGTGTGCAAGGGGTCCCGCTACAACCGCGACACCCTCGACATCACCTTCAAGGGCAAGAACGTGGCCGAGGTCCTCGACATGCCGTGCGAGGAGGCGCTGGAGTTCTTCGCCAACCAGCCGCCCATCGCCCGCCACATGCAGACCCTCGTCGACGTGGGGCTGGGCTACATCCGCCTCGGCCAGCCCGCGCCCACCCTCTCGGGCGGCGAGGCCCAGCGGATCAAGCTGGCCTCCGAGCTGTCCAAGCGCTCCACCGGCCACACCATCTACCTGCTCGACGAGCCCACCACGGGCCTGCACTTCGAGGACATCCGCCGGCTGCTCACCGTGCTGTCCCGGCTGGTCGACCAGGGCAACACCGTGCTGGTGATCGAGCACAACCTCGACGTGATCAAGACGGCCGACTGGATCATCGACCTCGGGCCCGAAGGAGGCAGCGGAGGGGGCACGGTCGTGGCCACCGGCAGCCCCGAGGCCGTGGCCGAGGTGCCCGGCAGCTACACCGGCGAGTTCCTCGCCCCCCTGCTGGACCGGGGCTGAGCCCCGGGTCGGCCCCGGCCGCCCCCCGAGCCCTCGCCCGCACCCATCCCTTGGCCGGGCCCGGTCGCGGCCGATCATGGGAGGGTGATCGAGGTGAGCGAGGCCCCGGGGCCCGACGTGGCGCGCCCGGGCGGCGCCGGCCTCGCACCCGGGCCCCGTCCCTGGGGCCGGCGGCTGGCCGCCCACGCCGCCCTCTACCTCGTGGTCCTCGTCGCCCTGCTGGCGGTGACCGACCTCGACGTGGGCTGGACCTTCGACGACGGGGCCTACGCCACCCAGGTGGCGGTCCTCGACCAGACCGGCGGCTGGGCCTACCCCTACGCCCACCTCGACGTCGACCCCGGCTCGGACTTCGCCCCGGTGTCGCACTCCACCGTCACCACGGAGGGCAGCTACCCCTACGTCAAGCAGCCCCTGTGGATCGAGGTCCTCCGGGCCAGCACCGCGGTGTTCGGCGCCGTCGTCGGGCTCTACGTGCCCGCCGTGCTGGGGGCGGTGGCGGCCGCCGCGCTGGCCGGAGTCCTGGCCGCCCGCCTGAGCGGCGGGCGCGACGCGCTGGTCGGCTTCTGGGCCGTCGCCCTGGGACCGCTGGTGCTCCACAGCGAGGCCATGTGGGCCCACACCTGGGCGGCCGCCCTCGGCGCAGGCATGGCCCTGGCCCTGGTGGCCCTGGCCCAGGCGAGGGCCCGGTGGTGGCACCTGGTGGGCCTGGCCGGCGGCGGCGCCCTGCTGTGCGCTCTGCGGGGCGAGGGGCCCCTCGTGGTGGTGGCGGCGGCCCTGGTGGTCGGTGTCCTCTGCCTGCGGGAGGGGTCGTGGCCCCGTCGGCTGGCCCGGGCCGCGCTCTGGTGCGGGTCGCTGGTGGTCGCGTCGGCGGGGTCGCGCCTGGTGACGGCGCGGTGGAGCGCCCGCCTGGCCCAGGGGCGGGTCCGGGACGTGGGCGACACCATCCTGGGCGACGTCGGGTTCCTCGAGGGCCGCACCCGCGGCGCCCTGCGCACCCTGCTCGATGGCGTCGGCTCGGACCCGGGCAGCACGCTCCTGGCGATGGCCTGCGCGGCCCTCGCAGCCGTCGGCGGCGTGCTGCTGGTCCGGGGTGGCCCGGCGCGGGCCACCGGTGCCCGCCTGGTGGTCGTGGCGGTCGTCGTGGGCCTGGTCCGCACCGTGGTCGTCCCCGACGACCTGGGCGGGCTGCTCGTCGCCGTCCCCCTCGTCGTCGTCGGCGCCGCCGGGTGGCGCCCGGGGCGGGCCTCGAGGGCCGAGCGCGCCCTGGTGGCCCTGGTCGTGCTCGACCTGGGTGCGGTCCTGGCCACCCAGTACGCCGAGGGTGGCAGCCGGGACTGGGGCGGCCGCTACCTGTTCCCCGTGCTGGTGCCGGCCACCGTGGTGGCCGTCGGCGTGGTGCGCCGGGCCCTGGGCCGCCTCCCCGAGGTCGGCCCCCGCCGAGCCGGTGCACTGGTGGTGGCCCTGGCCCTGGTCCCCACCGTGGGCGGCTGGGTCGCCAGCCGTGAGGTGCGACAGGCCAACGACGTCCACACCGAGCTGGCGGCCTCCGTCGACGCCCCCACCGTCGTGCGGATCCCGCGCTACTTCACCCGCACGTCGTGGCGCGAGCTGCCCGCCGCCGACTGGCTGTCGGCCGAGCCCGACGAGGCCGACGACGCCCTGGCCCTGCTGCGCCCGGGCCGGACCGCACCGGTGGCCGTGGTCGGCCCCGGCGCCGACCAGGTCCGCGCCGACGGCTGGGCCCGGGACGTCCGGACCCCGCAGGTCGTGATCTTCACCCCCCGCTGACGACGATCACGCCCGGGCCGGCACCGGCGGGGGGGGGGCAGCGGCTGGTCGGCGTCGTCCCGGCGACGGGTCTCCACCCCAGAACGGCACGGGGCGGTCCTGGGGCAGGTCGGCGTCGTCCCGGCGACGGGTCTCGACCCCGGAACGGTGGGGGGGGACGGGAGGTCAGGCCCGGGCCGCGGTGGCCTCCGCCGGGTCGGGTGCGGGGGGGTGCGGCGCGTCGACCACCCCGTCGGCGGGTCGGTCGGGGGCGGGGCGGGAGAGCCGCACGCAGAGGGCGACCAGGCCGAGGAGCGGGATCATGGGGCCGACGCGGCCGAAGCCCCACCAGACCCACCAGACCTGGTGGTTCATGAAGAGGTAGAAGGCGGCGTGGGCCGCCAGGGTGGCCTTCATCCAGCCCGTGCCCCACCAGACGATGGCGGCCGCGGCGGCGAGGAACAGGGCCGCGGTGGCGACCTCCGGGCCCTTCCAGTGGGGGACGGCCTGGGCGAAGCCCTCGAGCAGGCCCCCGGTCTGGGAGTAGTCCGACGGCAGGGCGCCGATGCGGAGGTAGACCACGCCGTTCCAGGCCGCGTAGGCCAGGGCGGGGATCGCCAGCTTCAGCACCCCGTCGACCCGCCGGGTCCGCACCAGGTGGTCGAGCCCGATGCCGAGGGGCACCAGCAGCATCGTCTCCCGGGTGAGGGCGGCCACGGTGAACAGGGCCACCGCGGGCCAGGCCCGGCCCCTCGTCCACGCGGTGAGGGCCAGCAGGGTGAGCACGCACGCCCACGGCTCGCAGATGCCGGGGTAGGCCGCCGCCGCGACCATGGCCGGGGTGGCCAGCACCACGACCAGGTAGCGCGACCGTCCGCCCAGGGCGCGCACGAGGGCGTCGACGGAGAGCACGAGGGCACCGGCCGAGAGCGCGGTGAGGACGAGGATGGCGGGGGCGAGGAGGGTGCGGTTCCCGCCGGCGGAGGCGACGAGGTAGGTCCAACCCATGACCGGTCGGGCCGAGCGGTAGGCGGCGTTGGCCTCGTCGCCGTGGTAGGCGGCGACGGTGCGGGCCATGGTCGGGTCGGTGGCCGTCTGGGCGAAGGTGTGGCCGTCCATCTTGGCCACGAGCAGCTCGGCCCGGTCGCGGGGCGGGTCCCACGCTCCGGGCTTGTCGAGGCCGCCGAACGGGGCCGGCGGGGCGAGGAACACCTGGACCAGCAGGATCAGCCCCATGCCCAGGGTCGCGGCCACGGCCACGGTCCGGGTCGAGAACCGGGTGGTGGGTCCCGTCCGCCTCGGGCGCGGGCGCGGGTCGGGTGGCCATCAGGGCCCCATCGGCCCGCGCGGCCCGGGCGTGAGCCCGGCGGCCCGGTCCGGGGCGCGCCACCACCTGCGGTGGAGCCGGTGGGCGGACTCGGCCACGCTCCGTGAGGCCGGGCCGCCGGCCTCACCTGCGGAGGGTCGCGGCCGATGGGATCCCCGTGAGGCGCCTGGCCCGGACCCTGCTCGTCGTGGGCGCGGCCGCGTCCGTCGTCGGGCTGAGCAAGGTCCACGCCGCGTGGGTGGCGCCCGAGGCCTACGACTACACGGGCTCGAGCCGCCTGGGCTGGTCGCTCGCCTACATCGGCCTCCTGTACCTGGCCGCCTACGGCGTGGGCCTGCCCGACCTGCCCCGCACCCGGCGGGCCGGGCTGGTGGCGTCGGTGCAGGCCGCCGTGCTCGCCGCCCTCGGCATCTCGGCCGTGCAGCTGCTCACCGGCGATGCCCTGCTGCCCCGCTTCGTGGTCTTCGGTGCCGCCCTCGTGGTGGTGCCCCTCGGGACCGCGGCCAACGCCCTGGCCCGCCGGGGGTCGGACCGGGCCGAGCAGCGGGACCGGGTGGTGCTGGTCGGCTCCGACGGCGACCTGACGGCCCTGGCCGACGAGCTGGCCGGTGCCCCCGAGCGGCCGGCGAGCGTGGTGGGCCACCTCCGCCGGGCCGAGGCCGGCGCGGCCGGCGCCCGTTCGCTGGTCGACGTGGCGGCCCGGGCCGACGGCGACCGTCGTGGTCCTCGGGCGCGACTGCCACTGCCGACGACCACGTCGTGGCCCAGGCCGCCAGCCTCCACGAGCGGGGCGTGCGGATCCGCACCCTCTCGCTGTTCTACGAGGAGTGGCTGGCCAAGCTCCCGGTGTCCGAGCTGGAGCGCACGTCGCTGTTCTTCGACATCGGCGAGCTGCACCGGGCCCGCTACGGCCGCATGAAGCGGGTGCTCGACGTGGGCCTCGGGCTCGTCGGCGTCGTCGCCCTGGTCGTCGTCGTGCCCGTCGTGCTGGTGGGGGACCTGGTCGCCAACCGGGGGCCGCTGCTCTACCGCCAGGAGCGCGTCGGGCGCTTCGGCACCCGCTTCTCGATCCTGAAGCTGCGCACCATGCGCCCGGCGCGCCGACGGTGGCCTCCCCGACGAGTGGACCACCCCCGACGACCCCCGCATCACGCCCTTCGGCCGGTTCCTGCGGGTGACCCACCTCGACGAGCTGCCCCAGGTGGTCAACATCCTGCGCGGCGACCTGTCGGTGGTCGGTCCCCGGCCCGAGCAGCCCCACTACGTCGCCGAGCTGGCCGAGAAGCTGCCCTTCTACGACCTGCGCCACCTCGTGCGGCCCGGCCTCACCGGCTGGGCCCAGGTCACCTACGGCTACGCCGGCGACGAGTCCGACGCCCTGGAGAAGCTGCAGTACGAGTTCTTCTACCTGCGCCACCAGGACCTGCGCTTCGACCTGCGGATCATCGGGCGCACCGTCCGCAGCGTCGCTCGGCAGCCAGGGCCGCGGCCGGTGACGGCGCCGACGGTGTCGGTCATCATCCCGGCGCGCGACGAGGCCGAGCGGATCGAGGGGGCCCTCGCCGCCATCGCCCGCCATTCGCTTCCGCCTGATGATGTCGAGGTCCTGGTCGTGGACGGGGGCTCCTCGGACGAGACGGCCGAGCGGGCTCGCGTTGCGCTTCGTGGTCTCGGCCTGGCCGGCCGGGTGGTGGTCAACGCCCGCGGCGACCGCTCGTCGAACCTGAACCGAGGCCTGCAGGAGGCTCGGGGCCAGGTCGTGTGCCGCATCGATGCCCGGAGCATCGTCTCGCCTGAGCACCTGGCCCGCTGCGTTGCTCTCCTCGAGGACGGCTCTCGGGCGGTGGTCGGGGGGCCCCAGCACGCCGTCGCCGCCGGCCCCGGGGCGCGCCGGCGCGGGATTGCCCGAGCCCTGAACAACCGGATCGCCACCGGTGGTGCGGCCTACCGCCGGTCACAGCGGAGCGGTGCGGTCGACACCGTGTACCTGGGCGCCTTCCGAACCGCGGACCTCTACGACGCCGGCGGTTGGGACGAGGACCTGGAGGTCAACGAGGACTTCGACCTGAACGCCAGACTCTCGCGGCGGGGGGACGTGTGGTTCGACCCGGGACTGGCGGCCGACTACGTGGCGCGAGACGAGGTCCGGTCGGTGGCTCACCAGTACTGGGCGTTCGGTCGGGGGAAGGTCCGATACCTGCGGGCACGGGGATGTCGGCCTGCGCTCCGGCAGGCGACGGGCATGGGTGCGGTGCCGGTCGCGCTGCTCACCGCGACGCTCGTCGCCTCGGCGGCACGTCGGCGGGCCGCTCTCGTCCCCGCTGCGATGCTCGTGACGGCCATCGGCGCTGTGGTGGTCGACGGTGCCGGTGCTGCACCAGGGGATCGGGCAGGAGCGGCGACGCGGGCCTGGAGCGTCGGGACCTGTCTCACCGTCATCGGCGCCTGGTCCGCCGGGGCGTGCTGGGAGGCGGTGGCGGGTGTCCGCCGTGGCTGAGGTGACCAACCCGCTTCCGCGCCCGGCGCCGGATCCGACCGTCCGGGCCACCAGGCCCACGGTCCTGCTCGGTGGCGGGCGCGTCCTCGCCGCTCTGCTGTCGTTGCTCTGGATGGTCGTCGTGGCCCGGATGCTCCCGGAGGACGAGGTCGGCTCGTTGTCCCTGGCGCTCAGCCTGTTCGCGGGGCTGTCAGTGCTGGCTGACCTGGGCCTGCCGATGATCGTGTCTGATCGCATCGCACGCCGACCCGAGGAGGCACGGCCGTTGCTGCGACACGTCATCCGCGTCCGGGTCGTGGCCAGCGTCGCCGTCGCGGTCGGGATGATCGTCCTCTTCCGCGCCGGTAGCCAGGACACCCTTCTCATCCCTGTCCTCATGGGCTCGGCTCTGATCGCCACCGCGGTCCACAGCTCGGTCACGGCGGCACTGCGAGGCATGGGCCACGTCCTCCCCGACGCCCTGAACGAGGTGGTGTCCCGAGGGGGCGTGTTGCTCGTCGGCTCGGTCTTGCTGATCCTGGGGGGCGGGCTCATCGCCGCCGCAGCGGTGTTCGCCGTGGCCGACGTGGTGTCGGCGGTCGTGCTCGTCCGCTGGATGGCGGGACGCCACTCGACCAGCGAGGCGCAGTTCCCGGAGGAGCTTGTGTCCTGCCGCGCCATCGTCCCCCTCGCCGCCGCGCTGCTCGTGACCTCGCTGCACACGCGCATCGACGTCTGGCTCCTGGCCGCACTGGGAGACACCGACCTGGTCGCCCACTACGCAGTGCCCGCTCGTCTGGCCGAGGGGCTGCTCCTTCCCGCTGCGGTCGGAGCCGCTCTCGTGCTCCCCCTGACCAGCCGGCACGCCACACTCGGCGGTCGCGGTCGTCATGCGCTCACCTACGTGGCGGCCGTGGCCGGCGTTGTGGCGCTTGCCGCCGGGTTCCTCGGTCTGGTCGCAGGCCCTGTCCTCGGGGGTGTGTTCGGCGCGACCTATGCCGCTGACCGGGACGTGCTGCGAGTGCTGGCCCTGGCGGCGATCCCCGGAGCGGTGGCGATCGGCCTCGCGCCGTTGCTCGCGATCCATGCCCGCCGCGCGCTCATCTGGTTGGTCGGCGCTGCGCTCGCGACCAACTTGGCGCTGAACCTCGTCCTGGTGCCGACCCACAGGGAGATGGGGGCGGCGTGGGCCTCGGTGATCAGCGTGTCGATGGTCGCGGCGGGCGCAACAGTCATCACACTGCGATGGCCGGACACTGAGGTCATCGACGTGAGGGAGGCTGGCTGATGGACGCTCTGGTGGTGGACTGGTTGGGTCGCGGCGGCATCGCCCAGACGGCCGAAGCGTGGTCCGTCGAGCTAGAGGCCGCAGGCGTCGAAGCGACGATCATCACCCGGGGCGGTCGGGAGCTGGACGGCAGCGGGAGGACCCTCTCACCCGCGGGCGGCGGTCCTGCGCCGCTCGCCCACCTGCGCCTGTGCCGCTTCACCGCCCAGCAGGTGCGGGCGCGCCGGCCCGACGTCGTCGTGGTGCAGAACTACGTCATCCCCCCGCTCGAGGAGGTCGTCCACCGGGCGGCCCGAGAGGTGGGGGCCCGGGTTGTCTTCGTCCTGCACGACGATCGGCACCATGAGCGCGGCGAGGGTGTGCACCTCGGTCTGGCCCGCCAGCTGCGGCGAGCGGACCTGGTCGTCACGCACAGCGCTGCGGTGGCCGCCTCCGTCGGGCGGGACGACGTGATCACGATCCCTCACCCCGTGCCGGTGGGAATGCTGCGCGAGCGGCGGCCGAACCCGTTGCGCGCCCCCTCGGACCGCCCCCTCGCCCTGCACTTCGGCGTGTTGCGGCGCGCCTACAAGGGCACCGACGCAGTGGTCGCGCTGGCGGCCGTGCAGCCCCGCTGGTCGTTCGCCTTCGCCGGGGTGGGGGCACCTCGGGTTGAGGGCTGCGAGTCCCTCGACCGCTTCCTCGAGCCTGCGGAGCTGGTCGCGGCGGTCCAGGCTGCCGACGCCGTGGTGCTGCCCTACCGGCACACGACCCAGAGCGGCGCCGTCGTGCTGGCCCAGCTGTGCGGGACGCCACCGGTCGTGTCCGCTGTCGACGGCATCGTCGAGCAGGTCGAGGACGGGCGGACGGGTCTGCTCGTCCCCCCCGGTGCGGGGGTGGAACGGTGGAGGGCGGCGCTCGACGACCTCAGCGACCCCAAGAGACGCCGCGAGCTCGGCCGGTCGGGTCGCGACGCAGTGCTCGCGCGGCACGAGGACTTCCGGACCGGCGTGGTCCGCGCCGTGTTCGGCCCGGGGCGCCAGCCGTGTGGGACTCAGGGCGGGCCGGAGAGCAGCTCCTCGTAGAGGGCGACCCACCTGCGCCGGACGGCCGTCACGCGGAGGCCCCTGCCCCGTTGACGAGCCGTCGCCGCCAGCTCGGCGCGCCGACGGATGGCCTCCTCGAGGCCGTCGGCCAACCCGGTGGTCTCCACCAGCACCCCGGCGTCGCCGATCGTCTCGCGCATTGCTGGGATGTCGAGGGCGACGACGGGCAGGCCGGCGACGAGTGCCTCCGCGATGGCGACGCTGGAAGCCTCGGTAAGGCTGGGAGAAACCGCCAGGTCGACGCTGGCCAAGAGGTTGGGCATGGACGACCGGGGCACCTGGCCGGCGAAGAGGGCACGACCGGCCAGACCCAGCTGCGCACTGCGCCGACGCAGGTCGGCCTCGCCGGGTCCGGTCCCCACGAACAACACGCCGACATTGACCCCCCTGGAGGCACAGGTCGCCAGCGCGTCGAGGAGGGCCGCCTGATTCTTGGTCGCGACGAAGCGGCCGACGCACACCGCGACCGCCGCGCCGGCGGGGAGGTCGAGGCGCCACCGCTGTTCCCGGGTGCCGGACGCGAAGATCGGGTCGACGCCGTTGGGCACCGTGACGAAGGGGCGGGCGAGCCCCGGGAAGTGGCTGTTCATGGCCGCGGTCAGGTGGTCGGCCGGGGTGGTAAGGAGGTCGTAGCGGTCGAAGAGCGCACCCAGCACCCGTTGCTCGGCGCCCCCAGGCGGCTGTCGCTCGTAGTGATGCGTGTAGGCACGTCGCATCGTGGGCATCCCGGTGAGAGAGCCCAGCAGAGACGGCGGGAAGCCGTGGGCGTGGAGCACGTCGGGCGCCCGGTGTCGCAAGTGGCGTCGCAGTGTGGGGACGAGGCGGATCCCGCCTCGGAGCTCGGCCCCGCGACCCGCCGCGCTCGTCACCGACCACCCGGTCTCCCAGGGCGTGGCAAGGCACGCTTCGCTCCTCAAGGGCCCGCGCGAGCTGCGGCGCCCGGCCCACGGTCACCACCTCCTCGTCGACCTCGGAGGGGTCGTGGCCGAGAAGGTCGGTGAGCAGAGCCTCGCCCCCTCCGAACGCGACCGGTGCAATGAGGTGGGAGACCCGCACCTCAGTCGCCGGTGGGGCTTCCGGGGGCGGCCACCGGTGGTCGGTGGTCGGCGGCCTCGGTGATGTCGAGCATCCGCTGCAGGGCCACCCGGGCCTGGGCGGCCGTCTCGGGATCGACGCGAGATCTGGTTCACGACCCGCCCCTCGACCAGGTTCTCCAGCACCCAGCACAGGTGGGCGGCGTCGATGCGGAACATGGTCGAGCACGGGCAGATGAGCGGGTCGAGCGAGACGATGGTCTTGTCCGGGGTCTCGTCGGCCAGGCGCTGCACCAGGTGGATCTCGGTGCCGATGGCGATGGTGCTGCCGGCCGGCGCCGCCTCCACCGCCTTGATGATGAAGTCGGTGGAGCCCACCTGGTCGGCCACCGAGCACAGCTCGAAGGAGCACTCGGGGTGGGCGATCACGATGCCGTCGGGGTGCTCGGCCCGGAAGGCGGCGACGTGCTCGGGGCGGAAGCGCTGGTGGACCGAGCAGTGGCCCTTCCAGAGGAGGAACGTGGCCTCCTTGCAGTCGGCCTCGCTGAGGCCGCCCCGCTCCCGGCGCGGGTCCCACACCCGCATGTCGTCGTGGGTGAATCCCATGGCCAGACCGGTGTTGCGCCCCAGGTGCTGGTCCGGGAAGAAGAGGACCTTGCTCGCCGCGGCCCAGGGCCCAGTCGAGGACCGAGCGGGCGTTGGTCGAGGTGCAGACCGCGCCGCCGTGCTCGCCCACGAACGCCTTGAGGGCGGCCGAGCTGTTCATGTAGGTGATGGGCACGACCCGGTCGATGTCGGTGACCTCGGCCAGCGCCTCCCACGCCTCCTCGACCTCGTCGAGGTCGGCCATGTCGGCCATCGAGCAGCCCGCGTTCAGGTCGGGCAGGACGACCTGCTGGTGGTCGCCGGTGAGCACGTCGGCCGACTCGGCCATGAAGTGCACGCCGCAGAACACGATGAACTCGGCCTCCGGGCGCTCCTGGGCCAGGACCGACAGACGGTAGGAGTCGCCCCGGGCGTCGGCCCAGCGCATGACCTCGTCGCGCTGGTAGTGGTGGCCGAGGACGAAGAGGCGGTCGCCGAGGGTGGCCTTGGCCGCCGCGATGCGGGCCTCGAGGTCGTCAGGGGGTGCTGCGGTGTACCGCTCGGCGAGCGGGGGCTGGAGCCGGATCATGGTGGGAGGGGACCTCCGTGGAGGGGCTCCGATGTGACCGGTGGGGACAGCCTGGTCGCCTCGCCACGGGGATGTCGGTCTCGGAGCCTGATGTGGAGCCGGAGTCCAGGCCGGCCTGGTGAGCGGTGAGTGTAGGTCGCTCGCCCGGTGCAACCCCGGCGATGCCCTGCGTGTTCCGCCCCCCGCCGTGAGCGGCGCACCGGGCCCGGCCCGCCGCTCACGGCGGGGGGCGACGGGCCGACAGGAGGGGCGTGACCTCGACCCTGCGCGCACCGGCGGACCCTGCCGGGTCCCCGTCCGGGGACGCGGCCGGGCTGCTGCCGGGCGGGGTGCTCGACGACCCGGTCCGCCGGGCCGCGGCCGCGGGTGGCCTGGTCGCGGTGCTGGTCGGCCTGGCCGCCTTCGGGGCGACGACCACGGTGCCCTCCGGCGCCCTCGCCCTGTGGCTCGTGGCCGGCGTCGGTGTGCCGCTCTGGCTGGTCGCCCTCCGTCCCCGACGCCTCGTCCTCGTCGTGGCCCTCCTCGCGGTGGTCATGCCCCTCGGGCTGCGCACCGCCCACCTGGCCGCCGACCCCGGCCCCCAGGAGGCGGCCCACGACGGCGGCGTGCACGTCACCCGGGCCGCGGCGGAGGACCTCCTGGCCGGGCGCGACCCCTACGCCGCCGACTTCACCGGCGACCTCCCCGCCTCGTGGCTGACGCTCCACGTCGTCCCGGGCGAGCCCACGCCCAACCCGGTGGTCGACCACATGCCCTACCTGCCGGGCGCGTTCCTGATGGCCGTCCCCGGGGTGCTCGTCGAGCGGGCCGTCGGGGTCGGTGGCGATCCCCGCTGGGTGATGGGCCTGCTGGTGGCGGCCGCCCTGCTGGCGTGATCGCCCGGCGCCCGGAACCGGCCTGGGCCCGGGCCGCCACCGTCGTCGCCTTCGGCTCCTCGTTCGTCGTCCTCTACGGCGCGTGGGGCACCAACGACGCGGCCGCCGCCGCCCTCGTGGTGCTGGCCGCGCTCGGGGCCCGCCGCCACCCGGGGTGGGCGGGTGCCGCCCTCGCCCTGGCCGTCTCCTACAAGGCCCCCCTCGCCCTGGCGGTCGCCCCGTGGGTCGTGTGGGTGCTGCGCCACGGCGGGTGGGCCGCGCTGCGACGGTGGTGGACCCTCCCCGCCGTCCTGGTGGCCACCACCCTCCCGTTCCTGGTGTGGAGCCCGGCCGACCTGCTCGACGACACCGTGCGGTTCTGGACCGGGCGGGGCGACGCCGCCTTCCCCGCCTCGGGCCTCGGCCTCGCCTACCGGGCCCCGGACCTGGTGGCCGGTCCGGTGGGGGCCGCGATCACCCTCGGCCTGCTGGTGGCGGGCCTGGCGGCGGCCGGGGCCCTCGTCCGCCGGGTCGACCACCCCGCCGTGCTCCCGGTGGCCTCGGCCCTGGTGCTGCTGGGCCTGCTGGTGCCGGCCCGGACCTTCCAGCCCAACTACCTGGCCCTGGTCACGGGGATGCTGGCCGCCGGCTGGCTCGCCGTGGGCGCGGCCCTGGAGCCCGGGCCCGACGAGGAGGCACGCCCACCGGACGGGACCCCCGCGGGCTGAGCCCCGATCGACCGCGATCCCCTCGCCATCGGGCACCCTGGGGACGTGGTCGAACGTCCCCCCGCCGGCACCATCCCGGACGCCCCCGGCAGCTACCAGTTCAAGGACGCCGACGGGCGGGTCATCTACGTGGGCAAGGCCAAGTCGCTGCGCCAGCGCCTGTCGAACTACTTCCAGAACCCGCGCACCATGCCGCCCCGCACGGCCCAGATGGTGGCCACGGCCGAGACCGTCGAGTGGATCCAGGTCCGCAACGACGTCGAGGCCTTCATGCTCGAGTACTCGCTGATCAAGCAGCACCGGCCCCGGTTCAACATCCGCCTGGTCGACGACAAGAGCTACCCGTTCCTCGCCGTCACCGTGGGCGACGAGTGGCCCCGGCCCATGGTCATGCGGGGCAAGCGGCGCAAGGGGGTCCGCTACTTCGGCCCGTACGCCCACGCCTACGCCATCCGCGACACCCTCGACCTGCTGCTGCGCACGTTCCCCCTGCGCTCCTGCTCGGACAACAAGCTCGAGCGCCACCGCAAGCTGGGCAAGCCCTGCCTGCTGTTCCACATCGAGAAGTGCTCCGGCCCGTGCGTGGGCGAGGTCGAGCGCGAGCACTACGACCGCCTCGTCGAGGACCTGCTCCGCTTCCTCGAGGGCGACACCGACGAGATCGTGCGCCGGCTGGAGCGGGAGATGTCCGAGGCCGCCTCCGACCTCGAGTTCGAGCGGGCCGCCCGGGTGCGGGACCGGCTCACCGCGGTGCGCAAGGCCATCGAGCGCCAGCAGATGGTGGTCGAGAAGGGTGAGGACCTCGACGTCATCGGGATCGCCGAGGACGAGCTGGAGGCGGCCGTCCAGGTGTTCTTCGTCCGCCGGGGCCGGGTGCTGGGGCGCAAGGGCTTCGTGGTCGACAAGGTCGAGGACCTGGCCGAGGGCGAGCTCATCGGCCGCATCCTGGGCGAGCTCTACCAGGAGCCGGCCCCGCTCGGCATCCCCCGCACCGTCCTGGTCCCCGACGACCCCGACGACATCGCCCTGTACGAGGACTTCCTGGAGGCCCAGCGGGGCACCCGGGTGTCGATCCGCGTCCCCCAGCGCGGCGACAAGCGGAAGCTGGCCGAGACCGTCACCCGCAACGCGACCGAGGAGCTGGTGCGCCACCGGCTCAAGCGGGCCAGCGACCACAACAGCCGGGCCCGGGCCCTGAACGAGCTCCAGGACGCCCTCGACCTGCCCGCCTCCCCGCTGCGCATCGAGTGCTACGACATGAGCCACCTGCAGGGCGCCGACTACGTGGGCTCCATGGTCGTCCTCGAGGACGCCCTGCCCAAGAAGTCCGAGTACCGCCGGTTCAAGATCAAGACCGTCGCCGGCAACGACGACTTCGCCGCCATGGAGGAGGTCCTCACCCGGCGCCTGTCGGCCTACAAGGTCGAGCGGGAGAAGCCGGTCAGCGAGCGGGAGGGGCGGTTCTCCTACCCGCCCCAGCTCCTGCTCGTCGACGGCGGCAAGGGCCAGCTCGGCGTGGCCACCCGGGTCCTCGACGAGCTGGACCTGGCCGACGAGATCCCCGTGGCCTCGCTGGCCAAGCGCTTCGAGGAGGTCTACCTGCCGGGTCAGGCCGACCCCGTGCGCCTGCCCCGCCAGTCCGAGGCCCTGTACCTGCTCCAGCGCATCCGGGACGAGAGCCACCGCTTCGCCATCACCTACCACCGCCAGCTGCGGGACAAGCGCATGACCCGCTCGGTGCTCGACGACATCCCCGGCCTGGGCGAGACCCGCAAGAAGCGCCTCACCAAGGAGATGGGCGGCGTCCGAGCCGTGCAGGCGGCCAGCCTGGACGACCTCAAGGCCCTCTCCTGGCTGCCCGACAAGGTGGCCGAGGCCGTCCACGCCAAGACCCACGCCGGCTGATCCCGTGCCGGGCCCCGTCCGCCCCGTCCCGTACTGGTCAGGATCTCCGGTGCTCGGGCACCGCTGGGGCTGACCGGTTCGGTCGTGGTTGCGAACTGGTCAGGATCTCCGGTGCTCGGGCACCGCTGGGGCTGACCGGTTCGGTCGTGGTTGCGAACTGGTCGGGATCTCCGGTGCTCGGGCACCGCTGGGGCTGACCGGTTCGGTCGTGGTTGCGAACTGGTCGGGATCTCCGGTGCTCGGGCACCGCTGGGGCTGACCGGTTCGCTCGTGGTTGCGGGGCCCATCCCGGGGAGGCCGAGGCCTGCGGATCGGCCGGGGCCGGGCGTCGTCCGCGAGACTCGCGACCGGACGCAGCGCCGCCCGGGAGGGACGATGGACGAGGGCACGATCGATCGACACGACGACCTCGACGCGGTGGCTGCGTCGTTCCGGGAGCGGGGCTGGGCCCTGACCCGCACCCTCGGCCCCGACGACACGGCCCGGCTCCAGGCGTGGGTCGACGAGGTCGCGGCCTGGCCCGACGACGGCGACGGGTGGATGCACCACCGGGAGATGACCGACCACGGCCCGGCCCTGTGCCGCAGCGAGAACATCATCCCCTTCCACGACGGGCTGCGGGCCCTGCTCACCGAGGGGTCGATGGTCGCCACCGCCGGTGCCCTCCTGGGCCAGCCGGCCGTGCTCTACAAGGAGAAGGTCAACTACAAGCTGCCCGGTGGCGCCGGCTACGCGCCGCACCAGGACGCGCCGGCGTACCCGTTCATCGACGCCCACGTCTCGTGCATGGTCGCGGTCGACGACGCCACCGAGGAGAACGGCTGCCTGGAGGTGGTGAGCGGGGCCCATGCCGAGGTCCTGCCCACCGACGCCACCGGCTGCATCGCGGCCGACGTGGTCGCGGCCCTGGCCTGGGAGGCGATGCCGGTCCCCGCCGGCCACACCCTCTGGTTCCACTCCCGCACGCCGCACCGCAGCGGGGCCAACCTGTCGGGCCGCTCCCGGCGGGCCCTGTACCCGACCTACAACGCCCTGGCCGAGGGCGACCTGCGGGCGGCGTACTACGAGGAGAAGCGGGCCCGCTTCGCGGCCGGGCGCGAGGGCACCGCCGCCGACCGGGTCCAGGTGTCGCTCATCGGCGACTTCCAGGGACGGCAGGTGTGAGCCCGGAGCGGACACCGGCTGCGTCGGTCGACGAGGTGCTGGACCTCTACGCCCGCTGGGGGGGCGAGCCCTACGACGAGGCGCTCAGCCAGTCGTCCCACGCCGCGCAGGTGGCGGCCTGGGCCGAGTCCGAGGGCGCGCCGGACCACCTGGTGGCCGCGGCCCTGCTCCACGACGTGGGCCACCTCCTGGCCATGGAGGCCCGGGGCCACGGAGCCCCCGATGCCGAGGCGGACCTGGTCCACGAGGCCGTCGGCGCCCGCTGGCTGGCGCGCCTCCTGCCCCCACCGGTCACCGCCCCCATCGCCCTCCACGTCCAGGCCAAGCGCTACCGGGCCGCGGTGGAGCCCGGCGCGGTGGCGACCCTCTCCGCCGGGTCGCGGGCCAGCCTGGTCCGCCAGGGCGGGCCCATGGACGAGGCCGCCGCGGCCCGCTTCGCCGCCCTCCCCGCCGCACCCGACGCCCTCCGCCTCCGCACCTGGGACGACGCCGGCAAGGTCCTCGACGCCGACCCCGCCTCGGTGGCGTCGCACCGCCCCCTGCTCGCGCGCCTGGCCCGCCGCCCCTGACCCTCCCCCGAAAACCTGCGGCACATGCGGGACAAGACCGCCCCCATCTGCCGCAGGTTCGGGTGGCGAGGGGTCCTGATCACAACCTGCGGCACATGCGGGACAAGACCGCCCCCATCTGCCGCAGGTTCGGGTGGCGAGGCCTCGGAGGGGCCGCGGGCGCCCGGTAGCGTCGCCCGGGTGACCGAGCCCGCCGGCCCCGCCCACCGACCGCCGCGGTCCGAGCTGGGGGAGATGCCGGCGGAGCTGTGGGAGGAGCAGGCCGTCTGGTGGCAGGAGGGCTTCACCGAGGGAGCCGACGAGGAGTACCGGGAGCAGATCATGCCCCTGGCCGCGCGCTGGCTGGCCGGGTGCCGCAGGGTCCTCGACGTCGGCACCGGCGAGGGCCAGGTCGCCCGCCAGGCCGTGCGCGACGGTGCCGCCAAGGTGGTGGGCATCGACCCGACCCGGGCCCAGGTGGTCGAGGCCGCCGCCCGGGCCGGCGGCCCCGCCTACGCCCGGGCCGGCGCCGCCGCCCTCCCCTTCGCCCCCGCGACCTTCGACGCGGTGGTCGCCTGCCTCGTCTTCGAGCACGTGGTCGCCGTCGACGCCGCCCTGGCCGAGGTGGCCCGGGTGCTGGAGCCCGGCGGGCGCTTCGCCTTCTTCCTCAACCACCCGCTGCTCCAGACGCCCAACAGCGGCTGGATCGACGACCACGTGCTCGATCCACCCGAGCAGTACTGGCGCATCGGGCCGTACCTCAGGGAGGACCTGAGCCTGGAGGAGGTGGAGGCAGGTGTGCGCATCCCCTTCGTCCACCGGCCCCTCGGCCGCTACCTCAACGCCATGGCGGCCAACGGCCTGCTCCTGCGCCACATGGACGAGCCCGCCCCGCCCCCGGGGTTCCTGGCCCGCTCGCCCGAGTACCCCCAGGGGGCCGACTACCCGAGGCTGCTCCTGCTGGTCGCCGAGAAGCACGAGGGCCTGGCCCCGCTGTGACGGGTGCGGGGCCGCCGTCTCACGGACGGGGGAGGGGGACCGATGAGCAGGGGGTGGAGGTGCACGCGGTGAGCCCGCCGGTCGACGACCCCGACCCGGGTCCCTACGTGCCGCTGGCCGCCGAAGGGCCCGTGGCCGACACCCCCATGTGGCTCAGCCACCACTGGCCCGACGACTACGAGCGCTGCGCCGTCGTGGCCGGGCGCCACGTGTGCCGCCGGTGCCTGTTCATGTACCCGGTGGCCCTGGTGGCCGCGGTGGTCGCCTCGGTGGGGCCGTGGTGGCCCCGGGACCTCGACGCCGTGCTCATCCCGCTGCTCCCGCTGCCGGCCGTGGTCGACTTCGTCGTCGACAACCTGGGCCTGGTCCGGTACTCGGCTCGGCGCCAGGCCGCCCTGAGCGCCCTCGGTGCGGTGGCCGCCGGCGCCGGCTACCTGCGCTACCTGGAGCGCCCGGGCGACCCGGTGGTCTGGGCCACGGTGCTCGTCTACGGCGCCGTGTGCCTGGCCGCGGTGGTCGTCGGCCACCTCCGGGCCCGGACCTGAGGGCCGTCCCCGCCCGGGTCCCCGGCACACGGCCGACTCCTACACTCGGCCCGTGACCGACTTCGTCCTCATCACCGGCATGTCCGGCGCGGGGCGCTCCACCGCCGCCGGCGTGCTCGAGGACCGGGGCTGGTTCGTCATCGACAACCTGCCCACCTCGCTGATGGGCAAGGTGGCCGAGCTGGCCACGGCCCCGGGGTCGGCCATCACCCAGGTGGCGCTGGCCATCGGCCCGGGGGCCATGTTCGAGGACCCCTCGGCCCTGCTCCAGCCCCTCCGGGACGGGGCCGAGTCGCTGCGCGTCGTGTTCCTCGATGCCACCACCGACGCCCTGGTCCAGCGCTACGAGGGCACCAAGCGCCGGCACCCCATCGGTGGCGACACGCTGGCCACCTCCATCGAGCGGGAGCGGAGCATGGCCGACGGCCTCCGGGCCCAGGCCGACCTGGTCATCGACACCTCCGACCTCTCGGTCCACGACCTCCGGGCCCGCATCGAGGAGCTGGTGGAGACGGGCACGCCCGACGGCCTCAACCTGTCGATCACGTCGTTCGGCTACAAGCACGGCCTGCCCCGCGACGCCGACCTGGTGTTCGACGTCCGTTTCCTCCCCAACCCCCACTGGGTCGAGGAGCTCCGCCCCCGCACGGGGCTCGACCCCGACGTGCGCGACCACGCCTTCGACCACCCCAGCGCCCGCCCCTTCCTCGACCAGGTGGCGGCCCTGCTCGAGCTGCTGCTCCCCGAGTACGAGCGCGAGGGCAAGGCCTACCTGAGCATCGCCTTCGGCTGCACCGGCGGCCACCACCGCTCCGTGGCCGTGGCCGAGGAGGTCGCAGCCCACCTGCGCGAAGGCGGCAACGAGGTCACCGTCACCCACCGGGACATCGCCACGTGACCTCGGTGGCCTGCGTCGGCGGCGGCCACGGGCTGGCCGCGACCCTGCGGGCGGTGCGGCCGTGGGCCGACGACGTGACCGCGGTGGTCTCGGTGGCCGACGACGGCGGCTCCAGCGGCCGCCTCCGCGACGACCTGGGCCTGCTGCCGCCGGGAGACCTGCGCCGCTGCCTGAGCGCCCTGGCCGACCCGGCCTCGCCCCTCGGCGCCGCCCTGGAGCACCGCTTCGACGGCGGCGAGCTGAAGGGCCACCCGCTCGGCAACCTGCTCATCGTGGGCCTGATGGACCACGGCCTCGAGGTCGAGGACGCGCTGGCCGAGGTGGGCCGCCTGGTCGGCGCCGAGGGCCGGGTCCTGCCCGCGGCCTCGGTACCGGTCGTGCTGTCGGGGGAGCGGGGGAGGGGGCCGTCGGTCCAGGGCCAGGTGCAGGTGCAGGGCGCCTCGGGCCTGAGCCGGGTCGCCGTCACCCCGGCCGACCCGCCCACGCCGGCGGCGGTGGGCCGGGCCCTGGCCGCCGCCGACCTCGTCGTCCTCGGTCCCGGGTCGCTGTTCACCAGCGTCCTGGCCGCCGCGGTGGTGCCGGGGGTCGCCGGCCCGCTCCGGGCCACCGGCGCCACCCGCGCCCTGGTCCTCAACCTGGGCCCGCAGCTGGGCGAGACCGAGGGCCTGGCCCCCGACGACCACGTGCGCCTGGCCCTCGACCACGGCGTGCCGGTCGACGTGGTCCTGGCCGACCCCCGCTTCGCTCCCGGCTCGGTGCCGGCAGGGGTCGAGCTGGTCGTGGCCGAGGTGGGCGCCGACCGGCTGCCCGTGCACGACCCCGACCGCCTGGGCGCGGCCCTGCGGTCCCTCGCCGGGGCCTGACCGACGGGGACGGGGGCACGCCGCTGCTGGGCTACGGTCCGACGATCAGCCACCTCGGGGGGCGGGTCCGCCGCGCCCCCCGTCTTCGATCACAGCATGAGGTCACCCCAACCATGAGCATCCGCGTCGGCATCAACGGGTTCGGTCGCATCGGCCGCAACTTCTTCCGGGCGGTGAAGGCCTCCGGCGCGGACATCGACTTCGTGGCCGCCAACGACCTCGGGTCCCTCGACGTCATGGCCCACCTCCTCGCCAACGACTCGGTCGGCGGCCGCTTCCCGGGCACCGTGACCCAGGTCGACGGCGGCATCGAGGTCGACGGCGACGTGGTCAAGATCCTGGCCGAGCGCGACCCGGCCAAGCTGCCGTGGGCCGACCTCGGCGTCGACGTCGTCATCGAGTCGACCGGGCTGTTCACCAGCCGCGACAAGGCCGCCGCCCACCTCGACGCCGGCGCCCCCCGGGTCATCGTCTCGGCCCCGGCCTCGGAGGCCGACGCCACCTTCGTGGTCGGCGTCAACGACGACACCTTCGACCCCGACGCCCACAAGGTCGTGTCCAACGCGTCCTGCACCACCAACTGCTTCGTCCCCATGGTCAAGGTCCTCGACGACGCCTTCGGCGTGCAGAAGGGGCTCATGACCACCACCCACGCCTACACCGGCGACCAGGCCCTGGTCGACGGGCCCCACAAGGACCTGCGCCGGGCCCGTGCCGCGGCCATCAACATCGTGCCCACCTCCACCGGCGCGGCACGGGCCACCGGCCTGGTGCTGGAGTCGATGAAGGGCAAGCTCGACGGCACCTCCATGCGGGTCCCGGTGCCCACCGGCTCGATCACCGACTTCGTCGGCGTGCTCGACCAGGACGTCACCGTGGAGCAGGTCAACGAGGCCTTCCGGGCCGCCGGGGCCAGCGGGCCGCTGTCCGAGGTCCTGGTGTACTCGGAGGAGCCGCTGGTGTCGTCGGACATCGTGGGCACCCCGGCCTCGGTCACCTTCGACTCCGGGCTCACCATGGCCATGGGCAACCTGGTCAAGGTGCTGGGCTGGTACGACAACGAGTGGGGCTACTCCAACCGCCTGGTCGACCTGTCGCTCATCGTCGGCGCCGCCAACAAGTAGGGCCGGTGGCCGCCGCCGACGTCCCAGGAACGGTTTCGGGGATGACGCAGTCGGGTGGTGGGGGACCGACGTCCTCGGCTTCGCCTCGGACACGTCACCGTGCTGGCTCCGAGCTCGCTTCGCTCCCTCGACTCGAGGACCTGGAGGCCGCCCTGGGTGGCCTGGAGGGCAAGCGGATCCTCGTCCGCGCCGACCTCAACGTCCCGCTGAGGGACGGTCGCATCACCGACGACCTGCGCATCCGCGCCGCGGTGCCCACCCTGCGGTGGCTGGCCGAGCGGGGCGCCACGGTCACCGCCTGCTCCCACCTGGGGCGTCCGAAGGGCGCGCCCGACCCGGCGTTGGTGATGGACCCGGTCCGGGACCGCCTGGCCCAGCTGGTGCCCGGTGTCGAGGTCCTGGAGAACCTGCGCTTCGACCCGGGTGAGACGGCCGACGACCCGGACTTCGTGGCCCGCCTGGTCGACGGCCAGGACGGCTACGTCAACGACGCCTTCGGCGCGTCGCACCGGGCCCACGCCTCCATCGTCGGCCCGCCCCGGTCGCTCCCGAGCGCCGCCGGTCGCCTGCTGGCCGAGGAGGTCGACGTCCTCCTGGGCTGCCGGGACCACCCCCGGAAGCCCTTCGTGGGGATCCTCGGCGGGTCCAAGGTCAGCGACAAGCTGGGCGTCATCACCGCCCTGCTGGAGGTGTGCGACAGCCTCGTCATCGGCGGCGGCATGTGCTTCACGTTCCTCGCCGCCCAGGGCCACCGGGTGGGGGCCTCGCTGCTCGAGGAGGACCAGGTCGGCCGCTGCCGCGAGCTGCTCGACGCCGGCGCCCCGCTCCACCTGCCCTCGGACATCACCGCCCTGGGCCCGGGGGGCAGGATCGGCGACCCGTCGGCCGGCGGCGACGTCCGCCAGGTCGGCCGGGACGTGCCCGACGGCTGGATGGGCCTCGACATCGGTCCCGGCACCGCGGCCGAGTTCGCCGACGTCGTCCTCGACGCCCGCCAGGTGCTCTGGAACGGGCCCATGGGTGTGTTCGAGGACCCCCGCTTCGAGGCCGGCACCCGCACCGTGGCCGAGGCGGTGGCCGACTGCCGCGGCTTCACCGTGGTGGGCGGGGGCGACAGCGCCGCCGCCGTCGCCGCCTTCGGGCTGGCCGACCGCATCGACCACATCTCCACCGGGGGCGGGGCGAGCCTCGAGCTCATCGAGCAGGGCGACCTGCCCGGCCTCGAGGCCCTGCGCCGGGGCACCGCCCCGGCCTGACCCCACCCGTCCACAGCCCAGGAGGCACCCATGGCCACCCGCACCCCGCTCATGAGCGGCAACTGGAAGATGCACCACAACCACTTCGAGGCCCTGGCCACGGTGCAGAAGCTCTCCTACCTGCTGGGCGGCGAGGACCCCGACCACGACGTCGATGTGTCCATCCACGCGCCGTTCACGGACCTGCGCACCCGTCCAGACGGCCATCGAGCAGGACAAGATGCCCATCGCCCTGGGCGCCCAGCACTGCCACTGGGAGGAGAAGGGGGCCTTCACCGGCGAGGTGGCGCCGGCCATGCTGGCCAAGCTCAACGTGGCCTACGTGATCGCCGGCCACTCCGAGCGCCGGGAGATCTTCGGCGAGACCGACGAGTGGGTGAACAGGAAGGTGCTGGCCATCCTGGCCAGCGGGATGACGCCCATCATGTGCTGCGGCGAGACCCTGGACGAGCGGGAGGCGGGCGGCACCGACGACAAGGTCGCCGGGCAGGTGCGGGCCGGGCTGGCCGGCGTCAGCCCCGACCAGGTCGGCGGCCTGGTGGTGGCCTACGAGCCGATCTGGGCCATCGGCACGGGTCGGACGGCCACGCCCGAGGACGCCCAGGCCACCTGCGCGGTGGTGCGGGCCACGGTCGCCGAGGTGGCCGGGGCCGAGGCGGCCGAGCGGGTGCGGATCCAGTACGGCGGGTCGGTCAAGCCGGCCAACGCGGCCGAGCTGATGGCCCAGCCCGACATCGACGGCGCGCTGGTCGGCGGGGCGTCGCTCGACGCCGACGACTTCGCCCAGATCGTCCGCTTCTCCGACACCTGACGGTCACCTGACGTCCCTGACGCCACGTCAGGACCTTCGCTCGCGGGGCGCGATCCGCCCGAAGGGGTGAGGCGTCTCCCGAGTGCGGTGCACTGCTTGTGCGCACACATCGGGGTAGCGCTGGACGATCTGTCCAGTGTTGTGGCGGTTGGATCCGCATCTTGTGCGGTCTTTCACCAGGTGTTTAGGGTTTGGGGTCCCCTCCCACCGGGCATCCAGGGCCATCAGGCCCGGGCCATGTGCCACGGGACACATCCCCCCTGAGGTCGGCCACGTCCGCCTCCACACCACAACCCTTCGGAGGTTGCCGCATGCGTTCACGTTCGCTCAGAGCCGGTCTCGGAGCCGGTCTCCTCAGCTTGTTGCTGGTCGCAGCCGGCTGCGGCGACTCCGGCGACGATTCCGGGCAAGGGTCCGAGGGCGACGGCGGCGGCAACGACGTCTCCGGCCAGCTGGCCGAGGTCGACTGCGGCAGCCTCGAGTACGACGCCGACGCCCCCTCGGGCGGCACCTTCACCGACTACGCCTGGCTGAGCGACCGCGGCACCAACGTCACCTTCGACCCGGGCGCGGTCCAGAGCCTGGCCGAGGCCCAGATCACCGACTCGATGTTCGACGGCCTCACCGCCTTCGACTTCTCCGAGAAGTGCGCCCCCGAGCTCAAGGGCGCCGTGGCCGAGAGCTGGGAGTCCAACGACGACGCCACCGAGTGGACCTTCCAGCTGAAGGACGGCATGACCTTCTCCAACGGCGACCCGGTCCTCCCGTCCAGCTTCAAGATCGCCTGGGAGCGGGCCGGCTCGGCCGAGCTGGAGTCGCCCTACGGCTACCTCATGACCTACATCGAGGGCGGCGAGGAGCACCTCGCCGGCGAGGCCGACGACATCAGCGGCATCGTCGCCGACGACGACGCCATGACCCTCACGGTCACCATGTCGGCCCCCAACGCCGACTTCCCCGCCATCGTCACCCACACCAGCTTCGCCCCCATCACCGAGGACGAGGCCGCCGAGTTCACCGGGCCCCCGGGCTGGGGCACCGAGGGCGTCACCATCGGCAACGGGCCCTTCATGCTCGAGTCGGCCGACCAGGACCAGGTCGTCCTGGTGCCGAACCCCGAGTGGGCCGGCAACGTCTACGGCGACACCGAGGTCAAGCTGGACAAGCTGGTCTTCGCCATCTCCGGCGACATCGACAGCGCCTACACCACCTTCGAGGCCGGTGAGGGCGACTCCGGCCCCGTGCCGCCGGGCAAGTACGGCGTCGCCGCCGAGACCTACCCGAACAACTCCATCGACGACCCCAACCTGGGCACCTACTACTTCGACTTCGGCTCCGACTCGGAGCTGGGCCAGCCGGAGAACCTGAAGCTGCGCCAGGCCATCTCGCTCGCCATCAACCGCGACGAGATCAACAACAAGGTCTACGAGGGCACCCGCACCATCTCCACCGGCATCACGCCGCCCGGGATCCCCGGGTTCGAGGAGGACCTGTGCGACTACTGCGCCTACGACCCCGACCAGGCCAAGACCCTCTACGACGAGTGGGAGGCCGACGGCGGCAGCCTGTCCGAGCCGGTGCGCCTCGACTACAACGAGGGCGGCGGGCACGGTGACGTGGCCCAGATCATCCAGGCCAACCTGAAGGCCACCCTCGGCCTCGACGCCGACCTGGCGCCCATCGCCGAGGACTACTTCCGTGAGGTGCCCAAGGAGGGTGGCTGCGTCATCTGCCGCTCCGGCTGGTACGCCGACTACCCCACCTACGGCAACTTCATGGTCGACCTCTTCAGCGAGGCCTCGATCGACGGCAACAACTTCGGCCGGTACTCGAACGAGGAGTTCGAGACCAAGATCGCCGACGCCCAGGCCGAGACCGACCCCGTGAAGCGGGGCGAGCTCTACGCCGAGGCCGAGTCGATCCTGCTGAACGACGACGTCATGGCCATCCCGCTGAACTGGTACACGGGCCAGCAGGTCTACCGGGACGACGTCATGAACGTCGACCAGCCGCCCCAGGGCATCCTCGTCTGGGAGCGGGTCTCGGTCGGCGAGGGCTGACCCCCACCACCGGTACGTGAGACGACGGGGCCGGATCCTCTGCGGATCCGGCCCCGTCGCCGTTCCCCCTGAAGCTCCCTCCACCGTCGGGACCCCGCCGTGCCCCTCTTCCTCCTCAAGCGCACCTTCCAGCTCCTCGTGGTCCTGTGGGGCGGCGCGACCATCCTGTTCTTCATCTTCTACAGCCTCCCGGGCGACCCGGCGGAGCTGATGGCGGGCGGCTCGCAGGGCCGGGTGCCCAACGAGCAGGTCGTCGAGAACATCCGCGAGGCACGGGGGTTCAACGACCCGATCGTGGTCCAGTACGGCCGCTACCTGGGTGACCTGGCCACCGGGGACCTGGGCACGTCCTACGTGCGCAACGAGAGCGTCAACCAGATCGTGCGGGACCGGCTGCCCACCAGCCTCCGCCTCGCCTTCTGGGCCATCATCATCGAGGGCCTCGTCGGCATCGGCAGCGGCATGCTCTCGGCCCGCAAGCGCAACTCCCTGGCCGACGGCATCACCACCACGGCCGCGGTCATCGCCAGCGCCATCCCCGTCTTCGTGCTGGGCGTGCTGATCAAGCAGGTCACGGGCGTCTACGCCTTCCAGCACGACTGGCCGGCGTGGGCCTACTTCCCGACCGACGGCTTCGGCCAGGACCAGACCTGGTACCTGGGCTTCATCCCGTCGCGCAGCCAGGCCGAGCGCCTCGTCCAGCCCGCCATCGTGCTGGCCGCGGTGAGCACCGCCATCCTGGCCCGCATCACCCGGACGTCGATGCTGGAGACCACCCGCCTCGACCATGTGCGCACGGCCCGGGCCAAGGGCCTGCCCGAGGGGAAGGTCCAGCGCCGCCACGTGCTGCGCAACGCCATGATCCCGGTCATCACCATCCTGGGCATCGACTTCGGCACCATGGTCGGCGCCGCCGTGCTCACCGAGACCGTGTTCGACATCCGAGGCCTCGGCTCCAAGATCGTCGAGTCCGCCGGCCAGCGCGACCTGCCGGTCGTGCTGGGCCTGTCCATGGTCGTGATCCTCATCTACGGGCTGGCCAACCTGGCCGTCGACATCAGCTACGCCGCCTTCGACCCCCGCGTGCGGCTGGGGGACAAGTCGTGAGCGCCGACCGGACCGTCCGACCCTCGACGCCGGGAGCGCCCCGATGAGCATCGACCGCAGCCCCGAGGACATCACCGACCTCCACGACGAGCAGGGCGACGGCCTGGCCACCGAGATCGAGATCGACGCCCTCGACCACGACGAGCCCGAGGCCGAGGTCCGCGACGAGTCCCTCGGCGACGTGGGCCCCAGCCGGTCCCTCGCAGCCGACGCCTGGCGCCGCTTCAAGAAGAACCGCCTGGCCATGATGGGCCTGGTCATCGTGGTCTTCCTGGTGGTGGTGGGCCTGATCGGGCCCTTCCTCGTGCAGAGCCCCACGGCCCAGGAGCCCTACGGCCCGGAGGCCCCCACCAACCAGCACTGGCTGGGTCTCGACCCGCTGGGCCGCGACGTGATGGCCCGCATCGTCTACGGCATCCGCCTCTCGCTGTTCATCGGCTTCCTGGCCACCGCGGTCGAGACCCTCATCGGCATCGTGGTCGGCGCGGTCGCGGGCTGGGCCAAGGGCACCGTCGACACCGTCCTCATGCGCTTCGTCGACATCGCCCTCGGCATCCCCTACCTGGTGCTGGCCCTGGCCCTGGTGTCGGTGCTGGGCAAGGGCGTCACCGCGGTGATCATCACCCTGGCCGCCACCGCCTGGCTCATCACCGCCCGCACCGTGCGGGCCGGGTTCCTCCAGGTGCGCGAGCTGGAGTACGTCGAGGCCGCCCGCATGGTGGGCGTGCCGTCCCGGCGCATCGTGTGGCGCCACATCCTCCCCAACGTCTTCCAGCCCGTCATCGTGCTGGTCGCGGTGGGCATCGGGACCGCCATCCTGGCCGAGGCCGCCCTCAGCTTCCTGGGCGTCGGCGTCCAGGACCCGGACCCCTCGCTGGGCGTGATGATCTCCGACGCGCAGTCCCGGTTCACCGTCACGCCGACGCTGCTCATCTTCCCCGCGATCGCGATCGTGCTCGCCGTCCTCGGCTTCCTGCTGGTGGGCGACGGGCTCCGTGACGCCCTCGACGTGAAGGACGTCTGATGCCCGCCGCCCACCTCTCCAGCGGGCCCCCGCTGCTCGAGCTCACCGACCTCACGGTCGACTTCCGCACCGACGACGGGACGGTCCATGCCGTGCGCGGCGTCGACCTGATCGTCAAGAAGGGCGAGGTCGTCGCCGTCGTCGGCGAGTCCGGCTCGGGCAAGTCGGTCACGGCCATGAGCGTGCTCGGCCTGCTGCCGCCGTCGGCGAAGATCGGCGGCTCCATCTCCTGGCAGGGAGAGGAGCTGCTCGAGGCCTCCGAGAAGCGCATGCGCGAGGTGCGCGGCGCCGAGGTCGCCATGATCTTCCAGGACCCGCTCACCGCCTTGAACCCGGTGTACAAGGTGGGCGACCAGATCGTGGAGATGCTCCAGGCCCACGGCAAGGTGTCCAAGCGCGACGCCCGGGCCCGGGCCGTCGAGATGCTCGAGCTGGTCGGCATCCCCCAGCCCCTCAAGCGCTCACGGCAGTACCCCCACGAGTTCTCCGGCGGCATGCGCCAGCGGGCCGTGATCGCCATGGCCCTGGCCTGTGACCCGCAGCTGATCATCGCCGACGAGCCCACCACCGCCCTCGACGTCACCGTGCAGGCCCAGGTCCTGGAGCTGCTCACCGAGCTCTCCGAGCGCCTCGGCACCGCCATCGTGCTCATCACCCACGACCTCGGCGTGGTCGCCGGCATGGCCGACCGGGTCGTGGTCATGTACGCGGGCCGGCTGGTGGAGAAGGGCACCGTCGACGAGGTCTTCGACGAGACCGCCCACCCCTACACCGCGGGGCTGCTCGACTCGCTGCCCCGCCTCGACAGCGACGACCCGCTGCTGCCCATCGGCGGCCAGCCGCCGTCCATGCTGCGGCCCCCACCGGGGTGCTCGTTCCACGTGCGCTGCCGGTTCTGCGAGGAGTCCGCCGGCTGCACCACCGAGGTGCCCGAGCTGGTCGACTTCGGCGACGGCCACGTGTCGGCCTGCCACCGGGCCCCCACCCTGGTCCCGGCGGGCGACCTCCAGCGCCGAGCCGGCACGTCGATGAAGAGGCCGGCATGAGCGACACCGTCGACCTCTCGGCCGACCCCTCCGTCGCCGGCAACGGCCCCGCTGCGCGCGCCACCCGGCCGCTGCTGGAGGCCATCGATGTCCACAAGACCTTCCCCGGGCCTCGGCAGGGCCTGGGCCGCTCCACCGTGCACGCCGTCAGCGGCGTCGACCTCGAGGTGGGCCGGGGCGAGACCGTCGGCGTGGTGGGGGAGTCGGGCTGTGGCAAGTCCACCCTCGGCCGGGTGCTCATGCGCCTGCTGCAGCCCTCCGCCGGCCAGGTCCTGCTCGACGGCGAGGACATGGCCGTGCTCGAGAAGCGGGACCGCAAGGCCCTCCGGCGCCGCATCCAGATGGTGTTCCAGGACCCGTACGCGTCGCTGAACCCCCGCATGACCATCGGCGAGGTCCTGGCCGAGCCCTTCCTCGTCCACGAAGGGCGCAAGCGCGAGGCCACCCGCGACGACGTGTCCCGCCTGCTCGACACCGTCGGGCTCTCGCCCGAGCACGCCAGCCGGTACCCCCACGAGTTCTCCGGCGGCCAGCGCCAGCGGGTGGGCATCGCCCGGGCCCTGGCCCTCGAGCCCGACCTGGTGCTGCTCGACGAGCCCGTCTCCGCCCTCGACGTCTCCATCCAGGCCGGGGTGGTCAACCTGCTGGGCGAGCTCCAGGCCGAGCACGGGATGTCCTACGTCTTCATCGCCCACGACCTGTCGGTGGTGCGCCACATCTCCGACCGCGTGGTGGTGATGTACCTGGGCAAGGTCGTCGAGGTGGCCGACGTGAAGGAGATCTTCGGCCGGGCCGCCCACCCCTACACCCAGGCCCTGCTGTCGGCCGTGCCCATCGCCGACCCCACCGCCGAGCGGGCCCGGCAGCGCATCATCGTCGAGGGCGACGTGCCCAGCCCCACCCACCCGCCGTCGGGCTGCCGGTTCCGCACCCGCTGCCCCAAGGCGGCCGACATCTGCGCCGAGGAGGAGCCGGCCCTTGTCGACCGGGGCCAGGGCCACCCGGTGGCCTGCCACTTCGCCGAGGCCGTCGACGTCACCGCCCTCCAGGGTGATGGCAGCCCGGTCGAGGTGTCCCGCTAACCTGACGCACCGGCCTGCGCCGTCGCCGAGGAGCCCATCGCCGTGCTGTACATCGTCACCCCCCTCCACCTGCTGATGTCGGGGCTGCTCATCGTGCTGGTGCTGCTCCACAGCGGCAAGGGCGGCGGCCTCTCGGACATGTTCGGTGGGGGCATGGGCGCCTCCGCCGCCGGCTCGACGGTGATGGAGAAGAACCTCAACCGCATCACCGTGGTGGCCGCCCTCGTGTGGTCGTTCACGACCGTCGCCCTCGGGATGCTCCTCACCAACACCTGAGGCGTCCCCCTGCCCGGGCCCTGGCCGAGGCCCCCGGCCTTCTCCCCGGCAGATCCGCGTCGTCGGGGCGACGGCCTTCGAGCCCGGAACGGCTGCTCCGTCGCTCAGGTCGTCGCCGGTCGGTCGGCGAGGGTGGAGTCGAGGCGGGCCAGGCTGGCCGACAGGCCGCCGGGCCGGCTGCGGTCGAGCCAGGAGACGGTGTGGGCCTCCACCAGCTCGGCCATGTCGTCGACCATCGTCTGCGGTGGGGGGCCGGCCTCGCCCTGCAGGCGCCACGCCCCGTGGCGGGCCATGCGTGCCGCGGTGGTGAGCTCGCGGACCACGACCTCGGCGTCGTCGCAGCCGGGTCGGGCCCGGGCCAGCTCGACGAGGGCGCCGTCGATGCGGTCGACGACGTCGCCGACCGCGGCCGGGTCGGGCCGGCCCAGGACGAGGTGGGGCTGGCCCGGGAGCAGCGCCGCCGCGAGGGGGCTGGCGTTGATCGCCTCCTGGCCGGTGCGGGCCCACTCCCGGCCCAGGGCGTCGAGGGCGGCGCTGGTGCAGCCGGTGGGGTCGGCGAAGACGTGGCGGTCGAGCACGGCGGACAGGTCGAGGTCGCGGTTGGCGTCGAGGCCCCACGCCACCGCCCCGCCGTACACGAGGGGGCCGAAGCTGACCGAGGGCGGCTGGTGGTGCCCGCCGTCGCCCCAGTCGGTGACGACGTAGCCGCCGCACCCGTGGACGCGTGCCGTCTCGGCCGCGTCGACCAGGTTGGCCCGGGCGTTGTCGATGCGGCCGACGAGGCTGTTCCACGCCGAGGTGCCGGGGGCGACCCAGAAGCCGACCCCGGCGTCGGCGAGGCCGGCCACACCGGGACCGAAGCCGGAGAAGGTGGCCAGGTCGACGTCCAGGCGCGCCAGCAGGTCGACCACCGGCTCGGGGACCGTGCGGAGGCCACCGTCGGGCGGCGGGGCCTCGTAGGACCAGGCGATGGGGGTGATCCCGGAGGGGAGGGTGGCGGCCAGCTCCGGGTGGCGGGCGAGGACGTCGGCCCACACCTGCACCCGGTAGCCGTCGGCGAGCAGCGGGTCGGCGATGCGACGCAGGTGCTCGACGTAGACCGGGCCGAGGCCGCGGGCCGCCACCGCCTCGGCGGAGGCGCCGTGGCCCAGGCCGAAGGGCTCGTCGCCGCCGATGTGGACGTGGCGGCTGCGCACGCAGGCCAGCTGGTGGCGCACCAGCTCCCGGGCGAAGGTGGCGTTGTCGTCGGTGGGGGCCAGGACCGACGGCGGCAGGTGCATCCCGGGGACGGGCTCCCAGCCGTCGGGCGTCTCGGCCCGGTGGCGGTAGGCGTCGTGGCGCAGCCAGCGCTCCATGTGGCCGAAGGTGTTCTGGTGCACCACCAGCTCGATGCCGTGGTGGGAGCAGTGGAGGTCGAGCCAGCTCATGTGGGCCGGCGTCATGGGCGACGACAGCTCCCACACCGCCCGGTGCTCGGGGTGGGCGAAGGTGTGCTCGATCGACAGCTGGAGCTGGTTGATGCGGGCCAGGGCGCAGAGCTCGACGAGGCGCTCCAGGGTGGCCCGGGTGGGGACGCGGTCGCGGCTTGTGTCGAGCAGGTAGGCCCGCACCGGCACGTCGGGGCTGTCCTCGATGGTGAACCCCGGGAGCCGGTCGCCATCGCACTGGGCCACGATCTGGGCGAGGAGGTCGCGGGCGTAGCGCAGCCCGGCGGCGCCCCGGTGGTCGATGGCCACGCCGTCGGCGGAGGAGGTGATGCGGAAGCCCTGCGGGGGCAGCGACGGTGTGGGGTGGTCGCGGACCGCGAGGCCCGCCAGGGGTGCGCCCTCGCCGGACTCGACGGTGCTGCGGGGGCGGGGGATCAGCACCATCGCGTCGATCGTGGTCATGGGGCCCGTGCGTCCCTCTCGGTCGGGGGCCCGGGTCCGTCGCCGGGTGGCGGGTGGTCGTCGGGGTCGGGCTGGGACCGGGACCGGTGTCCCGGGTGGGAGGTCGGGTCGCCATCCAGGGTCTGGACCATCAGCTGGGTGTGGTGGCGGGAGCCCTCGGGGGAGCGGAGACCCGGCATCGGCGTCGGGGCGCCGCGGCGCTCGAAGCCCATGTGGTGGAAGAAGGCGATGGCGCCGTCGTTCTCGGCCCAGGTCTCCAGGTGGCAGCCGGCCACGCCGTCGGAGGCCAGGTCCGCGAGCCAGGCGGCCACCAGGGCCTCGCCCACGCCCTGGGACCGGGCCTCGGGCAGCAGGTCGATGTGGAGGTGGGCGGGCCAGCGGTCGTCGAGGAACGGGGCCGGTGCGCCGCTGCCCCGCGCCACCTCGCGGGTGACGTCGCCGAGGGTGCGCCACAGCACCGGCGCGGTGCCGGGCCGCACGAGCAGTCCCCGGGCGAGGAGGTGGCGGGCCAGCAGCTGCCCAGGCGTGCCCACCCGGCGGCTGTCGCGACAGCCCAGCAGGTAGCCCACGACCCGGCCGTCGAGCTCGGCGACGCGGGCCGACCCCGGCTCCTGGTCGGTGTACCAGCCGGTGAAGAGGTCGGCGAAGCTCTCCTCGTCGGCCCACTGCCAGTCGACGGGGTCGCCCATGTAGCCGGTCGCGAAGCAGATGCTGCGCACCGCAGCGCGGTCGCTCGACTCGTAGCCCCTCACCACCACCTCGCCCACCGGCCGGACCCTACGGCGTGGCGGCAGTGGCTGCCAGGGGATCACCTTCGGCGCCGACGAGGCCGCGTGGTACCTTGAGCGACTGCCCCGGGCGCACCCGGGGCGCCACGTCGGAGTGGCGGAATTGGCAGACGCGCTAGCTTGAGGGGCTAGTGCCCGTTAAGGGCGTGGGGGTTCAAGTCCCCCCTCCGACACCACGAAACTGCAGGTCACAGGTGGTGCGCACCGGCCGTAAAGCCCGGTTTGTCCGCGATTTGTCATCAGCGGGGTCCAGACCGGATCGAATTGCAGCCTTGTGATTCGAGATCGCCGCTCGTAGCGTTGCTTGGATGGCGAACATGGTGGCTCGTGACCGGCAACGGCCGGGGCAGGTCCTGCTGGCCGTCGCGATGTTCCTTGGGATCATGGGACTTGCCGTCTTCTTAGCCCGCGTAGCGTTTCGGTCGTTCGCGAGCCTCGATCCACAGGTGTCAGCCGCGCTCGCGGTTGCGGGAGCGACCGTGATCGTGGTGCCGGTCACCCGATGGTTTGAGCGTCGGAGACTTGCGCGAAGAGCCGCTCCAGACCCGCAAGGTCGATGTGTACGAGCGCTTCATCCGTGGCTTTCTAGACAACTTCTTCGACCAACGCCGCGGAGGCATGAACCAGGCCAAGTTGTTGGCGTTCATGAGTGACGTCACGCCCGATCTGACAATCTGGGCCTCTGATGATGTGTTGGCGAGGTGGTCGCGTCTCCGGCGAAGGTGGGCGGCCGGCGAGCAGTCGTCAGAGGCATCAGAGGCCCTTCACGAGTTGGAAGGGCTCTTCTTGGCGATCCGCCAGGATCTCGGACATGCGAACAAGGGATTGGAGCCGGGGGACGTCTTGGGGGATCCTCCTGTGAACTGGGCGCGGCCGCCCACGGCGGGGACGGGCCGGGTTGATCGGTAACGAGCTGATGTGCCGCCGCCGCGGTCTGATGTTTATTAACGGGGCAAACCTCAAAAAGCACGAGTTTGCCTAGTCAGTTGACAGCCAGTCGCTGGTCGTGAGACGGTGGCGCATGGTCGCCCGCTCAGGGATCAAGCCAGCCCGGTTGCCGGATGAGCTCCTCGCCGAAGGGGTGTCGACCTTCGACGCGGCCGATGCCGCTCGGCGCACCGGGCTCTCCCGTGACCGGGCGCATGGTGCGTTGAAGCGCCTCGCCGATGCCGGTCAGATCTTCAGCCCCGCTCGTGGCTTCTACGTGGTCATCCCGCCCGAGTACCGCTCGTGGGGTGCGGTGCCCGCGTCGTGGTTCGTGCATCCGATGATGGTCCACCTCGATCGCTGCTACTACGTCGCTCTCCTCTCGGCCGCCGAGATGTTCGGCGCCGCGCATCAACGCCCGCAGGTGTTCCAGGTGGTCGTCGACAAGTACCTGCCGGACCGAGCGTTCGGGCGGGTACGGATGCAGTTCGTCGTCAACCAGCACGCCGCGGAGCTGGCGACGACGTCGGTGAACTCGCCGACCGACACGTTGCGCGTCTCGACGCCCGAGGTGACGTCGCTCGATCTGGCGAGCCGACCTAATGACAGTGGCGGGCTCAGCAACGTCGTCACGGTGTTCATCGAGCTGTTCGAGGATCGCGAGATCGGGGAGCAGGGTCTCATCGCCGCGGCACGCTTCTATCCGAGCGCGTCGGTTCGGCGAGCGGGGTACCTCCTCGAGACGTTCGCCGACGCTCGACTCGACGCGCTCGCACACGTTCGCTGACCCGGGTGCGCACGAACCGGCTCCGCTCCAGACCGGCGGTGTGCGTCGCGGTCGGGTCGACCAGCGTTGGAACCTGCGGGTGAACACCGAGATCGAGCCCGACCTGTGATCCCGGCACGGCACATCCGCGCGTGGAGTCGCGTCGCTCCGTGGCTCACCGAGGAGCAGATCGAGCAGGATCTCCTCCTCTCACGCCTGATCGTCGAGATCGCCAATCACCCGGTGCTCGGCGAGGAGCTCGTCTTCCGCGGCGGCACCTGCCTGCACAAGGTCGTGCTGCCCGAACCGCTCCGCTACAGCGAGGATCTCGACTACGTCCGCGCCACCCACGGCCCCATCGGTCCCTTGCTCGACGCCATCCGCGAGATCGCCGACCGGCTCGGCATGGATGTGAATACCGACGTCGGCTCCTACCCCAAGGCACGACTGCGCGCACCGTTCGAGTCCGGCGCCGGACTGATGCGCGTCAAGATCGAGATCAACACATACGAGACCTCGCCGGCGCGACCGCATCGTCGAGCGGCCTACGGCGTCGAGTCGGGATGGTGGTCCGGCAGCGCCGACGTGTTCACGTTCCAGCCCGAGGAACTGGTGGCCACGAAGCTGCGGGCGCTGTTCCAACGCAAGAAGGGTCGTGACCTCTTCGACCTCTGGCTCGCGCTGACCGTGCTCGGTCTCGACCCCGCCGAGATCGTGGCGTGCTTCGACCCGTACCGACCCGAGGGCTACACCGCAGGCGCGAGCCCGGCAAGGGCTCGAGGAACACCTCGGCGATGCCGGCTTCCGCTCTGACCTCCTTCCGCTGCTCAGCGAGGTCCCCGACGGGTACGACATCGGCGCGGCGGGCGCGCTGGTGGCCGACCGGCTACTCGCCATCGTCTGATCCATGCTGAACGACCGGCAGATCGCCACGCTCCTGTGGATCGGCCTGTTCCTCGTGGCTGTCCTCGCATGGCCGACCGGCCGCAAGTCCTTGGTCGAGATCGCGCGAGCCTTTCCTCAGCCGCAGAATCTGGCGCGCAAGTCTGACCTCGGGGCAGGTGGTTAGCTCTGGCCCTGTGGTCTACGTCTCGGCCTCGATTCATCCCATCGTGGCGGCGCCGGTGGTGGGCGGATCCGGGATCTTGAGCGCGCTCACGCTGGCCCGCTGGCTCGGGACGTTGCTCGGACAGGCGATGCGATTCCATGGTGTCGGCGTTCTTCCACCACGTGCGTGTGAGTGTCCGATGCTCTTCAACTTTCCAACGGAAGGTCGATGCAACGGCACGTCGCTGTCACCGTCGTGCAATTCAACCGCGGACGCGCGAGCCAGGAGAGGCAGGTTCTCGCGATCGGTTCTCGCCGTCGCCGATGTACTTCCCTGGCGTGGGGTCTCGATGTGTCGGAGACCTCAGTACGTTCGGGCGCGGCGGTGCCCGTCGACGGTCTCATGGGCCGAGGTCCGTGCGGGGCATCCGCTGGGCGACGGTCCTTGACCCCGCCGTGTCTCGGCTGTGCGCCGCACCACCGGGAACCCGAGACGCTCCGCGGATGCTCGGGAAGTGCGCTCGGGGTCGACGGATGGCGTTGAAGATCGTGGTCAGCCGGCTCGACGATCCTGGCCCTCGGCGTCTCACACGGTATACAGCGCTCTAACCAGGACCAACGGGGACACAGCGACACGAGAGGTGACATCTGAGCCCGGAGTTCAAGTCCCCCCTCCGACACCACCGATCGCCGAGTCGGGGGCCTCCCTCAGGCCCACCTCGGCGAAGCCCACGTTGAGCGCCGGCGCTCCCTGGATGGCCACCACAGAGCGGTTGGGGGTGCGCCACCGGGGTGGATCTCGAACCACCGACGATCACTGGGCTCTCGTAGGTGTCGTGGTTCGTGCATCGATGTCTCAGTGGTGAAGCGGTCCGTCGATCTGGACGAGCCCCCGTAGCGCCTGCACCAGGAGCCGGGCCCTCGCGCCGCGCGTACCCGGCGCGCGCCGCGAGCGTGGGTGGCGGACGGCTGCCAGGCTGCCCGCCATGGCCTTCCTCGGACGCTCGCGCGCACCTCTCCGCACACCCGCCGGTCGTCGATCGCGGTCGGGGCCCCGTGCGGCACTGGCGCTGACGGCGGCGGCACTTCTCGCCGTCGCGACGTCGGGGTGCGGCAGCGACGACGCGACGAGCGACGCGGCGAGCACCACGACGGCGGCCCCGACGTCGGCCGGCCCCGCCGACACCACCGAGGCCCCGATCCCCGACGAGCCCGACTCCCCGGTGGTCATCGGGCACCGGGGCGCCTCGGCCGACGCCCCCGAGCACACCTTCGCCTCCTACGACCTGGCGCTGGACCAGGGTGCGGACTACATCGAGCAGGACCTGCAGCTCACCGCCGACGGCGTCCTGGTCGTGCTCCACGACGACGTGCTCGACCGCACGGCCCGGGGTCCGGCGGGGTCGTGCACCGGCCCGGTGGCCGACAAGACCCTCGAGCAGCTGCAGGACTGCGAGGTCGGGTCTTGGTTCAACGAGGCCAACCCCGACTCGGCGGACCCCGCCTTCGCCGACCAGGCGATCCCGACCATGGAAGCCGTGCTCGATCGCTACGGCCCCGAGGTCCGCTACTACGTGGAGATCAAGTCGCCCGAGGACCAGGAGGGCATGGAGGACGCACTGCTCGCACTGCTCGACGAGGCCGGGCTCGGGTCGCCCGAGGACGGCGCCCACCAGGTGCTGGTCCAGTCCTTCAGCGCCGAGAGCCTGCAACGCCTCCGGTCGCTGCGCCCGGAGCTCCCGCTGATCCAGCTGACGAGGGTCGGGGAGCCCTTGGGCGAGACCGAGCTCGACCAGATCGCCGAGTACGCGGTGGGCATCGGGCCCGCCTCCGACGACGTCGACGCCGAGCTGGTCGAGGCGGCCCACGCCCGCTGCCTGGTCGTCCACCCCTACACGGTGGACGACCCCGACCAGATGGCGGCCCTCCTCGACCTCGGGGTCGACGGGATGTTCACCAACACCCCCGACACGGCGGTCGAACAGGTGGGAAGCCGTCCGGTCGCGTCCGAGCCGGAGACGTGCGCGGGAACCGACGGCGCCTCCTGACCGACGAGCGGCGGGCCGACCGACGATGGGTGGGAGGCCTTCCCGAAGGCCAAGGCTGACCTGCAACGCCAGGGTCGTCCGGGTGACCACGGGCCCTACGGCTGCGGCGCGTCGTCGGTCGCACCGCGGTCGTTGCCCTCGAGGTGGTCCTGACCCGCCGGCGACACGAGGGCGGCCAGGAGGGCGGGAGCGGCGGTGACGAGGAGCGCCACGGAGCGGTCGGCGCCGGTGGCCAGCACCCCGAAGAGGCTCGGCCCGACGATGAACCCGGCCGCGACGAAGACGATGGTCAGCGTGAAGCCGGAGGTCGGGTGATCGTGGAAGACCTGCTGGTTCCACATGGCCACGAGGGCGAACCCGGTGGTGAAGCCCACCCCGAACAGGGCCGCCGACCCGAGCGCGGCGACCAGTGAGCCGGGCGCGACCAGCAGCATCAGGGCTGATCCGCCGAGCAGGACGAGCATCGACGCCAGCGGCCGGCGCAGCCCGTACCGGTCAGCCATCTCACCACCGAACGAACCGACCCCGGCCCCGGCGAGCCCCAGGGCCGCCCACATCGCCGGACCTGTCCAGCTGGCCAGGCCTGCGTCCTGCGCAGTGTCGGGGGCGTACGCGAAGTAGGCACCCGACGTGACCGACGCCCCCAGTGCGACCAGCAACAGGCGCACCGACCGGGCGTTGAGGAACCATCTCAGCCGGGGCCGTCCACCATCGTCGACGGAACCCTCCGGGGCTGGTGCCAGCACCCTCCATGCCGCGCCGGCCGCCACCAAGCCGATCAGCGCGAAGCCGCACCAGACGGCCCGCCACCGGTCACCGGCGACCAGGACGAGGGCGCTGGCGACCAGGAGGCCGACCGGCGAGCCGGCGTTGACCAGGGCCAGGGCCCGCCGGCCACCGGACGGCGGGACCTGGTGCTCGACCGCATCCGAGAACGGCCCCCACGTCCCGCCCGCGCTCACGCCCGCGGTGGTGATCCCCACCGCCAGCAGCACCGGCCCGGGCGCCGATGCGGTGACGGCCGCACCGACCGCCAACAGCAGACACCCGACGACCACCGGCACGCGAGGACCGAGACGGGCGGTGAGGACACCGGTGACCACGGTGGCCACCAGGTAGCCGGCCTGGGCTGCGCTGGCGTAGAAGCCCAGGACGTCCAAGGACAGGCCGAACTCCTGCCGGAAGGTCGGCACGAACAGGCCGTACGCCTGCCGGCCGATCCCGTACGTCGCGACCAGGGCCAGCAGTCCGGTGCCTCCCACGAGGGAGGTCTGGCTCAGGGGCATGGTGGCCTCCGCGGCACGTCTCGTGGGTCAGGACCCGTCGTCGCGCCCTTGCTACCCTCCGAGGGCGACCGTGAACAGCGACCGAAGCGAGGCCTCATGAGGACCCTGCGCAGCCGGGTGGCCCTCGTCCTGGCGGCACTGATCATCGGAGCCTGGGCCGGGGCGGTCCCGGCGTCGGCGGACACCCCTGGGGTGGTCCCACCTGCGCGCGACGGCGAGGTCCCCCACGGCGAGTGGACCCAGGACCAGATCGACACGATGCTCGCCCTGATCGACGAGGCCGAGGCGGTGCTCCCGGCGACCTACCCGATGGTCGCGACCTACGAGGACCTCGCGGCGACGCTCGGAGCCATGGGCTACCACGACTTCGGGATCCTGGCGCCCGGCGGCTACGCCCACTGGATCAACAACGCCCTGCTCGACGGCGACACGCTCCACCCGAGCCAGGTCGAGTCGCTCGTGTACCAGTACGACGCCACCGACTCCACCTACCGCCTGGTGTCGGCCATGTACATGCTGGGCTGGGACTACGACGCCGCCTCGATCCCGACCGACATCGCCTGGCTCCCGGGGTGGCACGCCCACGGCGACCTGTGCGCCACGCCCGACCTGGTGTTCAGTGGGTTCGCCCCCTGCTCGGGGTCGTCGGTGCCCCTCGAGCGGACACCGATGATGCACGTCTGGATCGTCGACAACGCATGCGACCACCGCTTCGGCGGGGTCGACCAGAGCGGCCTCCACTGCGACGTGATGCACCACGATCCGGGTGAGCCCGATCCGGGTGAGCCCGATCCCGGTGAGCCCGATCCGGGTGAGCCCGGCGGGGGCGACGTGGGCGGGACAGGGGCGGGGAACGATCCGGTGCTCGTCGCAGGCCCGGCGTCCGCCGTGGCCGCCCCCGCCCGCTTCACCGGCTGAGCACGCCTGAGGAGGTGGCGCGCTCGGGGGACGGTGCCGGGCCTCCACGCCTCCCGGGTGGTCGCCCTCGCCCTCGAGCGGGTCTGAGCGGCAGGGTCAGCCCCGAGCGCGGCCCTCGGCCACGGTGATGCGGTGCCCGACGTGGAGGGCGACGGGGCCGTCGGTCGTGACCACGGTACGGACGCCATCGTCGGTCTCGGCGATGGCGACCCCCAGGGTCGGCTCCCCCCGCTCGTGGACGAGCGTGGCGCCGACCACCGCGGCCGGCCCCTCGACCGTGCCGTCGACCGGTCGCACCGCCGTGGTCGCCGCGACCTCGGCGCTCACGTCCGCGGTGCGGAAGCCCCCCGCCGGTGGCCGGGTCGACCACATCCCGAGGCCGTACTTGGTGAGCATCCCGCTCACCGAGGTCACCACGCCCACGGAGCCGGGGTCGTCGCGCAGCACGCCGACCATGGCCGCCAGGGCGCCGAGCGAGTAGCTGTTCAGCGGACCGCCGGCGGCGGCCATGCCCCCGGTGACGGTCAGGGGCCCGCCGAGGTCGAGGCCGAAGGCCCGGGCCTGGAGGCGCACGGCCACCGGGAAGCAGCTGTAGAGGTCGACGTGGCCGGCATCGCCGGGCGCCACGCCGCTGAGGGCGGCGGATGCGCCACCGACCACGCCCATGGCCGGGCACGCACCCACCTCCCCCCGGGCGACGAGCGGGACCATGTGGTTCGACTCCACGCCCGCCCACGGGAACACCCACCGGTCCCGCGGCACGCCCGCCGCGGTGGCCGCCTCCACCGAGCACAGCAGGAGGGCGGCGGCCTGGTCGACGTTCCAGCTCGACGTGTGGCGCCGGGTGTAGGGCGCGGCCAGGAGCGGGTTGGTCGGCGAGGGCGCCAGGTCGTCGGGGGTGACCGGCCCCGGCGACCAGGCCCAGGGGTTCTCGGCGGACACCGACGCCAGCGCCGCCCACATGGCGTCGACCACGGCCCGGTGCTCGTCGGGGGCCATGCCGTCGGCCGTGCCCAGGGCGGCCTCCACGATGGCGTACTGACGGACCGGCCAGGCCAGCTCGCGCTCGATCTCGAGGGGGTGGATGATGTCGCCGGCGGGGGAGAGGACCTCGTCGGCCGTCGACGGTGGCCCGGGCGGGTCGGCCGTGCCGGCGGCGGCGAGCTGGCGGTCCCGGTGCTTGGCCTCACCCCCGACGACGAGGGCGACGTCGACCTCGCCGGCCGCGACGGCGACAGCCGCACGGGAGAGCGGCGTCTGCTGGAGGACCCCGATCTGGGTCAGGACGGTGCGGGCGTCGGTCGGGGCCCCCACCTGCTCGGCCCGCACCCCGCCGCGCCACGTGCCCTCGGGGACGAGGACGAGCCCGACCCGGTCGACCAGGCCGGGGGCGCCGGCGTCGGAGCCGGCCTGACGGGTGGCGCGGGCCATGAGGTCGAAGGCGTCGACGGCGTGGGCGGGGTCGTCCTCGCGCTGGCGCAGGGCCGCCGCGCCCACCAGCACCGGGGTGCGGGGATCGAGGTGGCTCACCCCCGTGCCGGCTCCAGGACGTCGGTGACCAGCTGGTCGAGCCCGGAGCGCAGCGAGTCGACGTCGAAGGCCAGGGCCACCACGATCAGGCGGTCGACGCCCGCCTCGGCGTAGGCCGCCACCGCGGCGGGGTCCACGGGCTGGAAGTAGGGGCACACGGTGATGGTCAGCTCGTCGCGGGGGCGGCCCTCCTCGGCCGCCACCTCGTCGAGCACGGCGAGGGGCTCGGCCAGCTCGTCGGGCGGCCGGTTGAACGAGAACCACCCCTGGCCGTGGCGCACGGCCCGGCGCATGGCGGCCCGGCTCTCGCCCCCGACGTGGATGGGCGGGTGCGGCGCCTGCACCGGCTTGGGGTACATGCGACACGCCGGCAGGTCGAAGTGCTCGCCGTGGTGCTCGGAGACGTCCTCGGTCCACAGCGCCTTCATCACGGCCAGGTACTCGTCGGTGCGAGGGCCGCGCTGGGCGAAGGGCACGTTCAGGGCCTCGAACTCTTCGCGCAGCCAGCCGATCCCGATGCCGAAGTCGACGCGGCCCCCGGAGAGGGCGTCGAGGTCGGCCACCGCCTTGGCCGTGTAGACGGGGTTGCGCTGGGGCACGAGGCAGATGGCCGTGCCCAGGCGCACCCGGTCGGTGACGGCGGCGAGGTAGGTGAGGGCGGCGAGGGGCTCGAGCAGCCCGAACTCGCCCTCGCCCGGGAAGCGCCCGTCGGGGGAGTAGGGGTAGGACGACTCGTAGTCGTCGAAGAGCACCACGTGCTCGGGCACCCAGATCGAGTCGAAGCCCCGCTCCTCGACGGCGGGGCCGAGGGCCCGCAGCAGGGTGGCATCGGCGTTCTGGTTGGCCAGCGGGACGAACACCCCGACATCCATGACGGCTCCTCTCCGGGGCCGTCGTCGGCCCGAGGGATCGCCATCATGGCCGGGGCCGCCCTCGTCTGCCGACGGGACCACCTGACCCGCCGTCCCCGGGCCCCGCTGGGCCCGGCATCAGGCGGAGGCGACCTCGGCCTCGGGCGGGGCCTGGGGCTCGACGTGGACCGACACGAAGTCGTCCATCGCGGAGAAGACCTCCTTGGCCGGTCCCGACCACGGCATCACGATGGGGAACACGTGGAACATGCCCTCCTCCTCGTGGGCCTCCGTGGCGATCCCGGCCGCGTCGAGGTGCTCGGTGAAGGCCTCGATGCCGTCGCGGAACATCTCGTCGGAGCCGAAGGCCACGAAGGTGGGCGGGAACCACGCCGGGTCGGCGAAGGTGGCCGACACTCGAGCGTCGTTGGGCTGCACCCCGTGGAGGTAGGACGTCACCGGGATGTTCCACGGCAGGATGTCGCGGTCGGCGTTGGCCATCACCGACGGCTGGTCCAGGTCGAGGTCGACCTCCGGTGAGAAGAGCACCAGCGCAGCGGGGGAGGGCAGCTCGCGGTCCCGGAGCTCGCCCACGAGGGACGTGGCCAGACCCCCGCCGCCGGAGTCACCGGCCACGATGAGCGTGGCCGGGTCGTACCCGGTGGCGAGCAGCTCGGCGTAGACGTCGGCCGCGTCGTGGAGCCCGGCGGGGTAGGGGAACTCGGGGGCCAGGCGGTAGTCGGCCACGAACACCTGGCAGCCGGTCCCTGCGGCCATGGCGCCGACGAAGGCGACGTACATGGTGGGCGAGGTGCCGATGTAGCCGCCGCCGTGGAGGTAGAGGACGGTGCCGTCGGTCCGCCCGGAGCGGGGTCGGGCCCAGATGCCGGGGACGCCGGCCACCTCGCCGGTCTCGAGGTCGACGTGGTCGCGGGCGCCCACCCACGGGGGCAGCAGCACCTTGCACAGGCTGTCGAGGGTCCGCTCCATGGACCGGAACTCCTCGATGGGCAGGCCGGTGGAGTAGCCCATGAACGACCGGATCACCTGTCGGGTGAGGTTCGCCCCCGTGTTCTGGAGCGGCCCCGACGGACCCCTCCAAGGCTGGCGGAAGGGCACGCGGGCGAGCGCGTTCACCATGTTCTCGGCCAGGCCCACCACGGTGACGGCGGCGACGGGCCCCGACGCGGTGCGGACCTCGGGGCGATCGGCCATGACCATGGGCCGACGGTAGACGGTGACCGGCGACGGCCCGAGCGATCGGGCCGCTCGGCGGACCGGTCCACCCGCGACTACGCGCAAGAGGTGGTTGCGCGTTCGCCCACGAGGGGGCACACTGATCCGCAACCACACGTTGCACGAAAGGCAGCCCCATGGAGCACGGCACCCTCGAGCGAGAGGTCCAGATCGACGCCTCGCCGGCCACGGTCTTCGAGGTCATCACCAGCCCCCGGCACCTGGAGGAGTGGTGGCCCGACGAGGCCGTGCTCGACCCCACGCCCGGCGGCGAGGGTCACCTCGTGTTCGGTGATCCCACCTCGCTCGACGCCCACGTCCCCCGGGTCACCGTGGTCGAGGCCGAGCCCCACCACCTGTTCTCCTTCCGCTGGACCCACGCCGAGGGCGAGGCGGCGCGGGTGGGGAACTCCCTGCTCGTCACCTTCACCCTCACACCCCACGACGGCGGAACCCGGCTCCACATGGCCGAGACCGGCTTCCGCGAGATGGGCTGGGAGGTCGCGGTGCTCGAGGAGCAGTACCAGGACCACCTCCACGGCTGGGACCACTTCCTTCCCCGGCTGGTCTCCTACGCGGCCACCGTCCCGGTGGTGTCGTGACCGCAGCCGTCGACGACGCCCTCTGGTCGGCGATCGGCGACCCCACCCGCCGGCGGGTGCTCGACATCCTGCTGGCCGACGGCCCCGGCACCGCGACATCGCTCAGCGAGCAGCTGCCCGTCACCCGCCAGGCCGTGGCCAAGCACCTGGGCGTGCTCGACGGTGTCGGGCTCGTCCACGGCACGACCGTCGGGCGCGAGCGCCACTTCCGCATCGACGACGCCCAGCTGGCCCGCGCCGCGGCCCAGCTGGCCTCGGTCGGCTCCCGCTGGGACGGACGCCTGCAACGCATCGCCCGCATCGCCGAGCGCATCGAGCGCGAGGTGCCGACCACAGATCCACCCGCCACCGACACCGGAGACCCACGATGACCGACATCCACCACCGCATCGGCGCGCAGGGCGCGTAGCCCGAGGAGGCCTACGCCGCCCTCACCACCCTCGACGGCCTGTCGGGCTGGTGGACCACCGACACCACCGGCGACCCCGGTCTGGGCGGCAAGATCGCGTTCCGCTTCCCGCCCGGCGGCTTCGACATGGAGGTGATCGAGCTGACGCCGGGGGCGCGGGTGCGCTGGCGGGTGGTCGACGGCCCACCCGAGTGGATCGGCACGACGATCGACTGGCGGCTCTCGCAGAGCGACGACTTCACCATCGTGCTGTTCACCCACGAGGGCTGGGCCGAGCCGGTCGAGCTCCTCCACCACTGCAGCACCAAGTGGGCCGTGTACCTGCTCAGCCTCAAGACTCTGCTCGAGACGGGGGCGGGCTCGCCGTCGCCCGACGACGTCGCCGTCAGCGACTGGCACTGAACCCGGTACGGCGGCGGGCCCCGGGCACCGGCGCGTGCACCCCAGGACGGGTGCGGTCCTCGACGTGACGTTTCGGTGCATCTCGGTGAGGAGACCCTTGAGCGTGTGACGAGGGTCCCCACGGCCGAGCTGGACGAGGTCCACGCCGCGGTGCGCGCTCTCACCGACCGGGTGGGAGAGCTGGTGGCCGCCCGCCGACGCGCGGTGCGCACCCTCGAGGACTGGACCGGGGCCCACCGCGACGCCTACGACCGCCAGCTGCCCACCTCGCAGGCCGACCTCGACGACCTGGTCGACGAGGCCAGGGCGGCCGAGGAGGCAGCCCGGGCCGAGGTGGCGGCGATCGTCGTCGACGCCTACGTCCACGCCGGCGGGCCCTGACGTGCCCACCGCATCGGCCCGGCCCGCAGCCATGGCCGCCTACACCGCCGGCCTGGTCGAGCCCACCGACGCGGTGGTCCGCGCCATCGGCCGGGTGGAGGACGCCCTGGCCGTCCTCGCCGCGGCGCTGCCCCCGGGCTTCGGCCTCACCGACCTGGTGCTGAGCCGGCGCCACACCACCCGGGTGCGCGAGCTCGACGCCACGGTGGCCGAGGTGGGCGCCCGCTTCCGGGCCGCTGACGCGACCGGCGTGGTCACCGCGGCCGACGGCCGCGTGGGCCCAGCCCTGGCCCCCACCTACGATGCCGACCTGCGGAGCCGGCTGGCGCGCGACCTGCTCGACGTCGACCCGGACCCCGACGAGGTGGCGGCGTGGTGGGCGGCCCTCACCGACGGCGACCGCGAGGCACTGCTGGCCACCGAGCACGAGGTCCTGGGCAACCTCGACGGGCTGTCGCCCCAGGTCCGCTACGCGGCGAACGCCCGCCGCCTCGACGCCGAGGTGGCCCGCAGCCGGAGGGAGGTGGAGCGGCTGCAGGACGAGATCGGCGACCGGGGCCGGTGGGACCGGCTCACCGACTGGGTGGGCGACATCAACCCGGCCTCGGAGAGCGACACCGAGCGCCTGGCCTGGCTGCGGGACCGGCTGGCCAACCTGGAGCGCATGGCTGAGCCCGGGCGTCAGGTCTGGATGTTCGAGCCCTCCGGCGACGGGCGGGTGGCCGAGGTGTTCGGCGACCTCACCGGGGCCGACTCCGTGTCGGTGGTCGTCCCCGGGATCACCAACGACATCGCCGACGTCGACGGTGTGGCCGGCAACGCCGAGAACCTGCGCGACCGGATGGACTCGCTCGACCCCGGCGGGTCCCACGCCACGGTGGCCTGGCTCGGCTACGACGCGCCCGACGACCTGGTCGGAGCGGCGGCCGACGGGGCCGCCGACGACGGGGGACCGGCGCTGGTCGACGCGGTCGACGAGGTGGTGCGGGTCAACCCCGACGCCCGCCACAGCATCGCGGCCCACAGCTACGGTTCGGTGGTGGCCGGACGAGCGATGGGCGCCGACCTGCCCGTCGACGCCGTCGCCGTGGTGGGCAGCCCGGGCATGGGCCCCGACGACCGCGACGACCTCGGGTCGGTCGCGGTGGACCTCTACGCCGGCGAGCACCACGGCGACGTGGTGCCCTTCGCCCCGGTCCACGGCGAGGATCCGGCCGACGACGGCTTCGGCGCCACCGTGTTCGCCACCGACGTCGACGGCCACGGCCGCTACTTCGCACGCGACTCCCTGTCGCTCGAGAACCTGGGGCGCATCGCCCTGGGCCTGCCCCTGAGGACCGGGTGAGCTCCGCCCGGCCCGCCCCGCGGCACCGCGGCCGGCCCGGTCCGAGGCTCGTCGCCCACGCCGTCGTGGCCCTCGCCCTGGTGACCCTGAGCGCCGCCTCGTGCGGCGGAGGAGACGACCCGACCATGGTCGACACGGACGACATGGACGCCCAGCGCGCCCTGCTCGAGCAGGCCCTCGTCGCCGCCGCGGCGCCGTTCTCGACCACGCCGCCGGCGCTGGAGGCCAAGCGCTGCGACGACGCCATCGACCGTGACCGGTGTCAGTGGCAGGCGGGGGGCACCGTCGACGTCCCCGAGGGTCGCGTCGACGCCCTCCTCGACGAGGTGGCGGCGGCCTGGGACGGGCTCGACATCTCCTCGGCGCGCAGCACCGTGGGTGGGGCCGAGCCGTCCCTCCGAGGTGCCCACGGCGACGTCCGCGTGGCCGTCACCGCCAGTGCCCCCTTCGACGGCGACCTGGTGCGGGTCGACATCTCCGGCTCGACCGGCTGCGGCCGCATCTGAGCCCCGGCCGCGACCGGAGCCCTCGGCCCACCAGCGCCAGAGCGGGCTACGGTCCGGCCCGTGCAGGACCTCCCGGGCAAGGTCGCGGTCGTCACCGGCGCCGCCAGCGGCATCGGTGCGGCGATGGCGGAGGCCTTCGTCGGCCAGGGCATGGCCGTGGTCCTCGCCGACGTCGACGAGGAGCGCCTGGCCGAGGTCGAGCACGGCCTCGCCCAGAGGGGCGGCGACGTGCGGGCGGTGCGCTGCGACACCTCGGTCGAGGCCGACGTCCAGTCCCTCGCCGCCGCGACCCTCGAGCGCCACGGCCGGGTCCACGTGCTGTGCAACAACGCCGGCATCGGGGGGCTGGGCGACGCCTGGAGCGCGCCCATGGACCTCTGGGAGAGGGTCGTGGGGGTCAACCTCTTCGGCGTGGTCCACGGCATCCGGGCCTTCCTCCCGACCATGACCGCCCAGGGCGAGGGCCACATCGTCAACACCGCCTCCATGGCCGGGCTGATCGCCATGCCCGGCGCCGCCCCCTACAACGCGACCAAGCACGCCGTGGTCGCCCTGAGCGAGGGCCTCTACGTCGAGATGCAGGCCACCGCCACGGGCATCGGCGTCACCGTGCTGTGCCCGGGGTGGGTGAGGACCCGGCTGGTGGCCAACGAGACCGGCACCGCGGAGACGCCCATGGCGGTGATGATCGGCGAGGTCGCCCGCCACGGGGTCGAGGACGAGGGCATCGAGCCGGCCGAGGTGGCCGACCAGGTGGTCGCCGCCATCCGGGCCGACCGGTTCTGGGTCCTGACCCACCCCGAGACCCGATCCCTGCCGGTGGCGCGCATGCAGCGGGCGGCCGACGGGGTGAACCCCACCCTCGGTCCGCCCTGAGCCCGGGTCGGCGGGCCCCTCAGCCGGCCAGACCTCAGCCGGCCAGCTGGGCCTCGGCCCGGGCCACCAGGTCGGCATCGGCGCAGCCCTCGCCGAAGGCGGCGAGGCGTCGCTCGACGTCGCGGCCCAGCAGCACCCGCCCGAGGGGGTCGGCGACCGGGGCCAGCCACGAGGGGCGGATGGTGAAGGTGTAGCGCCAGGTGGCGTCGGTCGCGTCCGGACCGACCTCCTTGAACGACCACCCGCCGCCGAAGGCGGAGAAGAACCACGGGCCCTCGACCATCTTCATGCCCACCTGGGTGGGCTCCCGGAACGAGGTGTACTCGCTCACCATCGACAACCGGTGCCGCGAGGTGGTCCTGGTGCGCACCCCCCGCCCCGGGTGCGCAGCGCCGCCGAGGAGGTGCTGCTCGCGGACGAAGGGATCCCAGGCGTAGCGGACCTCGCCCTGGCTCTGGGACAGGGCGAAGGCCTGGTGGACGCCGACGGCGACCCGCCGGGTCGCCTCGATGCGTGGCATCGGCCCACCGTGCCACACGGGGCCGGGTGCGATGGGGTACGAAGGGAGGAGTGACCGGCGTCGCACGGCCCGGCGCCGAGGGGTCGCCCCCGCCCGCGGCGGGGCCCGACCCGTCCGATCGCGAGGAGCGAACCGTGGAGATGCACCCCGCCACCCTCTGGGAGCACATCAGCGACGCCGTCCCGGACCGCCCGGCCCTGGTGCAGGGCGCCACCCGCCGCACCTGGCGCCAGCTCGACGACCGGGCGGCGCGCCTGGCCGGCGCCCTCGGGGCCGCGGGGATCGGGCCCGGGTCCCGGGTCGGCCTGCTGCTCCACAACAGCCCGGAGTACCTGGAGGCCTACTTCGCGGCCCTGAAGATCCGGGCCGTGCCCTTCAACGTCAACTACCGCTACACCGCCGAGGAGATCGCCTACCTGCTCACCAACGCCGACGCCGAGGCCCTCGTGCACCACGCGACGCTCTCGGAGGTGGCGGGGCAGGCGGCGACGAGGGCGGGCGCGCCGGGCCTGCTGGTCGAGGTCGACGACGGCGGCCCCCACCACGAGGCCAGCGTCCGCTACGAGGAGCTCGTCGCCGCCACCGACCCGGCGGCGCGCATCGTGCGCGACCCCGACGACACCACCATGAGCTACACGGGTGGGACCACGGGCATGCCCAAGGGCGTGGTGGCCCGGGTGGGGGCCCCGCTCGGGTACCTGCTCGAGGCCGTCCCCCCGCTGATGGGCCACCCTCCGGTGGCCCTCGACGACGCGCCGGCCTTCACCGCCTCGCTGGAGGGCACCGGCGACGTGATGGTCTCGCTGCCGGCGCCGCCCCTCATGCACAGCACCGGCCTGGGCATCGGGGCGCTCCCGGCCCTGGCCACGGGGGGCACGGTGGTGCTGCTGGAGCGGCGCCACCTCGACGCCCACCACCTCTGGGACACGGTCGAGGCCGAGCGGGTCAACGCCATCACCGTCGTGGGCGACCCCTTCGCCCGGCCCATGCTCGCCGCCCTCGACGAGCGTCCCGACCGCGACCTCGGGTGCGTGCGGTCGATGTCGTCGTCGGGCGCCATGTTCTCGGCCGAGGTCAAGACCGGGCTCCTTGGGCACCTCCCGGGGGTCATGATCCTCGATCTCATCGCCTCCACCGAGGGCACCATGGGCATGTCCATCTCCACCGCCGCGGCGCCCGCCGAGACGGCCCGGTTCCGCCCGGGGAAGGGGGTCGTCGTGCTGGGCGAGGACGGCCGGCCCCTCCCGCCGGGGTCGGACCAGGTCGGGCTGGTCGCCCTGCCCGGCGGGGCCGACCGCTACCACAAGGACGAGGCCAAGAGCGCGACCACGTTCCGGGTGATCGACGGGGTCCGCTACACGGTCCCCGGGGACCTGGCCACCATCGACGCCGACGGCCACCTGTCCCTGCGGGGACGGGGCTCGTCGTGCATCAACACGGCAGGGGAGAAGGTGTACCCCGAGGAGGTCGAGGAGGTGCTCAAGGCGGTCGAGGGGGTGGAGGACGCCCTGGTCTTCGGCGTGGACGACGAGCGCTTCGGCCAGGCGGTGGCGGCGGTGCTGTCGAGCGCCGAGGGCTCCGAGGTCGAGGTGGACGCCGTGCTGGCGCAGGCCCGCCGGCGCCTGGCCTCCTACAAGCTGCCTCGCCGCGTCACCGTGGTGGCGCGGGTGCCGCGGACCGACGTGGGCAAGCCCGACTACCCCACGGCCCGGGGTCTCCACGCAGCAGCCACCCCCACCCCCGCCACCGACGGTTGAGGGCCACGGCCAGGCGCCGCCGCGCGCCCCGCGCTGCGCGGCACGACCCTTCTGACCTGCATAGGATCACCGTCCGTGACCACCATCGGCGGGGGTGTTGCGACGGAGACGTCGCGCCCCGAGACCTCCAGCAGCTCGGCATCGGCCCTCGGCAGCGCCCTGGCGTTCGTCGTGGGCTTCCTCCCCTGGATCGTGTACTGGATCCTCGTCGGGAACGCCTCGTTCGTGGTCGCGGTGTCGGTCGCCCTGGCCCTGGCGGTGGCGGTCAACATCGTGGCCCTGGCGCGGCGCACGCCGCTCATGGTGCTCGAGGTGGGATCGGCGGTGAGCTTCGCCGTCTTCCTGGTGCTGGCCCTCACCCTCCCGGACACCACCCTCGAGCGCTGGATCCAGCCCCTCGGCAACTTCGGGCTCTTCGCCGTCGTGGTCGTGTCGGTCCTCATCGGTCGCCCCTTCACCGAGCAGTACGCCCGGCAGTCCACGCCGCCCGAGCTCTGGGACGAGCCGGGGTTCGTCTACGTGTGCCGCCTCCTCGCGTGGGTGTGGGTCGGGGTGATGGCGTTCATGACCGCGGTGGCCGCCATCCCACCCCTCGTCGACGGCAGCGCCACCGTCCGCGACGACAGCGACGCCCTGTCGGTGGCCTGCTACTGGGTGCTGCCCTTCGTCGCCCTCGGTCTGGGCATGCTCTTCACCACCAAGTTCCCGGACTGGTTCGGTGAGGCCGCCGGCGGACCCGGCCAGGAGGGCACCCCGGTGCCGGCGCTGCCGGTCGACCGGGCGACGGACCGGCGCCGCTCGGGCACCGAGGCCGTGCACCTGACGCCCGACGACGCCCTGGCCGACGAGCTGGTCACCGTGCGGGTCACCGGGTTCGCCCCCGGCGCCGCGGTCGAGGTCGGTGCCGAGACCGTCGACGTGGCCGGCCACCGGTGGCGCTCGGCGGCGACCTTCACCGCCGCGGCCGACGGTGTCGTCGACCTCGGGACCGACGCACCGACCGGGGGCGACTGGACGGGCGTCGACCCCACCGGCCCCCTGTGGGCCATGCGCTTCGCCAGCGACGACGCCACGCCCGACATCTTCCTCCCGTCGACGGAGCCCGCGGCCACGGTGATCACCGCGTCGGGTGGGGGCGCCTCCCTGCGGGCCACCCTCGTGCGCCGGACCGCCACCCCGGACGTGGTGGTGCAGGAGGTGCGGGCGCCCGGCGTGGTGGGGCGCCTGTTCGCCCCCGAGGGGGGCACGGGCCTCCCGGGGGTGGTGCTCTTCCCCGGCTCCGAGGGCGGCCTCGACTCCCAGGGGGCCAACGCCGCCCTGCTGGCCTCCCACGGCTGCGCTGCGCTGGTGGCGGCCACCTTCGCCGGCGACGGCCCCGCCCTCGACGACCTCGAACCCCTGCTGGCCCGGATCCCCCTGGAGCGCTTCGCCGACGCCATCCGCTGGCTGGCCGCCCAGCCCCAGGTCGACGCCCACAGGGTGAGCGCCATGGCCATCTCCCGGGGCGCCGAGGGCCTGCTGGCCGCCGCGTCGCGCATCCCGGACCTCCCGCTCCGGCTCGTGGTGGGGGTCTCGCCGTCGTCGCTCACCTGGGTGGGCCTCGGCCCCGAGGGATCCCTGCCCGGGACACCGGCCTGGACCCTCGACGGGGAGGACCTGCCCGCGGTGGAGACCGACGACGCCGCCCTCTTCGCCGCCATGGCCCGCCAGGCGGTCGTGCGGCGGGGGAACGCCCGGCGCCACGGCCCGGCGGTGCTGCACATGGCCGTGGCCTACGGCCCTCGACTCGACGAGCCCGACGCCACAGGGGCGGCCGCCATCCGCGCCGAGGACATCGGCGCTCCGCTGCTGCTCGTCGCCGGTGGCGGGGACGAGATGTGGCCCTCGGGCGAGATGGCACGCCGCCTCCTGGCCCGGCGGGACCGAGCCGACGACGTCCTCCAGGACCACCCCGGCGCCGGTCACCTCATCCGCCTGGGTTGCTGGCCCACGACCGTCACCTCCGTGGGGGGCATCGCCCTCGGCGGCGATGCCCCCGGTCTGGCCCGGGCCCAGGACCGGATGACCGCGGCCGTGGTGGCCGCGGTCACCGCCCCCTGAGGCGGGTCGTCGGCCCGGGGCCGGCTCAGGAACGAGACGGGTCCGCCGAAGGGACGGGGTGGCCACCGCGCGGAAGAGGCACGGGGGGACGGGGGCCGACCCCGGGCCGTCCACGCAACGCCGGGACCACCGCGCCCAACAGCGGGCCGAGACCCGCACGACCACGCTCGTGGCCGGCATCGTCGCCCTGGTGGCGCTGCCCGCGTGGGCGGTGTTCGACCTGGTCATGGTCCCGGACCAGGCCCGCTCGTTCCTCGGTGCCCGCATCGGCGCCGAGCTGGCCGTGGCCCTGCTCCTCGTCGCCCTGTGGTGGCGCCCGCTCGGGGCCCGCTGGCCCGAGGCGCTCTCGCTGCTGACCGTCGTGGCCCTCGAGGTGAGCATCGCCTGGATGGTGCCGCGAGCCGGGGACCAGCTCGAGGCCTACGTCCTCGGGCTCTCGCTGGCGGTGTACGCCACCGCCTTCCTGGTCGTGTGGCGCTGGCCCATGACCGTGCTCCTGGCCGCGGCGACCCTGCTGGCCCTGGCCGTCTCGTCGGCCCTCGCCGACCCCGGCCTCGACACCCGACAGGTGACGACCATCGCCTACTACCTGGCCACCGCCTTCGCCATGGCGGTGGCGGCCCAGGTGTACCGAGAGCGCAGGACCTGGCAGCAGCACCTGACCCGGTCCGCCCTCGACGGCGAGAGGATCCGCAACGAGGTGCTGGTCAAGGAGCTGGAGCAGCTCAGCCGGGAGGACCCGCTCACCGCGCTGGGCAACCGGAGGGCGTGGGACGCGTGGCTGGCCCGGGAGGTCCTGCGCTCCCGGCGGGCGGGCACGCCGCTCACGGTGCTGATCTGCGACCTGGACAACTTCAAGGACGTCAACGACATGTGCGGCCACGAGGTGGGCGACGCCGTCCTGCGGGCGGTCTCGGCCCTGCTCGCCGACCGGGTCCGGGGTTCGGACCTGCTGGCCCGCCTGGGCGGGGACGAGTTCGCCGTCCTGTGCCCGGAGACGTCGCTGGCCCAGGCCGCCGACCTCGGCGCCGACATCCGCGAGGCGATCCGACGCACCCGCCTGCCCGGTGGTGTGTCGATGACGTGCTCGATCGGCGCCGCCGAGGTGGTGGGCGGCGACGCGCCCGAGGGCCTGGTCCGCCGGGCCGACGAGGCGCTGTACCGCGCCAAGGTCGTGCGCGACGCCTTCTGCGGGGCCGACGCCGCCCGCGCGCCGGCGGTGGCCCCCGACCTCGACCTGGAGGCCCAGGCCTGACCGACCACGGCTAGGTGAGGACCGAGAACCCCAGGCCGGCGTGGCGGGTGAGGCGCTCGACCAGGTCGTCGCCGAAGGCCGTCGCCGGGGTGAGGAAGCCGCCCCCGACGTCGTCGCCGTCGAGGGCCACGAGGGCCACGGCAGCCTCCCCGACCATCCGGGCGGTCGAGCCGTAGCCGGGGTCGCGATCACCGGTGACGCGGGTGCGGATCCTTGCGCCCGTCGCCGTCTCGCCGAAGAAGCGGAGGTCGAAGGACCCCGCGGCCTGGGCCTCGGGTGAGGGTCCCGTACCGGGCTGGGGCAGCACCCGCTCCCCGAGCAGGCGCCGGAGGGGCCCGACCGACAGCACCCCCATGCCGCCCGCCATCCCGGCGGCCAGGCCCGAGGCCTTGACCGCGCCCATGGCCCCGGTGCCCATGGCCATGGCCTCGTCGTAGCGGAACCCGTCGCCCCACGGCCGACCCAGGAGGGCGTGGCTGCGGTGGACGACCTTGGTGTTGGTGGCCGCCATCACGAAGGGTGCCACCCACTGGCCGGAGGGAGCGTCGCGGCGGGGGACGGTGACCTCGGTCTGGCGGACCCCGGCGGGGGCATCGTCGGGGACGAGGGCGTAGGGGTCGGCGAGGAGTCGCCGCAGGGAACGGTCGTGGGCGGCCTCCTCGACGACGTTCACCATGCTGGCGATGGTCCCGCCGCTGGCCCCGCCCCGCAGCGCCTCGACGCGCATGGCGATGCGGGTGCAGGGGGCACCCAGGGCCGCCTCGGCCTGCTGCTGGGTGAACCACACGCCGAGGTCGGACGGGATGGAGTCGAACCCGCAGGAGGGGACGAGGCGGGCCCCGGTGGCCTCGGCCTCGTCCTGGTGGGCGTCGATCATGCGCCGGACCCACTGGGGCTCGCCGGCCAGGTCGCAGTAGTCGGTCCCGGCGGCGGCGGCCGCGGCCACCAGCGCAGAGCCGTGCAGGGCGTAGGGGCCGACGGTGGACGCCACCACGCGGGTCCGACCGACCAGGTCGGCGAGGGCCTCGGCGTCGGTGGCGTCGGCGACCAGGTGCTCCACGTCGGCCCCCACCTCCTCGGCCACCGCCGCCAGCCCCTCGGCCCGGCGGCCGGCCATGGCCCAGCGCAGGTCACCGTCGGAGCCGTGGCGGGCCACGAGGTGGGCGCAGAGGAGGCGGCCCACGAAGCTGGTGGCACCGAAGACCACGAGGTCGAGCGGGCGGTCGGCAGGGGCGGGGGGCACGGGTCGAGCCTACGGGTGGCCGCCCGCGCCCTGCGGGGGAGCGGGCGCGGACCTACCGTGACGGGCGACTCGACCGGAGGAGACCATGGCCCACGTCCCCGACCTCGTCCTCCGGGGCGGCACCGTCGTCGACGGCACCGGCGCACCGGCCCGCACCACGGATGTGGCCATCACGGGCCCGACCATCACCGAGGTCGGGGCCGTCGGCGTGACCGGGACCGAGGAGGTCGACGCCTCGGGCCTGCTCGTCACCCCGGGCTTCGTCGACGTCCACAGCCACTACGACGGCCAGGCCACCTGGGACCAGCGCCTCGTGCCGTCGGCGTGGCACGGGGTCACCACCGTGGTCTCGGGCAACTGCGGCGTGGGCTTCGCCCCGGTGCGGCCTGCGGACCACGATCGGCTGATCGAGCTCATGGAGGGGGTGGAGGACATCCCCGGCGTCGCCCTCCACGAGGGTCTGCCGTGGAGCTGGGAGAGCTTCCCCGAGTTCCTCGACGTGCTCGACGCCCGGCCCTTCGACGTCGACCTCGGGGTGCAGGTGCCCCACGCCGCCCTGCGGGTGCACGTGATGGGCGACCGCGGCGCCCGCCGGGAGCCGGCCACGCCCGACGACATCGCCCGCATGGCCGAGCTGGCCGCCGCCGGCGTGGCCGCCGGCGCCCTCGGCTTCTCCACCTCCCGGACCCTCAACCACCGCTCCAGCCGGGGCGAGCCCACACCGACCCTCACCGCCGAGGCCGACGAGCTGGTCGGCATCGCCCGGGCCATCGGCGCCACCGGCCAGGGCGTCCTCCAGGTGGTCTCGGACTTCGCCGACCTGGACGCCGAGTTCGGGCTGTGCCGCCGGATGGTCGAGGAGTCGGGCCGCCCCCTCTCGTTCTCCCTGCTCCAGACCCCGCTGCCCACCTGGCGGCCCCTGCTGCGCCTGCTGACCGAGGCCAACGAGGACGGGCTCCCCATCACCGCCCAGGTGGCGCCGCGGGCGGTGGGCGTCCTGATGGGCCTCACCTGCACGCTGCACCCGTTCGTGGCCAACCCCGTCTACCGGGAGATCGCGGACGACCCGTTGGAGGAGAGGGTCGCCACCCTCGCCCAGCCCGCCTTCCGGGCCCGCGTGCTGGAGGCGGCCGCCCGGGCCCGCCCCTCCCGGGTGCTGGGCGACATGACCCGCGCCTTCGCCCTCGACGACCCGCCCGACTACGAGCCCGACCCCGACGACAGCATCGACGCCCGGGCCCGCCGGGCCGGGCGCGACCCGCTGGAGCTGGCCTACGAGCAGCTCCTCGCCGACGAGGGCCGGGCCCTCCTGTACGTCCCCATCCTCAACTACGCCGACGGCAACCTCGACGCGGCCCGGGAGATGCTGGCCCACCCCCACACCGTGGTGGGCCTGGCCGACGGCGGGGCCCACGTCGGCACCATCTGCGACGCCAGCTTCCCCACCACGCTGCTGGCCCACTGGGGCCGCGACCGCAGCCACGACCGGCTCGACGTGCCCTTCCTGGTCGAGCGCCAGACGCGGGCCACGGCCCGGGCCGTCGGCCTCGACGACCGCGGCGTGCTGGCCCCCGGCCTGCGCGCCGACGTCAACCTCATCGACATGGACCGGCTGTCGGCCCGCCGGCCCGAGGTGCGCCACGACCTCCCGGCCGGCGGACGCCGCCTCGTGCAGGCCGCCGACGGCTACGTCGCGACCTACGTCGCCGGCCAACGCACCTACGCCGAGGGCGTCGAGGTCGGCCCCCTCCCGGGGCGCCTGCTGCGCGGACCCCGGCCCGTCCCCGCCGGAGGAGCCCGATGACCACCACCGACCCCGGCACCGGCACCGAGACCTCCGCGCCGCCCGACCCGGACACCCTGGTCCCCCTCGAGGAGGGCTGCGAGTGGCGACGCGACGACCTGGGCGACCGCTACGTGCACCACCTCACCGACGACCACGTGGCCGAGCTCGACGCCGCCCTGGCCCATGCCGAGGCACGCCACGACGAGCTCCTCGACGTCACCCGCGACGACTTCCCGCTGCCCACCCTCGGCCCCGCGCTGGCCCGCATCACCGCCGACCTGGTCGACGGCACGGGGGTGGCCCTGCTCCGGGGCCTGCCCGCCGCCCGCTGGGGGAAGGAGCGGGCGTCGTGGGCCTACTGGGGCATCGGCACCCACGTCGGCCACCCGTGGCCCCAGAACGCCAAGGGCCACCTGCTGGGCGACGTCACCGACCAGGGCAAGGCGGTCGGCGACCCCACCTCCCGAGGCAACGAGATCGGGGGCGTGCCCTTCCCGTTCCACTCCGACGGCTCGGACCTCGTCGGCCTGCTGTGCCTCGACGCCGGCGCGTCCGGTGGTGCGTCGCTGGTGGCCAACGTGGTGACCATCCACAACCAGATGGTGCGGACCGAGCCCGCGCTGGCGGCCGCTCTGTACCGCCCCCTGCCCTACGACCTGCGGGGCGAGCAGGCCCCCGGTGCCCGGGGCTGGTACGAGATGCCCGTGTTCACCCGGCGGCGCGACCGGCTCTTCGTCCGCTACATCCGGCCCTACATCGAGGCCGCCCGCCGCCACGTCGACGCGCCCCGCCCGTCGGATGCGGCCCGGGCGGCCATGGACCTCCTCGACGCCCTCTGCGCCGACCCCGACCACCACGTGGCCATGGCCATGGAGCCCGGCGACGTGCAGCTCGTCAACAACCACCACGTGCTCCACGCCCGGGCGGCCTACACCGACGACAGGGAGGCAGGACGGATCCGCCACCTCAAGCGCCTGTGGCTGGAGACCGGCCTGCTGGCCGAGGACGACAAGCCGGAGCGCTTCCGCCTCGGCGGAGGGGGCAGCACCTGGTGGTCCCGTCACGGCCGGACCCGCAGCGAGCTGCAGGTCTGACCCGCTTCCCCCCGGGGGGAGGTCCGCCGGGCAGCCGTCGCGGCAGCGCTACGGTCAGCGGCCGTGAGCTCGGAGGAGATCTTCCTGGGGCTCGGGCTCACCGTGCTGCTCGCCGTCGGGTGCCAGCTCGTCTCGGCCCGGTTCCGCGTCCCCGCCATCGTGCTCCTGCTGCCCGTCGGCTTCGGCGTGGGCCACTTCGTCCCCGAGCTCGACCCCACCACCACGATCGGCGACGCCTTCTCGCCCCTCGTCACCCTCGCGGTGGCGGTGATCCTCTTCGAGGGTGGCCTCGAGCTGCGCCTCTCCGAGCTCGAGGGCCACACCCAGCGCGTGGTGCGTCGCCTCCTGCTGCTCGGCATCCCGCTGACGTGGGCCGCGGCCACGCTCATGGCCGGACCACTCCTCGGCCTGACCAGCGAGGGGGCCCTCATGCTGGGCGCCATCCTCATCGTGTCGGGGCCCACGGTGGTCGGCCCCGTCCTCGACATCGCCCGGCCCGGCCGCCGGGTGTCGCTCATCCTGGGGTGGGAGGGGACGACCATCGACCCCATCGGGGCGCTCATCGGCGCCCTGGTGTTCCAGGCCATCAGCAACGACGTCGATCTGGTGCCGGGCAGGGAGGCCCTGACGTTCCTCCACAGCATCGGCACCGGTGTGGTGGGCGGGGCCGTCGGCGCCGCCGTGCTGTGGCTGCTGCTGAGCAAGATCAAGCTCCGCGGGACCCTGGCCACCGAGGCGGTGCTGGCCACCGTCGTCGGGGTGGCAGCCCTCTGCGACGTCTACCGCGACGACACCGGCCTCCTCGCGGCCATCCTCATGGGCGTCGCCCTCGTCAACATCCCGGGCTTCGAGCTCCCCGAGGACCGCCACTTCTTCAGCACCGTCGTGCAGCTGGTGATCGGGGTGCTGTTCATCTCCATCTCGGCCACGGTGTCGGTCGGCGCGGTGCGCGAGGTCCTGGTCCCGTCCCTGGTGCTGGTCGTCGGGCTGGTCATCCTGGTGCGCCCCCTCGTGGCCGTGGTGGCGACCGTCCGCACCTCGCTGACCCGCGGGGAGAAGGCGTTCATCGGCTGGATGGACCCCCGCGGCATCGTGGCCGCGTCGACCGCCGCCACCTTCAGCGTGCCCCTGGCCGCGGCCGGCATCGAGGAGGCCGACCGGCTCCTCCCCGCGACGTTCCTCGTGATCGTGGGGACGGTCACGCTCTACGGCATGACGGCGGCGCCGGTGGCCCGCTTCCTGCGCCGGGCCGAGCCCGACGAGCCCGACGACGACGCCATCGGCCTCATCGACGAGCCGACGCGCCGCCCACCCCCGTCCGACGTGTGAGGTCGGTCAGGTCAGGGCCTTGTCGGCGCCCCGCAGGCCGAAGCCGATGAGCAGGAAGGTGAGGCCCCGCGAGATGGCGGCGATGCCGACCCACAGCACCAGCAGCACGAGCGACCGGTTGGGGTAGCGGACGGCCCAGACGGCGACGACGATCTCGAGCAGGCCCAGGGCGAGCGGGATCCACCAGGTGGCGTCGCCCTCGGTGCGGGCGTGGAAGGCACCGGCCACGCCGACCACGCCCCGGATGAGCAGCAGCCAGGCCACGATGCGGGCGATCACCAGGACGGTGGACCCGGGCCAGGCGAAGGCCATCACCCCGGCGGCGATGCCCACCACGCCGAGGAACAGCGAGACCCAGCGGGCCGCGCCCCGGGAGGCGAGCCCCACCGCCAGCTCGCCGCAGCCGGTCAGCAGGAACGAGAAGCCGGCGAAGAGGGCGATGGCCCAGACCGTCGTGTAGCTGAACGACAGCACGAGGAAGCCGAACAGCAGGGACAGGACCCCGGCGGCGACCGGCACCCACCAGGCACCGGTGACGTCGCTGACGTCGAGCTCGTCGATCTCGATGGTGCTCACGGTGCCTCCTGGGGGTGGGCCGCCCGCCGCGGGCCGTCGGTTGTCCCGGACGCTACCGACCGGCCCCGTCCCGGACCGGGATGCCGGCCGGGGACGGCGGGCGCGAGGACCCGACGCCACCGACCCCTCACCAACGGAGCGGCGGTGCCGACGGGGGAGACCGACACGATCGGGCCCGCGCCCGGGGAGGACACACCATGTACAGCAGGCAGGCCCGCGTCGTCACCCAGGGGGACCAGCGCCGCATCCAGACGACGGCTCGGGGCTACGAGGTCCTCCGCGACCCGGCCCTCAACAAGGGATCGGCCTTCTCCGCCGAGGAGCGGACCGCCCTCGGCCTCGACGGCCTGCTCCCGCCGGCGATCACCCCGGACCTCGAGCCGCAGCTGGTGCGGGCCTACGACCAGTACCAGGCCCTCGCCACCGACCTCGAGCGCCACGTGTACATGTGGCGCCTGCACGACAACAACGTCGTGCTGTTCTACGCCGTGCTCCAGCGCCACCTGCTGGAGATGCTCCCCGTCGTCTACGACCCCGTCGTGGGCGAGGCCATCGAGGGCCTCAGCGAGCTCTTCACCCGCCCCCGCGGGCTCTACCTGTCCATCGACGAGGCCGACCGCATCCCGGAGCGGCTGGCCGCCTTCGGTGCCGGCGCCGCCGACATCGACCTGATCGTCGCCACCGACGCCGAGGAGATCCTCGGCATCGGCGACTGGGGGGCCAACGGCATCGACATCGCCATCGGCAAGCTGGCGGTCTACACCGCGGCCGCCGGCGTCGACCCTCACCGGGTGGTACCCGTCGTCCTCGACGTGGGCACCGACAACCAGGACCTGCTCAACGACCCGCTCTACATCGGCGTGCGCCACGGGCGGGTGCGGGGCCAGGCCTACGACGACTTCGTCGATGCCTACGTCGCCGCGGCCCAGGACCTGTTCCCCCGGGCCCTGCTCCACTGGGAGGACTTCGGGTCGACCAACGCCCGGCGCATCCTGGACCGCCACCGCGACCACGTGCCCACCTTCAACGACGACATGCAGGGCACCGGCGCCATCGCCATGTCCGGGCTGTTCAACGCCGTCCAGGTCGCGGGCACGTCCTGGGCCGACCAGCGGGTGGTGATGTTCGGCAGCGGCACCGCCGGGTGCGGCATCGCCGACCAGATCCGCGACGAGATGGTGCGCGCCGGGCTCAGCGAGGAGGAGGCGACCCGTCGCATCTGGCTGGTCGACCTGCCCGGCCTGCTGACCGGCGACATGGCCGACGAGCTCCTCGACTACCAGCGGCCCTACGCCCGTCCGGCCGACGAGGTCGCGGGCTGGGCCCGCACCGCCTGCGAGGCCGACCGCAGGGACGCGACCCGGTGGTCGGCGATGGCCGACCTCCGGTCCAAGGCGGCCGCCGCCAGCGGGGTCATCGACCTGGCGACGGTGGTGGAGCAGGTGCAGCCCACGATCCTGGTCGGCACCTCGACCACCCCGGGCGCCTTCACCGAGCACATGATCAAGACCATGGCCTCCGGCGTGGAGCGACCCATCGTGTTCCCGCTCTCCAACCCGACGCCCCTTGCCGAGGCCACGCCCGAGCAGATCCTCACCTGGTCCGGCGGCAAGGCCCTGGTGGCCACCGGGTCCCCGTTCGACGACGTCGAGCTGGACGGGGTCACCCACCGCATCGGCCAGGCCAACAACGCCGCCCTCTACCCGGGCCTCGGCCTCGGTGCCATCGTCGCCCGGGCGTCCAAGGTCTCCGACGGCATGATCCTGGCCGCCGCCCACGCGGTCGCCGACCGCGCCGACGCTGGGTGAGCCCGGCGCCGCCCTGCTGCCGTCCAATGCGGACCTGCGCACCACCTCCTCGGCGGTGGCCACCGACGTGGTCCGCGCCGCGGTGGCGGAGGGCCTGGCCGGCGTGGAGCCCGACAACGTGGTCGAGGCGGTCCGCGAGGCGGCCTGGTGGCCGGCGTTCTGCCCCGTCGACGCGGTCTGAGGTGGTGGCCGTGACCGATCCCACCACCCCCGCACCCACCGTCCACGACGTGCCCATCGGCCTCGACGCCACCGGCACCCGGACCGAGACCGACTCCCTCGGCGCCGTCGAGGTCCCCGCCGACCACTACTGGGGGGCCCAGACGCAGCGGTCGCTGGAGCACTTCGACATCGGCGGGTCCAAGGACCGGATGCCCATCGAGGTGTACCGGGCCTACGGCCACGTCAAGAAGGCCGCGGCCCAGGTCAACACCGAGGCGGGGCGCCTGCCGCGGTGGATGGGCGACCTCATCGGCCGGGTGGCCGACGAGGTCATCGCCGGTGACCTCGACGACGAGTTCCCCCTCTACGTCTGGCAGACCGGCTCGGGCACCCAGTCCAACATGAACGTCAACGAGGTGATCTCCAACCGCTGCATCCAGCTGCTGGGCGGGGAGCTCGGCTCCAAGGCGCCCGTGCACCCCAACGACCACGTCAACATGGCCCAGTCGTCCAACGACACCTTCCCCACGGCGATGCACGTGGCGGCCAAGGCCATGCTGGAGGACCACCTCCTGCCCCAGGTGACGACGCTGACCGCGGCGATCCACGACAAGGCCGAGAAGTGGGCCACGGTCGTCAAGGTGGGGCGCACCCACCTCGAGGACGCCACACCGCTCACCGTCGGCCAGGAGTGGTCCGGCTACGAGGCCATGCTGGTCGACGCCACCGAGGCCCTCGTGGCCGACTCCGCCCACCTCGAGCGCCTCGCCGCCGGCGGGACGGCCGTGGGCACCGGGCTCAACACCACCGAGGGCTTCGCCGAGGCCATCGCCGCCCGCATCGCGGACCTGACCGGGCGTCCCTTCGTCACCGCGCCCAACAAGTTCGCGGCCCAGGGCTCCCTCGACCCGCTGGTGCGCACCTCCGCGGGGCTCCGCAACCTGTCGGTGACCCTCTTCAAGGTGGCCAACGACCTGCGGTGGCTCGGCTCCGGGCCCCGCGCCGGGCTGAACGAGCTGCGCCTCCCGGCCAACGAGCCCGGCTCGTCGATCATGCCCGGCAAGGTGAACCCCACCCAGGCCGAGGCCGTCCTCATGGTGGCCACCCAGGTCCTGGGCAACGACGCCGCGGTGGCCATGGCCGGCAAGGAGGGGAACTTCGAGCTCAACGCCTTCCGGCCCGTGATCATCGCCAACGTGCTCCACAGCATGCGGATCCTCGGCGACGTGTGCGACCACCTGCGTCGCTTCATGGTCGAGGGCGCCGAGCTCAACGAGGACCAGATCCAGGCCTACGTCGACCGCTCGGTGATGATGGTGACGGCCCTGGCGCCGGTCATCGGCTACGACGAGGCGTCGGCCATCGCCCACCTGGCCATGGACGAGGACCTCACCCTGCGGGACGCGGCCCTGCGCAAGGGGGTCGACGAGGCCCTCTTCGACCGGGTGGTCGTCCCCATCGACATGACCCGGCCCGGCACCGCCGACGCACGCTGACCGGCCGCGAGCGCCTCACCGCCCGCGCCGGCACGGGCGCTGCCGCCCGGACGCGCCCCGGGGGTTCCCCCCGCACGCGCCAGGCGTAGGGTCGCCGGTGGAGGAGCGATCGAGAGGATCCGGGCCCTGCCGACGTGGTGAGCCGAGGACCGGCGGAGCGAGGTGATCCCCGAGGGAGGACCGGCCCGCCGGTCGGCCCCCCACCCCCCATCGTCCGAGGAGGCCGCCATGGCCCGGAAGATCGCCGACTGCAGGGACATGCCCAGCGAGAGCGGTTGCACGCTCACCATCGCCGGGGAGGAGGAGGAGGTGGTGCGGGTCGCGACCATGCACGCCGTCGCCGACCACGGCCACGAGGAGACCGACGAGCTGAGGTCGATGATCCGTGACGGGCTCCAGGACGAGGCCCTCGCCTAGCGCGCGATCGCCGGGTCCGCCCCCGCCGGACCCGCCCCGCCCCACGATCCCCGCGCCACCGGCCGTCCCGCGGCCCCTTGCCCACACCGTCGCCGTGATCTAGGACCGGGTCCGTGACCGGTCCGCAGAACGTCGCCGTGGTGCTGCTCGACTCGCTCAACCGCCACATGCTCGGCTGCTACGGCGGCGACGAGTTCGCCACCCCGAACCTCGACGCCTTCGCGGCCCGGCGGGCCACCCGCTTCACCCGCCACGTCACCGGCTCGCTGCCGTGCATGCCGGCGCGCCACGACATCCTCTGCGGCTCCCTCGACTTCCTGTGGCGCTGCTGGGGGTCGATCGAGCTGTGGGAGCGGCCCCTCACCGCCCACCTGGAGGCGGCCGGCGTGGTGACCCAGATGGTCACCGACCACCCCCACCTGTTCGAGACGGGCGGCGAGAACTACCACACCGACTTCCGGGGCTGGGACTACCTGCGGGGCCACGAGGGTGACCCCTGGCGCACCTGGGCCGACCCGTCGTGGGTGGGCACGCCCACCCGCCCGGCGGCGCCGGCGGGCTGGTTCTACGAGCGGAACCACGGCTTCGCCGGGGTCACCAAGGCCTACGACACCAGCCGCACCCACCTGCGCTCCGAGGAGGACTTCCCCGGGCCGCGGACCATGGCCTCGGCCGCCGCCTGGTTGCGCGACGCCACGCCCCACCACCCCGACGGCTGGTTCCTCTTCGTCGACGAGTTCGACCCGCACGAGCCCTTCGACACCCCGCCGCGGTGGGCCGACCGCTACCAGGACGGCGCCGCAGCCCGAGGAGGCCCTGATCTGGCCCCCCTACGCCGACGGCGCCGTCAGCCGGGGCACGCTCACCGAGGCCGAGGGCCGCCACATCCGGGCCAACTACGGGGCCAAGCTGTCGATGATCGACGACTGGTTCGGCCGCATCCTCGCCGCCTTCGACGAGCGGGACCTGTGGGCCGACACCGCCCTGGTCGTCTGCACCGACCACGGCCACTACCTGGGCGAGGTGCGCCGGGACCGCGACATCTGGGGCAAGCCCTCGGTGCCCGCAGTACGAGCCCCTCGGCCACACCCCGCTGCTGGTGTCCTGGCCCGGGGTCGACGGCGGCGGCGACCTGCGACGCCCTCACGACCAACGTCGACCTCTTCGCCACCATCGCCGACGCCTTCGCCGTCGAGGTCGCCCACCGCACCCACGGGCGGTCCCTCGCGCCCGCTCCTCGACGGCACCGCCACCCAGGTCCGGGAGTGGGCGGTGGGGGGCGTGTTCGGCCGCTGGGTGCAGGTGACCGACGGCGACCGCAAGTACGCCCGGGCGCCGGCGGGCGACGTCTTCCCGCTCTCGATGTGGTCGAACCGCTGGTCGACCATGCCGCTGCACATCGCCGGCATCGAGGGCCTGCCGCCGCCCGACCACCGGGCCGTGCTCGACACCATGCCCGGATCCGACATCCCGGTGATCCGCCAGCCGTTCGGGCCGGGCGACCGCCTGCCCATGTGGGTGGCCGAGCCCCGCAACGTCGACGACCACCACCTCTACGACCTCTCCGTCGACCCCGACGAGGCCGAGAACCGGGTGGGGGAGCGGGTCGAGGCCGAGATGGCCGACCTGCTGCGCACCGCCCTCGACGAGCTGGAGGCCCCCGCCGAGCAGCTGCGAGCGCCTCGGGCTGGGCTGACGCCGCCGACGCCCGCCGGCGACCGGCGACCATGGTCCCGGGCCTCTCGTCGGTGCGCGACGCTGTGACCTCCATGGGCAGCGCGGCCGGTCGGACCAGGGGCGGGATCCGCCGATGAGCACCACGGTCGCCGCCGACCCCACGCCGTCCGCCCCGGCCGAGGTGGACCCGTCGCGACCCCTCGCCCTCGGCGACGCCCCCTGGGAGCGCCACCCGGCCGACCTGGCCCGCCTCACCGCCTCGGCCCTGGGCCTGGTCGTCGCCGTCGGGCTCTTCTGGGCCGCGCCCGGGGCGGTGGCGGGGGTGTCGCACGACCTGGTCCGCCTGGCCGCCCGGCTCCCGGACGTGGTCCAGGACGGCCTCGTCGGCCTGGTCCAGATCATCGCCGTGCTGGCCCCCGTGGCCCTCGCCGCCGACCTGCTCCGCCGCCGACGGCTCCGGCTGCTCGGTGTCCTGGCCCTGGCCGCGGGGGTGGCCGCGCTGGTCGCGACCCTCCTGCAGGGCTGGCTCGACAGCACCGCCCCCGTCGCGGTCGACGAGGGCCTGGGCCCTGCGTCCTGGCTCACAGGGGGTGCCTTCCCCTCGCCGGCCTACGTGGCCGGCCTGGCCGCGGTCACCACCGTCCTGGTCCCGTCGCTGCCCAGGGCGTGGCGGCGCACGGCCTGGGTCGTGCTGGTGGTCCTGGCCCTGCTCCGGCTGCTCACCGCCCTGGCGGTGCCGCTCCAGGTCGCCACCACGCTGCTCATCGGCCTCACCGTGGGCTCTGCCGTCCTGGTCGTGACCGGCGCCCCCCGCCGCCGGGCCCGGCGGTCCGACGTGGCCCGGGCCCTGGCGGCGGTCGGGCACCCGATCGCCACGACGGGCGACGACGACCTCGGCCGGGCCGCGGTGGAGATGCCCGACGGCTCGCCCGGGATCGTGCGGGTCATCGACCGCGACGACCGCGACGCCGACCTCCTGTTCCGGGCGGTGCGGGCGGCCCGCCGTCGGGGGGTCGAGGGCGACCACCTGACCTGGTCGCCGACCCGTGTCGTCCAACACGAGGCCCTCGTCACCCTGCTGGCGGCCGGGGCCGGGGTGCCGGTGCCCGAGGTCGTCGACGTGGCCGCGACGGACGCAGGTGCCGGTGTCCTCCTCAGCCGGGGCGACGGGTCGGTCGCCCTGGCCGACCTGGCGCCCGACGAGGTCACCGACGACCTGGTCGCCGAGGTGTGGGCCGCCGTCGCCCTGCTCCACGCCGAGCGCATCGCCCACGGCCGCCTCCACACGGGGCACGTGCGGGTGCGTCCCGCGGGCGAGGGGCACCGGGTGGTGGTGGCGGACCTGAGCCGGGCGACGCTCGCAGCCGACGACGGTCGCCTGGTCCTCGACGTGGCCGAGCTGATGGCCTCCCTGGCGGTGCTGGTCGGTCCCCGCGCGCGCCCTGCCGGCCGAGACCGCGGTCGACCCGCTCCAGCTGGGCGCCACCCTCCCGCTCCTCCAGCCCCTCGCCCTGTCGGCGACCACCCGCCGGGCGGTGAAGGCGGCCGGGCGCGACGACGGCCCGGACCTGCTGGCCGACCTGCGGGAGCTGGCCCAGGAGCGCAGCGGGGTCGAGGCCTACGAGCTGGCGGGGCTCCAGCGCATCAGCGTGGGTCGGGTCGTGAGCCTCGTCGGCACCGCGGTGCTCCTCTACGTCCTGCTGGCCTTCGCCTCCAACTGGTCGGCCATCGCCGACGCCCTGGGGGAGGCCGACTGGACCCGGATCCCCCTGGTGCTGGTGATGGCGGCGGTCGTGTACCCGACGGGGGCCATGTCGCTCATGGGGGCGGTCACCACCCGGCTCCCGTGGGGCCAGACCACCGAGGTGATGCTGGGACAGGCCTTCCTCAACCGCTTCACCCCGGCCAACGCCGGAGGCATGGCCCTGCGGGCCCGCTACCTCCAGCGCAACGGCGTCGAGCTCGACGTGGCCGCGGCCAGCATCGGCATCACCAGCGCGGCCAGCGGCGCCGTCCAGGTGGTGCTGATCGCCGGCTTCCTGCTGTGGTCGGGTCAGGGCGGCGGGCTGGGGATCGACCTGCCCGACGTCAACGTGTTCGCCATCGTGCTGCTGGCCCTGCTCGCGGTGGGCGGGGTGGTGTGGTTCACGCCGCTGCGGCGGCGGATCTTCGACAGCAAGGTCGCGGTGTCGGTCACCCGGGTGTACCACGAGATCCGCGACCTGGCGAAGGACCCGACCAAGCTGGCCCTGCTCTTCGGCGGGGCCACGCTGGGCAAGCTGGCCACCATCGTGGCCTTCGTGGCCAGCGCCCGGGCCTTCGGCGTCGACCTGGGCTTCGCCGAGCTGGGCGCCCTGTACCTGACGGCCAACACCGTGGCCTCGGCGGCCCCCACCCCCGGCGGGGTCGGCGCCGTCGAGGCTGCGCTGGTGGCGGTGCTGACCGGCGCCGGGGTGCCCTCGGCCGAGGCCCTGTCGATCACCCTGGTGTTCCGCCTGGCGACCTTCTGGATGCCGGTGCCGCCGTCCTACGTCGCCCTCCAGCACCTCCGTCGCTCCGGCATCGTCTAGCGACCGAACGGGGTGGGGCGGGCGCGGCCCCGGTCCCCGGGCGTCAGGGGCGCTGGTACACCCGCACGTAGTCGATCTCCAGGTCGGCGTGGCCGCCGACGGGCCGTAGCCGGCGTCGACCGTGGCCGCTGGTCCACGCCGGGGGCGCCCACCCAGGCCGAGAGGATCAGCTTGTGCGGTCGGTCCATCCCGAAGGGGTTGGGGAAGGCGCCGGCCGGGGTTCTGCCAGCCGCCGGCGATCTCGAGCACCTTGGTCCCGCTGGGGTGACCCGCCAGGTGCCGTGCTCGTCGAACAGGGCGATCTGGTGGCCGTCGAGGTAGAAGCGGATCTGCATGGTGGTGGGGTCGGCCGGGTCGGTCGGCTCCCACTCGACGGCGTACTCGTGCCAGGCGGTGACGTCGTAGTCGAGGTACTGCAGGTTCTGCATCCCGCAGGCGCCCTCGCAGGTGTAGTTGTAGTGGATCGCCGGCTTGAAGCGGTGCATGTTGGGCTCGGCGTCCTTGCCGATGTACTCCCACGTGTCGATCTCGGTCGGGTTGGTCTTGGTCCAGCCCGGCCCGCCGTTGCCGTGGGTCCAGAAGCCGCCCCAGAGGTAGTTGCCGGCCTGGGTCCAGCGGCCCCGGGCCACGAAGCGCCCGCCGGCCTGCTCGAAGTGGCCCCAGGTGTTCATCCCGGCGCCGGACTGGGCCTGGCCACCGGCGCAGCCGCCGTTGGCCTTCTGGGTGCGCATGACCAGCTTGCCGCCGCCCACCGACACGTTGTCGGCCCGGGGGCAGGTCGTCGCCTTCGGGGACTCGACCGAGTCGCCCTTGCTCTGGTCGTAGATGTTCCACTTCGACGGGTCGACGCGCGATGCCGTTGAACTCGTCGGCTGAAGGTCAGCTGCCAGCCCTGGGGGCGGGGCGCGGGGCGGTGGTGGTCGGGACGGGGGTGGTCGGCGGAGGCGGTGGTGGAGGTGCCGCCCACCGCGAGGGTCGGGGCCTGCTCGGGGTGGCCGGCGGCGACGGCGCCCTCGACGGAGACGACCTCGAGCTCGTAGAGGCTGGTGGTGGTGAGGGCCAGGTTCACCCGACCCCGGGTGACGCCACGCCCCGCAGGGGGATGGCGTGGCGGGCACCGGCACCGGTGGTGTCGACCCGGCCGACCTGGTCGCCCAGCGCCGGCCGGGTCGGTAGGTCGTGGCGTCGGAGAAGGCGCCGGTGTTGTGGACCTGGACCGCGAACCCGCCCTGGTGGGTGGTGACCTGAGAGGGTCGCGGCCAGGGCGGTGGTGTCGGGCGAGGACGACCGGGAACGAGATGTAGCCGACCTTCGTCCTTGCCCTGGCTGTCCATGACCCGCATCACGGTGTCGCTGCCCCGGGTGGAGGTGGGGTTGTTCGACACCGAGAAGGTGTCGAGGTCGGGCGACCGCGCAGGGACCGCCGCGCGGGTCGGGACGGCGGCCGGGTCGCACGCCGCGGCGACGACGCACAGCAGGCCGACCCCGACCAGGAGCGCCCGAGCCGGTGGAGGAGCGGAGCTCAGAGCATGTCGCCCCCATCGGTCCCCGGGGGTCGGGCGTGAGCCGCGATGCCTCACTTTTGGTGGTCGATCTCTCCACCGCGAGTGGCGTGGCGGGTGGGGCTCGACCTCGCCGGAGGGTCGGGCTCAGCGCCTCGCCCACGTCCTCCACGCTGCACCACGACCTCGCCCTCGGCGTCGGAGGCAGCCAGGTCCACCGTGGCCCGGATCCGCCAGCCGTGGTCGCCCTCGGGGTCGGCCAGGACCTGCTCGCACGTCCCAGCGCTCGGGCTGCTCCTCGACCAGGAGCATGCGCGGCGAGCGGGCGTCGGCGTCGATGCCGATGGTGCGCGTACTCGGCGAAGTAGGGCCGGAGGGCCTCGTACCAGCGCTCGGCCGGTCCACCCGTCGTCGCCGTCGAGCTCGCCCAGCGCCGTCCAGCGCTGGGCCGCGGCCAGCTCCACCCGCCGGAACAGGGCGTTGCGCACCGCCACGGTGAAGGCCCGCCGGTTGGCGGTGAACGGCGGGGGCGGGACCTCGACCGGCGGTGCCCCGCCGGGGCGCCCGCGACCTCGTCCGGGTGGCGCAGGGCCTCCCACTCGTCGAGCAGGCTGGAGTCGGTCTGGCGGACGATCTCGCCCAGCCACTCGGTGATGTCGACCAGCTCGTCGGTCTTGGCGTCCTCCGGGACGTCTTCACCAGGGCCCGGTAGGCGCTGCTGCAGGTAGCGGAGGACGATGCCCTCGACCCGGGCCAGCTGGTGGTGGCGGACGTAGTCGCTGAAGCCCATGGCCCGCTCGTACATCTCCCGGACCACCGACTTGGGCCGGAGCGGCGTGTCGGCGACCCACGGGTGGTTGCCCCGGTACAGGTCGAACATGGGCTCGAGCAGCTCGGCCAGGGGCCGCGGGTGGGTGACCTCCTCGAGCTCGGCCATGCGCTGGTCGTAGTCCAGCCCCTCGGCCTTCATGCGGCCGATGGCCTCGCCCTTGGCCGCCCGGACCTGGGCCTGGATGACCGGCCGGGGGTCCTCCAGCACCGCCTCGACGACCGACACCACGTCGAGGGCGTGGGTCGGGCTCTCGGGGTCGAGCAGGTCGAGGGCGGCCACCGCGAAGGGCGACAGCGGCTGGTCCAGGGCGAAGTTGGGCTGGAGCTCGACGGTCACCCGGACGCGTGCGGCCCTGCTCGTCGGGCTCGTCGAGCTCCTCGACCACGCCGCCGTCGAGCAGGGCCCGCTCGATCTCCGCGGCCCGGGCGAGGTGGGCCTCCTTCTGGGCGTCGGTCTCGTAGCTGGTGGTCGATCAGGTGGCGGAGCGCGGCCCGCCCGTCGCCGGGCCGGTCCAGCACGTTGATGAGCATGGAGTGGGTGACCGACAGGCTGGAGGTGAGCGGCTCGGGCTCGGCCGCCACCAGCCGGTCGAAGGTCGGCTCCCCCCACGACACCATGCCCGTCCGGCGGCTTCTTCTTGGCGACCTTGCGCTTCTTGCCGTCCGTCGCGGTCTTGGCCGCGGCCTTGGCCTCGGCCTTGGCGTTCTCGATCACGTGCTCGGGCGCCATCACCACGACGGTGCCGCTGGTGTCGAAGCCGGCCCGGCCGGCCCGACCGCCGATCTGGTGGAACTCGCGGGCCGACAGGAGGCGGGTGGACGTGCCGTCGTACTTCGACAGGGAGGTGAGCACCACGGTGCGGATGGGCACGTTGATGCCCGACCCCGAGGGTGTCGGTGCCGCAGATCACCTTGAGCAGCCCGGCCTGGGCCAGCCGCTCCACCAGGCGGCGGTACTTGGGCAGCATCCCGGCGTGGTGCACCCCGACGCCGTGGCGCACGAAGCGCTGACGAGCGTCGTCCGAACCCGGCGGCGAAGCGGAAGTCGCCGATCGCCTCGGCGATGGCGTCCTTCTCCTCGCGGGTGCACAGCTTGAGGCTGGTGAGCGACTGGGCCCGCTCGGCCGCGCCGGCCTGGGTGAAGTGCACCACGTAGACCGGCGCCGCCGCCGGTGCTCGAGCAGCTCCTGGAGCACCTCGGTGAGGGGATCGGTGCGGAACTCGTGGACCAGGGGCACGGGCCGGCGTCGCCGAGCGCACGACGGCCACCGTCGCGCCCGGTGCGCTGCCTCGAGGTCCTCCTCGAAGCGGGTGGTGTCGCCGAGGGTGGCCGACATCAGCACGTGCTGGGCGTCGACCAGCTCGAGCAGCGGCACCTGCCAGGCCCAGCCCCGGTCGGGGTCGGCGATGTAGTGGAACTCGTCCATCACCACCTGGTCGACCGGGGCGTGGCGCCCCCAGCGCAGGGCCATGTTGGCCAGCACCTCGGCCGTGCAGCAGATGATCGGGGCGTCGTGGTTCACCGCGGCGTCGCCGGTCATCATGCCCGACGCGGTCGGCGCCGAAGGTGGCCGAGCAGGTCGAAGAACTTCTCCGACACGAGGGCCTTGATCGGCGCGGTGTAGAAGGTCCGGCGCCCCTCGGCGAGGGCGGCCAGGTGGGCGGCCGCGGCGATCAGGCTCTTGCCCGGAGCCGGTGGGGGTGCTGACGATCACGTGGGACGCCGGCCACCACCTCGAGCAGGGCCTCCTCCTGGGCCGGGTAGAGCGCCATGCCCCGGGCCTCGACCCAGGCCACGACCGCGTCGATCACCGCCTCGGGGTCGCCGGCCGGCGGGAGGGGCCCGGCCAGGGTGGTCGGGTCGCGGTCGACGGGTCGGCCATCCCCCGATGCTAGGGAGCGCCCGGGGCCGGCCCCGGGCCGGTCGGCGCCGCGTGGTGGCGGCCGGACCGGGGTCTGTCCCCGGTCCCCCGGGGTTCCCCCGCCGGCCCGCCACCGTCCATACTTCCGGCGCCGCAGGTGCGGCGCGGGCCGCGGACGGCGCGTGAGGAGGATCCGCAGATGGGCACGCGACGCAGGGCACGGAGGCTGGCCGGTGGTCGGGGTCGATCGCGGCGCTGGCCTCTCGGCCTGCTCGACGGGTCGGGGGGGCCGACCGCCGTGGTCCGAAGCGCACCGCCGGCCGCAGCCGACGGGCGGCACGCAGGGCACCGCACGGGCGGCGACGGCACCGGCGGGCAGATGGACCCCGACGGACCCACCGTCGACGAGCCCATCACCCCGATGGACGACGTGACCGTCATGGGCAGCGCCGGCGGGCCCCAACAGCGCCGACGACGTGATGCTGGCCGCCGCCCTGGCCGTGGAGGAGTACTGGACCCGCACCTTCCCCGACGTCTACGGCGAGGAGTTCGACGCCACCTCGAGGGCGGCTTCTGGACCTACGGCCCCGACACCCCGTCCGAGGACCTCCCGCCGTGCCCGGGGGTGACGTCCTACGACGACATCGCCCAGAACGCCTTCTACTGCCCCGACGCCGACCTCATCGCCTGGGACCGCGAGGCGCCTGGTCGCCCCGTTCATCGACGAGTTCGGCGAGTTCGGGGCGGCGATCATCATGGCCCACGAGATGGGCCACGCTCGTCCAGGCCCGCACCGGCGACTTCGACACCCTGCCCCGGTGTCATCACCGAGCTCCAGGCCGACTGCTTCGCCGGGTCGTGGATCGCCGACGTCGTCGACGGGGGCAGCGAGGACTTCGAGGCCGACATCGACTCAGCTCGACCTGGCCGTCGCCGGCCAGATCGAGGTCCGCGACGCCCCGGGCTCGGACCCCAACGACCCCTCGGCCCACGGCTCCGGCTTCGACCGGGTGTCGGCCCTGTCCGACGGCATCTTCGAGGGGCCGTCGCGTGCGCCGACCTACGGCGACGGACGCCCCGGTGGTCACCGAGGCCGCGTTCGACCCGACCGACGCCGCACCGGCGGCAACCTGCGCACCGACGAGCTGCTGAGCCTGCTGCGGCCCGACCTGGACGACTTCTACACGCCGCCTGTTCGCCAGCGAGGGCCGGAGTGGGACCCGGTCGACGACGTCATCTTCTTCGACCCCGCCACCGACGACGTGGCCTGCGGCAGCACCACCCTGACCCAGGACGAGGCCGACTTCAAGATCTTCTACTGCCCCGACGACGACACGGTCCAGATCGACGGGGCCGGCCTGGTGCCCACCCTGGAGATCATCGGCGACTTCGCGGTGGGGCCGAGGTGGCCCGCCAGTGGGCCTTCTCGGCCCAGGACCAGAGGGCGTCGACGAGGCCGACGCCGAGGGCATCGAGCTGCACGCCGACTGCCTGACCGGGCTCTACGCCGGCGACCTCTACTTCGGGCTGCGGGGCGACGACGCCAGCTCAGCCTCTCGGCCGGCGACCTCGACGAGGGCATCATCTCCTTCCTCGCCTTCCCCAGGACGGCCGAGGACCGGGCTCGCCGTTCGAGCGCTCGGATGCCTTCCGCACCGGGTTCATCGGCGACCGTCGACGGACTGCCACGCCCTCCTCGGGGCGGCTGAGCCGTCGGCCGGCCCGGACCGGGCCGGGCTCAGGCCCCTCGCCGCTGCACCTCGGCGTTGATGGCCTCGGCCACGCGCTGCCCCGCGGTGCGGGGCCGCAGGAGCCGGGCCGGCACGGTCTGGCCCAGGCTCTGCACCAGCACCGGCGCCCCCTCGGCCCGGAGCAGCACCAGGCCCCGCCGGTCGGCCACCGCGCCCGACCAGGTCGGCCCACGGGATGCGGCGGGTGCGCACCAGCGTGAAGGCGGTCACGCCGTCCGTCGTCGACACGGACCCGCAGCCGGGCGGCCCGCAGCAGCACCAGCCCGGTGACCAGGGCGATGACGTAGAGCTCGGTGGCCGAGCCGCCGGTGGGCGACGCCCCCCGGTCGGCGACCAGCAGCAGGGCGAAGAGCACGACGAAGGCTGCGCCCGGTGGCCCCGCACGCCACCACCAGCGGCAGGTTGCGGTAGGTCCGGGACCCCGCGGTGCGCCCCTCGTCGGCGGGCCCGTTCACCCCAGGGCGTCGCTGGTGCAGGGGCCGCCGGCGCAGACGTCGGCCACCTCGCCGGTGCGGAGGAAGCCGAAGGCCTGGGCCAGCACCCGGGGCTCGGACACCCCGGCTCCGTGGGGGTCCTCGCCGTAGGCGGGGGGACGGGGCGCCACGTTGGTCGGCGGCGGTGCCGGGGTGCCGTAGTCCCAGACCACGAGGGCCGGCCCGCCGCCGTCGGCGGGCAGGTCGTCGAGGCCCCACAGGGGCTCGACCGCAGGGCTGCGCCCGTCGGCCAGGGCGGGGCGGTGGACCCGGGCGCCGAGGGTGCGGGCCAGGACCTCGGTGGAGACGTTGGCCACCTGGTGGTCGCCGAAGGCCTCGACCATGAGCACCTCCTTGGCCTCCAGGCCGTCGTAGGGGTCGGCCGCCAGGTGCTGGGCGTAGCCCTGGTTCTCGCCCCGGTCCCACAGCAGCTGGGCCAGCGCGAGGGCCAGCACCCGCTCGACCTCGTCGGTGTAGGCGGCCTCGAACACGCCGGCGAAGGGGTCGAAGTCCACCGAACGGGGGAGCAGCAGCGAGTAGCCCATGCCGGGGACGCCGAGCACGGCCCGGTCCCACTCGCTCGTCACCGCGCTCGTCGCCCCCCCGAGGATCCCCCCTGGCTGTTGCCGACGAACTGGGTCGCCCCGACGTCGAGGACGGGGGTCCCGTCCGGGGTCCGGAACGCCGGGTCCGACGCGAACCCGTCGTCGACGTTCAGCAGCCGACCGAGGACCGACGTGTCGACGTGGGCCTGGCGCAGGCGGTCCGGGATGGTGCCGAAGCGCGACAGGTCGGCCAGGACCTCGCCCACCTCGGCGATGTCGACCGAGGCCATGCCGATCCAGTCGGTCGCGCACGCAGCCAGGCCGCCGAGGGGGACCGCCACGGCGAGGGACCCCACCTCGGAGGCCGAGCCCAGGAGCCCGTGGCCGTACACGATGGGCAGGGCCGGGTCGTCCGGGTCGGTGGGGACCACGCAGGTGAAGTCGGCGGTGAGGGTGCCGGTGAGCTCGGGCAGCCCGTCGCCGCCTCGCGCCAGGCGGCCGCCAGGGTCCGGGTCGTCGAGGAAGGAGGGGACCTCGTAGGTGCCGGTGACGGTGCGCACCGGCCCGGCGTCGACCGCCTCGTCGACGGTGAACTCCGGCGCACCCCCGTCGAGGGCGGCGTCGGCCTCGGCCTGCATGTGGAGCAGGTCGGCGGCCAGGCCCTCGGCGCTGGCGACCGTCGCGTCCCAGGCCAGCCACCAGTCCTCCTCGCCCCCTACTGCGTCGTCGAGGGCCGACCCCACCGCGGCCAGGTGGGCCCGCCGGGCCTCGGGCCGCAGCGTGCCGTCGCCCACCTCCTGCCAGGTCGGCGACGGCGCCACCGGGTCGCCGGCCGCGTCGCGGAGGTCGCGCAGGCCCACGAGGTGGCGGTGGCCCTCGGCCAGCGCCGTGGCCGGGTGGACCATGAGCAGGGTGGTCGACGGGTCGGTGGAGGCGGCGTCGAGCTCGGCCCAGTAGGGGACCCGGTCCCCGGTCTCGGCGTCGACCAGGACCACGGGGGCGTCGTCGTCGAGCGATGCACCGACATCGGTGGACGGGGCCAGCCCGGTGGCGTCCACGTCGAGGCCGGGGACGTGCACCAGCAGGGCCGATCCGGGGCTGAAGCCGTCGGAGCGCTGGAGGTCCTCGGGCGCCGCCGGGACGTCGTCGGCGTTGGTGGGCAGCCCCTCCTCGGGCAGGGCCAGCCGGCGGCCCGTCGGGGCGCTGTCGTCGGGTGCGGTGAAGGCGTCGTTGGGGAACGGCAGCAGGCAGGCCGTCGCGTCGAGCGGGTCGCAGCCGCTGAGGCCCGGCTCGGTGGCCCGGGCGTCGCTGGCGTCGGTGGCGCCCTCGTCGCCGGGCGCGCCGGCCGTGCTGGTCGAGCAGGCCGCCGCGGCCACGACGAGGGCCACGACGGCGATCCTCCCGGTCAGCACCCGTCCACGTCGCACCGGGCCATGGTGGCACGGCGCGGCCCGCACGGGGTCGGGCGCGGACGACGTCGACGGTGACGTCGATGGTCCCCTCGTGGCCTGGAGCAGGGGCACACCTCGTGGGCCCGGCCCCCCAGGGCCCCTCCGCCGACCCCACGGCCGACCCCGCGGCGCCCAGCCGTCCCGGGCCCGGGTCCTAGGCTCGGCCGCCGTGCTCGCCCTGACCAACCCCCTCCAGGACTACGCCTGGGGGGCGGTCGACGGCCTGGCCCGCCTGGTGGGCACCGCGCCCACCGGGGGCCCCGAGGCCGAGCTCTGGGTCGGGGCCCACCCCGCCGCCCCGTCGACCACCGGTGACGGCCGTCCCCTCCACGAGGTGGTCGACGAGGACCCGACCGGCCGTCCTCGGGCCCGGACCTGTCCGCCAGCCAGCGGGGGCCGGCTGCCGTTCCTCCTGAAGGTGCTGGCCATCGGTGCGCCCCTCAGCATCCAGCTCCACCCGTCGCCGGGCCCAGGCCGAGGCCGGCTTCGCACGGGAGGAGGAGGCCGGGCTGGCCCGCGACCACCCGCGTCGCACCTACCGGGACCCCCGGGCCAAGCCGGAGGTGCTGGTGGCGCTGGAGCCCACCTGGGTCATGGCCGGGTTCCGGACCGGTGACGATGCGGCCGCCGCCCTGGCGCCCTGGGCCGCCGCCCACCCGGCGGTGGCGGCCCTGCGCGACCGGGTGGCCGACGAACCCGACGCCCGGGCCGCGCCTGGTGCACCTGCTCGGCCGCACCCGACGAGGAGCGGGCGCGCCCTGGCGGCGGCGGCGGCGGCGACGGACCCGGCCGCGGGCGAGCGGCACCGGTGGGTGGCCGCCCTCGCCGCGGCCCTACCCGGGTGACCCCACCGCCCTCGCCCCCCTGCTCCTCGACCTCCGCCGCCTGGCGGCGGGCGAGGGCGTCTTCCTCCCCGCCGGCGTCCCCCACGCCTACCTCGAGGGCGCCGGCGTCGAGCTGATGGGGGCGTCCGACAACGTGGTGCGGGGCGGCCTCACGCCCAAGCACGTCGACCGCGACGAGCTGGTCCGCCTCCTCGCCCCGCCCGGCACCGGGCCCGTCCTGCTGGCCGGGACGCCCGGCCCGACGGGTCGCACCACCTACGCGCCCGACGTCCCCGAGCTCGCCCTGCACCGGACCGACGCTGGGCCCCGAGCCCCGTGGGCCTGGGTGCCGGGCCCCCGGGCCCGGCGCTGGTGCTGGTGCTGGGCGGGTCGGCGCGTCCTCGCGGTGGGCCCGGACGTGGTCGAGCTGGGGCGGGGCCGGGCCGCCCTGGTCGGGCGCCGGCGAGCGGGCCGCGGCCCGCATCTCCGGGCACGGGCACGGCGTGGTGGGCGACGGTCGGCGCCGCCCGCCGCGTCGTGAGGTGGCCCGGCGTCGCCGACTGCCCCGCGCCTTCTACCGCCGTGACCCGCGGGTCGTCGCCCCCGACCTCCTGGGCAAGGCTGCTCGTCCACGGCGGGCGGTCCGGGCGCATCGTCGAGGTGGAGGCCTACGCCGGGGCCGAGGACCCCGGCAGCCACGCCTTCCGGGGCCCCACGCCCCGCACCGAGGTCATGTTCGGACCCGCCGGGCACCTCTACGTGTACTTCAGCTACGGCATGCACTGGTGCGCCAACGTGGTCTGCGCACGAGCCGGGCACCGCCGGCGCGGTCCTGCTGCGGGCGGTGGCCCCGGTGACCGGCGTCGAGGCGATGCGGGCGGCGCGGCCCCGGGCCCGCCGCGACCGCGACCTCACCTCCGGGCCCGGCCCGGCTCACCCAGGCCCTCGGGATCGACGGCTGCCTTCGGCGGGGCCGACCTGGTGACCGCCGACCGGGGCGTGTGGCTCGCCGACGACGGCGGACGGCCCGGATGACCCGCCGGCGACCAGCACCCGCATCGGGCTCTCGAGCGGGGGCCGACCTGCCGTGGCGCTGGTACCGGGCCGGCGATCCCCACGTGTCGGGGCGGCCCCGGTGAGCGCCGTGCCCCGCGCCGCCGGGCGCTGGGAGGTGCTCGGCCCCGTCCGACCCCCGCACCGCGCCACCGCCCGGGCGATCGCGCCCTGGCCCGGTCACCTCGTCGCCGACGGCCGCCCTGGACGCCGACCAGGAGGCGGTCCGGGCGCGGATCCTGGCCCTGTGTCGCCGGCCCCGCCGACCCCCTCGACCGGGCCAGCCTGCCCGACCACCTCACCGCCTCGGCCGTGGTGGTCGACCCCGGGCCGGGGCGCGCTCCTGCTCCACCACCGCAAGCTGCGGCGCTGGTTCCAGCCCGGCGGCCACGTCGACGGCGACGGGAACCTGCTGGCCGCCGCCCTGCCGGGAGGCGGCCGAGGAGACCGGCCTCGCCGGCCTGGTGCCGGTGCTGCCGGCCGTCGACCTCGACGTGCACGACGTGGCCTACCCCGACGGGTCCTTCCACGTGCACCACGACCTCCGGTTCCTCCTGCTCGCCCCGGCCGGGTCGGCCAGGCGGCCCCCAACCACGAGTCCACCGGGGCCCGCGTGGGTGCGGCGGCGCCGACGACCTCGACGCCTCGACGCGGACGCCAGCACCCGCCGTCTCGTCCTCCGGGGCCTCGCCGTGGCGGCCGGGCTGCCCTGCCGGCTGACCGGCGTCGGCTGACGGGCGCGCTCAGCCCACGTCGCCGGCGGGGCCGCAGGAGGGCATGTCGTTCACGTCGGCGAAGATCTCGATCACCCGGTCCAGCGGGTCGTTGAACTTCTCCTCGGTGAGGAACCGGGCGTCGGGGTTCACCCGCATCGCGTCGGCGTAGGTGTCGCGGTCGCCGAGGAGGCGGTCCCAGTCGGCCAGCCAGGGCTCCACGACCTCGCGGTCGCCCTCGCCGTCGGGGAGGGGCGACCGCAGCCGTCCAGCATGACGCGCAGGTCCTCGGTGGACGCGTCGATGGCGTCGGCCCGGGCGGCCCGCTCCTGGCGGCCGGCCGGCGCCGGCCGCGCTCGTCGATCGTCGGTCCATGGTGGCGGCGCAGGTGGCCTCGGCCCGCTCGACCCAGGCCCGGTCCTCGAGCAGGTCGGGGTTCTGGCGGCGGGCGGCACCGGAGAAGATCCACAGCCAGAACAGCGCCATGGCCAGCATCACCGACCACCCCGACGACGCGCCACGGCCGCGGTCCGCCGAGGGCGCGGTGCCGCGGTCCGGCGGTCGCCGGGGCGTCGTCGTCGCGGCAGGCTCGGTCACGGGCGCGGGGGAGGGGCGGGGGCCACGTCACCGGGCCAGCCTCGCCCCGGCCGGGTCGCTGCGTCCACCCGGCGGCGGGCCGGGGGCGGCGCGCGGGCCACACTGGCCCGGTGACGACCGACGTGCTCGCCGACCTCGAGGCCCGGGGCCTCGTCCACACCACCACCGACCGCGACGCCCTGGCGGCCCGGCTGGCCGAGGGGCCCGTCACCGCCTACCTGGGCCTCGACCCCACCGCCGACAGCCTCCACATCGGCAACCTCATCGGGCTGCTGGTGCTCCGGCGCCTGGCCGACGCCGGCCACCGGGTCATCGGCCTGGCCGGCGGGGCCACCGGGCCTGATCGGTGACCCCTCGGGCCGCTCCGACGAGCGCAACCTGCTCGACGACGCGACCCTGGCGGCCAACGCGGCCGCCATCTCGGCCCAGATCCGCCGGGTGGTCGACCCCGACGGCACCCGCGGCGCGGCCTTCGTCGACAACCGGGACTGGACCGAGGACCTGACCCTCATCGCCTTCCTCCGCGACGTGGGCCGCCACGTCACCGTGAACCAGATGGTCGCCCGGGACTCGGTCCGGGCCCGCCTGGAGAGCGAGCAGGGGCTCTCCTTCACCGAGTTCTCCTACATGCTCCTCCAGGCCCGCGACTACCTGCACCTGCACCAGGACGCGGGCTGCGAGCTCCAGGTCGGCGGCAGCGACCAGTGGGGCAACATCGTCTCGGGCGTCGACCTGGTGCGGCGGGTGACCGGCCACCACGTGCACGCCCTGTGCTGGCCGCTGCTCACCGGCGCCGACGGGGCCAAGCTGGGCAAGAGCACCGGTGGCCGGGTGTGGCTCGACGCCGCGCGCACCAGCCCGTACCAGCTGTTCCAGCACTACATGCAGGTCGACGACGCCGACCTGCGGCGGCACCTGCTGTGGTTCACCCTCCTGCCGGTCGACGAGGTCGACGCCCTGCTGGCCGCCCACGAGGAGCGAGCCCGGGCGCCCGGGTCGCCCACCGGCGCCTGGCCCGCGAGGTCACCACCCTGGTCCACGGCGCCGACGGCGGCCGCCGCCGCCGAGGAGGCCACCGACGTGCTCTTCGGCGGCGACCCCACCGCGGCCTCGGCCGCCGCCCTCGACGTGGTGGCCCGGGAGGTGCCCGTCGCGCCCGCTGCCGCCCGTCGACGGCGGCGAGGGCCCGCCGCTGACCGCCCTCCTGGTCGCCAGCGGGCTGGTCCGCTCCACCAGCGAGGCCCGCCGGGCCCTCGACCAGGGCGGCGTCTACGTCAACGGGCGTCCGCCAGGACCGACGACCGCGCCCTCGATCCCGACGACCTGCTCCACGGCGCCACCGCCGTGCTGCGTCGGGGCAAGCGGGCCTACGCGGTGGCCCGGCCGGGAGCGCCCGGCCGCCGGTGTGACCGACGCCATGGCCTGGGGATTTGGAGGTCCGGGGGTCGGTGTCCGTAGGTTCCCCCCTCGCCCCACACGCCCGCAAGGGTCGGGGTCGGCCGCACGACCAGGGCCGCTGAGGTTGACGCCTCGGAGGCCCATCGGTAATGTGGTCAGTCGCCCCATCGGAACGGTCCAGCCGCCTCGGAGGGCGACGAACCGGCACCACCGCCCCCTGAGGGCGACTGCCGAGAGCAGCTCCCACCGGGAGCAGGGTGCTCCTTGAAAACAGAACAGAGGACGCAAGCGAGTGCGGACCTGGGACCTCGGTGCTTCGGCATCGAGCGTCGCAGGATCTGTCAATTCAATGCATCAAGAAACGGACAAGACAATGTCAGTCTGTTCCTGGTGCCAGTCGGACACATGAGGCGTCAGGCCTCGTCCGGCTCTGCGTTTAACCGATCGAAGATCGGCCCACCTCGGTGGGCGGGTCGAGATCTTGACGGAGAGTTTGATCCTGGCTCAGGACGAACGCTGGCGGCGTGCCTAAGACATGCAAGTCGAACGAGGTCCACCCGGTGGCAACACCAGTGAAGACCTAGTGGCGAACGGGTGAGTAACACGTGAGGAACCTGCCCCGAAGACCGGGATAACCCTCCGAAAGGAGAGCTAATACCGGATGTCCCCTGGAGGTCGCATGGCCACCAGAGGAAATGCTTTTGTGCTTCGGGAGGGCCTCGCGGCCTATCAGCTAGTTGGTGGGGTAACGGCCCACCAAGGCATCGACGGGTAGCTGGTCTGAGAGGACGATCAGCCACACTGGGACTGAGACACGGCCCAGACTCCTACGGGAGGCAGCAGTTAGGAATCTTGCGCAATGGGCGAAAGCCTGACGCAGCAACGCCGCGTGGGGGATGAAGGCCTTCGGGTCGTAAACCCCTTTCAGTGGGGACGAAAATGACGGTACCCACAGAAGAAGCCCCGGCCAACTACGTGCCAGCAGCCGCGGTAACACGTAGGGGACAAGCGTTGTCCGGATTTATTGGGCGTAAAGGGCTCGTAGGCGGTTCGGCAAGTCGGGTGTGAAACCTCCAGGCTCAACCTGGAGTCGCCACCCGAAACTGCTGTGACTTGAGTCCGGTAGGGGAGCATGGAATTCCTGGTGTAGCGGTGGAATGCGCAGATATCAGGAGGAACACCAGTGGCGAAGGCGATGCTCTGGGCCGGTACTGACGCTGAGGAGCGAAAGCATGGGGAGCGAACAGGATTAGATACCCTGGTAGTCCATGCCGTAAACGTTGGGCACTAGGTGTGGGACCCTCTCAACGGGTTCCGCGCCGTAGCTAACGCATTAAGTGCCCCGCCTGGGGAGTACGGCCGCAAGGCTAAAACTCAAAGGAATTGACGGGGGCCCGCACAAGCAGCGGAGCATGTTGCTTAATTCGAGGCAACGCGAAGAACCTTACCTGGGTTTGACATGTACGGAAAAGCCGTAGAGATACGGTGTCCTTTTGGGCCGTACACAGGTGGTGCATGGTTGTCGTCAGCTCGTGTCGTGAGATGTTGGGTTAAGTCCCGCAACGAGCGCAACCCTTGTCCTATGTTGCCAGCGGGTAATGCCGGGGACTCGTAGGAGACTGCCGGGGACAAACTCGGAGGAAGGTGGGGATGACGTCAAATCATCATGCCCCTTATGTCCAGGGCTGCAAACATGCTACAATGGCCGGTACAAAGGGCTGCTACACCGCGAGGTTGAGCGAATCCCACAAAGCCGGTCTCAGTTCGGATTGGAGTCTGCAACTCGACTCCATGAAGCTGGAGTTGCTAGTAATCCCGGATCAGCAACGCCGGGGTGAATACGTTCCCGGGCCTTGTACACACCGCCCGTCACACCACGAAAGTCGGCAACGCCCGAAGCCAGTGGCCCAACCCGCAAGGGAGGGAGCTGTCGAAGGTGGGGTTGGCGATTGGGGTGAAGTCGTAACAAGGTAGCCGTACCGGAAGGTGCGGCTGGATCACCTCCTTTCTAAGGAGATCATCTTCACACGAAGAAGATCATCTAGTTGAGGCACTTGCGAACCGTTCTCTGTTCTGCTTTGAAGGAGCACCCCATGGTCCCGACCTCGCGGTCGGGACCGTGTGCTGTCCAGGACCCGGTCCGCCGGCGTCCAGACGCTCTTTGAGAATTGCATAGCGAGCACGAGCATCTTTGTTCTTCCAAGTTACAAAGGGCCAACGGTGAATGCCTTGGCGTCTACTACCGATGAAGGACGTATCCGGCTGCGATAAGCCACGGGGAGCTGCCTAGAAAGCCTTGATCCGTGGATGTCCGAATGGGGAAACCCGTCACCCGTCATGGGGTGTCACTCCGGTCTGAACACATAGGACCGGTAGAGGGAACGTGGGGAATTGAAACATCTCAGTACCCACAGGAACAGAAAGCAACATGCGACTCCCTGAGTAGCGGCGAGCGAAACGGGAACAGCCCAAACCGACCTGGTGTCAAAGCCTGATGGCGTTGCCAGTTCGGGGTCGTGGGACCCGACAGGAGGGGCATCAGACCCTCCACAGAGTTACAAAGCTGTCGTGTAGTGGAAGCGTCTCTGGAACGTCGCGCCACAGTGGGTAAGAGCCCCGTACACGAAACACGCATCAGCCTCTGGTCGGTCATCCCAAGTAGCGCCGGAACCGTGAAAGTCGGCGTGAATCTGCGAGGACCACCTCGTAAGGCTAAGTATACGTAGACGACCGATAGTGAACTAGTACCGTGAGGGAAAGGTGAAAAGCACCCCGGGAGGGGAGTGAAATAGTACCTGAAACCGTTGGTCTACAATCAGTCAGAGCGTCGTCATGGCTTCGGCCATGGCCGCGATGGCGTGCCTTTTGAAGAATGAGCCAGCGAGTTACGGTGCGTGGCAAGGTTAACCAGTGATGGGGAGCCGGAGCGAAAGCGAGTCTGAACAGGGCGTTCAGTCGCGTGCTGTAGACCCGAAGCCGAGTGATCTATCCATGGACAGGTTGAAGCGGGGGTAAGACCCCGTGGAGGACCGAACCCACCTAGGCTGAAAACTGGGGGGATGATCTGTGGATAGGGGTGAAAGGCCAAGCAAACTCGGTGATAGCTGGTTCTCCGCGAAATGCATTTAGGTGCAGCGTCGATCGTTCAGTCATGGAGGTAGAGCACTGGATGGGTTAGGGGGCCTACAAGCTTACCGACCCCAGCCAAACTCCGAATGCCATGACTCCAGAGATCGGCAGTGAGACCATGGGGGATGAGCTTCATGGTCGAGAGGGAAACAGCCCAGACCGCCGACTAAGGCCCCTAATTCTGGACTAAGTGGTAAACGATGTGGGATTGCACAGACAGCCAGGAGGTTGGCTTAGAAGCAGCCACCCTTGAAAGAGTGCGTAACAGCTCACTGGTCGAGTGATCCTGCGCGGACAATGTAACGGGGCTCAAGTCCAGAGCCGAAGTCGCGGATCCACACCTCGTGTGTGGGTGGTAGCGGAGCGTCGATCGTGCCGAGAAGCGGCGGTGTGAACCGTCGTGGAGCGCGGTCGAGTGAGAATGCTGGCATGAGTAGCGAAAGAGGGGTGAGAAACCCCTCCGCCGAATGTCCAAGGGTTCCTGGGGAAGGCTAATCCCCCCAGGGTGAGTCGGGAGCTAAGGCGAGGCCGAGAGGCGTAGTCGATGCACAACTGGTTGATATTCCAGTACCACCGTGTCCGCGTCCGAGCCAACGTCTGGTTGCTAAGGGGCTGTCTCTTCGGAGACGAACCGACCCACCGGACCGCGGCTAGTCGTAGGAGGACGCAGGAGGATAGGTGAACCCAGGCGATGGTTGTCCTGGGGTAAGCGTGTAGGGCGAGACCTAGGGAAATCCGGGTCTCATCGAGCCTGAGACGTGATGCCGAGCCGATCCAGGCGAAGTCACCGATTCCATGCTGCCAAGAAAAGTCCAGCGATGAGCTGGCACGGTGCCCGTACCCCAAACCAACTCAGGTGGACAGGTAGAGAATACCAAGGCGATCGGGAGAACTGTGGTTAAGGAACTCGGCAAAATGCCTCCGTAACTTCGGGAGAAGGAGGACCCCACGATGGTGATGGACCACGCGTCCTGAGCCTGACGGGGTGGCACAGACCAGGGGAAAGCGACTGTTTACTAAAAACACAGCAGCGTGCGAAGTCGCAAGACGATGTATACGCTGTGACGCCTGCCCGGTGCTGGAAGGTTACGGGGAAGGGTTAGCCGCAAGGCGAAGCTCTGAACCTAAGCCCCAGTAAACGGCGGCCGTAACTATAACGGTCCTAAGGTAGCGAAATTCCTTGTCGGGTAAGTTCCGACCCGCACGAATGGCGTAACGACTTTCCCACTGTCTCAACCACAGACCCGGCGAAATTGAAGTACGAGTAAAGATGCTCGTTAGCTGCAGAAGGACGGAAAGACCCCGTGGACCTTTACTATAGTTTGGTGTTGGGTTTTGTCATGCGTTGTGTAGGATAGGTGGGAGACGAGGAAGCATGCACGCCAGTGTGTGTGGAGTCACCGTTGAAATACCACCCTGCGTCTGACGGAGCTCTAACCCGCGTCCCTTGATCGGGATGGGGGACAGCGCCAGATGGGTAGTTTGACTGGGGCGGTCGCCTCCCAAAGAGTAACGGAGGCGCCCAAAGGTTCCCTCAGCCTGGTTGGCAATCAGGCGGCGAGTGCAATGGCACAAGGGAGCTTGACTGCGAGACAGACACGTCGAGCAGGTGCGAAAGCAGGGCATAGTGATCCGGCGGTTGCGTGTGGAAGCGCCGTCGCTCAACGGATAAAAGGTACCCCGGGGATAACAGGCTCATCTTCCCCAAGAGTCCATATCGACGGGAAGGTTTGGCACCTCGATGTCGGCTCATCGCATCCTGGGGCTGAAGCAGGTCCCAAGGGTTGGGCTGTTCGCCCATTAAAGCGGTACGCGAGCTGGGTTTAGAACGTCGTGAGACAGTTCGGTCCCTATCCTCTGCAGCCGGAGGAAACTTGAGGAAGGCTGTCCCTAGTACGAGAGGACCGGGATGGACGTAGCTCTCGTGTGCCAGTTGTCCTGCCAAGGGCATGGCTGGTTGGCGACCTACGGAAGGGATAAGCGCTGAAGGCATCTAAGTGCGAAGCTCTTTCCAAGATGAGGTTTCCCACTGGGTCAACCAGGTAAGGCCCGTGATAGACGATCACGTTGATAGGCCGGAGGTGTACGCATGGCAACATGTTCAGCCGACCGGTACTAATCGGCCGAGGGCTTGGATCTACGAACGATGTTCGTGCTCGCTGTGGAGTTCTCGAAGAGCAGCGACCCCTCTGGGGTCTGCGCCTTTGACAACAGGTTTCGGTGGCGATGGCGGAGGGGTCACACCCGTTCCCATTCCGAACACGGAAGTTAAGCCCTCCAGCGCCGATGGTACTTGGGGAGAGATCCCCTGGGAGAGTAGGTCGCCGCCGGATTTCGCCTGATCGACCCCCCTGTCTCCGGACAGGGGGGTCGTTCGCGTCCCCGTGCCCAAGGGCCCGCACCCGTTGGCCGGCCGGCGGGGGTCGACCACTACAGTGCCCCGGTGGCCCCGCGCGATCCCCGTCCCCGTCCCGACGAGGACCCCGAGGCCCGCGACGGGCGGCCCCCCCGCCGGGGCGGAGGGCGCCCCTCAGGAGGCCGGGGGCCCGCCCGAGGCGGGTCCGGGCGTGACGACGCCGGCGCCGAGCGACGCAGCTGGGGTGGGGTGGCCCGACGGGGCGCGTCCCAGCTGGGCGGCGACCGCGACGACCGGGCCGACGGCCGCAGCCGTGACGGCGGTGACCGCCGGTCCCGGGACGACCGTCCGCCCCGACGCCTCGACTCGCGCGGGCGTCCCGTGTCCCGAGGCCGGGACCAGGGCGACGACCGCCGGGGCCGACCCCCGGGGCGGCCCGGACCCGATCGGGGCGACCGGCGGCCGTCGGGTCACGGCGCGGATCGGCGCGACGACCGGTCCCGGGGCCCGCGGCGTGACGCCCGCTCGGGGGGTCCTGGTCGTGACGATCGGTCCCGCGGTCCCCGCGGCGACGGCCGCCGTCCTCGACCGGGCGGAGAGCGTGCCGAGCGACCGCGGGAGGAGGGTGAGCGGCGGGGACCTCCGCCGGCGAGCCCACCGCCTCCCTACGAGCCCGAGGTGTGGGTGCGCGACGACCCTGCCCCGGCGCCGCCGCCGAAGCGGACCCGCGAGCGCTCCGCCCCCATCGACACCGAGCTGGTCGAGGGCGAGCTGCGGCGCGCCCTCGGCCCGACCAAGGCGGACCGGGCCGCCAAGCGGGTCGCCGAGGCGGCGCGGGCCTTCGCCAACGAGCGGCTCGACGACGCCCGCCGGACCCTCGCACCGATCGCCAAGGACGCCCCGGGTGCCTCGGTGGTGCGCGAGCTGCTGGGGCTGACCCTCTACCAGATGGGCCGCTGGCGCCCCGCGGCCAAGGAGCTCGAGGCCTTCCGGGACCTCACCGGGTCCGTCGAGCAGAACCCGGTGCTGGCCGACTGCTACCGGGCGCTGGGCCGCCACGCCGACGCCGAGGCCCTGTGGGAGGAGCTGCGCGACGCGTCCCCCAGCGCCGAGCTGGTGGCCGAGGGCCGCATCGTGGCTGCCGGGTCGCTGGCCGACCGGGGCCGCATCGACGACGCCATCCGCCTGCTCGAGTCGGCCCCGCGGGGCAAGAAGGTGCGCGAGCACCACCTGCGCACGGCCTACGCCCTGGCCGACCTGCGCGAGCGGGCCGGCGACGTGAGCCGGGCCCGGGAGCTCTTCGGGTGGGTCGTCGGGGTGGAGCCGTCGTTCGCCGACGCCCACCAGCGCCTCGGCTCCCTGTCCTGACCGGGCCCGCTGTCACACCCCCTGCGTAGCGTCGCGGCACCGACGGCCGGCCCCGCCGACCCCGGCACTTCCCCTCACCGTGAACCGCTCCCAGTGAGGTGCCCCCCATGAACGTCGTGCTCCTGCAGGGGACGCTGTCGCGTCCGCCTGCGCCCCGAGACCTGCCCTCCGGCGACCGCCTGGTCGCCCTGGAGGTCACCACCCACCCGCCCGAGGGCCGGGCCGAGTCGGTGCCGGTCACGTGGGTCGATGCCCCCGACCGGGTGCTGCGGCTCGCGGCCGGCACCGAGGTGGTGGTCACCGGCCGGGTCCGGCGCCGGTTCTTCCGGGCCGGCGGGGCCACGGCCAGCCGCACCGAGGTGGTGGCCGACGCGGTCTGGCCCGCGGCCCACGCCCGGCGGGCGTCGGCGGCGGTGGGTCGTGCCCTGGAGGGCGTGGCGGCGGACGCCGGGACCACCTGACCGCCACCCGTCGACCCGGGCGGGCCGGTTGCACGGCACCGCCCGGGGTCGGCCATCATGAGGGCTTCCCTGATCGCCAGCCGAAGGCCAGACCCACCCATGAACCAGGAGCAGCTCGACAAGGTCCGGGCGGGGGACGGCTTCGTGGCCGCCCTCGACCAGAGCGGGGGCAGCACCCCCAAGGCCCTCCGCCTGTACGGCGTGGAGGAGTCCGAGTACTCCGGCGACGAGGAGATGTTCGACCGCATCCACGAGATGCGGACCCGGATCATGACCAGCCCCGGGTTCACCGGCGAGCGGGTCCTGGGCGCCATCCTCTTCGAGGACACCATGGACCGCCAGGTCGAGGGGCGCGACACCCCGGACTACCTGTGGTCGGTCAAGGGCGTGGTCCCCTTCCTGAAGGTCGACAAGGGCCTGGCCGACGAGGCCGACGGCGCCCAGGTCATGAAGCCCATGCCGGGCCTCGACGACCTCCTGGCGCGGGCCGTGGCCAAGGGCGTGTTCGGCACCAAGATGCGCTCGGTGATCACGACGGCGGACCCGTCCGGCGTCAGCGCCGTGGTCGACCAGCAGTTCGAGGTCGGTCGCCAGATCGTCGCGGCCGGGCTGGTGCCCATCATCGAGCCCGAGGTCGACATCCACAGCCCGCAGAAGGCGGCCGCCGAGGCCCTCCTGCTCGAGGCCATCGAGGGCCAGCTCTCCTCGCTCGATGCCGACCAGCTGGTGATGCTCAAGCTCACCCTCCCCGAGACCGACGGCTTCTACCAGTCCCTGGTCGACCACCCCAACGTGGTCCGGGTGGTCGCCCTCTCCGGTGGCTACAGCCGCGAGGAGGCCACCGCTCGCCTGGCTCGCAACCCCGGCGTGATCGCCAGCTTCTCCCGGGCCCTCACCGAGGGGCTCTCGGCCCAGCAGACGGCCGAGGAGTTCGACGGGTCCCTCGACACCGCCATCCAGGCCATCTACGAGGCCTCCGTCGCCTGAGCGACCACCCGGCGCGTCGCGTGCGCCGAGGCCCGGGGCCGCACGCCCGGGACAGCCCCACCCGCCCGCCGGCGCGGCGCGGTCGATGGCCCGCGCTGCTGCGAGGTTCAGCCGACCTGGTCGGTGCCGGGTCCCTCCCGGGCGACCCAGGCGGCCAGGTCCTCGACCGTGTCGACGTCGGTGGGGTCGCCGGGGCAGGGGACCTCGGCCACCAGGTCGGGCCGGGCCCGCAGCAGGTCGCGGGCCCCGACGTCGCCCACGGCGGGCAGGAGGTCCCAGACCTCGGCCCCGAGGCGCACCGGGTGGCCCCGCCGACCCTGGTAGGTGGCCACGGCCACGGGTGACGAGGTGGCGGCCAGGGCCCGCCAGGCCTCCGTGGTGAGCCCCGGCTGGTCGGCCAGCCCCACGACCAGGGCGGACGCGTCCCGCTCCCGGGCCCACGCCACCGCCGTGGCCAGCGACGTGGCCTGGCCCTCTGACCACCGGGGGTTGGCCAGGACCACCACCCCGGGCGGCAGGGCCCCGAGGGCAGGGCCGTCCAGGGCGCCGCGGACCACGGCGAGGGCGTCGAGGTCGGCACGGGCGGCGGCGCCGAGGGCGCGGTGCAGGAGGCTGGTCCCGTCGGGGAGGGGAGCGAGGACCTTGGGGGTCGGGCCCGCGTAGCGGCTCCCGGCCCCGGCCGCGAGCACCGCGCCGACCACGGACCCGTGCGCCTCCCGGGCGACAGGCGCAGGGTCGGGCATCGCCCCAGCCTGCCACCGCGCGCCCGCCGCGGCCGCGGGACCGGCCTGGCGTCGCGGGGTGACGAGGGCGTCGACCGGTGCGCCCCGGCGTCCGTCCCCCGCGAGCACGGGGGACGGGCGCTCGTGCGCAGGTTCACGTGACATGCGTCGCACGGTCGGCGGGCGTCGCTACCCTGATCCTGCTGTCAACGTCGACGCCTCAGGGGGCACTCGTGACCGCCACCGACCCCACCACCGCGCCGGGCCCCGAGCCCGTGGAGCTCGACCGGGTGATCATCCGCGTCGCGGGCGACTCCGGCGACGGCATGCAGCTCACCGGCGACCGCTTCACCGATGCCAGCGCGGTGTTCGGCAACGACCTGGCCACGCTGCCCGACTTCCCGGCCGAGATCCGGGCCCCGGCCGGCACGCTCGCCGGGGTCAGCGCCTTCCAGGTCCAGATCTCGGACCACGAGATCACCACGCCGGGCGACGCCCCCGACGTGCTGGTGGCCATGAACCCCGCCGCCCTGCGCAAGGAGCTGGTCCGGCTCCGCCCCGGCGGCAGCCTGCTGGTGAACACCGACGCCTTCGACGAGCGCCACCTCACCAAGGCCGGGTACCGCAGCAACCCCGTGGAGGACGGGAGCCTGGACGGCTACACGGTCTACGAGATCCCGATGACCAGCCTCACCAAGGACGCGGTGGGCCCCCTCGGGGTCAAGCCCCGCGACGCCGAGCGGTCCAAGAACTTCTTCGCCCTGGGCCTCCTGTCGTGGATGTACACCCGGCCTCTCGACCCCACCATCACCTGGGTCGAGACCAAGTTCGGGGCCAAGCCCCAGGTCCGCGACGCCAACCTGGCCGCCCTCCGGGCCGGGCACGCCTTCGGCGAGACGGCCGAGCTCTTCGACCACCCCTACCGGGTGAAGCCCGCGGCCCTGACCCCGGGCACCTACACCAACATCAACGGCAACACCGCCCTGGCCTGGGGCCTGATCGCGGCCAGCCGGCTGTCCGGGCTGCCCGTGTTCCTGGGCAGCTACCCCATCACCCCGGCCTCGGACATCCTCCACGAGCTGAGCCGGCACAAGGAGTTCGGCGTCCGCACCCTGCAGGCCGAGGACGAGATCGCCGGCATCGGCTCGGCCATCGGGGCCGCCTTCGGGGGCCACCTGGGCGTGACCACCACCAGCGGACCCGGGCTGGCCCTGAAGGCCGAGGCCCTCGGCCTGGCGGTGAGCCTCGAGCTGCCGCTGGTGGTCATCGACATCCAGCGCGGTGGCCCGTCCACCGGTCTGCCCACCAAGACCGAGGCGTCGGACCTCCTCCAGGCCATGTACGGACGCCACGGCGAGTCGCCGGTGCCGGTGGTGGCGGCCAAGAGCCCGTCGCACTGCTTCGACGCCGCCATCGAGGCGGCCCGCATCGCCCTGCGCTACCGGACGCCGGTCATCCTGCTCTCCGACGGCTACCTGGCCAACGGGTCCGAGCCCTGGCGGCTCCCCGACGTGGCCGACCTGCCCGACATCTCGGTCGAGTTCGCCACCGCGGCCAACCACACCGACGACGACGGCACCGAGACGTTCTGGCCCTACCTCCGCGACCCCGGCACCCTGGCCCGCCCCTGGGCGGTGCCGGGCACCCCGGGCCTCGAGCACCGCATCGGCGGCCTCGAGAAGGAGGACGGCAGCGGCAACATCAGCTACGAGCCGGCCAACCACGAGCACATGGTCGAGCTGCGGGCGGCCCGCATCGCAGGCATCGCCCACGACATCGCCCCGGTCACCGTCACCGGCGACGTCGACGACGCCGACCTGCTCGTCCTCGGGTGGGGGTCCACCTGGGGCGCCATCGACGGCGGCGTCAACCGCTGCCGGGCCCGGGGCATGAAGGTGGCCCACGCCCACCTCACCCACCTCAACCCCTTCCCTCCCGACCTGGGGCCCCTCCTGGCCCGCCACGGGCGGGTGCTGGTGCCGGAGATGAACCTGGGCCAGCTGTCCCGCCTGGTGCGGGCCGAGTACCTGGTCGACGCCCAGTCGCTCACCAAGGTCCGGGGCGTGCCCTTCTCCGCCCCGGAGATCGAGGCCGCCATCGCCAAGGAGCTGGGTGCATGACGCCCCTCCGCACCCCGTCCGTCCCCACCCCCGAGAGGCAGAGCTGATGGCCGACGTCCTCGTCCCCGACCCCACCACCACCCCGAAGGACTGGAGCAGCGACCAGGAGGTCCGCTGGTGCCCGGGGTGCGGTGACTACTCCATCCTGAAGGCCGTCCAGATGCTGATGCCCGACCTGGGCGTGGCCCGGGAGGACACCGTGTTCCTCTCCGGGATCGGCTGCGCGGCCCGCTTCCCGTACTACATGGACACCTACGGGATGCACACGATCCACGGTCGGGCCCCGGCCATCGCCACCGGGCTGGCCATGGCCCGCCCCGACCTCGACGTGTGGGTGGTCACCGGGGACGGCGACGCCCTGTCGATCGGCGGGAACCACCTGATCCACGCCCTGCGCCGCAACATCGACCTCACCATCCTGCTGTTCAACAACCAGATCTACGGGCTCACCAAGGGCCAGTACTCGCCCACCAGCGAGCGGGGGAAGGTCACCAAGTCGACGCCGTTCGGCAGCCTCGACACACCGTTCAACCCGGTGAGCCTGGCCCTCGGGGCGGAGGCGACCTTCGTGGCCCGCACCCACGACATGGACCGGCCCCACATGATGGAGACCATCCGCCGGGCCCACGACCACCGCGGTGCCGCCCTCGTCGAGGTGTACCAGAACTGCAACGTCTTCAACGACGGCGCGTTCGGCGCCGTGACGGCCAAGGCGAACCGCGAGTCGATGCTCATCCCGCTGCGCCACGGCGAGCCCATCCGCTTCGGGCCCGAGGGCGAGCGCGGCGTCGTGCTCGACGGCCAGGACGGGGCCCGCATCGTCGACGTGGCCGACGTGGGCGCCGACGCCATCCTCGTCCACGACGAGGCCCGCCCCGACCCGGCCCTCGCCTTCCTGCTCAGCCGGCTGGCCAACGGGCCCCACGAGCCCACGCCCATCGGGGTGTTCCGGGCCGTCGAGGAGCCCGACTACGGCGCCGAGACCGATCGCCAGCTCTCGGCCGCCCAGGCCGGCACCACCGCCGACCTCGAGACCCTGTTGCGCAGCCGGCCCACCTGGCAGGCCTGACGGCGCCGCCTCAACAGGCGCGGAACACCACGCCCGTCTTGGGCTTGGGGTGGAAGAAGGTCGTCTTGGCCGGCATGCGGTCGTCGGAGCGGGCGTTCTCGGCGATCTGGGCCACCGTGGCCGGGCGCAGCAGCAGCCCGGCGTCGGCGGTGCCGCCGGTGACGGCCCGCTGCACCAGGTCGGTACCGTGCTGGAAGCGGACACCCACGCCCTCCAGGGCCCCCAGCGCGGCGGCGGCGCGGGCACTGTCGAGGTCCTCGACGCCCGCGAACGCCCCCTCCACGGGCGCCAGCAGCCGGGCCCGACCGTCCCGGCCGACCAGGGCGAGGGCACCGACCTCGTCCATGAGGGCCAGCACCTCACCGTCGGCGACAGCCGCGGCCGGCACCGGCTCGCCCACCGGTGTGAGCCAGGGCGCCAGCGCGTCGCCGAGCGCCTCGGCGTCGAGGCCGTCGACCAGGCGGTGGATCGGGCGCACGGTGAGCTCGTCGGGGGTGAGCTCGACGACGAGGGCCATGAGGGCGTCGCTGCCCAGGTCGGCGTCGGGGCCGGCGGCGGCCCGTCGTTCGTCCCGGTGGACCAGCGACGTCTCGTAGCGGTGGTGGCCGTCGGCGACGACCACCGGTCGGGAGCCGACCGCCTCGGAGATGGCGGCCACCGCGTCAGGGTCGTCGACGACCCAGGTGGCGTGGCCCACGCCGTCGTCGTCGGTCCACTCGTCGCGGGGCGGGCCCTGGGGCTCGATCAGGTCGGTCAGCCCGGTGGCGGGGGAGAGGACCCAGACGGCGGAGAGGTTGGCGCAGGTGGCGCGGCAGCAGGTCGAGCCGGTCGGTCTTGGCCTTGGGGGTGGTGTGCTCGTGGGGGAGGATCGCCCCCTCGTCGGGGCGCGACAACGCGAGGGCCCCGATGACCCCGAGGGTCCGGGCCGGCCGGCCCCGGTCGTCGGTGTAGGTCATCCGGTAGACGGTGAAGGTGGGCCGGTCGTCGGTGACGAGGGTGCCGTCGGCCCGCCAGGCGTCGAAGGTCGCCGCCGCCTCGGTGTAGCGGTCGGCCCCGTCGGACTCCACCGGGAGGTCGAAGAGCACGGCGTTGCGGTCCGACCGGGCGACCAGGGCGGCCCGGTCGTCCTCGTCGACCACGTCGTAGGGCGGCGCCGTCACCGCGGCGGGGTCGAAGCGGTCGGCGTAGCGGATGCCGGGGAAGGGCGAGAAGGGGGGCACCGGGCCATGGTGGCACCTGGCGCCTCGGGCCCCGAGGGTCACGAGCGCCACGAGGTGCCAGGAGGGCCGAGCGGATCGCTCCACGGGCGGGGGTGGCCGACATCGCCGAGGAGCGAGCCCGACCGAGCAAGCACGGCATGGCCATCCGAGCGGAGCGAGGACGACTCGCGACGACGACGGCCCATCCGCTGGAGCTCCGGGCACCTCGTGACGTCGCGGTCGGGCCCGTGCGTCCGGCTCGCGCGAGGCTCGTCCGATGGGTGGCGGTGCTGCGGACCGGGACGGCGTGCGGCCCGAGCCGTGGGTGCTCGACCTCGACGGGGTGGTGTGGCTCGGGCCCCAGCCCATCGCCGGCTCCGCCGACGCGGTGGCGCGCCTGCGCGCGGCCGGGCACGAGGTGGTGTTCGTGACCAACTCCTCGGCCCGCACCGTCGCCCAGGTGGAGGCCGCCCTCGCCGGCCAGGGGATCGAGGCCGCCGGCGGCGTGGTCACCTCGGCGTCGGCGGTGGCCGGGCTGCTGGCCGCCGGTGAGGCGACCCTGGTGTGCGGCGGACCCGGCCTGGTCGAGGCGGTCGAGGGGCGGGGTGCGGTGGCGGTGCCCAACGAGGGCCGCGACCCGGGACCGGTCGACGCGGTGGTGTGCGGCTACTGGCCCGCGCTCGACCACGAGCGCCTGCGCTGGGCGGCGACCTCGGTGCGGCGGGGCGCCCGCCTGCTGGCCAGCAACGACGATGCGACCTACCCGACGCCGGAGGGCCTGGTGCCCGGGAGTGGCGCCAGCCTGGCCGCGGTCGAGCGCGCCGCCGGGGTGGCGGCGACGGTGGCGGGCAAGCCCCACCGGCCCATGGCCGACGCCCTGCGGGCCCGCCTCGGGGACAGGGGGACGGTGGTGGGGGACCGGCCCGACACCGACGGCCTCCTGGCCACCGCCCTCGGGTGGCGCTTCGTCCTCGTGCTCTCGGGCGTCACCCCTGCGGACGACGGTGTGGTGCCCCGGCCCGACGTGGTCGCTCCGGACCTGGCCACCGCCGTCGACCGGGCCCTCGGCGAGACCTGACCTGATGTGCACCTGCCGCGAGCAGAATGCTCACTCTTGCAAGCACAGCGCTCCGCCGGTACCCTGTCGTCCATGGCTGACAACACCTTGAAGCGCTACCTCGACGCAGGGATCGCCTTCACCGCACTGACCCAGGCGAAGGCCGAGTCCATCGTGAGGGACCTCGTCAAGACCGGAGAGGTCCAGACCGAGCAGGCCCAGTCGGCGGTGAACGACCTCCTCGAGCGCAGCCGGGCCAACACCGAGCGCATCGTGGAGCTGGTGCGGGGTGAGGTGGCCGACCAGGTCAAGTCCATGGGCCTCGTGGGCCAGGCCGAGCTCTCCCGCCTGGAGAAGCGCATCGAGTCGCTGACCGGCGTCAACACCGCCACCGCGGTCCGGAAGGTCGCCGGCAAGAAGGCCGCCGCCACCCGCGCCGAGGAGGCCGAAGCCCGCTCCCGCGCCGCCAAGCGCGCCGCCCTCACCCGCAAGGAGAACGAGGCCAAGGAGACCGCCACCCGCAAGGTCGCAGGGCAGAAGGCCGCCGCCACCCGGGCCAAGAAGGCGACCAAGAAGAAGGCCGCGGCCAAGAAGGCGGCGACGACCCGCAAGAAGGCGCCGGCCAAGAAGACGGCCGCCAAGAAGGCCCCGGCCAAGAAGCGGGCGACCAAGAAGACCACCGCCAAGAAGAGCCCGGCCAAGAAGACCGCGGCCAAGAAGGCCTGACCTCGCCCCGACGCCGGCTCGATCAGGAGATCGTCCGGCGCGGGCTGCGGCCCGACGCCGAGGCGGCCCGCGCCGCCATCGCCGACGGCCTGGTGCTCGTCGGCGGCGCGCCCGCCCCGAAGCCCTCCCGCCTCGTCGCCCCCGGCGAGGCGGTCGTGGTCCAGGGCCCGCCCCCGCGCTACGTGGGTCGGGCCGGCGAGAAGCTCCACGCCGCGCTGGCCACCTTCGCCGTCCCCGTCGAGGGGCGGGCCGCGCTCGACGTGGGCTCCTCCACCGGCGGCTTCACCGACTGCCTGCTCCAGCACGGCGCGACGTCGGTGCTGGCCGTCGACGTGGGCCGCAACCAGCTCCACGAGCGCCTGCGCTCCGACCCCCGGGTGACCAGCCGGGAGCGCACCGACGTGCGCGCCCTCGAGGCCGGGCCCGGTGGCGCCCCTGCGCCCCTCGTCACCGTCGACGTGTCCTTCATCGCCCTGGCCACGGTGCTCCCCGCGGTGCTCGCCCTCGCCGCCCCCGGCGCCGACGTCGTGCTGCTGGTGAAGCCCCAGTTCGAGGCGGAGCGGGCCGTCGTCAGCCGGGGGAGGGGCGTGGTGCGCGACCCCGAGGTCTGGGCCGACGTGCTGGCGCGGGTGGTGAGCACGCTCCACGGGCTCGGAGCCGCCATCATGGGCGGGATGGTCTCGCCCCTCCACGGTGCCGACGGCAACGTCGAGTTCCTCGTGCACGCCCTCGCGCCCGGCCACGGCCGGGCCGAGCCGGGCACCCTCGACGCCGCCGCCCTGGCCGCGGCCGGCGCCGGGACCGCTCCGTGAGGCCCCACCCGTGACGGGCCGCACCGTCGCCGTGGTGCGCCACCCCGACCGCCCCCAGGGCGCGGCGCTGGAGGGGGAGGTGCGGGCCTGGCTGGAGGACCACGGCCACGTGCCCACCGCGCCCATCGACGCGGCCGACCTGGTGGTGAGCATCGGCGGCGACGGCACCATGCTGCGCGCCGTCGACCAGGCCAGCCGTCGGGGGACGCCCGTGCTCGGCATCAACATGGGCCAGCTGGGGTACCTGGCCGAGGTCGACCCGTCGGACTGGCGCACCGCCCTCGAGCGGTGGGACCGGGGCGAGGCCCGCGTCGTCGAGCGCATGGTGCTGGCCGTGCGGGTCGAGCGGGCCGGCTCGGCGCCGGCGCCCCCACCCGACGACGCCCCCGAGCCCATGGACGACGGCACCTACCTCGCCCTCAACGAGGTGGTGGTGGAGAAGACGCCGCTGGGGCGCATGGTCCGCCTCGGCGTCGTGCTCGACGGCGACGACTTCAACACCTACGCAGCCGACGGCATGATCGTCGCCACCCCCACCGGCTCGACGGCCTACGCCCTGTCCGCCCGCGGCCCCATCGTCGACCCCGCCCACCGGGCCATCGTGCTGGCCCCGGTGGCCCCCCACATGCTCTTCGACCGGGCCCTCGTCCTCACACCCGACACCGAGGTCCGCCTGGAGATCCGGGGCGACCGGCCAGCCACGGTGGCCCTCGACGGGCGCAGCATCGGCGAGCTCGAGGTCGGTGACGCCGTGACCGCCACCGCGGCGCGCCGCTCGGCCCGCCTGCTCACCTTCGGCGACCGCAACTTCCACAGCATCCTGAAGGCCAAGTTCGGCCTCGCGGACCGCTGAGGTCGCCGGCGTGCTCGTCGAGCTGGCCGTGAGCGACCTGGGCGTCATCGACCGCGCCCGGCTGGTGCTGGGCCCCGGGCTCACCGCCCTCACCGGCGAGACCGGGGCGGGCAAGACCATGCTGGTCGAGGCCATCTCGCTGCTGCTCGGCGCCCGGGCCGACGCCGACCTGGTGCGCCCCGGCGCCCGCGAGGCGGTGGTCGAGGGACGCTTCCTCGAGGGCGACGACGAGGTCGTCCTCACCCGGGTGGTGCCCCGCGACGGCCGCTCGCGGGCCTACGTCGACGGGCGCATGGCCACGGCCTCGGCCCTGGCCGAGCGGGGCGCGGCCCTGGTCGACCTGCTGGGCCAGCACGCCCACCACGCCCTCCTGTCGGCCCCCGCCCAACGGGCCGCCCTCGACCGGGCCGCAGGCGTCGACCTGGCGCCCCTCCACGAGGCGCGGGCCCAGGTGGCCGACCTCGACCGGCGCCTCGCCGCCCTGGGCGGCGACCCGGGGGCCCGGGCCCGCGAGATCGACCTCCTCCGCTACCAGCTGGCCGAGATCGACGCCGCCGCGCTGGGCGACCCCGACGAGGACGACGCCCTCGACGCCGAGGAGGACGTCCTGGCCGACGCCACCGCCCACCGGGAGGCGGCCGCTGCCGCCCTCGAGGCCCTCACCGCCGAGGGGGCGGGCCGCGATGCGCTGGCCTCGGCCCTCGCCGCCCTGAGCGGCCGGACGCCCTTCGGCCCGGTCGCCGACCGGCTGGCCGCGGCGGTGGCCGACCTCGACGACGTCGCCGGGGAGCTCCGGGCCGCGGCGGAGGCGGTGGTCGACGACCCCGAGCGCCTCGACGCGGTGCGCACCCGACGCCAGCTGCTCGTGGACCTGACCCGCAAGTACGGCACCGCCCGGCGCGACGGCTCCGGGGCCGGGACGCTCGCCGACGTCATCGCCTACGCCACCGAGGCGCAGATCCGCCTGGAGGAGCTGGAGGGCCACGACCAGACGGCGGCCGCCCTCGACGCGGAGCGGGCCCGGGTCCGGGCCGAGGTGGGCCGGGCCGAGGCCGCGGTCGGCGCGGCGCGCCGCGCCGCAGCGCCGGGCCTGGCCGACGCCATCACCGGGCACCTGCGGGAGCTGGCCCTGGCCGGGGCGCGGGTCGAGGTGGTGGTGGGCGAGGCCGACCCCGGCGACGACGTGGCCATCCTGCTGGCACCGGGCCCGGGGGCCCCCGCCCTGCCCGTGGCCAAGGCCGCCTCGGGGGGCGAGCTGGCCCGCACCGGGTTGGCCCTGCGCCTCGTGCTCACCGCCGACCAACCCTGCCTGGTGTTCGACGAGGTCGACGCCGGCATCGGCGGGGAGGCGGCGGTGGCCGTGGGTCGGGCCCTGGCCGCCCTCGGCCACGACCGCCAGGTCCTCGTCGTCACCCACCTGGCCCAGGTGGCCGCCTTCGCCACCGCCCAGGTGGGGGTGACCAAGCGGACCGCCGACGGCGTGACCACCTCGGAGGCGGCGCTGCTCGACGGTGACGTCCGGGTCGCCGAGCTGGCCCGCATGCTGTCGGGGCGGACCGACAGCGAGCGGGGCCGGGCCCACGCCGCCGAGCTGCTGGCCGAGGCCCAGGGACAACCAGCCCGATGACCGACCCCGCCGGTCCTCCGCCCGGGCCGGTCGAGGAGCCGCCCGACCTCGGCCGGGCCGCCGTCTCGGTGAGCGCGGTGAACGTGCTCAGCCGCATCTCCGGGTTCGCCCGGGTGGTGGCCACCGGGGCCGCCCTCGGCATCGCCGCCCTGGGCGACACCTACCAGACGGCCAACCAGGTCTCGAACGTGCTGTTCGAGCTGCTGGCCGGCGGGCTGCTCTTCGCCGTCCTGGTCCCGGTGTTCGTGGGCCGGGTGGCCAAGGGCGACCGGAGCGGCGCCCGTCACCTCGGCGACGTGCTCGTCGGGCGGGCCCTGGTCGGACTGGGCGGTGTGGCCCTGGTGGGCCTGGTGCTGTCGCCGTGGCTGGCCCGGGCCCTGTTCGTGGCCGTGCCCGACGGCCCGTCGGCGGCCCAGGCCCACCTGGCCACCGTGCTGCTCTGGTTCGTGCTGCCCCAGGTGGTGCTCTACGCGGTCGGATCGGTGCTGACCGCCATCCTCCAGGCCGACCACCGGTTCGTGGCCGCGGCCTCGGCGCCCATCGCCAACAACCTGGTCGTCATCGCCACCATGATCACCTTCGCGGTGGTCCACGGCACCGGCAGCGGCCTCGACCTGAGCGGGGTCGACCAGGCCATCCTGGGCGGGGGCACCCTGCTGGGCACGGTGGCCATGACCGGCGTGGTGGCTGTGGCCGCGGCCCGGGCCGGCCTCTCGCTGCGACCGCGGTGGCGCCACCCCGACGTCGGTCCCCTCGGCCCCCTGGTGGGCCAGGGCCTGTGGGCCGCGGGCCACATCGGCCTCAACCAGGTGCTGCTGATCAGCACCATCATCCTGGCCAACCGGGTGCCCGGGGGGGCCATCGCCTTCACCACCGCCTTCACCGTGTTCCTCCTGCCCCACGCCGTGCTGGCCCACCCGATCGTGACCACCCTCTCGCCCCGCCTGGCGGCCCACTTCCACGACGACGACGACGCCGCCTACGCGGCCGACCTCGGGCGGGGCCTGCGCCTCCTCCTGGTGGTGCTCACCCCGGCCGCCGCGCTGATGGCCGTCCTGGCCCGCCCCGGGCTCCAGGTCGTCGCCGGGGTCGGGGCCCTGGACACCGCGGGGCTCGACCTGGTGGCCACGGCGCTGGCCGGCTTCTCCACCGCCCTCGTCGGCTACTCGGTGTTCTTCCTCTTCACCCGGGCCGCCTACGCCATCAACGACGCCGCCGGGCCGACCAAGGTCAACCTGGTCGTCACCGCCGTCTCCGTCGGGGGCATGGTCGTGGTGGCGTCGACCATGGACGGCTCCGGGGTGCTGGCCGCCTTCGGCGTGGTGCAGGGCGTGGCCCTGACCGCCGGTGCGGTGGCCCTCGGGGCCCGTCTCTTCCGCCGGGCCATGGCCCCCACCGGGACGCTGGGCGCGCTGGGGCGGGGCGTGGTCGCGGCGGTGGCCGGCGGCGTCCCCGCCCTGCTGGTCGTGGCCGTCCTGGGCGACGCCAGCCGGGGCCGGTCGCTGGCCTCCGCGGTGGTCGGGGGACTGGTCGGCACGGTGGGGGTGCTCGGTAGTCTGCGGCTGCTGCGGGCCCCCGAGCTGGGCGCGGTGCTGGCCCGGCTCCCGGGCCGCTCCCGGCCCGCCCCCGTGGACGAGGTGGTGGTGTGAGCGAGCGAAGCAGGCAGCACGGCTCGCACCCCGCCGACGCCGCCGACGGGTCCTCGGCGGGGCCCGGGGGCGACGGGACGGCCGGGTCCACGCGGGTGGTCGCGGTCATCCCGGTCCACGACGGCGAGGGCCGGGTCGGGGCGACGGTCACCGCGGCCGCCGCCCTCCCCGGGGTGGAGCGTGTGGTCGTGGTCGACGACGCCTCCACCGACGCCAGCGCCGAGGCCGCCCGCGGCGCCGGGGCCGACGTCGTCCGGCTCGACGTGAACCGGGGCAAGGCCGGCGCGGTCCGCGCCGGCCTGGACCGCTGTGCCGACGCCGACGTGGTCCTGCTGCTCGACGCCGACCTCGGCGCCACCGCGGCAGGGGCCGCGCCCCTCCTCGGGCCGGTCCTGGCCGACGAGGCCGACATGACCATCGGCGTGCTCCCCGGGGCCGGCACCAAGGGCGGCTTCGGGCTGGTCAAGCGGCTGTCGGCCGGCGGGATCCGGCGCGCCTGCGGCTTCGAGGCGGTGGCCCCCCTCTCGGGCCAGCGGGCGCTGCGCCGCTCGGTGGTGGACGCCCTGGGCCCCTGCGAGCGCTTCGGCCTGGAGGTCGCCCTCACCATCGACGCGGTGCGGGCCGGGGCCCGGGTGGTGGAGGTCGACGTCGACATCGACCACGCCCACACCGGCCGCCGCCTGGCCGGCTTCCGCCATCGCGGCCGCCAGGGCCGCGACATCGCCCGCGCCCTGTGGCCCCGCCTGACCCGCCGCAGCACGCGCCTCGGCCTCGTCGTCGGCATCGCCCTGGTCATCGTGCTCGGGTCGCTGCTCACCGCGCCCGGCACCGACGTGGGTCGCCCCCTCGCCCAGGCCGACGTCGACCGGGTGGTGGTCTTCGGCGTCCCGGGCCTGGGGTTCGACGAGCTCGACCGCATGCCGCAGCTGGACCACATGGCCGACGAGGGGGCGCTGGCGGCGACGAACGTGCGCACCGGCGGCGACACGCCCCGGCCCTGGGCCGCCTACGCCACGCTGTCGGCCGGCGTGCGGGTGGATGCGGTGGAGGCGGCGGCCGAGGCGGTGGGCGGCCAGGGCGGGCCCGTCGACGTCCCCCACATGGCCGAGACCCGCGCCGCTGCCGGGCGCTACCTCACCAGCGACCCCGGCGCGGTGGGCACGTCGCTCGCCATCGCCGGCCGCAGCACCGCGGTGGTGAGCCCGGGCACCCTCGCCGCGCCGGGGGACCCCACCGGGGCCACCGGCGCCGCCCTGGCCCTGGCCAACACCGGGGGTCGCGTCGACGGCGGCGTGGTCGACGCCGCTGCCCTGGGCCAGGGCGATCCCGGACGGGTGGCCGACGCCGTCGCCGACGGGCTCGACCGCGACGACGTGGTGGTCGTCGACCCGGGGCTCACCGCGCCGGGGGTCACCCCCGCCGACCCCTCCTTCGGCGACCTCACCGCCACCGAGGCGGGCCTGGCCGCCACCGACGAGGTCCTGGCCGCCGTGGCCCGGGACCTGCCCGACGACACCCTCCTGCTGGTCGTGGGCGTCACGCCGCCCGATGACGAGTGGGCCCTCACCGCCACCGTCGCATGGGGCGCCGGGGTCGACGGCCACCGCCTGAGCTCGCCCACCGCCCGGCGCCCGGACCTCGTCACCCTCACCGACATCGGGCCCACCGTGCTCGACGTGCTCGGCGTGGAGCGCCCGCCGGGGATGGCCGGCCAGGCCCTCCGCCTGCGGGACGGGGCCGTGGACCGCGACCGCCTGGAGCAGCTCGACGACGTGGCCCGGGGGCGCGAGGCGGACTACTTCCGCATGACCATCACCTTCATCGTCGCCCTGGCCCTGCTCCAGATCGTGGCCTGGACGCTGCTGGCCACGGGGCGGCTGCGGCCCGGGGCCGTGCCGGTGGTGCGGGGGCTGGCGCTGGTCGGGGTGTCCTGGCCCCTCGCGACCTACCTCATCCGGCTGGTGCCGGTGCTCATGACCCTCGGGCCCTGGACCCACCTCGCCCCCTGGCCGGTCGCGGCGGCGGTGGCGTGGCTGGCGTCGCGCCTGCGCGGCCACCCCCTCGCCCCCCTCGCCGCGGTGTGCGCGGCCACCGCGGGGTTGATCGTCGCCGACCTGGCCACCGGCGGCCACCTCCAGGTCGCGAGCGTGCTGGGCACCGCCCCGCACACGACCTATCGGTTCAACGGGCTGGGCAACGTGGGCTTCGCGGTGCTGGCGGCCACCTCGCTGGTGGCCGTCGGGATCCACGTCGACGCCGCCCCGCGTCGACGGGAGGCCCTGGTCACCGGGGGGGCGGCGCTGGCCGTGGTCGTGGCGGCCGACGTGGCCCCGTGGATGGGCGCCGACGTGGGCGGGATCCTGACGCTCGTCCCCGTGTTCGGCCTCACCCTCTTCGCCCTGTCGGGCCGGCGGCTCCGGCCCCGGTCCCTCGTGGTCGCGGCCGCCCTCACCGTGCTCGGCTTCGCCGTGGTGCTCGGCCTCGACCTCATGCGACCCGACGAGGCCCAGACCCACCTGGCCCGCTTCGTGACCGAGACGGTGGCCGACGGGAACCTGGGCACCGCGGTGGGCCGGCGGTGGGCGGCCAACACCCGCATGTTCACCCAGTCGGCGTGGACGTGGACGGTGCTGCCCCTGGCCGTCGGCCTGGCCCTGGCCGTGGCCCGCAGCCGCTGGCTGCGCGAGCGGGCCCCCCTCGGGCCCGGCACCCGCATCGGGGTCCTCGGTGCCCTCGCCGCAGGGGTCCTGGGCTGGCTGCTCAACGACTCCGGCGTGGTCGTCACCGCCATGGTGCTGATCTTCGTGCCCGCCGTCCTCGTGGTCGCGGCCATGGAGCCGGTCCGGGGCCGGAGGGGACCGGTGCCCCCTCCCGGGGAGCCCGGGCGCCCGGATCCCGTGCCGGCACCGGAGCCCGTGGGTGCGGGGGCCGGTCCGACCGGCGCGACGGCGGCGGAGCGACCGTGGCCGCGCTGATCGCCGGGGTGCTGGGACTGGCCTCCGGATTCGGCCTGTGGGTCGCCCTCCAGGACGTGCTGGCCGTGCCCGCCCTGCGCCGGCTCAACATGGCGGGCCGGGTGGTGCCGGTGGGCGGGGGCATCGTGATCGTCCTCGCCGTCGTGCTCGTCGCCGCCGGCGACTCGTTCGCGGCGGCCATCCGCACCACCCCCACGACACCCGTCGTCCCCGGCCCGCTGCTGGTGGCGGTCGTCGGCTTCGGCTTCCTGGGCCTGCTCGACGACCTGCTGGAGAGCGGTGACGCCAAGGGCTTCCGGGGCCACGTCTCGGCCCTGGCGCGGGGCCAGCTCACCACCGGGGCGGTCAAGCTGGTGGGCGGGGCCCTCGTCGCCCTGGTGGTGGCGCCGGTGCGCCTGGAGGACCCGCTCCCGTGGCTGCTGGTCGACGGCGCCCTCATCGCCCTGGCCGCCAACCTGGGCAACCTGCTCGACCGGGCCCCCGGGCGGCTGGCCAAGGTGACCCTGGTGCTGGGGCTCGCCCTCGTCCTCACCCACCTCGGGTCCCCCTCCTCGGTCGGTGTGGCCGTGGTCCTGGGCGCCACCGCCGCCCTGCTCCTGCCCGACCTGCGGGCCCAGGTGATGCTGGGCGACGCCGGCGCCAACGTGCTCGGTGCCGCCCTGGGCTGGGCCTTCGTCGCCCAGGCGGGGGGACCGGCCCGCGTCGTCGCCCTCGTCGTGGTGGCGATCCTCAACGTGGCGAGCGAGCGGGTGTCGTTCAGCGCGGTCATCGGGGCCACGCCCGTCCTGCGGTCCCTCGACGCCCTCGGCCGCCGCACCGACGACGACCTGGCGGACGAGGCGCCGGACGCGGACGGGTCCTGAGCGGACCCGATGCACCGGCCGGGGAGGCATCCGTCCGGGTCGGGGCGCGACCGGGGTAGGGTGCGCTCCCGTGGTCGTCACGGATCCCCCCTCCCCGACACCCGCCCCGGGCCTCCGGCCCGCCGAGCACGGGACGGGAGGTGGGTGCCGATGACCAAGCACGTCTTCGTCACCGGCGGCGTCGCCTCGTCGTTGGGCAAGGGCATCAGCGCGTCGTCGCTGGGGCGGCTGCTCAAGGCCCGCGGCCTGCGGGTCACCATGCAGAAGCTCGACCCGTACATCAACGTCGACCCCGGCACCATGAACCCCTTCGAGCACGGCGAGGTGTTCGTCACCGACGACGGCGGCGAGACCGACCTCGACCTGGGCCACTACGAGCGGTTCATCGACGAGAACCTGTCCCGGGCGTCCAACGCCACCACCGGCTCGATCTACTCGACGGTGCTGGCCCAGGAGCGGCGGGGCGACTACCTCGGGCGCACGGTGCAGGTGATCCCCCACATCACCGACGAGATCAAGCGCCGCATCCGCAGCCTGGCCACCGACGACGTCGACGTGGTGATCACCGAGATCGGCGGCACCGTCGGCGACATCGAGATCCTGCCCTTCCTCGAGGCCATCCGGCAGTTCCGCCTCGACGTCGGGCGCGACAACGTCTGCTACATCCACGTCACCCTGGTCCCGTTCATCGGGCCCTCGAGCGAGCAGAAGACCAAGCCCACCCAGCACTCGGTCACCGAGCTGCGGAGCCGGGGCATCCAGCCCGACGTCATCGTGTGCCGCAGCGAGTCGCCCATCTCGGTGGCCCTCAAGGAGAAGATCTCCTCGCTGTGCGACGTGCAGCCCAGCGGCGTGGTCAACGCGGCCGACGCCGACAACCTCTACGAGGTGCCCCTGATCCTCCACGACGAGGGCTTCGACACCGAGGTCTGCAACGTGCTGCGCCTCGACGCCGGCGACCCCGACCTGCGGCCCTGGCAGCGGCTGGTGCACCGGATCGAGGCGGCCGAGCGCACTGTCCGCATCGGGGTGATCGGCAAGTACGTCAGCCTCCCCGACGCCTACCTGTCGGTGGTCGAGGCGACCCGCCACGGCGGGTTCCACCACGGCGCCCGCATCCAGATCGACCTCATCCAGGCCGAGGAGGTCGAGGGCCTGCTGGCCAGCAGCCGCCTCGCCGACCTCGACGGCATGGTGATCCCCGGCGGCTTCGGGGAGCGGGGGAGCGCGGGCAAGATCGCGGCCGCGGGCTACGCCCGGGAGAACGGCCTGCCCTGCCTGGGCCTGTGCCTCGGGCTCCAGATGATGGTGGTCGACTTCGCCCGCAACGTGCTGGGCCTGGCCGGCGCCAACAGCAGCGAGTTCGACCCGGCCACGCCGTACCCGGTCATCGACCTCATGGACGAGCAGCAGAGCGTCACCGAGAAGGGCGGCACCATGCGCCTCGGCGCCTACGTGGCCGAGCTGGAGCCGGGCTCCCGGGTGGCCGAGATCTACGGCCGGACCGTCGTCTCCGAGCGCCACCGCCACCGCTACGAGTTCAACTCTCGGCTCCGCCACCACTTCGACGGTTCGGCCCTGCGCCTGTCGGGCACGTCGCCGGACCACCGGCTGGTGGAGTTCATCGAGCTCGACGACCACCCGTACTGGATCGCCACCCAGGCCCACCCCGAGCTCAAGAGCCGGCCCGACCGCCCGGCCCCGCTCTTCCGGGAGCTGGTGGCGGCCGCCCTGCGGCGGGCCGAGTCCCGCAACCCGCACCTGTTCGACGCCCGCGAGATCGACGGGGCCGATGACGGGGTCGACGACGAGCCTGCGGTCGACGTCACCGCCGGCGCCACCCCGCCGACCCGGCCCTGACGGCAGGCGACCCGGTGGCCGAGGCGACGGGCGGGTTCCGCCACCTGGGCGACGAGGAGGTCGCCCGCCTCCACCGCATCACCGTCGCCCGCGGCCGCTTCGCCGCGCCCGACGGCACCGAGTTCACCCGCGACGTGGTCCGCGACATGGCGGTGGTGGCGGCGGTGCCCGTCCTCGACGACGGCGAGACGGTGCTGCTCGTGCGCCAGTACCGGGGACCGGTCGACGCGTGGATGCTCGAGATCCCCGCCGGGCTCTGCGACGTGGAGGGCGAGGACGACCCCGAGGTCACCGTCCGCCGCGAGCTGGTGGAGGAGGTCGGGCGCCAGGCCGCCCACCTCGAGCTGCTGGCCCGGGTCCACCCCTCGGCCGGGCTCACCGACTGCCACGAGCACCTCTACCTGGCCACCGGCCTCACCGAGGTGGCCACCGACCGGCAGGGCCCGGAGGAGGCCCACATGACCATCGAGGAGATGTCGCTGCGGGCCGTGCCCGCCGCCATCGCCGACGGCACCCTCACCGACGCCAAGACCCTCATCGGCCTGCTGGCCGCCCGCGAGCACCTCGGGGTGCGGTGACCGGGGCCGAGCGCGAGGCCGACCCCGCGGTCGACCAGGCCCCCCTGCCGCTCGAGGTCGAGGAGCTGCTCAGCTGGCTGCGGGTCGAGAAGGGCCGCTCACCCACCACCCTCACGGCCTACCGCGGCGACCTCCGGCGCTACTGCACCTGGCTGCGGGAGCGGGGCGCGGCGCTGGAGGGGGTGGGGGAGGAGGACATCACCGCCTACGTCGCCCACCTCCGGGCCCAGGGCCGGGCGCCCTCGTCGGTGAAGCGGGCCCTCGTCTCGGTGCGGGCCCTGCACCGGTTCCTGGCCCGGGAGGGGGCGGCCCCGGTCGACCCCTCGGCCCAGGTGGCCCTGCCCCGCGTGCCGCGAGGGGTGCCCCGGGCCCTGACCGAGGACGAGGTCGGCGCCCTCCTCGACGCCGTGGTGGGCGACGACGCCATGGCTCGCCGGGACCGGGCCATCCTCGAGCTGCTCTACGGCACCGGTCTGCGCATCTCCGAGCTGGTGGGGCTGTCGGTGGCCGACGTCGACCGCGAGTCGGCCCTGCTGCGCGCCTTCGGCAAGGGCGCCCGGGAGCGGATCGTGCCCGTGGGGCGCCTGGCCATGGCCGCCGTCGACCGGTGGCTGGCGGCGGGGGGCCGCCCGACCCTCGTGCCCGACCGGTGGGCCCGGCGGGGCGACGCCGACGCCCTCCTGCTCAACCGGCGGGGCGGTCGCCTCAGCCGGCAGGGCGCGTGGGGGGTGGTCCGCAAGCACGGGGAGGCCGCCGGCCTCGGCGACCGGCTCACGCCCCACGTCCTGCGCCACTCCTGCGCCACCCACATGCTCGACCACGGTGCCGACGTCCGCGCCGTGCAGGAGCTGCTGGGCCACGCGTCCATCAGCACCACCCAGATCTACACGCTGGTGTCGGCCGACCGCCTCTGGAGCGTGTACCGCGACGCCCACCCCCGGGCCCGGGGCTGACCGGGGGCTCCTCCGCCCGCAGCGGGCGGTAGCCTTGTCTGATGCTGACCCCCGAGACCCTCGCCTCGCTGCGCCAGACCCTCGAGGAGGAGCGCGACCGCCTCCAGACCCAGGTCCGGGAGATGGCCAGCGACGCCTTCGACGAGAACTTCGCCGACTCGGCCCAGGTCGCGGCCGAGCAGGGCGAGCACCGCACCCTCACCGACTCCCTCGAGGAGCAGCTGGAGCGGGTGCAGGACGCCCTGACCCGCATGGACGAGGGCACCTACGGCCTCTGCGAGGTCGACGAGGCGCCCATCGCCCCGGCTCGGCTGGAGGCCTTCCCCACCGCCCGCCGCTGCATGGACCACAGCGAGGGGTGAGCGCCGGGCACCTGGTCCGGCGCTTCCTCGGCTCGCTGTCGCGGCGCCGACCGGGCCCCGACGACCAGCCCTGGGCCCGGGCCCGCCTGGTCCCCGGCGAGGTCGAGCTCTGGGAGCGGCTGGGCGGCGCCGACCAGCGCCACCTCCTCGCCGTGGCCCGGCGGGTCGACGGCGACCTGGGCGACGACGCCACCCGTCCCGTGCTGGCCGCCGCCCTCCTCCACGACGTGGGCAAGCTGGCCTCGCACCTGGGCACCTACGGCCGGGTGGTCGCCACGCTGTCGATCCGGGTCGCCGGGGCCGACACCGCCGATGCCTGGGCCGAGACCCAGGGCTTCACCCGGCGCGTCGGCCTCTACGCCCAGCACGAGGCGCTCGGTGCCGACATGCTCGCCCTGGCCGGCAGCGACCCGGTCACCGTCGCCCTCGTGCGGGAGCACTCCTGGCCCCCCGAGGACCGCACCACCGACGCCCGCGCCGCCGCCGCCCTCCGCCAGGCGGACGACGCGTAGGTCTCGAGCTCAGAGCAAGCTCTTCGCTCGAGCTGGTCGCCCTCGCTTCGCTCGGACCCAGGTCGCCGACCAGCGAGCTGGACCGGCTCCCCTTCCCTGGGGGCTCGGCCCCCAGACCCCCAGCGGCAGAGCCGGCCACCACGCTGGGGGGTCCGCAGAGACCTCCGGTCGGACGACGGATGAGTCCTCCGCGACGTCCTGCTGCCCGGCGCAGCCGCTGGGGCGCGGGGGTCTCCCCCGCACGAAGCGGACGGGCGCGAGGGACGAGCCCCGTCCGCTGGGATCCCTCGGTGCGAGCGCAGCGAGCTCCTTCGGCTCGTCGGAACGGAGGGAGCGCCAGCGACCGGGTGACGACGAAGACCCTCAGGCGAAGGTGCGGACGAGGCGGAGGACGGACTCGGCGTCGGGGCCCTCGGCCGCGAGGGCGGTGGCGGCGGCGGTGGCGCGCTGGCCGGCGACGTGGCAGAGGTCGACGGCGGGGCCGGTGACGAACGTCGGGGCGTCGTCGGGGCCGAAGGTCCACGTGTCGCCGCCGGGGCCGTCGAGGGCGAACCGCACGGGGCCGGGCGGGTCCTGGCCGCCCCGGGCGAAGGCGTAGGGGAGGGTCCGGTGCACCAGGCGGGCCACGTGCCACAGGCGGTCGGTGCCGGGGACCTCGACGTCGAGGCCGGCGGCCACGTCCTGGGTGTGGATCCAGGTCTCGGCCACCCGGGTGGTGGCGAGGGTGCGGGCGGCCATCTCGCCCACCACCCACGGGACCCGCTGGTCGGGTCGGCAGGCGGCGAAGGCGGCGACCATGGCCGTGGCGCTCGCCGTCCAGCGGGCGTGGACCTCGGTCGGAGACGCCCCCCTCGCCCCGGCCACGGCGTCGCCGGCGGCATCATCGACGGTGGCCCCCTCGGCCCGGCCCCAGCCGTCGGCGACCCGCTCCAGGTCACCCCGGGCCGACGCCGCGGCCAGCTCGTTGGTCTGGGCCAGGTGGAGGACGACGTCGCTGATGTCCCACCCGGGACAGGCCGAGGGTCGGTGCCAGGCCTCGTCGTCCAGGGGGGCGAGCAGCGCCTCCAGCTCGTCGAGCTGGCCCTGGAGGGCGCCGACGACCGCGTCCATCAGCCCGGCACGACCAGCCCGAGGGCGGCCTGGGCCCGGGCCAGGGTGGCGGCTGCGGTGGTGCGGGCCTTCTCCGCGCCCGCGGGCGAGGAGGCGCCCGGTCTCGGCCGGGTCGGCGGCCAGCTCGGCGTAGCGGGCCTGGATCGGGGCCAGGCGCTCCACCACGGCCGCAGCCGTGTCGGCCTTGAGCGGGCCGTACTGGCTGTAGCCCCGGGCCGCCTCCTCGGGTGTCCGGCCCGTGGCCGCCCCCAGGATGGACAGCAGGTTGGACACCCCCGGCTTGGCCTCGACGTCGAAGCGGACCTCGCTCTCGCCGTCGGTGACGGCCCGCTTGATCTTGCGCTCCACCACCTTCGGGTCGTCGAGGACGAGGATCGTGCCGGTGGAGGCGTCGGCCGACTTGGACATCTTCGAGGTGGGGTCCTGGAGGTCCATGACCCGGGCCCCGGCGGGGGGGAAGGTCGCCCGGGGCACGGTGAAGGTGGGGCCGTGACGGGCGTTGAAGCGCTCGGCCAGGTCGCGGGTGAGCTCCACGTGCTGGCGCTGGTCGTCGCCGACCGGCACCTCGTCGGTGTCGTAGAGGAGGATGTCGGCGGCCATGAGGGCGGGGTAGGTGAACAGCCCGCCCGAGACGAAGCCGGCCCGGCCCGACTTGTCCTTGAACTGGGTCATGCGGCTGAGCTCGCCGTAGGCGGCGGTGCACTCCATCAGCCACGCCAGCCCGGTGTGCTCGGGCACGTGGCTCTGGACGAAGAGGGTGCAGACGTCGGGGTCGAGGCCGACGGCGAGGAGCAGCTGGGCCATGCGCAGGGTGCCGGCCCGGAGCTCCTCGGGGTCCTGGGGCAGGGTGAGGGCGTGGAGGTCGACCACGCAGTAGATGCTCTCGGCCCGGTGCTGGTCGTCGGCCCAGCGCACCAGGGCCCCGAGCAGGTTGCCGAGGTGGACGTCGCCGGTCGGCTGGATGCCGGAGAACACGCGGGCCATGGGCGGCGATGGTAGGAGCGTCCCCGTCCCCGGACCGCACCCGATCGGGCCGAGGAGGGGCGGTGTCGCCCAAACCACACGCGTGTCATATGCTCTCGGCGTGGCGTACCAGGTGCAGACCCCCGTCTACGACGGCCCGTTCGACCTGCTGCTGCACCTGATCCTCCGCGAGCAGGTCGAGCTCTACGACGTGTCGCTCTCCGCGGTGGTCGAGGCCTACCTGGTCGAGCTGGAGCGCCTGGAGGGCCTCGACCTCGACATCGCCACCGAGTTCCTCCTCATCGCGGCCACCCTCGTCGAGCTCAAGGCCCGTCGCCTGCTGCCCGGCGACGCCGACGTCGACCTCGACGACGAGCTGGCCCTGTGGGAGGAGCGCGACCTGCTCCTGGCCCGCCTCCTCGAGTGCAAGACCTTCAAGGACGCCTCCCACGTCCTCGCCGGGCTGGCCGACGTGGCCGCCCGGTCGTGGGCCCGGCGGGCCGGTCCCGAGGACGCCTTCCTCGACCTCACCCCCGACGTCATGGAGGGCGTCACCCCCGCCGACCTGCGGGCCGCCTTCCTCCGGGCCACCGCCCCCCGCCCCGAGCCCCGGGTCGACCTCGACCACGTGGCGCCCATCGGCGTGTCGGTGGCCGACGCGGTGGCCGAGCTGGTCGACGAGCTGCCCCGGGTCGGCCGCATCGGCTTCCGCGCCCTCACCGCCTCCCTGGTCGACCGCATCGAGGTCGTGGTCCGCTTCCTCGCCGTCCTCGAGCTGTGCAAGCAGGGCCTGGTCGACCTCGACCAGGGCGAGCGCTTCGGTGACATCCGCATCACGTGGGTGGGCCCGGACGGGGCCGAGGTCGAGGCCGAGGGCGTGCTGGCCGGTGCCCTGGGCGGCATCGACCGCTACGAGGGCTGATGGCCGACGACGCCCCCACCGGCCCGGACCCGGAGGGGTCGGGCCCCGAGGCCCTCGACGGCGTCACCGGTCTGTCCACCGAGTCCCGTCGGGCCCTGGAGGCCATCGTGATGGTCGCGGCCGACCCGGTGGAGCCCCAGATGCTGGCCCAGCTGCTGGAGGTGTCGATCGAGCGGGTCGAGGCTGCCTGCACGGCCCTGGCCGCCTCCTACGAGGCCGAGCAGCGGGGCTTCGTCCTGGCCCGGGTGGCCGGCGGCTACCGGTTCCAGAGCCACCCCGAGGCCGCCCCCTACGTCGAGCGCTACGTGCTCGAGGGCCAGTCCGCCCGGCTCTCCAGCGCCGCCCTCGAGACCCTGGCCATCGTGGCCTACAAGCAGCCCCTGTCGCGGGCGCAGATCGCCTCCATCCGCGGGGTCAACGTCGACGGCGTGGTCCGGACCCTCGTGCACCGCGGCCTGGTCGGCGAGGTGGCCCGCGACCAGGGGCCGGGCCAGGCCGTCCTCTACGGCACCACGCCGCTGTTCCTGGAGCGCCTCGGCGTCGACTCGATCGACGACCTGCCACCCATCGCCTCGTTCGTGCCCGACGCCGGCGTCGTGGAGGCCCTGGAGACCAGCCTGCGCCTCGACCCCGACGACGCGCCCGCCGCCGACGACGCTCGCGACGACGGGGCCCGCGACGACGAGGCCCGCGACGACGGGGCCCGCGACGACGAGGCCCACGACGACGAGGGCGGCGCGGGTGACGGGCCCCGCTGAGGGCGAGGTCCGGCTCCAGAAGGTCCTGGCCCGCGCCGGACTGGGCAGCCGCCGGACCTGCGAGGAGCTGATCGCCGACGGGCGGGTCAGCGTCGACGGGGTGGAGGCCACCCTGGGCGACCGGGTCGACCCGGAGGTGGCCCGCGTCGAGGTCGACGAGGTGCCCATCGGCATCCGCCCCGACCTCGTCCACTACCTGCTCAACAAGCCGACCGGCGTGGTGACGACGGCCGAGGACCCCCAGGGCCGGCCCGTGGTGGTCGACCTGGTGCCGCCCGCGCCCCGGGTGTTCCCCGTGGGCCGCCTCGACATGGACACCGAGGGCCTCCTGCTGCTCACCAACGACGGCGACCTGGCCCACCGCATCACCCACCCGTCCTTCGGCATCGAGAAGGAGTACCTGGCCGAGGTCGAGGGCGAGCCCAGCCGGGGCGCGCTGCGCCGCCTCCGCGAGGGGGTCGAGCTCGACGACGGCCCCACCGCCCCGGCCACCGTCGGGCGGGTCGGCCCCTCGCTGCTGCGCCTGGTGGTCCACGAGGGCCGCAACCGCCAGGTCCGGCGCATGTGCGAGGCGGTGGGCCACCCGGTCCGCCGCCTCGTCCGCACCCGCCTGGCCGAGCTCACCGACCCTGGTCTGGCGCCCGGCGCCTGGCGCCCCCTGACCACCGACGAGGTGCGGGCCCTCGAGCGCGCCGTCGCCGACCACGGCCCGTCGGACCCCTGAGCGCACCGACGCCCCGGCCCGACCCGCACGCGGCGACGGGATCGACGGGGCGGCAGGGACGGCGGCGGTAGGGTCCCCGGCCATGGCCCCTGCGGTGCGAGCCCTCCGGGGCGCCACGACCGTCGACGTCGACACCCCTGAGCACATCCGCGACCGGGTCCTCGACCTGCTCGACACGCTGATGGCGCGCAACGACGTCGACCACGACGACCTCATCAGCATCCTCTTCACCGCGACCGAGGACGTGGTCAGCACCTTCCCGGCCACCGCAGCCCGGGCACGGGGCCTGGGCGACGTGCCCCTCATCTGTGCCCGCGAGCTCAGCATCGAGGGCGGCACCCCGATGTGCATCCGGGTGCTGGTCCACCTGACCACCGAGAAGGCCCGCGACCAGCTCCACCACGTGTACCTCGAAGGGGCCCGCGGCCTCCGCGACGACCTCCCGAGCTGACGGGTCGTGCCGCCCGACCCCCGGGACCTGCCCGACCCCTGCCCGGTCCGGCCCCTGGCCGCCCCGCCCGACACCACCGCCACCGTCCCCGGCGGGCGCAGCATCACCAACCGGGCCCTCGTGGCCGCGGCCCTGGCCGAGGGCACGAGCGAGCTGGCCGGCGCCGGGCTGTCCGACGACACCGAGGCCATGGCCGGGTGCCTGCGGGCCCTGGGGGCCGGGGTGGACGTCGACGAGGGCGGGGCCCACATCACGGTGACCGGTCTGGCCGGCCACCCCCGCGGCCCGGCCGAGGTGTTCACCCGCCTGTCGGGCACCACCTCCCGCTTCGTGACCCCGGTGGCGGCCCTGGCCGGCGCGCCGGTGCGGATCGACGCGGCCCCGCCCATGCGGGCCCGGCCCATGGGCGACCTGCTCGACGCCCTGCGGGACCTCGGTGTGGTGGTGGCCGAGGAGGGCGAGGCCGGGCACCTGCCGGTCACGGTCACCGGGCCGCCCACCGCCGGCGCGGTCGCGGTGCCGGGCACCACGTCGAGCCAGTTCGTGTCCGGCCTGCTGCTGGCCGGTGGCGCCCTCCCCGGCGGGCTCGAGGTGCGCCGCAGCACCGAGCGGCTGGTGTCGGCGCCCTACGTCGACATGACGCGGGCGGTGATGGCCGCCTTCGGCGTGGCCGTGGCCGATGCCCCCGACGGGGCCCTCCTGGTGCCCGGCGGTGGCTACCGGGCGGCCGGCTACGTGGTCGAGCCCGATGCCGCCACCGCGGGCTACCTCCTGGCCGCGGCCACCCTCACGGGGGGCCGGGTGCGGGTGCCGCGCCTGCCACCGGCCGCCCTCCAGGCCGACGCCGCCCTGGTCGACGTGCTGGCGGCCATGGGGGCGACGGTGCAGCGCGACGCGGCCGGCACCGAGGTCACCGGCCCCCGGCCCGGTCCCGACGGGCGCGTGCACCTCCGGGGCGGCACCTTCGACCTCACCGCCTTCAGCGACATGGCCCCGACCGTGGCCGTGCTGGCCGCCCTGGCCGACGACCCGGTGGAGGTCACCGGCGTCGGGTTCATCCGGGGCAAGGAGACCGACCGGATCGCGGCCCCGGTGGCCGAGCTGCGCCGCTGCGGGGTCGACGCGGCGGAGACCGACGACGGCTTCGTCGTCCGCCCCGGCGGCGCCGGACCCCACGGCGCCACCTTCTCGACCTACGACGACCACCGGATGGCGATGTCGTTCGCCCTGCTCGGGCTGGTGGTCGAGGGGGTGGCGGTGCGGGACCCGGGCTGCGTGGCCAAGACCTTCCCGGGCTTCTTCGCCGCCCTCGACGCCCTCCGGACCTGATCGGCCCGGGCGCTAGGTTGCCCGCCGTGAGGGTCATCGCCATCGACGGACCGGCGGGGTCGGGCAAGTCCACCATCGCCAAGCGGCTCGCCACCCGCCTGGGCCTGGAGTACCTCGACACCGGGGCCATGTACAGGGGCGTCGCCTTCGCCGCCCTGCGCCGGGGCCTCGACCCCAGCGACCACGACGACGTGGCCCGCATCGTGCGCGACGTGGAGATGACGGTGGCCGACGGCAAGGTGACCGTCGACGACGTGGACGCCACCATCGAGATCCGCGGCCCCGAGGTCACCCGGGCGGTGTCGCTGGTGGCGGCCAACCCCGAGGTCCGCACCGAGATGGTCAGGCGCCAGCGGGAGTGGGCCACCGAGCGGGGCGGGGGTGTCCTCGAGGGGCGCGACATCGGCACCGTGGTGTTCCCCGACGCCGAGCTCAAGGTGTACCTGACGGCGCGGCCCGAGGTCCGGGCCGAGCGCCGCTCCAAGGAGGTCTCGGACCTCTCCTACGAGACGGTCGCCAGCGACCTGGCCCGGCGCGACGCCCTCGACCAGGGCCGGGAGGCGTCGCCGCTGGCCGAGGCCGACGGTGCCCTCGTCGTCGACACCAGTGACCTCAGCGTCGACGAGGTGGTCGAGGCCCTGGTGGCCATGGTCCCGTCGTGAGCCCCGACGACGGCCCCGAGGCCGGCGGCGCCGCCCGCCCGGCCGAGCTGAGGCGGGCCGAGCGCCGCAGCGGGGTCACGGTGCGCCTGGAGCCGCCCACCCGGTTCGAGAAGGGCCTCTACGGCTTCGTGCGGGCCGCGCTGGTCGGCTTCGCCCGCCTCTGGCTGCGGGTCGACTACGCCGGCCTGGAGCAGGTCCCCACCGACCGCCCCTTCGTGCTGGCCCCGGTCCACCGCTCCAACATCGACTTCCTGCTGGCGTCGGGCTGTGCCCGGCGGCGCCAGCGCTTCCTGGGCAAGGACACCCTCTGGAAGCCGGGGTTCGGCCCCCTGTGGTCGGCCCTCGGGGGCATCCCCGTGGCGCGGGGCACGGCCGACCGCGAGGCGCTGCGGGCCTGCCAGACCGTGATCGAGGTGGGCGAGCCCCTGGTGATGTTCCCGGAGGGGACCCGCCAGGAGGGCCCCGAGGTCCAGGAGCTCTTCGACGGCCCGGCCTTCGTCCAGGCCCGCACCGGAGCACCCATCGTGCCCGTCGGCATCGGCGGCTCCCAGCGGGCCATGCCCAAGGGGGCCCGGATGGTGCGGCCCCGCAAGGTGGTGGTGGTGATCGGCGAGCCGATCGAGGCCGTCGAGATCGAGGGGGCCAAGGCCCGGCGGGCCGCCGTGCGCAGCCAGACCGCCCTGCTCCACGAGCGCCTCCAGGTGCTCTTCGACGAGGCCCAGAAGCGGGCCGGCACCCCGAACCGGCGCTGAGCCTCGCGGGGGCCGTCAGCCCAGGCCGCGCCGTCCCATGCGGAGCCGGGTGCGGGCCCGGCTGAGGGCGTCGCCCGCACCGCCGTCCACCTGGGCCAGGGCGAAGGCCAGCACGGCGCAGGCCACCACGCCGACGACGGCGAGCCGGGGGAAGGCGTCGAGGGCGTCGTCGCCGCCCAGCAGGGCCAGTCCGGCACCGATCAGGACCAGGCCGGCGGTGGCCCCCTTCAGATCCCAGCCCCGCGTCCAGCCCCGGCGGGGGTCAGCGGACACGGTCGACCTTCACGCTGCCCACGCCCACCGCCACCTCGACCACGACGGTGGGCTCGGCGGCGGGTCGGGTGGCCACCTCGTCGAGGACGGCGGCGCCGGCGTCGCGGCCGATGGGGCGGATGGGGTCGGCCCGGGGCACCGGGACGTCGGCCCACCCCCCGGCCACCCGGGCCCGGACCAGCACCCGGCCGGCCCGCACGTCGGCGTCGGGGACCCTGACCACCACCCGGCCGGCGCCGACCTCGGCCCGCACACCGACCGGTCGCGGGCTCTCGGTCAGGTCGATGGTGAGGTTGCCGGCCGCCACCTCGTACGCGGCCAGGGCCTCCGTGGGACGCTCGGTGGTCCACTCCGGGCGCTCGTCGAGGTCGGTGCCGGCCCACCAGCAGGCGGCGAGGAGGAGGGCCAGGGCGGTCCCCAGGGCGACCAGGCCGGTGGGCATGGCCCCGGAGCGGGCGTCGACCACGGTCCGCAGCCCGATGACGACCACGGCCAGGGTCAGGCCGGTGGTGGGGGTGGTCCGACCGAGGGCCACGAGCGCGACCAACCCCAGGAGGGCCATCCCGGTGGCCAGCGCCGGCACCTCCTCGGTGGGCACGCGGGCCACCAGGTCCCTCCACCAGGAGCGGTCGGGACCGGACCCACCCGCACCGCCATCCCCCGCGGCGACCGTGGCGCGGTGGGCCGGTGGGGCCTCGGTGTCGTCGGCGCCCTCGGGGGCGGAACGGGCCGTGGCGGCGGGGGTGGCGGCGGACGTCGCGGTCACACCCCAGGGTTCGCTCCCCCCGGGCCGATCCCTGCCGGGGCCGCCGGGCGGTGGCGGGGACCGCCTACAGGGCGGCCAGGACGTCGCTGGCCGGCAGGCCGCGGTCGTCGGCCGGGGGCCGGTCGGGCAGCGACCCGCCGACGGTGAGGGTGGCCACGACGTCGATGGCCGCCACCAGGTCGCGCAGGTTGCGCGGCGGTGGGAAGTACTCGTCCTCCTCGGTCACCCGGACCGGCTCGGCCTCCTCCTTGGTGACGCCCAGGCGGGCGAGCACGGTGTCGATGAGCTCCTCGTAGGCGGACGCCCCGGCGGTGACGCCCACGGTGCCGGTGAGGTCGTCGGGGAGCTCCTCGGCGGTGTTGACCCGGAAGACGCGAGGGCAGCCGCCCTCCTCGGCCAGCTTGGCCAGGGCCATGGTGTTGGAGGAGTTGGACGACCCGATCACCACGATGGCGTCGCAGTGGGGCGCCATCTCCAGCAGGGCCGACTGGCGGTTGGTGGTGGCGAAGCAGAGGTCGCTCCGGCCCGGGACCCACATCGACGGGAAGCGTTCCACGGCGGCGTCGCGCAGGCCCGACCAGTCCCGGTGGCTGAGGGTGGTCTGGGCCAGCATGGCCACGGGCTGGTCGAACTCGGGGAGGGCGGCCGACCTCCTCGGCGGCTCTCGACCCGGTGGATGGCGTCGGGGGCGACGGCCATGGTGCCGACCGCCTCCTCGTGGCCCTCGTGGCCCACGTAGACGATCTGGTAGCCCTTGCCGGCCCGCACCTTGACCTCGTGGTGGACCTTGGTGACGAGCGGGCACACGGCGTCGACCACGTAGCCGCCGCTGGCGCGGGCCGCGGCGACCACCTCCGGCGCCGAGCCGTGGGCCGACAGCATCACCGGGCGCCCGGCGGGGACCTCGGCGATGTCGTCGACGAAGACGACGCCCTGGGCCCGGAAGCGGTCGACCACCAGCTTGTTGTGGACGATCTCGTGGTAGCAGTACACCGGCGGCTCGAAGGCCCGGACCATCCAGGCCAGGGCCTTGATGGCCATCTCCACGCCGGCACAGAAGCCCCGCGGCTCGGCCAGCAGCACACGGTCCACGTCCACGGGGCCGAGCCTACCGACGGGTGCCCGGCTCCCTGCGGCCCCCCTCCCGTACCGGTGAAGCCTGCCCGTCGCCGGCGACGGGCAGGCTTCACCACTACGCAGGGGTCAGCCGCCCGGGCGCGTCCGGACAGGGGGGTGGAGCCGGTGCGCCCGTAGACTCGACCGGTCATGTCCGCCCCTCGCGTCGTCGCCGTCGTCCCCGACTCGCCCGCCCACCGGGCGGGCGTCGTCGTCGACGACGAGGTGCTGTCGGTCGACGGCGAGTCGCCCCGCGACGTCATCGAGTGGCGTTGGCTCACCGACGAGCCCGACCCGGTGCTCGACCTGCGCCGGGGCGGCCTGGAGCTGACCGTCGAGGTGGCCAAGGCGGCCGGGGAGGCCCTGGGCATCGAGGTCCACTCGTCGCTGTTCGACCAGGTCCGCACGTGCGACAACCACTGCGAGTTCTGCTTCATCTACCAGCTGCCGCCGGGGCTGCGGAAGAGCCTGTACCTCAAGGACGACGACTACCGCCTGTGCTTCCTGTACGGGAACTTCACCACCCTCACCCGGTTCACCGAGGCCGACCTCGAGCGGGTCGTCACCGAGGGCATCAGCCCCCTCAACGTGAGCATCCACGCCACCGACCCCGAGGTCCGCACCGAGATGCTGCGCAACCGTCGGGGGGCCACCAGCCTGCGCTGGCTGCGAGCCCTGCTCGACCACGGCGTCGAGGTCCACGGCCAGGTGGTGTGCTGCCCCGGCGTCAACGACGGGGCCGTGCTCGACGACACCCTCGCCGGCGTGCTCGACCAGTACCCGGAGCTGGCGTCGCTCTGCGTCGTGCCCCTCGGCGTGAGCCGCCACAACCCCGAGCCCCGCATGCGGCCCACCACCCGGGTCGAGGCGGAGGCGGTGGTCGACAGCGTGCACGCCGCCCAGGAGCGGTTCCGGCGGGCCCTGGGCCGGCGCCTGGTGTTCGCGGCCGACGAGTACTACCTGCTGGCCCACCGGCCCTTCCCCGCCCCGGACGCCTACGAGGGCTTCGCCATGCACGAGGACGGCGTGGGCATGGCCCGCACCTTCGAGGCCGAGTTCACCGGCACCACCCTGCCCGCCGTGGACGCTCCGGACGTCCCGGCTGGGTCGACCGACCCGGGCGCCGAGCCGCCGGCACCGGCCCGGCCGACGGCTTCTTCGCCTGGGTCGACGCGGCCGAGACGGGCCGGGCCACCCGCTACGAGGCGGCCGGCGACCTGGGCGCGCCGCCCGAGGGCTACCGGGCGGTCCGCGACGACGCCGGCCCGGTCGCCACCGCCTCGGCCCCGGTGGCGGTCGCCCTGCGCCCTCGGCCCGACGCACCGGTGGGCGTGCTCACCAGCCCCTACGGCGCCCGGGTGCTGGACCCGCTGCTGGCGGGTGTGGCCGACGGCGCGGTGCGCACGGTCACCGTCGAGAACCGCTTCTTCGGCGGCAACGTCGCCGTGGCCGGGCTGATGGTGGGCGAGGACCTGGCCCGGGCCCTGGCCGCCGAGCCCGAGGGCCACCGCTACCTGCTGCCCGACGTGTGCCTGTCCGGGGGCCGGTTCCTCGACGGCACCACCCCGGCCGACCTGCCCCGCCCCGTCGAGGTGGTGGCCACCGACGGCGTCGCCCTGCGGCGCGCCCTGCGCACCCCGGTGCCGGCATGACCGACACCGACGACCACGGCCCGCCGGTCCGCGCCACCGCGGCCGAGCGCAAGCCCCTCAGCCCGGCCGCCGCGGCCGCCGCCCGCGCCGAGCGCACGCCCCGCCCAGGCCTCCCCGTCGTGGCCATCGTCGGGCGCCCGAACGTGGGCAAGTCAACCCTGGTCAACCGCATCATCGGACGTCGCGAGGCCATCGTCGAGGAGCGTCCCGGCGTCACCCGCGACCGCAAGGAGGTCGAGGCCGAGTGGAACGGCCGGGCCTTCACCCTGGTCGACACCGGCGGCTGGATGGCCCGGGGCAGCGACCTCGACGAGAAGGTCAGCCGCCAGAGCGAGCAGGCCATCGCCGCGGCCGACGCCGTGCTGCTGGTCGTCGACGCCACCACCGGGGCCACCGAGGACGACGACCGGGTGGCGAGGGTCCTGCGGGGGGCCGACGCGCCGGTCCTGGTGGTGGCCAACAAGGTCGACGGCGAGAGCCGGGACCACCTGGTGTGGGACCTGCTCCGCCTCGGACTGGGCGACCCCCACCCCGTGAGCGCCCTCCACGGGCGCGGCACCGGTGACCTCCTCGACGCGGTGGTCGCGGCCCTGCCCGAGGCGCCCGACGAGCCCGACGCCCCGCCGATGCCCGACGGGGGCCTGGCCGACGACGCCGCCGCCGTCGCGGTCGCCATCGTGGGGCGGCCCAACGTGGGCAAGTCGACGCTGTTCAACCGCCTCATCGGCGAGGAGCGGGCCGTGGTCCACGACCTGGCCGGCACGACCCGCGACTCGGTCGACACCGTGGTGGAGACCGACGCCGGACCCATCCGCTTCGTCGACACCGCAGGCATGCGGCGCCGGGCCAAGACCAGCCGGGGTGCCGAGTACTACTCGCTGGTGCGGGCCCTGCAGTCGGTCGACAGCGCCGACGTCGCCCTCCTCGTGGTCGACGCCACCGAGGGCATCACCCACCAGGACCAGCGCCTGGCCGAGAGGGTCGACGCCGCCGGCTGCCCGGTCGTGCTGCTGCTCAACAAGTGGGAGCGTCTCGACGCCGAGGCCCGGCGGGCCGTCACCGACGACGTGGCCCGCCGCCTCGCCTTCATCGGCGAGTCGCCGGTGCTGAAGATCAGCGCCCTGACCGGCAAGGGGGTCGACAAGCTCCTCCCCACCCTCGCCGGCACCATCGTCCAGTACCGGCGACGGGTCCCCACCCGCCGCGTCAACGAGGTCATCGGCGCGGCCCAGGCCGCCACCCCGGCGCCCCACGGGGCCCGCGTGCTCTACGCCACCCAGGGCGCCAGCGACCCCCCCACCTTCACGCTCTTCACCAACAAGGACCTGGCCCCGTCCTACCTGCGCTACCTGGAGCGGGCCCTGCGCGACGCCTTCGACCTCCACCAGACGGCGGTCAAGCTGCGCGTGCGGCGGCGCAGCTAGGGGCCGGTCACACCCACTCGCCCCGGGCCTCCAGGACCTCGCGGAGGAGGTCGGCCCGGTCGGTCATGAGCCCGTCGACGCCCAGGTCGAGCAGCTCGCCCATGGTGTCGGGGTCGTCGATGGTCCACACGTGGACCTGGAGGTCGAGGGCATGGGCCCGCCGGACGAACCGCGGGGTCACCAGGCGACGCCCCTTCACGTGGGTCGGCACCTGGACGCACCCCCCGGCGGGGCGCCCCACCGGGGCCCCGAGGGCCGACGCCGCCAGGCGGGCCGTGCCCCGGGGCCCGAGCGAGGTGCACAGCTCCGGGCCCAGGCGGGTCCGCAGCGTCGCCAGGCGGGCGTCGGAGAAGGACCCGCAGCACACCCGACCGACGGCCCCGGCGTCCTCGAGGACGTCGGCCAGGGCCTCGACCACCCGGTCGTGCTTGGGGTCGATGTTCACGCGGAGGTCGGGCCACGACGCCAGCAGCTCGTCGAGGCGGGGGACGGGGTCGCCCTCGGCCCCCACGCGCGCCCGGCGCACCTCCGACCAGGGCAGGTCGGCCAGCTCGCCGGTCATGTCGGTCACCCGGTCGAGGCGGTCGTCGTGGAAGGCGACCACCACGCCGTCGGCGGTGAGGTGGACGTCGGTCTCCACGTAGCGGTAGCCGAGGTCCACCGCGGCGGCGAACGCGGCCATGGTGTTCTCGCCCGGGCCGTCGGCGCCGTGGGCGCCCCGGTGGGCGAAGGCGAGGGGCCCGGGGTGGTCGAGGAAGGGCCAGGTGCTGGTGCCCACGGTGCCCGACCCTACCCCTGGGGTCGGCGTCGGCCGGCGGGCGCGGGCGCGCCCGCGAGACGGCAGACTCGGCGGGCCGTGCCCCAGGACCGCCACCCCCCCTCGACCCGTCCCACCCGTCGGACCTCACCGCCCGGTTCGCGGCCGTGGTGCGGCGCTCCGACCCGCCCGGGACCCTGGACGAGGCCTGCACCCTCGTCGCCGCCCACTTCGCGGTGGGCGCCGACGCCGACGGCACCGACCTGGTGGCGGTGCGCCGGGGCCTCGACGGCCTGGCCGAGGGCGCGGGCCGGGCCCGCGGCGTGGCCGAGGTCACCGAGCACCTCGTCGGCCTCGGCCTCGGCGGCGACCCCTCGGACTACGCCAGCCCCAGCAGCTCGATGCTGCCCGCCGTGGTCCGCCGTCGGCGGGGCCTGCCCATCCTCCTCGCCGTGGTCACCGTCGAGGTGGCCCGCCGGCTGGACGTCCCCGCCGCGGTGGTGGGGATGCCGGGCCACGTGCTGGTGCGCGGCGGGGCCGGCGACGACACCCTGGCCGACCCGTTCCACCGCCGCAGCCGGCTGGGCCCGCGCGACGCCCAGAGCCTGTTCCACCGCCTGCACGGCACCGCCGCCCACTGGGACCGCTCCTACCTGGCCCCGGTGGACGAGCCCCAGGTGGTCGCCCGGATCCTGGCCAACCTGGCCAACCGCTACCGCGCCGACCGCCAGCACCGCCGCGAGGCGGTCGCCCTCGGGCTGCGCAGCCTGGTGCCCGGGGTGGGAGCGGGGGAGCAGGCCGCCCTCGCGTCGGCCCTGGCCCGCAGCGGCGCGTTCGACCGGGCGGCCGCGACGATGGAGGAGCTGGCCGACGCGGGCGGGGCCGGCACCGACCCCGACGACCTGCGCTCCCGTGCTGTTCGCTGGCGGGCCCGCCTGAACTGAGCGCGGAGCCGCCCCTTGACCGGGCGGTCAAGTACGCTGCGGGGCCATGACCGACGTCGCCACCCGTCCCCCCGCCGCCGACCAGGACCCCGACGAGGAGCGCGTCCGGGTCGCGGCCGAGGCCCTGCTCGAGAGCCACCCCCCGGCGTCCACCGACCCCGTCGACTTCCTCGGCGCCCAGTTCGACGCCGGGTTGGCGTGGGTGCACTTCGACGAGGGCCACGGCGGGCTGGGCGTGCGCCCGAAGCTCCAGAAGGTGGTCCAGGAGGTGCTCCGGGGCAGCGGCGCACCGAACCCCGTGGGCCGCAACCCCATCGGCCACGGCATGGGGGCCCCGACGGTGCACGCCCACGGCTCCGAGGCCCAGCGCAGCCGCTACCTCCGCCCGCTGTTCACCGGCGAGGAGGTCTGGTGCCAGATGTTCAGCGAGCCCGGCGCGGGCAGCGACGTGGCCAGCCTGTCCACCCGGGCGGTCCGCGACGGGGACGAGTGGGTGGTCAACGGCCAGAAGGTCTGGACCACCGTCGCCCACCTGTCGCGCTGGGGGATGCTGGTGGCCCGCACCGACCCGGGCCAGCCCAAGCACAAGGGGCTGACCTACTTCGTGGTCGACATGCAGGCGCCCGGCGTCGAGGTCCGTCCGCTGTACCAGATCACCGGCGAGGCCGAGTTCAACGAGGTGTACTTCACCGACGTCCGCATCCCCGACGCCGAGCGCCTGGGCGAGGTGGGGGAGGGGTGGCGCGTGTCCATCACCACCCTCATGAACGAGCGGGTCTCGATCGGTGGCGGGATCCCCGCCCCCGGCACCGGGATGATCGAGCTGGCCGTGCGGGCCTGGCGGGACGCCGGACGTCCCGGGGGTGCGGCCCGCGACGAGCTGGTCCGGCTCTGGACCCGCGCCGAGGTGCTGCGCCTCACCAACTGGCGGGCGTCGCAGACCCGCGCCGCCGGCGTACCCGGTCCCGAGGGCTCCATCGGCAAGTCGGCCGGCGCCGAGCTCAACCAGGCCATCACCGAGTACGCCGTCACCGTCCTCGGGGCCGACGGGATGCTCCTGCCCAGCGGGTACCCGATGGAGCGGCCCCGCATGGCCATGGACGTGTCCTCGGCCCAGAAGGCCTTCCTGCGCTGCCGGGCCAACACGATCGAGGGCGGCACGACGGAGATCATGAAGAACATCCTCGGGGAGCGGGTGCTGGGCCTCCCCGGCGACGTCCGGGTCGACAAGGACAAGCCCTGGACCGACGTGCCCCGCTGAGCCCGCCCGGGCGGGGAGATCAGCGGTCGGTGGGACCCGCCGGCTCGACCGGCGCCGCCGCGCCCACGCTGCCGTCCACGTGCCAGGTCTCGTTGAGCGACAGGAGCGTGCGGGCACCGGAGCGCCCGGCCGCGACCCGGCTCACGCTCACGTAGGCGGGCTCGAAGAACAGGGCGGACCCGAGCCCGATGGCGTCGGCGGTGGCTGCGTTGATCACCCCGCCGTGGCACACGACCGCCACCCGCTGGCCCCGGTGGGCCTCGACCACCCGCCCGACGGCGGCGCGGACGCGGGTGCGGAACGCGGTGCGCAGGGCCTCGCCCTCGGGCCCGGTCCAGGCCTCGACCGCCTCGGCCCACCCGGCCGGGTCGGCGCGCAGCTCCTCGATGGGGATGTAGGCATCGGCGTCGCGGTCCATCTCGGCCAGGTCGTCATCGACCGTGGCCACGAGGTCGAGCGCAGCCTCGAGGGGAGCCGCCGTCTCCCGGGCCCTCCGCAGGGGACTGGACCAGATCGCATCCACCCGACCGGCCCAGTGCGCGGCCAGGGCGTGGGCCTGGTCCCGGCCGGCCTCGGCCAGCTCGGGGTCGGCGGGCCCGGTGCCGCCCTCGACGCGGACGGGGAGGGCGTGGCGCACCAGCAGCAGCTCCATCGGCGGGAGCGTAGGGGGTGCCCGGTCCGGGCCGTCCCGGACCACGCCCTACCCTCGGCCGGGTGGGTCCCGCCCTCCACCTCATCGAGGCCGGCACCGGCCCCACCACGGTCCTGGTCCACGGGGCCATGGACCGCGCCGGCGGCCTGGCCAAGGTCGCCCGCCACCTCCCCGACCAGCACGTCGTGCGCTACGACCGGCGGGGCTACGCCGGCTCCACCCTGCTCGGACCGGGCACCCTCGACGACCACGCCGCCGACCTGGTCGCCCTGCTCCGGGAGCTGGTGCCCACGCCGGCCGCAGCCCGACCCGTGGTGGTCGGCCACAGCATGGGTGGCCTCGTCGCCCTGGCCGCGGCCCGCACCGCCCCCGACCTGGTCGCCGCGGTGGGCGCCTACGAACCCCCCACCCCGTGGCACCGGGACTGGCCCCCCGGCATCGAGGAATGGGAGGGCGACGACGGCGACGCGGCCGACGCGGTGATCGCACGCGCCGTCGGCGCCGAGCGGTGGGCCCGCGCCCCGGCCGCCCTGCGCGCCGCCCGCCGGGCCGAGGGGGGGGCGATGATGGCCGAGATGCGCTCGCTGCTGGCCGGCGGTGTGGGATGCCCGCCCGCCGCGCTCGGCCCGGTGGCCGTCCCCGCCGTGCTGGCCCGGGGGTCGGCCTCCCGGCCCCACGTCGAGAGCGGCCTGGCCGACCTGGCCGCCCACCTGGCGCTGGCCCCTGCGGTGGTGCTCGAGGGGCCCGGTCACCGGGCCCCCACCACCCACGCCGCCCTGCTCGCGTCCTGGGTCACCTCGCTCCGGGAGCGGGCCCCGCGGCGCGCGGTGGTGCGCGAGCCGTGACCGCCGGGACCGGACCGGTCGCCTTCGTCCTCGGCGGGGGCGGCAGCCTGGGGGCAGCCCAGGTGGGGATGCTGCGGGCCCTGCTCGAGCACGGTGTGGCACCCGACCTGGTCGTGGGCTGCTCGGTGGGTGCCCTCAACGGGGGCGCGCTGGCCGTGGAGCCCACGCTGGCGATGGTCGACCGCCTGCAGGAGATCTGGCTGGGCCTCGACGACCGCGACCTCCTCCCCGGCGGACTGGTCCCCACGGTGGTGCAGATGACGCGGAGGGGGGAGGCGGTCCACGGCAACGAGGGCCTCCGCCAGGTGATCGAGGAGGTGCTCCCCGGCGGCGCCCGGTTCGAGGACCTCGCGGTCCCGTTCCAGTGCGTGGCCACCGAGGTGGTGGGGGCCCGGGAGGTGTGGTTCTCGACCGGGTCACCGGTCCTGCCCATCCTGGCGTCGGCCGCCATCCCTGCGGTCCTGCCGCCGGTCGACGTGGACGGGGTGCGCTGCGTCGACGGCGCGGTGGTGAACGCGGTGCCGGTCGCCCGGGCCGTCGAGCTGGGCGCCCGCACCGTCTACGTGCTCCACGTGGGGGCGGGCGACGCCCCCCGGGACCCATCCCTGCGGCGACCCCTCGACGCCGCCCTCCACGCCTACTCCCTGGCCCGCAGGGCCCGGCTGGCCCGGGACCTGGCCGCCCTCGACCCCGCCGTCGAGGTGGTCCTGCTGCCACCGGGCGATGCCGCCCGCAGCCGCTTCAACGACTTCAGCCACTCGGCCGCCCTCATCTCCAGCGCCCACCAGGCGTGTCGGGCGGCGTTGACCGACCGCCCCACCGAGCCGGTCGGTGACGGGGGTCACGCAGCGGGCTGAGGGCGCACGCTCGGTGGGAATGAGCCGTTCGACCCATGCAGGACGGGTGGGTGGGCACCGATGGAGTCGGGACACACCGTCAGCGCCCCGGACCATCGGGGTTCGCACCCGACAACAGGAGAACAACCCCGATGCTCAGCAACCAGTGGGACTTCATCGCCAGCTACGTCCGGGCCCGGTTCGGCACCACCGAGAAGGGTGCCTCCCTCGTGGAGTACGCGCTCCTCGTGGCGCTGATCGCCGTCGTCTGCATCGTGGCCGTGACCTTCCTCGGCAAGTCGGCCGACTCGAAGTTCACGACCGTCGGCTCGTCGATCAAGGGCTAGTCGCAAGGTCCTCCCGAGAGGACCTCATCCCCGGAGGGGGCGGGCTCAGGCCCGCCCCCTCCGGCGCGTCCGGGCCCGGATCGCCACCGCCCAGGGTGGCGCGTCGTCCCGGATCCGCGGGGGGACCTCGCCCCGTCGCCGGGTGGCGACGGCACGGAGAGTGGGAATGAGCCGTTCGGCCCATGCAGGATCGCCGGGGGCCTCCGATGGAGTGGGGACACACCGTCAGCGCCCCGACCAATGGGGTTCGCACCCCAGATCACAGGAGAACACCCCGATGCTCAGCAACCAGTGGGACTTCATCGCCAGCTACGTCCGGGCCCGGTTCGGCACCACCGAGAAGGGTGCCTCCCTCGTGGAGTACGCGCTCCTCGTGGCGCTGATCGCCGTCGTCTGCATCGTGGCCGTGACCTTCCTCGGCAAGTCGGCCGACTCGAAGTTCACGACCGTCGGCTCGTCGATCAAGGGCTAGTCGCAAGGTCCTCCCGAGAGGACCTCATCCCCGGAGGGGGCGGGCTCAGGCCCGCCCCCTCCGGCGCGTCCGGGCCCGGGTCGCTCCTAGGGTGAGCGCCGATGAGCGAGCGCAGCGAGCGAGCCAGCCAGCATGGGCCCTCTGACGGTGGAGCCTGCGGAGCCGTCAGCGCTCATCGGTGGTCGCTCGGAGCCGACGACCCTGGCCCACACCCCGAGGAGCCGATGCACCGATGAGCGACCAGCCGATCTCCCTGAGCCCGTCGGGTCCGCCCGAGACGATCCTCGAGCCCGAGCCCGACGAGCTGCTCGAGGCCCTGGCCCGGGCCCTGGCCGGGCCCGAGGGTGACCGCCGGGCCGCAGTGTCGGCCGTCGTGGCCGCCCACCCCCGCTTCCTCGACGCCTGGGCCCAGCTGGGGCTCCTGGCCCGCGACGACGTGGAGGCCTACGCCGCCTTCCGCGTCGGCTACCACCGGGGCCTCGACCGCCTCCGCCAGAGCGGCTGGCGGGGCACCGGCTACGTCCGCTGGCGCTTCGAGCCCAACCGGGGCTTCCTGCGCGCCCTCCACGGCCTGGAGCGGGCCGCAGCGGCCATCGGCGAGGCCGACGAGCAGGAGCGCTGCGCCCAGTTCCTCGCCCAGCTCGACCCCGAGTGGCCGCCGTCTTCGACGTCACTCGCTCGCTGACGCTCGCTCCGTCCCGAGTCGAGCTGGTCGGGCTCGCCGTGCGGAGTCTCGCACCGCACCGGGATCCCGGCGGCAGAGCCGGTCCTCACGCCCGACCCCGGGCCCCGACCTGCTTGGTCGCAGGCCGAGCGGACCTACCCCTCGTCGCTGAAGAAGACGGTGCGGACCTCGGAGTAGGTGTCCATGGCGGTGAGGCCCAGCTCGCGGCCGAGGCCGGACCGCTTCATGCCCCCGAAGGGGGTCTCGACGCGCACCGACGAGTGCGAGTTCACCGAGAGGGTGCCGGTGCGGAAGCGGCGGGCCACCCGCATGGCTCGGGACGCCGACCCCGTCCACAGCGAGCCGCTCAGGCCGTAGTCGCTGTCGTGGGCCAGGCGCAGGGCCTCGTCCTCGTCGTCGAAGGGGATGACGGTGGCGACGGGCCCGAAGATCTCCTCCCGGCACACCCGCATGTCGTTGCGGGCATCGGCCAGCACCGCGGGGGAGAGGTAGAAGCCGGGGCGGTCGGGGGCCTCGCCCCCGCAGACCAGGCGGGTGCCCTCCTCGGCGCCGAGGGCGAGGTAGTCGAGCGACGTCTGGCGCTGGCCGGCGGAGATCATGGGACCGACCTCGGTGGCCTCGTCGAGGGGCTCGCCCACGACCATCGCCTCGGTGGCCGCCGCGAAGGCGTCGACGAAGGCGTCGTAGGCGGGCCGCTCGACCAGGATGCGGCTGCGGGCGCAGCAGTCCTGGCCCGCGTTGCCGAACACCGACGGCGGGGTGGCCGCCGCGGCCCGCTCCACCTCTGCGTCGGCGAACACGATGGCGGCCGACTTGCCGCCCAGCTCCAGGCTCACCCGGGTGATGGTGTCGGAGCCCTGGCGCAGGATGTGGGCGCCGGTGGCCGTCTCGCCCGTGAAGCCCACCTTGGCCACGCGGGGGTCGCCGACCAGCAGGTCGCCCAGCACCGCACCCGGTCCGGCCAGGACGTGCACGGCCCCCTCGGGGACCCCCGCCTCGACCAGCAGGTCGCCGAGGGCCAGGGCGGTGAGGGGCGTGAGCGATGCCGGCTTCAAGATGATGGGGTTCCCGCAGGCGAGGGCGGGGGCGACCTTCCAGCTGGCGATGAGGAGCGGGAAGTTCCAGGGGACGATCAGGGCGCAGACGCCCACCGGCTCCCGGAGGGTGAAGGCGAGCCCCGCGTCCATCACCGGGATGGTGCTGCCCAGGTGCTTGTTGGCCGCACCGGCGTAGTACTCGAAGGTGCGGGCCGCGGCCTCGACCTCCCAGCGGGCGTCGCCGATGGGGTGGCCGGCGCCCCACGCCTCGAGCTCGGCCAGGTCCTCGGCCCGCTCCCGGAGCAGCTCGGCCACCCGGCCCAGCACCCGACCGCGCACGGTCGCGCTGGTGGAGGGCCAGGGGCCGCGTCCCTCGTCGAAGGCGGTGTGGGCCGCGCCGACCGCCAGCTCCACGTCCTCGGGGCCGGCCTGGGAGACCCGGGCGAAGGGCTCACCGGTGGCCGGGGCCAGCACCTCGGCGGTGGCGCCGTGGCGGGAGGCCTGGCGCTGGCCGGAGACGACCAGCAGGTCGGAGCGGAGGGCGGCGGGCATGGGGCTCCTCGTGTGGTCCGGTGGTGGTCCGACACCGGCTCCGGAGCCAGACCGGACGGAGCCGTGTCCGGGGCCGGTGGCGGGACGCGGCATCATACGGCCCGACCCCCGGTCGACCGACCGGGGCCGCGAGACGAGGGAGGACCCATGGGTCGGTTGGAGGGGAAGGTCGCCCTCATCACGGGGGCCGGGGGCGGCATGGGCCGCGTCGCGGTCGAGATGTTCGCGGCCGAGGGGGCCCGGGTGGCCGCCATGGACGTGCTCGGGTGCGACGACGTCGTGGCCTCGGTCGGCGCGGCCGGGGGAGAGGCGATCTCCCTGGTCGCCGACGTCACCGACTCCGAGGCCATCGACACGGCCGTGGCGGCCACGGTCGACGCCTTCGGACGTCTCGACGTCCTCTACAACAACGCCGGGGTGAGCCTGGCCGACGACGACGGCGTCACCACGACCCCCGAGGCCACGTGGGAGACCACCATGGCCGTCAACGTCACCGGCATGTGGCACTGCTGTCGGGCCGGCATCCCGGCCATGCTCGAGAGCGGCGGCGGCTCGATCATCAACGTGGCCAGCTTCGTGGCCCACGTCGGTGCCGCGACCCCGCAGCTGGCCTACACCACCTCCAAGGGCGCCGTCCTGGCCCTCACCCGGGAGATGGCCGTGATCCACGCCCGCGACGGCATCCGGGTCAACGCCCTGTGCCCCGGTCCGGTGCTGACCCCGCTGCTGGCCAAGTACATGGCCGACGAGGAGAAGCGCCAGCGTCGTCTGGTCCACATCCCCATGGGACGCTTCGGCACCGCGGCCGAGATGGTGCAGGGCGCGCTCTTCCTGGCCTCGGACGAGTCGTCGTTCATGACCGGCCAGTCGCTGCTCATCGACGGCGGCATCACCGCGGCCTACACCACCCCGGAGGGGCCGCCGCACGCGCCGGTCGACCCGCCGGCCGACCCCATCCCCGCCACCGAGTGAGAGGCTCACCCGCATGACCGTGCCCGGGATCATCCAGCCCTCAGACCTGCGCGAGCTCATCGTCGCAGGGGAGGTCGACACCGTCCTGGTGTGCTTCCCCGACATGCAGGGCCGGCTCATGGGCAAGCGGGTCATGGCCCGCTACTTCTGGGACAACGTCCTCGAGGGCACCATCGAGGCCTGCGACTACCTGCTCGCCGTCGACGTCGACATGGAGCCGCTGCCGGGCTACACGTTCGCCTCCTGGGAGACGGGCTACGGCGACATGTCGGCCGTGCCCGACCTGGCGACCCTGCGGCTGGTCCCCTGGATCCCCCGGACCGCGCTGGTGCTGTGCGACCTGGTGGAGGAGGGCACCACCACACCGATCGAGGTCTCTCCCCGGCAGGTGCTGCGCCGCCAGCTGGCCCGGGCCGCCGAGCGGGGCCTCACCGTGAAGGTCGGGGCCGAGCTCGAGTTCTTCCTCTTCAAGGACTCCTACGAGGAGGCCAAGGCCAAGGGCTACAAGGGCCTGACGCCGCACTCGGACTGGATCGAGGACTACCACATCCTCCAGACGACCCGGGACGAGTACCTCATCCGGGAGATCCGCAACGGGATGGAGGCCGCCGGCATCCCGGTGGAGTTCTCCAAGGGCGAGGCGGGCCACGGCCAGCACGAGATCAACCTCGTCTACGCCGAGGCGCTGGAGATGGCCGACCGCCACGTGATCTACAAGAACGGCTGCAAGGAGATCGCCGCCGCCCACGACCGGTCGCTCACCTTCATGGCCAAGTGGTCCATGGACGACGTGGGCTCGTCGTGCCACATCCACTCGTCGGTGTGGGCCGACGAGGGAGAGGCGTCGCTGGCCACCACCGACGGCGATCCCGCGGACCTCTCGCCCACCGTCCGGCACTGGCTGGGCGGCATCAAGGCCGCCTCCCGTGAGCTCACGTGGCTGTTCGCCCCGACGGTGAACTCCTACAAGCGCTTCCAGCCCGACTCGTGGGCCCCCACCGCCATCGCCTGGGGCGACGACAACCGCACCTGCGGTCTGCGCATCGTGGGCCACGGCGCCCACCGGCGGGTGGAGTCCCGCATCCCCGGCGCCGACGTGAACCCCTACCTGGCCTACGCCGGCATCGTGGCCGCCGGGTTGCACGGGATCGAGAACGAGATCGACCCGGGGCCCGCCTTCGAGGGCAACGCCTACGAGGCCACCGACGTCGAGCGCATCCCGTCCACGCTCGTGGAGGCGGTCGAGCTGCTGGAGGGCTCGGAGGTGGCCCGGTCCGCCTTCGGGCCCGACGTCCACCACCACCTGCTCAACACCGCCCGCCAGGAGTGGCTGGCGGCCAACCGCACCGTCACCGACTGGGAGCTGCGGCGCGGGTTCGAGCGGCTGTGACGGCGCCGGCGCGGCCGCTGGTCGCGGTCACCGGGCGGCCCATCGCCGCCGAGCGCCTCGCCGGGACCGACGAGGACTACGTCGGGCTCCCCGCCGACTACCACGCCGAGCTGGCCGCGGCCGGCGCGCTGGGCGTGATGCTGTCGCCCCGGGCCGTGCCCGACGACGAGGCCGACGCGGTGGTGGCCCGGTGCGACGGCCTGGTGCTCACCGGCGGCGAGGACGTCGACCCGTCGCTCTACGGCCAGGACGCGGTGCCCGAGACCTACGGCCACGACGCCGGCATCGACCGCTTCGAGGAGGCCCTCTACCGGGCCGCCCGCCGCCGCGGCACCCCGGTGCTCGCCATCTGTCGAGGGTTCCAGCTGCTCAACGTCGTCCACGGCGGCACCCTCCGCCAGCACATCGTGGGGGAGCCGGGACGCCTGCTCCACGGCATCCCCATGGGCGGGGGCGGCTCGGAGATCGGTGCCGCCGTCGAGCCCGACTCCCGTCTGGCCGAGGCGCTGGGCACCATCGAGGCCGTGGGCATCTGCCACCACCACCAGGCTGTCGACCGGGTGGCCGACGACCTCCGTGTCACCGCCCGGGCCCCCGACGGCACCATCGAGGGCCTCGAGCCGGTCGACGGCGACGGCTGGGTCGTCGCCGTGCAGTGGCACCCCGAGGACTCCTCGGCCACCGACCCCGTCCAGCGGGCCCTCTTCACCGCCTTCGCCGAGGCCTGTCGGGAACGGCCTGCCGCCGAGGTCTGACCCGCCCGCACCGACGTGCCCCGGGCCGCAACCTGCGACGCCGGTGAGCGGTCTTGCTGATCGAGCGTCGCCGGAGCCTGGGGGGCGGTGCCTCGTCGGTACTGCGGGGTGCCGCGGTACCGTCGGGAGATGGCTGCGCCCGGTGGATCTGGACCGATCGGACCGTTCCCCGAGGGGGTGAGCGACACCGACGAGGACCGCGAGGAGTACGACAAGCTCCGGCGGCGGGTGCTGTGGTCGTTCCCCTACGGCCTCTACGTGCTGGGCGCCCGCGACGGCGACCGGCGCAACGGCATGACCATCAACTGGGTCACCCAGGTCAGCTTCGACCCCAAGCTGGTGGCCGTGGGGGTCGAGAAGAGCGCCCTCACCCACGAGCTGGTCGAGGCCAGCGGGGCCTTCAGCCTCAACACCATCGCCCGGGAGGACCGGGCCGTGGTCCGGAAGTTCACCAAGCCGGTCGAGGTCGACGCCGAGGCCATGACCCTCAACGGCTTCCCGTTCCACGACGGCGCCACCGGCAGCCCGATCCTCGACCAGGCGCCGGCCTACGTCGACTGCGAGGTCCGCCAGAGCGTCGACTGTGGCGGCCACACCCTGTTCGTGGGCGAGGTGGTCGACGCCGACTTCCAGGCCGAGGAGGACACCGAGGTCCTCCGCATGGAGGACACCCGCATGTCCTACGGCGGCTGACGGGAGCGCCACGGTGGGGGACGCCACGACGCCGGGGGTCCTCCGGTTCTCCTACGGGATCATGGGCTCGGGCAAGTCCACCGTCGCCCTCCAGGTGCACCACAACCTCACCCGACGGGGCCTGCTCGGGGTGCTCTGCACCCTGTTGGACCGCGATGGCACCGCGGTGTCGAGCCGGCTGGGGGTCTCCCGCCCGGCGGTGGAGGTCACCCCCGAGGTCGACCTCCTGGCCATGGCCCACGAGTTCGCCGCGGTCAACGCCACCCTCGACTTCCTGGTGTGCGACGAGGTCCAGTTCTACGCAGCCGACCAGGTCGACCAGCTCGGGGCCGTCGTCGACGAGCTGGGTGCCGACGTGTTCGCCTACGGCCTGCTCACCGACTTCCGGGGCCGTCTCTTCGAGGGCACCCAGCGGATGATGGAGCTGGCCGACGAGCACGTGCCCCTCAGCGTCGAGGCCCGCTGCTGGTGCGGCCGCCGGGCCACCCACAACGCCCGCCTGGTGAACGGGGCCATGACCCGGGAGGGCGAGACGGTGGTGATCGGCGACACCGAGGCCCCCGAGACGCCCCTCTTCGGCGACGTCGTCACCTACGAGCTGCTCTGCCGCCGCCACTACGTCGAGGGCCTCACCGGCTGAGCGGACCTCGTCGCCCGCGCCTCCGGCGACGCAGCGACCGATCGCGCTGATCCGGCGACGCGTCGGGTCGCTGGTCCGGGAGACGCGACGAGATGGGACGTGGCGGGCGTCACGGTGGGGGGCGGTTGTCCCGTAACGTCGACCCCATGAGCAGCAGCGACGACGGATCGACCACGCTCCCGGCCGAGGGCCTCACCCCGGACGAGATCCTGGGCCGCATCGACGAGGCCCGGGCCGGCGACCTCGACTGGCGGGGCGGGCGGGCCTTCAGCCTCGTGTACCACCCGGGCGACGCAGCCCACGAGACGCTCCTGCACGAGGTGGCCGAGCGCTACCTGCACGAGAACGCCCTCAACCCGCTGCGCTACCCGAGCCTCCTCCAGATGGAGCTCGACCTCGCCGCCATGGGCGGGGCCATGGTCCACACCGGCCCCGACTGCGCGGCGGTCACCGCCGGCGGCACCTACAGCATCTTCTGCGCCGTGCTCACGGCCCGCGAGTGGGCCCGCCACGCCCGGGGCATCGCCGAGCCCAAGGTCGTCACCCCGTCGACGGCGCACCCGGCCTTCGCCAAGGCGTGCGAGTACCTGGACATCGAGCAGGTCAAGGTGGCGGTCGAGGCCGACGGGCGCGTGGACCCCGGGGCGGTGGAGCACAAGATCGACAACCGCACCGCCCTGCTGGTCGCCTCGGCCCCGAACTACCCCTACGGGACCATCGACCCCGTGGCCGACATCGCCGCGCTGGCCGACGAGCGGGGGATCCTCTGCCACGTCGACGCCTGCCTGGGGGGCTTCCTGCTGCCGTTCTGGGAGCAGGTCGGCGAACCGGTCCCGCCCTGGGACTTCCGGGTCGAGGGCGTCACCTCCATGTCGGCCGACATCCACAAGTACGGCTACGCCTTCAAGGGTGCGTCGCTGGTCCTCTACCGGGACCGGGACCTGCTCAAGCGCCAGTACTTCTGGTACGACGACTGGCCCGGCGGCCTCTACGCCAGCTCCACCCCGGCCGGCACCCGCCCGGCCCCGCCCATCGCCGGGGCGTGGGCGTCGCTGATGCACCTCGGGCAGTCGGGCTTCCTGGCCATGACCCAGAAGGTGGCGGACGCCAACCGGGCCTTCCGCGCCGCCATCGACGCGGCCGACGGGGCCGAGATCGCCCCCGCCTCGGACACCCCGGTGATGCAGATCACCACGCCCGGTCGCGACCACAACGCGGTGGGGGCGGCCATGGACGCCCGAGGCTGGAACCTCGACCTCCAGCAGGAGGGCATGCACCTGATGCTCTCGCCCTACCACCTCGAGGTGGCCGAGCGCTTCGGCGAGGACCTGGCCGCCGCCCTGGCCGACGTCCCCCTCGGCGACGTCGACACCGAGGCGGTGGGCACCTACGGCGGCATCGCCTGACGGTGCCTCGGTCGTGACCCTGGGGGCGGTGCTCTGTGGCGGGGCGAGCCGGCGCATGGGCCAGGACAAGGCGCTGCTCGAGGTGGACGGCACCGCGCTGGCGGTGCGGGTGGCCGACGCCCTGCGGGCCGGGGGCTGTGACCAGGTGCGGGCCATCGGGGGCGACGCGCCCGCGCTGGAGGCCCGAGGCCTCGAGGTCGTGGCCGACGCCTTCCCCGGGGAGGGCCCGCTGGGGGGCCTGGCCACCGCCCTGGCCGCGGGCCCGACGGGCGGCGTCCTGGCCCTGGCGCCGTGCGACCTGATCGATCCCCAGCCTGCGGCCACGTCCCGGCTGCTGGCCGCCCTGGCCGGCGCGCCCGACGATGTGGACGCCGTCGTGCCCGTGGTCGACGGGCGCGACGAGTGGACGCTCTCGGCCTGGCGGGTGTCCCCGGGGCGGGCCGGCGCGGTGGCCGCGCTGCTGGCCGACGGCCACCGCCGCCTCGACGCCGTCGCCGGGGTGACCAAGGTCCTCCGCGTCCACGACCTCGACCGGGCCGCGGTGGCTGACGCCGATCGTCCCGAGGACCTCGTCTGACGGCCGGCGGCGACCCGCGGGTGCCGACGACGGAGGGTGCCGGGGGATCCGGGGGCCGACCGGTAGCATGCGGCGGTCCCGACGAGAGAGGTGCCCGGTGGGCGTGCCCGAGATCGACATCACCACCTTCGTCCAGCGCCACGGCGAGGGCGCGACCGTCATCGACGTGCGCGAGCCCGACGAGTACACCGGCGCCCACGTGCCCGGCGCCGTGCTGATCCCGTTGGGTGAGGTCGCCGACCGGGCCGACGAGGTCCCCGCCGACCGCACCGTGCACCTCATCTGTGCCCGCGGGGGCCGCAGCATGAGGGCGGCCGAGCACCTGGCCGGCCTGGGCCGCGACGTGGTCAACGTGGGCGGCGGCACCCTGGCGTGGGTCGACGCCGGGCACCCCATCGTCTCCGGCCCGGATCCGTCCTGAGCGGGTCGAGGGGGATGCGCAGGGGGAGGGGCCGCAGCGACGGTGAGCGGGGCGACGACGTCCCCGACAACGACGCCGACGACATCGCCGACGACGAGACCCTCGCGGAGGTCGTCGCCAGCCTGGCCAAGGCGGACCGCTACGCGGTCGACACCGAGTTCCACCGGGAGAAGACCTACTGGCCGCAGGTGGCCCTGGTGCAGGTGGCGTGGGACGACCGCATCGTGCTCATCGACCCCCTGGCCGTCGACCTCGGCCCCCTCGCCGAGGTGTTCGCCGGCCCCGGCCTGGCCGTGATGCACGCCGCCAGCCAGGACATCGAGGTCTTCGAGCGCTCCGTCGGCTCGGTCCCGTCGCGGCTGTTCGACACCCAGATCGCCGCCGGCTTCCTGGGCTACGGCACCCCGTCGCTGTCGGCCCTGGTCGAGGGCGAGCTCGGGTTCCGCCTGCCCAAGGGCGACCGGCTCACCGACTGGATGCGGCGCCCCCTCGACGACCGCCAGAAGGCCTACGCGGCGTCCGACGTGGCCCACCTCCTCGAGGTGCACGACCGCCTCTCGGCCCGCATCGAGGACGACGGCCGCACCGAGTGGGTGGCGGCGGAGAACGAGGCCCAGCGCACCTGGCGGCCGGTGCGGGAGCCCGACCAGGCCTACACCCGCATCAAGGAGGCCCGGCAGCTGCGGGGCACGGCCCTCGGCATCGCCCGGGCGGTGGCCGCCTGGCGCGAACGGCGGGCGGCCGAGATCGACGTGCCCCCCCGCCACGCCATGGCCGACCTGGCCGTGGTGACGGTGGCCAACCGGGCCCCCGCCAAGGTCGAGGACCTCAAGGGCGTGCGGGGCCTCGACGACCGCCTGCGTCGGGGCCGTCTGGCCGAGGAGATCGTGGCTGCGGTGGCCGAGGGCAAGGCCGCCGGCCCGCCGCCCCGGTCCGGGCGCCAGGACCAGCAGGTCGATCGCCGCCTGCGCCCTGCCGTGGCGCTGGTGTCGGCGTGGGTCGCCCAGCTGGCCCGCTCCCACCGCATCGACACGGCCCTCCTCGCCACCCGCTCCGACATCGAGGAGCTGCTGGCGGGGGGCACCGGTCGCCTCACGGTCGGCTGGCGGGCCGAGCTCGTCGGCGGTCCCGTGCGCGACCTGGTCGAGGGTCGGGCGGCGCTGGCCTTCGAGGGCGACGGCCTGGTGCTCGAGCCCCGCTCGGGGGCCTGAGCGTCACCTGGGCGAGGCGCTCGGCGCGCCGGAGCGGGCCCGCCCCGCCCCGCCCCGCCCTCGGACCGGGCCGGACGTCGCGCCCTCAGGCGGGGCGCAGGATGACGGCCCGGTCGACGCCCACGGTGCCGTCGAAGGCCTCGCCCTCGCCCACCCCGTCGGAGGCGACCTCCACCACGAAGCGCCCGGGGACCGAGACGGGCTCGGAGCCGGCGGCGAAGCCGACCACGACCACCCGGCGGTCGTCCCCGTCGATCCGCTCCCAGGCCAGCACCCCGTCGGGCGCGTCGAGCAGCCGCTGGGCGCCGGAGGTGAGGGCGGGCGACGCCCTCCGGGCGGCCAGGACCCGCCGGTAGAGGTGCAGCACCGAGCCGGGGTCGTCGCGCTGGCTGGCGGCATCGCCCCCGGTCGCGGCCTCGGGCGGCCACGGGAGCCAGGGATCGGCGGTGCCCCACCCGTGGTCGGCGTCGGGCGTCCAGGGCACCGGCGCCCGGCAGCCGTCGCGGCCGCCGGGGTCCACCACCCGCTCGGCGGGGATGACCGCGTCGGAGAGGCCCAGCTCCTCGCCCGCGAAGAGGAACGGCGTGCCCCGCAGGCCGAGCAGCAGCACGGCGGCCGCCCGGGCGCGGGCCTCGGACCCGTAGCGGCTGCGGTGGCGGACGTTGTCGTGGTTGGACAGGACCCAGGTGGGCCAGCCCACGGGGTCGATGAGCTCCTCCACCTCGACCACCCGCTCCCGCCAGGACTCGGCCCGCCACGGGGCGTAGAGCGGCGGGAAGTTGAACGAGAGGTGCAGGCCCCGCCCGTCGTCGTAGTACTGGGCCACCAGCGAGGTGTCGAGGAGGTAGACCTCGCCGACCATCATGCGGTCGCCGTCGTAGGAGTCGAGCAGGTCGCGCAGGCGCCGCACCCGGGGCAGGGTCACCTCGGGGACGTGGTTGAGGGCGGAGTGGGGGATCGGGACCAGGTCCTCGGGGTCGTCGGGCAGCCCCTCGGCCTTGCCGATGGCGTGGAGCACGTCGGCCCGGATCCCGTCGACGCCGCGGTCGAGCCAGAACCGGAGGACGTCGTGCATGGCCGCCTCCAGGTCCGGGTGGTCCCAGCGCACGTCGGGCTGGCTGGGCAGGAAGAGGTGCAGGTACCACTGGCCGGTGGTCTCGTCGAAGGTCCACGCCGGCTCGGGGCCGGTGAAGGCGGCGACCCAGTTGTTGGGCGGGGCGCCGTCGGGGGTGGGGTCGCGCCACACGTACCAGTCCCGCTTGGGGTCGTCGCGGCTCGACCGGGCCGCCTCGAACCAGGGGTGGCGGTCCGAGGTGTGGTTGGGGACCCAGTCGACCACCACCCGGAGGCCCCGCTCGTGGCAGTCCGCGACCAGGCGGTCGAAGTCCTCGAGCGTCCCGAACGTGGGGTCGACGTCGCAGTGGTCGCTGATGTCGTAGCCGAAGTCGTCCATCGGCGACCGGTAGAAGGGCGACAGCCAGATGGCGTCGACGCCCAGCCAGGAGAGGTGGTCGAGGTGGGCCCGGATGCCCTCCAGGTCGCCGGTGCCCGAGGTCCCCGACGACGCGAAGGACCGGGGGTAGATCTGGTAGATCACCGCCCCCCTCCACCAGGGTCGGGGGTCGGACGGGGTCGGGGAGGGCGCCACGGCCCCGGACCCTACCCAGCCCGACGCCCACGGACCTCGTGGTACGCGAGTGCATCTCGGTCATCTTCGGTCGGGTGCGGGGCGGGATGCGGCGCGCCGGGCCGCTGCCAGTAGGGTGGGGGACCTGGATCAACCACAACTGACGCTGGAGAGGGCCCGTGAAGAAGGGTCGGCACCGCCGCTTTGAAGAAGCTCGAGCGCTGAAGCGCACCACCGAGCCTTCGTACGAGGAGCTCGCCGAGAGGGCCAGTGAGAAGTCCTGCCCGGAGTGCGGGGCGGACCCGGGCCACGACCACGCCAGCTGGTGCCTCGTCCCCGAGACCGCAGGGGCCGACGCCGAGGAGCCCTGGGGCTGAGCCCCGGCGCCGCCGGCGCCCGATCCCACCCGAACCCCTGCGCCACCCCCGACGGGCCGCGCCCCCGAGAGACGACCGAGGCCCCTGTGACGCCTGCCCCCACCCTCCGCAACGTGGCCCTCGTGGCCCACGTCGACCACGGCAAGACCACGCTCGTCGACGCCCTGCTGCGCACCACCGGCGTCTTCCGGGCCCACCAGGACCTGGTCGACCGGGTCATGGACTCCAACGACCAGGAGCGGGAGCGGGGGATCACCATCCTGGCCAAGGCCGCCTCGGTGCAGTGGGGCGACGTCAAGATCAACCTGGTCGACACCCCCGGCCACGCCGACTTCGGCGGCGAGGTGGAGCGGGCCCTGGCCCTGGTCGACGGCGTCGTGCTGCTGGTCGACGCGGCGGAGGGGCCCCTGCCCCAGACCCGCTACGTGCTGTCCAAGGCGCTCGGCCTGCGGCTCCCGACGGTGCTGGTGATCAACAAGGTCGACCGCCAGGACGCCCGGGCCGAGGAGGTCCTGTCCGAGGTCGAGGAGCTGTTCCTCGACCTGGCGACCGACGCCGACGACATCGACTTCCCGATCATCTCGGCCATGGCCCGCGAGGGCCGGGCCGTCGCCGGCGTGGGCATGCCCCCCGACGACGCCGACCTCACGCCCCTGCTCGAGGCCATCGTGGCCACCGTGCCCGCCCCCGGCGGTGACCCCGATGCCCCGGTCCAGGCCATCGTCACCAACCTCGACGCCTCGGACTACCTGGGCCGGCTGGCCGTGGGCCGGGTCGTGCGGGGCACGCTCGCCCGGGACGCCATGGTGGCGCTGCTCGACGAGGAGGTGGGCGAGGGGGCCCCGGCGGTCACCCGCAAGCCGTCGGGCCTGCTCGGCTTCGAGGGCATCGGCCGGGTCGACGTCGACACCCGCACCGCCGGTGACCTGTTCGTGATCGCCGGCTTCCCCGAGGTCGAGATCGGCGACACGTTCTCGGACCCGGCCACCCCCGAGCCCCTTCCCCGCCTCAGCGTCGACGAGCCGGTGCTCACCATGACCTTCGGCGTCAACACGTCGCCGCTGGCCGGGAAGGTGGGCAACTTCGTCACGTCGCGCCAGCTGAAGGAGCGCCTCGACCGCGAGGTGCTGGGCAACGTCTCCATCAAGGTCAAGGAGACCGACTCGCCCGACGTCATCGAGGTCGCGGGCCGGGGCGAGCTCCAGCTGGCCGTGCTCATCGAGTCCATGCGCCGCGAGGGCTACGAGCTCCAGGTGAGCCGGCCCGAGGTCATCGTCCGCGAGATCAACGGCCGTCGCCACGAGCCCCTCGAGCGGGGCGTGGTCGACGTCCCCAACGACCACGTCGGCACCGTCACCCAGGCCCTGGCCCCCCGCAAGGGCAAGGTCACCGACCTGGCCGCGGGCGACGCCGGGCGCACGATCGTCACCTTCGAGGCCCCGGCCCGGGGCCTGGTCGGCTTCCGGGGCCAGCTCCTCACCGCCACCCGGGGCACCGCCCTGCTCCACACCCACCACGTCGGCTGGGTCGACTGGGTCGGCGACCTGCCCCACCGCACCGGCGGCGCCATGCTGGCCGACCGCAAGGGCCCGACCACGCCCCACGCCCTCGACAACCTCCAGCTGCGGGGCGAGCTCTTCGTCGGCCCCGGCGTCGAGGTCTACGAGGGCATGGTCATCGGCGAGGGCTCCCGAGGCGGCGACATGGTGGTCAACGCCGTGCGGGAGAAGCAGCAGACCAACATCCGCACCCACAGCCACGACGACGCGGCCAAGCTGGCCCCGCCCAAGGTCCACACCCTGGAGACCGCGATCGAGTGGATCGCCGACGACGAGCTGGTCGAGGTCACCCCCGACGCCATCCGCATCCGCAAGCGACTGCTGGCCGAGCCCGACCGGCGGCGCGCCGGCAAGCGGGCCGCGGCCGCGAGCGCCTGACGGCCAGGCGGGCACGTGCGACCGGGGAGGGGTCGAGGGCCGGGTGACGACCCGGCGGCCGCCCCGCCGGGGGCGACACGGCCGCGCGAGGCTGGACGGCCATGAGGGCGATGGGCGGGCGAGGGAGGGCGGTCGCGCTGGTCACGGCGGGGGTGGTGGTCCTCCTGGGGCTGGTCGCCGCCGCGTTCCTCGTCCTCGGCGGTGACGACGATGCCGCCCCGACCACCACGCTGCCGCCCGAGGTGGCCGAGGCCACCGCCGCGGCCGAGGTCTTCGCCCGGGCCCTCACCGCCGGCCACCCCGGCGACGGGGGCACGACCCGCCCCGCGGCCGAGGTCGACGAGGAGTTCCTCCTGGCCGTGGCCGGCCTGGGGACCGTCACCCTGGAGATGACGGTGGGTGAGGTGACCGTCGACGGCGCCGCCGGCACCGCGGTGACCGACACGACCTGGACCCGGGGCGGGGCGACGTGGACCACCACGGGCTCGCTGGACCTGGTCCGCATCGACGCCGGCGGTGACGGGACCTGGCGGGCGTCGTGGAGCCCGGCGGCCCTCGACGCGCGGCTGCACCCCGGTGACCTGCTGGCGGCGCAGGCCACCGCGCCGACGCGGGGCATGGTCCTGGCCGCGGACGGCCAGCCCCTGGCCGGCGATGCGTCGGTGGTGGTGGTCGGCGTCCAGCCCCAGCGGGCCACCGACGTCTCGGCCCTCACCGCCGAGCTGGCCCGCCTCCTGGGCATCGACGCCGCCGACCTCGCCGCCCGCATCGCGGCCGCCGCACCCGACGACTTCGTCGAGGTCGCCAGCCTGCCCGAGGCCGAGTACGCCCCGCTCCGCGACCAGCTGCAGCCCCTGCCGGGCACCGTGTTCCGCCGCCAGGCCGAGGACCTGGCCGTGGAGGCGGGCTTCGCCGGGCCCGTCCTGGGCCGCGTCGGTCCGGCCACCGAGGAGCAGGCCGCGGCGTCCGACGGGCGCCTCGTCCCCGGCCAGCTCACCGGCTCCGGCGGCATCCAGCAGGCCTTCGACGAGCGCCTGGGCGGCACCCCCGGACTGGAGGTCTCGGTCACCCACGCCGACGTGCCGGCCGACGGCGCGGCGGGCGACCCGTCCACCACCGGACCCTCCACCACGACCGACCCGGCCGCGGGGACCACCGAGGTGCTCGAGACCATCGCGCCGGTCGACGGAGAGGCCGTCACCACCACCCTCGACATCGGTGTGCAGCGGGCGGCCGAGGATGCGCTGGTCGGCCAGACCACCATCTCGTCGCTGGTCGCCATCCGCCCCAGCACCGGCGAGGTGCTGGCCGACGCCAACATCAACGACGGCGGGTTCGACTACGGATCCCGTGCCCAGGTGCCGCCGGGGTCGACCTTCAAGGTGGCCAGCACCCTGGCCCACCTGCGCAAGGGCCTGACCCCCGACCAGATCGTCCCCTGCCCGCAGACGATCGACGTGGGCGGGCGGGAGTTCAAGAACGCCGGCGACTTCGCCCTCGGCGACGTGCCCTTCTCCCTCGACTTCGCCCGCTCCTGCAACACCGCCTTCGCCGGGCTGGCCGACGACCTGGCGCCCACCGACCTCACCGACGCCGCCGCCGCCTTCGGCATCGGTGTCGAGTGGAGCACCGGGATCCCCACCAACACCGGGTCGGTGCCGAACACCGAGGGCCTGGTCGACGCGGCGGCGTCGTCGATCGGCCAGGGCCGCATCGTGGTGGCCCCGATCGGCATGGCGGGCGTGGCCGCCACCGTCGCCGCGGGCCGGTGGCGGGCGCCGGTGGTGGTGTCGGACCCGCCGGTGGCGATCCCCGAGGAGCGCCCCCTGGCCGAGGGCGAGGCCGACACCCTGCGGACGCTCATGCGGGGCGTCGTCACCGACGGCAGCGGCTCGGCCCTGCTCGACGTCCCCGGCGAGCCGGTGATGGCCAAGACGGGCACCGCCGAGTACGGCACCGGCGACCCGCCCCCGACCCACGCCTGGATCATCGGCTTCCAGGGCGACATCGCCTTCGCCGTGTTCGTCGAGGGCGGCGTGGGCGGTGGTGCCGTGGCGGGGCCCGTCGCCGCCCGCTTCCTCACCACCCTCGCCGGCGGCGGCTGAGCCCTCACCGTCGCCGGGCCGCTCAGGTCGGGGCGTCGTCCTCGCCGATGGTGACGAGGGCGGTGGTGAGGGCGGCCCGGAGCTTCTTGGCCGTGGCCGGGGCCAGGTGGGCGCTGATGCGCTCGGTGGTGCCCGGCACCTCCAGCACCAGCTGCACCCGCAGGTCCTCGATGCCCTCCACGTCGTCGACCAGGTTCACGATCCACCAGGCCGGGGGCGTGTCCTCCTGGTCCTCGGGGTCCGGGGGGTGGTCGTCCCAGCCCGCGTCGACCGACTGCTTCACGACGCGGTGCGCCGGCGCAGCACGGGGTGGGGGACGAAGGTGTCCACGCCCCGGGCCTCGACGTGGTCGACGAAGGTGCGGTAGGCGCGCTTGGAGGTCATGGCGACGAGCTCGTCGCGCATCTCCAGGTAGACGGGCTGGTGGCCGTCGAAGGCACCGTCGTCGGAGGTGCACCACCAGTGGAACTCCTCGCCGCCCTCGCCCCAGTCACGACGCTTCCACTCCCGGATGGTGGAGGTGACGTGGCCGTAGGGGTCGGTGTCGTCGACCCGGCGCAGCGGCACCTGCCAGCACACCTCGGGCTTCCAGTCCATGAAGCGCTCGCCGGCCTGGACCGCGGCGGTGTGCAGGGCGCAGCCGGGCCCGGCCTCGAAGCCGGGGCGGTTGAGGAAGATGCAGGCATCGTCGACCAGCCGGGACACGATCTCGCCTGACCCGGTCACCTTGGTGGGCCCGCCCCGCCTCTTGGCCACCTTCTTGAACTGCCACTGCTCGTCGGTGAGGCGCGCCGCCATGGCCTCCACGTGGGCCCGGTCGTCCTCGTCGACGAAGTGGGCGCCGTAGGAGCAGCAGCCCTGGACCATCTCCGGCGCGGGGGCGTCGAGCACGCCGGGGCAACCCCGCCCGAAGATGCAGGTCCACGGGCTGGTCAGGAAGGTGACGTCCCAGACCCAGGTGCGGGCCTCCTTGGCGTCCTCGAAGGACACGTACTCGTGCAGGTCGTCGGGTGCGCGGCGGGCCACGGCGCGACCCTACCGGCGCCCCCGAGGCCCTCCGGCACCCTCTCCCCGTGGGGTGGGGTCAGGGGCGGGGTGGGGGGAGGTCGAGGCGCTCGGCGACCTCGGCCCAGAGCTCGCGCAGGGCGATGGCGGCCAGGCTCCGGGGGGCGTCGACCACCGTGGGGATCTGCTCCAGGGGCATGCGCTCGACCGCGGAGGACACCGGCACGACCGCGGCCATGAACCGCTCCCGGGTGCGGACCTCGTCGACCAGGCGGCGGTGCAGGGGCTTGCGCCGGTCGACCAACGACAGGAACGGGGCCAGCAGCTCGGGGGCCGCGCCCAGGTCGTCCAGCACGTCGCGGAAGCGGTCGAGGGCACGGAGGTCGAGCGGGGCCGGCACCACCGGCACCAGCAGGAGGTCGACCGAGCGCACCAGCACCTCGGTCACCGGGCCGACGCCCGGCGGGCAGTCGATGAGCACCACGTCGTAGTCCTTGGCGACCGCGTTGAGGACCCGCCGCAGCGACCGCTTGGGCTTGCGGCTGCCGCCCACGATCACGTCGGCCTCGCGGAGGGTGACGTCGCCGGGCAGGACGTCGAGCCGGGGCGTGCCCGAGGGACGGATGGAGCGCCCCAGGTCGCGATCGGAGCCGAGCAGGCGCTGGGCACCGCCGCGGAGCTTGGGCTTCACGCCCAGGCAGGCGGTGGCACCGGCCTGGGGGTCGATGTCCCACACCAGGGTCCGGTGGCCGGCAGCGGCGGACAGGGCGGCCAGGTTCACCGTGGTGCTGGTCTTGCCCACCCCTCCCTTGAGCGCGGTGAGGGCGACGGCGTGCATCCCGACGAGTGTGGCGCGCGACGACACCTGTCGCGGACATGTGCCTCCCGGCGCGCGATCATCAGGCCGTGGCCGGCGAGTTCGACGACATCCGCTCCCGTCTGGAGGGCATCGCCGAGGAGCTGGCCGACCTGGCCATCGTCCGCCTGCGGGAGTCGATCGACGCCGGGGGCCACGAGCTCCCGGTCGACGAGAAGCGCCTCACCCGTGCCCGCCGGGCGGTGGAGAAGGCGGTGAACCTCCTCACCGAGCGCGACGACACCCTGGCCTGAGCCGAGGGCCCCTCTCAGCGGTCGCCGGTGGCGTTGATGGCCCGCACCAGGTGGTGGAGGCCGGCCATCTGGTGCACGTCGTAGGTGCAGGAGAGGCGGGGGAGGTCGAGGTGGTCGTCGTCGTCGCGCTCGGGGGAGAAGGGCTCGGAGCGCTCGATGGCGCCCTTGGCGCAGAGGTGGCCGAAGCGGGCGTTGATGTCCTCCAGGTCCTCGTCGGAGAGGGGGGTGACGGTGCGGATCACCAGGCGGGTGCCGACCCAGCGGATGGAGTGGTACCGGCGGTAGAAGCCGGTGATGAGCCCCGTGGCCACGGCCACGTCGTCGGTGCGGTCGGCCAGGTCGATGTCCTCGGGGCGCACGTAGCCGCCGTCGACGAGGTCCTCGGTCACGAACCGGGCCCAGCCGTCCCAGTAGGTGCCGCCGGGCTCGTCGAGCATGATCACCGGGGCGGGCACGGCCTTGCCCGTCTGCTGCAGGGTGAGCAGCTCCATCGTCTCGTCGATGGTGCCGAACCCGCCGGGCAGGGCCACGAACCCGGCCGACTCCTTGATGAGCATGAGCTTCCGGGTGAAGAAGTACTTCATCGTCACCAGCTTCGGGTCGCCGGTGATGACCTCGTTGGCGTCCTGCTCGAACGGGAGGCGGATGTTGACCCCGATGGACATGTCGCGCCCCGCGCCCTCCATGCCGGCCTGCATGATCCCGGGACCGGCGCCGGTGATGACCATCCAGCCGGCGTCGGCCAGCTCGGCCGCGATGCGGCGGGCCTGGTCGTAGAGGGGGCTGCCGGCCTTGGTCCGGGCCGAGCCGAAGATCGTGACCTTGGAGACGTCCCGGTAGGGGGCGAAGACGGCGAAGGCGTCGCGCATCTCGGCCACCGCGGCCTTCACGATCTTGAGGTCGAGGCGCTCGGTGTCGTCGCGCCCCAGCAGGGCGGCGGTGCGCACGATGTCGCGGATGAGGTCGATCTCCTCGGGGTCGCCCACCGCCTCCATGAGCGCGCCGATGGCGTCCTCGACGGCCGGGTCGAGCTCGTCGCTCAGCGCGGCGGCGACGGGGTCGGGGGCAGCGGGGGTGTCCGGCAGCGGGTCGGGCGACATCGGGGCCAGCCTGCCACGGCCCACCGGCCCCACCACCGGAGATCGGGCCCGGCGCGGCTGACCGACCGTCGGCCCCGGCGGGTCAGAGGACCAGGCTGGTGAGGGTGCCGTCGCCGGTGGCGACCCAGATCACTCCCGCCGACGGGGCCAGGGCGACGACCTCGGGGCCGAGCTCGAGGCCGCCGGTGACCGCTCCGGTGGCCAGGTCGAGGCGCGTGACCGACCCGCCGGTGGCGATCCACAGGTCGGGAGCGGCTGGCGCCAGGGCCGTCGGCGGCGGATCGACCTGGACCGACCCGCCCACCTCCTCGGTGCCGGGATCGATCCGGCTCACCGTGCCGGCCTCGCCCTCGGCCACCCAGACGCCGCCGCCGGCGAGGGCCAGTCCGCGAGGCCCGGCGCCGACCGGGACCCGGCCCACGACCTCGTCGGTCGCGGGGTCGACGTGGACCACCTCGTCGTCGGCGGTGGCCGCCCAGACCCCGTCGGGCCCCGCCACCACGGCCCCGGGGGCGACCCCGACGTCGACGGTGGCGGCCACCGTCGCGGTGGTGGGGTCGATCCGGGTGAGGGTGTCGTCGACCGCGTCGGTCACCCACACGGCGTCGTCGGCCACCGTGACCTGGACCGGCGACGAGCCCACGGCGACGGTGGCGGTCACCTCGTCGGTGGTGGGGTCGATGCGGCTGACCACCCCGGCACCGTCGGCTCCCGTGTGGGCCACCCAGGTGCCGGAGGCGTCGGCGGCGAGGCCCACGGTGGGACCGTCGAGGGCGACGGTGGCGACCACCTCGTCGGTGGTCGGGTCGACGCGGGCGACGGTGCCGTCGGGCCCCAGGGCGACCCACACCGCGTCGTCGGTGGCGGCCACGCCCGTCGGGGCGCCGCCGACCTCCACCGTGGCCCCCAGCTGGGGCAGCAGCCGATCGAAGGCGGAGGTGTCGTCGAGCGGTGTGTCCGAGGCGTCGAGGCCGACCTCGCCCAGCTCGGGTCCGTCGTCGCCGACCCGGCTGCTGGCCACCGCGGCCACCCCGGCCGCGGCCGCCACCAGCACCAGGGCGACGACCGGCATGAGCCAGCGCGGTTGGGCGCGGGCCCGGCGGCGGCCCGTCGACCCGGGCTGCTCGTCTCCGCCCTCCACGGCGGCCGAGCGTAGCGGGACGGCGTGGAGGCCGAGCTCAGAGGTCGACGCGGACGATCTCGTCGGAATCGCTGGCCACGGCCCACACCACGTCCCCGGCGGCGGCCAGACCCTCGACCCCTGGGCCGATCGCCAGGGTGCCGGTGACGGCGCCGGTCGTGGCGTCGACGCGGGCGATCGAGTCGCTCAGGGCGACCCAGAGGTCGGCCCCGACGGCGACGATGGCGAGCGGGTCCGGACCCACCTTGGCGGTGGCGCCGACCTGGTCCAGCTCCGGGTCGACGCGGCTCACGGTGCCGGCGACCGTCTCGGTCACCCACACCGCGCCGCCCGCGACGGCGACCCCGCGTGGACCCACCCCGACAGGGACGCTGGCCACGACCTCATCGGTGGCGGGATCGATCCGCCGCACCTCGTTCCCCAGGGTGGCCACCCACACACCGCCGGCTCCGGCGACCACGCCGAAGGCACCGTCGCCCACGTCGATGGTCGCCACGACCTCGTCGGCACCGGGGTCGATGTGGGAGACGGTCCCATCCGCCTCGTTGGCCACCCAGACGGCCCCGTCGGTCACGGCCACCGATCCCGGAGACCCGCCCACGGGGATCCGGGCCACGACCCGGCCGCTCGCGGGGTCGATCCTGCTCACGCTGCCCTCGGTGGCGGAGTGGGTCACCCAGACGCCGGACTCGGCCACGGCGATGCCGTCGGGGAAGCTCTCGACCTCGATCGAGGCGGTGACCTGGTCGCGGTCGGGGTCGATGCGCGACACGGTGCCGTCGAGGTAGTGGGTCACCCAGACGTCGGAGCCGTCGGCGGCGATGCCGGTGGGGTCGTCGCGCACCACGAACGACGAGGCGACCTCGGGGACCGGTGCGACACCCTCTGTCGTGGCGCCCGTCGGCGGGTCGGCGGCCTCGGGGCCGGTGGTCACCGCGCCGGGGTCCTCGGACCCGGCTCGGCTGCTCAGCGCCGCAGCACCGCCGGCGGCCGCGGCGGCGAGGACGACGGCGACCAGCGGCACCAGCCACCTCGCGCGGGCACGGGAGGGGGCGGGGGAGCCCGCTCCCGGCGGCGGCCCTCCAGCCCGGCCGCCAGGCACGACCACGGTGTCGCCACCAGCGCTCGGCGGAGACCGGGTGACGGCGGCGTCGCCCGCGGGCGGCCCGTGGGCGGGGAGGGTCTGGGCCTCGAGCCGCTCGCGCAGCTGGGTCACCGGAGGCCGTCGGGCCGGGTCCTTCGCGGTGCAGTCGGCGATGACGGCCCGGAGGGCCTCGGGCACGGTCGCAGGCAACGGCGCCGGCTCCTCGTTCACGACCCGCCAGATGACCGCGCCGGCGTGGTCCTCCTCCCCGGTCGAGAAGGGTGAGCGCCCTGTCAGCAGAGCGTGGAGGGTGGCGCCCAGGGCGAAGACATCGGAGGCAGCGTCAGCGCGACCGCCGCGGAGCAGCTCGGGCGCGGTGTAGGCCAGCGTCCCGGTCACCGTGCCGGTCGCGGTCTGGGTCCCGTCGCCGAGGGTGGCGATCCCGAAGTCGCTGACGAGCGTGCGACCCCGGGGTCCGATCAGCAGGTTGTCCGGCTTGATGTCGCGGTGGGTGATGCCGGCCAGGTGAGCGGCCTCGAGGGTGTCGGCCACGTCGGCGCCGATGGCTCTCACCTGCTCGGCGTCCAGGGGTCCGTCCCGGCGGACCCGGTCCCCCCAGGAGCCGTCCTCCACGAGCTGCATGGAGATGAACGGCTCGCCGTCGGTCGTCGTGCCGGCGTCGTAGACGGCCACGACGTGGGGATGGCCCGACAGCGAGCCCACGGCTCGGACCTCGCGGTGGAAGCGTCGGGTCCCCGCCTCGTCGAGGCTGCGGAGGCGCAGGACCTTGAGCGCGACCTGGCGTCCGACCGAGGTCTGGACGGCGCGGTGCACGGTGGCGAAGCCGCCTCGCCCGAGCTCCTCGAGCAGCTCGTAGCCGTCGACCTCCGGCTGCGACCGGGCGGGGCCCGTCGCGTGACCCCCGTCGCCCTCCACGGTGGCCACGCTACCGCGGCCCCCGACGCCCCCGGGGTGGATCAGCCGGCGGCGGCGCCGGCGACCCGGTCGTAGAGCGTGGTGCGCTGCTCCAGGGTGCGGCCGAGGGGCTCGACGATGGCCCGGAAGCCGTCCTCCTCCATGCCCTGGCCGTGGGCCGCGCCGGCGGCCCGGGAGATGCTCTCGTCCATCAGGGTGCCGCCCAGGTCGTTGACCCCGGAGCGGAGGAGCTGGGTGACGCCGCCGGCGCCCAGCTTCACCCAGGAGGCCTGGATGTTGGGGATGAGGCCGTCGTAGGCGATGCGCCCGACGGCGTGCATGAGCACGACCTCGCGGAAGGTGGGCCCGCGGCGGGCCCGACCCTGGAGGTACAGCGGGGCGGCCATGTGCACGAACGGCAGGGGCACGAACTCGGTGAACCCACCCGTCTCGGCCTGCAGGTCCCGGGTGCGGAGCAGGTGCCGGGCCCAGTGCTCGGGGCTCTCGACCGCGCCGAACATGATCGTCACGTTGGACCGCAGCCCCACCTGGTGGGCGGTGCGGTGGGCGTCGAGCCACTCCTCGGTGTCGATCTTGTCGGGGCAGAGGACCTCGCGGACCCCGTCGTCGAGGATCTCGGCCGCGGTGCCGGGCAGGGTGCGGAGGCCGGCGTCCACGAGCCGGAGCAGGTACTCGGCCAGCGGCTCGCCCAGGCGCTTGGCCCCCTCGGTGACCTCGAGGGCGGTGAAGCCGTGCACGTGGATGTCCGGGGCCGCCTCCTTCACGGCGCGGGCCACGTCGATGTAGTAGTCGCCGTCGAAGCTGGGGTGGATGCCGCCCTGCAGGCACACCTCGGTGGCGCCCAGGTCCCACGCCTCGGCGACCCGCCCGGCGATGTCGTCGAGGGTCAGCAGGTAGGGCGTGCCCCGCAGGTTGAGCGACTTCGGGCCCTTGGAGAACCCGCAGAAGCGGCACTTGAAGGTGCAGACGTTGGTGTAGTTGATGTTGCGGTTGCGGACGTAGGTGACGGCGTCGCCCACGGCCCGGGCCCGCAGCTCGTCGGCCACCTCGGCCACGGCCACGAGCTCCCGGCCCCGGGCCGAGAAGAGGGTCACGACCTCGTCGTGGCCGACCTGCTCGCCCGCCCGCACGCCGTCGAGCACCTCGCGCACCGGGCCGCCGACGGGGGAGGAGGGGCCGGGGACGAGCACGGTGGGCTCGACGTCGGCACCGGAGTACCAGGCGGTGGACCGGCGCCCGACCAGCACGACCTCGGCGCCGTCGCCCACGTTGCGGACCTCGCCCACCTTGTTGGGGTAGACCGCGCCCGGGTCGTCGCGCCCCAGGCCCTCGGCGTCGGCCCGGTCCATGACCGCGGTGTGCAGCCCCGGGTCGATCCAGGTGGCGGGCTCGGCCACGTAGCGAGGGTGGGCGGTGAGGCGAGGGGTGAGCTGGCGGCCGGTGGCGGCGGTGGCCTGGGCCAGGGCGTCGAGGTGGGGCCAGGGCCGCTCGGGGTTGACGTGGTCGATGGTCACCGGCGACACGCCGCCCAGGTCCGAGACGCCGGCGTCGAGCAGGGGGGCGACGTCGTCGGCCAGGTTGGGCGGGGCCTGGACGTGGACGTCGGCGGGCAGCAGCAGCCGAGCCAGGGCGATGGCGCGCAGGTGGTCCTCGGGCGGGCAGGGCGGGTGGTCGCGCATGGCCGTGCCCGGCTTGGGCAGGAAGTTCTGGACGATCACCTCCTGCACGTGGCCATGGCGGGCATGGGCGGCGGCGATGGCCTCGATCGCCTCCACCCGGTCGGCCTCGGTCTCGCCGATGCCGCAGAGGATGCCGGTGGTGTAGGGGATGCGGAGCTCGCCGGCGGCCTCCAGGGTGGCCAGGCGGCGCTCGGGGAGCTTGTCGGGGGCGCCACGGTGGGCCAGGAGGTCCGACCGCAGCGTCTCGACCATCATCCCCTGGCTGGGAGCCACCTCGCGGAGCCGGGCCAGCTCGTCGGCCGGCAGCGCGCCGGGGTTGGCGTGGGGGAGGAGGCCGGTCTCGTCGAGGACGGCCCGGCAGGCGGCGACCAGGTAGTCGGTGGTCGAGGTCCAGCCGTGGTCCTCCAGCCAGGCGCGGGCGGCCGGATAGCGCTCCTCGGGCGCCTCGCCCAGGGTGAAGAGGGCCTCGTGGCAGCCGGCGGCCGCACCTCGGCGGGCCAGCACCAGCACGTCGGCCAGCTCCATGTAGGGCGACTCGAGGCGGGCGGGTGGCTGGGCGAAGGTGCAGTACCCGCACCGGTCCCGACACAGCATGGTGAGCGGGATGAAGACCTTGGGCGAGAAGGTGACCCTGGTGCCGAAGGCCTCGTCGCGCACGGCGGCGGCACGGGCGAGGAGCTCGGCGGTGGACAGGCCGGTGGGGTCGGCGGGCACGGGCGCAGGCTACCGGCGCGGAGCCCCGTCCCTCGCGGGCCCCGACCCTGGTCACCGGGGCGGGGGCCCTCCCCCGGGCCGAGCCCTGGGCGCCGGGGGCGGGTGTACCGTCGGCGCCGTGGTGGTCGAGAGGGCGCGTCCCTGGGTGTGGCATGGCTGACGACGGGTCCGCCGCCGCCCAGGTCCCGCTCCCTGCCGGCTACACGCTGGTCGACAAGCTGGGCTCGGGCGGGTTCGCCACGGTGTGGCTGGCGGAGCAGGGCCAGCTGGGCCGCCGGGTGGCGGTGAAGCTCCTGGGCGAGACCCTCGGCGACGACGAGCGCCAGCGGCGCTTCCTGGCCGAGTGCCGGGCGGTGGGGCGCCTCTCGGGCCACCCGGCGGTGGTCACGGTGCACGACGCCGGCACCACGGCCGAGGGACGGCCGTACCTGGTGATGGAGCACCTGCCCGGCGGCTCCCTCCACGACCGGCTCAAGGCCGAGGGCCCGCTGCCCTGGGCCCAGGCGGTCGACGTCGGGGTCCACGTGGCCGATGCCCTGTCCGCCGCCCACGACACCGGCATCCTCCACCGCGACGTGAAGCCGGCCAACGTGCTGCTGGACGAGACCGGCGCCCCCAAGCTGGCCGACTTCGGCATCGCCCGCCTGGCCGAGGGCACCAACACCGCCACCGGCCACGTGCTGGGCACCATCCTCTACACGCCGCCGGAGGTGCTGTCGGGGCAGCGCCCGGCGCCGACCACCGACGTCTGGGCCCTCGGCGCCCTGCTCTACGCCCTGCTGGCCGGCCAGAACCCCTTCCAGGGCGAGGAGGACTCGCCCGCCACCTCCATCGCCCGGGTGCTCCGGGGCGAGGTGCCGCCCCTGCCCCCCGCGGTGCCCGCCGACGTCACCGGCCTGGTGACCGAGATGCTGGCTGTCGACCCGATCGACCGGCCCCAGAGCGCCGCCGAGGTGGCTCGGCGGCTGCAGGCGGTCCAGGCCGCCCACGGCCTCGCCGTGACCCCGGCCCGCTCCACGCGCGAGGTGGTCGACGCGGGGACCGCCGTCGGCGACGAGACCCGGATCGGCTTCGCCCCCATCTCGGCGGACCTCTCCGCGCCCCCGCCGCGCCGCCTGCCCTCCCACCCCCCCCGCCCCGTCCACCGGCCGAGGGCCCCACGGACCTGGTGGGCCGGGCCGCCGCGCCCGGGCCCGGCGTCACGCCGGCGCCGCCCCCACCGGCCGGGGCCACGGGGTGGCGCCCGCCCGATCCCGTGGCCGACGGTGGTGGTGCGCTCGGGGGCGCGCCGGGTCCGGCTGCGGGCCCCCAGGCCGGTGATGCCACCCGGTCGGTGGGCGCCACCGTGGCCACCCCGGCCGGGGCCCCCGGCGGCATCGGCGCGGCCCCGCCGGGGGCGCCCCCGGGCGGCGCCGGCCGCTCGCGGCGGCGCCTGCCCCTCGTGCTCGGTGCGGCGGCGATCCTCGTCGTGATCGCCCTCGTGGTGCTGGTCGTCGTCGCCTCCGGCGGGGGCGACGACGGAGGTGGCGACGAGCCGACGGCTGCATCCACCGGTGATCCCTCGGCGCCGGGCTCGACGCGGGAGCCCGACGAGGTCGAGACCATCTGGGGCGTGCGCACCCAGGTGCCGACCGGCACCGACCAGGAGCCCGCTCCGGTCGAGGCGGCGGCGCGCGCCGTCGACTGCGGGGGCACGCTGGCCTGCGCCGCGACCGAGGTCGACGGCGACGCGATCGTCGCCTACCCCGATGACGAGGGCGCCCTCCTGGTCGAGCGCCTGGCCGCGGCCGACGGCTCCAGCCGCTGGACCGAGCCGGTGCCGACGTCGGCCACCAACGTGGCCCTCGCGCCGGCGGGCGACGTGGTCCTCGTCGTCACCACCGACCCCGCACCCGACGGGAGCGGATCGCAGCGCACCTACAACGCCCTCGACCCCGGGACGGGCGGACTGGTGTGGGGTCCGCGCGCCTTCCCTGCGGACCAGAGGGTGGTGCGACCCCTCGACCAGGCGTCGATCGAGGTCTCGGTCCTGGCCGGGCAGGGCTCCGACGGGCCCGAGGCCCTCGGTCTGTCCAACACCACCGGCGAGGTGCTCTGGACCGTGCCGGGGATCGTGGTGGCGGCCGACGCCGCCACGGCCTACGTGGCCGACGCCGGCGCCGTGGCCGCGGTCGATCTCGCCAGCGGCGACGAGGCCTGGCGCCGCGACCTGGCCGTCGTCGACGACGGGTCCAGCCCCGTCACCCGGATGGGGGTGGTCCTCGACGACGTGCTGGTGACCGTCACCGACGACTCGGTGGTGGGCCTGGCCACCACCGACGGCAGCGATGCCTGGACGGGCCCGCCGCTCTCGGCCGAGGACGCCCAGGTCGGTGCCCCGCTCGCGGTGGCCGCGGCCGGCGGGCTGGCGGTGGTGGCGGCCGAGGGCGGTGACCTCGGCGTCGAGCCGTCCACCGGCACGCTCGCCTGGCGCACGGCCCGCGACCCGCTCGTCGTGGGGGGCGAGGCCAACGTGTGGGTGGGCACCGCCGATCGCCTCGTCGCCGGCCAGCTGGGCGCCCCGATCCGGGTGCTCGCCACCGACCAGGGCGGTGAGGAGCTGGCCTCGATCGACTCGTCGCCGGCGTCGCCGTCGCTGTCGTCGTCCGCCTTCCAGGGGGGCATCGCCCTGCTGGGCGAGGACGGCATCACCGCGTCCTCCACGGAGGACCTGAGCCCCCTGTGGAACGTGGGCGACGTCGCTGGTGCGGTCACCCTGGTCACCATCGACGGGGGCGTGGTCGTGCTCGGCCCCGACGGCGTGCAGATGCTCTCCTCGGGCTGACCGGCGTCGCCCCCGGCGGGCACCGGGGGGCGGGAGGCCTCAGGCCCCCGGGAGCAGCGAGGCCGCGGCCGGGTCGACCAGCCAGACCACGCGGTCGCCGGTGATGCCGGCGGCGGGGATGTCGTCGCCCCGGTCGACGGCGGCCAGGGCCTCGGCCTTGGCCTCGCCCTCCACCGTGACCACCACCGTGCGCCCCCGGGCGATGCCGGCCATGGTCAGGGTCATCCTCGTGTAGGGGTTGACCCCCGACGGGTCGTCGTTGAGGGCCACCAGCCGGCCGGGGTCGGCGTCGAGCGCCTCGGACCCGGCGAACAGCGAGGCCGTGTGGCCGTCGGGGCCGAGGCCGAGGTGGACCAGGTCGAAGCGCCCCAGGTCGCCCACCCGGAGCTGGTAGGCATCGACCTCGGCGCAGCGCATGAGGTGGGTGGCGTTGGCCGCGCCCACCCGGTCGAGGAGCGCCTCGCGGGCCAGGCGGTAGTTGGAGTCCTCGTGGTCGTGGGGCACGCAGCGCTCATCGCCCCAGTAGACGTCGACCTTCCACCAGTCGATGCGGGTCGCGGCCTCGGCGGCGAGTCGCTCGTAGCACCGGCGGGCGGTGTCGCCGCCGGAGAGGGCGAGGGAGAAGTCCTCGCCGGCACGGGCGCCGAAGGCCTCGACCACCTGCTCGGCGAAGGCTCCGGGCACGTCGTCGACGACGGTGAGGCCCTCGATGGTCATCGGGGCGCTCCGGTGGCGGGGGAGGAGGGCGGGGGCGTCACCCGTCGCCCCCGGGGCGCAGCTCACCGGCCTTCTGCTCGAGGGTGGAGAGGAGGTCGTCGTAGGACGCCTCGAAGGCCTCGACCCCCTCCTTCTCCAGCAGCTCGGTGACGTCGTCGAGGTCGACGCCGACGCCGGCCAGGGCGTCGAGGGTGGCGCGGGGATCGGCGTCGGCCGCGTCGACGGTGCGGGCCACCGTGCCGTGGTCGAGGAAGGCCTCGAGGGTGGCGTCGGGGAGGGTGTTGACCGTGTCGGGGCCGATGAGGCTGTCGACGTAGAGCGTGTCGGGGTAGCTCGGGTCCTTGGTCGAGGTGGAGGCCCACAGCGGGCGCTGCACCCGGGCGCCGGCGGCGGCCAGGGCCTCCCAGCGGGGCCCGGAGTAGCGCTCCTGGAACAGGGCGTAGGCCAGGCGGGCGTTGGCCACCGCGGCCTGGCCCTTCAGGGCGGTCGCCGCGTCGGTGCCGACGACGTCGAGGCGGCGGTCGACCTCGGCGTCGACCCGGCTGACGAAGAAGGAGGCGACCGACGACACCCGGCGGACCTCCTCGGCGTTGGCGCCGGATGCCACCAGCTCCTCCAGGCCGGCCTGGTGGGCCTCGATGACGTCGCCGTAGCGGCTGAGGCTGAACAGGAGGGTGACGTTGACGCTGTGGCCCTGGGCGATCACCTTCTGGATGGCCGCCAGACCCTCGTTGGTGCCCGGGATCTTCACGTAGAGGTTCGGCTCGTCGATCCTCTGGTGGAGGTCGAGGGCGGCGCGGGCGGTGCCCTCGGTGTCGCGGGCCAGGCTGGGGGCCACCTCGACCGACACGTAGCCGTCGCCGCCGTCACTGGCGTCGTAGACGGGCCGGAGCACGGCCAGGGCCCCCTCGATGTCGGAGACCACGAGGTCCCAGTAGGTGTCCTCGACCGACATGCCGCGGTCGAGGCACGCCGCGAACTGGTCGTCGTAGTCGGCCGAGCCGGCGATGGCCTTCTGGAAGATCGACGGGTTGGAGGTGATGCCCCGCACGCCCCTGTCGACCCACCCGGCGAGGTCACCGCCCGAGATCCAGCTGCGGCGGAGGTTGTCGAGCCACGGGCTCTGGCCCTGGTCGTCGTAGAGGTCGTGCAGGCGGGTCATGGGGGCCTCCGGGGTGAGGGTCAGGGAGCCGTGGGCTCGTCGAGGTCGGAGAGGAGGGCCAGGGCCCGGTCGGCGACCTCCTCGGCGGTGAAGCCCATGCGGGCCAGCACCTCCTCGCCCGGGGCGGAGACGCCGAAGCGGTCGATGCTGACGCTGGCGTCGGACCATCGGTCCCAGCCGAGCGACACGCCCGCCTCGACGGCCAGGGTCGGCACGCCGGCGGGCAGCACCGCCTCCTGGTAGTCGAAGTCCTCGCCGTCGAAGAGGTCGAGCGACGGCATGGACACGACTCGCACGGCGTGGCCGTCGGCCCGGAGGGCCTCGGCCGCGTCGACGCACACGTGCACCTCGCTGCCGGTGCCGAGGAGGATCACGTCGGGCTCGTCGCCACCGTCGTCGGAGAGGACGTAGGCCCCGCGGGCCACGCCGTCGGCGTCGGTGCCCTCCAGCACCGGGAGGCCCTGGCGGGACAGGGCGAGGACCGTCGGCCCGTCGCTGGCGACCGCCACCCGCCAGGCCGCCGCCGTCTCGTTGGCGTCGGCGGGGCGCAGCAGGCGCAGGCCGGGGATGGTCCGCAGGGCCATGAGGTGCTCGACCGGCTGGTGGGTGGGGCCGTCCTCGCCCAGGCCCACCGAGTCGTGGGTGAAGGAGAAGATGACCTTGGCCTCGCTCAGGGCGGCCAGGCGGACCGCCGGGCGGCAGTAGTCGCTGAACTGCATGAACGTGCCCCCGACCGGGAGCGTGCCCCCGTGGAGGGCCATGCCGTTCATGATGGCGCCCATGGCGTGCTCGCGGATGCCGAAGTAGATCTGGCGGCCGGACGGCTCGTCGGCCGCCTGCACGCCGACGCCCTTGATCTCGGTGCCGGTGTTGCCCGACAGGTCGGCGCCGCCGCCGAGCAGGCCGGGGACGCTGTCGAGCAGGGCCTGGAAGCAGGCCCCGCTGGCCTTGCGGGTGGCGACGCTCTCGCCCGCGTCCCAGGACGGCAGGGCGTCGGCCCACCCGTCGTGCCCGCCGCCGGCCTGGGCCGCGGCCCAGGCGTCCTTGTCGCCGTCCCAGGCCTCGAAGCGCTCCTGCCAGGCGGCGTGGGCCTCGGCGCCCCGCATCCCCGCCTCCCGGTACATCTCGAGGACGTCGTCGGGGACGTGGAACATCTCGTCGGGCGGCAGGCCCATGACCTCCTTGGTCCGGGCCACCTCTTCGGCGTCGAGGGCGTTGCCGTGGGCCGCGGGGTCGTCGGTGTGGTTGGGGGAGGGGTAGGCCGACGTGGCTGCGCACCACGATCAGGGTGGGCCGGGTCTCGTCGGCCTTGGCCGCCGTCCAGCGCCCCCTCGAGGGCGTCGAGGTCGTTGGCCACCTCGCCGACGTCGAGGACCTCCCAGCCGTAGGCCCGGAAGCGGGCCGGCACGTCGTCGGTGTAGGTGAGCTCGGTGACCCCGTCGATCGAGATGTGGTTGTCGTCGTAGACCGCCACCAGGCGGCCCAGCCCGAGGTGGCCGGCGAAGGAGGCGGCCTCGTGGCTGATGCCCTCCATCAGGTCGCCGTCGGAGACGATGGCCCACGTGTGGTGGTCGACGACCTCGGCGCCGTAGGTGGCCCGCAGCCACCGCTCGGCCAGGGCCAGGCCGACGGCGTTGGCGATGCCCTGGCCCAGGGGGCCGGTGGTGACCTCGACGCCGGCGGTGTGGTGGACCTCGGGGTGGCCGGGGGTGGCCGAGCCCCACTGGCGGAACTCCTCGAGGTCCTCCAGGGTCAGCCCGTACCCGGTGAGGTGGAGCATCGAGTACTGCAGCACCGAGGCGTGGCCGCAGGAGAGGACGAAGCGGTCGCGGTCCACCCAGTGGGGGGAGCCGGCGTCGTACTTCATCACCCGGGTCCAGAGGACGTGGGCCAGCGGGGCCAGGGCCATGGCGGTGCCCTGGTGGCCGCTGGCGGCCTTCAGGGGCATGTCCATGGCCAGGCCCCGGATGACGTTGATGGCGCGCTGCTCGAGGTCGGCGTCGGTCACGGTGCGCACACTACCGATCCCCCGCCCCCACCCGATCGGGGCGGTCGCCAGTGGGTGGGGAGCCACCGCAGCCGTGCAGGGGTGGCCGCGGTCCCGTGCGAGGGATGCGCCGGTCAGGGTGCAGGTGACCTGACGGGGCGTCAGGGAGTGTGCCTAGAGTGCACCTGGACACCTGACCAGGAGCACACCGCCATGCCCGACACGCCCGTCCACGACCGCCTGTTCATCGGGGGGGACTGGGTCGCCCCCGCCGGCTCGGGGACGATCGAGGTCATCAACCCGTCGACCGAGCAGTCGGCCGGCACCGTGCCCGAGGGCACCGAGGCCGACATCGACGCGGCCGTCGCCGCCGCCCGGAAGGCCTTCGACGAGGGCCCCTGGCCGCACATGAGCCCCAAGGAGCGGGCCGAGGTCCTGGCCGCCGCCTCGGGGGCCATCACCGCCGACATGCAGGGCATCGCCGAGCTCATCTCGACGGAGAACGGCTGCCCCGTCTCGTGGTCGCTCATGGGCCAGGTGTTCGCCGCCACCATGGTGGCCGACCAGTACGTGGGCCTGGCCGACTCCTTCCCCTTCACCGACATGCGGGCCGGGATGATGGGCCCCTCCGAGGTGCGCCAGGTGCCCATCGGCGTGGCCGCCGGGATCATCCCCTGGAACGTGCCGCTGTTCCTCTCCATGCTCAAGCTGGCCCCGGCCATGATCGCGGGCTGCACCATGGTCCTGAAGCCGGCGCCCGAGGCGCCCCTCGACGCCTACGTGCTGGCCCAGATCCTCACCGACGCCGGCCTCCCGCCGGGCGTGCTCAACATCGTCGCCGCCGGCCGCGAGGTGAGCGAGCACCTCGTCACCCACCCCGACGTCGACAAGGTGTCCTTCACCGGCTCCACCGTCGCCGGCCGCCGCATCGGCGCCCTCTGCGGCGAGCGGCTGCGCCCCTGCACGCTCGAGCTGGGCGGCAAGTCGGCGGCCATCATCCTCGACGACGCCGACCTGGCCACCGCGATCCCCGGCATCGTCCCCAACGGGCTCATGAACAACGGCCAGGCCTGCGTGGCCCAGACCCGGATCCTGGCCAGCCGCGACCGCTACGACGAGGTCGTGGAGGCGGTCAGCGAGGCCGCCGGCGCGGTCAAGGTCGGCGACGCCCTCGACCCCGAGACCGAGTGCGGCCCCCTCGTGGCCGAGCGCCAGCGCGACCGGGTGGAGGGCTACATCGCGGCGGGCAAGGAGCAGGGCGCCCGCATCACCGTCGGTGGCGGCCGTCCGTCGGGCATGGACCGGGGCTGGTTCGTCGAGCCCACCGTGTTCGCCGACGTCACCAACGACATGCGCATCGCCCAGGAGGAGATCTTCGGCCCGGTGCTGTCGGTCATCGCCTACGACGACGTCGACGACGCCGTCCGCATCGCCAACGACTCCGAGTACGGCCTGTCCGGCTCGGTGTGGGGCGCCGACCAGCCCGCCGCCGCCGACGTGGCCCGGCGCATCCGCACCGGCACCTGCAACGTCAACACCTTCACCCTCGACATGTGCTCGCCGTTCGGCGGGGTGAAGTCCTCCGGGCTGGGCCGGGAGATGGGCCCCGAGGGCCTGGCCGCCTACCTGGAGACCCGCACCATCGCCCACGCCGCAGAGGGCTGAGCCGCCCCGGTGGCCCTCCCCAGCCCGCGCGACCCCGAGGTCGCGCGCACCGCCCTGGCCGCCTGGCTGGCCACCCGCGTCGACGGCGAGGTCGAGGTCGGTGAGGTCGGCGGCCCACCGGCCACCGGCTTCAGCAACGAGACGATCCTCGTCGACGCCCGCTGGGACGGCGGCGACGGGTCCGTCGACCCACCGGCTGGCGGTGCGGGTCCAGCCCACCTCGCACACCGTCTTCCCCCACGACCTCTTCGAGGTCCAGCACCGGGTGATGGGCGCCCTCGGCGACCAGCCCGGCCTGCGGGTGCCCCGCCTGCGCTGGTACGAGGAGGACCCCGCCGCCCTCGGTGCCCCGTTCATGGTGATGGACCGCGTCGACGGCGAGGCACCCAGCGACAGCCCGCCCTACACGATGGAGGGCTGGCTCATGGACGGCGGGCCGGAGCTCCAGCGGGCGGTGTGGGAGCGGGGCCTCGACGCCATGGCCGCGGTCCACGGGGTGGACTGGCGGGCCCTGGGCCTGGCCGACCTCGACCCGTGCCCCGACGGGGGCAGCCGCCTCGCGTCGCGCCTCGACGACTGGGAGGCGATGCTCGCCTGGGCCTCGCCCGACGAGCGCCAGGTGGTGCCCGCGGCGGGCCTGGCCTGGCTCCGGGAGACCCAGCCCCCCGACACCGACGACCCGGCCCTGTGCTGGGGCGACAGCCGCATCGGCAACCAGCTCTTCGCGCACCGCGACGACCCCGCCGCCGTCGAGGTCGCCGCTGTCGTCGACTGGGAGATGGTCCACGTGGGCGACCCGGTGCAGGACCTGGGCTGGTTCACCTGGCTCGACCACACCCTCTCGGCCGGCCTGGAGCTGCCCCGCCTGCCCGGGCTCCCGTCGAGGGAGGAGACGGCCGCCCGCTGGGAGGAGGCCACCGGCCGCTCGGCCACCCACCACCGGTGGGCAGAGATCGAGGCGGGGGTCGGCTTCGCCATCGTGATGGTGCGGCTCACGGCGCTGCTCAAGGGCTTCGACGTCTTCCCCCAGGAGTCCGACTTCGCCCGGACCAACATGGCCTGCGCCGCCCTCGAGGGCGCCTTGCGGGACATGGGCATCGACCCCGACGTGGACCGGGCCTGACCGGCCTCACCGCAGGCCGGCGAAGGCGTCGCGCGCCGCCCGCAGGTCGCGTCGACGCTGCTCGAAGGTCGCCCCCGCGGCCAGCAGGACGACCCCGGCCACGCCCAGGACGAGCCACCGCGGCAGGTCGGCGGCGACCGGGCCGAGGTGGCGGACCGCGACCGCAGCGACGACGGCGCCACCGAGCGCGAGGGGTGCCTGCTCGCGTCCGCGCGCGCCCCACAGGGTCACCGCCACCCCGGCTGCGACCACGGCGACGGTGCGGGTCACGTCGCCATCCACCAGGGCGACGGCGGTGGTGGGGGCCAGACCCGCCACCAGCCCGGCGCCCACCCGCTCCCACGAGGTGCGGGGGACCCCTCGGCGGGCCAGGACGCCGGCCGCGAGCAGGGCCCCGGCCAGGGGAAGGCTGTAGGCCTCGACCAGCTCCACCCCGGCAACGGCGAGCCGCATCCACGTCAGGACCACCGTCGCGGCCGTGGACGCCAGCCAGAGCGGTCGTCGGGTGGGCCGCAGGGCCGAGGCCCCGCTGGCGACGACGACGGCGGCGACGACCACGCTGGCCCCGTCGATCGAGGTGGTGGCGAGGAGTCCCGTCCCGAGGGCCCCGGCCACGACCACGTCGGCGACGTCGGCGGTGGTGCGGGCCGTCCGCCCCGCTCGGGCCTCGACCAGCGGGGCGATGCCGGCACCGACCAGGGCCGTCGCGGTGAGGGCGAGGGCCGGGGCGCTCCCGGTGGCGCCCAGGAGGACGGCAGCGAGGGCCGCCGCGCCCGAGCTCGCCGCGATCGCCGTCGCCACCCACGCCGGGGCGGTCCGGGCATCCCGGCGCACGGCGTCGGCGGCCAGGATCCCGACCAGCACCACCACGAGGCCGGTGGCGGCGAGGGCCAACGGCACCGAGGCGAGGGCGACGCCGAGCAGGACCGGCGCCAGCGCGGCCAGGGCGGCGACCAGGACCGGTTCGTCGGGTCGGTGGACGAGGCGCGCCGTGCCGAGGACCAGGACCGCAGCGAGGAGGGCGCTGGTGGCCGCCACGCTGGCGCCGAGGGCGACGGGGGCGGCGACGGCCCCGACCACGCCGACGGCAGCGAGCGGCCACGCCGCCCGACGGCGCCAGAGCAGCGCCACCGCACCGGCGAGGAGGACCAGGGCCACCAGCTGGCCCAGGCTGGCCACCGACGGCAGGGGCCCGGTGCGGGCCGCCTCGGTCGCGGCCAGTCGGTCGGTGAGGGAGTCGCCCGCCGCCCCCGGTTGGCGCGGCACGGCCGTCTCGGCGATGGCGCCGATGGTGCGGAGCACGGCCTCCAGGGGGACCAGGGCCAGGGCTCCGCCCACCGCTGCCCCCGTCGCGACCGAGGCGGTCCAGGGCCGGTCCGGGTCCCTCCGCACCAGGAGGGCCGCGCCCAGGGCGAGGCCGCCGGCGGCGAGGGACACCGCGGTCACGAGCACCTCGGTCGAGGCCGTGGCCCAGGCGAGGGACACCGCTCCGAGCACGCTCGCGGTCGCCGCGGCCAGGGCCACCGCAGCCGTCTCGCGGCCCCACCGGGCGACGATGGCGCCGCCCCCGACCACCGCAGCCAGGGCGCCGAGCAGGGCCACCGACGTGACAGGGGTGGTCGGCCGGGTGGTCGTGAGGGCGTCGGCGCCGAGGGCGACGGCGCCGGTCGCGGCCGCCGTCCACGCACTGGCCCCGCCGAGGTGGAGGACGCCCCGCACGAGGTCGTCGGGCGCGCCGCGGACGACGGGGTGGGCGCCCCCGGCCAGCGCCACGGCGGCCTCGGCCACCAGGACCCACAGGACCGCCGAGGTGCCGACCGGCACGGCGGCCAGGACGAGCGGGGCGAACGCCAGGCCGGCGCCGGCGGCCACGAGGACGGGCTGGCGCAGGCGGGTCCCGACCACGCCCCACGTCACCGACAGCACCGCCAGCAGGGCGATCGAGGCCACCGGGGCCCGGTCGGGCGCGTCGGCCAGACCGATCAGGGCCGTCCCCAGGGCGCCGGTGGCGGCCAGGGTCCAGGCGGCCGCGCCGCCGGTCACCAGGAGGGCGCGCTCCACAGGGGCGCTGGTCAGGGCGTGGCCCAGGACGACCGCAGCCAGGCCCTCCAGGGCCAGGACCCACAGGACGACGGAGGGGCGTCCGGTGCCGAGGGCGGCGACGAGCGCCGGGGCCAGGGCCAGGGCGGTGCCGGCGGCGCGCAGTGCAGCGTCCCGGGCCCGCTGGCCCACGACGATCGACCCGGCGGCGAGGCCTGCGAGCAGGACCGCGGCACCGAGGGGGGAGCGGGCCGGGTCGTGGTCCAGGCCGGCGCCGACCAGGACGAACAGCCCCAGCGCTGCACCCACCCACGACAGGGCGGCCCCGGTGGCGGCCACTGCGGCCGGCAGGGGGGGCAGCCGGCGGCGGAGGGCGGCCGCGCCCAGGGCCTGGGTCCCGAGGACGGCCGCGAGGACCGAGCCCGAGGAGGCGCCCGTGGCCGCGACCACGGCGGGCAGGAACGCGAGGGCGGCGCCGGCCGTGGCCAACCCCCGGAGCCGCAGCCGCGCCCCGCCGACACCGGTCGCCGCCGCGACCAGGGCCAGGCCCACGGACCACACCAGGCGAGGGCTGACCACGCCGTCGAGGCCGATGCGGACGACCTGCACGTCGACGACGGCGAGGGCCGCACCCACGACCCCGAGCGTCTCCGCGGTGGCCACCAGGTCCCGGCGGCGACAGGTGCCGGCGGCGCCCAGCACGGCAGCGGTGGCGGCGACCAGCAGCCCGCCCTGGGCCTGGGCCCCGAGCTGGCTCCAGGTGACGGCGGCGAACACGACGACGGCCGCGACCAGGCTCAGCCCACCGAGGCCGACCAGGACCTCGGCCACCGACGGACCCGTCGGGGTCGGCGGTGGCGCGTCGGGCCGCGGCGGGGGAGACCAGGACGCGGGCGGGCCGTCGGACCCCGTCACGGGGACGGGACGGGCGCCAGTGCTGGCCGGCGCCGCGGCCGGTGCAGCCCGCCCGGCCCGCCGGGGGTGAGGGGGCCCCAGAGCGGCGTCGGGGCACCGGCGCGCCGGGCCCCCGAGGCGACCGCGGCGGGGTCCACGCAGCGGGCGGCGAGCACCCGGTCGACCAGGTCGTCGCGCTCGCCGGCCAGGCGGTGGAGCTGGTGGTCGACCTGCCAGAGGCGGGCCCCGGGCGGGCCGCCGAGGTCGGCGCCGCAGTGGGCGCAACGGGGGCTGGCGAGGTGCCCGTCGCAGACGGGGCACCGGGCGGCCGACGGGGCGGGCAGGGACACGGTCCGGGGCATGGGGCCACCGTGCGCCGTCGGAGAGGCGTCGGGGACCCGGGGAACCCCCTACCGGCCCCTGGGGGGTCATCCAGGCGGCCGCCTGCCGGTCGCCCGGCCCCGGGCGCTACGGCTGGTCGTGCAGCAGCAGGATCGAGGCGGAGAACCCGTGCATGTGGCTGCGGCCGCCGATGGGCCCGATCTCGCCGGCGCACGCCATGCCCGCGACGGCGGGACCCACCCGCTCGCTCACCGCCTCGGCGTCGTGGTCGGGCGTGCCGAAGAAGCCGAAGCCCCGTCCGTTGCAGGTGAACACCAGGGCGCCCTGGTCGTGGCCCTCGGGGACGTCCCGCCCGGCCTCGGCCAGCAGCCGCGCCAGCTCGTCGTCGGCGCTCTGGGCGTCGCGGACGTGGAACTGGACGGTGGTGCCCACCTCGACGTGCTCGCCGATGGCGACGCCCCGGCGGTCGGGGTCGACGCCGACCACGCCCCGGATCAGGAAGTCACCCGTGGCGAAGGTGGGCTGGCCCTCGTCGACCACGATGCCGACCTGGGCGCCGGTGCCGAAGAGGGTCCGGTCGTCGTCGGGCAGGGCCCGTCCCACCTCGACCAGGCGATCGAGCGCGGGCCGCCCGGCCAGCTCGAGCAGCACGGGGCCGTCGACGCCGGTGACGATCATGGGCTCGCCCACCGGCCGACAGCCCTGGCTCACGAGCGGCGTGGCCGTCACGCCCGGCGGGAGGAGCAGGCCCACCGCGCCGTCGTGGTGCACCTCGCCGTCGACCACCATCCGGTTCCCGCCGGGGCCCCGCGCGCCCGACGCCACCCCGCCGACCACGGTCAGGTCGGGCAGGTCGTCGGCCAGCCCCGACAGGAGCCCCTCCAGGGGGATGGAGTACGGGTCCGAGAGCAGGAGCAGGGTGCGGGGCCCGCCCCGGGCCTCGGCGGCGGGGACGCCGCGCACGCGCATGCCCCCCTCGACCAGGTCGCCCTCCAGGCGGACGGTGCGGGTCGGGCCCACGTTCGCCGCCCACAGGGCGATGGCCGGGCCGGCCTCGACCTCCCGGGGCCCGCCGATGACGGTGGTCGCCGTCGTGCCGACGAGCGCCCCGGGGGCCAGGGTCGCCCTGATGGTGGCCACGACGTCCTCGGCCGCCCCGGCCAGGGCCGGGGAGAGGAACAGCACGGCCAGGTCGGGGGACGGGCCGAGGCGGTCGAGGACCGCGCCGACCACCTCGCCCACGGCCTCGGGTGGCGACGGGTGCTCCGACAGGGCGGCGGCGAAGGGCACCGAGGGTCAGCCCGCAGGGGGCAGGAGGGTGAAGGGCACGACGGTGGTGGGCCCCTGGTCGAGCCGGCAGTGGGCCTCGACCGTGCCCAGCTCGGTGAACTCCAGCTGGGCCCGGACCAGGCGGTAGTTGAACTTGCCCGGCTCGACCTGGAGGGGCTGCACGTTGCGGGCGACCTGCTCGCCGTCGCGCTGGTAGACGACCTCGAGCGCGCCCTGGCCGCTCTCGTCCTCCCGGCAGCGGACCAGCACCAGCAGGTGCGGCTCGAGGGTGACGGGGACGGGCGAGGGGGCGGCGAGGGAGAAGTGCACCCCGGTGATGTCGATGCGCGTCGAGGGCCCGGGGACCGAGCGCATCTCCATCTCCTCGATGAAGACGGCGGCGACGATGTCCATGGGGGCCACCGTAGGGCCCTCCGGGCCGGACCCGACCCGGGTGGGCAGGCCTCGCTGCTCAGCCGTGGACCTGCACGCCGCCGATCCACGTCTCGGTGCAGCGCAGGGTGTGCGGGTCGAGGGCGGCCACGTCGGCCCGGCGCCCGACGGTCAGCGCTCCTCGGTCGTGGAGCCCGAGCAGGGTGGCCGGCGTCGTCGACCCGGCCCTCACCGCCCGCTCCAGCGAGATCCCGACCCGGTCGACGACGAAGCCCACCGCCGCGTCCATGGTGAGGCTGCTGCCGGCGAGGGTCCCGTCGCCCAGCCTCGGTGCGTCGCCGTCGTGGACCACGCCGAGGCGCTCGGCGCCCGGGCCCCGCCAGGCGACGGCGTCGGTGACCAGCACGATGCGTCCATCGGGCTTGCAGCGGAAGGCGACGTCGAGGGCGGTGGGGTGGACGTGGACCCCGTCGGCGATGAGCGACACGGTCACCCGGTCGTCGGTGAGGAAGGCGCCCACCACGCCCGGGTCGCGGTGGTGGAGCGGCGACATGGCGTTGTACCCGTGGGTGACGAGGCGGGCGCCGGCGTCGATCGCTGCGGTCGCCTGCTCGTGGGTCGCGTCGCTGTGGCCCACGGCGCAGAGGACCCGCCGCCCGCACAGGGTCTTGACGGCGGCGACCGCGCCGGGGACCTCCGCCCCCAGGGTGACCAGGCGGACCACCGGGGGGAGGGCCTCGACCCGGTCGACCTCGGGCGCGACGACCGCCGACGGCCGGTGGGCGCCCAGGCGCCCCCCGAGGAAGGGGCCCTCCATGTGCACGCCGAGGATCGCGGGCCGGGCCCCGGTGCGGGCCTGGGCCCGGGCCGCGGCCTCCAGGCGGGGGGCGTACTCGTCCCAGGGGCGGGTGACCAGGGTCGGCAGCCAGGAGGTCGTGCCCTGGGCCGCGAGGAGGCCGTCGATGCGGTCCCAGCCGGCCTCGTCGGCCTCGCCCACGTCGACATCGTCGACCCCGTTCACCTGGAGGTCGACGAAGCCCGGCACCAGCACCCGGTCCGGCACCGGACCGGTGGTCGGGACCACCGACGTGATGCGCCCGCCCTCGGTCTCGACCAGGCCGGGGGCGAGGACGCCCGTCGGCGTCACCACCCGGGAGGCCGCCAGCACCGTCACCCCGGCGACAGTACCGACGCCGCCGGCCGGACGCCGCGGGCCGTCCGGGCGTGGCGCGCACGGCCTGGACGCGCCGTGCCCATGTCGGTCGGCCTCGCCCTCGGCCGGTGGCTCGGCCTGGTCGGGGGCGCAGCCCACGCCCCCGTCGCGCGCCCTCGGTCGGTGGCTCGACCCGGCGGGACCTCGCGACCCCTGCTGCCGCCGGGCCCGGTCGATGTCACCCGGCCGCTCGGCGTCGGCCCGGTACCCTGCGCCGGTGGCCACTGATGCGGCGGGGTCGACCCGCGACGCGATCCTCGTCGAGGCCCGGCGGTGCTTCGCCGAGAGGGGCTTCGACGGGACCTCGCTGAACGACATCGCCGCCGGCGTGGGCATCCGCCGGCCCAGCATCCTCCACCACTTCCCGTCCAAGGAGGCCATCTACGCCGAGGTCTTCCTGGGCGTCATGGCCCAGTGGTCGGCCCAGGTGGAGGAGGCCGTGGAGGAGCCGTCGGCCGAGGGCTGGAGCAAGGTCGACCACGTCATCACGGCCGGGTTCCGCTTCTTCCAGGAGAACCCCGACTTCGTGGTCATGGCCCGGCGGGAGGCCCTGGAGGGTGGCCGTCACCTCCCCATCGACCTGGGCAAGGTGCTGCGGCCCCACTTCGAGCGGGCGGTCGCCTACTTCCGCCGGGAGATGGAGGCGGGCCGGTTCCGCACCCACGACCCCGAGCAGCTCATCCTCTCGGGCTACGGCGCCCTGCTCACCTACTTCAGCGACGGCCCCTTCCTCGAGGGCCTGCTCGGGCGCGACCCCTTCGCCCCCGAGGCCCTCGAGGCCCGCCTCCAGGACGTGCTGCTCCTCTTCCGCACCGCCCTCCTCCCCGAGACCGAGCGCTAGCGGCTCGCTGTCCGGTCGCTCGGCCGGCGGTGACGAGGGGACCACCCGAGGAGCTGCCGGGCGGGCGCAGTGTCGAAGGGCCCGACGCTGCAGATCGTGAGCCGGTGGTGCCCGGTGAGGGCCACCGTGGCGGCCCCGACCACCGCGGCTGCGAGGTCGTCGAGGTGGACGAAGGCGCCGAGCTCGACGTCGGGCTCTCGGGTGCTGATCAGGTCCTCGTCGTCGAGGACCAACACCGGCCGGAGGGCCACGGTGGGGATCCCGGTGCGGGAGGTCCACGCCGCGCACATCTCCTCGGCCAGGCGCTTGGACAACCCGTAGGGCCGGGCGGCCCGGAGAGGGTGCGAGTCTCGGACCGGGAGCGACTCAGGCACGCCCTCGCCCTCGGCGAAGCCGAACACCTGCGCCGACGACAGGTGCACGACCCGGCCGACCGCGGCCCGCTCGGCGGCGAGCAGCACGTGCCAGGTGCCGAGGAGGTTGGTGGCGATGATCTCGTCCGGCGTGCCTGCGGTGTCGTGGGCGAGGGCGCCGGCGTGGACGACCACGTCGACGCCCTCGACGGTCTGCTCGACCGTCGGGAGGTGGCGCAGGTCGAGGCCCGAGCGCAGGTCCAGCCCACGGACCTCGACCCCCTCGTCGGCGAACCGGGTGACGAGGCGTCGGCCGATCCGTCCCTCGGACCCGGTGATGAGCACGGACCGCACGTCGCCATCCTCGCGGTCGCGCGCCGTGAGCTCGACGCACATCGTCTCGAGAGATCCTGCTGTGGGGGTTTCGGGGTACGTGTGTTCGGGGTAGGGTGTGGCGGTTCCCCTTCGAGGACCAGGGTCCCGGTCCTTCCGTTCGTCCCCCTCGGTGCCGCCTGGTGCGCGGTGCCGATCTGGTCCCTCGGAGGAGGTGGTTGCCGTGACCGACGTGTCCGACCCTGTCGTGGGTGCTGCGGTGTCGGTGGCCGCCCGCCTCGACGCCGTGGAGGGTGCGTTGGCCGACCTGGCCGGCGAGCTGGTCCCCGAGCGCATCGCGGGCCACGACCTGGCCCGGGTGGTGCGGACGCTGGGCCGCATCGAGCGCCGGGCCGGCGGCGCCCGCCTGGTGCTGACCAGGGCCGCCGCCGACCTCGGCACCTGGAAGGCCCAGGGCCACCGCTCCCCGGAGGAGTGGGCCGCCCGCACCAACGGCACCACCACCGCCCAGGCCAAGGCCGACCTGCGCGCCTCGTCCCAGCTCGCCGCCCTCCCCACCGCCCGCGCTGCCGTGGCCGCCGGAGAGCTCTCCACCGACGCCGCCCGCGCCGTGGCCGAGGGCGCCACCGCCGACCCCACCACCGAGGACGACCTGCTCGGCACCGCCCGCACCGGCGACCTGAGCGAGACCCGTGACAAGGCGCGCCGCGCCCGCCAGCGCGCCGACGAGCGCGACGGGAAGGCCGCCCAGCGCATGCACGCCCGCCGGGGCCTGCGCACCTGGCTCGAGCTCGACGGCGAGGGCCGCGGCACCTGGAACGTCCCACCCGCCTACCAGGCCCGGTTCCTCGCCGCCCTCGAGCCCTACCGCAGCGAGGCGTTCCGCCTCGCCCGCCAGTCCGGCCGCCGCGAGACCCCCGAAGCCCTCATGGCCGACGCCCTCGACCTCCTCGCCCGCGACACCCTCACCGACCTCCACATCCCCGACCCCACCACCCCCACCGACCACGGCGAGGACCGGGACGGGGGCGAGGGCGACCCGGGAGACGAGAGCCCCGACCGCGATGTCGCCGACGGGGGCCAGGCCGATGCTCCGGGTGCACCCGAGACCGAGCCAGGCGAGGCATCGGGAGACGACACCCGAGTCGCCGGTCACGACCACCGCACTCCCACCCCCGACGCCGATCACCGGTACCGGGAGAAGCCCCGGGGCGCCGGCAACCGCAGGGCACCGGCCCAGCTGGTCGTGCACGCCTCCTACGAGGCCCTCGTCCGGGGCTTCGCCACCGATGGCGAGGTGTGCGAGGTCCCCGGCCTCGGTCCCGTGCCCGTCACCTTCGCCCGCTTCCTCGCCACCGACTGCCTGCTCCGGGTCGTGCTCACCGGCACCGACGTCACCGTCATCAGCAGCGACCGCCGCTACGTGCCGGCCGCCCTCCGGGCTGCGCTCGACGCCCGCGACACCGAGTGCGTCGTCCCCGGCTGCCACGCCACCCACCACCTCGAGCGCGACCACTGGGGGACCGACTTCGCCAAGGGCGGACCCACGGCGCTGGCCAACCTCTGCCGGCTCTGTCGCTACCACCACTTCCTCAAGACCCACTGCGGCTGGACCCTCACCGGCGGCCCCGGCCACTGGCGCTTCGAGCCCCCACCGTGAACCCGGTGGACCCGAGGGCGAGGGGACGTCCACGCTGGGGGGATGGGCGACGACGGGGAGGTGGTCGACCTCGACGCCGCCGCGGCGACGGCGCAGTTCTCCCGCGCCGCTGGGCGGCCGCACACGGTGGTGGGTCGCCTGGCCGGCGGCGAGACCGGCGCGACCGAGGTGCGCGACGCGGCCGGCCGCTCGTGGGTGCTGAAGTGGGAGCACGACCCCGCGACCCGGGATCGACGGCGCCAGGCCGTGGTCCTGGCCGAGCGCCTGCGGGTCGAGGCGGCCTGGCCGGTGCCCCACCAGGAGGTCGTCGAGGACGACGGGTGGACCTTCGTCGTCCAGGAGAGGGCTGCTGAGCTCGGGGGTGGCCGTGGGCGGCCCGGGGTGGGTTCCGGGGGCAGGGGTAAGGTCCCGCGCCGTGTCACCCCAGGCCTCGTCGCGCACCCTGTCCGAAGCCGCATCCAAGGCGCTGCTGCGCGAGCACGGGGTCCCGCTGCTCGACGAGCGGGAGGTGGCGACGGCCGACGAGGCGGCCAAGGCTGCCGAGGACCTGGGCTTCCCGGTGGTGGTCAAGCTGTGCGGTGACGCCATCGCCCACAAGACCGAGCGGGGCCTGGTCCGCCTCGGGCTGGCCGATCCCGACGACGTGGCCCGGGCCGGCGCCGACCTCCTGGGCGCGGCCACGCCGGACGATGGCGACGTCAGCCTGCTGGTGGCGCCCATGGTCAAGGGCAACCGCGAGCTCATCGCGGGGGTGGCCCGCGACCCGCAGTTCGGGCCGACGGTGCTGCTCGGCGTGGGCGGGATCCTGGCCGAGGCGGTGGGTGATGCCGTGGTCCGGTTGGTGCCCCTCACCCGGGCCGACGCCGAGGACATGGTCGACGGCCTGGAGACCCAGGCCCTGATGGGGCCCTTCCGGGGCGAGCCCGCGGTCGACCGCGAGGCCCTGTGCGACGTCCTGCTCGGGCTGTCAGCCGCGGCCGAGGGCGACCCCGGCATCGCGTCGATCGACCTCAACCCCCTGATCGTGGTCGACGGTCGGCCCATCGCGGTCGACGCCCTGGTGGAGCGGTCCGACGACCCCATGCTCCACGCGGACCGCGGCGCGGGGTCCGGCACGGCGGCGGACGGGCGGCCGGCGCCCACGGCCGAGCAGTTCCGGGCCCTGTTCGAGCCCCGGGGCGTCATCGTGGCCGGGGCCTCGACCCACCCGGGCAAGTTCGGCTTCGTCAGCCTCCACAACATCCTGGCCAGCGGGTACGCGGGCCGGGTGTTCGCCACCAACCGCGACGGCGCCGAGGTCCTGGGCGTGCAGTCGGTCACCGACATCGACCAGGTGCCCGACGGCGAGGCCGACCTCGTCTTCGTGTGCACCCCGGCCGCGGCCAACCCCGACCTCCTGCGAGCCGCGGCGGCCAAGGGCGTGCGGGCCGCCTTCGTGACCTCCGCCGGCTACGGCGAGGCGGGGGAGGAGGGCCGCACCGCACAGGACGAGCTGGTGGCGCTGTGCGACGAGCTGGGCATGCTCCTCGCCGGCCCCAACGGCCAGGGCGTGGTGTCCACCCCGGTGTCGCTGTGCGCACAGATCGTGGCGCCCAACCCCCCGCCGGGACGGATCGGCGTGGCCAGCCAGTCCGGCAACTTCGTGTCCAGCTTCGAGAACCTGGCCCTGGCCACCGGCGTCGGCATCAGCCGGGCGGTGAGCGCGGGCAACGCCGCCGCGGTCAGCGTGCCGGACTACCTCGAGCACTACGCCGACGACCCGGCCACCGCCGTGGGCCTGGCCTACGTCGAGGGCGTGCCCGACGGCGCCGCCTTCGCCCGGCGGATCCGGGCGGTGGCGGCCCGCAAGCCCCTGGTGCTGCTCAAGGGCGGGGCCACGGCCGGCGGGCAGTCGGCCGCGGCCAGCCACACCGGGTCGCTGGCCACCGACGACCGCGTGTTCGACGGTGCCTGCCGCCAGGCCGGGGCCAGCCGGGCCACCAGCGTGGAGGACGCCTTCGAGGCGGCCGCCACCTTCGCCACCCAGCCGCTGCCGCAGGGGCCCCGGACCGCCGTGCTCACGACCGCCGGAGGGTGGGGCGTGGTCTGCGCCGACGCCATCACCCGCTCGGACCTGGTGCTGGCCCCGCTTCCCGACGACCTGCGGGCCGCCATCGACGAGAAGCTGCCGCCCCGGTGGAGCCGGGCCAACCCGATCGACCTGGCCGGCGGCGAGACCCGCGACACCATCCCCGAGGTCATGGCCCTCATCGCCGAGCACCCCGAGGTCGACGCCCTGATCTACCTGGGCCTCGGGATCCAGGCCAACCAGGCCCGGCTCATGCGCCAGGGCTCGTTCCACCCCGACCACGGCATCGGGCGCATCGTCGACTACCACGAGCGCCAGGACGCCCGGTTCGCCCAGGCCGCGGCGGACACGTCCGACGCCACCGGCAAGCCCGTGCTCTGCGCCACCGAGCTGGCCGTGGCCGACCCCGACAACGCCGGTCCGGCCACCGTCCGGGCCACGGGGCGGCTCTGCTACCCCTCGGCCGACCGGGCCGTGCGGGCCCTCGAGCACCTGTGGCGGCGGACCCGGTACCTGGACCGCCACCGTGGCTGACGACCCACCCCGGCCCGACGACCCGCCCCCCGACGACGGCCCACGCGGTGTCCCGCCGGCCGACGACGCCGCGCCCGACGGCCCGGCCGTCCCCGCCTCGGGCGAACCCCCGCCGGAGGACCCCCTGCCCGACGAGCTGGTGGCCCTCGAGGCCGACCTGCTCGCCGACGACGAGGGTGCCCTGCCCATGTTCCCGCTCGGCTCGGTCCTGGTGCCCTCGATGGTGCTGCCCCTCCACGTCTTCGAGCACCGCTACCGCCGCCTGGTGCGCGACTGCCTGAGCACCGAGCCCGAGTTCGGCGTGGTCCTCATCGAGCGGGGCCGCGAGGTGGGTGGGGGCGACGTCCGCTCCGCGGTGGGCACCGTGGCCCGCATCGTCGAGGGGGCCGAGCTGCCCGACGGGCGCTTCGCCCTCCAGGCGGTCGGCACCCGCCGCATCAGGGTCCTGCGCTGGCTCGAGGACGCCCCCTACCCCCGCGCCGTCGTCGAGGACTGGCCCGACGAGCCCGACCCCCAGGACGCCGACCCCGCCGCCCGGCGCGACGAGGTGGTGGCCCTGCTGCGCCGGGGCCTGGTGCTCCAGCTGGAGCTGGGCGAGCCCGCACCCGACCCCGCGATGGAGCTCAGCGACGACCCCGAGGTGGCCAGCCACCAGGTCGCGGCGCTGGCCCCGATCGGCCCGCACGACCGCCAGCGGCTGCTGGTCGCCCCGGGCACCGTGGCCCGCCTGGAGCTGGCCGCCACCCTGCTGGTGGAGGCCGTCGAGGTGCTGGAGGTGCGCAAGGAGCTGGGCTGAGCGCGCCGGTCCGCGACCGGCATGGCACTCGACGATGGGTGTGGCCGACCGGCGGCGGGGAAGGGGCGTGGTGCCGCCGCGGTCCTTGCACCACGGGGGCGAGACAGGTAGGAAGGACCGACCCGGGCCCAGTCCCGGCCCTCCCGGGCGCGCCGGGCGGGACGACGTTGACGGAGACTGCGAGTGGCGAAGGGTCGAGGCGAGACGGGCGAGGACCACAGTCCCAAGGAGAGCGCGACCGAGGTCTGGACGCTCGTCCGGGACTACGCCAAGCAGGAGACGGTCGAGCCCCTGAAGGGCCTGCTGTCCTACGTGAAGTGGGGCCTCATCGGCTCCCTGCTGGTCGCCGTCGGCATCACCGAGCTGGTCGTCGCCCTGCTGCGGGCCGTCCAGTCCGAGGGGGCGTCGGTGTTCGACGGGCGCTGGAGCTTCGTGCCCTACATCGTCACCCTCGTCGTCGCCACCGTCGTGCTCCTGCTGGCCAAGCGGGCCATCTCCTCGGGCGGCTCCGAGTCGTGACCGCCCTTCCGACCTCCACCCGTCCCCCCAGGGAGCACGCCTGATGGCACCCGTCGACACCACCGCGCCCGGCGGCGAGAAGAAGATCAGCAGGGACGACATCGAGGCCAAGCTGCGCGAGCTGCAGGGCGAGGTCGACGAGACGGCCGAGTCGGCCAAGGGCATCGCCGTCGCCGTCGGCGCCGCGGTGGCCGTGGGCATCGTGGTCGTGGTGTTCGTGCTCGGACGTCGACGGGGTCGGTCCAAGACCACCATCGTCGAGGTCCGCCGGTTCTGACACCGGTCCGCAGGAGCACCCCGTGCCCAAGAAGGTGACGCCCGCCCCCCGGGGCCTCTGGAAGCAGGTCGCGCGCGTCCAGCGCATCGGCTTCTCCGAGGGGCTCCTGCGCGGCCGGGGCGGGGCCTGGCTGGCCGCCGGCGTGGGGGCGTGGGGCCTCCAGCGCGTCCGCTCCATGGCGTCCAAGGAGGACGAGATCCTGCTGCGCGAACCCCTCGAGCCGGGGGAGACGATCACCATCACCAACCAGACCACCACCCGGGCCGAGGCCAAGGCGGCCCAGGAGCAGGCCCAGGCCGAGGGCAAGCGCCTGGAGAAGCGGGCCAAGAAGGCGGAGAAGGCGGCCAAGAAGGCCCGGAAGGGCCTGTCCAAGGCCGAGCGGCGCCAGCTCGACGCCCAGCAGTCCCAGGCCCGGGCCAAGGACGAGCGGCGGCGTCGCCGCCGGCGTCGCTCCCGCTGAGGCCAGAGGCCGGGGCCGACGCGCCCCGACCCTCGCCGCCGGGAGGAGTGGCCGCCGCCAGCCGGGTGGGACGGGCTCCCCGGGTGCGGCCATGATGGGCGCCGTGCACGTCCGCCTCCGCAACCCCTCCCGCACCGTCGAGGTGCCCGGTCCGGTGCGGGCGTCGGTGGTCGTGGACCGCCTCGGCCTCGACCGCCAGGCCGTGCTGGTGATCTGCGACGGCACCCTCGTCCCCGGCGACGCCGAGCTGCCCGACGACGCCCAGGTCGAGGTCCGCCCGGTGATCTCCGGCGGCGCGGACACCCCGTCCGGGGAGCGCACGTCGTGAGGTGCCGGGTGTGCCGCGGGCCCGCGGTCATCGACGTGCGGCGCCACAACGCCAACTTCTGCGCGGAGCACTTCCTGCGCCTGTGCCGTGACCAGGTGGCCAAGGCGATCAAGGCCTTCGCCATGCTCGACCCCGGTGACCGGGTGCTGGTCGCGGTGTCCGGCGGCAAGGACTCCCTCGCCCTGTGGGACCTCCTCGGCGAGCTCGGGTACCAGGCCGACGGCGTCTACCTGGGGCTCGGCATCGGCGACTACAGCGACGCCTCCGCCGACCACGCCCGCCGCTTCGCCACGGCGCGGGGCCTCACCCTCCACGAGGTGGACCTGCGGGCCGACGAGGGCTTCGATGTGCCCACCGCGGCCGAGGCCACCCGTCGGGTGCCGTGCTCGGCCTGCGGGCTGTCCAAGCGCCACCTGCTCGACCGGGCCGCCCTCGACGGCGGCTACGACGCCCTGGCCACCGGCCACAACCTCGATGACGAGGCCGCGGTGCTGCTGGGCAACGTGCTGCGCTGGCAGGACGACGCCCTCGGCCGCCAGCGACCGGTCCTGGCCGCCCGGCCCGGGTTCCCCCGGAAGGTGAAGCCCCTGGTGCGGCTGGGCGAGCGGGAGACCGCGGCCTACTGCGTGCTGCGCGGCATCGACTACCAGGTCGAGGAGTGCCCGATGGCCGAGGGCAACCGGCACCTGGGGCTCAAGGAGGAGCTGAACGACGTCGAGCGACGCTCACCGGGCGCCAAGCACGCCTTCTACTTCGGCTTCCTCGAACGGGCCGTCGACCGCTTCGCCCCCGGCGACGCCGGCCCCCGCGACCTGGGCCCCTGCGCCCGCTGCGGGGCCCCCACCACCGGCGAGGTGTGCGCCTACTGCCGGGTGGCCGACCGGGCCCGGGCGGCCGAGCCCGTGACCCTGGGACCCACCCGGCGCCCCCGATGAGCGACCCCGTGCCCGACCCGACCGCCGTGCCCGCGGCCGACGCCACCGCGACCTCGGAGGCTCCGGCGGCGACGCCCACGCCGTCCGGGGACGCCGCCGACGAGCGGCCGCCGGTGCGCCCCCTGCAGGCGGGGGAGATGGTGCTGCTGGTCGACGCCAAGTCCCGCCGCTACCTGGTCACCCTCGAGGCCGGCGCCGAGTTCCACTCCCACGCCGGCTTCATCCCCCACGACGACCTGATCGGGCGCGACGCGGGCCGGGAGGTCCGCTCCACCCGCAGCTCGCGCTACGTGGTCCTGCGCCCCACCCTCAGCGACTACGTGCTGAAGATGCCCCGGGGGGCCCAGGTCATCTACCCCAAGGACATCGGCCCGCTGCTGATGCTGGCCGACATCCACCCCGGCGTCCGGGTCCTCGAGTCCGGCGTCGGCAGCGGTGCGCTGTCCATGGCCCTCCTGCGCGGCGGCGCCGACATCGTCGGCTACGAGCTGCGGGAGGACTTCGCAGCCCGGGCGCAGCGCAACGTGGGCAGCTTCCTCGGGACCGAGGTCCTGGACCGCTACCAGGTCGAGGTGCGGGACTGCTACGAGGGGATCGACGCCCCCGACCTCGACCGGGTGGTGCTCGACCTGCCCGAGCCCTGGCGGGTCGTCGGCCCGGCCGCATCGGCCCTCCAGCCGGGCGGGCTGCTGGTGGCCTACACGCCCCAGATCACCCAGGCCGCCCGCCTGCGCGAGACCCTCGAGCGCAGCCCGTTCGCCATGGCCGACACCGTCGAGGTGCTCCAGCGGGGCTGGCACATCGAGGGCCAGGCGGTGCGGCCCAACCACCGGATGGTCGGCCACACGGGCTTCCTCACCAGCGCCCGGCTCCTGGGCGCCTAGGGCCGGTCGGCGTGCTCGACCTCTTCCTCCTGCTGGCGCTCGTCCTGGCCGGCGTGGCCGGCTACCGCCTCGGCTTCGTGGCCCGCGCCGCCTCGTGGGCCGGGATGCTGCTCGGGGTCGTCCTCGCGGCGCGCCTCATGCCCCGCGCCATCGAGGCGGTGGGGGAGGACGGCAGCCGCGCCACCGTCCTCCTCGTCGCCGCCGGGCTGCTGCTGGGCGGCGCCCTGGCCGGCCAGGCCCTCGGGGTCCTCGTCGGCAGCAAGGCCCAGCTCAGCATCACGAGCCCGGTGGGCAAGCGGATCGACGCCGCCGGGGGTGCCGCGGCCGGCGTGGTCGGGCTGCTCGTCCTGGTGTGGCTGGTCGTCCCGGCCCTGGCCGACGTGTCGGGCTGGCAGGCCCGCGAGGTGCGCCGCAGCCGCATCGTGTCCACCCTCTCGGAGCGCCTGCCGGCCGCCCCCGACGCCACCAAGACCCTCCGCCAGCTGCTGGGCGACGGCTACCCCCAGGTCTTCGACGACCTCGACCGCAGCCCCGACGTGGGGCCCGCGCCCATGGTCAGCGGTCTGTCCGAGGCCGCCGCGTCCCAGGTCGCAGCCTCGATCGTGAAGATCTCCGGCGAGGCCTGCGACCGCATCCAGGAGGGCACCGGGTTCGTGGTGGCCGAGGACCTGGTGGTCACCAACGCCCACGTGGTGGCAGGCGAGCCCCGCACCACCCTCGAGCTGCCCACCGGCGGCACGGCCCAGGCCGCCCTCGTCGCCTTCGACCCCGACCGCGACCTGGCCGTGCTCCAGGCCCCCGGCCTGGGCCTGCCCGCCCTCCCGGTGACGGCCAGCGACGTGGGCCAGGAGGGGGCGGTGTTCGGCCACCCGCGGGGCCGTCCGCTCGAGCTGTCGCCGTTCCAGGTGCGCCAGCGCATCGACGCCGTGGGCACCGACATCTACGGCGACCCGGGCACCACCCGCGACGTGCTGGTCCTGGCAGCCGACCTGGAACCGGGCGACTCCGGGTCGCCCATGGTCGACCAGGCCGGTCAGGTGGTGGGCGTGGCCTTCGCCATCGCCCCGGACCGGCCGGGGGTCGCCTACGGCGTGTCGACCGACGAGCTCGAGGCCGTGCTGGCCACCGTCGGCGGGGTCACCTCGGCCGGGCCGTGCACCGCCTGACCCCGGCCCGACCGTCCCTGGCGCCCGTCGGTGGGTCGGCGACGTCCCCCGGGTGGGACGGACCGACGTCGCCCGGAACGAGCCCGGGCGCGACCGAGGGCCCTGCGGACAGGGCCCTCGGGTCAGGACGGGGGAGGGGCCGGCGCAGGGGCGCCGGCCGGGATCACTCCGGCGGCTCGATGTAGATGCACTCGCCGGGGCACTCCTCGGCGGACTCGATCACGGCCTCGAGCTGGTTGTCGGGGAAGCCGGCCAAGCCCTCGGCGCCGCCCGGGTCGGAGAACACCTTGTCGCCCTCCTTGACGTAGGCGAGGCCATCGTCGAGCAGCGTGAACACGTCGGGCGCGATCTCCTCGCAGAGACCGTCACCGGTGCAGAGATCCTGGTCGATCCAGACCTTCATCGTCGTCCTACGCCTCCTGAGCGGTGGGCTCGTCGTCTCCGCCGGTGTCTCCCGGCGCTCTGGGGCCAGGGTAGCCCACGCGCCAATAAACCCGGCAACATCCGTGCAAAGACCTGTGGCGGGAGAGCCGTGGAGTGACTCGATCCCCTGCTCCGCCCGGGCGGCGGGGCACGCGTGCTGGGTGGGCCCCGTCCGTCGGCGGGCTCCGAGGATCGCAACACCCCGGTCACATGCTGGTCGCAGAGGCAGGGGTAGGGTGCCGCTCCAGGCCCCCGGTGCCACCCGGCGAGGGGGCGGAGACGATCGCCCGGGAGGTGGTTCCCGTCGAGGAGCACCGAGACACCGATCCGCAGTCCGACCCCAGCACGGACGAGCTGCGCGAGCAGGCGGCGGCCCTCGAGGAGGAGGTGCTGGTCCTGCGCCGGCGCCTCCAGGACGCCCCCAAGCGGGTGCGCACCCTCGAGGAGCGGCTGCTCGAGACCAAGGGCCAGCTGGCCCAGGCGGTGAGCCAGAACGAGAAGCTGGCCTACACCCTCCGCGAGGCCCGCGACCAGATCGCGGCCCTGCGCGAGGAGGTCGACAAGCTCACCCAGCCCCCGGCCGCCTACGGCTCGGTCCTGGGCCTCAACGACGACGACACCGTCGACATCATGTCCGGGGGCCGCAAGATGCGGGTGGCGGTGCTGCCCGAGGTGGCCGACGAGCTGGAGCGGGGCACCGAGGTCGTCCTCAACGACTCCTTCACCATCGTCCTGGCCCGCGCCGCCGACGGCACCGGGGAGCTGGTGACCCTCAAGGAGGTCATCGACGGCGGCGCCCGGGCCATCGTCGTCGGCCGGGCCGACGACGAGCGGGTGTGCGAGGTGGCGGCCAGCCTGAAGGGCCAGCCCCTGCGCTCCGGCGACGCCCTGCGCATGGACCCCCGGTCCGGGCTGCTGCTCGAGCGCCTGGCCCGCCCCGAGGTCGAGGAGCTGGTGCTCGAGGAGGTGCCCGACATCTCCTACGAGGACGTCGGCGGCCTCGACGGCCAGATCGAGCAGATCGCCGACGCCGTCGAGCTGCCGTTCCTCCACGCCGACCTCTTCGCCGAGCACAAGCTGCCGGCCCCCAAGGGCATCCTGCTCTACGGCCCCCCGGGTTGCGGCAAGACCCTCATCGCCAAGGCCGTGGCCAACTCGCTGGCCCACAAGGTGGCCGACGCCGCAGGCGACGGCGAGGCCCGCAGCTACTTCCTCAACATCAAGGGCCCCGAGCTGCTCAACAAGTACGTGGGCGAGACCGAGCGCCAGATCCGCCTCGTGTTCCAGCGGGCCCGGGAGAAGTCCGAGGAGGGCTGGCCCGTCATCGTGTTCTTCGACGAGATGGACTCGATGTTCCGCACCCGCGGCACCGGCATCAGCTCGGACATGGAGTCCACCATCGTCCCGCAGCTGCTGGCCGAGATCGACGGCGTCGAGGCCCTGCGCAACGTCATCGTCATCGGTGCCTCCAACCGCGAGGACCTCATCGACCCGGCCATCCTCCGGCCCGGACGGCTCGACGTGAAGATCAAGATCGAGCGCCCCGACGAGGAGGCCGCGGCCCAGATCTTCGGGCGCTACCTCACCCCCGACCTGCCCCTCGACGCCGACGAGGTCGCCAGCCTGGGCGGCGGTGACCGGGCCAAGTGCACCCAGGCCATGATCGAGTCCACCGTGGCCGAGATGTACCGGGTCGACGAGGCCAACCAGTTCCTCGAGATCACGTACCAGAACGGTGACAAGGAGATCCTCTACTTCAAGGACTTCTCCTCGGGCGCCATGATCGAGAACATCGTGCGCCGGGCCAAGAAGCTGGCCATCAAGCGCCACCTCTCGGGTGCCGACAAGGGCATCTGCACGCAGGACCTCATCGCCTCCATCCACCAGGAGTACAAGGAGCACGAGGACCTGCCCAACACCACCAACCCCGATGACTGGGCCAAGATCTCGGGCAAGAAGGGCGAGCGCATCGTCTACGTCCGCACCATCGTCACCCACGACGACACCGAGGGCGACGGCGAGCTGGCCGGCGGCCGCTCCATCGAGCGCGTCACCACGGGGCAGTACCTCTGATCTCGTCGTCACTCGCTCGCTGCGCTCGCTCCGCTCCGACGAACCGGTCGGGCTCGCTGCGCTCGCGCTGAACCATCCCGGCGGGCGACGGCTCGTCCCTCGCAGCCGCCCGCCCTCGTGCGGGGAGACCCCGCGCCCCCAGCGGCAGAGCCGGCCGTCGCGTGCGGTGCAGCGACCCTCGGGTCGGACGACGGGTGGGCCCGAGCGGAGCGAGGGCGACCAGCTCGTCCGAGGAGCTCGCTCCGAGGACGACACCAGACCGAGTGACGACGAGAACGGCCGGTAGGGTCACCCCGTGGCCATCGGCAAGGTCTGCGGCATCGAGACGGAGTACGGCATCGTCCACCGCGGGGTGGCCGAGTCCAACCCCGTCACCGCCTCCAGCCTGCTGATCAACGCCTACGTGTCGGGCCTCACCGTCACCGCCGCCTCGGGGAGCCCGTCGGTCGGGTGGGACTTCGAGGACGAGTCACCCGGCAACGACGCCCGGGGGTCGGCACCGGCCGACGCGGCCCCGCCCGACGTGGAGACCCACCTGGTCAACGCCGTGCTCACCAACGGCGCCCGGTTCTACGTCGACCACGCCCACCCCGAGATCTCCACGCCCGAGTGCGCCGACGCCCGGTCCGTCCTCGTCTTCGACCGGGCCGCCGAGGTCATCGTGGCCCGGGCCATGGCCGCGGCCGAACGCCTGCTGCCGGCCGGCCAGGAGCTGATCGTCCACAAGAACAACTCCGACGGCAAGGGCAACTCCTACGGGTGCCACGAGAACTACCTGATGGACCGCTCGGTGCCCTTCGGGCGCATCGTCACCGCCGCCACCACCCACTTCGTGACCCGGCAGGTGTTCACCGGCAGCGGCAAGGTCGGCACCGAGCTGGCCGGCACGGGCCGCGACCAGGTGCCCTACCAGCTGAGCCAGCGGGCCGACTTCTTCGAGGCCGAGGTCGGGCTGGAGACCACCCTCAAGCGGCCCATCGTCAACACCCGCGACGAGCCCCACGCCGACGCCCAGCGCTACCGGCGCCTCCACGTCATCGCGGGCGACGCCAACCTGGCCGAGGTGGCCACCTTCCTGAAGGTCGGCACCACCGCCATCGTGCTGGCCATGGTCGAGGACGACGCCCTCGACCGCAGCCTGGCCATCCGCAACCCGGTGGCCGCGGTGCGGGCCGTGTCCCACGACCCGTCCCTCGCCACCACGATCGAGACCGTCGACGGCGCCACCATGACCGCCCTGGAGGTGCAGTTCGAGCTGCTCGACCGGGCCAAGAAGTGGGCCGAGGAGCGCGGCCTCGACGCGGTGGGCGAAGACGTCGGCACCGAGGTCCTCCGCCGCTGGGAGCAGGTCCTCACCGGGCTGGAGGCCGATCCTGCCAGCGTGGCCGGCCAGGTCGACTGGGTGGCCAAGCGCCGCCTCATCGACGGCTGGGTCGCGCGCCACGACACCGGGTGGGACGACCCACGGGTCGCGGCCCTCGCCCTGCAGTACCACGACCTGCGCCCGGCCCGGGGCCTGGCCCGCCGGGCCGGCCTGGAGCGTCTCACCTCCGACGCCGAGGTCGAGGCGGCCGTCACCGAGCCCCCCACCGACACCCGGGCCTACTTCCGCGGTCGCTGCCTGGCGAAGTTCGCGTCGAGCATCGTGGCCGCCAACTGGGACTCCCTGGTGTTCGACGTGGGCCAGGAACCCCTGCGCCGGGTGCCCATGATGGAACCGTCCCGTGGGACCGAGGCTCATGTCGGTAGGTTGTTGGACGAGTGCTCAACCCCGGCCGAGCTGGTCGCCCGGCTCTCAGGATGACCGGGGTGGGCCGACCCCACGGAGAACGACATGGCTGAACGGGAGCAGAAGAAGCGCACCGCCCCCCAGCGGGAGACCGAGACCGAGCAGGTCGAGGACGCGCCACAGGCCAGCGAGAAGGGCGAGGAGATCAAGGCCGACATCGACGAGCTCCTCGACGAGATCGACGACGTGCTCGAGACCAACGCCGAGGACTTCGTCCGCTCGTACGTCCAGAAGGGCGGCCAGTAGCGCCGTCCCCCACGGGGGCTGACGGGTGACCGGCACCTTCACGGTGTGCGTCCTCGGCTAGGTGGTGATGCGCCTCGGCCTGGTCGCGGGATGGCTGCACGTGGCCCGCGACGAGCCCGCCGAGCGACCCGCGCCCTCCGCTACGCCACCGCTGTGTCGGCCCTCCAGGTGGTGGCTGGTCGCCGTCCTGGCCCGGCCCGGGCACCGGTGGTCCGGGCGTGAGGTGGCCTCGAAGGTGCTGGGCGCGGCCGTGGTGGTCGTCGTCGGCCGCACCGCCCCGTGGCCGTGGCCGAGGCCGGGGCCGCTGCGGTCCTCGTCGTGCTGGCCGCCACCATGGTGCTCACCGGGGCCGCACGCCTGCCGGTGGAGGGGACCGGGCCCGGACCGGGTGCGGGAGGTCCGCCGCTAGGGTCGGCGCCGTGACGCTGCCGACGTTCAGCCCCCACGACGACCCCGGCCCCGACTTCGCCGGCCTGGTGCGCCGGGTGGGCCTGGCCCCCGAGCCCCCCACCGGTGCCCTGGCCGCCGATCTGCTGCCCCCGCACGGCACCACCGTGGTGGCCGTCCGCTACGCCGACGGCGTGGTGATGGCCGGCGACCGCCGGGCCACCTCCGGCAACCTCATCAGCCACCGCACCATCGAGAAGGTGTTCCCCGCCGACCGGTACTCCGGGGTGGCCATCGCCGGCGCGGCCGGGCCCGCGGTCGAGATGGTCACCCTCTTCCAGCTCCAGCTGGAGCACTACGAGAAGGTCGAGGGCCAGCACCTCTCGCTCGAGGGCAAGGCCAACCAGCTCAGCCAGATGGTGCGCAACCACCTGCCCGCCGCCATGCAGGGCCTCGCCGTGGTGCCCGTCTTCGCCGGCTACGACCTCGGTCGCAGCACCGGGCGCCTGTTCCAGTACGACGTCACCGGCGGCCGCTACGAGGAGCTCGACTTCGCCGCCTCGGGCTCGGGCATGCTCCACGCCGGCACGGTGGTGAAGCTCGGCTTCCGCCGCGACCTCGACCGCGGTGCGGTGGTCGACCTGGCCCTCAAGGCCCTCTGGACCGCGGCCGACGAGGACAGCGCCACCGGCGGTCCCGACGCCCGCCGCGGCATCTGGCCGGTCATCGCCACCATCACCGCCGAGGGCTACCAGCGGGTCGATGACGAGGAGATGGCGACCCGGTTCTCCGAGCTGCTCGAGACCGACCGGCTCAGCCGGGGCGCCACCGGCGCCGGTGGGTCGATCTGATGTGCACCCGCCCCGTCGCCACCCCCGCACCCGACGAAGTGGTCAGTGATCCCGGCGCCCTGGCGCCGAGATCCCTGACCGGTTCGCAGAGGGCGCTCGTCGCGGGCGCCGGAAGGGTGGGGTCCTGATGGGCATGCCGTTCTACGTCGCCCCCGAGCAGGTCATGAAGGACCGGGCGGACTACGCGCGCAAGGGCATCGCCCGGGGGCGCAGCCTCATCGCCGCCATCTGCGCCGACGGCATCCTCCTGTGCGCCGAGAACCCGTCGGCCACGCTGCGCAAGATCAGCGAGATCTACGACCGCATCGCCTTCGCCGGCGTGGGGCGCTACAACGAGTTCGACCAGCTCCGGGTGGCCGGGGTCCGCCACGCCGACCTCAAGGGCTACTCCTACAGCCGCGAGGACGTCGACGCCCGCAGCCTGGCCAACGCCTACGCCCAGTCCCTCGGCCAGGTCTTCACCCACGAGATGAAGCCCCTGGAGGTCGAGATCCTGGTGGCCGAGGTGGCCGAGGCCGGCGGGCGCGACCAGCTCTTCCACATCCTCTACGACGGCACCGTCATCGACGAGCCGGCCCGCGCCGTCCTCGGCGGTGACGCCGAGGCCATCGCCGGGCGCTTCGAGGAGGTCCACACCACCGAGGCGCCGGTGGCCGAGGCCCTGGCCGCCGCGGTCGCTGCGCTGGCGGGCCCGGACCGCACCCTCGGGGCCACCGAGGTCGAGGCCGCGGTGCTCGACCGGGGCAACGGCCGGCGCGCCTTCCGCCGCCTCACCGACGACGAGATCGGCGCCGCCATCGGCGCGCCCGACGACGACGACGACGCCGAGCCCTCGGACCGGGCCGAGCAGGGTGACGACGCTCCCGGTCCCGAGGCCGCCGGCGCCCCGACCGACGACGTGGCCGACGGGGGCGACGAGCCGGTCGACGACTGACGGTCGAGCCGGTCGGCGCGACCGAGGTGGGTCGGCCGACGGACCCGAGGGGTCACTGCCCTCCAGGCCCGGCGACACCCGTCCTCGGTACCCACGACCGGGAACACCGCGGACTCCGGTACCCAGAACCGTGGACGTCCGGGTCGCACCGGTTCTCGCGGCACGGGCCCTTCTCCCGACCGCCGGTAGGGTGCCGCGCGTGGAGAAGCGCATCTACGGCCTCGAGAACGAGTACGGGGTCACCTGCGTGTCTCGGGGCCAGCGCCGCCTGAGCCCCGACGAGGTGGCCCGCTACCTGTTCCGACGGGTGGTGTCGTGGGGTCGCTCCTCCAACGTCTTCCTGGCCAACGGGGCCCGCCTGTACCTCGACGTGGGCAGCCACCCCGAGTACGCCACACCGGAGTGCGACTCGGTGCACGACGTCGTCGTCCACGACAAGGCGGGCGAGCGCATCCTGGAGCAGCTGCTGGGCAGTGCCGAGGCCCGCCTGCGCGACGAGGGCATCCGGGGCGACATCTACCTCTTCAAGAACAACACGGACTCGGCCGGCAACTCCTACGGCTGCCACGAGAACTACCTGACCAGCCGGCGCGACGACCTGGGCCACTACGCCGAGGTGCTCATCCCGTTCCTCGTGTCGCGCCAGATCTACGCCGGTGCGGGCAAGGTGATGCACACCTCCCGGGGCGCCCAGTACTCGCTCAGCCAGCGGGCCGAGCACATCTGGGAGGGCGTGTCGTCGGCCACCACGCGCAGCCGGCCCATCATCAACACCCGCGACGAGCCCCACGCCGACGCCGAGCGCTTCCGCCGGCTCCACGTCATCGTGGGCGACTCCAACATGAGCGAGTACGCCACCTTCCTGAAGGTCGGCACCACCAGCATCATGCTCCGGATGCTCGAGGACCCGGGTGTGGTCCTCCGGGACATGACCCTGGAGAACCCGATCCGGGCCATCCGCGAGATCAGCCACGACCTCACCTGCCGGGCCGCGGTGAAGCTGGCCAACGGCAGGGAGGTGAGCGCCCTCCAGATCCAGACCGAGTACCTCGACCGGGCCCTCCGCTACGCCCAGAGCCGCAGCCTGGCCCCCTTCGAGCAGAAGGCGCTGGAGATGTGGGAGCACTGCCTGAAGGGCATCGAGGCCGACCCCTTCGGCCTCGACCGCGAGTGCGACTGGGTCATCAAGCACCGCCTCATCGAGGCCTACCGCGAGCGCCACGACCTGCCCCTCTCGCACCCCCGGGTGGCCCTGCTCGACCTCCAGTACCACGACATCAGCCGGGGTCGGGGGCTGTTCCACCGCATGCAGTCCAAGGGCCTGGTCGAGCGGATGTGCACCGACGAGGAGATCGACCTGGCCGTCGACGTGCCCCCGCAGACCACCCGGGCCCGCCTGCGGGGCGAGTTCATCCGCACGGCCAAGGAGAAGCGGCGGGACTACACCGTCGACTGGGTGCACCTGAAGCTCAACGACCAGGCTCAGCGCACCGTGCTGTGCAAGGACCCGTTCAAGGCCCACGACGACCGCGTCGAGCGCCTCATCGCCTCCCTGTAGCGCCGGTGGACGGGGCCACCGGGGCGGCCGACCCTCCTGCGGACGGCGAGGACGAAGGGGACGGCGAGGACGATCCGATCGACCCCCGTCCCGCGCCCGGCGCGGGCGACGGTCGCGGGGCGGAGGGTCGCAGCACCGCGCTCGAGGTGGACGTCGACGGTGACCCGGCGCGCTTCGCCGCGGCCCGGGTGGCGGCGTCGCGCTGGACCGAGGGGGGCGACGTGCACGGGCCGGTGGCCGCCCGCCTGGCCGCCGAGGGCGTCACCCGGGTGCTGGACCTGGGGTCGGGCGACGGCGAGCTGGGCCGGGCCCTGACCCGCACCGGGGCCGACCCGTGGTGGTGCGGTGTGGACCGGGCCGCGGCGCTGCTGGCCGCGGGGCCCCGCCCCGCGGTGCGGGCCGACCTCGGGGTCCTGCCCGTCGCCTCGGGGTCGGTCGACGCCGCCGTCGCCCTCTGGGTGCTGTACCACCTGGAACGTCCGGCCGCTGCCCTGCGCGAGGTGCGGCGGGTGCTGCGCCCCGGCGGCTGGTGCGCGACCTGCACCACGGCCCGCGACGACTCGCCCGAGCTGCTCGAGTGGTTCGCACCACCGCCGCCCACCCCCTTCGACGCCGAGGAGGCCGAGGCCGTGGTGGGCGAGGTCCTGGAGGTGGTCGACGTGGTCCGCTGGGACGGGCCGCTGGTCCGCCTGCCCGACGCCGGCGCGGTGCAGACCTACCTGCGGGGCAGGGGGGCGGACCCTGCCGACGCCCGGGCCGTCGCCGCGCACGTGGAGGTCCCGTTCGCGGTGACCAAGCGGGGGGTCCTGGTCTGGGCCCGCGCCCCCGGCTAGGCAGGCGGGGTGCCCACCTTCCGCACCGCCACCGTCACCGAGGAGCTCTCGGCCCGCCCCGGCCTGCAGCGGGTGCGGGTCGACGTCGACGGCGCACCGGCCCGCGCCTACGCCCTCACCGACCTGACCGGGCCGGTGGCGGTCGGCGACGAGGTGGTGGTCAACACCACCGCGGTGGACCTGTCCCTCGGCACCGGCGGCTGGCACGTCGTGCACTGGAACCTGAGCCGTCGGGAGTGGTCCGGCGGCGCCGGGGGCCACGTGATGAAGGTCCGCTACACCAGCCTGCAGGCCGACGTGGGGGTGGACGAGGAGCACCACCCCGACGCCGCCACCGACCTGCCCGGCACGCCGGTCGTGGCCTGCAGCGTCCACAGCCAGGTCGGGGTGGTGGCGGCCACCGTGGCCGCAGCCCGGCCCGGCACCCGCGTCGCCTACGTGATGACCGACGGGGGGGCCCTGCCCCTCGCCCTCTCGGACCTGGTCCACGCCCTCCTCGAGGGCGGCCTGCTGGTGGGCACCGTCACCGCCGGCCACGCGTTCGGCGGCGAGCGCGAGGCGGTGGGGCTCCCGTCCGCCCTGGCCGTGGCCGTCCAGGCCTTCGACGCCGAGGTGGTGGTGGCCGGGATGGGCCTGGGTGGGGTGGGCACCGGGTCCCGCCTGGGCTACAGCGGCCTGGAGCAGGCGGCCGTCCTCGACGCCGCGTCCTGGCTCGGCGGCCGCCCCGTCGCCTGCGTGCGGGCCTCCTCGGGTGACGCCCGCCCCCGCCACCAGGGCGTGAGCCACCACACCCTGACCGTGCTCGACGCGGCGCGGTCCGAGGTCGAGGTCCCGCTGCCCCCCGGCCTGGAGGTGGACCTGGGCGGTCGCCACCACCCGGTCGCGGTCGTCGCCCCCGATGCCGGCGCCGCCCTCGACGCGGCCGGCGTGCGGGTCACCACCATGGGCCGGGGCCCCGACGAGGACGCCCTGTTCTTCGCCGCCGCGGCGGCTGCCGGCGCCCACGCGGCATCGCTCCTGGGCCCGTCCGGCGCCTCGTAGCATCGCCGCCGATGGCGTCCGACAAGGTCACCCGGCTGCTGGCCCTGCTCCAGGTGCTGCTCGACGCCGACGCGCCGCTGACGGCCCGCCAGGTCCGGGCCAAGGTCGCGGGCTACAGCGACGACGACGATGCCTTCCGCCGCACGTTCGAGCGGGACAAGAACGAGCTGGGCGAGATCCTCGGCCACCCGGTGCGGGCCGAGCCCATCCCCGGCACCGACCCGCCGGCCGACGGCTACCGGCTGCGACCGGAGGAGGCCTACCTGGCCGACCCCGGGCTCACGCCGGAGGAGCGCCGGGCCCTGGCCGTGGCCGCGTCCGCCGTGCGCCTGGCCGGCATCGACCCCTCCGGCGGCGTGACCAAGCTGGGTGCCCCCGTGGGGGAGGGGAGGGGCCGGTCCTCGGCCCCCACCGAGCTCCCGGTCGACGACGCCGTGCTGGCCCTCTTCCAGGCCGTGGCCGAGCGCCGCACCGCCGAGTTCGCCTACAACGGCGAGGACCGGGTGGTCCACCCGCTGCGGCTGCGCTTCACCAAGGGCCGCTGGTACCTCACGGCCTGGGACGCGGGGCGGGCCGACGAGCGTCAGTTCCGCCTCGACCGCCTGGGTGGACCGGTGCGCACCGGCGACCGCGACGGGTTCGCGCCGCGGACCGTGACCTCGGTCGACGCCCTCGACGAGCCCTGGGCCATGGGCGACGGTCCCGCCACCCCGGTGCGGGTGCGGATCGACCCGCCCCAGGTCGACGCGGCCCGCCGGGCCGCGCCCCGGGCCGGGGTGGAGGAGGAGGCCGACGGCGGGGCGGTGCTGACCCTCGGTGTCCGCAACGTCGACGCCCTGGTGAGCTTCGTCCTCGGGTTCCTGGACGAGGCCGAGGTGGTGGCCCCGCCCGAGGTGCGCGACCACCTCGTGGCCCACGTCCGGACGCGGGCGGCGCCGGGGGCCGACGGGTGAGCCCCGCCGCCCGGGAGACGGCGGTGGCCCGCATGCAGAGGGTGCTGGCCGAGGTGCTGTGGATCGCCGAGCAGGACGGTCCCCTGGCGAGCGAGGCCGCCGCCCACTTCGGCGTGAGCGAGGACGAGCTGCGCCGCGACCTGGAGCTGGCGTCCATGATCGGCGGCGAGGGCGACGACTACCTCGACCTGCCGGTGGACATGTGGGCCGAGGGTGACCGGGTCTTCGTGTTCCTGCGGGCCTTCGACCGCCCCCTGCGCCTCACCCCGGCCGAGGCCCTCTCGCTGGTGACGGCGGGCTCCGCCCTCGTCGGCGTGGACCCCGGCGACGGGGCCCTGGGCCGGGCCCTGGAGAAGGTGGCCGGTGCCCTGGGCATCGAGGTGGGCCAGCAGGTCGACGTCGACCTCGGGGTGGGCGACCGCGCCGTGTTCACCACCCTCCAGGGGGCGGTCGAGGCCCACCGGGCGGTGGAGATCGCCCACCTCAACGCCGAGCACGGCACCCGCACCGAGCGGGTGGTCGAGCCCTGGGCCCTCTTCCGCGAGCGGGGGGCCTGGTACCTCTGGGGCCACTGCCGGCGCGCCGGCGCCGAGCGCCAGTTCCGCGTCGACCGGGTGGTGGCGGCCTCGGTGCGCGACGAGGTGGTCGACGTCCCGGGCGATCTCAGCCCCCCGACCGCCCTGCGGGCCGACCGCGACGCCCCCCGGATGGTGCTCGACCTCGACCCCGCGGCCCGCTGGGTGGTGGAGAGCCACCCGACCGAGCACCTCGAGGTCCGCCCCGACGGCACCGTCCGGGCCACGCTCCTGGTGGTGTCGCCGGGGTTCGCCGAGCGGCTCCTCCTGCGCCTGGGCCCGACGGCGCGGCTCGTCTCGGTCGACCCGGACCTGGGCACCACCGACCCGGGTGCGGCGGCCGCGGCCCGCGTCCTCGCCCGCTACGGAACCGATGGGCCCCGGGGCTAGCGTCGCCCCGTGACCCCAGCGGACGACCCCCGGCCCCCGGCCTCGTCCGCCTCCGACGACGAGGGCGCGGAGGACGACGAGGCGCCGGAGACGGCCGAGGAGAAGAGGGACCGGCGGGTCCGCTCCGCCATCGAGTGGGTCGCGGTGCTGGGCGGGGCCGTGGTCGTGGCCCTGCTGGTGCGCACGTTCCTCTTCACCACGTTCTGGATCCCGTCGGGGTCGATGGAGCCCACCCTCATGGGCCAGGGCCGTCGCGACCGGGTCATCGTCAACCGCCTCAGCTACAAGCTCCACGACGTCAACCGGGGCGACATCATCGTGTTCGAGCTGCCGCCTGGCGAGCCCACCCTCACCATCGACGGCCAGAAGGTGGAGGACCTCATCAAGCGGGTCATCGGCCTGCCCGGCGAGACGGTCACGCTCCGAGACGGCGACGTCTACATCGACGGCGAGGAGCTGGACGAGCCCTACCTGCCCGACGGGGTGGAGACCGAGCCGATCTGCGGCGGCGACGGCGTCTACGTCGTCCCCGACGACTCGGTGTTCGTGATGGGCGACAACCGGCCCATGTCCCAGGACGCCCGGTGCTGGTCCACCCACTCGGTGGAGGAGTCGGCCATCGTGGGCCGGGCCTTCATCCGCATCTGGCCGCTGAGCGAGATCACCCTCTTCTGACCGAAGGACCCCTCTGACCAGGGATCTCCCGCCGCGTCCCGGTCAGATGCCGGGGTCGGGCGGGGTGGCGGGACGGGCCCCGACGGGGGCGAGGGCGCGGCCCAGGGCGTCGACCATGCGGTCGGTGTGGTCCGAGAACACGGCGTCGATGCCCATGTCGAGCAGTCCGTCGAGGATGCGGGCGTGCTGGGCGTCCCAGCCCCACGCCCGCACCGCGAAGCGGTGGTAGAGGGTGACCAGGCCACCGGTCCAGTCGCTGTGGTGGAGGTTGACGGCGTCGATGCCCACCGAGCGCAGCCGGGCGGCGTGGCGCTCAGGGCCCTGGTGGAGGGCCTTGAGCCGGGTCGAGTCGACCAGGCGGACGGGGCGGGCGTGCTCGCGCCAGGACAGGAGCAGGTCGTGGTCGTCGTGGCAGAGCCACACCCGCGCCAACCGGGTGGGATCGCCCTCGGCCAGGGCCGCGATGAGCGGGGCGGCGGCGGCGGGGTCCTTGACGTCGACCGAGAGGTGCACGTCGCCGTCGAGCAGGGGCACCAGCTCGGCTGCGGACGGGAGCTCCTCGGGCAGCTCGGCCCTGGTCAGCTCGGAGATCCGCCGCCGTCGGGGCCGGCGTCCCACCAGCCCGTCGTGGTCGAGCACGGCCACCCCGTCGGCGGTCACCCAGGCATCGGTCTCCAGGCCGGTGGCGCCCAGCCGGAGGGCCAGGGCGAAGGCCTCCACCGTGTTCTCCGGCGCATGGGCCCGGGCCCCCCGGTGGGCGAAGCCGATGGGGGGCTGCTGGAGCGACGGGTGGCGCGTGGGCATCGGCCCATCCTCGCGCCCGAGGACCCGTCGATGACTCTCCGCCGACGCTCAAGTGGTCGTGATCGCGGCCGACGGGTGCAGGGACGCGACGGGACGCAGAGCCCCGTCAACGGAGGAGACGAATGGCCACGATCAGGGCGACCTGCGCCGACTGCGGCGACGTCGAGATCACGAGCGACGAGGTCGTGGTCCGCGTCTGCGTGGACAACGGCAACGGGTCGTACACCTTCCGCTGCCCCGGGTGCGGCATGGCCGTGGCCAAGGCCGCCGAGCCCCGGATCGTCGAGCTGCTCATCGCCTCGGGCGTCCGCCTGCACCGCTGGCGGCTGCCGGCCGAGCTGGACGAGCAGCGGCTGGGCGATCCCATCGACCACGACGACCTCCTCGACTTCCACCGCCTCCTGGGCGACGACGGACGGCTGACCACCGAGCTGGGTCGCCTGGTCGAGGGCTGAGGGGCAGCGGCGCGGTGATCACCTACTCTCACGCGGTGGTCTGGATCTGGTCGGTGGCCGTGGTGGCCACCTTGGTGGGCTTCGCCCTCGCCTGGCGGGCAGTGGCGCGCGCCGACGCCGCGGTGGCGTCGCTGCAGACCGCCACCGACGGCCTGGGTGCCGTGCCGGCCGCGAGCGACGCCCTCCGGGGCGAGGTCGCCGAGGCCGCCCGTCGTCGTCGGGACCTGGCCGAGCGGGCTGTGGCGGACCTGACCTGAGACCCGCTCCGGCGCCCGTCCCGCAGGGGGCCGGGCAGGGGTGTTCGGTAGGCTCGTCGCATGTTCAACGTCGGTGGTGGCGAGCTCCTCGTCATCCTGCTCCTGGGGCTGTTGATCCTCGGCCCCGAGCGCCTGCCCAAGGCGATGGGCGAGATCGGCAAGTACGTGGCCCAGCTCCGGCGCATGTCCTCGGGCTTCCAGGACGAGATCCGCCGGGCCATGGACCCCGACGACGTTCCCTTCCGCCCCGGCGAGGAGCGGCTGTCGCCGGGCAACGTCGACGACGAGGTGCGGGTCGTGGGCGCCGACCCGCCCGACGGCGCCGAGGACGGGATCATCGACACCACCGCGGTGGAGGACGACCCCAGCCACGCCCCCCTCGACGACGAGGGCCACGGCCCCTTCCGACCGGCCGTGGCCGACGGGCCCGCCGCCGGCGCGGCCGATGACGCCGATGCTCCGGCTCCGGAGGCGGCGCGCCCACCGGGGGCCGACGAGGACCCTGCTGACCAGGGGACGGACGCCGACCGCGGCGACCCCGGGAACGTGACGCCGCTCCGCGGGCGCGACGACGGCGGCACCCGGGCCGCGGGCTGACCCGCCCATGAGCGCCGAGACCGCACCCCGGACGGAGTCCGAGACCGGGCACATGTCCCTGGTCGAGCACATCGCCGAGCTCCGGACCCGCATCTTCCGGGCCCTGATCGGCGTGGCCGTCGGGGCGACCCTGGCCTGGTTCCTCTACCAGCCCATCTTCGACCTGCTGCTGGGGCCGCTGCGCGACACCGCCCCCGACGACAACCTGGTCAACCAGCTGTCCGGCGGCGCCCTCCTGGCCGACGGGCCGCTGACCGGGTTCCAGATCCGCATCCAGCTCACCACCTACGCCGGGATCATGTTCGCCATGCCGGTGATCCTCTGGCAGATCTGGAAGTTCGTCTCGCCCGGCCTCTACGACAACGAGAAGAAGTACGGGGTCACCTTCATCGCGGTGGGCACCGCGCTGTTCGCGGCCGGTGCGGCCATCGCCTTCTGGACCCTGCCCAAGGCCCTCGAGTTCCTGCAGTCGATCGGCGGTGACGGCAACTTCGTCGAGTTCTACACGCCCCAGAAGTACCTGAAGCTGATCGTGTTCATGATGCTGGCCTTCGGCATCGGCTTCGAGTTCCCCCTGCTCGTCTCCACCCTCAACGTGCTCGGCATCGTCAGCACCGACGCGCTGCGCCGGAGCCGGCGCTACGTGATCGTGATCGTCGCCGTGTTCGTGGCCGTGGCCACGCCGTCGGGCGACCCCATCAGCATGCTGGCCCTCACCATCCCCATGTGCCTGCTCTACGAGGTGTCGATCATCATCGGCCGGGTGCGGGACCGGCGCCGGAGGAAGGCCGAGGCGGCGGACGCCGCGTGAGCGCGGCGCGAGGTGGCGACGGGACCACCCCCGCCGGGGGCGACGACCGCGGCTTCACCCTCGACCGGTTCCAGCGCGAGGCCATCGCCGCGGTCGACGAGGGCGCCTCGGTCCTGGTCGCCGCGCCCACCGGATCGGGCAAGACGGTCGTGGCCGACCACGGGGTCGACCGGGCCCTGGCCCAGGGGCTGAAGGCCTTCTACACCACCCCCATCAAGGCCCTGTCCAACCAGAAGTTCGCCGACCTCCGGGCTCGGCACGGGGCGGCGCAGGTCGGCCTCGTCACCGGCGACACCACCGTCAACAGCGATGCGCCCGTGCTGGTGATGACCACCGAGGTGCTGCGCAACATGCTCTACGCCCGGTCCCCGGCCCTCGACGGGCTGGGGCTGGTGGTGCTCGACGAGGTCCACTACCTCCAGGACCGCTACCGGGGCCCGGTGTGGGAGGAGGTCATCATCCACCTCCCGGCCTCGGTGCGGATCGTGGCCCTGTCGGCCACGGTGTCGAACGCCGACGAGCTGGCGGCCTGGATCGACGCCGTCCGGGGCCGGACCGTCACCGTGGTCGAGCACCGGCGCCCGGTGGAGCTGTCGAGCCTCTACGCGGCGCGGGACCGGGCCACCCGCGACCTGGTCGTGCTCCCCGTGGTGGTCGACGGCGAGCCCAACCCGGTGGGCGAGAAGCTCGACGCCGCCAGCCTGGCCCCCCGACGGGACCGCCGGGCCCGCTCCCGTCGCCGCTACGCCACGCCCCGCCGCCTGGAGGTGGTGGAGCACCTCGAGGACGAGGGCCTGCTGCCGTCCATCTGCTTCGTCTTCAGCCGCCGGGGCTGCGACGACGCGGCCCGGGGCCTGCTGGAGGCGGGCGTGCGCCTCACCGACCCCGGCGAGCGGCGCCGGATCCGGGCCATCGCCGAGGCCCACACCGCGTCGCTCAGCGAGTCGGACCTGGCCGTGCTCGACCACGACCTGTGGCTGGCCCAGCTGGAGCAGGGCATCGCCGCCCACCACGCCGGGATGGTGCCGCCCTTCAAGGAGGCGGTGGAGGCCTGCTTCGTCCAGGGCCTGGTCAAGGTGGTCTTCGCCACCGAGACCCTCGCCCTCGGCATCAACATGCCGGCCCGCTCGGTGGTGATCGAGACCCTCACCAAGTTCACCGGCGAGCAGCACGAGCCCCTCACCCCCGGCCAGTACACCCAGCTCACCGGGCGGGCCGGGCGCCGCGGCATCGACGAGGTCGGTCGGGCCCTGGTCCTGTGGAGCCCGTTCGTGCGCTTCCAGCAGGTGGCCGACCTGGTGATGAGCCGGCGCTTCGACCTGCGCTCGGCCTTCCGCCCGACCTACAACATGGCCGCCAACCTGGTGCGCCGCCACGACCGCGACGAGGCCCACCGGCTGCTCGACCGGTCCTTCGCCCAGTTCCAGGCCGACCGGGGCGTGGTCCGGCTGCGGACCCGGCGCGACGCCCGCGAGACCACCCTCGAGCGCCTGGTCGCCGAGGCCACCTGCGAGCGGGGCGACGTGGAGGAGTACCGCCTGGCCCGCCGGCGCGACGATGCGGCGCGCCGCACGCGACACGTCCCGCCACGACGTCCTCACCTCGCTGGCCCGGCTCCGGCCCGGCGACGTGGTCTGGTTGCGCGGCACCCGGCTGGCCGTGCTGTCGGTGGGCTGGCGGGGGGCGGAGCGGGGCCGGCTCCACGCCGTCGACGACCGGGGCCGGAACCGCACCATCAGCAGCGACGACATCGACGAGGTCCTCAGCCGCGTCGGCGAGGTCGAGCTGCCCGAGCCCTACGCGCCCAACAACCGGGCCTTCCAGCACGAGGTGGCCGAGAACCTGGCCCGCGTCCGGGGGGCCCGCCGCAGGGGCGGGGCGGGGGAGGGGAACCGGCGACGTCGGAGGCCGACGCCCACCCGGTGGCCTCCTGCCCCGACGCCGCGGCCCACGTGCGGGCCGCCGTGCAGGCCGACCGGGTGCGCCGCGAGGTGGCCGAGATCGACCGCCGGGTGGCGGGCTCGGAGGCCTCGGTGTCGCGCGAGCTCGACGCCGTGCTCGACGTGCTGGAGGGGCGGGGCATGGTCGACGGGTGGTCGCTGACGGCCCGGGGCGGCCTGCTGGTGCGTGTCTTCCACGAGTGCGACCTCCTCATCGCCGACTGCCTGGCCGCCGGCCTGTTCGACGGCCTCGACGCCCCCGCCCTGGCCGGGGTGGTGTCGTGCTTCACCTACGAGCACCGCAGCAAGGTGCCGGCCCCGCCGCCCTGGTTCCCCGACCGTCGCACCCGCCAACGGGTCGAGGCCGTCCTGTCCCGGGCCGAGGGCCTGCGGGCCGAGGAGGAGGCCGCCGGCCTGCCGGCCACGCGGCTGCCCGACCCCACCTTCCTGCGCCTGGCCCACGCCTGGGCCTCCGGCCGAGACCTCGACGCCGTGCTCGACGACGAGGAGATGACCGGCGGCGACTTCGTCCGCAACGTGCGCCAGCTGGTCGACCTGCTGCGCCAGCTCGGCGACGCCGCGGCCGACCCGGCCACCGCCCACACGGCCCGCTCGGCGGCCGACGCCCTGCAGCGGGGTGTGGTGGCGGCCTCGTCGCTGGCCACCACGGGCGGCCACAGCCCGAGCCCCTCGGCCGCCGCCGAGGTGCGGTGACCGTCGAGCGGGGGCGGGACTGGGGCGGCGTCGGCCCTGCCCCCGACGACCTGGTCACCGTGCGCACCGACGCCGAGGCCCGCGCCGTGCTGGAGGAGGCCCGACGGGCATCGGAGCCCCTGCCCGCGCTCGGCCTGCTCGGGGGCGACCTCTGCCGCACCCTCGGCGGGAGGGCCGACGAGGGGCGCCTGCGCGACGCGCCCACCCTCCTCACCGTCGACCTCGGGGTGGCCCTGCTCGACGGACGCATCCACCTCTTCGTCGCCCACCTGGTGCTGCGGCGCTCGTGGTGGCGGGGACGGGTGGTGGCCCTGATGAACGCCGAGCACCTGGGCGCCTGGGACGTGGCCCCCCGGGCCCACCCCGGCGACGGGCGCCTCGACCTGCTCGACGGCGACCTGTCCCTCGGCGACCGGCTCAAGGCCCGGGGCCGCCTGCCCCTCGGCACCCACGTGCCCCACCCCGGCATCACCCAGCGCCGGGTGGCGGCCTGGACCGAGGAGCTCGACCGCCCCACCGGCTGCTGGCTCGACGGGGTGCGGGTGGGTGAGGCCCGCACCGTCGCCGTCCGCCTGGAGCCCGACGCGGTCCGCGTCGCGGTCTGAGCCGTCGCCCGGGCAGGGGAGGCCACCCCGGGTCGGGTCGGGGACCGGACCGCCCCGACCCGCCTACGGTGGCGCGATGAGGCGGAGGAGCACCCGAGGGCTGCTCGGGGCGGGAGCGGCGCTGGGCCTCCTGGTCCTGGGCCTCGGGGGCTGCACCTTCTCCGACGTTCCCGTGGTGGTGGCCGGCCGCGACACCAACGGGACCCTCGTCGTGGGGGCGACCGACTGCAAGGTGGGAGGCTTGCATGCCGACGAGATCCGGGTCTTCCACACCAGCGAGGTCACGGGCCGATCGGAGATCTGGGCCATCGAGGACCATCGGGGCCCGGGCGCGCCCACCACTCAGCCGCCGTCGCCCGCCCCTGCCCCACCCGCGCGCCCCTCTCCCGGGACCTTGGACATCGTCGACCTGGTGTCGGTCGGCGATCCCGACCCGCTCGGCTGGGAGGTCACCACCGGCCTCGCGGCCCCGATCCCCGAGGGCGGACGCCTCGAGGTTGAGGTGAAGCAGGACACAAACGCCTTCACGTCGACGACCGTGGCGTTGCCACCGGGGAGGGATCCCGACCTCTACTCCGCCCTCGTCGACGAGCAGCGCCTCGACCAGGTCGACGGCGCCACGCTGGCCGCCGCCATCGAGGAGACCTGCGACGAGGCGACCGCCTTCGACGGTGGCCTCTTCCTCGCCATCACCGGCGGCACCGCCGCGGTGGTGCTGGCCGGGGGCGTGGCCCTCGTCGTGCTGGCGGTCCGCCAGTTCGGCCGGGCCGGCGCCGCCCACGCCGCCCGCCGGGCCGGCGAGCCCCCTCCCGGCACCGGACCCGCCTGAGCGGCGCGAGGGGTTGTCGCCGGGGGAGTCCCTGCCCTAGGGATGCGGGATGGATGCATGGCTGCTCGACGAGGCCCCGGGGGAGTACCGCTGGGGCACGGTGCCCGACCCCGAGCCGGGGCCCGGGGAGGTCCGGGTCCGGGTGGTCGCCAGCGCCCTCAACCACATGGACCACTGGCTGACGGTGGGCCGGCCCAAGCCGCCGGCGTTCCCCCACGTGCCGGGCTGCGACGTGGCCGGGGTCGTCGACGGGTGCGGCGAGGGCGCGGGGGATTGGGTCGATGGCGACGAGGTGGTGGTGAACCCCACCGTGACCAGCGTCGAGGCCCTGGCCCGCTTCGGCATCGACGTGCCGGCTGCGCCGGGCATGCGCCTCGTGGGGGAGAACCGGTGGGGAGGTCACGGCACCCACCTGGTGGTGCCGGCCCGCAACCTGGTCGCCCGCCCCGCCGGGCGCACCTGGGCGGAGTCCGCGGCCTACCCCGTCGCCTGCTCCACCGCCTGGCGCATGCTGCGCCGGGCCCGCCTGCGGGCGGGGGAGACCCTGCTGGTCGTGGGCATCGGCGGCGGGGTGTCCAACGCCCTGCTGGCCCTCGGGCGGGCCGCGGGCGCCCGGGTGGTGGTCACCTCACGGGACGCCGAGAAGCGCGAGGCGGCCCTGGCCCTGGGTGCGGCCGAGGCCCTCGACTCCGCCGCCGAGCGGTGGGACGTGGAGGCCGACGTGGTGGCCGAGAGCGTGGGCGCCGCCACGTGGGAGCGTTCGGTGCGGGCCCTGGTGCCGGCCGGGCGCCTGGTGGTGTGCGGGGCCACGTCGGGCGGCACGGTGGAGCTGGCCCTGCCTCGGGTCTGGTTCAAGCAGATCGAGGTCATCGGCTCGACCATGGCGTCCTACGAGGAGTTCGCCGAGGTCACCCGCCTGGTCGAGGCCGGTCTGCCGATCGCGGTGGACAGCGAACAGGCCCTCGCGGCCTACCCGGACGCGCTGGCTCGGCTCCGGTCCGGGGCCATCCAGGGCAAGGTCGTGCTGCACCACTGACCTGCGGGCCGGTGCCAGCCTCCGCCCCGGCGGCCGGGCCCTCAGCCCTTCAGCCGGCGCAGGGCCGACGGGGCGTGGGCGGCCCGGTTCCCGGTCTTCTCGCTCTCGACGATGAGCTTGGGCTCGTCGTCGCTGGCCTTGAACCGCTGCCCCGCCAGCTGGAAGTCCTTCGTCCTGCGCTCGACCACCTTGCCCCGGGTGCGCCCCTGCTCGGTGTTCCAGCTGACCCTGTCGCCGACGTGGATGTCTGCCATGGCGTCGTCCCTACCCCTCCGCCGGCGCCGGCAACGGAGACCCGCCGGCCGGGCGGCGATCCGGGGCCTCCAGGTGGTCGGTAGCCTCGGGTCGGTGAGCGCCGCCGCCGACGAGGTCAAGGACCGCATCGACGCCGAGGTCGACCGCCTGGCGGAGGTCCTGGTCGACGTCTCGCACCGGATCCACGAGCGCCCCGAGCTGGCCTTCGGGGAGACCCACGCCCACGACGTCCTCACCGACGTGCTGGAGGCCGAGGGCCTGACCGTCGAGCGCTCGGCCTACGGCCTCGACACCGCCTTCGCGGCCCGGGCCGGCACCGAGGGCCCCACGGTGGTCGTGTGCTGCGAGTACGACGCCCTGCCCGGCATCGGCCACGCCTGTGGCCACAACGTGATCGCCGCCGCCGGCCTCGGCGCGGGCCTGGCCGCGGCCTCGGTGGCGGCCGACGCCGGGGGCCGGGTGCTGGTCCTGGGCACGCCGGGGGAGGAGGGCGGTGGCGGCAAGCAGCTGATGATCGACGCGGGCGCTCTCGAGGGCGTCGACGCCGCGGTGATGGTCCACCCCGCCGGGGCCGACCTGCGGACCATGGACACCCTGGCCATCCAGCGGGTCACCGTCACCTACGCGGGCCACGCGGCCCACGCCGCGGCCGCGCCCGGAGCGGGGCCGCAACGCCCTCGACGCCGCCGTGCTCGGCTACGTGAACGTGGCCGCCCTGCGCCAGCACATCAGCCCGGCCGAGCGGGTCCACGGCATCTTCCTGGAGGCCGGCGACGCGGCCAACATCGTCCCGGCCCGGACCCAGGCCCAGTGGTACGTGCGCTCGCCCACGGCCGCGGGCCTGGCCGTCGCTCCGCGAGCGGGTGACGGCCTGCCTGTCCGCGGGGGCCGACGCCGCCGGCTGCAGCATGGAGACGGACTGGTACGAGCCGGCCTACGACGAGCTGGTCGGCCTCGACACCTTCGACGACCTCTACGCGGCCAACGCGGCGCGGGTCGGTCGCACCCCCCGCCGGCCGGGCGAGGGCGGGGCCGCCCCGGTGGTGGGTTCGACGGACATGGGCAACGTCAGCCAGCACGTGCCGTCGATCCACCCCATGATCGCGGTGTCGCCCCCCCGACGTGGCCATCCACACCGAGGCCTTCGTGGGCCACGCCCGGGCCCCCGAGGGCGACCGGGCCGTCCTCGACGGGGCCAAGGCCCTGGCCGCCACCGTGGCCGACCTCTGGCTCGACCCCGAGGCCCTGGCCCGCGTCCAGGCCGAGTTCGCCCGGCGCACGACCCCCTGACCCGGCCGGCGTCTGCTCCCGGCGCAGGCTCCCGCCCCTCGTACCGGTCAGGATCCCCGGTGCCCTGGCACCGCCAGGGCTGACCAGTTCGGGTCCGCTCTCGTACCGGTCAGGATCCCCGGTGCCCTGGCACCGCCAGGGCTGACCAGTTCGATCACGGTCGAGGCTGGGGGTCAGTGCGGCGAGGACCAGCTGGTGGGCGGCCCGGGAGGCGGCCAGGTAGAGCTGGGCCGGGTCCATGCCCCGGGTGTCGACCACGACGCCGTCGTACTCCACGCCCTTGTGGCTCCAGGTGTCCGCCGCGGTGATGAGGGCCGTGTTGGGCCACTGGTCGGCCAGCTCCGCACCAGGCCGCCTCGGGGTCGTCGGTGGTGGCCACGGCGATGCCGTTGGGGCGGATGCCGACCAGGCGGACGGCGTCGATGCCGTGGGCCGTCGGCGTGGGCGTTCAGCCAGTCGGCGATCTCGGCCGACATGCGGTAGGCGGTGGCCATCACCGCGGGCTCGACCCCGGGCTCGGTCGCCGCCCGCCGCAGGCCGATGCCGGGGCCGCCGAGCGCTGGGCGTCGTCGCCGACCAGCGAGGCCCCGGCCGAGCGGCGTTGCACGGCCCGCAGCTGGAGCAGCGTCATGTCCTGGGCCTCGTCCACGATCACGTGGCCGTAGGTCGACGGCACGCCCTCGAACCGGGCCCGCACCTCGTCGTGCAGGGCGCCGTCGCCGTCGTCGCGGACGCCAGGCGTCGATCCAGTCGCGATCGGCGCCGAGAGCGGTCGAGCGCGGCCCGCGACTGCGCAGCCGCCGCCACGCCTGGGCGGTGGTCACGGTGGGCCACACCGCGGCCGCGGCCCGGCTCAGCTCGCCGGTGCTGGCTCAGGCCGTGGCGGTTCGCCAGCACCGACAGGAACACCTTGCGCCGCTCCCGCCACGGCAGCGGTCGGCTCCGCAGCGAGTCGACCAGCTCGGTCACCTCGGCCTCTCGGATGCGGGTCGCGCCCGACCTTGAGCCCGGCGGGGGCGTAGAGGCCCTCCTCGAAGCGGTCGAGGAGGTCCAGCCAGCGCTCGTCGCTGCCGGCCTCGGTGGACGGTCCGAGGAGGCGGTCGAAGGTGGTCTGCACGATGCGGGCCTCGCCCAGGGTGGGGAGGACGGCCGAGACGAAGCGGAGGAACCGGTCGCTGGGGCCGATGACGAGGATGCGCCCGGCGGTGAGGCGGGTGTCGTTGTAGACGAGCCAGGCGGCCCGGTGCAGGCCCACGACGGTCTTGCCCGTGCCCGGTCCGCCCCGCAGCACGAGGGTGGTCGGTGGGGTCGAGGCGGACCAGCTCGTCCTGCTCGGACTGGAGGGTGGCCACCGCAGCCCGCATCTCCGAGCCCCGGCTGCGGGACAGCTCGGCCAGCAGCGGTGAGGACCCGGTGACCTCGCCCCGACCGAAGTCCTCGACGAAGAGGTCGGCGATCGACCCGACGTAGGTGACCCGCCGCTCCAGGCCCATGGGGTCGTCCAAGCGGGCCTGGTAGAAGCCGCCGGCGAACCGGGACCGCCAGTCGATCACCAGCTGGTCGCCGTCCTCGTCGATGCCGTAGAGGCCGACCCGCCACGGTCGGTCGTCGTCGATGCGGCCGAAGACCACCAGCTCCTGCTGGAGCGTCTCCACCGCGCCCCGCACCACGGCGTCGATGTACTCGTCGGCGAGGGCGTCGGCCCCTCCACCGGAGATGCCGGCCAGGGTGGCCAGCTTGGTGTCGACCGCGGCGCGGGCGCGGGCCAGCGCGGCCCGCTCGACCTCGAGGTCGACGGGGGCGGGGGGTGCGGACATGACGAGGACCCCCGACCGGCGGCGATCGGGGGGTGTGACGGTACCCCCGGTGTCAAGGGGCCCGATCGGGCGGGGCCGGCGTTGGCGGACACCGACTGGGAGGCCCTCGGGCTCCGGGCCCAGGGCCCGCGCGAGGTGCTGCTCGCCCGCCACCGGCGCGCCGCCGCGGAGGCCTTCGCGGCGGAGCCGGCGACGCCCGTCACCGCCCCCGGCTGAGGCGCGACCCCCTGCACCAGCACGCTCTGCGGTCCGCGGGCGGCCACCGGCGAGGCCCTAGGGTCACCGGCCGTGTCGGTCTACGTGCCCGAGGAGTTCACGCCCGACGAGGGCGACGTCCTCCGGCGCTACTTCACCAACCTCGACGGACCCGTCTTCGCCCTGGTCAACCTGCCCGAGGTGGTCAAGGGCGCGCTCTTCGCCCGGTACTCGCGCAGCTCCAAGAGCCTCCGACGCCTCTTCCTCGACGAGTTCGTGGGCGAGCTCGACATCAGCGGCGACGCCACCATCGACGCCACCGTCGGCCTCCGCCGGGCCGAGGAGCTCTACGACCGGGTGTTCTTCGAGTACGGCGACGACTCGGTGGCCCAGCTGGGCGGCGTGCACCTGGCCTGCGAGCAGGCGTCCAACCTGCTCACCAAGGTCCTCGAGTGGGGTCGGCTCATGGCCTACCTGGAGCAGTCGACCCGCTACATCGCCTACGACAGCCGCCTCGGGGGCCGGTACCGCTACCTCCGCGACCCCGCGATCCTGGGCTCGCCCCTCGGCACCCGGTACGTGGGCGACATGGACCGGCTCTTCGACACCTACGCCTCGCTGGTGCCCCGCCTCCAGGACTTCTTCCGGGAGCGCTTCCCCAAGGAGGCCGGCGACTCGGACCTGGTCTACCGCCAGGCCGTGCGGGCCAAGGCCTTCGACGCCCTGCGCGGCATCCTCCCGGCCGCGTCGCTGTCGAACGTGGGCATCTACGGCACCGGACAGGGCTACGAGCAGCTCCTGCTGCGCATGCGGTCCCACCCCCTGCCCGAGGCCCGCAGCTACGCCGACCTCATGCTGGGCGAGCTGCGCAAGGTCATCCCCTCCTTCCTGAAGCGGGTCGACCTCGACGACCGCGGCGTGGCCTGGAGCACCTACCTGGCCTCCACCCGCACCGCCACCGAGGAGCTGGCCGAGCGCTTCTTCCCCTCCGAGACCGAGGCCGAGCCGGCGGCCGGCGTCACCCTCACCAGCTTCGACCCCGACGCCGAGGTCCGCCTGGTCACGGCCATGCTCTACCCCTCGACCCACGTGTCCGAGGCCCAGGTGGAGCGCCGGGTGCGGGACATGACCACCGACGAGCGCCTGGCGGTGGTGCGGGCCTACGTGGGTGACCGCTCCAACCGCCGCCACAAGCCCGGGCGGGCCCTCGAGCGGCTGTCCTACCGCTTCGACGTGCTGGCCGACTACGGCGCCTTCCGCGACCTCCAGCGCCACCGCATGCTCACCGTCGAGTGGCAGGCCCTCAGCCCCCGCCACGGCTACACCCGCCCCGAGGCGGTCGACCTGGCCGGCCACACCGCTGAGTTCGACGACGCCATGGCCCGCTCGGCCGACCTCCACGACGCCCTGCTCGACCGCTTCCCCGCCCAGGCTCCCTACGCCACCTGCCTGGCCTACAAGGTGCGCTTCGTCATGCAGATGAACGCCCGCGAGGCGATGCACATGCTCGAGCTGCGCTCCACGCCCCAGGGTCACCCTGCGTACCGGGAGGTGGCCCAGGACATGCACCGGCTCATCGCCGAGGAGGCCGGCCACCCGGTGGTGGCCGAGCTCATGCGCCACGTCGACCACACGCCCGAACCCGCGCTCGAGCGCCTCGACGCCGAGCGTCGGGCCGAGGCCCGCCGCCAGTCCCGCTGACGCGATCGCCCGGGAGGGCAGCGCGCGTGTGTTCCGACCAGGTCTGATACGCATCGCGCGGTGCCTCGCGCGCTGCGTGACGGCCCTTCGGTGCCCGTCCGTGCACCAGGGGGGTTCACAGGGCGTGCCCGCGGGACTACCATGCTCGGCCACTTTCCGGGCCCAGACCCAGAGGCGGCAGTGATGACCCCCGAGGCGACCCCCCACCCTCGACCCCTGATCCGGCGACCCACCACCCTCGGTGGCGGCCTGCATGCTCGGCGTCGCCGGCGGTTGCTGCCGCTGGCGGTGCTGGCGCCCGCCGCGGCCGCCCTGGCCGTCGTGGTTCCGGCCCACCCCGGCGCCGCCGGCACCGCGGCCCCGTCCCGGGTCGCCTCCGCACCGGCGCCGGTGGCCGCGCCGGTGGCCGCCGCCCCTGTGGCCGTCGCGGCCGAGGCCCCGTCGGGCACCCACATCGTGGCGGCGGGCGAGACCCTCTCGGGCATCGCTGCGGACCACGCCACGACGGTGGACGCGGTGGTCGCGGCCAACGGCCTGGCCGACCCGGACCTGATCCTGCCGGGCACGACCCTGGCCCTGCCCGCCGGTGGCGGGGCGACCGGCGCCGGTAGCGCCACCGGGGCCTCGACCGCACCCACCCCGAACGGGTCGACGGCGGGCCTGCCGGCCCGCCTGCAGCAGTCGCCCGAACGGCTGGCCCACCGGCCCACCTTCGCCCGCTGGGCCGCGGCCAACGGCGTCCCCGTCGACCTCCTCGAGGCCATGACCTGGCTGGAGTCGGGCTGGCAGGTGGGGAAGGTGTCACCCGACGGGGCGGTCGGCATCGGCCAGCTCATGCCGGGGACCACCGAGCACATGGAGCTGCTCATCGGGGCCGACCTCGACCCCTACGTGGCCGAGGACAACATCCGCATGTCGGCCCGGTACCTGCGCTGGCTGCTGGCCCGCACCGCCAGCACCGGCGACGCCCTCGCCGGCTACTACCAGGGCCTGGCCTCGGTGCAGGCCCACGGCCGCTTCCCCGACACCGAGGTCTACGTCCAGAACATCCTGGCCCTGCGCGCCCGGTTCTGATCCCGGGCGGGCCGGCCCGGTCCCGCCTCACCCCACCCCCGACGCCAGCGCCCCTGGACGGGGCCCGCGCCGCGCCGTCTCGCGGCAGGAGCCGCTCGGGTCCCGGCGAATCCCCCTCCACCAGTCCACCGACGCCAGCAGCAGCTCGCGACGACGCACGAGGAGGCCGGGACGCTGGAACCCATCATCTCGCTGCGCGGGGTCACCAAGTCCTTCGGGTCCCACACCGTCCTGGAGGACATCAGCTTCGACATCCCCCGGAACCGGATCAGCGCCATCATGGGCCCGTCCGGCACCGGCAAGTCCGTGCTGCTCAAGAACATCATCGGCCTGCTCCGCCCCGACCGCGGCGAGATCTGGATCGACGGCGAGGAGACCGTGCGGATGCGCGAGCGGGACCTCTACCGGGTCCGGCGCAAGTTCGGCGTGCTGTTCCAGGACGGCGCCCTCTTCGGCTCGCTCGACCTCTACGACAACATCGCCTTCCCCCTGCGCGAGCACACCCGCAAGAGCGAGGGCGAGATCCGCCGCACCACCATGGAGAAGGCGGCGCTGGTCGGCCTGGTCGACCACCTGCGGAAGTTCCCCGGCGAGGTGTCGGGCGGGATGAAGAAGCGGGCCGGGCTGGCCCGCGCCCTCGCCATGGACCCCGAGATCGTGTTCTTCGACGAGCCCGACTCGGGCCTCGACCCGGTGCGGGTGGCCTACCTCGACGAGCTGGTCCGCAAGATCCAGGAGGAGACCGAGGCCACCTTCATCATCATCACCCACAACATCCCGTCGGTGATGCGGACCGCCGACTACGTGGCGGTGCTGTTCCGCTCCGGCCTGGTCCGGTTCGCGTCGACCCAGGACATGATCACCTGCGACGACCACATCATCCGCCAGTTCATGGCCGGCCGGGCCGGCGGGCCGATCGGCATGGACGAGCTGGCCACCGAGCGCACCGACGTCGAGAACGAGCTGGTCGAGCGGGCCCGCATCCGGGACGAGGCGACCCGGGACCGCCAGGAGCTGGAGCGCACCCACGGGGTCATGCAGGTCTGATGGACCGCCGCCGTCCCCGCCCGGGCCCCTGGGCCCCCGACCGCGAGAGGCGCTGAGGTGGCCCTCGCCGTCCCCGGGGCGTCGAAGGTCCGCACCTTCTTCGCCGAGGTCGGGGCCATGGCCGCGGTCGGCCTGGAGGCCCTGCGGGCCACCGTCCGGCGCCCCTGGCCGGTGGCCGAGCTCCTCGACCAGTGCTGGTTCATCGCCAAGGTCACCACCGCCCCGGTGATCCTCATCTCCATCCCCTTCGGGATGGTGATCTCGCTCCAGGTCGGCTCGCTCATCCAGCAGCTGGGGGCCGAGGCCCACCTGGGCTCGGCCCTCGTGCTGGCCGTGGTGCGCGAGCAGGCGCCCATCGCCTGCGCCCTGCTCATCGCGGGCGCAGGCGGCTCGGCCATGTGTGCCGACATCGGGGCCCGCCGCATCCGCGACGAGATCTCGGCCATGGAGGTCATGTCGATCAACCCCATCCAGCGCCTGGTGATGCCCCGGGTGCTGGCCGCCACGGTGATCGCCGTCCTGCTCGACGCGGTGGTGAGCGCGGCCGGTCTGGCCGGGGGCTGGTTCTTCGCCACCCAGGTGCTCGACGTCAGCTCCTCGAGCTTCTTCGCCTCCTTCAACGAGCTGAGCCAGCTGCCCGACCTCTACATGGCCCTGTTCAAGGCGGCCGTGTTCGGCTTCATCGCCGGGGTGGTCGCTTGCTACAAGGGCCTCTCCTGCAAGGGCGGGCCCAAGGGCGTGGGCGATGCGGTGAACCAGGCCGTCGTCATCACCTTCGTCCTGCTGTTCTTCGTGAACTTCGTGCTCACGGCCATCTACTTCAACTTCGTCCCCCAGAAGGTCTGAGCGTGGCCGCCGCCCCGACCTCCCTGTCGCCCGAGGCCCGGCGCCGCCGGCCCTCGCTGCCGGCGTGGGTGGAGCGCACCGCGGCCCGGCCCATCGGCGCGGTGCTGGGGAGCCTCACCGTCCTCTACGACATGGCCGTCTTCGCCGGGCGCATCGTGGTCCGCCTGCCCCGAGCCCTGAAGTACCGCAAGGAGATCGCCACCCTCATCTCCGACATGACCATCGGCGCCGGGGCGGTGGTGGTCGGCGGCGGCATGGTGCTGGTGATCTTCTTCCTGGCCTTCTTCACCGGCACCGAGGTGGGGCTCCAGGGCTTCACCGCGCTGGAGCAGATCGGGGCCGAGTCGTTCTCCGGGGTCATCTCGTCGGTGGGCAACACCCGTGAGATCACCCCGCTCATCGCCGGGGTGGGGCTGGCCGCCCAGGTGGGGGCCGGCTTCACCGCCCAGCTGGGGTCGATGCGGATCTCCGACGAGGTCGACGCCCTCGAGGTCATGAGCGTGGACTCGATGGTCTACCTGGTGTGCACACGGGTCTGGGCCGCCCTGATCACCATGGTCCCGCTCTACCTGGTGGCCCTGTTCAGCAGCTTCCTCGCCACCAAGCTCATCGTCACCCGCTTCTTCACCCTGTCCTCGGGCGTCTACGACCACTACTTCCAGCTGTTCCTGCCGCCGATCGACATCTTCTACTCCTTCACCAAGGCCATCGTCTTCGCCGTCGTGGTGACCCTCATCCACTGCTGGTACGGGTACTACGCGACCGGTGGGCCGGCGGGTGTGGGCCGGGCCGCGGGCCGGGCCATCCGGGCGTCGATCATCGCGGTGACCGTGCTCAACCTGGTCCTGTCGCTCGTCTTCTACGGCGACCAGGACACCGCCCGCATCGTCGGCCTGGTGGGGATCGGCGGCTGATGGCCGGGCGCGAGGCCCTCTCGAAGGGCCACCGGGCGGTGGCCGCCCTGGCCGTGGCCTGCCTGGCCACCGCCGGCATCACCGTGGGCGTGCGGGCCGCGTACGGCGCGTTCGACGAGAGCATGGAGGTCACCGGCACCTTCACCCGCGCCGGCCAGTCCCTGAAGGAGGGCAGCGACGTCCTCTACCGGGGCGTGCCGGTGGGCGAGGTGAGCGACATCGAGCTGGTCGGCCAGGACGTCCGCCTCACCCTGGGCCTGCAGCCGGACCGGCAGGTGCCGACCGACGTCGAGGCCGTGATCGCCCCCAAGACCCTCTTCGGGGAGAAGTCCGTCGAGCTGCGGGGCGGGCGGGTCGAGGGCGGGCCGTACCTGGCCGACGGCGACGAGCTGGCCGACACCCGGGCCGGGCTCGAGGTGGAGGAGCTGATCGCGGCGGCCGATCCGGTGCTGCGCGGCATCGACACGACCGAGCTGGCCAGCCTCATGACGTCGCTGACCCAGACCCTCCAGGGCGAGGGGCGTCGCTTCAACGCGGCCCTGGAGCCCACCGTGGCGGCGGCGGGCCTGCTGGAGGACACCATCGACGCCCAGCTGCAGCTGCTCGACGCCAACGCCCGCTTCGCCGAGGAGATCCGCACCATCGGCCCCGACGTCAACGGCGGCTCCGAGCAGCTGGACCTGCTGCTGCCCACCCTGAACCAGGCCCGGGGCGACTACGTGCGCTTCCTGCGGACCCTCGGCCCCCTGGCCGACGACGTAGCCGAGGTGCTCGCCACCGTGCGCCCCGACCTCGACCGCCTGCTGGTCGACGGGGGCAACGTGACCCGGGTGCTGCTGGCGCGAGAGGACGACCTGGCCGCGACCGTGCGGGGCCTGGCGACCTACCTCCAGACCTTCGCCGAGGGCATCAGCAAGGAGACCTTCGACGACGGCTCCAAGGCCGCCTTCTTCAAGGTGTTCGTGGTCTTCGACGACCTCTCCGACATCCTCTGCGCCGTCATCGACCCCGGGATCGCCCTGCCCCCCGAGGTGGCCAGCGTGCTGGGCACCATCGGCAGTGGCCTGCTGGAGGGCTCTGGGCTCATCGACTGCGGCGGGGACGGGGGAGGGCAGGGCGAGGCCCCGCCGCCCGCCGACGGGTCGCCGGGGCCCGCCCTCGACGACCTGGCCCAGCCCTACCTGGGCGCCAACGCCGCTCCCGACGCCTCCACCCCCGGCGGGCTGGGCAGGGTGGTCGACCCTGCGCGCGGGGAGGCCGGGCCGTGACCTTCCTCACCCGCCTGCGCCGGGCCCTCGCCGGCCCCCCGGGGCGCGCCCTGCTCAAGCTGACCCTCTACTCCCTGGTGTGCCTGGCCGTGCTGGCCGCGCTCATCTCCATGATCGGCAACCGCCCGCTGCGGGCCGACACGACGAGCTACCAGGCCGTCCTGCCCGACGCGACGGGCCTGTTCCCCAACGACGAGGTGAAGGTGGCCGGCGTCCGCGTCGGTCGGGTGACCGGCATCGAGGTGGAGCGGGGCCAGGCGGTGGTGAGCTTCGTGGTCGAGCGCGACGACCTGCGGCTGCGGTCGACCACCCACACCGGCATCCGCTGGCGCAACGTCCTCGGCCAGAAGTACCTCTACCTCTACCCCCAGGACGGCGGCGCCGTCCTGCAGGAGGACGACCGCCTGCCGGCCGCCAACGCGGTGGGCTCGGCCGAGGTGGGCGAGCTGCTCAACGCAGTGGCCCCGGTCCTGCGGGCCATCGACCCCGCCAAGGCCAACCAGTTCATCCGCACCCTGAACGACGCCCTGGCCGGCAACGAGGAGCGGGTGCGCGACCTGCTCGCCAACACCGCCACGCTGAGCCGGGAGGTGGGTGAGGCCGACGACCAGATCGGCTCGGTCATCGAGGGCCTGGACACGGTGGTCGGCGAGGTGGCCCAGCGCGACGACGACGTGAACGCCCTGATCACCAACGTGGGCAACGTCAGCTCGTCGCTCGCGGACCGGGCCGACGACCTCGACGCCCTGGTGGTGGGGCTGGTCGACGTGCAGACCGAGCTCAACCGCCTGTTGGAGGAGCGGACCGGCGACATCGAGGGCACGATCGACTCCCTCGACGTCATCGCCGCGACCCTCCGGGATCACCGCGACGACCTCGACGCCGGGCTGGGCACCCTCCCCGCCGGCCTGGCCCCCTACGGGCAGATCTCGGCCTACGGCCAGTGGTTCCAGGTGCGGGCCACCATCCTGTGCCTGGCCAACCAGTCCACCTGTGTCAACGAGTCCGCCGCGGTCGACCTGGTGGGCGGCCTGGGTGGGGCGACCGGGGGAGAGGGCCTCCTCGACAGCGTGTTCGGCTTCGCCTCCCAGGGGGTGGCGGGTCTGTGATGCGCCTCCCTGCGTTCACCGAGCGCAACCCGGTCCCCATCGGCGTGGTGGTGGTCGTGCTCATCGCCGCGGTCACCGGCGGGGCCCTCGTGCTCGACTCCGGGGCGCTGGCCGACCGCTACCAGGTGCAGGCCCGCTTCGCCGACAGCGCCGGCATCACCCCCGGCACCCCGGTGCGGGTGGCCGGCGTCGCCTCCGGCGAGGTCGACCAGGTGCGCCAGGCCGGCGCCCAGGTCGAGGTGGTGCTCGCCGTCGACGCCGGCATCGAGCTCCCGGCCGACACCCGGGCCGACATCGTGGTGGAGACCCTCCTGGGCACCAAGTCGGTCCGCCTGGAGGCGGGCGACGACTGGGACCACCCCCTCCAGGACGGCGACACCATCACCGAGACCTCCACGCCCACCGAGGCCCTCGACCTCCAGAACATCGGGGCGCCGCTGCTGGAGGAGACCGACGGGGAGGCCATCGACAGCCTGATCGACACCGTGGGCCAGATCACCGACGGCAAGCGCCAAGACGTCACCGACATCATCACCGGGCTCGAGCGACTGGCCTCCACCGTCAACGCCCGGGAGGAGGAGGCCCGGCGCCTGGTCGACTCGACCCGGACCCTGAGCGGCACCCTGGCCGACCGCGACGACGACCTCCTCGCCGCCGTCGACGACCTCAACGTGGTCGTCGGCACCCTGGTCCGGCGGCGCGTCGAGCTGGTGCGGCTGCTGGAGGAGACCTCCGAGTCGGCCCGCCGGGCCGCCGACCTGGTCGAGGGCCGGGAGGAGGAGATCGACAGCGTGCTCGCCGACCTCCACTCCTCGCTGGAGGTGGTGGGCCAGCACCAGGTCGACCTGGCCCAGTCGGTGGCCCTGGTGTCCAACGCCATCGCCGGCTTCGCCAGCATCGGCTACCCCGGCCCGGACGAGGCGCCGGCCGACTTCATCAACATCTACACCCAGCTCCTCGGCCCCCTGGGTCCGGATGTGATCTTCGGGTCCTGCGGGGCCCTCGACACCGCCCTCGACCTCACCCTCGGTCCCGACCCCGTGGCCGACTGCGACTCCCGCACCGGGCCCCTCCCCGGGTCCCAGGGCCCGGGCCAGCCCGGCTCGGGCGGTGCTCCGGCGCAACCCGCGCCCGACGACACCTCCCTGCTGGGCATCTACGACGCCGCCGTGGGCCAGGTTCCGTCGTGACGCGCACCGCCCGCCTCCTGGCCACGGCGCTGGCCCTGGCGCTGGCCCTCGGCGCCTGCGGCGTCGTCGGCGGGGGCACCGACGGCTACGAGCTCACCGCCCGCTTCGACCGCGGCATCGCCGTCTACCCGGGCAGCCCGGTGCGGGTCATCGGCATCGACGTCGGCACCGTCACCGACGTCCGTCCCGAGGACGGCCGGGTCACCATCACCATGGACATCGACGAGGGGCGCCGGATCCCGGCCGACGCCAGCGCCACCATCGTCCCCCTCAGCCTCCTCGGTGAGCGCTACGTGCAGATCGGCCCGGCCTACGAGGACGGCCCGGCCCTGGAGCCCGGCGACGAGATCGCCGACACCCGGGTCCCGGCCGAGTTCGACGAGCTGCTGCGGGGCTTGGAGGACCTGACCGGGGCCATCGACCCGGACTCGGCCTCGGAGCTGGTCACCGACCTGGCCACCCTCCTCGACGGGCAGGGCGAGCAGATCAACAGCCTGCTGGAGGAGGGCGCGGGCACGGCCGAGCTGGTGGCCGACAAGGCCGACGAGATCGGCGACATCATCACCTCGCTGGGCGAGCTGAGCCGGACCCTCAAGGACCGCACCGGCTCGGTCCAGGAGCTCATCCGGAGCTACGACCTCCTCACCGAGGTCCTGATCGAGAACCGCGACGACCTCGATGCCACCATCACCCAGCTGGACCGCGCCGTGGTGGCCCTGGCCGGGGTGCTGGAGCGCCACGACCAGGACCTCCCCGCCGACGTCGAGGTGCTGGCCCAGACGGGCAGCACCCTCGGCGCCAACGTCGACCGGCTCCAGAGCACCCTGGCGGACACCGTGCGCCTGTTCGCCGCCGCCGGCCGGGTCTACGACCCGAGCCGACGGGTCCTGCCCTTCACCACCGCCAGCGACCCGACCACCACGGTCGACCTCATCACCTCGCGCCTGCGGGACCGCCTGGCCGGGATCTGCCGCCGCCTCGGCCTGCCGGTGTGCAGCAGCCCCACCGCCGACTTCTTCACCGACCTCCTGGCCACCCTGCCGGACCTGCTCGACCCCGGTGCCGGGGCCGGGGCAGAGGGCGAGGAGGCCCCGCCCCCGACCACCGCCCCGCCCACGACGACGGCGCCGACGCCCACCGTGCCCACCCCGGAGGTGCCGACCCTGCCGCCCCCGCCGGACGTCGAGCTGCTGCTCGGCCAGGTGCTCGACCGCATCGGTGGGCTCCTCGACGATGGCCAGCGCCAGGTCCTCGAGGGTCTCGACGCCGGACTGCTGGAGGCCATCCCCCGCCTGTCCGACGCCCAGCTCGCGGGTCTGGCCCGCCTCACCCCCGAGCAGCTCCGGAGCCTGGCCGGGGTGGACCCCACCCGCCTGGGTGCCACCATCGACGGCTTCCTGCGCCTCGACCCCGCGGCCCAGCTCGACCCGCTCCTGCCCGATGCCGGAGGCGGGACGGTCGACGACCTGGTCGACGACGTCCTCGGCGCCCTGGGGGGTGGCCGGCGATGAGCCCCCGCCCCCGACGCGGCGCAGCCCTGCTGGTCGCCCTGACGCTGCTGGTGGCCACCCTGGCCGCCTGCGTCCGGGGCGACGACCACCGCATCCAGGCGACCGCGACCTTCCCCGACGTGGCCGACCTGGTCGAGGACGCACCGGTGCAGATGTCCGACATCCGGATCGGGTCGGTGGCGTCGATCCGCCTGGCCGACGACGGGCGCCGGGCCGAGGTCCGCCTGGCCGTCGACGAGGACGCCGAGGTCCCGGCCGACGTGGTGGCCCGGCTCCGCCGCACCAGCGCCCTGGGCGAGAAGTTCGTCGAGCTGCGCCCCCGGACCCGCGACGACGGCGGCCCCCGCCTGGCCGACGGCGCGGTCATCACCGAGGCGGTGGTGGTGCCCGACGTCGAGGACCTGGTGCAGTCCGGGACCGAGCTGTTCACCTCCGTGAGCGCCTCCCAGCTGGCCGTGATCATCGAGGAGAGCGCGGCGGCGGTCGAGGGTCGGGGCGGTGACCTCGAGCTGCTGCTCGAGCGGCTGGAGACCGTGACCGACGGCTACGCCGGACGCACCGAGACCCTCACCGGGCTCATCGCCGACATCGACGAGCTGGCGTCGGACCTGAGCCCGGCGGCCGAGGCCAACGGGGAGGCCCTGACCAACCTGGCCGAGACGACCCGGATCCTCGACGAGACGTCGGAGGACTTCCTCACCACGGTGCGCTCGCTGACCGCGCTCGCCGAGGAGGGCGAGGACCTGCTCGTCACCCGCTACGACGAGATCTCCCTCGCCCTCGAGGGCCTGCGCTCGGCCACCGGTGCGGTGGCCTCCGAGCAGGCCGCGCTGGGGCGGGTGCTGCAGTTCCTGCCCGGCCACAACCAGCTGGGCCGGGCCGTGAACAACGACTTCGCCCAGCTCATCGCCGACGTCGTCCTCTGCGGCGTGCCCGGCGGGGGCGAGGTCGACGGCGACCGACTGAACGACTGCGAGTGACGTGACCCCCGCCCGCCCCCGCCCCGAGGACCACCTCCCGTGAACCGTCGCCTGGTGCTCAACCTCGCCGCCTTCTCGGCGGTGGCCGTGCTGGTCATCGGCTACGGCGCGGTGAACCTCTTCGGCAACCCGTTCCACCAGCCGGTGGTGCTGGTCACCCGGATGCCCGAGACGGCCGGGCTCCGCAAGGGCTTCAGCGTCACCCAGGACGGGGTGGTGGTGGGCACCGTCTCGTCGGTCGAGCTGGCCGACCAGGGCGTCGACATCGCCATGGAGCTCGACGAGGGCGTGCAGGTGCCCGGCGACGTCGAGGCCCGCATCGTGCGGGCCAGCGCCATCGGCGAGCAGCGCATCGACCTGTCGCCCACCGCCGGGGGCACGGCCCCGCCCCTGCCCGACGGGAGCCGGGTCCCCGCCGCGGCCGACGCGGTGCCCCCCAACGTCGAGGAGGTCATCACCCAGGTCCAGGAGCTGCTGGAGGCCCTGCCCACCGACGACCTCAACACCGTGATCAGCGAGAGCGCGGCCGCCCTCCAGGGCCGGGCCGACGACGTCCACTCCCTCGTGCGCTCGACCGAGATCATCACCTCGGAGCTGCTGCGGAGGGGTGACGACCTCCGCACCCTGCTCGACACCGCCCCCGACGTGCTCGACGACCTCTCCGACTCCGGCGCCGACATCCGCCGGGCGGTGGCCAACACCCGGGCCGTGGCCGGCATCCTCGCCGCCCGCCGCACCGACATCGTCGACCTCCTCGGCGAGGGCGCGGACCTGGCCGAGGTGGCCGACCCCCTCGTGCGCGACACCCGCGCCGACCTGGACTGCCTGGTCGGGTCGCTGGCCGACGTGACCAGCGGGCTCCAGGGCCAGGCCCTGGCCGACCTGGACGCCGCCCTCGCCCTCAACCAGGACTTCTTCGGAGCGGTCGAGGACGTGGCCGTCAAGGGCCCGACCAAGGACCTGGGCCACGGCGGCGGCGCCCGCGACGACCAGACCTGGCTGCGGCTCCAGCTGCTGGTGCCCCCACCTGGCCCCCCAGCGCTGCCCTACGACCCCAAGCGGGGCACCCCGACCACCCGGCTGGGCCCGGCCTGCGCGTCGTCGTTCGACGGTGGCGCCGACGCCCCGTCGCAGGAGGACCCCGCGCCGCTGGAGGCCGGCGGCACCGCGGTCGACGCCACCGGCCGGCCGGTGGCCGTCGACGGCGAGCAGGCGGCCGCCCCCGCCGGGGTGCCGGGGCAGGAGCGCACCCGCTCCACGGCGAACCCTCCCCTCATCCCCATCGTCGCCCTCGGCGTGGGCGGCCTGCTGCTGCTGTGGCTGGTCGGTCCGCACGCCCGCCGTCCCCGGAGGACCCGCCCGTGACCCCCACCACCACCACCGAGGGGCCCGACGCCCCGTCGGCGCCGGCCACGCCCGGGTCCCGCCGGGCCCGCGCCGGGTCGACCTCCGGCTCCGGCGGCACGACCGACGACCCGCTCGTCGACCCCGGCCCGGGGGGCGACGAGGCCGGCGACGCGACGCCGTCCGACGGCGGGGGAGGGGCGCGCCGGGGAGGGCATCGCAGTCGCCGGGCGGGGCGGCCGGTGCCGACCGCCGCCACCGTGTGGAAGGTGCTCGCCGTGATCGGCGTGCTGGGCACCATCGGGTTCGGCCTGGCCTGGAGGGGGGCCGAGTCCCGGGCCGTCTCCGAGGACGGCCTGGCCCCGGCCGCGGTGGAGATGCGCGCCGCCGGACGCGACTTCGCCATCGCCCTCACCAACTTCGACGCCGACACCATCGACGCCGACTTCGACCGCATCCTGGCTGCGGCCGATGGCCAGTTCGCCGAGGAGGCCGAGCGGTTCTACGACGACGAGGTGCGCTCGGACCTGCGCGACGCCCGGGCCACCAGCCGCAGCGAGATCAGCGACATCTACGTGCAGCGCTTCGACGGCGACCGCGGTCGGGTCTTCGCGGTGGTCGACCAGACCGTGGCCAACAACCTCAGCCCCCAACCCGTCACCGACACGCTGCGGATCGACATCGGCCTGCAGCGCACCGGCGACGAGTGGAAGGTGGTGGAGGTCGACGTCCTCGACGCCCCGATCCCCGCCCAGGCGGCCCAGCCCGGGGCGCCCGGCAGCGAGGCGGAGGGCGACGGCGCCACCTCGTCGACCACGGCACCCGGGGGCGGGGGCTGACCGCGACCGACAGGCCCGGGCCGCTCCCGGGCCGGCATGACCCATGCCACAGGCGGGGGCCGCGAGGGTGGGTTGCATCGGGAGGAGCGCCGCCTATGATCCGCCGCGACCGCCCATTCGGAGGCGGGTGACGAAGGATCTCATGGCTGACGACGACCCGATCGACGACGACGACGTCGCCGACGACGAAGAGCTCGACGACGACGAGGACGAGATCGTCGACGAGGAGGACCTCGACGAGGACGTGGTCCTCGACGACGACGATGCCGTCGTCGAGGATGACGACGAGGACGACGAGGACGACGACGAGGACGACGACGCGGCCAAGGCCAAGGGGAAGGGCAAGACCAAGGGGAAGGCCGACGACGAGGAGGACGACGACGACGAGCCCGACCCCGACGACGTCGAGGAGGACCTCGACACCATCCTCAAGGACCGCATCGCGGCCAACGACGACGAGGACGAGGACGACGACGACGAGGACGCGGCCAAGGTCGAGGCGCCGCCGGCCGAGACCGGTGGCCGGGTCCAGCCCAAGCGCCCGGGCGAGTTCACCTGCCAGTCCTGCTTCCTGGTGAAGCACCCGAGCCAGCTGGCCGACCCCGACGAGATGCTCTGCGCCGACTGCGTCTGACCCGCCGCCGGCCGCCGCACGTGATTTCGGAGGCCCTCTCCTGGTGGGCCACCATGGGGCGCGTGGAGGCCTCCCCATGACCGAGCCCGAGCACAAGCCGTCCGTCGAGGCGGCCCTCGACCTCCTGGTCTACGCGCCGCTGGGGCTCGCCCTCGAGGCCCGCACCCTGATGCCCTCGCTCATCGAGCGGGGCCGCAACCAGGTCACCATGGCCCGCATGGTGGGCCGCTTCGCCGTCCAGCAGGGGCAGGTGGAGGCGAGCAAGCGCCTCGGCCCGGTCCAGGAGCAGGTGGAGGCCGTCCTCGTCGACCTGGGCCTGGTGCCCTCGCCCTCGGGGCCGACCACCGGCACCACCGCGGCGTCGACGCCGTCGTCGGCCGCATCGCCTGCCGAGGACGCCACCACCGAGCCCGAGACGGTGCTCGAGGTGGTGCCCGACCCCGAGCCCGAGAGCGGCCCCGCTGCGCCCCCGGTGGAGGACCTCGCCGTCCCTGACTACGACAGCCTGGCCGCCTCCCAGGTCGTGCCCCGCCTCCGGGCCCTGGGCGACGACGAGCTGGAGGACGTCCGCCGCTACGAGGCGGCGGGTCGCGGCCGCAAGACGATCCTGAACCGGATCGCCCAGCTCCAGAGCCGCTGAGCCCCCCGTGGAGGCCGTACGGGTCGCCACCCAGGGCGACCTCGACGAGCTGGTGCGCCTGGCCGAGCTGGCGCGCCTCGAGCTGGGGGAGGAGCGGGGCGGGCCCATGTGGCAGCTCCTCCACGGCCGTCCCGACCCGCTGCCGGCCACCCTCCACGCCGACCTGGCCGAGGCCGACCTCGACCAGGGAGTGGTCCTGCTGGGCACCTTCGCCGACGCCCCCGCCGGCTTCGCCGCCGCGCACCGCGAGGAGCTCGGTGACGGCACCGCCCTGGCGGTGATCAGCGACGTCTACGTGGAGCCCGGCTTCCGCGACGTGGGTCTGGGCGGGGCCCTCATGGAGGCCCTGCTGGAGTGGGCCGAGGCCCACGACTGCCGGGGCCTCGACGCCCTGGTGCTGCCGGGCATGCGCCACAGCAAGAACTACTTCGAGCGCTTCGGCCTCACGGCGCGGGCCATCCTGGTCCACCGCGACCTCCGCCCGTCGCCGTGAGCGACACCTCGGCGCACGGGGCGTCCCCATCCCGTCCCACCGTTGCGGTGGGGGCCGTCGTGGTCGACGCCGAGGAGCTCCTGCTGGTCCGCCGGGCCCGTCCGCCGGCGGCCGGCACCTGGTCGGTGCCCGGCGGCCGGGTGGAGGCGGGGGAGACCCTCGCCGAGGCCGTGGTGCGCGAGCTGGCCGAGGAGACCGGCCTGGAGGGAGCCTGCGGCGAGCTGGTCGGCTGGACCGAGCTGCTCGACGACGAGCACCACGCCGTGGTCCTCGACTTCTGGGTGCACCTGATGGAGCGCACCCCGCTCGCCGCCGGCGACGACGCGGCCGAGGCCCGGTGGGTGCCCCTCGGCGACGTGGCCGAGATGCGCCTGGCCCCGGGCCTGGCCGAGTTCCTCCACGACCACCACGTGATCGCCACCATCACCTGAGCCCGGGATCCGGGGTGGGTGGGTCCCGGACCGCGGACGGACGCCGCCGCGTGGGCTGGCGTCCGTCCGGGTCGTTCGCGGGGTCGGCCTAGCGGCCCTTCCAGACCGGGTCGCGCTTCTCGGCGAAGGCGGTGAGGCCCTCGGAGAAGTCCTCGGTGCCGAACATCTTCACGATGCCCTCGCCGGACATCTTCCAGCCCACGTCGTCGGGCTGGTCGGTGGCCTCGATGACGATCTTGCGGCTCTCGGCCACCGCGAGGGGGGCCGCGGTGCAGACCTGGAGGGCCAGCTCCTTGGCCCGCTCGAGGGCGTTCCCCTCGTCGGTCAGGTGGTTGACCAGGCCGAAGTGGTGGGCCTGCTCGGCCGGGAAGTCGAGGCGGCCGGTGAGGGCCAGCTCCATGGCGATGTTGCGGGGGATCTTGCGGGGGAGGCGGAAGAGCCCGCCACCGGCCGCGACCAGGTTGCGCTTGACCTCGGGGATGCCGAAGACGGCGGTGCGGGAGGCCACGACCATGTCGCAGGCCAGCACGATCTCGGTGCCGCCGGCCAGGGCCGGGCCGTCGACCGCGGCGATGACGGGCTTGGTGCGCTCGCGCTGGACGAAGCCGGCGAAGCCGCCCTTCTGGGTGGACATGCCCCCGGGGTCGGTCGCCATCTGCTTGAGGTCGGCGCCGGCGGAGAAGATCCAGCCCTTCTCGGTGGGTCCGCCGGTGAGGATGGCGACCCAGGCGTCGCTGTCCTCCTCCAGCTTGTCGATGGCCGCCTCGATGCCCTGGGCGACGTCGGTGTTGACGGCGTTGCGGGCTTCCGGGCGCTTGATCGTGATGACGGCGACGTGGCCGTCGAGCTCGTACTCAACCATGGTCCGGACCCTAGGCGACCGGCCTGGCCCGAACCTGACCGACCGGTCAAGAGCGCCCCCCGACCGTGCGTCACCGGAAGGTGCGGACCTGGCTCGCGCCGGGCGGGACCCAGGGACGCAGCTTCCCGGGATGCTGCGCCGGCACCATCCCGTCGAGGGCCTCACGCCCGTCGTCGGCCTGCACCCGAGCTGCGGACATGGGTCGCGCTCCCCGCGACTGAGGGACGCAGCTCCCGGGATCGCACGCCCGTCCCGCCCATCGCGTCGGCCGTCCTCGACGACCGACGGGATGCGGGATGTCCTGCGACGTGCTCAGCCGGGGCCGGAGGCGTCGCCGTCAGCCGTCGCACCCTCGGCAGGAGCCTCGGGGGCTTCGGCCGCATGGGGCGCGGGTTGCTCGCCGGAGGCACCGGCCACCTCGGGCGCGGCCGCACTGGCCTCGTCGCGGGTCGACGGCTCCGGCGGCGGGGCGTCCGCAGCGGGGGCCTCGGGGGTCTCGGCCGCCGGGGGAGCGGGCTCCTCGGCGGATGCCTCGGCCACCTCGGGGGCAGCTGCGGTCGTCTCCTCGGCCGGCTGCTGGTCCGGGGCGGGAGCCTCGGGGGCGTCGGCCGCCGGGGGTGCGGGCTGCTCCGCCGAGGCGTCGGCCACGGCGGGTGCGGCCGCGGTCGCCTCCTCGGGTGCCGGCTGGTCGGCCGTCGGTGCCTCGGGCGCCTCGGCGGCCGGGGGCGCGGTGGGGCCGTGGGCCGAGGCCTCGGCCACGGCGGGGGAGGCGGCGGTGGCCTCGGGGGTGTCCGCGGCCGGCGGGGGAGGGGGGACGGGCCGGGTGTCGGGGCCCTTGCCCTTGGGGCCCCGGCTCGGGCCGCCGCCCTTGCCACCGGACTTGGCGCCACCGCGACGAGGGCCGCGGCTGCGCTTGGGCGCGACGGGCTCCACGCCGAGGGCCTGGGCCACCAGCGGGACCTTCTCGCCGTTCGCGGCCGCGGCGGCCTTGAGCTCGTCGGACGGCTCGGCCGGCAACGACTCGGGGGCGACCCGGGCGTGGACGGGGGAGAGGGACAGGGCGTCGAGCACCGTGGCCCACCGGTCGGTGGGGGTGTCGGCGGTCAGCGACGCCGAGGCGGCGTCGGTGAGGCGGGTGGCCAGGTCGGCGGGCAGAGGCACACCGGCCTTGGGGGGCCGGGAGCTCACCCGCAGGGCCCGGACCACGCGCCCGTCGGTGAGCAGCGAGGCCATCTCGGCCAGCCAGGCGGCCTGGTCGGCCTCGATGCGACGCTCCAGGCCCTCCTTGAGCTGGGCGGCCAGGGCGCGGGTCTCGTCGTCGCGAGCGGCCGAGTCGGCCGCCACCACGACGGTGCGCAGGTCGCGCAGGTCGATCTCGTCGATGTCGGCGAGGGCGGCGTCGGCCCGGTCGCGCCACTCGGCGGTGCGCAGGCGGGGGAGCAGGCGCTCGGCCAGGGCCTCCAGCTGGGCCGGGTCGACCTCGGGGCGGCCCTCGGCCCGAGCCTGCTCGTTCTGCTTCTCGACGGCCTGGCGGACGGCGGGGATGCCGCCGCGCAGCACCTCCTCGGCGATGGGCCGCTCGTGGACCTCGAGGGTGTCGAGCACGCCCTTGCGGTGGGTGCGGCGGGGCCGGAGGCGCTTGGGCTTGGGCTTGTCGTCGGGACGGGGCCGCCGGCCGCGCTCGGGACGGGGGCCACCCCGGCCGCCACCTTCGCCCCGAGGGCCACGGTCGCCGCGGCCGTCGCCGCCGCCGTCGCGGCCCCGACCGCCGGGGCGCCCGTCGCGCCCACCACCGGGGCGGCCGTCGCCCCGACCACCCGGACGCCCGTCACCACGACCCCCGGGACGACCGTCACGGCCACCCCTCCGTCCGCCCCGGCGATCGCCGTCACCGTCGCGGTCCCGGCGGCCCCGCTTGCCGACCAGCTTCGAGGTGACCAGCTCGTCCTCGGAGAGGTCACGGGTGGCCAGCTCCAGGCGCTCGGGCTCGGCCCGGGGACCCTTGGGGGGCAGCACGGTCGTCACCTCGGTGCCCTCGAGTCCCATCTCGACCTCGACCCGCAGCACGTCGCCCACCGACGCCCCGCCCGGCAGGACGGAGGCGTCGACCACGCCCTTGGGCTGCTTGGCCCCGGCGGCGCGCCACGTCCAGGTCCCGTCGTCCTTGGTGCTCGTCAGCTCGATCTCGATCCGGCGCGACATAGGTCGGCCACCGTACTCGCCGACCCTCCCACCCCTCCCACCCGTTGCTCGGTCGGGGCCTCCCGGCGACGGCGTCGATGCCTCCGGACGTTGATCGTCACGAGGTGCCAGGACCCTCAGCGGATGGGGCCGTCGTCGCCCCGAGTCGTCCTCGCTCCCCTCGGACAGCCATGCCGTGCTCGCTTGGTCGGGCTCGCTCCTCGGCGATGCGAGCTCTGCACGAGCGACCGACCAGCGCCCGGTCCCGCCCGTGGCGCACCCATCGGCACCCGAGCCCGGCCCCGACGTGCCGGCGGCGCCCGCCAGGGCGACGACCGAGAGAGGGTCCCGCCCGTGACGCGCCGGCGGCGCCAGCCAGGGCGCCGACCGAGAGATGCGAGCTCTGCAAGACGACCGACCAGCGCCCGGGTCCCGCCCGTGGCGCACCCATCGGCGCCCGAGACCGGCCCCCTTGGGGCCGGTCAGCGGCGCCGATAATGCACGTTCTGTCAAGTAACCACAGGCGAAGGGAGGGTCGCCGATGGCCAGGTCACCCCTCCGCCGTCGTCCGGGGCTCGATCCACTGGGCCGCCACCGGCCGGGCGTTGTCGACCAGCCAGTCCAGCGCCCGGCGCACCTCGGCCGGGTCGTCGCCGCCTTCGTCGAGGTCTCGGGCGACGTCCTCCAGCGCCGCCTGCAGGCAGTACAGGGCGCCCTGCAGCTCCTCGAGCGCCTCCCGGTCGACGACGACGTCGCCGTCGCCCAGGCCGTGGCCGGCGGCCAGCTTCCGGGCCATGTGGGCCTGCTGGCGACAGCCCTGGCGGCAGAACCGCCGGGGCCGGCCCGGGCCCGAGGCGGCCGCCAGCGGGCGTCCGCACCAGCGGCACCGCCGGGTCGGGTCCGCGGTCGCCGGCCGGGCCGTGGACTCCCCGCCCTCCCGTGCCTCCCCTTGTTTCGTCACGTGACGAAACCTACAGCGAACGGACCCTCGGACCGCGGACGGTGCGCTGGAGGGCCCGGAGGCGTCGCGCCCTCTCGTCGTCATCGTCGTCGCCCTCGCCGGACGCATCGGTGTCGCCGGGCGAGGCCTCGGCCGCGTCGGCCCCGGCAGGCGAAGGTGCTGTCTCGGCCGGTGCCATCTGGTGCGGGCTGGCTGCGGTGTGGGCCGTGACCCGGCCGTCGCCCTCGGTCGCACCGTCGGGGACGCTCCCCCGCCCGGCTCCCACGCCGACCAGCTCGCCCTCGGGGGGCTCGGCCGGGAGCCGGGTCGCGAGGTCGTCGACTCCTGCGGTGGGGATGGTGTCGCCGGCCGGTCCGGCCGGGGCGAACGCAGGTTCGGGCGGACGTGGGGGGGAGGTCGGGTCCTCGATCGCCGGGCCGGCGGCGGTCCCGGCCGCGGTGGCCTCGTCGGCCGAGGGTGGGGCCTCGGGGGCGACGGTGTCGGAGGCTCCCGCCTCGGGCGCGACGTCCTCGATCGCGGGCCTCGGGTGGGCGGCCGGGACCGCGACCGTGGCCGGCTCGGTGGCCGGGACCGCGGTCGGCGTGGCAGGGGTGGCCCTCGCGGCGGCGTCCACCGGATCCGCCACGGGTGCGGGGGCGGCCGGTCGGGGCGCCGGCCCGGGCGCGGCGCCGTCGGACGCGGGCCGGTCACCCGGCTGCGAGACCGGAGCGGAGGCGCCCGCGGCCGGCGTCGGGTCCGGGGTCATCGTCGATGGCGCCCGACCGAGCGCGACCGAGGGGGTCGGCTCCGGCGGTGAGGGCACCCACGCCGAGGGCGTCGGGGCCGACGAGGCCACCGTCGCGGCCGGGACCCCGTCCTCCTCGGCGGGCCCGGTGGCGAAGAGGTCGGTACCGGCCGAGACAGGGTCCCCCGCGAGGGCCGTGGCCGGCGCCGGGTCGGCGACCGGGGACCCCACCGAGGGCACCGGCGTCGGCGCCTCGGCCGAGGGGGCCGCCCCTCCCCTGCCGGGGACCGGGGTGCCCGACAGGCGGGCGGCCCGGGCCTCGGCCGCGGCGTAGCGGTCCCGGAGGGCCGCCAGGTCCTCGGTCCGCCCGCAGTCGTTGTAGAGGTCGGCGAGGGTCAGGAAGAAGGTGGGGTCGAAGGGCACGTGCAGCTCTGCCACCTCGTCCTCGACCGCATCGAGCAGGCCCAGCAGCAGCTCCTCGACCGCGTCGGTCTGCCCCAGGGCGAACATCGCCGCGATCTCCTCGCGGTAGGTGCTGTGGTGGCGGCCGCCGAAGGTCCCCGGCTCCCCCACCCCCGTGATGCGGCGACGCATGCGCTCCCTCGCCCGGTCCCGGGTCTGCTCGACCGGTGCCGGGGAGCCGGCGGCGCGCTGGACGGGCGTGGCCTCGGGGATCTCGACCGCACCCAGCCCAGCAGCCAGGCTGGCCAGCGCCTCCATGTCGGCCCGGGCCGCGTCCTCCTGGTCGGCGACCGTGTAGAGGTGCGAGCGCTCCTCCAGCGCGGCGGCCACCACGCCGGGGCTGCGGCTGCTGTCGGCCAGGGCGCCGCAGGCGGCGTCGAGGGCGGCGGCCAGGTCGCCGGTCGTGCGAGCGGCGACGCTGCGGGCCACCAGGGCCAGGGCCGAGACGTCGTCGAGGTTGGCCGTGTCGGTGGTGATCTCGAGCACGCGGTCGTGCTCGCCGTTGCCGAGGAGGGTGGCGGCCAGCGCCAGCTGCACGGCGGGGTGGGACGGCAGGGCCCGCAGCACGGCGAGGGCCTCGGCCGGACGGCCCGTGCTCACGTGCATGTCGGCCAGGAGGAGGCCGAGGCCCACCCGCGACAGCGGGACGAGGGCGGGCACGCTGGGCGCCAGGGGCACCAGCAGGTGGAGGTCGGGGAAGTGGCGGCGCAGGACCTTCGGGCCGCTGGGGTCGGCCACGTCGCGCAGGATGCCGGCGGTCAGGTCGATCGCCGCCCCGCGGTCGACGGCGCCCAGGCGTCCGACGGTGAGGATCCGGGCCGCGTCCTGGGCCCCCCCACCGTCGGCGGTGAGGCGGAGGAGCCCGTCGATGTCGTCGGCCGCGACCGTCGTGACCAGGGTGCGCTCGGACCGCGGGGCGACCGGTGACAGCCGGGCCCGCGACGCTGCGACCGACGGGTCGATCGGACCGTCCGCGGCGAGGACCCACATGCGCCAGGCGGACTCCGGCAGCGCGGGTGGCGGCTGTCCGGGTGCGCCCAGCAGCAGGTGCACCTGGCCGGTGTGGTCCATCCAGACGCCTCCTCGGAGCGCTCGGTGCCGCGGTGGGGCCGCGGGGGGTCGGTGCCTCCATCGGCGGATCGGGCCGCAGATCCAGTCAACGGGGCGCGTTTCCCGCTCCGGCGCCCCACGCCGTCTAGGGTCCCGCCGTCGAGGGTGCCCTCTCCTGCGCACCCGGCGAAGGGGGACGTCGTGATGGAGACCTCGAGGCCGCGCCCGGCGCGCCGCGTGCTCACCGGGCTGCTGGCCACCGGGCTGGCCCTGGCCGGCGGGCTGGCGCTGGTCCCGACCGCGGCCGGGGCGGCCGCCCCGCCACCCCCGACGCCCACGCCGGCGCGGGTGGGGAGGCCGACGACCATGGCGGCCCTGGGAGACTCGATCACCCAGGCCACCGGCACCGGGCAGCTGGCCCAGGAGAACCCCAAGAACTCCTGGTCCACGGGCTGGGAGGTGAACAGCGTGCGGGCCCGTCTGGGCATCCCGACCTCGGCGGCCCAGAACCTGTCGGCCAACGGCGCCCGCATGGGTGACGCCGACACCCAGGTGCTCACCGGGCGCGACGGCGAGGCCCTCCGGCCCGGCACCCAGTACGTCACCATCGAGATGGGCGGCAACGACCTGTGCCGGGACTCTGTGGCCCAGATGACCTCCACCGCCTCCTACCGGACCCAGCTGGAGCAGGCCCTGGCCGCCATCCGGACCCGCGCCCCCGAGGCCCTCGTGTTCGTCATGAGCGTGCCGGACATCTACAACCTCTGGTACATCCGCGGCGCCCCGCAGAACGCGACGTACCACCCCGAGCCCGAGAGCGACCAGGCCGGGGGCCTCAACGGGGCGCGCTTCTACTGGGGCCAGAGCTTCTTCCCCTGCCACTCGCTGCTGGACGAGGCCGACAGCTACTCCGCGGCCGACCGCGACCGGCGAGCCGCGGTGCGCCAGCGGACCGAGGACTACAACGCGGCCCTCCGGGCCGAGTGCGCCGAGTGGCTCCGGTGTCGCCACGACGGCGACCGCCTCTTCACCCTCACGTCCAACCGCGCCGGGGGCGCCGACGGGCCCCTGCTCCCCTACGCGCAGTGGACGTTCAACGACGGCGACATCAGCCGCAACGAGGGCCTGGGGCGCTACCTGTGCCCGGTGCAGGGCGTCGTCGCCGGTGGGTGCGGTGACCACTTCCACCCCACCAAGACGGGCCAGGGGAAGCTGGCCGACTCGGCGGTGGCCTCCTCGTACCAGTGGGCCGACGCCACCGCGCCGACGGTGGGCCTCGCCCCCTCCCCCGCGGCCCGCCCCGACGGCACCTACCGCGGCCCGGTGACGGTCACCTTCTCCGGGAGCGACGCCTCCGGGCTCCGGGGCCAGGAGGTCAGGGTCCACAACCCCGACGGCACCGTCACCCCGTGGTCACCCTCCCTCGGCGGGGTGCACGCCCCGGTGACGGTGTCGGGGCTGGGCACCTCCTACGTCGAGGCCCGGTCCCTCGACCTCAACGGCAACATGAGCGCCAGCAAGGTCCTCGCCCTGCCCCTGACCGCCACCGCCCCCGGGGCCACGGGCACCCCCACGATCAGCCCCGCGGGTGGGAGCCTGGCCGTGGCCTGGACCCCGGTCACCGACGACGGCGGGTCCCCCGTGACCGGCCACCAGGTCGAGGTCACCAGCGCCGGCACCACGACGGTCACGGTCTCGGGCGCCACCGCCGGCGCGTCCCTGCCGGTGCGGCGCCGGGCGCACCTACCGGGTGCGGGTCCGGGCCGTGAACGGCACCGGGGCGGGACCGTGGAGCGCGCCGTCGGGCGTGGCCCTGCCCCCGGTGGCCTCGCCCACCGCCTTCGTGCAGGGCCTGTACCGAGACCTGGCCCTCCGCGACCCGACCGCCGGCGAGGTGGCGGCCGGGTTGGCCTCCATGGACCCGGCGACGGGGCGGCCCGCCACGCTGGCCCGCACCGTCCTCGGCGGCGCCGCCTGGGAGGGCACCCTGGCGCCGGTGGTGCGGCTGTACCGGGCCTCGTTCCTGCGTCTCCCCGACACGTCGGGCCTGGCCTACTGGGAGGGGCGGGCCCGGGGCGGGACCTCGCTGCGGGCCATGGCCGACTTCTTCACCCGGTCCCGCGAGTTCGTGGACCGCTACGGCTCCCTCGACGACCGGGCGTTCGTGCGCCGCGTCTACCTGAACGTGCTCGAGCGGGAGCCGGACCAGACCGGGTTCGAGTTCTGGACCGCCGAGCTGGAGAGCGGTCGGTGGAGCCGCGGCCGGATGATGACCTACTACGGGGAGTCGGCCGAGTACCGCCACAAGTCGGCGGCGCTCGTCCTGCCCGTGGTCCTCTGGTGGGGCCTCCTCGACCGGGTGCCCACCCCGGCCGAGGTCACCGGGGCCGGACCCTCGCTGACGACGGACCCGACCGGGGTGGCCCTGGTCGACGACGTGCTGGGCTCGCCCGAGTGGGCCGGCACCGTCGCGTGACCAGGAGAGGGTCGACGACAGGGTCGTAGACTGCCGGGGCACGCCTGCCCTGGGAGCCCCCATGACCACCCGCACCCCGCACAGCCCGTTCGTCGAGCGGAGCCCCGAGGAGGAGCGGGCCCACCGCAAGGCGCGCCTGGCCGCGGCGTTCCGCATCTTCGGCCGCTTCGGCTTCGACGAGGGCGTGGCCGGCCACATCACCGCCCGCGACCCGGAGCGCTCCGACCACTTCTGGGTCAACCCGTTCGGCATGAGCTTCAAGCAGATCCGGGCGTCGGACCTCATCCTGGTCGACCACCAGGGCGAGGTGGTCGAGGGCACCTGGCCGGTCAACCGGGCCGCCTTCGCCATCCACTCCCAGATCCACGCCGCCCGCCCTGACGTGGTCGCGGCCGCGCACTCGCACTCCAAGTCGGGCCGAGCCTTCTCGACCCTGGGTCGCGAGCTGGAGCCGCTCACCCAGGACTCGTGCATCTTCTACGAGGACCACGTCCTCTTCGACGACTACACCGGCGTGGTCAACGACCCGGCCGAGGGCAAGCGCATCGCCCACGCCCTGGGCGACGCCAAGGCGGCGATCCTCGCCAACCACGGGCTGCTCACGGTGGGCCGCTCCATCGAGGAGGCGGTCTTCTGGTTCGTCACCATGGAGCGCACCTGCGAGGTGGAGCTCACCGCCCGCGCCGCCGGCACGCCGCGGGCCATCGCGGCCGACGTGGCCCGGGCCACCGGGGCCGAGATCGGCACCGAGCTGGCCGGGTGGTTCAGCGCCCAACCCCTCTTCGACTGGATCGAGCAGGTCGAGCCCGACCTGGCCGACTAGGTCGACCAGGGCCCGGGCCCGCCCCGCTCAGAGCGGGGTGAGCACCATGTTCACCACCCGGGGCGGCTGACCGGGGACCTGGGACCGCACGATCGAGGCCGACACCTGCTGGTCGGCCCGGACCCCCCGGAGGACGGCGCTGCTGCCGTCGGGCGCGCGGACCTCGGTGGCGATGGTGAAGCCACCGGCCACCAGCTGCACCTTGACCTGGTCGGCCAGGGCGGCGACCTCCTGGTCCGACCCCCACACCAGCACCCGGGTCGACCCGTTGAGCACCGAGGTCACGATGACGGCCTCCTCGGGGGGCTCGAGCGCCGCGGGCCAGCCCGGCGGTGGTGACGGCTCGGCGCCCGGGACGACCCCGCCCGGCACGGGGAGGGCGATGCTGCCCCCCGGGACGACCACGGTGGTGCCGGGCTGCTCGGGCACGGTGGACACCGGGGCCGAGGTCACCGCCTCGTCGTCGCCGGCCACCGCCCCCACCACGGTGATGGCGAGGGCGGCGGCGAGGACGGGGACACCCACCAGGGCCACCAGCAGGAGCAGGGTCGAGACGACGGCGCGACGGGGCTCCCCCGCCTCGACCGGCACCGTCCCCGGTGGCGGCGAGAGCGATGCCCGCGTGCTCAGCCCTCGACCTTGGTGAGGGAGTACACGACCAGCACCGAGCCCAGGCTGGTGTCGCCGTTGTTGGTGCTGACGTTGACGTTGGCGTCCCACTCCGGGCCGCTGGCGGCGACGCTGCCCACCTGGCCGGCACCGGAGTCCGAGACGGTGTCGTAGTCGATGGTGTAGCCGGCCGCCTCGAGCTGGGTCTTGATGCCCTCGTAGACCTCACCCACGTCCCCGTCGAGCCCGGCGGTCACGCTCAGGTTGGCGTCGGTGACGGTGGAGGAGACGATGCCCGCCCCCTCGGGCGGCGCCAGGTCGGCCGGCCACTCGTCGGGCAGCGCACCCGTGCCGTCGGCGCTGGCGTCGAAGGAGTTGCCGTCCTCGTCGGTGACGGCGACGTTGCCGTCGGCGTCCACCCCGGCGCTGACCCCGTCGCAGTTCGCGCCGACCTCGTCGCCCGAGGCGTCGATGTCCTCGCAACCCGAAGCCTTCTCGGCCACCTTCTCGGCCACCTTGCCGCAGCCGGCGCCGCCGACCACCAGGGCCAGGGCCACCGCCCCTGCCGCCACCACCCGCGTCGTCCTCATCTCAGCTCTCCTCTGTCGCGTCACCCGTCTCTCGGGTCACTCCCATCATGGCCGTCACCCGGACGGGTGTCATGAGTGGTCGGTGCACAACCCCCAGGGGACCCCACCCCGCCGACGCCGCCCCGTGCCCGTCCCCCGTTCCCGGGAGCGCAGGCCCGCTGCTGGTAGCGTGGCCCCGCTGTTGACCCCGCGCGGGAGAGGCCCAACGACGGGCCGCCGAAGGAGCAATCCCTCCCCGGAATCTCTCAGGCCCCAGGACCGCACGGGGGAGGCGACGCTGGAAAGAGGTCGGTCCGCCGGCCCACCGACGGTGCAAGCCCTCCGGGGTGAACCTCTCAGGTGCCGATGACAGCGGGGGGAGGACGTGATCGCAGCGCCCCTGCCCGGGGGTGCGCCCGTCCCCGGAGGCCCCATGTCCGACCGCACCGCCCTCGACCCCAGCGTGGCCTTCGCCGCCCGCCACATCGGCCCCGGCGAGGAGGACCAGGCCGCCATGCTCGCGGCCCTGGGGTACGGGTCGCTGGAGGAGCTGGTCGACGATGCCGTCCCGGCCGCCATCCGCCAGGCCGCCCCCCTCGACCTGCCCGCCCCGGTGGGCGAGGCCGAGGCCCTCGACCAGCTGCGGGCCCTGGCGGGGCGGAACCGGGTGCTGACATCGATGATCGGGCTCGGGTACCACGACACCGTCACCCCGCCGGTGATCCGCCGGTCGATCCTCGAGAACCCGGCCTGGTACACCGCCTACACCCCGTACCAGCCCGAGATCTCCCAGGGCCGCCTCGAGGCCCTGCTCAACTTCCAGACCGTGGTCACCGACCTGGCCGGCCTGGCCCTGGCCAACTCGTCGCTGCTGGACGAGGCCACCGCCGCAGCGGAGGCCATGACCCTCTCCCGCCGGGCCTCCAAGGCGCCCGCCGACGCCGCCTTCGTGGTCGATGTCGCCTGCCACCCCCAGACCCTCGCCGTGGTCCGCACCCGGGCCGAGCCGCTCGGCCTGCGGGTGGTCGAGGCCGACCTGTCGGCGGGCCTGCCCGACGGCGACGCCTTCGGCGTGCTCGTGCAGTACCCCACCACCACCGGCCTGGTCCGCGACGACGCCGACCTGGTGGTCGCGGCCCACGAGCGCGGGGCCCTCGTCACGGTCGCGGCCGACCCCCTCGCCCTCTGCCTGCTGCGGGCCCCCGGCGAGGTCGGCGCCGACGTGGTGGTGGGCTCGGCCCAGCGCTTCGGCGTGCCCATGGGCTTCGGCGGACCCCACGCCGGCTACATGGCGGTGCGCGACGGGCTCCAGCGCTCGCTGCCGGGCCGGCTGGTCGGTGTGTCGGTCGACGCCGACGGCGACCCGGCCCTCCGCCTGGCCCTCCAGACCCGCGAGCAGCACATCCGCCGGGAGAAGGCCACCAGCAACATCTGCACGGCCCAGGTGCTGCTGGCCGTCATCGCCTCGTCCTACGCCGTGTACCACGGCCCCGACGGCCTGAGGGCCATCGCCGCCCGGGTGCACCGCGCCGCCCGGACCCTCGACCGGGGGCTGCGGGCCGCCGACGTCGAGGTGCTCCACGAGGCCTACTTCGACACGGTGCTGCGCCCGCGTGCCGGGGCAGGCCGACGCCGTGGTGGCCGCGGCCGCCGATGCCGGGGTGAACCTGCGCCGGGTCGACGCCGACCACGTGGCCGCCTCGGTCGACGAGACCACCACCGCCGCCGACCTCGATGCCGTGCTCGGTGCCTTCGGGGCCCCGACCGGGGCCGCCGACCTGGCCCCGGACCACGACGAGGCCCCGGCGGTGCCCGCTCCCCTGGTCCGGACCACCGACTTCTGCACCCACCCGGTGTTCTCGTCGCACCACTCGGAGACGGCGATGCTGCGCTACCTGCGGCGCCTGTCGGACCGCGACGTGGCCCTCGACCGGTCCATGATCCCGCTGGGCTCGTGCACCATGAAGCTCAACGCGGCGGCCGAGATGGAGCCCATCACCTGGCCCGGCTTCGCCGGCCTGCACCCCTTCGCCCCGCTCGACCAGTCCGAGGGCTACCGCGAGCTCATCGGCGACCTGGAGCGCTGGCTGGTGGAGGTGACCGGCTACGGAGCCGTCTCGCTGCAGCCCAACGCCGGCAGCCAGGGCGAGCTGGCCGGCCTCCTGGCCATCGCGGCCTACCACCGCTCCCGCGGCGACGCCGGCCGCGACGTGTGCCTGATCCCGTCGTCCGCCCATGGCACCAACGCGGCCAGCGCGGTGATGGCGGGCATGCGGGTGGTCGTGGTGGCCTGCGACGACGACGGCAACGTCGACCTCGACGACCTGCGGGCCGAGGTGGCCGAGGCCGAGGGCACCATCGCCGCCCTGATGGTCACCTACCCCTCGACCCACGGCGTGTTCGAGGAGGCCATCGGCGAGATCTGCGACGTGGTCCACCAGGCCGGCGGGCAGGTCTACCTCGACGGCGCCAACCTCAACGCCATGGTCGGGCTGGCCCGTCCGGGCCGCTTCGGCGCCGACGTCAGCCACCTCAACCTCCACAAGACCTTCTGCATCCCCCACGGCGGCGGGGGTCCGGGCGTGGGCCCGGTGGCCGTGGGGTCGCACCTGGCCCCCTTCCTGCCGTCGCACCCGCTGGTCCCCGAGTGCGGGCCGGGCGACACCTCCCCGGGCCCCGTGGCCGCGGCCCCGTGGGGCTCGGCCGGCATCCTGCCCATCCCGTGGGCCTACGTGAGGATGATGGGCGGCGAGGGCCTGCGCCGGGCCACCCAGGTGGCCATCCTGAACGCCAACTACGTGGCCCACCGCCTGGCCGAGCACTACCCCGTGCTCTACGCCGGGCGGAACGGCCTGGTGGCCCACGAGTGCATCCTCGACATCCGGCCCCTCACCAAGGCCACCGGGATCACCGTCGACGACATCGCCAAGCGGCTCATCGACCACGGCTTCCACGCCCCCACCATGAGCTTCCCGGTGGCGGGCACGCTGATGGTCGAGCCCACCGAGAGCGAGGACCGGGGCGAGCTGGACCGCTTCTGCGACGCCCTCATCGCCATCCGCGCCGAGGTCGACGACCAGCCCGGCCTCCTCCAGGGGGCGCCCTGGACCGCGAGCGCGGTGCTGGCCGACGCGTGGGAGCACCCCTTCACCCGGGCCGAGGCCGCCTTCCCCGCCGACGTGAGCAGGGCCGACAAGTACTGGCCTCCGGTGCGCCGCATCGACGGCGGCCACGGCGACCGGAACCTGGTGTGCTCGTGCCCACCCCTCGAGGAGCTGGCCGACCAGCAGCCCTAGGAGGTGAGGTCCCGGGCGCTCAGGCCCGGGGGACGAAGGGCGTGGGCACCACCGTGGCCGGCACCTCGGTGCCGCGCACGTCGATGCCCACCTCGTCGCCCTCGGACGCGTCGGGCGGCAGGAAGGCCAGGGCGATGCCGTGGCCGAGCGTGGGCGAGAAGTTCCCGCTGGTGACCTCACCCACCACCTCACCGTCACGGACCACGGCCTGACCCTCACGGGGAGGTCGACGCCCCTCGACGGCCAGACCCCGGAGGCGGCGGGGCACCCCGGCCTCCTTCTGGCGGGCCAGGGCGTCACGACCTCGGAAGTCGCCCTTGTCCCACCGGACCACCCAGCCCAGACCGGCCTCGAGCGGGGTGATGCCCGGGCCCAGCTCGTGGCCGTGCAGGGGCAGGGCCGCCTCCAGGCGGAGGGTGTCGCGGGCACCCAGGCCCGCCGGGGTGAACCCGGCCCCGACCACCGCGTCCCAGAGGGCCGGCGCGGCCTCGGCCGGGACCGCCACCTCCACGCCGTCCTCGCCCGTGTAGCCGGTGCCGGCGACCGTGCACCCCACGCCGGACCAGGTGAAGGGGGCCACCGCGAAGCGGGCCGACGGTCGGCCGCCTCGGGGGCCACCGTGGCCAGGCGGGTGCGGGCCTCGGGGCCCTGGAGGGCGAGCACGGCGCGGGTGGCGGTGACGTCGACGGCCCCCTCCCCCAGCGCGCCGGTGACGGGGTCGGTGTTGGAGGCGTTGGGCATGACGTCGAAGCGCTCGTCGTCCAGCCACCACACGATGATGTCGTCGACCACCGAGGCGTCGTCGGGGTCGAGCAGGTGGGTGTACTGGGCCCGACCCGGCCCGATGCGGCCCAGGTCGTTGGTGAGGGCCCGCTGGAGGCGCTCGTGGGCGTCGGGCCCCTCGATGCGCACCGTGCCGAGGTGGCTGACGTCGAACACCACGGCCCCGGTGCGGCAGGCCTGGTGCTCGGCGAGGGTGCCGTCGGGGTAGCTGACCGGCATGTCCCAGCCGCCGAAGGGGACCATGCGGGCCCCGAGGGCGCGGTGGGTGGCGTCGAGCGGGGAGGTGCGGGTCACGGCGGGCGACACTACCGGCCGTCGTCGGGCGCCCCGTCCGGGGCGGAGGCCTCAGCCGCCGGTGGCGACGGTGGCCGGGTCGCTCGCGGCCGCGGCCTCGGGCCGGGCCGGAGGGGCCTGGCTGAGGTCGAGGTCGGCGCTGGGCCGCAGCAGCAGCACGGCGGCGTCGAGCTCGCCCTTGAGCCCGTCGAGGGTGACCAGGTTGAGGTTGAGCACGCCCTGGCCGTGGAGGCCGTTGACGACCTCGATCATCTCTGCGTCGTCGCGCACGAGGACCGCCGAGGACCCGGCGATCACCAGGCGGGCCGAGGCGATGTCCTCGCCCAGGTTGGTGCGGAGGTAGGCGAAGGCCTGGCGCACCGACTCCAGCTTGATCCCCGAGTCGAGCATCGTCTTGATGAGCTTCAGCTCGAGCAGGTCGCGGTAGGAGTAGCTGCGCCGCGAGCCCGAGCCCTTGGCGTCGGCCAGGGTGGGCCGGACGAGGTCGGTGCGGGCCCAGTAGTCGAGCTGGCGGTACGTGATGCCGACGATCTCTGCCGCGGCCTTGCCGCTGAACCCGTCCTTGGCCACGTGCGTCCTCCCTGGGGATCACAGAGGCGTAGTTACGCCACTGTGGGCCGCACAACCTACGCCCCTGCCCGCGATCGGTCAACGGACCGGACTCCTCAGCCGGTGGCCAGGGCGGCGAGGGCGGCCAGCTGGTCCGAGGTCCCGACGGCGATGAGCACGTCGCCCGAGCCCAGGGTGGTGTCGGGGGGCGGGTTGGTGGCGAAGGCACCGGCCCCGTCGCGGATGGCCAGCACCAGGGCGCCGGTGCGGCCGCGGAGGTGCGCGTCGCGGAGGGTCGTGGCGTCGAGGGCGGAGCCGGGGGCGACGGCCACGTCGTCGAGGCGGAACTCGAGGCTCCCGTCGTGCATGACCACGTCGAGGAAGTCGGCCACGTTGTGGGAGATGGCCAGCGCGGCCATGCGGGCCCCGCCGATCTGCTGGGGGTTCACGACCCGGTTGGCCCCGGCCTGGATGAGCTTGGGCTCGGCCGAGTCGTTGCGGGCCCGGGCCACGATGAACAGGTCCGGGCGCAGGGCCCGGGCCGAGAGGGTCACGTAGAGGTTGTCGGCGTCGGTGTCGAGGGCGACGACGAGGGTGCGGGCCCGCTCGATGCCGGCGTCGAGGAGGGTGACGTCGTCGGTGGCGTCGCCGGCCACCGACGGCACGGTGAGCTGGGCCAGACGGTCGGGGTCGCGCTCGACCACCACCACCTGGGCTCCGGCGCCCTCGGCGTGCTCGACCATGGTGCGGCCGACCCGGCCCCAGCCGCAGACGATGATGTGGCCCTCCATGGCCGCGATGTTGCGCTCCATGCGCCTCCTCCGGGTGTGGTCGGTGAGCCGACCCTCGACGACGGTCTCGAACAGGGCGCTCAGGGTGTACAGGACGGTGCCGATGCCCCCGAGGGCCAAGATGATGGTGAAGATCTTGAACCCGGCGGTGGGCTCGGCCACCTCGCGGAACCCGACGGTCGTGACGGTGGTGACCGTCTGGTAGAGCGCGTCGAGCGGGCTGAGCCCCAGCACCAGGTAGCCGACCACCCCGATGAGGTGGACGACGACGATGGTGAGGAGGCCGATGAGGACCCGTCGCCACGGGTCGTCCCGCCGGCGCCGGCTCCCGGCCGGGGAGGAGGGCTGCTGCACGAGGTGCGCGGGCTCAGGAGGCGAAGTCGTCGGGGCTGACGTTGTCGATGAACTCGCGGAACTGCTCGACGACCTCCTCGGCCTCCTCCGGCTCGTCCTCGGACTCGTCCTCGGCCTCGAAGGCGGCCTCGTCGAGCACCGACTCGGCCGCGTAGATCGGGGTGCCGATGCGGATGGCGAGGGCCAGGGCATCGGACGGGCGGCTCGAGACCCGGTGGACGCCGTCCGCCGCGTGCATCTCGATCTCGGCGTAGAAGGTGCGGTCCCGCAGCTCGGTGACGGTGACCGACTCGATGCTGACGCCCAGGTCGTCGAGGACGTCGCGCATGAGGTCGTGGGTCATGGGCCGGGGCGTGACCACCTCCTCCAGGGCGAAGGCGATGGCGGTGGCCTCGGGGCCGCCGATGAAGATGGGCAGCACCCGCCGGGCGCCGGTGCGCTCCCGGAGCAGGGCGATCGGCGTGTTCGACGGGAGCTCCACCCGGACGCCGACCAGATCCATCTCGACCACGTCCTGACCCTACCGCCGTGACGGCGGGCCGACCGCTCGTCATCCCGGCGGGTGAGAAGCGGCCCCGGTCAGGACAGGTGGTCGGCCAGGGCGGCGCGCAGGAGCGCGGCCCGCAGGCCCTGGCCCAGCCCGGCCAGCTCGGCGACCAGGTCGAGGGCCTCGTCGCGCGACTCCGACCGGCGCTGCTTGACCAGCGGGAGGGCGACCTGCTCGAGCAGGGCCGCCTCGCGGTCGGCCGTGGTCTTGAACATGCGGAGGTGGCGCGCCTCGATGCCGTGGGCGAGGAAGCCGGCCGCCTTCTGGGCGATGACGAGGTCCTCGCCGCCGTAGTAGCGGTCGGCGCCGACCATGTGGCCGGTGACCAGGCCGTACTCCTCCAGCGAGCGCAGCTGCTGGGGGCTGAGCCCGCTGGCGGCCAGCATCTCGTCGGGGGTGAGGCTGACCGTGGTCTGGTCGCCGTCGAGGGGCGGGGGGCCGTCGCCGAGGTCGGCGGTGCGGCCCGAGCGCCCGCGGTCGGCCTTGGCCCGGGCTGCGTCGGCCATCCAGATCGGCAGGATCGGGGGCTCGTCGGCGGCCGCCTCGGGCTCCGGGGCCGGCTCGGGGGCGCGGCGGGCGGGGCCTCGGCCTCGGCCCGGGGCACGGCGGCCGCGGCCCCGTCGCCGGCGGTGTCCGGCGCAGGCAGGCCCCCGGCGTCGCCCTCCTGCTCCAGGCGGTCCTTGATGACCTTCAGGGGGAGGAAGCTGTCGCGCTGCTCGGTGAGGATCCAGCGCAGGCGGCGGACGTCGCCCTCGTAGAACTTCCGGTAGCCCGACGGGGTGCGCTCGGGGTCGAGCAGCCCCTGGCTCTCCAGGAAGCGGATCTTGGAGATGGTGACGTCGGGGAACTCGTCCTGGAGCAGGCTCAGGACCTCACCGATCGACAGGTGGCTGCGGTCGCCGTCACGACCGGGGTCGCGTGCGGCGCGTCGCGAGCTCGGCGGCCCGGCGACGTAGACCAGCTTGAACTTGCCCGACCTGGATGGTGTCGCCGTCGTGGAGGTCGCCCTGCTCGATGCGCTCGCGGTTGAGGTAGGTGCCGTTGAGCGAACCGACGTCGCGGACGACGAGACGGCCGTCCTCGCGCCGGACCTCGGCATGGCGCCGGGAGACGGTGATGTCGTCGAGGAAGATGTCGCTGTCGGGGTGGCGTCCGGCGGTGATGACGTCGCTGTCGACGGCGAAGGTGGAGCCGGCGTTGGGCCCGGCCCGGACGGCCAGCAGGCCGCCGTGGCGGGCAGCTCGTCGAGGTCGAGGCTGATCTCGTCGGTGCCCCCTGCCGTCTCCAGCGAGAGCTGGATGGTGGGCTTGTCCTGGTCGAGACGCTCGAGGGGCGCGCCGCACGACGAGCAGAAGTTGGCATCCTCGGCGTTGCGGTGTCCGCAGCGGTCGCAGTCGACGTCGGCCACCCGCTACTCCTCGATCAGGCCCCGGTAGCCCTCGGCGTCGAGCAGCCCCTCGAGCTGGGAGGGGTCGCCGACCTCGATGGCGCAGATCCAGCCGTCGCCGTAGGGGTCGTCGTTGAGGCGCTCGGGGGCGTCGCCGAGGTCTGCGTTGACCTCGGCCACCGAGCCGGCCACGGGTGCGTAGATCTCCGAGACCGACTTGGTGGACTCGACCTCGCTGACCGTGTCGCCGGCGGTGACCGCGGCCCCGGCCTCGGGCACCTGGACGAACACCACGTCGCCCAGCGCGTCCTGGGCGTAGTCCGTGATGCCGATCCGGGCGAGGTTCCCCTCGACCCGCACCCACTCGTGGTCCTTCGTGTAGCGGAGGTCCTCGGGGAGGTTCATCCCGGCAACCTACCGCACGGCGGGCGGGGGCTCGCAGGGTCGGCCGGGGGTCCGAAGCCTCGACCCCCGCGTGAGGGTCGAGGGCGCCGTGCGGCCGGTCCTCAGCGCACCAGCTGGCGGAGCCGGCGGCCGTACTCCTGGGCCCGGCTGCGGGCCCCGGCCTCGGTGTCGGCCTCGGCCCAGATGTGGGTCAGCGGCTCGCTGGGGTCGGGCAGGGCCAGGGCCCAGCCGTCGTCGTGGAGCACCTTCACGCCGTCGACCAGCACGAGGCGCTCGGGGTCGGTCCGCTCCACGAGGGTGCGCATGACCATGCCCTTCTGCTCCCACGGGGTCACCACCGTCTCGTGGGCGATGTGGGGCCGGGGCAGGTCGTCGACGACCTCGGACAGGCGGACGTCGTGGCGGGCCAGCAGCTCGAGCACCTTGACGAAGGCGGCGGCGGCGTCGAAGGCGGGCAGGAACCCGGGGATGATGAAGCCGCCGTCGGTGTCGCCGGCGAAGCCGACGCCGGGCTCGTCGGCCGCCGCCATCAGGGCCGCGGTGGAGGTCTTGGCCTGGCGGACCTCGATGCCGGTGCCGCTCGACGACGTCGGCCACGTGGTGCGAGGCGTTGACCGGCACGACGATGGTGTCGCCGTCGACGTGGGGGGCGACCAGGCGCACCAGGGCCAGCAGGGCCTGGGTGTCGGTGAGGACCCGCCCCTCGTCGTCGACCAGGGTCAGGCGCTCGCCGCCGGCATCGATGACCGCACCCAGCTGGGCGCCGGCCGCGGTCACCAGGGCCCCGGCCTCGGACGGGCGCCCTGCTCGCGGTCGAAGGCCATGGCGCCCTGGGTCGAGGCGTAGGGGTTGACCGACAGCACGTCGGCACCGAGCTGGGCCAGCACCGTCGGCATGGTGAACGAGGTCGACCCGAAGCCGTAGTCGGTGACGATCTTGAAGCCGGCGTCGCGGACGACGTCGAGGTCGACGGTGCCGCCGAGGGCGGTGGTGTAGTGCTCCAGCACCCGCGGCGGGTAGCCGATCTCGCCGATCTCCTCGGCCGGCACCCGGCGGAAGTCCTCCCGGGAGAACTGGCGCTCGATCTTGCGCTGGGACGCCTCGGAGATGTCGAGGCCGCCGCCGTCGATGAACCGGAAGGACGACCGAGTCGGGGTCGTCGCCCTCGAGGCGCACGGTGATGCCGCCGGCCACGACCGAGCCCCGGGCCGCGAAGCGGGTGACCGGGACCGAGGCGACCTCGAGGTCGAGCACGCTGACCCCGGCCGCGTTGAGCCCGGCCATGAGGGCCCGCTTGAGCATCCGGGCGGCCCGGCTGGAGTCGCGGGAGGTGACCACGGTGCTGTCCTTGGGCAGCGTGGTGGCCCAGGCCATGGCCACCCGGGCGGCCAGCTCGGGGGTCATGTCCACGTTGGCCAGGCCGGAGACGCCCGAGGCGCCGAACAGGCTGCGGGCGCCGCGGGTCTCGAGGATGATCGAGGAGTTGACGGTGGCGCCGGCCTCGATGGTCTTGAACGGGTAGACCTTGACGCCGGCGCCGATGACGGCCTCCTCGCCGACGAAGCACTCGTCGCCGAGGACCGACCCCTCGTCGCAGCGGGCCGACGCGGCGGATCTCGCCGGAGCGGCCGACGATGGCCCCCCGCAGGCGGCTGCCCTCGCCCAGGTACACGTTCTCGTGCACGACCGAGCGCTCGACGGCGGCGTCGGCGCGCACCCGGCAGTTGCGGCCCAGCACCGCGTAGGGGCCGATGCGGGCCCCGGCGCCGACCCGGCAGCCCGGCGCCGATCACGGCGGTGCCGACGATCTCGGCGTCGGGGTGGACCTCGGCCCCCTCCCCCAGCCACACGCCGTCGCGCAGCTCGAAGCCGGGGACGTCGAGCTTCACGGTGCCGTCGAGGACGTCGTGGTGGGCCCGCACGTAGGCCTCGAGGGTGCCCACGTCCTCCCAGTAGCCCTCGGCCACGGCCCCGACCATGGGCTCGCCCTCCTCCAGCAGCTGGGGGAACACCTCGCCGGAGAAGTCGACGGGCCGGTCGGGGGCGATGTAGTCGAAGATCTCGGGCTCGAGCACGAAGATCCCGGTGTTGATGGTGTCGCTGAACACCTGGCCCCACGTGGGCTTCTCGAGGAACCGCTCGATGGAGCCGTCCTCCTTGGTGATGACGATGCCGAACTCCAGCGGGTCGTCCACCGCGACGAGGCCGATGGTGGCCAGGGCGCCCTTGGCCTCGTGCTCGGCCACGATGGCCGACAGGTCGATGTCGGTGAGCACGTCGCCGGAGATGACGAGGAAGCGCTCGTCGAGGACGTCCTTGGCGTTGCGGACCGACCCCGCCGTGCCGAGGGGCTGCTCCTCGGTGGCGTAGGTGATCTCCACCCCGAAGTCGGACCCGTCGCCGAAGTAGGTGCGGATCTGGTTGGCCAGGAAGGCCACCGTGACCACGATCTCGGTGTAGCCGTGGCTGCGCAGCAGCCCGACGATGTGCTCCATCATCGGCCGGTTGGCCAGGGGGAGCATGGGCTTGGGGGTGTGGGTGGTGAGCGGCCGGAGGCGAGATCCCTCGCCGCCCGCCATGATGACGGCCTTCACGGGACCGAACCTATCGGGCCGCGGCGCGTGCCCCTGTCCGGGTGCCCGTCGCCGACGCCCGCCCGGGCCGCCCGGCCCTCGCGCAGGGCCCGGAGGCCGAGGGCACGTAGAGGGCGAGGGCGATGTAGCCGAACACCAGGCCGGGGATGGCGAAGCCCCAGGCCAGCACGCGGGCCTCGTCGCGCCAGAACAGCTGGCCCTCGGAGGCCAGGAACATCGGGAAGGCGAACATGGTGCAGAAGGTGCCGGCCTTGCCCCACCAGGTGACGTCGATGCGCTTGGCCCCGGCCAGGGCCAGGCCCACGGTCGCCAGGCTGACGACCAGACCTCGCGGAAGAGCACCAGCGAGGCCACCCAGAGGGGGATCGGCGCCGTCGATGATGATGGCCAGGCCGCCGACGAAGAACAGGAGCCGGTCGGCCACGGGGTCGAGGACCTTGCCCAGCGTCGAGACCTGGTGCCAACGGCGGGCGAGGTAGCCGTCGACCCAGTCGGTGGCGCCCAGCGCGCCCAGCACGCTGGCCGCCCACACCCGGTCCTCCTGGACGAAGAGCAGCCACAGGAACAGCGGGAGGCAGGCGAGGCGCACCACCGTGATGGCGTTGGGGACGGTGAGGATCCGGTCCTCGCCGTCGGCCGCACCGTCGGGGCCGTGGTCCTCGTCGGTGGCAGGGGTCACGCCGTCACCCTACGGCCCGCGTGGTGCCACCCCCGCTCCCGGGCCGGCTCGGCTCCTACCATCGGCCCATGCCGACCCTCTTCACCCGCATCATCGACGGCGAGGTCCCCGGCCGCTTCGTCTGGCGCGACGACCGCTGCGTGGCCTTCCTCACCATCGCCCCGCTGGCCCCGGGCCACGTGCTGGTGGTGCCGGTCGAGGAGGTCGACCACTGGATCGACCTCGACCCGACGACCTGCTGGCGCCACCTCATGGACGTGGCCCGGACCATCGGCCGGGCCCAGCAGGAGGTGTTCCGGCCCTCGAAGGTGGGGGTCATCGTGGCCGGCGAGGAGGTGCCCCACGCCCACGTGCACCTGATCCCCTTCACCGACCATCGCCCAGCTCGACTTCGCCAACGCCGACGGGGACCCCGACCCGGCCGCCCTCGACGATGCCGCCGAGCGCCTGCGACGGGGCCTCCGGGCCGCGGGGGCATCGGGCGTGAGCGACTGACGGCCCCCTCGGGCCCCGCCGCACCTCCTCCTGGGGGCGCACCTACGCCTGGGGGCGCACCATCAAGATGATGCCGGCGGCCCGGTACTCGAGGTCGTAGGAGCGGGCGACGAGCGCCGCCATGGCCTCCTCCCGGTCGCGCCGCTCCCAGAGGGCGACGCCGTCGTCGCCCACCGCGGTGGTGTCGATGAGCACCGCGTCGGTGCGGGGGCTCCACCCGCCCCGGGGCGGTCCGGCGGAGAGCTCCTCGACGTGCTCGCGCTCGGCCACCATCGCGGTCATCTGCGGCGACGCCGTCACCCCGCCCTGCGGGTCGATCTCGTCGAGGAGGTCGACGGCCTCCATCCGGGCCCCGTCGGCCTCGTCCTGGCTGCCCCAGCTCCACGGCTCGTTGAACGGCGACGTGGGCGCGACCTGCACGAAGATGGCGACCGTCGCCAGCACCATGGCCGCGACCACGCGGTGGTCGACGCGGATGCGGCTCACGCTGGGCTGGCCCACGCGGGCCAGGGCCACGATGGCGGCCAGGACCATGGGCACCACCGCCAGCAGCAGCACGGCCGGGAGCTGGCCCGCACCCGGCGTCGGGCCCACCGCCTGGCGCACGGCCTCCTCCCCCACCAGCCCCAGCCAGATGGGCGGCAGGGCGGGCAGGGCGAAGCGGGGCACGACGAGGGGCAGGAAGAGCAGGGGCCCGACCAGCACCACCAACGCCCCCACGTTGGGTTGGATCACCAGGTCGGTCACCAGGCGCACGGGCTCGGTGAGCACGGCGAGGGGTGCCTCGCCCCGGGCCAGCACGGCCTGGGACGCCGTCATGGGGGCCTCGGGCACGGGTGGGTCGACGAGCACGATGAAGGCCAGGGCCCACAGCGCCCCCACCGCTGCGGTGGCGCTGCCCGAGCGACGGTCACCGGAGGTCACACCGAGGATGCCGAAGGCCACGAGCAGCAGGCTGACATCGGCCCGCGACAGCAGGGCGACGGCCATGCACAGCCCGTAGGCCACCCAGCGCCGGCGCTGGCCGAACCACGCCCCCCAGGCGATGGCGGGCACGGCGGTGACCACCGGCGACCAGCCGGCCAGGTTGGCGCTGTAGAGCACCGGTGCCCCGCAGTAGGCGAGGATCAGCCCGACGGTCACGCCGAGCCCGAGCCGGGCCACCTCCCGGGCCATGCGCCACAGGGGCACGACGGCCAGGCCCAGGCAGACCGCCTCGGCGATGGCCAGGACCACCTCGGTGGGCACGAAGCGACCCAGGTAGAGCAGCGGGAGCGAGGTGAAGGCCCACTGGTCGAAGACCATGTTCCCGTCGGCCAGCGAGGACACCGGGCCCCGGCCCTGCTCCATGTTCCAGGCGGCCTGGGTCCAGGTGGCCAGCGTCGGGCCGCCGTCGAGCTGGCGCTGCACGGCCAAGCTGATCAGCAGCAGCACCACCGACAGCGCCCCGGCGATGATCCAGGGCAGGGTCCGGTCGACCCAGGGCGTGTCCAGGCGGGCCTGCCAGCGCAGGGCCGACGCGTCGAGCCGGCGACGGAGACCGAGGCGACGGGACCCCTCGCTCATCAGCCGAGCCCGGGCAGTGGGGCGGTGCCGTCAGCCCCGGTGCCCGGCTCCGCCCGCTCGACCAGGCCGGGGCCGTCGTTGCGCACGTTGCCGACCTCGGGCCCGATGGGGCGCAGCACGGTGACCTCGGCCGGGGCCGGCACGAGGAGGCGGGCGAGGGCGTCGGTGTCGTCGTCGTCGGGGTCGAGCCACTCGTCCCAGGCCGACCGCGGGAGGATGACCGGCATGCGGTCGTGGATCTCCGACATCGGGCCGTTGGCGGCGGTGGTGACGATCGTCGTGGACCGCAGCCGGTCGGTCCCGTCGGTGCGCCGGTCCCGCCAGCTCTCCCACAGCCCGGCGAAGGCGTACGGCGCGTCGTCGGGCCGGTGCACGTACCACGCCTGCTTGCGCCGCCCCGACGCCGGCTTCGGACCCCACTCGTAGAAGCCGTCGGCCGGGACCAGCACCCGGCGGGACGCGAAGGCGGCCTTGAAGGCCCCCTTGGTGGCCACCGTCTCGGCCCGGGCGTTGATCATGCGGGACCCGACCTTCGGGTCCTCGGCCCACCAGGGCACCAGGCCCCAGTGGAAGGCCTCGAGGCGGCGGTCACCGCCGTCGACCCGCACGGCCCAGACGTCGTCGGTCGGGGCCACGTTCCAGCGCTCGCCCAGGTCGACGTCGGGCGGCGGGGCGGTGCCGAAGTGGGCCGCCAGGTCGGCCGTCGAGCTGGTCGAGACGAAGCGGCCGCACACGGACGGCGACGCTACCGGCTGGACCCGCCGCCACGGGGCCGTCGGGAGGTGCGTGACATCGGTCTCGAACGGCGCTCCGAGGTTGTGGTCGGTCACGGTGTGCGGTCACCCTGGACCGACGTCGTCGCTGGTGGAGGGTCTCGTGTTCGCACATCTGGGTCGCTGGTGCCACGACCACCGCCGCTGGGTCCTCGGGATCTGGATCGTGACGCTCATCGTGCTCGGGGGCATCGGCAACGCCGTGGGCACCGAGTCGCGCTCGGAGTTCACCCTCCCCGACGTCGAGAGCCGCCGGGGCGTGGAGATCCTGGAGGACTCCTTCGGGGGCGCCGGCGCCGGCCAGTCCGGCACCATCGTCTTCCAGGCCGACCAGCCCGTCACCGACCCCGCCGTCCAGGGGCCGATGCAGGAGCTCTTCGACCAGGTCCGTGAGATCGAGGGGGTCACCCTCTCCAGCCCCTATGACCCCGACGGCGCCCGCCGCATCTCGACCGAGGGCCCCGACGCCGGGCGCATCGCCTACGCCGACGTGGAGCTGCCCCAGGACGCCACCTACGAGGAGGGCCAGGCCGTCGCCGAGGAGATCCGGCCCCTGGCCGACCAGGTCGACGTGGCCGACGTCTACCTCGGCGGGCAGACCTTCTCCGAGTTCGAGGAGCCCTCGTCGGAGGTCCTGGGCCTGGGCTTCGCCATCGTCATCCTCATCCTCGCCTTCGGGTCGGTGCTGGCCATGGGCCTGCCCATCGGCGTGGCCCTGTTCGGCATCGGCCTGGGCACCATCTCGGTGGGCTTCTTGTCCCACGTGGTCACCATCCCGGACTTCGCCACGGTGCTGGGGGTGATGATCGGCCTGGGCGTGGGCATCGACTACGCCCTCTTCATCGTCACCCGCTACCGGGAGGGCCTGCACGCAGGCATGTCGACCCGGCAGGCCACCACCGTCGCCATCGACACCTCGGGCCGGGCCGTCGTCTTCGCCGGCACCACCGTGGTCATCTCGCTGCTGGGCATGCTCGTCATGCAGATCAGCTTCGTCACCGGCCTCGCCGTCGGCGCCGCCGCGGTGGTGGCCGTCACCATGGTCGCCTCGGTCACCCTGCTGCCCGCCCTGCTCGGCTTCGCCGGGGCCAAGGTCGAGGTCACCCGCTGGCGGGGCCTCATCGCCGCCGGCCTGGTCGCCCTCGGCCTGGTCGGCCTGGCCCTCGTCTCCCCCGCCGTGGGGGCCGCCGCCTTCGTGCTCGCCCTGGTCACCCTGGTCGTCGGGCTCTTCGCCCGTCCGCTGAAGCGGGAGGTCCGGATGCGCTCGCACCGGGCGCCCGAGCAGACCTTCTCCTACCGCTGGAGCCGGGCCGTCCAGCACCACCCGGTGCGCTCCCTGGTGGCCGGCGTCGTCTTCCTCGGGGTCCTCGCCCTGCCCGTGTTCGGGCTCCGCCTGGGCTTCTCCGACGAGGGCAACTACTCCGAGGGCACCGACACCCGCATCGCCTACGACCTGCTGGCCGAGGGCTTCGGTCCCGGCTTCAACGGTCCCCTGCTTCTCGCCACCGAGCTGCCCGACGGCACCGACCCGGCCAGCCTGGCGCCCATCACCGAGGCCATCCAGGCCGACCCCGGCGTCGAGCAGGTGACCGGGCCCGTCCCCAGCCCCGACGGCGGTGCCGCCCTGTGGCAGGTGGTCCCCACCAGCGCCCCGCAGGAGGCGGCCACCACCGACACGGTGAACCGCCTGCGCGACGACGTGCTGCCGGGGCCCGAGGCGGCCGCCGACGTCGACATCGCCGTCACCGGCAGCGTCGCCGTGCAGGTCGACTTCTCCGAGTACCTCGCCTCCCGCCTGCTCTGGTTCTTCGGCGCCGTGCTGGCGCTGTCGTTCCTGCTGCTGATGGCCGTGTTCCGGTCGCTGCTGGTGCCGCTCAAGGCGGTGGTCATGAACCTGTTGTCCATCGGCGCCGCCTTCGGGGTGGTCGTGGCCGGCTTCCAGTGGGGCTGGCTGGGCAACCTCATGGGCTTCGAGGGCGCGCCGATCGAGCCGTTCATGCCGATGATGCTCTTCGCCATCGTGTTCGGCCTGTCGATGGACTACGAGGTCTTCCTCCTGTCGCGGGTCCGCGAGGAGTGGAACCGCACCGGCGACAGCCACCTGTCGGTGGCCAACGGGCTGGCCGCCACGGCCCGGGTCATCACCGCCGCCGCCCTGATCATGGTGTTCGTCTTCGGCAGCTTCCTGCTGGAGAACGACCGGGTGATCAAGCTCTTCGGCACCGGCCTGGCCACCGCCGTGCTGCTCGACGCCACCGTGGTCCGCATGCTGCTGGTCCCGGCCACCATGGAGCTCCTCGGCGACCGCAACTGGTGGCTGCCCCGCTGGCTCGACCGCCTGCTGCCCAAGCTCGACGTCGAGGGCCACCACGACGACGAGGACCCGGGTCCCGGCGCCTCGCCCGACGAGCCCGACCGGGTGCTCGAGCCGGCCTGAGTCAGCTCCGCCGAGCCCTCTCCGCCTCGAGGTCGTCGAAGCCAGCGGGCGCACCGAGGACGGCGACGGCCTGGCCCTCCCCGATGCCCAGCCTCCGCGCCAGCGGCGTGGCCGAGTAGCCCGCGACCATCAGCCTCCTCGCCCGTCGGCGCGGCGACGTCGCCACGACGGGCACCGTTCGGGTGGCACGTCGCCCATGGTGGCCCGAGGGCGGACGGCCCGCAGCCGCGCCCCTCGCACCCCCTCCTCGCCGGGACGTCGGTGGGGGCAGGGCGGCCGATGACGGCCGGGGGGGCCGCCGCTCGGGTCGCCGGGGCGAGCGGCTGCGGGCACCCGGGACCGTAGCGAACGCACGTTCCCCGCACAAGGGGTCGCGTCGCGCCCGCCCGCACCCTCCCGAGGTCGTAGGTTCGCGCCGATGCCGAGCCGGCCCCCCGCTCCCGACCCCGCCTGGCGCCCGTCTCCCGGCGCGGGGCGCGCCACCCGGTCCCGGTCGGGGCCGAGGGCCACCGCCGCTCGCGCGAGCCGCGAGGCGGCGACGTGAGCGGCGCCGGGCCGACCCCCCGACCACCCGGCGCACCGTCGGAGCGGTCACCCGGTCCGCGCACGGTGGACACCTGGGGCGGCTGGCCCGCCGCGGTCTGGGGCCGGATGCTGTTCCGGGTCCAGGCGGTGGTGGCCCTCGTGGTGGCGGTGTCCCTCGTCGGCCTCAGCCGCTACGGCCTCGGGATGGTGTTCCTGCTGCTGGCCGGCCTGCTGGCCCTGGTGCCCGGCCTCTGGTCCGCAGAGCGGGGTACGGACTAGGCCGTCGCGTCCCGGAAGGCGGCGACCAGCCGCGCCAGGTGGTCCCGTGCCGCCTCCCGGCCCGACGGCAGCGCCAGGGTGAGGCGGACGTCGGTCACCCCCGCCGCCACCAGCGCGGCCGCCCGAGCCATCGTGGCCGCCGGCTCGGCGTCGGGGTCGGGCCGCAGGGCACCGACCACACCGATGCCCGACGGGTCGCGTCCTCGGTCCTCGAGGGCGGCACGCATGCGGACGATGCCGGCCTCGGGGTCCGCGGCGTCGGCGCCCCACGGGATCCACCCCGACCCCAGCCGGGCCAGCCGGTCCATGGACCGGTCGTTCACCGTGCCCGCCACCCAGATGGGGACCCCGCCGGGCTGGACCGGCTTGGGCATCTGGTGGATCCCCGTGAACGACAGCGTCTCGCCGTGGTGGGATGCGACCCGGCTGGCCCAGAGCGCGCGGCACGCGTCGAGGGACTCGTCGAGCAGGCGGCCCCGTCGCGCGAACGGGAGACCGGCGGCCTCGTACTCCTCGCGCTGCCAGCCGACCCCGACGCCGAGGTCGAGGCGTCCCCCGGACAAGACGTCGATCGTCGCCGCCGTCTTGGCCAGCACCACCGGCCGGCGCAGGGCGGCGATCAGGATGTTGGTGGCGAAGCGCACCCGGGAGGTCACCGCGGTGAGGTGGGCGATGGTGGTGAGCGGCTCCAGCCAGGCGCCGTCGGGCCCCGTGGGCTGGCGGGCCCCTGGCGTGCCGCCGGTGCGGGGATCGCCGTAGGCCTCGAGGTCCTCACCGAACACGACGTGGTCCGACATCACCATGCGGTCGATGCCGGCCTCGTCGGCCGCCTGCGCCAGCTCCACCAGGTGGGACCAGTCCCGGGCCTCCTCGGGCGAGAAGGTGCGCAGCCCGATCGAGATCTGCGGCGCCACGGCGACGACCCTAGGCCCCGACGCGGAGGAACCGGCCCGAGGGGCCGGCTCCTCGTGACGTCGACAGAGCTGGGGTGAGGCCGCCCCCAGGACCGGGGAGGGTGGTGGTCCCGGTGGCGACCTCACCGGCCCCACCCCCATGCGTCGAGGGGCGGGCACTGCCCCCATCATCCCCCCGATCCGGCACCGTGACCAGTCACCGGGCCCTCCGCGCGCAGCCGAGGGGCGGGTGCTCCTGCGCGCCCGGGTCGCCGACGGCCCCGCGGGACGATGGCCACCACCGGCGGCTCCTCAGGGCCAGGCGCGCGCTGCAGGCGTCATGGTCACTGAAAGTGGGTACACGACCACACATGAGGTGGACCGATGACGACTGCAGAGCGGCGCTGCGCGGCGCGGTCGCCTTCCACCACCCCGACCCGCTGCGCATCATCGACTACCGGGCCTGGCGCGCGGCCCAGGTCACCGAGTGGCCCCCCGTCGGGGTCATCGTCGACCACCTCGGCTCGTGGACCGAGGCCGTTCGCCACGCCGGAGGCAGCACCGCGCTCCTGGTGGGTGACGACTGCGTGCGCGCCCTCCGGCAGGCCGCCGTCGACCTGGACCTCACCGACCTCGGCCAGGACGAGTACCGGACCTGGGCCGACCACCACGACGGCGCCCCCGGGCGCCAGGCCATCGTGGCCCGACTCGGCCCCTGGCCCGTGGCCATGACCGAGGCGGACCTCGCCCCCGCCCGCACCCACCACGGCCCGGCGGGCCGACCCACCTAGCCCCGGGTCGACGGCGACAACACCGACGCCACCAGAGCACCCTCGGGGGCTTCCGGCCCATCAGTCGCCCGTCATCACCTCGATCGCCGAAAACCGCTAGAGGCCCGTGGTGCCGACCCCGTACTCGGCCTCTGCCGGGGTGAACCCCTCGAAGATCAACTGATCAACAAGACCACTGTGAGAGAAGGACTGGAACTCCAGGTACTGCGCAGCCGACTTCGCCGCCTGCTCGTTCCAATCAGCATTCTCCGCGTCCACCCCGTAGGTGGCGTCCTCTGTCGAGAAGCCCTCGAACTCCAGCTGCTCGATCAGTCCCGAGCGCGAGAAGGCCTGATACTCGAGGTACTGCTCGGCTGACCTCCGTGCGTTCGACTGGCTGACGGTCTCAGCCGGGGCGGTCGGAGGGGGAGGGGTGGTTGGTTCCGGGGGCGCGGCGGTGGTCGGCGGTGCCGTGGTGGTGGGTGGTGCAGTCGTGGTGGGAGGGGTGTAGTCCGACGGCATCAGCTCCTTCAGGTCGTTCCCGCCCGGGCATCGTGGGTCGTCATCGAGTCGGATCACTTCGTTGCCTTGGCACCGGCCGTAGGCAGCGAGCCAGCTGTCGACCCCGTCGTGGCTGCTACACGTGGCAGAGAGATCAAGGTTGTCGCTGAAGGTCCCATCTCTGCACACGGCGATGTCGTCGGGACCGGCTTCCGGCTGGTACCCGGGGAGAAGCTTGGCGATGTCGCCGCCGTTCGGGCACTCGGGGTCGTTGCGCAGAGCGATGACGGTGCCGTCGACGCACTCCCCGTACTCGGCGAGATAGGCCTTGACGCCGTCGTGGCTCGAGCAGATGGCAGTCAGATCGGCGTTGTCGGAGATGCTGTCGTCGTTGCACCGGGCGAACCCAACCGGTTCGGTGGTGCTCGGTGGACGGTCAGATTCGGCCTCGTCCTCGGACGATCCGGCGATGGCGCCACCGATGACCGCGACGAAGGCCAAGCCGAGACAGGCGATCACCGGGATGAGCCACTTGGGGAAGCCGCCGCCCTTCTGAGCACCGAGGGGCACAGCCGGGCCGACCCACGCGGTGCCATCCCACTCGCGCTGATGGCCAGGGTTCATCGGATCGGGGTACCAGCCCGGAGCCGTCCACCGTTGATCGGACATGGTGGGTCCTCCCCCCGCTCTGATCCGCCGGGGAAGCGTAGACGAGCGCGCGTCTTGGAGGGACTGCCGCGCGAGGAGGGGACATCTGAGCTGGCTTGCTTCGGCAGGCCTGGAAGGATGCTCCCGTGCCCAAGCCCTATCCCCAGGAGTTCCGTGACGACGTCGTCAGGGTCGCCCGGAACCGTCCCGATGGCGTGACCCTCGACCAGGTCGCCGGCGACTTCGGGATCCGCCCGATGACGTTGTCGAAGTGGCTGCGCCGTGCTGCTGTCGACGCGGGCGAACGGCCCGGTGAGACGACCGCGGAGTCGTCGGAGAACCGGGATCTGAAGCGTCGGGTCCGGTTGCTCGAGCAGGAGAACGAGGTGCTCCGCCGGGCCGCCGCGTACCTGGGGCAGGCGAACCTCCCAGGAGGCTGATGTACCCGCTCGTGCGCACAGCAGGTTGAGCTGCAGGACCATCGGCCGGACGACGACGAGGAGGGCCGGCAGCTCGCACGACCGCTGCGGGACGCTGTCGCGCTGCTCGACATCGCGGAGGGGCTGGCGCCCGACGACGCCTGATACGCGCACGAGCCCCCGACCCGAAGCCGAGGGCTAGCAGCCTCAGGTGACAAGAAGTTGTCACCTGCCCATTCGTTCGGAGGCTCAGGTCACCGCGAGGCCCCCCCGGGCGCCTACCAGTGGGACACTCGCGAGCGGGCCGAGGCCGCCGCGTCCGCCTCCGGGCCGGCTTGGTGCCGTTCCAGTTGGTGGTGGGACCAGCGTTCGACCACCGCACCCACGGCGCGGCCTAGAAGAAGATGACGCTGATGCCCCACGCGATGAGCACGGCCAAGCTCATGAAGCAGACCACGACGACAGCCTCGACCGTCTCATAGCGGTAGTAGGCCCGCAGGATCGGGTTCTTCGGCTCCGCGGCGAATTCCTCCCAGGTGACCTCATTGTGTTCTTGGAGCGTCCGCTGGTTTGCGCTTATCCCACCGCTGCAAGAGGCCCATGGGCGTCAGTCGAGCAACTTCGCCTTCTGAGCAGCGAACTCCTCGTCGGTGAGGATGCCCTGGTCCCGGAGCTCGGCCAGGTCCCGCAGTTGCTGCGCGAGCGGTGAGGTTGGCGACGACGCCTCGATGGCCAACATCTCGTCCCCGGGGCTGAGGGCGGGCGCCTGGATGGGATCGGAGGCGACCACACCGTTGTCGGAGACGCTGTCGGTCCAGTCGGACCCATCCCAATATCGGAGCTCGTGGCGCTCCATGGGGTCCGGGTGCCACTGCGCCGCGTCCATCGCCGTTGCAGCAATCTGGCCGGCCCGCTGGGCCGCATCCTGCTGGGCCAGGGCCGCCGCTGCCTGGGCCTCGGCCGCCTGCATCTGAGCGATCCGCAGCTGCTCCTGCTGCATGGCCATCTGCTGGGTCTGCGCAGCGTGGCTGTGCCCGGACGTCGCGTAGATCGCCGCCGTGTTCTGCTGTGTCAGCTTGCGCTGCTTCTTGTCGCGCCGCCGCTGCCCCATCGCCACTTCCTCCCGTCGAACCCACGCTGGCGCTACCGATAGTAGGTGCGGGCCGACGCCTACTGCACGCACTCTCCTGGTTTGAGGCAATGGAGAACGCCGGGAATCGACCGCCCGCCCCGAAGGGGCACCTTCTCACGCCAGACATCGGTGGTGCCGCAGTACGGGCACCGCTCCACCTCGCGTTATCCGTCTCGCTGGTGTCATCCACGCGTCCACGGTGCCAGACGCGCACGCGCCCCCGACCCGAAGCCGAGGGCTGGCAGCCTCAAGTGTGGGAAGTTCCCACACCCTGCCGTCGTCGGAGGCTCAGGTCACCCCGAGGGCCGTGGCCGTCACCCCCCCCCTAGTTCAAGCTGACGTACACGACGACCAAGCCGGCTCCCCCGATGGCCAGGATGGTGAGGATTCCCAGCACCGCGAGATAGCGGCCGATCCACCGGACCTCACGAAAAATCTCGAGAAGGATCTCCTTCTCGGTGACCTCGTCTAGATCGTCGCCGGTTCCCCGGTACGACTGAAGGTCCGAGGCGCCCAGCCGGAATGCATCCGTCACCCGTGCAAACGGCCCTCGGGGGTCCACGGTTGCGGACTCTACGCGCACCAGCCCTCGACCCGAAGGCCGAGGGCTGGCAGGTGTTCCGGACGGAACAGGTGCGTCATTTCCCGGGACCCGGCCCCGACTGCGACCATGAGTCCCCCGGCCAGGTTGACCACGTCAGACCAAAGCGCGTGCCATCCGGTCGCGTCGTCGAAGGCCCGCACGATCCCGTCCGAGTTGGCGTCATAGACCTTCGCCGCGTGGGGCAGCAGGTCCCGGTAGATCTCCTCGGCCTTCCCGGCCGCCTCGGTCAGCGCCTCGCGAGCCGAGGCCACCTCCTCGGCAAAGTAGGAGGGCACCGTCACGGCCGGGACCACCACCACCTCGTCGTCGCTGGTGTCCACCGCGGTGGACTCGTCGTTGCCTTCGACGGCCTCCCGGTAGACCGCCCGGGCCACCCACTCGGGCACCCGCTCGACGACCGCGCTCGGTGGGACCGTCATTGGGGTGGTCGACGAGGACCGCCAACCCGAGGTCGCCGTGATCGACGAGCCGGAACGTGCCGGTCGCGGCATCGCTGGTGGCGCCCGTGGGCGCCTGTTGATCGTGGTCATGCTCAATCTCCTGGGGTCGGTCCGGGATAGGTCCTCGGATAGGTCCCCCGGTGCCAGGAACCAGGAGAGCCGGCCCTTGCGGACCGGCTCCTCGTGCACTTCGGTGGTCGGGCTGGGGAGATTCGAACTCCCGACCTCTTGACCCCCAGTCAAGCGCGCTAACCAAGCTGCGCCACAGCCCGTGGGAGCGGCCACCTTACGCGCCGACCGGCCGGCGCCATCGAACCCGATGGACCGGTCGGCGCCACGGGTCAGAAGTACCGGTGGGCGACCCAGGCGATGCCCTGCACCAGGCGCCACCCCAGGTACACGACGAGGGCGATGATCAGCAGGTAGAAGTGCCACGGCGCCCGCTTGTGGGCTGCCCTCGTCCTCGTCGGGCTCGTCGTCGGGGCTGGCGATGAACGCGCCCGCACTGCACGCAGGTGCCGTCGGGGGCCAGGGACCCCGGCTTGTAGAAGCGGTCGCAGCCCTCGCACCACGGCACGGCGACACCCTGCCCCACCCGGTGGGTGCGGGGCCAAGCGGGCGCTCAGGAGGTCGGGGCCCGCCGGTCGCGGGGCCCGGCGTGGGCCACCCCGCTGGGCACCGGGCCGCCCGACCAGGCCCTCCACCAGCAGGGCTGCGTCGGCCAGGGCCTCGACGTCGATGCCGGTGTGCACGCCCAGGTCGTCGAGCAGGGCCACCAGCTCCTCGGTGGCCAGGTTGCCCCCGGCGCCGTGGGCGAAGGGCGAGCCACCCAGGCCGCCGACGGCGGTGTCGAACCGGGTGACGCCCAGGGCCAGGGCGGCGTAGGCGTTGACCAGCGCGGTGCCCCGGGTGTCGTGGAGGTGGAGGCCGACGCCGTCGACCGCGCCCGAGCGGCGTCGACCAGCTCGGCCACCCGGCGGGGGGTGGCCATGCCGGTGGTGTCGGCGTAGGTCAGGGCCGCCGGCGCCGGCGTCGGCCAGCCGGGCGCCCAGGGCGGCCACCTCGGCCGGGGCGACCTCGCCCTCGTAGGGGGAGCCGAAGGCACACGACACCACCGCGTCGACGGGCACCCCGGTCGGCCGCGGCCAGGGCGGCCACCTCCCCCACCACGGCCACCGACTCGTCGGTGGACATGCGCACGTTGCGCTGGTTGTAGGCCTCCGAGGCCGAGACGGTGACGGTGAGCTCGTCGACCCCGGCGTCCAGGGCCATCTCCGCCCCCCGCGCGGTTGGGGACCAGCGCCGCGTAGGTGACGTCGGGGTCGGCGGTCGATGCCGGCCACCACCTCGGCCGCACCGGCCATGGCCGGCACCGCCCTGGGCGAGACGAAGGCCGCCACCTCGATCCGGCGCAGCCCGGCCGCGGTCGAGGGCCTCGACCAGGCGGATGCGGTCCGCCACGGCCACCGGCTCCTCGGGCTGGAGCCCGTCGCGGGGCCCGACGTCGCGGATCGTCGCCCGCGACGGGAGGTCCGGGACGGTCATCGGTCCCCCGCGAGGACGAGGCGGGCCGCAGGTGGCACGGGCGTCACACCGGGGGGACGCCGTGGCGTCGGTCCGAGAAGGCGCGGTCCTTGCCCTCGGCCCGCTCCAGGCGGGTGCGGACCTCGTCGCGCAGGGCCTCGGGCTCGACCACGGCGTCGATGACCAGCTCGGAGGCCAGGCGCAGGAGGTCGACGTCGGTCTCGTAGAGGCGCCGCTGCTCGTCGATGAAGGCCTGGCGCTCGTCGGGGTCGTCGATGGCGGCGATCTTGTTGGCGAACACGGCGTTGACCGCCGCCTCCGGGCCCATCACCGCGATCTTGGCGGTGGGCAGGGCGAGGGTGGCCTCGGGCTCGAAGGCCGGGCCGGACATGGCGTAGAGGCCGGCGCCGTAGGCCTTGCGCAGCACCACGCACACCTTGGGCACGGTCGCCTCGGAGATGGCGGTGACCATCTTGGCGCCGTGGCGGATGATGCCCTGGGCCTCGACCTGGGTGCCGATCATGAAGCCGGGCACGTCGGCCAGGAACACCAGCGGGATGTCGAAGGCGTCGCAGCACCAGACGAAGCGGGCCGCCTTGTCGGCCGAGTCGACGAAGAGCACGCCGCCCTTCTGGGCCGGGTTGTTGGCCACGATGCCCACGGGGCGCCCGTCGAGCAGGCCGAGGCCGACCACCAGCTCGGGGGCGAAGAGCGGCTTGAGCTCGAAGAAGCTCTCGGCGTCGACCAGCCCGTCGATCACGGCGTGGACGTCGTAGCCCGGCCTTCTCGTCCTCGGGCACCACGCCGGTGACCAGCGGGGTCCGGCCGGCGGGGCCGGCTGGTACCGGGGCGGCGGCGCCGCGCCAGGTGTCGGGGAAGTAGGTGAACCAGGCCCGGGCCTGGTCGATGGCGTCCTCGTCGTCGACGGCCAGGTTGTCGCCGCAGCCCGAGACGGTGGCGTGCATCCGCGCCCCGCCGGTCTCCTCCAGGGTGGCCTTCTCCCCCACGACCATCTCGGCCATGCGGGGCGAGCCCAGGTACATCGAGGCGTTGCCCTCGACCATGATCACGATGTCGCAGAAGCTGGGGATGTAGGCCCCGCCGGCCGCCGACGGGCCGAACAGGCAGCAGATCTGGGGCACCTTCCCCGACAGCTTGATCTGGTTGTAGAAGATGCGGCCCGCGCCCCGGCGCCCGGGGAACAGCTGCACCTGGTCGGTGATGCGGGCCCCGGCCGAGTCGACCAGCCAGAAGATGGGCAGCTCCTGGCGCAGGGCCAGCTCGGTGGCCCGGATGATCTTCTCCACCGTGCGGGCCCCCCACGACCCGGCCTTCACCGTCGGGTCGTTGGCCACCACGCACACCCGGCGCCCGTCGACCAGGCCGGTGCCGGTGACCACCCCGTCGGCCGGCAGGTCGTCGGCCGACGCGTTGGCCAGCAGGGCGTCCTCGACGAAGGTCCCGGGGTCGAGCAGCAGGTCCAGGCGGTCCCGGACGAACAGCTTGCCCTGGCGCTCGAGCTTGTCGCCCACCTTGGCCAGGTTCCCGGCCAGGGCCCGCTCGGCCGCGGCCGCCACCCGGTCCGCGGTCGACGGCTCGGAGGTCCCGTCGGGGAACGGGTCGGCGGGATCGGCCATCGCCGGATCCTACGGCCTCGCCGGCGCCGGCCCCGAGGCCGTCGACGGCTCAGACCCGGCGGATGGCCAGGATGGCGGTGTCGTCGGTGATGGGGGCGGTGGCGAAGTCCTTGGCCGCCTCCAGCAGGGTCTTGCACAGCACGTCGGGCGGCACGCCGGGGTCCCGTCGGAGGATGTTGCCGATGCGCTCCTCGCCGAAGAAGTCGTCGCCGCTGCGGGCCTCGGCCAGGCCGTCGGTGTAGAGCAGCACGAGGTCGCCGGTGGACAGCGGCACCTCCCGGCTGGTGAAGGCACCCTCGGGGTCCAGCATCAGCAGCGGCCCGGTGTGGCGCAGCGGGCGCACCTCGCGGTCGTGCCAGAGCCAGGCGGTGGGGTGCCCGGCCGAGGCCCAGCGCACGGTCTCGGCCTCGGTGTCGAACACGACCACGCACAGGGAGATGAACTCCTCCAGGCGCTCCAGGGCCGACATGCGGTCGTTGAGCTCCTCGACCGCCTGGGCCGGGTCGCGGTACTGGCGCAGCAGCACGCGGAGCAGGTACTTGGCCTGCAGGGCCGTGATGGACGGCTCGATGCCGTGGCCGGTGACGTCGCCGATGACGGCCGCCACCCGGCCCCGTCCCAGGTCGTAGACGTCGAAGAAGTCGCCGGCCATGACGCCGGAGCCGGCCTTGTAGACCCGGCCGATCTCGAAGCCGGGCAGGTTGGGCAGGACCTCGGGGGCCAGGCGGGCGGCCCAGCGCTGCGGGGCCAGCTGGTCCTGGGTGAGGACCTCCTCGGCCCTCCGCTCGATCACGTAGCGGTCGTCGGCCAGGCGGGACTCGCGCACGAAGTCCCGGGCCGAGGCCACCGACACCGCCACCGGGACGAGGATCAGCCCGAAGAACAGCTCGACCCGGACCGACGAGGAGGTGGCCAGGGCCGCGCAGGCCAGGCAGAGCACGGCGTAGAGGGTGGTGGTGTGGACGTCCTTGCGGAACGCGGAGCGGGCCAGGACCGCGGGGTCGGACTCGTCACCGGTCTCGGCCACGACCCGCCGGTAGACCCGCCCGAGGCGGGCCGCCGAGCGTCCCCACACGAAGGTGGCGAGGCCGCAGGCGAGCGAGGTGAGGAGGAGGACGGGCGTGACCATGGGGGTGGGCGTCCGGGGACCTCGGACGGTGGACCGAGGTTACCTGCGACGTGTGTCAGGGACCCGACGATCGCGTGACGTCGATGTCACTGCCTGCCACATCGTCGTCCGCTCGACGGGGGGACAGGCGGGGTGGACACAGTGTGCCTGGCACACTCTGTCCACCCCGCGGGGTCAGAGCAGGACGTGGGGGTTCAGCACCCCGGCGGGGTCGAGGGCGGCCTTGATCGCGGCCATGGCCGCCATGGCCGCGGGGCCCCGCTGGCGGGCGGCCCACCGGCGCTTGGCCGTGCCCACCCCGTGCTCGGCGCTGATGCTCCCCCGGCGCTCCAGCACCAGGCCGAGGACGACGTCGTCGACCGCCTCGTCGTCGGGGGCCAGCCCGGTGACGTTGACGTGGAGGTTGCCGTCGCCCAGGTGGCCGAACAGCCAGGTGCGGGCGGCCGGCGCCACCTCGGCGATGCGCCCGGGCACCTCCCCGGCGAAGGCGGCCAGCGCCTCGGCCGGCAGGGTGACGTCCATCTTGTGGGGGGCACCGAGGGTGGAGATGGCCTCGGTCATCGACTCCCGGTGGCGCCACAGGGCGGCCCGCCGGGTGCCGTCCTCGGCCACCGCCGCGCCGGTGACCCCGTCGACGCCGTCGACCGCCTCCGCCAGGCGGGCGACCTGGTCGCCGTGGCCGGCGCAGCCCACCAGCAGCGTGGCCGCCGGCGGGGGGTCGAGGGCGGGGGCCACGCCGAGGTGGCCGGCCACCAGGGCTGCCTCCGCCGCGCCGTAGGCCTCGGCCGCCTCCATGCCGGGCAGGCCCCGGCGCAGCCGACCCACCGCGACCACCGCATCGGCCCAGGAGGCGAAGCCCAGGGCGGCGAGGGCCCGGTCGGGCAGGGCCGGCACCAACCGCAGCCGGGCCGCGGTCACCACGCCGAGGGTGCCCTCGCTGCCGCACAGCAGCCCCGACAGGTCGTAGCCGGTCGCGTCCTTCTCCAGGCGGCCCAGGTCGTCGAGCACCGCACCGGTGCCCAGCACCGCCTGCACCCCCAGGACCTGGTGGCGGGTCGAGCCGTGGGCCACCACGTGGAGGCCCCCCGCGTCGGTGGCGACGGAGCCCCCGACGGTCGCGGTGTCGCGTGCCGCCCAGTCGACGCCGTAGGCCCAGCCCGCCTCGGCCGCGGCGGTGTGGACCGTGGCGATGGGCGTCCCGGCCCCGGCGGTGAGGTGGCCCCCGTCGGGGTCCACGTCGGTGACCCCGACGAAGCGTGAGGACGACAGGACCAGCTCGCCGGCCAGGGGCACCGACCCGCCGACCAGGCCGGTGTTGCCGCCCTGGGGCACCAGGGCCACCCCCGCGGCGGCGCACCGCTCGACCACGGCCGCGACCTCGGCCGCGGTGCCGGGCCGCACGACCGCCGGCGTCGCCCCCCGGAAGCGACCGGTCCAGTCGACCGCCGCGCCCGCGGTGACGTCGGGATCGGTGAGCAGGTGGGCGGGGCCGACGACCTCGCGGAGATCGGCGGCCAGGGCCGGGTCGAGGGGGGTCGGGTCAGGCACCGTCGTCGAACACGGGCGGGCGACCCTCCATCTCGGCCATGACCGCCTCGATCTGGTTGGGGCTGCCGATCAGGGCCTCCATCCGCCGGGACTCGTCCACCAGGCACTCCTCCAGGGGACGGGTGCCGGCCGCGTTGAGCAGCGCCTTGGCCCCCTGCACGGCCTCGGGGTTGCGCCCCGCCACCTCGGTGGCCAGGGCGGTGGCCGCGGCCCGCGGGTCGTCGTCGACGTGGGTGACCAGGCCCAGCCCGTGGGCCTCGGCGCCCGAGATGCGCCGGCCGGTGAACACCAGCTCCTTGGCCACGTCCAGGCCGACCAGCCGGACGAGGGTCTGGGGCCCGGTCATGTCCGGCAGCAGGCCCCACCGGACCTCCATGACCGACAGGGTCGCGTCGGGCGCGGCGATGCGGATGTCGGCGCCCAGCGCGATCTGGAGGCCGCCGCCGAGGACGTGGCCGTGCAGGGCGGCGACCACCGGCACCCGCAGGGCGTGCCAGACGTGGGCCACCTCCTGGAACAGGTTGGACGGCCGGCCCGGCAGGCGGTCGACGATCGAGCCGCCGCCGGTGGGCCCGTCGGCCCCGCCCCCGCCCCGCCGCCGCCGTCGGCCATGGCCGAGAACGACGCCAGGTCGAGCCCGGCGCAGAACGAGCGGCCCTCGCCGGAGAGGACGACGGCCCGCACCGAGCGGTCGGCGCCCACCGCGTCGCCGGCGTCGACGATGGCCCGGAACATGCGCCCGTCGAGCGCGTTCATCTTGTCGGGCCGGGCCAGGCGGACCTGGGCCACGCCGTCGGCCACGGAGACGGCGACGCGCTCGGCGTCGATCGAGGAGGACAGAGGTGAGGTCACGTCGAAAGGGTACGATCCGCCCGGCCGCGGCGGGGGTGTCGCCGGTCACCCCCGGACCAGGACCTCGGTGGTGGGGCTCACACCGGGCCCCGCCCGGCCGACGTGATCTGTGCTGATGCTGTCCGACCGCCGCCCCCCCGCTCCCCCCGTGCACGGGTGGCGCCACGCGCCCCGCCGCACCGCCGCCGCGATCGCCGTGGCCGTCGCCCTCGGCCTGGCGCCGGTGGCGGCCGCGGCCCAGGACCCCGCCCCCGCACCCACGCCGACGCCCCCCACCACGGCGCCCGTGCCGGCCGCATCGGCAGGGCCGCAGGTGCCGGCCACGCCGCCGCCGGTCGGGCCGCTGCCTGACATCGCCCCCGAGCTGGCCGGCGTCCGCGTGTCGAGCGACGCCTACGACGAGGCCACCGCGGCGCGGGACCGGGCCCAGGACGGCCTCGCCGACGCAGCCGTGCGGGAGATCACCCAGGGGGGCCAGGTCGTCATCTTGACGGCGCGGGAGGAGGACCTCACCGCCCGCATCGCCCGGGCGCGGGACCGGGCCGAGCGCTGGGAGGCCGCCGTGGCCCGGCTCACCGACTCGCTCCGCGAGGTGGCGGCCTCGTCCTACATGAGCGGCGCCGGCACCGATCCGCTGGTCGACCTCGACACCGAGGGCTTCGACGACCGGGCCAAGGCCGACGTGGCCGTCAGCAGCCTGGCCACCCGCCAGGTGCGCGAGCTGGAGACGGCCCGGCGCGGCGCGGCCCGCGCCGCGACGAGGAGCGGGGCGCCATCGCCACCCGCGAGGAGGTGCGGGCCGGCATCGAGGAGGCCGCCGCCGCCCAGGAGCAGGCTGCGGCCGACAAGGCCCGGCTCTCCCAGGAGCTGGTGGCGGCCACCGTCGCGGCCGAGGACGAGTCCCGGCTGGCGATGGTGGAGGGCGCCGGGTTCCCCCTGGTGGTGCTGGACGCCTACTGGAAGGCCGCCGCCGCCATGCGGGTCTTCGCCCCCACCTGCGGCATCCCCTGGTGGGCCCTCGCCGGCATCGGCCGGGTCGAGTCCGGCCACGGCACCCACGCCGGCTCCGAGGTGCGGGCCGACGGGAGCCTCACCAAGCCCATCATCGGCATCCCCCTCACCGGGTTCGGCGGCACCGCCGCCATCCCCGACTCCGACGGGGGCCTCATCGACCTGGACCCGCTGGTCGACCGGGCCGCGGGGCCGATGCAGTTCATCCCCCAGACCTGGGCCCGGTGGGGCCTCGACGGCAACGGCGACGGGGTGCGCGACATCCAGAACGTCTACGACGCCGCCCTCGGCGCCGCCGCCTACCTCTGCGCCAGCGGGCCCCTCACCGACGACGCCGGCCTCCAGCGGGCCTACTTCTCCTACAACCACTCCCTCGAGTACGTGGCGAACGTCCTCGACGGCGCCAAGGCCTACGCCCTGCGCGTCGAGATCCCGCCCGTCTAGGACTCCCGGGTCTCGTCGTCGGTGGGCGAGGGCCCGACCGCGGGGGACTCGCCGGTGGTGGGGTCGGTGAGGGTGGCGGCCAGGTCGGAGACGGCCTCGGGGACCTCGCCCAGCTCGCGCAGCACGGACAGCTCGGCGGTGTCGGGGTCGACCAGGCCGTCGAGCACGTCGAGGTCGTGCTCGGCCTGCTCCGCGTCGCGGCCCCGGCCCAGGTCGCGGAAGGCGGTGCGGGCCCGGCGCAGGGCGTTGCGGGCCTCCTCGGTGCGGCCCACGGCGGCCAGGGCGACCCCCATGTTCAGGTCGCACGCGGCGTGGTCGGCCCTCCGGGCGAGGGAGGTGAAGATCCCCCGCGCCCCGACGAAGCGCTCGATGGCGTCCTCGGCCCGGCCGTCGTCGAGGAGGGCCACGCCGAGGTCGAAGTCGCACACCGCGGCAAGGTCGGGCCGGCGGTGGGCCACGAAGGTGGCCCGGGCCGAGGTCAGCAGCTCGACCGCGTCGGCCACGTCGCCGCCGTCGTGGAGCAGCACGGCGCGGTCGAGGCGGCAGATCGCGGCCCGGACGGGCATGTCGGCCGCGTCGAAGCCGGTCTCGGCCCGGTGCAGGGCGTGGCCCGACTCGGTGGACTTGCCCAGGGCCCGGAGGCTCCGGGCCGCGGCCGCCTCGGTGCCGGCCGCGTCGGGGCCCTGGGGGTCGACGGCCACGAAGGCCCGTCGGGCCCGCTTGAGCAGCCCCAGCGCATCCTCGTGGTGGTCGGCGTCGGCGAGGCAGTCGGCGGCCAGGCGTTGGGCCCGGGCCGCGGCCAGCGGGCGCTCGTCGTCGCGCAGCGCGGTGACGGCCCGGCCCGCCTCCTCGGCGCCCTCCAAGGCCCGCCCCGCGACCCGCAGGGTGACCGCCAGGTCCACCAGGGCCAGGCCCCGTCCGGGGCGCTCCCCGGCGTCGGCGACGGCCCGCCGGGCGGCGGCCACCGCCTCCTCGGCGGCGCCGTCGCTCATCGTGCCGGGGCGCGCCACGTCCGTGCCGCGCCCGCACCGGGCGCCGCTCGCCGGGCCGGCGCGCCGCTGTCCGTGCGGGGCGGGGACCCTGGTCGGCGGCGGTGCGGGCTCACCCGCCCGACCCTAGCGGGGGTGCTGGTGAGCGGCCCGGAGGGTGGTTGTTGACGCGATGCCAACCGCGTCCTAGGTTGCCGCCCGGCCGAGGTCGGATGACGTCGGTCACACGTGGTCGCGGCGGGCTCGTCGCACGACCCACCGGACCCGAACCACCCAACAGGGGGCACCACCCGTGACTCACGCTCGTCGTCGCACCGGACGCATCCTCGCCCTGCTCCTCTCGCTCGTGATGCTGCTGGCGGCATGCGGCGGCGGCAAGAGCGACAGCGGCGGCAACGCCGCCGAGGAGGACGCCGGCGATCCGGTCCGAGGGGGAGCCGTCACCTACGGCATCGAGGCCGAGACCGGCGACGGCTGGTGCCTGCAGGAGGCCCAGCTGGCCATCTCCGGCATCCTCGTCGCCCGCAGCATCTACGACACGCTGACGGCCCCCAACGCCGACGGCGACTACGTCCCCTACCTGGCCAAGTCGGTCGAGCCCAACGACGACTACACCTCGTGGACCATCACCCTCCGCGAGGGCGTGAAGTTCCACGACGGCTCCGACCTCACCGCCGAGGTCGTGAAGAACAACCTCGACGCCTACCGCGGCCAGTACCACGGCCCGCGGCATCGCTGCTCTTCGTCTTCGTGCTCGACAACATCGACACCGTCGAGGTCACCGGCGACCTCGAGGTCACGGTGACCACCAAGGTCCCGTGGGTCGCCTTCCCCGCCTTCCTCTACTCGAGCGGCCGCCTCGGCATCACCGCCCAGGCCCAGCTCGACGACCCCGACACCTGCGACCGCAACCTGATCGGCACCGGCCCGTTCAAGATGAAGAGCTGGGACAAGGGCCGGGCCTTCGTGGCCGAGAAGCCAACCCCGACTACTGGCAGATGGCCCCCGACGGCGAGCCCTACCCGTACCTCGACCAGATCACCTTCAACCCCATCGTCGAGGCCGAGCAGCGGGTCAACGCGCTGGAGTCCGGCGACGTCGACCTGATCCACGTCTCCGACGCCCAGGAGCTTCGAGACCCTGAACCAGCTGGCCGACGAGGGCTCGGTGAAGAACCGCGACTCCGACGACTACGCCGAGGTCGCCTTCGTCCAGATCAACTCGTCCAAGGCCCCGTTCGACGACGTGCGGATCCGCAAGGCCCTGGCCATGGCGGTCGACCGCGAGGACTACAACGAGGTCATCAACAAGGGCCTGTTCACCATCGCCTCGGGCCCGTTCGGCCCCGGCTCCGTCGGCTACCTCGAGGACGCCGGCTTCCCGAGCCAGGACATCGAGGAGTCCAAGCGGCTGATCGCCGAGTACGAGGCCGACAAGGGCCCGCTGCCGACCATCACCTACCAGGCCACGCCGGGCACGGTGAACCAGCAGGTCGCCGTCTACCTCCAGCAGGCGTACCAGGCGGTCGGCGTCAACCTCGAGCTGGCCACCGTCCAGCAGGACAAGCTGATCGACAACGCCATCAGCGGTGAGTACGACATCATGGGCTTCCGCAACTACCCCGGCGGCGACCCCGACTCGCTCTACGTGTGGTGGAAGAGCGACTCCCCGGTGAACTTCGGGCGCATCAACGACCCGGAGATCGACCGCCTGCTCGACGAGGGCCGCTCCGAGCCCGACCCGAGTCCAAGCGCAAGTCGATCTACCAGGACATCAACCGCCAGTTCGGCTCCGAGGTCTGGAGCGTCTGGTCCACCTGGACCACCTGGCGGATCGCCTCGCAGCCCAAGGTCTACGGCTACACGCTCGACACCCTGCCCAAGCTGCCCGACGGGAGCGATCCGTTCCCCGGCCTGGCCGACGGCACGCCCACCCTGGGCCTCTGGGTCACCGAGTAGCGGAGCCCCCACCTTGCTGATCCCCGGCGGCCCCCGATGAGCGCCAACACCATCCGCATCCTGAAGCTGATCGCCCGCAAGCTGGGCCAGCTGGTGGTGGTGCTGTTCGTCGTCACCCTGTTCACCTTCCTGCTCGTCCGGCTGCTGCCGGGCGACCCGGTCGACCTCCTGCTCCCGGTGCGCACCGACGCGGCGCGACCCGGCCCAGCAGCAGATCATCGCCGAGCGTCAAGCGCCCAGATCACCGAGGACCTCGGCCTCGACGAGTCCCTGCCGAAGCAGTACCTGACGTGGCTGGGCGGCTTCGTCACCGGTGACCTGGGCAACGAGTACACCGTGTCGAGCACCATCCCGGTGAGCGACGCGGTGGGCGACGCGCTGCCCCCGACCATCCAGCTCATCCTCTACAGCCAGATCATCTCGCTGCTCCTGGCCCTGCCGGTGGGGGTGATCAGCGCCTACCGGCAGAGCGGCATCTTCGACCGGGCTGCCAACGTCGGTGCCTTCGGGTCGCTGTCGCTGCCCGAACTTCGCCATCGGGCTGCTCCTGGCCTACTGGGTGGGGGTGCGGCTCAACCCGTCCCTGCCGTCGTGGATGAACATCCCCCCCCAGGGCTACACGCCCTTCCCGGGGTGGAACCCGGCCGACTGGTCCTTCGAGCCCAACACGCCCAACTCGGTCCCGGACCACTTCTTCGGCATGCTCCTCCCCGCCCTCAGCCTGGCCATCGGCCAGTTCGCGGTCTACATGCGGCTGCTGCGCAGCGACATGATCCAGACCCTCCAGGAGGACTTCATCCTCATGGCCAAGTCGAAGGGCATCAGCAACATGCGGGTGCTCTGGCGCCACGCGCTGCGGCCCTCGAGCCTGACGCTGATCACCGTGGCCGGCCTGAGCGTCGGCACGCTCATCGGTGGTGCGGTGGTGATCGAGGTCATCTTCAGCATCCCCGGGATGGGCAGCCTCATCGCCTCCTCCATCATCGGGCGGGAGTTCATCACCCTGCAGAGCTGCGTGGCCATCGTCGCCATCGCCTTCGTGCTGATCAACGCCCTGCTCGACATCCTGTACTCGATCCTCGACCCCACGGATCCGCAATGTCCGCGCTTCCTGAAGCCCCCCACGCCGGGCCCATCGGCGAGGGCAACGCCACCGAGGCCGCCCTCGACGCCGACGGCCCCGGCCCCGGCCAACGCGGGCGCGGCCCGCACCGGCATCGGCCTCGGCGGCTGGATCGCCGCCGGCTGGCTGATCTTCGTCGTCGGCCGTCGCCTTCCTGGCGCCGTGGCTGCCGCATCGACTCGCCCCACCGCCCGCGGTGCCGGGCCCCGGCCTGCCGCTGTTCACCGAGGGTCACGTCCTCGGCACCGACTCCAGCCAGCGCGACGTGCTGGCCCGGCTCGTCTTCGGCGCCCGGGCCAGCGCTCATCGTCGGCTTCGGCGCGGTGGGCATCGGCCTGCTGGTGGGCGGGACGCTCGGCCTGGTGGCCGGGTTCCGCCGGGGCCAGATCGACACCGCCCTCTCCAGCCTGTTCGACATCCTGCTGGCCTTCCCCCAGCTGGTGCTGGCCCTCAGCCTGGTCACCTTCCTGCGCCCCCCGGCGTCCTCGGACCCCGGTGCGCCGGAGCCGACGGTCACCTTCACCAGCATCCAGATCCTGGTGATCGCCATCGGCATCGTGGCCATCCCGCTGCTGGCCCGGCTCACCCGCTCCACCACGCTCAGCTGGTCCCAGCGCGAGTTCGTGCTGGCGGCGCGGGCCCAGGGCGCCAAGAGCGGCGCGCATCATGATCCGCGAGGTGCTGCCCAACGTGCTCCCGGCCATGTTCTCCCTCGCCCTGCTGAGCGTGGGCGTCGCCATCATCGCCGAGGGTGGCCTCAGCCTCCTGGGGGTGGGCGTGGAGGCCCCCAACCCCTCCTGGGGCAACATGATCACCGAGAACCGCAACGTGCGCTCGGCACCCCTCAACGCCCTCTTCTCCCCGATCATCGCCCTGTTCCTCACGGTGATGGCCCTCAACTACCTGGGCGACGCCATCCGCCGGAAGTTCGACGTGCGGGAGAGCGCCCTGTGACCACCGTGGCCCCCGACCCCGTCGACGACGGCACCACCGCCGACGAGCCGCTGCTGGTGGTGGAGGACCTCTGCACCACCTTCACGCACCGGCAAGGGCGCCATCCGCGCCGTCGAGCACGTCGACCTCACCCTCGAGCGGGGCCGGACCCTCGGCATCGTGGGCGAGTCCGGCTCGGGCAAGTCGGTCCTGTCCCGCTCGATCATGGGCCTCGTCCCCTCCTACGCCGGCCGCACCGGCAGCGTGCGCTTCGACGGCCGCGAGATGCTCGACGCCGACTCCGACGTGCTCCGCGAGGTCTGGGGCGCGGAGATGGCCATGGTGTTCCAGGACCCGATGACCGCGCTGAACCCCGTGCAGCGCATCGGCCACCAGATCACCGAGTCGATCAAGGAGCACCTCGACTACTCCAAGACCCAGCGCAAGGAGACCGCCGTCGCCCTGCTGCGCTCGGTCGGCATCCCCGAGCCGGAGCGGCGCCTCAAGCAGTACCCCCAGGAGCTCTCCGGCGGCATGCGCCAGCGGGTGGTCATCGCCATCGCCCTGGCCTGCGGCCCCGGCCTGCTCTTCGCCGACGAGCCCACCACCGCCCTCGACGTCACCGTCCAGGCCCAGATCCTCGACCTGCTCGAGGCCCAGCAGCGCGAGCGCAACATGGCCGTGGTGCTGGTCACCCACGACCTCGGCGTGGTCGCCACCCGGGCCGACGACATCGCGGTGATGTACGCCGGGCGCATCGTCGAGCAGGCCCCCACCGAGACCCTCTTCCGCCAGATGCGGCACCCCTACACCGAGGCCCTGCTGCGCGTCGATCCCCCGGCTCGACCTGCCCAGCCACACCCGGCTGGAGGCCATCGGCGGCCGACCGCCGGACCTGCTCAACCCGCCGACGGGCTGCCGGTTCGCCCCGCGGTGCGCCTACGCCCAGGACCGCTGCCATCGCCGAGGAGCCCCCGCTGCTCGACGACGGCGACGGCCACCTCTACCGGTGCTGGTTCCCGGTGGGCATCGCGTCGGCGCAGACCACCGTCGACAACGTCGTGGACGAGGTCCACGTCCGGGCCCCCGGCGACGAGCAGGCGCCCGACACCGCGCCCGTCGACGATGCGACCACCGCCCCCACCACCACCGAGGAGCCTGATGGCCGGTCGCGGCACCGCCCACCTCGGCGCCCCCGAGGACGCCCTCCTCCGCGTCGAGCACCTGCACGTCCGGTTCCCCACCGGGCGCGGCACGGTCCACGCCGTCACCGACGTGTCGCTCGACATCCGCAAGGGCGAGACCCTCGGCCTGGTCGGCGAGTCGGGCTGCGGGAAGTCCACCACCGGCCGGGCCATCATGCAGCTGCCGCCGCCCACCGAGGGCGTCGGTGGTCTACGACGGCAAGGACCTGACCACGCTCAAGGGCGAGGCCCTGCGGTCGCTGCGCACCAAGCTGCAGATGATCTTCCAGGACCCGATCTCGTCGCTCAACCCGCGGCGCAAGGTCGAAGACATCGTGGCCGAGGGGCTGCGCATCTGGAAGATCGGCACCGACGAGGAGCGCCAGGCCAAGGTCGACGAGGTGCTCGAGGCCGTCGGCCTCGACCCCGCCACCGCCCGGGGCCGGCGTCCCCACCAGTTCTCCGGCGGCCAGTGCCAGCGCATCTCCATCGCCCGGGCCGTCATCACCGAGCCCGACCTCATCATCTGCGACGAGCCGGTCTCGGCCCTCGACGTGTCGGTCCAGGCCCAGATCCTGAACCTGCTCGAGGACCTCAAGGAGCGCTACGGCCTGACCCTGGTGTTCATCGCCCACGACCTGGCCGTGGTGAAGAACGTCAGCGACCGGGTCGCGGTGATGTACCTCGGGCGCATGTGCGAGGTCGGCCCGCCCGACATCCTCTACCGCGCACCCGGCCCACCCCTACACCGAGGCCCTGCTGGGAGCCATCCCCGAGCCCGACCCGGACCTGCGCGACCGTCAGCGGGAGCCGCTCGGCGGCGAGCTCCCGTCCCCGCTGTCCCCGCCCAGCGGCTGCCACTTCCGCACCCGGTGCCCACGGGCCGACCAGACCTGCACCGACGAGGTGCCGGAGATGGTCCCGACCGGCGACGGCCGCTACGTGGCCTGCCACCACCCCCTCGTCGACGTGCCCGTCACCCTCGGCGCAGGGTCGGCCGCGGGCTGACCGGACCGGTCCCGGAGCCTGCCGAGCCATGGCCTCCCGGGCGCCCCACACCCGCCTCGACCCGGAGGTCCGGCGGGAGCTGATCCTCGACGCCGCCGAGCGGGTCATGGCCGGCCGTCTGCCCGCCGAGGTCACCTTCGAGGAGGTCGCCGACGGCGCGGGCGTGTCCCGGGCCCTCGTCTACAACTACTTCCGCGACCGCACGGGGCTGCTCGTCGCCCTGGCCGAGCGGACCCTCGACCGCCTCGACCGCGAGGTGCGCGGCGCCCTCGACCCCGGTGCCGACCTGGCCGCCCAGGTCGAGGCCCTGGGCCAGGCCTACCTGCGCCACGGGCGCGACAACGCCGCCACCTGGACCCTGCTGTCCCGCTCGGGGCTGCTCGACCACCCGACGGTGCAGGGCGCCCGGGCGGCGCGGGTGGCCCACATCGCCCGTCTGTGGGGCGACACCGACGACGCCCTGCTGGCCGCCTGGTCGGTGACCGCCCTCTACGAGGTCTCCGGGTTCAACGCCCTGCCCGACACGGTGGCCGAGGCCGACCTCACCCGGTTCCTGCGCGACCTGCTCACGCCGGGCCTGGTCGAGCGGGGCGTGGGACCGGTCGCCACCTCCGGCGCCTGACCCCGCCCCTCCCCTGCCCACGGGGTGGGCCAGGAGCGTGAGCGGAGGGGGCGGTCGTCGCGGCCGGGTCTCCGCGCGGTGATCAGATGGCATGCCGTGCGCGTGCTCGGTCCGCCTCGCCGGATCGGCGCGGCCTCCAGGCCCACCTCGTGCGCACCGGCCCGCTCCGTCGAGGAGGGCTCAGATCCCGAAGGAGGCGGCCTCCACCACGGCCACCGCGGCGGGGTCGCCGCCGAGCACCGCGTCGGCCACCTCCTGGCGGCCGTAGAGGTACAGCAGCAGCTCCACCGGGTCGCCGGTGAGGGTCGCCTCGCCGCCGTCGCCGGCCTTGTGGGCCACCACCGGCTCGGCTCCGGGCCGGACCAGGGTGAGCCCCGTGCCGCCCAGGCGGCCCCGGGCCGTGAGCAGGCGGGCACCCCGCCGCAGCAGGTCCCACACCGCGTCCTGGAGGGCGGCGTCGTCGGGACGGGGCCCGCGGCCGTCGGGGCGGCGGACGTCCTCGTGGTGGACCACGAACTCGATGGTGTTCACCAGCCGGCCCACCGGGCGGATGGCCGTGGGCCCGGGCGGCGGGCCGGTGCGGACGCGGTCGACCACCCCCTCGTAGCCGTGGCCCTCCAGCTCCTTGGCCATGGCCTTCTCGGTCAGGCCCTCGAAGCGGCCGCCCACCAGGATGCCCGGGCATGGCCGAGCGGGTTGCGCTCGCGGACCACCAGGTGGGCGGCCAGGTCGGCCGTCGTCCAGTCGCCGCAGAGGGTGGGGGCGTCGGGTCCGAGCTCGTCGAAGAGGTCGCACAGCTCGGCGCGCTCGCGCTGGTCGATGTCGAGGGTCACCGGCGCCAGGGTAGGGCGCCGCCGGCGCGCCCGGTCCCGGCCGGGATCGGGCCGACGGCGGGCGACGTGGCAGGATCGCCCCATGGCCAAGCCCCCCGACATGCAGATCGACGAGTCGACCCGGTACGAGGTGGTGCTGGGCACCACCAAGGGCGAGATCACGATGGTCCTCGACCCCGCCCTGGCGCCGGTCACCGTCAACCACTTCGTCGTCAACGCCCGCAACGGCTTCTACACCGGGCTCACCTTCCACCGGGTCGTGCCCGGGTTCGTGATCCAGGGCGGCGACCCCGAGGGCACCGGCCGGGGCGGACCCGGCTACCCGTTCGCCGACGAGCCGGTCCGGGCCGAGTACACCCTCGGCGCCGTGGCCATGGCCAACGCCGGGCCCGACACCAACGGCTCGCAGTTCTTCATCTGCATCGACGACTGCACCCGCAAGCTGGGCAAGCAGTACAACCTCTTCGGCTACGTCACCTCCGGCATCGAGGTGGCCCAGTCCATCGAGGTCGGCGACACCATGGACACGGTCACGGTCACCGAGAAGGCCGACTAGCGGTGGGCGACCGGGCCGGCCTCTCGCTGGCCGCCGCCCTCGACGGGATCGCCGCCCGGGTCCCCGACCGACCCGCCCTCGTGTGGCGGGGTCGGACCTGGACCTGGGGCGAGGAGGCCGACCGCACCGCCCGGCTCGCCACGGTGCTGGCCGACCACGACGTCGGCCTCGCCGACGCGCCCGCGACCGAGGGCTGGGAGTCGCCCCACGACCACGTGGCCCTCTACCTGCTCAACGGCAACGAGTACCTCGAGGGCATGGTCGGCGCGGCCCGGGCCCGGGCGGCCGCCTTCAACGTCAACTGGCGCTACACGGCCGAGGAGGTGGCCGGCATCCTGGCCGACGCCTCCACCGCCGCGGTGATCTACCACGGTCGCTTCGCCCCGGTGCTGGCCGAGGCGGTGGCCCTCATGCCCACCCCGCCCCGTCTGCTGCTGCGGGCCGACGACGGCACGGAGAGGCTCGCTGCTGCCGGGCGCCCTCGACCTGGAGGAGGCCCTCGCCGCGGCCGCACCGGCACCGGCGGACCCGGGCTGGTCGGGCGACGACCGCTACATCCTCTACACCGGGGGCACGACCGGGCCGTCCCAAGGGCGTGCTGTGGCGCCAGGCCGACTTCGCCGCGACCTGCCTGGGCATCACCCCCGACCTCGACGAGGTGGTGGAGCGGGCCGCGCGCGACCAGGTGCTGCGGACCCTCCCGGCGGCGCCGTTCATGCACGGCGCGGCGCACTGGAACGCCCTGAGCGCGTGGCTGTCGGGCGGGCACCGTGCTGGTCCAGGACGTCACCGACCGCTACGACGCCGGCGACGTGGTGGCCACCTGCGCCCGGGAGGGCGCCACCGCCCTGCTCCTGGTGGGCGACGCCTTCGCCCGACCGCTGGTCGACGAGCTGCGGGCCCGGCCCGTGGACCTGTCGCTGCGCCACCTCCTCACCGGGGGGACGATCCTGTCGGCCCCGGTCAAGCAGGCCCTGCTGGAGCTGGTCCCGGGGGTCACCATCGTCGACGTGCTGGGGTCGTCGGAGACCGGGCGCCAGGCCGTCACCACGTCGTCGGGGACCGCGGCGGCCACCACCGGCACCTTCGTCCCCGAGGCCGTCGACCGTCGTGGTCGACGAGGACCGCGCCCGGGTCCTCTCCCCCGGCGACGACGAGGTGGGCTGGCTGGCCCAGGCCGGCCGGGTGCCGCTGGGCTACCTCGGCGACCCGGTCAAGACCGAGGCCACCTTCCCGACCGTCGAGGGCACCCGGTACTCGGTGGCCGGCGACCGGGCCCGGTGGCGGGCCGACGGCGCCATCGAGCTGCTGGGGCGGGAGGCGGCCTGCATCAACACCGGCGGGGAGAAGGTGTTCGCCGAGGAGGTCGAGCTGGCCCTGGCCCACCACCCCGGCGTGGCCGACTGCCTGGTGGTGGGCCGGCCCCACGAGCGCTTCGGCAACGAGGTGGTCGCCGTGGTGGCGGTCCGCCCCGGCGCCGAGGTCGACCTCGAGGGCCTGCGGGCCGCGGCCGCCGACCACCTGGCCGGCTACAAGCTCCCCCGGGCCCTGGTCCTGGTCGACGCAGGTCTCCCGCTCCCCCAGCGGCAAGCCCGACTACGCCTGGGCCCGCCAGGTCGCCACCGGAGACGCCGACGCCTGACCCGGCCCCCGGACCCGCCTCCCGAGCAGGTCCCCCCCCTCCCGAACTGCTCCCTCCTCCCGAGCTGGTCAGGGATCCCGGCGCCAGGACACCACCAGGCCTGACCACTTCGCCGCCCGTCGCGAGCTGGTCAGGGATCCCGGCGCCAGGACACCACCAGGCCTGACCACTTCGGCTGCGGAGCAGCTGTGTCGCACCCGAGCGCGGCGGATCGCTCAGGCCGCGGCCCGTGCTCGCCAGCGGGCGCGGCGGACGCGGTCAGCCGCCGCCGCAGGGCGATGCCAGATCTCGAACTCAGGGACCTGCACCACCTCGAAGCCGGCCTGCTCCAGCAGGTCCCGGCGTGCGGCATCCGCCACCTGGTCGGTGAGCGCCGCGTGGTACCGATCGCTGTCGACCTCCACGATGACGGGGAGGTCGAACGACAGGAAGTCGACCCGCCCGCACCACCGCTCCTGGTCGCCGAGGTCGACCTGCCGGCGCATGACGGGCAGGTCGAAGTCGGCCAGGATCTGCGCGAACCGGCGCTCCAGGTTGCTGGCCGCCGGCACGTGGTCGTCGGGCAGCGAGTCGAGGAGGTCCCGCAGGGCCACCGTCCCGGGTCGCCCCCGGTGCATCAGGGGTGCGAGCTCGGCGCGGACCGACGGTCCCGACAGCAGCCGCCGGCTCCACAGGTCGTCGAGCATCCGAGCGAGCTGCCCGGCGGGGACCAGGGCCGCCATCTGCAGCAGCAGCAGCGCCGGCCGCACGACCGGCACCCCGTCGAGGACGGTCGCGAAGGGGTCCGGGAGGTGGCGGGGGAAGTGCAACCGGGCGAGGGACGTCGACGTCTGGCGGGTCCGCAGGGACATCACCTGGAAGGGGGCCAGGCGAAAGGCGCGAGACCCCCACCAGGCGGCCCCGGAGTGGTGGGACAGGTAGGACGACGGACCCGCCGACAACACGGCCGCCAACGCTCGCTGCGCGTCGGTCGGTGGTGCGCCCGGGCGTCGCACCACGCTGCGGGCGACACGTTGCCAGTCGCCCCGGCGCACCCGATGACGCCAGGCGTCCGGGGTCATGTCGTCGATGCCGAGGGCCTGGGCATCGGTCACGAGACCGTGCTGGCCGTCGGCGAGGGTGGCGAGTCGGACGTCGCGGGGGTCCATGACCCGAGCCAACCACGGCCCTGTGACAGCGACCGCCAGCGGGCCACGCCAGACGCCGCCATCCCCCCCGAACTGGTCAGGGATCTCGGCGCCAGAGCACCGCCAGGACTGACCACTTCGCCGTCCGTTGCGAACTGGTCAGGGATCTCGGCGCCAGAGCACCGCCAGGACTGACCAGTTCCACCCCGCCCGCGGGGGATCGGGGCGACGCGGGGCGCGAGGGGGGCGGTCAGCAGCGCTCGTAGAGGTGTAGGAGGCGTCGGTGGGGCCGAGGGGGCAGAACTGGTCGGCCACGACCTGGTTGGGGGCATCGGAGCCGAGCACGCGGGAGTCGTTGGGCTCGTCCCAGGAGTCCCACACGTGGGAGAGGATCAGCTAGTCGGCCGAGGCGACCTCGTCGGCCAGGCCCGAGTCGGGGGCGTTGGCGATGCCCGGGTCCATCTCGATGTAGCGGGTGGCCGGGACCGCCTCGGGGAACAGGAAGTAGAAGTAGGCGTCGCTGTAGGGGGTCTTGCGCAGGTCGGCCGTGCCCACCAGGAGACGGTCGCCGGGCTCGATGCGGGCAGCCAGGTCGTCGGTGACCTGCTGGGCCCCGGCGGCGATGTCGGGCGAGCCCAGGTAGAAGGTGCGGTCGCCGTTGCGCACCGCCCACCCGAAGTAGTCGCCCCGCAGGTTCTGACGGGTGAGGTCGACCCAGGTCCGGGCGGTGAAGGCGGGCAGGACCAGCACCACCGCCAGCAGCGGGACGAGGGCGGCGGCCGTGGGCACCACCCAGCTCGGCACGGGACGCCGATCCGGGCCCCGACGCTCGCGCCACCACCGGCCCCACTGGGCCAGGGCCGAGGGCAGGAACACCAGCGGGACGCACGACACCCACGCCAGGTGGGTGGTGTCGGGTCGCTGGAGGGCCTGGGGCAGCAGCCCGACGCCGAGGGCGCCGACGACGAGCAGCACCCGGCTGCGTGGCCCGGCCCGGCTCCCGTCGGAGGGCGACCACGCCGGTGCCGAGCACGAAGGAGGCGGCCACCGGCAGGGCCAGGAACCAGAGGGTGACCTGCTGGGACGGGGCCAGCATGGGAAGCGGCCAGCCCGGCACCCGCAGCTGGGCCACCGCCGCCAGGGCGCCGTCGAGGTGGCCCCACGACGGGGGGATGGGCAGGTGGCGGCCGCCCCGCAGCTCGAAGACGGGCTGGAGGAACATGCCCTCGATCGACGGGCCGAGCCCGGCCGTCGCCAGGTGCACCACGATCGGCGCCACGCCCACGACGAGGCCCAGGGCGACGGGAGCCACCAGCTCGCGCCGCCACCGCCGCCACCCCAGGGCGACGAGGGCGAGGCCCACGCCCACCACCAGGTCCGGGCGCCACAGCAGCGACAGGCCGAGCACGACGCCGCCGGCGACCAGCCAGGCCCGCGCCCGGGGCCGGCCCGCGTCGAGGGCGTCGGCCCCCCGCAGGGCCAGGGCCGCACCCACGACGGCGAGGGCGACGGCACCGTTCCAGGCCAGGGCGGTGAGCCCGATCGGGGTGACGACCAGCAGCACGCCCAGGAGACCGCAGGCGGTGGCGACCCGGCGACCCCACGGCAGGGCGAGGGCGAAGAGCCCGAAGATGATCCCGAGGTGCTGGACCAGGCCGTACACCCGCTCGGAGGCGAGCGTCGTGCCCGCCACCCGGAACCAGGCGGCCAGGCCCCAGAGGCTCCCGGGCCCGTAGAGGTGGAGGAAGTCGCGGTTGGGCAGGTCGCCGTCCAGCACCCGCTCCGGGAAGACGAGCATGAAGCCCTCCTCCATCGGCGGGCCCTGGTAGTGGAACAGCGTGGGCAGGGGCAGGGCCACGCCCAGGGCCACCAGCACCACCGCGAGGACCGTCCCCCGGCGGCCCTCGACCAGGCGGGCCAGGGCGCCGACCACGGCACCGGGCCAGCGCCGGGGCGGGTCGGACGGCGCCGGCGTGTCGAGGTCGCGGGCCACACCGGGCGGCACGGTGGCGGTCACGGCGTCGGCTCCGCCGGTCGGTTGGGGACGTCGGCCGCGGCGGCGTCGGGGCGCAGGCGCGCCACCACGGCGTCGCCGACGACACCGGCCCCGACCAGCAGGGCCAGCTCGAGGGGCGTGCGGAACCGCACCGCGCCGTAGGCGTAGACGGTGGTGACCAGCACCATGAGACCGAGCGACACGAGGGGGTAGACCAGCACCCGGCGACGTCGCAGCGCCAGCCACCCCAGCACCCCGACCGGCGCCAGCACCCACCACGCCACCCGTCCGAGGCGGGCCGCGCCCTCGGGCCGGCCCTCGACCGAGAGGATCTCCAGCGACTGGTCGGGCCGGTAGACGTCGAGCTCGCGCCCGATGCGGGCCAGGGCCACGATCGGCAGGCGGTCGGCGTGCTCCTTGGCGAAGTCGATGCCGAGGCAGCGCCAGTACTTGGCCTTGTCGGCCTCGTTGCCGGGCGGCTCGCCGGGGACGACGCCCTCGAGCTCGGGGGTCCAGAGGTCGCCCAGGCACTCGCGGTAGAGCGCCGCCCGCGCCGGGTCGGTGACCGGCATCCCGGCCCGGGCCCGCTCCCGCTGCTGGCAGTTGAACGACCAGTAGCCCAGGAACTCCGGGTTGGCGGCGGGGGCGTCGGGAGGCTGGACCGCGTCCTCCTCCACCCCGTAGCTGTCGGCGCAGTTGGCGTAGTAGAGGACCTCGTCGCTGTTGGTCGACAGGGTCACAACCTGGTCGAAGGCGGCCAGGTTCCGCACCGTCCACGGCGCCAGCAGGGCCAGGCCGCAGACGCCCGCCACCGCCCCCGCCGCGACCTTGCGGCGCAGGTCGACACCCCGGCGCAGCAGCACCAGGGGCGCGACGAGCAGTGGGAAGAGGAACAACGCCTCGCCCCGGGCCAGGGCGGCACCGGCGATGGCCAGGCCCAGGAGGGCGGCCCGGCGCAGGTCCGGTCGCTCCCACCACCGGTAGGCGGCGAGCACCGCCAGCGCGCGACATGGTGGTGTAGACGCCCTCGGGCCAGAGGGCCCCGTCGATCACCCACAGGTTGGGGTAGGCCGCGACCAGCACGGCGGTGATGAGGGCGGCGCGGTCGCCCACCAGCCGCCGGGCGATCAGGGCCGCGACCACCACGACCCCGACGCTGAGCACCGCGGTGAGCGACTTGTGGGCGAGGAAGGTGCGCATCCCCAGGGCCGAGCCCACGCCCAGCCACGACGACAGCAGCGGGGGGTGGATGGCCGAGGGCACGGCGAGGCCCTGGTCGACCCAGCGGAAGGGCTCCGAGTAGCCCACCCGATCGGCCAGCATGTTGGCCTGGTGGTGGTAGTAGAACGGGTCGCCGCCGCTGGGGTTGGTGCGGTTGATCGACACCAGGGTGAGCAGGCGCCAGGCCAGGGCCCCGCTGGTGATGACTGCGAGCCCGGCCGACAGGCGGGTCAGGGGGCGGCGCAGGTCGGCCCCGAAGGCCAGCCGCAGCAGGGCGGCGACGGCCACGCCGGCGACGAGCGAGCCGGCCACGGTCACCAGCACCATGGGCCCGAGGCGCTGGGTGCCGGGCGGGCCACCGGCGCGGGTGACCCACAGCTCGGTGGCCAGGGGGACGGCGAGCAGCGCGGTGCCGGCCGCGGTCCGCCCCACGCCGCCCACCGCGGCCACCGCGTCGGTCCACCACCGGCGGGGGGCCTCGAGGTCGACGAGCAGCGCCCACAGCACGGCCGCCGCGCCCACCAGGGCCAGCCCCACGCGTGCCACCGCGGTGTCGACCACCCCGAGGGGGACGATGGTGGTGCCCACGTCGGGCCCCGCCGCCCCCGCCAGCAGGGCGAGCGCCACCACGCCGCCGAGGCGTGGCGCGGCGGTGCGCACCACCCGCTCGGCACCCACCAGGGGACCCCGTCCGTGACGGGCCCCGGCCGCCAGGGCCCCGAGGACGAGGCCCACGCCCAGCAGGTCGAGCTGGGCCGGGGGGCTGGTGCGGGCCACCGCCCCCCACCCCACGGGGTCGCTGGTCGCGGCGACCACCAGCCGGACGGCGAGGCCGGCCCCGGCGACCACGATCCCGGCGCGCACGGGCTCGCGCCACGGGGTCGGGCCCGAGCGTCGGGCTCCGCAGCACCCGCTCCCACAGGGGCAGGACCAGGGCGACCACCACCACGGTGGTCACCACCCAGCCCAACCCGAGGCGGCCGGCGGACGCGGGCGGGAGGAGCTCGCGGCCCACCGGTCGGGTGAGCGGGGCCAGCAGGAGCCAGTCCCGCACCACGTCGATCCAGGTCGGCAGCGAGGCCGTCTCGGCCACCGCGAGGGCGGAGGCGTCGGCCAGCGACGTGGGCTGGGGCGGCTGCAGGACGACCCCGCCGACCAGGGGGTAGAGGAAGGTGGCGACGGTGACGACCAGCCACCACGGCACGAGGGTGTCGCGCACCCGCCGCCGCCAGCCCCGCCACGCGGGCCGGACCGGAGCGCCCGACAGGGCCCGGTCGGTCACGCCGCGCTGGGCCAGCGCCCCGACGCCGACGAGCAGCACGCCGATGCCCCCGTCGAGGCGGCCCAGGGCCCGTCCCAGCCCGGTGGTCGAGGCCCCGGAGCGCCCTGCGGCCCAGGCCACGGCCACCGCGGCGACCGCCCCGAGGGCGATCAGCCCGGGCCCGGCGGCCGATCGGCCCGAGGCCGCCTCGCCGGCGTCGGCATCGGGCCGGGAGAGGGCGGGGGTCGGCACCGGCACAACGGGCCATCCTACGAGGCGACCATCGCCGGACCCGGGACGCCCCGCCGTGACGTCGCGGCCTCCCCGGCCCGGCCGCGCCCACCCCCGACCCCGCGGGCCGCCGCCTCCCTGCCGCACGGAGGGGGCGACGCCCGGAGCCCCCCCCCCCCCCCCCGGGTGCGCCCGGCCCGTCGGACCCTCACTACACTGGCCCGTCCGAACAGCAGTTCGGACGCTTCCCCCGACGGCGAACCCCGTGGCCCCACCTCGCACCTACTCCCCCGACGCGCCCCCGGGCCTGGACCTGGGCCGCAGCCTGTCCCCGCTGCGCGTCGGGGTGTCGGACCCGTGCTGGCGCGCCGCGCCCGACGGGTCCTGGTCGTGGGCCACCCGCACGCCCGCCGGGCCCCTCACCCTCCGTCTGACCCCCGTCGACGGACGGGTCGAGGTGGAGGCGTGGGGCGACGGCGCCGACTGGGCCCCCGCCCTGCTGCCCGGGCTGCTCGGCGTCCACGACGCCCCCGAGAAGCTGCGGGCCGACGGTCCCGTGGGTGACCTGGTCGCCCGCTTCCCCGGGTTCCGGCTGGCCCGCTCGGCACGGGTCGTCGACGCGGCGGTGGTCGGCGTGTGCCAACGGGGCGTGTCGTCGTTCGAGGCGGCCCGGTCGTGGTCGCTGCTGGTCGAGGCGCTGGGCGACGACGCCCCCGGGCCCGGGGGCCTGCGGCTCCCGCCGGCGCCGCGCCGGCTGGCCGCGTCGGAGCCCTACGAGCTCCACGTCCTCGGGTTGGAGCAGCACCGGGCCGACGAGGTGCGGCGCATCGCGTCCCACGCCCCCCGCCTCGAGCTGGTGGGCGGGGAGCCGCCCGACGGCGTGGTCGACCGCCTGAGGGGCATCGCCGGGCTGGGCGCCGACGCCGTCGACCACGCCCGGTCCACCGCCCTGGGCGCGCCCGACGCCCTGCCCGTCGTCGACGCCCACCACCGGGCCGCGGTGGTGGCGCTCCTCTCGGGTCCGGGCGTGGAGCCGTTCGACACCGAGGGCCTGCTGGAGGAGTTCCGCCCCCAGCGGGGCCGGGTGGTGCGCCTGGTCGGCCTGACCCTCGAGCCGACCACCGCGGGCCCCTGAGCCGCTCCCCCGCCCGTCGGGGCCCGGCGCCGCCGGGCGGTCACGCGCTGCGGATGGCGGCGACCGGGCCGGTGACCTCGCCGGCCCGGCGGATCAGCAGCACCTCGGCGGTCCGGACGCTGGCCACGCGGGTGGCCCAGGAGTCCACCGTCGCCCGACCGTCGGTGCGGAAGAACGTGGTCATGGGACCCTCCTGCTGGTAGGCGTCGGCGTCGCCCACGCTCTCCACGGTCCGGTCCCGGAGGGTCACCTCGAAGTGCGCCATGGGGCGACGGTACGACGACCGCGCTGTGGGGAGGAAGGGGCGGGACCTGTGGATCTCCGGTGGATCACCCGCCACGTCCTGGGGAGCACCGGTGGGCGGGTGCGATCTGCGATGCTCGGGGCCGTGCCCTCCCCCGCCAGCCCTCCCCCGGACGACTTCCCGCCCGAGCCCTGGCGTGCCGCCCAGGTGCCCCCGGAGGCCCCGACCGGGGACCTCTCCTTCGCCTGCCCCCGCTGCGGTGACCAGGTCGGCCAGGCCACCTACGGGCCCTGCCCGACCTGTCGCACCGACCTGCGCGCCCACCTCGGCGGCGAGCAGCGCGAGGTGGCCGACGAGGACTACGTGCCCAAGATGAACGTGACGCCCAACGCGGTGGCCCTCAAGGACTGAGCGGCCGGGGCCGACGGCCCGCCCCGGGCTCAGGGGGCCGGGGCCGGGTACAGGTAGGCGTTCTCCTGCTCGTAGGCCGCGCTCTCGGCCAGCACCACCGCGGTGCCGTCGGGGCGGGCGCCCTGGAGGGTGTTGGCCACCTCCTCGCAGGTGCCCTCGTGGGTCCGGTAGGTGCCCGACCACACCAGCCAGATGGGGCGGTCGCCGGCCCGGTCGAGGGCCTCGGTGGCGAAGTCCTGGGGCGAGGCCTGGGCCAGGCGGTCCTCGTAGTCGACCCAGTCGACCAGGTCGGGGGACTCGAAGCGGGGGTAGGTGACCGCCTCCACGTCGTCGGGCAGCTCGCGGGAGAGCGCCGGGCCCAGCTGGTCGGGGCAGATGAGGACGAGGGCGCCGGGCCCGGTGGTGGCCGCGGCCTCCTCGACGGCCTCGGCCACCTCGCGGGACTGGGTGCGGGGCCGGCTCACCGCGGCGCGCACGGCCGAGACCGTGCCCAGCAGGAGCACGCCGGCCAGCACGATGCGGAACGACACCGCACCGCCGATCCGGGCCGCGCCGACGCCCGCCAGGACCAGGGCGAGCGGCGCCACCACCGCGAAGTAGCGGGTGGCGTAGGCCGCGTGGGCGGCGTAGGAGACCACCATGGCCACCAGCAGCGTGGCCACGACCAGGATGGCGAGGCGCCGGACCTCCGGGCGGGTGCGGAGGTCGAGCTCGATGCGGGTGCCGGTGCCGGGCGCGGCGAAGAGCCCGAGGGCCAGCAGCAGCACCAGGCCCATCGCCAGGAGGATCGACTCGCCCGCGGCCCCGCCCCCCAGGTCGACGAGGGACACCGCCGCGACCTCGGTCGGCACCGCGGGCTCGGCCCACGGGGTGCCGGTGTGGGCCGACTGGTAGAGCAGGGTCGACACCCACGGGAGGAACAGCACGCCCCCGGCCACCAGGGCGCCGGCCACCTTCAGCGAGGCGGCGCGGCGCACGGGCTGGCCCCGACGGTGGGCGAGGAAGGCCCGGACGAGCAGCCCGATCCCGGCCGCCGCACAGAGCCACAGGCCCCAGTAGTGGGTCCACAGCAGGGTCGCGGTGATGAGGGCCAGGCCGGCCAGCCGGGGCAGGTCGGGACGCCGCAGCGCGTGGTCGGCCACCAGCCACCCGCCCAGGGCCAGCACCATCACCAGCTCGTACATGCGGGCCTCGGTGGCGTAGCGCAGCACGAACGGGTTGAGGGTGACCAGCAGGACCGCGGCCCACGCCGCCCGCCGACCGCCGATGCGCCCGGCCGCGTCCCACGCGAGGGGGAGCAGGGCCAGGCCCAGCACGGCGGAGAGGAGGCGCACGGCGGTGTCGCCCTCGCCCACCACGTCCTGCCAGACGTGGAGCAGCACGTAGTAGAGCGGCGGGTGCCCGTCGCGCTCGAGGGCGCCGGGGATGTCGCCCAGCGGGAGCGACGCGATGTTGGCGCTGAGGGCCTCGTCGAGCCACAGCGGCGAGCGCTGCACGACCCGCAGCCCGACGCCCAGGATTGCCACCACGGCCAGGCCCACCAGGTCGAGGGCCCTCCCCCAGCGCGGGCGCAGGGGCGGCACCGGGACGACCGGCCACGGGTCCCATCGGTGACCGGCGTCGGCGCGGCGGGCGGGGTCGTCCACCGGGGCCGGGGGGGCGTGGTCGGTCACGGCCGCACGGTAGGTGAGCCGCCCCGCCGGCCCGCGCATCGCCCGCCGGTGACCCTCGTCACGCGCCGACGACCCCGGGGGCCGCCCCGGTCCTCAGCTCCGCACCAGGGCGCCGGCGTCGCCCGATCGGACCTCGGGCGGCACCACCGACACGGCGGGCCCGTCGCGTCGCAGGGCCTGGAGCGGCTTCTCCAGCAGGTACCAGCTGGCCGCAGCCGCGGCCAGGCCGAGCCCGAAGGCCCCGGCCACCAGCACGACGATCGACACGTCGGCCGCAGGACGCCCCAACCAGCCGGGGATCTGCTGGAGCAGGTCGAGGTGCCACAGGTACAGCCCGTAGGAGAGGGCCCCGACCCACACGACCGGACGGGAGCGCAGACCGCGGCGGATCACGCCTCGGTCCTGGTCACCGAACACGGCCGGCACCAGCAGGCACACGGCCACGAACCCGAAGGCGGCCTGGCGGACCTGCCAGTAGCCCCCCTGGTAGCCGCCGTTGAGGCTGGGCTCGCCCCACCCGTAGGCGAACCCCATCCACCCGGCGACCGCGGCGACCCACCACAGGCCGGCGGGCTGGGCCAGGCGGTCGAGACGGCGGCGCAGGCGGTCGTCGTGGCCGGCCCACACCGAGAGCACGGCGACGAGCATGCCCAGGCCGAAGAGGTCGATGGTGTTGGGCAGCCAGGAGAACGACACGGCCCGCATGGTGACCTCCTGACCCGTGTCGCTGACCGCCCACACCCGGTCGATGCCGGTCATCACCGCACGGGAGACGTAGGCCAGGGCGATGAGGGCCACCGCCCCGCCGGCCTCCAGGGTGAAGGTCGGCCGCCCCCGCCCCAGGACCCGTCGGACGAGGAAGGCCCACAGGGGCAGGAAGAGGTAGAAGCTCATCTCCGTGTTCAGGCTCCAGGCCGGGACGATGCCGCCGAGGGTCGTGTAGGCGTCGTAGATCTGGAGGAACAGGTAGTAGCGCCACGGCTGGGTCCCCAGCTCGACCCACCCGAGGGCCCAGAGCACCGACAGGGCGAGCCAGTAGGCCGGGACGATGCGCAGGACGCGCCGCCACCAGAACCGCAGCGGGCCGAGGGCGGGGCGGCCCTCGGCCGCGGCGGCCACGAACGGGCGGTAGAGCAGGAACCCCGAGATGACGAAGAAGACCGACACGCCCATGTCGAGCACGGCGACGGGCGTGTACAGGGCGCCGCCGGCGTCGCGGCCGGCCAGGGTGACCGAGTGGTAGACGACCACCGCCCCGGCGGCCAGGGCCCGCAGCCCCTCGAAGCACGGGAAATACCGGCGGGCCGGAGCGGCGCGAGTACCCTCGGTCCGGTCGGTCGGCAGTGTCGCCGGGATGTCCGCGGGACGGCTGGCCATGACGTCCGCACCCTACTTCTCGGTCCCTCACCGGCCGCGGCGCCGCCGTGCCCGGGGAGGTCCTCCCCCGAGAGCCAGAGAGGCACCACCCGCCCCATGAGCGACGAGAGCACCGCACCCGACGAGACCACCGCCGTCCCGGACGTCCAGGACGTCGTGGTGATCGGGGCCGGTCCGGCCGGCCTCACCGCGGCCTACCAGTTCCACAAGTACGGCATCGCCTCGACCATCCTCGAGTCCGACAGCGTCGTGGGCGGCATCAGCCGCACCGCCGAGCGCGACGGGTGGCGCTTCGACATCGGCGGCCACCGGTTCTTCACCAAGGTCACCGAGGTCGAGGACCTGTGGCACGAGATCCTCCCCGACGAGGACTTCCTGCTCCGGCCCCGCAAGAGCCGCATCTTCTACGACGGCAAGTTCTTCGACTACCCGCTCAAGGCCTCCAACGCCCTGAAGAACCTGGGGCCCGTCGAGGCCGTGCGCTGCGTGGCCTCCTACGCCTGGGCCCGCGTCCGGCCGCCGAAGGACCAGACCAACTACGAGGGCTGGCTGGTGGCCCGCTTCGGCTGGCGCCTCTACCGCACCTTCTTCAAGACCTACACCGAGAAGGTCTGGGGCGTGCCGGTCAGCTCCATGCCCGCCGACTGGGCCGCCCAGCGCATCAAGGAGCTGTCGCTGGGCAAGGCCATCGTCAACGCCCTGCTGCCCAAGCGGAACCAGAAGGACATCGCCAGCCTCATCGAGGAGTTCCAGTACCCCAAGTACGGGCCCGGGATGATGTGGGAGGTCTGCCGCGACAAGGTCGAGGCCCAGGGCTCCGAGGTGCGCATGGGCCAGCGGGTCACCCGGATCCGCCACGCCGACGGCCTGGCCACCGAGGTCACCTCGGTCGACGCCGACGGCCGGGAGACCACCGTCCCCGCCGGCCACGTCATCTCCTCCATGCCGATCTCCCAGCTGCTCCAGGCCATGGACCCGCCGGTGCCCGACGAGGTGCGCCAGGCCGCCGCCGACCTCTCCTTCCGCGACTTCCTCACCGTCGCGCTGGTGGTGCCCGGCGACGACGTCCCCTGGATGGACAACTGGATCTACGTCCACGACCCCGCCGTCGAGGTGGGCCGCATCCAGAACTTCGGCTCCTGGTCGCCCTACCTGGTCAAGGAGGGCCGCAACGTGCTCGGCCTCGAGTACTTCGTCTTCGAGGGCGACCGCATGTGGACCTCGGCCGACGAGGACCTCGTCGAGCAGGGCAAGCGCGAGCTGGCCGCGCTCGACCTGGTCGAGCCGTCCCGCGTGGAGGGCGGCTACGTGGTGCGGATGCCCAAGGCCTACCCGACCTACGACGAGCACTACCAGGCCAACGTGGGTGTGCTGCGCCGCTGGCTGGAGCGCCACGCGCCCAACGTCCACCCGGTGGGTCGCAACGGCATGTTCCGGTACAACAACCAGGACCACTCCATGTTCACGGCCATGCTCACCGTGGAGAACATCGTCACCGGTGCCGGCCACGACATCTGGGAGGTGAACGTGGAGGAGGAGTACCACGAGACCCTCTCGGAGACCTCCACGGCCAAGAGCCCCACCCCCAAGGGCACCGGGCGCGACGCCCCGGTCATCGCCCGGGCCGACACCGAGAAGGTCCGGGCCGAGCGGGGCGTCACCGACGCCTGAGAGGGTGCGTCACGAGGTGCCTGGAGGGCGAGCGCAGTGCTCCACGGGCGTGGGTGGGTCGTGACGCCGGGCGTCAGGTGCCGTCGCGGGCGACCGGCCCCGACCAGGTGAGCAGGGCGGCGGCGCCCACCGCCAGCAGGGGCACCACCGGCACCTTGAACCGCGAGTCGGCGAAGGTGACCAGCGGCGCGGCCAGCACCGCCAGGGTGGCGAGGGGCAGGAGCAGCTGCTCGCCCCGACGGCTCCACGCCAGGCGGACCAGGCCCACGGCGCCGAGCGCGCCCACCGCGAACCAGGACCAGTCGAGCACCCGGGCCTTGGCCGCGTAGTCGTCGCCGATGGCCCACGGGTCGAGGCCGTAGGACTGCAGGGCCCGCAGGGAGTCGTCGTCGCGCTCGACCAGGATGCGGAAGCGGTCGACCACCAGGCCCGGCTCGTCGCCCCAGCCCTCCCGCAGGAACCGCAGCCCCCGGCTGGTCTTCTCGTCGTTGGCGGCCACCTCGGCCGCGGGACCGTCCTGCACCCCGGTGCCGGTGTCGCACCCGGGCGGGGCCGCGAAGCCCCCCGTGGCGCCGGGCGCGTGGCCGATGCAGAGGTTGTCGCCGGTGTTGGTCGACAGGGGGACGAAGGCGTCCATGCGGACGAGGTTGCGCACCGTCCAGGGGGCCAGGCACAGCAGCCCCACGCCCACCACCAGCACGGTGCGCTCCAGGGTGCGGCGCCACCCCTCCCGGGCCACGACCCAGGCCACCACCGCGGCCCCGACCACCCCGCCGGCGACGGGCCGGACCAGCAGCAGGGCCCCGAACAGCACCCCGGCGGCCACCAGGCGGCGGCGGTCGACGGGCCCGGGCCAGCGCCCGGAGCCGGGCGGCACGAGGGCGACCAGGAAGCCGAGCAGGACCGTGATGCTCAGCGTCTCGCTCAGCAGCGTCGCGGTGTGCAGCACCAGGTTGGGGTAGACGGCGACGATGGCCGCGGCCACCACCCCCGCCGCCGGCGACGCCAGGCGCCGGGCCAGCAGCCCGGTGAGCACCACGGCCCCGACGCCGAGGACGGCCTGCACCAGCCCTGCCACCAGGGCCAGGTCGTCGGTGAGCGGCGTGTGGCGCAGCACCGCGTCGATGGCGCCGAGGACGTAGGGGTAGCCCGGGGGGAAGTAGGCCGTGGGCTGGCCCGTCAGCGGCTCCACCAGGCCCCGGCCGGCGGCGATGCCGTGGGCGTAGCCCGCGTAGCGGGCGGGGTCGAACAGGCCCTCCGGGGTGCGGGCCGCGTAGAGCACCGCCGCCACCCGCAGGACCCCACCGACCGCAGCGGCGAGGGCGATGCCGAGCAGGCCCCGGTCGTCGCGGACCCGGGCCACCCCGCCGCGGACCCTGGCGCGCGCCCCGGCCCGGGACCCGGCGGGGGCGTCGCTCACGGGGACGTGGCGCGGGTCCGGCGCCGACCCGGGCGCACCGCCTCCCGCAGCCCCCAGACCGTCACCCGCGCCATGGACTCGACGATGATCCGCCAGGACATCTTGGACGTGCCCCGCACCCGGTCCCGGAACTCGATGGGCACCTCGGCGACGGTGCCGCCGGCGCCGGCGATCCGGAAGGCCAGCTCGGTCATGAAGGCGTAGCCGTTGGCGCGCGTGGTGTCGTAGCCGATCGACTCGAGCATCGAGGACCGGTAGGCGCGGAACCCCGAGGTGGCATCGCTGACGTCGAGGCCGAGCACCCAGCACGTGTAGCGGTTGCCGTAGCGCGACAGGACCTGCCGGTGCAGCGGCCAGTTGGGTGTGCTGCCGCCGGGCACGTAGCGGGACCCGGCGACCAGGTCGGCGCCGGCCTCGACCTCGGCCAGCAGGCGGGGGATCACCGCGGGGTCGTGGGAGAAGTCGGCGTCGAGGGTGACGAGCACGTCGAAGCCGAGGGCGATGGCGTGGGCGAACCCGGCCCGGTAGGCGTTGCCCAGGCCGTCCTTGCCGGCCCGGCGCAGCACGTCGACCTGGCCCACGTCCTCGGCCACCGCCTCGGCCACGTCCGCGGTGCCGTCCGGGCTGGCGTCGTCGATGACCAGGACAGAGGCGTCGGGCACGGCGGCGCGCACGGCCCGCACGATGCGCTCGACGTTCTCCACCTCGTCGTAGGTCGGGACGAGCACCATGGCGTGCATGGGCGGCGACACTACCGCCGCGGCCCTGGCGCCCCGGCGGCCCGGCACCCCTGCGCCGCGGGCCGGGTGGTTCCGAATCCGCGCGGGGTGAACGCTACTGTCGGGCGGTCATGTCCGGGACCGTCGACCTCACCGCGGACCCCGAGGCGCCCGGCGACGAGCCCACGCGGGAGGGCCTGGTCGGCCCGCGCGCCCGGCTCGTCCTGCTCACCTTCCTCATGCTCTTCACCGAGCTGGCGCTGATCCGCTGGCTCGGCGCCGAGGTCTTCTACCTCAGCTACTTCTCCAACTTCGTGCTGCTGGGCAGCTTCCTCGGGATCGGGCTCGGGTTCCTCTGGGCCGGGCGGGGTGGCCGGCCGCTGTACCCCTTCGCCCCGCTGCTGCTCGGTGGCCTCGTCCTCTACGTCCAGCTCTTCCCGGTCCCCCTCGAGGTCAAGACCGAGGGCCTCATCTTCTTCGACACCATCGAGCCCAAGAGCCCCATCCCCCGCGAGCTGGTGCTGGTCATCCTGTTCGTGGCGGTGGCCGCGGTGCTGGCCGCGATCGGCGACGGCGTGGCCCGCACCTTCGGGCGCTTCGCACCCCTCCAGGCCTACAAGCTCGACCTCATCGGCAGCGTGGCCGGCATCGTCGCCTTCACCGGCCTGTCGTTCCTCGGCGCCCGCCCCATCGTGTGGGGCGTCGTCATCGCCGCCGTCGTCGCCCTCACCGTGTCCCCCCGACCCACCTGGAAGCCGGTGGTCGCGGCGGTGGGGCTGCTGGCCCTGCTGGTGCCGTTCGGGATCGAGGCCACCCACGACGACGTGGTCTGGTCGCCGTACTACCGGATCCAGTACGAGGAGAACAGCGCCGGCGGGATCACCACCACGGTGAACCAGAGCCCGCACTGGGCCCAGATCCCCACCGAGGACAACGCCCTCTACGAGCGGGTCTACGAGAACATCGCCGAACCCGAGGGGGGCCGCACCCTGGTCATCGGGGCCGGGTCGGGCAACGACGTGGCCTCCGCCCTGCGCCGGGGGGCCAGCGAGGTCGACGCGGTCGAGATCGACCAGCGCCTCGTCGACCTGGCCCGGGACAACCACCCCGACGACCCCTGGACCGACCCCCGGGTCGACGTGCACATCGACGACGGCCGGGCCTACCTGGAGCGCTCGGACGAGACGTGGGACAAGATCCTCCTCGCCCTCCCCGACTCGCTCACCCTCGTCCAGGGCGCCTCGTCGGTGCGCCTCGAGTCGTACCTCTTCACCGAGGAGGCGGCGAGGACCGCTCGCGACCGCCTGGCCCCCGGCGGCGTGTTCGCCATGTACAACTTCTACCGCGAGGACTGGCTGGTCGATCGCTACGCCAACACCCTCGAGCAGGCCTTCGGCAGCCCGCCCTGCGTCACCAAGGTCGGGGCCTTCAACCTGTCGGTGCTCATCGCCTCGGAGGACCCCGGCGCCATCAGCTGCAACGGGGAGAACAGCGCGATCTGGGCCGGCGCCGAGGCCACCGCGGCCCCCGCGCCGGCCACCGACGACCACCCCTTCCCCTACCTGCGCGAGCGCAGCATCCCGAGCCTCTACCTCATCACCGCGGCCCTGGTCCTGGCCTTCTCGCTGGCCGCGGTCCGCCTCCTCGGGGGCCGGCTCGGGGGCATGCGGACCTACCTCGACCTCTTCGCCATGGGTGTGGCCTTCCTCCTCCTCGAGACCAAGGGGGTGGTGGGCTTCGCCCTGTACTTCGGCACCACGTGGCTCGTGAACGCGCTCGTGTTCGTGGGCGTCCTGCTCTCGGTGCTGCTGGCGGTGGCCGTGTCGCGCCGCGTCACCTTCCGACGCCCGGAGCGGCTCTACCTCCTGCTGCTGGCCGCCCTGGTGCTCGCCTTCGTGATCCCGCCGGCCACCCTGCTCGACCTCCCGGTGGTCCCCCGCTTCCTGGCCGCGGTGACCCTGGCCTTCTTCCCGGTGTTCACCGCCAACCTCATCTTCACCCAGCGCTTCAAGGCGACCAGCAGCTCGATGACCGCCTTCGGCGCCAACCTGATCGGCAGCATGGTCGGCGGGCTGCTGGAGTACGCCGCCCTCCTCACCGGCTACCGCAACCTGCTGATCATCGTGGCCCTGGCCTACGGCGCCGCCCTGCTGCTGGGGCGCAAGCAGCTCACCGCCGCCCCGGCATGACCCCCGAGGCGGCGACGGCCCGGGCGGGAGCGGAGCCGGAGGCGGCCGACGCCGCCGCGCCCCGCCCCGACCGGGTGGCCCTGCTGCGGGCCCGACCGGTGGAGGCGCTCTGGTGGCTCCCCCTCGTCCTGGCCGCCCTCGTGCTCGGGCTCGGCCTGGCCATCCTCGCCCAGCACACCTGGTACCCGGTGGGCGACTTCGGCCAGGCCAACATGCGGATGCTCTCGTTCTGGTCGCACCCGCCCCTGGTGGGCCCGGCCGGGCGCATCATCGGCGAGGGCGGCGTCCAGGGCAACCACCCCGGGCCCGCGATCTTCTGGGCCACCTGGCCCCTGTGGCGGCTGCTGGGAGGTTCGTCGTGGGCCCTGAACGCCTCCGTCGCGGCCACCAACCTGGCCGGCGTGGCGGTGGCCGTGGCCTGCGCCCGCCGCCTCGGGGGACGGCGCGTCGCCGCCGGCGTCGGGGTGGTGGCGGTGGCCGTCCTGGCCGGCTTCGGCCCCGAGGTGATGCTCCAGCCCTGGAACCCGTCCATGGCCCTCACCTGGTACCTGGTGCTCGTGGTGGCCACGTGGGGGGTGCTCCTCGGCCACCGGGGGATGCTGCCGGTCGTCGCCGGCGCCGCGTCCTACGTGGTCCAGTGCCACGCCGGCTACGCCCCCCCGGCCCTCCTCCTCTGCGCGGTGGCCGGCGGGGCTGCGGCGTGGGCCGCGTGGCGGGCCCGGTCCGACGGTGGCATCACCGGCCTGCTCCCCTGGCTGGGAGGGGCCGTCGTGGTCGCCGGGGTCCTGTGGGCGCCACCCCTGTACGACCAGCTCACCAACGACCCCGGCAACATCTCGATCCTCCTCTACTCCTTCGGCCACCCCGACGGGGACTACGCCGGGCTGCCCAAGGCCCTCCAGCTGCTGCTCCTGCAGCTCGACCCCACGGCGGGTCCGATCCGCGGCGCCGAGTGGATGGGCGGCGTCCCCGTGATCGGCACCCTGGTGGTCGTCGCGTGGGTGGGCACCGGCCTCTGGGCCCGGCGCCTGCTGGGCGCCACCTGGCGGGCGCTCGACCTCGTCCTCGCCGTGTCCCTCGTGGCCTCGTGGTTCGCCGTCAGCCGCATCTTCGGGCCCGCCTTCGTCTACCTCTACAAGTGGACCTGGATCCTGAGCGGGCTGCTGGTCCTGGCCATCGGCGCCCACCTGGTCGCCGGGCTGCGGGAGCGCACCGGCGACGGCGGGCGTCGCCTGGTGGCCGGCGGCCTGGCCGTCGGCCTGCTCGTCGGCGTGGTGGCCGGCGGCCTGCGCTACGGCCACACGGAGGTGTCGGGGCTGGTGTTCTCCGACACCATGGCCGAGCTCATCGGCCCCACCGACGCCGCCCTCGACCCCGACGCGTCGTACCTCGTGCGCTGGGAGGACCCGGCCGGCCTGGGCGGCGTGGGCTTCGGCATGGTCCTCGAGCTGGAGCGCCGGGGCTACGACGTCGGCGTGGAGCCGCTGTTCTCGGCCGCGGCCGAGCCCCATCGGGTGAAGGCCGAGGACGACGTCGACGCCGTCATCTGGGTCATGTCGGGCGATGCCGCCATCGCCCGGGCCCGGGCCCTTCCCGGCGCCGAGGTGGTGGCCCGGGCCGACCCCCGGACCCCGACCGAGCGGGCGCGCTACGACCGGCTGGAGGAGCGGGCCGCGTCCCGCCTCGAGGAGGAGGGTCTGGTCACCGAGGCGGAGTCGGTGCGGACCGGCGGCAACCTGCTGGGCGTCCTGCTGGCGAACCCGGACCTGCCCGAGGACATCAGCGCCGACATCACCGACATGATCGTGCTGTTCCTGCCCACCGAGGTCATCGTGACCCCGCCGGTGCAGCTGCCGGGCTGAGCGGGGGCGGCCTCAGCGGGGGCTGCGACGGGAGCGGCGCAGGCGGATCTTGAGCAGGATCCACAGGGCCTCGACCCCGTCGGTCCACTCGATCTTCTTGCCCTCCTCGCGGCCCCGGGCCCGGTAGGAGATGGGCACCTCGAAGATGCGCTCGCCGCGAGCCAGGAGCTTGCCGGTGACCTCGGCCTCGATGCCGAAGCCCGAGCTGCGGATGTCGACCTCGCGCCAGAGGGCGGTGGGGGCCAGCTTGAGGCAGGTCTCGACGTCGGTGAGCCAGGCGTCGAAGAGCATGCTGGCCCACAGGGCCACCATCTTGTTCCCGAGGACGAACCAGAACGAGTAGGCCGCGTGGCCGCCGTAGGAGCGGGCCCCGTAGACCACCGACGCCTCGCCGTCGAGGGCGGGCTGGCACAGGGTGGGGATGTCGCGCGGGTCGTACTCGAGGTCGGCGTCGAGGATGGTGAGCAGGTCGCCGCGAGCCTCGGCGAAGCCCCGGACCAGGGCCCGGCCCTTGCCCTGGTTGGGCTCCTGGCGCACCAGCCGCACCCGCTCGTCGTCGACCAGGTCGGCGATGAGGTCCGTGCAGCCGTCCGAGGAGCCGTCGTCGACCACGACGACCTCCGTGCGCAGGGGCATCTCCACCGCCAGCAGCCGCTCCAGCGCGGTGCGCAGGGTGGCCGCCTCGTTGTAGACGGGCATCACGATGGACAGGGAGTCGTAGGCCATGGCGGGCACCTCAGTAGGGCCAGGTGGCGGGGTCGTGGCCCAGCAGGCGGGTGACCGGGCCCAGGTGCACGGTGATGAGCACCTTGATGAGCACGTTGCGGGCGAACCAGGGCAGCTCGAGGGCCTGGTGCACGGCGTTGGCCACCCGCGCCTTGGGCGCCAGGCGCTCCCGGCGGTACTCGGTCATGGACTCGGAGCGCCCCACGTAGCGCCAGCGGGACCCGACGAACAGCTCGCGGAGGATGGCCAGGGTGACGCCGATGGAGCTGAACGAGTCGTGGATGAGCAGGGTGCCGCCCTCGGCCACCCGCGCCCCCCAGTCGCGGATGTCGGCCCGGGCCGGCCCGTAGCGGTGGGCGCCGTCGATGTAGAGCAGGTCGATGGGGTCGGCGACCTCGGGGTGGGCCGCGTCGGAGAAGGCCCGGACGTGGGTGACCCGGTCGCGGACGCCGGCACCGGTGAGGTTGGCGTTGAACACCTCGTGGTCCTGGGCCGCCTCGTCGACGAAGCCCTCGATCTCCTGGGGGCCCCGGTCGTTGCCGGCGTGGGGGTCGATGGCCACCAGCTCGACGCCGGGGGCCGCGGCCCGGCCCAGCACCACCGTGGAGCGGCCGCGGAAGCTGCCGATCTCGACGATGCGGCCCCCCTCGGGCACCGCCCGTGCCCCGTCCCAGAGCAACCGGGCCTGGCCGTCGGTCATCCACCCCTCGATGTCGGCGACGTCGGCCAGGGTGGTGGCGAAGTCGGGGGTGGCGGGCGGGGCGGGCTCGGTCATCGGTGCAGCGCTCGGCTCGGGGTCGGGGTCCGGGGCAGCCGGACCCCGGGGGGCCGGCATGACCGCGCCGCCGAAGGACCCGTGCTCTAACGTGAGACGGCTGCCCGGCACGGGCGGCGCAGGCGTCCCACCCTACTCCGGGACCCCACCCCTCCCCGTGATCCGTTGACCTCTCCTCCCCTGCCCCCCGCTGCCCCGGGCCCCCTGCCCAAGATGGGCGACGTCGCCGCCGCGGCCGGCCTCCAGCGCATCCACATGATCGCGTGGCGCGACCTCGACGACGTCGAGGCCGGGGGGTCCGAGCTGCACGCCGCCACCGTCGCCCGCCTGTGGGCCGAGGCCGGCCTCGACGTGCTCATGCGCACCTCGTGGGCCCAGGGCCACCCCAACCACGGGCGGCGCGACGGCTACGAGGTGGTCCGCAAGGCCGGTCGCTACCAGGTCTTCCCCCGCACCGCCCTGGCCGAGGTCCGCAAGACCTACGGCCACCCCGACGGCCTGGTGGAGATCTGGAACGGCATGCCCTTCTTCTCGCCGCTGTGGGCCACCGTCCCGCGGGTGGTGGTCCTGCACCACGTGCACGCCGACATGTGGAAGATGGTGCTGCCGCCCAACCTGGCCAAGGTGGGCGACACCGTCGAGCGCCGCGTCGCGCCGGCCATCTACCGGCGCAGCCGGATGATCACCCTCAGCCCGTCGTCGCAGCGACGAGATGGTCGAGCTGGGCTTCCGCCCCGACCGCATCGACGTGGTCCCCCCGGGCATCGACCCGCGCTTCACCCCCGGCGGCCCCCTGTCCGAGCGTCCGCTCGTGGTGGGGGCGGGCCGCCTGGCGCCGGTCAAGCGGTTCGACCGCCTGATCCGGGCCGCGGCCGAGGCCCGTCGCACCACGCCGGACCTCGAGCTGGTCATCGCCGGCACCGGACCCCTCCGCAACGAGCTGGAGGAGCTGATCACCGGCCTCGACGCCCACGACTGGGTGACCCTCGCGGGCCGGGTCAGCGACGACGAGCTGCTCGACCTGTACCGGCGGGCGTGGGTCATCGCCTCGTCGTCGGTGCGGGAGGGCTGGAACATGACCCTCACCGAGGCCGCCGCCTGCGGCACCCCCGCCGTGGCCTCCCGCATCGCCGGCCACGTCGACGCCGTGGCCGACGGCCGCAGCGGCCTGCTGGCCGACGACGAGGCCGAGATGGCCGCCCACCTGGCCGCGGTCACCTCGGACCCCGAGCTGCGGGCCCGGCTGTCGGCCGGCGCCCGCGACCACGTGGCCCGGTTCACGTGGGAGGCCACCGCCCGATCGATCCTCACCGCCCTGGCCGAGGAGGCCGAGCGGTGGCGCGACCGACCGTGGCGGGCCTGGCGCCGAGGGTGACGCGCCGCGGCCCCCGCGGCCCGCCCGTCGGCGTGACCGCGACCACGGCGGCGTCCCGACCTCGGGTGCGCCGCGACGCCTGGCGCCCGTGGGCGCCCGTCGCCCTGCTCGCCGCGGTCTGCTACGTCCCGCTCCTGCTGACCCACCGGGGCCAGGTCGGCGCCGACACCAAGTCGTACCTGTACCTCGACCCGGGCCGCCTCCTGGGCCGGGCCTGGTCGATGTGGGACCCCAACGTGGGCCTGGGCACGGTGCCGCACCAGAACATCGGCTACCTCTGGCCCATGGGGCCCTTCTACTGGGCCGCCGAGACCCTCGGCCTGCCCGACTGGCTGGCCCAGCGCCTGTGGCTCGGGTCGATCCTCTTCCTGGCCGGGCTGGGCGTGCGCTACCTGCTGCGGAGCCTGGGCCAGTCCGGTCCGGGCGTGACCGCGGCCATGTTCCTCTACGCCCTGTCGCCCTACGTGCTCACCCTGGGCGCGCGCATCTCGGCCCTGCTGCTCCCGTTCACCGCCCTCGGCTGGATGCTGGGGCTCACCGTGCGGGCCACCCGCGAGCGGACGTGGGTGCACCCGGCCCTCTTCGCCCTCGCCGTCCCCACCTTCGGCTCCACCAACGCCACCGCGCTGCTGCTGGTGGGCATCGCGCCCGCGCTGTGGATCCCCTACGCCACCTTCGTGCTGCGCGAGATCCGCCTGCGGGCGGCGCTGGCGGTCACCGCCCGCATCGGCGTGCTGACCCTCGGGGCGTCGCTGTGGTGGATCGTCGGGCTCTGGGCCCAGGGCAGCTTCGGCATCGACGTCCTGCGCTACACCGAGACGGCCAAGACGGTGGCCGACGCCTCGTCGGCCCCGGAGCTCCTGCGGGGGCTCGGCTACTGGTACTTCTACGGCGACGACAAGCTGGGACCCTGGATCGAGCCCTCGGTCGCCTACACCCAGAACCCGGGCCTGATCGCCGTCACCTACGTGCTGCCGGTCATCGGCCTGCTCAGCGCGGCCGTCGTCCGGTGGCGGTACCGGTCCTTCTTCGCCAGCCTGGTGGTCATCGGGCTGGTCGTCTCGGTCGGCGCCCACCCGTGGGACCACCCCGCGCCGCTGGGCGAGGGGTTCAAGGCCTTCCTCCAGTCCCAGGCCGGCCTGGCCATGCGGAGCCTGCCCCGGGCCGTGCCCCTCGTGAGCCTGGCCTTCGCGGTCCTCACCGGCATGGCCGTCACCGCCCTGGGCGAGCGGGCCCGCCGCCTGGAGCGGCCCGCGGCCGGGGCCCTCGCCGTGCTGGCCCTCCTGGCCCTGCCCCCGCTGTGGCGCGGCCAGATGGTGGCCGACAACCTGCAGCGCCGCGAGGAGGTGCCCGAGTACTGGACCGAGGCCGCCTCCGAGATCGACGCCCGCGGCCAGCTGCCCGACGGGGGCTACGCCAGCCGCATCCTCGAGGTGCCGGGCTCGGACTTCGCCTCCTACCGCTGGGGTGACACGGTCGACCCCATCACGCCCGGGGATCACCGACCGCCCCTACGTCGCCCGCGAGCTGATCCCCTACGGCACCCCACCGTCGGCCGACCTGCTCGACGCCTTCGACCGCCAGATGCAGGAGGACGTCCTCGACCCCGACGCCATCGCCCCGGTGGCCCGGCTCATGGGCGTGGGCGACGTGGTGCTGCGGGGGGACCTCGCCTACGAGCGCTACAACCTGGTCCGCCCCCGCCAGGTGTACGACCTGCTGGACCAGGCGCCCGGCATCGGGCCGGTCACCGGGTTCGGCGGCGACGATCCCAACGTGCCGGACCCCCGGCTGCCCCTCGAGGACGAGATCGAGCTGGGCGCCGACCCCGACCTCCCGGACCCCCCCAAGGTGGGCCTCTTCACGGTGGACGGCGAGCCCGCCATCGTCGTGGCCAAGCCGACCTCGGCGACGGTGCTGCTCTCGGGCAGCGCCGACGGCATCATCGCCGCCGCCGCGGCCGGGCTCATCGACGGCGAGGAGCTGATCCGCTACACGGCGTCGTTCGCGGCCGACGGCGGCGGCGGCGACGCCGCCCTGGTGGACGCGGCGGGCGCCGACGCGCCGGTGCTGGTCACCGACTCCAACCGCAAGGCGGGCCAGCGGTGGGGCGTGGTGCACGAGACCGAGGGCCAGACCGAGACGGCCGACGAGGAGCCCCTCGAGCCCGACCCCAGCGACAACCGGCTGCCCATCTTCCCCGGGGCCGGCACCGACACCCAGACCGTCGCCGTCCACGACGGCGGGGTGACGGCCCGGGCCAGCAGCTACGGCAACTCCATCAGCTACACGCCCGAGGACCGCGCCCCCCAGGCCCTCGACGAGGACCTCCGCACCGCCTGGGCGGTCGGCGCCTTCGCCCCGGCGACCGGCGAGCGCCTGGAGATCACCTACGACGAGCCGCGCACCACCGGCTCGATCCGCCTCCTCCAGGCCCGCAACGGCGTGCAGAACCGCTGGATCACCGGCGTGCGGCTCACCTTCGACGGCGGCGACCCGGTCGACCTCGACCTCTCGGAGGCGTCGCGCGACGGCGAGGGCGAGTGGCTCGACTTCCCCGAGCGCACCTTCTCGACCCTCGAGGTGGAGATCACCCGCACCGACCCCGGCCACCGCGACACCTACGACGGCCTCAGCGCGGTCGGCTTCGCCGACGTCCGCCTGGGCGACGGCGACCTCCGCCTGGAGGAGTCGGTGCGGCCCCCGACCGACGCCCTCGATGCCCTCGGGACCGCCTCCCTCGACCACCCGCTGTCCTACGTCCTCACCCGCCGTCGCTCCCGGCCCACCGCCGCCCTGCGCTCCGACGAGGAGCCCACCATGGTGCGGGACCTGGCCCTGCCCGAGGGCCGCGACTTCGGGGTCACCGGCACCGGGCGCATCGCTCCCACCGTCAGCGACGCGCTCCTCGACGAGCTGCTGGGTCGACCGTCGGCGGCCGAGGGCGGCGTCACCTCGTCCTCGTCGAGACGCCTGCCCGGCGACCTCAGCGCGGGGGCGTCGGCCGCCATCGACGGCGACGAGACCACCCACTGGAGCCCCGGGTTCCTGGGCCAGGACGCCGAGTGGGCGTCCTACGAGCTGGACGCGCCGCTCACCTTCGACCACATGGACCTCGAGGTGGTGGCCGACGGGCGCCACACCGTCCCCACCCGGCTGCGGATCGAGGCCGACGGCGAGACCGCCGCCATCGTCGACGTGCCCCCGATCGAGGACGCCACGGAGAAGGACGCCCGCGCCACGGTCCCCATCGACCTGCCCGAGGCCGTCACCGGCCGCACCATCCGCATCGACATCGAGGACTCCCGCGAGGTCCTGACCAACGACTGGATCTCCAAGGACCCCATCGTCATGCCCGTCGGCATCACCGACTGGGGCATCGACGGGCTCTCCGTCCCGGAGGCCCCTGCCACCCTCGACACCGGGTGCCGCGACGACCTCGTCGAGGTCGACGGCGACCCGGTGCGGGTCCGCCTCACGGGCTCCACCGATGCCGCCCTGGCCGGTGACGCCCTCGACCTCGAGGGCTGCGTCGTCGTCGGCCTGCTCACCGGCGACAACCGGCTGCGCACGAGCAACGGCCGGGACGTCGGGCTCCAGGTCGACTCGCTGACCCTGCGCTCCGACGCCGGGGGCGAGGCCCACCAGGGCGCCGGGCTGCTCCTGCCCGACCCGGGCTCGGTGCCGACCGAGGTCACCGAGCAGCAGCGGTGGCGCTCGACGGTCGAGGTGGGCCCCCGCGCCGAGGACACCTGGCTGGTGATCGGCCAGAGCGACAACGCGGGGTGGACGGCCTCGATCGACGGCGAGGACCTGGGGCCCCCGGTCCTGGTGGACGGGTACTCCTCGGCGTTCCTCGTGCCGGCCGGCTCCGACCCCGTCACCGTGGAGGTGGCGTGGGCCCCGGAGCGCGTGGTGCTGGTCGGGTTGGCCACGTCGGCCCTGGCCGCCGCCCTCTGCCTCCTGCTCGCCCTGCGCCCGTGGCGCTGGCGCCGCGGTGCACCCGAGGTCACCGCGGGCCCACCCGACGAACGCCCCCTGCCCCTCTCGATGGCCACCGTGCTGCGCTCGGACGGCACCACGCCGTCGTGGCCGGTCACCGCGCTGGCCACCCTCGCGGCCGCCCTGGTCGGGCTGCTGGCGGTGAACCCGCTGGCCGCGGTCGTGCTCGGCGGGGCCGCCCTCGCCGGGCTCCGGCTGCCCCGCGCCCGCCCCGTCCTCACCCTGGGCCCGGCGCTGCTCCTGGCCGCCGCCGGTGCCTACATCGACCTCCAGCAGGTCCGCCACGGCCTCCCCTCCGGCTTCCAGTGGCCCCAGCGCTACGGCGCGGCCCACGGCATCGCCTACACCGGCGTGCTGCTCCTGGCCGTCGACCTCGCGGTGGGCCGGTTCCGGACCGGTCGGTGGTGGCCGCGACGCCCACCGCCGGCCCCCCAGGACGATGCCAGCGAGGCCGCGACGACGGGCTGACGAGGCTCAACCCGGCCTCGCCCCTGCCGATGGACCCCGCAAGGTGCCCTGCAGGGGGGCGCGCCGGGAAGGGTCCGAGCGATGTCCAAGGAGCGAGACGGGAGGGCCGGCGTCGACCTCGCGCTGCTCGTGACCATCTGCGTCCTCGCCGCCGCCGCGTCGATCCACTTCCAGCTGGCCGACCGGGTCATCGACACGGCCAGCGGGTGGGGCCCGCTGGACCTCAACGGGGTGCTGGCGGTGGCGCTCCTGGTCCCCCTCGCCACGTCGGTCTACGCCGTGCGCCGCTACCGCGACGCCATGGCGATCCGCGCCGAGCTGGCCCGCCTCTCCCTGCGCGACGACCTGACCGGGCTCCCCAACCGCATGTTCCTCGGCGAGTGGCTCGACGGCCACCTGCGGGCCGCCCACCGCGACGGCGCCGCCCTGGCGATGCTCTTCGTCGACCTCGACCGCTTCAAGATGGTCAACGACACCCACGGCCACGACGTGGGCGACGCCGTCCTCGTGGCCCTGGCCGGCCGCCTCCAGGGCTGCGTGCGCGACTGCGTCGGGGGGCGGGCCATCCGCTACGCCGGCGACGAGTTCCTGGTCGTGTGCCGGGAGGACGAGCTGCGGCCCATCGCCGACCGCCTGGCCCGGCGCGTCCTCGCCGCCCTGGAGGAGCCCTTCACCGTGGGCGCCGACACGTTGCGGGTGTCGGCGAGCGTGGGCGTGGCCGTCAGCGCGGCCCAGGACTCCGGCGAGGACCTCATCCGCCGGGCCGACGCCGCCATGTACGACGCCAAGGCCCGCGACGACGGCCGCCCCGTCCGCTTCGACGAGACCGTCCACGGCGACCGCTTCAGCCCCGCCACCCTCGAGCCCCAGCTGCGGCAGGCCACCGAGGACGGCTCCTTCCGGCTCGTCTACCAACCGGTCGCCGACGCCGCCACCGGCCAGATCGTCGCCGTGGAGACCCTCCTCCGATGGGACCACCCCGACCGCGGGCCGGTGCCCCCCAGCGAGTTCGTCCCCGTCCTCGAGGACTCCGGGCTGATCGTCCCGGTGGGGGCCTGGATCATCGAGGAGGCCATCACCCAGGCCCTGGCCTGGCACCAGGCCTACCCCGACCGCCCACCCCTCCGCGTGACCGTGAACGTCTCGGCGCGCCAGCTGGCCCAGAGCGGCTTCGACGAGCACGTGCGCTCGATCCTGGCCCGCACCCCCATCGCCCCGGCCTCGATCTGCCTCGAGATCACCGAGGGGGCGCTGATGGTCGACATCGACGCGGCCTGGAGCTCGCTCCGGCTGCTCAAGCGCATGGGCATCAAGCTGGCCCTCGACGACTTCGGGACCGGCTACTCCTCGCTGTCCTACATCCGCAGCTTCAGCCTCGACATGTTGAAGATCGACCGCTCGTTCGTGAAGGGGCTGGGCCACTCGTCGGAGGACACGGCCATCGTCGAGCACGTGATCGGGATGGCCCGGGCCCTCGGCATGGTGACCGTCGGCGAGGGCGTGGAGACCCCGATCCAGCTGGCCGAGCTGCACCGCCTCGGCTGCGACCTGGCCCAGGGCTTCATGCTCAGCAAGCCGGTGCCGGCCGAGCAGATCGACGCCATCCTCAGCCGGGGCGGGTTCCTGGTGCGGGGCGAGGGCGAGCGCGGCACCTCCGACGGCGCGCCTCCCCGCCGGCCGTCGGGCTCCTCAGGGCTCTTCGCCCCGCCCGAGCACCGGGCCACCTTCGATCACGCCCCGGCCGCGGTGGCCACCGGCGCCCCGGCCGCGGCCGCCGAGCGGTAGGTCGCGTCGACCAGCTCGTGGGCCCGCAGGGCCACCGCCACGTCGGGCCACGCCGGACGCCCCTCGGCCACCGCCCGCACGAAGTCCCCGTCCGGGTTGGGCGTGGCCAGGCCCCGCCGCCGGCACCCGGCCCGCACCTCCTCGGCCGACAGGGTGACCGCCGGGCCGTCGGGGGCCTGGGTGGTGAGCGGTCCGAACCAGTCGTCCTCGGTGGCGAACCAGCGGTCCCGGCAGAACACCTCGAGGCGTCGCAGGCTGGGCCGTGACACGACGTCGTGCCAGACCGAGGTGAGGCTGGCCACACCGCCGCCGGCGAAGGTCAGGGTGGCGCTGACCACGTCCTCGATGCCGGGGAGGTCGTGGAACCCGGCCGACCGGGCCGAGACGGAGGAGATCGGGCCGATGACGTGCTCGAGCAGGTCGAGGTCGTGGATGGAGTGCTCGAGCAGGGCCCCCGAGCCCGCCCTCTCCCGGTCCCCCCTCCAGGTCGACGCGTAGCTCCCCTGCACCGGGAGGAACTGGTCGTCCCGGAAGACCACGGCCATCACGGGGCCGGCCTCGGCCACGAGAGCCCGCAGGAGCGTGAACACCGGTGCCCGCCGCAGGACGAGGCCCACCTGGTTGGTGACGCCCGAGGCGACCACCGCCCCGGTGAGGGCTCGGGCCCGGGCGAGGTCGGTGGCCAGGGGCTTCTCCACGAACACCGGCAGCCCCCGGCTCGACGCCGCCTCGACCAGGCGGGGGTGCTCGGAGGTCCACGTGCACACGTAGACGGCGTCGCAGCCGTCGAGCACGGCCTCCTCGGACCCGACCGGGGTGGCCCCGCTGGCCGCCGCGAACCGGTCGCGCCGGGCCTCCTCGGGGTCCCACACGCCGGCCCAGGCCACGTCCTCCCCGCTGGCCCGCAGCATCTTGGAGTGGAAGGTGGCGATGAGCCCCGCCCCCAGGAAGCCGACGCGCACGGTCATGGCCGGCACCGTACCCAGGGCCGACCCGGGGCGGGGACGGACAGGGCCGCGGGCCTAGCCTCCGGAGGTGCTGATCGCCTCTGCCGAGACGGTGTCGGCGGGTGACCTGGCGTGGGCCGTCGCCGTGACCCTCCTCGCCTGCATCCCGCTGGGCCTCACCCTCTGGGCGTTCCTCGACGCGGCCCGCCGGCCCCGGTGGGTGTGGGCCCTGTCCCGGCACCCCCAGGTGCCGTGGATGGCCGCGGTCGCGGCCGGGATCCTCCTGACCGTGCTCGGCCTCGGGATCTCGCTGTGGTACCTGCTGCGGGTGCGCCCCGACCTGGCCGCCATCGAGTCCGGGCGCCTGGAGGGCCGGCGCACCCCACGGACGCCGCCGGCGGCCTGACCGGCGTCAGACCGAGGCGCGGGCCAGGGCGTGCTGGACCAGCTCGACCAGGGTCGACTTGGTGGCGGTGCGGTCCCGGGCGTCGGTGAGCACGATCGGGGTGTCGGGCGAGATGCCCAGCGCCTCGCGCACGGCCTCCGGCGGGTGCGAGACGTCGCCGTCGAAGCAGTTCATCGCCACCACGAAGGGCAGGCCCGCCTCCTCGAAGTAGTCGATGGCCGGGAAGCAGTCCTCGATGCGACGGGTGTCGATGAGCACGACCGCGCCCACCGCACCCCGCACCAGGTCGTCCCACATGAACCAGAAGCGGTCCTGGCCGGGGGTCCCGAAGAGGTAGAGCACCAGGTCCTCGCCCAGGCCGATGCGGCCGAAGTCCATGGCCACGGTCGTGCTGGTCTTGGAGGCCACCTTGCTGGTGTCGTCGACGCCCTCGCTGACCGTGGTCATGGCGGCCTCGGTGGTGAGGGGCTCGATCTCGGAGATCGAGCCGACGAAGGTGGTCTTGCCCACGGCGAACCCGCCGGCGACCACGATCTTGACCGGCAGCGGAGCCGGCCCCGGCCCCGCGGGGGCGGGGGACATCTCAGAGGGCCTGGAGACCATCGAACACCCTTTCGAGGAGGCGGAGGCTGGGACGCCCGTCGGCGACGTGGTCCCGGTTGAAGTCGAGGAGCCCCTCGTCGCAGAGGTCGCCGGCGAGGACGCGGGCGACCCCGAGGGGGATGTGCAGGTGGGCCGACAGCTCGGCCAGGGAGGTGGGCGAGGCGCACCGGCGCAGGATGTCGCCGCGCTCCATCGCCATGCGGGCGGCGCGGGCCTCCCCTGCCGCGGTCAGGACGAGGATCGTCTCGATCGACAGGTCGGTCTGCGAGCGGGTGCGGCCGCCGGTGAGGGCGTAGGGCCGGACCCGGAGGCCGGCGCCGTCGTGGGACGGAGGGGTCATCGTGGCAGTGCCCCCTGCAGCTCGCTGCGCAGCTCCGGGGTGAGGACGGCGCCACAGCGGTCCACGAGGACGGCCATCTCGTAGCCGACCAGGCCGACGTCGGAGCTGGCGTCGGACACCACCGCGAGGCAGCTGCCGTCGCTGATGCCGGTCACGAAGAGGAAGGCGTGCTCCATCTCGATGATGATCTGGGTCACCTGGCCGCCGCCGAAGCGCCCGGCGGCGCCGTAGGCCAGGCCGATGAGGCCGGAGGCCACCGCCGCGAACCGGTCGGCGGCGTCGCGGCCCAGGCCCTGGGACACGGCCATGGGCATGCCGTCGGCCGAGACGACGACGGCCTCGCTCACGCCGGGGACCCGCTCCACGAAGCTGGAGACGAGCCAGTTGACGTTGCGGGCTTCGCTGCTGAGCTGCTGCATCAGTGTTCCTCGGAGTCGGAGGGAGGCGCCTCGGGGGCACCGGACGTGGGTGGGGTGCGGGGCCTGGCCGGCCTGGCGGCCGGAGTGGAAGCGGGACAGCATCGAGCGGACCTCCTCGGGCGAGCGCCCGAGGTGGTGGCCGCGACCCGGGACCCGCCGTCGGAGCCGGGGACGGCACGGCTTGGCGCCGGCCGCGCGGGGCACCCGCTTGACCAGGCCGGCGGAGGTGACCGCCTTGGCATCGGGGGCCGCAGGGGCCTCGCGAGGTCTCGGGGGCGACGGCGTCTGCGGCCGGCGCACCGCCGTCCGCCTCGGGGGCGGGGGCGTCGGCGGGAGGGGCGGCCGGGGGTCGCCGGGCGCTCGGCGGGGCGCGGAACAGGTGGGCGCCGCCGGCCGGGGGGCCGTCGGGCGAGGCCGGGGCGGGGCCGGCGCCGAACAGGCGGTGGCCGCTGTCGGGGGCGGCGGGCGCGGGCCGGGTGGGCAGGGCGGACCCGGCTCCGTGGTCGGGACGTCCCTCACGGGCGACCGGGCCGAGCAGCTCCTCGGGCAGCGGCTCGGGGGCGCCGGCGGGCGCCCCGCTGAGGTCGCGACCCGTCGGTGCGGCGGGCGGCGCCGTGTGGGCCTGGCCGAACAGCGGGGTGACCTCGGCCGGCACCGGGTCCTCGGACGGGGCGTCGACGACCTGGGACAGGCCCTCGTCGAAGGAGCGCCCGGTGGGCACCGCCTCCTCGAGGGCGAGGCGGGGGCCGGGTCCTCCTCCGGCAGCGGCTCGGAGGAGAACTCGAACGGCGGCAGGATCGACGACGGCGTGGAGACGGCGGTGGGGCTGGGGGTCGGTGGGGCGAAGGGGTCGGGGCCGGCCGTCGATGGCCCCGCGTCCTGGGTGAGGTCCAGGGTGCCGGGCGTGCCCTCGGCGACGAGGACGGTGGACGGCAGGTCGACGATGGCGGTCACCCCACCGGCCGGCGAGGCGACGAGGCGGACCGAGGTGCCGTGGCGGGCGGCGAGGCGGCCGACGACGATGAAGCCCGAGGGTCCGGGCGAGGGTCAGGCCCAGCAGGGGCGGGTGGGCCAGCATCTCGTTGGCCTCGGACAGCTGGGTCGGCGACATGCCGATCCCCTGGTCCGAGATGGAGATGGTGTAGCCGCCGCTGGACTGCAGGGCGTGGCCCACCACCTCCATGCGGGTCTCGGGCGGGGAGAACTGGGTGGCGTTCTCCATCAGCTCGGACAGCAGGTGGGCGATGTCGGCCGCCGCCTTGGAGGTGACCTCGGCACTCGTCGACCTCGAGGAGGTCGATGCGGGCGAAGTGCTCGATCTCGCCCACGGCGGCGAGGGTCACCTTGCGTCAGCGGCACGGGACGGCCCCGGCGGCGGCTGGGCTCGGCGCCCGGCCAGGACCAGCAGCGACTCGGCGTTGCGGCGCATCCGGGTCGCCATGTGGTCCAGCTTGAAGAGGGCCTCGAGGTCGTCGGGGTCCTCCTCCTCGGCCTCCAGCTCGTCGATGAACTCCAGCTGGCGGTCGAGCAGCGCCTGGTTGCGGCGGGCCAGGTTCACGAACATGTCGCCGATGCCCTTGCGGAGCAGGGCCGCCTGCTCGGTGGCCACCTGGACCGCCACGTCCTGGATCGAGCTGACCGAGGCCGACAGGCGGGCCAGCTCCTTGCCCCCGCCCACCTCGAGCGAGGCCATCTCCGGTCGGAGGTGGTCGACCGAGTCCTCGGTGGGGTTCCGGAGGGCCTCGACCATGCGGGGCAGCTGCTCGGTGGCCACCTCGTCGGCGGCGCTGGTGAGGCTCGAGGAGCGGGCGGACGATGGAGGCGGCCACGTAGAGGGCGAGGCCGACGGCCAGGACGATGACCACCAGGGCGGCGGCGAGGAAGAGGCGGGCGGCGGACTCGCGAGTCGCGACACCCGGGCGTTGGCCGTCGGCCTGCAGCGTGGCATCGGCCTCCGCCGCGGTGATGTCGCGGAGCTGGTCGAGGGTGGCCTCGGTGGCGTCGGACCAGCGGGCCGCGTCGATGGTCGAGGTCCGTGCCCGCGCTCCACCGACTGGACCACGTCGACCTGGTCGGTGAAGTAGGTGACGTCGCCACCGACCATCTGGTTGCGCAGGCGGGTCCGCACCTCCGGGCGTCGGCCTGGGCGCCCACCACGGCCAGCTCGGTCTCGCCCTGCTCGACGGCGTCGACGAACTCCCGCCGGATGTCGACGCCGCTGTCGGTGGGAACGTGCCCTCGGCCGCCGCGCCCTGGAGCACCGTGCCGATGCTGGCCATCGTGGCGCTGTACTCGCCGAGCGACACCACGCTGCGGGCCCCGGCGCCGACCTCGGCGTCCTCGACGGCCGCGGCCAGCCGGTCGTTGACCGGGAGCAGGGCGGCCGATGAGCTGCGCGTAGAGCTGGTCGACGAGGGCCAGTCGAGGGCCTGCGCCTCGACCTGGGACCGGAGGCTGGCGTCGAGGAAGTTGATCTGGCGGACCGAGGAGCGCCCGGCCGGCACCGCGGCGTCGTCGCCCAGGGCGTCGAGGCTGGCCTCGTAGGCGGTGGCCGCCTCGTCGGTGCGCTGCCTGCTGGGCCCCGAGGTCGTCGGCGTGGAGCGTGCCGTCGGTGGCCAGGAAGCCGACGCTGTAGAGGGCCTCCACCTCATCTCGTGCTGGAGGGCCAGGGAGGTCTCGATGGCCTCCAGGCGGCGCACGTCCGCCCGCGTCGTGGCGGCGTCGGCGCGCCGCTGCGACCGTACCCGATGCCCGCGAGCACCACGATGACCACCAGGGGCGCCGCCACCATGGCGATGAGCTTGGTTCGGATGCTCAGCCGGTCGAACACGTCGATCGTGCGTCCCCTCGGGTCAGTGTGGGCCCCCGGCGCTCGCCGGAGCGGCGCGTCGTCCCTCCCTGTCGGCGGGTGCGCCCGGAAGTGAAGGGCGCAGACCGCACAGATCGAGCCGTGGTACGGCGTGGCGCGGCCACCTCGACGACCGATCTACGCTGCGTCGGACTCCAAGGAGGTCCTGCATGTCCAACGTGCCCCCACCTCCGCCGGGCGGCCCCACAGCGGTTCCCCCCTCCCGGCGGCCCACCGCCCAGCGGTCCCCCTCCGGGTGGTCGCCTCCCGCCGCCGGCCGGCGGGCCCGGCGGTCCCCCGCCCGGCACGCCCGGTCCCCTCGCCGAGTGGCAGGACCGCCTGGTGTCGGGGCTGATCGACTACATCGGCCCCTTCGTCCTGGCCAACTTCATCACCATTCCCGCTCGGCTCTCGCCGACCAGCTCGGGGCTGACCTCTTCAGCGGGTCGGATCATCTTCCCTCGCTGCCGTTCGGCTGGGGCCTGTACATCGGGTACCTGGCCGGCCAGACCGGCCAGAGCCTGGGCATGAAGCAGTCCGGCCTCCGCCTGGTCGGTGAGGACACCGGCCAGCCCATCGGGGCCAACCAGGGAGCGGTGCGCAACCTGCTCCTGCTCGCCAGGCTACTTCTGCTGCGGGCTCATCATCGTGGTCGACGCCCTGTTCCCGCTGTTCGACGCCAAGAAGCAGACCCTGCGCGACAAGATCGGCAAGTCGGTCGTCATCAAGGGCGCCTGACAGACCCGTCGACGTCGTCGATCTACCGGCCCCCGCCTCCGGGCGGGGGCCGGCTGCGCGTCCGGCGCCGGCCGGGCCGACCCGGCGGTCAGCGCAGGGGGGAGTCGGTGGGCCGCACCGGGGCGGGCAGCAGCGTCTCGCCCATGAGGTGGCGGTCGACGGCCGCCGCGCACGAGCCCGGCCCTCGGCGATGGCCCACACGATGAGGCTCTGGCCCCGGCCCATGTCGCCGGCGACGAACACGCCGTCCTCGCTGGAGGACCACGACGGCGTCGCGGGCCACGTTGCCCCGGCCGTCGAGCTCGACGCCGAGCTGGTCGAGCAGCGGACCCTTCTCCGGGCCGGTGAAGCCCATGGCCAGCAGGACGAGGTCGGTCTCCAGCTCGAAGTCCGAGCCCTCGACCTTCTCGAAGCGGCCGTCGACCATCTCGACCTCGTGGACCCGCAGGGCCCGGACCCGACCGTCGTCGTCGCCCAGGAAGGCCTCGGTGTTCACCGAGAACACCCGCTCACCGCCCTCCTCGTGGGCCGAGGAGGTGCGGAACATCAGGGGCCAGGTGGGCCACGGCGTGCTGTCGGCCCGGGAGTCGGGGGGGCGGGGCATGATCTCGAACTGGTGGATGCTGGCCGCCCGCTGGCGGTGCGAGGTGCCCAGGCAGTCGGCTCCGGTGTCGCCGCCGCCGATGATGACCACCTTGCGCCCCTCGGCGCTGATCGGGGGGGCGGTGAGGTCGCCCTCCTGCACCTTGTTGGAGAGGGGCAGGAACTCCATGGCCTGGTGGATGCCGTCGAGCTCGCGCCCGGGGATGGGCAGGTCGCGGGCCTGGGTGGCGCCGCCGGCCAGGACGACGGCGTCGAAGTCGCGCCGGAGCTCGTCGACGGTGACGTCGGTGCCCACGTCGACGCTGGTGCGGAACCGGGTGCCCTCGGCCTCCATCTGGGCCAGGCGCCGGTCGAGGTGGCGCTTCTCCATCTTGAACTCGGGGATGCCGTAGCGCAGCAGGCCGCCGATGCGGTCGGCCCGCTCCAGGACGGTGACCGGCGTGGCCCGCCCGGGTCGAGCTGCTGGGCCGCGGCCAGCCCGGCCGGGCCGGAGCCGACCACGGCCACCGAGCTTGCCCGGACTCCGACCGACGGCCGGACGGGGGCGACCCAGCCCTCGTCCCAGGCCCGGTCGATGATGCTGACCTCGACCTGCTTGATGGTGACGGGGTCCTCGTTGATGCCGAGGACGCAGGCGGCCTCGCACGGCGCCGGGCACAGCCGCCCGGTGAACTCCGGGAAGTTGTTGGTGGCGTGGAGCCGGTCGATGGCCTCGCGCCAGCGGTCGCGGTACACGAGGTCGTTCCAGTCCGGGATCAGGTTGCCCAGCGGGCAGCCCTGGTTGCAGAACGGGATGCCGCAGTCCATGCACCGGCTGGCCTGGATCTCCAGGTGGTCCTCGGGGAAGGGCTCGTAGACCTCCCTCCAGTCGCGCAGCCGGACCGGGACGGGCCGCCGGGCGGGCAGCTCTCGACCGTGCTTCAGGAACCCTCGAACGTCTCCCACGTCGCCTTCCTCAGCCCTTGGCTGCGGCCATGATGGCCTCGTCGATGTCGGCCCCGGACTCCTCGGCGCCCTTGATGGCGTTGAGCACCCGCTTGTAGTCGCGGGGCATCACCTTGGTGAACTGGCTCGACCGCGAACTGCCAATCGGCCAGCAGCAGGGCCGCCACCTCCGAGCCGGTCTCGCGCTGGTGCTGGAACACGGTGGTCACCAGCCAGCTCCTCTCCAGCTCGTCGAGCGCCTCGAGCTCGACCATGTCCCGGTTGACCAGGCCGGACAGGGTCCGGTCGGGGTCCCAGACGTAGGCGATGCCGCCGGACATGCCGGCGCCGAAGTTGCGCCCCGTCCGGCCCAGGACCACGACCCGGCCGCCGGTCATGTACTCGCAGGCGTGGTCGCCCACGCCCTCGACCACGGCGGTGGCGCCGGAGTTGCGGACGCAGAAGCGCTCGCCGACCTGGCCCCGGAGGTACGCCTCGCCGCCGGTGGCGCCGTAGAGGATCACGTTGCCGGCGATGACGTTGTCCTCGGCCACGAAGCCCTCGGGGGCGTCGGGTGAGGGCCGCACGACCAGGCGGCCGCCGGAGAGGCCCTTGCCCACGTAGTCGTTGGCGTCGCCGACGAGCCGGAGGGTGACGCCCCTGGGGACGAAGGCGCCGAAGCTCTGGCCGGCCGATCCGGTGAAGGTGATGTCGATGGTGTCGTCGGGGAGCCCGGCGCCGCCGTGGGCCTTGGTGACCTCGTGGCCCAGGAGGGTGCCCACGGTGCGGTTCACGTTGCGGATGGTCCGCTCGAGGGTGACCGCCTCGCCCGCGGTGATGGCCGGCTGGCAGGCGGCGATGAGCTCCTGGTCCAGGGCCTTGTCGAGGCCGTGGTCCTGGCCCTGGGTGCAGAACAGGTCCTGGTCGGGGAACGGCGACGTGGGCTGCTCGAGGATGGGCGTGAGGTCGAGCCCCGCGGCCTTCCAGTGGTCGACGGCCCGGCGGGTGTCGAGCAGGTCGACCTGGCCGATGGCCTCCTCCAGGCTGCGCAGCCCCAGCGCGGCCAGCAGCTCGCGCACCTCCTCGGCGATGTACTCGAAGAAGGTCTCCACGAACTCGGGCTGGCCGCTGTACTTCTTGCGCAGGGCCGGGTTCTGGGTGGCGATGCCGACCGGGCAGGTGTCGAGGTGGCAGACGCGCATCATGATGCAGCCCGACACCACCAGCGGGGCGGTGGCGAAGCCGTACTCCTCGGCGCCCAGCAGGGCCCCGATGACCACGTCGCGGCCGGTCTTCATCTGCCCGTCGACCTGGACCACGATGCGGTCACGCAGGCCGTTGAGCAGCAGGGTCTGCTGGGTCTCGGCCAGACCCAGCTCCCACGGCCCGCCGGCGTGCTTGAGCGAGGTCAGCGGGCTGGCGCCGGTGCCGCCGTCGTGGCCGGAGATCAGCACCACGTCGGCGTGGGCCTTGGAGACCCCGGCGGCCACGGTGCCCACGCCGACCTCGGAGACCAGCTTCACGTGGACGCGGGCCTCGGGGTTGGCGTTCTTGAGGTCGTGGATGAGCTGCTTGAGGTCCTCGATGGAGTAGATGTCGTGGTGCGGCGGCGGGCTGATGAGGCCCACGCCGGGGGTCGAGAACCGGGTCTTGGCGATCCAGGGGTAGACCTTGTGGCCGGGCAGCTGGCCGCCCTCGCCGGGCTTGGCCCCCTGGGCCATCTTGATCTGGATGTCGTCGGCGTTGGAGAGGTACTCCGAGGTGACGCCGAAGCGGCCCGAGGCGACCTGCTTGATCGACGACCGCTTGGAGTCGCCGTTGGGAAGGGGCACGAAGCGCTCGGGGTCCTCGCCGCCCTCGCCCGTGTTGGACTTGCCGCCCAGGCGGTTCATGGCCACCGCGAGGGTCTCGTGGGCCTCGGCCGAGATGGAGCCGTAGCTCATGGCGCCGGTGGAGAACCGGGCGATGATGGCCGAGGCCGGCTCGACCTCCTCGATCGGGATCGGGGTCCGGCCCTCGGTCCGGAGCTCGAACAGGCCCCGCAGGGTGGCCAGGCGCTCGGACTGGTCGTCGACCAGGCTGGTGTACTCCTTGAACACGTCGTAGCGCTTCGCCCGCGACGCGTGCTGGAGCTTGAACACCGTCTGCGGGTTGAACAGGTGGTGCTCGCCCTCGCGGCGCCACTGGTACTCGCCGCCGCTCTCCAGCTCGCGGTGGGCCCGCTCGCTGGGCCGGGGGGCGTGGGCCACCCGGTGGCGGGCGGCCACCTCCTCGGCGATCTCGTCGAGGCCGATGCCGCCCAGGCGGCTGGAGGTGAGGGTGAAGTACTCGTCGACCAGCTCCTGGCCCAGGCCGATGGCCTCGAAGACCTGGGCGCCCGTGTAGGAGGCGACGGTGGAGATGCCCATCTTCGACATCACCTTGAGCACGCCCTTGCCGCACGCCTTGATGTAGTTGGCCACCGCGTCGTCGACGCCCACCCCGTCGAGGGCGCCTCGGGCGCACATGTCCTCGATGGTCTCGAAGGCGAGGTAGGGGTTGATGGCCGAGGCGCCGTAGCCCAGCAGCAGGCACATGTGGTGCACCTCCCGGGCGTCGCCGGCCTCGACCACCAGGCCGACCTGGGTGCGGGTCTTCTCCCGCACGAGGTGGTGGTGGACGGCGCTGGTGAGCAGCAGGGACGGGATGGGCGCCAGCTCGGAGGTCACGCCGCGGTTGGACAGCACGATGATGCGCGCCCCGTCGGCGATGGCGGCCGACACGTCGGCCCGCACCTCCTCGAGCGTCCGGCGCAGCCCCTCGCCCCCCTCGGCCACCGGGTACAGGCCCCGGGCCACGTGGGACCCGAGGCCGGGCATGTCGCCCTCGTCGTCGATGTGGACCAGCTTGGCCAGCTGGTCGTTGTCGAGGATCGGGTGGCGCAGCAGCACCTGGCGACACGACGCCGGTGAGGGGTCGAGGAGGTTGCCCTCGGGCCCCAGCACGCCGAGCAGGCTGGTGACCAGCTCCTCGCGCAGGGCGTCGAGGGGCGGGTTGGTGACCTGGGCGAAGAGCTGGGTGAAGTAGTCGAAGAGCAGCCGGGGCCGCTCCGACAGGACCGCCACCGGGGTGTCGGTGCCCATCGAGCCCAGCGCCTCGACCGCCGGTCGTGGCCATGGGCGCCATGAGGATCTTGAGGTCCTCGGTGGTGTAGCCGAAGGTGACCTGGCGCCGGACCACGTCGGCGTGGGGGTAGCGGATGTGGGGCCGGTCGGGCAGCTCGTCCAGGGGCACCAGCCCGGCGTGGAGCCACTCGTCGTAGGGGTGCTCCGAGGCCAGCTCGGTCTTGATCTCCTCGTCGGCGATGATGCGGCCGGCCTCGGTGTCGACCAGGAACATGCGGCCGGGCTGGAGCCGGCCGCGGGAGACGACGGTGGCGGGGTCGATGTCGAGCACGCCGACCTCGGAGGCCATGACCACCAGGCCGTCGGAGGTCACCCAGTAGCGGGACGGGCGCAGGCCGTTGCGGTCGAGCACCGCGCCCACCACCGTGCCGTCGGTGAAGGCCACCGACGCCGGGCCGTCCCAGGGCTCCATCATCGACGCGTGGAACTGGTAGAAGGCCCGCTTGGCCGGGTCCATGTCCGGGTTGGCCTCCCAGGCCTCCGGGATCATCATCAGCACCGCGTGGTGGAGGGGCCGGCCACCGAGGTGGAGCAGCTCGAGCACCTCGTCGAAGCTGGCCGAGTCGCTGGCCTCGTCGGTGCAGATCGGGAAGGCCCGCTCCAGCTCCGAGGTGCCGTCGTCGCCACCGAAGAGGTCGCTGCGGAGCAGGGCCTCCCGGGCCCGCATCCAGTTGCGGTTGCCCTTGACGGTGTTGATCTCGCCGTTGTGGGCGATGTAGCGGTACGGGTGGGCCAGCGGCCACGCCGGGAACGTGTTGGTGCTGAACCGCGAGTGCACGAGGGCGACGGCGCTCTCCAGCCGGGGGTCCTGCAGGTCCGGGAACACCTCGTCGAGCTGGTCGGTGGTGAGCATCCCCTTGTAGCAGAGGGTGCGGCAGGAGAGGCTGGGGAAGTAGACCGACCCGGCGCCGGGGGTGCCGTCGGGGCCATCGGGGCCGACCTCGTGCTCGATGCGCTTGCGGACGACGAAGGCCCGGCGCTCGAGGTCGAGGCCCGCCAGGGCAGCGTCGGGCGCGGCCAGGAAGAGCTGGCGGAAGGTGGGCTGCACGGCGAGGGCCATGGACCCGAGCGACGAGCTGTCGACGGGCACCTCGCGCCAGCCCAGGACGCTCAGGCCCTCGCTGGTGGCGATCTTGGCGATGGCGTCGACGGCGGCCTCGACCTCGTCGGCCTCCTGGGGGAGGAAGGCGATGCCGGTGGCGTAGGAACCGACCGGCGGCAGGTCGAAGGGCACCTCCTCGCGGAGGAAGCGGTCCGGCACCTGGATGAGGATCCCGGCCCCGTCACCGGTGTTGACCTCGGCTCCCGGACGCACCCCGGTGGTCGAGGTGGCACAGCGACATCAGGCCCTTGTCGACGATGTCCCGGCTGGCCCGGCCGTGCATGTCCACGACGAAGGCGACGCCGCAGGCATCGTGTTCGTAGGCGGGGTCGTAGAGGCCCTGGGGGCCGGGAGCAGTGCGCATGCGTCCCTTCCATCGGGTGAGAGGGGGGTACCGGGACGTCGCTGGCCCGAGGGGTCTGACGACTCTACCGGGCGGCACCCGCCGGCCTCCACCGGGAAGGCCCCCCGGTGCCCGTCGCCCCTGGTCCCGGGTACCGTCGGACCGTGGCCGCGCCCTCCCCCGCCCCCGCCGTCGAGGACCTCCTCGCCTACCTCGACGCCTCCCCCACGCCCTACCACGCCGCCGCCGAGGCGGCCCGGCGCCTGGAGGCGTCCGGGTCCGAGGCCGTCGACCGGGCGGCCCGGTGGACCACGGCGCCCCCCCGGGGCCACGTCCTGGTCGACGGGGCCCTGGTCGCGTGGGCCCTGCCCGACGGGCGGTCCGTCGGCCCCCCGGCTGCGCCTGGTCGGGGCCCACACCGACAGCCCCGGCCTGCGCCTCAAGCCCCGCCCCGACACCGGCACCGCCGGGTGGCGCCAGCTGGCCGTCGAGGTCTACGGCGGGGCCCTCGTGAACTCGTGGCTCGACCGCGACCTCGGTCTCGCCGGGCGGGTCGCCGTCGTCGACGGGGACGCACCGGTGGCCACGCGGCTGGTGCGGGTCGACGAGCCGGTGCTGCGGGTCCCGCAGCTGGCCATCCACCTCGACCGCGAGGTCACCTCCCAGGGCCTCAGGCTCGACCGCCAGCGCCACCTGGCGCCGGTGTGGGACGTCGGCCCGGTCGACCCCGGCGGCTTCCGACGGTGGCTGGCCGGGCGCCTCGACGTCGCCCCCGACGCGGTGCGGGGCTGGGACCTGATGGCCCACGTCGTCGACCCCGCCCGCGCGCGTGGGCCGCGACGGGGCCCTGGTGAGCAGCGGCCGCCTCGACGACCTCTGCTGCTGCTGGGCCGGCGCTCGCACGCCCTCGCCACCGCCCACCCCGACGACGGCGATCCGGGCGCGGTCGTCGTCCTCTTCGACCACGAGGAGGTGGGCAGCGGCTCCACCCACGGTGCCGGCGGCCCCCTCCTGGGCGAGGTGCTGGAGCGCCTGGTCGCAGCCCGGGGCGGCGACCGGTCCGACCTCCAGGCCGCCCTGGCCGGCTCCGCCCTGGCGTCGGCCGACATGGCCCACGCCACCCACCCCAACTACCCGGACCGCCACGAGCCGGGTCACCCCGTCGCCGTCGACGGGGGGCCGGTGGTGAAGGTGAACGCCAACCAGCGCTACGCCACCGAGCCCGCGACCCAGGCCGCCTTCGAGCTGGCCTGCGACGCCGCCGGCGTGCCCGTGCAGCACTTCGTGGGCCACAACGAGGTGCCCTGCGGGTCCACCATCGGACCCCTGACCGCCGCCGCCGTCGGCGTCCCCACCGTCGACGTGGGCGTGGCCCAGCTGGCCATGCACTCGTCGCGCGAGCTGTGCGGCAGCGAGGACCCGCCCCGCATGGCCTCGGCCCTCGCCGCCTGGCTCCGGGGCTGAGCCGGTGGAGCGCGCCGAGGCGGCCCGCCTCCTGGGCGTGCCCGTCGACGCCGACCCCGCCGAGGCCCGGCGGGCCTTCCGGACCCTCATCCGCCGCCACCACCCGGACCATGCCGGCACCGGGGCGGCGGCCACCTCGGCCCGGCTGATCGAGGCCCACCGCACCCTGCGCACACCGGCTGATCGGGCCCCGGAGGCCCCGCCGCCGCCACCGCCGTCCCGCCCCTACGCCACGCCCCCGGTGGACGCCCGGGTCGAGGGCGACGCCCTGCTGGTCGCGGCCGAGCCCGAGGTCGTGCTGGCCCGGGTCGTCGAGGCCGGGCACCGCCTGGGCGAGGTCACCTACCTGGACCGTGCGTCGGGCCTGGTCGAGGTCCTGCTCCAGGTGCAGGACGAGGGCGACGCGCACCCGGCGGCGTGCTCCCTCGTGGCCTCGCTCCAGGGACGGGCCGAGGCCGTCGAGGTCTTCTGCACCGTCGAGCGCCTCGACGGCCACCCGGCCCCGCCCGTCGCGCCCCTCGTGGCCGCCCTGGCCGCGGCCATGCGGGGACCGGAGGCCACCGTGCGCTGACGGTGGCGGGCGTCAGCCCGGGGGCTGCCGCGGCTGGCGCAGCACGTCGCCGCCGTTGGGCTGGCCGTCGCCGTCGTCGTCGCCGGCCCCGTCCACGACCGGCGCCTCGGGGTCGGCGGGGGCCACGTCGCGGCAGTTGCGGATGCCGTCGCCGTCGTCGTCGTCCTTGCCCCAGGTGGCGTCGCCCTCGGGCACGATGATGCTGCGGGGGTTGACCGGCACGCCCTTGATGCGGGTCTCGAAGTGGATGTGGGGCGAGGTCGACAGGCCCGTGCTGCCGGCCCGGGCGATGACGTCGCCCTGCTCGACGATCTGGCCCACCTCGACCTCGAAGGAGGTGTTGTGGGCGTACACCGTGCTGAGCGAGTGGCCGTGGGCGACGACCACCACGTTGCCGTAGCCGCCCCGCGCCTCGGCCGAGACCACGATCCCGTTGGCCGCGGCCAGCACCGGAGAGCCGGCCGGCGCCCCGATGTCGGCCCCGGCGTGGAGCCGGGTGTAGGCGAGGATCGGGTGGAAGCGCGGCCCGAACTCCGAGCTGATGACGCCGCCCTCCCGCGGGATGCGCACGTCGACGGCGCCCGCGACCCAGTCCTCCTCGTCGCCCTGGAACGCGGCCAGCAGGTCGGCGATGCCGTCGGCCGCCTTCTGCAGGCTCGTGATCCGGGCCTCGATCGACACCTTCCGGGAGCGGATCTGGGCGATCAGCGCCTCCTGGTTCCGGCGCTCCTCGGCCGCCTCGTCGGCCAGGCGGGTGGACTCGGCCAGGGCGTCCTGGGCCGCGGTGCGCAGGTCGGCGACCCGGGCCGCCTGGTCCTCGGCCTCGGCCTCGGCGGCGCGGGCGTCGGCGAGGGCGCGCCGGCTGGCGCCGCGGGCGGCCAGGAGCTCGTCGATGAGGACCCGCTGCTGGTCGCCGACGGTCCGCCGGTAGCCCCGCTCGGCCAGGGGCCCCGGCTCACCGTCGATGACGGCGAAGACGGCGCCCAGCGCGGCGGTGTCGCCGGAGTCCATGTAGGCCTCGGCCGCGTACTCCCGCAGGCGCTCCTCGGCGGTGCGCACCCGTCGGCGGGCCGTCGCCGCGTCGGCGTCGGCGTCGGCCTCCTCCTCGCGCCGGGTGGTGAGGTCGGCCTGGGCGGCCACCACCGCGGCGTCGGCGCGGGTCACCGCGTCGCGCGCCGCCACGACCTGGGGCAGCAGCTCGGCCAGGCGCGCCCCGGCCAGGTCGTAGTCGACGAGGATGTCGGCCTCGGCGCCGGCCAGCTCCTCGTACTGCGTGCGGAGGGCATCGACGTCGACGGCCTCGCCGCCGTCGGGGGCGGCGGAGGGGTCGGTGGGCACTGGCGTGGTGGGCTCCGGCGCCTGGGCCGCGGCCGGCGCGGCCAGGGGCACCACCACCAGCAGGGTCCCGGCGAGCGCGGCACCGAGCGGCCACCGTGCCCTCCTGGCTCCCACTGACCGTGACCTCATGCGCGCGTGCCTCCCCCGCACCGTCGGCAGCATAGGTCCGGGGATGAGCCTCCGGGCTGGCCGATCGACGACCACGGAGGGTGGTCGACACTCGGGCGCAGGGTCCGGGTTCAGCGGGGCACCACCGGGGTAGCCTGGGCCGCGGTCCACCTCCTCCCCCACAGGCGGCCACCGGTGTCCTCCCTCGCCCCCAGCACCTCCCCCCACCACGCCCTGCCCGACAGCGCCGTGTTCGACCTCCTCCCCCACGGCGTCGCCCTCACCGACGGTGACGGCCTCGTGGTCGCGGCCAACTGGCTGTGGGAGCAGGGCCAGGCCGACGCCGACCCCGTCGTCGCACCCCTCGGGGCCGACCTGCTGGCCCACCTGCGGGAGGCCGACCCGACCACCAGCGCCGTCGCCGACCACATCGCCGACGGCCTCACCCGTCTGCTCGACGGTCGGGGCAGCAGCTTCCAGGTGCAGTACGAGCTGGGGACCGACTCCGAGGCCGCCGACGCCCGCTGGTTCCTGGTGGCGGCCGAGAGCCTGCCCGGCGGCGGCGTGGTGATCACCCGCACCGACACCAGCGTGCACCACGGCGTCAACGAGGTCCTGGCCGAGCTGGCCTTCCACGACGACCTCACCGGCCTCCCCAACCGCGGGCCTGGTGCTCGACCGCATCCGCATGGCCCTCATCCGGGCCCAGCGCCTCGGCCTCCGCCCGCTCATCGTCTTCACCGACCTCGACGGCTTCAAGGCGGTCAACGACACCCACGGCCACGAGGTCGGCGACGCCGTGCTGGTCGAGGCCGCCCGCCGCCTCGACCACGCCGTCCGCGAGGTCGACACCTGCGGGCGCTGGGGCGGCGACGAGTTCGTCCTCGTCGTCGAGCTGGGCGCGGAGTCGGCCACCGAGAAGGTGATCGACCGGCTGGTCCGGGCCTTCGACGCGCCGTTCGTCCTCCCCGACGGCTCCGAGGTCCTCGTCGGCCTCAGCATCGGCGCCACCCTCGCCGACGGCCGCGAGCGGGTCGACGCCCTCGTCGACCGGGCCGATCGGGCCATGTACCAGGCCAAGCGCGAGCGCTCGGGCCCGGTGCTGCTGCGCCCCGAGGACTGAGCCGCCCCTCCCGCCTCAGGCCGGCGGGGCGACCGCCGCGACCGTCGAGGCCCCCTGTCGGACCGCTCCCGCGTCGTCGTCCGAGGTGACCACGATGGCCAGCACGACGGCCACCACGAGCAGGGCCACGACCACCAGGGCCACGAGCAGGCGGCGCCCGCGGGTGCCCTCCGCACCGTCGCCGTGGCCGTCGCCGTCGCCGGCGGTGCCGGCGGTCGCGCCCGGGCGGTCGGCGTCGGGGCCGTCCGGGGCGTCGGAGGCCTCCGGGCGGGCCGGGCCCGCGGTGCGGGGGGCGGTGTCGCCCGGGTCGCGGTCGACCACGCCCACCCCGGCGAGGGCCGACTCCAGGGCGCTGGGCTCGGCACGGGGCGCCGAGGGCGGAGGGCCGTCGACGTCGCCCCGGCGCGCGACCACCGGCGGGGGCGGCGGGGGTGGAGGGGGTGGGACGGGGACCTCGGCCCCGGGCGGGCCGGCGGCGGGAGGGGCGGCGACCACGGGCTCCGGCGCGACGTCGGGCCCGGCGCCGGGGCCGGGCCCCTGGTCGTCGTCGTCCTCCGTGGCCGCGGGCGCGACCTCCGGCGGCGCGTGGAGGGCGGCTGCGCCAGGGGCCGGCGCCGGGGCGCCGATGGCGTCGAGGGCCAGGTTCTCGACCACCATGCGGTCCCCGGCCAGCTCGGTCGGGCCCACGGCCTCGGGGTCGGTGGCCGATCCGTCGAGGGTGAGGGCCACCGCCTGGCCCGCGAGCACGCTGCGGGGGAGCCCCGCCGCGCCGCGCACCGACGCCGTCCCGGCCAGCACCACGACGAGGGCCTCGAAGTCGTGCACCTCGACCACCGCGGCCCCCTCCTGCAGGTGGAGCGAGGCCGCGCCGTGGCCCAGCACCAGCCCGGGCCCGCCGACCCCGGCCCGGAGCCACGCCGCGCCCCGGCGGAGGGCGACGGGCACCGGGCCCCGCCCACCGGTCGTGACGGTGAGGTCGGCGCCTCGGTGGCGCACGACGACGGAGGGCGCCGGGCGCTCCTCGACCAGCTCGTCGTGGGTGTGGGTGTCCTCGGTGGCCATGTCCCTCCAGGTCCGGGCCGGATGCTACCGAGGCCGGGGCCGCGCCCTGGTGCAGGTCGCGTGGTGTGGGCAGACCCCCACCCCCCGTCGGGCCCGGGCCCTCCTCAGCGGAGCACCGTCTGGGTCTGGACCGTGAGCGCGACCCGACGGCCCTGGTCGTCGCGGACGTCGGTCATCACCGCGATGGTCGACCGTCCGGCGTGGAGCACCGTCGAGGTGGCCGTGACCGTCCCCTCCCGCACGGCCCGGAAGAGGTTGGTCTTGGACTCGATGGTCGAGGTGCCCACCGCCCCCTCGGGGAGGTTGAGGTAGGCGAGGATCGCGCCCAGGGAGTCGGCCAGGGCCATCAGGGCCCCGCCGTGGAGGGCGCCGCCCACGGTGCAGCGGTCCGGGGCCCAGTCGAGGGCACCGGTGACCTCCTCCACCCGGGCACCGGTCAGCCGGACGCCGTTGGCCACCGAGAACGGCATGGAGGAGATGAGGGCGTCGAGGTCCACGGGGGCTCCTGGGAGGCGGGCGCGGCCCCGAGTGTGGAACAGGTCGGCGGGCTCCGCCACCGCGCCACCCCCGGACCCTCATCGGAGGTCGCGTCCCGCCGATGGGAGCAGGTGGTCGCCCCGCCCGTCGTCGCCGTCCCGCCGTCGGTGGGGGGCTGGGCCCCGCCCGGCGACGGGCCCGCGCCGCCCCAGGTGCGCCGCCTCCGCTTCGAGTGGCCCGAGGACCAGGACCCGGACTGGACGCCCCGGCAGCCGGAGCTGGCCTGCGTGGCCAACGCCGTGTCGCTGCTGATGCCCCACGTCGAGCCCTACGTCGTGGCCTCGGTGCGGACCGCCCTCCCCCGCCTGGACGAGCCGCTCCGCGCCGAGGCCGAGGCGTGGATCGGCCAGGAGACGGCCCACCACGGCGCCCACGCCCGCTTCAACCGGACCCTCCTCGCCCGCCGTCCCGGCCTGGCCCGCATCGACCGTTGGACGGCCCGCCTGCTCGCCTGGCTGGGTCGCCGCTCGGAGCGCTTCGGGCTGGCCTACGCCGCGGGGGCCGAGACCATCGCCTTCCTCGTCGCCCGGTGGGTCGACCGGCGGGCCTCGGAGCTCTTCCGCGGCGCCGACCCGGTGGCCACCACCCTGTTCCTCTGGCACCTGGCCGAGGAGGTGGAGCACAAGACCGTGGCCTTCGACGTCCACCGGGCCACCGGCGGGCGACGCCTGGGCTACGCCGGTGGCATGGCCGTCGCCCTGGCCGTGATGGCCTGGGCCACCCTGCTCGGCACCGTCGCCGGCCTCTGGGGCGCCCACCGGCTCCGCCACCCCTCCACCCACGTCCGCATGGCCACCTGGACGCTGTCGTTCACCTTCGACCTGCTCCCCGCCCTGGCCGGGGCGCTGTTCGGGGGCCACCACCCCTCGGACATGGCCGACCCCGTGTGGCTGCCCACCTGGCTGCGGTCCTACGACCCCGTCACCCGGACGATGCCGCTCTGGGCCCTGGACATCGTCGACGGCTGACGCCGCCCGCCCCGGGGCGGGAGCCGTGGGTACCCTCGGCGCCGTGCCCGGCTCCCCCATCGTCCGCACCCGCGGGCTGCGTCGCACCTACGGCGACCGCGACGCGGTGGCCGGGGTCGACCTCGAGGTCGCGCCTGGGGAGATCTTCGCCTTCCTCGGCCCCAACGGGGCGGGCAAGACGACGACCGTCGAGATCCTCGAGGGCTTCCGCACCCGGACCGCAGGCGAGGTCGAGGTCCTGGGGGTCGACCCCGTCCACTTCGGGCCAGCCGAGCGGGCCCGGCTCGGCTGCGTTCTCCAGTCCGGGGAGCTGGGGGTGCGCCACTCGGCCCGAGAGGTCCTCACCCTGTGGGCCACCTACTTCCCGGACCCCCACCGCGTCGACGAGATGCTCGACCTGGTCGACCTGGCCGACCACGGCGACGTCCGCCTGGAGCGCCTGTCGGGGGGCCAGCGCCGACGGGTCGAGGTGGCCCTCGCCCTCATCGGCCGCCCCGACCTCGTGTTCCTGGACGAACCCACCACCGGCTTCGACCCCGAGGCCCGCCGCCACGCGTGGGACGTGATCGCCGGGCTCCGCACCCTCGGCGTGACGATCTTCCTGACCACGCACTACCTGGAGGAGGCCGAGCACCTGGCCGACCACGTCGCCGTCATCCGCGACGGCACCATCGTGGCCGACGGCACCCTGGCCGACGTGGCCGGGGGCCACCGCACGCGGGTGCGCTTCACCCTGCCGCCGGGGGTGCCGTCGACCGACCTCCCGGCAGTCGACGGTGACCTCTCCGTCGACGCCGACGGGGTCGTGGTCCGGACCGACGCCCCCACCGCCGCGCTGGCCCACCTCTGCGGGTGGGCCGCGGCGAGGGGCCACGAGCTGGCCGGCCTGCGCGTCGACCGCCCCTCGCTGGAGGACGTGTACCTGGAGCTGGTGGCCGCCCCGGGTGCGCCCGCACCCGCCACGGTCCACGAGGAGCCGGTCGGGGGCGGACCGTGACCGACGCGTCGACCACCGCGGGGACCCGTCCCGCGCCCTCCGGGCACGGACGGGCGCTGCGGGCCCAGGTGCGCTTCGAGGTCACCACGTTCCTGCGCGAGCCCACGGACCTGTTCTTCAGCGCCGCCCTGCCCGTGCTGTTCCTGGTGATCTTCACCTCGATCTTCGGCGACGACCCGGTCACCGAGGGCTCGTCGGTCACCATCGCCCAGCAGATGGTGCCTGGCTTCGTGGCCTTCGCCCTGGTCGCCTCGGGCTTCACCTCCATGGCCCTCAACCTGGTGTTCAAGCGGGAGCGGGGGATGCTCAAGCGCATCCGGATCACCCCCGTCCCGATGTGGGTCGTGTTCGGCGGCCTGGTCGGGCGCGTCCTGCTCACCAGCACGACGGTCACCCTGGTGCTGCTGGCGGTGGGACGGGCCGCCTTCGGGGTGTCCCTGCCCCTCGCCCACGTGCCGCTGCTGCTCGCCGCCCTCCTGCTCGGCTCGATCGCCCTGTGCTGCCTCGGCGTGGCCGCCACCGCACTCGTGCGCAACGAGGACGCCGCCCCTGCGATCACCAACGCCATCGTCCTCCCCCTGTTCTTCGTGTCGGGGGTGTTCATCCCCTCCAGCCAGCTGCCCGACGGGCTGCGGATCGTGGGCGAGGCCTTCCCCGTCGAGCCCCTCGTCGCCGCCCTCGTCGACGCCTTCGACCCCGGGTCCGTCGCCCTGGGGCCGACCCTGCGCCACCTGGGCGTGCTGGCCGCGTGGGGCGCGGTGGGCCTCGTCGTCGCCAGCCGCACCTTCCGCACCGTCCCCGAGCGCGACCGCGAGTAGCAACGCCCCCACCGGCGGCGGACCCGGCCCCGGCCGGGCAAGGTGGTCCCATGACCGAGAGCACCGTGATCCCCGTGCAGGTCGTGGTCAGCGCCCACGATCCCCACGCCCTCGTCCGGTTCTGGGCCGAGGCCCTCCACTACGAGGTGGAGGACACCACCGCCCTCATCGAGCAGGTCCGCGACGCCGGGGTGGCCGGCGAGGACATGTTCTTCGAGGCCGGCGGCCAGCTGTGGTGGAACGACCTGGTGGGCGCCTCGGCCCCCGGCGGGGCCGGGCCCCGGCTCCTGTTCCAGCGGGCACCGGAGGCCAAGGAGGGGCGCAACCGCCTCCACCTCGACCTGAAGGTGGGTCCGGACCGCCGCGACGCCGAGGTGGCCCGCCTGGTGGCCCTCGGCGCGACCGTGCTCTACGAGGTCGACGAGCCCGGTGGGCGCTTCGTCACCCTGGCCGACCCCGAGGGCAACGAGCTCTGCGTCGCCTGACGGCGGGCTACATCCGCTCCAGGGCCTCGATGCCCAGCAGGCCGAGGCCGGCGGCGAGGGTGCGGGCGGTGAGGTCGCACAGGACGAGACGGCTGGTGCGGGTGGCCTCGTCGTCGGCCTTGAGCACCGGGCACGCCTCGTAGAACGAGGTGAAGGTCTGGGCCAGGTCGAACAGGTACCCGCACAGGCGGTGGGGCTGGCTGGTGCGGGCGGTGTCGCGCACGGCCCCCTCGAAGCCGAGGAGGGCCAGGGCCAGGGCCCGCTCCTGGGGCTCGCCCAGGGCCAGGGCCGACGGGTCCAGGACGTCGGGGTCGACCTCGCCCCGGCGGAAGATCGACCGGATGCGGGCGTGGGCGTACTGCAGGTAGGGGCCGGTGGAGCCCTCGAAGGCGAGCATGCGGTCGAGGTCGAGGACGTAGTCCTTCACCCGGTCGCTGGAGAGGTCGGCGTACTTGATGGCGCCGATGCCGACCGCGGCGGCCACGGCCTCGGCCTCCCCGCCCACCAGGTCCGGGTTGCGCTCGGCGATCGTGGCCCGGGCCCGGTCGACGGCCTCGTCGAGCAGGTCCACGAGGCGCACCGAGGTCCCGGCCCGGGTCTTGAACATCTTCCCGTCCGCGCCCAGCAGGTTGCCGAAGGGGACGTGCTCGGCGGTCACGTCGTCGGGCAGCCAGCCGGCCATGCGGGCCACCGCGAACACCATCTCCAGGTGGTCGCGCTGGGGCGCGCCGACCACGTACAGGATGCGCTCGGCGCCGGTGACGTCGACCCGGTGGCGGATGGTGGCCAGGTCGGTGGCCGCGTAGCCGTAGCCGCCGTCGCCCTTGCGGACGATCATGGGCTGCGGGTCGCCGTCGCGGTTGGTGAACCCGGGCGGGAACACGCACTCGGCCCCGTCGTCGAGGACGAGGATCCCGGCGCTGTCGAGGTCGGCCACGACCGCGGGGAGGGCGTCGTTGTAGCTGCTCTCCCCCACCACGTCGTCGGGGGTGAGCAGCACCCCGAGGCGGTCGTAGACGGTCTGGAAGTACTCGGTGGACTGGTCCACCAGCAGCCGCCACAGCCGCAGCGTCTCGGGGTCGCCGGCCTGGAGGCTCACCACCCGGCGCCGGGCCCGGTCCTTGAACGCGTCGTCGCCGTCGAAGCTGGCCCGGGCGGCCTGGTAGAAGCCGTTGAGGTCGCCCACCGACAGCTCGGCCACGGCGGTGTCCTCGCCCACGTCGACCAGGTGCTCGATGAGCATCCCGAAGGGCGTGCCCCAGTCGCCGATGTGGTTCTCCCGCACGACCGTGTGGCCCAGCCGCTCCAGGACCCGCACCAGGGCGTCGCCGATGACGGTGGAGCGGAGGTGGCCGACGTGCATCTCCTTGGCCACGTTGGGCGCCGAGTAGTCGACCACCACGGTGCCGGCGTCGGCGTCGGGGGCCACGTCGAGGGCGACGTCGGCGTGGGCCCGGCGGGCCAGGTCGGCCACGGCGTCGTCGGCGAGGGTGAGGTTCAGGAACCCGGGGCCGGCCAGCTCCACGTCGGTCACCAGGCCCTCGAGGGCGTCGGCCGCGGCGGCATGGACCTCGGCCGCCACCTCGCGGGGGTTGCGGCCCAGGCGCTTGGCCAGGGGCAGGGCCCCGTCGGCCTGGAAGTCGGCCCGGTCGCTGCGCCGGACCGTGGGCGGGGCGGGCACGGTGGCCGGGTCGGTCCCCGCCTCGGCGCACGATGCGTCGCGCACGGCGGCGAAGGCCGGGGCCAGGCGCGTCGGTGAGGATGACGAGGGGGTCGGCCATGTCCGCATGTTCGGCGGACGCCCGCGGGCGGTCAAACCCGATCGGGTGACCCAACCCTCCCCCTCCCCCTCCCGCATCCGTTCTGGGTCCCGACGACCGGGAAGACCTGGCACTCCCGTACCGAGAACCGACCACGCCGCACCCCGATCCGTTCTGGGTCCCCACGACCGGGAGAACCTGGCACTCCGTACCAGGAACGGTCCCCACCGTCCTCGGTCCCGATCACGCCCGCCCCGGGCCACATCCGTCCCAGGACCGCCCTCGTTCCGTCGGTGCGGCCCGCCGGGTCAGGCGGGGACCGTGGCCAGGGTGTCCTTGAGGAGGTCGGGGACGGCCATCTTGGTGGTGGTGCGGGGGGCGACGCAGACGTAGGTGATGAGGGCGCGGAACACGGGGCGCTCCCCCATGGTGCCGGTGAAGCGGACCCGGAACGACGACCGCCCCCAGTGCTCCACGCCGGCGACCACCGTCAGCGTGTCGCCGTAGGTGGCCGAGCCCTGCCAGTCGACCTCGGCCCGGACGAGCATCCAGTCGACCTCGTCGTCGTCGCCGCCCCAGCCGAAGGCGTCGGACACCCAGGCGGCCATGGTCTCGTCGCAGTAGGCCAGGTAGTGGGCGTTGAACACCACCCGCTGCATGTCGACCTCCTGGTACCGGACCCGGATGTCGTGGCTGAAGGGCTGGGGCTCCACGATCGCCGACCCTACGGGGTGGGCATCAGGCCGACGCCGGCTCCAGCAGCGCGGCCAGCCGGGGCAGCACCTCGTCGCGCCAACCCGGGCCCATGTGCTCGTAGGCGAAGCGACCCTGCGGGTCGTCGAGGTCGAAGCCGGCGTGCTCGAGCAGGAGCCGGGTGCCGCGCCCCTCGGCCACCAGCGTCCAGGTGAGGGTCCAGACCTCGTTGAAGGTGACGACGAGGCGGGCCTCGGGTTCGACCTCGAGCACCTCGCACGGCACCTGGCCCCAGCCGGGCATGTCCATGTGGAACCGGTGGCCGACGACCGGGGCGATGTCGCCCGGCGCCCACCACCGGGCCAGGAGGTCCGGCTCGGTGAGCGCCCGCCAGGCATCGCCCGGGGGCTTGGGCAGGTACTGGTCGACGCTGATCGAGCGGGTCGCGGCGGGGTCGGTCACGGGAGGTCCTCCTGGAGCAGGTCGGCGAGGGCGGACAGGCGCTGGCGCCAGTCGCGCTCGAAGGGACCGAGCCAGGCGCCCACGGCGACCAGGGGCTCGGGGTCGAGGTGGTAGATGCGGTGGCGGCCCGAGGCCTGCTCGCGCACCAGGGCGGCGCGCCGGAGCACCGCCAGGTGCTCGGACACGGCCGGTCGGCTCAGGGTGAACTCGTCGGCCAGGTCGCCGGCCGAGCGAGGACCGTCGGCCAGCAGCTCGAGCACGCGTCGCCGGACCGGGTGGGCCAGGGCGGAGAACACGACGTCGTCGACCACGGCATCCATCATGTGTCGGGAAGATCCGACATGTCAAGGAACTCCGACGCGTCCTCCGAACGGTGCGCGACGAACCTCCGGGTGGGCGCGCTCCCTCGTCCCCGTCCCGAGGACGGTGCCCGCGTGGCGCTGACCGGGCCGGGTCAGCCCCCGACGCGGGCCCGATCGGTGGCCAGGCGGGTGCGGAAGCGGTCGAGCTGGGCGGCCACCGCCTCGGGGCCGCCGCCGCCCCGGGTGGTGCGGCGGGTGACGGGCACGCCGGGGGCGATGAGCCCCGCGGCGTCGGGGCCGAGGCGGTCGTGGGCGGCCACCAGGTCGGCCAGGGCGCCCTCCCCCGCCAGCGACCGGCGCACGAGGTCCCCGACCACGGCGTGGGCGTCGCGGAACGGCGTGCCCCGGGCCACGAGCCACTCGGCCAGGTCGGTGGCGGCGGCGGCCGGGGTGTCGGCGGCGGCAGCCATGCGGTCGGTGTGGAAGGTGGCGGTGGCGACCATGCCCTCCAGCGCGACGAGGGCGAGTGACACCTGCTCGACCGAGTCGAACAGGGGTTCCTTGTCCTCCTGGAGGTCCCGGTTGTACGCGAGGGGCAGGCCCTTGAGGGTCACCAGCAGGCCGGTGAGGTTGCCGACCAGGCGGCCGGTCTTGCCCCGGGCCAGCTCGGCGATGTCGGGGTTCTTCTTCTGGGGCAGCATCGAGGAGCCGGTGGCGTAGGCGTCGTCGAGCGTGGCGAAGCCGACCTCCTCGCTCGACCAGATCACCCACTCCTCGCCGACCCGCGAGAGGTGCACGCCACACAGGGCGAGGGTGAAGAGGGCCTCGGCCACGAAGTCGCGGTCGCTCACCGCGTCGAGCGAGTTGTCGAACGCCGCTGCGAACCCGAGGTCGGACGCGGTGCCGGAGGGGTCGAGGGCCAGCGACGACCCGGCGAGGGCGCCGGCGCCGAGGGGCGAGACGTCGCCCCGCCGCCGGGCGTCGAGGAGGCGGTCGACGTCGCGGGCCAGGGCCCAGCCGTGGGCCAGCAGGTGGTGGGCCAGCAGGACCGGCTGGGCCTGCTGGAGGTGGGTGTAGCCGGGCAGGTAGGCGTCGCCGGCCTCCTCGGCCCGGGCCGCCAGGGTGGCCTGGAGGGCGAGGATGCGCCCGGCCACGTCGGTCAGGGCCCGCTTGGTCCAGAGCCGCAGGTCGGTGGCGACCTGGTCGTTGCGGCTCCGGCCGGTGTGGATCTTGGCCCCGGCCGGACCCGCGATCTCGGTGACCCGCCGCTCGACCGCGGTGTGGATGTCCTCGTCGCTCGGGACGAAGGCGAAGGACCCCGTCGCCAGCTCCTCCTCCACGACGTCGAGCGCGGAGAGGACCGCGGAGGCCTCGTCGCCGGTGAGCAGGTCCCCCCGCACCAGGCCGCGCACGTGGGCCCGGGAGCCGGCGATGTCGTCCGCCGCCAGGCGCCGGTCGAAGGGCAGGCTGACGGTGTAGGCCATGAGCGCGTCGGCCGGTCCCCCGGCGAAGCGCCCGTGCCACAGCGTCCGGCCCTCGCCCGCACCGTCGTCCGAGGCGACGTCGTCGCGCGCGCCGTCCCCCTCGACGCTCACCGGCTCACCCCACGGCGCTCGAGGTGGTGTCGGTCCTGGTCGCTCGTGCGACCAGGATCGACACCGGTACGGAGGGGGTGGGTCGGGGCCATCAGTCCCTGATCCGGTCGGTGCCCTGGCGGGCGGCCCAGGTCTCGATGCCCAGGCCCCAGAGGCGGACGAAGCCGGCCGAGTCCTCGTGGCGGAACGAGTCCTCGGCGTCGTAGGTGGCCAGGCCGTAGTCGTAGAGCGAGTGCGCGCTGCGCCGGCCGGTGATCTTGGCGATGCCGGGCTCCAGCCGCAGCCGCACCTCGCCGGTGACGAACTCCTGGCTGGAGTCGATGAACGCGTCGAAGGCCTGCTTGAGGGGGCTGAACCAGAGCCCGTCGTAGATGAGCTCGGCGTAGCGCGGCTCGGTGCGGGACTTCTCCCGGTCGAGGTCGCGCTCCAGGCAGATCGACTCGAGGTCCTTGTGGGCCATGATCAGCGCCAGGGCGGCCGGGCACTCGTAGGTCTCCCGGCTCTTGATGCCGACCCGCCGGTTCTCGACCATGTCGATGCGGCCCCACCCGTAGCCGCCCACGACGGTGTTGAGCCGCTCGATGACCTCGAGCATGCCCAGCCGCTCGCCGTCGACCGAGGTGGGCACGCCCTGCTCGAAGCCGATGACGAGGTCGCGCGGCTCGGTCTCCCTCTGCTCGGTGAGCAGCCACACGCCAGGCGGCGGGACGGCCCACGGGTCCTCCATCTCGCCGCACTCGATGGCCCGGCCCCAGAGGTTGTCGTCGATGGAGTACACCTTCTCCTTCGTCGCCTGGATCGGGATCCCGTGGTCGTAGGCGTAGAGGATCGACTCCTCCCGGGTCATCCCCCAGCCCCGCACCGGGGCGATGACCTCGAGGTCCGGAGCCAGGGCCCGGGTCGACACCTCGAAGCGGACCTGGTCGTTGCCCTTGCCGGTGCAGCCGTGGGCCACCGCGTCGGCGCCGTGGTACCGGGCCGTCTCGACCAGGTGCTTGACGATCACCGGGCGGGACAGGGCCGACACCAGCGGGTACCGACCCTCGTACATGGCGTTGGCCTTGAGGGCGGGGGCCACGAAGTCCTCGGCGAACTCCTGGCGGGCGTCGACCACGATCGCCTCGACCGCGCCGGCGGCGCGGGCCCGCTCGCGGACGACGTCCCAGTCGTCGGACGCCTGGCCGACGTCGACGGCGAGGCACACGACCTCGACGCCGAGCTCCTCGATCATCCACTTCACGGCCACGGAGGTGTCGAGCCCTCCGCTGTAGGCCAGGACGACGCGCTTGGGCATCAGTGCTCTCTCTCGTCTCGGGTGGTGAGGCCGGCCAGCTCGCGGAGGCGCTCGGCGAGCGCGGCGGCGGGGCCGGTGGGGGGTGCGTCGGGGTCCTGGACCACGACGAACAGGGTGTCGTCGCCGGCGACGGTGCCGGCGACCTCGGGCAGGTCGGCCCGGTCGAGGGCGGAGCCGACCACGTGGGCCGACCCCGGTGGGGTGCGCAGCACGACCAGGCTGTCGGTGGCGGCCACCTCGACCACCCAGTCGCCGAAGACCCGGCGCAGGTGGTCGTCGGGGGCCCGCTGCTCGTGGGGGAGCTCCGGGATGGCGTAGGCGGGCTCGCCCTCCGCGGTGCGCACCTTGATGGCGCCCAGGTCGACGAGGTCGCGCGACACGGTGGCCTGGGTGGAGGCCACGCCCTCGTCGGCCAGCATGTCGACCAGCTGCTCCTGGCTCGTCACCTGGGACGAGGCCAGCAGCTTGGTGACCAGGTGCTGGCGCTGGGTGCGCCCCATCCGGCTGCCAGCTGCGCTCATCGCGACGCTCCCGCTCCGCCGCCAGAGGGCCCGTGTCGTCTCGTCCGCTCACGTCCCCCGGCCCCGCCGGCCACCCTGAGCCGGTCGGCTTCGCCGACGGGGACCGCCTCGGGCTCGCTCATGCCAGGTCCTCCTCGTCGCGGGGCGGGCGGACGCCGAGGAGGAAGGCGAGGGCGCCGCGCGCGGCGTGCAGGCGGTTGGCGGCCTGGGGCCACACCCGCGACGCAGGTCCGTCGAGGACCTCGTCGGTGACCTCCTCGCCCCGGTGCGCGGGCAGGCAGTGGAGGAACACGGCGGCGGGGGCGGCCTCGGCCATGAGGGCGGCGTCGACCCGGTAGGGCTCGAACACCGGGCGGCGCTGGGCGGCCTCGGCCTCCTGGCCCATCGAGTACCAGGCGTCGGTGGTGACGCAGTCGACGCCGGCCACCGCGGCGGCGGGGTCGTCGGTGACCTCGATGCTGCCCCCCAGGGCCCGCACCCGGGCCAGGTCGGCGTCGGTCGGCCCGTAGCCGTCGGGCGCCGCCACCCGGACGCCGATGCCCGTCATGGCCGCGGCCAGGGCCAGCGAGCGGGCCACGTTGGAGAAGTCCCCGACCCAGGCCACGCTGCGGCCGTCGAGGCCGCCGTCCTCCAGGAGGGTGAGCAGGTCGGCCACGGCCTGGAGGGGGTGGGCCTGGTCCGAGAGCAGGTTGACCACCGGCACCGAGCCGGCCGCCGCCATGCGCTCCAGCACGCCGTGGTCGAAGACCCGGGCGCACAGGGCGGCGTGGAACTGCGAGAGCGTGCGGGCCACGTCCTCGGCCGTCTCCCGCTCGTCGATGCCGACCTCGTCGGGGCGCACGTAGATCGGGTGGCCGCCCAGCTGGACGACGGCCATCTCCGTGGAGTGTCGGGTCCGGCCCGACGGCTTCTCGAACAGCAGGGCCGCGCCCCGGCCCTCCAGCACCCGGTGGAGGGCGTGGTCCTGGGCCAGCTCCAGCACCTGGGCCAGCTCGCGGGCGTCGAGGTCGTCGACGTCGAGCAGGTGGCGGACGGTCGACGTGGTCATGCGGGGACCTCCGTGGCCTCGGCCAGCACCCGGCCCACGATGGCGACGGCGGCGTCGACCTCGTCGGCACCGACGGTGAGGGGCGGGGCCAGGCGCAGGGCGGTGGGCGTGACGGCGTTGACGATCAGCCCCGCCGCGAGGCAGGCGTCGGCCACGGGCTTCGAGGCCAGCCCGTCGAGCTCGGCGGCCAGCAGGAGGCCCATGCCCCGGACCGACGCCACGCCGGGCAGGTCGGCCAGGCCCTCGGCCAGCTGGTCGCCCCGCGCTGCGGCGCAGGCGGGGGCGTCGACCGCTTCGAGGGCGGCGAGGGTGGCCCGGGCGGCCGCCGCGGCCAGCGGCTGGCCCCCGAAGGTGCTGCCGTGGTCGCCGGGCGAGAACACCGCGGCCACCTCGGCCCGGGCCCAGCAGGCCCCGATGGGCACGCCGTTGCCGAGCGCCTTGGCCATGGTCACGACGTCGGGCACCACGCCGAAGTGGTGGTGGCCGAACCAGCGGCCGGTGCGGCCCAGCCCGGTCTGGACCTCGTCGAACATGAGGAGGATCCCCCGCTCGTCGCAGATCCGGCGCACGGCCTGCACGTAGGCCGCGGTGGCGGGGTTGACGCCACCCTCGCCCTGCAGGGGCTCGAGCAGCACCGCGCCCACCGAGGGATCGAGGGCGCCCTCCAGCGCGGCGAGGTCGTCCCAGGCCACGTGGCGGAAGCCCTCGGGCATGGGGGCGAAGGGCTCGTGCTTGGCCGGCTGGCCGGTGGCGGCCAGGGTGGCGAGGGTCCGCCCGTGGAACGAGCCCAGGGCCGACACCACCACGTGGCGGCCCCGCCCGCCCACCAGCCGGGCCAGCTTGAGGGCGCACTCGTTGGCCTCGGCGCCGGAGTTGGCGAAGAAGACCCGGCCCCGGGGCCCGTCGCCGGCCCAGCCGTCGGCCCACCCGGGGGTGCCCATCAGCCGGTCGAGGGTGGTCGCGACCTCGGGTCCGACGGCGTTGGCGAACAGGTTGGAGGTGTGCAGCAGGGTGCGGGACTGGGTGCTCAGGGCCTCGGCCACGTCGGGGTGGCAGTGGCCCAGGCTGCACACGGCCAGGCCGGTGAGGAAGTCGAGGTACTCGTTGCCCTCGTCGTCCCACACCCGGGTGCCCTCGCCCCGCACCAGCGTGATCGGCGGGGCGCCGTAGGTGGGCATGAGGGGCGGCGGCATGGCCGCGACGGCGCTCATCGGTGTGCCCTTGCGCCATGGAAGGCGTTGAGCGCACCGCTGGTCGCCGGGCACCGATGAGCGCCGGCTTCGCCGACGGGGCGAGAGCTGTGCTGTCTGGTTCGCTCACTGCGCTCGCTCATGCCGGTCCCTCCGCGGTCCGGGTGACCATGGTGCCGACGCCCTCGTCGGTGAGCAGCTCGAGCAGGACCACGTGGGCGATGCGGCCGTCGAGCACGTGGGCCGACCCGACCCCGGCGGCCACCGCCTCGACCGCGGCCTCGACCTTGGGGATCATGCCGCCCGCGACCACGCCGTCGTCGATGAGGAGCCGGGCCCGGCTCACCGACAGCCGGGAGATGAGGGTGCTCGGGTCGTCGACCTTGGTGAGCACGCCGGGGACGTCGGTGAGGTAGATCAGCTTCTCGGCCCCGAGGGCCTGGGCCACGGCGATGGCGGCGCTGTCGGCGTTGATGTTGAAGGCCTGGCCCGTCCCGTCCCCGCCGATGGTGGAGATCACGGGCACGAACGAGCGGGCCAGCAGGGTGTCGAGGATGGTGCGGTCGACGTCGACCACGTCGCCCACGAACCCGAGGTCGGGGTCGCGCTGGGTGGCGGTGATGAGCCCGGCGTCCTCGCCCGACAGGGCGACGGCCACCGGCGCGTGGCGGTTGATGGAGCTGACGATGTCGCGCCCCACGCGGCCGCCCAGCACCATGCGGGCCACGTCGAGGGTCTCGGCGTCGGTGACCCGCAGCCCGTCGCGGAACTCGGTCTCCAGGTCGAGGCGGGCCAGCATCTCGCCGATCTGGGGGCCGCCGCCGTGGACCACCACCGGCTTGAGGCCGACGGCCCGCAGCAGCACCACGTCGGAGGCGAACGAGGCGGCCAGGTCGGGGTCGCCCATGGCGCTGCCGCCCAGCTTGATGACGACGGTGCGCCCGGCGAAGGCCTGGATGTAGGGCAGGGCCTCGACCAGCACCGAGGCCCGGGTGGCGGCGTCGACGCCGGAGATCTCCACCTGCTCGGGGGGCACGGGCGCGGCCATGGGTGAAGTCTATGCACAACCGTGCATGCTCATTCAAGCGCCGCGCGGGGCCGAGGACCCGGTCGGGACCGGGCGGACCCGTCGGTACGGTCGGCGGGTGCTCTGCGATGCGCCGACCCCCGGGGCCCCGTGAGCGGCGGGCCGTCCTCGCCGCCCCCCGTCGACCCGGTCGCGGCGCAGGCCCTGCTGGTGGGCCTCCTCGGGCCGGGCTCGACGCCGCCTCCGTCGGCCCGCTCCTGGCCCGCCACCTCCGGGCCGCCGGGGTGGCCGACGAGGACCTGGAGCCCCGCCTCGAGGCCTGCGTGCTCCGCACCGCCCTGGCGGCCATGGGCTACTGCGCCCTCGCCGGCCGGGCGCGCGACGCCACCGACCGGGCCCGGGTGCGGCGGCGGATCCAGCCCCTGCTGGGCTGAGCGCCCCGCGCCCGGCGCCCCGACGCCGCCGCGCGCCGGACCCAGCCGCCGCAGCGGCGCGGTGGGGCGGCGGTACCGTGCCACCACCTCGACCCAGGAGTGCCCCGTGCCCCACCTCGACACCGTCGCCGTCATCACCGCCCAGCCCGGGTCCGAGCAGGTCGTGGGCGACGCCCTGCGGGCCCTCGTCGAGCCGACCCGGGCCGAGGCCGGATGCGTGTCCTACGACCTGTTCGAGTCGGCCGCGGCCCCGGGCACCTTCGTGACCATCGAGCGGTGGCGGGGCCAGGCCGACCTCGACGCCCACATGCAGACGCCCCACATCGCCGAGGCCCTGGCCGTCGCGGGTGACCACATGGCCGTCCCGCCGGCCATCCACCCCCTCACCCCCACCGGCCCCTGACCCGGCGCCCTGCGTTCAGCTGGTGCCCATGTTCTCGTCGACGTAGGCGTGGGTGAGGTCGTTGGTCAGCACCGTGGCCGACCCCTCCCCCAGGCCCAGGTCGCAGCTGATCTCCAGGTGGCGGCCGTCCATGTGGTCGGCCACGGCGGCGGCGTCGTGGTCGACGGTCACCCCGCCGGCGGCGACGGTCACCCCGCCGTAGGCCACGGCCACGCGCTCCTGGTCGAAGGCGATGCCGGCGCACCCGAGCTCGCTGGCCAGGCGTCCCCAGTAGGGGTCGCGGCCGTACCAGGAGCACTTGCACAGCAGGCTGCGGGCGATGCGCTCGGCCCCGGCGCGGGCCTCGGCGTCGGAGGCGGCGCCGCCCACGGTGAGGCGCACGACCTTGGTGGCCCCCTCGGCGTCGTCGGCCATCTGCTCGGCGAGGGAGGTGCACACCTCGGCCACGGCCCGGGCCAGGTCGTCCTCGTCGACGGGGCCGGCCTCGCCCGAGGCGAGGAGCAGGACCGTGTCGTTGGTCGACGTGCAGCCGTCGGTGAGCAGGCCGTTGAAGCTGACCTCGACGCCGGCGGCCAGGACCCGCTGCAGGGTGGGCGGGTCGACGTCGGCATCGGTGGTGAGCACGGCCAGCATGGTGGCCATCGACGGGGCCAGCATGGCCGCCCCCTTGGCCATGCCCCCGACGGTCGCCTCGCCGGCGCGGGCCACGGCCTCCTTGCGGACGGTGTCGGTCGTGCGCAGGGCCTCGGCCGCGGCGACCCCGCCGGCCTCGTCGCCCTGGAGGTCGGCGACCAGCAGGTCGACCGCGCCGAGCAGGGGCTCGACCGGCAGCGGGATGCCGATGAGGCCGGTGGAGCACACCAGCACCTCGTCCTCGGCGCAGCCCAGGTCGCGGGCGATCGCGGCACAGGTGCGCTCGGCGTCGGCCCGGCCCGGCTCGCCGGTGGCGGCGTTGGCGTTGCCGCTGTTGAGCACCACCGCCGCGACCTTGCCGGCCGTCGAGGCCAGGTGGTCTCGGCTCACCAGCACCGGCGCCGCGGTCATGAGGTTGGCGGTGAAGACCCCGGCCGCGGGCACGGCCCGTCCCGACGCGGTGGCCACCAGGGCCAGGTCCGGGTCGCCCGAGTCCTTGATCCCCGCCGCCACCCCGGCGGCCACGAACCCCTTCGCGGCGGTGACGCTCACGCGCGGACCTCCCCCGCAGATCCGTTCTGGTCTACCGATGGTCCCGGAAGGGCCTGATCCCGCACCAGAACGTCCTCCACCCGGCATCGCCGGCGTCGTGGTCCAGGGATGCGCCCGAAGGGGCCCGTTCTCAGACCAGAACGGAGGCGGGGGGCGGTGACGCTCACGGGTAGGTGCCGACGGTCGAGAGGCCGGTGCCCTCGGGGAGGCCGAGGGCCAGGTTGGCGCACTGGACGGCAGCGCCGGAGGCCCCCTTCCCCAGGTTGTCCAGGGCGCAGAGCGACAGCACCCAGCCCGTGCGCTCGTCGAGGTGGACGGCCACGTGGGCCGCGTTGGAGCCCTGGGTGGCCTTGGTGGACGGCGAGCCGCCCACGACCGACACGAAGGCCTCCCCGGCGTAGGCGTCGGCCATCGTCGCGGCGACGTCGGCGGCCGTGGTCCCCGCCACGGGCCGGGAGTAGCAGGTGGCCAGCATCCCCCGGCTCATGGGCACCAGGTGGGGGGTGAACACGACCTGGGCCGCGGTGCCGGCCACCCCGGTGAGGGTCTGCTCGATCTCCGGGGTGTGGCGGTGGCGCAGCAGCCCGTAGGCGGTGACGTCGCCGTCGGCGGTGCAGAACGTGGTGGTGGGCTTGGGTGGCCGACCCGCACCCGACACGCCGCTCACCGCGTCGACCACGATGCCGGTGGGCTCGACCAGCCCGGCCCGCAGCAGCGGGGCCAGGGCCAGGGCGGCGGCGGTCGGGTAGCAGCCCGGGCCGGCCACGAGGGTGGCGCCCACCAGGTCGGGGCGGAACAGCTCGGGCAGGCCGTAGACCGCCTCGGCCAGCAGCTCGGGCACGGTGTGGGCCTCGCCGTACCACTCGGGGTAGAGCGCGGCGTCGGCCAGGCGGAAGTCGGCGGCCAGGTCGACCACGGCCCCCACCCGGCCCCGCAGCTCGGGGACGACGGCCTGGCTGGCGCCGTGGGGCAGGGCACAGAAGACCAGGTCGAGGCCGTCGACGGCGGAGGGGTCCCAGGCGTCGAAGGCCCGGTCGCCGTAGGCGCCGACCAGGCTCGGGTAGAGCCCGGCGACGGGCTGGCCCGCCTGCGAGTCGCCGGTGGCCACCGCCACCTCCAGGTCGGGGTGGCCGGCCAGGAGGCGCAGCAGCTCGGCACCGGTGTAGCCCGACGCCCCGACGATGCCGACCTTGGCCATGCCGCACATCTTATGCGGAGCCACGCATCAGTATGCAACCCCGTGGGGTGGGTGCCCCGCTCCCCAGAGGGCACGGTGGCGGGTCACCCGGCGTCGTCGCCGCCGGCGTCGAGGCGGCGGCCCACCTCGGCCAGGGCCCGGGCGTGGGCCGCGGCGAAGGCGGGGTCGTCCACCGCCGTGCCGGTGAGCATGCGGGCGACCTGGGGGAACACCACGGCGGCGACGGTGATGCCCAGCTCCACCAGCACCCGCTGGGCACCGTCGACCGGGTCGCCCTCGCGCTGGTACAGCGCGGCCAGGTCGGCCAGCGCCTCGGCCCGCTCGGGCTCGGCCACGACCTCGCCGGTGGGGCCGACGCTCAGGGCCTCCCACACCAGCAGGCGCAGGTAGGTGGGGTCGGCCAGGGCCTCGGCCATCCGCGCCGGCAGGCGCTCCTCGGCGGTGCCCGGCAGCGAGGCGAACACCTCGCGCCGCCCGGCCAGCCGCCGCCGCAGGACGGCCTCGTAGAGGCCCTCCTTGGAGTCGAAGTAGTAGTAGAGCATCCGCTTGTTGACCGCGGCGCGGGCGGCGATGTCGTCGACGCGGGCGCCGGCGATGCCCTGGGCCGCGAAGGTCGCCTCGGCCGCCTCGATGATCCGGGCCCTGGTCACCTCGGCGTCGCGGGTGGTCACAGGTCACACCCCCGGGGTGGAAGAGGTCGGGGACGCACGGCGTTACGGTACCGGAGAGCAATTCACCATCTGGTTAACAGCCGGTGAGGAGAGCAGTGACCACCACGACCACCACCCCTCTGGCGCCCGCCGTCGACGAGGCCCCCGATCCCCGGCGCTGGTGGACCCTGGTCGCCCTCTGCATCGGGCTCTCGGTCATCAGCATCGACAACACGATCCTGAACGTGGCCCTGCCCCACATCGTGGAGGACACCGGTGCCCAGGGCAGCCAGCTGCAGTGGATCATCGACGCCTACATCATCGTGTTCGCCAGCCTCCTGCTGACCTCGGGCTCCCTCGGGGATCGCATCGGGCGCAAGCGCGTCCTCACCTTCGGGCTGGTGGCCTTCGGCGCCTTCTCCGCCCTGGCCTCCACCGTCGACACCCCGGCCGCCCTCATCGTGTGCCGGGGCCTGATGGGCATCGGTGGCGCCGCCATCTTCCCCAGCACCCTGTCGATCCTCACCAACACCTTCCAGGGCAAGGAGCGGGCCCGGGCCATCGGCATCTGGGCCGGCGTGGCCGGCCTGGGCGTGGCCATCGGCCCCCTCACCGGCGGCCTCCTGCTCGAGCACTTCTGGTGGGGCTCGGTCTTCTTGGTCAACGTCCCGATCTGCCTGGCCGCGCTGGTGATGGGCCGGTTCCTCATCCGCGAGACCAAGGACCCGGACCCCGGTCGCCTCGACCCGCTGGGCGCCCTGCTCAGCATCGTGGGCCTGGTCGGGCTGCTCTACGCCATCATCGAGGTGCCCGACAAGGGCTGGACCAGCCCCCAGGTGGTCGGCCCCGGCCTCGTCGGCCTGGCCGTGCTGGCCGGCTTCGCCCTCTGGGAGGCCCGCAGCGACCACCCGATGCTCGACGTGACGTTCTTCAAGAACCCAAGGTTCTCGGCCGCCTCGGCCACGGTGACGCTCACCTACTTCGCCCTGTTCGGGTCCACCTTCCTGCTCACCCAGTACTTCCAGTTCGTGCTGGGCTACTCGCCCCTGAAGGCCGGGATGCTCACCGCGCCGGTGGCGGTCGGGCTCATGGGCGCCGCCCCCCGGGCACCGGGCCTGGTCGACCGCATCGGCACCAAGCGGGTGGTCGTGATCGGCCTCGCCATCGTGGCCTCGGCCCTGCTGGCCTACGGCTCCGACACGCTCATGTCGTCGATCCCCGGCGGCGTCGCCGTGCGCCTGGTGTTCGGGATCGGCATGGGCTTCACCATCGCCCCCGCCACCGAGTCGATCATGGGCTCGCTGCCCAGGGAGCGGGCCGGGGTGGGCTCGGCGGTCAACGACACGACCCGCCAGGCCGGCGGCGCCCTGGGCGTCGCCGTCATCGGCTCGATCTTCGCGGCCCGCTACCACAGCACCATCCAGGTGCCGGCCGCCGTCCCCGCCGCCGGCGTCCCCGCGGTGGAGGACTCCATCGGCAAGGCCCTCGAGGTCGGTCGGGGCGTCCCGCCCGACGTGGCCACCCAGATCCACGACGCGGCCAGCGTCGCCTTCCTCGACGGCATGCGCACCGCGGTGATCTGCGGCGCGGTCGTGATCGGCCTGGCCGCCCTCGTCTCCTGGCGCTGGCTCCCCGCCCAGGAGGCGGCACCGGAGCCCGCGCCCGGCGACGACGTCCGCGAGGAGATGCTGGAGGAGGCCACCCCGCTGGCCGCCGTCGAGGACGGCCCCCTGGTCTGAGCCCCGCACGTCGGCGGCCCGTGGGTCAGCCCCGCAGGGTCGCTCCGTGGGCGCCCACGACCGCGTCGATGAGAGCCTGGCGGGCCTCGGCCACCTCGGCGTCGGTGAGGGTCCGCTCGGGCGAGTCGAAGCGGATGCGGTAGGCCAGCGACCGGGACCCGTCGGCCACCCCCTCGCCCCGGTAGGTGTCGAACAGCCCGACCGACCACACCAGCGGCGAGGCGGCCACCAGGGTGTGCTCGACGTCGACCGCGGAGGTGGCGTCGGGGACCTCGAAGGCGAGGTCGACGTCGCTGGACGGGAACCGCGAGACCGGGCGGTAGGTCGCCTCCCCCACGTCCCACGCGAGCAGGCGCCCGAGGTCGACCTCCAGCCAGGCGACCCGCTGGGCGATGCCGTGGGCCGCCAGCACGTCGGGGTCGACCTCGCCGACCACGCCGACCTCCTCCCCCGCCACCCGCGCCACCGCGCTGCGGGTGGGGTGCAGGCCAGGGCGCGGCGCGTTGGCCACGTCGACGTCGCCCAGTCCCAGCCGGGCGGCCAGGGCCAGCCAGGTCCGGACCGCCTCGGGGGCCTCGGCGCCGGCCACGGCCAGGCCCAGGTGCTCGCGCTCGTCGGGCAGGAGGTCGGGCCGGCCCGGCCCCTCGGGGGTCGCGCCGCCGGAGCGGGGCAGGAACACGTGGCCCACCTCGAAGAGGCGGACGCCGGCGCGGCGACGGGCGGCGTTGGTGGCGACGGCCTGCACCAGGCCGGGCAGGAGCGTCGTGCGGAGCACGGACTCCTCGGCGACCAGCGAGTTCCGCAGCTCGATGCCGTCGGCCGGGAAGCCGCAGGCGGTGAGGTCGCCCGGGGCCAGGAAGGGCAGGGGCATGACCTCGGTGAGGCCGAGGCCCGTGAGCAGCCGGCGCACCTCGCGCCGCCGACGCTGCACGGTGGAGAGGCGGCCCGGTCGCGAGGTGGCCAGCTCGCGGCGGGGGATGGCGGCGTAGCCGAAGTGGCGGGCCACCTCCTCGACCACGTCGATCTCGGCCACCGAGTCGTAGCGCCACGACGGGATGGACACGTCCAGGTCGCCCTCGGCGTCGGCCGCCGGGCTGGACGTGAACCCGATGGGGTCGAGCAGGCTCGTCACCGCGGCGGCATCGAGGTCGGTGCCGAGCACCTGGTTGACGCGCCCGGTGCGCACCCGCACCGGCGTGCGGTCGGGCAGCTGGCCCCGGGCCTCGGCCCCGCCCGGGGCCAGGCGGGTGCCGCAGATGTCCTGGGCCAGCGTCGCGAAGCGGGCCGCGGCCAGGTCGATGACCTCGGGGTCGCAGCCCCGCTCGAAGCGGGCCGCGGCCTCGGTGCGCAGGCCCAGGCGGCGGGCCGTGCGCCCCACCGACCGGGGCAGGAACCAGGCCATCTCCAGGGCCACGTCGACCGTCGTCGGCGCGATCTCGGCCGAGGCCCCGCCCATGACCCCGGCGATGCCCAGGGCCACGTCGTCGCCGCCGCAGATGAGCAGGTCGTCGGGACCGAGGGTGCGCTCGACGCCGTCGAGGGTCGTCAGGGTCTCACCGTCGTGGGCCCGGCGGATGCGGAAGCGGCCCTCGGGCACGCCGGCGAGGTCGTAGGGGTGGTTGGGCTGGCCCAGCTCCAGCATCACGTAGTTGGAGATGTCGACCAGGGCGCTGATGGGCCGCATGCCCAGGTGCGTGAGGCGGCGCTGCATCCACTCCGGCGAGGTGGCCGTCGGGTCGAGGCCCCGCAGCAGCCAGGTGGAGAAGCGCCCGCACAGGTCGGGGTCGAGGATCTCCACCCCGAGCGCCTCGGACGCATCGGGCCCGTCGGTGGCGGGGGCGGCCTCGGGCAGGGAGAAGGCCACGCCCAGGCGGGCGGCCACGTCGCGGGCCAGGCCCGCCACGCAGAGGGCGTCGGGTCGGTTGGGGTTGACCTCGAGGTCCCACAGCACGTCGGGCTCGATGCCCAGGGCCTCGGCCACCGGGGTGCCCGGTGCCAGGTCACCCGGCAGGATGCGGATGCCGCTGTGGTCGGCCCCCAGGCCCAGCTCGGCCGACGAGCAGAGCATCCCGTTGGACCACTCGCCCCGCATCTTGCGCCGAGCGATCTCCATGCCGTCGGGCATGGTCGAGCCGAGGGTGGCGAGGGGGACGAGGTCGCCGGCGCCCATGTTGAAGGCGCCGCAGCAGATCTGCAGCGCCTCGCCGTCGCCGCGGTCGACGTCGACGAGCTGGATGCGGTCGGCCTTCGGGTGCGGGCGCGTCTCGAGGACGCGGGCGACCACGATGCCGTCGAGGCCCTCGCCCAGACGGGTCACCTCCTCGACGGGGGTGCCCAGGTCGTCGAACGCCTCGCCGATGACCTGGGGGTCCTGGTCGAGGGGGGCCAGCTCGCGCAGCCAGGACAGCAGGACCTTCATCAGAACTGCTCCAGGAAGCGGACGTCGACCGACAGCACCTCGCGGAGGTCGGCCACACCGTGGCGGGCCAGGGCCAGGCGGTCGATGCCGAAGCCGAAGGCGAAGCCGGTGAACTCCTCGGGGTCGATGCCGCCGTTGCGCAGCACCTGGGGGTGGACCATGCCGCAGCCACCCAGCTCCAGCCAGCTGCCGTCGGGGCGCTGGATGTCGAACTCGGCCGACGGCTCGGTGAAGGGGAAGTACGAGGGCCGCAGGCGCGACGAGAACCCGGCGCCGAAGTAGGCCCGGGTGAAGGCCTCGATGGTGCCGGCCAGGTGCCCGAAGGTGATGCCCCGGTCGACGACCAGGGCCTCGATCTGGTGGAACGTGGCCAGGTGGGTGGCGTCGCGCTCCTCGTTGCGGTGCACCCGGCCCGGGACGACCACGTAGATCGGCGGGCCCTGCTGTTCCATCACCCGCAGCTGCACGGGCGAGGTGTGGGTGCGCAGGACCACGTCGCCGGGCTCGCCCAGGTCGACGAAGAACGTGTCCTGCATGTCGCGGGCCGGGTGGTAGGCGGGGAGGTTGAGGCCGGTGAAGTTGTGCCAGTCGTCCTCCACCTCGGGGCCCTCGGCCACCTCGAAGCCCAGGCCGACGAAGACGTCCTCCAGCTCCTCCATGGTCTGGGTCACCAGGTGGAGGTGCCCGGCGGCGACCTCGGGCCGGACCTCGGTGAGGTCGAGGCGCTCGGCCGCCACCGTCGCGGCCCGGGCCGCGGCCTCCAGCTCGCCCCGGCGGGCGGCGACCGCCTCGGCCACCTCGGCGCTGACCCGGTTGAGGGCCAGGCCTGCCTCCCGGCGCCCGTCGGCGTCGAGGCCGCCCAGGCTGCGCTTGACCCCGGCCAGCTCGGAGCCCTTGCCGGTGAGCTCGGTCTCGGCGGCCCGCAGGGCGTCGAGGTCCGGGGCGGTGCGCAGGCGCTCGACCGCAGCCGCCCCGATGCGCTCGATGTCGGCGGTGACCTGGGAGCCCATGGACGGCTCACCCTGCCCCGCGCCCCGGTCCCCCGACAAGTCCGCACCGCGGCGACGCCGGTCCTGTGGAGCCCGCCCGAACCAGAGACCAGACGCGTCGCCCCGCGTCGCGTCGGGTCGCCGCTACGAGGGCGCAGGGGCTGCCGGTGGCGTGAGGGGGAGGGTCACGCGGAAGGTGCTGCCCTCGCCCACGGTGGAGGTGGCCACCACCTCGCCGCCGTGGGCCTCGACCAGGCCGCGGGTGATCCAGAGGCCGAGGCCGGTGCCGGTGGGGCGACCCTCCTCGCGCCGGAAGAACCGCTCGAACACCCGGGGCAGGTCCTCGGGCGGGATGCCCTCGCCCCGGTCGACCACCGCGACCGACACCCCGGCGTCGTCGGGGAGCACTGCGCCCTCGACGACCAGGCCGACGGGACTGGCGTACTTGGCCGCGTTCTCGACCAGGTTGGTGAGGACCTGCTCGAGCTTGTCGGCGTCGGCCACCACCTCGGGGAAGTCGTCGGGGAAGGTGACGGTGGCGTCGAGCTCGGTCTCGTGCAGGGCGACCTTCTCGACGACGGACCGGGCCAGGGCGGCCAGGTCGAGGGGTCGGGTGCGGAGGTGGAGCCGGCCCGTCTCCAGGCGGGAGATGTCGAGCAGCTCGGTGAGCATGCGGGTGACCCGGTCGGCGTCGAGGTTGATCTGCTCCAGCAGCTCCAGCTTGCGGTCATCCGCGATGCCGTCCCACCGCGAGATCAGGAGGCTGGTGAACCCCCTGATCGACGTGAGGGGGCTGCGCAGCTCGTGGCTGACGGTGGCGATCAGCTCGATGGGGTCGGTGGGCTCGTCCTGGGGGGCGGCAGGGTCGGTCACGACGCCACCTCGGCCCGCTGGCGGACGACCTCGTAGGCCAGCACCGAGCCGGCCACGGCCACGTTGAGCGACTCCACCCTGCCCTGCATCGGCAGGGTGGCCCAGACATCCACCGCCGCGGCCACCGCGGCGGGCAGGCCGTGGGCCTCGCTGCCCAGCACCAGGGCGACGGGACCGGCCAGGTCGAGGGCCTGGGGGGTGGTGCCGTCGGTGCCCGCGGTGCCGACCCGCACGACCCCGGCGGACCCGAGCCGGGCCAGCACCTCGTCGGCCGGGCCCGAGCGGACCGGGACCCGCAGCACCGAGCCGGCCGAGGCCCGCACCACCTTCGGGGCCCAGGGGTCGACCGAGCCATCGGTGAGCACCACCGAGGTGGCGCCCACGGCCTCGGCCGTGCGCAGCAGGGTGCCGGCGTTGCCGGGGTCGCCCACCGCCACCAGCACGAGGTGCAGGGCGGAGGGCGCCTCGGCCGGACCGGGCGCGGGAGGCGCCGGGACCGAGGCCACCGCGGCCACGCCGTGGGGGGTCCGGGGCTCGACGTGGCCCCGCAGGCCGCCCTCCACGGCCCAGGCCCGGGCCCCGCGGCCCACCGCGGCGGCGACGGCGGCGGCCACCTCGGGCCGGTCGGCCGCGCCGGGGTCGACGAACACGTCGTGGACCTCGATGCCGGCCGCGACGGCGTCGGTCAGGAGCACCGGTCCGTCGACCACGAAGCGCCCGGTGTCGGCGCGGGCCCGGCGCTGGCGCGACAGGCGCCCCAGCTCGACCACCCGCGCGTTGCGGGGCGAGAGGGGTGCGGGCGCGACCGACCCGACGGCCGCCGGGCGGTCCGTCGGATCGGTGGAGGTGGGTGGGGCCATCACGAGCGGGCGACGCCCGTCGGGCCGCTCAGGCCGCGGGCTGGGCCTCGGCGGCCACCTTGACCAGGGCGGCGAAGGCGGCGGGGTCCGAGACGGCCATGTCGGCCAGGACCTTGCGGTCGACCTCGACCTCGGCCACCCGCAGGCCGCTGATGAAGCGGCTGTAGGACATGCCGTTCTCGCGGCACGCGGCGTTGATGCGCTGGATCCAGAGCTTGCGGAACTCGCCCTTCTTGGCCCTGCGGTCGCGGTAGGCGTACTGCAGGGAGTGCATGACCTGCTCGTTGGCGGCCCGGTACGAACGGCTCTTGTTGCCGTAGTACCCCTTGGCGCGCTCGAGGGTGGCCTTGCGGTGCTTCTTGCTGTGGACGGATCGCTTGACGCGGGCCATGGTTCTTCCTTCGTCGTCTCCGGGGCCGGCGGGAGGGCCGGCCCGGCGGGCAGGGGTGGGGCGGGCGGGGGCCCGGTCAGCGGTTCCCGAGCATGCGGTTGATGCGGTCCCGGTCGCCCTTGGCGACCTCGACCTCACCGCTCAGGCGGCGCGTGCGCTTGGAGGGCTTCTTCTCCAGGATGTGGCTCTTGTTGGCCTGGAGGCGCATGAGCTTGCCCCGGCCGGTGGTCTTGAAGCGCTTGGCCGCGCCGCGGTGGGTCTTCATCTTGGGCATCGTCTGTGTCCTGTTCTGGGCCGGTCGGACCGGCGGGTGGGTTCCTAGGAGGCGGCGGCGTCGCTGTCGGTCGCTGCGGTGGCGGTGGCGTCGTCGGGGGCGTCGGCCAGCACCACGCCGGCCTCGGCCTCCGCCTCGGCCTCCTTGAGCTTCGCCGCGTGGGCGGCCTGGGCCTTCTTGTCCGGCGCGAGCACCATGATCATGTTGCGCCCGTCGAGCTTGGGGACCACCTCGACGCGGGCCAGGTGGACGACCTCGTCGGCGACGTGGTCGAGGATCTTCTTGCCCAGCTCGGGGTGGGCCATCTCGCGGCCCCGGAACATGATCGTCACCTTGACCTTGTGGCCCTCGCCCAGGAACTTCTCCACCTTCTTGGTCTTGGTGTCGAAGTCGCCGGAGCCGATCTTGGGCCGGTACTTCATCTCCTTGATGACGACGTTGGTGCTCTTCTTGCGGGATTCCTTCGCCTTCTGCGCCGCCTCGTACTTGTACTTGCCGTAGTCCATGATCCGACAGACCGGGGGGTTGGCCTTGTCGGCGACCTCGACCAGGTCGAGGTCGAGGTCACGGGCGATGGCGAGGGCCTCGGGGAGCGGCCGGATGCCGATCTGGTCTCCATCGGCGCCCACGAGGCGGACCTCGCGGGCCCGGATCCGGTCGTTGATGCGGGGCTCGTCGTTCTGCGGCGCGGCTATGGCCGAACTTCCTTCATGCGGTGAGGTGGTCCTCCGTCGGGGGTGGGTGGGTGCCCGCCGCCGAAAACGACGACAGCGGGCGTCGGGAAGCCGACGTCCGCTGGACACCCCGGAGGGGGCACGCTTCGATCGACCCGACGCACCGTGGGTGGCCGGGTGGGAGCCGAGGCCCCGCTTTCCGTCTTCGGTTGTGCGCCTAGGGTACGGGCGCCCGGGACCGGGCCGCAACCACGCTGCGCACCTGCGCCCCTGCGACCCGTCCGCCCGCGCTCCCACGACCCCCGAGAGGTGACCCCCGATGAGCCTGTGGACCCCCGGCGGAGAGCACGAGGTGCCCCGCGAGCCCACCCCCCCGGCCGACGCCCCCGGCGAGGCCCCCCAGGTCGACATCGACCCGGAGATGGCCGAGGCCCTGGCCCAGATGTCGCCCGAGGAGCGGGCCGAGGCCGAGGCCATGATCGCCCAGATGGCCCAGGCCCGGGCCGAGCTGGCCTCGACCCCGGCCGACGTGGTGGTGGCCAACCACGCCATGGGCCTCTACGAGCTGGCCGCGATCCACCTGTCCCAGGACCCGCCCCACCTGGCCGAGGCCAACCTGGCCGTCGACGCCCTCGCCGCCCTGCTGGGCGGGGTCGAGGGGCGCCTGGGCCAGAACGAGGCCACCCTGCGCCAGGCCCTGGGCCAGCTGCAGATGGCCTTCGTCGAGCTGGCCAAGCGGGCCGAGGCCGCCGGCGGCGGGGAGCCCGACGAGGGCCCCGAGGCCTGATGGCCGTCCTCGTCACCGGGGGCGCCGGCTACATCGGGTCCCACACCGCGCAGCTGCTGCGCCAGCGGGGCCGCGACGTGGTCGTCTACGACTCCCTCGAGCTGGGGCGCACCGAGGCCACCCTCGGCGCCCCCCTCGTGGTGGGCGACATCGCCGACGCCGACCTGGTCGAGGCCACCGTGGCCGAGCACGGCATCGACGCGGTGGTGCACTTCGCCGCCTACAAGGCGGCCGGTGAGTCCGTCGACGAGCCCGGCAAGTACTTCGCCAACAACGTGGGCAAGGCCAACGCCCTGTTCGACGCGTGCCGCCGGGCCGGGGTCCGCCACGTCGTGTTCTCCTCCACCTGCGCGGTCTACGGCACCCCCCGGCACCTCCCCGTCGACGAGGCCCACCCGTTCGGCCCGGAGAGCCCCTACGGCGAGAGCAAGCGCATGGCCGAGACGGTGCTGGGCTGGTACGACCGGGCCCACGGGATGCGCTCGGTCAGCCTCCGCTACTTCAACGCGGCCGGGGCCTCGGCGTCGGGCCTCATCGGCGAGGACTGGACCATCACCCTCAACCTGGTGCCGCTGGTGATGAAGGCCGCGCTGGGACGCATCCCCGAGCTCACCGTGTTCGGCACCGACTACCCCACCCGAGACGGCACCGGCGTGCGCGACTACGTCCACGTCGACGACCTGGCCGACGCCCACGTCCGCGCCCTGGAGTACCTGGAGGCGGGGGGCGAGACCACGGCCATCAACCTCGGCACCGGTGTCGGTTCGACCGTCCGCGAGGTGGTCGACGCCGCCCGCCGGGCCAGCGGCGCCGAGATCCCCACCGTCGACGCCCCCCGCCGGCCCGGCGACCCCTCCGAGGTCTACGGCGACAACCGCCGGGCCCACGAGCTGCTGGGGTGGCGTCCGGACCGCGGCCTCGACACCATCGTGGCCTCGGCCTGGCAGTGGCACTCGACCCACCCCGACGGGTACGACACCGTGCCCCCCGCCGGCTAGGCGTCGTGGGCGTGCGGGCCCGGGTAACGATCCGGACAACGATCCCGGGGCGGCCCGGACCGCCACCGCACCCCGCCGTACCGTGGCCGACGTGGCCGCCGACGCCCTCCCCCTCCCCGTGACCCGCCCCGACGGCGACGCCACCCGCCCCGACCGGGTGCTGGTGGTCGAGGACGACCCCCACATCGGCGACGTCCTGGCCCGCTACCTGGCCCGCGAGGGCGTCGAGGTCGAGGTCGAGCGCGACGGCATCGACGGCCTGGCCCGGGCCCTGGAGTGGCTGCCCGACCTGGTCGTGCTCGACCTGATGCTGCCCCGCATGGACGGCTTCGAGATCTTCCGCCGGCTGCGGGCCGTCGCCCCCATCCCGGTGATCATGCTCACCGCCCGAGGCGACGAGGCCGACCGGGTGACCGGCCTGGAGATGGGTGCCGACGACTACGTGGCCAAGCCCTTCTCCGTGCGCGAGGTCACCGCCCGCATCCGCTCGGTGCTCCGTCGGGGCCGCACCCCGGCGGTGGGGCTGCCGTCGGTCGCCGCCGCCCGCCTCACCACCGACCGCCTCGACGTCGACGTCGTCGGCCGCGAGGCCCACCTCGACGGCGAGGTCCTGGCCCTCACCGCCCGCGAGCTCGACCTGCTGATCCACCTCATGAGCCACCCGGGCGTGGCGTTCGACCGGGCCCAGCTGCTGGAGGCCGTCTGGGGCTGGACGGTCGGCGACACCGCCACCGTCACCGTCCACGTGGGCCGGCTCCGGGCCAAGGTGGAGCGCGACCCGTCGGACCCCGAGCACCTGAAGACGGTGCGGGGCGTCGGCTACCGGTGGGACCCGTGAGCGGCGGGGTCCGGGGGGCCCGGGCCCGCGCCCGCCTGGCCGCAGCCGTGGTGGCCACCGCCCTGGCCCTCGCCGCGGTGGTGGCGGCGGTCGCCGGCGTGCCCGCGGGTGACGCCGTCGCCCTGTTCGTGTTCGCGGTGGCCGGCTCCGCCGCCGCCGCCCTCGTCGTCGCCGCCCTCGACCGCCTCGGCCGCGGCACCACCCTCTTCGGCCGCCTGTTGGTGGTGGGGGCGGTGGCCACCGCGGCCACCGCGTCGGGCGCGGCCCTGGCGGCCCGGGCCATGTTCCTCTCCGGCCACGACCTCGGTGTGCTGGGCGTCGTCCTCACCGTCAGCGCCGGCCTGGCCGTGGCCGGGGCGGTTGTGCTCGCGGGGCGGGTGGCCGACGAGGCCGACGGGCTGGCCCACCTGGCCCAGCACCTCGGCACCCTCGGCCCGCTGGACCGCGACGCCGACCCCGAGGCGGGCGTCGTCGGGCCCGACGACGCTCCGCCCTCCCCCGGCGCAGCCATCACCAGCGCCGAGCTGCGGGCGGTGGCCGACGAGCTGCAGACCGCCCACGACCGCCTCGACCGAGCCCGCCGCCGGGCCCTGGCCCTCGACGCCTCCCGGCGGGAGCTGGTGGCGTGGGTCTCCCACGACCTGCGCAGCCCCATCGCCTCGGTCCGGGCCATGGCCGAGGCCCTCGAGGACGGCGTGGTCGACGACGCCGAGTCGGTCGCCCGCTACCACCACAACATCCGCACCGAGGCCGAGCGCCTGGGCACGCTCGTCGACGACCTCTTCGAGCTCTCCCGCATCTCCAGCGGGGTGGCCGCCACCGACGCCGACCACCTGGTGCCCCTCGACGCGCTGCTGATGGAGGTGGTCGAGGGCGCCGGCGGCCAGGCCGACACCCGGGGCGTGGCCCTGGCCCACCGGCTGGCCGCCGACGAGGCCCCGCTGGTGCCGGCCGACCTGCGACGGGTGCTGCGCAACCTCGTCGACAACGCCATCGCCGCCACCGACGCCGGCGGCCACGTCACCGTGGTGGGCCGCCTGGAGGATGACGACGACCACCCGGCCCTGACCCTCGACGTCACCGACGAGTGCGGCGGGATCGACGACGTCCACATCCCCCGCCTGTTCGAGGTCGGCTACCGGGCCGACGCGGCCCGGCGCCGGGCCGACGGCGGGGGCGGGCTGGGCCTGGCCATCGCCCGGGGCCTGCTGGAGGCCCACGAGGGGCGGATCTCGGTGGCCAACGACGGGCCCGGGTGCCGCTTCACCGTCTCGCTCCCCCTCCGCGACGCAGGCCCGACGACGTGGGCCGACCGCTCGGACGGGACCCCCGTCGGCCGATGAGCAGCGGTGAGGGCACGGCCCGGGACCGCCTGGCCCTGGCGCGCGCCCCGCTCCCCGAGGCCAGCCGGGAGAACCGGGCCCGGCTGGCCGGGGTGCTGGGCACCGCCGCCGCCCTGGCCACCACCGAGCTGGTCGGGCTCGTCGCCCCCACCCACCCCTCGCTGCTGCTGAGCGTCGAGACCCGCTTCCTCGACACCTTCGCCGGGGCGCTCAAGAGCCTGGCCGTCGCCCTGTTCGGCACCCAGGACAAGACCGCGCTGGCCGTCGGCACCGTCGTCGTGTGCCTCCTGTTCGGCTCGCTGCTCGGGCGCCTGGAGCTGCGCCGCCCCCGCTGGGGCGTGGCCGGCTTCGCCCTCTTCGGCGTGGTCGGCGTGCTGGCCACCTGGCGCACCCCGCAGGGCCTGGTGGGCCTGGCCCTCGTGGCCGCGGTGCTGGGCGTGGTCGCGGGCGTCGGCGTCCTGCTGTTCCTGCTCGACCGCTTCGGGCTGCGGGCTGCGCCCTGGACGGTGTGGGCCGAGGGCGGAGCCGACCCGTCCGGGCTCCGGCCCCCCGCCGACGGCCTGGCCCTGGTCACCGCCACCCGTCGCGACGTGCTGGCCTGGGGGGCCGGCACGGGCGCCGCCATCGTGGCCGTCGGGGCCCTGGGCCAGGAGGTCCGCAGCACCCTGCGGGCCTCGGCCGGCGCCCTGCCGGAGCGCCTGCCCGCGGCCACCACGGCCGAGACCCTGCCCACCGACCTGCTCGAGATCGACGGGCTGACGCCCTACATCGTCCCCAACGCCGACTTCTACCGGATCGACACCGCGCTCCAGACCCCCGTGGTCGACACCGGCTCGTGGAAGGTGAAGGTCGCCGGGCTGGTCGACCGGGAGCTCGAGCTGTCCTACGCCGACCTCCTCGCCCGCGACCTGGTCGAGGAGGTCGTCACCCTGTCCTGCGTGTCCAACGAGGTCGGCGGCGACCTGGTCGGCAACGCCCGCTGGCGGGGCATCCCCCTGCGCGGCCTGCTGGAGGAGGCGGGCGTCGACCCCGCCGCCACCCAGGTGGTGGGCGAGTCGGTCGACGGCTTCACCGCCGGGTTCCCCCTGGCCGCCCTCGACGATCCCGACCGCTCGGCCCTGCTGGCGGTGGGCATGAACGGGGCCCCCCTCCCCCGGGCCCACGGGTTCCCGGCCCGCCTCGTCGTCTCCGGCCTCTACGGCTACGTGTCGGCCACCAAGTGGCTGAAGGAGATCCGCCTCACCACCCTCGACGGCGAGGACGGCTACTGGATCGACCGGGGGTGGGCGAAGGAGGGCCCGGTCAAGACCCAGTGCCGCATCGACGTCCCCCGCCTCCGGAGCGACCCGCAGCCAGGCCTCGTGCCCATCGCCGGGGTGGCGTGGGCCCCGAGCCGGGGCATCTCCAAGGTCGAGGTCCGCATCGACGACGGCACCTGGCAGGAGGCCGAGCTCGGCCCCGTCACCTCCGACGACACCTGGGTCCAGTGGGTGCTGCGGTGGGACGCGACGCCCGGCCAGCACACCATCGAGGCCCGCGCCACCGACGGCACCGGCGAGACCCAGACCGAGGAGCGCACCGACGTCATCCCCGACGGCGCCTCGGGCTGGCCCCGCCGCCGCGTCCGCATCGCCTGAGGGGCACCCGCGCCCTCCTCGCCGGTCAGCCGCCGGAGCGGGCCGTGGCCCGAGGGGCGGTGGTCGGCGCCGGGGCGGGCGGCGCGGCCGGGTCGCCGGAGGCGGCACTGCCGTCCTCGGCGAAGCTGTAGATGGGCTGGGGGCCGCCGACGCCGTAGTCGTCCTGGGTCGGCGGGTACTGGGCCAGGTACTCGCCACCCACGAGCAGCCGGGCCCAGAGCCGCTGGGGGCTCGTGCCCCGGCGCAGCTCGACCTGCCAGACGAAGCGGCCGAAGGCGTCGGGACCGTGGCCGAGGCTGCGCTGGTAGGCCTCGTCGATGACCACGTCGTAGCCCTCGGTGGCGGTCTGCAGGGACGCGGCCATCCGGGCACGGGAGGTGCCGGCCGCCAGGCGGGACTGCCACGTGGCGCGCTCGGAGGCCGACGGCGCCCGGCGGAGGACCGCCTGGAAGGTCGCGTCGACGGCATCCGAGGGGTGCCTGGACCCGAACTCGCCCGAGGCGATGAGCAGCTGGTCGAGCCGGGCGTCGGAGACCGCACCACCGAGCGCCGCCGACCAGTAGGTGAGGGCGCCGCCGTCGGCCGAGCGGCCGAGGATCCGCCGGTAGGACTCCTCCACCCGCTGGCGTCGGTGCTCCCGGCTGGTGATGAGCCCGAAGGGCACCGACTCGAGCGGGGGCCGCCCGGTCCGGAAGCCCTGGTCGAAGCGGTCGGCCCAGTAGGCCCGGCCCTCGGGCGTCCCCGGACGGTCGAGGATCACCGGGTAGGTGCCGGCCACGTAGCGCTCACCCACGCTGGGCCCGGGGCGGACGATCACGGTGTCGGAGCTGGCCCGGTCGTCGGTGTCGGGGTCCGGCGTCGGGGAGGAGGTGGCTGCCGGGAGCACGTAGACCCCCGAGGCCAGGGCCCGCACGGTGAGGGTCCGGCCGGCCGAGGTGCCGGCGCCGAGGTCCCCGATGTCGCAGATGGCCGAGCCCGCGGCTGACGCCTGACACCCGTCGGGGAGGGCCTGGACCTCCAGCGGGTAGCCGAAGGAGATGCCCACCACCACGTCGGCCGCCGTGGCGGGGCCGTCGTTGGTGACCGTGGCGCTGATGTCGAAGGGCACCCCCGACTCCGGCGTGGCGGGTGAGTGGCCCGAGGTGATCGACAGGTCGGCCTGGGGCTCCTGGGCCCCGGCGACCGCCGGTGCCACCAGCCCGGCCCCCAGCAGGACGGCGGCGACCAGGGTGACCCACCGCCCGCGACGTGCGCTCCTCGTGGCTCCGGTCACGGGACCTCCTCGCCGCCCGCCGGCGGCCTCGACGTGGTCCCAGGGTGGCACACAGTGACGAGATCGGTGTCGCACCGGTCACGTCAGGGGGCGGGGCGGACGTCCTCGATGCGCCAGCGGCCGTGGTGGCCGGGGGCGGCGACGCCGGTGACCCGCGTGCCGACCTCGGTGGTCCGGGTGCCGTCGGCCAGGTCGGTGCACTGGAGGTCGAGGAGGGCCCCGACGTCGGTCCGCACCGATCCCACGCCCTCGGGGTCGTCCCAGGCCTCGACCACGCCGGCCACCGGCCCCGGCGCGGGTCCCGCTCCGGCCACGGCGCTAGTGGACGATCTTGGCCAGCGCCATCTCGAGGATGTCGCTGGCCCCGGCGTCGCGGAGGGCGGGGATGAGGATGTTGATCTGGTCCTTGGGGACCACCGTCTCGACCGCGAACCCGCCACCCCGGTGCAGGGCGGAGACGGTGGGGGCCTTCATCGACGGCAGGATGTCGATGACCCGGTCGAGGTCGTCGCCGCCCACGTTGAGCTTCACCAGGACCTTGCCCCGGGCCTCCAGGGCCCCGTCGAGGAGGGTCTTGAGCTGGGCCATGGCGTGGGCCTTCCCGGGATCGGCCAGGGCCGCCGGGTTGGCGATGAGCTCGGTGTGGGAGGTGAGGATCTCTCCGATGATCTTGAGGCCGGCGGCCCGCAGGGCCGAGCCCGTCTCGGTGAGGTCGACGATGGCGTCGACGATGTCGGGCACCTTGGCCTCGGTGGCGCCGTAGCTCAGGCTGATCTCGGCGTCGATGCCCTTCTCGGCGAAGAAGCGCCGGGTGAGCTCGGGGTACTCGCTGGCCACCCGCACGCCGTCGGCCAGGTCCTCGACCCGCTCCACCGGTGAGTCGGCCGGGACGGCCACCACGATGCACACGGGGCGGGCGGTGGCCTTGGAGTAGTGGAGCCGGCCCAGGCTCTCGACCTTGCTCTCGGTCTCGGTGATCCAGTCCCGCCCGGTGATCCCCACGTCGAACAGGCCGTCGGCCACGTAGCGGGGGATCTCCTGGGGGCGGAGGATGCGCACCTGGTCGATGCGGGGGTCGTCGATCGATGCCTTGTAGGCCACCGACGACGAGCGGGCCACGGCCAGGTCGGCGGCCTCGAACAGCTCGAGGGTGGCGCGCTCCAGGGACCCCTTGGGCAGGACGAGGCTCAGCACGTCCGCCATCGTGCCCGCAGCACCGGGCAGGGACCAACCCCCGCCGGGCGGGGACCGGTGCTCAGCCGACGCCGAGGAGGTCGACCACGAAGACCAGGGTCTCGTGGGGGGCGATCACGCCGCCGGCGCCGCGGGCGCCGTAGCCCATCTCCGGCGGGATGGTGATGCGGCGGCGGCCGCCGACCTTCATGCCGGCCACGCCCTGGTCCCAGCCCTCGATGACCTGGCCCCGGCCCAGGCGGAACCCGAAGGTGTCGCCCCGGTCCCAGGAGGCGTCGAACTGCTGGCCCGTCGACCACGAGACGCCCACGTAGTGGACCTCGACGTTGTGGCCGGAGGCGGCCTCGTCGCCGTCGCCCACGGCCAGGTCCTCGGTGACCAGCTCGGTGGGAGGGGCGGTGTCGGTGGGGATGGAGACGTCGGGCTTGGCCATCCCCGGACCCTAGGCCGACCGCGCGGCCGCTGCCGCCCGCCCCGGGACGGAGAAGCGACGGCCCGGGGTCGGTCGGCGTCGTCGGGCGACGCGACCTGCCCCAGGACCGACGGCGACCGCCCTCGCCCTCAGTCGGCCTCGGGCTCGGGGGCGTCGTCGGCCCGGGCCGCGGGCCCCGCCCACGAGGGCAGGAGGTCGTGGACCGAGCGGATGCGGCTGGCGCCGGGGCCCAGGTCGACTCCGTCGTAGAGGTCGTAGGGGTCCAGCAGCACGGGCACCAGGCCGGCGGCGCGGGCCCCGGCCAGGTCGTAGCGGACGCTGTCGCCCACGTAGGCGATGCGCTCGGGGGCGACGCCGCGGCCCTCCATCACCTCGAGGGCGGGGGCGAACACGGCCGGGTCGGGCTTCTCCACGCCCACCACACCCGAGTCCACGACCACGTCGACGGGCACCCCGCCGCCGGGGCCGACCTGGCACAGGCCGAGGTGGGCGATGAGGGCCTCGACCTGGCCGGTGGCGTTGCTGACCACCCCGAGGGGCACCCCGCCGTGGCCCAGCCGCTCCATGGCCGTGGCCGTCTCCACGAGGGGGAACCGCCAGCAGTGGTGGCCGAAGACCCGGCCGAAGGCCACCCGGCCCTCGTCCAGACGGTCCCCGGGGACCCCTGCGGTGGCGAGGTAGGCGTCGATGTAGTCGAGCCACACCTCGTGGCCGTCACGGGCCGAGGTGGCGTGGGCGTGCATGCCGACGTAGTGGGCCCGGACCCGGTCGGCCAGGGTGCCGGTGGCGCCCAGCGGGGCGAGGGCGACCTCGAAGGCCACCGGGTCGGGCAGGGTGAGCACGCCTCCCACGTCGAAGAGCACGGCGTCGACGTCGCGCCCCACCACCGGGGCCGTTGCGGGAGCCATGGCCCCGCAACCTAGGCGGGCCACCGGTCCGCCCCGCCCAGCCCCGTCCGCCCGGGCTCGACCGACCCGGCGGGACCACCAGCCGAACCGGCACGCCGATCCCGCGCGCACGACGGGGGCGCACCCGGACGCGGAGATTGGAACTAATGTTCCAGTTCCATGCCGATCCGGTCGACCCGCCGCGTCGCCGCGCTGGTCGCGACGGCCGCCCTGGTGCTGGCGTCGTCCTGCAGTGGCGACGACGGCGCCGCGCCGGCCCCGACGGCACCGGACGCCACCTCCCCCGCCACCGCCCAGGAGACCACCCCCATGACCGACGCCGAGCTGGCCACCGAGACCTACGTGGCCGGGTACCCCTTGCTCGTCTCGCTCCGCACCCTCCAGCGGTTCGGCGGGCTGATCGGCACGAACGCACTGTTCTGGCAGACGGCGCTGTCGGGGCCCGAGACCCGGGTCATCGTGGCGCCCAACCAGGACACCCTGTACTCCATCGCCGTGCTCGACCTCCGGGCCGGCCCGCTCGCCCTCACCGTGCCCGACGTGCCGGATCGCTACTACGCCTACCAGCTGCTCGATGCCTGGACGGAGTCCTTCGCCTACGTCGGCACCCGGGCCACCGACGCCCGGGCCGGCACCTGGGTGATCACCCCGCCCGGGTGGGAGGGCGAGCTGCCGGTGGGCACCGGGCAGATCGAGGCCACCACACCGCTGGTGTTCCTCCTGGGCCGCTTCCTGGTCGACGACGAGGCCGACATCGCCGACGTGCTGGCCCTCCGCGACCAGGTCGGCCTCCAGCCCCTCGCCGCCCTCACCGGCGACCCCGCCCCACCGGCGCCCCCACCTCTGGGCGACCCCGCCGGCGCGCCGCAGGGCGTCCCCACCGACGCCGCCTTCTTCACCGAGCTGAGCGCCGCCCTCACCGTGGTGCCGCCCACGACCCCGGCCCAGCGGGACCTCGTCGCCCGGGCCGAGGAGGCCGGCATCCTGGGCGCCGACGGCACCGCGCCCACCGCGGATGAGGCCCTGCTCGACGAGGCCGCGGCCGCCGGCGACGCCCGCATCGACCGGCGGGCCTCGGGCACGGGCGGCGGCACCGGCTGGAGCGACCCCGGCCGGGTGGGCACCTACGGCGACGACCTCGACCAGCGGGCCCTGGTGGCCCGCATCGGGTGGGGTGCCAACGTGGCCGAGGAGGCCGTCTACCGCGTGGCCCGCACCGACGGCGACGGCGAGGTGCTCGACGGCTCGGTGCCCCACGTCCTGCGGTTCCCGGCCGACGCCCTGCCCCCGGTCGACTCGTTCTGGTCGCTCACCGCCTACGGCCCGGACATGTTCTTCGTGGCCAACCCCGAGGGCATCTACGCGGTCGGCGACCGGTCGCCCGACCTCGCCTACGAGGACGACGGCTCGCTGGAGGTCGTCGTCTCCCACGACGAGCCCCCGGCGCGGGACGACGGCACCCGTCCCCTGTGGCTGCCGGTGCCCGAGGGCCCCTTCGTGCTCATGATGCGGCTGTACCTCCCGCAGCCGGCGGCGATCGACGGCACCTGGACGCCACCGCCGGTGGAGCCGCTCGGGTGACGGGCACCCCGACCCCGCCCCGGCAGGCCCGGGCCCGGGCCACCCGGGCGCGCCTGCTGGACGCGGCCCGCCGGGCCTTCGCCGAGCACGGCCACGACGGCGTGAACCTCAAGGTCCACGTGCTGGAGCCGGCGGGGGTGGGGGTCGGCAGCTTCTACCACCAGTTCGCGGACAAGACCGACCTGCTCATCACCCTGCTCGACGAGGCCGCCGAGGGGCGTCGGCGGGCGGTGGTCGACGCCCCCGGCGCCGTCGCCGACCGGGCGCCGGAGGAGGTGCTGGCCGACGGCTTCGCCCGGCTGCTCGCCGACATCGACGCCTCCGAGGACCTGTGGCGCATCCAGATCCGCGAGCGGGCCAACCCGGACCCCCGCATCCGCCGTCGCGTCGGCGGTGGCCCCGACGCCTGGCGCCGCGACCTGGCCGCCGCCCTCGCGGCCAGCACCGGCGCCCCCGACGCCGAGGTGGCCCGCGCCGCCGACCTGCTCTTCGCCCTGGGCGTGGGTCTGGCCGCGACCTACCTGGAACGGCCGCAGCGCCGTCGCACCGCCGTGGCCCGTCGGGACCTGGCCGGCGGCGCCGCCACCTTCGCCACCGCCGGCCTGCTCGCGGTGCTGGCCCCGACCGCCGACGAGGGCCCGGGCGAGGCGTCCTAGCCGCCGATGCGGCCCAGGAGGCGCACCATCTCGACCGCGGTGCGGGCCCCCTCCTCGCCCACGTTGTGGCCGCCAGGTCCCTCGGAGCGCTCCAGGGCCTGGTCGAGGGTCTCGGTGGTGAGCACGCCGAAGATGATGGGCACCCCGGTGGCCAGCCCGGCCCGGAGGATGCCCGCCGCGCACTCCCCCGCCACCGCCTCGTAGTGGGTGGTGGCGCCGCGGATCACGCAGCCCAGCCCGATGACGGCGTCGACCCCGCCCGACTCGGCGAAGGCCTTGGCCGCCAGCGGGATCTCGAAGGCACCCGGGACCCACTCCACCACCGGCGCCGGCGCGCCCAGGGCCTCCAGGCCCCGGGTCACCCCGTCGAGGAGGCGGAACGTGACGTGGTCGTTGAAGCGACCGGCCACCACCGCCACGCGGATGCCATGGCCGTCGAGGGTCGGCTCGACGCGCCGGTCGGAGGCGACGTCGCCCGCCATCAGGCCTCCTCGCCCGCGGCGGGCGGGTCGGCCGGGGGCAGCGGGGCCGCGCCCTCGCCCACCTCGTCGAGGCCCTCGAGCAGGTGGCCCATGCGGTCGCGCTTGGTGCGGAGGTAGGCGATGTTCTCGGGGTTGGGGGCGGTCAGCGACGGCACCCGGGCGGTGATGTCGAGGCCGAAGCCCTCCAGCCCGCCGTACTTGGACGGGTTGTTGGTGATGATCCGCATGGTGGTGAGGCCCAGGTCGTTCAGGATCTGGGCGCCGATGCCGTACTCCCGGCTGTCGACGGGCAGGCCCAGGTCGGTGTTGGCGTCGACGGTGTCGCGCCCCTCGTCCTGGAGCGTGTAGGCCCGGATCTTGTGGCCGATGCCGATGCCCCGGCCCTCGTGGCCCCGGAGGTAGACGATCACGCCGGTGCCCTCCTCGGAGATCATCTGCATGGCCGCGTCGAGCTGCACGCCGCAGTCGCAGCGCATGGAGCCGAACACGTCGCCGGTGAGGCACTCGCTGTGGACCCGCACGAGGACGTCGGGCGTGCCGTTGACCGACCCCTTCACCATGGCCACGTGCTGCTCGCCGTCGAGCACCGACTCGAACACGTAGCTGGTGAAGTCGCCCCAGCGGGTGGGGATGCGGGCCTCGGCCACCCGGCGCACCAGCTTCTCGGTGCGGCGCCGGTAGCGGATCAGGTCCGCGATGGAGATGAACAGCAGGTCGTGCTCCCGGGCGAAGCGCACCAGCTCGGGCACCCGGGCCATGCCCATCTTGTCCTCGTCGACGATCTCGCAGAGCACGCCCGCGGGGGCCATCCCGGCCAGACGGGCCAGGTCGAGGGCGGCCTCGGTGTGGCCGGCCCGCTTGAGCACGCCGCCCTCCCGGCCCACCAGCGGGAAGATGTGGCCGGGCCGGGCCAGGTCGCCGGGGCGGGTGGCCGGGTCGACCAGGCTCTTGATGGTGGCGGAGCGGTCACCGGCCGAGATGCCGGTGGTCGTGCCGTGGCGGTAGTCGACGGTGACGGTGAAGGCCGTCCGCATGCTCTCGGTGTTCTGCTCGACCATGGGCCGCAGGTCGAGCTCGGCGGCCCGCTCGGCGGTGACCGGGGCGCAGATCACGCCGGAGGAGTGCTTGAGGAAGAAGGCGATGGCCTCGGGGGTGACGGCCTCGGCCGCCATGATGAGGTCGCCCTCGTTCTCGCGGTCCTCGTCGTCGACGACGACGACGATCTCGCCCCGTCCCACCGCGGCGATGGCGTCCTCGATGGAGGCGAAGTCGGTCTCGGTCTCGATGTCGGTCACGGTGTTCTCCAGGTGGTGGTGTCGGGCCCTGACGGTGCCCGCGGGGTGGGGTCGGCGGAGGGGGCGGCGGTCACGGGGCCACCTCGGGGGTGGGGCGGTCGGCGTACCAGTCGAGGAGGCGCTCGACGTGCTTGGCGGTGACGTCGACCTCGAGGTTCACGGCGTCGCCGGGGCCGCGGCGGCCCAGGGTCGTGACCTCGGCGGTGTGGGGGATGATCGCCACCGAGAGGCCCTCGGGGTGGACCGACGCCACGGTGAGGCTGACCCCGTCGATGGTGATGGAGCCCTTCTCCACCACGTAGCGGAGCAGGCCCTCGGGCATCGAGATCCGCAGGTCAGGAGCGGCGGTGAGCACCCGGCCCACGCCGTCGACGTGGCCCTGGACGAGGTGCCCGCCCAGGCGGTCCAGCACCCGCACCGGGCGTTCCAGGTTCACCCGGTCGCCGACCGCCAGGTCGCCCAGCGTGGTCCGGGAGAAGGTCTCGTCGACCACGTCGGCCTCCCACCAGCCCTCGCCCAGGGCCACGACGGTGAGGCAGGTGCCGTCGACGGCGATGGAGTCGCCCATGGCGGCATCCGAGGTGACCACCTCGGCCTCGATGCGCAGACGGTGCCCGTCGCGCCCGGCCACGGTGCCGAGCTCCTCCACGATCCCGGTGAACATCAGGCGGCTCCTCGTTCGGCGCTGGGGGCGGTGGTGGGGGTCGAGGCGGGCGTCGTGGCGGGGGCCAGGTCGACGCGCAGGTCGTCGCCCACCGGGCTGACGGCGGTGATGCGACCCCGCCACAGGTCGGTGATGGTGGCCGGGCCCGGGCCCCGGAACAGCCCGGCGGCGTCGTCGCCACCGGCCAGGGCGGGGGCCAGGTAGAGCACGTAGCGGTCGACCAGGCCGGCGCGGTGGAAGGCGGTGGCGACGGTGGCGCCCCCCTCGACCAGGACCTGGAGCACGCCGTCGCCCCCCAGGTGGTCGAGCAGGGCGGCGAGGTCGCCGTCGCCTCGGTCCCACTCACGGCAGGGGTGGATGCGGGCGCCCTCGGGGGCCCGGCCCAGCACGACCCGCAGCGGGTCGGGGCCCTCCACCAGGCGGGTGGTGAGGGTGGGGTCGTCGGCCGCCACCGTGCCCGCCCCCACCACGATGGCCTGGCTCTGGGCCCGGAGCCGGTGGGCGTCGGTGCGGGCCGCCACACCGGTGATCCACTGCGAGGTGCCGTCGGCCGCCGCGGTGCGCCCGTCGAGGGTGGCCGCCAGCTTCAGGACGACCAGGGGCCGGCCGGTGCGGCGGTGGTGCAGGTAGGCGGCCAGCTGGTCGGTGACCTCGTCGGCCCGGCACCCGACCTCGACCGCGACCCCGGCGGCCTCGAGCTGGGCCAGGCCGCGGCCCGCCACCTGCGGGTCGGGGTCGGTGACGGCCACGACCACGCGGGCCACGCCCGCCTCCACCAGGGCCTCGGCGCAGGGGCCGGTGCGACCGTGGTGGGAGCAGGGCTCCAGGGTCACGTGGACGGTGGCGCCCTCGGCGGCGCGGGGCCCGGCCGCGGCCCGGGCCGCCTCGAGGGCGACGACCTCGGCGTGGCGGCCGCCGGGGGGTTCGGTGGCGCCGGTGTGGACGGCCCCGTCGGCGGTCACGACGACGGCGCCGACCCACGGGTTGGGGGCGGTGCGGGTGCGGACGGCCTCGGCGAGGGCCACGGCGGTCGCCATGTGCGTCTCGTCGGCCGTGTCCGGCACCGGTCCTCCTGGGTCGGGTCGCAGGGGGTCGGCGCGCGCGGCCACCCGGCGGGTGGTGCACGTTCCTCGCTTCCATCCGGACTGTGACCGTCGGCCCCGGGCTTCCACCGGGTCAGCCCCACCGACCGAGGTCGGAGGGGGTCGTGGGCTCTCACCACCGGTCGGGACTTCCACCCAACCCCGCGAGGGATGATTCTGATGTCGGGCTCAGCATACGAGTGCCACCCGCCGAGGTCCCATCCCCGAGACGCAGGTCACCTGACCGGGCACCTCGTGGTCCGACCACGTGGTGCCTGGCACCTCGTGGTCGTCGCGGCGGGGTGTCAGTGGGGGCGGCCGCCGGCCATGAGGTCGAGGGCGTGGGGGACGACGTCGAGCACGGCGTCGAGGCACTCGACCGACCCCGACGTGGAGCCCGGCGTGTTGAGCACGAGGGCGTGGCCCACGGTGCCGGCCAGGCCTCGCGACAGCCGGCCGAGCGGGTTCACCAGGCGCATGGCCTCGGCCAGGCCGGGGGCCTGGCGCTCCAGCACCAGGGCGGTGCCCTCGGGGGTGAGGTCGCGGGGGCCGAAGCCGGTGCCGCCGGTGGTGACCACCAGCCCGGCGAACCCGGCGGTGGCCGACCGCAGGGCGGCGGCCACCTCGCCCGCCCCGTCGGGCGTGACCAGCCGGTCGACCACGTCGAAGCCGGCCTCGCCCAGGCGGACGGCCAGAGCGGCGCCGGAGCGGTCCTCGCGGACACCGTCGACCACGCCGTCGGACACCGTGATCACCTTGGCATCGGGCATGGGACCACCCTGCCAGACGGCACGGTCGACGCGCCCCTCCCGAACCGGTGTCGGATCTGGTCGTCGGAGCGACCAGATCCGACACCACTTCGGCGGTCGGGCGGGGGGGCCGGCGACGTCAGGTGAGGGCGCGGTCGCCGCGGGCGGCGAGGAGGCGGCGCCAGCCGTCGGGGGCGGGCGCCGGCACCCGGCCGGTGCGCTCGTCGCTGTGCTCGCAACGGGCCCCGTAGGCCACGACGTAGCCGTGGGCCGCGTCGAGCAGGTCGCGCTCGGCGGCGGTGAACGGCGCACCCCGGGCCCCCTCGTAGGCGGCCACGAAGGCCCGGGACTCGGCGGCCGTGGGGTGCGGGTCGGGCGGGCCCCAGGTGATCGTCCAGCCCGCCGCGGCCAGGCCCACCACCACCTCCTCGGGCGCCCGCACCAGGCTGTCCCAGTCGAGCACGGCACGGACGGTGCCGGCGTCGTCGACCAGCACGTGCTCGGCCCGCCAGTCGACGTGGCCCACCACCCGGGGTCGTCCGGCCGCGCCGGCCACCATCCGGGCCCGGAGCCCGACGGCGGCGGCGTCGATCCACCCCGCCCCCTCGGCCGTGCCCACCAGGTCGAAGGCCGGGTCGTGGGGCGGGTCGGGCCACAGCTCGTCCGGTGGCAGGGCGATGCCCCACGGCTCGTGCAGGGCGACCTCCGGAGGGGCGGCTCCGCTGGCCACCTGGACGACGCGGTGCAGGAGGCCGGCCATCACCTCCGACGCCCCCGGCGCGCGGGCGTCGATCGGCGACGCGCCGTCCACCCGTCCCTCGGCCCCGGCGATGCCGGCGGGGCCGAACGGCGCCAGGGGGCCCACCGGTCGGGGGACGGGCAGGTCGGCGTCGGCCAGCGCCAGCTGCAATGCCCGGGACTCGGCGATGCGCCCCTCCTGGGCGGCGGGACGGGCCTTGACCACCAGCGCCCGCCCGTCGGCCAGGTCGACGGCCACGGCCAGGCCCGAGCCGGCGAGGGCCCAGGGCACGGCGACGCACGGGGAACCGAGGAACGCCTCGCACCAGGCCCGCAACAGGGCGGCCACGTCGGCGGGGTCGGTGGTCCCGGCCAGGCCGCCCACCAGCCGAGCATGGGTGCGACACGGCCCGGCCAGGGCGTCGGCGCCCACCGGGACGGCCGGCCCCGGGGTCACGGGGCGGCGGGCACCCGGTACCGGTGCAGGGCCATGCCGTCGGTGCCCTCGGCCTGGGGCAGCAGCAGCGCCCCCCGGCCCCACGGCACCCAGGGGTCGCCGGGGGGCGCCAGGGGCACCAGGTCGGGACGGCGGGTGGCCAGCGCCTCGTCGACGCCGGTGGTCTCGGCCGCGGTGAGGGTGCACACCGACACCACCAGCAGGCCACCCGGGCGCACGAGGTCGGCCGCCGCCAGCACGAGGTCGAGCTGGAGGGCGGCCAGGCGCTCGACCGACGCGGCGTCGATGCGCCAGCGGGCGTCGGCCCGGCGGTGCAGCACGCCCAGGCCCGAGCAGGGGGCGTCGACCAGGACCCGGTCGAAGGTGGCCGGGCGGAACGGGGGCCGGGTGCCGTCGGCGGCCAGCGCGGCCACCCGGTCGCGGTGCCGGTGCGGGTGGCGTTGTCGGCCACCAGCCGGGCCCGACCGGTGCGCACGTCGGCTGCCGCCACCCACGCCCCGGACCCGGCCAGGGCCGTGGCCTTGCCGCCGGGCGCGGCGCACAGGTCGAGGACCCTCTCCCCCGGCGCCGCCTCCACCAGGGCGGCCACCCACTGCGAGGCCCGGTCCTGGGTGTAGCCGTCGTCGCGCACGTCGGGGGCCGAGGCCGTGCTCATGGCCTCCAGGGCGGCGGTGGCCCGCTCCTCGCCCAGGTCGGCGTCGAGGCGCTCGACGATCCAGTCGGGGTAGCTGAGGGCGGTGGCCCGGTCCGGGAACCGGCGCCCGTGCTCGGCGTGGTCGGCCGCCACCTTGCGGAGCACGGCGTTGACCAGGCCCCGCGACCGGGTCGGGGCCACGTCGACCGCGGTGCCCACCGCGGCGTGCGGGGGCTGGGCCAGGAACACGATCTGGTACGCCCCGAGGCGCAGGGTGGCCCGGGTGGGGACGTCGAGGGGACGGTTCCCGGTGACGAAGCGGTCGACCAGCCAGTCGCAGGCGCGCCGCATCCGGGTGGTGCCGTAGACCAGCTCGGTGACCAGTCCCCGGTCGCGGGCGTCGAGCGCGGAGCGCTCCAGGATCGAGCCCAGGGCCAGGTTGGCGTAGGCACCGTCGGCGTCGATGCGCACGAGGGCGTCGCGGGCCACCCGGCGGGCGTCGGGCACCCGCTCCTTGTGCGGTCCCCGCCGCGGCCCGGACGGTGGCCGGAGGGGGCGGCGGGCGGCCTCCTTGGCCCTCTCCTTCTTGGCCCGGCGCCGGGCCGCGCCGCTCTCCCGGGGGGCGTGGAACCCGTCGGGCGCGGTGCCCTCGGGGCGGTCGTCGGCGCTCATGGACCGAGCCGGTCGTCGCCGGTGAGGCGGGCCCCGTTGGCCCAGTCGCGGGCGGCCTGGCGGGCCCGGCCCTCGGGCTGGACCTCGTCGAGCACCAGGGCGCCGGCCCCGGTGGCCGCCACCACCTCGCCGTCGACCAGGGCGAGGTGGCCGGGCGCGACCGCAGCGGCGTCGCCCTCGGCGGGTGTCGCCGCCCAGACCCGCAGGCGGGCGTCACGGAAGGTGGTCCACGCCCCGCCGACCCGCACGACCCGGTCGAGCTCGGGGGCCGGGCGGGTCCAGTCCAGGTGCAGGTCCTCGCCGGTGATCTTCCGGGCGTAGGTCACCTCGCCCTCCTGGGGCTCCGGTGGGCCCAGCCCGTCGCGCAGCGTGCGCACCAGCAGCCCGGCACCGAGGTCGGCCAGCTCGGCCCGCAGCGACGCGGCGGTGGCGGCGGGGCCCACGGGCACCTCGGCCCGGGCGTGCACGCCGCCGGCGTCGAGGGCCTCGACCACCTCCATCACGCACACCCCGGTGCGCTCGTCGCCGGCCAGCAGGGCCCGCTCCACCGGCGCCGCCCCCCGCCAGCGGGGCAGGAGGGAGAAGTGGACGTTGACCATGGGCACCGCGTCGAGCAGGGCGGCCCGGAGGATCTCGCCGTAGGCGACCACCACGCCGAGGTCCACCCCGGCCCCGGCCACCTCGTCGACGTCGTCGGTGACGGGGAGGCCCAGGTCGAGGGCCGCCGCCTTCACCGGCGTGGGGCTGGTGCCCCGGCCCCGACCGCGCCGTCGGTCGGGCTGGGAGACGACCAGGGCGACGTCGAGGTCGGAGGCGGCCAGGGCCCGCAGGCTGGGGACAGCCGCCTCGGGGGTGCCGAGGAAGGCGACGCGCCGCGGGTGGCGGGGCGGGGCGGCGGGCACCGGCCTAGGGCAGCAGGCTGTCGGCGCGGGGCCCGGCCTCGGACCGGGCCATCAGCAGCTCGCGGACGACCCGGCGGGCGTCGCGCTGCTGGTCCTCGTCGAGGCGCTCGGTCATGAGCACGCCGTCGAGGTGGTCGAGCTCGTGCTGGTACATCCGGGCGGCCAGCTCGTCGGCCTCGACCGAGACCTCGTTGCCGTCGAGGTCGAGGCCCACCACGTGGACCTGCTTGGGCCGGTCGATGTCCCAGAACACACCGGGGATGGACAGGCAGCCCTCGGAGTAGGACCACATCTCGTCGCCCGACTCGACGATGCGGGGGTTCACGATGACCGACGGCTCGGGGTCGTCGAGCAGCTGGTACACCACGACCCGCTTGCGCACCCCCACCTGGGGGGCGGCCACGGCCAGCCCGTCGGCCCGGTACATGGCGTCGACCATGCCCTCGGCCACCTTGACCAGGGCCCCGTCGATGTCGGTGACATCGTCGGCGACCTCCCGCAGCACGGGGTCGCCGATGATGCGGATGTCGTAGGCGGCCATCGTCGGAGGCTACCGGCTGTCGCCGGTGCGACGACCCCTCGGCGCCCGCCCCGGGGAGCGCTCGGGAAGGAGGGCCGGGCGGGGTCCGCCGGTACGGTCCGAGGCCGTGACCTCCGGTGCCGACCACTACTTCGCGGCCCGGCCCCGCGCCGCGTCACGACCGGCCCGGGTGGTGCTCGACCTCGACGGCGTCGACACCGAGGTCACCCTCCGCACCGATGCCGGCACGTTCTCCCCCGGCGCCGTCGACCCCGGCACCCGGTTCCTCCTCGACGACGGGGCCCGCCCCGGACCGGGGGCGGCGACGCTGGTCGACGTCGGCTGCGGGTACGGGCCCATCGCCGTGGCCCTGGCCCTGTGGGCGCCCGAGGCCACGGTGTGGGCCGTCGACGTCAACGAGCGGGCGGTGGCGCTCACGCGGGCCAACGCCGATGCGGCCGGCGTGGGGACGCGGGTCCGCACCGCCACCCCCGACGACGTGCCCGACGACCTGGTGGTCGACGGCATCTGGTCCAACCCGCCCATCCGGGTGGGCAAGGCCGCCCTCCACGACCTGCTGACCGACTGGCTGGCCCGGCGGTCCCCGGCGGCCGAGGCCCACCTGGTGGTGGCCCGGAACCTCGGGGCCGACTCCCTCGCCCGGTGGCTCGGCGAGCAGGGCCACGCCGTCGCCCGGCGGGGCTCGCGCCGTGGCTACCGGCTGCTCGACGTGGCCCCGCCCCCCGCCTCGTGACCGAAGCGGCCCCCACCGAGGCGACCCCGCCCGACGCGGCTCCCCCCGACCACGTCGACGACGCCACCGGTGGGCCCGACGCCGGAGAGGGGCGGGCCGAGACGTCCACGGCCCGACCGTGGACGCTGCTGACGGACCGGACCTTCGGGCCCTTCTTCCTCGGGAGCCTGGTGTCCAACGCCGGCAACTGGTTCCAGAACCTGGCCGCCGCGGTGGTCATCTACGCGGTGACGGGCTCCAACACGCTGGTCGGGGTGGTCAGCGCCCTGCAGTTCGGCGCCACCCTGCTGCTCTCGCCGTGGGCCGGCGTGGCCGGCGACCGCGTCGACCGCCGCCGGCTGCTCATCGGCGCCCAGCTGGTGTCCTTCGTCGGCGCCGCCGGCCTGGCCGTGGCCGTCGCCCTCGTCGGCGTGGACGGCCTGGGCGGGCCCCTGCCGGTGTTCGCCGCCACCGTGGTGATCGGCGTGGGCTACGCCTTCTCGGTCCCGATGATCCAGGCCATCGTCCCCCAGCTGGTGCGCCGGGAGGACCTCGACTCGGCCATCGCCCTCAGCTCGGTCACCTTCAACCTGGCGCGGGCCATCGGCCCCGCCCTGGCCGGCCTGGTGATCGGCGCGGCCGGCGCGGCGGCGGCCTTCGGCGTGAACGCGGCGAGCTTCCTGGTGCTGGTCGGCGTGCTGCTGGTGATCCGGCCCCGGCCGGTGGAGATCGACCACGCCACCGACGACGGCGACCGCTCGATCCGGGGTGGGTTCCGCTGGGCTCGGGCCGACCCCGTGGCCGTCCCGATCCTGGCCGCCACCCTGGCCCTGGGCTGGGCGTCGGACCCGGTCAACACCCTCTCCCCCGCCGTGGCCGACGGCTTCGGCCACACCGACGCCTTCGTGGGCGCCCTGGTCTCCGCCTTCGGGGCCGGGGCCGCGGCCACCGCCCTGGTGGTCGAGCGCATCCGGGGCCGCCTCGGCGGCCTGCGGGCCACCCAGCTCGCGTTCCTCCTGATCTCGGCCGGGCTGGTCGGCCTGGCCTTCAGCCCCCACGAGGCCGTGGGCCTGGTGGCCCTGGCCCTGGCCGGCGCCGGGTTCCTCATCGGCGTCACCTCGCTCAACGGCGCCCTCCAGCGCCGGGTGCCCGAGGCCCTGCGGGGCCGGGTGATGGCCCTGTGGTCGGTGGCCCTGCTCGGCAGCCGCCCCTTCGCCGCCCTCGTCGACGGCAGCGTCGCCGACCTCACCACCACCTCCACCGCCCTCTGCGTGGCCGGGGCGGTCCCGGTCATCGCGGCGGTGGGCCTGACCCGGGTCAAGGGCGAGGCCGCCGCCACCGCCTGAGCCACCAGCCCCTGAACTTTGAGCGGAAGTGCGCCACATGTGGCGACTTCCGTACAAAGCTCGCCTCGAACGGGTGGGGGGTCAGGCCTCGGCCATCACCGCGGGCTCGTCGGCCTCGGGGTCGAGGCCGAGGGCCTCCATCTCCGCCTTGCGGTCGGCCTGGAGCTGCAGCGCCTTGGCCTTGCCCGGCACCAGCTGGGCCACGAGGGCGGCCACGACGAGGATGCCGGCGGCCACCAGGAACACGACCCGGTAGGGCCCCAGGTCGGCCGAACCGGCCGGCCCGTCGGGGCGGGCCGAGGCGAAGACCGAGGCGATGATGGCCACGCCGATGGCCGCGGCCACCTGCCGGGCGGTCTGGCTGAGCGCCGACGCCTGGGACACCTTGGTGGCGCTGACCGCGTTCATGGCCACGATGTTGGGGGCCATCATGGCCAGACCGCTGCCCAGGCCGCCCACGAAGAGGATGAAGGCGAGCAGCGGGAGCGAGGTGGTGCGGGTGACCCCGGCCAGGGCCACGAACGACCCGCCCAGGACGAGGGCGCCGACGGTGACCGGGATGCGGGCGCCGATGCGGTCGGCCATGCGTCCACCGATGGGCATGGTCAGGGCGATGCCCAGCGCCGAGGGGAGCATCACCAGCCCGATGCGCAGCTCGGAGACGTCGCGGACGGTGCCCAGCTCGAGGGGGATGTAGACGAGCCGGGAGTACTGGGCCACGGTGAGCAGCGCGATGGCGACCATCCCGATGGCGAAGACCGGGTTGGCGAGGATGCGCATCTCCACCAGCGGGTGCTCGGTGGTGACGGCGTGGCGGACGAAGAGCGCCAGCAGGACCACGCCGAGGCCCACCAGCACGACGACGGCGGGGCTGGTCCACCCCCACGATGCGCCCTTGGACACGCCGATCAGGAGGGCGGCCAGGCCCACGCCGCTGAGCCCGAGGCCGAGGCGGTCGAGGGGCCGGACCTCGCGGTAGCCCGTGTCGCGCAGCAGGCGGGCCGCGACGGGGAACCCGACGAGGCCGATGGGCACGTTGATGAGGAAGAGCCACCGCCAGCCGAGCGAGGACACCAGGCTGCCGCCCAGGACCGGGCCGATGGCCGGCGCGGCCATGACGGCGATGCCGAAGTAGCCGAGGGCCTTGCCCCGCTCGTGGGGCTCGAACAGCTCGTAGATCATGGCCATGGCCACCGGCATCATCAGCCCGCCGCCGACCCCCTGGAGCACCCGTGCGGCCACGAGCACGCCCAGGCCGGGCGAGACGGCGCAGAGGATCGAGGCGCCGGTGAAGAGGGCGAGGGAGAACATGAACATGGCCTTGCGGCCGAACCGGTCGGCCGACCAGCCGCTCAGCATCTGGGACACGCCCACCGAGGCCAGGTAGGCGGTCACCACCCACTCGATGCCCTCGACGGTGCCGAAGTCGCGCTGCAGCGAGGGCAGGCCCAGGTTCACCACCGTGGTGTCGAGCACCACCATGAACGTCCCGAAGAGGACCACCCCCATGGCCACCCAGCGGTACGGGATGCCGGCGATCGATCCATCGCTGGCGGCACCGGTGGCGCCGTCGACGGTGTCGTCCCGAGGGGTCACGTGCTGCTGCCTCCGCCAATGGTTGGTTCGTACAACCAACAGACGCTACCCGGTCTATCCTGGACCCGTGCAAGACGACGACATCGCGGGCATCGAGGGCGCCCTCATCACCCTCGTGCGCCGGGCCAACGACCCCCGGGGCAACCGCGAGCTGCACCGGGCCGCGGGCACCGACATCGAGCGCGCCGGCGCGGTGATGCTGGCGCGGGTCGAGGAGCTGGAGCCGGCCCGCCTGTCGGTCCTGGCCGAGGCGGCCGGCGTCGACGTCTCCACCGCGAGCCGCCAGGTGGCCCGGCTGGTGGACGAGGGGTACGTCGCCCGCGACCCCGACCCCGACGACGGCCGGGCCCGGGCCCACCGCCTCACGCCGGAGGGCCGCGACCTCCGCGGCCGGCTGGCCGCGGCCCGACGGGCCTGGCTGGAGGAGGTGCTCCGCGACTTCGACGACGACGAGCGGGCCGCCCTCGCCGACCTGCTGGGCCGCTTCGTCGCCCGCGTCGAGACCGCCCACCTGGCGGCCGAGCACCGGTAGGGAGCCGCGCTCAGGCCCGCAGCGGATCGACCTCGAGGCGGAGGCGGCCAGGAGGGCGCTCCACCGCGGCGAGGGCGTCGCACAGCACCCGGTGGTCGGCGGCCCGGAGCCGCCACTCCCCCGAGCCGCCCTGGACCTCGACGCCCTCGGGGTGGCCGAGGGCGTCGACGTAGGCGTCGGCGGCCGCGCCCGACACGAGGGCCACGGCCCGGGCGGGCGACAGCCCGAGGGCGATCCGGGTGGCCTCCTCGACCACCCGCACCCGGTCCGGGTCGGCGTGGAGGGCGGCCTGGAGGACCACGTCGTCGGGCATGCGGGTCTGGACCAGCACCCGGCCGTGCTCGGCCCGGCCCCGCACCAGCCGGGCGGCCCGGGCCAGCAGGGCCAGGGCCTGCTCCCGGGCCCGCTCCCGGGGGGCGAGCAGCTCCTGGTCGACGTCGAGGAAGGCCACCGCGTCGGCCCGGTCCACCCGGTGCAGGGCGGCCTCGGTGCCGATGACGACCCGCGTGGTGGGCGCCGGGCCGGTGGAGGCGGCGGTGACCTCGTCGACGTCCTCGCCCACCAGGGCGGCCAGCTCGTCGCGCAGGCGGCTCACGCCGGGGCGCAGGACGCGGAAGCGGGTGGATCCGCACTCGGCGCACACCACGGGGCGGCTGGTGCCGCAGCGGGTGCAGGCCAGCCGGTCGTCGTCGGCCGCCTGGGCCAGGGCGCCGCCGCACTCGGTGCAGGCGGCCACCTCCCGGCAGCGGGCACAGGCCGACAGGCGGGAGCGACCGGTGCGGTTGACGACGCAGACCACCCGGCCCCCCTCCCGGAGCAGGGCGGCCAGGGGCTCGGTGAGCATCCCCGCGGCCGGGTCCTCCTCCCGACGGTCGACCAGCAGGAGGGCGGGCCAGCCCCGGCGCTCCTCGGACCGCCCCGGCGCCACCAGGGTGCCCCACCCCAGGGCCTCGAGGGTGGGACACGGCGACACCAGCAGGGCCGCGGCGCCGGCCCGGCGGGCCCGCTCGACGGCCACGTCGCGGGCGTGCCAGGTGGGCGAACCCTCCTCCTGGTAGGCCTCGTCGTGCTCGTCGAGCACCACCACCCGGCCCAGGCGCGGCATCGGCGCCCACGCCCCGGCCCGGGCGCCGACCACCGTGCAGCCCCCGGCCGCGGCCCGGGCCCACTCTCCGGCCGCGGCCGTGCCGGGCTGGTGGTGGGCCACGCAGGCCACAGGCGTGCCCGAGCGCCGGAGCCGGGCGGCGAGGGCCCGGGCCTGGGCCACCGACGGGCACAGGACCAGGGCGTCGCGGCCGGGAGGGGTCGCGGCGAGGGCGGCGACGACCAGGGCGTAGCGGTCGGCCGCGGGCGGGAGCCGCAGCACCGCCCGGTCGTGGCCCAGGGCGGCCTCGGCGGTGGGCCCGGCGGGGATGCTCACGCCCACGGGGGGCGGGGGTGGGGGGGCCGGCAGGGACGTCACCCGGCCCGGTGGCGACGCCGCCACCAGGAAGGTGCGGCGGCGCCCGGCCCAGCGCCACGCGGCCCAGGCCGACAGCTCGACCAGGTCGGCGGGCGGGCCCATGCCGGTGAGCCGGGCCAGGTCCTTCACCGCCACGCCGGGGGGCGCGGCCACGTCGTCGGCCACCACCCAGGCCCGGACCCGGCGGCCGTTCAGGTCGACCCGGACGATGCTGCCCATCGCCACCTGGTCGGCGAACCGCTCGGGCACGGCGTAGTCGAACTCGCGCCCGATCCCGGCCACGTCGGGCACGACCCGCACCACCCGTCCGGTGGGGGGCGGGGCGGGCCCGTCGACGGGCGCGTCGCGCCGCGGCGTGGGCGCGTCGTCGGGCAGGGCCAGGCGGCCCTGGGCCCGGTCGGCCCGGTCGGCCCGGTCAGCCCCGTCGACCGTCACCGCCGCCCCTGCCGGGCGCACGCGGCGAACCGGTGTCGCTCGCGGTCGTCGGGACGACCGGGACCGACACCGGTTCGGGGCGCGGAGGGCGTGGGGGCCCCTACAGGTTGAGGGCGGACTTGAGGTCGTCGACCCGGGTGGTCTTCTCCCAGGGCAGGTCGCCCTGGCGGCCGAAGTGGCCGTAGGCCGCGGTGTTGGCGTAGATCGGGCGGCGCAGGTCGAGGTCGCGCAGGATGGCGGCGGGGCGGAGGTCGAACACCTCGCCCACGACCTTGGCGATCTGGTCGGGGTCGACCCTCTCGGTGCCGAAGGTCTCGACCAGCAGCGACACCGGGCGGGCCACGCCGATGGCGTAGGCCACCTGGACCTCGACCCTCTCGGCGACCCCGGCGGCGACCAGGTTCTTGGCGACCCAGCGGGCCGCGTAGGCGGCCGAGCGGTCGACCTTGGACGGATCCTTGCCGGAGAAGGCACCGCCGCCGTGGCGGGCCCAGCCCCCGTAGGTGTCGACGATGATCTTGCGCCCGGTGAGGCCGCAGTCGGCGTGGGGCCCGCCCAGCACGAAGGTGCCGGTGGGGTTCACGTAGACGTCGAGGTCGGGTGAGGCCAGGCCCTCGGGCAGGACCGGGTTGATGACCTGCTCGATGAGGTCGGGCTTGATGGTGCTGTCGATGTCGATGCCCGGGGCGTGCTGGGTGGAGATGAGCACGGTGCTGATGTCGACCGGCTTGCCGTCCTCGTAGTTGACCGTGACCTGGGTCTTGGCGTCGGGGCGGAGGTAGGGCAGGGTGCCCGCCTTGCGGACCTCGGCCAGGCGCTCGGCCAGGCGGTGCGCCACCCAGATGGGCAGCGGCATGAGGTCCTCGGTCTCGTCGCAGGCGTAGCCGAACATCATCCCCTGGTCGCCGGCGCCCTGGCTGTTGAGCTCGTCCTCACCGGAGGACCCGGTGCGGGTCTCGTAGGCGGTGTCGACGCCCTGGGCGATGTCGGGCGACTGCGGGTCGATGGTGGTGATGACGCCGCAGGTCTTGCCGTCGATGCCGTAGTCGGCGTTGTCGTAGCCGATGCGCAGGATGGTGTCGCGCACGATCTTGGGGATCTCGACGTAGGCGCTCGTCGTGATCTCGCCCGCCACCAGGGCCAGGCCGGTCGTCACCAGCGTCTCACAGGCCACGCGGGCCATGGGGTCCTCGGCCAGGATGGCGTCGAGGATCGAGTCGGAGATCTGGTCGGCCATCTTGTCGGGATGGCCCTCCGTCACTGACTCGGACGTGAAGGTGAAGCGGCTCACTGATGGGTCTCCTTGTTGCTCTGGATCTCGGTCTGCGCCGGGCCCCCCGGCACCGTGGCGCTGGGGCGCAGGGCCACCACGGCATCGATCACGGCGCGCGCCACGGCGCGCTTGTCGCTCAGGGGCACATCTTTGTCGATCCCGTCGGCCCCGACGAGAACCACCTGGTTGGTGTCGTGCTCGAAGCCGACGCCGGGGGCGCTCACGTCGTTGCCCACGATGAGGTCGAGGCCCTTGCGCTCGAGCTTGCCCCGGGCGTTGGCCGCGAGGTCGTCGGTCTCGGCCGCGAAGCCCACCAGCACCTGGCCGGCGGGCTTGTCCCGGCCCAGGTCGACCAGGAAGTCGTGGGTGGGCTCGAGGGTGAGGGCGGGCGGGCCCGCGTCCTTCTTGATCTTGCCCGTGGCGGGGTCGGCGGGGCGGAAGTCGGCCACCGCGGCGGCCATCACCACCACGTCCATGGCGGGGGCCCGGGGGACCACCGCGGCCTGCATGTCGGCCGCGCTCTCGACCCGGACCACCTCGGCCACGCCCGGCGGGGTGGGCCGGTCGACGGTGGTCACGAGGGTGACCGCCGCGCCGCGGGCGGCGGCCTCGGCGGCCACCGCGTAGCCCTGCTTGCCCGAGGAGCGGTTGCTGATGACCCGCACCGCGTCGATGCGCTCGCGGGTGCCGCCCGCGGTGACCAGGACCTTGGCCCCGTCGAGGTCGCGGGCCGCCAGGACCCCCGCGGTGGCGGCCACGATGGTGGCGGGGTCGGCCAGGCGCCCGGCGCCGACGTCGCCGCCGGCCAGGCGGCCCTCCTCCGGCGGCACCACGGTGACGCCCCGGCGGGCCAGGGTGGCGAGGTTCTCCTGCACCGCGGGCTGCTCCCACATCTCGGTGTGCATGGCCGGGGCCACCACCACCGGCGCCCGGGTGGCGAGGAGCGTGGCCGTGAGCAGGTCGCCCGAGCGGCCGCCGGCGTAGTCGGCCAGCAGGCGGGCCGTGGCCGGGGCGACCACCACCACGTCGGCGCCCTGGCCCAGCCGGGTGTGGGGGATGGCGTCGGGGCCCTCGAACAGGGAGGTGGCCGCGGGCTCGCTGGCCAGGGCCGAGAAGGTGGTGGCGCCCACGAAGCGCAGGGCGCCGTCGGTGAGCACGGGGGCCACGTGGGCCCCGGCGTCGACCAGGCGCCGGCACACCTCGATGGCCTTGTAGGCGGCGATGCCGCCGGTGACGCCGAGGACGATGCGCCGTCCGGCCAGGGCCGGGGACGAGGAGGGGTCGGCGGTCATGGGGACAGCAGCGTCGGGACGGCCGACGCGAACGTCAGCTGGCGCCGTCGCCCTGCTCCGCCTCGAGGGCGGCGGCGTCGGCGGCCGCGGCGGCCTCGGCCGCGGCGGCCTCGGCCAGCTCCTCCTCGGTGGGAGGGTCGACGGGGACGATCTTGTCGGCCGCGATCTCCTCGAAGGCGATCGACAGCGGCTTGCGGGCCACGCTGGTGACCTGCGGCGGGACCAGGGTGCCCAGGCCCTCGCCCAGCTGGCCGAAGTAGGAGTTGATCTGCCGGGCCCGGGTGGCGCCCAGGGTGACCAGCTTGAACTTGGACTCCTCGGCGCGGGTCGTGAGCTCCTCGATGGCCGGGTTCATCATCGTGTCGTGCTGCCAGCTCATCGGTGCGTCCTCGAGTCGGGTCGTGCGTGGGCGACAGACCACGCTACAGGGTCGGCGCCGTCGAGCGCGAACGCCCGGGTGGGCCCGGCCCCCGCCGATCAGGCCCGGGCCGCGCCCACGACCCGCTCGACGAGGGTGGCCACGTCGGTGGCGGTGGAGTCGAGGACGAGGTCGTAGGGCGCCAGGTCGGCGATGTCGATGCCGTAGTAGGACCGGTAGCGCTGGGCCTCGCTGGCCTCGCGGGCGTCGTTCTCGCCTCGGGCCCGGTCCGGGTCGGTGCCCTCGCGCCCGGCCACCCGCCGGGCCCGCTCGTCGGCGTCGCAGGCCACCCACACCCGCAGGGCGGCCAGGCCCTCGTGGGTGGCGATCCACCCCGCCAGGCGGGACTCGAGCACCACGTCGCCGGCGGCCCCCCGCCCGGCCAGGCGGGCGTCGAGCTCGAGGTCGATGGCAGGGTCGGACTCGGCCCGGGCCCCGAAGGCGGCCAGGCCCACGTCCTGCTCGGCCGCCATGGACCGGAAGACCTGGCCCCCGTCGAGGTGGTCGAGGGCGAGGGCGTCGGCCACCCGGCGGGCCAGGGTGCTGGTGCCCGAGCCGGGGAGGCCGGAGATGGTGACCAGCACGTCAGCCCCCCGGCGCCGGGTGGGGCGCGGCGGGACCGGTGCGGGTCGGGTGGGGCGAGCCGGGGGTCAGGCGAAGGCGTCGAGCAGCGACTTGCGCTGCTGGGCGCCGAGGCCCTTGAGGGTCCGGCTCTCGGCGATGCCGATGTCCTCCATGGTGCGGCGGGCCTTGACCTTGCCGACGCCGGGGAGGGACTCGAGCACGGCGAGCACCTTGGTCTTGCCCACGATGGCATCCCCGTCGGCCTGTCCGAGGACCTCGGAGAGGCTGAGGGAGCCCATCTTGAGCTTCTCCTTGAGCTCGGCCCGGGCCTTCCGCGCCGCGGCGGCCTTGGCCAGCGCGGCTTCCCGCTGCTCGGGCGTCAGTTGTGGGGGCTGTGGCATGTGCTGACCCTACCCCTGCGCACCCCGTCGGACGTGTCAAACGCCACACCAGGCGGTCGCGGGTCAGGCGGCGGCGACCGCGGCGGCCACCGCGGCGGCGGCCGCGGGACGGTCCTCGGCCGCGGTCACGGTGCGCCCCACGACCAGCAGGTCGGCCCCTGCGGCGGCCGCCTCGCCGGGCGTGGCCGAGCGCTTCTGGTCGTGGACGTCGTCGCCGGGGAGGCGGATGCCCGGCACGGCCTTGACCATCGCGGGGGCGAAGGTGCGGGCCTCCTCGAGGTCGTCGGCGGCGCACACCACGCCCCCGCAGCCGGCCTCCATGGCCACGGTGAGGCGCTTGCCCAGGATGTGGGACGGGGCGCCGGTGTCGCTGGTGAGGATGGTGACCGCCAGCGAGGTGGGCTCGGGCAGGTCGGCCGCCCGGGCCCCCTCGCGCAGGCCCTGGTCGCCGGCGCGCAGCATGTCGCGGCCGCCGAAGGCGTGCATGGTGACGTAGGACGCGCCCAACGCCCCGAGGACCTTCGAGGCCTTGTGCACCGTGGTGGGGATGTCGTGCAGCTTGAGGTCGACGAACACCTCGTAGCCCAGGTCGCGGAGGGGGGCGATGACGTCGGGGCCGACCGCGCTGTAGAGCTCGAGGCCCACCTTGGCCACCCCGAACCAGGGCCGCATCTCCCGGGCCAGGCGGGTCGCCTCGACCATGTCGTCGAGGTCGAGGACCAGCGCCAGGCGGCTGCGCACGGCCTCGTCGACCTCGGGAGAGGTGGTGGATGTGGTCATCTCAGGCCTCCGGTGAGCTCGGCCACGGCCGGGATCCCCCGAGCGCGGCACCAGTGTTCCAGGTCGAGGTGCACCCGTGAGGGAGCCCTCGGGTCGGCGAAGGTGGCCGTCCCCACCTGCACCGCGACCGCCCCGGCGAGCAGCAGCTCGGCCGCGGTGGGCGCGTCGGTGACCCCTCCGACCCCGATGATCACCAGGTCGGGGAGGGCGCGGTGCACGTCGTGGACGATGCGCACGGCGACGGGGTGGATCGCCGCGCCGGACAGCCCCCCGCCCCGCTCCCCCGCGCCCAGGCGGTAGGTGCGGGTCTCGGGGTCGATGGCCATGCCCATCACGGTGTTGACCAGGGTCACGGCCTCGGCCCCGGCCCCGGCCGCGGCCTCGGCCACCTCGACCACGCGGGGCGTGTTGGGGCTGAGCTTGGCCCAGCGGGGGCGGTCGCAGGCGGTGGTGGCGGCCAGCACCGCGGCGGTGGCCTCGGGGTCGTGGGCGAAGAGGTCGCGCCCGGCCTCGGTGTTGGGACACGACAGGTTGACCTCGACGGCCACCACCTCGGGTCCGACGCCGGCGAGGGCCTCGGCCGCCCGCCGGTAGTCGTCGACCGAGCGGCCCCAGATGCTGGCCACCACCCGGGCGCCGGTGGCGGCCAGGACGGGCAGGTCGTCGGCCCGCCAGGCGGCCACGCCGGGGCCCTGGAGCCCCACGCTGTTGAGCATGCCGGCCGCCGCCGCGTGCACCCGGGGGGCGGGGTTGCCGGGCCACGGGTCGGCCGAGAGGGACTTCACGACCACCGCACCCAGGGCGCCCAGGTCCTGGTAGGCCGCCAGCTCGGCGCCGTGGCCGGCGGTGCCCGACGCCGTCATCACCGGCGACGGGAGCCGGACCGACCCCACCGCGACCTCCATGGCGCACGCCGGCAGGTCGTCGTCCCGTCGCCCCCGACCCCTCAGCACGCGTCTCCTCCGAACGTTGGACGGAACCACGCCACATGCGGGGAACTTCCGTCCAAGATTGGGGCCTCCATCCCGAACGTCGTCCGGAACCACGCCACATGCGGCGACTTCCGTACAAGGTTCGGCTGTCGGGTCACTCGGCGCGGGTCCCCTCGGCGTGGATCGACTGCAGGGAGCGGACCCGCAGGGGGTGGGAGCGGCGGTCCTCCATGCCCTCGGCCGCGGCCAGGGCGGCCGCCGCGGTGGTGAGGATGGGGATGCCGGCCACGCCTGCGGCCCGGCGGATGTAGGCGCCGTCGGCGCGCGGGCCCCGGCCCCGGGGGCTGTTGACCACCAGGGTGCAGGTGCCCTCCTGGATCAGGTCGACGGCGGTGCGGCCCTCGTCCTCACCCAGCTTGCCCAGGGTCTCGGCCACCGGGATGCCCTCGGCCTCCAGGTGGGCGGCGGTGCCGGACGTGGCGGCCAGGGTGAAGCCCATGTCGACCAGGCGACGGGCGGCCACCGCGCCGCCGGCCTTGTCGCGGTCGGCGAGGGAGATGAAGGCGCACCCGCCGGTGGGCAGGGTGTCGCCCGCGGCCATCTGGCTCTTGGCGAAGGCCAGGCCGAAGGTCTCGTCGATGCCCATGACCTCGCCCGTCGAGCGCATCTCGGGGCCCAGCACCCGGTCGGCGTCGGGGAAGCGGTTGAACGGCAGCACCGCCTCCTTGATGGCCACGTGGCCGGTGACCGGCGGGCGGAGGAGGCCCTCGTCGCGCACCTCGGCGAGGGTGGCGCCCACCATGAGCCGGGCCGCCACCTTCACCAGGGGGACGCCGGTGGCCTTGGCCACGAACGGGACGGTGCGGCTGGCCCGGGGGTTGGCCTCGATGACGTAGACGTCGAAGCGGTCCGGGCCGCCGCCGGGGTCGGTCTCGGTGCGCACCGCGAACTGCACGTTGATCAGCCCCACCACGCCCAGGGCATCGGCGATCTGGCGGGTGTGGTGCTCGATGGCCAGCACGGTGTCGGCGCCCAGGGAGTAGGGCGGGATGGCGCAGGCGGAGTCGCCGGAGTGCACGCCGGCCTCCTCGACGTGCTCCATGACCGCCCCGATGACGACCTCGCCGGTGTGGTCGCGCAGCGCGTCGACGTCGACCTCGGTGGCGTCCTCGAGGAAGCGGTCGACGAGCACGGGCCGGTCGGCGGAGAGGCCGCCCTCCCGACCGAGGGACCCGAAGCCGGAGAGCTCGGCCATGGCCCCGCGCAGCTGGTCGTCGTCGTAGACGATCTCCATGGCCCGCCCGCCCAGCACGTAGCTGGGCCGGACCAGGGCCGGGTACCCGATGCGCCCGGTGATGGCCAGGGCCTCGTCGACGGTGACGGCGGTGCCCCCGGCCGGCTGGGGGATGCCCAGCTCGTCGCAGAGGGCGTTCCAGCGGTCGCGGTCCTCGGCCAGGTCGATGGAGGCCGGCGGGGTGCCCAGCACCAGGGCCGGGTCCAGGTCGTCGGCCAGCTTGAGCGGGGTCTGGCCGCCCAGGCTGACGATGGCGCCCCGCAGGTCGCCGTGGGCCGCCTCGGCCCGGAGCACGGCGTCGACGTCCTCGGTGGTGAGCGGCTCGAAGTACAGCCGGTCGGAGGTGTCGTAGTCGGTCGAGACGGTCTCCGGGTTGCAGTTGACCATGATCGTCTCGAACCCGGCGTCGCGCAGGGCGAAGCTGGCGTGGACGCAGCAGTAGTCGAACTCGATGCCCTGGCCGATGCGGTTGGGCCCGGAGCCGAGGATGACGACCTTGGGCCGGTCGCCGGCCACCACCTCGTCGGTGTCCTCCCAGGTGGAGTAGTGGTACGGCGTCTCCGCCGCGAACTCGGCCGCGCAGGTGTCGACGGTCTTGTAGGTGGGGTGCACCCCGGCCTCCCGCCGGGCGGCGCGGACCTCGTCCTCGCCCGCGCCCCACAGCCAGGCCAGCTGGGCGTCGCCGAAGCCGAGCCGCTTGGCCCGCCGCCACCCGGCCCGGTCCATGCCCGCCAGGCCGACGTCGGCCAGGTGGCCCCGCTCCTCGGTGATCATCGCCATCTGGTCGAGGAACCACGGGTCGACGCGGGTGGCCTCGGCCACCGCGTCGACGCCCAGGTCGCGGCGCAGGGCCGCCTCCAGCTGGAAGGGGCGGTCGGGGGTGCCCACCGCGGCGGCAGCCAGGAGCTCCTCGTCGGACAGGGCGTCGAGGGCGGCCTCGCCCGGGTCGCAGTTGAGACCCAGACGACCCTGCTCCAGGGAGCGCAGCGCCTTCTGGAGGGACTCGGGGAAGGTGCGCCCGATGGCCATGGCCTCGCCCACCGACTGCATCTGGGTGCCGAGGGTCGAGGGCTGGGACGGGAACTTCTCGAAGGCCCACCGCGGCACCTTGGTGACCACGTAGTCGATGACCGGCTCGAAGCTGGCCGGCGTCTTGCGGGTGATGTCGTTGGGGATCTCGTCGAGGGTGTAGCCGACGGCCAGGCGGGCCGCGATCTTGGCGATCGGGAACCCGGTGGCCTTGGACGCGAGGGCCGAGGACCGGCTGACCCGCGGGTTCATCTCGATGACGACCATGTCGCCGTTGGTGGGGTCGATGGCGAACTGCACGTTGGACCCGCCCGTCTCCACCCCCACCCGCCGGATGCAGGCGAAGGCGGCGTCGCGCATGGCCTGGTACTCGACGTCGGAGAGGGTCTGGGCCGGGGCCACGGTGATGGAGTCGCCGGTGTGCACCCCCATCGGGTCCATGTTCTCGATCGAGCAGATGATCACGCAGTTGTCGGCCCGGTCCCGCATGACCTCGAGCTCGTACTCCTTCCACCCGGCGATGGAGGACTCGATGAGGATCTCGGTGATGGGGCTGGCGTCGAGGCCGTTGGACGCGACCCGCTCGAACTCCTCGGGCGTGGACGCGATGCCGGTGCCCTTGCCGCCGAGGATGTAGGCGGGCCGGATGACGACGGGCAGGCCGATCTCCTCGATGACCGCCCGGGCCTCCTCCATGGCCGCCGCGACCCGCTGGGCCTTGGGGGCCCGCTTGAGCTCGGGCGGGGGGCCGGCCGTGCCCGAGGCCGGCACCGACAGGCCGATGCCGGTCATGGCCTTCTTGAACGCCTGGCGGTCCTCGGCGGTGGCGATGGCCTCGGCGTTGGCCCCGATGAGCTCGGGGGTGCCGGGCACGCCGACGATGCCGGCCTCGAAGAGGTCCATGGCCAGGTTCAGGGCGGTCTGGCCGCCGAGCGTGGGCAGCACCGCGTCGGGCTGCTCCTGGGCGATGATCTCGGTGAGGACCTCGACGTCGAGGGGCTCGACGTAGGTGGCGTCCGCGAAGTCGGGGTCGGTCATGATCGTGGCCGGGTTCGAGTTGGCCAGGATCACCCGGTAGCCCTCCTCCCGGAGGACGCGGCACGCCTGGGTGCCCGAGTAGTCGAACTCGCAGGCCTGGCCGATCACGATCGGGCCCGACCCGATCAGCAGGATCGAGGAGATGTCGGTGCGCTTGGGCATCAGCGGCCTCCCATCAGCTCGTCGAAGGCGGTGAAGAGGTGGGCCGCGTCGTGGGGTCCGGGTCCGGCCTCGGGGTGGTGCTGCACGGCGAAGGCCCGCTCGGCGGGCAGGGCGAAGCCCTCGCACACCCCGTCGTTGAGGTTCACGTGGGTCAGGGCCGCGCCGTCGGGCAGCGAGCCCGCGTCGACCGCGAAGCTGTGGTTCTGGCTCGTGATGTCGATGCGGCCGGTGCGCACGTCGCGGACGGGGTGGTTGCCGCCGTGGTGGCCGAAGGGCAGCTTGACCGTCTTGGCCCCGACGGCCCGGCCCAGGAGCTGGTTGCCCAGGCAGATGCCGAACAGCGGCACCTCCCCCACCAGGGCGCCCACCGCCTCGACGGCGTAGGGGACGGTGGCGGGGTCGCCCGGGCCGTTGGAGAGGAACACGCCGTCGGGCCGGCGGGCGAGGACGGCCTCGGCCGGCGTCGACGCGGGCACCACCTCGACGGTGGCGATCCCCGAGAGGTGGCGGAGGATCGTGGTCTTGATGCCGAAGTCGTAGGCCACCACCCGGTGGGGGCCGTCGCCCACCGTGTAGGGCTCGGCCGTGGTGACCTGGGCGACCAGGTCGACGCCCTCGGTGCCGGGCTCGGCCGCCGCCGCGGCCCGGAGGGCGGCCTCGTCGACGGTGGTGCCGTCGGGTGCCTCGCCGAGGGGCCCGAAGGCCCCGGGGACGGCGCCGCGGTCGCGGATGTGGCGGGTGAGGCGGCGGGTGTCGATGCCACCCACCGCGGGCACGTCGTGGCCCCGGAGCCAGGCGTCGAGGTCGGCGTCGCTGCGCCAGCTGGACCGGCGCCGGGCCGGCTCCCGGACGATCACGCCCCGGCAGGCGGGCCGGGCGCTCTCGTCGTCGGCCGCCGTGGTCCCGTAGTTGCCGATGTGGGGGTAGGTGAAGGTGACCACCTGCCCGGCGTAGGACGGGTCGGAGATGACCTCCTGGTAGCCCGAGAGCACCGTGTTGAAGACCACCTCCCCGGTGGCGATGCCGCCGGGCGGGGTGGCCCCGAGGGCCTCGCCCTCGAACACCTCGCCGTCGGACAGCACCAGCAGCGCGGGGCGGACGTCGCGGCGGCTCACGACGGACCGCCGGGGCCGGGCACGAAAGAGCCCCCCGCCGGGCGGCAGAGGGCGTCAGGGGTGTTGCTCACGGGGGTTCTCCTGCCGTTCGGGCCTCACGGGACCCGCTTCACGGTCAGGCGCCGACCGTAGCAGCCCACCCCGGAGCGTCCCGACGCCGGCCGCGCCTCAATCGGTGATCTCCAGGCGGATGCGCTTGTTGCCCTTGCCCTTGGACTCGGTCTTGACCACCCGCACCCGACCGACGGCGCCGGTGGACGGGACGTGGGTGCCACCGTCGGCCTGCTTGTCGAGGCCCACGATGTCGACCACCCGGATCTCGGGCACCGAGGCGGGGATGAGGCTCACCTTGGTGCGGATGAGGTCCTCGTCCTCCACGGCCACGTCGCGGGGCAGGAACGACACCTCGATGGGGCGGTCGGCGGCGATCTCGACGTTGACCAGGTCCTCCACCCGGGCCCCGAAGCCCTCGGGCAGCGGGTCGAAGGCGAAGTCCATGCGGGCCGAGAGCGGCTCCATGTTCCCGCCGGTGACGGGCACGCCCCACTCGTTCCAGATCACGCCACAGAGGATGTGGAGGGCGGTGTGGGTGCGCATGAGGGCGTGGCGCCGCTCCCAGTCGATGCCGCCCCACACCCGCTCGCCGACGGCGGGCAGGTCGCCCTCGCCGACCGCGTGCCACACGTCCTCGCCCTCCTTGCGCACGGAGGTGACGTCGAGCCCGGCCAGGGTGCCGGTGTCGTGGGGCTGGCCGCCGCCGGTCGGGTAGAAGGCGGTCCGGTCCAGGGCGATCCGCCGCCCCTCGTCGTCGACGGCGGTGACCTCGGCGTCGAAGGCGTGCAGCTCGGCGTCGCGCAGGTACAGAAGCTCGGTGGCCATGCCTGAGTCTGCCCCGCCACCGGCCCCCCCGAGGCGAAGTGGTGCGCGATCTGGTTGCCAGGACGACCAGATCCCGCGCCGGTTCGCAGGGGTGGGGGCCGCGGCTGGGGTGGGGCCGGGATGGGGCCGGGACGGGGGGGGCGGGGGCGGGTCGGTCAGCGCTGGGCGGAGCCGTCGACGACGACGGGCTCGCCGGCGCGGAGCGTGTGGCGGACCCGGCCGGTGAGGGTGCGTCCGACGTAGGGCACGTTGCGGCTGCGGCTGGCGGTGGCGCCGGCCTCGACGGTCCAGGTGGCGGTGGGGTCGATGACGCAGAGGTCGGCCGGGCGTCCGGCCGCGACCGGGCCACCCTGGTCGGCCAGGCCCACCACCGCGGCGGGGCGCCACGACATGCGGGCCAGCACCTCGCCCAGCGGCAGGTCGAGCACCGAGAGGGCCACCCCGAGGGCGAACTCCAGGCCCAGCATCCCGGGAGGGGCCTGGTCGAAGGGCTCGTCCTTGGTGTCCTGGGTGTGGGGGGCGTGGTCGGTGGCGATGACGTCGAGGGTGCCGGCCACGACCCCGGCCCGGACGGCGTCGACGTCCTCCGCGGTGCGCAGCGGCGGGTTGACCTTGAACACCGGGTCGTAGGAGGCGCACTCGGCGTGGGTGAGCAGCATGTGGTGGGGCGTGGCCTCGGCGCTCACGGCCAGCCCCGACGCCCGGGCCTCGGCGATCATGGCCACCGACCCCGCGGTGGACATGTGCTGCATGTGGATGCGGGCACCGGTGAGGCGGGCCAGGGCGATGTCACGGGCGACCATCGCCTCCTCGGCCGCGTGGGGCTGGCCGGCGATGCCGAGCCGCGACGACCACTCCCCCTCGTGCATGTGCCCGCCCGCGGCCAGGCGGGCGTTCTCGCAGTGCTGGGCCAGGACCACGTCGTGGGGCAGTCCGACGGCGTACTCCATGGCCCGGCGCATCAGCAGGTCGTCCTGCACGCCGGTGCCGTCGTCGGTGAAGAGGCGGACGCCGAGGTCGGCCATCTCGCCCATCGGTGCGAGGGTCTCGCCGGCCCGGTCGACGGTGAGGGCCCCCGACGGGTGGACGGCGCACAGCGCGGTGCGAGCCAGCTCCTGGACCTCGCGCACCACGGCTGCGGAGTCGATGGGCGGGGTGGTGTTGGGCATGGCCACCACCGCGGTGAACCCGCCCAGGGCGGCGCAGCGGCTGCCCGACTCGATGGTCTCGGCCTCCTCCTTGCCGGGCTGGCGCAGGTGGGCGTGCAGGTCGACCAGGCCGGGGGCGACCACGCAGCCGCCGGCGTCGAGGGTGCGGTCGCCGTCGAGGTCCGCGCCCACCGCCGCGATGCGCCCGTCGACCACGACGACGTCGGCGGTGCGCTCGCCGGTGGCGTCGACCACGCGCCCGCCCTTGAGGACCAGGGACTCAGCCACGGGGCGCCTCGGCGGGCTCGGGGGTGCGGTCGTCGGTCCCGGCACCCGCCGGGCCGGGGTCGGCGTCGGCCCCGCCCTCCGTGCCCCCGTCGGAGGGCTCGGCGAGGGCGGGGGGGACGGAGGACGGCCGGGCCTCGGCGCCCAGCAGGCGGAACAGGACCGCCATGCGGACGGCGACCCCGTTGCGGACCTGGTCGACGATGACGGCGCGGGGGTCGTCGGCCACCTCGGGGGCGATCTCGACGCCGCGGTTCATGGGTCCCGGGTGCATCACGACCACGTCGTCGCCCAGGCGCCGGGCCCGGGCCACGGTGAGGCCGTAGCGCGCCGTGTACTCCCGCAGGGACGGCACCAGGGCCTCGGTCATGCGCTCGCGCTGCATGCGCAGCAGGGCCACGCAGTCGACCTGGCCCAGCACGGAGTCCAGGTCGTGGGTCACCCGCACCGGCCAGCCCTCGAGCGACGGCGGCAGGAGGGTGGGCGGTCCGACGAGGGTGACCTCGGCGCCGAGGGCGGTGAAGGCGTGCACGTCGGCCCGGGCCACCCGCGAGTGCTTGACGTCGCCCACCACCGCCACCCGGCAGCCGTCGAGGGGACCGACCCGGGAGCGCAGGGTGTAGGCGTCGAGGAGTCCCTGGGTGGGGTGGTCGTGCCAGCCGTCGCCGCCGTTGATCACGCTGGCGTCGATCCAGGACGCCACCCGGTGCGGGGCGCCCGAGCACCGGTGCCGGACCACCACCGCGTCGACGCCCATGGCCTCGATGGTGAGCGCCGTGTCCCGGAGCGACTCGCCCTTGTTGACCGACGAGCTGGAGACGCTGAAGGTCATGGTGTCGGCCGAGAGGCGCTTGGCCGCGGTCTCGAACGACAGCCGGGTGCGGGTCGAGTCCTCGAAGAACAGCGAGGCGACGGTGCGACCGCGGAGGGCCGGCACCTTGGGTATGGCGCGGGCGCTGACCTCGACGAAGGAGTCGGTGAGGTCGAGCAGCCCCTCCACGTCGTCGCGGCCGAGGGAGGCGGTGTCGAGCAGGTGCCTCACGGCCGGGCGGCCTCGCTCACTTGACCATCTCCCCCAGGTCCACGCCCTCGGGGTGGACGTCGACCACCTCGTCGCGCCGCGTGGGGAGGTTCTTGCCCACGTAGTCGGGCCGGATGGGCAGCTCCCGGTGGCCCCGGTCGATCATCACGGCCAGCTGCACCGAGCGCGGGCGTCCGTAGTCGTGCAGGGCGCCGAGGGCGGCACGGATGGTGCGCCCGGTGAAGAGCACGTCGTCGACGAGGACGATGCTGCGGCCGTCGATGTCCTCGGGGATGTCGGTGACGGCCTCGGGCAGCACGGGGCGGATGCCGATGTCGTCGCGGTAGAAGGCCACGTCGAGCACGCCCACCTCGGGGCGGACCTGCTCGATGGAGTCGAGGGCGTCGGCCAGGCGCTCGGCGATCCAGCACCCGCCGGTCTGGAGCCCGACCACCAGCACCTCGCCCAGGCCGTGGTTGCGCTCCACCACCTCGTGGGCCATCCGCCAGATGGCCCGGGCCACGTCGTCGGCGTCGAGCACCCGGGTGCGGGGGACGAAGACGCCGCCGTAGGGCGGGGCGATGCGTCGCTCTCTCTCGGCCACGGGGACTCCTGCCGTGCAGGCCTCACCGGACCCGCTTCACGGACGTCCCGACCCTACACGGGCCGGGGTCGTGCGCTCCGGGGGTCGTCGGGCCCGGTGGTGCGGGCGTCGGGGACCGGCCCGGCCCACAGCTCGTGGTCGGCGTCGAAGCGCCCCCGTCGGGTCATGCCGACCGCGGCCGCCACCCGCTGCGAGGCCACGTGGTCGGGGGCGATGCGGGCCACCCACGCCCCGATCCCGAGGGCCGGTCCGGCCCACGTGCCGAGGCGGACCACGGCCGCCGCGGCCCGCCCTCGACCCCGCTGGGCGGGGACCAGCCACCACCCCACCTCCCAGGCCGTGCGCTCCCGTGCCGGGGACGCCGTCGCGGCCCGGGGTGCGGAGCCGGCGCCGGACGACGCCGACCTCGCCCCACACCTCGTCGCCGTCGAGCGGCGCGACCACCAGGTCGACCGCCAGCCCGGCCGCGGCGCGGGTGCCGGCGCCGGCGATCCAGGCCGCGGCCGCGGCCGGTGACCGGTCGACCGGGGCCCGGGAGGCACCCCGGACGTCGGGGACGGCCCAGGCCGCGGCCAGGGCCTCGGCGTCGTCGGCCCGCCAGGCCCGGAGGCGCAGCCCGTGGGCCGGGTCGACCAGCCCCGGACCGTCGCTCGCCACGGACCGAGTCTGGCACCGGGGGCCGGGGCGTCCGGGTAGGTTCGCCCCGTGCGCGCCGCACCTGCAGCCCGGGAGGCGGGCCAGGCCACCGGCGCCCTGGCCGGTGTGCTGCTGCTCGCGGCCGCGGCGCTGCCGTGGAGCGGCGGCGGCGCCGGGTCGACCATCGCCCTGCACCGGGTGGGTGACCTGGTGCTCTCCGGCGCGGTCGACGCCTGGGTGCCCCGCGGGGCGGGGCTGGCCGTGTACGCGGTGCCGCTGGGCGGGGCCGTGCTGCTGGTCGCGGCCGGCCTGGGCGGCCGTCGGGGCGCGGCCCTGTCGGTCGTCGCCGTGGTCGTCGCCCTCGCGGGGACCGCCCTCGTCGTCGGCGCCCTGGACCGCCTGGGCCGCACCGGCACCGGCCCGGGTGCCCTGCTGGCCGGGGCCGGGCTGGTGCTGGGCCTGGCCGCAGCCGCCCTCGCAGCCCTCGGCGCCCGGCCTGCGGCGATCGGCGCCGACGACCGACCCGGGTCCGGGGCCCCGGGGGTGTGACCCCTCCCTGTTGAGCCCTCGTTCCCGGATCGCGCACCGGGCTCGGTGGTACCTTCCTCGGCGACGTCCGGCCACCTCCCGGACGGCGGAGCTGACAGAGGGACGAGATGACCAACACACCCCCCGAGGACCCCGGCGACGAGACCACGCCCGGGTGGCGCACCGGCCGCCAGTCCCCGAGCGGACCCACCCCGCCCCCTGCCCCGGCGGGCCAGCCCTCCTCCCCCACGCCGCCGCCCGCACCCCCGTCGAACCCCACGCCGCCCCCGGGGCCGCCGTCGGGCCCGACCCCGCCGCCGGCGCCGCCCACCGTGCACACCGCCCCCCAGGGGCCCCCTCCGGGCCAGGCGCCGCCTCCCGGCCAGGCCCCCCCGCCGGGCCCCGCCACCGGCGGCTACGGCGCACCCCCGCCCGGGTACGGCGCCCCGCAGCCGGCCAAGAGCAGCAAGGCCCCCCTCTTCATCGTGCTCGGCGTGGTGGCCCTCGTGGCCGTGGTGGTCATCGCCATCCTGGCCGTCACCGTGCTCGGCGGCGACGACGGCGGCACGACCACCACCACCGAGGACCCGGCCCTCGACGAGGCCCGCGCCGACCTCCAGCAGGCGTTGGTCGACGGCGACCGCGACACCGTCACCGAGATCGTGGGCGACAACCCCGACCTGCTCGACGACGCCACCACCGCCACCGGCGGCGAGGTCACGCCCGTCACCCTCGGTGACCAGGGCCTGGCCGTGGTCTCCTACGCCGCCACCACCGGCGAGGGCTTCCGCGTCACCGCCACCGGGTCCGGCGACCAGGGCATCGGCGCCGCCGTCCTCGACCCCGACGACCAGGTCGTGGGCGAGGCGGGCGAGGTGGTCGAGCCCGACCAGGACGGCGACGACACCGTGCTGGTGTACTCCGACGACGGCGAGGCGGGCGACGTCGACGTCACCGTGAGCCGGGTCAGCTCGGAGCCCATCTTCCTGGAGGAGCCCACCGACGGCTCCATCGACAGCCCCGGTGCGGTGGTCGAGTACCAGGCCGACCTCGACCAGGACGCCCGCTACGCCGTCGTGCTCGAGGGCAGCGACGCCACGGTCACGGTCCGCGACCCCGACGGCACCGAGGTCGAGACCACCGAGAGCAGCACGGGCCTGCAGTTCGACGCCCCCACCGACGGCACCTACGGGATCCAGGTGGCCGGCGTCGACGACGCGACCCCGTCGTTCACCGTCACGGTGAACCCGGTGGCCGACTTCACCATCACCAACCTCACCGACGGCGAGCCGGCCGAGTCCGGGTTCGGGTACACGTACAACACGCCCGAGGAGGCCGACAACCTCTACGGCCGCTTCCGGGTCGAGGTGCGCGAGGGCGTCACCATCCGGGTCACCTCCACCCCGGAGGGCGGGGCCGACGTGGCCCTGTCGCTCCGCATGGAGGGCGCCGAGGACACGATCACCGACGACGCCGGGCCGGGCCAGCCCGAGTCGATCGAGTTCACCGCCGACCAGTACAGCCGCCTCGAGTTCCAGAGCGCGGTGATCAACTCGACTCCCGACGTCACCACCATCACCGTCGAGCGGGTGAGCTGACCGGGACCTGAAGGGGGAGGAACCAGCCTTGAGCAACGTGCCACCGGGACCCGGAGCACCAGGACCGGGCTGGGTCCCGCCCCCTCCCCCCGGCGCCCCGCCACCACCTCCGGGGGCCACCCCGGCCCCGGGCTACGGCGCCCCCCCGCCACCCCCGGGGGCCACCCCGGCCCCGGGCTACGGCGCCCCCCCGCCACCCCCGGCCTGCCCCCGACCCAGCCCGGCTACGGGGCGCCGCCGCCCCCGCCGAAGAAGGGCCGCAAGGGGCTGCTCGCGGCCGCCCTCGTGGTCGTGGGCCTGCTGGCGGTGGCGGCCATCGCCGTCGTCGTCGTCCGCGCCGTGACCGGGGACGGGGGCGGGGCCTCGAGCCCCGAGGCCGCGGTCGAGGACCTGGCCACCGCCCTCGACGAGGAGGACCCCGTCGCCGCCCTGGCCGCCATGGACCCCGACGAGGTCGAGGCCCTCGGCGACGTGTACGAGGCCGCCGCGGCGCGGGCCCAGGACATCGGCTTCGCCCCCGGCACCGCGGCCCTGGGCGGTGTCGACATCGCCCTTTCCGGGGTCACCTACGACGTGGAGGAGCTGGGTGACGGCGTGTCCAAGGTGACCGTCAGCGGCGGCGAGGCCGACCTGGCCGTCGACGCCGGCGGCCTGGGCGACCAGACCGAGGCGGTCCTGGAGCGGCGGGCCGAGCTCGACGAGGAGGGCGCCGACGCCGACGTCGACGGCACGCTCGAGGCCGGGGACCTCGTGGTCACCGACGACGACGGCGGCGAGGTCGATCCCTTCGTCGTCACCGTCGAGCGGGGCGGCGGCTGGTACGTCAGCCCCCTCTACACCGCAGCCCAGTACGCGGTGGAGGCCCTCGGCCTCGACGCCCCCACCCTGCCCGCGCCCGACGCCGGCGACGGCGCCGAGGACCCCGAGGGCGCCGTCATGGACCTGCTGGTGGCGGCCGGCGACTCCGACGGCGAGGCCACCGGCGACGTCACCGCCGGGGCCGCGGGCGACGCCGTCCGCTCCTACGCCGGCGCCCTGGAGGGGCTGGTGGGCCGGCTCGGCGAGGACACGTCGGCCGAGGTCGACGTGCTCGAGACCGACGTGGCCGAGCGCGAGCAGGGCGGGACGGCCGTCACCATCACGCGCCTCGAGGGCTCGCTCACCTACACCGACGACGACGGCGACGAGCAGGTCGCCGACGTCACCTGGGACGGCACCTGCCTCGACGTCGAGACCCGCAGCGAGGGCGACGGCGACAGCGAGGCCATGACCGACGACGAGGAGACCGGGTCCGCCGTCGCCACGTCCGACCTCTGCCTCACCGACGGCTGGGAGCGCATCGGCATCGATGCCCTCACCGTGGTGGCGGTGGAGGAGGACGGCGGGTGGCGGGTCGACCCCCTGGCCACCCTCACCGACTACGCCGGGGCCGTCGTGCCCGAGCTCGACGGGCCCACGATCCTGCGCCTCGTCGACTACCCGGAGCTGGCCGAGCCCACCGGCTCGGTGACGCCGGGCGCCCCCACCGAGGTCGAGCTCAACGACGCCGGGTACGCGGTGCTCACCCTCGACGCCACCGCGGGCGAGGCCTTCACCGTCAGCACCGAGCTGACCGGCGACGTCGACGACTTCCTCCAGGCCTTCCTCGTCGCACCCGACGGCAGCTACCAGTCGGCCTTCGACCTCATCGACCCGGAGGAGTCGGGCCAGTACCTCCTGGTCGTGGGCAAGGACGGCTTCAGCCCGGCCACCGCCTCGGTGCGGATCAGCCGCCTGGTGCGGCGCGACCTCGAGGTCGGGGTCAGCACCTCGGGGGGCATCGGCCAGCCCGGCGACATCGTCGAGTACGCGGTCGACCTCGACGCCGACGCCACCTACCAGCTGGTCTACAACGAGCCCGACCTCGGCTACACGGTCATCGACCCCAGCGGGTCGTCGCTCGACCTCACCGTCGCCGACGACGAGGGCTCGGCCACCTTCACCACCGGCGAGGCCGGCACCTACGCGGTGCGCGTGGACGGGGGCACCGACGATGCCACCGGCTCGTTCCGGGTCAACGTGACCGAGGTGCCCCCCTTCGTGCTCGGCAACGGCACCTCGGCCGAGGCCTCGGGCACGATCGCCGCCCCCGGTGACAGCCAGTTCATCGACTTCACCGTGCAGGGCGGACGGGAGGTGCTGGTCGACGTGACCGCCGACGCGCCCGCGTTCGACCCCGTCTTCATCGTCAAGGACCCGGCCACCGACACCGAGCTGCGGCGCTTCAACAGCGGCGGACCGGGCGAGGGCGAGTCGGTGTCGTTCACCCCGGACACGACCACCACCTACCGCCTCGAGGTGCAGGGCTCGGCCAGCACGGTGGGCCCCTTCACCCTCACCGCCACCCTCGTGTCCTGAGCCCGGCCCGCCCCGGGTGCGGTCACCGGGGGGTCAGGGCTCGTCGCTGCGCCGCCTCGGCCTCGGCCGCGACGGCGGAGAGCAGGCCGTTGACGAACCGGCCGGAGTCGTCGGTGGAGTAGCGCTTGGCCAGCTCGACGGCCTCGTTGATGACGACGTTGCGGGGCACGTCGGGGCGGTGGAGCAGCTCGTAGGCGGCCATGCGCAGCACGGTGCGGTCGATGGCGGGCATGCGCGCGACGGTCCACCCGCGGGCGTGGCGACCGATCACCGCGTCCAGCTCGGCCCGGTGCGCGCTGACGCCCCGCACCAGGTCGGAGGCGTGCTCCTCGACCTCCACGGGCTGGGCGGCCAGCACCGTCGGACCGCTCTCGTCCTTGGTCTCGGCCTCGTAGAGCAGGCCCAGGGCCCGCTCGCGGGCCTCGCGGCGGGAGCCGACCCCGCCGGGGCGGTCAGGCACGGGTGATGTACTCGCCCGAGCGGGTGTCGACGCGGAGGCGGTCGCCCACGTTGACGAAGAGCGGGACGTTGACGACCAGGCCCGTCTCGAGGGTGGCCGGCTTGGTGGCACCCGAGACCCGGTCGCCCTGGATGCCCGGCTCGGTGTCGCTCACGGTGAGCTCCACCGCGGCGGGCAGGTCGGTGCCGACGATCTCGTCGCCGTTCATCTGGAGCACCGCCGCGGCCCCCTCGACCAGGTAGCTGCCGGCGTCGCCCAGGGCAGCGCTGGAGACGTGCATCTGCTCGTAGGTGGTGTTGTCCATGAACACGTAGTCGTCGCCGTCGCGGTAGAGGTACTGCATCTCCCGCTTGTCGATCATGACCCGCTCGATCTTCTCGCCGGCGCGGAAGGTCTTCTCCACGACCGCCCCGGTGCGCACGTTGCGGACCTTGGTGCGGACGAAGGCCGGGCCCTTGCCCGGCTTCACGTGCTGGAACTCGACGATCTGGACGAGCTTGCCGTCCATGGCGAGGACCATGCCGTTCTTGATGTCGCTGGTGTTGAGGGCCATGGGGCTCCTGGGGTCGGTGCGCGCCGGTCAGGCGGCGGGGGGAGGCGCGGGGGCCTTCGGGGCGAGGGTGAGGGGACGGCACCCCTCGTCGGTGACGAGGACGGTGTCCTCGATGCGGACGCCGCCGTGCTCCGGGAGGTAGACCCCGGGCTCGACGGTGACCACGTGACCGGGGGCGAGCATAGTGGTCGAGGCCCGGCTGACCCTCGGGTCCTCGTGGATCACCAGGCCCACCCCGTGGCCGGTGCCGTGACCGAAGGCGTCGGCCCACCCGGCCGCGGCGATGACCTCGCGGCAGGTGCCGTCGACGTCGGCCGCCGCCGCGCCGGCGCGCACCGCGGCCACGCCGGCGGCCTGGGCCTCCTCCACCACCGCGTACATGCGGCGCTGGGTCGCGGTCGGCTCCCCCACCTGGAAGGTGCGGGTCATGTCCGAGTGGTAGCCGTCGACCAGGGCGCCGAAGTCGATGACGACCAGGTCGCCGTCGACGATCGTGCGGTCGGCCGGGCGGTGGTGCGGTCGGGCCCCGTTGGGGCCCGAGGCGACGATGGTCTCGAAGCTGACGCCCTCGGCGCCGAGGCGCCGCATGGCGGTGTCGAGGGCGAGGCCCAGCTCGGCCTCGGTGGGCCCGTCGACCAGGCCCGGGGCCACCTGGGCCAGCGCCGCGTCGGCGATGGCCGAGGCCCGGGCCAGGCGGGCCACCTCGCCGTCGTCCTTGACCTGGCGGACGGCCTCGACCAGGTCCTCGGTGGGCACCAGCGGGCTGGACCACGGTGCGCGCCCGTAGCGACGCTGGGCCGCCCAGGTGACCGAGGCCGCCTCCAACCCCAGCCGGGCGCCGTCGGGCACGGCGCCGGACAGGACGTCGTCCTGGTCGCCGAGGGTGAGGCCGACCTCGACCTCGGCGGCCACGCCGGCCGCGCGCACCTGCTCGGGGGCCTGGACCGCGTACCGGCCGTCGGTCACCAGCAGCAGCCGGTCGGCGGTGAGCAGGAGCCGCCCGGCCGAGCCGGTGAACCCGGTCAGGTAGCGGACGTTGGTGAGGTCGGTGACCAGGAGGGCGTCGACCTCGGCCGGGCCCATCCGGTCCCGCACCCGCTCGACCCGTCCGGCCACGTCCATGGGCGGCAGCGGCCCGTCCAGCGCAGGGGGGGCGTCGAGGGTGCTCACGGCGTCCCCTCCCGGCCCAGCAGGTGGGCCACGGCGTCGAGGGCGAGGCGGTAGCCGTCGCCGCCGAAGCCGGCCACGGTGCCGGATGCGACGGGGGCGATCACCGAGGTGTGGCGCCACGGCTCCCGGCCCCCCGGGTGGGAGAGGTGGACCTCGACGACGGGCCCCGCGAAGGTGGCGAGGGCGTCGTGCAGCGACCACCCGTAGTGGGTGAGGGCCCCGGCGTTGACGACCACCGCGGCGCACCGGCCCCGGGCGCCGTGGACGGCCTCGACCAGCTCGCCCTCGTGGTTGGACTGGAGGTGCTCGACGGCCAGGCCGTGCCGGGCCGCCTCGGTGGTCGCGGTGGCCACGTGGTCGGCGAGGGTGGCGGTGCCGTAGACCTCGGGCTGGCGTTCCCCGAGCAGGTTGAGGTTCGGCCCCGAGAGGAGCAGCACGAGCGGATCAGCCACGGATCGCCTCCAGGGCGTCGAGGAGCAGGGCCCGGTCGTCGACGGCCACGGGCTCCACGCCGGCGCGCCCGTCGAGCACGAAGGTGGTGCCGGTGACGGCCTTCTTGTCCCGGGCGAAGAGGTCGACCAGGGCATCGGGGTCGAGCCCGGGCGGGAGGGAGAGGGGCAGGTCGTAGCCGGCCACGACCTTGCGGTGCTCAGCCACCCGGTCGTCGTCGATCCGGCCCAGACGGCGGGCCACCTCGGCCGCGTAGACGAGCCCGACGGCCACCGCCTCGCCGTGGCGCAGGTCGTAGGCCCCGGCCGTCTCGATGGCATGGGCCAGGGTGTGGCCGTAGTTGAGGATCGCCCGGCGGCCCCCCTCGCGCTCGTCGGAGGCCACCACCTCGGCCTTGCAGCGCACGCAGGCGGCCACCGCCTCGTCGAGGGGGAGGTCGGGCAGGTCGTCGACGCCGAGGAAGGCGTACTTGGCCATCTCGCCCCGCCCCGACCGCTGCTCGCGCGGGGGCAGGGTGGTGAGGGTCTCGGTGTCGCAGAGCACGGCCGAGGGCTGCCAGTAGGCCCCGACCAGGTTCTTGCCCTCGGGCAGGTTCACACCGGTCTTGCCCCCGATGGCTGCGTCGACCTGGCCGAGGAGGCTGGTGGGGACGTGCACCACGGGCACGCCCCGGTGGTACACCGAGGCAACGAAGCCGGCCACGTCGGTGACCACGCCGCCGCCCACGGCCACGACCACGTCGGCCCGGGTCATGCCCCACTGGGCCAGGTCGCGACACAGGTCCTCGACGGTGCCGAGGTGCTTGGCGTCCTCGCCGTCGCCGATGGTGAAGACCTCGCTCTCCACCCCCGGGTCGACGGTCCAGCCGATGTCAGGCTGGGTGACCACCGCGGCCCGGCGCACCCCGACGGGCAGCACCTCGAGCAGGCGGTGGCGGGCCCCGGAGCCCACCAGGACGGGGTAGGAGCGGTCCCCCAGCGGGACCTCCAGCTCGATCACTCGCCGTCCGCCTCGGTGAGGGAGGGGGCGGCCTCGGCCCGCAGCACGAGCTCGGCCACCCGTGCCGCCATCTGCTTCTTGGGCTTCTCGTGCTCCCGGTGGAACGGGGCCACGTCGACGACCACGTCGGCCACGTCCTGGTAGAGCGGGGCCCGCTCGGCCTCGAGCCGGGTGAGGACGGTCACGGGGTCGTCGTCGAGCAGGGGGCGGTGGGCCCTGCGGGCGAGCCGCGAGGCCAGGAAGGCCACGTCGGCCCGCAGCCAGACGACGAGGGCCCGCTCCCGCAGCAGGTCCCGGGTGGCGGCGGTGACCACGGCCCCGCCGCCGGCCGCGATGACCGCCGGGCCGGGGGCGGCCAGCAGGTCGGAGAGGAGCTCGGCCTCGGCGGCCCGGAACCCGGGCTCGCCCTCGGTCGCGAACCACTCGCGGATCGTGCGCCCGGACCGGCGGACCAGCTCGTCGTCGGCGTCGACGAAGGGGCGGTCGAGCCGCGACGCCAAGCGGCGCCCGACGGTGGACTTGCCCGACCCCATGAGGCCGACCAGCACGACGGGTGCGACCGGTCCCGGGGTGGGCGGGGCAGGTGCGTCGTCAGCCAAGGGGGCCCTCGCGGAGCGCGGCCAGGTAGGCGTCGCGGTTGCGCCGGGTCTCGGCCACGGTGTCGCCGCCGAACTTGCGGGCCACCTCGTCGGCCAGGGTGAGGGCGACCATGGTCTCGGCCACCACCCCCATGGCCGGCACCGCGGTGACGTCGGTCCGCTCCTTGAACGACACCGTCTCCTCCTTGGTGAGCACGTCGACGGTGCCGAGCACGGGCCGGTTGAGCGAGGCGAGGGGCTTCATGGCGGCCCGGGCGATGAGGGGCTCACCGGTGGACATGCCGCCCTCCACACCGCCGGCGCGGGTGCTGGTGCGGCGGTAGTCGCCGGCCTCGGTGTCCCAGGTGATGGGGTCGTGGGCCGCGCTCCCCCGTCGCCCGGCGACGTCCCACCCGTCGCCGATCTCGACCGCCTTCACCGCCTGGATGCTCATGAGCGCGGCGGCCAGGCGGGAGTCGAGCTTGCGGTCCCAGTGGACGTGGCTGCCGAGGCCGACGGGGACGCCGTGGGCCACCACCTCGACGATGCCGCCGAGGGAGTCGCCGTCGCGGGCCGCCTCCTTGATCTCGGTGACCATGGCGGCCGAGGCGTCGGGATCTCCGCAGCGGACCTCGTCGGCGTCGATGCGCTCGAGGTCGGCCATGGTGGGCGGGGGCCCGGGCGGGGCGGTCGCCGCGCCCATGCGCACCACGTGGGACAGGACGTGGACGTCGAGGGTGGCCAGCCACAGCTTGGCCAGCGTGCCGGCCACGACCCGGGCCGCGGTCTCCCGGGCCGAGGCCCGCTCCAACACGTCGCGGGAGTCGACGAAGTCGTACTTCTGCATGCCGGCCAGGTCGGCGTGGCCGGGCCGGGGCTGGGTGAGCGGGGCCCGGGTGGGCCCGTCCTCGGCCGCGACGGACATCTCCCGCTGCCACTTGTCCGGGTTGCGGTCCCACTCGGTGTTGGCGATCTCGACCGCGACCGGCGACCCGAGGGTGCGCCCGTGGCGGACCCCGCTGGTGATGGTGACGTCGTCGACCTCGAAGCGCATGCGGGGGCCCCGCCCGTAGCCGAGGCGACGGCGGGCCAGCTCGCCCTGGATGTCGGCCACGGTGACCTCGAGCCCGGCCGGCAGGCCCTCGACGATGACGACGAGGGCGCGCCCGTGGGACTCTCCGGCGGTCAGGAAGCGCAGCACAGCGGCGAAACTACCGCCTGCCCTGGTCCGATCCCGATCCCGATCAGGGACCGGCCACCGTCACGAGGGCGAGGAAGGCCGGTGCGGTGGCGTCGTACACGTCGAGGATCGGCCCGCTGGAGAGCAGGACCACGACGCAGCCGAGGGCGAGCCAGGGGCCGAACGGGAACTCGGCGCTCTTGCGGCCCCGGGCCACGTACAGGACGAGGCCGGCGACCAGCCCCAGCAGGCAGGCCGCGATGAGGGCGTAGAGGCACAGCAGCGGGCTGACCCAGCCCAGGAACAGGCCCATGAGCAGGGCCAGCTTCACGTCACCCAGGCCCATGCCCCGCGGGTACAGGAACGCCGGGACGAAGAGGAAGACGAAGTAGCCCAGCGCCCCGCCGAGCGCGTAGAGGATGCGACCGGGGTCGCCCTCGACCAGCGACACCGCCGCGACCAACACGATCGACGCGCCCAGCACCGGGAAGGTGATCTTGTCGAGCAGGCGGTACAGCTCCAGGTCGATCACGGACTGGGCCAGCAGCGTGGAGAAGAGCAGCAGGAACGGGATGAGCGCCCAGGACGCCCCGAAGCGGGCACCGGCCGCCACCCACAGCACCGCGTTGGCCGCCTCGACCAGGGGGTAGCCGAGCGGGATGGGCTCGCGGCACGACCGGCACCGCCCCCGCAGCAGCACGTAGGACAGGATCGGGATGTTGTCGGCGGGGCGGATGGGCGCGTCGCACTGCGGGCAGTGCGACGGCGGCTGGAGCAGGGACCCGCCGTCGGGCAGGCGCACGATGACCACGTTGAGGAACGAGCCGATCAGCAGCCCGGCCAGGCCCAGCAGCACGAGGAGCAGGGGGACGCGCCGGCCACGGACCGGGACCCTACCGGCGACGCCCGGCCCGGCCGGCCATGCCCGGGCCCTGCCTCAGCCCGGCGGCTGGCCCTCGATCACCGTCTCGGTCACCGCCGCGACCACGGCGTCGGCCAGCAGGGCGGCGCCGGCTCGGTCGAGGTGGATGCCGTCGCTCTGGCGCAGCGAGTCGCCGCTGGCGTCGGTGGCCTGGAAGCCCTCCTGGTCCGGGCTGAGCACCGGGCGGCTGTCGAGGAACTGCACCCACGGCCGAGCCTCGGCCTCCTCCGCGTAGATCTGGTCGAGCACCCCCATGCGCTCGTCGAAGCCGCCGTCTCGCATGTGGGGCTGGCCCACCCAGAGCACCAGGCGGCCGTCGCCGCGGAGCTGGTCCATGACCACCCCCACCCGCCGCCGGTACTCGGCCTGCCACTCGGGTGACGAGGGCTGGTAGGGCGCGCCGTCGATCTCCATGCCCTGGGAGTCGTTGGCGCCGAACATCACCACCACGACCTCCGGATCCTCGGGCAGCACCTCGTCGGCCAGGTAGGCGGGCCAGTCGAAGAAGTCGGGCCGGGTGAGGCCCGAGCTGACCTGCGGGTGGGTGGCGAGGGTGAGGTCGGAGCGGTCGGTGACCAGCTCCTCGGTCGACTGGGAGAGCTCGATGGTCATGGAGTCACCGCCCAGCCACATGCGCAGCGGGTCGGCCGCCGTCGGCTCGCGGGTCGCGATGGCCGGCTCGGTGGGCCCGGTGACCTCGGCCGGCGCGGTCGTGGTGGTCGGGGCCACGAAGGAGTCCGCCCCCGAGGAGCCCTGGTCGCAGCCCTGGGTGGTCTTGTCGGCCGCGTCGCGGATGACGCTGCGGACCTCCTTGATCCGCGTGGCCCCGCCGACCGCGCAGAACGGGGTCACCGCAGCGCGGGCCACGTCGCGCTTCCAGCCCACCGCCTGGCGGTTGGCCAGCTCGGCCATGCCGTCGGCGTTGAGCAGGGCGGCGAGGAACAGGGCCAGGGCGCCGATCACCAGCACCCGGCCCGCAGGCTGGGGGCGGGAGCCGGCCAGGTCGTGGTAGCGCAGCGACCGGGGCTCGGAGCGAGGCCGGGCCGGCACGTCGGCCGGGGGCCGGGTCTCGTGCTGCTCCCCGTGGTGGCCGGGGTGGGTGGGGGCGCGCTCACCGCACCTGCACCCGGTAGGGGGAGTCGGTCACCGGGGCGGTCACGTACCAGCCGCCGGGCACCTGGCTGGTGGCCACCTCGCCCAGCCCGTCGCCGGTGACGTCGGGGCGGTCGTCGCCCGGGACCCAGAGCAGGAGGTCGCCCCCGGCCGTCAGGTCGTCGACCACGTGGCCCTCCACGGTCAGGGTGCGCTCCTGCGGGTCCGAGGTGACCTCGGTGAGCAGCCCGGGCGCGGCCCGGGGGTAGGCCCGCGCCGCGACCCGGATCAGCTCGGGCGTCGAGCCCGCGTCGACGTCCTCGGGGCACAGCACGGTGTTCAGCTGCACCTGGGGCGCGGTGGGGGTCCCGCCGGGCACGCCCACGCTGTGCGGGTCGCCGCACCACTGGCGCCACTGCCACTGGGCGCCGCCGGCGAGGTGGCTGTCCTGGGCCGCCGCGAACCGGCGCAGCACGGCGACGGCGTCCTCGTCGGTGGAGAACACGCCGTGCTCGCCGATCCACAGGGGCCAGCCGCGGGCGGCCGCGGTGTCGGCGTCGATGTCGAAGGTCTGCTCCACCGTGAGGATGGGCGGCCCGATGACCTCGGCGTAGCTGTGCGGGGCGAACACGACCTGGTCGTCGGTCACCGCCCCCTCGGCCGGCAGGGTGCCGGGCAGGGGGAACAGGACCATGGGCTCGAGGAAGACGATGTGGGCGAAGCCGCCGCCCTCGGCCTCCCCCGCCCGCACCTGGCCGATGACCGAGGTGACGAGGTCGGTGTACTGGCGGGTCGAGGTGGGGACGTCGGCCACCACGTTGGGCTCGTTGAGCAGGTCGTAGCCGGCCACCGCGGGCTCGTCGGCGAACACCGACGCCAGCACCTTCCAGGTGGCTGCGAAGGCGTCGCGGATGCCGTCGCGGTTCTCGTAGAACGAGGTGAAGGCGGCCTTGACCGCAGGGGCACCCTCCCGGTTGCCCGTCGGGCGGCAGGTGTCGGCGTCGTCGAAGAGGGTCGCCCACGGCGGCGCCCCGTCCCACCCGATGGCGGGCTCGGTGCCCTCGGCGCAGCGCACCCCGGGCGGCGAGGCCACGCCCTTCCCCCACGCGTCCTGGTGCATGTCGAGCACCGTGTGCATGCCCCGGGCCGCCGCGGCCGCGACAGCGTCCTGGATGCGCTGCACGTAGGCCAGGTCGACCTGGCCGCGCACGGGCTCGAGCGCCGACCAGGACAGGAGGAGGCGAACCACGGAGAAGCCATGGGCGGCCATCTGGTCCCAGTCCTCGTCGGTGGGCGGACGGGTCGGCGGCAGCAGGAGGTTGGCCTGGAAGTAGTCGCCCAGCACGTTGAGGTTGGCCCCCCGCAGGAGGACCTCCCGCCCCTGCTCGTCGACCACGGCCGGCCGCCCGCTCTCCCGGCTCACCCGGAGCCGCCCCAGGGGGTCGAGCACGTCGCCCGCGGGCTGGGGGCCCGCCGCGGTCGAGCTGGTGGCGTCCTCGTCGCCCGCGGCGCGACGTCGCCGGGGTCGTCGTCGCCGGTGCAGGCGGCCAGCACGAGCAGCCACGCCAGCAGGGCGATGCCGAGCCGGTGGCGGCGACGGGGGGCGGGAGGGGGCGGGGTCACGGGATCAGAACTGGAAGTAGATGAACGGCGGGACGCCCTCGGGGCCGAGGGCGTTGATGAGCAGGAGGCAGCCGGCCAGGGCCACAGCCTGCACCGCGGGGACGGTCCGGGAGAACGCGGCCTGGGCCCGGTTGACCGCCGCGGTGGGCACGAACTGCGACGCGACCATGGCCACGATCACGAACACCACCATGGGCGTGCACCAGCGGCCCGATGCCCGGGGCGAACACCAGCCGGAACAGCAGGGTGAAGGCGTTGTCGAAGGACTCGGCCCGGAAGAACACCCAGGCCAGGCAGACCACGTTGAAGGTGATGGCCCACCGGATGACCGGCGACCACCGCCCCGGCACCTTGCCCGCTGCCTCCCTGGCCTCGAGGATGCGCCGCTCGGCGATGAGGGCGACGCCGTGGATCGCGCCCCACACCACGAAGGTCCACGCCGCCCCGTGCCACAGCCCGCCGATGAGCATGGTGAGGAACAGGTTGAGGTCGCGCCGCTGCTCGGTCGCCCTGGTTGCCGCCGAGGGGGATGTAGAGGTAGTCGCGCAGCCAGAACGACAGCGTCATGTGCCACTTGCGCCAGAAGGACTGGATGGAGAGCGCGGCGTAGGGGGCGTCGAAGTTCTGGGGGAACCGCAGGCCCGAGCAGCAGGGCGCAGCCGATGGCGATGTCGGTGTAGCCGCTGAAGTCGGCGTAGATCTGGATGGCGTAGGCGTAGATCGCCACCAGGATCTCCGCCCGACCGGTGCGCCTCGGGGCACCGCGAACACGTCGTCGACGATGGCCGAGGCCAGGAAGCTGGAGATCACCACCTTCTTGAACAGCCCGGCCATGATCAGCCGGAAGGCCAGGGCCGAGTTCACCTTGCGGGGGTCGGCCTTCTGCTGCAGCTGGGGGATCAGCTCCCGGGCCCGCACGATGGGTCCGGCCACCAGGTGGGGGAAGAAGGCCAGGTAGACGGCGAAGTCGAGCAGCGAGGCCGGCTCGGTGTCGCGCCGGTAGGTGTCGATGACGTAGCTCAGGGCCTGGAAGGTGAAGAACGAGATGGCCACCGGCAGCAGCACGCCGAGGGGCACCCAGCCCGGGTCGATGCCGATGAGGGCCGAGGGTCCCGGCCGCCGAGTCGATGAAGAAGTCGACGTACTTGTAGTAGCCGAGCACCCCCAGGTTGGCCACGACGGCCGACGGCCAGCACGGCTCGGCGGCGCCGCTCGTCGTCGGATGCGGCGATGGCCTTGGCGAAGCCCTGGTTGGCCAGGATCGACGCCGCCCAGGAGCAGGCAGTAGGACCGGGTCGAAGGCCCCGTAGAAGACGAAGCTGGCGGCCAGGAGGAAGAGCCGCCAGGGCAGCGGGTGGGGCCGGAGCAGCCAGCTGACGACGAAGACGACGCAGAAGAAGGCGGCGAACTCGAAGGTGGGGAACAGCAACGCCGTTGCTCCGGGGCCGGGCGGGGACGACGCGGCGGGCGCCCGGAGGCCGCCCACCCCGCCGGAGGTGGCAGGTCAGGGTCTCCCCCTCAGTCTGTCCACCCCACCCCCCGCCCCGGGGGATGGCCGGGGGCGGGCCGGGTCGGGACGAAGGCCCCTGGCGCCGACCGGGGGCCCGGGAGACGATCTCGGCGACCGCTGCCGGAGATCCCCTGCCATGCCACCCTCCCCCACCGACGCCGACCGACCGGGTCGGCCCGGAACCGCCACCGAGGGGCGCGTCGCGCCGCGGATGCCCCCGTCCTGGTTCCTCCACGCCTTCTGGCGCGGCCACCGGGCCCTCCACCGACTCAGCGGCGGACGCTTCCTGTGGACCCCGGCGAGCAAGCGGGGGTGGGGCGCGCTCCGCCTCACCACCACCGGCCGGCGATCGGGACGCGAGCGGACGGTGATCGTCGGCTACCTGGAGGACGGCCCCGACCTGGTCGTGCTGGCCATGAACGGGTGGGAGGAGGGCCACCCGGCGTGGTGGCGCAACCTGGAAGCCCACCCCGACGCGGTCGTGGTCCTCTCGCACCGCCCGCCTCGGCCCGTCCGCGCCCGCGCCGCCACTGGCGACGAGCGGGAGCGCCTGTGGCGGCGCTGGGCCGAGGTCGACCACGACCTCGACGCCTACGCGGCCCGGCGCTCCGCGGTCACGCCGGTCGTCGTGCTCTCGCCCCGCGACCCCACCGCCTGACGGACGGGGCCCGGCGGACCCGGGGCGCACCCGGCGGGCAGGCGCCCGCAGCGAGGTCCCCGGGACCTGGGCCAGGCGTCAGCCGTGCGCGCGGGCGCGGCGGGGTGCCACGACCTGGAGGAGACCGGCGACGAGCTGTGCGGGCCTCCAGCGCTCGGCCCCCCGGCACGTCACCAGGTCGAGCTCGAGGGGGACGAGGACGTGGTCCTGCAGGGCCCGGAGGGTCGTACGGCCGGTCCCCACCGCGTCGAGCACCTCGCCGGCGAGGAACGCCCGGGCCTGGCGCCAGCCCTGCTCGGAGGCGAGGGCGTCCGCCGCGGTCCGCAGCTGGTCCTCTGTCCCGTGGGCGAGGAGGTTCACCCAGGCCCACACCGGCACATGCTCGCCGCCCGCCTCGAGCAGGTCGGCGTAGGTGCCGCCCAGGTACGCCTCGCAGGCGACCGGGACGGCGGCCGAGGGCACGGGGTGGGACCTGGTGCTCCGGGGCGGACGCGGACCTGACCTCATCTCGGGATCCCTCTGTCGCGACGAGGCGATCGTCGTCGCCGGGAGGGCGCAGCAGGTAGGGGCCAAGGTCCCTCGTCGGGGGCCGTGCCGCCGACGGTGCGTCGAGCGCGGGACCTTCGGCCCTACGCCCCGGCCGCGAACCGTCGTCCCATGGGGGCATGGCGATCACGTCCACCGACGAGGAGCTCGCAGGCAGGGTCGCCATCGTGACCGGTGCCAGCGCCGGGATCGGTCGGTCCACCGCGCTCCTCCTGGCATCGGCCGGGGCGGCCGTGGTGGTGGCCGACGTCGACGGCGACCGGGGCACCGAGGTGGCGACCGCCATCGAGGAGGACGGCGGCCGGGCCCTCTTCGTCGAGGCCGACGTGGCCGACGACGGCGCGGTGGCGGCGATGGTCGACCGAGCCGTCTCCGAGCTCGGCGGCCTCCACCTCGCCTTCAACAACGCAGGCATCGAGGCCACGGCCACCCCCACCCACGAGATCCCGGCCGAGACGTGGCAGGCGGTGCTCGCGGTGAACCTCACCGGCGTCTGGTCGTGCATGCGCCACGAGATCCCCCCGATGCTCGACGCCGGGGCGGGCGCCATCGTCAACTGCGCGTCGGTCGCCGGGCTGGTCGGCTTCCCCGGCGCCGGTGCCTACGTCGCCTCCAAGCACGGCGTCGTCGGCCTGAGCCGGGCCGCCGCGCTCGAGTACGCCGACGCGGGTCTGCGCGTGAACAGCATCTGCCCGGGGGTCATCGACACCGAGATGGTCGAGAGGGTCGTCGCCCGCGAACCGGACCTGGCCGACGCGCTGGTCGCCTCCGAGCCCGTCGGACGCCTGGGACGGGCCGAGGAGGTCGCCGAGGCCGTCCTCTGGCTGTGCTCGGACCGGTCGAGCTTCGTCACCGGCCAGGCCCTGGCGGTCGACGGCGGCTACGTGGCCCGATGAGACCCCACGCCCACCGAGAGGAGACCGCCGTGTCCCACCCCCCCACCCCGGCCCGAGGGGCTCCGCCCCCACACCGCCCCCGGGAGGTCCCGCCGTGCGGGTGAGCGAGGTGATGCACAGCCCGGCGGTGACCTGCTGGCCGTCGACGACCGCCGAGGAGGCGGCGCGGCTGATGCGCGACCGGGACGTGGGCAGCGTGCTGGTGCTCGACGGCGTCGGCTACCTGGCCGGGATCGTCACCGACCGCGACCTGGCGGTCCGGGGGGTCGCCCTCGGGCGCCCGACCGGCACCACCGTCGAGGAGCTCATGACCCGGGAGGTGGCCACCATCCCGGTGCACGCCGACGTGGCCGAGGCGGCGACGACCATGGCCGCACGCGGCGTCCGCCGCCTCCCCGTCGTCGACCCGCAGGGGACACCCCACGGCGTGCTGGCACTCGACGACCTGCTGCGCCAGGTGCACGTCACCACCGGCTCGCTGGCCGCCACCGTCGTCCTCCAGACCGCGGGCCTGGCCACCCACTGACCCGGGCCGAACGCGGCGCTCAGGCCGTGGGCAGCTCGTGGTCGGCGAAGGTGGTGCGGAGGTCCTTCTTGGAGAACTTGCCGACGGAGGTCTTGGGGATCTCGTCGACGAAGACCACGTCGTCGGGCATCCACCACTTGGCGACCTTGCCGTCGAGGAACTCGACGACCTCCTCCCCGGTGAGCTCGTCGCCCTCCTTGACCACCACGCAGGCCAGCGGCCGCTCGCCCCACTTGGGGTGCTTGACGCCGATGACGGCGGCCTCGGCCACCTTGGGGTGGCCCATGATCTCGTTCTCCAGCTCGACGGTGGAGATCCACTCGCCGCCGGACTTCACCACGTCCTTGGTGCGGTCGACGATGCGCATGTAGCCGTGCTCGTCGATGGTGGCCACGTCGCCGGTCTTGAGCCAGCCGTCCTCGGTGAAGGACTCCGGCGAGCGGGGGTCGTCGTAGTACTCCCGGGCGATCCACGCGCCCTGGGCCTGGATCTCCCCCTGGGCCGCGCCGTCGGGGGCGACCGGTTCGAGGGTCTCGGGGTCGACGATGCGGAGGTCGACGCCGCAGACCGGCACGCCGATGGTGGCCCGCAGGTCGGCCAGCTCCTCCTCGGGGCGGTCCCGGAGCGTGCTCTTGATGTGGCCGGCGGAGGCGACGGGGCTGGTCTCGGTCATCCCCCAGGCCTGGAAGATGGGCAGGCCGGTCTGCTCCCGGTACGCCTCCGACAGCGCCTTGGGCACCGCCGAGCCGCCGCACGGGATGGCCCGCAGGGCCGACGTGTCGCGGCCCTTGAGCTCGGGCAGCACGCCCATCCAGATCGTGGGCACGCCGGCCGCGATGGTGACCCTCTCCGACTCGATCATCTCGGCGAGGGCCTTCGGGTTCATGTTGGGCCCGGGCATCACCAGGTCGGCGCCGGTGGCGATGGCCGAGTGGGCCAGGCCCCACGCGTTGGCGTGGAACATGGGCACCACCGGGAGGATGGTGTCGGTCTCCGAGGCACCGATGGCGTCGGCCGCCATGGTGCCCACGGTGTGCAGGTAGGTCGACCGGTGGGTGTAGACGACGCCCTTGGGGTTGCCCGTGGTGCCGGACGTGTAGCACATGCTCGCCGCCCTGTTCTCGTCGCTGACGTCCCACTCGACGGGCTCGGCCGCGGCCAGCAGCTCCTCGTAGTCGTGGACGACCATGCCGTCGGGCACCTCGTCGGGCACGTCGCCGGTGCCGTCGTCCATGACCACCAGGTGCTTGACCGTCTCGAAGGTGGGCAGCAGGGGCCACAGCAGCCCCGCCAGCGAGCGGTCGACGAAGATGACCTCGTCCTCGGCGTGGTTGGCGATGTAGGTGAGCTGCTCGGGGAAGAGGCGGATGTTGAGGGTGTGGAGCACCCGACCGCTGCACGGGGCGGCGAAGTAGAGCTCGAGGTGGTTGGCCGTGTTCCAGCCGAAGGTGGCCACCCGGCCGTCGTCGGAGATGCCCAGGCTGTCGAGGACGCCGCCCAGGCGCCGGGTGCGGGCCGCCCACTCGCCGTAGGTGCGCGTCTCGGTGCCGGTGGCGGTGGCCGTGACCACGTGCTTGTCGGCGAACAGGCGCTCGGCCCGGTCGAAGAAGTGGACCAGGGTCAACGGGTGGTCCTGCATCAGGCCCTGCATGGGGGATCCTCCGGGGGACGTCTCGGGGGCGGGACCTCGACCGTACCGCCCGGGAGCGGGACCTGTGCCCGCCGTCACCGTCGAGGGGCCGGGCTGCGCCGTAGATTCGCCCCCGTGGGAGCCCTGGTCGCCGTCGCCGCCCGCGGGGGCCCGGGCTTCGTCGAGGTCCTGGAGCGCACCTGGGACGACGGCGACGCGGTCCTGCCCCTGGACCCCCGTCTGCCCCTCCCGGTGCTGCGCCGACTGGTCACCGTGCTCCAGCCCGTCGACGTCGAGTCGCTGGGCACCTCCATCGACCGCAGCCTCCTCGACGGCATCGACGGGCTGCGCACCACGCCCGGCGACGCCCTGGTCGTGCCCACCAGCGGCACCACCGGGGAGCCCAAGGGGATCGTGCTCACCCACGACGCCCTGGCCGCCCACGCCGCCGCCGTCCACGGCCACCTGGGGGTGACCCGGGAGGACCGCTGGCTGGCATGCCTCCCCCTCGCCCACGTCGGGGGCCTCGGTGTGGTGGTCCGCGCCCTCATCGACGGCATCGGCCTGGAGGTGCTGCGCGGCTTCGACGCCGGCGCCGTCACCACCGCCCGCCACCACGGCGCCACCCTCACCTCGCTGGTGCCCACGGCGCTCGACCGGGTCGGCGCCGAGGGCTGGCGCTGGGTGGTGCTGGGCGGGTCGGCCGACACCGTCGCCGAGCGCCCCGCCAACGTGGTCCGCACCTGGGGGCTCACCGAGACCGGCGGCGGGGTGGTCTACGACGGCCGCCCATTGCCCGGCGTGGAGGTGGCCGAGGTCGAGGGCCAGCTGTGGGTCCGCTCCCCCACCCTGGCCCGGGGCGTGCGCCGGGCCGACGGCACCGTCCGCGACCTGCGCCGACCCCGGCCCGACGACCCCACCAGCACCGGGTGGCTGGCCACCGGCGACGCCGGCGCGGTGGCCTCCGACGGCACCGTCAGCGTGCGGGGCCGGACCGACGACATGGTCGTGACCGGCGGCGAGAACGTGTGGCCCGACGCCGTGGAGGCCGTGCTGCGACCCCTCCCCGCGGTCGTCGAGGTCGCGGTGGCGGGGCGGCCCGACCAGGAGTGGGGCCAGCGGGTGGTGGCCTGGGTCGTGCCCTCGCCCCACCGCCCCGTGCCCACCCTCGACGACCTCCGCGCCGAGGTCCGCGAGCACCTCCCCGCCTACGCCGCACCCCGCGAGCTGCGGCTGGTCGAGGCGCTGCCCCGCACCCCGCTGGGCAAGGTCCGCCGGGCCGACCTGCCCGAGGTCTGACGACCGCGCTCAGCGGCCGTGGCTGATGTACTCGTGGAGCGTCTGGGCCTCGGCCTCGAGCTCGCGCATGCGGTCCTTGACCACGTCGCCGATGCTCACGATGCCGGCCAGGCGCCCGTCGACCACCACCGGCATGTGGCGGATGCGGCGCCGGGTCATCGACGACGACAGCTCGTCGACGGTGGTGGCCAGGTCGCAGGTGACGACCTCGCGGGTCATGATCGTGGCGACCTCGTGGCCCAGCAGGTCGCCCCCGTGCTCGGCCAGGGCGCGGACGACGTCGCGCTCGGACACGATGCCGTCGACGGTCGTGCCGTCGTCGCTCACCACGAGGGCACCGACCCGGTGCTCGGCCAGGGTGGCCACCACGGCGGCCACGGATGCACCGGACGCCACGGTGACCACATCGTTGCCCTTGCTCGACAGCAGACCTTCGACGTGCACGGCGCGCTCCTCTGGTCGGGTGGCCCAATGGTGTCACAGGTCACAGGCGCGCGGGAGGGGCCCGGGTCGTCGACCCGGGCCCCGGTGCGGCTCGACTGCCGCGTGGTCAGCCGTCCTCGTTCCCGAGGGTGTCGGTGGTGAAGACCTCGTCACCGTCGACGGTGCCGGTGAAGTCGCCCTCCAGCTCGGTGGCGCTGGCGCCCGGGGTCTCGGACGTCGTGCCGGTGAGCTCGGCCTCGCCGCCGTCCCCGGTGGTGCCGGTGCAGGTGATGTCGATGGTGGAGGTGTCGTCGTCCTGGGCCGTGGCCTCGCAGGAGAGGTCGCCGTCGAGCTCGGCGTCGTTGTCCTTGAACTCCTCCTCGCCCTGCTCCTTGGCGATGTTGCGGGCGGCCGTCTCGGCCGCGTCGACGCTGACGTCCTCGGCCACGCTGGACGCGGTCGACGCGGCGTCCCCGGCCCCCTCCTGGACATCGTCCACGACGCTCTCGGCGGTGTCGCTCGCATCCTGGTCGTTGCCGTCGTCGTCGGAGCAGCCGGCCACGGCGGCGAGGGCCAGGAGGGTGGCGGCGAGGAGGATGAGCAGCTTCTTGGGCACGGGGGGCTCCTGTGGTGTGTCGCGGTGTGGTGGCGCGCTCCCCGACCGTGGCCGTGGTCACACCGCTGTCACCCGCGAGGGTGATCTCACCCGTGGAGGTCCATGCCCCCGTCGACGGTGATGGTCGCCCCCGTGATCCACCGGGCCAGATCGCTGACCAGGAAGAGGATGGCGCCGGCGACGTCGTCGGGCTCCCCCAGCCGGCGCAGCGGCACGCGCGCGGCGATGGCCTCGCCGTGCTCCTCCCACAGTCCCCGGGCCATGTCGGTGCGCACCAGGCCCGGGGCCACCGCGTTCACCCGCACAGCCGGGCCCACCTCGCCCGCCAGGGTGCGGGTGAGGTGCAGCAGGGCGGCCTTGGTGACGTTGTAGATCCCGATGCCGGGCTCGACCAGCACCCCGCCCACCGACGCCACGTTCACCACGGCCCCGCCCCGCTCCGCCATGGACGCCCGCCAGGCCTCCCGCACCAGGGCGTGGGCCCCCTTGAGGTTGACCTCGAAGGTCTTGGCCCACTGGCTGTCGCTGATGTCGAGGGCGGGGCCGAAGTAGGGGTTGGTGGCCGCGTTGTTGACCACGATGTCGACCCCGCCCCACCGCTCGACGGCGGCGCCGACCACCGCCCCGGGGCTGTCGGGGTCCCCGGCGTTGGCCGCGAGGGCGGCCACCTCGGAGCCGGGCACGGCGTCGCGCACCTCGTCGGCCGCGGCCTCCACCGCCTCGGCCTTGCGCGACGTCAGCAGCACGCGGGCCCCGGCGCCGGCCAGGCGGTGGGCGGTCGCCAGGCCGATGCCCCGCGACGCCCCGGTCACCACCGCCACCTTGCCGTCCAGGTCGATCTCCACGGCTGTCGACCCTACGTCGCCACCCGGGGCGCGACGGCGGGCGGTCCCGTACCGTCGGGCCGCCGTCCCCCGTGCCCCGGAGCCGCCCCGTGACCACCACCGCCACCACCGACGTCCTGGAGGTCGACCGGGCCGCCACCGCCACCACCCGCCTGGTGGTCGACGAGCTCGGCGACCTGGCGCCCGGCGCGGTGCGCCTGCGGGTCGACCGGTGGGCGGTCACCGCCAACACGGTCACCTACGCCCAGATGGGCGACCTCCTCGGCTACTGGGGCTTCTACCCCACCGCCGACCCGGCCTGGGGGCGGGTGCCGGCCATGGGCTGGGCCGACGTCATCGCCTCCGCCCACCCCGACGTGGCGCCGGGGGGTCGCCTCTACGGCTGGTTCCCGATGGCCGGCCACGTCGACGTGGCCGTGAGCCCCACCCGCACCGGGCTGCGCGACGACGGGCCCCACCGGGCCGAGCACGCTGCGGTGTACCGGACCCTCGAGGACGCCCGGACCGACCCGCTCCTGCCCGACGAGGCCGACCCGGACGTCCGGGCCGACCTCGAGGACCGCCACGCCCTCCTGCGGGGCCTGTTCCTGACCGGCTTCCTGGCCGACGCCCACTTCTCGTCGCGCTCCTGGTTCGGCGCCGAGGCCGCGATCGTGCTCTCGGCGTCGTCCAAGACCGCCATCGGCTTCGCCACCTGCGCCCGCGCCCACGACGACGTCCGACTGGTGGGCGTCACCTCCCCCGGCCACGTCGAAGCGGTGGCGGGCCTCGGCCTCTACGACGAGGTCGTGACCTACGACGACGTCACGTCCCTGCCCGTCGTCCCTGCGGTGGCAGTCGACATGGCTGGTGACGGCCGGGTCGTGGGCGCCCTCCACGACCGCTTCGGCCACCACCTGGCCCACTCGATGGTGGTCGGCCGCACCCACAACGACGCGCCGCCCACGGCGGTGACGGCCGGGCCGACGCCCGAGCTCTTCTTCGCCCCCACCGCGATGGACGCCCTGCGCGCCGACGGTGTCGACCTCTCGTCCCTGCAGGCGGACTCGGCCCGGGCCCTGGCCGCCTTCGTGGAGGGCTCGCGGGACTGGCTGACCGTGGTGCGCTCCCACGGCCCGGAGGAGGCCGCCGCGACGTGGGCCGACGTCCACGCCGGGCGGGTCCCGCCCGACGTCGGGCGCATCGTCTCGCTGCACCGCTGAGGAGGGCCGGGACCCCAGGCCCGGACGGCGCGCCCGCCGGGCGCCGATACCGTGACCCGATGCCCAACCGCCTCGCGCACGAGACCAGCCCCTACCTGCGCCAGCACGCCGACAACCCCGTCGACTGGTGGCCGTGGGGCGACGAGGCCTTCGCCGAGGCCCGCCGGCGCGACGTGCCGGTCCTGCTGTCGGTGGGCTACTCGGCCTGCCACTGGTGCCACGTCATGGCCCACGAGTCCTTCGAGGACGAGGCCGTCGCCGCCGTCGTCAACGAGCACTTCGTCCCCGTGAAGGTCGACCGGGAGGAGCGGCCCGACGTCGACGCCGTCTACATGGAGGCCACCCAGGCCATGACCCGCTCGGGCGGGTGGCCCATGACCGTCTTCGCCACCCCCGAGGGCGAGCCCTTCTTCTGCGGCACCTACTTCCCGCCCGAGCGCCGCCAGGGCATGCCCGGCTTCGTCGACGTGTGCCGGGCCGTCGACGAGGCCTGGCGGGAGCGCCGGTCCGAGGTCACCGAGCAGGCGGGCAAGCTGGCCGAGCACCTCCAGCGGACGCTGTCGGCCCCGCCGGGGGCCAACCCGGTGCCGGGCCGCGACGCGGTCGACGCCGCCGTGGCCGGGCTCCTCGAGGTCCACGACGACCAGCGGGGCGGCTTCGGCGGCGCCCCCAAGTTCCCCCAGCCCGCCTCGGTCGAGCTGCTGCTGCGCCGGGCGGCCCGTCCCGACGACGACGGCGGGGCCCTGCGTGCCGCCACCACCACCCTCGACGCCATGGCGGCGGGCGGCATCTACGACCACCTGGGCGGCGGGTTCGCCCGCTACTCGGTGGACGCCCGCTGGCTCGCCCCCCACTTCGAGAAGATGCTCTACGACCAGGCCCTCCTGGTGCGGTCCTACCTGCACGCCTGGCAGCTCACGGGGGCGGCCCGGCACCGCCAGGTGCTCGACGAGACCATCACCTACGTGCTGCGCGACCTGCGCCACCCCGGGGGCGGGTTCTACTCGGCCGAGGACGCCGACAGCGAGGGCGAGGAGGGGCGCTTCTACCTGTGGACCCCCGAGCAGGTCCGCACCGCCCTGGGCCCCGACGAGGCCGACGCCGCCATCGCGTGGTGGGGCGTCACCGAGGGCGGCAACTTCGAGGGCCGCACCATCCTCAACCGCCTCCACGCCCCCGGGTCCATCGAGCGCCCGCCGCTGATCCAGGACTGCCGGGTCCGCCTCTTCGACGCGCGGGCCGAGCGGGTCCGCCCCGGGCTCGACGACAAGGTGCTCACCGAGTGGAACGGGCTGATGCTCGCCTCGCTGGCCGAGGCCGCGGCGGCCACGGGCAACCGGATCTGGCGGGAGGCGGCCGTGGCCACCGGGGAGTTCCTGTGCGCCCGCCTGCGCACGCCCGACGGGCGCTGGCTGCGCTCCTGGCAGGGCTCCCACGACGATCCCGACGACCCGGGCCGGGCCCACACCGACGCCTTCGCGGCCGATCACGCCGCCCTGGTCGACGGGTTCACCCGCCTGGCCGAGGCCACCGGCGAGGCCCGCTGGGTCGCGGTGGCCCGGGCCACCGCCGATGTGCTCCTCGCCCTGTTCCGCGACACCGAGGGCTCGGGGTTCTTCACCACCGGCGTCGACGCCGCCCCCCTGGTGGCCCGGCCCAAGGACCTCCAGGACGGGGCCACGCCCAGCGCCAACAGCAGCGCGGCCTGGGCCCTGCTGCGCCTGGCCGCCCTCACCGGCGACGCCACCTACCGCACCGCGGCCGAGGAGGTGCTGGCCCTGCTCGGGCCGCTGGTGGCCGAGCACGGCTCCGCCTTCGCCCACCTGGCCGCCGCCCTCGACCTCCACGCCGCCGGCACCACCGAGGTGGTCGTCCCCGGCGCCGCCCCCGACCTGGTGGCCGAGGTGCACCGGCGCTGGCTCCCCCACGGCGTGCTGGCGTGGGGCGAGGCCTACCCCTCCCCGCTGTGGGAGGGCCGTCGGGAGGGCGAGGCCTACGTGTGCCGCGACTTCACCTGCCTGGCCCCCACCACCGACCCGGCCGCCCTGGGCCGGGCCCTCGACGCCAGCCGCACCTGACCGCCGCCCCCCTCCCGACCCGGGCCGACCTCCGCCCGTGCCGGTCGCCGCCCGGGCGCGCACCGACCCGGTCGCAGGGCGACCGGGCCGGCGGCGACGGACCCCGGGGGGAGGGTTCCGTCGATCGTGGGGCCTGTCGGACAGGCCCGCGGGGTTTGGCTAGCGCAGCCCCAGCTGGCTGGCGCAGGACGGCCACGCACCCCAGCCCTGGCTGGCGAGGACGCGCTCGGCCACGGCGATCTGGGCCGAGCGGCTGTTGTCGCTCGGGAGGCCGGAGCCACCCATGGCCTGCCAGGTCCCCAGGTTGAACTGGAGCCCGCCGTAGTAGCCGTTGCCGGTGTTGATGGACCAGTTGCCACCCGACTCGCACTGGGCCAGCTGGTCCCAGACGCCGCTGCCACCGCCGGAGGGGGCGGGGGCGTCGTCCTGGGGCTCGGGGGCGGGCTCGGGGGCGGCCTCCTGGGCCGCCTCCTCGGCCGCGGCCGCCTCGGCGGCCTCCTGCTGGCGGGCGGCCTCGGCCTCGGCCGCGCGCTGGGCGGCGGTGGCGTACCACGCCTCGGCGTCCTGGTGCTGCTGGACGAGCGCCAGGAACAGCACCTCCTTGTCGTGCTGGGTCGGACCCCGCGGCGACTGGGCCCGGTCGAGGTCAGGGGCCGTGGGGGCCTCGGTGACGACCTCCTGGCGGACCGGGAGGGTCGCGACGGAGGTGGCGGTCTCGTCGGAGCCGTGGTCCACGGCGGCCGGCCCGAGGGCGGCCGCCAGGGCCAGGGACACCGCGGCGGCGCCGGTGGCGAGGCGGACCCGCCGGCGGCGGAACCGGGCGCCGTCCGGCGCGGTGGGACTCGGAGGGCGCTCGGCTGAACGCGCCTTTCGGGTTGCGTCCATGGAGGGACGTCTCCTTGTTGCTCGGGGTCGATCAACCCCGGCGGGGGAAGGACTACGTGAACGAGTTCACGAGTGGCCGGGGCAGAGGGCAGTGTGGCCCCTCAGGACCCGTTTCGTAACGTCATCGCAACGTGAAGTTGGGCACAGCACAAGCAATCCCTGCTCACAGCGCTGCCGCAGTCACCTCTTCGCAACCTTCTCAGGGTGCGGGGTGCTCCCACCGGCCCCGTCGGGCCACCTCGGCGAGCGGGGCGCGGGGCCGGCCGGCCGAGCGCCCGGGGCGGTCGTCCCCGGCCGGGTGGCCGAGGGCGACGGTGCCCGCCGCCCGCCACCCGGCGGGCACGCCGTGGGCACCCAGCACCGCGTCCTCGGCCGCGAACAGGCCGAACAGGCACCCGCCCAGGCCGGCGTCGACCGCACCGAGGAGGAGCGTCTGGACCACGCCGCCGACGTCGACCCACCAGTAGGGCACGGGCCAGGCGTCGGTCCCCTCTCCCAGACCCGTCGCCGCCTTGTCGGCCTCGGCGTAGCGGGCCACGTAGGCGTCGGGGTCCACCAGGACCACCACCAGCACCGGTGCCACCAGCAGCCCGGGCCAGGCGAAGCCGGCCCGGCGCTCGGGGGCCAGGGTGATGTCCCAGTAGCCGGCCACCGCCCCGGGCGTGTCGAGCACGAGGAACCGAGCGCCCTGGGCGTTGCCCGCGGAGGGGGCCCGGCGGGCGGCGTCGAGCAGGCCGTCGACCACCTGGGGCGCGACGGGCTCGTCGGTGAAGGCGCGGACCATGCGCCGGCGGCGCACCGCGTCGGAGAGCTCCATCGGGTGGGCGGCGCCGGGCGGGGGCGCCGGGGGCCGACCTAGAGCAGCTTCACCAGGTCGTCGGCCAGGGCCCAGCCGAAGGCGACCAGCGCGTCGCCGGCCTCCTCGTCGATGTCGTCGAAGAGGGCGACGACGTCGGCGTCGATGGCCTCGGGCTTGGCGCTGTCGTGGTCGAGCACCAGGGCCGGGACCTCGGAGCCGGTGATCTTGAAGGCCCGCTCGTCGTAGGCCTCCGAGGCGGTGCCGAAGCGCTTGGCCAGGCGCCGGCCCCAGGCCCGCTCCTCACCGGTGGCGACGTAGTCGGGCCGGGGGACGATGTCGTCGAGGTTGCGGAAGGCGTCGAAGCCCGAGGCGGTGGCCAGGCGGGTGCCGACCAGCACGTCCTCGTCGGGGAAGGCCAGGACCGAGCGGCGGAGCTGGTCGGTCATCATCTGGCGCAGGACCGTGTCGCGCTTGGCGGTGCGCTTGATCGACGCCAGGCCGATCAGGAGGCTCGGCGTGCCGCCGATGCGCTCCAGGGTGCAGAAGGAGAAGCCCTTCAGGCGGTCGTTCTCGCGAGCCAGGGTGACGAGCACCCACTCCTCGACCAGCTTCGAGAGCATCCCGGCCTCGTAGGCACGGGGCCCCGAGGCGCAGAGGTCGGCCATCTCGGCCAGCTCTGAATCCGAGAGAGCGGTGCAGTCCTTGGTCTCGACCTCGGTGGCCATCGGTGTGTCAACCCTCCGGGAGCGGGCGTAGGGGGCCCGACAAGTCCAGTCGCCCCAGCGCCGTCGTGCAACTCGGCTGGTCAGGGCACCGGGCGCGCCGCCCCTGGGCACGGGCTCGCCGGGCCGCCCCCAGGCCCCGCGGGCACCGCTCAGCCGACGAGGCAGTCGGCGCCGAAGACGACGCGCAGCTCGGCCACGAGGCCCGAGCCGCGGTCGACCGACCAGCCGTCGGGCAGGCGCACGACCTGCTCCCCCACGTGCAGGTAGACGGTGGAGTCGCCGGGGAAGCGCACCAGCAGGTCCTTGAGGTCGCGGACCCGCTGGTCGGAGAGGTGGTGGGGCGGCACCCGCAGCCGCAGGGGCGGGTCGTCGGAGAGGTCCTCGCACGGCGTGACCTCCATGGCGATCAGCTTGGGCTGGTCGTCGCGGGTGTCGAGGCGGGCCTTCATGGTGACGACCAGGTCGTCGGCCAGCACGTGGCCGATGGTCTCGAAGGTCCGGGGGAACACGGTGACCTCGAGGCTGGCCTCCAGGTCCTCCAGCACGAACACGGCCATGCGGGCGTTGGCCTTGGTGAACTTGTGCTGGAGGCTGGTGATCACCCCGCCGACGGTGACGACCTTGTCGCGCTTCTCCCGTCCGCCACCGGAGGGAGGTGCGACCTCGGTGGCCTCGCCGGCCTCGGCCGCCTCGGCCCGCTCGATCAGCTCCCGCAGCGAGCAGTCGGTGCGTCGGGCCAGGGCGTCCTCCAGCCCCATGATCGGGTGGTCGGAGACGTAGAGGCCGAGCATCTCCTTCTCGAAGCGCAGCTTCTCGGTCTTCTCGAACTCGACGTCGGGGATGGCGGGGCGGTCGTCGAAGCCGCCCCCGCCGCCGTCGGGGGCGTCGTCGAACAGGGACATGACGCCCTGGTCCTCCTGGCGCCGCCGCGACAGGGTCATGTCGATGATGGGCTCGAAGACCTGGAGGAGGCCCTTGCGGGGATGGCCGAGCGAGTCGAACCCCCCGGCCTTGATGAGCGACTCGATGGCCCGCTTGTTGAGCACCGGCAGGGGCACCCGGTCGCAGAAGTCGGAGAAGTCCTCGTAGGGCCCGTTGGCCTCCCGCTCGTCGACCATCTGAGCGACGATGGCGGCGCCCACGTTGCGCACCGCCGAGAGCCCGAAGGGGATGGCCTCGCTGCCGTCGTCGAGGCGGACCGGCACGAAGTCGGCCTTGGACCGGTTGACGTCGGCCACCAGCACCTTGATGCCCGAGATCCGGCACTCGTTGAGGTAGACGGCGGCCTTGTCGAGGTTGGCCTTCACGCTGGTCAGAAGGGCCGCCAGGTACTCGATGCGGTAGTTCGCCTTGAGGTAGGCCGTCTGGTAGGCGACCAGCCCGTAGCCGAACGAGTGGCTCTTGTTGAAGGCGTAGTCGGCGAAGTTCTCGATGATGTCGAACAGCTCGGTGCCCAGCGCCGCGCCGTAGCCGGCGGCCTCGCAGCCGTCGACGAACTTGGTCCGCTGCTGGGCCATGATCTCGCGGTTCTTCTTGCCGCAGGCCTTGCGCAGGTTGTCGGCGTCGGCCAGGGAGTAGCCCGCGAACTGCTGGCTCACCCGCATCACCGACTCCTGGTAGATCATCAGGCCGTAGGTGTCGGAGAGCAGCTCCTTGGCGTCGGGGTGGAAGAACTCGACCGGCCGCCGCTCGTTCTTGCGGTCGGCGTAGTCGGTGTGCATGTTCACGCCCATGGGCCCCGGGCGGTAGAGGGCCACGAGGGCGCAGACGTCCTGGAAGCTGGTGGGAGCCAGCTGGCGCAGGAGCTGTCGCAGCCCGCCGCCCTCCATCTGGAACACGCCGATGGAGTCGCCCCGGCGGAGCATCTCGAAGGTGGGCTCGTCGTCGAGGGGCGGGTCGTCGATGTCGACGTCGATGCCCCGGAAGTCCTTGATGAGCGCCAGCGCGTCGGTGATGACGTCGAGGTTGCGCAGCCCCAGGAAGTCCATCTTGAGCAGGCCCAGGGCCTCGACGTTGCCCATCTCGTACTGGGTGACGACGGGCGCCTCCTCGAGCGTCTGCCCCGGCCCCGGCTTGCGCTGGATGGGCAGGTACTCGGTGAGCGACTCGTCGGTGATCACCACCGCGGCGGCGTGGATGCCGTCCTGGCGGCGCAGGCCCTCGAGGCTCTTGGCCACGTCGACGACCCGGGCCACGTCGGGGTCGGCCTCGTACATGCCCCGCAGCTCGGCGGCCCGCTGGTAGCCGTCGACGAACTTGTCGTGCTGCTCCAGGCACGCGTAGAGCGGTGTGTCGCGCCCCATGACCAGCGGCGGCATGGCCTTGGCCACCTTGTCGCCCACCGCGTAGGGCAGGCCCAGCACCCGGGCGGCGTCGCGCACCGCGGCCCGGGCCTTGATGGTGGAGAAGGTGACGATCTGGGCCACGTGGTCGCGGCCGTAGCGCTCGGCCGCGTAGCGGATCATCTCGTCCCGGTAGCGGGAGTCGAAGTCCATGTCGATGTCGGGCATGGACACCCGGCTGGGGTTCAGGAAGCGCTCGAAGAGCAGGTCGTAGCGGATGGGGTCGAGGTCGGTGATGCGCAGGCAGTAGGCCACCGCGCAGCCCGCCGCGCTCCCCCGCCCGGGGCCGACCCGGATGTCCATGTCGCGGGCGTGCTTGATGAGGTCCCAGGTGATCAGGAAGTAGGCCGAGAACCCCATGTCGTCGATGACCTGGAGCTCGTAGGCCAGCCGCTCGACCACCTTGTCGGGCAGGTCGCCCCCCCACCGCTGGCGCGCCCCCTCGAAGGTGAGGTGGCGCAGGTACTCGGTGTCGGAGGCGAAGCCCTCCGGCAACGGGAAGCTGGGCAGCTTGGGCTTGCCGCCCATGTCGATGGTGACGTCGGCCCGCTCGGCGATCCACAGCGAGTTGTCGCAGGCCACCTCGACGTCGCGGAACAGGTGGCGCATCTCCGACGCCGACTTCAGGTAGTGGCCGGCGCCCTTGAACTTGAAGCGCTCGTTCTCGCCCTGGGCGATCAGGGCGCCGGTCTGCACGCAGAGCAGGGCGTCGTGGCCCTCGGCGTCGGCGGCGTGGGTGTAGTGGCTGTCGTTGGTGGCCAGCAACGGGGCGCCGATGCGTCGGGCGATCTCGATCAGCTTCGGGTTGGTGCGGTGCTGCTCGGGGATCCCGTGGTCCTGGAGCTCGACGAAGAGGTTGTCGCGCCCGAAGATCTCCTGGAGCCGGGCCGCCTTCATCAGCGCGCCCTTCTCGTCGCCGTTGAGCAGCGACTGGAGCACGTGGCCGCCCAGGCACCCGGTGGTGGCGATGACGCCCTCGGCGTGGTCGGCGAGGGTCTCCCAGTCGACCTTGGGCTTGCGGTAGTAGCCCTCCATGAAGGCCCGCGACGACAGCTGGATGAGGTTGCGGTAGCCGACGTCGCTCTCGGCCAGCAGGGTCAGGTGGTAGTAGGCCTTCTTGCCGCCGTCGCCCTCACCGCCGGTGTCGTCGACCTTGCCCCGGGTCTGGATGCGCTCGGTGCGGTGCTCGTGGGCCATGTAGGCCTCGAACCCGAGCACCGGCGTGATGTCGTGGTCGCGACACGCCTTGTAGAAGGGCAGGACGCCGTACATGTTGCCGTGGTCGGTGATGCCCAGGGCGGGCTGGCCGTCGGCCGCGGCCGCAGCCACCACCTGCTCGATGCGGGACGCACCGTCGAGCATCGAGTACTCGGTGTGCGTGTGCAGGTGGGTGAACGAGTCGCCCACGGGACCTCCTGGGACCTCTGGGTGCGGCCGGCGGCACCGGTCGCGGGGACGGTCCACAACGCCGTCCACAGATGTTCTCCACACCTGTGGACGAATGACAACGCTGTGATTCGGACGGTACCACGCGCTCCCGAGACCCGGACAGGCCGTCCTGGGTCGGTCTCGATCCGGCCGGTCGGGAGGTTCGGGTCCGGGCGGATCGCCTGAGGGGCCCCGGGCCGCTCCCCGACCGGCACCCGAGACCCTGCCACCCACGGGCCGGGACCATCCGACGCGTTCGGCCTGGCGTCGTGGCCCGGTCTGGCTGTCACACCCCTTCCGTACTGTGGGGGCATGGTCGCAGTGGCCGATCGGCCCCCCGTCGAGACAACCGGAGACGTCCCTCTCGACGCGCTGCTGGGTGCCGATGCGGCGGACCTGAACGGGCTGACCGACGCCGAGGTCATCGAGCGGCTCCTGGCCGCCCAGCGGCTCCGGTCCCGCGCCGACGCCGCCTGCGTCGCCCTCACCGGGGTCTTCGACGCCCGCACCCTCGGCGCTGCCGACGGGGCCAGGTCCACCCCGGCCTGGGTCACCGCCCGCGTCGGCGTCGGCTTCGGCCACGCCAAGACCGACCTGGCCCTGGCCCGCGACCTGCGGTCCCACCCCCACATCACCGGCGCCGCCGTCGGACGGCCGGTTGACCGCGCGACCAGACCAGGGCCCTGCTCGCCGCCCGCCAGCCCGGGCTGGAAGAGCTCTTCGACGCCTGCGAGGCGGTGCTGGTCGACGAGGTCGCCTCCTCCACCCTGGCCGCCGGACGGCGGTTCCTGGCCCGCTGGGCCCGCGACGTCCGCGAACGCCTCGCCATCGCCGAACCCGACGGCACCGCCCCCGACGGCGGCCACGGCCCGTCCCGGGCCCACCTCTCCCCTGTCGGTGACCGCTGGGCCGGCGACCTCGACCTCACCGCCGTCGACGGCGAGCTCATCGCCACCGCCATCGCCACCCACATCGACGACCTCTGGCGCACCGGCGTGTTCACGCGAGACGACGGCCTCGACCCCTCCGAACGCCGCGCCATCGCCCTGGTCCAGCTCATCGAGCGCGCCACCCGGAGCACCGACACCGACAACGCCCGGCCGCTGATCCTCGCCATCACCACCACCGCCACCCTCACCAGCCCCCACCCCCACGACAGCGCCGATGCCCCGCCGACCGGCACGAACGGGCACGCCGGCGACGCCGCGCCCGACGGCCCCACCCCGGACCAGGCAGCGACCACCCACCACCGCGACCTGCCCATCGGCTGAGCGTCACCCGGCGCCCGCCGCCAGGACCGAAGGCGGGGAGCCCACGGCAACGAACGGCAACGACGGTGCCCCACCCCACGGTTCGAGGTGGGACCTCCCCCACCCCGAGGGCGCAGCCCCGCCCGGACCGCCCGCCGATCCCCTGGCCGGCGTCGATCCGGCCACCCCGTCCCCCCAGGTGATCTCCGAGCTGTCGCGCACCGGACCGGTCCACCCCGACGTGCTGCGCCGCCTGGCCTGCGAAGGCGACACCATCCCCGTCGACATCGGACCCGACGACCAGCTGAACATGGGCCGCACCATCCGCCTCGCCAACCGGGCCCAACGCCGCGCCCTGCACCTCCGCGACGGCCACTGCATGTTCCCCGGCTGCTCGGTCCCCCCCGAGGGCTGCATCGCCCACCACCTGACCTGGTGGGACCACGACGGCCCCACCGACCTCCACAACCTCTGTCTCCTCTGCCGGTACCACCACCGCCTCGTCCACGGCGGCGGCTTCACCATCACCCGCGACCCCGACGGCACCATCACCACCCGCCGCACCGACGGACTCCCCTTCACCACCACCCTCCGCCCCCGCACCCCCCTGCTCCCACCCCGGCCCGCACCCCCGCCGGCCCGCGGTCCCCTCGGACGAGACGAGACCGACGCCGAACGCCGCGAAGCCCACACCCTCGCCCGCGCCCGCATCACCGACCTCATCCGCCAGGCCCGCCTCCGCCACACCCTCACCCAGGCCCAGAACGCACGCGACCGACCGAGATCAGCCACCACCGTCCTGCGCATGTAGACCAGGCCCGGCGTCGCCGGCGGGCGAACCCGCCCCGGGCTCCTCGCCCTGGCCTGGTGGAGCGCGGTGCTGGGCCGCTGGTCGGCCGGCATGGTCTCGACCGGGTCGAGTGCCGCCCCGAGGAACGGGCCGACGCCGTCGTCGGCCGCGACGACCTGCTGGTCCCCACCGTGACCGGTGGACCGGGTCGGCGCCGCCGACCCCGTGAGAGCGCCTACAGGTAGGTGCCGCCGCCGGGCTCGCCCATGCCGCCGGGGTGGCCCGGGGGACGCCCACCGGGACCGGGCTGGCCGGGCTGGCCGGGCTGGCCGCCGGGGCCGAGCTGGCGGCGCATGTCCTCCAGCTGGGAGCGGGCCGCGGCCTGCTGGGCGAAGAGGGTGGCCTGGATGCCGTGGAAGAGGCCCTCGAGCCAGCCGACCAGCTGGGCCTGGGCGATGCGGAGCTCGGCCTCCGAGGGCGGGGCGTCGGCCGCGCCGAAGGGGATGGTGACCCGGTCGAGCTCCTCGCGGAGGTCGTCGGAGAGCGAGGACCCCAGCTCGGAGAGCGACGTCTCGTAGATCTCCTTGAGCCGACCGCGGGCGGCCTCGTCGAGGTCGGCGCCCCGGACCTCCTCCAGCAGCTGCTTGACCATGGAGCCGATCCGCATCAGCTTGGCCGGCTCCTCGACCGCCTCCCGCCGCTCGGGGGTGTCCTCGCCGTCGGCGCCCGGCTCGATCAGCTCGCCCTGGAGGGCGGGGTCGGCGGTGGGGTCGGGGGCAGCGTCGGACACAGGTCTCTCCGGGGGTCGGCGGGTGGGGACGGTCAGCGTACGAGCAGGGTCAGCCCGTGCCGACCAGGCACGGCACCAGCATCTCGTCCCGGGTCAGCGACCCGTGGCGGCCGATGAGCACGAAGGGGCCGGAGTCGGCGTCGTCGTGGAACGACACGGGCTCGCGGGCCACGAGGGCGACGTCGCCCAGCCGGCCGCGGGCGGCGGACGACACGACCGGACCCCACCACCCCTGCTCGATGGTCTCCTCCCGGGTGACCACCCAGGCGTCGTGGCCGTGGTGGGCCAGGGCCGCCTCGTGCAGCGCGGGGGCCCGCCCGGAGCGGGCGTGGAGCCAGCGGAACCGGCCCTCGCCGGACTGGAAGGCGATGTGGGGCTGGAGGTCGCGGTGCAGCGTCCGGATGTTGTCGCCCACGTGCACCTGGCCGTGGTCCGCGGTGACCACCAGGGCGGCGCCGGGCGGCAGGACCGAGAGGACGTCGCCCACCAGGCGGTCGGCGGCGCGCACCTCGGCGTCGTAGTGCGCACCCAGGCCGTACTCGTGGGCCACCTTGTCGACGCCGTCGTAGTACGCGTAGATGAACGGCTCGCCCTCGCCGAGGAGGCGGCCCACCTCGGTGACGAGCGTGGAGGGCACCCGGTAGCCGTTGAAGCGGACCTCGCACAGGTGGGCCCCGCTGAAGCCCGACGAGGCGAACTCGGCCTTGGTCACCACCGCCGGACGCTGGCCCACGAACGCGGGGTGGGTCTGGAACTGCTCGGGGTCGATGTGGCGGCGGGCGTCGCCGTCGGCGGTCGACCAGCGCAGGACGTTGAGGACCTCGCCGTCGACGGCGACCCGGTAGCCCACCACGCCGTGCTCGCCGGGGGTCAGGCCGGTGGCGATGGAGGTGAGGGCGGTGGCCGTGGTCGAGGGGGTCACGCTGGTGATGGGCCCGCCGTCGAGGCCGGCGAGGGTGGGGGCCGAGGCCACGCGGTCCTGGAGCTGGTCCCAACCGAGGCCGTCGAGGACGAGGAGGACGACCTGGTCGGCCTCGACGGCGGCGGACGGCAACCATCCCGGGTCCGAGGCACCGGGTTCGAGGAGCGCCGGGACGAGGCTGGCGATGCACGCACCGCCGTAGTCCGGGATGAGAGGGGGATCGCCCACGTCAGGCCCTTCCGCAGCCCCGGACGGCCCGAGGCGCCTGGGACCCTATCGGCCCGTCGGGGCCCTCCGGTGAGCGCGCGCACCGGCCCGCCCCCGCCCGGTCCCCTCCCCCGTACCATGGGCCGGGTGAAGGTCTCGACCCGGGGTGACTACGCCTGCCGTGCCCTGCTGTCGCTGACCCTCCACCCGGAGGAGGCGCCCACCGCGGTGCGCGACATCGCCGAGCGCACCGGGCTGCCCCAGCCCTACCTGGAGCAGATCCTCCTGGCCCTGAAGGGCGCCGGCCTGGTGCGCTCCAAGCGGGGCGTGGGTGGCGGCTACGTGCTGGCCCGCGACCCCTCGGAGATCACCCTGGCCCAGGTCGTCTCGGCCGTCGACGGGCCCATCGTGGTCGGCGACTTCGGCGAGCCCCACCAGAACGGGGCGTGCGACCACGAGGGCCAGTGCGTGCTGCTGGCGGTGTGGGCCGACGCCGGCCGGCAGATGCGCACGGTGCTGGAGGGACGCACCCTGGCCGACGTGGCCGAGATCACCCGGGGCCAGGCCGAGTGGCCCGCCCCCGCCACCTGAGGCCCGCCGCGCCGGTCCCCGGCGCTCAGTCCTTGGGGCGCACCAGGGACAGGCCCGTGTCCGGGTCGAAGAGGTGGACGGCCCGGGCATCGACCCACATCTCCTGCTCGGACTGCTCCTTGGCCGTGCTCATGACGTCGACGCGGGCCACCAGCTGGGCCTGCTCCTCGCCCACGCCGATGTTGACCGTCTCGAGGTCCTCGGCCAGGTCGGCCAGCTCTTCGGCGGCCGAGCCCTCGACCTCGAAGTGGGCGAACATCTCCGAGCCCAGCCACTCGATGACGTCGACGGTGGCGGTGAAGGTGGCGCCGGGTGCCTCGGTGTCGCTCACCAGCTCTGCGTCCTCGAAGGACTCGGGGCGCAGCCCGGCGATCACCTTGGTGGGCGGCGAGTCGTCCATGCGGGCCATGACCTGGTCGGGCAGCTCGAGGTCGACCATGGGCAGGTGCAGGGTGCGCCCGTCGAGCTCGCCGGGCAGGAGGTTCATGGCCGGGGACCCGATGAAGCCGGCCACGAACAGGTTGGCCGGGTTCTGGTAGAGCATCCGGGGCGAGTCGACCTGCTGCACCTCGCCGCGGCGGAGCACCGCCACCCGGTCGCCGAGGGTCATGGCCTCGACCTGGTCGTGGGTGACGTAGACGGTGGTGGTGCCCAGCCGCTGCTGGAGCCGGGAGATGGTGGTGCGCATCTGGACCCGCAGCTTGGCGTCGAGGTTCGACAGTGGCTCGTCCATCAGGAAGGCGGCGGGGTCGCGCACGATGGCCCGGCCCATGGCGACCCGCTGGCGCTGGCCGCCGGAGAGGTGGGCCGGCTTGCGGTCGAGGTGCTCGGTGAGCTCGAGCAGCCGGGCTGCCTCCTCCACCTTCTCGGCCATCTCGGCCTTGGGGACCTTGCGCAGCTTGAGGGGGAACTCCATGTTCTCCCGCACCGTCATGTGCGGGTAGATGGCGTAGCTCTGGAACACCATCGCCATGTTGCGGTCCTTGGGGTCGACGTCGTTGACCCGCTCTCCGTCGACGCGCATCTCCCCGCTGCTGATGTCCTCCAGTCCGACGATCATGTTGAGCAGGGTCGACTTCCCGCAGCCCGAGGGGCCCACGAGGATGAAGAACTCGCCGTCCTCGATCGTGAAGTCGGCCCCCTTCACCGCCTCGAAGCCATCGGCGTAGCTCTTGGTCACCTCGTCGAGGACGATCTCGGCCATGGGTGGTGCCTCCTGGCGGTGGGGTCAGCCCTTCACCGCGCCGGACGTGAGCCCGGCGACGATGCGGCGTTGGAAGATGAGGACCATCACGATGATCGGGATGGTGACGACGACCGAGGCGGCGGCGATGGAACCGGTCGGGAAGTCGAACTGCGACGAACCGGTGAAGAAGGCGATGGCGGCGGGGACGGTGCGGGCCCGGTCGGTGGAGGTGAGAGATGCCGCGAACAGGAAGTCGTTCCAGGCGAAGATGAAGACGAGGATCGCCGAGGTGAACATGCCGGGGGCGGCGAGGGGGGCGATCACCCGACGGAAGGCCTGGAACGGCGTGGCCCCGTCGACCCGCGCCGCCCGGTCGAGGTCCCAGGGGATCTCCCGGAAGAACGCCGACAGCGTCCAGATGGCGAGCGGCAGCGTGAAGGTCATGTAGGGGATGATCAGCCCCGGCCAGGTGTCGAACAGGTGCAGCGAGCGCCACATGTTGAACAGCGGACCGATGATGGCGACCGGTGGGAACATGGCGATGGCCAGCGCCCCCGACAGCACCAGGCCCTTGCCCGGGAAGTCGAGGCGGACGATGGCGTAGGCCGCGAAGGTGGCGAGGATCACCGCGAAGAAGGTGGCGATGAGGGCGATGCCGATGGAGTTGCGCAGGGCCGCGGGGAACTGGTCGTCCTCGAAGATGGCCCGGTAGTTGTCGAAGGTGACGTCCCTCGGCAGGAAGCCCCCCTCGTTCACCTGGTCGGAGGGCTTGAGCGACAGGGAGAAGATCCAGGCCACCGGGACCAGGGCCATGAGCACGACCACCAGGGACCCGGCGGCCCACCCGACCTTGTCGCTGCGCCGTCGGTGTGCCGGCCATCAGGTCTCACCTCTCTGCTGGGCCAGGTTGGTGCCGAAGCCCTTGACGAACAGGAACGAGATCAGCAGCACCAGGGCGAAGATGATGATCGACACCGTGGAGCCCAGACCCAGGTTGAAGCGGGTGATCTGGGTGTTGTAGGCGAGGATCGACAGCGTCTCGGTGCCCTGGGCGCCGCGGGTCTGGACGAAGACCGAGTCGAAGATCCGGAAGGCGTCGAGGGTGCGGAACAGCACCGCCACCAGGATCGCCGGCTTCATGAGCGGGAGGATGATGGTGCGGAGCCGGGTGAAGGCACCGGCCCCGTCGACCCGGGCCGCGTCGACCGCGTCCTGGGGGACGAGCACGAACCCGGCCAGCAGCAGCAGGGCCATGAACGGCGTGGTCTTCCACACCTCGGTGAGGATGATGACCAGCAGGGCGGACCACCGCTCGGTGAACCAGGCCCGGTCGGTGCCGAGCAGGCCGTTGACGAAGCCGACGGTGGGGTCGAAGGCGAAGCGCCAGGCGAAGGCGGCGACGACGGTGATGATGCCGTAGGGCACCAGCAGCGAGGCCCGGACGATGCCCCGGCCCACCAGGGCCCGGTGCATGACCCAGGCCACCAGGAAGCCGAGCACCAGCTCGAGCAGCACCGAGATGACGGTGATGATGAGGGTGGAGCTGAGGTCCTGCCAGAAGATCCGGTCGCCCAGCACGGCCTGGTAGTTCTCCAGGCCGACGAAGCCCCGGGCGTCGGGGCTGCGCAGGTCGTACTCCTGGAACGAGAGCCACAGCGAGTACCCGATGGGGTAGCCGGTGACGAGCAGCATCACCGTGACCGCCGGCGCGCACAGCATCCAGCCCAGCTTCCGCTCGGACCGGGCCCGCTGGGTGAGGCCCTCGCTGCGCAGGGCCATCAGAGCAGGCCCTTGCCCTCGAGGGCCTTGTCGATGGCGTCGCGCAACCTCTGCACGTCGGCCTCCGGATCGATGTCGCGGGTGGGGTGCAGGGTCCGGGCGATGGCCAGGGCCACGTCGTTGTAGTACGGCGTCTGGGGCCGGGTGACGGCGTCGGCGAGGGTGTCGCGGATCACGTCCGCGTAGGGGAAGGCCAGGACCGGCTCGCCGTCGCGCTCGATGGGCTCGCCGGCCTCGTCCTTCAGCGGGGCGTCGGTGAGGGCGGGGTCGTCGTAGAGCTCCTCGGAGCTGGGCAGCAGGCCGCCCTTCACCGCCGCGGTGAGCTGGTTGTCCTCACCGGCGATGCAGGTGGCCGCCTCGCGGGCCAGGTCCGGGTGCTCGGAGTAGGCCCCGATGCCGAGGTTGATGCCGCCGATGGCCACCTTGGAGGGCTCGCCCGGCTCGATGCCGGGGTACCGGGCCCACCGCATGTGGGCGGCCACGTCCTCGGTGGCCGGCGAGCTGCTGAGGTTCGCGCTGGGCCAGACGAAGGTGTAGTTGACCATGAAGGCCGACTCGCCGGTCTCCCAGGCCAGGCGGCCCTGGTCCTCGCGGGAGGTGGACAGGCTGGGGTCGGCCGCCACCGACGTGGAGAGGCGCTTCATCACCTCGAGGGCCTTCTGCGTCGGGCCCTGCTCGAGCACCACCTCGGTGCCGTCGTCGTTCAAGATGGTGGTGCCGGCCGACTCGACCAGGCTGGTGAACCACACGACCATGCCCTCGTAGCGCTCGCCCTGGACCTGGAACAGGTGGGGCTGGCCGTCCTCGTCGAGGGCCTCGGCCGCGTCGATGGCCTCGTCCCAGGTCTCCGGCGGCTCCGGCGTGACGTCGTCGCGGTACCAGAGCAGCTCGGTGTTGCTGGTGAAGGGGGCGCCGTAGAGCGTGTCCTGGTAGGTGGCCGTCTCGACCGCGGGGCCGAGGCGGCCCTCGGTGGCGGCCTCGGCCTGGTCGCCCTCCCAGGGCAGGATCCAGCCCGCCTTGGCGAACTCGGCGGTCCAGATGACGTCCATGCCGAGGATGTCGAGGTCCTTGTCGCCGGCGGCGAGGCGACGGGCGATCTGCTCGCGCTGCTCGTCGGCGCTGGCCGGCAGCGGCGTCAGCTCGATGCGGTAGCGGCCCTCGGAGGCGTCCGAGCAGGACGAGGCGGCATCGGCGAAGGCGCCGGAGGGCTCGTCGAACACGTACCACTTGAGCACCGGCGTGGAACCCTCGTCCGACGACGACCCGCAGGCCACGAGCGACCCGAGCAGCCCGAGGGCGAGCAGCAGGGCTCCGGGCCGGAGGGCTCGGCGGGACGTGGGCGCGTGCGGGGGCCGCGGCGGGGTGGGGCGCAAGGAGGGATCTCCGGACCGAGGTGGTGTGACATGTGCCCTACCCCGTCACCCGCCAGATATGCCACCGGTCACGGGATTTCTCCCGCGGATCTGACCCGGACCCGGCGTCAGGCGGCGCGGAGCGCGTCGAGCACGGCCCGGAGGTCTGCGGGGAGGGGGGCCTCGACGGCCACCTCCTCGCCGGTCACCGGGTGGCGGAACGCCAGCCGCTCGGCGTGCAGGAACGGGCGCGGGCACTCGACCGCGGTGCGACCCCCGCCGTAGCGGACGTCGCCCACGACGGGGTGGCCGATGGCCCGCATGTGGACCCGGATCTGGTGGGTGCGGCCGGTCTCGAGGCGGCACTCCAGCCGGGCGCACGGGCCGGGGCGCTCGAAGACCTCCTCCACCTGGTAGCGGGTCCGGGCCTCCTTCCCGTCGGCCCGGACGGCCATGAGGGTGGGTTGGCGGGGCGACCGACCGATGGGGGCGTCGACCAGGCCCTGGGGCGCGTCGGGCCGACCCACCACCAGCGCCTGGTAGCGGCGCGAGACGGTGCGGGCGCTGAGCTGGGCCACCAGGTCGGCGTGGGCCTCGGGGGTGCGGGCCACGACGAGCAGGCCCGAGGTGTCGCGGTCGAGGCGGTGCACCAGCCCGGGGCGGGTCGGGTCGCCCACCCCTGCCACCTCGGGGAACCGGGCGACGAGGCCGGCCACCAGGGTGTGGTGGCGGTGGCCGGCGCCGGGGTGGACCACCAGGCCGGCGGGCTTGTCGACCACCACGAAGGCGTCGTCGACCAGCACGACCGGCACCTCCACGTCGGGCTCGGGCGCCACCGCCTCCGGGGCCGCGACCGCCTCGGGGACGTCGACCTCGACCGTCGCCCCCTCCGCCACCCGCAGGGAGGGCTTGGCCGCCACCTCGTCGTCGACGCGCACGCGCCCGGCGGCGAGCAGTGCGGCGGCCTCGGCCCGGCTGACGTCGGCCACCAGCGCCACCAGCCGGTCGATGCGCTGGTCGGCCAGGGCCGGGGGCACCGCCTCGCGGCGGATCACCCGTCGCCGGTCCCCGCCGGCGCCTGCGACCCCTGCGGCTCGAAGAGCGAGGCCACCACCAGCAGGACGGCCCCGCACACGATGCCGGCGTCGGCCACGTTGAACACGGGCCACCACTGGACGTCGATGAAGTCGACGACGGCACCGCCCATGAACCCGGCCGGCGCGCCGGCCGGGCCCGAGCGCAGGGCCCGGTCAGCCAGGTTGCCGACCGCGCCCCCGGCGACCAGGCCGGCGGCCACCGCGCCGACGGGGCGGGCGGTGTAGCCGGCCCACAGGAGCCAGCCCACCACGCCCAGGGCGACGAGGGCGATGACGGGGCCCAGGTTGCGACCGTCGCCCAGGCTGAACGAGGCCCCGGTGTTCCAGGTCAGGTTGAAGCGCAGCGACCCGACCACGTCGAGCGGGGCCCGCCCGGCCAGCCGCCGCAGGGCCCAGGTCTTGCTCAGCTGGTCGACCACCACCGCGGTGAGGGCCACGCCGGCCACCAGGCGGAGGTGGGGGACCCCGCGGCGGCGGGGGCGGGGGGGGTCGCCCGCCGCGTCGGGGGGCCCGGCCGGATCGGCCTCGGGGCGGGGGGCCTCAGCGACGACCGAGCCCGCCGATCTTGTGCTCCACGCGCTCGCGGGCCCAGGGGATCGCCTCCAGGCGCTCCTCCGGGATGGGGTCGCCCGAGATCTCGCAGATCCCGTAGGTGCCCAGGTCGAACTTGGCCAGGGCGTGGTCGATCTCCTCGACCGCCTGGCGGGCCTGGTTGGACAGGGCCAGGTCGCGGTCGCGCTCGATGGCCAGGCTGTCGCCCTCGCCCGACTCCTCGTCGAACTGCACGTCGCCGGGGTCGACGTCGGCCACGAGGGAGTCGGCCTCGGCCTTCAGGCTCTCGGCCTGGCCCAGGTAGGTGGCGCGCTCCTCCAGCAGCGCGGCGCGCTGGGAGGTGAGGAACGCCTTCGAGAAGGGGGACTTGGTGCGGGCGGCCTTCTTGGCGGGGGCCTTCTTGGCCGCCGTCTTCTGGGCCGGAGCCTTGGTGGGAGACACCTTGGTGGTCGCTGCCTTCGCTGTCGGGGCCTTCTTGGTGGCCGTCGTCTTGGTGGGGGACTTCTTGGTGGTGGACGTCGTGGCGGTCGGCCTGGTGGCACCGGCCTTCTTGCTCGGCGCCTTCTTCCTCGTCGCCTTCCCGGAGGAGGCGGACGCCTTCCTGGCGGGCGTCTTGCCCGCCCCGCCCCGCGCCGCCTTCTTCGTGGTCTGAGCCATCGGGCTCCACCTTCTCCGTGGTCGAAAGGTGCCGCAGCATAGCGACCCCGGGCCCCCGCACCGGAACCCGGACCGGACCGCGTCCCCGCTGGTCGCCGGGCCGATCCCCCTGGGGCACCGCGAGGGTGCCCTCGTAAGGTGACGGGATGCCCTTCGGCCCCGTCGACACCGCCCTGGACCTGGTCGCGCTGGAGGAGCGCGTGCTCGCACGGTGGGACGCCGAGGACATCCCGGCCCGGGTGCGCGACAGCCGGCCCGACGGCGAGCCCTGGGTGTTCTACGAGGGTCCCCCCACGGCCAACGGCCGCCCCGGACTGCACCACGTCTGGGCCCGGGTGTTCAAGGACCTCTACCCCCGCTTCCAGACCATGCGGGGCCGCCGCGTGCCCCGCAAGGGCGGGTGGGACTGCCACGGGCTCCCGGTGGAGCTGGCCGTGGAGAAGGAGCTCGACCTCCACAACAAGCACGAGATCGAGGCCTACGGCATCGCCGAGTTCAACGCCCGGTGCCGGGCGTCGGTGCAGCGCTACGTGGAGGACTGGACCTCGCTCACCACCCGGTCGGGCACCTGGATCGACACCGAGGACGCCTACTGGACCCTCGACGACGGCTACGTCGAGTCGGTCTGGTGGCTGGTCCGCCAGATGTGGGACCGGGGCCTGCTCTACGAGGGCCACCGCGTCAGCCCCTACTGCGGACGCTGCGGCACCGCCCTCTCCAGCCACGAGGTGGCCCAGGGCTACCAGGACGTGGTCGACCGGTCGGCCTGGGTCCGGCTGCCGGTGACCCACGGGCCCGACGCGGTGGCCGGCGCCGACCTGGTGGTGTGGACCACCACCCCCTGGACGCTGGTCTCCCACGTCGCCGCGGCCGTCGGCGCCGACATCACCTACGTCCGGGTCCGCACCGGCGACGGGGCCGACCTGGTCATGGCCGAGGCCGCCCAGCAGCGCCGCCACCCCGACGCCGAGGTCGTGGCCCGCGTCACCGGCACCGAGCTGGTCGGCACCACCTACTCCCGTCCCTTCGACCTCCTCCCCCTCGACGACCGGGGTCAGCGGGTGGTGGCGGCCGACTTCGTCACCACCGACGACGGCTCCGGCATCGTCCACCTCGCGCCGGCCTTCGGCGAGGACGACTCCCGCGTCGGCAAGGCCGAGGACCTGCCGGTGCTCAACCCCGTCGACGCCGCCGCCGCCTTCGACGCCATCGTGCCGGCCTACGCCGGGCGCTTCGTCAAGGACGCCGACGACGACATCATCGACGACCTGGCGGCCCGTGGCCTGCTGCTGGCCGCCGAGCCCTACGAGCACAGCTACCCGCACTGCTGGCGGTGCGGCACCCCCCTCATCTACTGGGCCAAGACCTCCTGGTTCGCCCGCACCGAGGCCACCCGCGACGCCCTGCTGCGCGAGAACGACCGCATCGGCTGGCACCCCGAGCACATCAAGCACGGCCGCTTCGGCAAGTGGCTCGAGTCCAACATCGACTGGGCCCTGTCGCGCGACCGCTACTGGGGCACCCCGCTGCCCATCTGGCGCTGCGACGAGGGCCACGACACCTGCATCGGCACGGTGGCCGAGCTGTCCGAGCGGGCCGGGCGCGACCTCTCCGAGCTCGACCTCCACCGCCCCTACGTCGACGAGGTCACGTTCCCCTGCCCGGCGCTGCGAGAGCACCGCCCACCGCCTGCCGCCGGTGCTCGACGCCTGGTTCGACTCCGGCTCCATGCCCAGCGCCCAGCAGCACTTCCTCGGTGGCGACGAGGCCCCGGCCGCCTTCCCCGCCGACTTCATCTGCGAGGCCATCGACCAGACCCGCGGCTGGTTCTACAGCCTCCTCGCGGTGAACACGCTGGTGTTCGACCAGAGCCCGTACCGCAACGTCGTCTGCCTCGGCCACATCGTGGACGAGGAGGGGCGCAAGATGTCGAAGTCCAAGGGCAACGTCATCGACCCCTGGGACGCCTTCGGGCGCTTCGGCGCCGACGGCCTGCGCTGGTACTTCTTCTCCGCGGGCCAGCCGTGGAGCCCCCGCCGGGTGTTCGACGAGGCCATCCGGGAGAGCACCCGCCAGACGCTCATCACCCTGTGGAACGTGGTCGGGTTCTTCACCACCTACGCCGACCTCGACGGGTGGGAGCCCGACGGCGACGCCCGCCCCTCCCCCACCCACGTCCTCGACCGGTGGGTGCTGGGCCAGCTCGACGAGACGGTGGCCACGGTCACCGCGGCACTGGAGGGCTTCGACGCCCTCACCGGCGCGTCGCGCCTGGCAGCCTTCGTCGACGACCTGTCCAACTGGTACGTCCGCCGCAGCCGGCCCCGGTTCTGGGGGGCCGACGACCCGCAGGCCCACGCCACGCTGCACCACTGCCTGGTGGTCACCGCGCGCCTCCTGGCGCCCTTCTGCCCCTTCCTCGCCGAGGAGGTCCACACGGTGCTGACCGGGGCCGACTCGGTGCACCTGGCCGACTGGCCCACCGCCGCGGCCCCCGACGCCGAGGCCGAGGCCCTGGCCGACGGCATGGCCGTGGCCCGCCGGCTGGTGGCCCTGGGCCGGGCGGCTCGCACCGACGCCAAGGTGAAGGTCCGCCAGCCGCTGTCGCGCGCGCTGCTGCTGCACCGCGACGGCACCCTCACCGACGAGCTCCGGGCCGAGGTGGCCGCCGAGCTCAACGTGCGGGCGCTGGAGGAGGTCGACACCCTCTCGGGCCTCATGACCTGGGAGGTCATCCCCAACTTCCGGGCCCTCGGGCCCCGGCTGGGGCCCAAGGTGCCCGAGGTCAAGGCGGCCCTGGCCGCGGCCGACGGCACGGCCCTGCGCCACCAGCTCGAGGACGAGGGCGCCATCGAGGTGGCGGGCGAGCGCCTGACCGCCGACGACGTGGAGCTCCGGGCTCGGCACCACGAGGCCTTCGCCCTGGCCGAGGAGGGGGGCTGGGCCGTGGCCCTCGACCTGGCCGTCGACGACGACCTCCGGGCCGAGGGCGTGGCCCGCGAGCTGGTGCGGGCCGTCAACGACCTGCGCAAGGAGGCCGACCTGGCCCTCTCGGACCGGATCGCGCTCCAGGTCGGCGGCGACGCCGACGTGGTGGGGGCGGCCGAGGCCCACCGGGACCGGCTGGCCGCCGACACCCTGGCCACCGAGGTGACCGTGGGCGAGGTCGCCGCCGTCGACGAGGGCGCCCACCGCCACGTGCGGACGGTCGACCTCGACGGCGTCGAGGCCGTGGTCGCCCTCCGACGGGTCTGACCCGGGGGCCGACCGGGACGGGGGTGACCTAGACGGGGGTGACCTGGGCCGCGGCGCCGCGGCGGGCCCGACGGCGCCGCCCGGCCACCGCGACCAGCACGCCGGCCCGGGCCGCCCCGGCCCGCTCGGACCGCTCGACCAGGGCGAGGTCCTCGTCGTCGAGGTCGTCGAGGCGGGCCACCACCTCGTCGGCGCCGAGGTCGTCGTAGCCGGCGACGGGGAAGGCCAGGCCCGGGTCGGCGCCGGCCTCGGCCAGGGCATCGAGCACCACGGGCCGGGCCCGGCCCTCGCGCTCGCGGGCCGCGACCACCGGCACCTCGTCGGGGTAGAGGCGGGGCACGAGGGGCAGCACCTGGATCGCCTCGAGGTCGTCGTAGTCCGCGATGGGGAAGGCCAGCCCCCCGGCGGGCGTGAGGTCGACCGCCGGATCGGCCTCGGCCGGGGCGGCGATCTCCGGCTGCGGCCGGGTCCGGGACTCGGTCGCGGTCGCGGTCGCGGCCTCGGGTGCGGCCGACGGCGACGACGGCGCCCACATGGTCAGGCCGGCGTCGGCCGGGGCCGCCGCCGCGGCCGGGACGGGCTCGTCGCCGGCGGGGACCTCGTCGGCCTCCTCCGCATCGTCGGGCTGCCCGCCGGCGCCCTCGACGGTGACGTCCTCGACGCCGTCGGCGTCGGCGTCGGCCGGCAGCAGGGCGGCGGGGGCCTCGTCGGGCGCCAGGTCCCGCGGGGCGTCGGCGCTCGGCGCCCGCCGGGGGCGGGCGACGCGGGCCGAGAGGGCCAGCACGACCAGCGACGCCCCGCAGAGGACCATGGACAGGTAGAGGTCGCCGACCTCGCCGCTGGTCAGGCCGGTGACGAGGAAGGCGGCGGCCGCGACCACCAGGGCCAGGGCGGCGACGACGAGCACGGTGGGGACCTCCGGGGACGGGTGGACACCCTGAGGTTCGCCGTCGAGGCAGCCGTCCCTCCCGGTCGGGCCGAGGTGGGCGGGGGCGGCCGGCTAGCGGCGGCGACCGAACCGGGAGCGGCCCCGGGACGGCTCGTCGGCCTCGACCGGGCCGCCGGCGGCGGGACCGTCGTCGTCGCGACGCGGACCGAGGGGCTCGTCGTCGAGCATCGCCTTGCGCAGCTCGGCCAGGAAGGCGTCCTCGCTGTCGGCCCCGCCGACCGGGGCCAGGGCCTCGGTGGGCGGCCCGCCGTCACCCTCGTCGACCCCGACCCGGAGGTCGATCGACGGGTCCTCGGCCGACGACGGCGCGGCATCGGCCGGCGCCGCCTCGGGCGGGGTGGGAGGGTCGGCCACCGGAGCGGCGGCGCGGACCGGCTCGGGGGCGGGCTCCGGCTCGGTCGTGGCCGGGCCCTGGTGGCCGTCGCCGGCATCGTCGGTGACCCCACCGTCGTCGGGCAGGGGGGCGGGGGGCGGGCCCTCGTCGGCGGGGCCGCCGGGACCGGCGTCGGGTCCGGGGTCGTCGTCGCCCTCGTCGGGGTCGGTGCGGGTCACGGGGTCGGCGGTGAGGTGGGTGCTCACGTCGACGCCCGTGGTGGCCGCCACCCGGAAGGCCTCGGGGTGGTCGAGCAGCGACTGGAGCTCGCCGATGGCCGCCTGCACGACCTCGCGCTGCTCGTCGACGTGGCGCTCGAGCACGACCACGTCGCCGGCCAGGGAGTCGCGCACGCCCTCGAGCTCGCTGATCTCGGACAGGAGGGCGGCCCGGCCCTCCTCGCGGCGCCGGGCGACCTCCTCCTCCACCGCGGCGCGCTTCTCGGCCGCGGCGGCGTCGGACTGGAGTCGGGAGTCGTCGGCCGCGGCCTGGGCGTCGGCCCGGATGGCCTCGGCCTCCTCGGTGGCCTTGCGGACCTCCTCGTCGGCCGCCCGCTGGGCCAGGATCAGGGCCCGGTGGATCTCGTCGGCCCGCCCCGCGTCGTCGGTCGACGGCGCCGCGGGCGCGGCCGGCGCCGCGGTCGCGGCGTCGTTCGCCTCGGCCAGCTTGCGCTTGAGCTCGGACACCCCGAGGGCGATCTGGTCGAGGAAGGCGTCCACCTCGTCCGGGTCGTACCCCCGCTTGACGATGCGGAACTCCTTGGGGCCCGTGAGGCTGGAGGAGACGTCCATGGGGCGATCGTAGTCAGCCCCCGCCCCGGGCCGGTCGTCCGTCACCGCCGCACGGCGGGGACGGGTGGCGGCGCTAGCCGCAGATGATCGCCTGCAGGACCTGCAGGCCGATCAGCACGATGATCGGCGAGAGGTCGAGGGCCATGCCGCCGAGGCGCACGGGCGGCAGGGCCCGGCGCACCGGGCCCAGCACGGGCTCGGTGACGGTGCGCAGGCCGTTGCGGACGCCCTCGAGGGCGGAGCCGGGCTCGAGCGGGAACCAGCTGACGATGATCGCGGCGAGGATCACGAGCTGGTACCCGATCGCCGCGTAGCAGAGAAGCGGGAGGATGGCGTCCATCAGGTGCGGCGGTCAGTCCTCGTAGCCGCGCTGGCGCAGGCGGGCGCGCTCGTCCTCCGAGACGTCGACGTTCGCCGGGCTGAGCAGGTACACCTGCGAGTCCAGCTTGTCCATGCGCCCGCCCAGGCCGTAGCAGAGGCCGCTCGAGAAGTCGATGAGCCGCCGGGAGACCTCGCGGTCGGCGTGGCGCAGGTTCATCACGACGGGCTGCTCGCCCTTGAAGGTGTCGGCCACCTCCTGGGCCTGGTTGAAGTGCGAGGGCACCACCAGGCGGGGGCGGGCGGTCGAGGCGACGGGCATGGGACGGACCACCTTGGGTCGGGGGGTGGCACCGAGGCCGGCACCGGTGCCGCCCTCGATGCGGCCGAGGCCGCCGGCGGCACCGACCTGGCTGGCGAAGTCGCCGGCGGGCTCGGGCTGGCGCACCGGGTTCATGGGCCGCACCGCGCCCACCGCCGAGGCCGGTGCGGGCGATGGGTCGGGGTCGACCGGCGGCGGGGCGACGGGGCGCGACGGGCGCGCCGACGCCGGGGCCGGGTCGTCGTAGCCGGGGTCGTAGTCGTCGTACTCCTCGTCGGGTCCGAGCCCGAGGTAGAGCATCGCTTTGCGCCACATGGTCGCCATCGGTCCTCCTGGGCGGGCAGCATACCGACTGGGTGGTCGGCGGCCGGTCCCGGCCCCTGGTCGTGGGGTCGTGTCGTGCGTCGGCGCATCAGCCGTCGCGGGCGCCGAACAGGGCGGTGCCCACCCGCACCATGGTCGCACCCTCGGCCACGGCGGCCTCCAGGTCGGCCGACATGCCCATCGAGCGCTCCGCCAGACCGAGGTCGTCGGCCAGGCCCCGGAGGGTGCGGAAGCAGGCCGCGGCGCCGTCGCCGCGGGCCGCGATGGTCATGAGGCCGCGCACCTCGAGGCCCTCGGCCCGCAGGTCGGCGACCAGCGCGGCGGTGTCGGCCGGGGGGCAACCGCCCTGGGCGTCCTCGCCCGAGGTGTTGACCTGGGCCAGCACCGCGGCACCGGGGGCCCGCCGAGCGATCTCGGCCCCCAGGCGGGCCCGGTCGACGCTGTGCCAGAGGTGGACGAAGGGGGCCACCTGGCGGACCTTGTTGCGCTGGAGGCGGCCCACCCAGTGCCAGCGCACGCCGTCGGGTGCGGCCGCGGCCTTCCCCACCGCCTCCTGGGCGTAGCTCTCGCCCAGGTCGGTGAGCCCGGCCGCCACCGCGGCGGCCGGCGCGGTGGCGTCGAAGCCCTTGGTCACGCCGACCAGGGTGACGGCCGCGGGGTCACCGCCGGCGGCCTCGATCCGGGCGCGGACCGTCGCGACCCGCGCCGCCAGCACGTCGGGGGCGACCGTGCAGGGGATCACCCGTCGACCTCCTCGAGCCAGGCGACGGTGGCCATGCGCCCCGCGTCGGCGCGGGCCCGGTGCGACCACCAGCGCGACGGGTCGGCGGCCGTGCAGCGCCCCTCGTCGTCGACGTCGTCCACCCCGACCTCGGCCAGGGCGGCCCGCACGCCGGCCACCACGTCGAGGGCCGGGTGCCCGTGCCGGGTGGTCGCCCGCACGCCCTCGCCCCAGCGGGCCGCGACCCGGTCCAGGTCGTCGGCACCGAACTCGTAGTCCGCGGGGCGGATGCAGGGGCCGACCACGGCCCGGACCGGGGGGCGGCCCAGGTCCGCGAGGGCGCGGGCGGTGGCCCCGACCACGCCGGCCAGGAGCCCCCGCCACCCGGCGTGGGCCACACCCACGGCACCGTCGGCCACCAGCACGACCGGCACGCAGTCGGCGGTGCCGATGGCCAGGGCGGCCCCGGGCACGGCGGTGACGGCGGCGTCGGCGCGTGCCCCGGCGTGCTCGCCGGGCCGGGTGACGGTCACGACCTCGGCGCCGTGGACCTGGCGCAGCCACGTCCACGGGAGGTCGACCACCGCGGCCCGCCGGGCGGCCAGGTCACCCGGCGCGCCGACGGCGAGGTCGCCGTCGGCGCGGGTGGTGGTGAGGTGGCGGGCCCGGATCAGCGGAGGAAGCTCGGCACGTCGAAGTCGTCGGGGTCCTCGGGCTCCTCGTCGGTGTCGGAGCCGCCGAAGAGGTCGGTCACCGGCGCCGCCGCGCCGCCGTCGCCGGCGGCCTCCACCGTCTCGGCGTGGGTGCGGGCCCGGGTGCGCCCCTCCTCCCACCGGTCGAAGCCGGCGGCGATGACGGTGACGCGCACCTCGTCGCCCATCTCGTCGTCGATCACGGTGCCGAAGATGATGTTGGCGTCGGGGTGGGCCACGCCGTGGATGACCTCGGCCGCCTCGTTGACCTCGAAGAGGCCCATGTCGCTGCCGCCGGTGATGCTGAGCAGGATGCCCCGCGCCCCCTCGATGGAGGCCTCCAGCAGGGGGCTGGAGATGGCGTTGCGGGCGGCCTGGAGGGCCCGGCTCTCCCCCGAGGCGTAGCCGATGCCCATGAGGGCCGAGCCGGCGTTGCTCATCACCATCTTGACGTCGGCGAAGTCGGTGTTGATGAGGCCGGGGGTGGTGATGAGGTCGGTGATGCCCTGGACGCCCTGGAGCAGGACCTCGTCGGCCATCTTGAAGGCGTTGAGCACCGAGGTCTTCTCGTTGGACACGGTGAGCAGGCGGTCGTTGGGGATGACGATCTGGGTGTCGACCGTCTCCTTCAGCTTCTGGATGCCGGCCTCGGCCTGCACCGAGCGGCGGCGGCCCTCGAAGGCGAAGGGCCGGGTGACCACGCCGATGGTGAGCGCGCCCAGCGACTTGGCCAGCTCGGCCACCACCGGCGCCGCGCCGGTGCCGGTGCCGCCGCCCTTGCCGGCGGTGATGAACACCATGTCGGCGCCCTTGAGCACCTCCTCCAGCTCGCCCCGGTGGGCCTCGGCCGCCTGGCCGCCGACCTCGGGGTCGCTCCCGGCCCCGAGGCCGCGGGTGAGGTCGCGCCCGATGTCGAGCTTGACGTCGGCGTCGCTCATGAGCAGGGCCTGGGCGTCGGTGTTGACGGCGATGAACTCGACCCCCTTCAGCCCCGCGTCGATCATGCGGTTGACGGCGTTGCAGCCGCCGCCGCCGACGCCGACGACCTTGATCACTGCCAGGTAGTTCTGTGGGTTGCCGGCCATGGGGGGTGCTCCTATCTGGGGACGCGCACGACGGTCGGCCCCGGAGGCCGACCGTCTTCCAACCCTCGACCTCGACTCGAGGCTGAGGGTTATGTAAAGTTCTGGTGAGGGTTGAGAGATTAGGCACAGTCGCCTCCGGGGGTCAAGACCGGCGAGGACGGGACGCGGACGTCGATGGTGCAGCCGTCGGCGGGGTCGGCCGCGGCCTGCACGGCCCGGGCCGCGGCCGCCTTGGCCCCGAGGTCGTCGTCGTCGCCCACCACGACGGTCCACCCCTCCCCCACGTCGAGGACCAGGCCCCGGTCGTCGGCCCGGGCCTGGGCCACCTGGACGGCCAGCGCGTCGGGGATGCGGGCGAGGGTGGCGAGGACCTCGCGGTCGGCGGCGGGCAGGGTGGCCCCCGGTCCCGCCGGGCGGCGCCCGGCGAGGGCCAGCAGGTCGGGCGGGGCCGCCACCACGTCGAGCACCCGTCCCTGGGCGTCGACCCGGGCCCAGCCGCCGTCGACCCGCACGGCCGCCAGCGGCGTGCGCTCGGTGACCACGATGCGGACGGTGCCGGGCCACATGCGGGAGATGCGGACCTCGTCGACCCAGGGCAGGGCCGCGACCGCGTCGGTGCCGGCGTCGACGTCGAGGCCGACCATGGGCTCGCCCGGGGCGATGCCGGCCGCGGCCCGGACGGCGTCGGGGGCGGTGCGGTCGGCCCCGGTGACCTGCACCCGGTCGACGTCGAGGAGCGAGCTGCGCAGCCCGACGAGGGTCCACACGCCGAGGCAGATGACGGCCAGGACCACGTTGAGGCGCCGCCGACGGCGACGGCCCACGTCGCGGGCGACCGCCACCCGTCGGGCCCGGATGCGGGGGTGGGGCGGGCGGGTCGCGGGCGCGGCGGCGGGGGCGCGATCCTGCTGGACGGGCGGGCGGGGGCTCACGGGGCCGCCTCCGGCCAGTCCAGGCCCACCAGGCGGGTCTCGGGCCGCAGCCAGACCCCGGAGGTGGCCGCCACCCGGCGGGCCACCTCGAGCATCAGGGCGTGCACGTCGGCGGCCCGGCCCCCCGGGTCGCACTGGATGAAGTTGGCGTGCTTCTCGGAGACCTCGGCCGAGCCGATGCGGAGCCCCTTGGCCCCGGCCTCGTCGATGAGGCGGCCGGCCGAGTCGCCCGCCGGGTTGACGAACACCGACCCGGCGTTGGCCCCGCCGGGCTGGTTGGCCCGGCGCCAGCGGACGATCTCGGAGATCTCGGCCTCGGACGCAGCGCGGTCGCCCGGGGCCAGCTCCAGCTCGGCCTCGACCACGACCTGTGTCGGCCGCACCGCCGAGGAGCGGAAGCCCAGGTCCAGACCGGAGGCGGGCAGCGTCGCGGGCACGGCACCATCCTCCCCCGCGGCGAGGTCGACGACGCGGACGCTCCGCAGGCTGGCCGCCATGTCCGAGCCGTGCCCGCCGGCGTTCATCCGCACGGCGCCGCCGATGGAGCCGGGGACGCCCACCGCCCACTCGAAGCCGGTCAGCCCGGCCGCGGCGGTGCGGCGGGCCACCACCGGCAGGCTGGCGGCCCCGCCGGCGCGCACGGTGGTGCCCTCGACGCCGAGGGCGCCGAGGCCGGCGCCCATGACCACGGCGATGCCGGCGAAGCCCTCGTCGGCCACCAGCAGGTTCGAGCCCCGGCCCACCACGAGCGTGGGCAGCCCGCTGGCGGCGACGGCGCCGGCCACGGCGGCGAGGGCGGCCTGGTCGTCGGCCTCCACCAGCAGGGCGGCGGGACCGCCCAGCCGGTAGGTCGTGAGCGGTCCCAGCGGCACGCCGGCGCGGGCCCGGGGGCCCAGCACCGCGGCGGCGCGGGCGACGGCGGCGCCGGTCACGACCCCGCAGCCCCCGCGGCGCCGGCGGCCTCGAGTCGGGCCAGCAGGTCGTCGGGGAGGGTGGTGATGTCGCCGGCCCCGAGGGTGAGGCAGAGGTCGCCGGGCCGCAGCTCGGCGACGAGCCGGTCGAGCAGGTCCTCGCCGTCGGGCACGTAGGCCACGTCGAGGTCGGGGTGGGCGGCGACCACCGCATCGGCCACCAGCTGGCCGGTGATGCCGGGCCGGGGCTGCTCGCCGGCCCCGTCGATGGCGGTGACCAGCACTTGGTCGGCACCGGCGAAGGAGTCGGCGAACTGGGCGCCCAGGTCCTCGGTGCGGGAGTAGCGGTGGGGCTGGAACACGACCACGACCCGGTCCCAGCCGCCCTGGGCCGCGGTGGCCACCACCGCCGCGACCTTGCCCGGGTTGTGGGCGTAGTCGTCGACGAGGGTGATGCCGCCGACGCTGCCGCGGAACTGGTAGCGGCGGGCCACGCCGGCGTAGTGGGCCAGGGCGCTGACCGCCGCCCCCACGGGTGCGCCCACGTGGCGGGCCGCCACCAGGGCGGCGGTGGCGTTGCGGGCGTTGTGGAGCCCGGGGATCGGCATCTCGACGGGCCCCAGGCGCTCGCCGTCGTGCTCGATGGCGAAGCGGGTGCCCACCCGGTCGACCTCGACGTCGACGATGCGGAAGTCGGCGCCCTCCGAGGTGCCGTAGGTGGTGCTCCCGTGCCGGGCCGCGAGGGCGGCGGCGTGGGGCTCGTCGCTGCAGACGACGGTGGTGGGCGCGGCCGCCGCGAAGCGGTCGAAGGCGGCCTCGATGGCGGCCAGGTCGCCCCAGTGGTCGAGGTGGTCGGCCTCCACGTTGGTGATCACCGCGACCTCGGCCTCGAGCTCGGTGAAGGTGCCGTCGCTCTCGTCGGCCTCGACCACGAACAGGTCGCCCGCGTCCCAGGCCGCCCCGGAGCCGAGGGCGTTGACGTCACCGCCGATGATGAACGACGGCGACAGCCCGGCCTCCTGGAGGATGAGGGCCAGCATCGTGGTGGTGGTGGTCTTGCCGTGGGTGCCGGACACGGCCAGGGTGCGGCGGACCCGGGTGATGGCGGCCAGCACCTCGGCCCGGTGGGCCACGGGGATGCCCAGCTCCCGGGCCGCCCGGACCTCCCGGTTGCTGTCGGGGATGGCGGTGGAGACGGCCACCACGTCGGCCCCCTCGACGTTGGCGGGGGCGTGGCCCACCTGGACCTCGACGCCCTGGGCGACCAGGCGCTCGAGCCCGGCCGAGGGCTTCATGTCCGAGCCCGTGACGTGGTGGCCCATGCCGGCCAGCACCGAGGCGATGGGGCGCATGCCCACCCCGCCCACGCCCACCACGTGGACGTGCAGCGGGCCCGCGGCCAGGTCGAGGCGGGGGGTGGGGTCGTCCTCAGCCACGGAGCACCTCCTCGATCACGTCGGCCACCCGCTCGGCCGCGTCGAGCCGGGCCGTCGAGGCCATGCCCGCCGACCGCGCCGACCGCCCGTCGGCGTCGTCGACGAGGGGGCCCAGCTCGCGGGCCAGGCGGTCGGCGTCGAGCTCGTCGTCGGGCACCACCACGGCCCCGCCGGCCTCGGCCAGCACGCCGGCGTTGGCGGCCTGGTGGTCGCGGGTGGCGATGGGCAGCGGCACCATGACCGCGGGCACGCCGAAGGCGGCCAGCTCGGCGCAGGTGCCGGCCCCGGCGCGGGTGACGGCCACGTCGGCCGCGGCCAGGGCCAGCGGCATGCGGTCCTCGTAGGCGACCAGGTCGAGGTGGAGGCCGCCGGCGGGCAGGTCGGGCAGGTCGGCGCGGACCTCGTCGTGGTCGCGCCGGCCGGTGACGTGGCGGACGGCGACGTCGGTGCGGTCGGCCCAGCGCCGGGCCAGGCCGACCACGGCCTGGTTGACGCGGGTGGAGCCCAGCGACCCGGTCGTGACGAGGACGACGGTGCGGTCGGCGGGCAGGCCGAGGGTCCGCCGGGCCTCGTCGCGGGCGGCGGCGCCGTCGGGGCCCCGGCGGCGGCGGGCCGCGGCCACCAGGGGGGCGGGCAGCGGGTTGCCGGTGACGCGGGCCCGGGGCAGGTCGGTGCCCGGGAACGACACCGCGCTGGCCCGGGCGAAGCGGGCCAGGCTCCGGTTGACCGCGCCGGCCCGGACGTTCTGCTCGACCAGCACCAGCGGCACCCGGGCCAGGACGGCACCGAAGGCGCAGGCGAAGGCAGCGTGGCCGCCGAGGGACAGCACCACCTCGGGGCGGCGCCGGCGGACGATGCCGATCCCCTGCCGGGTGGCGGTGACGAGGGCCCACGCGGCCCGGGCCATGGCCACACCGGGGCGGCGGGGCAGGCCCCGGCCGGGCAGCTCGTCGAGGCCGAACCCGGCGGCCGGCACCATGTCGGCCTCCACCCCGCGGTCCGATCCCACGAAGTGGATGGCGGCGGGGTCGGTGCCCCGCCCGACCAGGGCGGCGGCCACGGCCAGGCCGGGCACGAGGTGGCCGGCGGTGCCCCCGCCGGCGACGAGGACGGCGGTGGGCTCCGGGGCGGTCGGGCTCACGGGGCGGTGGGGCGGGGGTGGCGGGCGATGTTCAGCAGCATGCCCACCCCGACCATGGTGACCAGCAGCGAGGAGCCGCCGTAGGAGACGAAGGGCAGGGGCACGCCGGTGTTGGGCACCAGCCCCAGGACCACCGCGATGTTGAGGAAGGCCTGGGAGACCAGCCAGGTGGTGATCCCCACGGCCACCAGGGCGCTGAAGCGGTCGGCGGCGTGGGTGGCGGCCCGCACGCCGAGGAAGGCGAGCATGACGAACAGGAGGACCACGGCGAGGGCGCCCAGCAGGCCCAGCTCCTCGCCGATGATGGCGAAGATGAAGTCGTTGTGGGCGAAGGGCAGGTACCCGTACTTGGCCTTGCTCTGGCCCAGGCCCAGGCCGGTGAGGCCGCCGTCGCTCAGGCCCACCCCGGCCTGGATGGCCTGGTAGCCGCTGTCGGACTTGTTCGACCACGGGTCGAACATGGCGAAGAGGCGGCGCCGCCGGTAGGGCTCGAACCACACGAGGAGCCCGGCCGCGACCACGGCCAGGCCGCCGAAGCCGGCGAGGGCCCGCATCCGGGCGCCGGCGGCCACGCAGCATCATGAGCACGATGGCGGTGATCACCAGGCTGGTGCCCAGGTTGGGCTGGAGCAGGACGAGCGAGAGCACCCCGCCCAGCACCCCGACCACGGGCCACAGGGTGCGGCGGGGGTCGTCCATCTCCCGGCAGCGCCGGGCCAGGAGGTCGGCCACGAACGAGGACCAGGGCGACCTTGGCCAGCTCCGAGGGCTGGAGCGACACCGGACCGGCCCCGACCCAGCGCCGGGCGCCGTTGACCGACTGGCCCACGGCCAGCACGGCGACCAGCAGCACCACCACGACGACCAGGCCCACCCGGCACCACCGGCGCCAGGTGCGCCGGTCGCTGTAGAGGGCGGCCAGCAGGCCGGCCAGGCCGACCACTGCCCAGATGCCCTGGCGGACGCCGTAGCCCCAGGTGGAGCCGGTCTCCTCCAGGGCGATGATCGACGACGACGACAGGACCATCACCAGGCCGAACAGGACCAGCACGGCGACCACCGCGGCCAGGACCGTGAAGGTGCCGGTGGGCTCACCCGGCGGCGGGCCCGGGAGGGAGATCCGCAGGCGTCGGGGCCGGGCCGGGGCGGCGGCGTCGGGGCCGGCGGCGCGCCGGCGCAGGGGCGACACGGTCGTCACGACGCGACCTCCTCGTGGTCGTCGGGCCGGGGCCGGACCCCGGCGGCGGCCGCGGCCCGGGCGAAGTCGTCGCCCCGCTCGGCGTAGCCGCGGTACTGGTCGAAGGAGGCGCAGGCGGGCGAGAGCAGCACCGCGTCGCCGGGGCGGGCGGCCGCGGCGGCGGCGGCCACGGCCTCGTCCATGGTCGCCACCGTGACCACGGGGCGGAGCCCGGCGAAGGCGGCGGCCACCTCGTCGGCCGCCTCGCCCATGGCCACCACCGAGCGCACGTGCTCGGCGCCGGCGGCCAGGGCCGAGAGGTCGAGGCCCTTGTTGCGACCACCGGCGATGAGCACCGCGGAGGCGAACCCCGACAGGGCGGCCAGGGTGGCGTGGGGGGCGGTGGCCTTGGAGTCGTCGTACCAGCGCACGCCGTCGGCCTCGCCCAGCAGCTGGACCCGGTGGGGCAGGTGGCGGAAGGCGCGGAGGCCCTCGGCCGTGCCCGCCGGGGTCGCTCCCGCGGCCCGGGCCAGGGCCGCCGCGGCCTGGGCGTTGGCCAGGTCGTGGGGCAGGGACCGGTGCAGCTCGGCGGTGACGACGACGGCCTCGCCCGCCGGGTCCCGCAGGGTGCCGTCGGCCACCGTCCAGTGGGCGCCGCCGTCGGCCGGGGCCGGGCCGAGGCCGAAGGTCTCGACCCGCGGCAGGCCGGCGGCGTGGCGGGCGACCACGGGGTCGTCGCGGTTGGCCACCGCCACCTGGTCGGGGCCGAAGGCCGCGCCAGATGTTGGCCTTGGCCGCCTCGTAGCGCGCCCAGGTCGGCGTGCACGTCCTGGTGGTCGGGGCCGAAGTTGAGCCAGGCCGCAGCCACCGGGGCGAAGCGACGCAGCGGGGCCAGGCGGAACGACGACGCCTCGACCACGAAGACCTCCGGGCCGGGGTCGTCGATGGCCTCGACGAGGGGGACCTCGGTGTTGCCGGCGTCGACCGCGGCCACCCCCGAGGCGACCAGCAGGTCCCGGACCAGGGTGGTCACCGTGGTCTTGCCGTCGGTGCCGGTGACCGCCACGCAGGGGCGGGGGTCCCAGGCCGCGGCCAGGTCGAGCTCTCCGACCACGGCCAGGTCGCGGGCCGCGGCCAGGGCCAGGGCGGGGTGGGCCTCGGGCAGGCCGGGGGCCGGCACCAGGGCGCCGGCCCCGTCGAGCAGGGCGCCGAGGGCGACGGCGTCGGGCGCCTCGACGCAGGGCCACGTCGAGCTCGGCGGCCAGGGCCCGGTCGGCCTCGGCCGGGCGGTCGTCGACCAGGGCGACGGGCAGGCCCCGGCGGGCCAGGGCCCGGGCCACGGCGCGCCCGGTGACGCCGAGGCCGACCAGCACGGTGGGCCGGTCGTCGCGCACGGGGCGCGGCGCCGGCGCTCACTGGCCCGTGAGGTGGATGTAGTCGGCCAGGTAGAGGCCGAGGGCGATGGCGGTGGAGAGGCCGGCCAGGATCCAGAAGCGCACGATGATGGTGGTCTGGGGCCAGCCCGCGAACTCGTAGTGGTGGTGGATCGGGGCCATGCGGAAGGGCCGCTTGCCGAAGGCCCGGAAGGCGGCCACCTGCACGATGACCGACATCGTCTCGAACACGAAGAGCCCGCCGATGATGGGCAGGAGGAGCTGGGTGTTGAGCAGCAGGGCCAGCCCGGCCAGTCCCCCGCCGATGGCCAGCGACCCGGTGTCGCCCATGAAGATGCGCGCGGGGGTGGCGTTCCACCACAGGAACCCGGTGGTCGACCCGACCAGGGCGGCGGCGACCACGGCGAGGTCGAGGGCGTCGGGGATCTGGTAGTTGGCCAGGGCCCCGGCCTGGCCGGCGTTGCGGAAGGCCCAGAAGGCGATGACGGTGAAGGCGGCGAAGCCGAAGATGGCCGAGCCGCCCGCCAGGCCGTCGAGGCCGTCGGTCAGGTTGACGGCGTTGGTGCAGCCCACGATGAGCAGCACCGCCCAGCAGCACCAGAGCACCGGCCCCAGGTCGAGGTCCTCGAAGTTGTCGAAGCGGGTGAACGACAGGTTGGTGTGGACGTCGGTGAGGGTGACGGCCAGCACCGCGAACCCGACGGCCACGGTGAGCAGTCCGATGCTCTTGGCCGCCTTGGACAGGCCCAGGTTCCGCTCCTGGGAGATCTTGATCCAGTCGTCGGCCATGCCCACCGCGCCGGCCCCGATGACGAGGGCCACCAGCAGCGTCCCGGAGGCGGTGAAGGGCAGGCCCTGGCGGGTGTGGGCCACCAGGTAGCCGACCACCGCCCCGGCGACGATGGCGATGCCGCCCATGGTGGGCGTACCCGCCTTGCCCTGGTGGGCGTCGGGCACGTCCTCGTGGATGGGCTGGCCGACGCCCCGCTGGCGGAGCCAGACGATGAGGAACCGGGTGCCGACCAGCGAGGTGGCGAGGGCGACGCCCGCCGCCATCAGCAGGGCGATCACGAGGCCCCTCCCAGCAGCTCGGCCGCCACCACCCGGTCGTCGAACGGGAGCACCTGGTCGCCCACCACCTGGGTGGTCTCGTGGCCCTTGCCGGCCACCAGGACCACGTCGCCGGGGGCGGCCGAGGCGAAGGCCGCGGCCATCGCGGCGCGGCGGTCGGGCTCGACCACGAGGTCGGTGTCGGGGGGGATGCCGGAGAGCACGGCCTCGATGATCGCACCTGGGTCCTCGGACCTCGGGTTATCCGACGTGACCACGACCCGGTCGGCCCCCGCCGCGGCCTCGCCCATGAGCGGCCGCTTGGCCGCGTCGCGGTCGCCGCCGCACCCGAACACGACGATCAGGCGACCCTCCCCCGACCTCGCGGCAGGGCCGAGACGACCTGGGCCAGCCCGTCGGGGGTGTGGGCGTAGTCGACCAAGACGGTGAAGGCCTGCCCGGCGTCCACCGGCTCGAGGCGGCCGGCGACCGGCGGCGTGCGGCCCAGGCCGCGGGCCACGACGTCGGGCGCCACCCCGGCGGCCACCGCCACCTCGGCGGCGAGCAGGGCGTTGCGCACGTTGAAGCGCCCGGCCAGGGGCAGCTCGACGGCCCGGCCCCGCCAGCGTGAAGCGGCTGCCGGCAGCCGACGAGCACGAGTCCCTCGGCGGCGTCGAGGCCGACGCCGGTGGTCGGGATGACGGCCGAGTCGACCAGCAGGCGGCCGTGCGGGTCGTCGGTGACCACGACGGCGCGGTCGGCCAGCTCGGGGGTGAACAGGCGGGCCTTGGCCGCGAAGTAGCGCTCCATGGTCCCGTGGTGGTCGAGGTGGTCGGGGCTGAGGTTGGTGAAGCCCGCCACCGCGAAGCGGGTGCCGTCCACGCGGTGCTGGTCGAGGGCGTGGGACGACACCTCCATGGCGACCACCTCGACCCCCTCGGCCGCGGCCCGCGCCAGCTGGGTCTGGAGCTCGGGCGCCTCCGGCGTGGTGCGGGCGCCCGTGAGCGTGCCCACCGTGACGGTGCGCCGCCCGGCCTCGGCCAGGACGGCGCCGAGGAGGTGGACGACGGTCGTCTTGCCGTTGGTGCCGGTGATGCCGAGGACCTGGAGCCGCCGTGACGGCTCGCCCGCGACCACCGCGGCCACCGGTCCGAGGGCCCGGCGCACCGACGGCACGCGCACCTCGGGCACGCCGAGGCCCAGGGGACGCTCGCAGAGCAGGGCGGCGGCGCCGGCCACCACGGCGGCGGGAGCGTGGTCGTGGCCGTCGCTGACCGCCCCCGGGATGCAGCAGAACAGGTCGCCGGGGACCACGGCGCGGGAGTCGTGGCTCGTCCGCGCCACGGGGGTGGAGCCGTCGCCGTCGAGGTCCGCAGCGCCCGAGCGGCGCGCCACCTCGACGACCCGGTCGAGGGTCACCGGGTCGGGGGTGGGGGCCGGGGCCGTCACCCGTCGTCGACGGCGTCCCCGGACGCCCCCGCCTCGTCGCTCCCGGTGCCGTCGGTGGGCCCGGTCCCCTCGTCGGCCGCCCCGGCGTCGGTGCCGGTGGCGTCCTCCTCCCGCGCCGCCCCGGACTGCGGGATCACCGCGTCGCCCACCTCGGCCGCCGAGTCCGAGAGGTCGGGCACGTCGCTCACCGAGCCACCCGCGGCCGGGGGGATGTCGAGGTCGCGCAGGGCCCACCGGGCCAGCTCGGAGAAGGCCGGGGCGGCCACGTCGCCGGCGTAGATCGACCGGCCGGGGTCGGGCTCGTCCACCGCGACCAGGATCGAGAGGTCCGGGTTCTCGGCCGGGAGCAGGCCCACGAAGGTGGCGACGTAGTGCATGTGGCCGTCCTCGTCCTCGTAGCCTCCGTCGGGCTGGGGCTTGCGGGCGGTGCCCGTCTTGCCGGCCACCGAGTAGCCCGGCACCGCGGCGGCCTGGCCGGTGCCCCGGGAGACCACCTGCTCCATCATGGCCCGCACCGCGGCCGCGGTGGTCGGCGACACGACCCGGTGGGGCTCGTCGGAGGGCACCGGCTCGACGGTGCCGTCGGCCCGCGTCACCTGGCGGACCAGCCGGGCCGGGACGTAGGTGCCGTCGTTGGCCAGCACGTTGAAGGCCTGGAGCATCTGGAGGGCGGTGACCGACACGCCCTGGCCGATGGGCACCGACCCGATGGCCGTGCTCTGGTTGCGGTAGTCCTCGGCGTCGAGCAGGAGGCCCGTGGGACTCGGCCGGGAAGTCGACGCCCGTGCCGGAGCCGAAGCCGAAGCGGCGCAGGTACTCGTCGAGGCGGTCGCCGCCGAGGTCCTGGCCCAGCATGATCGTGCCCACGTTCGACGAGGTGGCGACGATGTCGGTGATCGACCAGTCGGTGGTCGGGTGGGGGTGGGAGTCGGTGAAGACGTGGTCGCCGACCTCGAGGTGGTCGGGCACCGCCCAGGTGGTGTCCGGGGTGACCAGGCCCTCCTCCAGGGCGCCGGCCACGGTGATCACCTTGTTGACCGAGCCCGGCTCGTAGACGGTGGTGAGGCCCAGGTTGTTGGCCGTGGGGCGAAGGTGCCGCTGTCGTCGTCCCGGCCGAGGTTGGCCAGGGCCAGGACCTCTCCGGTCGAGGGCCGGGAGATGATGGCGGTGCCCCCCTTGGCCCCGGCCCGCGTCCAGGTGCTCGGCCAGGATGCGCTCGGTCTCGTACTGGAGGGCCTGGTCGATGGTGAGGGCACCTCGGCGCCGGGCCGGGCCGGCTCGATGCGCCGCGGGTGCCGGCGATGGCGCCGCCGCCCTGGCGCCTTGCGACCGCTCGTAGGTGACCTCGCCCGGCGGTCCCGGTGAGCAGGTCGTCGAGCTGGGCCTCCAGCCCGGAGATGCCGGTGGCGCCGTCGGTGCTCACCGTGCCCACCACCGAGCGGGCCAGGTCGCCGCTGGGCCGCTCCCGCTTGAACTCCAGGAAGGTCCCGATGCCGCGCAGGTCGAGGGCCTCCACCTCGTCGGCCACGTCGTCGTCGAGCACCCGGGCCAGCACCGGTGAAGCGGCCCTCGCCCGACCATGCGCTCCTGCGAGCTCGAGGCGGTCGACGTGGAGCAGCGGCGCCAGCTGGGTCGCCACGTCGGCGGGGTCGTCGATGATGCTGGGGTCGGCGAACACAGTGCGCCGGGGCACCGACAGGGCCAGGGCCTGGCCGCTGCGGTCGACCAGGGCCCCGCGCCCGGCCGGCAGGGCACCGAGGCGATCCGCTGGCCCTCGCCCTCGGCCAGGTAGCGCTCGGGGTGGCGGACCTGGACGTTCGACCAGGCTTGGACGCCGACCACGGCGAACAGCAGGAGGCTGAGGACCGGGAGGGTGAGCAGCCGGCGGCGCAGGCGTGGGCCGGGGGCGGCCGCCCCGGCCCGCCGGGGCGCCGCTCCCCCGGCCCGGCACCCGACGACGGGCCGAGGCCGGCGTCGTCGGGCGGGGCGCAGGGGGGAGGCGGGACCGTCCACGGTCGCCGGTGGGGCGACGGCGGGGGACCTCGGTGTCCTCCCCGCCGTCGACCGGTCGTGGGCCCGGGGTCGTCCGGGCCGGGGGGCGGGCTGTCGGCCCGGCCCGCCCGGTAGGCGTCGAAGGCCCCGGTGACCGGGCGCCGGGGGGTCATCCCTCGGCTCCTCCCGGGGCGTCGCCGGGCACGTCGGTGGTCCCGTCGGCGCCGGCCCGCTCGTCGGTGGGGGCGTCGTCGGACACGTCGCCGGTGCGCGTCGGGGGCGGCGTGGGCTGGTGGCCTCGGGCGAGAGCCAGGTGACGTCGTCGGGCACGACCATGCCGTCGCGGCCCGGGCGGCCTCGACGATGCGCTCGGGCGACTCGAGCTCGGCCCGCGCAGGCGCAGGCACTGGTTCTGGCGGGTCGCCTCGGTGACGCGCTCGTCGACCCGGTCGAGCTCGCGCTGGCCCGAGACGATCGTGGTGTGGACGGCGGCGGCCAGCAGCAGCACCGCGAACACCACCGAGGTGCGAGGCCACGAGCACCACGCGGACGCGGGTGCGGTCGACCTGGCGGGCCGGCACGACGCGGAGCCGGGGGCGGCCGGCGGGGCCCTCGGTGCTGCGGGCCCGGCGGGCCGGGGTGGGGCGGGCGGCGACCGCGGCGCGCGGCGGGTCACCGGCGGCTCCCCGGGGGCGAGGGCCTCGACGGCCCGCGAGGCGGGCGCTGGTGGCCCGGGAGTTGGCCGCCCGCTCGGCCTCGTCGGCGACCCACGGCTTGCGGCGCAGCAGCCGGGCGGTGGGCTCGGCGCCGCAGACGCAGGGCAGCCCGGGCGGGCAGGTGCAGCCGCCGTCGGCCGCCTCCCGGAACCGGGTCTTCACCATGCGGTCCTCGACGGAGTGGAACGAGATGACGGCCATGCGGCCCGCCGGGGACGAGGGCGTCGAGGGCGACGTCGAGGGTGCGGTCGAGGGTGCCGATCTCGTCGTTGACCAGGATGCGCACGGCCTGGAAGACGCGCTTGGCGGGGTCGCCCCGGCGGCGCCGGGCGGCCGGGCAGCGCGCCGCGGACGGCCTCGGCCAGCTCGTTCGGTGGTGCGGGGCTCGGCCTCGACCATGGCCCGGGCCACCCGCCGGGCGTGGGGCTCGTCGGCGAGGTCGCGCAGGGCCCGGACGAGGTCGTCCTCGTCGACCTCGGCCAGCAGGTCGGCTGCGGTCGGGCCCCGGCTCTGGTCCATGCGCATGTCGAGGGGCCCGTCGCGGTCGGCCCGGTAGCTGAAGCCCCGCTCGGGCCGGTCGACCTGGGGCGACGACACGCCGAGGTCGGCCAGCATCGGCGGTCACGTCGTCGACGCCGGCTCGCGGCCAGCACTTCGGGGAGGGCTGTCGGAGCGGGCGTGGCGGAGCTCGACCCGCGACCCGAAGCGGGCCAGGCGCCCGGCCGCCACCGCGAGGGCCTCGCGGTCGCGGTCGATGCCCAGCAGGCGCAGGCTCGGGTGGGCGTCGAGCAGCATGGCGGCGTGGCCCCCGAGGCCGAGGGTGAGGTCGACGTAGGCGCCCTCCTCGGTCGCGGCGAGAAGACTGCCGCCACCTCGGCGGCGAGGACGGGGACGTGGTCGTGGCCGCCGCCACGACCGGGTGTCGGGGGTCTCGTGGTCGGCCATGGCCAGCACCATCACTCTCTCCTCAGCTCTCGAGCTCGGGGATGTACGCGGCTCTGGACCGCGGCGAGGGTGGCGAGGTGGTCCGCCCGCTCGTCGAGCTCCTCGGGGTGATCTCGCCGGGCCAGAGCTCCACCCGCCGGCCGCGGCCCTGGAAGCGGACCTCCTCGGTGATCCCGACCTGGGACCGGACCTCCTCGGGCAGGACCAGCCGGCCCTGGAGGTCGAGGGTGAAGGTCGACCGTGGAGCTCCACAGGGTGCCCAGGACCTTGTCGACGTCGCTCACCCGCGGCGGCCAGGGACGCCGGGCCATGGCTGACCGGTGTAGGCGTCGAACTCGCGGGGGGCCATGGCGGCCAGGCAGCTGCCCCGCCAAGGCGTGATCATCCCGCCGCCGGGGGCGAAGGGGGCCCGGAAGGCGGCCGGCATCACGACCCGGGACTTGGCGTCGATGCCGTTGGTGAAGCGGCCGCACAGCCGGGCGCGGGCCTCGTCGGCCGCCGGCGGCCCCGGGCGCGGCGCCTCGTCCCGGCGCGCCGACCCCTCTGCTTCCGTGCTCGCCTGCCCCATGGCGGCAGAACCTACGCCCCCCTGAGTGGTCGGTCAACCCACTTCAGTGCACTGTCATGGGACTGTCACCCACGGACAGGGATCAGTACTGCCACGATCGGCCGACGGCTCCCGGCTGTCCCGGGGTCGCTGTCGGTCGGACCGGGCGGATCAGGCCGGCAGGGCGGCCAGCACGGCCTCGACCAGGTCGGCACCGGCCACCGGCGCCGGCGTGGCCCGCCCGGCCAGGTCGGCGCCGGCCCGGGCCCGCTCCGCCCCGTCCAGGCGCCAGCAGGCCCAGCAGGTCCCCGGGCGCCCAGCGCAGCAGGGCCGCACCCTGGAACCAGGCCCCCTCACGGGTGCGGCGCTGGGCCAGGCCCACCACCTTGGCGCCCCCGACGGTGACCTCGCCCGGGCCCATCCCCCCGAAGCAGACCAGCGAGGACCACGGCGTGGTCACCAGCCGGACCCCGGTGCACCGGGCCCCGCCCACCCCCACGGTGGCCAGGGCCGCCGCCCACGTCTCCCCCACCCAGGTGAACGCCCGCCCCACGTCGTCGTCCCAGAGCGGGTCGTCGGTCGGCACCACCACATCGACCCACACCACCCCACCCGGCTCCACCAGCACCGCGCCCCCGCCACTGCGCCGGCGCACCACCTCCACCCCTGCGGCCGCGGCCGCGGCGGCGTCGACGATGCCCGGGTCCTGGGTGCTGCCCAGCACCAGGGCCGGGGCCCGCACCTGGTGGACCCAGACCCGACGGGCCGGCGGCGCGGGCAGGGCCCGGCCGTGGAACTCGGCCGCGGTGCCGGCCAGGCGCTCGACCACCCAGGCCCGTGGGGCCGCTCACCCCGGCCGCCGGGACCGGTGGGCGGCGGCGTCGCGGGTCCAGGAGGCCACCGTGAGCCGGGCCAGGCGGGTCGGGTCGGGGGGCGGGGCCAGGCCCGGGCCGTCGGGCACGGCGACGGTGCCGTCGGCGCCGGGACCCACCGGTGCGACCACGTCGTCGGCGAAGAGCAGCGAGGTCGGGCCCACCAGCGCCGGACCGGTGACCTCGGGGCGGGCGGCCAGGGCCCGGGCCGCGGCCCGGCCCAGCCCCGACTCGAGCATGCCGCCGGCGTGGACGGCCCAGCCCGCGGCGGCCGCCCGGGCGGCCGCGACCGCAGCGGCCTCGACCCCACCGAGGCGCGCCGGCTTCACCGTGAGCATCGACCCGGTGCCCAGTGCGAGGGCCGCCTCCAGCTCGCCGGAGGAGGTGACCTCCTCGTCGAGGGCGACCGGCGCCCGCAGGGCGGCGACGGCCCGCACCGCCCCGTCGTGGTCCCCCGGCGCCATGGGCTGCTCCACGAAGGCCAGGCCGCGGGCGTCGGCGGCGCGCAGCTCGTCGAGCGTGGCGGTGGTGAAGCTGCCGTTGCCGTCGACGGCGAGGGCCAGGTCGGGGTGGGCGGCGCGCACGGCGGCGACGGGCTCGGCACACCGGCCCGGCTCCACCTTGACCACGACCAGGGCGGCGCCCGCGGCCCGCGCCGCGGTCGCGGCCCGCACCACGGCGGCGGGGTCGGCGGCGAGGCCCACCGCCACCCCGAAGGCCACCGTCGCGGCCAGCGGGCCGAGGGCGGCAGAGGGGCCCTCCCCGGCCCGGCGGAGGCGCAGGTCGAGCAGCGCGTCGCGCACCGCGCCCGAGGCCATCGGGTGGCCCGACCACGCCCACGGCCCGGCCCTCCAGCAGGGCGGGCACGAGCATGCGGCGGAGCACCCACCAGGCCCCGTCGGTCCACTCCGCGGTGTAGCCGGGCCGGGCGAGGGTGGGGCACTCGCCCCACCCCACGACCCCGTCGGCGTCGGTGACGGCGACGAGCACGACCTCCCGGACGTCCTCGCGGCCGTGGGCGGCGACGTGGGCCCGGTGGAGCGGGAGGGCGACGCGGTGGAGGTCGACCCGGGCGACCGGCGCGGGGCCGGTCATGCCGCCTGGAGGTACTGCTGCCAGTCGTCGGGCACGGCACCGACCGCGGTGGTGACCCAGAGGGAGCGCCGGGGCGGTCCCGGGGGGCAGCCGCAGCGCCAGCCCGGAGTCGGCCAGCAGCCGGTCACCCTTGCGGAGGTTGCACGGCCGGCACGCGGCGACCACGTTGTCCCAGGTGTGCAGCCCGCCCCGGCTGCGGGGGCGCACGTGGTCGATGGTCTCGGCCCGCCGCCCGCAGTACTGGCAGGAGTGGCCGTCGCGGGCCAGCACGCCGCGGCGGCTGACGGTGAGGTGGCGTTGGTAGGGCACCCGCACCAGCGAGCGGAGCCGCACCACCGAGGGCACCGCCAGGGTGAGGCGCTCGGAGTGGAGGACCTCGGGGCCCTCGTGGACCACCTCGGCCCGCTCGGTGAGGACCAGGACCGCGGCCCGCCGGCCGGCCACGACGCTGAGCGGCTCGTAGGTGACGTTCAGCACCAGCGACCGGGCCATCGGCGGGGACGCTACTCCGCGCCCCGGTCCCGGGGAGGCCGGTTCGCCGCCGCTCGGGGGCGGTCAGGCCGGGGGCGCCTCGCCGGCGCGACGGCGCCGGGCCCGGACCGCGACGACCGAGAGGAGGCCCACCACGCCGGCGGTGCCGGCCACCGGCACCAGGGCGCCGGCGCCACCGTCGTCCTCGGTCACCGCCATCGACCCGTCGGGCGCGCCCTGGGCCGACTCCTCACCGTCGCCGGGGGCCACGCCGTCGGCCTCGGCGCCGTCGCGGTCACCGTCGGGGTCGGCGGCGGCGTCCACCGGCGCCGTGGTCGAGGTCGTGGTGGTGCTCGGTGCCGAGGTCGACGACGAGCCGGGGGTGGTGGTCGTGGCGCCGGGAGCGTGGGGGTCGGTGCCCTCGGTCCCGGGCGGGGGCGAGGTCGCCGCCCCGTCGCGGGACGGGCCCGGGGTCGGCGTGGCACCCGACCCGCCGCCGGGTCGGGGCGTGGCCTGACCGGTGCCGCCGCCCCCGCTGCCGCTCGGCGCGGTCGGGGTGGTCGGGGCGGGCGGGGCGGGCGGGGCCGTGGTGGTGGGGGTCGTGGGCGGGGGTGCCGGCGTGCACATGTCGTAGACCCGCGCCGCCCCCCACGAGTGCGCGCTCCCCCACTGCCACGCCTCGATGCCGCCCGCTGCGGGCCGGGTCGAGCCCGCTCCCGCCGACGAGTAGCGGTACCCCGGGTAGTAGCTCCAGGACTCGGGGCTCCTGGCAGACCAGGCAGGACGGACCCGCGGCGCAGCCCACCTGCTCGCCGCTGCGCGGGATCGGTCAGGGCGCACACCGCACCCCCGCCCACCGACCCGTAGCCCTGGACCACCGGGGCCAGGCCGGCCCGGCGCAGCACGTCGATGCCCGCTGCCCCCGGCCGCCACGCAGGCGGTGAACAGGCCGCGGCCCGGGAAGGAGACGGCCACCCCCACCCCGCCCGCCGCCCGCCCGGTCGGCGTCGCAGCCCACCGGCGTCGCCGCGGGGCCGGCCCCGGCGGGCGCGGGCGCCAGGCCCAGGGCGAGGACGAGGGCCAGCGCCCCGGCGAGGGCCAGGAGGCCGGCGACGAGGCGCCCGGTCGGGCGAGGGGTGGGGGCCACGGTCAGGAGGCGGGCGGCCGTCTTGCGGACGTACTCCCCCGAGCCGGCGATGAGCAGCACCAGGCGCTCGGGGCTCTGCGCCCCGCATGATCTGGCCGACCCAGTAGTCCCGTCCGGCGACGTCGGTGTCGCGGCGGAGCAGCTGGTGGTAGGTGTCGGTCACCAGCAGCCTGCAGGGCCTCGGTGGAGCCGAGCAGGGATGCGGGCCACCTGCGGTGCGGGTCCGGCCCGCCGACAGCTGGCCGAGGGCCCACTGCCGGCCGGCGGGGTCGGCGGCCCGCCCGACGATCGCCGGGTACACGGCGTCGACCCACGACTCGGCCGTGGGCGGGCCGGCCGGGAACACCGGGGCGGTGGTGTCGTAGTACTCCTGGCGAGCCCGAGCACCGCGGCGGCCGCGTCGTAGCGGCGGCCGGCGGCGACGGTGCTCTGGAGCCGGCCGATGCGCTCGGCCGGGGTGGCACGGGCGGCCGAGGTAGGAGCGGTACAGCCGGTCGACCACGTGGCGGTCGTACTCGCCGGTGCCGGTCAGGCGCCGGGCGAACTGCCCGGCGCTGAGCGCGCCGGAGTCGAGCCGGCCCACCCAGTAGGCGGCGCCGGCCTCGTCGCTGAGCGCGGCCGAGCAGGTCGGCGTAGTGGGGTTGACGAGGCGGCGGGTCGTGGCCTCGACCGCGGGAGCGGTCGGCCCGCGGCGGCGTAGGGCCAGGCGCCCTCGGCCGCCACCAGGCCCTGGATGGCCTGGCTGGTGGCGAAGGTGTTCAGGCCGAAGCCGTCGTTGGGGCTGGAGATGTGGCCGTCGGGCTGCTGGCGGCGCCACGATGCGCCCGCCGGGGCGACGGGTACGGGAGCGCCGAGACCCGGACGTCGACGGCGTCGCGCCAGCACGACTGGTCGGGGTCCCCGCCGAGGGTGGTCGGCGGCCAGCATCACCATGGCGGTGGAGTTGGGGTTGCCGTCGTCGAACTCGCCCGCCCACTGGCCGTCCCAGACCTGCTGGAGGCCGAGGGCGACGGCGGCCCGGGCGACGGTGGGGTCGCCGGTGGGGCTCGCCGGCCAGGGTGAGGGCGATGACCACCGAGGCGGTGAGGTCGGGGTCGACACCGGCCCCGGAGGGGTCGCCGGTGAAGGAGAAGCTCGCCGTTGGCCTGCTGGGAGGCGGCGATCGAGGCCAGCAGGGGCGCCGGCACGGGGTCAGCTCGAGGGCGCCGAGGGCCCACGGCCGCGTAGACCCGGCCGCCGAAGGGCAGCGCCGGCGTAGTCGGAGCCGGGTCCGGCGCCGGCCTGGAGGGCGGCCACCAGGTCGACCGGGGCGGCGGAGTCGTCCGACGGGTCGAAGTCGGTGGCGTCGAGGCCGAGGGGGGCGACGACCAGGTCGATGACCTTGGCCGCCTGCTGGGCCGCCGGCGGCTCGACGTCGCGGGTCGCCCTGCACCGCATCGACCTGGTCGTCGAGGGCGTCGAGGGCGTCGTGGCCGCCGGTCGCGACGGCGTCGACCGCGGCCCGGCCCTCGGCCGGGCTCCAGGCCGGCGCCGGTCTGGCCGGCGGCGGCCAGGGCGAGGACGGCGTCGGCGGTCTCGAAGCCGGCGAAGTCGGCCAGCTCGAAGCCGCCGTCGGGCTCCTGCTGGGCGGCCAGCCAGGCCGTCGCCGCGTCGACCTGGGACGAGGCGCGGGGCGTGGCCGGCGGCGGCGCCGCGCCGGACGGGCCGGCGAGCAGCGGGACGGCGGCGAGGGTGGCGAGCGGCGACGGCCGAGCGAGACGGGTGCGCGTGCGCAAGGGACGTTCCTCCTGTGCCCCCGATGTCCTCGAGGGGCGGTGTGGGCCGCGGGGCGGCCGGGGTCAGGGCCGGACGGGCCGGCGGCAGGGCGGGTCACCTGGCTCACGACCTCGGGAGGTCGCTCACAGCTGCGGGTCAGCGCCGGACTTGCACCGGCTTCCCCCGTCGTCCCGGGTTGTCTCCCCCGGGGTCTCGACCGACCGCAACATCCGGGTTGCGGCCGACCTCTGCTGGCTGCGTACCGTACGCACCGGGTCCGCGACCGTCAAAGACCGCAGGAGGTGGCACCGGTGCGCAGCCCCCTGCACGCGGTGACCTGGATGGTGTGGGCCATCGCCGTCACCGTGGCTCGCTGCAGCTGGCCCGCAACCCGCTGCTGGTGGCCATCGTCCTGGCCGATCGTGTGGGTCGTGGTCGAGACCCACCGCCGCCCCGGCGCCCTGGCGCGGGCCTTCCCCGTGCTGCTGGGCGTGGCCGCCGCCTTCGGGCTGCTGCGGGTGGTGCTCATCGGCCTCACCACCCCGGCCGCGCCGAGGCGGGTCCGGCGTGCTGGTCACCCTCCCCCAGGCCACCCTGCCCCGGCTGCTGGGCGGGTTCGCCGTCGGCGGCGCGGTGTCGCAGTCGGTGGTCCTGACCACCGCCGTCGACAGCCTGGTCCTCATCGGCATCATGGCCGGCTTCGGCGCCTTCAACTCGGTGGCCTCGCACCACGAGCTGCTGGCCGCCACCCCCCGGGCCTTCCACGAGCCCGGCCTGGTGCTCACCGTCGGGCTGGCCTTCGTCCCGGCCACCCTCGACGCCGCCACCGCGGCCCGCGAGGCCGACCGGGCCCGCACCGGCGGGGTCACCGATCCGCCGGGGCCGGGCCCTGCGCCAGGCCCTCCCGGTGCTGGAGACGGGACTGGAGCGCGCCGTGCGCCTGGCCGAGTCGATGGACGCCCGGGGCTACGGCCGCAGCCGGGCCACCGGTGGCGGACCGGGCCGCCGCCGCCGCTCGGCACCACCGCCCTGCTGGCCCTGGCCGGCGCGGTGGTGGCCCTGGTGGGCGAGGCCGGCGCGCGTGGCCGCCGTCCTCGCCGCGCTGGGGGTGGCCGCGCTGGTGGGGGCGGTGGTGGCCAGCGGCCGCTCCGCGCCCAGCCGCTACCGGCCGTCGTCGCCTCACCCGGCGCGACGCGCGTGGTCATGGCTGCGGTGCTGGCCGTGCCCGGCGGCGCTGGGGGTCTGCGTCGTCCGCGGGCGTCGAGGGCCTCACCTGGGACCCGGCGGTGCTCCCCTTCGCCGGGCCCCGGCTCCCCTGCGTGCCCGCCGCGTCGCTCCTGGGCCTGGCCGTGCCCGCCCTGGTGCGTCCGGCGCCGGCCGACCGACGGCGAGGGCGCACCGCGGTGACCGCCGCGCACCGCGGCGAGGTCCGCTGGCAGCGACGTGGGCTTCGCCTACCCCGAGGGGCCGCCCGTGCTCGACGGCATCGACCTGGCCGTGGCCGACGGCGAGGTGGTGCTGCGTGGTCGGCGGCACCGGGTCGGGCAAGAGCACCCTGCTGCGCACCGTCAACGGCCTGGTGCCCCACGCCACCGGCGGGCGGTTCCGGGGCGCGGTGGCGGTGGGCGACCTCGACGTCGACCGCCCTGCGGCCCCGCGACCTGGCCGGCGCGGTGGGCTTCGTCCACCAGGACCCCGAGGCCCAGGTGGTGGTGGACGAGGTCGAGCACGACGTGGCCTTCGTGCTGGAGAACCTGGGCCTGGGCGAGCCCGAGATGCGCCGCCGGGTCGAGGAGGTCCTCGACGCCGTCGGGCATCGCCGCCCTCCGCCACCGCTCGCCCTCCACCCTCTCCGGCGGCGAGCGCCAGCGCTGCGCGGTGGCCGGGGCGCTGGCCGCCGCCCCCGCCGTGCTCGTCCTCGACGAGCCCACCTCGATGCTCGACCCCCAGGGGGCCGACGACGTGCTCGCCGCGGTCGCCCGCCTGGCCGACGACCTGGGCACCACCGTGGTGATGGCCGAGCACCGCCTCGAGCGGGCCGCCCCGATGGCCGACCGGGCCGTGGTGCTCGGCCGGGGCCGGATCGCGCGCCGACGGCGCCCCCGGCCCGGTGCTGGCCGACGACCCGGCCGCCCCGCCGGTGGCCCACCTGGGGCGGCTCCTCGGCTGGGACCCGCCCCCGCTCACGGTGCGCGAGGCCCGCCGCCGGGCCCGCACCGACCCCGTCGCCCTCGACCCGCCCTCCGCCGCGGCCGACGCCCCGCCCCCGGCGAGGTCCTGCTCGCCGACCCGCAGGCCTGGCCGTGGGCCACCCCGGTCGCCCGCCTGTGCTCACCGGCGTCGACCTCGACCTGCGCCAGGGCGAGGTGGTGGCCCTGGTCGGGCGCAACGGCTCGGGGAAGTCGACCCTGCTGCGGGCCCTGGCCGACCTGGCCCCGCCCGTCGCCGGCACCGTCGACGCGCCAGGGACGGGTGGCCCTGGTGCCCCAGGACCCCAGCAGCCTGCTCTTCTCCCCCACCGTCCGGGCCGAGGTGGCCGAGACCTGCCGGCTGCTCGGCCGTGACCCGGCCGCCGTCGACGGGTGGCTGGCCCGCCTGGCCCTCACCGCCCTGGCCGACCGCCACCCCCGCAGCCTCTCCACCGGCGAGCGCCAGCGGGTGGCGGTGGCCGCGGTCGCGGTCGGCGGGGCGCCGGTCCTGCTGCTCGACGAGCCCACCCGGGGCATCGACGCCACCTCGCGCGCCGCCCTGGAGGCGGCGGCCACCGCCCACGCGGCCGAGGGCGGCGCGGTGGTCATCGCCACCCACGACGTGGAGCTGGCCGCCCGCACCGCCACCCGGGTGGTGGCCCTCGGCGGCGGCGAGGTGGTGGCCGACGGACCCGCCCGCGAGCGTGCTGTCCGGCTCGCTCTTCGCCCCCCAGGTGCTGCGGGTCCTGCCCCCGCACCTCACCGTGGCCGAGGTGGCCGCGGCCCTGCCCGCCGGCGACAGCCCGGAGGGCAGCCGGTGAGCGAGCACCGCCCGCATCCGCCTCGTCTACGTGCTGGCCAGCGTGGTCGGGCTCGGCGCGTTCCTCTACCCCTTCTGGCTCCCGGCCGAGGCCGGGGTGGCCACCGCCCACGCGGCCGACGCCCCCTTCCTCGCCGGCCTGGTCGGCGGCCTCGCCGTGGCCGCGGTGATGGTCGAGATCCGGGCCGGCACCATGAGCGGCACCGACGTGGCCCTGCTCGGGATGCTCTCGGCCATGGCCGGCCTGCTGCGCCTGCTCGACCTGCCCGGCGGCGGGCAGCGGCCTGTTCTTCCTCGTGCTGCTGGGGGCGGCCGCCTTCGGGCCCCGGTTCGGGTTCCTGCTGGGCCTGTTCTCCATGGCCCTGAGCGCGGTGGTCACCGGCGGCATCGGCCCCTGGCTGCCGTTCCAGATGCTGGTGCTGGCCTGGCTGGGCGCCGCCGTCGGCGCCCTGGGTCGGGTCACCCGCCACCTCGACCCTCGGCTCGAGGTGGCCGTGCTGGCCGCGGCCTCGTGGGTGGGCGGCTTCGCCTACGGGGCGGTGATCAACCTGTGGTCCTGGCCCCTGCTGCCCGGCGACGGCCCCCTCCAGTGGCAGGCCGGGCCTGGGGGTCGCGGACACCCTCGAGCACTACTGGCCGTTCTACGTGGCCACCTCGCTGGCGTGGGATGCGGCCGGGGCCCTGGCCAACCTCGTGGCCATGGCCCTGCTGGGCCGGCCCGTGCTGCGCTCCCTGCGGCGCTTCGCCCACCGCCTCGACCCCGTCGTCGAGCTGGAGCCCTCGACCCGTGTGTCGATCAGCCCTGCGACCGGGGCCACGACCGAGCCCAGCGCAGCCAGGTCACCAGGTCCTCGGCCGTGGGCGTGGACCGCTCGGCGCCGTAGGCCGTCTCCAGCCGGAACCGCAGCCAGGGCGGCGGCCGCCGCAGCGGCCCCGGGCCCGCGCCACCACCCGTCGGGCAGGTGCCGGGCCGCCGCGCCCAGCCCGGTCGGCCACAGCGACGGGTGCCGAGCCACCGCGACCGCCGCCCGTCGCACGTCGGGGTCGCCGGAGGCCATGCCGCGACCCTAGGTGGCACGGCCGGGACGACCGCCGTACGCTCGGGGGCCTGTCGGCGCCGTGCCGGCGCCCGGATCCCAGGAGGACGCCTCACCCATGGCCAAGGACGACAAGGACAACAACGACCTGGTCGGCAAGGTCGAGGAGAAGGTCGGCTGGCTCACCGGCGACCGCGAGGCCGAGGCCAAGGGCAAGCTCCGCCGCCTCGACCCCGAGCACGGCGACGCACGAGGACGAGTCCGACGAGGCCGAGGCCGAGGCGGCCACCGAGGCCGAGAAGGACGTCCGGGCCGAGGACTACGGCGAGTACGACCCCGACGTCGACGGCGCCACCGACCGGCGGCCGACGTCCGCCCCGCCGACCACCAGCCCTAGGGCCACGCCCCCCGCTCCGGAGGCGCGCGGCTCAGCCGTCGACCAGGCGCCAGCCCACCGCGCCGGCGCCCGACCAGGGGGCCCCGTCGGCCAGCCAGCCCCGAAGCGGACCTCGGTGCCCCGGCTGAAGTCCGAGCCGGGCCGAGGCGTCCACCTCGGCCCGGGCCGCGTCCAGGAACACCTCGCCGTAGCCCAGGGCCACCGAGCCGGCCACGCAGGCCAGGCGCAGGTCGAGCAGGTTGGCCACCGAGGCCACCGCCCGCCCCACCAGGCGTCCCGGTGCGGACCCGCACCTCGAGCGGCGCCTCGGCCGCAGGGGCGCCGGTGACGGCGGCGATCGCGGTCCCGGAGGCCTCGGCCTCCAGGCAGCCGCGGGCCCCGCAGGCGCAGTCCCGCCCGTCGGGCTCGACGATCACGTGGCCGATGTGGCCGGCGTTGCCCTCGGCCCCGTCGAGCAGGCGGCCGTCGAGCACGATGCCCGCCGCCCACCCCGGTCGACACCACCATGGCCAGGTAGTCGGCCGACCCCCGCGGCCGCGCCCCACCCAGCCCTCGCCCAGGGCCAGGGCCTTGGCGTCGTTGTCCACCGCGGCCGGTCGGCCCACGTGGTCGGCCAGGCGCCGCGCCAGGGGGAAGCGCCGCCAGGCCGGGATGTTCAGCGGCGACACCGTCGGCTCGCCGTCGCGCGTCTCCATGGGCCCGCCGCACCCCACGCCCGACCGCGGCCGGGGCGGGGCCGTCGGCGCGCACCGCGTCGACCAGCCCGGCCAGGGTGGAGAAGAGCGGCCTCGGGGTCGCGGCCGGGCGGGGTGGGCACCTGGCGCCGCCCGGTGCAGGGCCCCGTCCCGATCGACCAGGCCGGCGGCCATCTTGGTGCCCCCGACGTCGACGGCCAGGACGTGCGGTGACGGCCACGCCGGGCCGAGCGGTAGGCGCCGCGCCGCATCCGCCGCGCCCGGGATCCGCGACCGCCGCCCTCTACCCTGAGCCGAGACCGGAGGAGGTCCCGTGGCCGAGACGAGCCCGCTCGAACCGTCGCGCCAGGCGCCGGCCCGTCGCCGACGCCCGGACGAGGTCACGGGCGCGGTACCAGGCCGTCGTCGACAACGTGGACCGGGTGATCCAGGGCAAGACCGAGGTGGTCGAGCTGGTCCTGCTCGGGCATGCTCGCCGGCGGCCACGTCCTCATCGAGGACGTCCCCGGCGTGGGCAAGACCAGCCTGGCCAAGGCCCTGGCCGCCTCCATCGACGGCACCTTCGGCCGCATCCAGTTCACGCCCGACCTGCTGCCCTCCGACGTCGTGGGCGTGAGCGTCTACGACCGCCGGTCGTCCACCTTCGACTTCCGGCCCGGCCCGGTGTTCGCCAACGTGGTCCTGGCCGACGAGATCAACCGGGCCTCGCCCAAGACCCAGTCGGCCCTGCTCGAGGCCATGGCCGAGGGCCAGGTCACCGTGGGCGGGCACCACCTACGACCTCGACGACCCCTTCCTGGTGCTGGCCACCCAGAACCCGGCCGAGCACGAGGGGGCCTACCCGCTCCCCGACAGCCAGCTCGACCGCTTCCTGCTCCGGGTGTCGATGGGCTACCCGGCGGCCGAGGCGGAGCTGGCCATCCTCGACGACGACGGCGCCGCTCGACATCCTGCCCGCGCTGCGGCCGGTGGTCTCGCGCCGCCGACGTGGTGGCCATGGCCGCCGCCGCCCGCCGGGTCCACGTCGCCCCGGGCCTCCGCCACTACCTGGTCGACCTGGCCACCGCCAGCCGGGCCGACCCCCGCCTGGCCCTGGGCATGTCGCCCCGTGCCACCCTCAGCCTCCAGCGCGCCGCCCAGGCCCGGGCCGCGGTCGATGGGTCGCGAGTTCGTGGTGCCCGACGACGTCAAGGCCCTCGCCGTGCCGGCCGTGGCCCACCGCCTGCTGCTCGCCCCGGAGGCGGCCCTGGCGCGGCACCACCCGCTCACGGGTGGTCGACGACCTGCTGGCGTCGGTGCCGGCGCCGACCTCGGCCGGCGCCCGCCGGTGACCCGAGGGCCCCGCCCCACCCGGGCCGGGCGCCTCCTCCTCGGCGCCGTCCGTCGGCGTGGCCGCTCGCCGCCCGCCTGCTCGGCCTGGTCGAGCTGCGACGTGCTGGCCGCGGCCGGCGCCCTGGCCGTCGGCCTGGCCCTCCTGCGGGTCCAGCTCGCTGCGGCCCCGCCTGACGGTCCGCCGCACGTCCGCCCGCGCCGGGTGCACGTCGGGCTCGCGGGCCCGGGTCGAGGTCGAGATCACCTCCACGGGGCGGCGGGCCACCCCGGTGCTCACCCTCCGCGACCCGATCGGCGATCGGGCCGGCGCCCGCCTGGTGGTGGCGCCCCTCCTGCCCGGCCGCTCGGTGCGGGCCACCTACCGCCTCCCCACCCACCACCGCGGCGAGGTGCCGGTCGGCCCGCTCGTCGCCGAGGTCACCGACCCCTTCGGGCTGGCTCGCCGGGGCCGGCCCCTCGCCGGGCGGGTGCGGCTGCTCGTGCTGCCCCGCGTCGACCGGGTCCCGCCGCTGGGCCGGGCCCCGGGCTCCGAGCCCCTCGCCGGCCAGGACGGCCGCCCCAGCGCCGGCGGGCCGGGCGAGGAGTTCCACGCCCTGCGGCCCTACGTGGTCGGCGACGACCTCCGCCGGGTGCACTGGCCCATGAGCGCCCGCACCGACGACCTGGTCGTCCGCCACGACGAGGAGCCCCGGCAGGGCCGGCTCACCCTGGTGCTCGACGTGGAGCGGCGACCGGTCCCGCCCCGAGGGCTTCGAGCGCATGGTGTCGGCCGCGGCCAGCGTCGCCACCGCCCACTGGCGGCGGGGCGACATCGTGCGCCTGCTCGACACCGACGGGGGCGACACCGGGTGGGTCACCGGGCAGGTGGCCTTCGACCACCTGCTGGAGGCGCTGGCCCTGGTCGACCCGGTCCGACGACGCCGACCTGGGCCGCACGCTGGCCCGACCCCGGCCGCGGCCGACTCGGTGGTCGCCGTGGTCGGCAACCTGACCGACCCCGAGGTGGCCGCTGCTCCCCGGCCGCCGACTGGCCCGGGCCGGCGCCCCCCTGCACCTCACCCTGGTGCGCTTCCCCGCCACCCGGTCCCTCACCGCCCAGGCCGGCTCGCTGGTGGCCGGGGTGCGGGTGGTCAACGTGGCCCCCCGGGGCGACGTTCCCGGCGGCCTGGGCCGATGCCCGCCCGGCTCCGGGCCGGGTCCCGGTCGGGGGCCGGGCGTGACCGCGGCGCTCGACCGCCCGGCCGGCCGAGGGTCGCCCGCACCGCCACCGGTGCCCCCGACGACCGCCCCCGCGGGCCGCACCCGGGCGGGCGACCTCGTCGTCGAGGCCGCCCTCGTGCTCGTCACGCTGGTGGCCACCGCCTCCTTCGCCCGCCTCTTCGTCGACGGCACCGTGGTCGTCCCCCTGCTCGTCGCCGCCGTCGCCGCACACGTGGTCGCGGCCGTCGCGCGCCGACGCGGGGCTCGGGCCCGGCGCCGACGGCGGCGGCCATGGCCGCCGGGTTCGCCCTGCAGGCATCGGTGACGCTCTACCCCCACACCTCCCTGCTGGGCCTGCCCACCCCCACCACGCCTCGGCGAGGCCGGCTCGCGACCTGGGCGGGCCTGGCGGCTCTACGGCGAGGTCACCGCCCCGGCCCCGGCGTCCCGGGGCTTCCTGCTGGCGATCACCTTCGCCCTCTGGGTCACGCGCCGCGCTCTCGGACTGGGCCGCGCTCCGCCTGCACGACCACGGCCGAGGCGGTCCTCCCGGCCCTGTCGCTGTTCACCTTCACCGTCGATCCTGGGCGAGAGCACCGACGGGCGTCGTCCTGGCCGCCGCCCTGGCCGCCGCCGTCCTCGGCTTCGCCGTGGCCCAGCGGGTCGCCCGTGCGGTCGCGGGCCGACGCCTGGGTGGGTGGCGCCAGGCCGCCGGGGCGGAGCACCGCCCTGGTCCGGGCTGGGCCTGGCCACGGCGGTGGTGTGCGCGGTCCTCGCCGCCCTGGTCGGGCCCCGCCTGCCCGGGGCCGAGCGACGAGGCCATGGTCGACCTCGACCGCCGGCGAGGGCCCGACCGAGCCGGATGACGGTCAGCCCCCTCGTCGACATCCGCTCCCGCCTGGTGCAGCAGTCCGATGCGGTCGCGTTCCGGGTGGCAGGCCGACCAGCCCGCCTACTGGCGGCTGACCTCGCTCGACCGCTTCGACGGCCAGGTCTGGTCCTCCAGCGGATCGTTCTCCGAGGCCGACGGGCGCCTGCCCGGCGTCCCGCCCGGACGCCACCACCCGTGCCGGTACGCCAGACCTTCACCATCGAGTCCCTGCGCCACCATCTGGGCCCCGGCCGCCCTCACACCGGTGGAGCTCGACGACGCCGACACCGAGCTGCGCTGGAACGGCGAGCTGGCCACCCTGATCGTGCCCGCCGCCGAGCGACTCGATCGACGGGGTCGACCTACACGGTCACCTCCGAGGTGCCCGAGCTCGACCCCCGAGGACCTCGAGGCCCCCCGCGCCCGCCGCCCTCGACGAGGACCTGGCGCGACGCCACCCGCCTGCCCGCCGACTCTCCCCGCCGTGGTCGCCCGCCAGGCCCGCCAGGTGGTCGACCGGGTGGGGCCCCGGCCCCTACGACCGGGCCCTGCGCCCTGCAGGACTGGTTCCGCAGCACCTTCACCTACGACCTCGAGGGCACCGACGCCGGCCACGACGAGGGGGCCATCGAGCGCTTCCTCGCGGCCCGGCGGGGCTACTGCGAGCAGTTCGCCGGCACCTTCGCGGCCATGGCCCGCAGCCTCGGGCATCCCGGCCCGGGTCGCGGTCGGCTTCACCCCCGGCGAGGTCGACGAGGACGGCACGCACCTTCACCGTGCGGGGCCGCAACGCCCACGCCTGGCCCGAGGTCCACATCCCGGGGGCGGGCTGGGTGCCCTTCGAGCCCACGCCGGGACGGGGCCAGCCCGGCACCGAGGCCTACACCGGCGTGGCCCCGGCCGCAGGACGACCGCCGACAGGCGGCCCCGGCGACGACCACCACGGCGCCGCCCACGACCACCACGCCCACCGCCCACCGCGCCCCGGCGCGACGACCTCGGACCTGCGATCGGGCCAGGCCGCCACCCCCACCGACGCCGACGGGCTCCGGGGGCACCCCGTCGCCCGCGGCCGTCGTGGGCGGCCTGCGTGCCTGGCCGCCCTGGCCGTGGTCGCCGTCGACGTCGGCACCCTGGCGCCTGGTGCGGGCCCGGCGCCGACGGCGGGGCCGGGCCGCGCCCGGCGTCGGCGGGCCGGGTCCGCGCCGCCTGGGCCGAGGCCGTCGACGCCCTGACCCGCGCCGGGGTCGGCGCCCCGCCGGCCGAGACCGACCGGGAGTTCGCGGCCCGCGCCGCGCCCACGCTGGGCGACGACGGGGCCGCCCTGGTCCGGCCTGGCCGGGCTGGTCACCACCGCGACCTGGGCCCCGACGGACGCACCGCCCCGATCCCCGGCGTGGCCGACCGGGCCGTCGAGCTGTCCCGCCGGGTCGACGGCCCGGGCCCGAGCCGACACGGACCGGGCGCCAGCGACTGCGGGCGCTGCTCGACCCCCGTCCCGTGCTCGCCGCCCGCCGCCGCTAGGCCGCGAGCCGGACCCGGACCGCGCTAGGCCGGGTCTGTCGTCGTCGCCCTCGCCGTCGCGGCGCAGGCGCTCGCGGGCCCGGTCGGTGGCGCCCCGGAGGGAGTCGCCGAAGCCCGCGCTCGCGCAGGGACTGGGTGAGCTGCTGCACGCCGGCCCGGCCCAGCTTGCGGAGGCTGCGCTCGAACCACAGGGCGGCGACCAGCATGAGGACGAAGCCGCCGAAGGCGTAGAGGAAGCTGTGCTCGAAGGCCAGGGCCGCCACCAGGACGATGGTGCCGAGGACGAAGGCGACGCCGGCGAACTTCATCAGCCGCAGGTGGTGGGCGTAGACGCTGTGGCGCCCGATCTCGCCCGCGAGGTCGGGATCCTGCTCCTCGAACTGCTGCTCGATCTGCTGGAGGATCCGCTGTTCGTCTTCCGAGAGCGGCATGGTCTGTCCCTTCACCAGGTCCCGGGTCGGCCGGAGCCGGGGCTCCGTGAGGTCGCTCGCCGAGTCTCGCACAGCCTCGACCGGTCGACAACGCGCAGCGGGGCCCGTCCGAGGGCGGCATCGTCCCCGGTCGTCACGCGCCGGTCGGGGCCGTCGCCCTCCGGTCGTCGGGCCCCCACTGCTGGCGGCCCCGCTGCGGGCCACCCGGATGCCGTCCCGGCCGGCCAGGGTGGCGGGCACCACCGCGTCGGCGCCGTAGCGGGCCCGGACCCGGTCGATGGCGTCGGTGGCCGCGCCCCACGCCCGGTCGTCGGCCCCCTCCGCGCCGGGCCCCACCGCCGTCGCCCGCCCCCGGGGTCGCCGGCCTCGTCCCCGTCGAGGAGGCTGAGCTGCTCGCCCGCACCCCGACCGGGGGCGACCAGCCCGCTGACGCCCACGCCCAGCAGGCGGACGCCCGCGGCCGTGTCGACCCGGCCCAGCAGGTCCTTGGCCACCCGGGCCACCGCCGCCCCGGTGGCGACCGGCGTCGGGGGGTGTGCGCGCTGCGGGTGATGGTGCGGAAGTCGCCGAAGCGGACCTTGAGGGTCACCGTCCGGCCCGCCACCCCGTGGTCGCGGAGCCGGGCCGCCACCGCGTCGGCCATGCGGACCGCCTCCCGCCGCAGCTCGTCGGGGTCCGTGGCGGTCCGTCGGCGTAGGTCTCCTCGTGGCTCACCGACCTGGGCGCCTGGTCGGGCTCCACCGCCCGGGGGTCGACGCCGTGGGCGAGGTCGTGGAGGTGGCGCCCGTGGGCCCGGCCGACCGCCGAGGTCAGGCTGGCCAGGGGGATCTCGGCCAGGTCGCCGACGGTGCGGACCCCGTAGCGCTGGAGCCGGGCGAGGGTGGCCGGCCCGACGCCCCAGAGGGCCTCGACCGGCAGCGGGTGGAGGAACGCCAGCTCCGCGCCGGGCGCCACCACCGACACGCCGGGGCCGAAGCACGGGACCCTGCCGCGACGGACGGGGCTTGGCCGCGCCCGTGGCCAGCTTGGCCAGGAACTTCACCGGCGCCACCCCGACCGAGCAGGTCAGCCCCTCCTGGTCGAGGACCCGGGCCCGCAGGGTGCGGGCGATCGCCTCGCCGTCGCCGTGGAGCCGCCGGGCCCCGGTGACGTCGAGGAAGGCCTCGTCCAGCGACAGCGGCTCGACCAGCGGGCGTGATGGCCCGGAACAGCTCCATGACCCGGCCGCTCACCTCGCCGGTAGTGGTCGTGGTCGCCGGCCAGGAAGACCGCATCGGGGCACAGGCGGCGGGCCCGGCCCGACGGCATGGCCGAGAACACGCCGTAGGAGCGGGCCTCGTAGGACGCGGCCGCCACCACCCCGCGGGCGCCGGTGCCGCCGACCACGACGGGCCGGCCCCGGAGCTCGGGGTGGCGCAGCAGCTCCACCGACGCGAAGAACGCGTCCATGTCGACGTGGAGGATCGTCCGGGGCCGATCGGTCACCGGCCGCGGCCGGCCTCAGCCCTGGTCGGTGTCGCCGGCGTACCCGTCGCCGTCGGGGTCGGCGCACAGCGCCGGGGGTCGCGGGCTGGGGCGATGCAGTCGTCGCCGCCGAGCAGGTAGGTGCCCTGGCCGTCGCCGTCGGGGTCGATGCAGTCGCGGGCGCCGATGGCCAGGTCGCAGGCGGTCGCCGGGGTTCAGCGGCGGTCCGCCCAGGTCACCCTCGGGGGCGGTGGCGCTCGGTGCCCGCCGCCGGGCCGCCGGTGGTCGCCCGACCCGCTCGGCGCGGTGGTGCGCGACCGGAGCCCCCCGTGGTGCCGCGGTCCGCCCGACCCCGTCGGTGGTCGGTGGTGGTGGTCGTGGTGGTGGCCTCGGTCGTCGTGGTGGTCGACGTGGTGGTGGAGGTCGGTGGCCTCGGTCGTGGTGGTCGTGGTGGTGGCGTCATGCGTCGTCGTCGTCGCCTCCGCCGCAGCCCAGGAGGGCGAGGACGGCGACGAGGGCCACGACGAGGCGGAGCCGGGTCGCGACCCGGTGGTCCCGACGGGACCGGGAGGGGGTGGTGTGCATGGCGGCCACGCTACCGCCCGGGCCCCGGTCGGGCCCGAGGGACGGGCGCGGCCGGGGGGCTCAGAGGCGGGTCACCCGCAGGTCGCGCCCGGCCAGGGTGCCGTCGACCCGGTAGGCGTAGGTGCGGGGCCGGCGCGCCGGGTCGGCCAGCCAGTCGAGCAGCGGCTCGGCCACCCACCGCGGGGCGCCGGCCAGCAGGTCGGGCGCACTCCTCGACGGCCAGGAAGCGGGCGTCGACCACGATGCCGTCGGGGTCCTCGCCGCCGAGCACCCCCGCGACCTCGCACGGCCAGGTGGGCCTCGACCGTGAGCCGCCAGCCCATGTCCGGGCGCCTCGGCCCGGATCTCGTAGGCCGGGCCCTCCCAGCCGGCCACCACCAGCCCGGTCTCCTCGGCCACCTCGCGGGTCAGGCCCGCCGAGCAGGGTCTCCCCCGGGTCGATCACGCCACCCGGGGGCGACCAGTCCAGGCGCCCGTCGCGCCGGCGGTTCTGCACCAGCAGCACGCCGGCGTCGGAGGTGACGATGCCGCCGCCCGACGAGCCACTCCCGGCACCGTCGGGCGCAGGGGGTCCGGTCACGGCCGTGGGCCCGCTCAGCCGCCGAGGGGCAGGTCGTCGGTGAGCCCGGCGTCGAGGCCGTCCCACCAGCGCCGCTCCTCGGCGAAGGGGTCGTCGACCACCTCGAACCGGTCGGCGGCCAGCCACATGGTGGCCCGCCGGTCCGGGCCGTAGCGCGGGCCAGCCCGGCACGTCGGCGGGGGCGGGGTCGTCGGCCCCGAGGGCGAAGGCGGTCCAGGCGTCGCCCATGCGGCGGGCGAGGAGGCGGCGCCCGTCGGTGACCTCGCCGAAGAGCACCTGGGTGCCGGGGGCGTCGAGGTTGTCCCAGGCGAAGGGCAGGTCGAGGGCGTGGCAGCAGCCCAGCAGGCCGCCGAAGGCGTCGCTGCCCTCGGCGAAGAGGTACATGCGGACCTCGGCGCCGTGCGGCCGCCTGGGCCTCGGCCAGGCGGATGGCCGGGATGCGGAACACCAGGTCGGTGAGCACCGCCAGGAAGCGCTCCGACGGGCGCCATGGCGGCGGTGCGCGGGGCGTAGGCGGCGAGCAGGCTGCCGTGGTCGCGCCCGGCCTGGCGCCTCGTAGGCACCGACCCGCGCCACCAGGGCGGGATCGTCGACGTCGTAGAGCGATGGGGTGATGAGCGGGAACAGCTTCATCTCCTCGAGGGTGGTGCCCACCAGCAGGGCCACGTCCGAGGCGGCGCCGTCGCGCACCGCGTCCAGGGGCAGCCGGGGCACCTCCTCGGAGCCCAGCACCGGCTGCCAGGGCAGGCCGTAGGAGGAGTCGCCCTCCCGGCCCACCGCGGACCTGGGCGGCCAGCACGTCCTCGACGCGGAGGGCCCGCAGGGCGTCGAGGTCGGTGGGGTCGACGCCGGCGGCGGCCCCGAAGCGGGCGGCCACGTGCGCGTCGCCGTCCGCCGGTGGTGGACGTTCTGGGCCGCCCCGCTCTGCAGGATGGCCCGGTGGAACAGGCCCCGGGCGCCGGGGGCGGCCAGCAGGGCCCCGATGCTCATGGCCCCGGCCGACTCGCCGAACACCGTCACCCGGTCGGGGTCGCCGCCGAAGGCCGCGGCGTTGTCGCGCACCCAGCGCAGGGCGGCGACCTGGTCGAGCAGGCCGAAGCACCCGCTGCCCGGGTGCCTCGGACCCACGTCGAGGTAGCCGAGGGCGCCGAGGCGGTAGCCGACCGACACCACCACCACGCCCCGCGCCGGCCAGGCGGCCGCCGTCGTACCAGGACATCGAGGGGGTGCCCGTCTCGAAGCCGCCGCCGTGGAGCCAGACCATGACCGGCGCGGTCGCCGTCGAGGTCCGGGCTGATGACGTCGACCCGCAGGCAGTCCTCGTCGAAGACCAGGTCCGGGGCACCGAGGGCGGTCTCCAGCAGCGAGGGGTTCTGGGGGGCGGCCACCGCCGTCGCCGTGCAGTCGAGCGGGGCGGTCCACGGCGCCGGGGGCCGGGGTGGGGCCAGCCGGCCCGCCCCGGAGGTCGGCGCGCCGTAGGGCACACCGCGGAACGCCGCGGTGCCGTCGGCCCGGCGGCGGCCCACGACCGGGCCGTGGGTGGTGGGGGTGGTGACGTCGGCGTCGGCGACGACGGTGCGCCGGGTCCGTGGTGGTCATCTGGCGGTCCTCCCCTGGCGACGTGGTGCGCCGACAGCGTAGGAGCCCGTCCCCTCAGGCCGGGCCCCCGGGCGGCGTGCCGGCCTCGGCGGCCCGACCCCGGTGCAGCACGCGGTCGCGGATGCCCCACCAGGTGACCAGCCGGAGGGCCTCGCCCACGATGCTGAGCGACATCTTCGACGTGCCCCGGATGCGGTCGCGGAAGGTGATGGGCACCTCCACCACCCGGTGGCCGGACCGGACCAGGCTAGTAGGCCATCTCCACCTGGAAGCCGTAGCCGTAGGTGGTGATGGCCTCGAGGTCGAGGCTGCGGAGGGCGTCGGCGCCGGTAGGCCCGGTAGCCGCCGGTGGCGTCGCGGAGGTCGATGCCCAGCGCGAAGGTGACGTGTAGGCGTTGCCCGCCCGGGAGATGGCCAGCCGGTGCCGGGGCCACCCCGGCACCGCGCCGCCGGGCACGTAGCGGCTGCCGATGGCCAGGTCGGCGCCGCCCTCGACCGCGGCCAGCAGGTCCGGGCAGGGCGGCCGGGTCGTGGGAGAGGTCGGCGTCCATCTCCACCAGGACGTCGTAGGCCGCGCTCCAGGCCCCAGGCGAAGCCGGCCCGGTAGGCGGGGCCCAGCCCACCCTTCTCGGCCCGGCGCAGGACCTCGACCTGGCCCAGCTCCGCCCCCGCCGCCTCGGCCAGGTCGGCGGTGCCGTCGGGGCTGTTGTCGTCGACCACCAGGACGTGGGCCTCGGGCACCGACGCGCGGACGCGGCCGATCACGTCGGCGATGTTCTCGGCTTCGTCGTAGGTCGGGATGACCACCAGGACCGACACGGCCAGAGACACTAGGAGCAGGGCGGTCCGACGCCCGCACATGCCACCGGTCCGGGTGGGGGCCGGGACCACGCCACCGCTACCGTCGGGCCGGTGAGCCCCGAGCGCACCTCGTCCCCCGGCCGACGACGCCGCCTCGGCCGGGCCCCTCCCGTCGGCCGCGCCGCCCACCTGCGGCCCGGGTCCTGGCCGTGGCGGCCATCGTGGTGGCCGGCGTCTGCGGCGGGCTGATCGGCTACGGCATCGTCGACCTCAGCGTCTCGGGCCAGGAGGGCGCCTCGACCACCCGGGGCGGCGGCGCCGGCCCCGCCCTCGGCGCCCTGGTCGGGGCGGTGCTGGCCGCCGGCGGCGTGGCCGTGGTGGCGGTGCTCGTGCTGCGGGCCATGACCGAGTGGCGCACCATCGAGGAGCGGGCCCGGGCCGCCGGGCGTCGAGCCGCCCCGGCGCAACGTGCGCGACCGCCGGACCTGACCCGGGTGGCCGACCCCGAGCACGAGGCCTGGCGCGACCTGGCCGTCGCGGTGGCCACCGCCGGCGCCGAGCGGGTGCGGGCCCGGGCCGGGGCCGACCGACCTGCGGGTCGACACCAAGAGCACCGACACCGACCCGGTCACCGAGGTCGACCGGGAGGTGGAGGCCATGGTGGTCGACGGCCCTGCTCCGGGCCCGGCCCGACGACGGGGTGGTGGGCGAGGAGGGGGCGTCGCGGCCCGGCACCAGCGGCGTGCGGTGGCTGATCGACCCCATCGACGGCACGGTCAACTTCCTCTACGGCATCCCCGGGCTGCAACGTCTCGGTGGCCGCCGAGGCCGACGGCGCAGGTGGTGGCCGGCGCGGTGGTCGACCCGCTCCACGGCGACGTCTTCGCCGCCGCCCGGGGCCACGGCGCCACCCGCAACGGCCGCGCCCATCGCGCGCCAGCGGCGCCACGGACCCGGCCCGCTCGCTGGTCGGCACCGGGTTCGGCTACGACCCCGAGCGCCGCCGGCGCCAGGCCGAGGTCCTGGCCCGGGTCCTGCCCGCAGGTCCGCGACGTCCGCCGGGTCGGGCGCCGCCGCGGTCGACCTGTGCTGGGTCGCCTGCGGCCGCCTCGACGGCTACTGCGAGAAGGGCCTGCAGGCCTGGGACTGGGCCGCCGGGGGCCTGGTGGCCGAGGAGGCCGGGGCCGTGGTGGGCACGGTCGGCGACGTCGCCGCTGCCCGCCGGCCTGCCCGACGCCTGCATCGTGGCCGCCGGCCCCGGGCCTGTTCGGCGCCCGCTGCCGCGACCTCGTCGCCGCGGCCGGGCGCCGACGACGGCCTGAGGCCCGTGACCCGGCGCACCGACCTCGGGGTGCGCGACGCACCGGCTCGCCATGAGGCACGATGCAGGGGTGGCGACCCGCATCCTCACCGTCGAAGACGACGAGCGCATCCGCACCGCGGTCAAGCTGGCCCTCGAGGACGAGGGCTGGAAGGTCGACGAGGCCGACACCGGCGAGGACGCCCTCGAGCTCTTCGCCCAGGCCCCCAGCGACGTGGTGCTGATCGACATCATGCTGCCCGGCGTCGACGGCTTCGAGGTGTGCCGGTCCATCCGGCGCACCAGCGACGTGCCCATCATCATGGTCACCGCCCGCGACGACACCCACGACATCGTGGCCGGCCTCGAGGCCGGCGCCGACGACTACCTGACCAAGCCCTTCGCCCCCAAGGAGCTCTCGGCCCGGATCCGGGCCATGCTGCGCCGGGCCCGCACCACCGACTCCGGCGCCACCCACCTCCGCTTCGGCGACCTCGAGATCGTCCCCGAGGAGGGCGTCGTCCGTCGCGACGACGAGGAGGTCCACCTCACCAAGACCGAGTTCCGCCTGCTGCTCGAGCTGGCCAACAGCCCCGGACGGGTGCTGTCCCGCGAGGTCCTGCTCGAGCGGGTGTGGGGCCACGGCTACTTCGCCGACGGTCGCCTGGTCGACGTCCACGTCCGCCGGCTGCGGACCAAGGTCGAGGCCGATCCGGCCAACCCCCGCCACGTGGTCACCGTCCGCGGCCTGGGCTACAAGCTCCAGACCTAGGCCCGTGCGCACTTCACCTCCGGACCGGACGCCGAGGCCCGCGAGGCGCCGACCGTCGCCGACCTCGACGGGTCGACGGCGGTCGACGCCCGGGGTCGGCGCCGGCGCCCGTCGCCGCCGGATGCCGACGCCCGCCCGCCTCGGGCCTGCGGGCCCGCATCACCTTCGCCTTCGCCGCCACCGCAGCCATCCTCTCGGCCCTGATGGCCGGCACCACCTGGGGCCTCACCCGGGAGAACCTCATCAACCAGCGCGAGGCGGCGGCCATCAGCCAGGCCACGTCGCAACTCGACCGGCGATGGCCCGCCGGGTCGAGGCCGACGCCAGGACAGCCGGCGAGCTGCAACGCTGCGCTCGCCTCGCTCGACACCCGGCCACCAGCTCCCGGCCGTCGGTGGAGCTGGCCCGACGGCACCACCGCCGCCGCTGCAGACCACCTTCGGGCCCGTCGGTCGTCCCCGACTCGGTGAAGCAGGCCGGTGGCCGACGGCCAGTCGGTGCGCATGCGGGTCACGCATCGACGGCGAGCCCGAGCTGGTGGTCGGCATCCCGATCAACGACGGGCCGGGCCGCCTACTACGAGATCGTCTCCTTCGCCGAGCTCCAGGACACCCTGGAGTCCCTGCGGCATCTCGCTGTTCGGGGCCTCGGTGGTCACCACCCTGGTGGGCGGCACCCTCGGCTACTGGCTCAGCCGCCGCACCCTGCGCCCGCTCGCCAACGTGGGCCTGGCCGCCGAGGCCATCGCCGGCGGGCGCCTCGACACCCGGCTGGAGGGCACCGAGGACCCCGACCTCAACGTGCTGGTGACCTCGTTCAACCACATGGCCCAGGCCCTGGAGGAGCGCATCGACCGCGACGGGCGCTTCGCGTCCGACGTGAGCCACGAGCTGCGGAGCCCGCTGATGACCCTCGCCGCCTCGGTGTCGGTGCTGGCCTCGCGGCGCGAGGAGATGCCCGACGACGCGTCGCGCTCGGCCCTCGACCTGATGGACGCCGACGTGGCCCGGTTCCAGCAGCTGGTCGACGACCTCCTGGAGATCTCCCGCTTCGACGCCGGCGTGGCCCGCCTGTCGCTCGACGAGGTGTCGCTGCCCGAGCTGGTCCGCCAGGCGGTGGCCCAGCGGCGCGACGTCCCCGACGACCTGGTCTCGACCTCGACCCCGGCCTGGACGACGTCGTGCGTCCGGGCCGACAAGCGCCGGCTGGTGCGCATGCTCGACAACCTGCTGGGCAACGCCGAGGCCTACGGCGGCGGCGCCACCCGGGTCGGCGTCGAGGCCGACGGCGACCCCGTCCGCCTGGCGGTCGAGGACGACGGACCGGGGGTCCCCGTCGAGGACCGCGGCCGCATCTTCGACCGCTTCTCGCGGGGTGGCGGGGCCGGGCGCCGCAGCGCCTCGGGCGACGGCGTGGGCCTGGGCCTCTCGCTGGTGGCCGAGCACGCCCGCCTCCACGGCGGCCGGGCCTGGGTGGAGGACCGCCCCGACGGCCGAGCCCGGCGCCCGCTTCGTCGTCCAGCTCCCGGTGACCCGGGCATGAGCCCGCGACCCGCGCCTGGGCCCGCCGGGCCCCGGTCGCCCTCGGCCTGGCCCTGGCCCTCGTCGCCGCCCTGCTCGTCGGCGCCGTGCGGCGTGCCCACCGACGACGAGCCCCGCGCCATCACCGCCGAGAGCACCACCACCGCGCCGCCCGCCTCGTCGTCGGGACCGTCATCCAACGTCGCCAGCGTGTACCTGAGCACGCCGTCGGACGACTCCGCCGACGCCCCGAGCCGACGACGACGCCAGCCTCGTGGAGGTGCTCGCGCAACCTCGACGGCCCGCCCACCCCGCCACCGTGCTGGAGACGCTCTTCGAGGGCCCGACCCAGGAGGAGCTCGACCGCGGCCTCCTGAGCCTGATCCCCCAGGGCACCACCCTGATCGCAGCGACCGCTCGAGGAGGGCGGCCGGCTCACCATCGACCTGAGCGACGGAGTGGAGCGACCTGCAGGGGCCCGACGAGATCGGCGCCTACGCCCAGGTGGTCCTCACCGCCACCGACCTGGACCAGGTCAACAGCGTCCGGCTTCGAGGTCGAGGGCAAGCCCATCGCCGACGTGCCCACCGACGGCGATCCCAAGGCCCAGGTCACCGCAGACGACTACCGCGACCTCGACCCCAGCGTCTGACGCCCCGCTCACCGCCAGGCCCGAGCAGCCCGGGGAGGTCGAGGCGCCGCAGCTTCCCGGTGCGGGGTGAGGGGCAGGGCCGTCGACGCGGTGGACCTCCTTGGGCCGCTTGTGCGGGGCCAGGTGGGCGGCCGCGTGGGCCAGCACCGCGTCGGGGCCCGCCGTCCCGGTGTAGGCGACGCACACCCGCTGGCCCCACCGCTCGTCGTCGACGCCGAACACCGCCACCTCGTCGACCCCCGGCCGCCCCTCGAGGGCCTGCTCCACCTCCAGCGGGTACACGTTCACGCCGCCGCTGATGATCAGGTCGTCCCGGCGGCCGTCGAGCCAGAGGTACCCGTCGTCGTCGACGCCGGCCCAGGTCACCGCACGGTGAAGCGGTCGGCCCGCCACGCGCCGCGGTGCGGGCCGGGTCGCGCCAGTAGGAGAAGCGGGCGTGGGCCGGCACCGCGCACCAGATCGTGCCGTCGGGGTCGAGGCGGAGCGACCGCCCCGGCCGGGCCCGGCCCACGCTCCCGGGGTGGGCGGCGGCCTCGTCGGGCCCGCAGGCGGTGAGCTGGCCCTCGGTCGAGCCGTAGAACTCCCACACCGACCCGGCGGGGAAGGTGGCCAGGGCCCGCTCCTTGAGCGGCGCGCGGGCAGGGCGCGCCGGCGTGGGCCAGCAGCCGGAGGCCGGGGGCCCGCACCGGCGCGTCGAGCGGCGAACAGGCGCTGGAGGTGGGCGGGGACGCAGAAGGTGGAGGTGGGGCGGCCGGCGCCGTCGGCCCCGTCGGCGAGCAGCGGCGGCGACGGTGGCGAGCGTCGAAGCGCTCCGGCAGCACCACCGTGCCCCCGACCAGCAGGGTGCCGGCGGCGAAGCGGATCGGGGCCGAGTGGTACAGCGGCGAGCACACCAGGTGGACGTCGTCGGGGGCGAAGCCCCAGAGGTCGGCCTCCTCGGCCCGCAGGGCGGCCGCAGCCGCGGCTCGGCCAGCACCCCGGACCACACCCCCTTGGCCCGCCCGGTGGTGCCCGAGGTGTAGTGCAGCGGCCGGGCCAGGGGGTCGGGAGCCAGGTCGGTCGGGGGCCCGCTCGGTCGGCCAGGGCCGCCAGGTCGGGCGGCGCCGAGGTCGAGGCGCGGGGTCGGCGTCGGCCACCAGCGGGGCCCGCTCCTCGGCCAGCAGGCCGCCGTGGAGCACGACCGGCACGATGCCCGACCCGCAGGGCGCCCAGCACCGCGGAGAGCACCGTCCCCGCGGCCAGGCCCGCCGCCGGGTCGGGCGCGGGCACCACCACGCGGTCGCCGACGCGCACGCCCGAGGGCCTGCAGGCCGCCGGCGACCCGGCGCTGGAGGGACTCGCTGCGGGCCGCGGTCAGGACCTCGACCGGGACCATCAGGCGAAGAAGACCTTGCCCACGTCGTGGATGTCGCGGGCCACGACCTTGGGCTCGGCCACCGCCTCGGCGAGGGGCACCCGGACCACCTGGCCGGCCCGGATGGCCACCATCGTCCCCCAGGCCCCGTCGTCCGCGGCCTCGGCCGCGGCCACGCCGAAGCGGCTGGCCAGCACCCGGTCGGTGGCGGTGGGCGAGCCGCCCCGCTGGACGTAGCCGAGCACGACCACCCTGGTCTCGAAGCCGGTGCGGGCCTCGATCTCGGGGGCCAGGAGGTGGGCGATGCCGCCGAGGCGCTGGTGGCCGAACTGGTCGAGGCCGGGGTCGGGCAGCGCGAAGTCGCCGCCCTCGACCGGGCATGGCCCCCTCGGCCACCACGACGATCGAGGCGTAGCGGCCCTGGTCGTGGCGCCGGCGCAGCGTGTCGCACACCTCGTTGATGTCGAAGGGCTCCTCGGGGACGAGGATCATGGTGGCGCCCGCCGGCGATGCCCGCCCAGGTGGCGATGTGGCCCACGTGGCGGCCCATGACCTCGACCAGCATCACCCGGTCGTGGCTCTCGGCGGTGGTGTGGAGGCGGTCGATGGCGTCGGTGGCGGTGGCCACCGCGGTGTCGAAGCCGAAGGTGACCTCGGTGGCGCCCAGGTCGTTGTCGATGGTCTTGGGCACCCCCACCACCGGGACGCCGTCGCTGGCCCAGGTCGCGGGCCGCGCCCAGGCTGCCGTTGCCGCCGATGACCACCAGGCCGTCGAGGCCCCGGCGGGCCATGGTGGCCCGCACCCGGTCCACGCCGTCGGGCGGTGCCGTAGGGCTGGTGGCGGCTGGTGCCCAGGATGGTGCCGCCCCGGGGCAGGATGCCCCGGCAGCGGTCGATGGTGAGGACGTCGTAGCGGTCCTCCATCAGGCCCAGGTAGCCGTCGTGGAAGCCGATCACGGTGCCGTCGAGGTGGCGCTCGACCTTGCGGACCACGGCGCGGATCACCGCGTTCAGCCCGGGGCAGTCGCCCCCGCTGGTCAGCACGCCCAGTCGCACCATCGGTCCTCCTCGTCGGCGGGTCGAGCCGGCCGACGCCACCGGAGCGGTCCGACACTACCGGTCGCCGCCGACCCCTATCGTCCGGCGCCATGGCAGTGGTCATCGCCCTCGACGCCGGCACCACCGGGGTGCGGGCCTTCGCCGTCGACGAGGCCGGCCGGCCCGCCGGCTACCGGTACCAGGAGTTCACCCAGCACTTCCCCCGCCCCGGGTGGGTGGAGCACGACGCCGACCGAGATCTGGACGGCCGTCGTGGCCGTCACCCGCCGAGCTGATCGACCGACCTCGACCAGCCGGTCGCCGCCCTCGGCATCACCGACCAGCGCGAGACGGTGGTGGCCTGGGACCGCCGCACCGGCCGGCCCCTCCACCGGGCCATCGTCTGGCAGGACCGCCGCACCGCGGCCCGCTGCGACGAGCTCCGCGAGCAGGGGGCGCTGGACGCTGATCGCAGCCCGCCACCGGCCTGGTGCTCGACCCCTACTTCTCGGCCACCAAGGTCGAGTGGCTGCTGCAGCGAGGGCGGCGTGGAGGCCGGTCCCGACCTGTGCCTGGGCACCGTCGACAGCTGGCTGCTCTGGAACCTGACCGGCGGCGAGGTGTTCGCCACCGAGGCCTCCAACGCCAGCCGCACCATGCTCTTCGACATCCGCACCCTGGAGTGGTCCGACGAGCTGTGCGCCCTCTTCGGCGTGCCCCGCTCGGCCCTGGCCGAGGTCCGGCCCACCTCGGGCCGCTTCGGCGTCACCGGCGCCGACGGCGGCCTGCCCGGCCGGCATCCCCATCAGCGGCATCGCCGGCGACCAGCAGGCCGCCCTCTTCGGCCAGGCCTGCTTCGCCCCGGGCATGACCAAGAACACCTACGGCACCGGGTCGTTCGTGCTCATGAACGTGGGCGACACCTGCCCCGAGCCGGTCGACGGCCTGCTCACCACGGTGGCCTGGACCCTGCCCGACGGCGACGGCGGCGCTGCGCACCGACTACGCCTACGAGGGCGCCATCTTCTCCACCGGGTCCGCCGTCCAGTGGCTCCGCGACGGCCTGGGCGCTCATCGACCGAGGCCGGCCGAGGTCGGGCCCGCTGGCCGAGACGGTCGACGAGCACCGACGGCGTGTTCCTCGTGCCCGCCTTCACCGGCCTGGGCAGCCCGTGGTGGGACCCCTACGCCCGGGGCCTGCTCATCGGCATCACCCGGGGCACCACCCAGGCCCACCTGGCCCGGGCCGTGCTCGAGGCCATGGCCCTGCAGACCCGCGACGTGGTCGACGCCATGACCGCGGCCAGCGGCCACGCGGTCACCGAGCTGCGGGCCGACGGCGGGGCCTCCGCCGCCCCCCTGCTGCTGCGCTCCAGGCCGACCAGCTGGGCGTGCCCGGTCCGTCGGGCCGCGGTGCCCGAGACCACCGCCCTGGGCGCCGCCTACCTGGCCGGGCTGGCCGAGGGGGTGTGGTCCTCGACCGACGAGCTGAGCCGACCTCTGGGCTGGGCGACGAGCCCGGTGGCAGCCCGATCACCGACCGGAGCGCGGCCGATGCCCTGCACGACCGTGGCTGGAGGCCGTGGGCCGCTCCGCGGGCCTGGGCCGCCGACGAGGGCTGAGGGCGCCGCCTACTGCGACGGCGGCGCCGGCGGCGACCAGCGGCCGCGCCGCTCCATGGTCGGGCGGCGTGGGGCGACGGCGGGGCGGGCGGACGAGCCCGGTCTTCACCAGGGCGGGCGAGGGGGTGGGCTCGGTCATGGGGTCTCCTCCGGGGGTCGGGTCAGCCGGGGGCGGTCGTGGCGGTGCTGGGGTGGGCCCGCCGGGAACGGGTGCGGCCGACCTCGCGGGCCCGGGTGCCGGCCACGCGGGCAAGAGCGGCGACCTGCCGTCGCTCCTTGGCCCGGAAGGGCGTGTCGCGCCGCCCGGCCACCAGGGCCAGGTCGACCCCGGGCAGCGGGGCCCAGGCCACGTCCTCGGCCCCGGTCGGCTGCTCGTCGCCGCCGGCCCGGGCCCCGGCCACGAAGGCCGCCAGCCAGGCCTCGGTGGGGGCCGGGCCGGCGGTGACCCGCACCGTCGCCGGCCGCACGAGGTCGACCACCGCGGTCCACTCGGCGCCGAGGGTGCGGCTGCCGTGCACGACCAGGGCCTGGAGCAGCTCGTCCATGGTGTCGGCCCCGCAGAGGATGGCGGCGGTCTCCAGGGCGTCGAGGCGGGGGTCGCGGCCCGCCTCGCCCACCTTGCGGACGTCCTCGACGTTGACCCCGTCGACCTCCTGCACCTCGTCGACCAGGAGGTCGACCAGCGAGCCCTGGGGCAGGCGCACGACCAGCTCGTCGACGGCGACGCCCGTCGCCGGTCTCCAGGATGTCGATGCCGACGACGTCCCCCCGGACGGCACCGATGCGGCTGGCCACCGCCCCCAGGGCGCCGGGACGGTCGGGCAGCCAGACTCGGACGACGTAGGTCTCCATGGCCTGGGAACCTACGGAGGGCGTGTGAACGAGGTGTTTCCGCCCGGGGACGCCTCCGTTGCCTCTCGGGGACCGGGTTCCTTGACCAGGCGGTCAAGGGATGTACCGTGGCCGTCGTGGGGACCGACGACGCGCCAGCTGACCGCCCGGGGCGAGGAGCGCCGGCGCCAGATCGTCGAGGTGGCCACCCGCCTGTTCGCCGAGCAGGGCTACCACCCCACCTCGGTGGCCGACGTGGTCGACGCCGTGGGCGTGGGCAAGGGCGTCTTCTACTGGTACTTCCCGTCCAAGGAGGCGCCTGCTCACCGAGATCCTCCGGACGGGCCAGAAGGCCCGGCGCCGGCACCCAGCGCGACGCCATCGCCGGCGTCGAGGACCCCGTCGAGCAGATGGAGCGGGGCATCCGCTCGGGCATGGAGTGGATGGCGGCCCACCGCGAGGTGATGACCCTCATCCGCTTCGCCGCCACCGAGGAGCGCTTCGCCCCCGGCATCCGCAAGGGCGAGGCCACCGCGGCCCGCGACGCGGCCGCGCCCCTGGCCCGGGCCATCGCCGAGGGCCGCATCCCCGAGGCCGACCCCGAGCTGCTGGCCCGCTCGGTCGTGGGCGTCACCCAGCACCTGAGCGCCACGCTGATCAACGCCGACCCCGGCGCCGACCCCACGCCGGTGATCGATGCCGCCGTGCGCTTCTGCATCGGTGGCATCCTGGCCGCCCCGGCCACCACCACCGACTGACGGTCGCGCCCGCCCGCCAGCCGGTCGCCCCGTGGGTCAGGGGAAGGTGACGATGCTGAGGTCGAGGGGGAGCTCGTCGGTGTGCGCGCCGGATCCCTCGGCGGGGACCGTGTCGGCCGGCTCGCCCTCGTTCTCGACCTCGTCGAGGGCGTCGGTCGAGGCGATGGCCGAGGTGATCTCGAAGGAGTCGATCACGTAGGGCACGCCGTTCGAGGCGAGGGGCGACGGACCGTCCATCACGTGCAGGTGGAGGTGCGGGGCCGAGCTGTTGCCGGTGTTGCCCACCTTGCCCAGCACGGTGCCCTGGGTGACCTCGTCGCCCTCGGCGACCTGGATCGACCCGTTCTGCATGTGGGCGTACATCACGTAGAGCCCGTCGCCGATGTCGATGACCACCGAGTTCCCGTCGACCTGGTCGAGGGCCAGGGCCGTGCCGGGCAGCTCGCCGGGCACCTGGTCGTCGAGGCCGTCGAGCACGCTGACCACGGTGCCGTCGGCCGCGGCGAGGGTGTCGGTGCCGTAGATCAGGTAGCTCTCGGGCTGGCTCGGGTCGCCCTCGCTGAACTGGTCGGCGTCGTTGACCTGCTCCCAGTCGATGGCGTAGCGCTGGGCGAAGAAGAGCTGGTTGTCGAGCGGGATGGGCGCCCGGATGTGGCGGGTCGAGGTGCAGCACCCGTCGGCCGCCACGTAGCCGCTCCCCGCGGCGAGGGGCGGGCCCAGGACCGGCACCGGGAGGTCGGGGTCGACGGTGGTCTCGGCCCCCGTGGTGGTGGCCCCGCCCCCGGGGAGCTGCTCGGCGGCCACCGTCACCCGGTGGGTGAGCGTGGTGGGCACCTCGTCCTCGGAGGCGAACGACAGGGTGAGGAAGGCGCTGGCCACCTGGGCCGGGCCGATCTCGGCCGCCGCCTCCCGGGTCCCGAGGACCTCGACCACCGCGGCCGCGTCGTCGCCCTGGAGGTCGAGCACCACCTCGTCGCCGTCGAGGACCTCGACCTCGGTCACGGTGAGCTCCAGCGAGGTGACGTTCTCCAGGATCGTCGAGTAGAGGACGTGGAAGGCGCCGTCGGACCCCTTCACGACCCGCACGTCGGGTCCGTCCTGGCGCAGCAGGAGGGGCGTCACGGTGACGTCGCCGGCCCCGCCCCCGTCGTCGGCCGTCGTGGTGGTGCTGTCGGCTCCGTGTGTGGTGGAGGCCCCGGCCGCCTCGGTGGTCGACGAGGCCGCGTCGGTCCCGTCGTCGTCGCCGGAGCACGCCGCCGCGAGCAGCACGGCGACGGCGAGGACCGCACCGGCGCGCGCCCGACGGCGCCCCTGCGTGCGTGCGCGGTGGAACGGACTGCCCGTCATCGGGTCCCCCTGGTCGTGGTGTGACGCCCCGGCGACCGTACCGACCCCGCCCGCCCATGTGGGGGACCACCCGCCTGACGGGTGAGAGGGACGACCACCACCAGGTCAGGTGGCGGGTGGGCCTCGGGGGGTGGTGGGGCCGTCGCCGGTGGTGCGGGCGTTGGTGTGGCAGCGGGCTCGTCGGCGGCGGGCGGGTGGGGACTCGTCGGCGTCGCCGGTGTCGTCGTCGTCAGCACCATCGGCCGGGTCAGCTGCGGTGGGCCGGGTGGGGGTGAAGAAGACGGCGTCGCGGTCGAGGCGTTCGCCGGTGGGCCCCTGGTAGGCGGCGACGGTGGGCATGTCGCAGGCCTTGGGGGGCCGGGCCCGGGTGGCGCCGGCCATCCGGTGCCCGGCGGCGTCGGTGAAGACCACCCCGTTCGGGTCATCGGCGTTGCCGGTGATGCCCAACAGGCCCTCGTGGTGGAGCCGGTGGTGCCTGCTGCAGAGGCAGAGGAGGTTGTGGGTGTCGGTGACCCCGTCGTCTTCCCAGTGGACGATGTGGTGGACCTGGAGCCACCAGCTCTGGTCACAGCCCGGGACCCGGCACCCGCGGTCGCGGTGCTCGATGAGCCGGCGGATCCGGCGGGGGACGATGTGCTTGGTGCGCCCCAGGTTGACGACAACCGGCCCTCGCCGAACTTCCGCATCGTGACCGGCAGCTCCGGGGCCCGCCTCGCCAGGCCCACCACCCGCACCGCCGTCGGACCGAGCCACCCCCGCTCGCCACATCAACCACTGCACCGGCGTGTGGATGCGGTGCCCCTCCCACAGGCCCTCCGCCACCGCCCGCACCACCAGACCCACCAACCGGGCCTCGGCCGCGTTGCGGACCCCCGCCACCCCCGCCAGCTCCTCCTCGAACCCGTCCCGCACCGCAGCCGCAGCCGCCGCCGCATGCAGCTCAGGGGTGGCGATCGAGGTCATGCCCCAACAGTACGGAGGGGGTGTGACGGTCAGATCCGAGGCGCAACGAGCGCCGGCCGTCAGGATGGACGGTGCCGCCGCCCGCCGGGCATGATGCGCGGCTGCGGCGCAGAGCCACCCTCCGTCACGCTCCCGACGACCGAACGTGAGGTGGCGCCAGTCCTCGTGCCGGGCCGTGACCACGCCGAGCCGAGCCCAGCCCGGACACAGCCGAGGCAGGCAGAATGGCCGGAGTGGACGACCTCGCCCCCGCGCTCGGTGTCTGGGCCGCCCGGGCGCAGCTGGTCCTAGGGGTCGCCTACGTCGTTGCCATCGTCAGTGGGTTCGCCTCCAACCGCAACCTGAGGGACCCGGTGCGCGATCCCCACCTGGCGGTGGCCGAGATCCTCATCCTGGTGATGGCCCCCGTCATGGTCATCCTGGCGGTAGCCATCCACCAGAGCGCACCCCCGGTGCCCGGGCCTACGCCCTGGTCGCGCTGGCCTGGATGCTGGCGACCGCCGCCACCACCTCGGTCGTGCACTTCGTCGAGCTGACCGTGGCTCGACAGCTCGACCCCGGCACCTTCCCCGGCCACGAGCGGCTCTTCGGGTTCCGATGGCCCTCGACGCTCTACGCCATCGACATCGTCGCCTGGGACGTCTTCTTCCCGCTCGCGGCCCTCTTCGCCATCCCCGCCTTCGACCGCCACGGCCTGGTGCAGGTCGGCCTGGCGGCCAGCGGGGTCCTGTCCCTCGCCGGGCTCGTCGGTCCCGTCGTCGGACGCATCACGTGGCGCAGCATCGGGATCTTCGGCTACGCCATCGTCTTCCCGGCGACCTGCGTCCCGCTGAGCCTGTCCCTCGGCTGGTGGCGGTGATCGCAGGGGGTGGGCCGCGGGCAGTCCTCAGCCGAGCTTGGTGAGGGCGCGCTTCATGTTGCGGATGCCCTGGCCGATGCGCTGCTCGTTCTCGATGAGGGCGAAGCGCACGTGGCCCTCGCCGCCGGGGCCGAAGCCGACGCCGGGCGAGGTGGCGACCTGGGCCTCGCGGACCAGGAAGGAGCAGAACTCGACCGAGCCCATCTCCCGGTAGGGCTCGGGGATGGGCGCCCAGGCGAACATGGTGCCCTGGGGCGGGGTCATCTCCCAGCCGATGCGGGCCAGGCCGTCGCACAGGGCGTCGCGGCGCCGCTGGTAGATCTGCTGGACCTCGGTGGGGTGGTCCTGGGCCTCGTTGAGGGTGACGGTGGCGGCGATCTGCACGGGCTGGAAGGTGCCGTAGTCGAGGTAGGACTTGAGCTTCTGGAGGGCGGCCACGATCTCGGCGTTGCCGACCAGGTAGGCCACGCGCCAGCCGGCCATCGAGAACGACTTGGTCATCGAGTAGAGCTCGACGGCGACGTCCTTGGCCCCCTCGGCCTGGAGGATCGACGGGGGCTGGTAGCCGTCGAAGCCCAGGTCGGCGTAGGCGTTGTCGTGGACGATGACGATCTCCTTCTCCTTGGCCAGGTCCACCAGCCGCTGGAAGAAGTCGAGGTCGACGCAGGTGGTCGTGGGGTTGTGGGGGAAGGAGACGACGAGCACCCGGGGGCGGGGCCAGGCGCTGTCGATGGCCTCGGTGATCTCGCCGATGAGGTCGCGGTCGGCGCCGCCCATGGGGATGTACTGCACCCCGGCGCCGGCGAAGAGCGGGCCCCAGATGTGGATGGGGTACGACGGCGAGGGCACGAGGGCCGAGTCGCCGGGGCCGAGCAGCACCCACATGAGGTGGCTGAAGCCCTCCTTGGCCCCGATGGTGGTGAGCACCTCGCGCTCGGGGTCGAGGGCCACGCCGAAGCGCCGGATGTAGAGGTCGGCCACCGCCTCGCGCAGCTTCGGGAGGCCCCGGCTGGAGGAGTACCGGTGGTTGCGGGCGTTGCGGGCCGCCTCGGCCAGCTTCTCGACGGCGATCTCGGGCGAGGGCAGGTCGGGGTTCCCGAAGCCCAGGTCGATGACGTCCTGGCCGTCGCGACGGGCCTGCACCTTCAGCGAGTCGATGATGGTGAAGACGTAGGGCGGCAGCGACGAGATCCGGCGGAACTCCATCCCGGCACCCTACAACCGACCCCCCGGCCCCCCCAGCGGGATCGCGGCCGGGCGCCGACGGCCCGGTGAGCGGCCCGCGCCGCCGGCCTCGGGGTGCGAGGATCGCCGCCATGGACGTGATCGACGTGATCGTGGAGATCCCCCGGGGCAGCCGCAACAAGTACGAGCTCGACCACGAGACGGGTCGCATCCGCCTCGACCGGCGGCTCTTCTCGGCCACCGTCTACCCGGCGGAGTACGGGTTCATCGACGAGACCCTGGGCGAGGACGGTGACCCCCTCGACGCCCTCGTGATCATGGACGAACCCACCTTCCCGGGCTGCGTGATCGGCGCCCGCCCGGTGGGCGTGTTCTGGATGGAGGACGATGCCGGGCCCGACGCCAAGGTCATCTGCGTGGTGGCCGACGACCCCCGGTGGGAGCAGGTCCAGGACGTGGAGGACCTGCCCGGCCACCTGACCCGGGAGATCGAGCACTTCTTCTCGATCTACAAGGAGCTGGAGCCGGGCAAGTGGGCTGACGTGCGGGGCTTCGAGGGCCGCGACGCGGCCCTGGCCGAGATCGAGCGCAGCCGCACCCGGGCCCGAGACGACGCCGAGGGAGGCTGACGCCCCCCCGACCCGGCCCCGCCGCTCGCCGCCCGCGGTCCGACCGGCCGGGGCGCGTGCCCGGGGGCGGACGAGGGGGTCAGCGGCAGACGGCCACGGCCTGGGCGATGCGGGCCTGGAGGGCCGGGTCGGTCGCCCCCTCCGGGCCCGGTGAGCTCGTCGAGGGTGAGGCCGGTGAGCAGCCGACCGGCGGCGCAGTCGGCCTGGGCCGCGGTGGCGCCCGGTCTGGCGCAGCTCTGTCTCCAGCTAGGTGCGCACCAGCGGCCAGGTGAGGACCTCGTCGTCGGGTCCGGGACCGCCCGGCGCCGCCGCGCCCGGGTCGCAGGAGGTGCAGCCGCACCTCGCCACCGGTGTCGTCCACCTGGCGCGGCGCCCTCGGGCATGGCCCGGGCCCAGCCCTGGAGGGCGGTGAGGAAGGCGGCGGTGTCGGCCGGGGTGTCGCCCGACGACCACCAGCGCGGCGCAACGCGTCGCCGTCCTGGCGGTAGGAGACGAGGTGGTCGCCGCCCCAGCCGTGCACGGCCTCGAGGGCGGCGGGGGCGTCCCCGCGGGCGGCCAGCAGCAGGTACCAGGCCAGGGGGCCGAAGGTGTCCTCCTCGAGCACCTCGGCGCCGTCGGGCGCGGCGGCGGTCACCGTCACCTCGTCGGCCGCCGCCGTGTCGGCGGTGGACGGGAACATCAGCTCCCCTCGCTGGGCGGGGTGGTGAGGGCGTCGTCGATGGCGGCGGCGGTCTCCAGGGCGAGGAGCTGGTCGATGTAGGCCTGGCCCAGCACGTAGGGCGCGGCGGAGAAGGTCTGGAGCACGGGGGGGACGGTCTCGTCGAGCGACCTCCCCGGCCTCGTCGGCCCCCTGCGAGGACTCCTCCTCGTAGGCGGTCCGCTCCTCGGCGGTGAGCTCCGACTCCACGTAGGCGTCCTCGATGCGCTCGGCGTCGCCCTCCCCCAGGGCCCGGAGCGTCTCGCCCCGCTCGAAGTCCTCGTCGCTGACCCGGCCCAGGTCGAAGTGCTGGTCCTGGAGGGTGTGGGTGAGCTCGTGGGCGAGGGTCACCCGCACCGCCGGCGTCAGCTCGGTGCCCCGCACGTAGATCTTCTGCTCGTCGGGCGAGTAGTAGGCCAGCACGCCCTCGCCGCCGAGGTCGGCGCCCGCCGCCTCCAGGTCGACCTCGCCGGTGACCAGCCCAGGGCCCGCATCAGGGCCACGGCCTGCTCGGCCTCCTCGACGTCGCCCTCCTCCTCCAGGGCGGCGGCGTCGTCGGCCTCGGCCAGCCACTCCTCCTCGCTGAGCATCTCCACCTCGACGGGGTGGTCGAAGGTCAGGTCCCGCTCGTCGGCGACCCACTCGGCGATGGGCGCGACCTCGGGGTCCCACGCGGAGGGGAACGTGGTCGGCGGGGCGGCCTCGGCCGGAGGCCGGGCGTCGCCGCCGCCGAGGACCACCACGCCGGCGGCCACCGCCACCAGCACCACGGCGGCCACGGCGATGAGCAGCCAGGGGCCCCGGGGCGTCCTGGCCGGACCGGTCGGGGGCGGCGGCGCACCGGTGCCGGGGAGGGACCAGGCCGACGGAGGCCCCGTCGGGGGCAGACCACCGCCAGGGGGCGTCCCGGGCGGCGGCCCGGCCGGAGGTCCGCCGGGGGATGCCGGTGCGGGGGCCGACCAGGCCCGAGGCCAGGCCGCGGCCGAGGGGTCCGAGGCCGGCGCGGCCGGCGCGGACGCGGGCCACGCCGCCGGGGGCCCACCGGCGGGCGCGGCCGTCGGGGCGGGGGCCGATGCCACGGCGGGCGACGGAGGTCCCGAGGTGGGCCAGCCGGCGGGGGCGGGCGGATCGGTCGGCGCCACCGGCGCGGTCGGCTCGGGCCGGGCGGCCGCAGGGATCGGGTCCACCGCCCCGAACAAGGGGTGGGCGGGGACCGGGCCCGGGCCGGCGCCGGGCGCGTCCGGTGCGGGGTCGGTGCCGAGGGCCGAGGGGGCGGGGTGTCCGGGCACCAGCGGCGAGGGATCGGGCGACGACGCGGGGCCCGGGGCCCGGGTCAGGGGCCGCGGCGGAGCGGCCGGGAGTCCGGCCGGGGGCGGGAGGTCGACGGGCGCGAAGGGGTTCCGCACCTCCTCTTCCAGGGGGCGGGACAGCCTCGGTGGAGCGCCGTCGGTGCGCGCCTCGGGCACGCCGTCGCGTCCGCCGGGCCCGTTCGTGTCACTGGGGGCCACGTCTCTCGGATCGGCGAGAGCGGGCCGGACGTGAGCCTTCTGCGGAGGTCGGTGCTCAGGTGCGCAGGGCGGCCAGCAGGGCGGCCCCGACGGCCCCGGCCCGCTCGCCCAGACGGGCGGCCACGATCGGCACGCGGGGGCGGTGGCTCGCCGCCCAGCACCAGCTCGCGCACCCGCGCCCGGGCCCGGTCGAGGAACAGGTCGGCGTCGGCCGACACGCCGCCGCCGATCACCACCACCTCGGAGTCGAGGACGTTGACCAGGTTGGCCAGGCCCAGCCCCACCCAGTCGGCGAACTCGTCGAGCACCGCCCGCGCCGCGGCGTCGCCGGTCCGGGCCGCGGCCACCACGTGCTCGCCGGTCACGGTCGTCGACCGACCCGCCGGCCTCGGCCACGAACCGCGGCGTCGACGGCGGGCGTCACCCCGCTCGCACCGCCCCGCGGGCCAGGCGGCCCGAGCCCGGTGCCGGAGGCGTAGCGCTCCCAGCAGCCCCGGCGGCCGCAGGGGCACTCCGGGCCGGTCGGGGTCGACGACCATGTGGCCGGGCTCGCCGGCGAAGCCGTAGGCCCCGCGGAGCATCTCGCCCTTCACCGTCATGCCCGCGCCGATGCCGGTGCCCAGGGTGATGCAGAGCGAGTGGTTGCGGCCCCGGGCCGCGCCCCGCTCGTGCTCGCCCCACGCCGCGCAGGTGGCGTCGTTGTCGACGACCACGGGCAGTCCCAGGCGCTCGCCCAGCTCGGCGCCCAGGGCCACGCCCTCCACCCCGGGCAGGTTGGGGCCGTAGCGGAAGGTGCCGGCCCGGTCGACCAGGCCCGGTGCGCCCGAGGCCGACGGCCCGGACGTCGCGCCCGGTCTCGGCGCGCGACCCGGGTGCGCAGGTCCTCGGCCAGGTCGGCCAGGGCGTCGAGCACGGCGACGGTGCCGTCGGGCGTGGGGACCCGCGCCTCGGCCAGGGGCTCGGCACCGGCGTGCGTCGGGGTCGAGGGCCAGGCCCAGCAGCTTGGTCCCGCCCAGGTCGAGGCCCACGACGAGGGGGGCGCCGGGACCGGGGTCGGTCAATACCGGAGCAGGGCGCCGATGCGCCCGTGCACGTCGAGGTCCGCGCTGGCCACGCAGATCTCGACCTTGGCCCCCTGGCCGAGGGCGTCGTCGATGGCCTCCTCGACCACGTCCTCGACGTGGTGGAGCGACGCGGGGTCCTCGTCGCGACGGGGGCGGACGGCGTGGAGGGCCCCGGTCTGGCGGCAGCGCCAGCCCTCCTGCTCGTACTCGTGGGACACGATGAGGTGGTCGACCCGGCGCTCGGCCAGGGCGCCCAGCACCGGGCCGCAGACCGGTGACGGCCCGACCGCCGGAGCCGACCGGTGTCGAGCAGCCGGGCGACGAGGGCGGCCTCGCGGGCCCGCTCGGCGGACTCCTCCATGGCCGCCGCGGCGGTGCGGATGGCGTCGAGCGAGGCCTGCGGGGTGACGCCGATGCGGCCCCGGAGGCGCTCGGCGCAGGTAGGGGTGGAGGGCGCCCTCCACCTCGCCGGCCATGTCGTCGGGGCAGCCCGAGGCAGAGGTGCTCGAAGCCGTGCTCCTGGAGGCGAGGCGAAGGCGAGGGCGGCCGCGTTGCGCACGTGGGTCGACGCCAGGGCGTCGACGTGGCCCCGCACGTCGCCCCGCTCGCTGCTCGCCCCGGGTGTCGTAGTCGCGGGGCAGCTCGCCGTGGGCCTCGGTGGTCTCGACCAGCTCGTCGAGCTCGAAGATGAACATGCGGGTCCGCTGGCGGTCGACCAGCAGCACGCCGAAGCGGCACCGCTCCTCGGCGATGGCCTCGAGCTGGCCCACCGCCGGCAGGTCGTTGACCACGACCCGGCTCCGCACCCGGGCGGGCAGGGGCACGACCTCCCAGAGGCCGCGGTCCGAGCAGGAGAAGAGGGCCAGGGCCCGCACGCGGGAGCGGTCGAAGCCGTTGCGCACGTAGCCCTCGATGCGGTCGAGGTCGGCGTGGACCGAGGGGGTGCCGTTGGCGCGGGCGCCGGGCGCTGCGCAGGACCGTGTCGAGCTCGTGCTCGACGTCGCGCTGGGTGAGCAATCGCCGTCCGTCCACGTCCAGGTAGCAGGTGGTGACCGGGACCCCCTCGGCTCGGAAGCCGGCCAGCGTGCGCAACGTGTCCTCGGTGATCGCAGTCACGGAACCTCCGTCGGGTCGTCGGTCGTCGCGATGGTACGCACCCCGTGGGGGCCGTCGCTCGGGCCACCCGTCGCGAGCGGTGGGACGGTGCGGGGGCGACGGCGTCAGGTGGGCGCGCCGGCGTCGCGGAGCTGCGCCGAGACCAGGGCCGCGGCCTCGGCGTCGACGCCGTCGAGCCAGGCGGCCACCTCCGGGCGGGAGGTGACGAGGATCGTCTGCACCGCGGCAGACCGGACCGACCAGGGCGTCGCACACCCGCACGACGCCGTCGGCGTCGAGGTCGCCGAAGGGCTCGTCGAGCACCAGGGGGGTGGGTCCGGGACCGCCCGGGGCGGCCGCGTCGCGCTGGGAGGCCAGGCGGGCCAGCACCTGCCAGATCGAGGGCGTCGGCGTCGACGGGGTCGTCGGCGGCGGCACCGGCCGCGGCCCGCTGGGTGCGGACCCGCTCCAGGCCGGCCAGGTCCATCCGGGCCATCTCCAGGCGGGCCTCGGCCCGGCCCAGGGCCACGTCGGCATCGGCGTCGGCGTCGTCGCCACCGGTCGGCAGCAGGTGGGACACGGCCACGTCGAGGGCGGTCTGGGCGTCGCGGGCATCGGCCTCGATGGCGGCCAGGTCGACGTCGACCGCGGGCGCCTCGTCGGCCGGGGCGGCGCCGGGCGAGGCGCTCGGCCTGGGCGCGCGAGCGCGGCGGCGGCCTCGTCGCGGGAGGCGACGGCGCGAGCCAGGTCCTCGGCGTCGTGGGCCAGGCGCTCCTCGGCCGCGTCGACGGCGCCGGTGGCGGCCGAGCCCTCGGCCACCTCGGCCCGCAGCGCGTCGCGGCGGCGCTCCAGCGCCTGGCGGGCGGCCCGGGCACCGTCGGCCGCGTCGAGCCGGGCCAGGTGGTCCTCGACCTCGACCCGCTCGGCGGCCAGGGCGGCCCGGCGGGCGGCGGCGCCCTCCTGCTGGTGCAGCCAGGCCCGGGCCCGGGCCAGGACCTCGTCGCGGGACGAGGACCTCCCCCAGGGGCAGGCCCACCTCGTCGAGGGCCAGGCGCAGGTCCGACACCGGGTCGGTGGCGATGCGCTCGCGCAGGCTGGGCGGCCACGTCGTCGCCGGGGCTCCTCACCCAGCAGCTCGGCGGCACGCGCCCGCAGGGCGTCGAGGGTGGCCGCCATGCGGCCGCGGGCGGCGTCGGGGTCCCACGTCGCGCGGGGCGGGGTCGGCCGCCGGGGCCGACACCCGGGCCGCGGCCTCGGCCGCAGCCAGGTCCGCCTCCGCTCGGCCAGGGTCCGGCGGGCGTCCTCGACGTCGAGCGACGCGGCCGCCCCGCCGGGCCGGCCCGACATCATGAACTCGGTGTAGCTGGCGAAGCCCAGACGGCCCAGGACCTCGCGCTCGGCCAGCTGGGCCTCCTCCAGCCGGCGCCGGGCCTTGCCCACGCCGATGCGGCGCTCGCTGCCCTCCCAGGCGGCTCGAGCACCTCGGCGTGGGCGGCCTCCAGGGCCTCGACGTCGACGGGGTCGAGCCCGCCCGTGGCGGTGGCCTGGGCCATGGCCCGCCGGGCCGCCTCGACCTGGTCGCGCAGGCGACGCACCCGCTCCGGGGACCCGTCGACCGCGGGGCCGGTGGGGGCGTCGGGCCGGGCGAACATGCTCGACGCCGGGGCCGGCGGCTCCTCGGCCTGCTGGTCGGCGACCAGGTCGCGCACCCGCTCCCACTCGACGGCCACCTGGGCGGCCTCGACCGCGGCGATGCCCTGGTGGACCGCAGCGCCGTCGAGGGCGCGACGCGACGCGGTCGGTGGGCACGAGGGCGATCTGGTCGATGTCGTGGGCCAGGGCGGCCCGGCGCTCGGTGGCGCCCCGGCGCTCGGCCGGCGACACCGGCGGCGGGGCCGGGGCCTGGGCCAGCTCGTGCTCGACGGCGTCGAGCTCGGCGCGCAGCGGGACCATGGCCTCGGCGTCGCGGCCTCGCGGCCACGGCCCGGTCGTGGAGGGCCTCGGCCTCGTCGCGGGCCTCGGTGGCGGCGGCCACGGCGGCCTCGGCCGCGGCCAGGCGCTCCTCGGCGAGGGCGCGCACCTCGGCATCGCCCGTCGGCGTCCCGGGCCCGGAGGGCGCCGGGGGCGGCGGGGTCGCGGTGGCGTCGACGGCGCGGCGGCGGGCGGTGCGCAGGGCGGCGGCCGCGTCGGCCCGGTCGCGCCAGCCGTCGGCGACGCGGGCGGTGCGGGCCCGGCGGGCCTCGGCCCAGCCCTCGCGGGCCCGGGCCAGCTCGGCCTCGGCCGCGGCGAGGGTGGCGGCGGCCGCGTCGACCTCGGCCTCCAGGGCACGGGCGCGGGCCGCGCCCAGGGCCCGGCGCGGACCGACCAGGTCGGCGTGGGTGCGGGGGCTCGAGGGCACCAGGCCGGGAGCCCGCTCGGCGATGTCCTCCAGGGCGATGTCGACCCCGTCGACCACGACGCGCCCGCCCGAGGCCGGCGGCGGCCAGCTCGGGCCCGCTGATGCGGGCCCGGACCAGGGCGTCGATGGCGGCCCGGAGGGGGGCGGCCACCTCCGGCGCCAGGCCGTGGACGACCGTGAGGCGGGGGTGGAGGTCGGCGGCCCAGGGTCGGGGGCTCGAGCCGGTCAGGTGGTGGATCTGCATCGGTGGCCCCTCAGCCGACCGGGATGCGCTGCACCCCGTCGCCGTCGTCGTCACCGTCGTCGGGCCGGTGGTCCCGGTCCCGGGGGGGCTCGGCGGCGCGCGCGGCCCGGGAGGCGGCCCCGGCCGCGGCGCGCACGACGGACCCCATGCGCTCGGCCATCTCGGGATCGTCCACCAGTGCCTCCGCAGCGTCGAGGAGGGCTCGGGTGGCCTAGATGGCCTCCCGAGCCGCGGCTTGCAGCGCGCCCACCCCGGGGGGCAGGTGCGCCTCGTCCCCTCCCTGATCGGCCCCCCGGGGCCGTTCTTGAGCCTCGTCGTCGCGTTTCGTCACCCACGGTGCCCGTCCGTCACCTCCGGCCCGCCGCGGCCGGCTCCGGCCCGAAGCGGACCCGCAGCCGGCCGCCGTCGAGCGCGGCGCCGGCGACGGGCCGGCGCTGCAGCGAGTCGGGCAGCACCAGGGCCCGGCGGTAGGGACCCACGGTCGACGAGCAGCTCGTCGCCGTGTCGGCCCGAGGTCGAGCTCGTCGCGGTCCGGCGAAGGGGAGGTCGAGGCGCCAGCACCAGCTCGTCGCCGTCGTCCTCCAGGCGGAGGGGCTCGCCGTCGTGCAGCCGGGTCGCCGGGTCGGTGTCGCCGTAGACGGCGGCGGCCAGGTCGCGCAGCCGGTCGAGGCCGACGACCTCCTCCTCGGCCAGCTCGGCCCGCAGCACCGGCAGCGGGGCGAAGCCCTCCTCGATGGCCACCAGGTGCTCGGCGTGGAGCTTCTTCCAGCGGTCGAACCACGGGTCGGACACCTCGTCGGGGAGCAGCCGGTTGGCCACCACCGCGTCGACGCCGTAGCCGAACAGCGAGAGGTAGGTGGCGGTGCGGCGGGCCTCGGCGATCACCATGCGCTCGGGGTTCACCACCAGGCGCACGCTGGTGCGCTCGGTGTCGGCCAGGACCTCCTTGACCCCGTCGAGCTGGGCGTAGAACCGCTCGGCCGAGCCGAAGACGCCGTCGCCGGCCACCGGCAGCGAGGTGACCCGCGACAGCACCGGCGCCACCGCCCGGTGCAGGCGGCGGCTGGTGGGGAACACCCGCTCCATGTACCAGCGCAGGACGTCGGGGAGCGAGAGCAGGCGGATGGTCTCGGCGGTGGGTGCGCAGTCGACGACGATGACGTCCCACTCGCCGGACTCGGCGTAGGACTTGATGTCGACCAGCCCGAAGACCTCCTCCAGGCCGGGCAGCAGGGCCAGCTCCTCGGCCTCCACCCCCTCGACGCCGGCCCACTCGAACACGTCGACCAGCCAGCCCCGGATGTCGCCCCAGGCCTCCTCCATGCGCTCGCGGGCGTCGAGCTGCTGGCCCCAGAGCCCCTCGACGACCGGGGTGGGCCGGGTGCCCAGGTCACCCTCGAGGGAGTCGGCCAGGGAGTGGGCCGGGTCGGTGGAGATGACGACGGTCCGGGCGCCGGCCTCGGCGCAGCGCAGGGCGGTGGCCGCCGCGACGGTGGTCTTGCCCACCCCGCCCTTGCCCGGTGAACAGCAGGGTCCGGCCGGGGTCGGGGCGCCGCCGGTCACGCACGGGGCCCGCGCCGCCCTCGACCCGCTCCTTGAGCTCGGCCAGGGCGGTGTGGGTGATCTTGTGGGCGGTGCGCCGCTTCACGAACCCGGGCAGCGGCAGCACCAGCTCGGCCTCCAGCTCGTAGACCACGTCGGTGCCGCCGTCGCCGGCCGTCGCGGCAGCTCGTAGTGGCCGTCGAGCTTGCGGGTCACGTCGCCCTCGGTGAGCACCCACGCCAGCCGGCCGGGCACCGAGTGGTCGTAGGCGAGGGTGTACTCGGTGCTGTAGCCGAACCCGGCGGCCCGGAACCGGGCCTCGGTGACCCGTCCCTCGTCGTCGCGGGCCAGCACGTCGGCCGCCTTCAGGTCGCGGGCCCACTCCGGGTAGCGCTCGATGGCGAGGAGCACGTCCATCACCTCGGCCACCGGCGCGGCGATGGTCATCTGCTCTCGGACCGAATCACCCATCGGTGGGCGCCTCCGTTCTGGCTCGTCCGGGGGTCAGTCTGGCGCGTCGGGCGGCCCCGGTGCGCCCCGCTCCCCGTCGCGCCCCGCCGCGTCGGCGTCGGCGTCGGCCCGGGGCGGGAAGGTGCCGTGCCGGGCGCCCCACAGGCCGGCCAGGCCCGAGGGCCCACATCGGCGCCAGCACGGCGAACGCGGTGAAGGGCCGGACCACCGCCACCACGACCGGGACGACCGACTGCACGGCCAGGGCGCGCCAGCATCGAGCGCTGGACCGACGCCGGCGCGCACCCGGACAGGAAGAAGAGACCCCCGACACCGATGGCCTCGGTCCGGCTCCGCTCCACCGCCACGCGCGAAGGCCCACAGGAACGCCCCGCAGCCGAGCACGAAGCAGCACCAGGGCGGGCACGGCCGACAGGGCGTAGGCGTCCCGGCCGCCGGTGAGGGCGTTGCCGACCGAGGTCAGGCAGGTGACCGCGGCGCCGACCCACGCCAGCCGGACCAGCCGGGTGCCGTCGCCCCGGCCCCGCTCCCAGGGCGCGGGTCGGGCGTCGCGCTCACGCCGGGGTCTCCACCGGGCCGGCGACGGGCGGGGCAGGTCCACCCGCCCCCGGTCGTCGATGCCGACCCCGCCGGCCAGGGCCAGGCCCGCATCGGGGAGGTCGCCGCCGTGCACCACGGTGGTGGCCCCGTCGACCTCGATCCGGCGCCCGGGCAGGGGCCGGGCCCAGCGCCCGGCCGGGGCCGTCCGCGCCACCGGGCCGGCGGCCAGGGGGCCGGCGAGCGCCCGCTGCGCACCAGGTCGGCGACAGCGGCACCTCCGCCGCGGCCAGGTCGCGCGCCGGTGCCGAGGTCGACCGGGCCCAGGGCCAGGCCGAGCCGGAGCCGGCCCAGGCCGGCACCGCCGCGCACCCTCTCGCCGGCCCACCAGCGGGCGACGTGGCCAGCCCGGCCCGGTCGCGGCGGGTGCGTGGCCTCCCCGGCCACCACCAGCCGACCCCGGCGCAGCAGGGCGCCGCCGCCGAGCGAGCGCGCCGCCCGGGCTCGCACGAGCCGCGGGCGCACCCGCCCAGGCATCGGGTCGCCAGCACCGCCAGGTCGGCGTCGACCACGTCGGCCACGGCCCCGCACGGGGGCACGGGGGCCAGCCGGGCCCCGGCGGCGGCCGGCCACCAGCGGCCGACGAGGGCGGCGGGCAGCGCCGGGGTCGTCGGGTCCGGGGGCGCTCAGCACCGTGCCCGGCCCGGCCGGGCCCAGGGCGGGGACCAACCAGCGGTCGACGGCGCGCAGGGCCCAGAGCGCCTCGCCGTGGGTCACCGTGCGACAGCCGTCGGCCACCGCCGGGGCGTCGGGCCCGAGGGCGGCGAGGCGCCGCTCGGCCGCGGCCGGCTCCCGCCCCGCGACCTGGGTCCCCCGCGTGACGAGGTCGGCCAGGGCCAGGTCGCTCCCCTCGTCGACCTGCACCACGTCGCCGGCCACGCGGCTCGCGGCGTCGGCGCCGGGCAGGGCCAGCACCGCCCCGGTCGACAGCACCGCCAGCTCCCGCTCGAGGTCGGTGACGGGGTCACCGGAGGTGGCCACGGCCACGGGCCCGTCGGCCCGCCCGGCGGCCACCAGGCCCAGGCCCAGCAACCGGGCCCGGTCGGCGACCGCCGACCAGGTGGGCCCGGTCGGGTCCGCGCCCGGCGGGGCGTCCGCCGTGGGCCCGCAGGTCGCGCACCAGGGCGGCGGCGAGGGTCGGCGGCGGCGGGCACGACGCCCGATCCTGCCCGCGAGCGCCAGGTCCGTCGAGTCCGGCCCGGGACCGCCTCGGCGACCGCCTCCCACCGGGCGGCCGCCGAGGCGGGTCGGGTCAGACGGGGCGGAGGACCACCGTGGTGGCGATGGCCTGGGCCGACGGCTGGGCGACCCCGGCGGTCAGCTGCGGGGTCGCCCCGTCGGCGGTGGCGACGTTGTCGGCCAGCAGCCTCCGAGACGTGGCCGGCACCGGTGCCGGCGAAGGAGTGGCGCACGGTCACGCCCGGCGGGCGGCACCCAGCCGGTGGTGGTCGCCGTCTTGTCGGCCCAGAAGGAGACGACCCAGGACCCGGCCGTGGCCGGTCGGGAGGGCGTGGTGTAGCCCTGGGCCGCGGCCTCTGGTCGCCGATGGTGAGGGCCACGCCCCGGTAGGCGGCCAGGACCACGTCGGTGCGGGCGTAGACCGAGGTGGTGACCTCGACCGTGCGTCCCGGCGTCAGCGGCCGTCGCGGTGCGGGCGAACAGGGCGGAGCGGCTGTTCGACGTGGTGCCGTCGAGGACCCGGGTCCAGCCCGCCGGGGCGTCGAGGCCGTCGGTGCCCTTGGCGTTGGAGGAGGCGAACAGCAGCAGCTGGTCCCCCGCCCGCACGTCGGCCGGCACGGTCACCGCGTCGGCCGGAGCGAGGTGGACTGGCTGGTGGCGGCGTCCAGGCCGACGAAGCCCCGCCCGGCCGGGACGGTGACCGTCGACCGTGCGGGTGGTGCTGCCGGTCAGGCCCTGGCCGTCGGTGACGGTGAGGGTCACGGTGTAGGTGCCCGTCGGCCTGGTAGGTGAGCCGCGGCGTTCGTGCCCGAGGCGGTCTGGCCGTCACCGAAGTCCCAGGCGTAGGAGGCGATGGTGCCGTCGGGGTCCGACGACGCCGAGTGCCGTCGGCCGAGCAGACGTTGTCGGCGCACAGGTGACGTGAAGCTGGCCTGTGGGGCCAGGGGGGCGACGGTGACCGAGGAGGTGGCCAGCGCGGTGGCGCCCTTGTCGTCGGTCACGGTGGCCACCGCGGTGTAGGTGCCGCCGGCGCCGGTAGCGGTGCGTGGCGGTCGGGCCCGAGGCCGGTCTGGCCGTCACCGAAGTCCCAGGTCACGTTGGTGATGGTGCCGTCGGCGTCGGTCGAGCCGAGGCGTCGAAGGAGCAGTCGACCCCGGTGCACTGGAAGGTGAAGCCGAGGCGGTGGGCGCCTGGTTCGGGCACCTGGCCCTGGCGGGCCCACAGCACGGTGCTGGTCCAGCTCAGGCCGCCGGCGCCGGCGGCGCCGACCGTGGTGCGGGTGCCGGGGTCGATGCCGCCGGTGGCTCGCCACGGGGCCCGGACGAGGGTGCCGGCCTGGCGGTCGACGTAGTACACGTCGCTGCCCGGCCAGGACCATGCCGCCGACCTGGCTGTAGGTCAGGCCGCCGCTGGAGGTGGCGACGTCGAAGCGCTCGGCCCCCACGACCCGGTTCTCGGTGCTGAAGTACCGCATGTAGAGCGTGTTGCTGCCGCTGACCGTGTAGTAGAGCCGGCCGCCGTCGTAGACCGCGCTGGTCATGTTGGACAGGTCGGAGGCGAAGGCGGTCATGCCGCTGGAGGTCGACGGTGACCGGTGCCCCGAGGGTGGTGCCGTCGAACGAGCGGGCCAGCAGGGTGCCGTCGGACTGGCCGGTGTAGAGCATGCCGTTGGCGAAGAAGGCGCGCCGCGTGCCGGCGAGGGCCGAGGCGTCGGCCGACCGCGGTGGCCGGGCTGCCGATGGTGCTGCCGTCGTAGCCCCGGGACACCACCCGGGCACGGCTGGCCGCCGGAGGCCGGGCACGTACTGGTCGAGGGCGAGGGGCAGGGTCTGGCCGGGCCGGCTGGGGCACGGGACGGCCACCGGCCAGCGGGAAGAAGGCGATGCGGCCGTGGTACCGGTAGTTGGCGATGCGGTCGGTGTCGCTGGCGACGTAGAGCCCGTCGGGCGTGGCGACCAGCTGCCACACGGCCCGGCCGCGGTCGCGGCCCGGGTTCCACGAGAGGGGCAGGCCGTTGGCCGGGTCGAGGGACGGCGATGCCGGTGGTCTCCACGCCGCCCGGGCCGAGCGAGTCGGTGCCGTAGGGGTTGTTGGACCAGCGGAAGTGGCCGCCGACGTAGACCGCAGCGCCGGTGACCTCGACGGAGTAGTAGCTGTCGCCGCCGGAGTAGTCGATCCACTGGTGCTGGGCGTTCGGCGTCTGGTCGTCGGCCCAGCGGCTCACCGAGTCGCAGGTGCCGTTGAGGCCCGTGCCCTTGGCGCCGGTGGTGGCGACGACGAAGTAGCTGCCGTCGGGGCTGTAGGAGACGTCACGGACGTAGTCCTGGAACGCAGGCGCAGTAGCCGGAGAAGGCGGTGGTCGACCACGGGTTGACGGTCATGACGCCACCGCCGTTGGTGTCGAGCTTCACGATCTGGTTGCGGGGCTGGCCCCCGACGGTGGCGAAGCTGCCCACCACGACGAGGTGCTGGCCGTCGGGCGAGGGCTCGATGCGCCAGATCTTGCCGTCGCCGCCGGTCCGGTGGACGCCCTGGAAGTCGACGGCGACGTCGTCGTCGATGTTGCCGGTCTGGAGGTCGAGGGCGGCGAAGCGGCGGCTGGCGGCCCTGGACCTGCTGGAACACGCCGCCCACGTAGAGGCGGTTGCCGGAGATGGCCAGGGTGGTGACGACGGCGTTGACCTCGGCCCGGAAGGGCATGACCCGCCCGTCGGAGATGGCCAGCGGGCGACCTTGAGGGTGGTGACGCCGTCGACGGGTTGAACCGGCCGCCGACGTAGACCGACTGGCCGTCGGGCGCGGCGACGACGGCTGAAGACCTCGTTGTCGAGCTGGGGGGCCCAGTCGCGGAGGATCTTGCCGGTGGCCCGGTCGAAGGCCAGGAGGTACTAGCGGTCCACCCGGTGCCGTCCGGGTCGGTGAGTCTGGGTGAAGTCGCCGCCGATGACGACGACGTTGCCGACCACGGCCACCGACTTGACCTCGCCGTCGGTGACGTGGGGCGTGGTGGTCGTGGGGATGTCGTTCACCAGGGTGGCGTGGGCCGGCGCCGCGGCCGAGGCCACCGTGGCCGGCTGCACGCCGGCCAGGGCGACGCCGCCGGCGAGCAGGAGCACCGCGGCCATGACGGCGCGACGCAGGGTGAGGGTGCCGTGCCAGCGGTGGCGCCGCCGGCTCCCGGCCGTCGTGGGCTCTGCCCCCATCTCCCCGTACCTCTCCTCCGTGCTCCGCACGGTCCGTGTCCTGAGCACCGCGCGTCGTGACTGAGCGTGGTGGACCTGCAAGAAGGTACCACGCTGCGCGGTCAAGTCAAGGCAGCAGGCACGGATCGTGAGGGATGGCCGCGCCAGGTGCGGTCAGCAGGTCGCCAGGGCCTCGGCCAGCCGGGACGCCAGGCCCTCGTAGGAGAAGTCCTCGACCGCCCGTCGTCGTGCCGCCCGGCCGGTCTCGACCCGGCCCTCGGGGTCGTCCAGGTAGGCGGCGAGGGCGGCGGCCACGGCGCGGGCGTCGGTGGGGTCGCTCGACCACGGTGCCGGTCACGCCGTCGGCCACCGCCTCCGCCGCGCCCCCGCTGGCCCCGGCCACCTGGGGCACGCCGCAGGCCGCGGCCTCGAGGAACACGATGCCGAAGCCCTCCTGCTCCAGGCCCGCCCACCGGTCGCGGCACAGCATGGCGAAGACGTCGGCCGCGCCGTAGAGGTCGGGCTTCTCGGCCTCCTCGAAGCGGCCCAGCAGCCGTGCCGGCGCACCGGTGCGACGGATGCGTCGCGCCAGGCGCCCCTCGTCGCGCCCCCCGCCTCCGATGAGCACCCGCAGGCGGGGCCGCGTCGGGCGCCAGGAGGGCGGCCGCGTCGACGAGGGTGTCCATGCCCTTGCGGGGCACGAGCCGACTGATCGACACGACCAGCTCGTCGTCGGGGCCGATGCCGTGGCGGGCCCGGGTCGCGGTGCGCGCCGCGTCCGGCCGGGGGCGTGAAGCGGTCGGTGTCGACGCCCGGGGGGCACCACCACGACGGGCAGTCCCCGGCGGGCCGCCCGCTCGGCCTCGTCGGCCGGGTAGCCCCCCGCCGCGACCACCAGCCGGGCGCCCACCAGCACCCGGGCCAGGCGGCCGCGCGTGCCGGGCAGGCGCCCCGGCACGGTGACCTCGGCACCGTGGAGGACCACGCCGTAGGGGCGGGCCAGGTCCGGGTCCGAGGTGGCCGAGGGGCAGGGCGGGGTCGAGCAGGACCAGGCTCGGCGCCGACCTCGTCGGCCAGCGCGTCGATGCGCCGGACCAGCGAGCGGGTGGGCAGCAGCACCCGCTCCGGCACCCGCACGATGCGGTGGCCCTGGGCCGCGTCCCACGCCGGGGCGTCGGGGTGCGACGCGGTGAGCACGGTGACGTCGTCCGACGGCAGCCGGCGCCACAGCTCCCAGAGGTACTGCTGGATGCCGCCCGTCTTGGGCGGGTAGTCGTTGGTGACGAGGAGGTGCCTCACCGGGCGGGGTGCTCCTTGGGGACGGGCGGCCGCCGGGGGGTCGGGGCGGGGGCCGCCAGCTCGGCACGCGCCTCGGGGCCCGGGTCGACGACGTGCGGCCAGCAGATCCTCGCGTCCGAGGCGGCGGGCGGCCCAGGCCGCGTGGGCCACGAGGAGGTCGTCGCCGCTGCCCGAGCACCCGGGCCAGGGCGGCGGCCACGCGGGCGTCGGCCGGGTCGGCCACGTTGCCCAGCGCCACCAGGGCGTTGCGGCGCAGGTGACGAGGGTCGCGGTCGGCGACGTACCACCGCCCGTGGCGGGCGAGGAGGGCCTCGTCGTCGGCCTCCAGCAGCCCCAGGAGGTCGACCCACGCCGCCGGGTCGCGGTCGACGAGCGGTGCGCCGTCCCCCTCGGCACGGCTCCGGCGCCGGAGCCGCACCCGGTTGGGCGGGCAGACCTCCTGGCAGTCGTCGCAGCCGTAGATGCGGTCGCCCATGGCCTCCCGCAGGTCGCGCGGCACCGCGCCCGGGGCCTGCACCAGCCACGCCAGGCAGCGGCGGGCGTCGACCACGCCCGGCCCCACGATGGCCCCGGTGGGGCAGCCCGTCCACACAGCGGGTGCAGGTGCCGCAGCCGTCGGGCACCGGCTCGGGGTCCGCGGCCACCAGCGGCGCGTCGGTGACCACGGCGCCGAGGACGGACCAGCTGCCCACCTCCGGCAGGAGGAGCAGGCTGTTGCGCCCGTACCAGCCCAACCCGGCCCGGTGGGCGACGGCCCGGTCGACGAGGTGGTTCTCGTCGACGACCACGACCGCCCGCCACCCCTCGGACCGCAGCACCTCGCCGGCGGCGTCGAGGGCCCGGCGCAGCCGCTCGTAGTGGTCCTGGCGGGCGTAGCGGGCGACCCGGCCGTGGGGCCCGGGCCCCGGCGGCGCGGCCGGCTCGCCGCCGTGGAGCAGGGCCCCGGCCAGCAGGGCGCGGGCCGACGGCAGCAGGGCCCGGGGGTCCGTGGAGCGAGCCGGGTTGCGGAAGGTGAAGGCCATCCCGCCGTGCTGGCCGGCCCGTCGCCGGTCCTCCAGCGCCTCCCGGGCCTGGGCGAAGGGGGCCACGGTGGCCAGGCCGGCGGCGTCGAGGCCGGCGGCCCGGCCCGCGGCCAGGACGCGGGCCCCCAGCGCGGCCTCGATCCCCGGGGTGGCGGCGGCGGTCACCCGTCCATGGTGGCCGGGCCGGCCCCGCTGTCACACCCCCTCGTCAGGATGGACCCCGACCCGCTCCCCCAGGCCCGACCCGGAGGTCCCGCCGTGCCCCCCACCCCGCCCCTGCGCCTCGACTGCACCGAGTGCGCCATGCAGCACACCGACGCGTGCGACGACTGCGTGGTCACCTTCCTCTGCTCCCGCGAGCCCGACGACGCGGTGGTGGTCGACGTGGCCGAGATGGCGGCCCTGCGCGCCCTCGGCGACGCCGGCCTGGTGCCGGGGCTGCGCCACATCCCGGTGCGGGCGGCCGAGGGCTGAGGGGCGGCGTCCGGCCCCGCTACCGTCGAGCGGGCCCACCGCCGTCCCCGGAGGCCCCGTGCCCACCCCCCACATCTCGGCCGCCCCGGATGACTTCGCCCCGGTCTGCCTCATGCCCGGCGACCCCCGTCGGGCCCGCCACATCGCCGAGACGTTCCTCACCGACGCCCGCCTGGTCACCGACGTCCGCAGCATGGAGGGCTTCACCGGCACCCACGAGGGACGACCGGTGTCGGTCATGGCCCACGGCATGGGTGTGCCGTCGGTGTCGATCTACGCCACCGAGCTGGTGCGCGAGTACGGCGTCGGCACCCTGATCCGGATCGGCTCGTGCGGATCGCTGCAGACCGACCTGGCCCTGCGCAGCGTGGTGGTGGCCCTCGGCGCCTCCACCGACTCCGGGGTCAACCGCACCCGCTTCGGCGGCCACGACCTGGCCGCGGTGGCCGACTTCGACCTGGCCCGCGCCGCGGTCGACGGCGCCGATGCCCTGGGGGTGGCCGTGCGGGTCGGCACCGTGTTCACCTCGGACCTCTTCTACGCCCCCGACCCCGCCATCAACGACCTGGCGGCGGGCATGGGCGCGCTGGCGGTCGAGATGGAGGCGGCCGGCCTCTACGGCGTGGCCGCCGAGCACGGGGCCCGCGCCCTCACCCTGCTCACGGTGTCGGACCACCTCCTCGACGACGCCCACCTCTCGGCCGAGGACCGCCAGCACTCCTTCGACGACATGGTGCGCGTGGCCCTGGCCGCCGCGGCCGCCGCCTGAGCCCGTGCGCTTCTCGGTCTGGCCCGCGTCGGTCCACGGCTTCGACGACCTGGCCGCCGTCGTCACCCACTGCGAGCGCACCGGGTGGGACGGGGCCTGGGTCATGGACCACTTCATGGGGGACCGGGCCGACGGCCGTCCCGACGACACGCCGGTGCTGGAGGCGCTCACCGTGCTGGCCGCCCTGGCCGCACGCACCGAGCGGATCCGCCTGGGGCCGCTGGTCCTGGGCGGCACCTACCGCCACCCGGCGGTGGTGGCCAAGAGCGCGGTCACCCTCGACGACGTGAGCGGGGGGCGGTTCGTGCTCGGCCTGGGGGCGGGCTGGCAGGCCAACGAGCACGCCGCCTACGGCATCGACCTGCCGCCGGTGCGGGAGCGCATGGACCGCTTCGAGGAGGGCTGCCTGGCCATCCGTGCCCTGCTCACCGAGGACCGCACCACCGTCGACGGCGCCCACGTGACCCTCACCGACGCCCCCTGCCGACCCACCCCGCCGGAGGGGCGCCTGCCCCTCCTGGTCGGGGCCAAGGGCGAGAGGAGGGGTCTGCGCATCGCAGCCCGCTGCGCCGACGAGTGGAACTCGTGGGCGACGGTCGACCAGCTCCGCCAGCGCACCGCCGTGCTGGAGCGCCACTGCGAGGACCTGGGCCGCGACCCGGCCACCATCCGCCGCTCCACCCAGGCGATGGTGCACCTGGTCGACGACCCCGTCGAGGCCGACCGACTGCGGGCCGAGGGGTCCTCCCGGCCCCGGCTGGTGGGGACGCCGGCCCAGCTGGTCGACGCCGTCGGCGCCTACGCCGATGCCGGCCTCGACGAGCTCATCGTCCCGGACTGGAACCTGGGCACCGGCCCCGGCCGCCTCGAGGTGCTCGACCGGCTGCAGGCCGAGGTGGCCCCCGCCTTCCGCTGAGCCGGGCCCGGCGGGCACTCCCCGGGACCGACGGGGACGGGGGTGGTGGGGGCGGCCGGGATCGAACCGACGACCTTCCGGGTGTAAGCCGGACGCTCTGGCCAACTGAGCTACGCCCCCGGGCGGCGCACCGGCCGGGCACCGGCTGCGGCCCGACGCTACCGGTCGGCCACCGGACGGTCCCGGGGCCAGGCCCGGGCGTCGCTGCCGCGGCCCTCCTCGGCCGGGCCCTCGATGCGGCCGAGGGCCACGAAGGCCCCCGCCGTCTCGTGCTGGAGCTCGGGCAGGTCGCGGACGGGGAACCAGCGGAGCCCGGCGATCTCCGGGCTCCGGGGGGCGGCGTCGTCGGGGTCGCAGCCCGGGGCCAGGCGGGCCCGGTAGACGACGTCGACCCGCTGGGGCATCGGGTCGACCACCACCGCCGGCTCCCCCACCAGCACCACGTCGAGGCCGACCTCCTCGCGCACCTCCCGGAGGGCGGCGTCGGACGGCGTCCTCGCGCCGCTCGAGGAGGCCCCCGGGCACGCCCCAGCGCCGCCGGTAGACGTGCTCGACCAGCAGCAGGGCGCCGTCGCTGCGCTCGATGAAGCACATGGCCCCGACGGTGAAGGACGGCGAGATGGTGCGCACCACCCGCCGGCGGGCGGGGGTCGGCAGCTGCTGGAAGATCCGCAGGAGGGTGCGGTGCAGCCCCGGGTGCATCGGGGCAGCCTACGGGTCGCCCAGGAGCGGCCAGCGGGTCGCCAGCGGCCGACCGGAAGCGTCGCGGCCAGCGCGTCGGCCACCGCAGCGGTCGCCCCGGCCACGACGGGGCGGCGCACCGGCGCGGCGAGGTCGTGGAGGGGACGGCCGTCCAGGCGGGCCACCGTCGCCCCCGCCTCCTGGCAGATGAGCACGGCGCCGAGGTAGTCCCAGGGGGCCAGGCCGTCGGGGCTGCAGTCGAGGAAGGCGTCGAGGTGCCCGGCCGCCACCGCCACCAGGTCGAGGGCCGCCGCGCCCAGGGCCCGGCACTGGCCCCAGCCCAGGTGGCGGGCCGGGAGGCCGTTGAGCCCGACGATGCCCTCGGCCGAGGCGCGGTGCAGCCGCTGGCCCGGAGGGCGACGCCGTCGCGCCGCGCCCCGCCGCCGCGCACGGCGGTGGCCCGGGTGCCGTGCACCAGGTCGTCGACCAGGGCGACCCGGGGGCCGTCCTCGTCGAGCACGCACAGGCTGGTGGCCCACCACGAGATGCCCCGCGCGGCGTTGGTGCTGCCGTCGAGCGGGTCGATGACCACCGTCAGGTCCCCCGGGGCCCGGGTCCACCCGCTCTCCTCGCTGTAGACCGACAGCCCGGCCGCCGCCCAGCACCTCGAGGGCGGCGGCGTCGGCGGCCAGGTCGCTCAGGTGCTGGCCCGGCACGGTGTCGGCCGTGCCCCAGTCGGGCGTGGCCTCCAGCGCGCCGGCCACCGCCGCGGCGGCGTCGGCCAGCACGGCCAGGAGCTCCTCGTCGGTGGGGGCTCCGGGTGGGGTCACGGGGCGACGGTAGTGCCGGCCCCAGCGGCGTCAGCCCCCGGCGACCACCGCCTCCTCGCGTCGGGCGTCGGTCGCCGCCACACCGGTGTCGTCGCCGGTGTGGGGGCCGCGACGCCCGTCGGTGGGACCGCTCGGCACCGCCGCCGCCCGACGCCGTCCGGGCCACCACATCCGCCCGCCCCCGAGGTGCAGGAGCGCGGGCAGCAGCAGCATGCGGGCCACCACTGCGTCGAGGACGATGGCGATGGTCATGGCGAAGCCGAACTGCACCGTGGTGGTGCCGGGCTGGAGCATGTAGGAGGCGAAGACGAAGGTCATGATCAGCGCCGCTGCGATCACGATGTGCGCCCCCCGCCCGATGCCGAGCTCGACCGCCTCGGTGGGCGAGGCGCCGTCGTCGAGCTCCTCCCTGGTCCGGGTGACGAGGTACACCTCGTAGTCGTTGGAGAGGCCGAAGAGGATGGCGAAGATCACCGGCGCCAGCAGGGAGAGGATCGGCACCTCGGCCGGCACCCGCAACAGCGACAGGCCGTGGCCCTCGGTGAACACCAGGACCGTCAGCGCCGTAGGTGGCCCCGATCACCAGCAGGTTGAGCAGCGCCGCCTTCACCGCGATCAGCACCGACTTGAACACGAAGCCCAGGATCAGCAGGGCGATGAGGACGACGAGGCCGATGAAGATCGGCAGGCGGTCGAGGATGCGCTGGTCGAGGTCGACGAACACGGCGTTGACGCCGCTCACGTCGACGGTGAGGTCGGTGCCGGCGGTCGCCTTCGGGATGGTGTCGTCGCGGAGGCGCTTCACCAGGTCGGCGGTCTCCTCGGACTGGGCCGTCGTGGTGGGGATCACCTCGAGCACGGCGATCGTCTTCTCGGAGTTCTGCTGGGGGTCGGTGACGTAGGCGACCCCGTCGGTGGCGTCGATGTCCTTCTTCAGGGTGGCCAGCTGGCTGGTGACGTCGGTGTCCGAGCTCGGCGTCTGGGCGACGATCAGGAACGGGTTGGGCGAGCCCGGGCCGAACGCCTCGGACTGCAGCTTCCACGCCTGGTACTGGCTCGAGTCCTCCGGCGACAGGCTGGTGTCGAGGGGGCCGAGGCGGAAGTCGCCCATGAACACGGGGAGGGCGGCGACGACGAGCACCAGGATGCCGGCGATCACCGAGGCGCCGGCGTGGCGGGTGACGAAGCGGCTCCAGCGGATGCCGAGGCGACGGGACTCGTCCTCGGGCACCTTCAGCGCCACCGGGGTCCGGGCGTGGGTGATGCGGGACCCGACCGCGGCCAGGATCGCCGGCAGCAGCGTGGTGGCGGCCAGCATCACGCAGACCACGAAGATCACCACCGCGTAGGCCATGGCCGTCACCGCGTCGAGGTCGAACACGAACAGCGAGGCGAGGGCGACGATGACGGTGGCCCCGGCGGTGAGCACCGCCCGCCCGGCGGTGGACATGGCCCGGCCCACGGCCTCGTGGGGCGCGACGCCCTCGGCCACGTGGTCCTTGTAGCGGCCCACCATGAACAGGCCGTAGTCGATGCCCACGCCGAGGCCGACCATGACGCCGGCGATGGCGCCGATGGACGGCACCGACATCTGGCCCTGGAGGATCGCCAGCAGCGGGAAGCCGAGGACCACGCCGACGATGGCGCTCACCACCGGCCAGGCGAACGAGGTCCAGGTGCCCAGGACGACCAGGAGGACCAGGAGGGCCAGGAGCACGCCGACCAGCGTGAAGGATGTCGTCGCTGGGGACGGGCTGGCTGTCGGGGATGCCCCCGCCCAGCTCGACCTGCAGGGTCGAGGTGTCGTAGGGCGCCACCGCGTCCTGCAGGTCCTGGTAGGCCACCGAGGCGGTGCCGTCCTCGGGCAGGTCGGCCTGCTTCTCGTCGAACAGGACGGTGAGGGCCTCGGTGCGCCCGTCGGCGGAGGTCGCCGAGGGCGTGGCCATGGGCACGACGGCGGCCACGTGGTCGATCTTCTGGAGATCGGCCGTGGCCTTGGTGATCTGGTCGGCCACTGCGGAGTCGGTGACCTTGGTGCCCTCGGTGGTGTGGAACAGGACCGTGGCGGTGGCGTCGGTGGCCACCGTGAACTGCTCGTCGACCAGGCCGCAGGGCGTTCTGCGACGAGGCGCCCGGGATCGTCAGGCTGTTGGTCGCCTGACCGCCGATCGCGCCGCTGAGCACGAGGAGGCCGACGACGACCACCACCCACGCCCCCATGACCGCCCATCGGAACCGGGCGCAGAACCTTCCCATCGTGTCCAGCATGGGGAACCCATCGGCGCGAGGGCCGCGGGGATGAGCCCAGGCCCAGGTCCGGGCACGCGGGGCGGTGCCGAGGGCGGTGGGCACCCGGTCACGTTTCGCCGCAGGGGGCGGCGTGGCAGGCTTGGTCGCCGCCCGAAAGGAACCCCTTGGCCGTCATCGATGTCCCCGGCTTCGTCGCCGAGCAGAAGGAGCACGCCATCGCGCACGGGTTCCACGTGCACGACGAGCGGCACTTCGTCGAGACCTACTCGCTGCGCCAGGCCTGGGAGGTCGACCTCCACCCCGAGGAGGCGTGCGGCGGCCCGCTCGACATCCACCTGGCCCTCGAGGTCGACCCCCGGGTGCTGCTCTCCTTCGAGGACCTGGTGATGGAGCTGGACGAGGGGGCCGACCCGCCCGACCTGCACCAGTTCCCCCTCCACTTCACCTGGTCGCTGCCCCCGCTGGAGACGTCGCCGGACCTGCTGGTGCTGGCCACCGACCTGGCCGGCATCGGCGGCACCGAGCTGCCCCTCGAGGTGTCGGCCATCGACTCCTTCGCCTCGGTCACCGACGCGGCCGACCGCAGCATCGGCATCGTCGGGCGCATCGAGGTGTCCCTCGCCGAGGTCTTCGTGGGCGAGCACGAGCTGCTGTGCGGCGAGCTGGACCGGGCCATGGAGGTCAGCCGCTGGCTCCTGGAGCACAGCGAGGGGTGGCTCGGCTCCGAGAGCTGACGGGTCCGTCCGGCCCGGGCCCGCCCGACCCGGCGCGCCGGGCCCTCAGCGGTCGACGGCGGAGGCGATGGCGTCGGCGAAGGCGGCCCGCCCGGCCGCGGTGAGGTGCACCTGGTCGCCCAGGAACCAGTCGCCGTGGCCCTCGGAGATCCCGTGCCAGTCGATCACCGCGGCGTCGTCGAGGGTGGGCACGACCTCGTCGAGCAGCCCGTTGACCTCGCCCTCCCAGTCCTTGGGCACCCGCACGTTGACGAACAGCACGCGGCGCCCGTCGGCCGCGGCGTCGACCTCCTCGATCATGGCGGTGGAGAGGGCGCCGTTGTTGCCCATCTGGACGACGACCGTCTCGGCGTCGGGGCGCTGGGACAGGGCGTTGCGCACGGCGTCGGCCGACGCCGAGGCCCGTCGTCCCACCTCGGCGTCGATGGTGGTGGCGTCGGGGAAGGCGGCCAGCAGCTCGGGGGCGGCCCCGACCATCACGGAGTCGCCCACGATGACGTTGGGCACCACGACCGCGGGCGGCGCGGTGGTCGTGGTGGTGGGCGGCTCGGTGGTGGTCTCCCCCGGCTCGGTGGAGGCAGGCACGGTGGAGGCGGTGGTCGGGGGCGCCGTGGTGGTGGCCGGGGCCGAGGTGGCGTTGGCGTCCAGGGCGGCCTGGCCGGCCACCAGGGACTCCTCGATGGCGTCGGCCTTCGGGTGGGCGAAGAGCAGGGCGGCGGCGGCCACGACCGCGGCGACGAGGGCGCCACCGGCGAGCAGGGTGCGGTTGCGGCGGGTCGGGCCGTCGGGCCGGGCCGCGGACCCGGTGGTCCGGCGCCCCTTGTGCCAGGGCCGCTCGATGGCGCGGTAGCAGACCTCGGTGAGGGCGACGGTGAGCAGGATGCGGAGCACGAACACCGGCCCCCACCCCCACGACAGGTCGATGCCGGGGCGGGTCAGGACGTAGACGGGCCAGTGCCACAGGTAGAGGCAGTACGAGCGCACCCCGATGGCGACCAGCCACGGGTGGCCCAGGGCCCGCGGGCCGCCGAGCCCGCTGTGGGGGTGGGTGACGGCGGCGACCACCACGGCCGACAGCACCGCCACGACCAGGAACCCGCCCCGGTACATCCAGGCGTCGGTGTCGCCCGCCCGCAGCAGGAACAGGGCCAGGACGGCGAGGGCGGCGGCCCCGGCGCCGGTGAGGCGGGCCCCGGCCCCGGCCACCGCGCCGCGCACCAGGTACCGCCGCCGCCACACGAGGGCCAGCAGGACGCCGAGCAGGGGGGCCTGGAGCCGGGTGAAGGTGCTGTAGTACGCCCGCGACGGGTCGACGGCGTCGTAGGCGAGGGCCATCCACACCGCGGAGACCGCGACGGCGCCCACCAGGCCCACGGCCACGCGGTCGAGGCGCCCCCGCTCCCGACGCAGGAGGGCAGCGAGCACCGGCGGGACCACGAGGTAGAACTGCAGCTCGACCGCGATCGACCACAGGTGGCGCAGGTAGGGCGGTCGCCCGAGCTGGTCGAAGTACGAGCTGTCGTTGGCGATCAGGTACCAGTTGGTCGTGCCGGTCAGCGAGGAGAGCACCTGGCCCCGCAGGTCGGCCAGCTCGTCGCGGTGCAGCAGCAGGACGGCCCAGGTGGTGGCCACCAGCAGGGTGAGCAGGGCAGGGGCCAGGCGTCGGGCCCGACCGAGCCAGAAGGCCCGCAGGTCGACCGCCCCGTCGCGGTCGAGGGTGCCGATGACCAGCGACGTCACCAGGTAGCCGGAGAGGACGAAGAACACGTCGACGCCGAGGAAGCCGCCCCGGGCCCACGGCACGCCGGCGTGGTAGAGCAGCACGGCGACGACGGCGAGGGCCCGCATCCCGTCCAGGCCGTCGATGCGCGACGGCCGGGCGAGGGGGCGCGCGCCCTCGGAACCGCCTCGCTCCGGGGCCGGCGGCGTGAGCGTCCGGGCCACGGCACGACGCTAGTCAGCGCGTGCCGTCACCCACCGGCACCGTGACCCCTGACCAGGGGATCCTCGACCTCAGGGCGATCGGGTCCCTCGGCCGCGCCGGGGGTGGCGCCGAAGAGCCGACGCCGCCACGTCGTCACCAGCGCGGTCGTGTCACGGTCGTCGGGGTGGAACCCCCGCCGGTGGTACTGGGCCAGCTGGCGGAGGGCCCCGACCGACGCGAACGGCGACCGCAGCAGCCGCCCGAGACCCTTCGCGACCTGGGCTGGGTGACGCCGGACCTCGCCGTCGAGGGCGAGCGAGACGGCGGTCAGGACCACGAGCTCGACGAGGAAGTCGAGGTGGACCGCGGTCATGGTGAGGCGTCGCAGGCGTTCGCTGCCGCCGACGTGGCGGAGGGTGTCGAAGGCGACCGCCTTGTGCTCGGACTCCTCCAGGGCGTGCCACAGGAACAGCCGACGGACGGCGTCGTGGCCGAACACGGCGCGGGCGTCGGCGTCGCTCAGCAGGATCTCGGCCAGCGTCGCGGTGTAGTGCTCGAGCGCGGCGGTCACGCCGAGGTGGATCTCGGGCCCGACGAGACGCTCGAAGAGGCGGTACCCCTCCCGCGTGTAGCGCTCGACCGCCCGGGTGGGGTACCCCATCGTGGCCAGGTGGTCGTTGAACGCCCGGTGCTCCCGGCCGTGCATCGACTCCTGGCCGATGAACCCCTCGATGTCCTCCGCCAGTCGGTCGTCCTCGACGCGGTCGCGGACCGCGGCCACGGAGCGGACGAAGGACTCCTCACCATCGGGGAACGTGGCCGAGAGGACGGCGAACAGGTGGCTCATCACCATGTCACCGGCGGCGAAGTACTTCGGGACGTCGGCGAACCGGATGTCGACGTCGCGCACCGGCACGCTGCGATCAGGCCCCGTCGTCCACGCCCGCTCAGAAGGGGTGCCGGCCTGGTGTCCCCCGCGTTCCTGGCGGCGGCCGAGGGTGGCGTTCGGAGCGTGCTGTTGCGTTGCGGTCACTGTTGATCCCTTCGGGTCGTGGGTGCGACGGTGTGGTAGCGGTGGGGATCGGCGAGGAACAGGGTCTGGCAGTGCTGGGCGCAGAACCGATGCCGGTGGTCGTCGGCGTCGAGGTGGGGCGTGGTGGCGCCGGGGACGATGCGCATGCCGCAGACCGGATCGGTGACGGTGCGGTGCTGGTCGTGGTCGCAGGGGGCGACGGCGAAGACCTCGACGGGATCGGGGACGCCGGGGAGGGTGGTGGGGCCCACCGGCTCGACCCCGTGCCCGGCGTCCGCTGCGGCCCGGGCAGCGAGGTCGGTGACCCACAGAGCGGCGGCGGGGGCGGCGTCGGAGAGCCGGGACGCCAGGTTGACGGTGCGGCCGAGGGTGTCACCGTTGCGTTCGATGACGGGTCCGTGGTGGAGCCCGCCGGCCACTTCGGGCAGACCGTCGTGGTCGTGGAAGCCGGTCAGCACCCGAGTGGCCACAGCGATGCCGTCGGCAGGACTCGACGCCGCGAGCAGGACTCCGTCACCCAGGGTCTTCACCAGGCGGGCCTGCCCGTCGAGGGCGTCGGTGACGACATCGAAGAACCGATCGAGGATGTCGACCGCAGCGGCGTCGCCGTGGACCTCGGCGTAGGTCGTGGACTGGGCCAGGTCCAAGAAGGCCACCGTGGTGCTGGTCTCGGTCACCACGAGACCTCGTCGCAGCCGGTGTGGTCGGCGGGTTCGACCTGGAGGGTGGCATGGGCGATCTCGTAGCGATCGTGGAAGAGGGCACGGGCCCGGTCGAGGACGCCGTGGCTGTCAGCGGCGGCGGCGACGACCAGGTGGGCCGAGGCGTTCTCCATGTCCGACGTGAGGGTCCACACGTGCAGGTCGTGGACGCCGACCACACCGGGCAGGGCGGCCAGCTCCGCCTCCAGCGCGCTCAGGTCGACCTCGGGGGGAGCGGCCTGGAGCAGGATGCGCACCGCCTGGGATCCGAGGCGCCAGGTGCGGGGCAGGATCCACAGGCCGATCCCGGCGCCCACGAGCGGGTCGACCCAGGTCCATCCGAACAGCTCCAGCAGGATCGCGGCGACGATGACCCCGAGAGAGCCGAGCGTGTCGGCCAGCACCTCCAGGTAGGCGCCCTCGACGTTGAGGCTCTCCTTGGAGCCTTGGCGCAGGAGCACGAAGGCGATCACGTTCACGACCAGGCCGAGGGTGGCGACCACGAGCATGGGCAGTCCCAGCACCTCGGCATCACCGGTGAGCCGGCGGGCGGCCTCGACCAGCACGTAGATGGCCACCCCGAAGAGCAGGAGCGCGTTGACGAACGCGGCGAGGATCTCCAGGCGGTACATGCCGAAGGTGTGCTGCCCGACATCGGTGCGGCGGCTGTGGCGGCTGGCCAGCTGGATCGCGGCCAGGGCCATCCCCAGACCGATCACGTCGGTCAACATGTGCCCGGCATCAGACAGCAGCGCGAGGGAGTTGGTCAGGAACCCACCAACCGCTTCCACCAGGAAGAACACGAGGATCAGGACGAAGGAGATGGCCAGGCGCCTCTGGTGGCGGGCCCCGGCCCGCAGCGACCCCGCCCCGTGGCCGTGGTCGGCGCTCACGAGTCGCCGTCCTCGCTCTGGTGGGCGAGGTGCTCCCGGGAGAGGTCCAGCAGCATGCGGACGTGCGCGTCGTCGAGGCGGTAGTGGATCGTCCGACCCTCGCGACGGTTGCGGACGATGCCCGCCGCCCGCAGCAGCCGCATGGCGTGCGACACCGTCGTCTCCGACACCTCCGCGGCGGCGGCCAGGTCGCCCACGCACAGCTCGCCCGCCTCGAGCAGGGCGTAGAGCAGGCGCACCCGGTTCGGGTCGCCCAGCAGCTTGAACCCGTCGGCCAGACGGGTCGCGTCGTCGGTGCTGATCAGCGCCTCCGCCCTCGCCGCCACCCGACCCGGGTCGCCCGACCGCGCCGCGCCGGCGTCGGTTCGGCCTGCCGCGCTCGGTGCAGATGTCGATGTCTTCACAGGTGTGAAGATATGTGAGGGTGGCCGACCGACGCAAGAGGCGGGCTGCGCCGCCCGGCTCCGCGACGGCCCGCGCCCGGGGCCGCGGTCCGGCACAGGTCCAGTGGGCCCGGTGGGGATCGAACCCACGACCGAGGGATTATGAGTCCCCTGCTCTGACCACTGAGCTACGGGCCCGGTCGAGCGGGTCGGAGCCCGCCGTGGCGAGGGACGCTACCCGGCGCCTCGGGACCACCCGCCGGACGAGCGGCCCCACCCGCCAGAAGTGTGGAATCTCCTTGTGTCACAACGGTTTGCGGGGTGTCAGGGTTCGGTGGATCGGGTAGCATCAAACACATGTTCGGCGCTGCTGGGACCTGCGAGATCGCCGCCCGGTGCGACGCCGCGGCCGAGGCGCTGGCCCAGCTGGCCGACATCGACACGGCGACGACCTCCGAGGCCGAGCTGGCCGTCCACCTCCCCACCCTCCACCGCCTCCGGGCCACGCTCGACGCCGCCATCGTCGACGCCGTGGCCACCTTCGACGGGCGCAAGCAGTGGGCGCTCGACGGCGCCTTCTCCGCCTCCGGCTGGCTCGCCCCCCGGGTCGGCACCACCCGCGCCTCTGCCGCCGCCACCGTCAAGGTCGCCCGCCAGGCCCGCCACATGCCCCACGCCATGGACCAGGCCCGGGCCGGGAACCTCAGCGCCGACAAGCTCCGCACCCTGGCCACAGCCCGCGCCGTCTCCGAGCGCACCGCCAAGGAGTACGACGACGACGAGACCCGCCTCGTCGACGAGATCACCCACCGCGACGTCGAGACCGGCGCCCGGCTCCTGCGCAGCTGGGTCGCCGCCGCCGACCCCGACGCCGACGACGACGCCCACACCGACCGCGACCAGAAGCGGAAGGTCAACCTCTCCACCTCCCTCCACGGCATGGGCTTCCTCGACGGTCTGCTCACCACCGAGGCCAACGCCATCCTCCGCTCCCAGCTCGAGGCCATCACCGGCGACCTCCACCGCTGGGGCCTCTCCACCAGCGCCGACGGCACCCGCCTCACCGCCGCCCAGCTCCGCCACGACGCGCTCGTCGAGATGGCCCGGCGCGCCGCCGCCTCCGCCACCGCCGTCGACGTCCGCCGCGACGCCAAGCACCGAGCCGACGACGTGGTGGCCGCTCGCGACGCATGCGCAGCCGACCCGGCCGGCAGCCGGCGCGACGAACCGGCCGACCACGATGACCGGGATCCGGTGGACGGATGTGACGGCCACGGCGGCGACGATGCCCCTCCGCCGACATCGTCGGGCGGGACGCCCACCGAGACCTGGGGCGACACCCGGCCCACGCCGGATCCCGCCACCGGGCCGAGCGGCCCCACCACCGACACCCGCCGTCGCCGCGAAGGCCCGGGCCGAGGCGCGGGGCCCGCGACCGACGCTCCGGTCCGCGATGCCGGCCTCGGCCCCACCGACGACCACGATCAGGCCGCCCGCCGGCCCCACGTCGACCGGCTCCCCGCCCTGCTCGGACCCGATGACCTCGACGACGACGGCCGGGACCCCGGCCCCGACGACGAGCCACCCGGCGACCGGGGCGCCTGCTCGCACCAGACCGGCGCCCAGGGGCTGCTCCTCCCCCCAGGACTGCCACCACCCGGGGCGGGACCACCCCTCAGCACCACACCCGACGACAAGGTCGCCGGCGGCCTCGGCCGCCCCCTCTTCACCGTCCTCATCGACCTCGACACCCTCGAAGGACGCCGACCACACGACCTCCTCACCCGACGAGCCGACGCAGTCGGCGTCGGACCCCTCGCCCCCACCGACATCCGCCGCCACCTCTGCGACGCCGGCATCTCCCGCGTCGTCACCCGCGGCCGCTCCCTCCCCCTCGACGTCGGCGCCGTCTCCCGCACCGCCACCCCCGCCCAGTGGCGGGCCCTCATCGCCCACTCCCCCACCTGCGAGTTCCCCTGGTGCACCGCCCCCTGGGAGTGGTGCGAGGCCCACCACCTCGACCACTGGACCGCCACCCGCCGCACCGCCCTCGACGGCCTCGCCCTCGAGTGCACCGGCCACCACCACCTCCTCCACCGCCCCGGCTGGACCATGACCCGCCGCCCCGACCTCACCACCGAGGTGACCCGCCCCGACGGCACCACCCTCACGGCCTGAGCGGCCGCGCCGGGATCCTCAGGGGCGGACGCTGGTGAGGGAGGCGTCGTCGTAGCGGACCCAGTCGCCTGTCCGCATGCCGGTGGCCGACATCGAGACGGTGAGCTCGTTGCCCGGCTCCTGGCCCACGTAGGTGCCCGACAGCAGGTGCCAGGCGGTGTCGGTGGACACCCACGAGATCCGGCGGTAGCCGTCGGGGGGTGCGCTCCGGTCGGGGCGTCGTTCCCGCAGCAGCAGGCCGACGTCGAGGCCGGCCCGGCTGGCCCGCACCCAGACCCCGCCGGTGTAGGTGCGGCCGGCCTCGGTGGCGGCCACCGGCGAGGGACGCACGACCACCCCGTGGGTGCCGGTCGCGGCGAGGGTGTTGGTGACCTGGGCGCTGCGGGACCCGGTGTGGCCGTCGGCGGTCTGGAGGGTGGGCCAGATGACGCCGTCGACGGTGCCGCTCAGGCACGACAGGCCTGTCTCGACGCTCGTGTCGCACCCCGACAGGTGGTTCGTCCCCGGTGGTGGAGGCGGCACCGTGGTGGTGGTAGGTGGCACCGTGGTGGTGGTGGTGGGTGGCGCGGTCGTGGTGGTCGGCGGGGGCGCGACCGGGTCACGGAAGGTCGGGTCGCCGGCCAGGGCGGTGTAGAGGGCCTGCTCCTGGGGGTCGGCCGCACCGGTGGACGAGTACCCGGTGCGGATGTCGGTCGTGCCCGAGATCGTGTCGTAGACCTCGTACAGCTTCAGGCGGGGGTGGTCGCCGGCGCGGATCCAGGCCAGGGCGTCGCGGTACATGCGGTAGGCGTCGGCCTGGTCGGCCGTGCCCCGCCAGTAGCCGTACTCGGCCAGGCCCCAGGCCTTGGACGTGAAGGCGTGGGCCGCGTCGGTCCTGCGCTCGAGGGCGTCGTAGAAGTAGCCGACCTCGGTGTCCCACCGCTGGCCCGGCTTCACGTAGGGGTCCCACGTGATCCAGTCCACGCGGTCGTTGCCGGGCCACAGCTCGGGGAAGAAGCAGTCCCAGCCGGCGTAGCCCAGGTAGTTCATGACCCAGACCACGTTGGAGACGCCGCGGGCGGCGAAGCGGGTCTGCACGTTGGCCCACATCGCCTTGTAGGACGCCGGTGAGCCGGCGTTGCCCTTCAGCCCTGGGCAGGTCGACGTGCCCGGGCTGGCGAAGCGCTCCGGCTCGCCGAAGATCGACAGCATCATGGGCCGCCCCAGGGCCTTGATCTGGTCGGCCATGGTGTCGATCTGGGCGTTGACCGACGCCGTGGCCCCGGTGGCGTCGGCCCACCGGTCGGCCGGCTTCCAGTTGAGGTAGAGGATCGAGCCGCGCGCCGCCAGGGCCCTCTCGTCGGCGCTCAGCGTCACCTTCCCGGCCGAGTGGTACCAGTGGACCACGTCGACCTGGCGGCCGATGCGGGCCTCGTGGCCCTCGACCTGGCCCCGCAGCCCGCCCAGGCCCGGGTAGGCGTCGGCCACCGCGCCGAGCCACGGACGGCACGGGTTCACCAGGAGCGCGGTCGGGGCGCAGGTGTCGGCCGCGACCGGGGCCTCGCGGGCGGTCACCGCCACCACGCCGACGGCGGCCACCAGCACCAGCCCGACGACCGCACCGGCGCGGGTGCGTCCGGGCCGGGCGCGCCCGGTGCGGCCGGATGACTCCCCTGTCGCCCGCACCGGCAGCACCTTCCGTGGTCGAAGCGCCTGTCCCACCACCCTCAGTGGTGAAGCATGGCACGACCTCCGCCGCACCACAAGGGATCCCGCCGTCGCCGGACGCCCGGACCCCACCGTCTCGGCGGCACGGGCGCCCCGCCGCCACGCCGGGGCGGCCGACAGGAGCGGCGCTCCGCCGGCCTCGCCCCACCGCGGCGATGGCTCCGGGGGTGGGGCTCGAACCCACGACAAGCTGATTAACAGTCAGCTGCTCTGCCAGCTGAGCTACCCCGGAACGAGACGGTCACGGTAGCAGAGGCCCCCCTCCCGGACCGCACCCCGCAGGACGGCGCCGGGGGGCGGTCGGGCGTGCCAGGCTCGGGGCCATGAGACCCCTCCTGACCCTGCTCGCGGGGCTGCGGCCGGCGCCGCCGCAGCCACCGTCCTCCGTCGGCGGGGACCCCTCGGGACCCCGGCCCCGCTCCCCTCCCCGACCCCGGCGGGCTCCGGTCGGGTGGCCGTCGACGTGCAGCGACGCGCCGGTCGAGCCCGGCCTGAGCGAGCCGTCAGATGCTGGCGGCGATGATGAAGCCGTAGACCTGCGGCGCCGGCGGCGGCCAGGTGGATGCCGTCGCCGGAGAAGTACTCGGGGTGGCCGTCGGAGGCCCCCTTCCAGTCGACCAGCACGGCGTTGGGGTGGGTCGGCGACGGCACCGGCGAGGACGTCGTTCACCGGGCCCTCCCACGGACGGCGTGCCGTTGAGCTGGACGTTGACGACCAGCACCTTGGGCACCCCGCCGAGCGACGACAGCACGGACGTCGGCCTCGCCGGGTCGACCGTTGCCGTTGGTGCCGAGGTGCGAGCACCACCCCCTCGGGCCGGCGACCCGAGGTGCTGGGCCAGGACCTCGGGGGCGGCTTGGACGAACTGGCGGCTCTCGGCCGCGTCGACGGTGCCGCACTCGGGCAGGGCGTCGGCGTACTGCGGCCCGGCGCCCAGCATCACCGAGTCACCGATGCACAGCACCTGCGACGGGTCCGGTCGGGCCGGCGGCGGCGGGGGGGCCGGGGCCGTGGTGGTCGTCGGCGGCGGGGCGGTCGTCGTGGTGGTGGGTGGTGCCGGCGTGGTCGTCGGCGGTGCGGTCGTGGTGGTGGTCGACGTGGTCGTCGTGGTGGTGTCCGGGCTGGTGGTCACCCGCTCGGTGGTCGGCGCCGCGGTCGTGGGTGCGGGGCCGTCGCCGGCGGCCGCGTCGTCGGAGCCACCGCCGCAGGCGGCGAGGGCCAGGGCGAGGGCGAGCAGCACGCCGACGGGGCGGGCGCGCCGGAGGGGGTCCCGGGACATCCGGGCGAACGCTACCGGCGCACCGACCCGGGTGCCCGGGGCCACCAGGGGCGACGCCGGGGCGGCGGTCAGTCGCCGTCGAGGTAGTCGCGGAGCTTCTGGCTGCGGTGCGGGTGGCGCAGCTTGGCGAGGGTCTTGGACTCGATCTGGCGGATCCGCTCGCGGGTGACGCCGAACTCCTTGCCGACCTCCTCGAGGGTGCGGGACTGGCCGTCCTCCAGCCCGAAGCGCAGCCGCACCACCTGCTGCTCGCGCTCGTTGAGCTCGCTCATGGCCTCGACCACGGCGTCGACGAGCATGGTGCGGGCCGCGGCGTCGGCCGGGGCCTCGGCCTGGAGGTCCTCGATGAAGTCCGACAGGTTGGAGTCGTCGGCCTCGCCCACCGGCGAGTCGAGCGACAGCGGGTCCTGGGCGATGCGGAGGATCTCGCGCACCCGGGTGGGCGGCATGTCGACCTTGGCCGCCAGCTCCTCGACGGTGGGGTCGCGCTCGAGCTCCTGGAGCATCTGGCGCTGGATGCGGTGGACCTTGTTGATCGACTCGACCATGTGCACCGGGATGCGGATGGTGCGGGACTGGTCGGCGATGGCCCGGGTGATGGCCTGGCGGATCCACCAGGTGGCGTAGGTGGAGAACTTGAAGCCCTTGGTCCAGTCGAACTTCTCGACCGCCCGCATCAGGCCCAGGTTCCCCTCCTGGATCAGGTCGAGCAGCTGCATGCCCCGGCCCACGTAGCGCTTGGCCACCGACACGACGAGGCGCAGGTTGGCCTGGATGAGCTGGGACTTGGCCTCCTCGCCGTCGCGGGCGGTGCGCTCCAGGCGGCGGCGGTCGGCGAAGGCCAGGGCGTCGAGGCCGTCGGACGGCGGACAGGTCGGCCAGCTGGGTGGCGGCTGCGGCACCGGCCTCGATGCGCTGGGCCAGGTCGACCTCCTCGGGCCCGGTGAGCAGCGGCACCCGGCCGATCTCGCGGAGGTAGATGCGCACCGAGTCGCCGGCGCCCGAGGAGCGGTCGGCCGACGGGGCCCTCGGGGTGGGCCGACGCCGGACCGGCGCGGTGCCGCTGGGGCGGGGCGTCGATGACGCGGCCAGCAGGACCGGACGACGTCGGGGCCAGCGGTGAGCGTCGGCGATCGTGGGGTCCGGGGCCCTCGGACGCGGGAGCGACCGTGGGGGGCACTGCTCCCGTCGCTCCGTTCATGACCTCTCCTCGGCCCTGTTCCGCCAGCCAAGTTAGCAACTGGTCCTCGACCGCACGTGCGGGCCGGGCATCGGGGCGGACCTCCTCCAGTCGCACGAGCAGCCAGCTGAGGAGGGGCTGCAGCGCAGCGGGGTCGCCGCCGCGCGCGGAGCTCGCGCCGCAGGCGCTCCACCTCGCGCCAGCCCTCCAGGCGCAGGAGCGTGCGCCGGGAGTCCTCCGGCTCGCCGGTGGCCTCCTCGGCCGCCAGCCGGGTGAGCAGCTCGGCGGCCCCGGGGTCGGCGGCCTCGAGGGCGGCGTGCAGGTCGCCGTCGGCCTCGCCGCAGGGCGCGGAAGGCGGCGGCGTGGAGGTCGTCGACGAAGAGCACCTCGTGCAGCAGCGGCAGCATGGTCGGGCGGTGGGTCGGCGTCGACGGCGAGGCGCAGGGCCACCGTCTCGGGCGTGTCGACGCCGCTCGCGCCGGCGGGGCGCGGGATCGACCGGGCGGGGCCGGGCCCCGGTGCGCAGCGACGCCCGCAGGCGGTCGACGTCGATGCGGCACCGGTCGGCGACCTCCATGACGTACTGGTCGCGGATGAGCTCGCTGGGGTGCTCGCGGATCACCTCGAGGGCGGCCTCGGCGGTGCGGGCCCGGCCCTCGGGGGTGTCGGTGCGCCCGGCCGGCGAGGGCCCGGCCCACCCGGAAGCCGAGGAAGGGCGTGGGGTCCTCGACCGCGGCCCGGAGGCGGTCCGGGTCGCTGCGGGCCAGGTCGCCCGGGTCCTCCCCCGGCGGCAGGTCGGCCACCGCCACCTCGAGCTCGTGGGTCTGCTCCCACGCGTAGACCCGCTCGGCCGCGGCCGCACCGGCGGCGTCGGGGTCGAAGGCCAGCACGACCCGCCGGGCGAAGCGCTTGAGCATCCGCACGTGCTCCTCGGTGAGCGAGGTGCCGCAGGTGGCCACGGCCCGGTCGAGGCCCACCGCGGCGAAGCCGATCACGTCGGTGTAGCCCTCGCAGATGATGACCTCGTCGGCCTTCACCGCTGCGTCCTTGGCCCAGTTGAGCCCGTAGAGCACCTTGCTCTTGTCGTAGAGCGGGGTCTGGCCGGTGTTGCGGTACTTGGGCCCGTCGCCGCCGGGCATGACCCGCCCGCCGAAGCCGATGGGGTGCGCCCTGGGCGTCGAAGATCGGGAACAGGACCCGGCCCCGGAAGAAGTCCTGCTGGCGCCGGCGGCGGTTGATGAACCCGAGCCCGGTGTCGACCAGCTGCTGGTCCGGCAGGCGGAGGTGGCGGGCCAGCTGGTCCCAGTCGTCGGGCGCCCAGCCGACCCGGAAGCGGCGCACCGTCTCGCCGTCGAAGCCCCGCTGGCGCAGGTAGGCCCGGGCCGGCGCCGGCGTCGGGCCCGGTGAGGAGGCGGTCGTGGTAGAAGTCGACGGCCCGCTCCAGGGCCTCGATGAGCAGCGTGCGGCGCTTGCGGCTCTCCCCCTGGCCCTTGTCGGTGTAGCGCAGCTGCACCCCGCACTGGCCGGCCAGCCACTCGATGGCCCCGACGAAGTCGGTGTGCTGGAGCTCCTGGACGAGGGTGATGACGTCGCCCTTGGCCTGGCAGCCGAAGCAGTAGTACAGCTTCTCGTCGGCGTTGATGGAGAAGGACGGGGTCTTCTCGCCGTGGAAGGGGCACAGGCCCACCCACCGGGTGCCGACCCGCTTCACCTGCATGAACTGGCTGGCCACGGCGACCATGTCGGTGCGGTCGCGGACGGTGGCGATGTCGTCGTCGACGATGCCCATCAGCGGCGCCGCGCCGGACCGCGGCGGGGCGCGGCACCGGCGGGGATCATGGGCCGACGGTACCAGCGCCCTGCGACACCACGACCCCCGCGGCCGGGCCCCCGCCGCCGGGTGGGCGGGCCCGGCGGGGCCTGCTCAGGTCTCGGGGCCGCCTCGTGCCGGGCCGGCGCCACCGGGGACCTCGACGGGGTCGGGCTCGGGCATCGGGTCGCCGGCGTCGTCGCCTCGACCGTCGTCACCGCCGCCGCCGCCGTCGGGCGGGCCGCCGTGGCTTCGGTCGGCCAGGAGCGAGGCGACGATGGTGACGGTCAGGACGGCCACGATCACGGCCAGGGAGATGGGCGTGGCGATGTGGAAGTCCTTGGTCGGGAAGTCCAGCTCCTCGCCGGTGAAGGTGAGGATCATCTTGGTGCCGACGAAGGCGAGGATGGCCCCCAGGCCGTAGTTCAGGTAGCGGAACCGGTCCTGCATGCCGTTGAGCAGGAAGTACAGGGCCCGCAGGCCGAGGATGGCGAAGGCGTTGGAGGAGAAGACGATGAAGGACTCCTCCGACACGGCCAGGATGGCCGGCACCGAGTCGACGGCGAAGACCACGTCGGTGGTCTCGATCATGATCAGCACGGCCAGCAGCGGGGTGGCCAGGCGCTTGCCGTTCTCCTTGGTGAAGAGGTGCTGGCCGTCGTACTCGCTGGTCGAGGGGATGACCCGCCGCACCGTCCGCAGCACGATGCTGGTGTCGGGGTCGACCTGGTTGTCGTCGTGGAAGGCGATCTTCTGGGCCGTGTAGAGCAGGACCAGCGCCGAAGATGACGAGGGTGAAGGCCACCGCCTGGATCAGGGCCAGGCCGGCGAAGATGAACGCGGCCCGCAGCACCAGGGCGCCGAAGATGCCCCAGAACAGCGTGCGGAACTGGTACTTCGCCGGCACCGCGAAGTAGGTGAAGATCACCGCCCACACGAACACGTTGTCGATCGAGAGGCTCTTCTCGATCAGGAACCCGGAGATGTACTCCCCCGCCGCCTTGGCCCCGACGTCGATCCCGTGGGTGCCGTCGGCGGCCACGCCCGACGTGCGGCCGATGTAGTACACGACGCCGGTGAAGGCGACGCCGATCGAGATCCAGATGGCGGACTCGATCGCCGCCTCCTTGAAGCTGATCTCGTGGGGCTTGCGGTGGACCACCAGCACGTCGAACATCAGCAGGGCGGTGATGAAGCCGCAGCAGCGCCCCCCACTCCCAGAGGTGGATGTCGAGGTCGGCGAACTTGCCGGAGCCGCTCGACGCGGCGAGGAGGAGTGCGTTCATGGGCAGGGGGTCTCCGGCTGATCAACGAGGAGGGGTTGTTCAGCCGGGAGTCTCTCCACCTGCCGCCGTGGTCAAGCGGCGGCGGGCCGACCGTCCCGGGTGGCCGGGGCCACCGTGCTGACGATGCGGTCGTGTCGGATACTCCCTCCCGGGCGCGCCCAACCTACCCGGCGGCGGGCGGGGCGCGACGCACCCCGCCCGGTCCGCGCTCGCGGCCCTCAGGGGGCCGGGTAGTCCTTGGACCGCTCGCCCTCGGGCGGCTCGTCGAGGTGGTGACCGATGCCTCGGCGTCGAACAGCTGCGACTCGCTCCTCGGGCCACGGCCCCCGGCAGGTAGCGCTTGCCACCGTCGACGAAGCGCCACATGCCGGTGCCCTCCTTGCGGATCTCGTCGGGCCCGTTGGCGGTGGGGTCCCACCAGACCTCGGTGACGTCGTCGACGCCGTTGTGGTCCTCGTAGGGCCAGAGGCCGTGGTCGCCGTAGGACAGCGACGGGGAGCTGATGACGTTGGGCGTCGGCTCCCGGCTGAACAGCCCGGCCTGGAAGGTCTCGGGGGTGAGGTCGGGCCCGGCCGCCTGCAGCCCGGAGAAGAACAGCGACGGGTTCGGGAAGAGCACCGCGTTGGTGTCGACCGCCGGGGGCGGCTCGCCGTTGAACCACTCGTAGAGCGAGTAGGACGTCGGCGTCCTCGGGGGCCGTCCGCACCGTCAGGGTGCTGGGACCGAAGGCGTGGGACCACTGGTCCTGGTCGTAGGTGCGGGAGAAGGCGTTGATGTCCACCAGGGCCGAGGGCCCGATGACCCACTCCGGGGAGTAGCCCTGGGCGGTGGCCTCCTGGGTGAAGGTGGCCGGCGCGACCGGGTCGCCGGAGAAGATGAGCGTGGTCACCCCGGCGGCCTTGAACCGGGCGATGACGGAGGTGGCCTGCTCCTGCAGCCGGGCCGGGTCGAGCGTGTAGGAGATGCTCTCGGCCAGCTCGATGCCGTCCTCGCCGAGGCGGTCCTCGAAGCGCTCGGCCTGGATGGCCGAGGTGTCGTTGGACTCGATCCAGAGCAGGCCGAAGGTGCGCTCCTGGTCGGTCATGGCCTCGTCGCCGGCGTACTCGGCCGGCTCGCCCGGCCAGCTGCTTGCTGAGGTACTCGATGAGGTGCAGCTGCAGCCTGGTCGGCGTTCATGGCGACCCCGTAGAGGTAAGGGGCCCGCTCGTGTAGTACTCCTCGTTGCCGCCGGTGCAGCCGACGCAGATCACGCCCCGGGCCGCCAGCTCGTCGGCGAAGGCGCTGGTGAGCACGGGCCCGCCGAACACGGCGAAGGCCCCCATCTCGTCGGCCGCCTTGACCGCGTCGGCCCGGGCCGCGACCTCGTCGTCGCTCGGTGCCCGACGCCGTCGAGGAACTCGACGTCCACCGTGCGCCCGTAGGTCTGGTAGTAGTCGTTGAAGAGGTCGACGTAGCCCTGGTAGGTGTCCTTCACGTCCTGGACGTTGGTGTCGTCGTTGGCGATGGCCGCGGTCATGTAGTCGAGCACCGGCGTCGTCCTCCTGGGCCACGTAGACGACCACCTTGATCGAGTCGGCGGTCACCCCGTTCGAGGTGGCCCCGCCGTTGTCGTCGACGTCGGCGAAGCACTCCTGGGCGAAGAAGTAGGGGATGGCCACCTTGCCCGTCTCGGTGTCGCAGGTGTCGGGGAAGGTGACGTCGAGGTCGTCGTCCTGGGCCATGGTCCAGGAGATGGCGCCCTCGGGTGCCTCGGCCGAGGAGGTCGCGGCCTCGTCGTCGCCACCGCCGTCGTCGTCACCGCCGCCGCCGTGGCGACCACCACGGCGACGACCACGACCACCACCACGGCGATGGCGGCCAGGGGCCCCCATCGTCGGAGCTGTCGGCTCCGGTCGGGCGTCGGTTCGTCACTGCTCGGCAGCATCGGGTCTCACTCTCGTCGGGCGCGCGTGGGGCGCGGTGGTGTGTCGGTGGGTGGTCAGGTGGGGGCCAGGTCGCCGGAGCGGGCGATGACGCCCTCGGTGGTGCCGAGGTAGGAGGCCACCACGGCGGGGTCGTTGAGCACCTCGTGGGGGGCGCCGACGGCGATCACCGCGCCCTGGTCCATGGCCAGCAGGCGGTCCGACACGCGCGGTGATGAGGGGCATGTCGTGCTCGATCACGAGGACGGCGGCGCCCACCTCGTCGGCGATGCGTCGCAGCAGGGGGGCCAGGGCCTCGGTCTCGCGCTGGGCGATGCCGCTGGAGGGCTCGTCGAGGAGCACGACGGTGGGGCGGTGGGCCACCACGCACGCCAGGTCGACGATGCGGCGCGAGCCGGTGGACAGCTCGTGGACGAACTTGGACCGGAACGGGCTCCAGGCCGAACAGCTCCATCAGCTCGGCGACCCGCTCGGCCACCTTCTCCTCGGAGTCGAAGACGCCGGGCAGGTGGAGGGCGGCGCTGAGCGGGTCGCGCACCTCGACCCAGCGCTCCAGGGCCACCGCGATGGCCTCCTCGACGGTGAGGGCGGGCCAGAGCCGGGCGTCCTGGAACGAGCGGCCCAGGCCCGTGGCGGGCCCGGGCGTCGGCGTGCAGGCCGGTGACGTCGCGGCCCGCGGATCTCGATGCGCCCGGAGTCGACCGGCACGAACCCGCTGATGAGGTCGAAGAGCGTGGTCTTGCCGGCCCCGTTGGGCCCGATGATGCCCAGCACCTCGCCGGGGGCGACGGCGAGGGTGACCTCGTCGACGGCGCGGATGCCCCGGAAGCGCCGCGACAGCTCGTGGGTGGCCAGGGCCACCTCCACCTCCGCCGGCTCGACGGCGTCGACCCGCTCGTCGGCGTCGTGGCCCTCGTGGGCCCCGGCGGCCTCCTCGCCGCCGACGCCGACCGCCTCCTCGGTCCGCTCGGCCAGCACCTCGATGCCGTGGGCCGGGTCGTGGCCGTTGGTCGCGGCGTGGGCGGCACCGTCCTGGACCTCGAGGGCGGCCCCCGCCCCCTCGAGGAACACCGAGCGCAGCACGTCGGGCCGCTCCAGCAGCTCGGCGGTGGGGCCGTGGAAGCGGATCTGGCCCTTCTCCATGAAGTAGGCGGTGTCGGCCAGGGTGAGGGCCACGTTCACCGACTGCTCGACGATGATCACCGTGGTGCCGGACTCGGCGATGCCGCGCACGATGGGCAGCAGCTGCTCGACGATCACCGGGGCCAGGCCCAGCGACAGCTCGTCGATCATCAGCAGGCGGGGCTGGGACAGGAAGGCCATGGCCAGGGCCAGCATCTGCTGCTGGCCGCCGGAGAGGTCGGCCGCGGGGTCCTCGAGGCCGGTCGACGAGCACCGGGAAGAAGCCGAAGCACCTCCTCCAGGCGGGCCGCGCGCGGGCCGCGGTCGGAGCGGTGCAGCCACCCGCCCATCTGCAGGTTCTCGCGGACGCGTGAGGTCGCCGAACACCCCGGCCCCGCCGGGCATCTGGGCGATGCCCAGGCGCGGCGATCTCGTTGGGCGGGGCGTGGGTGATGTCGCGGCCGTCGAAGATGACGGCGCCCGCCGTCGGCCTCGACCACCCCGGAGATGGCCTTGAGGAAGGTCGACTTGCCGGCCCCGTTGGTGCCCAGCAGGGCGACGATCTGGCCCTCCGCCACCTCCAGGTCGACGCCGAAGAGGACCTGCAGGTCGTCGTAGCCGACGTCGAGGCCCCGGACGAGCAGGAGCTTGGCCCGCCCCTGCTCGCCGCTCCAGGTGGGCCTCGGCCCGGGCCGTGGAGGCGGCCCACACCTGGGCGATGTCGGCGTTGACGCTGCGGCGGGCCGACGCGATGACCAGGCCGCCGATGAGGAAGATGGGGACCATCACGAGCATCCCCCAGCGGATGCCCCACCGGTCGGCGACGGCACCGATGACGGGCAGCACCATGAGCCCGGGGATCACCCAGAGGGCGCCGACCGAGAAGCCGATGGAGCGGGCCCGGGGCGGGATGGCCAGCGAGAGCGAGGCGAGGATGCCGGGGCCGAGCACCGCCAGGGCCCCGGAGATGACCACGTTGGCCGCGATGGCCAGGACCAGCGTCGGGCGCCAGGGCGAAGCCGAGCAGGCACCCGGCCACCACGAAGGCCACGACGGAGAGGAACCGCATGACCAGGCTGGGGTCCTTGGCCACCAGCCGGGTGCCGATGCGGGCACCGATGATGAGGCCGATGAGCTGGGCCGGCTCCACCCCGGCGGCCACGAAGCCCCGGGCCTTCTCGTCCAGGCCGAACTGGTCCTCGTACATGAGCGAGGCCAGCGACACGAAGCCGATGAGGGAGGCGGCGAGGAACGGGAGGCTGTACCAGATGCGGCGGAGGGTCTCGATCTTCCAGACCATCCGCCAGCCCTCGGCGAAGGACGGGGCGACCTCCTCGGTGTCGATGACCGCCTCGCTGGCCCCCATGGCCCGCCGCTCCTGGCCGCCCCGCGGATCGGCTCGTGAGATGAACAGGGCCAGGATCACGAACACGAGGGTCGGGATGGTGAAGACGAAGAAGGGCATCCGCCAGCCGAAGGCGCTGGCCAGCAGGCCGGCCGTGAGGGGACCGATGCAGGCGCCGACGGCGTTGGCCGCCCGGTGGAAGGAGTACACGCGGGGGCGCACCGCCGGCGGGTAGTAGTCGGCCAGCAGGGAGTTGTGGGTGGGGTCGACGGTGGCCCGCCCGATGCCCGACCCGGCACGGACCAGGAACAGCATCACGACCCCGCCGGCCAGGCCGGTGAGGAGGGAGAAGAACCCCCACAGGGCGCCGCCGGCGAGGGCGATCGACACCCGGCGGTGGCGGTCGGCGGCCGCCGCGATGGGCACCTGGAGCAGGAGCGCCAGCAGCGACACCAGGGCGATCAGGGTGAGGATCCCCTGGGTGCCGAGGCCGAACTCGTCGCGGATCTCGGGCAGCAGGATGCCGAAGGCGGTGCGGTCGAGCTCGTCGACCGCGTTGAGGCCGAACAGCACGACCAGGGCGAGCAGCGGGACCGCCGTCGGTGAGCCGGGACAGCCACCCCACCGGGTGGCGCACGTCGCGGAGGACGGCCCCCATCAGGGCCGCCTCCCGGTGCCGGCCGGGACCGACGGGTCCGCCGCGCCGTCGGGCGCCGGACCTCCCCGAGCGTCGGGGGCGGGGCCCGGCGGCCCGTCACCGGCCGCATCGGTGCCGTCCGCCCTGTCGGCGGCCTCGATGTCGGCCGGCGCGTGGATCGGGGGGGCGGGCCCGACGGGGCGTCGACGCGGTCGTCGCCCACCAGGCTGGGCACGACCAGGCCGCGGCGCCGGACCACCGCCCGCAGCGCGGCGTCGCGGAGGCGGAACAGCAGCCCGCCGAGGCCGGTCGGCAGCACCAGCAGCACCACCAGCACGCCGAAGCCCGAGGCCACGAACTGCCAGTCGGTGGGCAGCAGCCACTGGGTGCCCTGGAGGTAGAAGGCCCCCAGGATCGCCCCGGGGATCGAGCCGATGCCGCCGATGACGGCCATGGTGAACACCGCGAAGTTCTGGCCCGGGTCGTAGGGGCCCGTGCCGAACGCCTGCTGGTGCTGGACGAAGAGGCAGCCGGCGAAGGCGGCGAGCGCAGCCGGACAGGGCGAAGGCCGTGAGCTTGGCCCGGGTCGGGCTCACGCCGTAGGCCTCCGCCGCCCGCTCGTTCTCCCGGATGGCGATGAGCACCCGTCCGGTGCGGCTGCGGCGGATGCCCCGCACCGCCACCACGGCGAGGACGAACCCGGCCAGGGCCACGTAGTAGATGCGGGTGGGCGAGTCGAGGGAGATGCGCCCGAGCAGCGGGTTGCGGGGGACGCGGCTGGTGGGCACCCAGTCGAAGAACCGCTGGTTGAGCAGGTACGAGGTGGTGGCCAGGGCGAAGGCGAAGGTGGTGACGGCCAGGTAGAGCCCGCCCCGCCGGAGGGCGGGCAGGCCCACCGCCACCGCCGCCACCGCGCCCGCCAGCGAGGCCAGCAGCAGGGCCACGAGCAGGTCGCGCGTCGTAGTCGGTGGAGGCCTTGGCCCCGACCACCGCGCCGATGGCGAAGAAGGCGACCTGGCCCAGCGACACCTGGCCCGTCCACCCGGTGAGCACCACCAGCGAGAGGGCGAGGATCCCGTAGATGATCACGGCCGAGACCTTGAGCGAGCGGTCGACGCTGAGCAGGTGGGGCAGGCCCAGGGCCACCGCCACGAGCAGGGCGCGCCAGCACCGACCCGGCCGATGCGCACCTCGGGCACCCGGGCCAGCAGCGGCCGGGACGGGCCGGACCTCGTCGGCCGCCCGCCAGGTGGACCCGTCGTCGCCGCGCCCTCCCCTCCTGGCGCCGCTGGACCACCAGGGCCACCACGATGACCACCGCCAGGATGGGGTCGATCAGCAGCGGGCTGGAGGCGTTCCAGGCCACCCCCAGCTCGAGCACGCCGAGGGCGATGGCGCTGGTCGCCACCAGGGTGAGGTTGGTCATGCGCCCGATGAGGAGGGCGGCCAGGGCCCGCAGGAGGATGCCGAAGCTGAGGGCCGAGCCCGACCGGGCAGGCCGAGGATCCCGGCCCGCAGGAAGGTGGCCACGAAGGCCAGCAGCCCGGCCACGGCCCACACCAGCGTCTGGAGCCGCAGCACCGGCACCCCGAGCATCTCGGCCCGCTGGGAGCTGGTGGCGCTGGCCCGGATGGCCACGCCCAGCTGCGTGCGCTGGAGGAACCAGGCCAGGGCCAGCGATGCTCACCGGCACCACGACCATGGCGATGATGTCGTTGGCGCCGAACACGATGCCCGAGATGGTGAACTCGGCCGAGAACGGGGCCTCGATGCGGGGGGCGAGGATGCGCTCGTCGGTCCAGAGCCGGGGCATGAGCAGGGCGGCGGCGGCCAGCAGCTGGGCCAGGCCGATGGTGGCCACGGTGAGGATCAGCCGGGGCGCCCGGCGGAACCGGCGGATGACGACGAGCTCCACCAGGGCCCCGACCGCGAGGGCGGCGACCAGGCCGACGGGCACGGCCACGGCGTAGCTCCAGCCCCAGGCCGTCATCAGCATCAGCACGAGCACCGCAGGGACCCCGCCCAGGTCGGCCTGGGCGAAGTTGAGGATGCGGTTGGAGCGGTGGATCAGGGCCATGCCCAGCGCGACCAGGGCGGTGAGGCCACCGACGAGCACGCCCCGCACGAAGATGCCCAGCGGGCACCGGGAAGAGGACCAGCTGGACGGCCAGGATGGCCAGGGGCGGCAGCACCGAGGGCAGGAGGGAGCGGGCCCGCTCCCGCGCCCGGTCCGCCGGTGGGGCGGCCGGAGCCGCCGGCAGGGCCGGGGCGGTCACCTCCGGCACCCTCCCGCGGCGCTCGAGGGTGTCGGAGGCCGAGCCGCCAGGCGAGGCCGACCAGGCGGGCACGGCATGGACATCCGAGCGGAGCGAGGAAGATCCGCGGCGACGACGGCCCTGTCCGCTGAGGGTGCTGCTCTCCACGGGCGTCGGGTCACGGGATCCTCCGTCGGTGTCGGGGTGGTCGGGGGGACGTCGCGCGCGAGGGCGTTGTGACCTCCGTCTCCGATAGTACTATCGGTGACTGATGGCACACGCAAGGGGTCGGCGCGGACAGCACGGGGAGCCGAGCCGGTGAGCACCGCCCCGCCCGCCCCGACCACCGGCGACGACGGTCCCCGCCCCACCCGCGAGCGGCTCATCCGCGCCGCCATCGAGATCGTCGCCTCGGACGGGGCCGCCGCCCTCACCACCGTCGAGGTGTGCCGGCGGGTGGGCATCGCCCAGTCGAGCTACTACACCCACTTCGCCGACCCGCGACGACCTCCTGGCCGCCCTGGCCGAGGTCGTCGCCATCAACAGCAACGTGCCCAACCGCCGGGCACGGGAGCGCTTCGCCGAGACCCGCGACGACGACAGCCACCGGGAGATGTTCCGGGTGCCGGTCGAGATGATCGGCCGCAGCCCGCAGCTGTTCCACCTGGCCCGCAGCGCCCGGGCGGCACCGGCCGACACCCCCCTCGGCGCGCAGTCGCGCCGGGCCGAGGCGGCCAACCGCGGCAACGTGGCCGACCACCTGATGCGCCTCAACGGCGTGGACGACCCGGCCCTGCGCCGGCGCCACGAGATGGCGGCCGACTGCATCAACGCCATGATCGCCACCCTCGCCGAGGGCCACGTCGACGGCCGCTACCCGGACCTGGAGGAGGTGGTCGACCTCCTGGTGCTGCTCACCGGGTGGGGCCGGGCCACCTCGCGCTGGCTCACCACCGCTCCCGACGGGTCCGAGACCGAGGGCGACGGGGCGGGCGACTAGGAGGCGGTGCCGCCTACAGGCCCAGGCGGCCGGCCACGTGGTCGGCCAGGCCCTCGATGGGCACCCGCTCCTGCTCCATGGTGTCGCGGTCGCGCACGGTCACGGCCCCGTCGTCGACCGAGTCGAAGTCGAAGGTGACGCACAGCGGCGTGCCCAGCTCGTCCTGGCGGCGGTAGCGCCGCCCGATGGCCTGGGTCTCGTCGTAGTCGCACATGAACCGGTCGGCCAGGGTGGCGAACAGGTCGCGGGCCGGCCCGGTGAGCTCGGGCTTCTTCGACAGCGGGAGCACCGCCACCTTGTAGGGGGCCAGGCGGGGGTGGAGCCGCAGCACGACGCGGGTCTCGCCCCGCACCTCCTCCTCGTCGTAGGCCGCGAGCAGGAACGCGAAGGCGGCGCGGGTCACCCCGGCGGCGGGCTCGATGACGTGGGGCGTGTACCGGACGTTGGCGGCCTGGTCGAAGTAGTCGAGCTTCTCGCCCGACGCGGTGGCGTGGGCGGTGAGGTCGTAGTCGCCCCGGTTGGCGATGCCCTCCAGCTCGTCCCAGCCCCAGGGGAAGAGGAACTCCACGTCGCTGGTGCCCGACGAGTAGTGGCTAGAGCTCGTCGTCGTCGTGGGGGCGCAGCCGGAGCTTCTCCTCGGGCATCCCCAGGTCGAGGTACCACTGGAAGCGCTCGCGGCACCAGTACCCGTACCACTCCTCGGCCTCGTCGGGCGGGACGAAGAACTCCATCTCCATCTGCTCGAACTCACGGGTGCGGAACACGAAGTTGCCCGGCGTGATCTCGTTGCGGAACGACTTGCCCACCTGGGCGATGCCGAAGGGCGGCTTCTTGCGCGCCGCCGTCATCACCTGGGCGAAGTCGACGAACATGCCCTGGGCCGTCTCCGGGCGCAGGTAGGCGGTGGCCCCGGCGCCGGCCACCGGCCCGGCCTGGGTGGAGAACATGAGGTTGAACTGGCGGGCCTCGGTGAAGGACCCCTCGGCCCCGCACGACGGGCAGGTGTCGGGGTCCTCGAGCTTGTCGAGGCGGAAGCGCTCCTTGCAGCTGGTGCAGTCGACCAGGGGGTCGGTGAAGCTCGCCAGGTGCCCGGACGCCTCCCAGATCGCCGGCGGCGACAGGATGGCGGCGTCGAGGCCGACCACGTCGTGGCGGCGCTGGACCATCGTCCCGCCACCAGGCGTCCTTGACGTTGCGCAGCAGCAGCACGCCGACGGGCCCGTAGTCGTAGGTGGACCGGAACCCGCCGTAGATCTCGGCCGAGGGGAAGGCGAAGCCCCGGCGCTTGGACAGGTTGACGATGGTGTCGAAGAGGGCCGGGTCGGCGGCGGGCGGGCTGTCGGAGGCCATCGGGCGAGCTGTACCGCCGGCCCGCCGGAGCCCCCTCCCGGGGCGGCCCCACCGGCCCCCCGCCGCGCCGGACGGGCCCAGCGCCGACATCGCTGGACCACGCCTTCGAGTACGGTCGCCCGGCCGTGTCCGACCTCTTCAGCATCGACGGCAAGACCGCCCTCGTCACCGGCGGCAGCCGGGGCATCGGCCTCATGATCGCCACCGGCTTCGTCGAGGCCGGGGCCCGGGTGATCATCTCCTCGCGCAAGGCCGAGGTCTGCGAGGAGGTGGCCGCCACCCTCTCCGAGCACGGCGACTGCACCGGCCATCCCCGCCGACCTCTCCCGCGAGGACGAGTGCCGCCGCCTGCTCGACGAGGTGGGGGCCACCACCGACCGCCTCGACATCCTCGTCAACAACGCCGGCGCCACGTGGGGCGCCCCCCTGGCCGAGTTCGACGACGCGGCATGGGACCGCACCCTCGACCTCAACGTCAAGGGCGTGTTCCACACCACCAAGTTCGCCCTCCCCCTGCTGCACGCGGCCGCGGCCGACGACGACCCCGCCCGGGTCATCAACATCGGCTCCATCGACGGCATCCACGTGCCCATCCTCGAGACCTACTCGTACTCGGCCAGCAAGGCGGCGGTGCACCAGCTCACCCGCCACCTGGCCGCCAGGCTCGCCCCCCGGGTCACGGTCAACGCCATCGCCCCCGGGCCCTTCGAGTCCAAGATGATGAAGGCCACCCTCGACGCCGCCGGCGACCAGATCGCGGCCTCGGCCCCCATGAAGCCGCATCGGACGACCCGACGACATGGCCGGCACCGCCATCTTCCTGTCGTCCCGGGCCGCGTCCTACGTCACCGGGACCGTGATCCCCGTCGACGGCGGCATCGCCACCTGCAAGTGACCGCCCCCCGACCGACGGGAGCACCATGGCCGCTGACGACGACGCCACCCAGGCCTGGCGGCCCGGGGACCCCGAGCCCGCCGCCCCCGGCTCGGCCGGGTCCGAGCCCAGCGCCGAGGACGCCACCCAGGCCTGGGCCACCGGGGCCCACGACGCCGCCCCCGGCGCCGACGGCGGCGACGACGCCACCGCGGCCTGGCGGCCCGACGACGAGGCGGGCCGGGGGGCCGCCCAGGACCCCGCCGATGGGCACCCCGGCGGCCGACCAGACCCAGGTCATGCCGCCGCCGGCCCCTACCAGGTGCCCGCCGGCGCCACCGGCGCGGCCGCGGCCGGCACCGGGGCCTACGTGGTGGAGGAGCAGGGCGGCGAGCCGCCCCGGCGGGGCAACGCCGGCGCTCATCGCCGCCATCGTGATCGGCATCATCGCCCTGATCGTGATCATCGCCTGGTGGTGCATCGCCGTCGAGCGGCGACGACGGCGACGACGGGCCCGACACCACGGTCACCTTCCCGACCACCACCGCCCCGGTCACGACCCCGAGCACCGAGGTCCCCACCACTCCCAGCACCGACGCGCCCACCACCACGGCCGCGCCGCCGACGACCGTGGCGCCCACCACCACCGAGGCGCCCACCACGACCACCACGACGACGACCACGACCACGACGACCACCACGACGCTGCCGACGAACCCCACGGCGTCGGCGTCGATCCCGCCCGGGCCCTGAGCCCGGCCCCCACGCTGGGAGGTCCCCGCCCGTGACCGACACCGCCGCGCCCTCCGTCGACCTGCTGGCACCGGCGTTCTACGGCGACCTCGACGCCATGCACGCCACCTTCCGGCGCCTGCGGGCCACCTCACCGGTGTACCGCGACGAGGCCAACGGGCTGTGGGCGGTCACCCGCCACGCGGACGTGCTCGACGTCGAGCACCGCAGCGACGTGTTCTGCTCGGGGCGCGGCTACCGGTCCCACTGGGAGCCCGACGAGGACAACATGATCGCCCTCGACGATCCCCGCCACCTCGAGCAGCGCCGCCTGGTCAACCGCCGGTTCACGCCCCGGGCGGTGGCCGCGCTGGAGGGGTACCTCGGCGACCTGGTCGACGACCTGCTGGCGGGGGCCCTCGACGGCGGGTCGATGGAGGTCGTCGACGAGCTGGCCGCCCCGCTGCCGGCCCGCCTCACCGCCCACCTGCTCGGCTTCGGCGAGGAGCACTGGCCGGGGCTCAAGACCTGGTCGGAGCGGCTGATGCGCTACGACGAGGTCGACACCGACCCGGAGGTGGCCGAGGCCTTCATGATGGCGATCCTCGAGTTCGCCCCGGTGCTGAACGCCACCGTCGAGGCCCGCCGGGCGGAGCCGGCCGACGACATCGTGTCGGACTGGGTGCAGGCGACCGTCGGCGGGTGCCCCATGACCCAGGGGACGCTGATCAACGAGGCCGGGCTGGTGATCTCCGGCGGGGCCGAGACCACCCGCACGGTCATCAGCCGAGGCCTGGCCGCCTTCGCCGCGCACCCCGACCAGTGGGAGGCCATGGCCGCCGACCCCTCGCTGGTGCCCGGAGCGGTGGAGGAGCTCATCCGCTGGGTGACGCCGCTCAACAACTTCTTCCGCACCGCCACCCGCGACGACCGCATCGGCGACCAGCCGGTGGCCGAGGGCGACCGGGTGATCCTGCTCTACCCGTCGGCCAACCGCGACGAGGCGGTCTTCGCCGACCCCGACGCCTTCGACATCACCCGCGACCCCAACCCCCACGTCGCCTTCGGCCGAGGCACCCACTTCTGCCTGGGCGCCAACCTGGCCCGGGTCGAGCTGCGGATCCTCTTCGCGCGCCTCAGCCAGCGGATCACCGACCTGCGGGTCACCTCGGGCCCCGACATCGAGGACAACGTCTTCGTCAGCGCCGTGCGCCGGATGGAGCTGTCCTTCTCCCTGCGCTGAGCCGGCGCCCGGGGCCCTCAGCTGCCCCGGGCGATCCACTCGTCGAGGTGGGGGGCCTCGTCGCCGATGGTGGTGTCGTCGCCGTGGCCGGTGTGGACCACCGTCTCGTCCGGCAGGGGCAGGAGGCGGTCGCGGATCGAGTCGATGATGGTGGCGAAGCTGGAGAACGAGCGCCCGGTGGCCCCGGGCCCGCCGTTGAAGAGCGTGTCGCCGCCGAACACCAGGCTCGGCCTCGGCGTCGTGCAGGCTCACCCCGCCGGGGCTGTGGCCCGGCGTGTGGATCGACCTTGAGCCGGCGGCCCGCCGACCGCGATGACCTGGCCGTCGCGCAGCGGCGCGTCGACCGGCCCGGTCGGGGTGGACGTCGTCCCACAGCATGGTGTCGGCCGGGTGCATCCAGATCGGGCGCCCCGACGGCGTCGGCCAGGGCCGGCGCGGCGTTGATGTGGTCGTTGTGGCCGTGGGTGCAGACCACGGCGACCACCCGGCGGCCGGCGACGCCCTCGACGATGGGCTCGTGGTCGTGGGCGGCGTCGACGACGATGCACTCCTCGTCGTCGCCCACGATCCAGATGTTGTTGTCGACGTCGAAGTCCTCGCCGTCGATGGAGAAGGTGCCCGAGGTGACCACCTTGTCGACGCGGGGTGCGTCGGCCATCAGGACCCCGCCCCCGATCACGACGACCGAGCGCAGGACCTCGCCCCGCTCCATCTTGGCGAAGGCCTCCTCGACCTCGTCGAGGCCGATCGTCTCGCTCACGAAGGCGTCGAGGTCGAGGCGGCCCTGGAGGTAGAGGTCGGTGTAGAGCGGGAAGTCCCGGCTGGGCAGGCAGTCGCCGTACCAGGAGGGCTTGAGGGCCCCGCCCCGGCCGAAGAAGTCGATCATGGGGATGTCGATGCGCATCTCCGGGTTGGGCACGCCCACCTGCACCACGGTGCCGGCCAGGTCGCGGGCGTGGAAGGCCTGCTCGAACACCGCCGGGTGGCCGACGGCCTCGACCACCACGTCGGCGCCGAAGCCGCCGGTGAGGTCGCGGATGGCCTCGACCGGGTCGACCTGCCGAGGCGTCGACGGTGTGGGTGGCACCGAAGCCCTTCGCCGTCTCCAGCTTGCCGGCGTCGAGGTCGACGGCGATGACCGTGCGCCGCGCCGGCCAGCCGGGCGCCGGCGATGGCGGCGTCGCCCACGCCGCCGCAGCCGAACACGGCGACGGAGTCGCCGGGACCGACCTCGCCGGTGTTGATGGCGGCGCCCGAGGCCGGCCATCACGCCGCAGCCGAGCAGGCCCACGGCCTCGGGGCGGGCGGCGGGGTCGACCTTGGTGGCCTGGCCCGGCGGCGACGAGGGTCTTCTCGGCGAAGGCGCCGATGCCGAGCGCCGGGCTCAGCTCGGTGCCGTCGAGGGTCATCTTCTGGGTCGCGTTGTGGGTGGCGAAGCACAGGTGGGGCCGGCCCCGCTTGCAGGCCCGGCACTCGCCGCACACGGCCCGCCAGTTGAGGACGACGAAGTCGCCCGGCGGCCACGTCGGTGACGTCGTCGCCCACCGCCTCGACGACGCCGGCGGCCTCGTGGCCGAGCAGGAACGGGAAGTCGTCGTTGATGCCGCCCTCCCGGTAGTGGAGGTCGGTGTGGCACACGCCGCAGGCCTGGACCGGCCACCAGGGCCTCGCCGGGGCCCGGGTCGGGCACCGAGATGGTCTCCACCCGCACCGGCTCGCCCTTGGCGGTGGCCACCACCGCTCGCACCTCGTGCGCCATCCTGCGCTCCCTTCGCTCGACTGGACGGGCCACCGTACCCACATCGGCCGAGGTCACCCGGCCGCGGGCCGGGCCCGGCGAGGTCGCTACGGTCGCGCGTCGTGGCCCCTGACGACCCCCGCCCCGACCCGCACCCGGGCGGGCTGGACCGGCCTCCGGGGCGAGGCCCGGGGCGACGCCTACGACGCCCGCTGGGAGCAGCTGGCAGCCCGGGGCGAGGCCGTCCACGGCGAGGCCGACCTCTGCTCCGCCCTCCTCGACCCGGACCGCCGGGCGACGGTGCTCGACGGCGGGTGCGGCACCGGGCGGGTGGCCATCGAGCTGGCCCGGCGGGGGCACCGGACCGTCGGGCTCGACCGGGACCCCGACCTGCTGGCCGCGGCCCGGGCCAAGGCGCCCGACCCTGCGCTGGGTCGAGGCCGACCTCTTGCGAGACAGGAGCCCACGTGGACGCCGGGACGGTCGACCTGGCCGTGCTGGCCGGCAACGTCCTGATCTTCGTCGACCCGGGCACCGAGGCCGCCGCGGTCGCCGCCGTCGCCCGCACCCTCCGGCCCGGCGGGCTCCTGGTCGCCGGGTTCCAGGTCCGCCCCGGCGGCTACGGCCCCGAGGCGCTCGACCGCGACGCCGAGGCCGCCGGGCTGGAGCGGCGCCAGCGGTGGGCGACGTGGGACCGCGCCCCGTGGTCACGCCGGCGGCGCCTACCAGGTCAGCGTCCACCGACGTCTCTGAGGTGGGGGTGAGCCCACCCTGTAAGGGGTGCTTGACATCTCGGCAGAGGATGGGCGATCATCGGCTCGTGATCGTGTGCCACTGCCGGGCGGTGAACCAGCGCCAGATCGAGGCGGCCGCCCTCTGCGGGGCCCGCTCGGTGCGCGAGGTCGTCGGGGCCTGCGGCGCCGGTGGCGTCTGCGGAGGCTGCCGCCCGCACATCGAGGAGATCCTCGACGGCGCGCCCGCCGCCCTCCCCGAGCGGCGGGCCACGGCCGTCGCCTGAGCACCCGACGGCCGGGGCCGGGGTGCCCCGGCTCCGCCGTCGACCATGATGGGACCGCTCCCCCGCCGTCGGGGACGCCCCCGACCCGCCCCCCCGAGAGGACAGACATGCAGGGTGACCCGGCCATCATCGAGGTCCTCAACGAGGTGCTGACCGCCGAGCTCACCGCGGTGAACCAGTACTGGATCCACCACCGGATGCTCGACAGCTGGGGCATCCACCGGCTGGCCGAGCACGCCCGGGAGGAGTCCCTCGACGAGATGAAGGACGCCGACCGCATCATCGAGCGCATCCTCTTCCTCGACGGCGTCCCCAACATGCAGCGCCTCAACCCCGTCCGGGTGGGAGAGACGGTGCCCGAGCAGATGGCCGCCGACCTGGCCGTCGAGCAGGCCGCGGTCGAGCGCTACAACCGCGGCATCGCCCTGTGCCGGGAGACCGGCGACAACGGCACCCGGGCCCTCTTCGAGCAGCACCTCGTCTCCGAGGAGGAGCACCTCGACTGGATCGAGGCCCAGATCGGCCTCATCGAGACCCTGGGCCTGGAGCGCTACCTGGCCCAGCAGCTCCACGACGACGAGTGAGGCGCGGGCCGACGGCGCCTGGTCCGGGTAGCGACGCCCGCGACGGGTAGGGCGGGACCATGACCCCCGTGCGCCTCATCGCCCGTCCCCTGCTCGCCTCGGTCTTCATCTCGGGTGGCATCAACGCCCTGCGCGCCCCCAAGGCGCACGGCGAGATGGCCCAACCCGTCGTGGACAAGGTGGCCGAGCCCCTCAACCTGCCCCAGGACCCCGAGCTGCTGGCCCAGGTCAACGGCGGGGTGATGATCGGCGCCGGCGCCCTGCTGGCCCTGGGCAAGCTCCCCCGCCTGGCCTCGACCGCCCTGGCCGTGACCCTGGTGCCCACCACCATGGCCGAGCACCGGTTCTGGGAGGCGTCCGACGACGACGAGCGCGACGCCCAGCGGATCCACTTCATGAAGAACCTGGGCCTCCTCGGCGGCCTGGTCCTCGCCGCCGTCGACACCGAGGGCAAGCCGGGCGTGGCCTGGCGGGCCCGCCACGCCGGCGGCAGTGCCCGACGCGAGGCCAAGGCGGCCAAGCGGGCGGCCAAGGCCGCCACCAAGGCGGCCAAGTGCGACATGCGGGCTCGGGCCAAGGTGGCTGGGGCCGAGGGCCGGCGGATGGGCAGCAAGGCCGCTGCGGCCCTGCCCGGCTGACCGCCCCGGCCCGACCCCTCGTCGCCGGGTCGGGCCGAAGGGGGAGGCCTCCCCCTTCGCGCCGTCGGTCCCCTCCCGGGGCACGGGACGCCGGTAGGTTGCCGCCGTGGCCGTCGACGGCTCTGCGCACCGCGCCCTCCTGGACCGCTACGAGCTGCGAGAGCAGGTCGGGTCCGGAGGCATGGGCGAGGTGTGGCTGGGGTGGGACCGCCGGCTCCAGCGCGACGTGGCGGTCAAGCGCCTGCTGCCCCAGCTCTCCGACGAGCCGTCCTTCCGGCAGCGCTTCGGCGTCGAGGCCCGCGCCGCAGCCGCCCTCGACCACCCCAACGTGGTGGCCGTCTACGACATCGACGAGGACGACGGCACCCTGTTCCTGGTGATGGAGCGGCTGCCGGGCCCCTCCCTCGACCGCCGCCTCGTCGACGGTCCCCTCCCGGAGGACGAGGTCCAGCGCCTCGCCGTCGACATGCTCTCGGGCCTCCGGGCCGCCCACGCGGCCCACCTCGTCCACCGCGACATCAAGCCCGGCAACCTGATCCGGTCGGCCGGCGGGCGCTGGAAGATCGGCGACTTCGGCGTGGCCAAGGACCTGGCCTCGGCGGCCCAGCTCACCCTCGTCGGCGTCGCCGTGGGCACCCCCGCCTACCTCGCCCCCGAGCAGCTCGAGGGCCGGCCCGCCACCGTGGCCACCGACCTCTGGGCCGCCGCGGTGGTGCTGCGCGAGGCCCTCACCGGCCAGCGCCCCTTCGACGGGCTCGACCCCATCTCGGTGGCCCACGCCGTGCGCCACACCCGGCTGACCCCCGTCGCCCAGCTGCTCCCCGACGTCAACCCGGACCTCACCGGCGCCATCGACCGGGCCCTCTACGTCGACCCCGGCTACCGCTTCGCCACCGCAGGCCAGATGCTGGCCGCCGTCGAGGGGCGGCCCCTCCCGACGCCCGCCCCTCCTGGGGCCGGGGTCGGCCCCGTCCCGGGTCCCGGCGTCCTGGTGGCCACCCCGCCGCCGGGCCGGCCCGACGGCCCTGGCGCAGCGGGGGCCGGGCTCGTCCCGCCCGCGCCCGGGGCCCCGCACCGGCGGTCGCGCTGGGTGCCGGTGCTCTGGGCCGTCACCGCCGTGGGGGCCGCCATCCTCGTGGCCCTGCTCGTCGCCCTGCTGATCGGGGCGTTCATGGTCGGCGAGGACGACTCCCCGGACCCGTCGCCGTCCCCGGCCACCACCGTCGACCCGGGCACCGCACCGGGCGGCGCCTCCGAGGCGCCCGAGGCGCCCGACCCCACCGCCGGGCCGGGCGACGTCGACCCCTCCACCACCGGCGGACCGCTGGGCGGCGACGGCGGTGCGCCGAGGACGACCGACGACGACGTGGGCAGCGGCCTGGGGGCCGACAGCGGCGAGTCCACCTCGCCGGTCGGCCCGGGCGTCACCGGCCCTGGGGGCTGACGTCCTCCCCGGCGGCGGACGGCAGCGTCGCGGTCAGGGCCAGGGCCTCGACCAGGCCGTCGGCGTCGACCGGGCCGACGTGGTGACGGGCCGCCGCCGCGGCCTCGGCCTCGGCGTTGCCCATGGCGATGCCGTGGCCCACCACGGCGAGGGCCTGGGCATCGTTGTTGCCGTCGCCGACCATGGCCACGTCGGAGGCGTCCACGCCCGCCACCGCGGCCAGGGCGAGGACGCCCGAGGCCTTGGTGGTCCCCGCTGCGGTGACCGACACGAACGCGGCCTGGGGCATGGCCGGCGAGGTGGCCGAGTGGGCCACCGTCGCGGCCGGGGCCACGTCCCGGGCGGTGGCGGCGTCGGCCACCGGCACCACCAGCTGGGCCCGCACCACCGGTCCGTCGAGGTCCTCCACCGGCCGCCGGCGGTGGGCGATGCCGAGGAGGTCGGCGTGGTCGCGGGCCAGCGGCGCGTCGCTGTCGACCACCAGGTCGCGATCCGCGTACAGCTCGAGCACCCAGCCCCGCTCCGCCGCGGTGGCGGCCAGGGCGTCGACCGCGGGGGCCGGCAGCTCGGTGTGGCGCACCTCGCCGGAGCCGGTGTGGACCAGGCTGGTGCCGGACTGGAAGAGGTGCCAGCCGTCGGGGTCGAGGCGACGGGCCCAGTCCCAGGTGGCGCCGAAGGCGGGGCGGGCGGTGGCCAGGGCCAGGTGCTGTCCCCGCCCCACGGCCGCGGCCGCGGCCGCCCACACCGCATCGGTGGGCGCTCCGGTCGGACCGACCAGGGTCCCGTCGACGTCGATGAACACGAGCGGCAGCACGGGCCGATGCTGGCCGCCGACGGGTGCGGGCGGCGAATGCGGGGCGCCGGGCGCCTCAGCCCACCCGGGCCCGGGCCTCGGCCAGCGTCGGCGGGTCGCCGGCCAGCAGGCGCAGGCCGGTGAGCGCGGTCCGGGTGGCCGGGCGCACCACCAGCGGGTCGAGGCCGGGCAGTCGGGGGACCCGCAACATGCGGCGGGCCCAGCCCGGCAGGGCACCGAGGGCGGCCCGCACGACCCCGAGGTAGGCGGCCTGGAACGGCAGCGGGCCCTCGATGGGTCGCAGGATGAAGCGCAGGGTCTCGCGCGCCTGGGGCCCGGCCTCCAGCTCGGGGCGCACGGCCCGCAGGTAGGCGTCGACCTCGGCCCGGCTGCGGGGCACGTCGGTGGCGCCCAGGGCCTCGGCGATCACCGCCACCTCGTCCCAGTAGCGGTCGAGGTCCTCGTCGGCCACCGGCCGCAGGGCGTAGAGCCGGTGGGTCCGCACGAAGGCGTGGAACTCGGCCACGTGGACCCAGAGCAGCAGGTCGGGGTCGTCGGCCGCGTAGCGACGGCCGTCGGGGGCGACGCCGACCACCGTGCGGTGGATGGCCCGCACCGCACGGGCCATCCGCTCGGCCACGGGCGTGGCGCCGTAGGTCGTGGCCGTGACGAACGACGACGTCCGGCCCAGGCGCTCGAGCGGGCGCTGGCGGAAGTCGGAGTGCTCGGCCACCCCGGCCATGGCCAGCGGGTGCAGGGTCTGGAGCATCAGGGCGGTGAGGCCGCCGACGAGCAGCGCCGGATCCGCGTGCACCCGCCAGGTCACGCTGTCGGGACCGAACCAGCCCGGGTCACCGAGGGGCGCGTCGTAGCGCTCGCCGGGCAGTCGATCCGCCGTGAAGACCTCGCGGAGCGTGCCCGCCACCGTCGCCCGCACCGGGGCGAGGGCATCCGGAAGGTGCAGGTCCGGCGCCAACCGTCGGGCCAGGGCGACCGGGTCCGGCAGCCGCAGGTCGGGGGTCAGGCCCATCGCGTCGCTCCCACGCCGTGAGCCTACGGGTGTCCGGGCGAGCCCCGGTCAGCCGTCGGCGGCCGAGCCGTCCTTGGGTGGACGGGGGAAGAAGGCGCTGGTGCGGGCGATGTAGTCGGCGTACTTCGGCCGGCGCTCGGTGATGTCGCGCTCGAGCATGGCCACCCCGGACACCTTGAGCAGGAAGACGGTCATCACGATCGGGCCGATCACGCCCCAGCGCCCCGGGCCCGTCTCGGCCGCCACCAGGAACACGCCCCACCACACGCAGAAGTCGCCGAAGTAGTTGGGGTGGCGGGTGTAGCGCCAGAACCCCCGGTCCATGACCTTGCCCTCGTTGTCCGGGTCGGCCTTGAACCGGGCCAGCTGGAGGTCGCCGCCGGCCTCGAACACGAGGCCGACCACCCACACCAGGGCGCCGAGGGCGGCCAGCGGACCGAGGGCCTCGGGGCCGTCGGCGGCGGCCGACAGGGAGACCGGCAGCGACACCACCAGCATCAGGGCGCCCTGGAGGGCGAACACCGTGCCCAGGCTGATCAGCCAGAACCAGGGACCGTGGTGGCGGCGCATCTTCTGGTAGCGGCGGTCCTCGCCGTGACCCAGGTTGCGGACGGCGAGGTAGGTGGCCAGGCGGATGCCCCACAGGCCGACCAGCCCGGCCAGGAGGAGGCGACGGGGACCGGGGGCGTCGCCCACCGCCAGGCTGACCGCGGCCACGACCACGAAGCCGAGGCCCCAGACGATGTCGACGATGCTGACGTCGCGGATGGCCACGCTGATGGTCCAGGTGACGACCATGAGGGCGGCCACGCCGCCCAGGGCGGAGAGGAGGACGGTGCCGGTCACGCCGCGGGCCCCGCCGTCATGGGCACGACAGCCGTCGGTCGAGCCCCGGGGGGCGGGGACGGCACGGACATGGCGGGAACCTAGCCCGGCCCCCGGTGCCCCTCGCCGCCCCGGGGTGGCGGGGACCGGGCCTGACGCGGGTGCCCGCGGCGGTCGGGCATGCTCGGAGGGTGACCCCCGACGCAGCCCCCGATGCCCCACCGCCGGTCGACCTCGGCGACGCCGAGGCCTTCCCCCACTCGATCGCCAGCTTCGACCCCACGCCCACCTCGGTCCTGCTGTGGACCCGGACCGAGCGGGCCCCCTCGGTCGACTGGACCCTGGCTCGCGACGAGGACCTCAACGACGTGGTGGCCTCGGGCACGGCGTCGGTGCGGACCGACCGGGACGACACCGTCGTGGTCGACGTCGACGGCCTCGACCCCCGCACCACCTACCACTACGCCTTCACCGTCGACGGGGTCCGCTCCGCCGTGGGCCGGACCCGCACCCTGCCCGACGGGCCCACCGACCGGGCCCGCATCGCCGTGGTGTCCTGCGCCAACCTGGCACGGGCCCCGCTGACCGTGTACCGGGCGGTGGCCGGCGTGGAGGACCTCGACCTCGTGCTCCACCTGGGCGACTACATCTACGAGGACGGCGGCGAGAAGGGCCACATCCCCGTGGACCCACCCCACGACCTGGTCACCCTCGACGACTACCGGGCCCGCTACCGCCAGGCCCGGGCCGACACGGACCTCCAGCAGCTCCACACCCGGGTGCCGATGGTGGCCATCTGGGACGACCACGACGTGGCCGACAACACGTGGGACGGCGGGGCCAAGGCCCATGACCCCGAGGAGCACGGACCGTGGGAGCCCCGTCTGGAGGCGGCCACCACGGCTCGCCAGGAGTGGGTGCCGGCCCGACTGCGCGACCCCGACGACGAGGGCCTGCTGTGGCGGTCGGTGGCCCTCGGCGACCTGGCCGAGATCGTCCTGCTCGACGCCCGCCTGGGGGGCCGGGACGAGGCCCTCGACAGCGCCGGGGGCGACGGCGACCTCGACTCCCCCGACCGGGCCATGCTCAGCGAGGAGCAGTGGGCATGGGCCACCGAGCGCCTCACCGACACCTCCCACCGGTGGTCGCTGGTCTGCAGCTCGGTGCCGGTGTCGCGGATGCACCTCCCCATGCCCGGCAAGGTCGACCTCGACGCCGGCCTGCCCGAGGGCTACACGATCCGCGACGGCGTGGCCGTCTGCACCGACCAGTGGGACGGCTACGCCCGGGAGCGGGAGCGCCTCGCCGAGGTGCTGGGCCGCCGGGGCGGCAGCGCCGTGGTGCTGTCGGCCGACGTCCACTCCTCGTGGGTGTTCGACGGTCCGTTCGCACCCGACGGCGAGCCGGTCGCCGGCGAGCTGACCGGCAGCAGCGTCTCCTCCACGACCATGGGCGGCAACCTCGGGGCGGGGGCCACCGGCCTGGCCGAGCGCATCGGCGCCTCCATGGACCACGTCCGCTGGGTCGACCTCGACGACTACGGCTTCCTCGTGGTCGACGTGGACGCCGACCGCGTGCGGGGCGAGGTGTGGGCCGTCGACCCCGAGGACCGCACCGCCACCGCCCACCGCCGCACCGCGTGGGACATCGGCCCCGAGCGGGGCGCCCGCTGGCACGAGGCCGTCGACGTCACCGCCGACGCAGGCGAGGGCGACGACGACGAGGCCGCGCCCGTGGCCGAGGAGGCCGCCGCCCCCACCGGCGGCGAGGTGGGCGCGGAGGACCACGCCGGCGGCGAGCCCACCCGCCCGGCGGTGGTGCGAGGCCCGGCCCCGATCGGCCCCCCGGCCGGCGGTCGCGAGCCGGACCCGGGCCCCGGGGTCGTGGGCACGCTGGTGCGGGCGGGTGTGGTGGTCGGCGTCGTGCTGGCCCTGCGCCCCTTCCTCCGGGCGGCGGTGCAGGGCGTCCGGGCGGCCCGTGCCCGCCGCTGAGGGAGGGCGGGTGGGGGCGCGGCGGCCCTGCTAGAACCCGGGACCGTGGGCTCGGAGACCAAGCCGTTCGACGCGCGCCAGGTGCGGGTGGGCCGCCGGGTGATGAAGGTCGGCTCCCGGCTCAACACCTGGGCCTACCGGGCGAGTGGCGGCAAGGTCGGGGGCCGCTTCCCGAAGGGTGCGCCGGTGCTGCTCCTGACGTCGGTGGGCCGACGCTCGGGCCGGCCCCGCACCGTGCCCCTGCTCTACCTCGACGACGGTGACAGCGTCGTCGTGGTCGCCTCCCAGGGCGGCATGCCGACCCACCCGGACTGGTACCACAACGTCGTCGCCCACCCCCGCGTGGAGGTCGAGGTGGGCCGGCGGGTGCGGGAGATGGTGGCGCGGGTGGTCGACGACGGCGAGCGGGCCGCCCTCTGGCCCCGCCTCACCGCCATGTACGCCGACTACGACGACTACCAGGCCCGCACCGAGCGGCAGATCCCCGTGGTGGTGCTCGACCCCGCCTGATCCCTCAGCCCAGGGCGGCCGGCAGGTCGGCGGGGTCGACCTCGGCCAGGCGGGACCCCGTGAGCAGGGCGTTGCGCGACGCGGCGGGCAGGTCGGCCAGCACCCGGCCGAGGGTCGAGGCCCGGTCCAGGCCGGTCATGCCGGCCAGGGCACCGAGCTCCGACGCCACCGCGTCACCGGTGCGGGCCGCGTGCACCGCGGCCAGGCGCAGGGCGGTGGTCGCCGCCGTCGGGGTCTCCTCCCCCGCCGCCACCGGCGCCCACACCGCCCGTGTCGCCTCCTCCAGGCCGGCCGCGGCGGCGTGGACGGCCCCGGCGGTGGCGGCGAGCGTGCGGCGGGCCACGGGGTCGTCGGCCAGGCGGCCCCGTCCGTGGGTGGGCGCCTTGGTCTGGGCCAGAGCGACCGCGGCCCGCACGGCGTGGCGCGCCAGGCCGATCGGCACCGCGGCCATGGTGGCGTGGGCGAAGGCCTCGAAGCCGAGGCGGAAGACCGGCTCGGCGCGGACGGGTGGGCCGTCGGTGACCCGGAAGGCCCGGCGGGCGGGGACCGCCGCGCCCTCGACCGACACGTCGATGCTGGCGGTGGCCCGCAGCCCCCGCACGTCCCACGTCTCGGGGTGCAGGGTGAGCTCGGCCGCGGGCACGGCCACGGTCAGGACCTCGCCGTCGGGGTCGAGGGCGTTGAAGGTGCACCAGTCGGCCCACGGCGCGCCGCTGCACCAACGCCAGCGCCCGTCGATGCGCCACGACCCGTCACCGGCCGGCCGGGCCCGTCCGGGCTGGCCCGAGCCGGCCACCGCCCCCCCGCCGCCGAAGACCTCGGTCGCCCCCTCCGGGTCCATGCGGCCCGCGAACCAGGCCGGCCCGGAGCCGATCATGGCCGCCCACCCGGCCGCGCCGTCGGCCTCGGCCACCCGGGCGAGGGTGCGGCACGCCTCCGGCAGGGCCAGCCCGAGCCCGCCCAGGTCGGTCGGCTGGTGGAGGGCGAAGAGCCCGGCGTCCCGCAGGGCGTCGACGGCACGGGGCGTCAGGCGCCCGGCCTCCTCGCCGGCCGCGGCCTCGGCCGCCACCACCTCGGCCACCTCGTCGAGCACGCCGTCGTCCACGACGCCGACGGTACCGACCGGGACCCGGCGGCCGGCACGACCCGTGCGGGGGACCTGTCTTGACCCAGCGGTCAAGATCGGGCACGCTGCGTCCACGTCCCCCCGCCGCGCTCCGGGAGCCTCCATGACCGACACCGCCGCCCGCCCCTCCACCTCCGAGCCCTACCTGGACGAGCTCCAGGCGTTCCTCGACTCGGAGTGGGACCCGGACCTCACCGTCGCCGAGTGGTGGGAGAAGCTGGGCACCGAGGGCTGGAGCGCCCCGGCCTGGCCCACCGACGCCTACGGGCGCGGCCTCTCCCCCGCCGACGCCGTCCGGGTGCAGCGAGCCATCGCCGACCACGGCGCCCTGGGCGCCCCCGGGGGCCTCGGCCTCCTGCTGGCCGGGCCCACCATCGCCACCCACGGCAACGACGAGCAGAAGAAGGTCTGGCTCCGCGAGATCGTCACCGGCCAGAAGGGCTGGTGCCAGCTCTTCAGCGAGCCCGGCGCCGGCTCCGACCTGGCCGGGCTCAACTCCCGGGCCGTCCGCGACGGCGACGAGTGGATCGTCAACGGCCAGAAGGTCTGGACCTCGGCCGGCCACATCGCCGACATGGGCATGCTCATCGCCCGCACCGACCCCGACGCCCCCAAGCACCGGGGCATCACCTACTTCGGGATCGACATGCACCAGCCCGGGATCGAGGTGCGCCCCCTCAAGGAGATGACGGGCCGGGCCCTGTTCAACGAGGTGTTCCTCACCGACGCCCGCGTGCCGGCCGACAACGTGATCGGCGACTACGGCCAGGGCTGGATCGTGGCCAACACCACCCTCGCCTTCGAGCGGGCGGGCCTGGGCGCCGGCGGCGGGTCGGCCGCGGCCTCGGCCGCCACCCCCGGCACCGTGGTGGGCGACCTCGACCGCCGGGCCGGCGACTTCGTCACCGGGGCCGGACGCCGCCGGGGCGGGGGCGGCCCGGGGGCCATGTCCGGCGCCTACACGCTCATCGTGGAGACGGCCCGGGCCAACGGCATGCTCGAGGACCCCATCGTCCGCCAGGGCCTCATGCAGCTCTACACCGCCAACGAGCTGGCCCGGGTCGGCGGCCAGCGCCTCAAGGCCGAGAAGGCCGCCGGCCGCGACCTGCCCGGGTACGGCAACCTGGCCAAGCTCTCCATGAGCAACATCCTGCGCATGTCCCGGGAGCTGGGCCTGCGGGTCCTCGGCCCCGCCGGCACGGTGCACTCCTACGACGGCGAGGGCCGCGACGTCCTGAAGGACGTCGACCTGCCCGAGATGCGCTCGATGATCACCGAGATGGCGCTGTTCTCGCCCGGTCCCCCGATCTACGGCGGCACCGACCAGGTCCAGCGCAACATCATCGGCGAGCGCGTGCTCGGCCTCCCCAAGGAGCCTGGTCCGGGCAAGGACACCCCCTTCTCCGAGCTCCCCAAGAACGGCTGACCCACCCGCCGCCCCGGCCGGGCCGGCTCCCCTACTCACGTCCTCCGACCCCGCCCGCCGCCCTGACGGTGCGGGCTGCGCCGGCGCTACTCGAACTTGCGGCCCATCTCCTGGAGCATGGGGATGAGGTTGGCGGGCGAGTCGGCCGGGCGGTCGCCGGGCTCGTAGGTGACCGAGGTGATGTGGCCCGTGTAGGGGTAGCAGCCGTGCTCCTCGAAGAGCCGCCACACCACCGGTGACCGGCGGTCGAGGCCCACGTCGATGCCCTCGAACGGGGCCATGGCGTACAGGCACGGCCAGCCCGCCTCGGACGCGACCAGCTCGCCGTCGATGCGGAGGAGGGCGTCCCACATCCCGCCGCCGGGGGCATCGAGCTCCACCCGCAGCTCACGGGCGCCGGGCTCGGGCCGAGGGCCGTCGATCTGGCGCATGCGGCCGCAGCCGTCGTTGTGGGCCAGGTGCAGGCCCTCGCCGTCGAGCCAGAGGGCGTAGCCGCCGCCCTGGTCGCCGTGGGCCACCAGGATCCCCTCGTCGTCGGCGCCCACGACCGCCCGCACGGTGAAGGCCACGCTGCGCAGGAACAGGAGCTGGAGCGAGCGCCAACGCTCGAGGGTGGGCGTGCCCGGCAGCAGGGTGACGGGCTGCTCGTAGGTGTCCTGGCTCGGGGGGCGGATCAGGTACTTCACCTGCGAGCCCTCGTCGAGGGGGTACACCTGGTTGGCCCAGGCCGCCTCCTCCCACCGGGCCATCAGGTCGGCCAGCACCTCGGGTCGCTCACCGGCCAGGTCGTGGAGCTGGGTGGGGTCGGCGGCCATGTCGTAGAGCTCCCACTCGGCCTCGTCGAACGGGGTCAGCGGCTGGTGGAGGGTGACCGCCTCCATCTCCCCCAGCCGGTACCCCCGGTGGCCGATCATCTCGGTGTGCTGCTCGGGGTGGGTGGTGGGCTGGTCGGGATCGCCCAGGAGGGCGGCGAAGCTGGCACCGTGGGGAGCGCGCACCCCCTCCTGGCCGGCCTGTGCCGGGTGGGTGAGGTCGCACAGCTCGAGCAGGGTGGGCAGCAGGTCGGTGACGTGCTGGTACGGGCGCCGCAGGGAGCCCGGCTCGCCCGGCACCGGGCCGGCCACGATGAAGGGCACGGTGTGGCCGCCGGCGTGGGCGTTGATCTTGTAGAGGCGGAAGGGCGTGTTGCCGGCCATGGCCCAGCCCCGCGGGTAGTGCGGGGTGGTGGTGGGCCCGCCCATCTCGTCGATGCGGGCCAGGTCGACCTCGACGTCGGTCTCGTTCATCAGGTGGACGTAGTACGAGGCGGTGCCCTCGACCTCGCCCTCGCGGGACGCCCCGTTGTCGGAGGTGAAGATGATGATCGTGTCGTCGAGCTCACCCATGGCGGCGAGGGCCTCGACCAGGCGCCCGGTGTTCTGGTCGACGTTGTCCACCATGGCCGCGTAGATCTCCATGTACCGGGCCGCCAGGCGGCGCTGGCCGTCGGAGAGCTCGGCCCACGGGGCCACGTCGTTGCCCGGCTCGGTGTTGCGGGGCGCCATCACCGTGCCCGGCTCGACCAGACCCAGCTCCTGCATGCGGGCGAAGCGCTCCTCCCGCAGGGCGTCCCACCCGGCGTCGTAGCGCCCCCGGTAGCGGGCGATGTCGTCGGCCTTGGCGTGCAGCGGGGCGTGGACCGCGCCGTGGGCCACGTACAGGAAGAAGGGCTGGTCGGGGTCGGCCGCCTTGGCCGCCTTGAGCATGTCGATGGCCCGGTCGGTCATGTCGTCGGTGAAGTAGTAGCCCTCGGGGTACTCGTCGACCTCGACCGCGTGGTTGTCCTCGACCAGCCGGTGCGGGTGGTGCAGGTTGGTGAACCCGTCGAGGAAGCCGTAGTAGCGGTCGAAGCCCCGCTGGCAGGGCCACGAGTGCCGCGACCCCGCGTCGTTCTGGTCCGAGTCCTTGGTGAGGTGCCACTTGCCGACCATGGCGGTGAAGTAGCCCTCGGACCGGTAGATCTCCGCCGCGGTGGCCGCGTCGGAGGCGATCTCCATGGCGTAGCCGGGGAAGCCCGGGTCGCTGTGGGCCACCGTGCCCACCCCGGCCGAGTGGGGGTTGAGCCCGGTGAGCAGCGACGCCCGGGTGGGCGAGCACATCGGCGTCGAGTGGAAGTCGGTGAAGCGCAGGCCGTCGGCCGCCAGACGGTCCAGGTTCGGGGTGCGGATCTCCGACCCGTAGCAGCCCAGGTCCGAGTAGCCGAGGTCGTCGGCCAGGATCACGATGACGTTGGGCTTGCCCACCGCCGACGGGCGCTCCGGCCACCACGGCTCGGAGCCGGCGAAGGTGCGCCCCACCATGCCCCCGAAGCCGGGGTAGGTGCGACGGGCCGGGGCGTCGGGCGGCGGCTGCTCGGTCATGGGTCTCCCTGGGTGGCGTGGGCCCGCATGGTGCCACGCCCGACCGGACAGGTGTCCGAGCACCTCCCCCGGTGCCCGGTCAGCGGCGGATCAGGCCGCGCCCCGCCCGGTGCGGGCCTGGAGCTCGTCGATGCGCTCGGAGGCCTGGGCCTTGGTGAGGCCGGGGTCGAGCTCCTCGCCGGCCTGGTCCGACAGGGTGCGGAGGTAGCTCTCCTGGGCCCCGGTCATGGGCTCGTCGCCCGTGGTCCAGTCCTCGGGGTCCTTCTCCAGGTTGGACCCCTCGAGGGACGGGTCGATCTCGGGCAGGTTGGGCTGTGCGTCGCGCATGGGTCCAGGCTGCCCGAACGCACGTTCGCCAAACCTAGAGCTGGAGGTCCTTGTTGGGCCGCACGACCAGCTCGGCGATGTGGACCGAGGCGGGCCGGGTGATGGCGAACAGCACTGCGTCGGCCACGTCGTCGGGCCCGGCCAGCACGTCGGAGAGCGCCTGCTGGGCCCCGGTGAGGACCTCGTCGGGGAGGCGCTCGCCCTGCACCACCTCGAGGTCGTCGCCCACCCCGCTCATGGCCCGCACGCCCTCCAGCACCGAGGGGTCGAAGTTGCGGGCGAAGTTGGTGGCGATGGCCCCGGGCATGATCGACACGACCTGGATGGGGTCGTCCATCAGCTCCTGGCGCAGGGTGTTGCAGATCGTGTTGACCGCGTGCTTGGTGGAGCCGTAGACGCCGGAGGCCGGGTTGAGGGCGGCCACCGACGAGATGTTCACGATGTGGCCGGTGGCCCCGCAGGCCCGCATGGCCGCCACCGCGGCCTGGCACCCGGCCAGCAGGCCGAGGACGTTGGTCTCGAGCATGGCCCGCCACCCCTCGGGGTCCGCGGTGAGGATGGGGTCCGGGTAGGAGAGCCCGGCGTTGTTGACCATGACGTCGAGGCGCCCGGTGTCGACGACGGCCCGATCGACCAGGGCCTTCACCTGGGCCGGGTCGCGCACGTCGGTGGTGTCGGTGGTGCACGAGCCGCCCGCCGCCTCGATGGCCTCCTTGGTCGCGTCCATGGCCGACTGCGTGCGTCCGCAGATGGCGACGTGGGCCCCCGCGGCACCGAGGTGCTCGGCGATGGCCCGCCCGATCCCGCTCGAGGCCCCCGTGACGACGGCGGTCTTCCCGGACAGGTCGTGGTCGCTCATGGGGCGAACCTACCGCCGCCGGAGGGTCAGGGGGCGGGGGCGTCCTGGCCGTCGGCATCGACCTCGGCGCCGGTGTCGGCGTCGTGGTGGTCGCGGGCCCGGATGGCGGCGAGGAAGCGGTGCACCGCCCCGACCGCGGCGAAGGTGCGGTTGGAGCTGAAGATCTCGAAGGCGTGCTGGGCGCCGGGGAGCTCGGCGAAGACCACCGGCTCCTTGGACGCGTCGCGCAGCATGGAGGCGAACGACCGCGCCTGCTCCACCGGCACCAGGGTGTCGTTGGCGCCGTGCACGATCATGAACGGCGGGGCGTCGGGCCCGACCCAGCTCATGGTCGAGGCCTGGTCCCACACCTCCGGCGACTCCTCCATGGTGGTCTTGAGCACCCGCCGCCCCAGGAAGTCGTCCATCCCCTCCAGGCCGGTGCCGTCACGGTTGGTCCAGTCGTAGACGCCGTAGAAGGGCACGGCGGCGACGACCGAGGTGTCCTTCTCCTCGAACCCGGGCTGGAACGAGGGCTCGTTGGCGCTGAGGGCGGCCAGCGAGCACAGGTGGCCGCCGGCCGACCCGCCGGTGATGGCCACGAAGTCGGGGTCGCCGCCGTGGTCGGCGATGGTGTCCTTGATCCAGGCGATGGCCCGCTTCACGTCGATGATGTGGTCGGGCCAGGTGCTGCGGGGGCTGAGGCGGTAGTTGATGGCCACGCACACCCAGCCCCGCTCGGCCATGTGCGACATGAGGGGGATGCCCTGCTGGTCCTTGTTGCCCATCACCCACGCGCCGCCGTGGACCTGGAGCAGCACCGGCGCCCGGCCGTCGGTGGGGAGGTCCTCCCGGGCCCAGATGTCGAGCTGGTTGCGCCGACCGAAGTCGCCGTAGGACAGGTTGTGCTCCCGCCGGTACACCTTGGCGTCGGCCATGATCGGCCCGGTCACCAGCCGCCGGCGGACGGTGGCCCGGTCGGCGGCGGGCATCGGGTCGCGGCCTTCCTCCAGCTCGTCGCCCAGGCCCTCCTCCAGGGCCCGGGCGAACACCTCGGGGGCGTGGGTGGACTGGGTCCAGATGCGGCCGAGCGTGGCCCACGAGCCGACGGTGAGGCCCAGGCCGACCAGCCCCGACGGGGTGCGCAGGGCACCCTTGCGGGCGAAGCCGAGGGTGGCCACGGCCTGCCAGGCGATGGCGTGCAGCGACATCTCCGAGGTGAGCCAGCCGGGGAAGAAGCACGCCACCGCGCCGCGTCCCTTGCGGGTGAGGGGCTGGCGGGCGTTGGCGGTGTTGACCGCCCCGAGGGCGGAGGCGAGCAGGAAGCGGCGCCCGGCCCGGCGGGACCGGCGGCGCCTCTCCGGGGAGCGGGAGGATCGGGCCATGGGCCCATCTTGCCCGACGGGGCGACCCCGCCCGCGGGGGCGGCGGTGCTCAGCCCACCCCGGGGTCGAGGTCGTCGTCGGGCTCGTCGGGCATGCGCAGCCCGGCGGTGAGGGCCAGCACCTCGGCAGCCAGCTCGGCCGCCTTGTCGACGGCGACGGCCAGGTTCTGCTCGGCCTTCACGCCCTGGCCCTTCAGCGGGGGCGAGCCGAGGGAGCGGATGACGGCGGTGGCGTCGCTGGCCCGGCGGATGGGCTCGGGTGGCTCGAGGGGCGTGACCGGGCGCCACAGGTCGACGGCCTTGGGCTTCTTGCCCCGGCGTCGGCGCCCCTGGCTGCGACCCGAGCTCATGGGTGGGTCCCCTCGGTGGTGTGCGTGGTCATGATCCGTCTCCGGCCAGGGCCAGGTCGTCCTCGACGAGCATGGCGTCGGTGTTGAGGCCCAGCGCCACCTGCAGCTGGTCGGCGTCGAGGTCCGACAGCGAGCTGGACTTGGGCAGGACCAGGTCGGCGATGTGGCGCTTGCCGGCGACGACCTCCTCGACCCGCTCGTCGACGGTGCCGGGGCACACCAGGCGGTGCGACACCACGGTACGGGTCTGGCCGATGCGCCAGGCCCGGTCGCGGGCCTGGTCCTCGACCGCCGGGTTCCACCAGCGGTCGTAGAGCACGACGTGGCTGGCGGCGGTGAGGTTGAGGCCGGTGCCGCCGGCCTTGAGCGACAGCACCAGGGCGCCCGGGCCCTCGCGGGCCTGGAACTGCTCGATGATCTTGTCGCGGGCGCCGCGGGCCAGGCCGCCGTGGTAGCAGGCCACCGGGGTGCCGGTGGTGCCGGTGAGGTACTCGGCCAGCTTCACGCCCCACGAGGCGAAGTGGGTGAAGATCAGCGCCTTCTCGCCGTAGGCGAACACGCCCTCGAGGATCTCCTCCAGCCGGGCCAGCTTGCCCGAGCGCCCGGCGAGCGGGCCGCCGGTGCTCTCGTAGTTCTCGGGGTGGTTGCAGATCTGCTTGAGGGCGGTGATGGCGGCGAGGATCTGGGCCTGCTCGGGGGCGGCCCCCGGCGCCGGTTCGGCCGCCAGGCCGTCGAGCACCGCCTGGTAGAGGCCGATCTGCTCGGGGGTCATGGCGCAGTGGTCGAGCTCGTCGATGCGGTCGGGCAGCTCGGCCGCCACCTCGGGCTCGGACTTGGTGCGGCGGAACACGAGGATGCCGTTGAGGGCCCGCAGGGCGACCTCGCCCTCGCCCGAGAGCTGGGCGATGAAGGTGGCCCGGGGCCCGACCAGGCCGGGGTTGGTGAAGTCGAGGATCGACCAGAGGTCGCCCAGGCCGTTCTCGACCGGGGTGCCGGTGAGGGCGACCCGGGTGCGGGCAGGGATGCGGCGCAGCTGCTGGGCCGTCTCGTTGGTGTGGTTCTTGATGGCCTGGGCCTCGTCGAGCACCACCCGACGCCACGGCACCTTCTCCAGCGCGTCGACGTCGCGCACGGCGGTGCCGTAGGTGGTGATGACCACGTCGACGCCCTCGAGGGCCTCGTCGAGCTCGTCGGAGCCGGCCCGGCTCTGGCCGTGGTGGACGATGACCTCGAGGTCGGGGGTGAACCGGGCCGCCTCCGACGCCCAGTTGCCCGCCACCGCGGGGGGACGATCACCAGCGCGGGCCCGTCGCCCTGGGTGCGGCGCAGGTGGGCCAGCACGGTGGGGGTCTTGCCCAGGCCCATGTCGAGGGCCAGGCAGCCGCCCAGCTCGGTGGCGTCGAGGTAGCCCAGCCAGGCCAGGGCCTCGGCCTGGTAGCTGCGCAGCTCGCCCTCGAACCCGGGGGGCGAGGTGACCGGGTCGGTGGACACCTCCCGTGCCTTGGACAGCAGGTCGGTGGCCCAGCCCGATCCGGCCACCTGGAGACCACCGGCCAGCGGGGAGCCCTCGAGGCCGACCGAGTGGCGCAGGATCTCGGCCCCGGTGAGCTGGGTGGTCTCGGCCCGCTCGGCCAGGGCGACGGCCGCCTCCTTGAGGTCGGCCCGGTCGAGCTCGACCCAGCGACCGTGGGAGCGGACCAGCGGGCGGGCCTCGGCGGCCAGGCGGGACACCTCGGCCGCGGTGAGCTCGACGTCGTCGAACAGGGCCGTCCAGCGCACGTTGCTGAGCTGGTGGGCACCGACCACGGAGTCGCCCGTGGGCTCGGTCCACAGCCGCAGGCCGGCCGAGGGCTTGCGCCGCGAGAGGGGCGGGACCCGCACGTCGAAGCCGGCGGTCTGGAGCGTGGCGCCGGTGACGGTCATCAGCTCCCAGGCCTCGTCCTGGCTCAGGTACACCTGGCCCCGCCGCAGGGCGCCGGCCCGCAGCAGGGCGGGGAAGATGCGCTCCAGGCGGGCCAGCTCGTCGCCCAGGGCCTTGGTGTCCTTGCCGTCGACGAGGGCGACCTCGACCGGCAGCAGGGTGCCCTCGGCGCCGGTGCCGAGCACGGAGAGGAACCACGCGTCGCCCTTGTCGGGCGGGTCGAGCTGCACCACGAGGGTGGGCCGGCCCGCGTTGGTGACGGCCTTGGTCCAGCGCTGGAGGCGCTTGGAGACCTCGGCGCCCGCCGCCACCGGCGCCGCGAAGGTGGAGCCGTCGAGGCGGGTGATGACGGCCTCGGCCACGTCGACCGCGTTGCGGGTGGTGGGCGGGGGTGCCTCCAGCTCCAGGAAGCGCGCGGCCTGGGACACGATGGCGTCGACCGCGGCGGCCAGCACGTTGCGGGTGACGGTCTTGGCCTCGGCGTTGCCCAGGGCGACGACGGGGCCGGGCATGGCCTGGGCCAGTGCCTCGACCTCGCCCTCGTCGACCAGGGCCGGGACCCAGCGGACGTTGAGCTCCATGGTGGAGCCCTCGCTGCGGCCCTCGCTGCGGAGGTTGGGGACGATGCGGCCCTGGGCGACCAGGCGCACGGCGGCCACCGCGACCCGGCCCAGCCAGGTGACGCTGAGCCCCAGGCCCTCGCCGCCGAGGCCGCCGCCCACGGCGACCATCCAGCCCAGCGAGTCGGCCAGCGGGATCGACACCGCCTCGGCGTGCACGCCCCCGGGCAGGCGGACCCCGGGGTGGACGGTCCAGCCGTTGGCCGGGGCACCGGTGGCCTGGATGCGGTCGGACAGCTCGGCGTTGCTCGCCGGGGGCATGCCCGGGCCGCCGGCCCAGAGCACCACGTCGCCGTTCGACCACGAGGCCTGGAGGCGGACCTCGCCGGCGGGGTCGGCCACCAGGCCGGCGGCCGCGGAGGCCTCGACGCGGGTCATGAGGTCGAGCGACGACTCCAGCAGGGCCAGGTCGGACTCGAAGTCGGCCACGACCAGGGTGCGCTCGTGGCCCTTCAGCTGGCGGGCCCGCTCGAGGGCGTCGTCGGTGTCGTCGATGAGGCGCTCGACCAGGCGCTGGTGCTCGGCGGGCGCGGCCTCCAGGAGGGACCGCTGCTCCTCGCTTGCTCGTCCCTCGACGGCGGCCCAGACGGCAGCCTCGAAGGCAGGTGTCACGTCGTGCATTGCTGTGCGGCGCTCCTTGCGCCGACCCCCGGCCCTGGTGCAGGGCGGAGGGCAACGATCTGTCCCGGTGTCTGGGCGACTCCGACCTCGTGTCGCTCCACCACCCCGCAGGGGGGACGCCGGATGCACACACCCTACCGCACGACCCCGATGAGCAGGGGTGACCACCCGGTGTGACTCCTGTCATGGGCGGATCGGTTGTCGACCGAGGCCATGGGTAGCGTCCGCCCCGGCGGGGGGCGACGGGGTCGACGGCCCCGGCCCGAGCGATCCGAGGACCACACCACGTGAGCACCACCCAAGCCCTCGACGACGTCGACCGCGCCGACTGGACCGAGGGCCTGGCCCGCGTCGGTCTGGTGGCGCGGGGCATCGTCTACCTGACCTTCGGCGTGATCGCGGTGCGGCTGGCCACGGCCGGCTCGACCGGCGGGGAGGAGGCCAGCACGACCGGTGCCTTCGGCGAGCTGGCCGAGAAGCCCCTCGGCACCTGGCTGGTGGGCATCACCGCCCTGGGCCTGGCCTGCTGGGCGGCCAGCTGCCTGGTCGCCGCCGTCACCGGCCGCAACGGGTCCAAGCCCGGGGCCAGCGACGCCTCGGACCGCGTCAAGGACGTCGTGCGGGGCGTCGTCTCGCTGGCGCTGGCCGGGGCCGCCCTGCGGGTGCTGCTGCAGGACCACCCCGGCGAGGGCTCGAGCGGCGGCGGCGGCCAGCAGGAGCGGGAGGCCACCGCCCGCCTCATGGACGTCCCCGCCGGCCAGCTGCTCGTGGCGGTCGTGGGTGCGGTCGTGGCCGGCGTGGGGATCTTCCACGTGGTGAAGGCGTTCCGGCAGGACTACCTGGAGCGGGTGGACCTGGCGCGCATGGGCCAGGCCGTGCCCCGGAAGGTGCTCGAGGGCCTGGGACTGGTCGGCCACGTGGGCCGGGGCCTCGTGTTCGCCATCGTCGGCGGCTTCGTGGTCCAGGCCGCGGCCACCCACGACCCCGACAAGGGCAGCGGCATCGACGGGTCACTGCGCCGGCTGGCCGACGGCGGACCGGGGCGCCTCCTCCTCGCCGTCACCGCGGTGGGCGTGGTGTGCTTCGGCCTGTGGACCCTCGTCGAGGCCCGCTGCCGGCGCTCCGACACCTGAGGCCGGGGACCGCGCCCGCCCTCAGCGCATGCGGGTGGTCTGCTCTGCGAACGGCGCCGTGAGCGCCGTCACCGGGACCGAGCGGAGCGTGCGCTTGAGCTCGGAGAAGCCCGGCCACCGGGCCAGGGTGACCATGGCGTCCCACGCCTCGCCCGCCTCCTCGGCCGTCGCCGGCAGGTCGGAGATGACGGGCCCGAAGAACGACGGCCCGTCGGGCGGGTCGAGGGTGATGACGGGTGTGCCCACGTCGCCGCCCACCCGGCCGGTGGCCTCCTCGGTCTCGGCCCGGATGAGCTCGTCCCACGCCTCGCTGGTGGCCGCCTCGGCGTGGGCCGGGTCGAGTCCCAGGCCCTCCAGCAGGTCCGGGAGGCCCAGGTCGCGGAGCTGGTGGTCCGCCATGTCGCGCCCGCTCTCCATGGTCTCGGCCGGCGTCTCCCAGAGCAGGCCGCCCAGGGCCTCGTAGAGCGGACCCACCTCGCCGGGACCGTGGGCGTCGCGCACGGCGGCCGCGACCCGCAGCAGCTCGGTGCCCCGGCCGTGGACCGCGGGGTAGAACGACGGCCGGTCCGCGTAGCCGATCGGTTCGTTGAGGAAGCGCAGCGAGATGAGACGCCAGTCGACGCTGATGTCGCGCACCCCCTGGACCTGGCGGACCCACTTGCTGGTCACCCAGCAGAAGGGGCAGACGGGGTCCCAGAACAGCTCGACGCGGGTCACCTCGACGACGGTACCGGCGGAGGGGCGCGGGCGCCTGCGTGCACGTGCCGCCGCGGGGTAGCCCCCGAGGGTGAGCTCCCCACCGACCTCGTCACCCCCCGCCCACGCCCCCACCGCCCGGCCCCGCCTACGTCGGTTCAACGCGGCCATGGCCGTGCTGCACGCAGCCCAGGCCGTCGCCATGCTCGTCCTGGCCAACGACTTCGCCCTGCCGGTGATCACCACCTTCCTCGACGGCCCGCCCGGCGGCGACGTGACGCCGGCCCGGGTGACCGAGCAGCTCTCGATCCCCCTCGGCCCGGCGGTGGCCGCCTTCCTCGGCATCTCGGCGCTGTTCCACCTGCTGGTCGTGCTGCCCCGGGTCCACGACACCTACCTGCGGGAGATCGACGCCGGGCGGAACCGCTTCCGCTGGGTCGAGTACGCCTTCTCGGCGTCGCTGATGATCGTCCTCATCGCCCAGCTCACGGGGATCTCCGACGCCGCCGCCCTCATCGCCCTCTTCGGCGTCAACGCGGCGATGATCCTCTTCGGCTGGGTGATGGAGGTGGCCAACCCGCCCGGTCGACCGGTGTGGTGGACACCCTTCTGGTTCGGCTGCATCGCCGGGGCCGTGCCGTGGATCGCCATCGGGATCTACCTGGTCGGCCCGAGCGAGGTCCCCGGCTTCGTCTACGGGATCTTCGTGTCGCTCTTCGTCCTGTTCAACTGCTTCGCCGTGAACCAGGTGCTCCAGTACCGGGGCGTCGGCCGCTGGCGCACCTACGCCTTCGGCGAGACCGTCTACGTGTGGCTCAGCCTCATCGCCAAGAGCGCCCTCGCCTGGCAGGTCTTCGTCAACGTCCTCATGGACTGACCGGGACTCGGCGACGGGCCCGGCCTCGGTGTCACACCCCCTCCGTACTCTTGGAGCATGGTCGCCGTGGCCGATCGGCCCCCCGTCGAGACATCCGAGGACATCGATCCTGCTGTGCTCCTCGACGCCGACGCGGCCGAGCTCAACAGCCTCCCAGATGCCGAGGTCATCGCCCGGCTGCTGGCCGCCCAGCGGCTCCGGGCCCGCGCCGACGCCGCCTGCGTCGCCCTCACCGGCACCTTCGACGCCCGCACCCTCGGCGCCGCCGATGGCGCACGGTCCACCCCCGCCTGGGTGTCGGCGAGGGTCGGGGTCGGCTTCGGCCACGCCAAGGCCGACCTGACCATGGCCCGCGACCTCCGGGCTCACCCCCACATCGCCGGCGCCGCCACCGACGGCCGGATCACCCGCGACCAGGTCCGCGCCCTGCTCGCCGCCCGCCAGGTGGGGTTGGAGGAGCTCTTCGACGCCTGCGAGGCGGTCCTCGTCGACGAGGTCGCATCCTCGACCCTGGCTGCCGGGCGCCGGTTCCTGGCCCGCTGGGCCCGCGACGTCCGCGACCGCTTCGCCATCGATGACCCCGACGGCACCGAGCCCGACGGCGGCCACGGCCCGTCGCAGGCCCACCTGTCCCCCGTCGGTGACCGCTGGGTCGGCGACCTCGACCTCACCGCCGTGGACGGCGAGATCATCGCCACCGCCATCGCCACCCACATCGACGACCTCTGGCGCACCGGCGTCTTCACCCGCACCGACGGCCTCGACCCCGCCGAACGCCGCGCCATCGCGCTCGTCCAGCTCATCGAGCGCGCCACCCGAGGCGGCGACCACAACGGCACCGCCCGCCCGCTGATCCTCGCCCTCACCACCACCGCCACCCTCACCGGCCCCCGACCCACCAGCGAGGCCGACCACCGCCCCACCGGGGCCCGACCCGCCGAGGCGCAGCGGTCCCGCCCTGCTGCTGACGGACCCACCACCGTCGGCGACTCGTCGCCGCACAGGGACCAGCCGCCCGGCACAGGTGCGGGCGGCGGCCCGGACCGCCACGACGACTGCGCCGCAGCCGATCCCCCACCCGGGCACGAAACCCCCGAGCCCACCATCCGCGGCGCGCCACCGCCGTGGTCCCTCCCCCGCCCTGACGCCACTCCCCCGCCCGGCGATCCCCTGGGCGGCGTCGATCCGGCCACCCCGTTCCCCCAGGTGATCTCCGAGCTGTCGCGCACCGGACCGGTGCACCCCGACGTGCTGCGCCGCCTGGCCTGCGAAGGCGACACCATCCCCGTCGTCGTGGGACCCGACGGCCAGCTGAACATGGGCCGCACCATCCGCCTCGCCAACCGCGCCCAACGCCGCGCCCTGCACCTCCGCGACGGCGGCTGCCAGTTCCCCGGCTGCTCCGCGCCCCCCGAAGCCTGCATCGCCCACCACCTGACCTGGTGGGACCACAACGGCCCCACCGACCTCGACAACCTCTGCCTCCTCTGCCGGTACCACCACCGCCTCGTCCACGGCGGCGGCTTCACCATCACCCGCGACCCCGACGGCACCATCACCACCCGCCGCACCGACGGCCTCCCCTTCACCACCCCCCTCCGCCCCCGCACCCCCCTCCTCCCCCCGAGACCGCAGCCCCCACCGCACCGGGGGCCACTCGGCGACGGCGAGACCCCCGACGAACGCCAAGAGGCCCACACCCTCGCCCGCGCCCGCATCACCGATCTCATCCGCCAGGCCCGCCTCCGCCACACCCTCACCGACGCCCAGCACGCCCGCGACCGATCGAGATCAGCCACCACCGTCCTGCGCATGTGACCGCGACGGCCACGCAGCGCGAGGAGTCGTCCCGGTCAGGTGGTGGGCCAAGGCCCGGAGCCGAGCGGAGACGAGGACCTCACTGCGCCTCGGCGCAGCGGATCCTTGGGCGGGGTGGTGGTCACGTCGAGGTCGAGGAGGATGGCGCTGTCCGGTCGGACGAGGGTGTGCCGGTCCACGAAGTCGGCCACGCCGGCCGGGTCGGTCCACTTGTGGCGCGCCGCCCGATCGGGTCGGGGCACGCGTCGAGCACGCTCAGGACCGTCGCAGTGGAGCACCACCGGGACGTAGACCCCTCCCCTCGCTGCGCCGAGGGTGCGGCAGCGATCGATGGACCTCGAGCTCAGCTCGTCGACGATGACGTTGGTGAAGGCGTGGGACACGCCCGACGGTGCCAGGTCACGGATGGCGGCATCGACGAGGTCCCGGGCGTCGGCCACCCGGTCCCACACCTCCGGCGGGACCGTCTCGGTGGGCCCGATGTCGAGCGCCACGAGGAACGGGTTGCTGGTGAGGTGGTTGTCCACCACCACCAGCCGGTGCCCGTCGGCCGCGGCCCGGGCCGCGAGGGCCTCGGCGACGGTCCGCTTGCCCGTGCCAGGGAAGCCCAGCAGGTGGACGACGGCCGGTCGCACCGACCCAGGGTCCCACGACCCCGACGGCGCCGCCCGACCCGCCGGACCCCGGCACCGGGGCGAGGCGGCGTCACCCGGTCGGCGGGACGGGGCCCCGATCGTCGGTGCGAGCCCGGTCGCCCACTCCCTGGCCGACCAGGGCACCCTGCCGGGGCGGTGGGGGCCCGACGGTGACGGGGTCAGGCGCGATCGGGGGGCCGACGGGGATCTCGGGGCGTCGGGCGACCGGCGGCCGGGGGGTCCAGGGGGTCGGCGCCGGGGGCGGGCCCGACGGCATGGTCCACGACGTCGGTCCCGAGGCCGGGCGGCGGGCCGGTGCCGGCCGGGACCCCGGTGCCGGTGCGGGCGGGGTGCGGTCGAGGATGCGGTAGATCGTGGCCCCGGCCACGGCGGCGACGCCGAGGGAGGCGGTGACGATGTAGAGGGGGTTGGCCCGGTCGGTGCCGGCCAGTGCGGCGTGCAGGCTGGTCAGCCAGAAGGTGACGTAGCTGGAGAGGTGGATGGCGTGCCACACCTTGCGGGGCAGGCGCTTCATGGCCAGCGAGGTGGCCTGCACGGTCACGAGCAGCCAGGCCGAGATGACGCCGAGGGCGACGGCCACCGGCCGCCAGGCCGAGGCGAACGGCACCAGCACGTCGGCCAGGCCGAAGTGGGTGTAGCTGTCGGCGACCAGGGCGGTGACGTGGAGGCCGATGAGGGCGAGGGTGAGGGCGGCCAGGCCCCGGTGCAGGTCGAGCAGCCAGGCCTTGCGCCGGTGCTTGGGGAAGGCCTTGGTCGAGAGCAGGACGCCCCAGAGCACCGAGGCGGTGAGCATGAGCCAGGCGACCACGCCGCTGGCTCGGGCCACGTACCACCACACCTGCGACGTCATCGGGGGGCTCCTGCGGTCGAGGGGGTCAGGGAGAGCGTCGAGCGGATGGCCCCGTCGTGGCCGACGGCGATGCCGTCGACGCCCTGTCCCTCGAGGTAGGCGACGGCATCCACGGCGCCCCGCAGGAGGGTCGCGGTCGCCAGGGCCTCGGCCCGCCAGCAGGTGGGGGCCACGACGGTGACGGCGGCCAGGTCCGAGGTCGAGGGCAGCCCGGTGTCGGGGTCGATCAGGTGGTGACGGGTCCGGCCGTCGTGGGTCCAGGTGCGGCTGACGGTGCTCGAGGTGGCGACCCCTCCTCGGTCGACGGCGAGGGCGCACACCTCCGACGAGGCATCGAGCGGGTCCTCGACCACGATCGGCCAGCCCGACGGCTCCGGGGCGGCCCCAGCGACGGCCAGGTCGCCGCCCACGCTGACCAGGGCGCCGCCCGCGCCCCTGCCCCGCAGGTGCTCGACCGTCAGGTCGGCGGCCAGGCCCTTGCCGATGCCGCCGGGATCGACCACCAGTCCGACCGGCAGCGTGACCGTCGAGGCGACGGGGTCGACCTCGATGGCGCCGGGGTCGCCGTCGAGGGCGGCACCGGCCGGCAGCCGGGTGACCCTCGTGGGGTCGTCGATGCTGGCCTCGTAGCCGGCGGCGACGAGGGCCGGGAGGGTGGTGGGGTCGAAGCGCCCTCCGGTCAGGCGCCACGCCTCGACCATGGCGGTGACCAGGACCAGGGTGTCGGCTGCCACCGCGACCGGCCGGCCGCCGGCCCGGTTGAGCCGGGTGATGTCGCTGTCGGGGAGGAACCGGCTCCACCGGGACTCGAGGCGGCGGAGGTGGGCCTCCGCCTCGACGCCGAGGTCCGGGTCACCGTCGACCACCACCACCTGGGCGGTGCTGGCCATGACCCGGAACCGGTGCTCAGCTGCTGCCATGGGTCCGCCCCTGGGTGGTCGCCGGAGCCGGGGACGGGGTGGTCACGGTGGTGGACGGCCGCTGCGGGGAGTCGGGCACCTCGACCGTGGTCCCGCTCGCCCCCCAGGAGCTGGAGGTGCCGGTGTCGCCGCCGACCGTGGTGCTGGTGGTGCCCGACCCGTCGGTGGTGGTCACCACCGGGGTGGTCGCCGGGGCGCCGGCGTGGGCCGAGAACCCCATGGCCGCCACCAGGCCGAGGGTGGCGGTGGCCCCCAGCCCGGCGGCGGCCCGCCGGGCGCCGGTGGCGACGTGCCGCCGGCGCCCGGGGGTGGAGGGAGCGGCCCGCCCGGGAGGGGTGGGTCGGGCCGCTCCGGCCGGGGATCGGCCGCTGGGGGAGGCGGCCGCCCGGCGGGCCTGGAGCTGGGCGAGGCGCTGCCGGGTGGCGTCGTCGGCGTCAGTCATCGTCGTCGCCTCGCTCCCAGGGTGCGTCGTCGTGGTCGTCGTAGGTGCCCGGGTGGCCCTCCTCGAGGTCGTCGTCGACGGCGGCCCGGGGCGCCGTCGCCGAGGCCGGGGGCGTCGTGGCGACGGGTGCGTCGGGCGGCCGGTCCACCGTGGTGGTGACGGGGGCCGGGGTGGTCTGGCCGCCGGGGCTGGCCTCGGGGAGGGTCACCACGCCGGTGGTGGCGGCCACCGCGAGGGCGGCGGCGGCGACCACGGCGGTGATCGACCCGACGGTGATGGCTCTGGTGCGGTCCACGGGGGCTCCTGCGGTCAGGGGGTGGCGTCTGGAGAGGACGGTACGGAGGTGCCCTCCAGTGCCCGGCTCAGGGACGGCAAGGGTTCGGTAAGGGTCGGGAACCGGCCCGTCGCCACCAGGACCTCCGCCGCGGTGGGGCCGCCGACCAGCTCGCCCACCACGGCGGTCGCATCGTCGGTGGCGCCTGCGACCCCCGCCGCGGCCACGACGCGAGCGGCCGCGCCGGCGGCGGGACCAGAGGCCACCAGGTCGGCCAGGTCGCGGTCGTCGAGGACACCGGTGACGCCGTCGGTGCAGAGCAGGAGCCGATCGCCGGGCCGGAGGTCGACGGCGCAGGTGTCGACCTCGACCACGGCGTGGGGACCGAGGGCCCGGGTGAGGATGTGGCGGCTGCGCCGGGCCGCCGAGGCCTCGACGCCGGCCGCCAAGAGGCTGGCCTCCCAGGTGTGGTCGTGGGTCAGGCGCTCCAGGCGGCCGCGACGGAGCCGGTAGGCCCGGCTGTCGCCGACCCAGGCGACGGTGGCCCGGTCCCGGCCCAGCAGCTCGACGGCCACGAGGGTGGTGCCCATGGAGGCGAGGGCGGCGTCGGCCGCGGCGGCGTCGGCGACCGCGGCGTTGGCCGACCACACGGCGTTGACCAGGTCGTCGCCCGACCACGCCGGCGGGGTGGCCCGCAGGACGTCGATGGCCAGGGCGGCGGCCACCTCTCCCCCGGACCGACCGCCCATGCCGTCGGCGACGACGAGGCGACGCCCGGTGGCCAGGTGGCGATCCTGGTTGGCCGACCGGCGACGGCCGGTCCGGGTGGCGGCGGACGTGGACAGGGTGCGCATGGGGGCCTCCTCGGCCCCGTCGGACTCCGGGACCTGGTGTGACCCTCGTCCCCGGACCTGGGAACCCGCTGGGAGCCGGCTGCGAGGTCGCGCCGTCCGCCTCCCCGGCGAGGATCAGGCGCCGACGGCGGTGCGCACCCAGGACAGCAGGGCCTCGGCGCCCGAGGCCCCGACCTGGCGGTCCACCTCGGTGCCGTCCCGCAGCAGGAGGAGGGTCGGGATGCCCTGCACCCCGTAGCGGGCCGAGACGCCCGGGGACCGGTCGACGTCGACCTTCACCACCTTGAGCCGCCCGGCCAGGTCGCGCGAGGCCTGCTCCACCGCCGGGGCGATGAGCCGGCACGGCCCGCACCAGTCGGCCCACAGGTCCACCAGCACCGGCAGCCTCCCCGCGACGACCTCGGAGAAGTCGGTCTCGTCCGCCTCCACCAACCAGGGGAGCTCGGCCTTGCAGGAGGGGCACCGAGGCACGCCGGTGGCCACGCGCGGCACGCGGTTGCGGGTCCCACAGGAGGGGCAGGCGACGACATCCCCGGAGGCCATGGGCGCATCGTGGCCCTCCCGCCCCTCCCTCGCCAGGGTCGATGGTCCCAGATCCCCGAGGCGATGCCTCGTCCCGACCGTCGGCAGGGCAGCCGTGCGGGCATCGGGCCCTTCGTCCCTACCGAGGCCGCGGCTGGTCAGGGAGCCTCGGGGTGAGGACCACCCCGGGAGGAGCGTCCGTGACCGTCACCACGTCGACGTCGACCATCGTCGGACCCCAGCGAGCGCATCGCCTGGGCACCGCCGTGCGGGCCCGCCCCGTGGTCGCGTACTTCGCCCTCGCCTACCTCTTCTCCTGGTCGTGCTGGGTGCCGGCTGCGCTGGGCTCCGGTGGGGCGGCGACCGCGCTCCTGTACCTCGGCGTGTGGGGTCCCGCCGCCGCCGGGGTCGCCGTCACCTGGCTGTCGGGGCGCTCCGTCCGGGCGTGGTTGCGGGGGCTGGTCCGGGTCAGGGTGCCGGCTCGGTGGTGGGCCCTCGTGCTGGTCGCCCCGATCGCCCTCATCGCCGTGCCCAGCGCCATCTTCGTCGCCCTCGGCCAGGACCTGGAGGCCGGTCTGCTGGGCGAGCGGCTGGCGGCCTACCTGCCGATGCTCGTGGTCCTCACGCTGGTCGGAGGGGGCAACGAGGAGTGGGGGTGGCGGGGCTTCGCCCTCCCCGGCCTGGTCGAACGGCACCGGCCCGTCGCCGCCACGCTCGTGCTGGGGAGCCTCTGGGCCGTCTGGCACCTCCCCCTCCTGGCCGCGGCCGACGACCTGACCCACGGCCTGGGCGGCAGCGAGCTCGCCCTGGTGCTGGCCGCCACCGTGGTGAACATCGTGGCCCTGGCCTTCCTCTACACGTTCGCCCTCCGCAGCACCGGCTCGGCCCTGCTCTGTGCGCTCCTGCACGGTGGCATCAACGCGGCCAACGGCACCCTGGTGCTGCGAGCCACCGAGCTGGAGGGAACGGCCTACGCCACCATGCAGGGGGCCATCACGGGGACCACCCTCGTGGTGGCCGCCGCCCTCGTCCTCGCCACCCGGGGCCGGCTGGGGCCGCCGAGCCCCGCTGCGAACCTGACCTGAGCCCACCGCGGACGGCAGCGGCGCCTCGGCGCGACGAGGGCGCGGCGCCGCGACGCCGGGCCCCTCGTCAGCGATGACCGGAGGTCACATCAGCTGCAGCCGGTGCTGCCGCAGCTGGGACAGGCATGGCAGGAGCCGGCCCGCGGGCTCCTCACCCGCACCGATGACCTTCGCCTCTGGGACGAGGTGGGGCGCGGCACGAGGATGTGGGCCACAGGCGATGCCCGAGCCTGCACATGGGAGACCACATGGATCATCGGCACGTCGTGGGCAGCAGGATCAGGCACGACGCCTGGAGGGTCGGTGCAGCCCGATGCGGGTGACCACGACCACGACGACCGACCGGCGCGACCGCCGGGACCACGCCCGGGCGAGATCGTTCCCCATCGAGGTGGAGCACCTGTCCAAGCGGTACGGCGATCACGAGGTCGTCAAGGACCTGTCGTTCGCCGCTCGGCCCGGGCGGGTCACCGGGTTCCTGGGTCCGAACGGGTCGGGGAAGTCCACCACGATGAAGGTCATGCTGGATCTGGCGGCGGCCGACGGCGGGACCGTGAGGATCGGCGGATGCCGGTACCGAGAGCTGTCCGACCCATCGGCGACCGTCGGTGCGCTGCTCGAGTCCGACGCCTTCCATCCCGGCCGCAGCGGGCGCCACCACCTCCAGATCCTCGCCGACGCCGACGGCATCGGTCGGGAGCGGGTCGTCGAGGTGCTGGAGCTGGTCGGCCTCGTCGACGCCGCCGACCAGCGGGTGGGGACGTACTCGTTGGGCATGCGACAGCGTCTCGGCTTCGCCGGTGCGCTGCTCGGGGATCCGCCCGTCCTGGTCCTCGACGAGCCCGCCAACGGGCTCGACCCCAGGGGCATCCACGAGATGCGCGACCTGCTGCGAGCCCGAGCGTCCCATGGGCACACGGTGCTGGTGTCGAGCCACCTGCTGGGCGAGGTCGAGCTGCTCGCCGACGACGTGGTCGTGGTGAACCGCGGTCGGCTGGTGGCCAGCGGCCGGCTCACGGACCTGCAGGAGGCGGGCGCCCTCGTCCGGTGCTCAGACCCCGAGGGGCTGCACCGGCTCCTCACGGGTGCCGGCGCAGGCGTCGTCGAGGACAGCGGCAGCCTGACCGTGCGGGGGATGGCGATGGACGAGGTCGGCCAGCGGGCCTTCGACGCCGGCATCGTCGTCCGTGAGCTCCGGCCCCATGCCGGCTCACTCGAGGAGCGGTTCCTGCAGTGGACCGCCGACACCGAGGAGGTCGTCGCACCGTGAGCTGGGCACGACTCCTCCGGTCCGAGCTCCGGAAGCTGACGACCACGAAGATGCCCTGGGCGTTCCTCGCGGTACTCGCCGTGATCGCCGCGATCAACGCCAGTGCGGTGATCTGGGGCACCGACTTCGACGGCAGCAAGACCTTCGTCTCGACCGCTGCGGACCAGCGATCGCTGGTCGCCTTCGCCGCCAACGCGACCGTGATCGCCGGCCTGTTCGGCGCCATCGCCTCGGCGCGGGAGTACGCCCACGGGACGGTGATCCCCACGTTCCTGAGCTCCCCTCGCCGGCACCGGGCCGTCTCGGCCCAGCTCGTGGCCATCGCCCTCGGTGGAGCGGTCGTCGGCCTCGTCGGCGCCGCGCTGACCGTCGGCGCCGTCGCCGTCGCCCTGCCCACCACCCAGTTCGAGTTCTCGATCCCGGCCGGTGGCGTCGCCCGGGTCATGGCCGCCGCGGCCTACGGCGGGGCCGTCGGGGCCGTCCTCGGGGCCGGCATCGGCACGGTCGTGCGCAACACGGGCGGAGCCGTCACCGGCGCGGTGCTGGCCCTCATCGTGGCACCGCCGCTGATCGTGCAGCTCGTCGCCGACGCCGCCTCCTGGGTGCCGTCGCCCTTGGCCACGGCCCTCTCCGGCGTCGACGCCGAAGCCGCCGGGGTGGAGACGCAGGCGAGCGTGGTCGCCGCGCTCGCCGCGCTCGCCCTCTGGGCTCTCGTGCCTGCGCTGGTCGGTCTGCTGGCGGTGGAGCGTCGCGACGTGGCTTGAGGTCTCGATCTCTACGGGACGGGAGGCACCGTCGGGACCGTCGGGCGGGCACCGGCGGGCGATCCCGCGGATGCGGTGTCGTGCCCGCGCATCGTGCGCGGCTGCTCACGTCGGTCCACCTGACGGTGGTCAGCTCGGCGACGGGGCCCGGGCGCGACGAGGCCCGGCGCCGGAGCGCCGGGCCTCGTCCGCGGGGACCGGGGTCAGGTCAGCTGCAGCCGCTGGTGCTGCCGCAGCTGGGGCAGGCGTGGCAGGAGCCGGCCCGCACCATCTGGACGCCGCACTGCATGCAGTAGGGGGCATCCGAGGTCCGGGGCTGGGGCTGGACCTGCGGGACCTGGCGGGCCGGGGCCGACTCGGCATCGGTGACGCCGGCCCGGTCGAGCAGGCTGGGCTCGTTGCGGCCCGAGTCCTCCAGCTCGCGGGCCAGGTCGGAGGCCGAGGGGACCGACTTGGGATCGGCGTAGGCGTCGGTGCCCTGCACGGTCTCGGTGACGGTCTCCTCCACGCCGGGCAGCGTGGGCTGGGTCCGCTCCGAGACGGTGAGGATGCCGAGCTCGGCCCGCTCCTCGTAGGAGAGGTACTCGACGGCCAGGCGCCGGAACATGTAGTCGACCAGCGACGAGGCGATCCGGATGTCGGGGTCGTCGGTCATGCCGGCCGGCTCGAACCGGGTGTTGGTGAAGGTCTCCACGTAGGCCCGCAGCGGCACGCCGTACTGGAGGCCGTAGCTGATGGACACGGCGAAGGCGTCCATGATCCCGGCCAGGGTGGAGCCCTGCTTGGAGATCCGGATGAAGATCTCGCCCGGGCGGCCGTCCTCGTACTGACCGACGCTGACGAAGCCCTTGCAGTCGGCCACGCGGAACTCGAAGGTGCGGCTGGTGCGGGACCGGGGCAGCTTCTTGCGCACCGGCTCCTTCACCGTGATGACCTTCTCGACCACCTTCTCCACGACCCGCTCGACGACCTCGCCGGCGGCCGGGGCGTCGTCGGCCCCCTCCTTCTTGGTCATCGACAGCGGCTGGGACACCTTGCAGCCGTCGCGGTAGATGGCGATGGCCTTGACGCCCATCTTCCAGGCGTCGATGTGGAGCTGCTCGACGTCGGTGACGGTGGCCTCGGTGGGCATGTTCACCGTCTTGGAGATGGCCCCGGAGATGAAGGGCTGGACCGCCGCCATCATCTTCACGTGGCCCAGGTAGTGGATGGTGTTGTCGCCCATGGAGCAGGCGAACACGCCGAGGTGGTCGGGGTTCAGGCCCGGGGCGCCGACGATGGTCTTGTTCTCGTCGACGTAGGCGACGATCTCGGCGATGGCCGACTCGTCGTAGCCCAGGTTGCGCAGGGCCCGGGGGACGGTCTGGTTGACGATCGACATGGTGCCGCCGCCCACCAGCTTCTTGGTCTTGACCAGCCCCAGGTCGGGCTCGATGCCGGTGGTGTCGCAGTCCATCATCAGCCCGATGGTGCCGGTGGGGGCCAGCACCGAGGCCTGCGAGTTGCGCACGCCGAACTGCTGGGCCAGGTCGCAGGCGTCGTCCCAGGCCTCCTGGGCCGCGCCGAGCAGCTCGGAGGGCACCAGCTCCTCGTCGATGTCGGCCGCCGCGGTGCGGTGCATGTCGAGCACCCGGAGCATGTGCTCGCTGTTCTCGGCGTAGCCCGAGAACGGGCCCATGCGGGCCGCGGTGCGGGCCGAGACCTCGTAGGCGTGGCCGGTCATGAGCGAGGTGATGGCCGCCGCCCAGGCCCGGCCCTGGGCCGAGTCGTAGGGGGCGCCGGTGGCCATGAGCAGGGCGCCGAGGTTGGCGTAGCCCAGCCCGAGCTGGCGGAACTTGCGGCTGTTGTCGCCGATGGGGTCGGTCGGGTAGTCGGCCCGGCCCACCAGGATCTCCTGGCCGGTGAACATGACCGCGCAGGCCTGCTTGAAGCCGGCCACGTCGAACACGCCGTCGTGGAGGAACTCGAGCAGGTTGACCGACGCCAGGTTGCAGGCCGAGTTGTCGATGTGCATGTACTCGCTGCACGGGTTGGACCCGTTGATGCGATCGGTGTTGGCCGCGGTGTGCCACCGGTTGATGGTGGTGTCGTACTGCATGCCCGGATCGGCGCACTCCCAGGTGGCCTGGGCGAACTGGCGCATGAGGTCGCGGGCCTTCACCGTGCGGACGACCTCGCCGCTGGTGACCGCCCGGAGCTGCCAGTCGGCGTCGTCGACCACGGCCTGCATGAACTCGTCGGTGACCCGCACCGAGTTGTTGGCGTTCTGGTACTGGACCGACGCCATGTCCTTGCCGTCGAGGCTCATGTCGAAGCCGGCCTGCTCGAGGACGCGGATCTTCTTCTCCTCGCGGGCCTTGACCCAGATGAACTCCTCCACGTCCGGGTGGGACACGTCGAGGATGACCATCTTGGCGGCCCGGCGGGTCTTGCCGCCGCTCTTGATGGTGCCGGCCGAGGCATCCGCGCCGCGCATGAAGCTGACCGGGCCCGAGGCCGTGCCGCCGCCCTTGAGGGGCTCGACCGAGGAGCGGATCTTGGACAGGTTGACGCCGGAGCCGGAGCCGCCCTTGAAGATCGTGCCCTCCTCCCGGTACCAGTTCAGGATGGAGTCCATGGCGTCGTCGACGCTGAGGATGAAGCAGGCGCTGGCCTGCTGGGGCACGCCCGGCACCCCGATGTTGAACCACACCGGCGAGTTGAACGCCGCCTTCTGGGTGACCAGCAGGTGCTTGAGCTCGGCCCGGAACGCCTCGGCCTCGGCCTCGTCGGTGAAGTAGCCGCCCTCGGTGCCCCAGGTGGTGATGGTGTCGGCGACCCGGTCGATGACCTGGCGCAGCGAGCTCTCCCGCTCGTCGGTGCCGAGGGTCCCCCGGAAGTACTTCTGGGCCACGATGTTGGTGGCGTTGACCGACCAGTCCGTGGGGAACTCGACCCCGAGCTGCTCGAAGGCGACCGACCCGTCGGCCCAGTTGGTGATGCGCGGCGTCGCGCCGGTCCCACGCCACCTCGTCGTAGGGGTGCACGTCGGGCCGGGTGAAGTGGCGGCGGATGCCGATGCCGGTCTGCTCGGGGGCGAGGGCCATGGGGACTCCTGGGGGTCGGTGTGGGCGACGGGCCGTCGTCCGGAGCGGGCGGACGCCAGGGCCGTGCCGACCTGGAGCCACCCTGCCCGCAGATCAGACGACCACAACCTGTTGTGGCCGCCGGCCGGCGGAGCCGGACTCGACCACAACATGTGGCGTGGAGGAGAATTACATCAGTGGAACTACACCCGTGTCAACGGTGGCCGCGGCGCGAACTCCCAGGTCAGGGAGCGCTCGCGAAATCTTGCGCATACTTCGGGCTCATCGGAGTCGCCCCCATCGGACGCCGCCCCTGGGAAGGGACAGCCGCACCCTCACTGTTCCGAGAGGCGCCGCGGCCCCGTCGACGGACCGCACCCTACGGACCGCGGGCTGTGGAACGGAAGGGGAACAGCCTGTGGATCTGTGTGGACGGAGACGTGGATTTCCCCCGCCTTGTCCACAAGCCTGGGGACAGACGGGCGCCCCCGGCCCCCGACCGCGCGGACTGCGGTCGTGGGGGCTCGGGGGCGCGCGCTGCGCGGTGGCGGGCGCCGTCAACCCTCGGGCGAGGCCTCGAGGGCGATGTCGATGGTGGCCACCTTGCCGACGAGCACGCCGCCGGTCTCGAGGGTCTGGTTCCAGGTGAGGCCGAAGTCCTCGCGGTCGATCTCGACCGAGCCCTCGAAGCCGACGACCAGGGCGCCCCACGGGTTCTTGCCCACGCCGTTGTAGGTGGCCCGGAAGCTCACCGGGCGGGTGACGTCGCGGACGGTCAGGTCGCCCTCCAGGGTGAACTCGTCGCCGTCGATGTCGCGGACGCCGGTGGAGCGGAAGGTGATCTCGGGGTAGGTCTCGGCGTCGAAGAAGTCGGCGCTGGTGAGGTGCCCGTCGCGGTCGGGCGCCCCGGTGTCGATCGACCCGACGCCGATGGTGACCTCGACGCTCGAGTCCTCGAGGGCATCGGCGATGGTGATCGAGCCCGACACCTGGCCGAAGCGACCCCGGACCTTGGAGACCATCATGTGGCGCACCGAGAAGGTGAGCTCGGAGTGGCTGGTGTCGACGGCGAACACGCCGGGCTCGGGCACGGTGAGGCCGTGGGCCTGGCGGGTCGGCAGGGTGGTCGTGGTGTCGGTCATGGGAGGGCTCCTGGTGGGTGAGTTCGTTGCGTAGACAACTACTTCCAACCGGCCCGTCGTGAGTTCTGTTCCCCGATGAGCGAAGATCGGTGACCCATGGCGTTCCCCTCCCTCCCCGCCGACGGCGACCCCGCGGCCCTCGACGACCCCCGGCTCACCGCCCTCGGACTGCTCGTGGAGGTCACCACCGGCCTGGAGCGCCGGCTGGGCGACCAGCTGGCCGAGCACGAGCTCACCGTGTCGGAGTTCGAGGTCCTCCTGCGCCTGGGGCGCTCCCCCGCCGGCCAGCTGCGGATGAACGACCTGGCCCGCCAGATCGGCCTGTCGTCGAGCGGCCTCACCCGCCTGGCCGACCGGCTCGAGGGCCGCGGCCTCCTCGAGCGGCGGCCCTGCCCCGACGACGGCCGGGGGTCCTTCGCCCTCCTCTCCCCCAGCGGCCGCGAGCTCATGCTGACCGTGCTGCCCGGGCACGTCGCGCTCATCGACCAGTGGTTCACCGGCGTCCTGGGCGACGACGACCTCGATGCCCTCTCCTGCGCCCTGCGCCGGGTGCGCTCGGTGGTCCACCCCGACGCCGCCCTCGGCGCCGAGGACCCGCCCGCCGACCCTGCGGCCTGAGCCCTCCGCCGGGCCCCGCCCGGTGCCGGGCCGGCGCTAGACGGGTGCCACCTCGACGGGGATGCCGTTGAGCACGGCCGTGCCCGAGGGGACGTCGACGACGGCGTCGTCGGTGAGCACGTTGCTGTTGACCCCGGCGTGGCGCCGAGCCACGTCGAGGCGGACCTCGGGGTGGTCGTGGCCCCAGCCGTGGGGGAGGCTCACGACACCGGGGCGCACCCGGTCGGTGACCTCGACCGGGGCCTCGACCTCGCCGACCCGGGAGCGGACCCGCGCCGTGGCGCCGTCGACCAGCTCCAGCCGGGCGGCGTCGTCGGGGTGGACGTGCAGCGTGCACCGGGGTCGGCCCTTCACCAGCACCTCGACGTTGTGCATCCACGAGTTGTTGGAGCGCACGTCGCGCCGGCCGACCAGGCGCAGGCGGTCGGGGTCGGCGGCCAGGGCCGCCTCCAGCCGGGGCAGGTCGGAGGTGATGTGCTCGGGCGCCAGCTCGACCTTGCCGCTGGGGGTGCGCAGCACCTCGGGCAGCCGGGGCTCCAGCGCCCCCTCGTCGACGCCGTGGGGGGCGGCGCGCAGGGCGGCCAGGCTCAGGCCGTCGGGGCGGGCCCCGAAGGCGTCGCCGTAGGGACCGGTGCGCAGCATGAGGTCGACGACGCGGGCCGGGCCCCGCTCGGCGCCCAGGGCGTCCTTGATCTCCTGGGGGTCGCGCCCGGCCACCGGGCCGTGCTCGTCGCCCACCGCGGCCGACACCAGGGAGTCGACCACGAGGTCGTCGACCACCGCGGGGTCGGCGTCGGGGCCCATGCCCTGGGCGATGAGGGCCAGACGGGCCAGCACCTCCCACTCGTCGGGCTGGCCGGGCTCCCGCTCGAGGACCGGGTCGCTCCAGTTGGCCACGTTGCGGATGGCCAGCTGCAGCAGGGCCAGGTCGTAGTGGGGCTTCTCCAGCGCGCTGGGTGCGGGGAGGATCACGTCGGCGTGGCGGGTCGTCTCGTTGACGTAGATGTCGACCGCGACCATGGCGTCCAGCCCGGCCAGGGCGGCGTCGAGGCGGTCGCTGTGAGGTGTCGACACCACGGGGTTGCCGGCCACGGTGACCATGGCCCGGATCTGGCCCTCCCCCGGCGTGTCGATCTCCTCGGCCAGGCACGCCGCCGGCAGCTCACCCATCGTCTCGGGCAGGCCCCGCACGCGGGAGGCGTGGCGGCCGAGGCGCAGGCCGCGACCGACGCCGGGCGCGCCCCGGGTGGTGGCCGAGCCGGCGGCGGCGCGGGTGAACATCGAGCCGCCCGCCCGGTCGAGGTTGCCGGTCAGCACGGCCAGCACGTCGACGAGCCACGAGGCCACCGTGCCGAACTCGGCGGTGGTGGTGCCGATGCGGCCGTAGACCGCGGCGGTGGGGGCGGCGGCCAGGTCGCGCGCCAGGCGGCGGATGTCGTCGGCCGCGATGCCGGTGGCGGGGGCCACGGCCTCGGGGGTGAACGGGGCCAGCAGGGCGGGGAGGGCATCGAGGCCGGCCAGGTGCGCATCCAGCGCGCTCGTGTCGGTCAGCCCCTCGTCGAGGAGGGTGGTGGCCATGGCCGCCAGCAGCAGGGCGTCGGTGCCGGGACGGATGGCCACCCACTCGTCGGCCCGGTCGGCGGTCTTGGTCCGGCGGGGGTCGACCACCACGATGCGCCCGCCCCGCTCCCGGATGGCGTCGAGGCGGCCGGGCCAGTCCGGTGCGGTGGCCAGGCTGCCGTTGGACTCCAGCGGGTTGGCCCCGAGCAGGAACAGGTGGTCGGTGCGGTCCAGGTCGGGCACGGGCACGCTGAGGCCGGTGCCGAACATGAGGGCCGAGGAGATCTCCTTGGGCCGCTGGTCGACGGTGGAGGCGGAGAAGACGTTGGTGGTGCCGAGGGCCCGCAGCAGGGGCTTGAGGTAGACGAGGGCCGAGATGTTGTGGGCGTTGGGGTTGCCCACGTAGACGCCGAGGCCCTGGCGGCCGTGCTCGGCGATCACCCCACCGAGGAGGCGGTCGACCTCGGCGAAGGCCTCGTCCCACCCCACCTCGACGAACGCGCCGTCGCGCTTCACCACCGGCCGGCGGAGCCGGTCCGGGTCCTCGTGGAGCTGGCGGAGCGTGGAGCCCTTGGGGCAGATGAACCCGTGGCTGAACACGTCGGCCCGGTCGCCCCGGATGCGGGTGACCCGCTCGGAGCCGGCCTCGTCGCGCGCCACGGTGATCTCCAGCCCGCAGCCCGCCTCGCACAGGGGGCAGGTGCGGAACGCGGTGCGCGTCCCCGTGTCGGCGGCGGGAGCGGTCTCGGCCCGGGTGTCGGGGTCCACGGCGGTCATGGGCTCATGGTGCCAGGCCCGCCCCGGGGCCGCCCGCCCCCGGCGGCGAACCGGTCCGGCCGGGGCGGTGGGCGTCGTAGGGTCCCGGCGTGCGCCAGCTGCTGCCCGACCCGGTGGACCAGGTCGACCCCTTGCTCGCCTACGCCGTGGACCGGCCCCGCCCGTCGGGGCGCCCGTGGGTCGCCTCGCTGTTCGCGTCGTCGGCCGACGGGGCGGCGACGGTGGGCGGGCGCTCCGGTGCGCTGGGTGGCGCGGGCGACCTCCTGGTGTTCCGGGCCGTGCGGGCGGTGGCCGACGTGGTGGTCGCCGGCGCCGGCACCGTGCGCACCGAGGACTACGGCCCCGTGCGGGCCACCGCCGACGCGGCCGAGGCCCGGGCCGCGCGGGGCCAGGCCCCCCACCCCCGGCTGGTGGTGGTGACCCGCAGCCTCGCCCTCGACCCCGACCAGCGGCTCTTCACCGAGGCCGACGGCACCACCGAGGCCCCCCTGGTGGTGCACCCGCCCTCGGCCCCCCTCCCCGCCCGCCGTCGGCTCCAGGCCGTGGCCGAGCTGGTGGAGGTCGGCGCCGGGCCCGACGGCGGCGTCGGCGCCCACGCCCTGGTGGGCGAGCTCGACCGCCGAGGCGTCGACGTGGCCGTGTGCGAGGGGGGACCGACCCTGAACGGGCTGCTGGTGGCCGACGACCTGGTCGACGAGGTGTGCCTCACCCTCGACCCCATGGTGGTGGGCGGCGACGCGCCCCGCATCGCCCCCATGGTGGGGATGGCCGCCGCCCCCCGGGCCTGGGACGGTGCCCACCTCCTCGAGCACGACGGCGTGCTCTTCTGGCGCCTGCTGCGGGACCGCACCCGGGCCTGACAGGCCCGGCGCCCTAGCTGGCGGGCGGTCCGTCCTTGAGCAGCAGGCGAACCTCGTCGGCGAAGTCGTCGACGCCGGTGAAGTCCTTGTAGACGGAGGCGAAGCGCAGGTAGGCGACCTCGTCGATCTCCCGCAGCCGCTCGAGCACGGCCAGGCCGATGCGGGTGGACTCGACGTCGCCGCCGCGGCGCCGGAGGCTGTCCTCCACACCGGTGGCCAGGGCGTCGATCTGGGCCGGGCTCACCGGTCGGTTCTTGGCCGCCGCGACCACGCCGGCCACGACCTTGTCGCGGTCGAAGGCCTGGCGCTCGCCGGTGGTCTTGAGCACCATGAGCGGGGCCTCGTCGACCCGCTCGAAGGTGGTGAAGCGGTGCCCGCAACCGGCGCACTCGCGCCGCCGACGGATGGCCGAGCCGTCGTCGGAGGCCCGGGAGTCGACGACCTTGTCGTCGAGGGTCGAGCAGGCGGGGCAGCGCACGCGGGGGACGCTACCCGGCCGACCCGGAGGCGCTCCTGTCGTTGCCCCCCGGGCCAGGTCGGCCACCACGAAGCGGAACGGGGTGCGGCGGCGCCGCCGGGGCGGGCCGGCGGGCGCCGGGGCGGTGGCGGTCTCAGCCGACGGGGACACGGACCCGGTCGCCGACCTCGAGCTCGGCGCTGCCCCGCTCGGCCAGGATGGCCTCGACCGCGGGGCGCACGTCGCCTGTGGGCCGCACCTCGCGAGCGAGGGTCCAGAGGGTGTCGCCGGCATCGGCCTCGACCACGACGGTGGGCCCGTCGATGGTGGCGGGGGTGGGCGCCGACCACCCGGCGGCCACCCCGGTGGCGGCCTGGACGAGCTGCCACCCCACGACCAGCACGGTGACCAGCACGAGCGCGGCCAGCACCCGCCGGCGGCGGTAGACCGGTGCCATGGCCCGGGCCGAGCGGCCCCCCTCGAGCACCCGCAGGGCGGGGCGGGGGGCGGGGGCGCGCCACCCGGTGGGGGCGGGGCGGAGCGACGGTGCGGGGCTGAGGACTGCGGCCATGGGGACATCCTCCCTGGGGGGTGTGACAGCGAGATCGCCGACCGGCTCGGGAACGCCTGTTCGGAGACTCTGCCCGAACAGGCGTTCCGCCGTCAAGGCCTGCGACGAACACCTGTGCGGCGGAACAGGTGTTTGGCCCCGGACGGGCTCCGTGCTACCTTCCTCGTACACCCGTTCGCCTGGGTGCCGCCCCGGAGAGGGAGATCCATGACCACCACGCCGCCGCTCACCGCCCGCCAGCGCCAGATCCTCGACTGCATCGAGGCCACCATGCGGGAGCGGGGCTACCCGCCCTCGGTCCGCGAGATCGGCGAGTCGGTGGGGCTCACCTCCCCCTCCACCGTCCACAACCACCTGGCCACCCTGCAGAAGCGGGGCTACCTGCGGCGCGACCCCAGCAAGCCGCGGGCCATCGAGGTCCGCTACGACGCCATGTCCGGCGGCGTGGTCGACCGGGGCCAGGTGCGCCACGTGCCCCTCGTGGGCGACGTGGCCGCCGGCACCGACGTGCTGGCCGCCGAGAACATCACCGAGTCCATGCCCGTCCCGGCCGACCTCACCGGCGAGGGCGACCTGTTCATGCTCCGGGTCCGGGGCGAGTCGATGGTCGACGCCGGCATCCTCGACGGCGACTTCGTGGTGGCCCGGTCCCAGCCCGACGCCGAGCGGGGCGACATCGTGGTGGCGGGCATCCCCGGCGAGGAGGCCACCGTGAAGAGCTTCCTCCGCAAGGGCGCGAAGATCGTCCTGCGCCCGGCCAACGAGGCCCTCGAGGACATGGTGTTCGACGCCGACGAGGTGCACCTCTACGGCAAGGTCGTCACCGTCCTGCGCCGGCTCTGACGCCCCGTCCCCGCCACGGGGGCGACACACTGGCGGGGTGACGCGGGCCCGAGGGGTGCTGGTGGCCCTGGTGGCCGGGGCCTTCCTGGCCCTGGCCGCGCTGGCCGCCACCGGCGCACTGTCGCGCCAGGGCGAGGGCACCGACCCGGCCCGGCTGACGGGCGACCAGTGGAACCTCGACCTGGTCGGGGCCCCGGAGGCGTGGCCCACGACCGAGGGCGACGGCGTCGTCGTGGCCGTGGTCGACAGCGGCGTCGACACCCGCCACCCCGACCTGCGGGGCCGGGTGGTGGGCTCGGTCGACTGCGTCGGCGCGGCCGGCGACGCCGACGCCTGCCGCCCCGGGGGCGACACCGATCGCGACGGCCACGGCACCCACGTGGCCGGCATCGTGGCCGCGTCGGCCGACGACGGCACCGGCGTGGCCGGCGTGGCCCCCGAGGTCGACCTGCTGTCGGTCCGGGCCCTGGAGGCGACCTCCTGCGACCGGCGGCCCTGCGGCGCCTCCGGGCGGGGCGCCGACGTGGCCGCCGGCATCCGCTGGGCGGTCGCCCGCGGCGCGACGGTGGTGAACCTGTCGGTGGGCATCACCGACGTCGACGCCGGCACCGACCTGGTCGACGCCATCGACGAGGCCTGGGCCGCCGGCGCCGTCGTCGTGGTGGCCGGGGGCAACGGGGCCCGGCGCACCGACCTGGGCGACGCACCCGCGGTGGTGGTCTCGGCCGTGACCGCCGAGGGGGAGCTGGCCCCGTACTCGACGGGGGTGGGCCCGGCCCGTTGGGCGCTGTCGGCCCCGGGTGGCCGGGAGCGGGCGCCGGGGGGCGACGGCTGCCACGACGACGATGCCGTGCTGTCGACCCTGCCCGTGCCCGGCGGCGAGGGTGCGGCCTACGGCTGCCTGGCCGGCACCTCGATGGCGGCCCCCCACGTGGCCGGGGCCGCCGCCCTCCTGCTGGCCACCGGCCTGGAGCCCCCGGCCGTGGTCGACCGCCTCCTGGCCACCGCCACGCCCGTCGACGGCGCGGTGGCGGGCCCTCCCCTGCTCGACGTGGACGCCGCCGTCGGCGAGTCGTGAGCGCCGATCAGCCGATGAGGTCGGCCAGGACGGCGTGGCAGGCCTCGATGGGCGCCCGGCGGACGTGCTCCTCGGGGGTGTGGGCCAGGGTCGAGTCGCCGGGGCCGAGGTTGGCCGCGGGCACGCCCAGCTCGGCGAACCGGGCCACGTCGGTCCAGCCCAGCTTGGAGCGCACCTCGAGGTCGTGGTCGGCGATGACCCGGGCCAGCAGCGGGTGGTCGACGGCGGGCGCGGCCGCAGGGGCGGCGTCGACCACTGCGAAGCTGTCGCCCTCACCGAGGAACGGGGCCACCACCTCGCGCACGTGGGCCGTCGCCTCCTCCACGGTGCGGTCCGGTGCGAAGCGGTGGTTGAGGGTGAGCACGGCCCGGTCGGGGACCACGTTGCCGGCCACCCCACCCTCGACCTTCACCGCCTGGAGCGCCTCGCGGTACTCGCAGCCGGCGAGCACCGGACGGCGCTCGGGGACGGCGTGCACGGCGGCGAGCAGGTCGCCCAGGCGGTGGATCGCGTTGCGCCCCATCCACGGCCGGGCGGTGTGGGACCGGGCACCGGCCAGGACGACCTCGGCCCGGAGCGTGCCCTGGCAGCCGGCCTCGATGGCCCCGTCGGTGGGCTCGCCCAGGATGGCCAGGTCGCCGGCCAGCAGGTCAGGGCGCTCCCGGGCCAGCTCGCCCAGGCCGCTGTGGGGCGCGGCCACCTCCTCCCGGGCGTAGAAGACCCAGGTCACGTCGACCGCCGGGTCCGGGACCGTGGCGGTGAGGGCCAACATGACGGCCAGGCCCGCCTTCATGTCGGCCGCGCCGACCCCGTGGAGGGTGTCGCCCTCGATGCGCGCCCGGTCGTTCCCCCCCACCGCCGGGACGGTGTCGAGGTGGCCGGCCAGCACCACGCGGGTCGGGCGGTCGAGGGTCGTGCGGGCCACCACGTTGTCGCCCGACCGGGTGACCTCCAGGCCCGGGACGGCGCGCAGGTCGGCCTCGACGCGGTCGGCCAGGACCGCCTCGGCGAAGCTCTCCGAGGCCACGTCGACCAGGTCGGCGGTCAGGGCGAGGAGGTCGGCCACGCCGAGAGGATACGGGCCAGCGCCGGGACCCCGACCGGGCACCCCCTATCCTCGGCCCTCCACCACGACCAGGAGGACCTCGTGAGCACCCCCGCCGCCCCCGCCACCCCCGCCGCCCGCGGGGTGGGCCTGGCCACCCTCTCGACCCGGGGCACCGGCACCAAGGTGCTCGACACCTGGTACCCGATCCTGGCCGTGGGGGCCGAGGCCGACCCGGCCGTCGCCGTGCTCACCGCCGCGGGCGAGGGCACCACGTCGGGCACCACCGTGGTCGACGGCGCCGCCCTCCGGGCCGCGGCCGACGAGGGGGCGCCGCACGCCGAGGTGCTGCGGGGCCTGGCCGACGCGCTGTCCACGCCCGACGGCGGGTCCGGCCTTCCGGTGCGCATCGCTGCGGTGGTCACCGTCCTCGCCGACCTCGACGACCCTCCGGTCGACGCCCACGACGTCTACCTCCGGCTCCAGCTGCTCTCCTCGCGGCGAGCGACACCGCGCTCGCTCAACCTCGACGGCCAGTTCGGCCTCCTGAGCAACGTGGTCTGGACCGACCGGGGCCCGGCCGATCCCGACGGCTTCGAGGAGGCCCGCGCCGCGCTGCGGGCCCGGGGTCAGCGCATCGAGGTGGCGGGGCTGGACAAGTTCCCCCGCATGACCGACTACGTGATCCCCGCCGGGGTCCGCATCGCCAACACCGACAGGGTCCGCCTCGGTGCCCACCTGGCCGAGGGCACCACGGTGATGCACGAGGGGTACGTGAACTTCAACGCCGGCACGATGGGTCCGTCGATGGTGGAGGGCCGCATCAGCGCCGGCGTGGTCGTGGGCCCCGACTCCGACGTGGGCGGGGGCGCGTCCATCATGGGCACCCTGTCCGGTGGCGGCAAGGAGGTGGTGAGCATCGGCTCGGGCTGCCTGCTCGGTGCCAACAGCGGCATCGGCATCTCCCTGGGCGACGGCTGCGTGGTCGAGGCCGGCCTCTACGTCACCGCCGGCACCCGCGTGACCCTGCCGTCGGGCGAGGTGGTGAAGGCCGGCACCCTCTCGGGCGAGCCCGGCCTGCTCTACCTCCGCAACTCCGAGACCGGCGCGGTCGAGGCCAGGGCCCGCAAGGGCGACTGGGGCGGCCTCAACGCCGACCTCCACGCCAACTAGCGCGGGCCGCTCGGGTCCGGCTCAGGCCTGGCCCGAGGGCGGCCACCCCGGCGGCGCGCCGTACCCGCCCCCTGGGGGCGGGCCGCCCCCGGGAGCGCCGGGGCCGGGGGCGCCGTACCCCGGTGCGCCCGGGCCCTGGCCCCACGTCGCACCGGTCGTCGGGTAGGGGCCGCCGGGCCCGCCCGCCGGTGGCCAGCCCGGTGCGGCGGTCCGCGCCGCCCGCTTGGCCCGGCCCCGGGTGCGGGCCAGGATCACCACGACCAGCAGGGCGAGGAAGGTGGCGACCGCCACGGTCACCACTCCCCGGGTGGCTCCGTCGCGGAGCTTGCGCCACGGGCTCTCCAGCACCACCAGCCGGCTCTGCTCCCGGTCCAGGCCGGCGGCCGAGGACGAGGCGAAGGTGTAGTCACCGGGCTGGTCGAAGCGCACGGTGAGCAGGGGCACGTACTGGGCCCCGTCCTGCTCGAGGTCGTTGAGGCCCTGGTAGGGCGCGAGGACCAACGGGGCCCCGCCGTCGTCCGGGGTGATGGAGATGTCGAGGTCCTGGGCCAGGCGCGCCTGGTCGCCCTCGGTGAACACCACGAGCGGACCGATGTAGGCCACCGTGTAGGAACCGCTCTCCTCGATGGTGAGCAGCTGGGTCTCACCGGGGCCGGCGAGGGCGGCGTCGAAGCTCGCGCTCTGGGCGTCGTGGAAGCCCGAGACCAGGCTCATGGCCCCGAGCACCAGCCCGACGACCAGCCCCACGACGGGGGTGACGTACCACCAGCCCGAAGGCCGGATCGTGGGCCGGGCGGGGGCGGCGGCCACCTAGGAGGGCGGCGGCGGGGGCGGCGTGCCGCCCCCGGGAGGCGGCGGGGACCACCCCGACGGCGGGGGCGTGCCCTGCTGCTGCGGCGGCGGGGCGCCGAACTGGGGGCCACCGCTGCCGGGGGGCTGGCCGTAGCCCGGCTGGGCCCCGTACCCGGACTGGTCGCCGTAGCCCGGCTGGGCCCCGTACCCAGGCTGGGCGCCGTAGCCGGGCTGGCCGCCGTAGCCGGGCTGGGGGTAGGCGGCCACGTTGGCCTCGCGGATCCGGCGCTTCGACCTCCCCCGCTTCACGGCGAGGATGATGAAGATCACCAGGGCGATCAGGAAGCCGAGGGAGCCGACCACGATCATCGCCACGACGCCCTTGCCCGCCTCGGCCAGGGGGTTGTCCTTGCCGATGGCGAACGTGCCGCCGCTGCCGTCGTCCACCGTGCCGGAGATCGTGTAGTCGCCGGCCGCGGGGGCGTCGAAGGTGTAGACCGCGGTGCCGTCCTTGCCGTTGACCGAGTAGTCGAGGTCACCGACGTAGGTCTCGACCGCGATGTCCTGGTCGTCGGGGCCGGTCACGGTGACGGTGCTGGTGGGCTCCACGACGGTGTCGTCGATGCCGGGCTGCTCCAGCCACACCCGGTAGCCGCCGCTCGACTTCAGCTCGACGGTGGCCGAGGTGCCGCTGTCGACGCGGGCGAAGTCGTCGACCACGTCGCCGACGCGGGCGAAGCCCATGACGGCCAGGACCACGGCGACGATGGAGAACAGGATCCAGATCGCCACCGGGATCAGGTAGGTCACGCCGCTGGGCTTCGGCTTCTGCGGGACGGTGCTCATGGGGACACCTGCGGGGGGCGCTCGCTGCGGCTCATGGGCGCCATCATGCACCGTGGCCGATCGGCGCGCCGTGACCGCCGAGGGGGGTCGGGACCCCGTTCCCGACGACGGTCACAGAGCCGCCAGCCGCCCGGCCAGGTCGTCGAGGCGGTCGTCGGCCACCACGAGGGCCAGTCGGACGTGCCCGGCGCCGTGGCCGCCGTAGGCCGAGCCCGGTGTGACGAGGACGCCGGCGTCGGCGGCCATCCGACGGGTGAGGGCCAGGCCGTCGCCGTCGGGTGCGGGGAGCCACAGGTAGAAGGCGCCCCCGGGCGCGGTGGCGGGGAGGCCGGCGGCCCGCAGCGCCGCCACCACCACGGCCAGTCGGTGCCGGTAGCGCTCGCGCTGACGGGCCACGTGGTCGTCGTCGTCGAGGGCGGCCACGCCGACCTCCTGCACCGGGCCCGGGACCATGAACCCGGCGTGCTTGCGCAGCTGGGACAGGTAGGCGACCAGCTCCGGGTCCCCCGCGTAGAAGCCGACCCGGAGCCCGGCCAGGTTCGAGCGCTTGGACAGCGAGTGCACGGCCAGGACCCCGTCGAGGCCCGAGGACAGCACGGTGCGCGGCGGACCGTCCCACGTCAGCTCGGCGTAGCACTCGTCGGAGGCCACCACCACGCCGTGGGCCCTCCCCCACGCGGCCACCCCGTCGAGGTCGTCGAGCGCCCCGGTGGGGTTGGACGGGCTGTTCGACCACAGGCAGAGGGCGCGGGCGGCGTCGGACGGGTCGATGGCGTCGAGGTCGAGCGAGCCGTCGACCCGGGGGGGCACGGGCACCGACCGGCAGCCGGCCAGGCGCGCCCCCATGGCGTAGGTCGGGTAGGCGATGGCCGGGTGGAGCACGGTGTCGCGCTCGGGGGTCCGGAGGCGCAGCCATTGGGGCAGACCCGCGACCAGCTCCTTGGAGCCCACCGTGGCCGCCACCGCGCCGGGGGCGACGTCGACCCCGAACCGGCGCCCCACCCAGCGGCCCGCAGCGCTGCGGAACGCCTCGGTGCCGATCGACGGGGGGTAGGCCCGGGCGGCACCGGAGCGGGCCAGGACCTCGGCCACGAAGGCCGGCGGCTCGTCGACCGGCGACCCGACGGTGAGGTCGATGACCCCGCCCGGGTGGCGGGCCGCGGCGTCGCGGACCTCGCCCAGCGTCTCCCACACCAGGGGCGGCGGGGCGAAGGCCTCGGTCACCGCTCCTCCCCCGCGTCGACCACCGACACCTCCAGCTCCTCGGCACCCGGGGCCGCAGGGTGGACCGCGGTGACCGTCCCGCCCCTCCGGCCGAGGGCGACGAGCCCCGCCCGGTCGAGCCGCGCGGTGGTCCGGTCCGGGCGGGCGGACCCGGCCCGGTCCAGGGCGCTCCGACCGGCGTGGCCGGCGGCGAAGGCCGCAGCCACCTCGGCCGCCGTGGGCGAGCCCGACGGGTCCCCTGACCCGGCCGATGCGGCGGCCAGGGTCGCGGCGAGGGCCTGCAGCCGCGCCGCCGTCGCCTCCAGGCGAGGGGCCAGGGCGGCCGCGTTGGCGGTGGCCATCTCGGCCCCGAGGCTCGGGTGCCCGCCGGCGACGCGGGTGAGGTCGGCGAAGGAGCCGGCGGCCAGGCTGCGGGCCAACCCGGTGTCCGGGTCGGCGTCGAGCAGGGCTGCGGCGGTGGCGGCCAGGACGTAGGGCAGGTGGCTCACCAGGGCCACCGCCGCGTCGTGGGCCCCGGCCTCGACGGGCACCACCTCGGAGCCCACCGCGGTGGCGAGGGCGGCGACGTCGGCCCAGCGGGAGAGGTCGACGGGCTCCTCCACCACCAGCGCCCAGCGGCGCCCCTCGAACAGGCGCGGGTCCGCCGCCGCCCACCCGACCCGCTCGGTGCCGGCCATGGGGTGGCCGGGCACGACGGCGCCGGGATCGGCCAGGCGCCGGGCCGCGGCCGCCAGCGGGGCCTTCACCGAGCCCACATCGGTGACGGTGGGACCGGACCCGTCGGCGGGCCGGACGGCCGCCACCTCTCCGAGGTGCGCCTCCAGGACGGGCAGGGGGGTGGCCAGGACCACGAGGTCGGCCTCGCCGACCACGGCGGCCACGTCGTCGACCACGGTGATCCCGGCATCGGCCGCGTCGGCCCGGGTGGCCGGGCTGCGGGTGGTGGCGACGACCTGCACGTCGCGGGCCAGCAAGGCCTGGGCCAGCGACCCGCCCACCAGCCCGAGCCCGACGACGCCGACGGTGCGACCGGTGCCGGTCACCGGGTCCCGCCGCTCACGACCGGGGCCACGCCGGGTACGAGCCCAGGCGCTTCACCCGGCAGCCCAGGCCCTCCAGGTCGGCCAGGGCTGCGCCCACGTCGGGGTCCGACGCGTGGCGGTCGATGGTGAGGACGAAGCAGTAGACGCCCAGGCCTTGGCGGAGGGGTCGGCTCAGGATGTTGGACAGGTTGAGGCCGCGGTCGGCGATGGGCTCGAGGAGCCGGAGCAGGATGCCGGGCACCTCCGAGGGCGGGGTGACCACCACGGTGGTCTTGTCGTCGCCGGTCGGCCCCACCTCCTCGCGGGCCACGAGGGCGAAGCGGGTCTCGGCGCCCGGGTGGTCCTCGATGCCGGTGTCGACCGCCTCGAGCCCCGCCAGCACGCCGGCCTTGGCCGAGGCGATGGCCACCAGCCCCGGGTCGTCGGACGCCGCCACCAGGCGGCAGGCCTCGCTGGTGGAGGTGGTGGGGCGGCACTCGAGGGAGCGCTCTCCCCACCAGCGGGTGCACTGGGCCAGGCCCACCGGGTGGCTGAGCACGGTGGTCGGCGGGGTGTCGTCACCGGGCCGGCGCAGGGCCGAGAACGTGACCGGGACGACCACCTCCTCACGCAGGACCACCGCGCTGGTCTCGAAGACGAGGACGTCGACGGTGCCGGTGACGCCGCCCTCCACGGAGTTCTCCACGGGGACCAGGCCCATGTCGCAGCGGCCCTCGTCCACGTCGTGGACGATCTCCTGCACCGTGGGGCGGGGTTCCAGGGTGGCGCCGTCGGGGACGGTGCGGAGCCGGTCGGCCCCGGCGTGGGCGAAGGTGCCCTCCGGCCCGAGGTACTCGACGACGGCCACGGTCAGCCCGGGCGGCCGGCGCCCAGCAGCCCCGCCTTCTCGGCCGCGCTGGACTGGCGGCCGACCGACGCCGGCGGCTCGGCGAAGGGCGCCACCACCTGGGCGCTCTCCCGGTGTGGGTAGGCCCCCACCACCTTGATCTGGGCGCCCGCGGCCCACAGGTCCTCGATCACCGCGGCCATCTGCTCCTCGGCCACGTGGGCCTCGGCGGTGACGAGGAAGCAGTAGTCGGCGGCCGAGCTGAGGGGTCGGCTGTGCAGGCTCACCAGGTTGACGTCGTGGTGGCCGAAGGCCTCCAGGAAGCGCTGGAGGTTGCCGGAGCGGTCGCCGGGCTGGGTCAGCACCAGCGTGGTCTTGTCCCGTCCGGTCGGGGCCGCGACCTCCTGGCCGACCAGGAAGAAGCGGGTGCGGGCCTCGGGCATGTCGTCGACGCCGACGGCCAGGGGGACCAGGCCGTGGGCCCGGGCCACCTCGGCCGGGGCCAGCACCACCAGGGAGGTGTCGCCGGTGTCCGATGCGGTGCGACACGCCTCCTGGGTCGAGCCCACGAAGCGGGTGACCAGGCCGTTCTCCCGGATGAAGCGGTGGCAGTGCTCGATGGCCCGGGGGGCGGAGATGGCGACGCGCCCCTCGGCCGGGGCGTCGGACGGGACCCGGAAGGCGTCGAGGGTCTCGCCCACGACGACCTCCTCGCTGACGAACACGCGTCGGGTGCCGAACACCAGGCGGTCGAGGACGGCGGTGTTCTCACCCTCGTAGGAGTCCTCCACGGGGAGGAGGGCCACGCAGCCCGGGGCGTTCTCCACCGTCTCCAGGATCTCGGCCACCGTGGCCATGGCCAGCACCTCGAGCCGCTCGGGGTCGACCGTGGTGAGCCGGTCCACGGCCTGGAGCGACAGCGGCCGGTGCGAGGTGAGGTGGAGGAGGAGCGAGGCGTCCATGACCGGGGCGAGGCTAGTGGGGGGCGCCCGGGGCCCCGCCCCGGAGCCCGCCTAGGAGGTGGGCTCGACGACGAACTCCGAGAGGCGGGAGCGGCCGGCGTCGTCGAGGCGGGCCAGCACCTCCATGGCTGCGGGCCCGGCCTCCTCGGAGAGGACCTCGCCCTCGCGGTGGATCTCGGCCAGGACGTCGCCCCGGGCGAAGGGGACCTCGAGGGCGACGACGGTGGTCATGGCCCGGAGCCGGTCGCTGATGGCGGTGAGGAGGGCCTCGATGCCGGTGCCGGCCGCGGCCGACACGGCGACCGAGCCCGGGTGGCGGTCGACCAGGCGCTTGGCCTCGGGGGTGAGGTCGGCCTTGTTGAAGCAGAGCAGCTCGGGCACGCCGCCGGCGTCGATCTCGTCGAGGACGTCGCGCACCGCCGCCATCTGGAGCTCGGGGTCCGGGCTCGACGCGTCGACGACGTGGACGAGCAGGTCGGCCTCGCCGGCCACGTCGAGGGTGGAGCGGAAGGCCTGCACCAGGTGGTGGGGCAGCTTGCGCACGAAGCCGACGGTGTCGGTGGCGAACACCGTCTCGCCCCCGGGCAGGGCCAGGCGCCGGGTGGTGGCGTCGAGCGTGGCGAAGAGGCGGTCCTCGACGTGGACGTCGGCGTCGGTGAGCCGGTTGAGCAGCGTGGACTTGCCTGCGTTGGTGTAGCCGACGAGGGCGACGTGGGCGAAGCGGCTGCGGTGGCGGGACTTGCGCTGGGTGGCCCGGTGGCGGTCGATGTCGCGGAGGTCGGCCTCGAGCTTGTGGACCCGGCGCAGCACCCGCCGGCGGTCGACCTCGAGCTGGGTCTCACCCGGGCCGCGGCGGGCACCGAGGCCGCCGCCGGCGCCGCCCGCCTGCTGGGACAGTGACCCGCCCCGGCCCCGGAGCCGGGGCAGGCGGTAGCGGTGCATGGCCAGCTCGACCTGGGCCTTGCCCTCCTGGCTGGAGGCGTTCTGGGCGAAGATGTCGAGGATGACCGCGGTGCGGTCGATGGCGGTGCGGCCGAGCCTCTTCTCCAGGGTGTTCTGCTGGGCGGGGCTGAGCTCGTCGTCGAACACGACCGTGTCGCAGTCGACCGCCTCGGCCAGGGCCTTCAGCTCGGCCACCTTGCCCGTGCCGATGTAGGTCGCGGGCTCGACCCGGCTGCGACGCTGGAGCACCCGGCCCACCACATCGGCCCCGGCGGTGTCGACGAGCAGCTCCAGCTCGTCCAGGCTGGCCTCGGTCTCCTCCTCGTGGGCCGGCGGCAGGGTGACCCCGACGAGCAGGATCTTCTCCCGGAAGGACCGCTCGATGAACGCGCCGGAGGTGCCGCCGTAGTCGCCGAAGGCGCCACGGTGGCTCTCGTCGTCGGCCGGGCGCAGGGTGAGGGCGTCGTCGTCGGAACCGCCGTCGGGTGCATCGGCGTCGAGGCGGTCGTCGACGACGTCGCGCCCGTCGCGGCCGTCCTGCCCGTCTCCTGCGTCGTGGCCCTGGTCGAGGTCGTCGAGGGCGTGGCCCCAGCGGTCGCGGGGGCCATCGGTCGGTGCCGTCACCGGGCCACCTCCACGCGGGCGATGCGCACCGACGGGCCCCGCAGGGTCATGCGATCGCCCACCACCACCCCGACGTCGCCGCCGCGCATGTGGACGGTGACCTCGGTGCCGACCAGCCCCCAGTCGTGGGCGGCCCGGGCGGCCGCGGTGGCGCCGGTGCCGCAGGCCTCCGTGGCCCCGGCGCCGCGCTCCCAGATCGCCATGGTGACGGCGTCGGCCTCGCCGGGGGTGGGCGCCACCGCATGCACGTTGATTCCCGCCGACCAGGCCGCCTCCCAGTGGGGCCCGGCCCGGGCGACCTCGACCGCCCCGGGGTCGTCGACCAGCAGCACGACGTGGGGGTTGCCCAGGTCGAGGGTGCGGGTCTCCTTGGGCTCGAGGGCGAGGGCGGCGGGTTCGTCCTCGGCGCCGACCGGGCCGGTGGGCCCGTCGGGCTCGGGGCCGGGTCCGGCCGGGCCCATGTCGACAGAGGCCACGATCGTGGCGTCGTCGGGACCCGGGGTGACGGCCACGGTGCGGGGGCCGCCGTCGGTGACGATGCGGAGCTCGACGGTGGCGACGCCGCGCCGGTCGGCCTCGGCCTGGGCCAGGCACCGGATGCCGTTGCCGCTCATCTCGGCCCGGCTGCCGTCGGCGTTGTGGAGGGTCATCACCAGGTCGGCGGCGTCCGTGTCGGTGACGCCGAGGAGCAGTCCGTCGGCCCCGACGCCGCGGTGCCGGTCGCACCACCGGCGCGCCTCGTCGGCCCCCACCCCGGCGAGGGCGGAGGCGGGGCCGAGCAGCACGAGGAAGTCGTTGCCGAGTCCGTGGTGCTTGGTGAGGCGGTGGGCCATGGTCCTCCGACCGGTCGGGCGTGGGGGCCAGTCTCGCAGGAGCGGCGGCCGATGCCGCCCGGGTTCCCCCTCCCGACCCGTCCCGCTCACCGGTGGTCGCGGACGTGGATGCTGTGGTGCCTCCTCGCCACCTCGGCCTCGGCGTCGTCCCCCGCGTCCGGGACGCGGAGCTCAGGCCGTGCGACCGTCCACCCGGCGGCCGAAGCACAGGGAGGACGGCTCGTGGCGGTACTCGCCGTAGGGCGCCACCAGCTCCCACCCGGCAGAGCGGTAGAGAGCGATGGCCTCGGGCTGGGCCAGACCCGTCTCCAGCACGACCGTCCGGTAGCCCAGCTCCGCAGCCGCGCCCTCGATGTGGGCCAGCAGGGCGCGAGCCACCCCCCGCCCCCGAGCGCCGGGTGCCGTGAACATGCGCTTCACCTCGGCCACGTCGGGTGGGCCGCCGGGCAACGGGCGCAGAGCTCCGCACCCCACCGCCACGCCATCGAGGCGCGCCACGAGGAACCGGCCCGCCGGGGGCACCACCGCCTCGGCGGTCACCGCCCAGCGGGGGTCGTGAGGGTGGGCCGCCGGGGGCGCGGGCCACGCCTCCGGTGGCAGGGCCGCGCCCAGGTCGGGCCCGTCGCCCGGGATGGCGAGGGGCCCGTAGCGGCGGTCGAGGTCGTCGAGCAGGTCGGCCACGAGGACGGCGCCGTCGCCCTCACCCCACGGCTCGGGCTGCACGACCAACCCGGGAGGTGGCGGGGTGAGGCGTGCGGGCACGGGCCCATCCTCGCGAGGGGGGGCGTGGCCGACCCACCCGGGTCGACCCCTGCGCCGTCCCGCCGGCAGCATCACCCCAGGGCGGCCGCCAGGCGGGCCACGACCTCGTCGGCCGCCGCGGCGGGGTCGGCCTCGGCGTCGACCCAGTCGATGCGGGGGTCGCGGCGGAACCAGACCCGCTGACGCCGGGCGAAGCGTCGGGTGCGGCGGACGGCCAGGTCGAGGGCCTCGTCGAGGGTCGTCTCGCCCCGGCGGTGGGCCAGCAGCTCGCGGTAGCCGAGGGCCTGGCCCGCGGTGCGGCTCAGCGGGTGGTCGAGGGCGAGCAGGGCATCGACCTCGTCGAGGAAGCCGTCGGCCACCTGCTGCGCGTAGCGGGCCTCGATCCGGGCCCGGACGACCTCGGCCGGCAGGCGGATGCCGACCTGGGGGGTCCGATCGTCGGGGAAGGCGTCGAGTCCCGGGCCGTAGGACGAGAACGGACGCCCGCTGCCCAGACCCACCTCCAGCGCCCGCACGATGCGGCGTCGGTTGCCGGGCTCCATCCGGGTCGCGGCGAGGGGGTCCAGCGCCGTGAGCCGCTCGTGGAGGGCGGCGGTGTCGGCCTCGGCCTCCAGCTCGGCCCGCACCTCGGGGTACTGGCCCGGGATGTCGAGGTCGTCGACCACGGCCCGCAGGTAGAGGCCGGTGCCGCCCACCAGCACCGCCCGCCGCCCCCGTGCGGCCACGTCGGCCAGGGCGGCTCGCGCCTGCTGCTGGAACCAGGCGAGCGAGCACTCCTCCCAGGGGTCGACGAGGTCGAGCAGGTGGTGGGGCACCTCGGCCCGCTCGGCCGGCGTGGGCTTGGCCGTCCCCACGTCCATGCCCCTGTAGACCTGCATGGAGTCGATCGACACCAGCTCCACGTCGGGCAGGGCCCGCGCCGCGGCCAGGGCCAGGGCCGACTTGCCCGAGGCGGTGGCCCCGACGAGGGCGACCGCGGCCGGTCGCAGCCCGGGCGTCACCGGCGCCTCGCCCCTCCCGCCGGCCCCGCAGTCCGGCCACGGCGGGAGCGACGACCGATCACCCGGCCATCATGCCGGGAGCGACGGCTCCGCCCCGCCACCGTGCCGCCCCCTCGACCCGCGTCGACCAGCATCACCGGCCTGCGGTCCGAGGACCGCCGCGACCAGGGGCGGAGAGGCCGAGGCGCTGCGCCCGGCGCCTCCTGCACGCCCCCCTGCCGAGGAGTACCGTCCCGCTCACCCCCGGGGGTGAGCCACGGCCGCACCCCCTCTCCCGGCTCCCCCACCGGAGGTCGTCATGGACCGCACCCTCGCCCGTCGCCTCTCGGCCGAGGGCATCGGCACCTTCTGGCTCGTGCTCGGCGGCTGCGGCACCGCGGTGCTGGCCGGCGACCACGTCGGCTTCCTCGGCGTGGCCTTCGCCTTCGGTCTCACGGTGATGACCATGGCCTACGCCCTGGGCCACATCTCCGGCGGCCACTTCAACCCGGCGGTCACCCTGGGCCACCTCCTGGCGAGGCGGTTCCCGACCAAGGACGTCCTGCCCTACATGGCCGCCCAGGTGGTGGGGGCGATCGCCGCCGCCGCGGTGCTGCTCGTGATCGCCAACGGCAAGCCCGACTTCGCCTCCGACGGCAACTTCCTCGCGGCCAACGGCTTCGGCGCCGAGGGCTCGCCCGAGGGCTACAACCTCCTCGCCGCCGCGGTGGTCGAGATCGTGCTCACCTTCGGGTTCGTCATGGTGATCCTGGGCGCCACCGACGCCCGGGCCCACCCGGCCCTGGCCGGGGTGGCCATCGGCCTGGCCCTGACCCTGATCCACCTCATCTCCATCCCGGTCGACAACACCTCGGTGAACCCGGCGCGCTCCATCGGCCCCGCCCTGTTCGTCGGCGGGACGTGGCTGCGCCAGATCTGGTTCTTCATCCTGGCCCCGCTCCTCGGCGGTGGCCTGGCCGGTCTGGCCTACCCCGCCCTCTTCGGCGAGGCCGCGGGCGACACCAGCGCGGCCTGACGCGCGACGGGTCGCGGCGCCAGCCCTCAGAGGGCGGAGACGGGGATCCGCGTGCGGTGACGGGCCGGGGCCACCACGTCGACCAGCTCGCCCCGCAGGTGGTGGGAGGCGGCGTCGGTCACCCGCACCTGGGCGTAGGTGCCGGCCCGCAGCGGGGTCGGGCTGGGGAAGTGCACCAGCTTGTTCTGGCCGGTGCGGCCGGTGAGCACGGAGGGGTCCTTGCGCGACGGGCCCTCCACCGCGACCTCCTCGACCCGGCCGATGCGGGCCCGGTGGGCGGCGACGGCCGTGCGCTCCACCACGACCTTGAGCCGGTCGAAGCGCTCGGCCACGACCTCGGCGGGGACCTCCTGGTCGGCCATCTCCGCCGCCTCGGTGCCCGGGCGGGGTGAGTAGACGAAGGTGTAGGCCGAGTCGTAGGCGGCCTCGGCCGCGACCTCGAGGGTGCGGGTGAAGTCGTCCTCGGTCTCGCCCGGGAAGCCCACGATGATGTCGGTGGTCACCGCGAGGTCCGGGACCGCGGCGCGGGCGTCGGCCAGGCGGGCGAGGTAGCGCTCGGCGGTGTAGCCCCGGTGCATGGCGGCGAGCACCCGGTCCGAGCCCGACTGCAGGGGGAGGTGCAGGTGGTCGCAGACCTCGGGCACCTCGGCCATGGCGGCGATGGTCTCGGGCCGCAGGTCCTTGGGGTGGGGGCTGGTGAAGCGCACCCGGCGGATGCCGTCGACGGCCCCCGCGGCCCGGAGCAGGTCGGCGAACAGGGGTCGCACCCGCACGTCGTCACCGGCCTGGCGGGCGGCGAGGGTGATGTCGCGCCCGTAGGAGTTCACGTTCTGGCCCAGCAAGGTCACCTCGGTGACGCCGTCGGAGGCCAGCGCCTCGACCTCGCCCACCAGGGCGGCGAAGGGCCGGCTGATCTCCGGGCCCCGCACCGCGGGCACGATGCAGAAGGCGCAGGAGTTGTCGCAACCGATCTGGATGGTGACCCAGGCGGTGTGGCCCGGCCCGCTGCGGGTGGCCAGGGCCGAGGGGAACATGGTGGCGTCGTCGGCCACCGCGGCGTCGAGGATCTCGGTGATCGGCCCCCCGGCCCGGGCCTGGGCCACCAGCTCGGCCGCCCGGTGGACGTTGTGGGTGCCCAGCACCACGTCGACGTAGGGCGCCCGGGCCCGGACCTGGTCGCGATCCTTCTGGGCCAGGCACCCGCCCACCACGATCTGCAGGTCGGGGCGGGCGTCCTTGCGGGACTTCAGGTGGCCGAGGGTGCCGTAGAGCTTGTTGTCGGCGTTCTCCCGGATGCAGCAGGTGTTGAGGACGATCACATCCGCGTCGTCCTCGCTCGTCGCCGGGGTGAGGCCGTCGGCCTCCAGCAGACCGGAGATGCGCTCGGAGTCGTTCTCGTTCATCTGGCACCCGAAGGTGCGGACGAGGTAGCGACGGGGCCCGTCGGCCTCGGGCGGTCCAGACATGGGACCCGAGCCTACGGGGTGGGCTCCGGTCGCGACCGAGGCGCCGGGCGGGCCACGACCCTGCCGACCGGTCGACGCTGCGACGGCCCGGGCCCCCCGCTCAGGTCACCAGGGGGTGGGGCCGGTGCCGTTCCGGGGCGGCGGACGGCCCGGGTCGCCGGGGCCGACGGTGCGGTGCTGGCGGTCCTCGAGGCGGAGGCGGAGGGCGGTGCGGGCCTCACCGTCGATCTCGATGTCGGCGAAGGAGGGCGTGACGATGATGTCGAGCCCGCTGGCCGAGAGGATCCCCCGCGCGATCACCGTCGCCTTGGTGGCCTGGTTGAGGGCGCCGGCGCCGACGACCTGGACCAGGACCGCCCCCGACGAGCGGATGGCGCCGGCCATGGCGCCGGCGACGGAGTTGGGGTTCGACTTGGTGGAGACCTTCAGCGTCTCGACCTCTGCAGCAGCGGGCACCTCCGGGGGGTTCGACACCCGGGACCCCGCTCCTCCCCCACGGTCGGCATCACGTCAGCACCCCGACAGGCCGGCGCCGCAGGTCAGACCGGTCGTCGGGCGCGGCGAGGCCCGCCCGGGAGGGTGCTCCGGGCGGGCCGTCCCGCGGTCGGGTGAGCGGTGGCCATGGGGCCGGCCGCCGCCCACCCGACGGTGCCGGGGCCGCGTGGGGCGGCGACCCCGACCGGTCTCAGCCGTCGATCTCGAGCGAGATGGGCTCGTCGTCGGCGTCGGTCATGGCGTCGTCGGCGTCGCCCTCGCCGTCGAGGCCCATCTCCCGGCGGATCCGCTCGGAGACCTCGACCATGACCTCGGGGTTGTCGAGGAGGAAGCCCTTGGCGTTCTCCCGGCCCTGGCCGAGCTGCTCGCCCTCGTAGGTGTACCAGGCCCCCGACTTCTTGACGATGCCCAGGTCGACGCCGATGTCGAGGACCGAGCCCTCGCGGCTGACGCCCTTGCCGTACATGATGTCGAACTCGGCCTGCTTGAACGGTGGGGCCACCTTGTTCTTGACCACCTTGACCCGGGTGCGGTTGCCCACGATCTCGACGCCGTCCTTGATGGACTCGATGCGGCGGATGTCGAGGCGGACCGAGGAGTAGAACTTCAGCGCCCGGCCGCCGGGGGTGGTCTCCGGCGAGCCGAACATCACGCCGATCTTCTCCCGCAGCTGGTTGATGAAGATGCAGATGGTGCCGGTCTTGTGCAGGTTGCCGGTGAGCTTGCGCAGGGCCTGGGACATGAGCCGGGCCTGGAGGCCGACGTGGCTGTCGCCCATCTCGCCCTCGATCTCGGCCCGGGGGGTGAGGGCCGCCACCGAGTCGATGACCACCACGTCGAGGGCGCCGGAGCGGACGAGCATGTCGCAGATCTCCAGGGCCTGCTCCCCCGTGTCGGGCTGGGAGATGAGCATCTCGTCGACGTCGACGCCGATGTTGGCGGCGTAGACCGGGTCCATGGCGTGCTCGGCGTCGATGTAGGCGCAGATGCCGCCGTTGCGCTGGGCCTCGGCCACCACGTGCATGGCCAGGGTGGACTTGCCCGAGGACTCCGGGCCGTAGATCTCGCAGACCCGCCCCCGGGGCAGACCACCGATGCCGAGGGCGAGGTCGAGGGCCAGGGCGCCGGTGGGCACCGACTCGATGTTCATGATGTCGCGCTCGCCCATCTTCATGACCGAGCCCTTGCCGAACTGCTTCTCGATGCTGCCGAGGGCCATGTCGAGGGACTTCTGACGATCTTCCACGGGGGTGGTCCTTTCCTGGGTGGCCCTGCGGGGCCTGTCGGGTGCCGGCTGCGGGTGCCGCAGCGATCTGTGGTGACCCTACGGAGGGGGTGTGACAGCGAGCCGGCACCGGGTGCGGGGACCTGGGGACGACCGGGGTGGGCGGGACGACACGACTGTAGTTTCGAACAGTCGTTCGGTCAAGGACCCGCAGGTCGCGGCCCGGCCCGCCCCGCCGGGGCTCAGCCCCAGGCCAGCAGCACCGTGGAGAGCAGCACCAGGGCGGCGCCGAAGACGACCTCGAGGCGCTCGGGGTCGACCCGCAGCCCGGTGCGGGCCCCGAGCACCGACAGGGGCACCGAGGCGGCCCCGAACACGAGGACGAAGGTGAGGTCGATGTGGCCCAGGGCGGCGTGGGTGATGGTGCCGGGGACGGCCAGGGCCGCCGCCACCGCCAGCGACGTGCCCATGGCCCGGCGCACGGGGAGGCGCAGCAGGACGAGGAACAGGGGGGCCAGCAGGAAGCCCCCGCTGTTGGCCAGCAGCCCGGCGCTGAGGCCGACCCCGGCCGCCACCGCCACGGTGACCCAGGTCCGGGGCTCGTCGGTGGACCCCTCGGTGCGCTCCTCGACCGCGACCGCCCCGTGGGCGGTCTCGAAGGAGGCGATCTCGTCGAGGGCGGTCTCGGCGTCGACCGGGAGCCGGGCGCGCCCGTCGGGGCCCTGTGCGTCGGTCTCGGAGGCGTCGACCCCGGGGGCGGGGTCGGCGGCCCGGCGCGCCCGGCGGGCGGCGCCGACGAGGATGCTGATGCCCAGCCCGCCGACGATCAGGTCGGTCGCGCTGACCAGCGACTCGCCCGGGATCCAGCGGGTGAGCAGGGCGCCGACGACGGTGGCGGGCAGCCCGACCGCGATGCAGAGCTTGGTGACCTTGCGGTCGATGAGCCCCTTGCGCCCGTACTGGCGGGCGGCGAGCAGGGTGCCGGGGATGGTGGCCGGCAGCGGGCTGGCCACGGCGATGATCGGCGGGACGCCGAAGGCGGCGAGCACGGGCGTGGCCAGGGCCGAACCCCCCTTGCCGAACAGCCCGCCCAGGAACCCGGTGGCGGCTCCGACGAGCAGGATGGCGAGGAGGGTCATGGGTCCAGGGTGGACCTCTCGGACCGATAGGGCAAAGAGGTCTTCGTGATCCGAGCCATAGGCCATGCCTATGGGTGGCTAGCCTGCACCCGTGGAGATCCGACAGGTCGAGCACGCCCTGGCCGTGGCCGACACCGGCGGCTTCACCGCCGCGGCCGACGAGGTCCACATCACCCAGCCCGCCCTGTCGCAGTCGGTCGCCGCCCTGGAGCGGGACCTCGGGGTGCCGCTCTTCCGGCGCCTGGGGAGGCGGGTGGCCCTCACCCCCGCCGGGGAGGCCTTCGTGGGGCCCGCCCGCCAGCTGCTCCGGGCGGCCGAGGCCGCCCGGGTCGCGACCGCGGAGGTGGCCGAGCTGCGGGCCGGCCACGTCGACGTGGTGTCGCTGCGCACGCTGGCCGTCGACCCCCTCGTGGACCTGGTGGGCCGCTTCCGCGCCGCCCACCCGGGCGTCTCGGTGCGGGTGACGGCCCAGGACGACCGCGCCGCCCTCCTCGCCCAGGTGCGCCGGGGCGAGGCCGAGCTGGGCCTGGCCGAGGTCGGCGGCGACGTCCCCGGCCTGGAGGTCCACCCGGTCGCCACCCAGGAGGTGCTGCTGGTCGCCCCGCCCGGGGCCCGCCTACCCCGCAGCCGCCGGGTGCCCACCGCCCGGCTGGGGTCGATGGACCTGGTCACCAGCCCGGTGGGCACCTCGACCCGGGCCCTGCTCGACGACGCCTGCGCAGCGGCCGGCGTCGAGCCCCACGTCGTGGTGGAGACGGCGCACCGCGACGCCCTCGCCCCCCTCGTCGTGGCCGGCGCCGGCTCCGCCCTGCTGGCCGGGCCCCAGGCCCGCCAGGCCGAGGCCGGGGGCGCCGTGGTGGCCCGCCTCGACCCCCCGCTCCGACGCCGGGTCGGCTTCGTCCACCGCCCCGACGCCCTCGCCCCGGCCGCCGCCGCCCTCCTCGGCCTGGCCCCCTCCCCCACCCGGACCTGACCCCGGCCCGCGCGACCCTCCTCCCCTCGACCTTTGGACACGCGTCCAGGGTTCGCCGGGTGGACGGCTCGGGCGGGGTCCAGCCCGATGGAGGGCGTCGCTAGTCGGCGTCGCCGCCCCAGGCCGGCATCGAGCGGGCGCGGAGGTCGGCCACCTCGCCCTCGCCGTCGAGGCGCGCGACCAGGCGGGTGCGCAGCAGGCCGAGGGCGGAGATGACCGAGAACTGTCGCACCCGGAGGCGGTCGCCGGGCAGCTGGAGGCGGATCGAGGTCACCTCGCCGTCGAGGTCGAGGCCCACGAACACCGTCCCCGGCTTCTCGCCGTCCTGGGGGTCGGGGCCGGCCACGCCGGTGAACGACAGCCCGACATCCGCGCCCAGCACCCTCCGGGCACCGGTGGCCATGGCCTCGGCCGCCTCGGCGCGGACGACGGGCCCCTCGGGCACGTCGAGCACGTCGTGCTTGACCTCCGAGGCGTAGGAGACGACCGCACCCCGGAAGGTGCGGGAGGCACCGGGGACGTCGGTGAGCCTCGACGCGGCCAGGCCGCCGGTGAGCGACTCGGCCAGGCCGAGGGTGAGGTCGGTGCGCTCGAGCAGCGAGAGGACCGCGCTCTCCATGGTCTCGTCGTCGATGCCGAAGACGAGGTCGGGACCGAGGACGGCCCGGACCTGGGCCTCCTCGGCGGCCAGGAGGGCCTCGGCCTCCTCCGGCGACGGGGCCTTGGCCGTCAGGCGGACCTTGAGGCCCTCGATGCCGGAGGCCAGGAAGGCGATGGTGACGCCGCCCGCGGGCTCGCCCGCCGCCGCGGCCCGGTCGATGGCGTCCATGCGGTCGGAGAGCCGCTCGGCCAGGCCCGACTCGCTCTCGCCCCACGTGCGCAGGGTGCGGCTGCGGATGGCGGCGCGGACCCCGGCCCGGGCCGTGAGGTCGGGGAAGACCGCCCGGGTCATGATCTCCTTCATCTCGTGGGGCACGCCGGGCACGGCGTAGATCACCTTGGTGACGGGGTCGCCGTCGGGGCCGGGCCGGGTGAACGGGCAGATGAGCCCCGGGGCGGTGCCGGGCTGGGGGTCGGCGATGGCGGTGGCGCCCGCCGGCACCTCGGCCTGGCGCAGGTTGTTCATGGGCATGCGCCGGCCCCGCCCGCCGAACATGGCCTCGATGCGAGCGGCGACGGCCTCGTCGAGGTCGAGCTCCACGCCCATCACCCGGGCGATGGCGTCACGGGTGATGTCGTCCTGGGTGGGGCCCAGCCCGCCGCACACGATGACCGCCTCGGCCCGGTCCACCGCCTCGGAGATGACGGCCACGATGCGGTCCATGTTGTCGCCGACCTTGGTCTGGCGGAGCGAGTCGATGCCCACCAGGGCCAGCTGCTCGCCGATCCACGACGAGTTGGTGTCCACGATCTGGCCGAGCAGGAGCTCGGTCCCCACGGCGACGACTTCACAGCGCACCGGCGCAACCTACAGCCGCCCGCCCCGCCCCCCGCCGGTCCTCGGCCGAGCGACCCGCGGTCGTCCTGGTGGAGGTGGCCGGTGCCCTGGCCCCGGCAACCTCAACACCTCGTCGGAGAGGAGGGGTGGCTCAGGTCGGGAGGGTGAGGTGCACCACGACGGGGTCGTGGTCCGACACCGGCACCGGGCGCACCTCGGGGTCGTCGCCCGACGCACCGTGGCCGGTGAGCACGAAGTCGATGGTGCGCCGGCCACAGGTGGGACGGCGGGTGTCGGTGGCCACGACCAGGTCCCTCCCGGCCAGCGCCGAGCTGAGGACGGTGGGGACCTGGTTGAGGTCGCCCGCCGCGACGACGGGCCCGACGGCGCGGGAGGCCAGGTCGAGGAAGGTCCGGGTCTGGGCCCGTTGGGGGGCGGGGCGGAACAGGAGGAGGTCGCGCAGCCGCCGGTCGGTGACCAGCCCGAGGTGGGTGTTCACCACCGTCACCGGGGCCCCGCCCACCCGGGTCGCCACCACCTGGGCGGCACGGGGCTCGCGCCGGTCGTCGGGCAGGACGTGGTCGGTGGCCGAGGTCAGCGGCGACCGTGACAGCACCGCGATCCCGAAGTCGCTCTGGCGGTCCAGGAGGTGGGCGGCCCGCCGCTCGTCGCCCCGTGCCCGCGCCGCGGCCAGGCTCCGGGCCATCGTCGCCGCCGGCACCGTGGGGGTGAAGTGGGCGTGGTGGTCCAGGCCGTGGTCGTGGCGCAGGGCGGCGCACAGGAGCGGGACGTCGGCACCGTGGACCTCCTGGAGGCAGGCCACGTCGACCCCGCCGTCGGCAGCCAGCACCTCGGCCACCCGCCCGAGGTCGGCCTGGTCCGTGCCGCGGGGGCCGGTGGCCCCGCGACCCACGTTGAAGGTCATCACCACACCCGCACCGGTGCCGTCCCCGAGGCTCACCGCCCCACCATGCCCTGCGCCGGCCCTTCAGGAGCAGCGGGCGCCCGCCGATGGAGGGGGATGGGCCTCTGGGACATGCACCAGCAGATGTCGCTGCGCCACCTGCGAGCCGGACAGGCCAGCGCGGAGACGGCCCAGCTCCACCGCACCGAGGCCATGCGCGACGACGTCGAGGCCCTCGAGGATCGCATCGAGCGGCTGCTGCTGCTCACCGACGCCCTGTGGGACCTGGCCTCCGAGCGCCTGGGCCTCACCGACGCGCAGCTGAGCGCCCGGATCGTCGAGCTGGACCAGGCCTCCGGTGCCGTCGACGGGCGCCGCCACCGACCGCTGCGCCGGTGCGGTGCCTGCGACGCCGCCGTCCCCCACGGTCGACCCGCGTGCGCGTTCTGCGGCGCCGACGCGCCGGGCGCCGGTCCCTTCGACCGGGTCTGAGGGGGCGCCGGCCGGGGCGTCAGCCGAGCGAGATGCCGACGTACTTGGTCTCCAGGTACTCGTCGATGCCCTCGGCGCCGCCCTCCCGGCCGAAGCCGGAGTGCTTGATGCCCCCGAAGGGGGCGGCCGGGTTCGACACCAGGCCGGTGTTGAGCCCGACCATGCCGGCCTCGATGGCCTCGCAGACGCGGAGGGCCCGATCGAGGTCGCGGGTGTAGACGTAGGACACCAGGCCGAACTCGGTGTCGTTGGCGCCCGCGATGGCCTCGTCGTCGGTGGAGAAGGTGGTGATGGGGGCGACCGGCCCGAAGATCTCCTCCTTCAGGAGGCGGGCGTCGTCGGGCACCGAGCCGAGCACGGTGGGGGCGTAGAAGTAGCCGGCGTCGCCGATCGCCTCGCCGCCCGTGAGGGCCTCGGCGCCCCTGCCGACCGCATCGTCGACCAGCTCGCTGACCTTGTCACGGGTGTCGGCGTCGACGAGCGGGCCGACCTCCACGCCGTCGTCGGTGCCCCGCCCGACCTTCATCGACCCCATGCGCTCGGTGAGCTTGGAGGTGAGCTCGTCGGCCACCGAGTCGTGGACGAGGAAGCGGTTGGCCGAGGTGCAGGCCTCACCGCCGTTGCGCATCTTCGCCACCATGGCCCCCTCGATGGCGGCATCGACGTCGGCGTCGCCGAACACGACGAACGGGGCGTTGCCGCCCAGCTCCATCGACACCCGGAGCAGCTGCTCGGAGGCCTGCTCCATGAGGCTGCGGCCCACCTCGGTGGACCCGGTGAAGGACAGCTTGCGCAGGCGCGGATCGCGGATGAGCGGCTCGACCACCTTGCCGGTGGTCGAGGTGGTGATGACGTTGAGCACGCCCTCGGGCAGGCCCGCCTCGGTGAGGATCTGGGCCAGCACGAGCATCGACAGCGGCGTCGACCGGGCCGGCTTGACCACCATGGTGCAGCCGGCGGCGATGGCGGGGCCGATCTTGCGGGTGCCCATGGCGAGGGGGAAGTTCCAGGGCGTGACGAACAGGCACGGGCCGACGGGCTGGCGCATGGTGAGCAGCCGGCTCGACCCGTTGGGCGCCGTCGACCACCGGCCCGAGATGCGCACCGCCTCCTCGGAGAACCAGCGGAGGAACTCGGCCCCGTAGGTGATCTCGGCCTTCGCGTCCTTGAGCGCCTTGCCGTTCTCGAGGGTCATCAGCAGGGCCAGCTCATCGGAGCGGGAGGTGATGGCCTCCCACGCCGAGCGCAGGATCTCGCCCCTGTCACGGGGCGGGGTGGCGGCCCAGTCGGCCTGGGCCTCGACCGCGGCGGCGAGGGCGGCGTCGCCGTCGTCGGGCGTGGCGTCGGCCACCGAGGTGATCGCCTCACCGGTGGAGGGGTCCTCGACGTCGATCTCGCCGCCGCCGGAGCCGGGGCGCCACTCCCCTCCGATGAAGAGGCCCTGGGGGACGGCCTCGACGACCTCGGCCTCGTGGCCGGTGAGGGTGGTGGACGCTGCCATGGGGGACCTCCGGGGAGACGTGCGGTCGACCGTACCCACGCCCCTCCCCGATGGCACCGGACCCAACCGGGCCGACCCCCCGGTCGCCCGGGGCCGGACGGCCCCGACGGACTTCGCACCCCTGCCGTGGGGGTCCTAGGTTCGGCGCCGTCGTCGACCGCACCGGAGGACACCGTGCGCAGCCCGAAGGACTTCTTCCGCCCCCTCGCCGTCGGGGCCCCCGAGCCGGTCCGGGAGATCCCCGTCCGCCCGTCGCGGATGATCCACTTCTTCCCGGCGTCGAACCCGAAGATGGTCGGCAAGGTGCCCGACATGGCGACCAAGGTCGACGTGCTGCTGGCCAACCTGGAGGACGGCGTCCCCGCCAGCGACAAGGAGGCGGCCCGCTCCGGCCTGGTCGACGTCGGGAAGGCGTGGGAGGCCGAGGGCACCCAGCTGTGGACCCGGGTCAACTCGCTCGACTCGCCGTGGGGCCTCGACGACCTCACCACCGCCGTCACCGAGGTGGGCGAGGCCCTCGACGTGATCATGATCCCCAAGGTCGAGGGACCCGAGGACATCCACTTCGTCGACCGACTTCTGGCCCAGCTGGAGGCCAAGGCCGGCCTCACCGAGCCACTGCTCGTCCACGCCATCCTCGAGACGGCCAGGGGCGTGGCCAACGTGGAGGAGATCTGCGCCGCCAGCCCCCGCATGCAGGGCCTGTCGCTCGGCCCCGCCGACCTGGCCGCCAACCGGCGCATGAAGACCACCCGGGTCGGCGGCGGCCACCCCGGCTACCTGGTGCGCCAGGACCCCGACGCGACCGACGACGACGCCCCCCGGGCCACCTACCAGCAGGACCTGTGGCACTACACGGTGGCCCGCATGGTCGACGCCTGCGTGGCCAACGGGATCCTCCCGTACTACGGCCCGTTCGGCGACATCGGGGACACCACGGCGTGCGAGGACCAGTTCCGCAACGCCTACCTGCTGGGCTGCGTGGGGGCCTGGAGCCTGCACCCGGTGCAGATCGACATCGCCAAGAAGGTGTTCTCCCCCGACCCCGACGACGTGGCCCACGCCCAGCGGGTGATCGAGGCCATGGGCGACGGCACCGGCGCGGTGATGCTCGACGGGAAGATGGAGGACGACGCCTCGGTCAAGCAGTGCCACGTCATCCTGTCGCTGGCCCAGGAGCTGGCCGCCGACGACCCCGAGCTGGCCGACCTCTACGGCTTCGCCGGGAAGGGGGCCTGACCATGGCCGTGCTCGACGACACCACCGACGCGGCTCTGCGGCCCCGCCGCTCGGTCCTCTACATGCCCGGCGCCAACGAGCGGGCGCTCGAGAAGGCCAAGGGCCTCCCCGCCGACGCGATCATCTTCGACCTCGAGGACGCGGTCGCCCCCGACGCCAAGGCCGAGGCTCGCGACCGCGTGTGCGCCGCCGTCGGCTCCGGTGAGTACGGCAACAGGGAGCTGACCATCAGGGTCAACGGCCTCGACACCGAGTGGCACACCGACGACGTGAGGGCCGCGTCCGCCGCCGGCCCCGCCGCCATCGTCGTGCCCAAGGTGGGCTCGGTGGCCGACGTCGAGGCCATCGAGGACCGCCTGGTCGCGGCCGATGCCCCCGACCACACGTCCATCTGGGCCATGGTCGAGACGCCCGTCGCCATGCTCCACGCCGAGGAGATCGCGGGCTGCTCAGACCGCCTCACCGTGCTGGTCATGGGCACCAACGACCTGGCCAAGGAGCTCCACGCCGAGCACATCCCCGGCCGCCAGCCCCTGCTCACCGGCCTCGGCCTGTGCCTGCTGGCCGCCCGGGCCACCGGCAAGGTGATCCTCGACGGCGTCTACAACGACATCAAGGACCCCGAGGGCTTCCGGGCCGAGTGCGTCCAGGGGCGCGAGATGGGCTTCGACGGCAAGACGCTCATCCACCCCAGCCAGCTGGAGCCGGCCAACGAGGTGTGGGCCCCGGCCGACGATGCCGTCGAGGACGCCCGCGCTCTCATCGCCACCTTCGAGGCGGGGGTGGCCGCCGGCAAGGGCGTGGTCACCCACGGCGGACGCATGATCGAGAACATGCACGTCGACAACGCCCGCCGCCTCATCGCCCTCTCCGAGGCCATCGCCGCGCTCGACCAGGGCTGAGCCCGGCACGTCGCGCCGGGTCACCGGCACGGCGCGAGGTGCGTCGGGAGCCGGCACCCGGTCGGGGCCGACGGTCGGTCAGCCGGCGGTGCGCTGGGCCCGGTGGCCGAGGGTGGTGGCCGCGTTGCGGCCGTCGAGCAGGTACTGGGCGCCGGTGAAGAGGGTGAGGGCCACCGCCACCCAGAGGGCGGTGTCGGCCAGGAACGGGTGGTCGACGGTGAGGGGCAGCAGGGCCAGGAACACGGCCAGCTCCTGGACGACGGTCTTGACCTTGGCCAGGTTCCGGGCCGGCACGGCCAGCCCCGAGCGGCTCAGGTGGGTGCGGTAGACGGAGATGGCCACCTCGCGGGCGGTGATGAGCACCACCGGGAGCCAGCCGAAGCGGTCGGCCGCCACGAGCGCGTAGAGGGCGCCGAGGACCAGCACCTTGTCGGCCAGCGGGTCGAGGAAGGCCCCCGAGCGGGTGGTGCCGAAGCGGCGGGCCAGCGCGCCGTCGATGCCGTCGGTGACCCCGAGGACGAACCACAGGCCCACGGCCAGCCACGACGAGGGCTCCCGCAGGATCATCACCAGCAGGGCCGGCGACACCAGCAGGCGGATGATGGTGACGGCGTTGGCCGGGGTGGCGAGGGCCGACGGGCCGTAGCGGCCGTCCGCCTCCGTGACGGGCTCGACGCTCATCGGCCCTGGTCCTGCGCTCGGTCCCCCATGGGACCCTGATCCTGGCACGTGGGGTGCACGAACCTCCGACTCGCGGGCCGGCACCGGCGTCACATCAGGTCCCCGGCGTCGCGTCAGGTCGCGTCGAGGTCCGGCCCGGCCGAGCCGGTGACGGTCACCGTGGCCAGCCGCCCCACGGGGAGGGCCTCGTCCACGTTGACCACGCCGTCGATCTCGGGGGCCTCTCGGAAGGTGCGCCCGATCCCGGGCTCGTCGACCAGCACCTCGACGTCGCGGCCCACCAGTGCGGCCCGACGCCGCTCGGTGGTGGCGTCCTGCACCTCGCGCAGCTCGGCCAGGCGCTCGGCCACCAACCCCTCGGGGACGGCGCCGTCGAGGTCGGCGGCGTAGGTGCCGTCCTCGCGGGAGTAGGAGAAGAAGCCGCACCAGTCGAGGTCGGCCTGCTCCACGAACGACAGCAGGGCGTCGTGGTCGTCCTCGGTCTCGCCCGGGTAGCCGACGATGAAGTTGGACCGGAGGGCGGCGTCGGGCTCCCGCCGGCGGATGTCGGCGATGCGGGCGAGGAAGCGGTCGCCGTCGCCCCACCGCCGCATGCGGCGCAGCAGCGGGCGCGACACGTGCTGGAGGGAGAGGTCGAAGTACGCGACGCCCGAGGCGCACACCGCGTCGACGAGGGCGTCGGTGAGGTCCGACGGGTAGAGGTACAGCAGCCGCACCCGGTCGACCCGGGCCGCCACCTCGGCGATCAGGGGGACCAGACCCCGCTCCCCCACGCCCTGGTCCCGGCCGTAGGAGGCCAGGTCCTGGGCCACCAGCACGATCTCCCGGGCCCCCAGCTGGTCGACCTCGGCCAGGATCGACGCCGCGTCGCGGCTGCGCTGCGGGCCACGGAAGCTGGGGATGGCGCAGAAGCCGCAGGCCCGGTCGCAGCCCTCGGCCACCTTCACGTAGGCCCACGGCGCCCGGCTGCGGGGGCGGGGCAGGTTGAGCAGGTCGAAGTCGGGCACGTCCGGGGCCGTCGTGCCCGCCGCGGTGCCCACGCGGGGGCGCAGCAGCACCGGCACGGTGGTCGCGGCGGTGCTCGGGCCGGGGTCGTCGAGCAGCGAGTGGCCGAAGCCCACGACGGCGTCGACCTCGGGCAGCTCGGTGGCCAGCTCGTCGCCGTAGCGCTCGGCCAGGCACCCGGTGACCACCAGGCGGGAGCCGGGCCGGCGGTCGTCGGCCAGCTCGAGGATGGTGTCGATCGACTCCTGGCGGGCCTCGTCGATGAACGCGCAGGTGTTGACCACCACCACGTCGGCGGTGGTGGGGTCGGTGGCCTCGGTCAGCCCGTCGGCCACCAGGCGGCCGTGGAGCTTGTCCGAGTCGACCTGGTTCTTGGGGCAGCCGAGCGTCTCCACCCAGTAGGAGCGATCAGGCACGGCCCGCGATGCTACCGGCGGGTCCGGGCCGGCCCTCGGTCGACGTCGGCGCGAGGGAGCCCCCGGGGGCCACTCCTAGGGTGAGGCGATGCCCCCCGCCGAACGGTGGATCCCCTTCCGCCGCACCGACCTGGTCGACCTCCTGGCCGCCGAGTCGCCCGACCCGGAGGGGTTCCGGGCCTTCGCCCGCATCGTCGCGGCCATGGTGCACCACGAGCACCAGGTGCACCTCGAGCGCATCGCGGATGCCTTCGCCCCGTTCGACCGCGACACCGACCACCGGGTGGTGCGCACCTGGAGCGCGGAGGAGCGGGCCGCCTGCCAGCGGACCCTCGTGGCCGAGGTGGAGGAGATGGCCGAGGCGGCCAACTACGAGCGGGTCACCGCGGCGCGCCTCGACCACGCCCTCGAGGCCGAGTCACTGCTGCGGGTGCGCCTGGAGGTCGACCTCGACGACTTCGAGGAGATCCTGTTCTACCGGCGGGGCCTCACCCGCCGCAGCGAGGAGGTCCGCACCTGGTTCGGCCTGCGCCGCAAGGAGGTCGGCTTCACCTCCTGCGACCGGGTGCTCGTCTACATGAAGTACCGGGACGCGCCGTACTTCGAGGAGCAGGGCCGCAGCGACCTGGGCTTCGCGCCCGGCTCCACCATCATCAAGCTCTTCCAGGACGTGCCCCGGGCCGACCTGGAGATGCTGCTGCCCAACACCGAGGTGCGCATGCGCCCGATGGACAAGGTGGCCATCGGCGTGCCCGCCCTGATCAGCGGGATCATCGTGCTGGTCACCAAGCTGGCCTCCTCGCTCGGGCTCCTCGCCCTGCTCGTGCTGTTCTGGCTCGGCGTGCGCGACGACGAGGTGCGCATCGGCCAGACCCAGCTCGCCGCCATCGCCATCGGGCTCGGCTCCCTGGTGGGCTACGCCTGGCGGCAGTGGACCAAGTTCAAGAACCGGCGCATCCAGTTCATGAAGATGCTCTCCGAGAGCCTCTACTTCCGGAACCTCGACAACGACATGGGCGTGTTCCACCACCTGCTCGACGCGGCCGCCGAGGAAGAGGTGAAGGAGGTGCTCCTGGCCCTCCGGTTCCTGTGCCAGGAGCCGGCCACCCCGGCCGAGCTCGACGCCCGCATCGAGGGCTGGTTCCGCGACCACCTCGGCTGCACCCTCGACTTCGACGTCGACGACGCGCGGGACAAGCTGCGCGAGCTGGACCTGGTCGAGGAGCGCGCCGACGGCCGCCTCGCGGCGCGCCCCCTGGACGAGGCCCGCCGACGCGTCGACCGCCGCTGGGACGACCTCTTCACCCCCGACGAGGCCGCCGCCCGTCGGTAGGGTCCGGGCGTGCGCCACGCCCTCTTCGTCGCCCCCTTCGCCGAGATGGCCGACCCCCACGCCCTGGTGGAGGTGGCCGTGGCCGCCGAGGGGGCCGGGTGGGATGCGCTCTACCTGTGGGACCACGTGCACCGCGACCCGGCGGAGGTCACCGAGATCGCCGAGGTCTGGACGATGCTGGCGGCGGTGGCCTCGGCCACCGACCGGATCCGCCTGGGCCCCATGGTCACGCCGTTGTCGCGCCGGCGGATCTCCACCCTGGTGCGCCAGACGACCACCCTCGACCACCTGAGCCGGGGGCGGCTCACGCTGGGCATCGGCCTGGGCGTCGACACCGACGGGGAGCTGACCCGCTTCGGCGAGGTGGTCGATGCCCGCACCCGCGCGGCCATCCTCGACGAGACGGCCGACGTCCTGGTGGAGGCCTGGGGAGGCGCGACGGTGACCCACCGCGGGCCGCACGTCACCGTCGACGGCATCACCTTCGCCCCCCGCCCGGTGCAGCGGCCCCGCATCCCGGTGTGGGCCGCGGCCCGGGCCGACGCCCTGCGCCCGGTGCGACGGGCGGCCCGCTTCGACGGCCTGTTCATCATCGAGGTCGACCGGCCCCGCCTCGCCCGCGCCCTCGACGAGGTGGTGGCGTTGCGGGGCAGCCTCGAGGGCTTCGACGTCGCCGTGCGGGTCTCCCCCTTCGACGACCCGGGCCTGCTCGAGGTCCCCGGCGTGACCTGGGCCGTCCACGCCTTCGCCCCCGATGCCCCCCGCGCCGACCTCCTCCGGCTCGCCGCCGACGGTCCGCCGCGCTGACTGCTCCCCGCAGCCTGCGGCAGATGAGGGCGGTCTTGTCCCGCAGGTGCCGCAAGAACGGATTGACCGCCGATCGACGACGAACCTGCGGCAGATGAGGGCGGTCTTGTCCCGCAGGTGCCGCAAGAACGGATTGACCGCCGATCGACGACGAACCGGCGACGCTCGTGCGAGGCACCCTACGCTCGGGGGCCCGCCCCCGAGGAGCCACCGTGGCCGACCCCGCCGACCCGGACCCGTCCGCGTCCACCCCCGCCGCGCCGACGGTGACCCCGCGCCGGGACGGGCCCCTCGTGGTCGAGGGCGACATCACCCTGGTGGCCCCGGACGGCACCGTCACCGCCTGCGCGGGGCGGACGTTCCTGTGCCGCTGCGGCGGGTCGGCCACCAAGCCGCTGTGCGACGGGACCCACAAGCACACCGACTTCTCGGCCCCCGGGGTCGTGCCACCCCGCAAGCCCGGCCCCTGACGATCGGGACCCCCGGGCCGTCGCTCAGGCCGAGCGGGCCAGACGGCCGGAGATGTCGGCGCACTCCTCGCACACCGACTCCGGGATGACGCCGGCCCGCATCAGCAGGGCGAAGACCCTGCAGCCCAGGCAGAACCCGACGAAGGCCTCGAGCGAGGCGGCGACGGTGACCATGGCCACCAGCACCTGGCCCACGCCCACGGCGCCGACGCCGACCACGACGAGGGCGGCGACGGTCGACAGCACGGCCCCGATGCCCTGGGCGAAGCGCTTGGGCGGCCCCGCGGTGGGCCGGGCGGCGACGGGGAGCGCAGGGCGGACGACCCGGGTGACCAGCTGACCGAGCGGGCTCAGGGTGGGTCCGGTGGCGACCCGGGCGAGGAACCCGAGGGCCAGGACGACCACCAGGGGGGTCCAGCCGGTGACCACGTAGGCGGCGCTGAGAGCGACCACGCCACCGGCCACGAGGCGGGCCGACACCTCGTCGACGGGGTCCGGGAAGCTGAACAGGCGAGCCACGCCCGAAACCCTACCCATCGGGTCAGGATTTCCCTCAGCCCGGTCTCCGGGCCTCCACCAGCACCCGGGCCGCGGCCGCCTCCAGGGCGCCCTCGCGCTCGATCTCCTGGTGGATGTCCTCCAGGACCCGACGGTGCTGGTCCACGGAGAACGCGGGCACGATCCAGGGGACCAGGCGCAGGAAGGCGACCACCGCACCCACGTCGGAGAACGCGGTGCGGGGACGCTCCAGGTCCATCCGGCGCACCTCGAGGCCGGCGGCCTCCGCCTCGGCCCGCTCGGCCTCGGGCGCCCGGGCCGAGGGCTCGGGCCAGGGCCCGGTGAACCGCTCCCCCAGCGATCGGAGGCTGTCGGGGCCCACGTGCTGGGCCAGGTAGGTGCCGCCGGGGCGCAGGACCCGGGCCAGCTCGTCCCACCACGGGACGACGGGGTGGCGGCTGATCACCAGGTCGAACGACGCCCCCGCGAAGGGGAGGACCCGGTGCTGCGGGGAGGTCACGACGAGGGCCACCCCCCGGGCCCGCAGCCGCGGGGCGGCGACGGCGACGCTGGGCGGGTGGCCCTCGGTGGCCACCGCCCGCGACGGCAGCCTCGGCAGCCGCCCCGCCATCTCCCCCACCCCGGCCTCGACCTCCAGGAGCGCGGCCGCCGAGCCCGCCCGCGCTGCGACCAGGTCGAAGTACCGCCACGTCGGCCGCTCCTCCACGGCCCGGCCCGCGAACCAGGAGAAGTCCCAGGTGCCGGTGGGCGCGACCGCGCCCTCCGCCAGGAGGTCCTCGAACCGGCCCACGTCGGGCCTGCGCTCAGGCCGGGGGTTCGGGGGCGGTGACCACCGAGGGCTCCGCGCCCCCGCCGTCGTCGGCGCCTCCGGCCCCTCCCCCGCCGTCGAGCTCGTCGACGGTCATGAGCACGGCCCGCGCCTTGGAGCCGACCGACGGGCCGACCACGCCCCGCTGCTCGAGGAGGTCCATCAACCGCCCGGCCCGGGCGAAGCCGACCTTGAGCTTGCGCTGGAGCATCGAGGTGGAGCCCAGCTGGCTGCGGACGACCAGCTCGGTGGCCTGGGCCAGGAGGTCGTCGTCGTCGTCGCCACCACCGGCACCGCCCCCCGAGCCGGAGGCCCCGGGCGCGCCGGTCTCGTCGGTCTGCACCGTCTCGTCGTAGGTGACCTCGGGGGCCTGGCGACGCCAGTGGGCGACGACCTGGCGGACCTCCTCCTCGGTGACCCAGGAGCCCTGCACCCGGTGCGGGACGCTGGAGGACGGGCCCATGAGGAGCATGTCGCCCTTGCCCAGGAGGCGCTCGGCGCCCTGCTGGTCGAGGATGACCCGGCTGTCGGTGCTGCTGGAGACGGCGAAGGCCCAGCGGCTGGGCACGTTGGCCTTGATGAGCCCGGTGATGACGTTGACCGACGGCCGCTGGGTGGCGATGACGAGGTGGATGCCCACGGCCCGGGCCTTCTGGGCGATGCGGGTGATCGACTCCTCGACGTCGCGGGCCGCGACCATCATGAGGTCGGCCAGCTCGTCGATGACGACGAGGATGAACGGCAGGCGGGGCAGCTCCGGGTCGCCGGGCACCTCGGGCTGGAGCAGGCCCTTGTCGTGGGCCGCGTTGTAGCCGGTGATGTCGCGGAAGCCGACGTTGGCCAGCAGGTCGTAGCGGCGCTCCATCTCCCGGACCGCCCAGGCCAGGGCGTTGGCCGCCTTCTTGGGGTCGGTGACGACCTCGGTGAGCAGGTGCGGGAGCCGGTTGTACTGGCCCATCTCGACCTGCTTGGGGTCGACGAGGATCATGCGCACCTGCTCGGGCGTGGCCCGCATGAGCACCGAGGTGAGCAGCGAGTTGATGCACGACGACTTGCCCGCACCGGTGGCGCCGGCGATGAGCACGTGGGGCATGGAGGCCAGGGCGGCCATGACCGCCTGACCGTCGATGTCGCGGCCGACGGCGACCTCGAGGGGGTGGCGGGCGGCCCGGGCCTCGGGGCTGGCCAGGATGTCGCCCACCGTGACCAGCTGCTTGCTGGCGTTCGGGATCTCGACGCCGATCGCCTGCTTGCCCGGGATCGGGGCCAGGATGCGCACGTCGGGCGTGGCCATGGCGTAGGCGATGTCGCGGTGGAGGCTGGTGACCCGGGCCACCTTCACCCCGGGGCCGAGCTCGAGCTCGTAGCGGGTGACGGTGGGGCCCACGGTCATGCCCGAGAGGCGGGTCTCCACGCCGTGCTCGGCCAGGGCGTGCTCGAGGTGGCGGCCCACGTCCTCGATGGCCTTGCGGTCGACGGCCTGGGCGCCGACGCGGTTGAGGACCTTGGCCGGCGGCAGCTTCCACGCCGAGGGGGCGGCCCCGGGCCCGAGGTCGATCTCGAGCTGCTCGGGCTCGGCCACCGGCTCCGGCGGGGCCTTCCGCCGCCGCGGCTTGGGCGCGGGCGTGGCGTCGGGCTCGGCCTCGAAGTCGTAGATGCTGCCGGTGCCGGTGGCACCGTCGGTGAGGTCGACCACGCCGCCCAGCGGGACCTCGTCGCCCCCCTCGGCCAGCTCGCGGTCGAGGTGGAAGAGCGAGGTGAACGCCTTGCCGATGCCCCGCGCCGCCGGGCGGGTGCCGGCGGCCACGCCCGAGGCGGTCTTCTGGGCCGCGGTGCGGAGGGTGAGGTCGGCCACCAGGACGATGCCGGCGATGAGCAGGAGGGCCAGGACCGCCAGGGCCCCGCCGGTGGCGACCAGGCCGGTGAGGGGCTCGCCGATGGCGGCGCCGAGGAAGCCGGCCGCGGCGACCAGGTCGTCGCCCGACGCGTCGAGCGGCGGGGCGCCCGTGGCCAGGTGCAGCAGCCCCAGCCCGGCGACGGCGATGAGCAGCACGCCCAGCGCCCTGCGGGCGGGGCCGTGGGCCTCGAGCGGGATCTCGCCCGTCTCGGGGTCGGGCTCGGGCGGCGGCGCGGTGCGGCCCCGGATGAGCAGGCCACCGGCGATGGCCAGGGCCGGCGGCACGAGGATGCGGGCGCTGCCGACCAGCAGGCCGAAGCCACGGGCCACGGCCCGGCCCAGCGGGCCGCCCAGGTCGCCGCCGTAGATGCCGAAGGCGGCGATGAGGGCGAGGAGCAGCAGGGCCAGGCCGGCGAGGTCGGCCCGGTGGCCCTCGGTGGCCCGGGAGGTGGCCTTGGCCACCCTGACCAGGGTGGTGTCGCCCACCGGGGCCGCCTTGCGGGCGCCCGTGGCGCCCTTCCCCCTGGCGGGGGCCTTCTTCTTCGGCGGCGCCTTGCGCCCGCCCGCGCGTGGCCGAGGACGTGCTGCGGGACCCGGACCCGGACCCGGAGCGAGAGCCCCCGGACCGACCCCGACCCGCCGGGCGGGGGCTCCGGCTGGTGGCTGTCACAGTGCCCCGACGCTACCAGCGCACCCCTCCCCCGGAGCGGACACCCGCGCGCCCCACCCCCTCGGCAGCCCCTCGCCCGACCCGCTGCGCCTCGCCGGCGGTCCTCCGTTCTGACACACCCATGCGTCACCGGTGACGCACCACCGCGTCAGAAGCGTCGGTGCGCCGTTCTGACACACCCATGTCACTGGTGACGCTCCACCGCGTCAGAACCGCAGGTGGGGGGAGGGGTCAGGCCTCCATGACCAGGGGGACGATCATGGGGCGACGGCGGGTGCGGTCGCTCACGAACTTGCCGGTGGCCTTGCGGATGACCCGGGAGTAGGCCTCGAGGTCGGCCTTGGCGTCGTCGGCCAGGGCCTCCTTGAGCTCCTGGGCCACGACCTGGCGGCACTCGTCGAGCATGTCCTCGGCCTCGTCGGCGTGGACCCAGCCCCGGGTGATGATCTCGGGCCCGAAGACCACTGCGCCGGCGTCGACGTCGACCCCTGCGATGACGACGACCACACCCTCCTCGGCCAGCAGCTTGCGGTCGCGCAGGACGCCGTGGCCGATGTCGCCGATGCCCAGCCCGTCGACGTAGAGGTACCCGGCCGGCACCCGCTCGACCTTGCGCACGCCGTCGTCGGAGATCTGCACCCGGTCGCCGTCCTCGCACAGGAGGACGTGGTCGTCGTCGAGCCCCATGACCCGGGCGATCTGGGCGTGGTGGACCATGTGCTTGTACTCGCCGTGCACCGGGATGAACCACTCGGGCTTGGCGATCGAGTGGTAGGTCTTGAGCTCGTCGGCCTTGGCGTGGCCGGTGGCGTGCACGTCCTCCAGCCCGGAGTGCACGACCTGGACGCCGAGGCGCATCAGCCCGTCGATCACCTTGGAGACGTTCATCTCGTTGCCGGGGATCGGGTGCGAGCTGAGGATGACGGTGTCGTCCGCGTCGAGCTGGATGAACTTCGAGCGCTTGTCGGCCATCAGGGCCAGGGCCGACATGGGCTCGCCCTGGGAGCCGGTGGAGATCACGCAGACCTTCCCCGGCGGCAGGTCGCCCACGTCGTCGATGTCGCGCAGGTGGGAGTCCGGGATGGTGAGCAGGCCCATCTCCCGGGCCAGGCGCACGTTCTTCTTCATCGACAGCCCGAGGGTGGCCACGGTCCGGTCGTAGGCGATGGCCGCGTCGGCGATCTGCTGGATGCGGTGGATGTGGCTGGCGAAGCAGGTGGTGATGATCCGCCGGCCCTCGTGGGCGTGGAACAGGTCGTAGAGGACCTTGCCGACCGTGGTCTCGCTGCGGGAGTGGCCGTGCTGGTCGGCGTTGGTGGAGTCGGCCAGCAGCAGGCGGATGCCCTCGTCCTCGGCGATGGCGCCGATGGCGGCCAGGTCGGTGAGGCGACCGTCGACCGGCGTGAGGTCGAGCTTGAAGTCGCCGCTGTGGAGGATCGTCCCCTGCGGCGTGTGGATGGCCACGCCCAGGGCGTGGGGCACGGAGTGGGTGACCGGGACGAACTCCAGGTCGAAGGGGCCCACCGACAGCCGCTCCCGATCGGTGACCGGGATCATCTCGGTGCGGTCGAGCAGGCCCGCCTCCTCGATCCGGTTGCGGGCCAGGGCGAGGGTCAGGGCCGTGCCGATGAGGGGGAACGACGCGTCGCGCAGCAGGAACGAGAGGCCACCGTGGTGGTCCTCGTGGCCGTGGGTGACGACGCAGCCGACGATCTTGTCCCGGCGCTCGAGGAGCCAGGTGAAGTCGGGCAGCACCAGGTCGACGCCGAGCATGTCGGCGTCGGGGAACATCAGGCCGCAGTCGATGAGGAGGATCTTGCCCTCGACCTCGATGGCGGCGCAGTTGCGGCCGATCTCTCCGAGACCGCCGAGGAACGTGACGTGGACGGCCTTGGGCATCGCTCTCGACACTACGGCGCCGAGGTCGGCCCGCTCGCACCGGCCCTGGCCACCACGGCGCGACAGCCGCCGACGACGGTCCGCAGGCGCCTCCGCGGCAGTCGTCCGCCGCCTCGCCTCCGACGGACCCGACCTCTCCCGGCGCGCTCCCCCGGGCCGGCGCCGACCGCCGTCTATCGTCGGCCCGGCCATGCCCGGAGAGGACACCGAGGACACCGAGGACACGGGCGTCCCCCGGCCCGCCGGCCCCCGGCCCGACGGGCCCGCGGCCGGGCTGCGGACCTGGGCGCTGCTCGCGGTGCTGCTCACCGTGGCCGGGGCGGCCTGGGCCTCCGCCACGCCCCTGATGGCCGGCGCCGACGAGTCCGACCAGGCCATCCGGGCCGCGGCGGTGGTGCGGGGCCAGGTCGTCGGGGGCGAGACGCTCGACCTGCTGGGCCACCCCAACGTGCTGATCGAGGTCGAGGTGCCCGAGGCCTACGGCGATGCCAAGGTCGTGGCCCCTTGCTTCATCGACTACCCCGACGACAGCCCGGCCGACCAGAGCTTCACCCGCTCCGAGCCCCAGCGGTGCGAGGGCGACCTCGACGGGGGGCGCGCCCGTGTCACCGCCACCACGCTGCAGTACCGGGGCCAGCCCACCTACTACGCCCTCGTGGGCCTGCCCTCGCTGCTGTGGCCCGACGGGACCGGCGTGCGGGCCATGCGCCTGGTGAGCGCTGCGCTCACCGCGGCCCTCCTGGCCGCCGCGCTCGGTGTCGGCCCGGCGCCTCGCCCGGGCGCCCCTGCTCCCGGTGGCCGTGCTGGTCGGGGCCACGCCGGTGTGCCTGTGGCTGGCCGGCCAGGTGAACACCGGGGGCTTCGAGATCGCCGCCGCCCTCTGGCTCTGGACCGCCGCCCTGGTGCTGGTGCGGGCCCCGGCGGTGACCCGGGCCATGGTGCGCGACGTGGGCCTGGCCTTCGTGCTGCTGGTCACCTGCCGCGGCCTGTCGCCACTGTTCGGACCCCTCGCCCTCGTGGCGGTCGCCCTCGTGGCCGATCCGCCGCGCCTGCGGGCCCTGGCCCGCCGGCGCGACGTGCGGTGGTGGGGCATCGGCAGCGCGCTGGCACTGGGTGCCTCGGTGGCGTGGCTGGCCTACATCCAGCTGCGCTACCCGCTCGACGACCGTCCCGGCACCGGGGTCGGCTCCGCCCTCGGGACCTGGGACTTCTACCTGCGCCAGACCGTCGGCGTGTTCGGCGTGAACGACGTCGTCGTGCCCCTGCCCGCGGTGGTGGCGTGGGGTGCGGTCGCCGCGGTGGTGGTCGTGGTGGGCCTGGTCGGGTCCACCGGCCGCACCCGGGCCGTGGCCGTGGCCGTGGCGGTCGGCGGCTTCGCCCTGAACGTCACCGCCGAGGGCCTCAGCCTCCCGCCCATCGGGTACTACTGGCAGGGGCGCTACGTGCTGCCCGTGCTGGTCGGGGTGGCCGTGCTGGCGTCGGGACCGCCCACCCGCCCGGTGCCGTCGGCCCTCGCCCGCCTGGCGTCGCCCTGGGCCCTGGCCGGCGTCCTGGTGGCCCTCCACGTCTGGGCCCTCGCCTTCGCGGCCCGGCACTTCGCCGGGAGGGGCCGGGGCGACGTCGGCTACCTCGACGCCGTGCGCGCCCCAGCGTGGTCGGCGGCACTGCTGCCCGGCTGGGCCTGGGTGCTGCTCGCGGGCGGCGCGGTGGCCGGCGCCGCCGCGGTGGCCCTCGGACCGGCCCGACCACTCGGTGGTCGCCCCGACGACCCCTCGCCTAGCGTGGCGGCCCTTGACCAGTCCAGCGACCTCCGAGGGGCGTGAGCGGACGGGGGCGGGCAGCGACCGGTCGTGGCCCTCCCGCGACCGGCGCGCCCTGCGCCGGGCCTGGGCGACCTACGCCGGGGTCCCCCTCGGCGCCCGCGCCTTCGTGGCGGCGCGCTTCGCCATCGCCCCCCTCGGCCCGCTGACCGAGGAGCTGGGGACCCTGTCGGGACGGGTCCTGTCGCTGGGCAGCGGCTTGTGCATGATCGAGCGCTACCTCGCCGAGGTGAACCCCGACATCGCCTTCGACGGCCTCGACCTCGACGCGGCCAAGGTCGACATCATCGCCACCACCGGCCACCGGAGCCCCCGGGTCACCCTCACCGAGGCCGACGCCACCGCGCTCGACGACCGGCGGGGCTACGACGGGGTCCTGGCCTGCGACGCCCTCCACCACTTCCCGGTCGGGCGCCACGCCGCCCTCGCCGCCGACATCGCCGCTGCCCTGGCCCCGGGCGGGGTGTGCATCGTGAAGGACCTCGACGTCCGACCCACGTGGAAGTACCGCTGGAACCGGGCCCACGATCGCCTGGTCGCCGGGCCCGAGCCCATCTTCTGCCGGTCGCCCGACGACATGGCGGCGGTGTTCGGCGAGGCCGGGCTGGTGACCGAGCGGGCCGAGCGCACCGACCGCCGCCTCGAGCCCTACGCCCACTACCTCCTCCGCCTCCGCAAGCCGGCCTGAACCGGTCGGGCGCGGGTCAGCCGACGCGCTGGGGGGTGGCGAGCCCGAGCTCGGCGGCCACCGCGGCGGCGGCCTCGACGGTGCCGGCCGGCGCCGGGCCGAGGGGCAGGCGGCACTCGCCACCGGGGAGCCCCAGGTGGGCGAGCATGGCCTTGACCGACTGCGAGAACACGCAGGTGTCGCTGTTCATGTAGGCGTAGCTGGCCAGCAGGTCGGCGTTGACGGCGGTGGCCCGGGCCACGTCGCCGGCGACGAAGGCGGCGATCATCTCGGCCTGCTGGGTGCCGGTCCAGTGGCTGGCCACGCCGACCACGCCGACGGCGCCGTAGGCCAGGAAGGCGAGGGTGAGCGGCTCGTCGCCGCTGTAGACCTCGAAGTCGTCGGGCGCCTCGGCGATGAGCCCCGCGGTGACGTGGGGACGCCCGCCCGCGTCCTTCAGGGCGACGATGTTGGGCACCTCGTGGGCCAGGCGGACGACGGTGGCGGGCTCGATGGCCCGCCCGGTGCGGCCGGGCACGTCGTAGAGCATCACCGGCACGTCGCCGGCGGCGGCGGCGACGGCCCGGAAGTGGGCGTCGAGACCGGCCTGGGTGGGCTTGTTGTAGTACGGCGTCACCGCCAGGACGGCGTCGACGCCGGTGGCGACGGCGGCCCGGGTGAGCTCCTCGCTGTGGGCGGTCCCGTTGGTGGTGCACCCGGCGATGAGGGGCACGTCGACCGCGGCCCGCACGGCCCGGAAGAGGTCCATGCGCTCCTGGTCCGAGAGCACCGGGCTCTCCCCCGTGGTGCCCGAGAGGACGAGGGCGTCGTTGCCGTGGGCGACCAGCCACGCGGCCAGCTCGCCGGCCCCGTCGAGGTCGAGGCGGCCGTCGGCGGCGAACGGCGTGGCCATGGCGGTGACGACCCGCCCGAAGCGAGGCATCAGCAGCGGGAGGAGGGGACGATCATCGCCCCGACCCTACCCGTCACCGCCGGTCCCGACGGTGCCCGATCCGCGCCCCGTGTCAGGCCTCGACGCCGCTGTTGGCCTCACCCTCGGCGAGCCGCGGGCCCGAGCGGCCCGGCGAGCGCAGCGAGCCCCCGAGCGGGAGGTGCGGGTCGATCTCGCCGAGGCGCCAGCCGAGGCGAGACCGACATGTGAGCCTCGCCGCCCCGACCCGCCCTCAGCCCTTGACGCCGCTGTTGGCCTCACCCTCGGCGAGCCGCGGGCCCGAGCGGCCCGGCGAGCGCAGCGAGCCCCGAGCGGGAGGTGCGGGTCGATCTCGCCGAGGCGCCAGCCGAGGCGAGACCGACATGTGAGCCTCGCCGCCCCGACCCGCCCTCAGCCCTTGACGCCGCTGTTGGCCTCACCCTCGGCGAGCGCGAACATCTCGTACTCCTCGCCGGTGTCGGCCATGTCCTCGAACTGGATCACGCCGATCTCGCCGAACTTCTGGCGCAGCCACCCGTCGCCGGCGTCGAGCAGGCCCAGCTTCTTGCAGTTCGGGACGATCTTGGTGAACAGCATCTGCTGGAACAGCTGGCGCTGGGGCAGGTCGACGATGATCGGGAGCACGTCCTTGGGGGCCATGCCCATGCGCTCCCAGACCTCCTGCTGGAGGAAGCGGTCGCGCATGCGGAGGGCGGCCTCGAAGGCGAACTCCTGGCGCTCGCGCAGCTCGGCCACGGTGAGGCCCTCGTAGTACTCCTTCAGCGTGAGCACGCCGAAGGCCACGTGGCGGGCCTCGTCGCTCATCACGTAGCGGAGCAGCTTCTTGAGCAGCGGCTCGGTGGTCATCTGGTGCATGAAGCCGAAGGCGGCCAGGGCCAGGCCCTCGACCATGATCTGCATGCCCAGGTAGGTCATGTCCCAGCGGGAGTCCTCGACGATGTCGTCGAGGAGCAGGCCGAGGTGGGCGTTGACCGGGTAGGTGCCCGAGAGCTTGGTGTTGAGGTACTTGGCGAAGACCTCGACGTGGCGGGCCTCGTCCATGACCTGGGTGGCGGCGTAGTACTTGGCGTCGATCCACGGCACCGTCTCGACGATCTTGGCCGTGCACAGCAGGGCGCCCTGCTCGCCGTGGAGGAACTGCGAGAGCATCCAGTTCTGGCTCTCGACGCCCAGCTGGGTCCACTCTGCGTCGGTCCAGGTGGCGAAGGGGGTGCCCGAGAGGTCCATGTCGTCCTCGAAGCCGAGGCCGGCGGCGGCGTTGGCCGCGACCACGGCCTCCTGGTCGACGTCGATCGACCAGTCGAGGTCGGTCTCGCCGTTCCACTGGGAGGTCTTGGCCTTCTCGTAGAGCTTCTCCAGGGGCCGGCGGGCGCCCTTGTCGTAGTCCCAGGTGAAGATGGCATCGGCGTTGTCGGCCACCGTGCGGATGGTGGCGTGCACGTCGGTGTTGCTGATGGCCAGGATCTCGGCCAGGTCGTTGGCGTCGTGGCGGCCGATGATCTCGGCGTTGCTCGACATGTGGGGGGTGGGCTCGGTGGTGGTCACGGGGGCCTCCTAGGAGGGGGTGGGAGCGGTCGGGGTCGGGGCCGGGGCGGCCAGGGCGGGCGTGAGGTAGCGGGCCACCAGGCGGTGGCAGGTGGCCCGGTCGGCCAGGTCGAACTCGGGCGTGGTGGTCACCAGCGACGACAGGAACAGGCGGGTGATCCACTCCACCGCCCAGCCGGCCCGGTCGGGGTCGGCGGGGTGCAGGTGGGCGACGAGGTGCGGGGCGAGGGCCCGGCGGGCCACCGTGAGCAGGCGCTCCATCTCGGTGAAGCCGAGCACGGGGACGGCCAGCTCGGGCTCGTGCTCGAGGACGAACCGGGCCGCCTCGTGGTGCTCGAGGTGCACGACCGCGGCGTGGAGGCCGTCGGCCAGGGCGGCGGTGAGGTCCGGCGCGGCGTCCATGGCCCGGGCCACCACGTCGAGGAAGCAGGCCACCTCGCGCTGGCCCAGCAGGGTGACGAGCTGGTCACGGCCGCCGGGGAAGGCCCGGTACAGCGTGGCCCGGCCCATGCCCGCGGTGCGGGCCACGTCGGCCAGCGTGGTCTTGGTGAGGCCCCAGCGGGCCACCAGCTCGACGGCGGCGTCGAGGGCCCGCTCCTGGGTGGCGGTGGTGACGGCCGGGGGCACGGGTGAGACAGTAGGACGGAACCTGTCTCATCGCAACGAGGCACCGGTCACACCGAGACCGCCGCCCCCTGCCGCGGGCGCGGACGTCAGGGGTGGGCGAGGACGCCGGCGAGGAGGTTGCCCCGCACCAGGCGGCGGACCTCGGCGGGGTCGTCGAGGTCCCAGCCCCCCTCGGCCATGAGCAGCGACAGCACGTTGCGGGCCAGGAAGTCGGCCGCCTCCGCCGGGTCCGCCCCCTCGACCAGGTCGGCCGCCTCCAGCCGGGGACGGATGTCGTCGCGCACCGCGGCCTGCACCAGGGGGGCGCTCTGGGACAGGTGGGGCAGGAGCCGCTCGGGCTCGGTGTCGACCACCTTCTGGAACACCTGGTGCTCGGCCAGGAGCACTCGCCCCTCGGCGATGCCCCGCTCCAGCCGCGCCGCGATGTCCTCGACGCCCTCCAGCCGGCCCAGCAGGGCGGCGAAGTAGCGGGCCACCTCCCAGGTCACCGCCTCCGCCGTGACCTGGTCGCGGCCGCCGGGGAAGTGGCGGTACACCGTGGCCCGGGCCACGCCGGCCCGACGGGCCACCCCCTCGAGGGTCAGGCGCCCCAGACCGGAGGCGCCGGCCTCGTCCACCGCCGCGCCCAGGATGCGGGTCCGGACGTCGCCGTCGTCGGGCTCGGCCCCGGCCCCGGTCCCGGTCCCGGTCCCGGAGGCGCTCACGGCTCGACGGGGTCGAGGCGGGGGTCGCCCGGGGCGGGGCGGTCGTGGGGATCGGGGTCGTCGAGGCCGTCGGCGTCGTCGTCGGGGCCCTTCCCCCGCTCCCGGGCCACCCGGCGCAGGATGAGCGGGTACCCCACCACGGCGATGGTGGCGAAGGTGAACCACTGGAAGGCGTAGCTCAGGTGGGGCCCCTGGTCGTCGACCACCGGCGGGTCGAGCAGCTCGGGCGAGGGATCGGGGGCGGCCGCCTCGGCCTCGGTGAGCTGCACCCACACCGGCAGGAGGTCGCCGTCGACCTGCTCGTCGAGGCGGGCGAGGTCGACCCGGGCCAGGCTGGTGAGCTCGGTGCCGGTGGGGTCGGTGGCGCCGAGGGTTCCCCGCTCCTGGGAGGGGTGCGTGAGGCCGGTGACGGTGACCTCGCCCGAGGGCACCTCGGTGTACTGGTCGGGCACCTCGGTGAAGCGGCCGTCGTTGCGGATCCAGCCCCGGTTGACCGCCACCACCCGCCCGTCGGGCAGCTCGAGGGGCACGACGACCCAGGACCCTGGTGAGTCGTGCAGGCTGCGGCCCCGGATGAGCACGGCCTCGTCGCCGCGGTACGTGCCGGTGGCGGTGACGCGGCGGTCGTCGACCTGATCGCCGTCCGGTGCGGCCCCTCCGTCGGGGACCAGGGTGGCCACGTCCTGGGTGGGCTCGGCCAGGCGGGCGACCAGCTCGGCGTTGCGGTCCCTGCGCTCGTCGAGGCGGCGCAGCTGCCAGAACCCGAGGTTGACGAAGGCCACCACCAGGGCCAGCACGAACAGGTGGGAGACGATCCACCACGGGCGCAGGGCGAACCGGTACACGCCTCGACACTAGGAGCAGCGGTGCAGCCCGGTCCCCTCGCGAGGCCCTCGCCCCCTCGCACCGGCGGCCGGCTGGCATGATCTCCCCTTGACCTCCGACGCCCCGGCCCCCGCCGCCGCGCCCGCCAGCGGTCCGCCCAGCAAGGCGGCCCGCAACGTCGTGGTCACCCTCGCCATCGGCTTCTTCGTGCTGGCCCTGGCCGGCGACACCTTCCTGCTGGCCGTGTCGGACAAGTACCCCGAGGCGTTCATCGCCATGAACGCCCGGAACCGGAACCTGGTGCTGGTGAAGTCCGAGCTCACCTGGTGGGCCTTCTTCGGCATCGCCACCGTCCGGCTCCTCATCTCCGACCCGCTCTTCTTCCTGCTGGGCCGCTGGTACGGCGATGCCGGCGTGCGCTGGATCGAGCGCCGCAGCGCCACCTACGGGCCCATCGCCCGCACCGCCGAGCGGTGGTTCGGCAAGGCCTCGTACCCCCTCATCGTGATCGCCCCCAACAACTACATCTGCCTCTTCGCCGGCGCCGGCGGCATGAGCGTCCCGGTGTTCGCGGTGCTCAACGTCCTGGGCACCATCGGGCGCCTCACGGTCCTGTGGTTCGTCACCGACTCGGTGTCCGAGCCCCTCGATGTGGTGCGCGACTTCATCAGTGCCAACCGCCTGCTGGTGTTCGGCATCAGCCTGGGCCTGCTGGCCCTGTCGATCTGGTCGGACCGCCGCGCCGGTGGCGGCGAGGTCAGCGGCCTGCTCCACATCGACGAGGAGATCGCCGAGATCCAGGCCGAGGACGAGGGCCGCGCCGGCGACGGGCAGGACGACGCGACCGGGACCGACGAGGTGCCCGGCCCCGCAGTGGAGGCCGACGGGCGGGCGCCGGACCCGTGACCCGGGTCAGCCGGCGTCGGGGGTGAGGCCGAGCAGGCTGCGCAGCCCGACGGTGACGCCGGGGTGGTCCTGCACCGCCTTCACCGCCAGCACCACGCCGGGCATGAACGAGGCCCGGTCGTAGCTGTCGTGGCGGATGGTGAGGGTCTGCCCGGTGGTGCCCAGCACCACCTCCTGGTGGGCCACCATGCCCCGGACCCGCAGCGAGTGCACCCGCACGCCGCCCAGCTCGGCGCCGCGGGCGGAGTCGAGCACGGTGGACGTGGTCGGGTCCGGCGCCCAGGACGAGGAGGCCGCGGCCATGCGCTCGGCGGTGGCCATGGCCGTGCCCGATGGCGCGTCGACCTTGGCGTCGTGGTGGGTCTCCACGATGTCGGCGGTCTCGAAGTAGGGCGCGGCCAGCTCGGCGAAGTGCATCATCAGCACCGCCCCGATGGCGAAGTTGGGCGCGATCACGCAGTTGCTGGCCGTGAACTCCTGGCGGGCCCGCGTCGATGTCGGCCTCGTCGAAGCCGCTGGTGCCGACGACGGCGTGCACCCCGTGGGCGGCGCACCAGGCCAGGTTGGCCCGGGCCGCGTCGACGAGCGTGAAGTCGACCGCCACCTCGGCGCCGGCCGCGCCGAGGCTCTCGGCGTCGGCGTCGACCACCAGGTCGGTGTCGAGCCCGGTGACCTGGCGCAGGTCGAGCCCGGCGTGGTGGGGGTCGACCGCCGCCACCAGCTCGAGGTCGGGGTCGTCGACCACGGCGCGGCAGACGGTGCTCCCCATCCGCCCCCCGGCCCCGAAGACAGCGACGCGCCGAGCCATGGGCGGCAACCTACCGGACGAGGCCCGGGCCGACCGGGGAGCGCCGCCAGGAGCGCCACCCGACCGGGTGACGTTCGGCGTCGGCGGAGGGATCGGCGTCACCGCCGCACGCCGGGGTAGCGCCCTGGTCCGCACCACAGAGGAGACGCACATGGCCCAGGTCGAGAACATCGGCGAGTGGAAGGGGTCCGACATCGTCGACCAGGACGGCGAGAAGATCGGTCGGCTGGAGGAGACCTACTCCGAGCTGGGCCGGTCCGAGCCGATCATCGGCGCGGTCAAGACCGGCCGCCTGAGCCGGGGCCTGCACCTGGTCCCCCTGGGCGACGCCACGGTGGGCAAGGGCCACATCCGCCTCCCGTTGACCGAGGACGAGGTCACCGCCGCCCCCACCGTGCACAAGTCCGGGCAGATGACACCCGAGGAGGAGACCGCCTTCCTCCAGCACTACGGCCTGCCCGCGCCCGACGACCAGGGCCAGCCCGGCGTGCCCCGCTACGAGTCGGCCACGGTGGCCGAGGAGCGGCGCCACACCTTCGACGAGCAGATCGCCGAGGCCGACGACCTCGAGTCCCAGGCCGCCGAGCACGGCTCGCGGGCCGAGACGGCCGAGAAGGAGGCGGCCGAGGCGTCGGACCGGGCCTCGGCGGCCCGCCGTGAGGAGAGCGCCCTCGTCGCCCGGGCCCGGGAGATCCGCGACCGGGTGGCCGCGTCCCGCCCGCCCGCCTGACGGGCCGGCTCAACCCGGGGCGTCGTCGCGACGGGGATCGACCCGACGCAGCACGGCGGCGGTGAGCCCGGGGGCCACCGTCGCCAGGGTGGACGCCATCCGCAGCTCGGTGGGCGCCACGAAGACCTCGGCCACGTCGCGCTCGACGGCGCGGACCACCCCGGCCGCCACCGCCGCCGGGGTGGTGGTGCGCACGCCGGGCGGCAGCTCCGTCCCGCCGTCGTGGAACATCCCGGCGTCGCGGACGAAGCCGGGCTCGACGATGCTGAGGCCGACCGGGCCGTCGTGCAGGTCTTGGCGCACCGACAGGGCGAAGCCCCGCAGGCCGAACTTCGTCGCGTTGTAGAGGAAGGTCTGGGGCGACGGGGCCAGGCCCGACAGGGAGCCGACCAGCACCACGTGGCCCGGTCGCCCCGAGGCCAGGTGCGCCTGCACGAAGGCCGTGGTGAGCAGGATCGGCGCCCGCAGGTTGACGTCGACGCTCACGTCCACGTCGGCCGGCTCGACCTCGCCGACGGCCCGGTCACTGCCGACGCCGGCGTTGGCCACCAGGATGTCGACCTCGTCGCTGCGGGCCGCCAGGCGATCGACGTCGGCGCGGTCGGTGAGGTCGGCGGTGACGGCCTCGGCGCCCAGCTCGTCGGCCAGGCCCCGGATCACGTCGGTGCGCCGGGCGGTGAGCACGAGGCGCGCCCCCTCCCCGCCAGGTCGCGTGCGATGGCCTGGCCCAACCCCCCGCTGGCCCCGGTGACCAGCACCGTCGCTCCCTTGATCTGCACGTGCGCCCTCCCGGTCGGGCCGGGTGGTCCCGGCCGCACGACCCTAGGGTGTCGGCCCCGGCTCCGACCCCGGTCCGAGGGGCGGGGCCGGCGGCGCGACCCAGCGGAAGGCAGCGCCGACGGCCGCGCCCACCAGGAACGACGAGGTGATGACCCCGGCCCACAGCTCCTGGTTCCACACCAGGTCCCCCCGCCCGCCCACGCCCGCGAAGAGGACGGTCCACAGCGAGGCCGAGGCCAGGCCCGTCGCGAGGGGGTGGGGGCGGCTGCGGGTGGCGGTGAGGTCCGACACCATGCCGAAGGTGACCAGGCCGAGCGTGAGGGGCAGGGTGACCGCGCCGGTGGCGACGAGCGGGGCGACGCCCAGCAGGCCGAAGGTGAGCGTCCAGGTCCCGGCCACGGGGGCGGCTCGCGCCCGCACGGCCACCACCACCAGGCTCACCAGGGCACTGAACCACAGCGCCACCCCGAGGCCACGGGCGGTGTCGTAGTCCAGCAGCGACGTGCCGATGAGGGGTTCCTGGTAGGTGCCGGCCTGGAACTCGCTGCCCCCGATGAGCGGGGTCAGGTAGCCGGTGAAGAGCGACACCACGAGCAGCAGCGACGTGAGCGACAGGGCCAGGACCGCCGAGCGCACGGCGTCGACCGGGCGGCTGGGCCCCTCGGCCACCGCCCCCACCGGCGCGACCATCAGCATCACCAGCCCGGCGAAGATCAGCAGGTGGGGCGGGCTGACCAGGGCCTGGAAGGCGGCCTCCACCCCGTAGGCCTGGTGCCAGAGCAGGTCGCTGGCCCCGCCCACGGTGAGCACGGCCACCCCTGCGGTGGCGGCCGGCAGCCGACGCCACGGTGCCCACGGGCCGTGCACGTAGGCGAGGACCCCGAGCACCAGGGCACCGGCGGCCACCCCGCCGTAGAGCACGAGGTGCCACCCGGCGAGGAAGGTGTCGCCCTGGAGGGTGGTGTCGAGGGACACGTGGCGGGCGATGTCGCCGAAGAGCCCGATGGCGGTGACGGTGTTGGCCGCCATCAGGGCCAGCAGCCACCCCGGGGCGAGGCGGACCGGGCCGGTGGGCCGGGCCACGGGCGCGGCGGGGGTGGCGGGCGGAGCCGGGAGCGGGCGGACCTGGGCCACGGCGGACCACCGTAGGCGCGGCCCTGCCGGGGACCGGGCCGGCCCCACCCACCGTCCCACCCGGGCCCGACCCCGGGACCTAGGTTCTGTCGGTGCACGACAGGTCCGCAGGGGGCGGCTCGCCCGGCGGACGCGCGTGCGCCGTGGCCCTCGTCGTCCTCCTCGGAGCGGTGGCGGTGGCCTGCACGGGCGACGACCCCGCCGCGGCCCCGGCGGCCGGTGCCGACCGGTCACCGGCCACCGCGCCGGTCGCCACCGTGGCCGAGGGCGCCGACCCGCCGGCCTCGACGACGGCGGCCCCGGTGCCGCCCACCACGGCGCCGCCGCCCGACGTGCAGGTGACCCTCGCGTTCGGTGGCGACGTGCTGCTCCACGACCCCATCGACGCCGACGCGGCGCGGCGGGGCGCGGCGGTCGGCCGGGCCTACGACTTCGTCCCGATGCTGGCTCCCCTCGCCCCGGTGGTGGGCGCGGCCGACCTCGCCCTGTGCCACCTGGAGGTGCCCCTGGTGGGCGACGGCCAGGCCGTCGCCGGCTACCCCACCTTCCACGCCCCCCGGGAGGTGGCCTCCGCCCTGGCGGCCGTCGGCTACGACGGCTGCTCCACCGCGTCGAACCACAGCCTCGACGGGGGCCGTGCCGGCATCGATGCCACCCTCGACACCTTCGACCTGCTCGGCCTCGGCCACACCGGCACGGCCCGCACCGCCGGAGGAGGCGTCGGGCCCCCGGCTGCTACGAGGTCGCCGGCCAGGTGGTCGCCCACCTGTCCTACGCCTACGGCTTCAACGGGATACCGCTCCCCGCCGACGCGCCCTGGGCCGCCAACCTCATCGATCCCGGCGCGCATCGCCGCCGACGCCCGCGCCGCGGTCGCCTTCGGGGCCCAGATGGTGGTCGTCAGCCTCCACTGGGGCGACGAGTACCGCTCCGAGCCCAGCGCCTTCCAGCAGGACGTGGCCGCGGCCCTGGCCCAGGTCCCCGAGATCGACCTGATCATCGGCCACCACGCCCACGTGGTGCAGCCCGTCGAGCGGGTGGGCCCGACCTGGGTGGTCTACGGGCTCGGCAACCAGCTGGCCAACCAGCCCGAGGACGTGCCGCGGCGCGACGGCCTCATCGTGGTGGTCACCGCCGGGGGCCCGTCGGGCGGGCCGCTCGAGGTGCGCGCGCGTCGAGGCCGTGCCCACCTACGTCGACACCGACGACCTTCGAGGTCGTCCCGGTGGCCGAGACCCTCGCCGACCCCGGGCTGCCGCCGGGGTGGAGGGCCGAGCTGGAGGCCTCGGCCGCCCGCACCATGGAGGTCGTCGACCGGCGCGGCGCCGGGGTCCGGGCGCTGCGGGCCTGCCGTCGTACGGGCGCTCAGAGGCGCAGCCGGCGGGGCACGGGGCCCACCACGGCGGTCGACGGCCCGACCGCCAGCGTGGCCGCCGCGGCCCGGATCTGGTCGACGGTCACGGATCGGTAGGCGGCGATGCGCTCGGCCGCCGGGCGGGCCCCGCCCCGCTCCAGCTCCTCGATGGCCACCCGCCAGGCCCGGGTGGCGGAGTCCTCCAGGGCGAGCGTCGAGGCGCCGGCCAGGTAGCCGGTGGCCACCTCGACCTCGCGGGCGGTCGGGCCCTCGGCCGCCAGGCGGGCGACCTCGGCCACCAGCAGGTCGCGGACCTCGGCCACCGCGCCGGGCGAGCAGCCGGCGTAGGCGGTGAGGGCCCCGGCGTCGCCGTGCAGGGCGAGCGAGGCGTCGACGGCGTAGGCCAGCCCCCGCTCGTCGCGCACCGAGCGGAACAGGCGGCTGGCCGGGCCCCCGCCCGAGGATGTGGGCCGCGACCGCCAGTGCCGGGCGCTCGGTCGTCGGCGACCGCACCCAGGGGCCAGCCGACCACCACGTGGACCTGCTCGCCCGCGCCGGCGCAGGACCCGTGTCGAGGCGGCCTGGGGCGTCGGGGCCGGTCCGGTCCACCGCGAGCAGCGGGTCCGACGGGGCCGGGGCCGACCAGGTCCTCCCAGCGCCGCACCCGGTCGACGACGGCCTCGTGGTCGACGCCGCCGGCGGCCGCCACGACCATGGCCTCGGGCTGGTAGCGGGCGGCGTGGAAGGCGCGCGATCTCCGACGGCCCCATGGCCGCCAGGGTGCGCCGGTCGCCGATGACCTCCCGAGCCCAGGGGGTGCTCGCCGTAGAGGGCCAGGGCGACCAGGGCGTGGGCCCGGTCCTCGGGGTCCTCCTCGGCCTGGGCCAGCTCCTCGAGGATCACCCGGCGCTCCAGGTCGACCTCGTCGGCCCGCACGGCGGGGCGCAGCACCAGGTCGCCCAGCAGGTCGAGGGCGAAGCCGGCGTCGGCGGCGGGGACCCGGATCTGCACGGCGGTGCGCTCGCGGTCGGTGACCGCGTCGAGGTCGCCGCCCCGCTCGTCGACGGCCTCGGCCACCTCGGCGGCCGGCCAGCCGTCGCTGCCCTTGCAGAGCAGGTGCTCGAGGAAGTGCGACACCCCGGCCAGCGGGGCCGGCTCGTCGCGGCCGCCCACGCCCGACCAGGGCCACCACGGTGGCCGAGGCCGCGCCCGGCATGCGGTCGGTGACGACCCGGCGCCCGGAGGCGAGGGTGGTGACCGTGACCTCGCCTGCGGGGGCGGGGATCGGTGCGTCGCCGGGGACGGGGCCGTCCCCGGCGACGTCGATCACGCGCTCTCGCGGGCGCTCAGCGACGACGGCGGCGGCGCCGGCCGCCGTCGTCGCCACCGCTGCGGGGGCGATCGTCGCCACCCGGGCCCAGGTCGCCGAACTCGGCGGCCACCTCGGCGTCGAAGGAGTCCTCGAAGGACACCTCCTCGGCCTTGGCGGGCCGCCGCCGGAGCTCGCTGTCGCCGCTCGTCGCGCGGTCGCGGCTCGCGGCCGCCGTCGCGCCCACCACGGTCGCGGCCACCGTCGCGGCCGCCACGGTCGCGGTCGCCACGGTCGCGGTCGCCGCCGCCGCCGGGGCTTCTTCTCCTCGACCGGCTGGTCGGCCGGGGTGAGGCTGACCTTGCCGTTGGGGTCGACGTCGTCGACGCGGACCTCGATCTCGTCGCCGAGGGAGACGACGTCCTCGACCCGGTCGATGCGCTTGCCCCCACCGAGCTTGGAGATGTGGACCAGGCCGTCACGGCCCGGGAGGATGTTGACGAACGCACCGAACTTGGTGATGTTCACGACCCGGCCGGTGTAGACGGCGCCCACCTCGGCGGTGGGCGGGTCGAGGATCAGCTTGATCTGGCGCTCGGCCTCGTCGACGCAGCCCCGGTCGACCGAGCCGATGGACACGGTGCCGACGGTGCCGTCGTCGTCGACGGAGATGTCGGCGCCGGTCTCGGCCTGGATGGCGTTGATGACCTTGCCCTTGGGCCCGATGACCTCGCCGATCTTGTCGATCGGGATCTCGAAGCTGAGCATCTTGGGGGCGGTGTCGCCCACGTCGGCGCGGGGCTCGGCGATGGCGGCGTTCATCACGTCGAGGATCTCGAGGCGGGCCTCGCGGGCCTGGTCGAGCGCGGCGGCCAGCACGTCGGCGGGCAGGCCGTCGATCTTGGTGTCGAGCTGCAGGGCGGTGATGAAGTCGGCCGGGCCGGCGATCTTGAAGTCCATGTCGCCGAAGGCGTCCTCGGCGCCGAGGATGTCGGTGAGGGTGATGTAGTTGTCACCCTCCTTGACCAGGCCCATGGCGATGCCGGAGACCGGCGCCTTGATCGGCACGCCGCCGTCCATCAGCGACAGCGACGACGAGCAGACCGAGCCCATCGAGGTGGAGCCGTTGGACGACAGCACCTCGGACACGAGGCGCAGGGCGTAGGGCCACTCCTCGAGGGAGGGCACGAGGGGCAGCAGGGCCCGCTCGGCGAGCATGCCGTGGCCGACCTCGCGGCGCTTGGTGCCACCGATGCGGCCCGTCTCGCCGTTGGAGTAGGGCGGCATGTTGTAGTGGTGCATGTAGCGCTTCTTGGTCTGCAGCCCGAGGGTGTCGAGCAGCTGGTCCATGCGGGGCATGCCCAGGGTGAGCACGTTGAGGACCTGGGTCTCGCCCCGCTGGAACAGGCCGGAGCCGTGGGCGGTGGGCAGCACGCCCACCTCGGCCGATGACGGGCCGGAGGTCCTTGGGGCCGCGGCCGTCGATGCGGATGCCCTCGTTGACGAGGCGCTCGCGCACGACCTTCTTGGTCAGCGCCCGGATGGCGTTCTTGACCTGCTTCTCGCTGGCCGGCGAAGGGCTCGCCCTCGCCGCACAGCTCGGCCACGACGGCGGCCTTGGCCGCGTCGTTGGCCGCGTTGCGGTCGCCCTTGTCGGCGATGGTGTTGGCCTCGGCGATCTGGTCGCGGCCGGCCTCGGCCACCGCGTCGGCGATCTCGTCGTCGTAGTCGAGCTGCGACTCCCACACGAGGGCGGGGGCCACGCCGGCCTTGCTCGACCAGCTCGCGCTGGAGCTCGATGGACTCGCCGATCCAGGTCTTGCACTTCTCCAGGCCCTCGGCGATGACCGCCTCGGTGACCTTGGGGGCGCCGTCCTCGTAGTAGGACCAGGCCTTCTCGGTGCCGTTGCCCTCGACCATCATGATGGCCACGCCGCCGTCGTCGACGCGAGCGGCCGGCGACGACCAGCTGGAAGGTGGACTCGTCGATCTCCTCGAAGGTCGGGTGGGGGATCCACTCGCCGTCGGTGGAGTAGGCCAGGCGCACGGCGCCGAGCGGGCCGTCGAAGGGCAGGCCCGAGAGCATCAGGGCGGCGGAGGCGCCGTTGATGGCGACCACGTCGTGGGGGTTGACCTGGTCGGCGGCGAGGATGGTGGCCACGACCTGGGTCTCGTTGCGGTACCCGTCGGCGAAGCTGGGGCGCAGCGGGCGGTCGATCAGCCGGCAGGTGAGCACGGCCTCGTCGGTGGGGCGGCCCTCCCGGCGGAAGAACGAGCCGGGGATCTTGCCCGCCGCGTACATCTTCTCCTCGACGTCGACGGTGAGCGGGAAGAAGTCGATGCCCTCGCGGGTGAAGGCTGGCGCCGTTGGCGGTGACCAGGGCCTGGGTCTTGCCGATGGAGGCCACGACGGCCCCCTGCGACTGCGGGGCGAGCACTCCGGTGGAGAGCTCGAGGGTCTTGTCGGTGCCCGAGATGGGCGCCGACACGGTGATGGCATCAGCCATGTGGTGTCTCCTCTGGGACGCGTCCTGCGCCCCGGTCTCGGCGCCGGGTGGGCCAGCTCCCAGTCGGCATCCCCCCGACGCCCGCTCTCCGTGGAGCGGTCCGGGACGAGGGCGACCGGCAACTGATCCGGACCCGTGCGCACTGTGGGTGAAAAGTGCGATGAGCGGCCGACGGGCCGCTCATCAGGGTGGTTGCTATCGGCGCAGGCCGAGCTTGGCGATGATCGCCCGGTAGCGCTCGACGTCGTTCTTGGCGACGTAGTCGAGCAGGCGGCGACGCTTGCCGACCAGCATCAGGAGCCCCCGCCGGCTGTGGAAGTCCTTCTTGTGGACCTTCAGGTGCTCGGTGAGGTGGTTGATGCGCTGCGTGAGCAGGGCGATCTGCACCTCGGGGGAGCCGGTGTCGGTGTCGTGGAGGCGGTGCTCCTCGATGACGCCGGGCTTGGCGCGGTCGGTGATCTCGGACATGCGGTTTCCTTGGGTGGACGGGCCGCGGGCGCGGCCCGTGGTGGGTGTCGGACCCGGCTCTGCCGATCGTGGGCTGCGGCAGTGCGCAGGTCACGGGTCGGAGGGCGGATGTCGACGGCGCGCCGGAGCGCGGCACACGAGGGCAGACGATAGCAGCCCCCCTCCGCCGCTCCCCCGCATCGCCCGCCGGAAGAGTGGACAGAGTGTGCCAGGCACACTCTGTCCGCATACCCGGCCGGTCAGGCGTGGAGGCGGGTGACGTTGTCGGGCAGGTCGGGCTCGGCGGACGCGGTCGCTGACACGCTCCAGCGGTACCGGGGCAGGCCCTGGCGGGGCAGGGTGTCGGAGTCGGACCGGGGGCGGGGTGACAGCTCGAGGATCTGGGCGTCGGGCTCGAGGTAGGCCGCGTCGAGGTCGGCGAAGGTGGCCCCGTCGAGGTAGCCGGGGCTGGTGAGGCCCAGGTCGGCGGCGATCCGGGCCGTGATCGCCTCGCCCACGTGGCTGGCGATGAGGGCGTCGAGGATGGCCGGGCAGGGTCCGGGGGTCGCGCAGCAGCCACGAGTGGCCGGCCTTCTCCACCGTGACCAGGGCCCCGTGGCCCCGCCGGCGAGCGTCGCGGGCGGTGGCCATGGGGACGGCGACGTCGCGCTCGCCGTGGATCACCACCAGGGGGATCTCCTCCTCGGCGATGCGGTCGAGCATCCAGCCCGAGCCCCGGGAGCGCAGGATGGACACCGCCGGGCCCGAGCATCCGCCACGGCCGCCGGAGGTGGCCGCCGATGACCGGGGCGACGAGGCGGCCCAGCTTGCGGGCCTGGGCCGGGTCGCGGAGCAGCGGCAGGGTGCTGACGCTGTCGAGGACCAGGACCCCGGCCACCCCGGCCAGCAGGGGCGGGGCGACGCGGAACAGGTTCACCATGCGGTCCCAGGTGTCGCCCACGATGGCGTCGAGCAGCACCACGGCGATGGCCCGGTCCGGCTCCTGGGCGGCCAGCTCGGTGACCAGGCGGCCGCCCATGGAGTGCCCGCACAGCACGGCCCGGCGGATGCCCAGCTCGTCGAGGACCCGGCCCAGCATGCGGGTGTAGTGCTCCATGCTGCCGCCGCCGGTGGGCAGGCCGAGGGTGCCGCCGTGGCCGGCGGTGTCGATGGCGATGACCCGGAACCCGCTGCCGACCAGGCGCGACAGGGTCTGGGCGTAGAGGATGCCCTCGGCGCTGAAGCCGTGGACGAGCACCAGGGGCACGCCCTGGCCGCACACGGCGACGCCCGACCTCGTGGCCGTCGGAGAGGGTGACGGTGTGGCGGGCCAGGCGGGGCAGGCGGCGGGACCGGACCTGCTCGGGGCGCTCCTCGGGCCCGATGACGGGCGCGTCGTCGGAGGACGTCTGCACCCGGGTGATGCGGCCCGTGGTCCGCGTCGCTCTCCCCCCGGGCCCGGACGCCGTGGCGTGTCGGACATGTGTCCAGCATGCCACCTGTCACGCCCGGAACCCGGCCATGGGCCCAGGTCATGGTCCAGGGGCCGTCGGCAGCCGGACCGGCGGCGCCGTCAGAGGCGGGTCGAGGATCAGAGGCCCAGGACGGCCCGGGTCTCGACCACGTCGCGCCCGATGCCCTCGACCAGGGCCTCGATCGAGGGGTACTTCACCTCGCCGTGGAGGCGGGACACGAAGCGGACGGCCACCCGCTCGCCGTAGAGGTCGCCGTCGAAGTCGAGGACGTGGGCCTCGAGCAGGGAGGCGTGGGCCTGCTCGTAGAAGGTGGGGCGGCGGCCCAGGTTGATGGCGGTGGGCAGCACGGTGCCGTCGGCCCGCACGAACCACCCGGCGTAGATGCCGTCGGCCGGCAGCAGGATCTCGCCCGGCACGGCGACGTTGGCGGTGGGGAAGCCCAGCTCCCGGCCCCGCTTGTCGCCCGGGGTCACCAGGCCGCGCACCTCGTGGGGCCGGCCCAGCAGGGCGGTGGCCCGGTCGATCTCGCCCGCGACGAGGGCGGCCCGGATGGCGGTGGACGACACCTTCTCCTCGGGGCCGTCGGCCTCGGCTGCGGCCGCGGCCGGCACCGACGTCGGACGCGGAGCGCAGGCCCGAGCCCCTCGACGGTGAAGCCGGCGCTCGGCGCCCAGGGCGGTGCAGCATCTCGACGTTGCCCCGGCGGCCGTGGCCGAAGTGGAAGTCCTCCCCCACCACCACGACCTCGGGCGGCCAGGCACCCGACGATGACCTCGGCCACGAAGTCCTCGGCGCTCTCCGCGGCCCGGGCCTCGTCGAAGGTCACCACCAGGGCCACGTCGACCCCGGTGGAGGCCAGCAGCTCGAGCTTCTGGTCGAGGTCGGTCAGCAGGCGCGGGGCGCTCTCGGGCCGGACGACCATGGCGGGGTGGCGGTCGAAGGTGACCACCGCGCTGCGCAGCCCCTGCTCCTCGGCCCGGCGCCGCACCTCGGCGATGACGGCCCGGTGGCCCAGGTGCACCCCGTCGTAGGCCCCGATGGTGACCGCCGCCCCCACCTCGGGCGTCGGGCAGTGGCCGTCGGCCCGGATGATCTCCACGTCGGGCGACGCTACCGGCCCCCGCCGCGGAGCCCCCACACGGTGGGCCCGGTCCGGTCGGCCGGGCCGGTCGCCCCTCCTCCGTGACCTCTGCGGGCGTGCGACAAACGTGGCGCTCAGCCGCTCAGAGGAGCGGGGGACGGCTCGTCACGCGGATCCGGACGCCGGCGGGCCACGACCAGCACGGCGAGGAGGCGGGCCCGGAGCGTGCCCCCCATGAGGTCGATCCTCCGACGCACCCGGTCGGGTCCTCCGCGCCCGATCAGGGCAGGGTGACGGTCTCCGGTGGGGCGACGTCGGGGACGGTCAGGTCGGCGGACGGCACCGGCTCGCCGGCGACGAGGGCCAGCGGGACGACGCCGGCCCAGACCGGCCATGACGAGGTCCCGCTCGTCGTCGATGGGACCACCGGTGCGGACCTTCACCGCGGCGTCGTCGAGGCGGACCTCGACGAGGAGGGTCTGGCGGGTCTCGGTGGCGATCGGCACCCCGCACCTGCCTCGGACCGGCCCGGTGCGGCGTGGTCGACCAGGCGGGCGAAGCCGGCGGCCATCGCGCCCGGGATCGGTGACCCGGCGGGCCGTCCCCCGCACCACGACGCTGCGGTAGTTGACCGAGTGGTGGAAGGCGGAGCGGGCCAGGACCAGGCCGTCGACGTGGGTCACGGCCACGCTAGACCGGCAGGCCGGCATCGAGGCCCCGCAGCAGCCGCGACGCCACCGAGCCGTGGAGCAGCAGCCGGTCGCCGTCGCGGGCGTACACCATCGGGATCACGACGGGCTCGCCCCCGGGGGCCAGGGCCACGTGGGCCACCCACCCGGCGTCGAGCACGGCGTGGACGGCTGCGGCGTCGTAGCGGGCCCGTCCCGCGTTGCGCTTCACCGTGCTGGCCGGTGACGGCGGTCCGGGGGCGGGCTCGGGCGGGGCGGGGAGCGGGCTCACGGCCGAGAGGCTGCCACGAGGGGGCCGGGGGCCACACCTGGTTTCGCCCCGTGTTCCGCACCGGCGTGGGCGCGGACCTCGACGCCGCCGGTGCCCGCCTCGTCGACTACGCCCGGGCCAACCACCGCGTCACCCAGGCCCTCGCCCTGCTCGACGCCCCGCTGCGGGCGTGCTTCCTCCACCGCCTGGACGGAGCGGTGCGGTGGGGCGAGGCCGGGCCGGGCCGGGCCGGGCGCCGTCGCGTGACCAGCGGCGTGGTCACCTCCGTCGATGTCGCCATCGGCTTCGTGGACGTCGTCGGCTCGACCGGCCTACGTCGACTCGCTCGATCCCGACACCCTCGCTGGCTTCATGTCCGACCTCGAGGCCGAGGCCATCGCGACGGTCGCCCGGGGCGGCGGTCGGGCGGTCAAGCTGATCGGGGACGAGGTGATGTTCGTCGCCGTGGACCCCGACGACTGCCTCGCCATCGCGGCCGGGGTCATCGCCGGGTTGCCCGGGATGGAGGCGCGGTGCGGCGTGGCCGCCGGAGAGGTCGCCACCCGCGGTGGCGACCACTACGGCCGCGCCGTCAACCTCGCGGCGCGCATCGTGGCCACCGCGGTGCCCGGCGAGGTCCTCACCGACGCCGCCGCCGCCGAGCGGTGCGTGCGTCACCGCCTGGAGGGAGCCGGTCGACGGGCCCTGAAGGGCTTCGCCGAGCCGGTCGCGGTGTGCTCGCTCGTCGTGGAGGACGAGACTGCCGTTCGGACCGACGACGACCTCAGCCGGTCGGGATGACCAGGTCGGGCTTCACGGTGTCGCCCCTGTGGGCGCCGTACACGGCCAGCAGCGAGCCCGTCGGGGTCGAGGACGGCCCACGGCCCGTCGCCCTCCGCCACCCCCAGCACCGACCGGTCCAGCACCTTGCCGTGGCCCACGGCGACGGCCACGTCGCCGTCGACGGTCACCGACGGGAGGTGGCCGACGGCGGCGGCCACGGGCAGGAGGTCCTCGGGGCCCAGGTCGTCGAGGGCCACGGCGTCGTCGAGGGTGAAGCCGCCCGACCGAGGTGCGGCGCAGGGCGCGGAGGTGGGCGCCACCGCCGAGGGCGTGGCCCAGGTCGGCGGCGAGGGTGCGGACGTAGGTGCCCGACGAGCACGTCGACCGCGGCGCGGAGCACGCCGGGCTCGGGGCCCTCGTCGAGGGTGAAGGCGTGCACGGTGACGGGCCGGGCCTCGCGCTCGACCTCGATGCCCTCGCGGGCCAGCTCGTGGAGGCGGCGGCCGTCGACCTTCACGGCCGAGACCATGGGCGGCACCTGGAGGATGGGCCCGGTGAGCTGCGTCGGCGGCGACCCGGCGGGCATCGGCCGAGGGTGACCGCGGCCATGTCGTGGGTGGCGGTCACCTCGCCGGCGGCGTCGAGGGTGGAGGTCTCGGTGCCCAGCACGATCTCGGCCTCGTAGGACTTGCCCAGGGCGGTGAGGTAGCGCAGCAGGCGGGTGGCCTTGCCGACCCCGAGCACGAGGACGCCGGTGGCGTCCGGGTCGAGGGTGCCCGAGTGGCCGACCTTGCGGGTGCCGAGCAGGCCCCGGGAGCGGGCCACCACGTCGTGGCTGGTCCAGCCGGCCGGCTTGTCGACCACCGCGACGCCGTCGGGGCCCGGCGGCCGGCGCCCCTTGCTCACCGTCGGGCTCGGGGGCGGGTCACGGGGTCGTCGTCCGATGCCGGGGAGCTGGATGCCCCGCAGCACGTCGTCGATGCGGGCCGCCGAGCGGACCACCGGGTCGGCCGCGAAGGTCAGCTTGGGGGTCTGCTTGAGCCGGGTCTCGGCGTTGATCACCTTCTGGAGCCGCGGCCGCAGCTCGTCGAAGGCCTCGAGCACCTCGTCGTCGGCCTCGGGGCCGTCGAGCACGTCGTAGTGGACCACGGCCGAGCCGAGGTCGGACTCGCAGTCGACGGTGGTGATGGCCACGCCGACGAGGCGGTCGTCGTCGACGTCCTGCACCGCCTCGGCCACCACCTCCCGGAGCAGCTCGTTGACCCGGACCATGCGCGGGTACTGGCGCTTGGGGTTCGCTCGCTTGGCCATGTCAGTCGTCCTCCATCCAGGCCCGGTCGGCATCGAGGACCTCGATGCCGGGCCGGGACCACACGTACCGCTCGACCTCGTCGAGCACCTCTGTGACCTGCGTTCCACTGCTGCTGACGACGGCGAACCCGAGGGCGGCGCGCTGCCAGGTGTCCTGGTGGTCGACCTCGGCGGCAGAGATGCGGTACTTGGCCCGCACGCCGTCGAGGATGGGCCGGACCTCGGCCCGCTTCGCCTTCAGCGACCTGCTCTGGGGCAGGTGCAGCTCCACGCGCAGCGTCCCGACCACCACGGCCAGACCCTACGCCCCCACCCGCCCCACCCCCACCCGCGTTCGGGGCCCCGGCGTGGACCCAGGCTCCGAGCCCGGCGCAGCCGCTGGGGGGTGCGGGGGGTCTCCCCCCGCAGAGGGAGGTGGCTGCGAGGGACGAGCCGCCACCTCCCGGAGCCCTCAGGTGAGCGCAGCGAACACGACCAGCTCGTCCGAGTGGAGCGAGCGCCAGCGAGCGAACGAGGACGACTAGGTGCGGGGGATCTCCCGCTCGTCGTAGGTCTCGATGACGTCGCCTTCCTTGAGGTCCTGGAAGTCCGAGAGGCCGATGCCGCACTCGTAGCCGGCGGCCACCTCGCGGGCGTCGTCCTTGAACCGCTTGAGCGACTGGATGGCGCCCTTCCAGATGATGGTGCCCTCGCGGAGGAAGCGGACCTTGGAGCCCCGGGTGATGACGCCGTTGGTGACGTAGCAGCCGGCGATGGCGCCGATCCGGGGGACCCGGAAGATCTCGCGGACCTCGGCCTCGCCGGTGACGACCTCCTCGAACTCCGGCGTCAGCATGCCGACCATCGCGCTCTCGATGTCCTCGATGAGCTTGTAGATGATCTCGTAGGTGCGGATCTCCACACCCTCCTGCTGGGCCAGCTCGCGGGCCTTGCGGTCCGGGCGGACGTTGAAGCCGATGATCGTGGCGTTGGTGGCCACGGCCAGCTGGATGTCGTCGTTGGTGACGCCGCCCACGCCGCGGCGGGCGAAGGCCAGCTTCACCTCGTCGCGCTCGAGCTTCTTCAGGCTCTCGGTGACCGCCTCGAGCGAGCCGTTGACGTCGGCCTTGACGATGAGGTTGAGGGTGGCGGCCTCGCCCGTCTGGATCTGGGCTGAAGATGTCCTCCAGCTTCATGCCGCCACCGGAGACGGCGGCGGTGCCGGAGATCGACGCCACCCGCTGGTAGTGCTCGCGCTGGTCGGCGACGGAGCGGGCCGTCTTCTGGTCGGGGGCGACGACGAAGTCGTCGCCGGCGCTGGCCACGTCGGAGAGGCCGAGGACCTCGACCGGGGTCGAGGGGCCGGCCTCCTTGACCTGCTCGCCCTTGTCGTCGATGAGGGCACGCACGCGGCCCCAGGCCGCGCCGGCGATGAGCGGGTCGCCGACCTTGAGCGTGCCCCGCTGGACGAGCAGGGTGGCCACCGGGCCCCGGCCCACGTCGAGGTGGGACTCGAGCACGGCGCCCATGGCCCGCCCGTCGGGGTTGGCGGTGAGCTCCTCGACGTCGGCGACCACGAGCAGCTGCTCGAGGAGGTCGTCGATGCCCAGGTTCTCCAGGGCGGAGACCTCGACCATGATCGTGTCGCCGCCCCAGGCCTCGGGGACCAGCTCGCGCTCGGCCAGCTGGCTCATGACCTTCTGCGGGTCGGCGCCCTCGCGGTCGATCTTGTTGATGGCCACGACGATGGGGACCTCGGCCGCCTTGGCGTGGTCGAGGGCCTCCAGGGTCTGGGGCATGACGCCGTCGTCGGCCGCGACGACCAGGACGACGATGTCGGTGGCCTCGGCGCCCCGGGCCCGCATGGCGGTGAACGCCTCGTGGCCGGGGGTGTCGATGAAGGTGATCAGGCGACCGTCCTTCTCGACCTGGTAGGCGCCGATGTGCTGGGTGATGCCACCGGCCTCGCCGGCGACCACGTTGGCGTTGCGGATCTGGTCGAGGAGCTTGGTCTTGCCGTGGTCGACGTGGCCCATGACGGTGATCACGGGCGGCCGGTCGACCGCACCCTCCTCGTCCTCGTCCTCCTCGAGCTCCTCCACGCCCAGGCGCTTCTGGAGCTCGACCTCCTCCTCCTCGCCGGGGTCGGCCAGGCGGACCTCGGCCCCGACGTCGAGGGCGAACATCTCGATCATCTCGTCGCTGAGGGACTGGGTCGCGGTGACCATCTCGCCCTCGGCCATGAGGAACCGGACCACGTCGGCCGGGGTGCGGTTCAGCTTGGGACCGACGTCCTGCGGGGTGGAGCCCCGCTCGATGACGATCTCGCCCTCGGGGACCGGAGTGTCCTCCGGGGTGTACTCCGGCATGTCCATCGGCCGGAGCTCTTCGCGGTTGCGACGCCGCCTCCCCTTGCGACGCGGGGGCCGACGACCGGCGGGACCACCGGGACGACCGGGGCCACCGCCACCGGGACGACCGCCGCCACCGGGCGGCGGACCGCCCATGGGGCCGCCGGGGCGCGCCGCGCCCGGGGAGCGGCTGGGGCCGCCGCCGCCGGGACGACCGCCGGTGCGGGTGGGCGCGGGGCCGCGACCGCCGAGGCCGGGCGGGGGCGGGATGGGCCGACCCGAGAGCCCGCGGGGCGGGCCGGGGGGCGGCGGGATGGGCTTGCCCGACGAGCCGCGGGGCACGACGTCGGGCGAGGGGCGCGCCGGCGGGGCCGGACGGCGAGAGGCAGGCGGCGGGCCACCGGGGCCGGCCGGGCCGCCGGGGCGACCCTCGCCGGGGGCGGGGGCCGGCGCCTCGCGGCGGGCAGCCGGGGCCTCGGGGGCAGGCGCGGGCGGCGACGGGCGGGGCGGGCGGCCGGCCCCTCCGGAGGTGACCACCTTGCGGGGGTCGGGCGGGGTGGCCGGGGCCGGGCGGGGCGGGGCCTCGGGGGCACTGGCGGCCGGGGCCTCGGGCGCGCTCGGCGCCGCGGGGGCCTCGGGCGCGCTCGGGGCGGCCGGGCGCGGCGGGGGCGGCGGAGGTGGGGGCGGCGGCGGGGCGGGCGCCTCGGCGGCCGGGGCGGGGTCCTCGGCGGGAGCCTCCTCGGCGGCGGGCGCGCCCTTCTTCTTGGCCGGCGCCTTCTTCTTGCTGGGCTCCTCCGGCTGCTCGTCGCGGATCAGGCCTTCGCGCTTCGCCTTGCGACGGACCCGGTCGGCCTGGGCCTCCTCGATGCCCGAGGAGTGGGTCTTGACGCCGATGCCGAGGTCCACGCAGAGATCGAGCGCCTCCTTGTTGGTGAGGCCGAGCTCCTTCGCGAGCTCGTGGACGCGGATCTTTCTTGCCAAGGTCGGTTGCCTAGCCCTTCGGGTCTCTCACCGTGCCGATGCACGGACCTTCCATCTTCGCGCACGAGGGTCGGAGCGGAGAAGCCCTCAGCCTCGTGACATGTGCCCCGGTGACGGGGCGCGGCCCCGGCGGGGCCCGGTGCGACCATCCAGTGTGCCGGATCAGGGACCGATCGCCACGTCGAGGGCGTCGACGGCCTCGGGCCGCACCTCGCCCCGGAGGGCCCGGGGGAACGCCCTGCGGCGCCGGGCGGCCGCCGACGCACGCCCGGTCCGGACAGAGCCAGGCCCCCCGGCCGGGGCGGTCGCGCCCGACGGCGAGGCCGCCGTCGGCGGTGCGGACGACCCGCACCAGCTCGTCGGGGTGGGTGGTGCGCCGACAGCCGACGCAGGTGCGGAGCGGCCGGGCCGGCGTCGCGCCGCCCACCGCTACTCCTCCTCGGAGCCGGCCTCGGCGTCGGGGGCGTCGGCGCCCGCCGCGATCTCGGCCTCGGGCGTCTCGACCTCGTCACCGTCGGCGCCGGGGGTGTCGGTGGCGGCCGGTGCCTCCAGGTCGGCCGCGGCGGCGGCCTCCTGGACGACAGCCGACTCGTCGCCGGAGGCGTCGGGGTCGACGCTGATGGCTGCGGTGGCGGAGGCGTCGGGGGCGGCCTCGTCGCCCTCGGCCGGTGCCGTGGCCGTGGCCGTGGCCGTGGGGGCGCCGTCGCCCTCGTCGTCGCCGGCCTTGGCCTCGTTCTCCTCGGTGGCCTCGGCCCAGGCCTCGGCCGAGAGGGCCTCGCTGCCGTCGGCCGGCTGCCAGACCTGCTCGCCGGCGTCGTTGGTGACCCACTCGCCCTCGGCCCAGTCCTGGGCCGCGTAGGCCTCCTCCTCGGCCAGCTGGGTCTCGCTCTTGATGTCGACCCGCCAACCCGAGAGCCGGGCGGCCAGGCGGGCGTTCTGGCCCTCCTTGCCGATGGCGAGGGACAGCTGGAAGTCCGGGACGATGACGGTGGCGGTGCCGGTGTCGTAGTCGAGGCGGACCTCCTTCACCTTGGCCGGCGCCAGGGCCTTGGCCACGAGGTCCTCGGGGATCTCGGTGAAGGGGACGATGTCGATCTTCTCGCCGTTGAGCTCGTTGACCACCATGCGCACGCGGGCGCCCCGGGCCCCGACGCAGGCCCCGACGGGGTCGACGTTGGCGTCGTTGGACCAGACCGCGATCTTGGTGCGGTGGCCGGGCTCGCGGGCGCAGGCCTTGAGCTCGACGATGCCCTCGGCGATCTCGGGGACCTCCATCTCGAAGAGGCGCCGGATGAGCCCGGGGTGGGTGCGGCTGACCACGATCTGGGGGCCCTTGGCCGTCTTGCGGACCTCGACGATGTAGGCCTTGAGCCGGGAGTTGGCCTGGGGCCGCTCGTGGGGCACCTGCTCGGCCTGGGGCAGCAGCGCCTCGACGCCGCGGTTGAGCTCGAGGAGCGTGTAGCGGGAGTCGCCCTGCTGGATGATGCCGGTGACGATGTCGCCCTCGCGCCCGGAGTACTCCTCGTACTTCATCTCGCGGTCGACCTCGCGCAGGCGCTGGTTCATCACCTGGCGGGCGGTCTGGGCCGCGATGCGGCCGAAGTCGGGCGGGGTGACGTCGGCGACGTCGCCGTAGGGCTCGCCGTCCTCGTCGATCTCCTGGGACCAGACCCGGATGTCGAAGCGACTCGGGGTCGATGGTGACCCAGGCGTACTCCTTGGCGCCGGGGATGCGGCTGTAGGCCGACTCCATGGCGTCGGCGAGCGCCCCCATGAGGGTCTCCGAGGAGATGCCGCGGTCGGCGGCCAGGGCCTGGAGGGCCTCCATCATGTCGAGCTTCTGCGTCATGGCTTCGCTGCCTTCTTCTTGGAGGACGGGGACGGTTCTTGCCAGCCGGGCTTGGGGGTCGGGCCCCACTCGAACACCGTGCGGGCCCGCTCGACCTGGTCGTGGCGGACGGTGCGCTCGGGCCCGTCGGGGGTGGCGGGGTCGGGGCCGACGGTGATGCCGTCGTCGTCGGCGGCCACGAGGGTGCCGCGCAGACGCCGCCCGACCTCGGTGCCGGCGACGGTGCGCACGTTGACCAGCTGGCCCACGGCGCGGCGGAAGTGGTCCGGCGTGCGCAGCTTGCGCTCCAGGCCGGGGGTGGAGACCTCGAGGGTGTAGCGCCCGGGGACGGGGTCGGCCTCGTCGAGCAGGCGGGAGATGCGCCGGGTCAGGGCGGCGATGGCATCGAGGTCGAGGCCGCCCTCGCGGTCGACGGTGACGGTCAGGACCCCGCCGGCGAGCTCGACGTCGACCAGGTCGACGCCGTCGGCGGCGCAGACCGGCTCGGCCAGGTCGCGCACCGTCTCGGTGGAGCCCATGGTCTGTCACCTCCGTCTGCTGTCGTCCGCGTCGCTGCCCTCTCAGAGAGAAGGCGTGGGCCGGAGCCCACGCCTACCAGCGCCCCACCCGGTGGGGTGAGGGCAGCCAGCATAGCGGTCAGGCCCGCGGGAAGGGCGGGGCGGTCCCCGATGGGGTCGACCGGCGCGCGACGGGGCACGGTGGGACCCATGAGCGCCGCCCTCCCCCACCTGGTCCGCCGCGGGGTCGATGCCGCCCTCGAGGTGGCCGTCGTCCCCAGCTTCAGCCGCATCGGCATCGCCGTCCGCTCCCGCCTGGGGGGCTGGTCCGACCTCCCCGCCGGCTGCCTCGAGGGCGAGGTCGTCGTCATCACCGGTGCCACCTCGGGCCTGGGCCGGGCCACCGCCGACGCCGTCGGCGCCCTCGGGGCCCGGGTCGAGCTGGTCGGACGCAACGCCGAGCGGGGCTCGACGGCCGTGTCCGAGCTGGCCGGCCGGGGGGTCGAGGCCCGCTTCCGCCCGGCCGACGTGGGCGACACCCGCGCCGTGGCCGACCTGGCCGACTCCCTCGTGGCCGCCCATCGCCGCATCCACGCCGTGGTGCACTGCGCCGGGGCCATCACGGCCCAGAGGGAGACCACCCCGCAGGGCCTCGAGGCGACCTGGGCGTCGATGGTCGTCGGGCCCCGCCTGCTCACCCGGCGGCTGGCTGCGGACCTGGCCGACGGCCTGGGCCGGGCGGTGTGGGTGACCTCCGGCGGGATGTACCTCCAGGACGTCGACCTCGACGACCTGGGCTGGGAGGCCCGCGACTGGGACGGGACCCGCGCCTACGCGCAGGCCAAGCGGGCCCAGGTCGACCTGGTGGCCGAGGCCACGTCACGGGGCGAGGCGCCGCTCCAGGTCACCGTCCACCCGGGGTGGGCCGCCACGCCCGGCGTCTCCGACGCCCTCCCCGGCTTCGACAAGGTGATGGGACCCATCCTGCGCACCCCCGAGGAGGGGGCCGACTCGCTGGTGTGGCTGGTGGGGCTGGCGACCGAGGAGGTCGAGCCGGGGGCGCTCTACCACGACCGCCGGGTGCGGGGGACGGTGCGCTGGCCGGGCACCGCCACCTCCACCGTCGACCGGGCCCGGCTCCTGCGCATCGTCGACGACCAGGCCGACGGCCGGCTCCGGCGGTCGAGGCCGGCGCCCGACGGTCCGGCGCCCAGTCCTGGCAGGGGTCGTCACGAGGTGCCTGGAGCACCAGCGGACAGGGCGAGGCGGTGGCCTCCGTGCCTCGCTGCGCTCGACGCCATGCCGTGCGTGCTCGGTCGGGCTCGCTCCTCAGCGTTGTCGCCCACCCACGCCGGCGGACCAACCCGTTCGCCCTCCTGGCAGTTCGCCGGGGGTCAGTAGGAGCGCGCCACCGTCGCCACCGCGCCGGGCTGGTCGTCGCTGGTGGCGACCTCGCCGTCGGGGCCCTGGAGGCAGCGCACGGTGACGGCCTCGGCCTTCAGCGCGGCCAGGCCCTCGTCGTCGATCGCCTCCCAGGGGATGCGGGCGAAGCCGGTGCGGGCCGCCTCCAGCGCCTCGGGCACGGAGGTCACGTCGATGGTGCCGTCGTCGCGCCGGGTGCGGGCGGCGTCGAGCATCCCGGCCTGGATCTCCTCCAGCAGCGCGGTGACGTGGTCGACCAGGCCGCTCAGCCCGACGGTGGCCTTCTCGCCCAGGTCGCGGCGCACCACGGTGGCCTGCTCGTCGGCCAGGTCGCGCGGGCCCGAGCTCGATGCGGACGGGCACGCCCTTGAGCTCCCAGGCCGTGGCCCGGCGCCCGAAGCCGACGTCGGTGCGGTCGTCGAGGGTGACCCGGGCTCCGGCGGTCCGCAGGGCCTCGGCCACCAGGTGGGCCCGCTCCCCCACGCCGTCGCCGTCCCGGACGACCAGCACCGCCACCTGGGTGGGTGCGATGCGGGGGGGCAGGCGGAGCCCGGCGTCGTCGCCGTGGCCCATGATCAGCCCGCCCATCATCCGGGTGGACACCCCCCAGGACGTGGTCCAGGCCAGCTGCTCGGTGGCCTCGGCGTCCTGGTACCGGATGTCGAAGGCGCGGGCGAAGTTCTGCCCGAGCTCGTGGCTCGTCCCCATCTGGAGGGCCTTGCCGTCGCCCATCATGGCCTCGGTGGTCATGGTGTTGGTGGCCCCGGGGAAGCGCTCGTCGGGCGTCTTGCGGCCGACCACGACGGGCAGGGCGAGCACCGACACCATGAAGTCCTCGTAGACGTCGCGCAGGATCCGGTGGGCGTAGGCCGCGGCGTCGGCCTCGTCGACGTGGGCGGTGTGGCCCTCCTGCCAGAGGAACTCGGTGGAGCGCAGGAACAGGCGGGGCCGCAGCTCCCAGCGCACCACGTTGGCCCACTGGTTCAGGAGCATGGGCAGGTCGCGGTAGGAGTTGATCCAACGGGCCATGTACTCGCCGATCACCGTCTCGGAGGTGGGCCGCACGACCAGGGGCTCCTCCAGCTCCTTGCCGCCGCCGTGGGTGACCACGGCCAGCTCGGGCGCGAAGCCCTCCACGTGGTCGGCCTCCCGGGTCAGGTAGCTCTGGGGGATGAACAGGGGGAACGAGGCGTTCTCGGCCCCGGCGGCCTTGATGCGGGCGTCGACCTCGGCGACCATCCGCTCCCAGATGGCGTAGCCGTAGGGACGGATGATCTGGGTGCCCCGAGCCGGCCCGTTGTCGGCCAGCTCCGCCTTGGCCACGACGTCCTGGTACCACCGGGGGAAGTCGTCGGCCTGGGGGGTGAGGACGGGCTGCTTGGCCATGGCCGCCGATGGTAGGTGCCGCCCACCACCCGCCCGCCCTCCGTTGCCGGTGCCTCTGCGGCCGTCCCCCCGCCACCCCGAGCGCTCGGCCCACCGGCGCAGGGAGGGTTGCGAACACCTGTACCCCAGGGCCTAGGATCGGTGGGCGATGGAGGCCCCTGCGCTCCCCTTCCAGCCCTCGCTGCTCGCAGCCGGGCCGCCGGCGGCGACCACCGACCTCTCCGCCGCCCGCCGCCTCGACCTGGGGCGCGGGGCCTGGGTCGACCACGTGCCCGGCTTCCTGGCCGGGGCCGACGCCCTCTTCACCGCCCTGCTCCACGGCACCGGCTGGCAGCAGCGCGAGGTGCCCATGTACGGCCGCATGGTCGCCGAGCCCCGCCTCAGCGCCTGGTGGGGCTCCGAGGCGGGCCTCACCACCACCCGGCTGGAGCGGGCACCGCTCGCCCTGCGCGAGCTGCTGCCGGTGCTCGACGCCCGCTACCACCGCGGCTTCGATGCCATCGGGCTCAACCTCTACCGCAGCGGGCAGGACTCGGTGGCCTGGCACGGTGACCGCTACGAGCGGGAGCGGGCCGTCACCACCGTGGCCGTGCTGTCGCTCGGCTCCCCCCGCCGGTTCCTTCTGCGTCCCGTCGGCGGAGGGCCGTCGAGGGCGTTCGAGATGTTCTCGGGTGACCTGATCGTCATGGGCGGCACCTGCCAGCACACCTGGCAGCACTGCATCCCCAAGGTCGCCCGGGCCGGGCCCCGCATGAGCGCCACGTTCCGCCGCCGCGTCCACCCCTCGGAGCGCTGAGCCTCCCGCGCCCGGGCTCCCCCGCCGGCCCGGCATGCTGGTCCGATGGTCATGCCCGACCCCTCGTCCTCCCGCACCGCCGAGCGCGAGGCCATCGCCCTCCGACGGGCCCGGCTCCGGGCCGCGGCCCTGGAGGCGGAGCGCAGCACCGGCACCCGGGAGCGGACCGAGGAGCAGGCCCAGCGCAGCCTGGTGGTGCGCATCGGCGTCGTCGCCCTGGGCTCGCTGGTCACCCTGGCCGGGCTCGGGATGCTGGTCCTGCCCGGGCCCGGCATCGTCGTGGTGATCGCGGGCCTCGGCATCCTCTCCACCGAGGTCACCTGGGCCGAGCGCCTGCTGGCCTACGCCAAGCGCAAGGCCCGGGTCGACCAGGTCACCGCCCAGGCGCCGTGGATCAAGCCCGTCTCGATCGTCGTCACCGTGCTGGCCGTGGTCGTGTCGGTCGTCTACGCCGTCCGCTGGCGCTGACGGCACCGCCCTCGCCGCCCGGCGCCCTCCGGGCCGAGCCCCCCCCAGCCCGCGCCCCCGCCCCCCCCAGCCCGCGCCCCCGAGCCCGCGCCCCGTACTGGTCAGGGATCCCGGTGCCCTGGCACCGCCAGGGCTGACCACTTCGGGGAGGGGTCTCAGCAGAGGCCGAGGCGGCGGCCCAGGTCGCTCTGCAGCGCGCCCCGGGGGTCGACCCGCTCCCGCACCGCGCGCCACTCCCCCAGCCGCGGGTACATCACCTCGAGCAGCTCGGGGCGCAGGCGGGCGTCCTTGGCCAGGTAGACCCGGCCGCCGGCCTCGGCCACCCGCTCGTCGAGGCGCTCCAGCAGCGCGCCCAGGCCGTCGACGGCGGCGGGGATGTCGACGCACAGGGTCCAGCCCGCCAGCGGGAACGACAGGGGACCGGGGTTGGCCGGCCCGAAGCGCTTGAGCACACCGATCAGGGTGGGCACGCCCGCCGCCGCGATCTCCTGGGCCACCCACCGCAGGGTCTCCTCCGAGCCGAAGGGCACCGCCACCTGCCACTGGAGGAAGCCGCGGGGGCCGTAGAGCCGGTTCCAGTCGTCGACGCCGTCGAGGGGGTGGAAGAAGCGGCTGATGGTCTGGACCTCGCCCCGGCGCTGGCGGGGGGCCCGGCGGAACCAGGCCTCGTTGAACGCCTGGATGCGCCACCGGTTGAGGAGCCGTGACGGCACCAGCGGCGGCACCGACAGGAGCGGGTGGGGGTCGAAGCCGAAGGGGTCGCGGCGGGCGGCCAGCGACAGCTCGTCGGGCTGGGCGAAGCGGCCCCGGGTGATGACCGAGCGCCCGACCTGGCCCCGCAGCGGCAGCAGGTCGACCCATGCCACCGTGTACTCGTAGTCGTCGTCGCCCTCGGTGAGGACCGCCATGCACTCGTCGAGGTCGTCGGTCCGGTCGGTGTCGACGAGGGTCCGGCTGGTGGCGATGGGCGTCAGGGCCACCGTGGCGTCGAGGACCACGCCGGTGAGGCCCATGCCGCCGGCGGTGGCCCAGAACAGGTCCGGGTCGGCGTCGGGGCCGACCTCGACGGTGCCGGTGGGGGTGGCCAGGCGCAGCGACGAGACGTGCTGGCACCAGGAGCCGGCCCGGTGGTGGTTCTTGCCGTGGATGTCCGACGCCACCGCGCCGCCGACGGTCACGTAGCGGGTGCCCGGGGTGACCGGCACGAACCAGCCCCGGGGCACGAGGGCCCGCATCAGCTGGTCGAGGCTGGCACCGGCGGCGACGGTGAGCACGCCGGTGTCGGGGTCGAAGGCCCGCACCCCGTCGACCACCGTGGCATCGACCACGGTCCCGCCCGCGTTCTGGGCCGCGTCGCCGTAGCTGCGGCCCAGGCCCCGGGCCAGAACGCCTCGCTCCGGGGCGTCGGCCACCGCGGCGGCGACCTCGTCGTGGGTCACCGGGGTCAGCAGCTCGGCCGCCGACGGCGACGTGCGGCCCCAGCCGGCCAGCTCGCGCCGGCTCATGCGGCCAGCACCCCCAGGCCGAACAGGACGCCCCAGCAGAGGGTGGCCCCCAGGAGCATGCGGTCGCGCAGCACCAGCTCCTCGGGCGCCCCGCCCTCCCCGGCCTCCAGGAGCTGGGCGTAGCGGAGCACGGCGGTGGTGAAGGGCACGATCGACATCTGGTACCACGGCACCGAGACGTCGAGCAGGTCGGCCCGCTCGAAGGCCCAGAGGCAGTAGGCCACCAGGGCCACGCCGCTGCTCACGGCCCGCATGTAGGCCAGGAAGCCCGGGGTGTAGCCGTCGAGCACCTTGCGGGTGGACCCGGCGTCGGCGCCCATGGTCACCACCTCGGCGTGGCGCTTGCCCACGGCCATGAACAGCGAGCCGAAGGAGGTGACGATGAAGAACCAGTTGGAGATGGGCACGTCGGCGGCGACCGCGCCGGCCACCGCTCGGACCACGAACCCCGAGGCCAGGGCCACGACGTCGACCACCACGATGTGCTTGAGCACCGCCGAGTACGAGGTGGTCAGCACCATGTAGGCCACCACGACCAGGGCCAGCTGCCAGCGCACGGCCAGGCCCAGGCCGATGGCGGCGACGGCCATCACCACGGCCACGCCCCGGGCCAGGGGCACCGACAGCTCGCCGGCGGCGATGGGCCGGAAGCGCTTGGTGGCGTGGCGCCGGTCGGACTCGACGTCGGCCGCGTCGTTGAGCAGGTAGGTGGCGCTGGCGGCCAGGCAGAAGGCGACCAGGGCGACGAGGGTGGCCACCAGGGCCTCGGCCTCGCCCAGCACGCCGGCCGCACCGGGGGCGGCCAGCACCAGGAGGTTCTTGACCCACTGCTTCGGTCGGCAGGCGACCAGGAGGGCGACGGGCAGGCTGCGGCGCGGCGGGAGCGGCGGCGGCGACGCCGTCGGTCACCGGTCGCCCAGCCTCCGCCACACGGGGCGGGGGACCACCCGCAGGACGCCGAAGAGGGCCTGCAGCACCGGGGGCGACCACACGGTCGTGCGGCCGCGGCGCAGGCCGCTCACGATGTCGGCGGCCACCGCCTCGGGCGTGGTGGCGAAGGGGGCGGGCTCCATGCCCTCGGTCATGCGGGTGGCGACGAAGCCGGGACGCACGACCATCACCCGGGCACCGGTGCCGACGAGGGAGTCGGCCAGGCCCTGGGCGAAGCCGTCGAGGCCGGCCTTGGTGGACCCGTAGACGAAGTTGTCGCGCCGGGCCCGCACGCCCGCGACCGAGGACAGCACGGCGAGGGTGCCGTGGCCCTGGGCCCGGAGGCGGTCGGCCACCACCAGCCCGGCCGACACCGCGCCGGTGTAGTTGACGGTGACGGCCTCGACCGCGGCTGCGGGGTCGCGCTCGAAGACCTCCTGGTCGCCGAGGACGCCGAAGGCCAGGATCACCAGGTCGACGTCGCCGGCGTCGAACACCTCGCCCAGCACCTTCTCGTGGCCCTCGGTGGCGGCCGCCTCGAAGGCGGTGACCTCCACGGCGACCGACGGGGACCGGAAGCGCTCGGCCATGGCGTCGAGGCGCTCCGACGGCCGCCCGGCCAGGACCACCCGCCGGCAGCGGTCGGCGACCAGCAGGTCGACGGTGGCCGCGGCGATCTCGGAGGTGCCGCCCAGCACCAGCACGGACTGCACCCCGCCGGTCGCATCACGCATGGTGGATCTCCCTCGGCACGGCCTCGAACCCTAGGCGCCGCGGGCCGCCCGACCCCACCTCCCCCGGCGCCGGGCGGAGGCACCCCTCAGCGGTCGTCGACCTGCTTCTTGATGAGCTCGACGCGCTGCTCGCTGGCGTTGACGTCGTCGCCCTGCTCGCGCAGCAGGCGCTGGCGGTCCTTCTCGGCCTCGCGGGCCGCCTTGGCCGTGTCGGCCCGCTCCAGGGCGGCGTCGACGCCGTGCTCGACGATGAAGTCGGCCCACTCGACCAGCGAGCCCACCATCTCGTCCTCGGGGACCACGGCGATGTTCTGGCCCTTGATGAACAGGTGGCCCCGCTTGTTGCCGGCGGCGATGCCGATGTCGGCGTCCTTGGCCTCGCCGGGGCCGTTGACCACACAGCCCATGACCGCCACCTGGAGCGGGATCTCCCGGTCGGCGAAGGCGTCCTGGGCCTGGCGGGCCACCTCGATCACGTCGATCTCGGCCCGACCGCAGCTGGGGCAGGCGATGAGGTCGACGTTGGTGCGGTCCCGCAGGCCCATGGCCTCGAGCAGCATGCGCCCCGCCTTGGCCTCCTCGACGGGGTCGGCGGTGAGCGAGTAGCGGATGGTGTCGCCGATGCCCTCGGCCAGCAGGGTGCCGATGCCGGCGGTGGACTTGACCAGGCCGCCGGGCAGCGGACCGGCCTCGGTGACGCCCAGGTGCAGCGGGGCGTCGACCTCCTCGGAGAGCAGGCGGTAGGCGTCGATCATCAGCGGGACGCTGGAGGCCTTGACCGAGATCTTCACGTCGTGGAAGTCGACCTCGTCGAAGTGGGCCATCTCGATCTTGGCCGACTCCACCATGGCCTCAGGGGTGACCTCGCCGTGCTCCTTGTAGAGCGCCGGGTCGAGCGAGCCGCCGTTGACGCCGATGCGGATGGGCACGCCCCGGTCGCGAGCCTCCGACGCCACCGCCTTGATGTGCTCGGGCCTCCGGATGTTGCCCGGGTTGAGCCGCAGGCAGGCCACGCCCGCCTCGAGGGCGGCCAGGCCCATGCGGTGGTTGTGGTGGATGTCGGCCACGAGGGGCACGGGCGAGCGGGGCACGATGTGGGCCAGGCCGGCGGCCGCGTCGGCGTCGTTGCAGGTGCAGCGGACGATGTCGGCGCCGGCCGCGGCCAGGGCGTAGATCTGCTGGAGGGTGCCGTCGACGTCGGCGGTCTTGGTGGTGGTCATCGACTGCACCGACACCGGTGCGCCGCCGCCCACGGTGACGGGGCTGCGGGGGTGGTCGAGGGTGACCGAGCGGGTCGGCCGGCGGTCGGCGGTGGAGCGGACCTCCATCAGCCGACGCTGAGCGGGTTGCGGATGTCGAGGTAGAGCGTGGAGATGAAGATCACGCCCAGGATGGCGACCACGGCGTAGGTGAGGGGCAGGAGCTTGGCCACGTCGGCCAGGTAGCGCTCGTGGAGGCCCTTGCGCGCCTCCTGGATCTTCTCGTAGACGGCGATGGCCACGTGGCCGCCGTCGAAGGGCAGCAGCGGCACCAGGTTGAACATCCCGATGAAGACGTTGATCAGGGCGAAGAGCAGCGCCAGCGCGGCCCACCCGCCGCCGCCCTGGCCGGCGTCGACGCCGATCCGGAAGACGCCCAGCAGCGACAGCAGCCGGTTCTCGCTCTGGTCCGCGCTGTCGGCGGAGGACGAGCTGGTGCTCTGCGGCTGGTCGGCGGCATCGGCCGAGGCGCCGCCGTCGCTGCCGGCGTCGGCCACCTGGCCGCCGAAGTCGGCGATGCCGCTGGGCGTGAACAGCCGGCCCAGGGCCGACACCGACTGGGTGGTGACCTTGCCGAACTCCACGAAGGTGGCGGGCACGGCCTCGACCGGGCCCAGCTTCTCGATGGGGACGTCGCCGGCCACGCCGAGGAACCCGGCGCCGGGACGGTCGGGGTTCTCGCCCAGGGTGACGGGGACCTCGGTGGTGGCGCCGTCGCGCTCGACGGTGAGGGTGACCTCCTCGTCGGGCCGGTCGGAGACGGCGTCGCGGAGGTCGTCGAAGGTGGCGATGGGCTGGCCGTCGACGGCGACGATGTCGTCGCCCTCCTGGAGCCCGGCGGCCTGGGCGGCCGAGTCGGCGGTGATCCGCGACACCCGCCACCCCTCGCCGGAGGGGGCGAGGGTGCCGCCGGGCAGGCCGAAGCCCACCAGCAGCATGTAGATGAGGACCAGGGCCAGGATGAAGTGGACGGTGGAGCCGGCCACGGCCACCCCGAAGCGCTGCCAGAAGGGCTTCTGGCGGTAGGTGCGGGGCTCGTCGGCCGGGTCGACCTCCTCGATGTCGTGCATCCCGATGATCTTCACGTAGGCCCCGGCGGGCACGAGCTTGACGCCGTACTCGGTCTCGCCCCGCCGGATCGACCAGATGCGGGGGCCGAACCCGAGGAAGAACTCGGTGCACTTCATGCCCGCCCGCTTGGCCATCACGAAGTGGCCCAGCTCGTGGAGGGTGATCATGACCACGATGCCCAGCACCATGGCCAGGCCGTAGATGCCGGTGGCGGCGGTGAGCCACACCAGCAGGGCCGCCAGCCCGGCCAGGCGGGCCCACTGGCCCGCGGTCATGGGCGGCGTGCGTCCGGCGCAGGGGTGGCCGCCTCGGGAGCCGACGGGGCGGCGGCGGGGACGGGGTGCTGGTCGAGGGACACCGGGGGCTCCTGTTGCCTAGGTCCGCCTCGAGATGGCCGTGCGGGCCGCCTCGCGGCCCGCCCGATCGACCTCGACGACGGCGTCGGCGCTGTCTGGGACGCCCCCATCATGCCGTGAGAGGACCTCTCCAGGACGTCAGGGATGGCGATCCAGGGGATCAGCCCGGCCAGGAAGGCCTCCACCGCCACCTCGTTGGCCGCGTTGAGCCACGCCGGCGCCCCGCCCCCGGCCCGTCCGGCCTCGTAGGCCAGGCCCAGGCAGGGGAAGGCCTCGTGGTCCGGGGGCTCGAAGTCGAGGCGGGACAGGGCGGTCCAGTCGATGGCGCCCACGGGCACGGTGGAGCGGTCCGGGTAGGCCAGGGCGTAGGCGATCGGGAGGCGCATGTCGGGCAGGGACAGCTGGGCGATGGTGGCCCCGTCGGTGAACTCGACCATGGAGTGGACGATCGACTGCGGGTGCACGACCACGTCGATGTGGTCGTAGCCGACGTCGAAGAGCTCGTGGGCCTCGATGACCTCGAGGCCCTTGTTCATCAGCGTCGAGGAGTCGACGGTGATCTTGGGGCCCATCGACCAGGTGGGGTGGGCCAGGGCGTCGTCGACGGTGACCTCGGCCAGCTCGGCCCGGGTCCGGCCCCGGAACGGCCCGCCGCTGGCGGTGAGCACGACCCGGCCCACCCGGTCGGGGCCGTCGGGGTCGGCGCTGCGCAGGCACATGTGCACCGCGCAGTGCTCGCTGTCGACCGGCACCAGCTCGGCCCCCGGGGTGTCGCGCACGGCCCGCACCACCGGCCCCCCGGCGATGAGCGACTCCTTGTTGGCCAGGGCCAGGCGCCGCCCGGCCGCGAGGGTGGCCAGGGTGACGTGGAGGCCGGCGAAGCCGACCACGCCGTTGACGCAGACGTCGGCCTCGCCGCCCAGGCTGGCCAGGCCCTCGGTGCCGGCCCGGACCTCGACCGCGGGCAGGGCTGCGGCCAGCTCCGAGGCCCGCGCCTCGTCGGCCACGGCCACCACCTCGGCACCGGTGGCCTTGGCCTGCTCGACCAGCAGCTCGAGGTGGCCGCCGCCCGCGCCCAGGGCGGTGACCCGGTAGCGGTCGGGCTCGGCCGCGACGACGTCGAGCGTCTGGGTCCCGATGGAGCCGGTGGAGCCGGCCAGGGCGACGGTGACCGGGTCGGTCACGGGACCGCGGGACCTCAGCCGAACGGGCCGAGGTGGAAGAACACGGCGCCGAAGTAGACGGCCGGGAGCACGAAGAGCAGGGCGTCGAAGCGGTCGAGCAGGCCGCCGTGCTCGGGCAGCAACGAGCCCATGTCCTTCACCCCGAGGTCCCGCTTGACCAGGGACTCGACCAGGTCGCCGAGGGGGGCGGCCAGGGCCGCGAACAGGCCGATCTTCAGCGCCGGTCCCGAGCGAGTCGAAGGGCTGGGCCCCGAACGGGGCCAGGCCGAAGAGGCCGATGACGATGAAGACCAGGACCAGCGAGACGAACACGCCGCCGGCGAGGCCCTCGATGGTCTTGTTGGGGCTGGCGTCGGAGAAGGCGCGGGTGCCCATGGACCGGCCCACGGCGTAGCCGCCGATGTCGTAGCCGAGGGTCGCGATGACGGCGGCGAAGAACATCCCCCGTCCGCCGGGCAGGGACAGCAGCAGGGCCGCGAACGAGCCCATCCCGGCGATCCAGCCCAGGCCCAGCAGGGTGACCCCTGCGCTCTCCACGACCCGGGAGTCGCCATCGGCCCCGACGAGGTGCCAGGCCAACAGGGCGGCGACGGTGAGCACCAGGACCCGGGGTAGGCGTCGACGCCCTTGGCGTAGACGGCCAGCGGGATGGCCGCGGCGGCCACGATGCCGAACAGCGCCGAGGGGCGGTACCCGGCCCGGCGGATGGCGTTCTGGTACTCGACGACGGCCAGGACCAGCACCGCGACCACCAGGACCATGGTGACCGCCGAACCCAGGGCCAGGGCCACGAGGGCCACCACGCCGACGCCGAGACCGACGCCGACGGCGACGCCGAGGTCGCGCCCGGCGCCGGTGGAGGGGGGCGTGGGCTCGGGGGCGGGGCGGGCCGGCGGCACCCGGTGGGGGTCCGCGGAGCGGCGGAGGCGGCGGGCTCGGCCTCGGGCTCGACTCAGCTCCTCGAAGGAGAAGGCGTCGTCGTGGTGGGGGCGCTCGTCGTCGAGGGCGCCGACGCGCACCTCGTCGTCGTCGATGAGGTCGTCGAAGCCCTCGTTGCCCCAGCGGCCGTCGTGGCCCTGCCAGCTCACCGCCGGGGTCGACCCCGTGGTGGTGGGCGCGACCTGGTGGCGTCGTCGTCGACGAGCACCCGGGGCAGCTCGCCGGTGGCCGGCGTCCGTCCAGTGCGGCATCTCGACCTGGCCCGAGGGCTCGTCGGCGAAGTCGAACACCTTGCCGGGCTCGTCGGCCCAGCCGCCGTCGTCGTCGAAGAGGCCCCCGCGCGCTGCAGGGGCGTCGAGGTCGTCATCGGGCTCGTCGTCGACCGCGAGGGGCAGGTCGGCCTCGGGCGACGGCGGCACCGCAGCCACCACGGGCGCGCCCTCCGAGGGCGGCCCCCACACGTCGTCGACCGGTTCGGCCTCGTCGCCGTCGTCACCGTCGTCGCTGTCGTCCACGTCGTGCACCTCGTCGGTCGGGACGACGGTGTCGTCGGCGCGGAGTCGTCGGGCGGCGGCTCCGGGGCCGGCGGCGACCCAGGCGGGCACCTCGCCGGTCTCGGTGAGGTCGAGCTCGGGCTCCCGCCGGGCTCGGCGCCGCCGGGCCGGCGGGGGCCGGACCCTCGGCGTCGACGGCGGGTGACCTCGGGCTCGGGGTCGGCCTCGGGCTCGGGCTCGGGCTCGGGCGTCGCCAGGCCAGGGGCTCCTCGACCGGCGGGCGCCGGCGCCTCGGGCTCGGGCTCGCCCTTGCGGGAGAACAGGCGGCGCATGCGCCCCGAGGGCGACGGCTCGGCCGCCACCTCGGGCGCGGCCGGGGCGGCGCGGCCCTCCTCGGCGAAGGCCGCCCACTCGTCGTCCACCGGGTCGCTGGCCGCCGGCTCGACCGTCGCCGGCCGGGGCCGCGTCGTCGGCCTCAGGCGATGGCCGCCCGGTGGGCGCGTCCCAGCCGCCGTCCCACGGGTCCTCGGCTCGTCGGCGAAGCCCTCGGCCCAGGACAGCTCCTCCTCGGCGGGCTCCGCTCGGTGACCGGCTGGGCGCCGGTCTGGCCCTGGGACCAGGCCACCACGTCGTCGTGGGGCTCGTCCCAGCTGCCGGCGGGCACGCCCCAGGTGTCCTCGGCAGGGCCACGGGTCGTCGGCCTCGTCGATGTCCTCGACCGGCGGCTCGTCCCACGCCGGGGGCGGGCGGGGGTCGAAGCGGACGCCCTTGGCCGGCCGCACCGGCGCCGCCTCGGAGGGGTCGGCGCTCGACCCCGAGCGGGAAGCGCAGGGCCGGCTTGGGCCCCATGGGCGGACGGGCGGGACGGTCGCCGTAGCGGGGCAGGCGGTCGCCCCGGCGCTCGGCCACGTCGCCGCGCTCGATGGCCTCGGCCGCCTCCTCGGCGCCGATGATGCGGACCCCCTCGGCCGGATCCCCGGGTCGGGGTTCGTCACGCCTGCGGTCGTCGCCCATCGATCTCCTCCGTTCGTGCCGCTCAGGACCGGGCCGGGGCGCGCCGGGCGCGCCCGACGGGCTCAGTCCTCGAGCAGCTCGGTCTCTTTCTGGCTCAGGGCCTCGTCGATCCGCCCCTCGACGGACTGGATGAGGGTGTCGATCTCCTTCTCGGCTCGGGCCAGCTCGTCCTTGGACAGCTCGCCGTCCTTCTCCAGCGCCTCCAGGTCGGAGCGGGCCGTGCGACGGGCGTTGCGGGCCGAGACCCGGTTCTCCTCGGCCATGTTCTTGACCAGCTTCACCAGCTCCTTGCGCCGCTCGCCGGTGAGGGCGGGGAAGTTGAGCCGGATCACGGTGCCGTCGTTGCTGGGGTTGAGGCCCAGGTCGGAGCTGCGGATCGCCTTCTCCACCGCAGCCATGGACCCCTTGTCGTAGGGCGAGACCACCAGCATCGCGCGCCTCGGGCACCGAGATGTTGGCCAGCTGCTGGAGGGGCACGTCGGAGCCGTAGTACTCGACCATCAGCTTCTCGACCAGGGCCGGCGCGGCCCGCCCGGTGCGGATCGAGGCGAACTCGTGGCGGGCGTGGACGACGGCGTTGTCCATCTTCTCCCGGGCGTCGGCGAGGATGAGCTCCACCATCTCGTCGTCGCTCATCGGTGCCTCCCCACGTCGGGAGGCGCGACGCGCGACCCGCGTCGACGAGCACCGATGAGCGCTGACGGCTCCGCAGGCTCCGCCGCCAGAGGGCCCGTGCTCGCCGGTTCGCTCGCTGCGCTCGCTCATCGGTCCGCCCCGGAGGCCCGGGCGCGACCACGTGGGAGCGCGGTCGTGGGGTGGCGCGACGTCACCTGACCAGCGTACCGACTCCCCGGTCACCGTCGAGGACACGCCGGAGGTTGCCGGGCGTGGTCACGTCGAACACGACGATGGGCAGGGAGTTGTCCATGCAGAAGGTGATGGAGGTCGGGTCCATGACGTTGAGGCCCTTGTTGAGCACGTCCATGTAGCTGACCTCGCCCAGCTTGGTGGCCGACGGGTCGAGCTTGGGGTCGGCCGTGTAGACGCCGTCGATGCCCGAGTGGGTGCCCTTCAGCACGGCGTGGGCCTCGATCTCGGCGGCCCGCAGGGCGGCCGGGGTGTCGGTGGTGAAGAAGGGGCTCCCCAGGCCGCCGGCCAGGATCACGACCCGGCCCTTCTCCAGGTGGCGGATGGCCCGGCGCCGGATGTAGGGCTCGGCGATCTGGGCCATGTGCACCGCGGACTGCACCCGGGTGGGCTGGCCCAGCTGCTCGAGCACGTCCTGGAGGCCGAGGGCGTTGATCACGGTGGCGAGCATGCCCATCTGGTCGGCCTGGGCCCGGTCCATGCCTGCGCCGGCGCCGACCTGGCCCCGCCAGATGTTGCCCCCGCCGACCACGACGGCGATGTCGACCTCGAGGTTCTGGCGGACGTCGACGATCTCCTCGGCCAGCATGCGGACCGTGGCCCCGTCGATGCCGTAGCCCTGGCCGCCGGCGAAGGCCTCGCCGGACAGCTTGAGGACGACGCGGGTCCAGGTCTGCTCGGCCATCGGCGTGCGCTCAGGCCCCGACGACGACCTGGGCGACCGAGACGATGCCGGCGTCGCCCAGCAGGGCGGCGACGGTGGTCTTCTCGTCCTTGACGAAGCCCTGGTCGAGCAGCACCCGCTCCTTGTACCAGGCGCCCAGGCGGCCCTCGACGATCTTCTCGATGGCCTGCTCGGGCTTGCCCTCGGCCCTGGTCATGGACTCGAGGGTGGCCCGCTCCTCGGCCACGAGGGCCTCGTCGAGCTCCTCGCGCCGGATGGCGCTGGGCTTGGTGAAGGCGACGTGGACGGCCACGTCGTGGGCCAGCTCGGTGGTGCCGCCGTCGAGGACGACGATGACGCCGTTGACGCCCCGGCCGTCCTGGCGGTGGACGTAGGAGTCGATGACCTGGCCGTCGGCGGCCTCGACCCGGACCACCTGGCCCAGCTCGATGTTCTCCTTGAGGACCAGCTTGAGGTCGTCGATGGCCGCGGCCTTGGTGCCGGCCGCGTCCTCGCCCTCGCCGACCACCAGCCCGGCCACCTCCTGGACGAGCGAGGTGAACTGGTCCGACTTGGCCACGAAGTCGGTCTCGCACTTGAGCTCGACGATGGCTGCGACGGAGCCGGACTGGGCCACGGCGACGGTGCCCTGGCTGTTGTCGCGGTCGGAGCGGGTGGCCGCCTTGGCCAGGCCCTTCTCCCGCAGCCACTTGGCTGCGGCGTCGGCGTCGCCCCCGTTCTCGGTGAGGGCCTTCTTGGCGTCCATCATCCCCGCGCCGGTGGACTGGCGCAGGGCCTGGACGTCCTTGGCGGTGAAGTCGGCCATGGTCAGCCCTGCTCCTCGGTGCTGGCGGCCTCGGCGGCCGCGTCGGTGGCGGTGGTCTCGGGGGTGCCGGCGGCGACGTCGGGGGACTCCGGCGCGGCCGCGGGCGCCTCGTCGGGGGTGGCGGCGGCCTCGGCCGCAGCCTCGGTGGCCGCGGCGTCGGGGGTGCCCGCGGGCTCCTCGGTGGGCGCCGGGGCGGGCGCCTCGGCCGGGGCTGCGGCGGGGGCCTCGGCGGCGGCCAGGCGGGCCTCGCGGGCGGCGGCCGCGGCGGCGGCCTGGTTGCGGGCCTCGGCCTGCTCGGCCGCGATGCGGGCCTCGTCCTCGTCGGAGCGCACGACCTTGGCGGCCGCGTCGCCGCGGGAGGCGGCGATCAGACGGCCCTCCTCGACGGCGTCGGAGATGATCCGGCACATGAGGGTGCCGGAGCGGATGGCGTCGTCGTTGCCGGGGATGACGTACTGGATGACGTCGGGGTCGCAGTTGGTGTCGACCACGGCCACGAGCGGGAGGCCCAGCTTGTTGGCCTCGGTGACGGCGATGTGCTCCTTCTTGGTGTCGAGCACGAACACCGCGCTGGGCAGGGTCTCCATCTGGTGGATGCCGCCCAGGTTGCGCTCGAGCTTCTCCAGCTCGCGGCTGAGGAGGAGCGCCTCCTTCTTCGGCATGGCGTCGAACTCGCCGGAGTCCCGCATGCGGCGGTACTCCTTCATCTTGGCGACGCGCTTGGCGATGGTCTCGAAGTTGGTGAGCATGCCGCCCAGCCAGCGCTGGTTGACGTAGGGCATGCCGCACTTCTCGGCGTAGCTCTGGACCGGGTCCTGGGCCTGCTTCTTGGTGCCCACGAACAAGACGGTGCCGCCGTCGGCGACCATGTCCCGGATGTAGGTGTAGGCCGTCTCGAGGCGCGTGAGCGTCTGCTTGAGGTCGATGATGTAGATGCCGTTGCGGTCACCGTGGATGAACCGCTGCATCTTCGGGTTCCAGCGACGCGTCTGGTGTCCGAAGTGGACACCTGCATCGAGGAGCTGCTTCATGGTCACGACGGGCTGTTCCACGTCGTCTCCTTCCCAACGGTTGAGCGTCACCTGGACCTGACGCCGCAGGGCGGCGACCGTGGGTGGTCCGGGCTGAGTGGTGGACGAGGCCCACCGGGTGGCGGGCCGACGGACGAGTGTAGGCGGCCACGCCGGTCGGGCCACCAGCCGGGGCGGGCCCCGACGCTCACCACAGGCCCCCGGGTCGCCACCATCGGCCCTGGTCGGGCGGGACCGGCCCGCCCCGCACCGCGGGCCCGACCGGACCGGCCCCGTCGGCGGGCCCGCGGCGGCGCCCCCCGCTCCCGTCGAGGGGGGCCAGCCGGACCCAGGGCGGACCGTCGTCGCCCCACAGCGAGGCAGGGTCGATGTAGGTCTCGCCCCGACGGGCCCCGACGTGGAGCCGGGCCCCGCTGGTGCCGACCACCACCCCCTCGGTCACGGCCGAGCCGGCCCGCACCGTGACGGTGGCGAGGAACGAGTACGAGGTGCGCACCCCGTCGGGGTGGGTGACGGTGACGTGGAGGGTCCCGGCCACCGGTCCGGCGAAGGTGACCACGCCCCGGCCCGCGGCCCGGACCGGCGTGCCCGGCGCGGTGGCGTACTCGATGCCCCGGTTGCCGGGGAGCCAGGGCTGCGGTGGGGGCCGGAAGGCGTCGGTGACCGGCGCGTCGACGGGCGGGTGGTAGTCGACGACCTCGGCCGCGGCCGCGGGCGCCGCGAGCGTGATCGCGAGGGCCACGAGCAGGACCGACACGACCGCGTCGAGGGCGACCGCGGCCGGGACGGCGCGGCGGACCCCGACGACGGCGGCTCGCGCGGTGCGGGCGGCCGGGGTGGATCGGCGGACGGGTGTCGTCGTCACCGGATCGGTGCCACGACCCCGGCCCGACGGGGGCCGTCGGGGCGCGGCGCGACGTGGCGGCGAGCGCCGTCGCCGGCTCAGGCCCGGGGGTGGGTGTCGGTGTGCACCTGGCGGAGCCGCTCCCGGCTGACGTGGGTGTACACCTGCGTGGTGGCCAGGTCGGCGTGGCCCAGCAGCTCCTGCACCACCCGCAGGTCGGCGCCGCCGTCGAGGAGGTGGGTGGCGAAGGAGTGGCGCAGGGCGTGGGGGTGGGTGACCGTGGGGGCCCGCCGGTCGAGCACCCGCCGCACGTCGCGGGGCGTGAGCGGGTGGAGGCGCCGGTTGACGAAGGCCACGCCGGGGTCGGCCCCGCCGACCAGCTCGCCCCGGACCGCCAGCCAGGACGCCGACCGCGGCGACCGCCGGCGCGCTCATGGGCAGCATGCGCTCCTTGGACCCCTTCCCCAGCACCACGACCCGGGCCCGGTCGAGGTCGAGGTCGGCGACCTGGATGCCGCACAGCTCCGAGACCCGCAGCCCGCTGCCGTAGAGCAGCTCGAGCACGGCGTCGTCGCGCCGACGGAAGGCCCGCTCCCCCGGCTCCTGGGGCTCCTCGCCCCCGTCGAGGAGGGCATCGAGCTGGTCGTGGCGCAGCACCTCGGGCAGGCGGGCGTCGCCCCGGGGCGCGGACAGGTCGGCCGACGGGTCGGCCGGCGATGCGCCCGGTGCGGGCGGACCAGCCGAAGTAGCGCCGCAGCGAGCTGGCGTGGCGGGCCATGGTGCGCGAGGCCAGCCCGCAGGCCGAGAGGTAGGCGAGGTAGCGGCGCAGGGTGCGGTGGTCGATGCCGCCTCGGGGCCGTCGACGCCGAGGCGACGCGGCCCAGGTGGTGAAGCGCCGCAGGTCGGCGGTGTAGGCCCGCACCGTGGCCTGGCCCACGTTGGTGAGCGACAGCAGGAAGGTGTCGGTCTCCCAGGCCACGGCGTCCACGGTACCGACGGCCCCGGCGCCCCGCCCATGCCCCGGGGTCCCGGCACGAGGGCCGCGGCGAGGAGGGCCCACGACCCCGCCCCGGGGTGCGCCCACGAGCGGACGCGGGGCCTCACGGCCGGGCCCTGCGCTCGACCCGGCCGCCGTCGCGGTCGACCCAGCGGTCGGCCTCCAACCCGTCGAGGGCCACGGCCAGGGCCCCGAGGGCCAGTCCGGTGCGCCGGGCCAGGGCGTCGAGCCCAGCCGGCTCCCAGCCCAGGGCCCGCAGCACCCGCCGACCGTCGCCGTCGGGCTTGGGCCGGGGGTCGAGGAGGGTGCCGTCGTCGGCGGCCGCCCCGGCGAGCCCCAGGGCCGCGAGCACGTCGTCGGGCCCGCAGGCCACCTCGGCCCCCTGGGACAGCAGCCAGTTGGTGCCGGCCGAGGCCGCCGAGCGCACCGACCCGGGCACGGCCAGCACCTTCCGGTCGCGGCGCAGGGCCTCGTCGACGGTGTACATGGACCCGCCCGACCGCGGGGACTCGACGACCACGACCACGTCGGCCAGCGCGGCGACCAGGCGGTTGCGGGCCGGGAAGCGCCACCGGGCCGGCTCGGTGCCCAGCGGGTGCTCGCTGAGCACCACGCCCCGCTCGGCCACCTCGCCGCCACAGGTCCCGGCTGCGGGCGGGGTAGACGACGTCGAGACCGCTGCCCACCACCGCCACCGGCGGCGCGGCCCTCGTGCCCGGCGGCGAGCGCCCCCCGGTGGGCGGCCGAGTCGATGCCCACCGCCAGGCCCGACACCACCCGTCGCCCCGGCCCGGGCGCAGGCCAGGCCCACCTCCTCGGCCATCTCGGCCCCGGGCCGGGTGCAGCGCCGGGTGCCGACCATGGCGACGACGGTCCCTCCAGCGCCTCGCGGCTGCCACCGAGGCGAAGAGCACGACCGGCGGCTCGACGTCGTCGGCCAGGCGGGCGGGGTGGGCGGCGTCGCCGAGGACCGACACCGAGAGGGCGGCGTGGGCGGCCCACAGCCCGGCGACGTCGGTCCGCGCCGCGGCGCGGGCCCAGCGCTGCGACCGTCTCCTCCGCGGTGCGGCCCGAGCACGGCCGCGGTCGGGCAGGATGGTGGGCCCGCCCGTCGGCCACGGCGCGCCACGCCTCTGCCCCCGAGCCTGCCTCCCACAGGGCCCGGAGCCGGGCCGGACCCATGCCGGGCAGGCCGGCGAGGGCCACCCACCAGGCGGCGGGGAGGCCGTCGTCGAACAGCGTCGGCGCGGACGGCGACGTCGGCGACCGGGCGGGGCGCGTCGGCGCGGGGCCGGAGCAGCGTGGTCGATCGCCGGCCGGGCGGCGCCGTCGGACGGTCGGGCGGGACCGCGGGTCGGCCGGGGGTGCGGGGGGCGCGGTCATGCCACCGCGTCCAGGGGTGCGGCGTCGGCCCGGAAGGCCATGGCCAGGGCCACCGCCTCGACGTCGAGGGCCCCGGCGGGGTCGACCCCGTCGAGGTCGGCGATGGTGCGGGCGACCCGGCGCACCCGGGCCAGCCCCGTGCGGTGAGGCGGCCCTGGCGCAGGGCGGCCTCGAGCATGCGGGAGGCACCCGAGGTCAGCGGGGCCACCTCGTCGAGGCGGTCGCCGGGCAGGGCGGCGTTGGCCGCGACCCCCCGGGCCCGGGCCAGGGCTCGGGCCTGCACGACCCGCGCCGCCACCGCGGCCGACCCCTCCTCGGGGGTCGGGGCCAGGAGTGCGGCGGGGTCGGGCCGGTGCACCTCGATGCGGAGGTCGAAGCGGTCGAGCACGGGTCCGCTGAGCCGCCGGCGGTAGCGCGCCCGGTGCCGCGTCGGAGCAGCGGCAGGCACCGGGCTCGGTGGCCTCGCCGCAGGGGCACGGGTTGGTGGCCGCCACCAGCAGGAACCGCGCCGGGAGGGTGACGGTGGCCCGGGCCCGGGCCACGCGGACGACGCCCTCCTCCAAGGGCTGGCGGAGGGCGTCGACGACCGAGGGCGGGAACTCCCCCAGCTCGTCGAGGAAGAGGCACCCCCCGGTGGCGAGGGAGAGCTCGCCGGGACGCATGGCGGCGGTGCCCCCGCCGACGAGCGAGACCATGGTCGAGGAGTGGTGGGGCGCCCGGAACGGCGGTCGCGACACCAGTCCCCCGCCGGCGATGCCGACGCCGGCGGCCGAGCAGGCCCGGGTGGCAGCCAGGGCGTCGGCCCGGTCGAGGGGCGGGAGCAGCCCCGGGAGGCGTCGGGCCAGCATGGTCTTTCCCGCCCCGGGCGGGCCGACCATCAGGAGGTGGTGACCGCCGGCGGCCGCCACCTCGAGGGCCTGGCGGGCCATGGGCTGGCCCCGCACGTCGGCCAGGTCGGGCGGGGGCGGCTCCGGAGGGGCCGGCGGCGGGTCGGGCGGGTCCGGCCAGGGCGCCTCGCCCCGGAGGGCCAGCACCAGGTCCGACAGCCGCTCGACGGCGCGCACCTGCAGGCCGCCGACCAGGCGGGCCTCGGGCGCCGACGCGGCCGGGACGACGACCCCGTCGGCCGTCACCGCGTCGACCAGTGAGACGATGCCGGGGACGGGGCGGAGGGTGCCGTCGAGGCCCAGCTCCCCGAGGCAGGCCAACCCGGCGGCAGCCTCGACGGGCACCTGGTCCGACGCCACCAGCAGGGCCAGGGCGATGGCCAGGTCGAGGCCGCTGCCCACCTTGCGCTCCGACGAGGGGGCCAGGTTGACGGTGACCCGCTTGGTGGGCCAGACCAGCTCGGAGCAGACCATGGCGGCGCGGACGCGGTCGCGCGCCTCGCGGCACGACGCGTCGGGCAGGCCCACGACGGTGAAGCCGGGCAGGCCGGAGCCCACGTGGACCTCGACGCGGACGGGGCGGCCCTCGACGCCGAGGAGGGTGGCGGACGGGACGGTGGCGAGCACGGAGGCCCTCCCTGCGGTCGGCGCGGCGGGTGCCGCGCGGCGAGCGGTGGAGGGCCGTGACGCCGGCCGACGAGCGTGGGTCCGACCCTACCCAGGGGGTCTGACAGCCAGACCTCCGACCGCGCCGACGACCCCCGGGGACCGGGCGGACGCGACGGCCCCCGGTGAGGTGCACCGCCGACGCGGAGTCGATCGGTAGCCTCCGGGGCCTCCCGCCCGGGAGCGAGAGGGGCGTCGGTGACCGCACCAGAGAAGGCAGGGCCGCCCCTGCGACCGACCACGGGCGCGGCCGACACCACTCCCCCACCCCGCCCACCGGGAGCGCCGGACGGGCGTCGGCCCGGCACGCCGCGGACCTCGGGCTCCGCCGCGGTCGACCTCGCCCTGGGCCTCGCCGACCCCGGACCCGGGGCGGGCGGTGCCTACCTCGGCGCCCGCCGGGACCGGGCCGCGGCACGGGGCGCCGCCCTGCTCGACGCCGCCGGGCTGACCGTCGACGCCGCCCTGGCTGCGGCCACGGCCGACGAGCGCCTCGACGAGGTGCTGGTGCGGGCGGTGGAGGCGGCCGTCGCCACCGCCGAGCCGCGCCTGCCCCGCGCCCTCGGCCGGGCCCTCCGCGCCGCGCTCGACGCCCGCGACGACGAGGCCCTCGAGGAGGCCCGGGCGGTGGTCGCCACCCTGGCCGCGCTCGACGCCGCGCACGTGCGGCTGGTCGCCTTCCTGGTCCGCAGCGAGCAGCCCCGGACCCAGGACCACGACGGCGTCGCCTACGCGACCCGGCGGGACTTCCACCTCTCGAACCAGCTCAAGGGCACCACCGGCCTGCCCGAGTCGCTCTGGCCGGTGCTGATGGGGCACCTCGTCGCCCTCGGCGTGCTGATCGAGGAGCGGTCGCCGGCGCCGGGCCGAGGCTCGGTCGGCGGCCTGGGCCGCCCCACCGAGCCGCTGCGGTCCTGGGCCTTCAGCCATCTGGGACGCAGCGTCGCCCGCACCCTCGCCGACGGGCTCCCGGCCCCCGACGCGCCGGGCTGAGACGGCCGGGGCCCGCGCCCGGAGGCGGCGACGGGCGCTCAACATCACCGGGTCGCCGCCGATCGTCACGGAGAGGACGCTCGAGCCGACCGCGCGGGTCGGCAGCAGGGGGAGGAGCCGCGTGGAACGCCGCATCGGTCAGCGCAGCGACCACGACGGCATCTCGATCCGCTGGTGGCCGCCGCGGGGCCCCGGCTCCACCCGCCGCCTGTTCGGCCCCCGACGGGGCCAGGCCGCCGCCCTGGTCGACGTCTCGGTGACCGGGCTGCTGGTGGAGGCCCCCGCCAACGACCACCTGAAGGTGGGCGACACCGTCACCGTGACCGTGGACGACGTCACCGGTCCGGTGACCATCCGTCGGGTGGTCGGCGAGCGGGGCGACCCCACGTGGCGCTACGGGGTCGAGCTGCTGGACCTCACCTCCGAGCTCACCACCCACATCCACGCCAAGCTGAGCGAGCGGGCCCACGTGTCGGCCACCCAGTGGCACCGGCCACCCCGCCGGTGAGCCTGCGGAGGTCCCCTCAACGGCCGGTGAAGTCCGGCGACCGCTTCTCGAAGAAGGCCCGCATGGCCTCGGCCGTGTCGGCGGTGGAGAAGTTGTAGGCCTGCGCCGTCGACTCGGCCTCGAGCTGGGCCTCCCAGCCGACCTCGAAGGAGCGGTTGAGCATCCGCTTGGTCTGGGTCAGGGCGATCGGTGGCCCGGCGGCCAGGCGCTCGGCCCAGTCGGCCACCGCGGCGTCGAGGTCCTCGGGGGCCACGACCCGGTTGACCAGGCCCAGGCGCTCGGCCTCGGCCGCGGGGACGATGTCGGCCAGCAGGGCCAGCTCCTTGGCCCGGTGCAGGCCGATGAGCCGGGGCAGCAGCCAGGCCCCGCCGAAGTCGGTGGAGAGGCCCCGGCGGGCGAAGATCTGCGAGAAGCGGGCCTCGGTGGAGGCGATGGTGAGGTCACAGCCCAGGGCCAGGTTGAGCCCGGCCCCGGCGGCCACGCCGTTGATGCGGGCGATCGTGGGCTGGGGCACGTCGTGGAGGAGCTGGGCCAGGCCGTGCAGGGCGCGCATGCGGGCCAGGCCGTTGGTCGCGGCAGGGCCGCCGTCGGCCAGGTCGGCGCCGGAGCAGAAGGCGTCGCCCGCCCCGGTCAGCACGACCACCCGCACGTCGCCGTCGGCCGAGACGTCGGTGAGCACCTCCCCCAGCTCCCGGGCCATGGTGGTGTCGAGCGCGTTCTTGCGGTCGGGCCGGTCGAGGGTGATGGTGACCACCCCGTCGGCCCGGTCCAGCCGGAGGGCATCGAGGTGCGGGTCGGGCATGGCCGGCACGATACTGACGGCCATGGGCTTCAACCCGCACCGCCAGACCCGCCGCGGCCCGGCCGACTACGTGCTGGTCGCGGCGGCCCTGCTCGTGTGCGTGGCCCTGGTGGCCTGGGCCCTGCTCGGGTGAGGGGCCGGTGAGGAAGGCCCGCGCCGGCGGCCGGGGCCCTCGGCGCGTGGACGGGCCGGGCCTCCCGGCGTGGGCCCGGCGCGACGCCACGCGCACCGAGGAGCACGGCGGCACCACCGTGGAGGTCCGGCCGGTGCAGCCGTACCAGGCGACCAAGCCCTACGCCTGCCCCGGCTGCCACGGCACCGTCGCAGCGGGGACGGGCCACCTGGTGGTGGTCCCGGTCGCTGCCCCCCAGGACCGCCGCCACTGGCACCGGTCGTGCTGGGAGCAGCGCGACCGGCGCGGCCCGCGCTGACCATCCGGATCGGTGGGGTCAGGCGGAGGGCGGGCCGCTGATCTCCACGGGGGTCTTGCCCGAGTCGGTGGCGTCGTGGGACCAGTCGGGCTGCTTGGTGGCCTGGGTCTCGTCGACCACCGCGATGTCGTCGACGATGTCGACGATGGGGGCGATGAGCGGGACCTCGGTGATGGCCACGGTGTCGTCGACGTGGACCGACAGGGCGCGAGGGAAGACCTCGGCCAGGCTCTTCAGCACCGCCTCGTGCTGGGTGGCGAGGTAGCAGCGGGCGCCGGTGGCGACCGACTGGACCTTGTCCTCGATGACGGCCAGGTCCTCGGGGCCCGAGTCCTGGGTGCACACCTTGGCCAGGCGGTCGGCCAGGGCCAGGCCGTCGACCTTGCACGGCGTGCACTGGCCGCAGGACTCCACGGCCAGGAACCGGGAGATGCCGGCGGCCACCGCAGCCATGTCGTCGGCGTCGTCGAACACCAGGAACCCGGCCGCGCCGAGCCCGCTGCCGATGGCCTGCATGTGCTCGTAGGTGAGCAGGGTGTCGAAGAGCTGGGCCGGGATGAACGGGTTGGCCACGCCGGAGGTGGCGGCGACCAGCCGCCGGCCGTCGCGGGCTCCGCCGCCCAGGGCCTCGATCACGCTGTCGAGGGGGGTGCCCATGGGGACCTCGGCCACGCCGGCCCGGGCGGTGGAGCCGCTGACGGTGCAGATGATCGTGCCCGGCGACTCCTCGGTGCCGAGGGTGCGGAACCAGGCCGCGCCCTCGGCCAGGATCCCGGCCACGTGGGCCATGGTCTCGACGTTGTTCACCAGCGTGGGGGCCGGGCCGTCGGGGCCCACCTCGGCCATGTCGGAGCCAGCCGAGCGGTCGGGGGCCGAACCCGCCTCCTCGGTGCCGTGGCGGAAGGGTGGGGCGATGCGGGGGAAGGGCGGGCGCCCGGCGACCACCTCGAGCAGGCCGGTCTCCTCCCCGAACAGGTAGGAGCTCGGCCCGAGGACCACGCCGACGTTGACGTCGTCGCACCACCCGGCGGCGGTGATCTCCTCGATCGCTGCGCCGAGGCGCTCCCGCTCGGGGCCGAAGGACTCCTTGACGGCCACGACCACCCGGTCGGCGCCCACCGCCAGGGCGGCCACGAGGGCGCCCTCGAGCACGGCGTAGGGGGTGCGCCGCAGCAGGGTGCGGTCCTTGAACGTGCCGGGCTCGCCCTCGGCCCCGTTGACGACGACGGTGGTGGGCTCCCCGGCCGACGCGAAGTCGGCCACGGTGCGCCACTTCACCCCGGTGGGGAAGCCGCTGCCGCCCCGGCCCCGGAGTCCGGAGGCGGCGACCTCGTCGATGGTGGCGTCGGGGCCGAGGCGGCGGGCCGCCTCCAGGCCGCGCCCCCGCCGGCGTCGCGGTACGCCTCGAGCGAGGCGAACGGGGTGGCGGGCAGGGCCCTCTCGACGATCGGTGCAGCCATGGGTCGATGCTCGCGCGTCGGCTCAGCCGACGGTGTGGGCGGCGGGCACGACCTCGCCGTCGACCGGCGGTCCAGGGGGCGTGCCGTCGCCGAAGGGGCGGCCGCCGAGGTCCTCGCGGCCGTGGGGGGCGAGCCAGCCCGACAGGTCGGGCCCCTTCGGGAGCACCCCCGACGGGTTCAGGTCGGTGTGGACCAGGAAGTAGTGCTGCTTGATGTGCAGGAAGTCGATGGTGTCGCCGAAGCCCGGGGTCTGGAACAGGTCGCGGGCGTAGGCCCAGAGCACCGGCATCTCCGTGAGCTTGTTGCGGTTGCACTTGAAGTGCACCTGGTAGACGGGGTCGAACCGGGCGAGGGTGGTGAACAGGCGGACGTCGGCCTCGGTGAGGGTGTCGCCGACGAGGTAGCGCTGCGACGAGAGGCGGTCCTCGAGCCAGTCGAGGCGGGCGAAGAGGGCGTCGTAGGCCTCGTCGTAGGCCTCCTGCGACCCGGCGAAGCCGCACTTGTAGACGCCGTTGTTCACGTCCTCGAAGACGAGCCGGGCCACCTCCTCGATCTCGTCGCGCCGGTCCTCCGGGTAGAGGTCGGGCGCGCCGTCGCGGTGGAAGGCGGTCCACTGGGTCGACATGTCGACGGTGATCTGACGGAAGTCGTTGGTGACCACGCCGCCGGTGGGCACGTCGACGATGGCCGGCACGGTGATGCCCCGGGGGTAGCCCGGGAACCGGGCCTCGAAGGCGTCCTTCAGGCGGGGGATGCCGAGCACGGGGTCGACCTCGCCGGGGTCGAGGTCGAAGGTCCACGAGTCGGCGTCGTGGGTCGGCCCGCACACGCCCATGGACAGGGCGCCCTCCAGGCCCAGCAGGCGGCGCACGATGATGGCGCGGTTGGCCCACGGGCAGGCCCGGGCCACGACCAGGCGGTAGCGGTCGGCCTCCACCGGCCAGCCCGACGACCCGTCGGCGGTGACGCGGTCGTCGATGTAGCTCTGGTCGCGCTCGAAGGAGCCTCCCTCGACCAGGTACACGCCCTGCTGCTGGTGCTCGGCCTCGGTCGTTGCGTCGTCAACCATGCGTCGACGGTACCGGCGGCGCCGGCCCTCCCCACGCCCGGCCCCGACGCGGCCTCAGCCCTCCAGGGCGAGGGCCAGGGCGGTGTCGAGGTCGGTGGCCCGGCCGTCGGCGCCCGCGGGCCGGCGGGCGTCGTCGACCACCGTCTCGGTGGCCATGCTGGCGAACAGCGACGTGGTGGCCCACGGGTCGACGCCGGCGACGAGCGAGGCCAGTGGCCCGAACCAGTCGGCGCCGAGGGGGACCGCAGGCACCGTGCGGAGGGTGCGGCCCTGGGCTGCGGCGGCCCGCTCCAGCAGGGCGCGGAAGCTGAGGACCTCGTCGCCGCCGACCTCGTAGACGCCGGGCGCGAGATCCAGGGCGTCGACGAGGGCGGCGGTGAGGTCGCGCTGGGCGATGGGCTGGGTGAGGGCGGCCGAGGCGGCCGGGACCGCGACCGGCAGGGGCGAGGTGCTCGCCGCGCAGGAGAGGACCCGGAGGAGCCGGAAGCTCAGGCTGTCGGGCCCGATGACGATGGAGGCCCGCAGCTCGACGGTGCGGCACCGCGCGGCCAGGACCTCACCCACCTCGTGGCGGGACCGGAGGTGCGGCGACCCCGTGTCGGCCGGCCCCAGCCCCCCCAGGTAGACGACGGGCCGATCGGCTCCCCAGGCGGCACCGAAGCGCTCGGCCCGGGCCCGGTCGATGGCGACCACGTCGCGGCGGTCGAGGGCGTGGACGAGGTAGTAGGCGGCGTCGGCCCCCTCCATGGCCGCGTCCAGGTCGGCGTCAGGTCCGTCGAGGTCGAAGGTCACAGCCCGGCCCGGACCGGCGTGGGCGTCGGGCCGGCGGGTGGCGGCCACGACCTCGTGACCTGCGGCGTCGAGGGCGAGGGCCAGCTCCGCGCCCACCGCCCCGCTGGCTCCGGTGAGCAGGATCTGCATGGCCCAGCCCTACCCCGGTTGTTGTGAACCCACGCACATGGGTAGGCAGGGAGGGATGCTCCTCGTCGTCGGCCTCCTCCTCGCCCTCGGCGTCTGGTGCTTCCTCTTCCTCCCGCCCCGCCGGGGGCTCTGGACCCGGTCGTGGGTCGCGGCCGCGGTCCTCGTCGGCTACTCGGTGGCCGCCCTCGCCTCGGAGGGCCGGCTCGACGAGGTGGTCGGACCGATCACGCCGGTCGAGGTCGCCCTCGGCCTCGGCGTGGGCGGCGCCTGGCTCGTCGCCACCCACATCGGCCACGCCGTGCTGTGCCGGCTCTTCCCCAGCTTCCTGGCCCAGATCAACGACCTCTACGCCATCCGCGACCGCAGCCGGCTCTGGTACACGGTCGGGGCGGTGGTGGCCATGGGCGTGGCCGAGGAGGTCTTCTTCCGCGGCTTCGTGCAGGACCGGGTCGGCCTGGTCGCCGCCCTGGCCGCCTACACCGCGGTGCAGGCCGTGGAGCGCAAGTGGGCCCTCGGCCTGGCCGCCCTCCTCGGAGGGGCCGTGTGGGGACTGCTCTTCTGGTGGAGCGGGGGCCTGGTGGCGCCGATCGTGGCCCACGTGCTCTGGACCGGGATGCTGACCTTCGTGTGGCCCCTCGAGGGCTGCGACGGCAGCGACCCGGCCGAGGAGGCGGTGGCCGCCGAGCGCCGGCACGAGACGCCCGCCGCCCGCACCCGCCCACCGGCCCCGGGCACCGCGCCCGGCCACGAGCCGCCCCTCCCCCGACCGACACCCGAGCCCAGCCCCGACCCCGACCCCGCGCCGCTCGGCGAGGAGGCCCGATGACCCGCTTCGAGAGCCGCAACGTGTCCGAGGCCGAGGTGCCCGTCGCGCCCTCGGCCATCTGGGAGGTCCTCTCGGACCCCGACCTGCTGGCCCGCTTCACCCCGCTCATCAGGGCCATCTCCACCGACGGTGACCTGTGGTGCTGGCAGCTGAGCGGCATCTCCGCCCTCGGCGTGTCGGTGGCGCCCTCCTTCTCCGAGCGCATGCACCTCGTCGACCAGGAGCGCATCGACTTCCGTCACGACCCGCCCGGCGGGGCCGGGGAGAGAGCCGGGGCCGACGGCACCTACACCCTCACCGACCTGGGCGACGGGCGCACCCGCCTGTTCATCGACATCACGATCTGGGTCGAGCTCCCCCTCCCCCGCGTGTCGCGCCGGGCCGTCGAGAGGGTGATGGACGAGTCCATGGAGCGCACCGGCGACCGCTTCGCGGCCAACCTCTACGCCCACCTCGACATCGACCCCGACGACGTGGTGGAGCGCACCCCCGCCGCCTGATCGCCCGCACCCGGCGGTCGGTCACCCCTGCGGGACGAGGTCGCGCTGGACCAGCACCAGGTCGAGGCGCCGACCCCACTTCTCGCCGATCCCCGGGAGCCGTCCCACCTCGCGGAAGCCCAGGCGCTCGTGGAAGGCCAGCGAGCGCTGGTTGGCGCCGTCGATGCCGCCCACCAGGGTCCGCTTGCCGGCCGCGCGCGCCGCGGTGCCCAGCGCACCCATCAGGGCGCGCCCCACGCCGCGGCCCCACGCGTCCTCGGCCACGTGGATCGTGTGCTCGACGGTGGCGCGGTACCCGGGCCAGCGCTCGGTGTCGCGGAAGTCGCCGTAGGCGGCCCACCCGACGACCTCGCCGTCGACCTCGGCCACCAGCACGGCATGGCCCCGGCGCCGCTTCTCGGCCAGCCACGCCCGCCGGTCCTCCACCGTGTGGGGCACCTCGGTCCACTCCGCCGTCGTCTCCTCCACGGCCACGTTGGCGATGGTGGTGAGGGCCGGGAGGTCGTCCTCACGGGCGGGGCGCACGGTGACCACGCCCCGAGCATGCCCGGCGGGCACCGACACGCGCCGCGGAGGGGGATCCGGACGAGGCCCCTTGACCCTCACGCGACGTGAGGTCGTACCGTCCGCTCCATGGAGCCACGAGCGCACGGTCGCAAGGTCGGAGAGGTGGCAGCAGCGGCCGGGGTGACGGCCCGGACGCTGCACCACTACGAGGCCATCGGGCTCCTCACGCCGTCGCACCGGACCGACTCCGGCCACCGCCTCTACGACGAGGCGACGGTGGAGCGCCTCTACCGCATCTGCGTGCTCCGCCGCCTCGGCATGTCGCTGCGGGAGATCGAGGCGGCCCTCGACGGCGACGACTGGAGCCTCGCCGACGTGCTCCGATCCCACCTGTCCGACCTGGAGGCACGGCTGCTGGCGGCCAACCGCCTGCGGTCGGGCCTGCTCCAGCTCCTCGCCGACACCGACTCCAGCGACGACCCCACCGATCACCTCATGGAGGTCCTGAACGAGATGACCACGTTCGAGCGCGACATCGAGCAGCGCATCCAGATCCTCGTCTACGCCGACCTGGAGGCGGCCCTGCACCACCTCGTCGAGGTCTTCGACCTCGGCCCCGGCGAGCTCACCAGGGACGGTGACGGCACGCCGGTCCACGGCACGGTGGACGCCGGCGACGGGGTGATCTGGCTGCACCCGGAGTCACCCGAGTTCGGGTTGGCCTCACCCCGCACCCTCGGGGCCGCCACCGCGTCGGTGGCGGTCATGGTCGACGACGTGGACGAGCACCACCGGCGGGCCGCGGCCAAGGGCGCCGACGTCGTCTACCGACCGGTCGACCAGCCCTACGGCTACCGGGAGTACAGCGCCCGGGACCCCGAGGGCGGCCTCTGGTCGTTCATGCGCCGCCTCCCCGACGAGGCCCCGTGAGCGAGCGAACCAGACGACACGGGCCCTCTGACGGCGGAGCGAGCGCCGCGAGCGGAGCCGTCGGCGCTCATCGGCGCCTGGCGACGAGCACCCCGGTCGGCGCACCCCTCGACCCGACGGCACACCGATGAGCGAGCGGCGCGACACCTGCGACCTGCTGGTCACCGGCGGCGACCTCCTCGACCTGGACGCGCCGGGGGCGGTCCGCCCGGACCACGCCGTCGCCGTCGTGGGCGGCGAGATCGCCGCCCTCGGGCCCTGCGCCGAGATCGGTCAGCGCTGGACCGCGGCGCGGACCATCGATGCGGGTGGCGGCGTGGTCTCGCCCGGCTTCGTCGATGCCCACGTCCACCTCTCCTCGTTCCTCGTGACGCCCCTGGCCCACGAGCGGGCCACCGGCCCCTCCCTGTTCGGCGGCGGGGCCGGACCGGCCGACCTCCTCACCCTCGTGGCCCGCATGACCTCGACGCCGGTGCCGGCCGAGGTCACCCGCGCCGTCCTGCGCCCGGTGCTCGGCGCCCTGCTGGCGGCCGGCACCACCAGCGTCGTCGATGCCGGCAGCGCGGGGCTCGAGGGCATCGCCGATGCCGCCGAGGAGGTGGGCATCCGGCTGGCCACCGGCCCCTCGCTGGCCGACCTGTGGGTCGAGGACGGCGCTCTCGGCCGCCAGGCCGACGCCGACCAGCTGCTGGCGGGGGCCCGGGACCTGGTCGACGGCCTGGACGGTCGGGCCGGCGGCCGGGTCCGGGCGCTGGTCTCCGCGGTCGAGCCCACCGCCTGCAGCGACGAGCTGCTCATCGGCATCGCCGCCCTGGCGGCCGAGGCCGGCGTCCCCGTCCACGTCCACTGCCTGATCGACGAGGACTCCGACGCCCTGCACCGGGAGGTCCACGGCGCCGACCCCGTCGACCGGCTCGAGGCCACGGGGGTGCTGGGGCCCCACACCACGGCCATGCACGTGGGCAACGCCGACGACCACGCCGTCGAGGTGCTGGCCCGGTCCGGCGCGACGGTCAACCACAACCCTCTGGGCAACACCATGCTCGGCTGGGGGACCATGCACCGGCTGTCCGTGCCCCGCCTGGTCGCCGCCGGCGTCCCGATCGTGCTCGGCAGCGACCACTCGCCCTCGATGGTGCCCACGCCCTTCGACCTGGTCCACGCTGCCCTGATGGCCCAGCGCGAGGCCGGCGGCGCCGACGACGCCCTGCTGGCCGAGGAGGCGCTGGCCATGGCGACCGACGCCGGGGTGGCGATGGGGCGTCCGGGGGCGCTCGGTTCGCTGCGGGCCGGGATGCGAGCCGACCTGGTCGTGGTGGACACCTCGGGCCCGCACCACCTGGGCAGCCGCCACCCGGTCCCGTCGCTGGCCCTCCGGGCCCGCCCCGGCGACGTGCGCACGGTGGTGGTCGACGGTGCCGTGGTGGTCGACGACGGGGCGGTGCAGACCCTGGACCTGGCCGCGGCCACGGCCGAGGCCACCGCGGCCCTCCGGGCCGTCGCCGCCCACGTCGGCTGACGCCGACCTCCGGGCCCCGCCTCAGAACGCGTCCTCGATGACCTCCACCTCGCCGGCCAGGACGGCGACCACGTCGAAGCGGACCTGGACGGGGCCGAGGCCGGCCTGGGCCAGCCACGCCGCGCCCAGGCGGCGGATGCGAGCCTGCTTGTCCGGGGTCACGGCCTCGGCGGGCAGGCCGAAGGCCGCGCTGGTGCGGGTCTTGACCTCGCAGACCGCGACGACGTCACCCCGCCGCACGACGAGGTCGATCTCGCCCCGGCGGCCGTCGCGCCAGTTGCGGGCCACCACGGCCCAGCCGCGGGCCTCGTACCACTCGACGGCACGCTGCTCGCCGTGGGCGCCCAGCTGCTGGCGCCGCCGGTCGGGCGGGTGCCCGCCGGGCACCGGGCGCCTACTTGATGGTGCTGGGGTCGCGCTTCTCGTGGACCTTGGCGGCCTTGCCGACCCGGTCGCGCAGGTAGAAGAGCTTGGCCCGGCGCACGTCGCCCCGGCTCACCAGCTCGATGCGGGAGACGTTGGGGGTGTGCAGCGGGAAGGTGCGCTCGACGCCGACGCCGTAGCTGACCTTGCGCACGGTGAAGGTCTCGTGGACCCCGGCGCCCTGGCGCTTGATGACCACGCCCTGGAAGACCTGGACCCGCTCCTTGTTGCCCTCGATCACACGGACGTGGACCTTGAGGGTGTCGCCTGCGCCGAAGGCGGGGACGGGCTCGGCCCGCGTCGCGCTGCTGGTCTCGATGGTGGCGGTGTCGATGACGTCGAGGCGGTTCATGGCGCGTGCGATCCTTCAGGTGGGAGGGGCGGGGGCCGGGTGGACGGTCCGCCGCCAGGAGCCGCAGGGTCGGCTCAGGGGCGACGGATCACGCTAGCCGTCCCGGCCCGCGGGGCGAAAGCCGGGGCCGTCGACGGGGGCGACATCGTCGAGCAGGGCCTCCTCCTCCGCGGTGAGCCCGCCCCGGGCCGCCAGCAGGTCCGGGCGCAGGGCCAGGGTGCGGTGCAGGGCCTGGGCCCGGCGCCAGCGGGCGATGCGGGCGTGGTCGCCGGAGCGGAGCACCTCGGGCACCTCGTGGCCCCGCCAGTCCGCCGGCCGGGTGTACTGGGGGTACTCGAGCAGCCCGTCGGCGAAGGACTCCTCGGTCGGCCGAGGCCTCGTTGCCCATCACCCCCGGCACCAGGCGCCCGACCGCCTCCAGCACCACCATGGCCGCGACCTCGCCGCCGGCCAGCACGTAGTCGCCGATCGACACCTCGCCGTCGACGACGTGGGCCCGCACCCGGTGGTCGACGTCCTCGTAGCGCCCGCAGAGCAGCGAGAACCCCTCCCCCGCGGCCAGCTCCCGGGCCCAGGCCTGGTCGAGGCGACGGCCGCCGGGACCGAGCAGGAGCAGCGGCCGGGGCGGGTCGACGGCCTCCACCACCCGGGCGAGGGGCTCGGCCCGCAGCACCATCCCGGCGCCCCCGCCGAAGGGGGCGTCGTCGACCGAGCGGTGGGGGTCGTCGGTGCCGGTGCGCAGGTCGTGCACCCGCACGTCGAGCAGCCCGCCGCGTCGGGCCCTGCCCAGCAGGCTTGGCCGCGCGAACGCGTCGACCAGGTCCGGGAAGATGGTGAGGACGTCGATGCGCACGGCGGCGACCGTCAGGGGGCGGCGAGGTCGTCGTCGAGCAGGCCCTCGGGCGGGTCGATCACCACCCGGGCCGGGCAGGCCCGACGGCGTCGGTGACGAACACGACCGGCACCAGGGCCCCCGAGTCGAGGACGAGCAGCTCGTGGGCCGGGTTGTCCTGCACGGCCTCGACCGCACCCACGGCGGTGCCGTCGGGCAGCACCACCTCGGCGCCGACCAGCTCGTGGACCCACATGGCCCCGTCGTCGGCGTCGAGTGGGCGGGGCGGTCAGGACCAGCGCCGCGGAGGGCCTCGGCCTCCTCCCGGCCGTCGACGCCGGCGAAGGCGACGATCCAGCGGTGCTGGTGGGGGCCCGAGCGCACGCACCTCGCGCTCGACGTCGCCGACCCAGAGGCGCGAGCCGGGGGCCACGCGCTCGGTGCGGTCGGTGGTGAGGGCGACGATGACCTCGCCCCGGAGGCCGTGGGCCTTGTCGACCCGACCGACCTCGAGCAGGTCGTCGGGCGGCGTCCACGACGACCGTCAGTCGACGAACTCGATGGAGACGCCGTCTCGCCGTCCCTGGCGGCGGCGGCCCGGCTGATGTCGCGGATCGCGTTGGCCACCCGGCCCCGCTTGCCGATGACCCGGCCCATGTCGCCGTCGGCGACGGTGACGTTGAAGGTCAGGCCGTCGCTCTCGTCGACCTCGACCCGCACCTCGTCGGGGTTGGCCACCAGGGCCTTGGCCAGGTACTCGAGCACGGCGACCGCGGTCGGCGCCGGCAGGGTGCCGCCCTCGTCGGTGGCGACCTCGGTGTCCTCGCTGGTCTCGGCCTCGTCGCTCACGAGGCTGCCGCCTCGGCGGCCTCGGGAGCGACCGGGCGGTCGTCGGGACCGGGGGCGCCAGCGGCTCGGGCTCGGTGCCGTCCTTGAAGTGCTTCCAGGCGCCGGACATCTCGAGCAGCTTCTGGACCCGCTCGGTGGGCTGGGCGCCCTTCCGCAGCCAGTCGACGGCCTTGACGTTGTCGATCCGGATCGTGGAGGGCTCACGACGGGGCTGGTAGGTGCCCAGGATCTCGATGAACCGACCGTTGCGGGGCGAACGGCTGTCGGCCGCCACCAGGCGGTAGGTCGGCTGCTTCTTCTTGCCCATCCGCATGAGGCGGAGCTTGACCACGGTCTGTTCTCTCTCTGTCGTCGTGCGCACGGCCGCGAGGGCCGACCGTCCATGCTTGCCGCTGGCCCGGCCGGCGCACAAGTGGGCGCCGACGGGCTGCGGGAGCTTCGTCAGACCCCGGGGAGCCGGAACTCGCCGGGGTCGGGCAGGCCGGGCACCGTGCGTCGGCGGCCTGGGGGCCCTTGGGGTGGCCGCCCTTGGGGGTGACCCGCCCGCCCTTCTTGCCCTTCTTCTTGCCCTTCTTGGCCTTCTTGGGCCCCATGCCCATGCCCTTCATCATCTTCTGCATCTGCTTGAACTGGTCGAGCAGGGCGTTGACCTCGGAGATGTCCGAGCCGCTGCCCTTGGCGATCCGGGACCGCCGGGAGCCGTCGATGATGTCGGGCTTCAGGCGCTCCTCGGTGGTCATCGAGGTGATCATGGCCTCGATGCGGCCGAGCTCGCCGTCGTCGATCTCCTGGTTGCGCAGCTCCTTGGGCACGCCCGGCAGCATCCCGATGAGCCCGGAGATGGGGCCCATCTTCTTCACCTGCTGCATCTGCTCGAGGAAGTCCACGAAGGTGAACTGGCCCTCCATGAGGCGGGCCGCGGCCTCCTCGGCCTGCTGGTCGTCGAAGGCCTCCTTGGCCTTGTCGATCAGGGTGAGGACGTCGCCCATGCCGAGGATCCGCCCGGCCAGGCGGTCGGGGTGGAACAGGTCGAAGTCGGCGATCTTCTCGCCGTTGGAGGCGAAGGCGATGGGCCGGCCCACGACCTCCTTCACCGAGAGGGCGGCGCCGCCCCGGGCGTCGCCGTCGAGCTTGGTGAGGATGACGCCGTCGAGCTCGAGGGCCTGGTGGAAGTTCTCGGCCGTGGTGACGGCGTCCTGGCCGGTCATGGCGTCGACGACCAGGAACGTGTACTGCGGCTGGGTCACGTCGGCGATGCGGCGGACCTGGTCCATCAGCTCGCTGTCGATCGACAGACGACCGGCGGTGTCGACGATGACCACGTCGCGGCCGAGCCGCCGGGCCTCGGCGATGGCGTTCTCGGCCACCTCGACGGGGTCGCCGCCCTCGCCGCCGATGGCATCGTCCTTGGAGACCACCGGCACGTCGACCTGGCGGCCGAGGGTGCGCAGCTGCTCGATGGCGGCGGGGCGCTGGAGGTCGGCGCCGACGAGCAGCGGGTTGCGGCCCTGGGCCTTGAACCAGCGGGCCAGCTTGGCCGAGGAGGTGGTCTTGCCCGAGCCCTGGAGGCCGGCCATGAGGACCACGGTGGGAGGCTTGGAGGCGTAGGTGATGCGCAGGGTCTCGCCGCCGAGGGTGGCGATGAGCTCCTGGTGGACGATGTCGATGACCTGCTGGGCCGGGTTGAGGGCCCCCGACAGCTCCAGGCCCACGCAGGCCTCCCGCACGCGGGCCACGAAGCCCTCGCACCACGGTGAAGCTGACGTCGGCCTCGAGCAGGGCCAGGCGGATCTCGCGGAGGACCTCGTCGACGTCGTCCTCGCCGAGGCGGCCCTTGCCGCGCAGACGGGAGAAGATGCCCTCGAAGCGGTCGGTCAGTGCGTCGAACATGCGGCTGGCGATGCTACCTGGTCACCGCCGTCGCTCCCCCCGCACCGGGGGTGCCGGGGGCCGGTCTCAGCCCGAGGCGCGGGGCGACACCAGGTCGCTGGGCGGAGGGGGCGGGCCCGCCGCGGCCCGGCGGGCCTCGACCTCGGCCAGGAGGCGGGCCCGCATCTCGGCGCCGGTGGTGGGGGCGGCGAGCAGGCCCACGGCCACGCCCAGGAGGAACACCACGACCCGGCTGAACCCCAGGATCCGGACGAAGAACAGCGCGATGCGCACCGGCGAGAAGATCAGGCGGAACAGGAACATGCTCGCGACCGTACTCAGGATGGGCCGGCGGGGACGTCGATGGGCCCGGCGCGGTCAGCCCGTGGCGAAGAGGGCGTCGACGAACTCGTCGGGGTCGAAGGCGACCAGGTCGTCGGCCGTCTCGCCCAGGCCGACCAGCTTCACCGGGATGCCCAGCTCGGCCTGGATGGCCAGCACGATGCCGCCCTTGGCCGAGCCGTCCAGCTTGGTCAGGACCACGCCGGTGACCTCGACCGCCTCGGTGAACACGCGGGCCTGGGCCAGGCCGTTCTGGCCGGTGGTGGCGTCGATGACGAGCAGCACCTCGGTGACGTGGCCGGGCTCCTTGCCCGCCACCCGGCGCACCTTGCGCAGCTCCTCCATGAGGTTGCTCTTGGTGTGGAGGCGCCCGGCGGTGTCGGCCAGGACCAGGTCGGCGTCCATCGACGCCGCCTTGGTGATGCCGTCGAAGACGATGGAGCTGGGGTCGGCCCCCTCGGCGCCCCGCACGAGGTTGGCGCCGCAGCGCTCGGCCCAGGTGCCCAGCTGCTCGGCCGCAGCCGCGCGGAAGGTGTCGCCCGCGGCCATGACCACGGTGCGGCCGACCTCGGCCTCGCGCTTGCCCAGCTTGCCGATGGTGGTGGTCTTGCCCACGCCGTTGACGCCGACGAAGAGCCACACGTTGGTCTCGCCGGCATCGGCGTGGAGGGTGCGGTCGTCGACCTGGAGACGGGCCTTCATCTCGTCCTTCACCGCGTCCAGGAGCAGCTCGGGGCTCTCGATGGCGTCCTCCTTCACCCGGGCCCGCACGGCGTCGAGCAGCTCGGTGGCCGGGCCCACGCCCACGTCGGCCCGGATCAGGGCCTCCTCGAGGTCGTCCCAGGTCTCGTCGTCGATGGCACCGCGGAGAGGATCGACCCGAGGTAGCCCGACACCGTGCCCCGGGCCTTGGCCAGGCGGTCGCGGAAGCTGGGGCGGACCGGGGCGACGACCTCGGGCGGGGCCTCGGTGACAGGGGGCTCGAGCACGTCGACGTCGCCCTCCGGCGCGCCGGCGTCGACCTCGGGGGCCCGGCCCACCGACGGGCGCGCCGGCGGCTCCAGCTCGGGGCCCCGGCTGCGGAGGCGGGGGCCGACGAAGGCCAGGACCACCCCCAGGACGACACCGATGACGACGAGGACGACGACGATCTCCATGGGCGTCCGATGCTACGAGGCGCCGGGCGCGGCACCGACACCCTGCGCCGGACCCCCCGGTGGGGTCAGGCGGGCGGCGCGGAGGTGGGCGTCGGCGGGGGCGCCGTGCCGGTCGCCCCCTGGGCCGCTCCCGTGGCCCCGCCCGGCGCGACCGGCGTGCGGGCGAAGGGCTCGATGCGGTCCGCCAGCCAAGACCACACGGGCCCGGTGCGGGCCTTGTCGTAGTGGCTGCCGTCGGGGCGGACGGTGCCCTCGCCCAGGTCGTCGACGAACCCACCGTCGGGGCACAGCAGCTCGCCCAGGTCCACGTAGGTGCCCTGGCCGCCGAGGTCGTCGGCGTAGTCGGCGAAGACGTCGTCGACCCAGGCCACCGCGTCCGGGTCGTTCCGGGGGCTGGCCGTCCCTCCCAGGCGGGGGTCCCGCTCCTGCATGCAGGGTGCGCCGACGATGACGAAGCGGGTGTCGGGCTTGACCGCCAGCACCGCCTCGATCCCCCGGTCGAGCCCGTCGCGGATGGCGGCCTCCATCTGGGGCGTGCCCGCCTCGATGGTGCCGTTGCCGCTGACGTGGTCGTAGACCTCCCACGCCCCGAACTGGATCATCACCACGTCGGGCTGGGACTCGGCCACCCCGTCCTGCCAGTAGGCGGGCCAGTCGCCGCACATGTCGGCCGACGTGTCGATCTGGTCGCCCGTGATGGCGTAGCCGGCGACGATGCCGCAGCCCAGGATGGCGCGGGACCGGACCTCGAGGCGGTCGGGCGCCTTGGCCTCGCCCCAGGCCAGGGTGAGGGCCACGGAGTCGCCCACGGTGAGCACGTTCACGGGCCGGTCCTGCGGCACCGCGTCGATGCCCTGGCTCTCGACCACCCGGCGGATGTCGTCGGGGATGGTCGCCACCGTGGTGTCGGGCAGGTCGGGCACCCCTGCGTCCATCCCGGCCAGCTCGGCCGGCAGGCCCGAGGCGGTGGTGGTCTCGCCCGCCGGGGTGCGCACCGTGCCCGCCACCAGCAGCCACACCACCAGGGCGGTGCACGCCATGCCGGTGGCCACCCGCGACGCCGGCAGCCCCGGGAACCGGAGGCGCAGGCCGTCCATGCCCCTGCGCCGGATGGGCAGCTCGATGAGCCAGTACGACGCGAGGGTGAAGGCGACGGCCACGGCGGTGCGCAGGGCGAGCAGGGCCACGGTGTCGAGGCCGCCGCCGTCGAGGCCGGTGCGCTCCGGGGACAGGGCCACGTTGACGGGCCAGTGCCACAGGTAGAGCCCGTAGGACACCCGGCCGATGGCCACCAGCGGGGCGACCGCGAGCACCTGGGTCCACGGCAGCGGGGTGCGGGGCAGCGCCACCGCCCCCACCAGGCCGGCGGTCAGCAGGGCCAGGCCCAGGAAGCCGCCCCGGTACATCCAGAGGTCGCCCTCGGACACCAGCACGTAGGAGGCCACCACGCCGAGGGCGCCGAGCAGCCCGACCACGCTCAGGGCCCGGCGGTACCGGTGGAGGGGCCACTGCGCCGCCACCGCGGCGAGGAGGGCCCCGGCCAGCAGGGAGTGGGCCCGGGTGTCGGTGCCGTAGTAGGCGCGGGACGGGTCGGCCGCCGCCGGTGGCCAGGTGGGCCATCCACAGCGCGCGTGGCGAGGGTCGCCACCGCCATCCCGACGATGAGCGGGACGATGCGCCGGGCCCGGCGCAGCACGACGGCCATGACCACCGGGAACACCAGGTACCACTGCTCCTCCACCGAGAGCGACCACAGGTGCCGCAGCGGCGACGGGGCACCGGCGAAGTACGACTGGTCGGTGAGGATGAACCGCCAGTTGGCCACGTAGGCCAGCGCGGCCAGGGCGTCGCCCCGCACGCTGGCCCGCTCGGGGGCGGCCACGAGGAACGGGATGGCCACCGCGACCACCGCCAGCAGCACCAGGAGGGCGGGCAGGAGGCGGCGGAGGCGGCGGGTCCAGAACGACCGCAGGTCGATCGTGCCGCTGCGCACCCTCTCCCGCAGCAGCAGGGTGGTGATGAGGTACCCCGAGAGGACGAAGAAGACGTCGACGCCCAGGTAGCCGCCGGGGATCCAGGAGACGCCGCCGTGGAACAGCAGCACGCCCACGACGGCGACGGCCCGCAACCCGTCCAGGGCGGGCACGTAGGCCATCGACCGGCGGGCCGGGGCGGCCGCGGCGGCCCTCTCGGCCTCGGCGTCGACGCTCATGTCGGATGTCACGGTAGTGACATGTTCGCCGCCGACCCGTGTCACACCTCCACCGTCGGGGCGTGCCGTCGGGCACCTCGGCTCGGGCGCGAGCGACCCCGCCGACGACGGTGGCGGCGGGGTGGCTCGGGTCGGGACGGCACCGGGCGGCGGGGTCGGCCGCCCGGTGCCGGATCTGGGGGCGGGGTCAGCGGGTGGGCGCCTCGCCGAGGGTCACGCTGACCTGGCTCTCGTCGCCCTGGCGGACCACCGTCAGCTGCACCTCGTCGCCGGGGGCGTGGCTGCGGATCGCGGCCACCAGGTCGGCGGAGGCGGTGATCGACCCGTCGTCGACGGCGGTGATCACGTCGCCGGTCCGGAGGCCGGCGTCGTCGCCGGGGCCGCCCGGCTCGACCTGCACGACCTGGGCGCCCTCGGTGGAGCCGTCGGTGACGTCACCGGCGCTCACGCCCAGGTAGCCGTTGGCGATGGGCTGTCCCGCCACCAGCTGGTCGGCGATCTGCTTGGCCGTGCCGATGGGCACCGCGAACCCGACGCCGACGTTGCCGCCCGACTCGCTGGCGATGGAGTCGTTGACGCCGATGACCCGTCCCTGGCGGTCGGCCAGGGCGCCACCGGAGTTGCCCGGGTTGATGGGGGCATCGGTCTGCACCATGGCCACCGCGCCGCCGGGCGTCTCCACGGTGCGGCCGACGGCGCTGACGATGCCGGAGGTGACCGTCTGGTCCAGCCCGAACGGGCTGCCGATGGCGACCGCGAGCTGGCCCACCTCGGGGTCGTCGTCGAGGGCGAGGCTGGCGGCGGTGAGGCCGTCGGCGTCGGTCCGCACGACGGCCACGTCGGAGCCGTCGTCGGCGCCGACGACCGTGCCGTCGGCGGTCCGGCCGTCGGCCAGGCGCAGGGTGACGTCGGTGGCGCCGTCGACCACGTGGGCCGCGGTCATGATCAGCCCCTGGTCGGCGTCGTAGACGAAGCCCGAGCCGAGGCCGCTGCCGGTCTCGATCTGCACCACCGCGGGGCTGAGGGCGGCGGCCACGTCGGCCACCGGCTCGTCGTCACCGGAGGTCCCGGGCAGCACAGGGGTCGTGGCCACGCCGGTCGCGCTGGTCACCGCGTCGGTGGGGGCGTCGTCGTGGAGCGCACGCCCGGCCACGAAGCTGCCGGCCGACAGGACCAGGATGGCCCCGAGGGCGGCAGCCCGTCCCCACCCCCGGGAGCGATGGGGAGGAGGGGTGCCTCCCGGGGGTGGGGGCGGAGGTCCGGCCGGCGGGACGCCGGGGTCGGTGCGGTGCCACCCGGTGTCGGTGGCCCCCCAGGGGGGGCTCGGCGACTGCGAGGAGGTGGGGTCGGTGCCGTAGCCCGCAGGCGGGGGCGGCGGCGGGGCCCACCCGGTGGGCGCGGTGGGCGGGTGCTCCGGGCTGCGGGGCTGGGGGTGCGGGGCCCAGGTCGACGTGTCCATCTCGCTCGTGTCTCCTCAGACGTCGGTGGCGTTGGGGAGACCGTACGGAGGAGGCGCGAAAGCCCTGGTAGGGCTGGGGGCAACCTGAGATAAGGCGGATGTGGCGGTCGGCTGGGAGCCGGGGGCCGCCGGGGAGGGGTCAGCCGGTGAAGCGGGCCTCGGTGCTGATGGGCTGGGCCGGCCCGGCCGGGCCCGTGGCCGGCGGGGTCACCGGCTCCTCGGCCGGGGGCTCCTCGCTCGGCGGCTCCTCGACGACCGGTGGCGTGTAGATGGTGTCGATGTCGGCCGCCACGCAGTCGGAGGGCGCGTTGATCGGGTTGCAGCGCGCCACGGTGCCGCCGGGGATCTCGACCACGTAGCCGGTGCCGAAGGGCTCGGCGTAGGAGGCCACCGGGTAGTCGGTCGACACCCACTGGGCGCCGCTCTCGAAGGCCGCGTCGCGGGCCGAGGTGTCGCCCTCCCGGGCCTCGACGGTGTCGGCGTCGGCCCGGGTGCGGACCACGTAGCCGTCGGCCACCAGCTGCTGGATCTCGCCGACGTTGCCCCGGGAGTCGTTGACCTTCACGAAGGCGGCGTCGGGCTGGCCCGGCTCGCTGTTGGTGAACATCACCCGGTCCTCGAGGTTCGGGTGGCCGGCGAGGTAGTCGGTGCGGTACCCGCCGCCGTTGTCCATGAGGAACATGACCTTGCCCCGGCTGTCGCCCAGCGTGGGCCAGCCGGTGGACAGCACCCCGTCCTCGAGGGTGGCGGCGCCGCCCCGCACGTCGTCGGGGGTGATCATGTCCTCGGGCGCCACGACCGAGCGGATCTCGTCGTCGAGGCGGTCCATGGCCGCGGTGTCGTAGGGGTCGGGGACCACGAACGGGAACCCGCCGACGGGGACCTCGTCGTCCTTCAGCTCGAGGAGGATGGCGATCGGCATGTGGGTCGGGTTGGCATCGGACCAGGACTCGACGGCCTGGAGGCAGGCGACCAGCGACAGGCAGGTGCTGTGGTAGTCGACGTCCTGGACGTGGAGGACCTTGGTGCCGGGCTGGTCCATGGCCGGGTCGTAGGGGCCACCGCCGGCGAACTCGCGGATCAGTGGGTCGGCGTACTTGCCGCCGGCGTCGTCACGGAAGACGTCGAGCTCGATCTGGCGCACCTTCTGGCCCTGGAACTGCTCGGGCAGGGGGGCGTGGTCGTAGAGGAGCATGTCGTTGGCCTCGGGCCCGATGGCGGCCACCCGGATGTCGCTCTCCGACTGCGGCGCCTGCTCGTGGTAGCTGTTGTGGCTGCCGACGACCTGGACCTGGTTGATGCGCAGGTCGTCGATGCCGGCGGCGTCGGCCGAGGGCGCCCCCACGAAGGTGACGGCGCCCACCGCCAGCACCACGGCCAGGAACCCTCCCGCCCTCCGCCTGCGTGCTCCCGCGTCTGCTGCCACCGTCGGTCCCCCTGAGGTCGTGCCCGGCGGCGAGACGGTAGCGCCCCGGCGACGGGCGGGTCGACGCGAGGTGGACGAGGGCCCGGGCTCAGGCCGGCGCGAAGGGCTCGACGATGCCGTGCAGGGGGCCGGCCTCGTCGTCGACCGGGCCGTGGCCGATGAACCACTCCGTCCCGAAGGCCAGCGAGAAGGCGTCGTCGGGCAGGGCGAGGAAGAAGTGGTCGTCGGCCACCTGGCTGCGGTGGGCCCGGAGCGCAGCGCGCTTGGTCCCGGCCACCGCGGCCACGTCGGCCGCGTGGGTGATCTCGGTCTCCTCGACGCCGAGGTCCATCTCGTCGGGGTCGGGGGGCTCCACGCCCTCGGGGAGGTCGAACCCGCCGTCGCCCCGGGCCGCGGCGGCCATCCGCTTGATGGCCGTGCGGTTCATGGTCCCCTCCAGCACGCAGGGGGTGCCGGCCAGCTCGGCGGCCCGCATGCCCACGCGGTGGACCTGGATGTGGTCGGGGTGGCCGTAGCCGCCGTGGTCGTCGTAGACGGTGAGGGCGTCGGCCCCCTCCTCCTCGAGCAGGGCGGCCAGGCGCCGGGCGGCCGACTCCACGTCGGCCTGCCAGAAGGTCCAGGGCTCGTCGTTGCTCGGCTCGCCCATCATCCCCGAGTCCACGTAGCCGAGGAACTCCACCCGCGCCACGCCGAGGGCCTCGGCCGAGGCGTAGACCTCGGCGGTGCGGCGCATGGAGAGCTGCTCGCCCTCGTCGAGCACGCCCGGCACGACCTCGCCCCGCTCACCCCGGGTGGCGATCACCAGCACCACCCGGTGGCCCGCGGCCGCGACCCGGGCCATGAGGCCGCCGGTGCCGATGGCCTCGTCGTCGGGGTGGGCGTGGAAGCAGACCAGTGTCGCCATCGGCGTGGACGCTACCGCCACCCCGACGTGGCGCGACCCGGGTCAGGCGATGGTGCCGGCCTCGCGGAGGGCGGCGATGCGGTCCGCGTCGTAGCCCAGCTCGGCCAGGACCTCGTCGCTGTGCTGGCCGGCGTGGGGCGGGGGCCGGCGGATCTCGCCCGGCGTGCGGCTGAAGCGGGGGGCAGGCGCGGGCTGGGTGATGCCGGCCACCTCGGTGAAGGTGCCCCGGGCCACGTTGTGGGGGTGCTGGGCCGCCTCGGCCATGGTCAGCACCGGGGCGAAGCACACGTCGGTGCCCTCCATCAGCTCGCACCACTCGTCGCGGGTCTTGCCCCGGAAGACCTCCTCCAGGCGGGCCTTGAGCTCGGGCCAGTGGGTGCGGTCCTGCTGCCAGGGCAGGTCCTCGCCCTCCAGGCCGGTGAGGCGCAGCAGCTCGGCGTAGAACTGCGGCTCGATCGACCCGATCGACACGTAGCGGCCGTCGGCGCACTCGTAGGTGTCGTAGAAGTGGGCGCCGGTGTCGAGCATGTTGGTGCCGCGCTCGTCGTTCCAGATGCCCATGGCCTGGAACGAGTGCATCATCGTCATCAGCAGGGCCGACCCGTCGATCATGGCCGCGTCGACGACCTGGCCCTCGCCGGACCGGCCCGCCTCGACCAGGGCGGCGCAGATGCCGAGGGCCAGCAGCATGCCGCCGCCGCCGAAGTCGCCGACCAGGTTGATCGGCGGCGTGGGCCGCTCGCCCGCGCGCCCCAGGTGGGCGAGCACGCCGGAGAGGGCGATGTAGTTGATGTCGTGGCCGGCCATGGAGGCGTAGGGGCCGTCCTGGCCCCAGCCGGTCATGCGCCCGTAGACCAGGCGGGGGTTGCGGGCCAGGCACACGTCGGGTCCGAGGCCGAGGCGCTCCATGACGCCGGGCCGGAAGCCCTCGATCAGCGCGTCGGCCGAGGCGACCAGGTCGAGCACGGTCTCGATGCCCTCCGGGTACTTCAGGTCGACGGCCACCGAGCGGCGGCCGCGGTTGAGCAGGTCGGCCGGGCGGCGTGGCCGGGTCGCCGCCGCCGAAGCCGCCCGACGGGCGGTCGATGCGGATGACCTCGGCGCCGAGGTCGGCGAGGACCATGGCGCAGAACGGGCCGGGGCCGATGCCCGCGATCTCGACCATGCGCGTGCCGGAGAGGGGTCCCATGGGTGCGGTGCTCCTCCGTGCCGTCAGCCCGCCGCCGGGACGTCGGCCCCGGTGGCGAGGGCGGCGATGTCGTCGACCAGCTCGGCCCAGTGGGTCGGGGCACGTCGTGGCCCATGCCCTCGATCATGCGGAGCTCGGCGCCGGGGACGGCCGCCGCGGTGGCCTCGCCCCCCGAGGGGGTGACGAGCGGGTCGGCCGCGCCGTGGATCACCAGGGTGGGCACGTCCAGCTGGCCCAGCGCAGGGGTGCGGTCGGGCGAGCCGACGATGGCCAGCAGCTGGTGGCCGGTGCCCTGCGGGTAGGCGCAGCGGTCCCACGCCCGGCCCGCCTTCTCGGCCGCCTCGGCCTCGTCGACCAGGCCGGGGCTCCCGATGGCCACGCTGACCTGGACGCCCCGGGCCATGGCCTCGTCCCGGTCGGTGGGCGGCGTGGCCAGGAGCACGCCCAGGACCTCGGGCGTGGGCTGGCCGACGTCGGTGGCGCCGGTGGTCGACATGATCGAGGTCAGGGTGCGGACCCGGTCGGGGTGCTCGATGGCGATGGTCTGGGCGATCATCCCGCCCATGGAGGCGCCGACCACGTGGGCCGAGGCCACGCCCAGGTCGTCGAGGACGGCCACCGCGTCGGCGGCCATGTCCGAGAGCAGGTAGGGCGGGGTGATCGGGGCGCCGCCCAGGCTGGCCACCATGGCCGCGCCCACGTCGAGGTCACCGACGTCGGGCTTGGTCGACAGGCCCACGTCGCGGTTGTCGAAGCGGATGACGAAGAAGCCCCGACCGACGAACATCGCCACCAGGTCGTCGTCCCACGCCAGGTGCTGGGCACCCAGGCCCATCACCATGAGCAGCGGGGCGTCGGAGGGGTCGCCGTCGGTCGTGTACCAGATCTCGATGCCGTCGGCGGAGGGAGGGGTCGTGGCCATGGGCGTCATGGTGGCGCCCCTTGACCGGTCGGTCAACTGGGCCGGTCCCCGCCCGGCGGGTCCCCGGCGGCCACCGGCACCCTTCACTACGGTTGCGAGGGACCGACGGGGGAAGCGACCCGTCGGACCCGGAGCCAACGCGAGGCAGCACCCATGACCATCGGAGCCAGCATCTTCCTCATCGCGGTGGGCGCGATCCTCAAGTTCGCCGTCACCGCCACCGTCGCCGACGTCGACCTGCAGGTCGTCGGCGTCATCCTCATGGTGGCGGGTGGCATCGGGCTGCTCATCGGCCTGTTCCTGGAGGCCAACAACCGCCGCAGCCGCACGGTCGTCTACGAGGACCGCAGCTACCCCCAGGGCCCGCCGCCCCGCTGACCCTCAGTGGGCCAGTGCGGCCCGCAGCCGGTCCACCGCCCCGCGGGTCCGGCTCCCCCACCAGAACAGGTCCTGGCCGTCGACGAGGACGGCCGGCACCCCGAACGTGGCCTCCAGGCCGTCCAGGTCGTCGGCGGTGAAGGCCCACGGCTCGGTCGGCGCCAGCACCGCGTCCGGGCGACGGGCCCGCACCTGGTCCTCGGTGACCTCCGGGTAGCGGACCTCGTCGTCGTCCCACGCCCCCGCCCACCCGGCGGCAGCCAGCACCGAGGACCCGTAGGTGTCGCGGTTGAGCGTCATCCAGGGTCGGGCCCACACCGGCACGAAGGCCACGCCCTCGGGCCGCGCCGGCGGTGCCGGCGGCTCCCAGGGCTCGGGCACCGGGGCCTCGACCGCCTGGGCCAGGTCGACCAGCACGCCGGGGACGTCGGCCACCCGGCGGGGCGAGGCCACGTGGACCCGCAGGCCGGCCGCCTCCAGGGCGGCGAAGTCCTCCCGCCGGTTCTCCTCGTCGTTCATCACCACCAGGTCCGGCGCCAGCTGCTCGATGCGCGCCAGCCGGGGCCGCTTGGTGCCGCCCACCGCCTCGATGCCGGGCTGCTCGCAGAACCGGGTGCAGGCGACCGGCGCCCGGCCCCACGCGACGAGGGTCTCGGTCACGGAGGGGACGAGGCTGACGACGCGGGGCGGCACCGGCCCAGTGTGGCGCCGGTCGTCGCCGGAGCGGGCGGCTGGCGGCCGGTCCACCGGCCGGCGCCGTCAGCCGCCGAGGATCCGGGCCTTCTCCGACTCGAACTGGGCGGGGGTGATGGCGCCCTTGTTCAGCAGGTCGTGGAGCCGCTCCACCTGCTCGACCGCGGACAGCCCCGCCGTGGCGGTGGGGCCCTCGCCCCGGGCCCGGTCGAACTTGCGGTTCTCGTTGGCCTCCATCTGCACGTAGATCTCGCGCTGGACCAGGTCCGGCTTGCGCACGTTGTTGAACGTCTGGGTGCCGCGCTCGCTGGCCGACTCCAGGGCCAGGTCGCCCGCCCCCACCATGCGCTCGAGCAGGCGCTGGTTGAAGAAGACCGTGTTGATCCGCTCGAGGGGGATCTCGATGCCGGACTTCGTGAGCACGCCGCGCCGGGAGATGATCCGGTCGGTGGTGAGCACGAACATGGTGCGGCTCCACCCCAGGGCGTGGGACGTGAAGTAGACGAGCGCGACCAGGATCAGGATCAGGGCGAAGACCTCGAAGGGCGTGTTGCCCACGATCACCGCGACGACGCCCACGACCAGGGCGACCACCACGAACAGGAAGGGCTTGGCGAGGGCGATCCAGTGGGGGCGGAGGTCGAGGACGATGTCCTCGCCGTCGTTCAGCAGCTTGCGGGGGAAGGCCACGGCGGGAGGCTACGCCGTCGCCGCCTGCCGTCGTGCGGACCACCGCGGGCGCGGTGGACCCGAGGGACGGTCAGCCGTAGCCGAGCTCGTGGAGCCGGGCGTCGTCGATGCCGACGTGGTGACCCAGCTCGTGGACGACGGTGATGCGCACCTCGCGCACCAGGTCGGCCTCGTCGCGGGCGTGGGCGCACAGCGGCACCCGGTAGACGGTGATGCGGTCGGGCATCTCCATCAGGCCGTAGTCGCCCCGCGCCGTGAGGGGCACGCCCTCGTAGCGCCCGAGGGGGTCGCCGGGGTGCCCGTCGGTGACCATCACGGCCACGTTGTCGAGCATGGCCTCGATCTCGGCGGGGAGGCCGGCGAGGGCCTCCTCCACCAGGTCCTCGAACCGGTTGCGGCTGACCTCGACGGGCATCGACCCAACCTAGGCCCGCCCCCGCTCGCCCCGCGACCGGTCCACGTAGGGTGCGACCGTGGACGGCCCCCGACTGCTCGCCGGGCTCGACGCCCAGCAGCGAAGGGCCGTCACCGACCCCGGCCTGCCGCTGTGCATCCTGGCCGGCGCCGGCTCGGGCAAGACGCGGGTGCTCACGCGCCGCATCGCCCACCGCTCCGAGGAGGGCAGCGCCGACCCCCGCCACGTGCTGGCCCTCACCTTCACCCGCAAGGCGGCCACCGAGATGCGGTCGCGCCTCGACGCCCTCGGGCTGCGCGACCGGCCCACCGTGGGCACCTTCCACGCCGTGGCCTGGGGCCAGCTGCGCACCCTCTGGACCGACCGGGGCCGACCGGTGCCGGGCCTGCTCGACAGCAAGGTGCGGATCCTCCGGGCCCTGCCGGGCCGGCCCCTGCCCCCCGGCGAGCTGGCCACCGAGATCGAGTGGGCCCGGGCCCGGCAGGTGGCGCCCGAGGGCTACGCCCACGCGGCCCACCAAGACGACCGCCGCGTGGGCACCGGCCTCGAGCGGGTGGCCGACGCCTACGCCGCCTACGAGCGCGAGAAGCAGCGCCGGGGCGTGGTCGACTTCGACGACGTGCTGTCGCGCTGCGCCGACGCGCTGGAGGCCGACCCCGCCTTCGCCGCCGCCCAGCGCTGGCGGTTCCGGCACCTCTTCGTCGACGAGTTCCAGGACGTGAACCCCCTCCAGCACCGACTGCTGGAGGCGTGGCGGGGGGACCGGCCCGACCTGTGCGTGGTGGGTGACCCCCGGCAGGCCATCTACCGGTGGAACGGCGCCGACGCCCGCTACCTGACCCACTTCACCCGGCTCCACCCCGAGGCCACCGTGGTGGAGCTCACCGGCAACTACCGCTCCACCCCGCAGATCCTGCACCTGGCGGGTGCGGTGCTGGGCCCGGGCGGCTCCGGCCTGGTGGCCCACCGGGCCGACGGCGAGGTCCCCACCACCACCGCCTACGCCACCGACGTCGACGAGGCCCGGGGCATCGCCACCGCGGCCCGCCTGGCCCACCCGCCGGGGGCCCGGTGGGACCGCCAGGCCGTGCTGGTGCGCACCAACGGCCAGATGCACCTCCTGGAGGAGGCGCTGGTCGCGGCGCACGTCCCGTTCCGGCTGCGGGGCGCCGACCCCCTGCTCCAGCGTCCTGCCGTCCGGGACGCACTCCGCGCCGTGTCGGCCGGGCCCGATCGCCCGCTGCGGATGGCCCTGGCCGACCTGGCTGCGCTGGTGAGCGAGGCCGACGACGCCGGGGCCCGGGAGCGGGCCGACGACCTCGCCGCTCTGCTGCGCCTGGCCCACGACCTCGACGCCACCGACCCGGTCGCGCCCACCTCGGCCCTTCGGGGCTGGATCAGCCAGGCCATCGGCGCCGATGGACCCGGCCGCGGCGGCGACGCCCTCGACGTGGTGACGTTCCACGCGGCCAAGGGCCTGGAGTGGCCGGTGGTCCACGTGGCCGGTCTGGAGGACGGCTACGTGCCCATCAGCCACGCCCGCACGCCTGAGGCCGAGGCCGAGGAGCGGCGGCTGCTGCACGTGGCCCTCACCCGCGCCGAGGACGTCCTGCGGCTGTCGTGGGCCGAGACCCGCACGCTGCGCGACCGCGCCGTGCGCCGCCGGCCGTCGCCCTACCTGGCCGCCCTGGCCGACGTGCAGGGCCTGTTGGCCGAGGCCGGCCGCCCTGCCCCGCCGGAGCCGGGACTGGCCCAGGCCCGCCGCGCCCTGGCCGCGTCGGCGGCGTCGGACCCTCCCCGCCACCTGCTCGGCGCCCTGCGGGGGTGGCGGGCCGAGGTGGCCCGACGGGTGGGCGTGCCCCCGGCCGTCGTGCTGAGCGACCGCATCCTCGCCGAGGTGGCGCGCACCGCCCCCGCCGACGAGGCCGACCTGGCCCGGGTGCGGGGCATGGGGCCCATGACCATCGACGCCCACGGGCCCGCCCTGCTCGACGTGGTGCGAGAGCACGGTGCGGCGCGCGAGGTGCGCCGGTGATCCATCCTGGGGAGCGCAGCCCCGGGCCCACCCGACCCCCGCAGGAGACCGCGTGCGCTTCGCCGTGACCCAGACCATCGCCGCCCCCGTCGACGAGGTGGCCGCCGCCTACGCCAGCACCGAGCTCTACGAGGCCCTGGAGGGCTCCGACCGGCTCGGCCCGCCCGACGTCCTCGGCCGGGAGCAGGACGGCAGCATCGTCACCCTGCGCATCCGCTACCGCTTCATCGCCGACCTCTCCCCCGCCGTCACCGCCGTCGTCGACCCCGACAAGCTCACCTGGGTGGAGCAGTCGGTCCACGACCTCGATGGCCACTCGGTGGCCATCCGCCTGCACCCCGACCACTACGCCGACCGGCTGCGGGCCTCGGGCACCTACCACTACGCGTCCGACGGCGACGCCACCGTGCGCAGCATCGAGGGCGAGCTCAAGGTCAAGGCGCTGCTCGTCGCCGGGGCGGTGGAGAAGGCCATCATCTCGGGCCTCGAGGAGCACCTCGCCCAGGAGGCCCGGGCGGTGCAGGCCTACCTGTCGACCTGACCGACCGTCGGCCCCCGAGGGACGGGCGGCCCTCAGGCGTCGCCGGCGATGCGGCGATCGAAGCCCTCGGCCAGCTCTCGGAACTTGGTGGGATCGATGGTGACGAACAGGCCCTCGGCCTCGGCCGTCACCGTCTCGCCGTCGAGGATGCGCCCGGTGGTGAAGATCTTGCGGCCCTCGCGCCGGTCGAAGCGGCCCTCGATCACCAGCGGCTGGTGCAGCGGGGTGGGGCTCCGGTAGCTCACCGTCAGCCGGGCCGTCATGCCCGGTGCGCCCGAGTAGGTCTGGGCCGTGCCCAGCACCTCGTCGAAGGCGGCGGCGACGAAGCCGCCGTGGACGCAGCCGGGAGGGCCCTCGTACACCGCGCCGAAGGTGACCCGTCCGGTGACCAGGTCCTCGCCCACCTCGACGTGGATGGGCGGGGCGAGGGGGTTGGCCAGGCCGATGAGCGGCGAGTGGTCGAAGAAGGCCTCGATGGCGCCGCCGGACATGGCCGTCTCGGCCATGCCCTCGTAGGTGCTGCGGGGGCGGTCCTGTCGGAACCGCTCGGCCAGGGCCTCCAGCGCGTCGGCCACCGCGTCGAGGTCGTCGGGGTCGACCTGGGTGCCGACCATGTCCTCGATCAGGACCCGGTTGGCCGCGGCGATGCGCCGCAGGGCCGCCCGACGGGGCGAGAGGTCCTCGTCGAGCTGGGCGCGCACCCGGGGCGAGGCCAGCGCCTCCATCGACGTGGGGATCTCGGGATCGTTCACGGCTGCTCCTGGGTCACGGGCAGGTCGACGTCGATCAGCACGGGCGCGTGGTCGCTGGGCTGGCTGCCCTTGCGGGCCTGGCGATCGATGAGGGTGAAGGTGACGTTGTCGGCGACGGGCGCCGAGGCCATGAGCAGGTCGATGCGCATGCCCTTCTTCTTGTGGAAGTTCCCGGCCCGGTAGTCCCACCAGGAGAACAGGCCGGCCTCGTCGTGGAGGCGGCGGAACGCGTCCTGCAGACCCCAGTCGACGAGGGCGTCGAGGGCCTCGCGCTCGGCTGCGCTGACGTGGGTCTCGCCCACGAAGGCGGCCGGGTCCCACACGTCGTCGTCGGTCGGCGCGATGTTCCAGTCCCCCGCCACGACCAGTGGCTCGGTGGGCTGGTGGGCCGCGGCCAGGTTCCGCCGCAGGCGCTCCAGCCACTCGAGCTTGTAGGCGTAGTGGTCGTCGTCCAGGGCACGGCCGTTGGGCACGTACACGCTGGCCACCCGGACGCCGCCGCAGGTGGCCCAGAGCACGCGGGCCTGGGGGTCGGGCGCGTCGTCGTCGTCGAAGCCGGCGACCACGTCGGCCAGTCCCACGCGGCTGAGGACGGCCACACCGTTCCAGCGACCCTCGCCGTGGTGGGCGCTCTCGTAGCCGAGGGCCTCGAAGGCGAGCGCGGGGAAGGTGCTGTCGGCCAGCTTGGTCTCCTGCAGGCACAGGACGTCGGGCTGGGCGTAGTCCAGCCACTCCTCCACCCGCGGGAGGCGGACCTTGAGCGAGTTCACGTTCCAGGTGGCGATGCGCACCGGGACGACGATAGGGCGGCAGCACGGCCGCCCCGACCGGGCCGGCGGGGGGAGGACCCGGCCGGCCCCTCCCCCCGGCACCCTCGTGGGCCGGTCAGCCCCGCTTCTTCGCCGCGGCCTTCTTGGCCGGGGCCTTCTTCTTGGCCGGCGCCTTCTTCGCGGGCGCCTTCTTCTTCGCCGGCGCCTTCTTCGCGGGCGCCTTCTTCTTCGCCGGCGCCTTCTTCGCAGGTGCCTTCTTCTTCGCCGGCGCCTTCTTCGCAGGTGCCTTCTTCTTCGCCGGCGCCTTCTTCGCGGGCGCCTTCTTCTTCGCCGGCGCCTTCTTCGCAGGTGCCTTCTTCTTCGCCGGCGCCTTCTTCGCAGGTGCCTTCTTCTTCGCCGGCGCCTTCTTGGCCGGGGCCTTCTTCTTGGTGGCCGCCTTCTTCGTCGCAGCCTTCTTCTTGGCGGGTGCCATGTGGGGTGCCTCCTCGGCAGGGTGTGTGTCGCTGACGGCGCTACCCGTCGACTCGTGACCTGGCACAGCCAGGTCGATGCTCCGGCGTGGCGCGTCGAACGCCTCCACGACGAAGGTCCGGGACTCCCCGACCGTGAGCACCTCGCGGGCGCTCCGAGGCGGGGGGTCGGCCATCGAGCGCAGCGGCACGTAGCACTGCGTCTCACCGATGGCCACGTACGCGCCGTGGGAGGAGAACCGGTCGACGACCGCCTCGACCACGCTTCCGACGGGGTGCTCGCTCACGAACGCCACGAAGGTGGCGGGCTCGTTGATCGTCTCGGGCGCCTTGCCCTTGCGCCGTCCGCGACCCTTGCCGCTCGCCCCGTCCGTGTCGTCCTTGTCGCCGCCCGAGGCGTCACCGCCACCGGTCTCGCCGCGCCGGCCCCTGCGGCCGTCGCCCTTGGCACCGTCCTTGGCCCCGTCACCCTCGGCCGAGCCGCCCTTGGCGCCGTCACCCTTGGCCGAACCGCCCTTGCCCCGCGAGCGCGACCGGCGGCGCCCGCCGCCCGAGCCCTCACCGCCCGCGCCGTCGGAGCCTTCGGCTGCGTCCTTGGCCGCCATCTCCTCGACGGCCTCGGCGGCCAGCTCGTCGCCCTCCGCCTTGCCCGTGCGCCCGCCGCCCTTGGGCGGGCCCGAGCGCGACCGCCGGGCCGCGACCTCGGCCTCGACGGCCTTGGCCTCCTTGGCCTTCTGCGCCTTCGAGGGACGGCCCTTGCTGCCGCCACGGCCCCGCTGGGCCTTGCGGCTGACCGGTCCGCGGACGGGCGAGCGCACGACGAACACCCAGCCCACCCCGTCGACGGGCTTGCCACCGATCAGGCGACCCTCGTCGAACACCCACGGGTACTCGCCGTGGAACTCCTGGAACGAGTCGTTGGAGAGGATGGTGGCCGAGGCCTTGTGGGCGATGGCGAGGACGAAGGCGTCGCCCCGCCCGACGGCGCCGGCCGGTGGGGCGACCAGGTCACCGTCGAGGATCGCCTGCTCGTAGCGCGGCTTCTCCGAGGAGTCGATGCGGTGGGCGAAGGTGGCGTCGACCACGGCGGTGATGCGCACCCCGGGGTACTCCTCCAGGAACGCCCGGACGGCCTCGTCGAGCTGGGCCAGGCTCGGGAGCGAGCGACCCTCGGTGGCGATGTTGGACCCGTCGACGATGACGTGGTCGCGGATGTCGTGCGCGTCGGGCATGTCGGGTCAGAGTCAACTACGCCCGTCAAGGGTGAGCGCGGATGGACTCGCCGTCGGCGCGCCCGGCGCGCACCGGCACGGGTAGGTTCCGGCCCCATGGCCACCGCGCTCGACGACCCCACGGCAGAGGTCACCGACCTGCTGCAGCACCTGATCCGCAACCGCTGCGTGAACGACGGGTCGGCGGCGTCGGGCGAGGAGGTCCGGTCGGTCGACACCCTGCGGGCCCACCTCGGATCGAGCGGCCTCGACCTCGAGGTCTACGAGCCCCAGCCCGGGCGCCAGAGCCTCGTCGCCCGCATCGAGGGGCGCGACCCCTCCGCCCCCACGCTCACCCTCCTCGGGCACCTCGACGTCGTGCCCGTGAGCGAGGAGCACTGGCAGCGCGACCCGTTCGGCGGCGAGCTGGTCGACGGCGAGGTGTGGGGCCGGGGCGCGGTCGACATGCTCAACCTCACGTCGTCGATGGCCGTCGCCGTCCGGCGCCTGGCGGCGCGGGGGTGGCAGCCCGACGGCACGCTCGTGTTCGCCGCGGTGGCCGACGAGGAGGCGGCCGGCACGTGGGGGGCACGCCACCTGGCCGACCACCAGCTCGACGCGGTGCGCTCCGACTACGTGCTCACCGAGTCCGGCGGCATCCCCATGAAGAGCCCGGGCGGGCTCAAGCTGCCGGTGATGGTGGGCGAGAAGGGGTGCTACTGGTGCCGGATCACGGTCCGGGGCACCGCCGGGCACGGCTCGCAGCCGTACCGCACCGACAACGCCCTGGTGAAGGCGGCCGAGGTGGTGCGGCGCATCGCCCAGCACCGGCCCGAGGCCCAGATCGGCGAGGTGTGGAAGCGGTACCTGGCCGCCATGGACCTGCCCGACGAGGCCACCGCACCCCTCCTCGACCCCGACCGCATCGACGCCCGGTTGCAGGAGCTGCCCCTCGGCGCGGCCCGGCTGTTCCACGCATGCACCCACCAGACCATGAGCCCGAACATCGTCCACGGCGGCACCAAGGTGAACACGATCCCCGACGAGGTCACCCTGGAGGTCGACGTCCGCACCCTGCCGGGCCAGGACCAGGGCCAGGTCGAGGCCGTCCTGCTCGAGGCGGTGGGCGACCTGCGCGACGACGTCGAGATCGAGCCGGCCGTGTTCGACCCGGCCACCGAGTCGCCCGTCGACTCGCCGCTGTGGGACACCCTCTCCCGCGTCGCCGGTCGCTTCTACGAGGGCAGCGCCAACGTGCCCATGCTCATCGCCGGCGCCACCGACGCCCGCTTCTTCCGCCGCCTGGGCGCCACCGCCTACGGCTTCGGGCTCTTCAGCCGCAACCTGCGCTACGAGGACTACGGGCGCATGTTCCACGGCGACGACGAGCGGGTCGACGTGGAGTCGCTGCGCCTGTCCACCGAGATGTGGGAGGCCGTGGCCCTCGACCTCCTGGGCGGCTCGTGAGCACGGGGCCGACCATCCGGGCCGCGCTGTTCGACTTCGGGGGCGTGATCCTGTCCAGCCCGTTCGAGGCCTTCGCCCGCTACGAGGCCGCCCAGGGACTCCCCCCCGGGTTCCTGCGACGGGTCAACGCCACCGACCCCGACACCAACGCCTGGGCCCGCCTGGAGCGCAACGAGGTCGACCTGGAGGAGTTCGGGCGGCTCTTCGAGGCCGAGGCCCGCGCCCTGGGCGGTGAGGTCGTCGCCGCCGACGTCCTGGGCCTGCTGCGGGGCGACCTGCGCCCGGCCATGGTCGAGGCCGTGCGGCGCTGCTCCGAGCGGCTGCAGACGGCGCTGCTCACCAACAACGTGGTGAGCATGCAGGCCGCCGAGATGGCCGGCGGCGGAGGGTCGCCCGGCGTGTGGACCGACGCGTCGACCGGTGGGGCCGATCCCGGCGCGCGGACCCGCGCGCCGCGGTGCTCGACCTCTTCGACGTGATCGTCGAGTCGTCGGTGGTCGGTGTGCGCAAGCCCGACCCCGCCTTCTACGAGCGGGCCTGCGCCTCGCTCGCCATCGCGCCGGAGGAGGCCGTCTTCCTCGACGACCTGGGCGTGAACCTGAAGCCGGCCCGGGCCATGGGCATGACCACCATCAAGGTCGACGACCCGACCGATGCCATCGCCGCCCTCGAGCACGTCGTCGGCTTCCCCCTCTCGTAGTGGTGAAGCCTCCCCGTCGCCGGTGACGGGGAACCTTCACCACTACGCCGCGCAGCCCGCCCGAGCGGCGCGGCGGGAGGCGCGGACGATGTCCACGGCCCGGGCCCGGTCGTGCCAGATGTCGTGCTCCGCGACCCGCACCACGCGGAACCCCGCCGCCTCGAGCGACCGCTGGCGAGCGGCGTCGGCCACCTGGTCGCTGAGGGCCGAGTGGTAGCGCTCGCTGTCGACCTCGATCACGAGGGGCAGGTCCGGTGCGAGGAAGTCGACCCGGCCGGACCAGCGCTCGGTGCCTCCCAGGTCGACCTGCCGCCGCATCTCGGGCATCCCCGCCTCCCGGACGATCCGGTTCAGCCTCGCCTCGAGGTTGCTGGCCGGAGGGACGTACGCGGGCCCTCGCTCGTCCAGGACGGCGCGCAGGGCGCGGACGCCAGGGCGCCCACGGTGCAGCAGAGGCGCGAGCTCGGCCCGCACCGACGGACCCGAGAGCAGGCGCCGGCTCCACATGTCGTCGAGCATGCGCCCCAGGCGCTCGAGCCCGACGCGCGGCGCGAGCTGGAGCAGCACCAGCGCAGGCCGCACCACGGGCATGCCGTCGACCACGGCGGCGAAGGGGTCGGGGAGGTGCCGCGGGTGGTGCACCGTCGCCAGCGGCGACGGGGTGCGACGCTCGCGGAGGACGATCACCTCGGCGGGGTGCACTCGCCAGCCGGGCACGCCCCAGGTCGCCGCGCCCGAGGCGTGCGAGAGGTACGAGGACGGGGCGACGTCGAGGACGGCGGCCATGGCACGCTGGGCATCGGTCTCGGGGGCACCGGCCCGGCGGGCCACCCGGTCGGTGACGGGGACCCAGTCGCGTCGACGGAGCCGATGCCTCCACTGGTCCTCGCTCAGGCCGAGCGCTTCTCGCTGGCGCAGCGTGATGAGACCGTGCTGCCGCTCGGCCTGACGGGCCAGTCGCTGATCGATGGTGACCATGGGCCCATGTCACCACCACGGTGTGACAGCGAGCGCTGTCACCGACCACCGCCGGGGACCGAAGGTCCTCGTACTGGTGAAGCCCGCACGTCGCCCGCGACGGGCAACCTTCACCACTAGGGCGGGGGTCAGGCGAGGGGGGCGGGAGGGGCGACGGGCGCGATGTCGAAGACGCGGGCGGCGTTGTCGCGGAGGAACATGGGCCACACGTGCTCGCGGAAGGGGACGCCGGGCAGCTCGGAGAAGATGCGGTCGAGGGTGAGGCCCGAGGCGTAGTAGCCGGCGTAGATCACCTTCTCGGCCCCCCGCTTGTTGGCGAAGGTGACGATCTCCTCCGGGTAGTACTTCGGGGCGAAGGCGCTGGTGGAGTAGTGCAGGCCCGGGTACTTGAGCAGCAGCTTCACCATGAGCTCGGTCCACGGGTCGGCGCCGTGGCGGACCACCACGGTGAGCTCGGGCCAGGCCCAGCACACCTCGTCGAGCAGGATCGGCAGCTGCGGCGCCATCGGGATGCGGGGCCCCGGCACACCGGCGTAGACGATGATCGGCCGCCCGACCTCGATGCACTTGGCGTAGATGGGCCACATGCGCTTGTCGTCGAGGGGCACCTGAGGGATGAGGCCGGTGCCCCAGACGTGGAGGGCCTTGAGCGAGCTGCCCCACTCCTCCACCGCGGCGTCGATGGCTCGCAGGGCGCCCATGCCCTCGTTGGGATCGACGTTGAGCATCCCGGCGAAGTGCTGGGGCATCTCCCGCACGGCCCGCTGGGAGTGCTCGTTCTCGTGCACGCCGGTGAGGAACGTGGAGATGCGGTGCTTGGCCATCTCGCCCAGCACGACCTGCACGGGGTCGTCGACCTCGGCGTCCTCGTACTGGGGCACGCCCTTGAACATGTACTCGGCCGGCATCTCCATGGCCTTGGTGCCCTCGTCGTTGGCGAGGGCCCGGATCTTCTCGTACTTGGCCGCCTGCTTGGCCCGGGTGTCGGGCATGGCCAGGAAGGTGTCGATGACGCCGCCGGCGCGCGCCGCCTCGAAGGCGGAGCCGCCGGCGTCGGTGGTGTCGGGGGCGGGGTCGGTCACGGCGGCGACCCTACCCGCGGGTGGAACGCGTTCTCAGTCGGCGCGCCGACCGGTCGACGGGGTCGGTGATCGGACCCAGGCCGGCCCGCTCGACCACCGGCTCGAGGTCGGCGACGCTCCGGTTGGCCGACGTGTGGGCGAACCAGAAGAAGCGCCACCCAGGGCGTCCACGGCAGGCTGCGGTCGCCGGTGAGCAGGAACCGGGCCCCCCGGCGGGTGCCGCCCGGACCCGAGCGGTCGACCACCACCCCGGTGACCTCCGACCAGGGCACGCTCTGGGTGCGGCGGAGCCAGTGGACGGTCACGCCCTCGGCGTCGGCGACCGCGCCCGCCGTCCACCCCACGTAGGCGACGGACCCGGCCCAGCCCGCGCTGAGCAGCGCCACCACCCCGAGGCCGGCGTCGCCCTGGGTGGCCGCGACGAGCGCCAGCGGGACGGTGATCGCGGCGATGGCGGCCATCACCTTCAGGGGCGGGCGGGGCGGTCGCACCTCGGCCACCGGGCCGGCCCCGTCGGGCGCGCCGGTGTCGGGCGGGCCGGGCTCGTCGCTCATGGGGTGGGACCCGCTACATGCCCTCGAAGACCCGGCTGAGGATCTCGTCGTGCTCCTGCACGTGGATGGCGTGGCTGCCGCCGGCCGGTGAGCCGGAGCCGACCCGGGACACCTCGCGGTACTTCACGCCGTCGGGCACGAGGGGCCACAGCCGCTCGCCCACGAAGGACCGGGGACCCATGTTGTCGGGCTCCTCCTGGAGCCAGACCACGTCGGTGGCGTTGCCGTACTGCTGGAGCAGCTCGCGGATCCGGCGCCGGGGGAAGGGGTAGAGCTGCTCGATGCGCAGCACGGCGGCGGGGACGCCCCGCTCGTCGCGGCGGGCCATGGCGTCGTGGCTGACCTTGCCGCTGCAGAACACGATGCGCTGGACCTCGTCGGGGTCGGTGACGCCGGGGTCGTCGAGGACCTCCTCGAACGAGCCCGAGAGCAGGTCGCCGACCGAGGACCGCGCCGTCTTGGCCCGCAGCAGCGACTTGGGGGTGAAGATCACCAGCGGCTTGACGACCTCCTGGTGCATCTGGCGGCGCAGCAGGTGGAAGTACTGGGCCGAGGTCGTGGCGTTGGCCACCTGCATGTTGTCCTCGGCGCAGAGGTTGAGGAAGCGCTCGATGCGGGCCGAGGAGTGCTCCGGGCCCTGGCCCTCGTAGCCGTGGGGCAGCAGCAGGGTGAGCCGGGAGCGCTGGTCCCACTTGTCCTCGGCGGCCGAGAAGTACTGGTCGAGGATGATCTGGGCCCCGTTGACGAAGTCGCCGAACTGGGCCTCCCAGAGCACGAGGGTGTCCTCGGCGATGGTGGAGTAGCCCCACTCGAAGCCGAGGGCGGCGTACTCCGAGAGCAGCGAGTCGTAGATCCAGATCTTGCCCTGGTCCTTGTCGAGGTGGGCCAGGCTGGCGTGCTCGGCGCCGGTCTCGTAGTCGACCAGCACGCTGTGGCGCTGGGAGAAGGTGCCCCGGCGGGAGTCCTGGCCGGAGAGGCGGATGTTGGTGCCCTCGAGCAGCAGGGTGCCGAAGGCCAGCGCCTCGGCCAGGGCCCAGTCGACCTCGCCGCCGTCGAACATCTTGTCGCGGGTGGCGAACTGCTTGGCCAGCTTGGGGTGGATCGTGAAGCCCTCGGGCTGGGTCGACAGGGCCGCGGTAGACCCGGTCGATGTCGTCGGACGACACGCCCGTGGTGACGTGGGGCAGCACGCCCCGGGCCGGCGCCGGCGGCTTGGCCCGGACCTCGCCCTCGGGGGCCTGGGACCGGGTCTCCTCCAAGGCGGAGGACAGCTGCTTGGAGAAGTCGTCGAGGGCGGCCTCGGCCTCCTCGATGCTGATGTCGCCCCGGCGCACCAGCGCCTCGGTGTAGAGCTTGCGCACCGAGCGCCGGGCGTCGATCCGCTTGTACATGAGCGGCTGGGTGTAGCTGGGGTCGTCGCCCTCGTTGTGGCCGTGGCGCCGGTAGCAGACCATGTCGATGACGACGTCCTTGTGGAACGCCTGGCGGTAGGCGTAGGCGAGCCGGGCCACCCGGACGCAGGCCTCGGGGTCGTCGCCGTTCACGTGGAAGATCGGGGCCTGGACCATCTTGGCGATGTCGGTGCAGTACTCCGACGAGCGGGCCGAGTCCGGCGGGGTGGTGAAGCCCAGCTGGTTGTTGATGATGAGGTGGATGGTGCCGCCCACCCGGTAGCCCTTGATGCTCGACAGGTTGAGCGTCTCGGCCACCACGCCCTGGCCGGCGAAGGCGGCGTCGCCGTGGACCAGGATCGGCAGCACCGAGAACGCCTCGGGGTCGTTGATGATGTCCTGGCGGGCCCGGGCCATGCCCACGACCACCGGGTCGACGGCCTCGAGGTGGCTGGGGTTGGCGGCCAGCTCGACGGTGATGTCGTGGCCGTGGCGGGAGGTGAAGGTGCCCGTCTGGCCGAGGTGGTACTTCACGTCGCCCGAGCCCTGGGTGGAGTCGGGGTCGACGTAGCCCTCGAACTCGGTGAAGAGCTTGTCGAGGGACTTGCCCACGATGTTGGACAAGCACGTTGAGGCGGCCGCGGTGGGCCATGCCCATCACCGCGCCGGGCAGGGCGTCGCCGGCGGCCTTCTCGAGGATGGCGTCGAGGATCGGGATGGCCGACTCGGCCCCCTCGATGCCGAAGCGCTTCTGGCCGACGTACTTGGTGCCCAGGAACTTCTCGAAGGCCTCGGCCGCGTTGAGCCGGCCCAGGATGTGGCGCTGGTCCTCGGGCGGGACCGTGGTGGCGGCGCCCTCGACCTGCTCCTGGATCCAGTCCTTCTCGGTCGGGCTCCTGGATGTGCATGTACTCGATGCCGATGCGGCGGCAGTAGGCGTTGCGCAGCACGCCGAGCATGTCGCCCAGGGCCATGCGGTCCTCGCCGGCGAGGCCGTCGGTGAGGAACTCCCGCTCGAGGTCCCAGATGGTGAGCCCGTAGGTGGCGGGGTCGAGCTCGGAGTGCATCGACGGCTCCTTGGCCGCCAGCGGGTCGAGGTCGGCGATGAGGTGGCCGCGGACCCGGTACATGTTGATCAGGGTCTGGACGTGGATCTGCTTCTGGAGGAAGGCCTCGTCCTTCTCGACCGGGTTGCTGTCCTGGCGCCAGCGCACGGCCTCGTAGGGCACGCCGATGGCCCGGAAGATGCCGCCGTAGAAGTCGTCCTCGCCCATGAGCAGCTCGGCCACCCGCTTGAGGAACAGGCCGGACTCGGCGCCCTGGATGATGCGGTGGTCGTAGGTGGAGCTGACCGTCATCACCTTCGACATGCCCAGGTCGGCGAGGGCGGCGGGGTCGGCGCCCTCGAAGGCGGCCGGGAAGTCGAGGCGGCCGACGCCGATGATGGCGCCCTGGCCGGGCATGAGCCGGGGCACGGACTGGACGGTGCCGATGGTGCCGGGGTTGGTGAGGGTGACGGTGGTGCCGGCGAAGTCGTCGGGCGCGAGCTTGCCGGTGCGGACCTTGCGGATGATGTCCTCGTAGGCGGCCCAGAAGCCGGAGAAGTCGAGGGTGTCGGCGTCCTTGATCACCGGGACGAGCAGGGTGCGGCTGCCGTCGGACTTCTCCAGGTCGACCGCCAGGCCCAGGCTGACGTGCTCGTGGACCACCTTGCGGGGCTTGCCGTCGGCGTCCTCGGTGAAGGTGGCGTTGAGGGCGGGCACGGTGTCGGCGATGGCCCGGACCACGGCGTAGCCGATGAGGTGGGTGAAGCTGACCTTCCCGCCCCGGGTCCGCGGCCAGGTAGCCGTTGATGACCTTGCGGTTGACCTCGAGCAGCTTGGCCGGCACCTCGCGGAAGCTGGTGGCGGTGGGGACCCCGAGGCTGGCCTCCATGTTGGTGACGATCCGCGCCGCCGCACCCCGCAGGGGCTCACCCGGCGGCTCCTCGGCCGCCCGCCTCCCCTCCACCTTGGTGCCGCCCGACGCCGCCTTGGCCCCGCTGTCGGCCTTCTTGAGCACCTTGGTGCCGTCGTCGCCGCCCAGCGCCTCGCTCTCCGGCGGGTGGACGACGAGCCGCTTGCCCTCAGCGGGGTCGGAGGGCGCGCCGGTGGCGCCCTCGGCCTTCGCCTTGGCGCCGGTGGGGCCGCTGGGCTTGGGCTTGGGGGCGGCCGAGGTGCCGTCGCTGCCCCCGCCCGCCGGGTTGGAGGCGGCCGGGGACTCCGAGCCCGGCCGGGCCGGTGGGCTGGTAGCCGGAGAAGAACTCCTGCCAGCTTCGCTGACCGACGACGGGTCGTCCTCGTAGCGCTCGTACATCTCGTCGACGAGCCACGCGTTGGGGCCCAGGGCGTCGGACGGGGGGGCGTTGTCGGCAGGCATCACGGCCGAGCCTACCGACCGTCCCCCGTGGTCACGGGGGCCGCCCAGCCAGCCTCCCGGTTTTCTCGCCGACCGGGCGCGCGAGCGATGCTCGGACCCATGCCCGACGCCCCGGATCCCACCCCCGACGCCCCCTTCGCCGACCTCTTGGCGGCCAACGCCGCCTTCGCCGCCGACTTCCCCCTGGCCGGCCTGAGCGGCGTGGCGGCCAAGGGCCTGGCCCTGGTGACCTGCATGGACACCCGCATCGACCCCCTGGCGGTGCTCGGGGCCGAGCCCGGCGACGCCAAGATCATCCGCACCGCCGGCGCCCGGGTCACCGACGACGTCCTGCGCTCGCTGGTGCTGGCCACCAACCTGCTCGGCGCCCGCCGGGTGCTGGTGGTGGCCCACACCGACTGCGGCCTGGTCGGCAGCGACGAGGGCGTCCGGGCCAAGGTGGCCGAGGCGCTGGGCCGCGACGCCGACGACCCCGCCGTCGCGGCGTACGCCCCCCAGGCCATCTCCGAGCCCGCCGCCGCGCTGGCCGACGACGTGGCCCGCATCCGGCGCCGAGCCCCTGATCTCCGACGACGTCGTGGTCGGCGCCGCCGTCTACGACGTGGCCACCGGGCCGCTGGACCCCGTCGAGGTCTGACGCCCCGCGGCCCACCGGTGTCGGTCAGGCCGTGGCGGGGAGGGCAGCGCCCATCAGGTCGACGAAGTTGTCGCAGTAGAACGCCTGGCGCACCGCCTCGGACGCGCCTCCCAGGCTGGCCTCGAAGCGCTCGATCGGCCGTCGTCCGCCCTCCACGTGGGGGTAGTCCGAGGAGAACAGGCAGATCCGGGGGCCGACCTGCTCGGTGATCCAGCCCACGTCCTCGGTGGGGTACGGCGTGGCCCGCACCTGGCGCTCCACGTACTCGGTCGGGCGCAGCGACAGCGCCTGCAGGCGCTCCTCGTGGCGGGCGAAGGCCTCGAACGCGGACTCCATCTGGCGCACCCACGACGGCATCCAGATGGCCCCCTGCTCGATGACCCCGAGCCGCAGGGTCGGGGAACCGCTCCAGCACGCCGTCGAAGATCATGGTGGCGAGGGTCTGCATGGGCGGGCCGGGGATGGCCATGTAGTCGACCGACCGGAAGTTCTCCTCGCCCCCGTGGAAGTCCGGCGGCACGGGCAGGCCGTTGGCGAAGTAGGTGGTGTCGAGCAGCGGCTCGCCCCCGCCGACGTGGAACACGACGGGCACACCGGCCTCGCTGCGACGGCCCAGACCGGCGTCGAGCCCGACGTGGCTCGGGCTGTGGCCCGGGGGGCAGCGCGACGCCACCAGGAGGGCGGCCGCCCCGTCGGCCACCGCCCGTGCCGCGGTGGCCGCCGCCCGCTCCATGTCGGCGAGGGGGACGTAGGCGGTGGCGAGCAGGCGCGGGTCGACCGCGCAGAACTCGAGCATCCCCCGGTTGTGGGCGTCGGCCGCGGCGTAGGCGAGGTCCGGGTCGCCGTGCTCGAGGGCGACGAAGCGGCCGTTGTGGAAGGTGTTGAACACCAGCTGGCTGGAGAAGCCCAGCAGGTCGAGGGCGCGGGGCCGGTCCTCGGCCAGGAAGCTGCCCGTCGCCGCGAAGTTCTTGCGGGTCATGATCTCGGTGGCCTCCCCCTCCCGGTACTCCTCGGAGCGGTGGCGCTCGGCCAGGCGGGCGAAGGCGACCTCCAGGTCGCGCTGCTGCTCGGCCGGGTCGCCGGTCTGGCGCAGCTCGTTGCCGCCCGGGTAGCGGAGGGGGGCGAAGTGGTCCCGGAAGGCGGGGTCGGCGTGGTCCCGGAGCCACGTCGGGGTCTCCATCAGGTGGGCGTCGGCGTCGTGGACGGTGCGGCCCTCGGCGTACGGCACGGTCGCTCCCTGGGGTCTCGGCGGCGGATCGTCGTCCCGCAGCCTCGCGCCCCGCCCCGGGCCGTGCCCGGCGTCACCCGTCCGGCGGCGCGCCGCATGTGCGTCCCGACGGCGCCAGGCCCCATCATCAGGGCATGTCGTCGGCACAGTTCATCTACACGATGCAGAAGGTCGGCCGGTTCCACCCGCCGGACCGCGAGGTCCTCAAGGACATCTCGCTCTCGTTCTACCCGGGCGCCAAGATCGGCGTCCTCGGTGCCAACGGCGCGGGCAAGTCCTCGCTGCTGCGGATCATGGCCGGCGTCGACGACGGCTACACGGGCGAGGCCCGCCTCTCCCCCGGCTTCAGCGTGGGTCTGCTCGAGCAGGAGCCCCAGCTGGACGAGACCAAGGACGTGAAGGGCAACGTCATGGACGGCGTGGCCGAGGTGGCCGGGCTGCTGGAGGCCTACGACGCCTGCCTGGCCAAGTACGCCGACCCCGACGCCGACTACGAGAAGATCGGCGAGGAGCAGGCGAAGCTGGAGGCCGAGATCTCGGCCAAGGGGGCCAACGACCTCGACCGCAAGATCGAGGTGGCCATGGATGCCCTGCGCCTGCCGCCGGGCGACGCCGAGGTCGCCCCCCTCTCCGGCGGCGAGCGCCGCCGCGTCGCCCTGTGCCGCCTGCTGCTGTCGGCCCCGGACCTGCTCCTGCTGGACGAGCCCACCAACCACCTCGACGCCGAGTCGGTGGCGTGGCTGGAGCGCTTCCTCCGCGACTACTCCGGCACCGTCGTGGCCATCACCCACGACCGCTACTTCCTCGACAACGTGGCCGGTTGGATCCTCGAGCTCGACCGCGGGCGGGGCATCCCCTTCCAGGGCAACTACTCGTCCTGGCTGGAGCAGAAGCAGGCCCGGCTGGCCCAGGAGGACAAGGCCGACAGCAACCGGGCCCGCACCCTGGCCCACGAGCTGGAGTGGGTGCGCATGGCGCCCAAGGCCCGGCAGGCCAAGGGCAAGGCCCGCCTCCAGGCCTACGAGAAGCTGCTGGCCGAGTCCAAGGAGGCCGAGGGCCGGGGCTCCGAGCTGCAGATGGCCATCCCCGCCGGCGACCGCCTGGGCGACCAGGTGATCGAGGTCGAGCACCTGTCCAAGGGCTTCGGCGACCGCCTGCTCATCGACGACCTGACCTTCTCGCTCCCCCGGGCCGGCATCGTCGGCGTGATCGGCGGCAACGGCGTGGGCAAGACCACGCTGTTCCGCATGCTCACCGGCGGCGAGGAGCCCGACCACGGCAGCATCAAGGTGGGTTCCACCGTGCAGCTGGCCTACGTCGACCAGAGCCGCCAGACCCTCGACCCGGACCACACCATCTACGAGGAGATCACCGGCGGCCGAGACGACATGGTGGTCGGCGGGCGCACGGTGAACGGCCGGGCCCACGTGGCGTCGTTCAACTTCAAGGGCTCCGACCAGCAGAAGAAGGTCGGCCTGCTCTCCGGGGGCGAGCGCAACCGCGTGCACCTGGCCAAGGTGCTCTCCGAGGGCGGCAACGTGCTCCTGCTCGACGAGCCCACCAACGACCTCGACGTCGACACGCTCCGCGCCCTGGAGGACGGCCTCGAGTCGTTCCCGGGCTGCGCCGTGGTCATCAGCCACGACCGCTGGTTCCTCGACCGCATCGCCACCCACATCCTGGCCTTCGAGGGCGACAGCCAGGTCCGGTGGTTCGAGGGCAACTTCAGCGAGTACGAGGCCAAGCGCAAGGAGGAGCTGGGCGCAGCCGCCGACCAGCCCCACCGCATCAAGTACAAGCCCCTCGCCCGCTAGGGCTCACCTCCGGCCGCCACCTCGCGAGCGTGCCTGGCTCACCTCGTGACGTCGCACCTCGCGCCCGGGCGCCCGGTCCCGCAGGCTCCGACCGGGGAGGGGCGGCCGACGATGGCCAGGCCGGCGGCGACGAGCCAGGCGTCGCCGATGGTGAGGCCGAGGCGCTGAGGCAGGCCGGAGGACTCCATGCCCGCGGTCGCGGCCAGGCAGGCGCCCACGGCGACCCCGTGGCCACCGACGCCCGGGCCAGGCCGCGGTGGCCGGCGTCGGAGAGGGGCCGGGCGGCCAGCAGGGGGGTGAGCGCCAGCGACACGTACCCGGTTGTGGCCGTGCGCGGTGTGGGCCGCGTCGACCAGCCCGGAGTGCTCCAGGGGCGAGGCGGCGACGCCGACGGTGGCCGCCGCGTTCACCGCGGTGGCGATCCACGCCGGTCCGGGCACGTGGCGGCGCAGCGCCACCGAGCCCGACCGCGGCGCAGGCGGCGAAGGCCAGGAACCCGGCGGTCATCAGCGGTCGCTCCGGCGCGCCGACCGCGGCGGTGCGGCTGATGGCGTCGCGGGTCGGGACGTAGCCCGGCGTGCGGGCCCCGGCGGTGGCCCACGCCCCGATGAACGCCACCGGCCCCAGCACCAGGCCCAGCCCGGTCAGGTCGCGCCGGCCCCTGGTCCTCGTCGTCGCGTGCTGCTGGCCCATGCCTCCCCGTTCGGCGCCACCCCCCCGTCCGGACCGGTCGTCACGCTTCTTCGTCACCCGTGCGCCATCCCCGGCCCACCCGTGACCGAGAACGCGCACCCCTCCGTCCTTCGTCACCACCGGGCCACCCCTGGCCCACCCGTGACGGAGAACGGGATGCGCTCGCGGCGGGTGGGGTCGCTGGCGCGCCCCTGAGGGGACCGGCTGTCACACCGGCTGGGTAGACACGGCCCATGGACCCGACATCGGAACGGGCCATCGCCGAGCGGGCCCACGCACAGCTCGGCCTCGTCACCACCGCCCAGCTGGCCGCGGCCTCGATGTCTCGTCGCACCCGGTCCCGCCGGGTGCACGACGGGCTCCTGGTGCCGGTCGGGGTGCACACCTACCGTCTGGCCGGGGCTCCGACGGGCCCCCACGTCGAGGTCTTGGCCACCTGCCTGGACCTCGGTGCCGCCGCCTCCCACCGCACCGCCGCCTGGCTCCACGGGCTGCACCCGCAGCCTCCTCGCATCGATGTGACCGTGGTCGAGGGCGCGTCCCGGGGTCGGGTGCCGACCCGGCCCGACCGACGGGTGCACTCCTCGACCAACCTGCCGACCGACGACGTCGTGCGGGTGGGACCGATCCCGACGACCAGCGTCGCCCGCACCCTCCTCGGCGTGGCCGCGCTGCCCGGCTCCGAGGTCGGGTCGGACGCCCTGACCGCGATGGTCGAGGACGCGGTGCGGCGTCGGCGCGCCTCGGACCGGTGGCTGTGGTGGCTGCTGGAGCAGCGCCGGTGCCGGGGCCGCAACGGCGTGCGCCGGTTCGCGGCGGTGCTGGCGCGGCGCGCCGCACTGGGACCGACGGAGAGCTGGCTGGAGCGCGAGGTCCTCCGGGTGCTGGAACGAGCGGGGCTGCCCCTCCCCCTCACCCAGCAGGTCGTCCGACGGCGCGGCGCCTTCGTCGCCCGGGTCGACTTCCTCTACCCCGACGAGAGGATCGTGCTCGAGGCCCAGGGCCACACCACCCACGCGACCCGCTCCGCCCTGTCCGCCGACGCGGCCCGGACCAGCGGGCTGACGCTCCTGGGCTTCGAGGTGCACCAGGTCACCTACGACCAGGTGGTGCGCGACCCCGCCGGGGTGGCGGACCTGGTCGCGACCGCCCTCGCCGGGGCCCGGCGCCGGGCCGCGTCCTGACCGCCCCTCTTCTGGTACCGTGCGCCACCCGGCCCACCCGTGACCAAGAACGACCGACCCCCCGCGTCACCGGTGCGCCACCCGGCCCACCCGTGACGGAGAACGGGTCCGAGGGCGGGGGACAGGACGGGGTGGGACCAGCCCAGGGTCAGTCGGCGGGGAGCCAGGCCAGGTCGAAGCGGAAGCGGGCCCGGCCCTCGGACCACATGGGGAAGTTGGTGCCCCACACGTTGTCGTGGAGGCACACCCACGCCCCGCCGGCCAGGTCCAGGGGGCCGGGGTCGGCATCGAGCAGGGACGGTCGGCCCGGGGCCACGAGGGGGGCGTCGAGGGTCCGCAGCGCGACGGTGCCGGCCGCGCCCGGCCAGCGCACCCCCTCCCCCACGGCGTGCAGGTGCCGCCCGCCGCCGGGCACGACGTCGAGGGGCGAGACGTCCTGGCCCAGCTTGTCGAGGACCATGGCGTCGGGGTCGTCGACCACCGGTCGCACCGCGAACCAGGTCGCCTCCGGGAGGCGGTTGGCCGGCTTGTCGTCCCACCGCAGGTCGAGGCGGAGCGTGGAGGGCCCCTCGGGCGGGCTCACGTCGGTGAGGGTGAGGACCACCACCTCGGGCGCGCCCGAGCGCTCGCGGGCCGGCGCGGGCAGCCGCAGATCGACGACCACCGCCTGGGCATCCAGCGGCCCGGCGAGGGGAGCCGGCCCCTCCCCCACCGAGGCCAGGAGCTGGGCGGCCGACGGCTCCCGGCGCCGCCGGAGACCGCCCGGCTCGTCGGCGCCGACGTCGCCCAGGCCGGCGAGGGCGGACCAGCGCTCACCGACGCGGACGGTGGCGGCCTCCGGCTCCCACCACGCCGTGGTGGCGCCGGCGGCGTCGATGCCCGGCTTGGTGAGGTCCTCCCGGGCCCACCACTCGTCGTCGGGGGCGCTGTGCACGTAGCCCTCCCACCACCGGGCGTAGTCCGCCTCGGAGAAGGACTCGTGGGCCAGCAGGCCCACGGGGTGGGCGGCGTCGGCCAGGACCCGCCCCGAGACCCGGTCGACCAGGTGGACGAGGCTCCCGGTGGCGGGGTCGACGGCCAGCTCCCAGCAGCCCAGCCGCACGACCGCGCCCGGCGCGACCTCGGGGCCCGTGCTCCAGTCCGGCAGCGGGGACCGCAGCACCTCGAGGGCCGCCGAGGCGGCCTTGCGGAGCCCATCGCTGTCGATGGCGGCCACCGCGGCGTCGACGTGGGCCCGCTGCTCGACCCACGACGCCTCGAAGGCGCGGGTGCGCTCCTCGGCCCGGAGGCCGGGCAGGTCGGCCCGGGACCAGCGCCCCCGGTCAGGCAGGTGGGTCTTCTCGTCCAGGCCCCAGGTGTGCTCGGCCACCAGCAGCAGGTGCTCGTGGAAGCCACGCAGCCGGGAGTCGTCGGGCGCCACCATCCCGGCGTCGAGCCACGACCGTCGCACCCGCAGCAGCTCCCGGTAGGCGGCGACCTTCTGCGGGTCCGAGCCCACGCCGTGGATCCACGTGTCGCCGATCTCGGCGGTGACCACGGGCAGGGCGGCCCGCACCGGGCGCAGGGCCTCGGCGAAGGCGTCGAGGGTCGATCCCCGCACCTCGGCGCCCGGGACGCGGGCCCGCAGGTCGGCGAAGGTGGCCAGCACCTCGTCGACGGAGGGCGGGCCCAGGTTGTCGCCGGTGCGGGCGAAGGAGAGGAGGTCGGGGCACCCGGGCACGGCGGTGAGCTCGCCGTAGCCGGACTGCTGGACGATCACCACCTCGGCGCCGTCGGGGCTGCGCCAGCGGAAGCAGGCAGGCACCTCGGGCACGGTCGCCACCGGGTTGGCGCCCACGTGGAACAGCTCCACGCCGGCCCCGGCCAGCAACGCCACCAGGCCCCGGGTGTGGCCCGGGACGTCGGTCATCTTGGCCGCGACGGTGCGACGCCCGAACCGGTGGTCGAGCCGGGCCGCGACCTCGAGGCCGGCCTCGACCAGGGCCACGTCGCACAGCTCGGTGTGGAGGGTGAAGGGCACGGCCAGCCAGGCCAGGTCGCCGGCCTCGATGGCGGCCTCGGCCGCGGCCCGCCCGGCGGCGTCGGCCCGCTCCAGGTAGGTGTGCACCAGCCAGGACCCCGCGGTCCAGACGAACCGCTCGGGGCCGCCCCGGGCCCGCAGCTCGGCCGCCAGGGCCAGAGCGGCGGGCATGTAGGTGTCGACGTAGGTGTCGACCACGTCGGCCGCCGGCGCCGTGAACCCCACGTCGAGGTGCGTCTTGGCGACGAGGTGGACCACGGGGGAGGCGGACGCCGAGGCGGGCGGGGGCACCGGGCCAGGCTGGCACGCGGGGTGCGGTTTCCCCGAGCCTGGTCGACCGATGGGAGGTCGCCCAGGGGCCGGACCGCCCGGGGGGTCGGAGGCGGGGCGGTAGGTTCCGACGATGATCGCTGTGGGCCGCGACGGCACCGTCGACCTGGTGGGCGAGGTGGCCTCGGTGCGGGCCACGCTGCCCCGGGTCACCTACCGGGTGTCGGGTCGGCCCGCCACCCTCGCCCCCACCCGGCTGGAGGGTCCGTCGGACGGTCCCTGGACCGCAGAGGACGACCACCTGCGGCTCACCCTGGCGGCCCGACCCGCCACCGCGCCCGAGGTCGACGGCACCGTGCTGCGCCTCACCGTCACCGTCGTCGGCGACCGTCCGGTGCGCCTCGACGACGCCACCCTCCTGGCCACCGGTGGCCCGGGGGGCCTCCGCCTCGGCGCCGGCCCGTCGGCCTGGTCGCTGTACCGCAACGGGTGGAACAGCTGGTCCAACGCCCGGGCCTTCACCATGGACGAGGCCGATGGCGATCCGTGGCTCTTCGCCATCGCCGACACGACCCTCGACCCGGCCACGCCCCGCAGCGGCGAGCCGGGCCGCTTCCGCAGCGAGCTGGTGACCGCCCTGGCCGATCGCGAGGGCTCGGGCGGTCTCGTCCTCGGCTTCGTCGGGGGCGCTCGGTGCCTGTCGGTGCTCGACGTGGCCGCCGACGTGCCCGGCGGGACCCTCCCCCACGACGCCCCGGGGCCCGGTCGCCTGGTGGAGCTGTCGGCCACCTGCCGCTTCGACGGGGCCGTGGTGGAGCCGGGGGCCACGACCACCACCGAGGACCTCCTCGTGGCCGACGGCCCCGACCCCGTCACCCTGCTGGAGGGGTGGGCCGCGGCGCTCGGCGCGGCCCAGGCGGCCCGGGTGCCGGCCCGGCCGCCCCACGGGTGGTGCTCGTGGTACTACCACTACGCCAAGGTGACCGAGGCCGACGTCCGGCGGGCCCTGGCCTCGGCCGACGGCGTGGCCGCCGACGTGCCCCTCGGCTACGTGATGGTCGACGACGGCCACCAGCAGGCCATCGGCGACTGGCTGGCCACCAACGACAAGTTCCCGTCGGGCATGGCGGCGCTGGCCGCCGACATCCGGGCCACCGGCCGCGATGCCGGCATCTGGATCGCCCCGTTCCTGGTCGACCCGGACAGCGACGTGGCCACCGCCCACCCCGAGTGGTTGCTGCGCGACGAGGCCGGCGCGCCGGTCACCGCCCTCTGGAACCAGATCTGGAACCTGCGCCGACGCCAGCAGGTGCTCGACTGCACCCGAGGCGACGTCCAGGACCACCTGGAGGAGGTGGCCCGCACCCTGGCGGTCGACTGGGGCTACCGGGTCCTCAAGCTCGACTTCTGCTTCGCCGCGGCCCTGCCCGGCGTGCGCCACGACCCCACCCGCACGCGGGCCCAGGCCCTGCGGTCCGGTCTCGACGCGGTGCGGCGCGGGGCGGGCGACGACGCACTGCTCATCGGCTGCGGGCTGCCCCTGGGCCCTGCTGTCGGCGCCGTCGACGCCATGCGCATCGGCACCGACGTGGCTCCCGCCTGGGGCGGCAAGGTGTCCCGCTGGGCCTTCAGCGACCAGGGCGGCATCAGCACCCGCATCGCCATGCGGAACACCCTCACCCGGGCCTTCCTGCACGGCCACCTGTGGTCGAACGACCCCGACTGCGTGATGGTCCGCACCGACCGCACCCGCCTCAGCGAGGCCGAGGTGCGCTTCCTCGTGGCCGCGGTGGCCCTCACCGACGGCATGGTCGTGTCGTCGGACCGCCTCGACAAGGTGCCGCCGGCACGCCTCGACCTGCTCCGCCTGTGCCACGAGCTGGCCGGGGGGCGGTGCCGGGTCGTCGACCTCTTCGCCGGGCCCGAGCCGGCCACGGTGACCTCGGTCAAGGCCGACGAGGTGCTCTGGGGCCACTTCCACTGGGGCGACGCCGCGGCCGTGGTGACCGTCGACCTCGCGGGCCCCGGTTGGGACCGTCTCGGGATCGACCTCCCCACCGAGGTGGTGGAGGCCTTCACCGGCGCCACGCTGCCGGTCGAGGGGACGCGGGTGGACCTCGGCGTCCTCGACCCCCACGACGCCCGGGTGCTCCGCCTCCCCCGCTGAGGGACGACCCCTCCCCCGAGGTGAGGGACGACCTGTTCCCCGAACCGGTCAGGATCCCCGGCGCCCTGGCACCGCCAGGGCTGACCACGACGAGGGTGGGCGGGGGTGGGACCGCGGAGGAGGGGGCAGGGAGGCCTGCCCCTCCTAGAGCAGGGGGCGGAGGAGGTCGGCGACGACCGTGGCCTGGGCACCGGGTCCGCCGTCGGCCGGGGTGAGGCGCAGCTCGGGGGTCTCCGGCGCCTCGTAGGGGTCGTCGATGCCGGTGAAGCCGGTGATCTCCCCGGCCCGGGCCTTGGCGTAGAGGCCCTTGGGGTCGCGACGCTCGCACTCCTCCAGGGGGGTGTCGACGAAGACCTCGACGAAGGGCACCCCCGCCGCCTGGTGGGCGGCCCGGGCCCGGTCGCGCCCGGCCCGGTAGGGCGAGATGAGCGGGACGAGGGCGACCACGCCGGCGTCGGCCAGCAGCACGGCGACCTCGCCGGCCCGGCGCACGTTCTCGTCGCGGTCCTCGGCCGAGAAGCCCAGATCCGCGTTGAGGCCGTGGCGCAGGTTGTCGCCGTCGAGGCGGTAGGCGGGGCGGCTGCGCTCGGTGAGGAGGCGCTCCAGGGCCACGGCCACGGTGGACTTGCCCGAGCCCGAGAGCCCGGTGAGCCACACCGTGGCCCCCCGGTGCACCCGCTCGTCGCGGGAGACCTCCCCCCCGTGCCACGTCACGTTGCTCCTCATCGAGGTCGCCATCGGAGCAGTCCCCGCTCGCGAACCGGGACCGACGTGGGCACCGGCGCAGCCGCTGGGGGGTGCGGGGGGTCTCCCCCCGCAGAGGCAGGTGGCTGCGAGGGACGAGCCGTCACCTGCCGGGGCCCTCGCTGCGGCCGCAGGCCGCACGACCAGCTCGTCCGAACGGAGGGAGCGCAGCGACCGAGTGAGGACGAAGCCCCGAGTGAGGACGAAGCCTCACAAGATCATCCCGGCACCGACGGTGCCGTTGGTCGACTCGTCGATGAGGATGAAGCTGCCGGTGGTGCGGTTGCGGCGGTACTCGTCGCAGAACAGCGGCACCGTGGTCCGCAGCGTCACCCGGCCGATCTCGTTGAGCCCGAGGGAGTCGGCCTCGTCGTCGCGGTGCAGGGTGTTGACGTCGAGACGGTACTGGAGGTCCTTCACCAGGGCCCGGGCCGAGCGGGTGGTGTGCTTGATGCCCAGCTTGGTGCGGGCCGTGAGCGGGGGGCCCTCGCTCATCCAGCACACCATGGCCTCCACGTCCTGGGCCACGCGGGGCTGGTTGTGGGGCCGGCAGATCATGTCGCCGCGGGACACGTCGATGTCGTCGGTGAGGGTGATGGCCACCGACATGGGCGAGAAGGCCTCGTCGACGGGGCCGTCGGCGGTGTCGATCGAGCGCACCTTCGAGGTGAAGCCCGAGGGCAGCACCGTCACCTCGTCGCCGGGCTTGAACGTGCCGCCGGCGACGGTGCCGGCGTAGCCCCGGTAGTCGGGCATGTCGCTGCTGTAGGGACGCAGCACGTACTGCACCGGGAAGCGGGCATCGATGAGGTTGCGGTCGCTGGCGATGTGCAGCTGCTCCATGTGGTGCAGCAGCGACGTGCCGTCGTACCAGGGCATGTTCTCGCTGCGGGTGACCACGTTGTCGCCCTTGAGCGCGGAGACCGGGATGGTGGTGAGGTCGCCCACGTCGAGCTTGGCCGCGAAGTCGCGGAACTCGGCGGAGATCTCGTCGAAGCGCTCCTCGGACCAGTCGACCAGGTCCATCTTGTTGATGCAGAGCACGAGGTGCGGGATCTGCAGCAGCGAGGACAGGAAGGCGTGGCGCCGGGACTGCTCGACGATGCCCTTGCGGGCGTCGACCAGGATCAGGGCCAGGTCGGCGGTGGACGCCCCGGTCACCATGTTGCGCGTGTACTGGATGTGGCCGGGGGTGTCGGCGATGATGAACTTGCGGCGGGGCGTGGCGAAGTAGCGGTAGGCCACGTCGATGGTGATGCCCTGCTCCCGCTCGGCCCGCAGGCCGTCGGTGAGCAGCGCCAGGTTGGTGTACTCGGCGCCCATCTGGGCGCTGGTGGCCTCCACGGCCTCGAGCTGGTCCTCGAAGATGGCCTTGGAGTCGTAGAGGAGCCGCCCGATCAGGGTCGACTTCCCGTCGTCGACGGACCCGGCGGTGGCCAGGCGCAGGAGCTCACTCATCAGAAGTAGCCCTCCCGCTTGCGGTCCTCCATGCCGGCCTCGCTGATGCGGTCGTCGGCGCGGGTGGCGCCCCGCTCGGTCAGGCGGGTCACCGCCACCTCCTCGATGATCTCGGTCAGGGTGGTGGCGGTGGAGTCGACGGCGCCGGTGCCGGTGGCGTCGCCGATGGTGCGGAACCGCACCGAGCGGGTCTCGACCTCCTCGCCGTCGCCGAGGGTCAGGTGCTGGGTGACGCCGATCCACATGCCGTCGCGCGCCACCACGTCGCGCTCGGTGGGCGAAGTAGAGGTCCGAGATGCGGACCTCGTCGGCCTCGATGTACTGCCAGATGTCGAGCTCGGTCCAGTTGCTCAGCGGGAACACCCGGATGTGCTCGCCCCGGTGGTGGCGGCCGTTGTAGAGGCTCCAGAGCTCGGGCCGCTGGTTCTTGGGGTCCCACTGGCCGAAGTCGTCGCGGAAGCTGTACACCCGCTCCTTGGCCCGGGCCTTCTCCTCGTCGCGGCGGGCCCCGCCGAACACGGCGTCGAAGCCGTTCTCCTCGATGGCCTCGAGCAGCACCGGGGTCTGGATGCGGTTGCGGGTGGCCCCGTTGCCGGCCGCCTCGGTCACCTTGCCGGCGGCGATGGCGTCGGGCACCGACGCCACGACCAGGCGGAGGCCGTGGCGCTCGACCTCCTCGTCGCGGAAGGCCAGCACCTCGTCGTAGTTGTGGCCGGTGTCGATGTGCATCACCGCGAAGGGCAGCTTGCAGGGCCAGAACGCCTTGCGGGCGACGTGGAGCATCACCGCTGAGTCCTTGCCGCCGCTGAAGAGGAGGACGGGCCGCTCGAACTCGGCGGCCACCTCCCGGATGATGTGGATGGCCTCGGCCTCGAGGGCCCGCAGGTGGCTCAGCCGGTAGGGCTTGTCGGTGCGGGTGGACACGACGGGCGAGCGTAGTGGGCACCCGGTCCCGTTCTTGACCCGGTGGGTCGACATTGCGGGTGGGGCGCACCGGGGCTCGGCGCGGGCGGGCCAGACTGGCCCGATGCCCGACCCCGCCACCGCACCCGACCCCGCCGCCTCGGCCGCCGACCACGAGCTGGCCGCGGCGATGGCCACCGAGGCGGGCGAGATGCTGGTGGCCCTGCGCGCCGAGCTCGGCGGCGCCGGCCCGGCCACCCTGAAGCGGGAGGGCGATCGCCGGGCCCACGAGCTGCTCATGGCCCGGGTCGCGACCGAGGCTCCCGGCGACGGCGTGCTCTCCGAGGAGGGCATCGACGGCGCGGCGCGCCTGGGTGCGGCCCGCACCTGGATCATCGACCCCCTCGACGGCACCCGCGAGTACAGCGAGCCGCCGCGGGTGGACTGGGCCGTGCACGTGGCCCTCGTCGTCGACGGCCGACCGGTGGCCGGCGCGGTGGCCCTCCCGGCCCAGGGCGTGACCCTCTCCACGGCGTCGCCCTCCCCCGGTCCCGGCCCCGTGCCCGCCCCGCCCCGGGTCATCGTCAGCCGCAGCCGCCCGCCGGCGGTGGCCCTGGCCGTGGCCGACGCCCTCGGGGCCCGCCTGGTGGAGATGGGCTCGGCCGGCGCCAAGGTCGCGGCCGTCGTCCGGGGCGAGGCCGACGTCTACGCCCACGCCGGCGGCCAGTACGAGTGGGACAGCTGCGCCCCCGTCGCCGTCGCCGAGGCCGCCGGGTTCCACTGCTCCCGCATCGACGGCGCCCCGCTGGTCTACAACCGCCCCGACCCCTGGCTCCCCGACCTCCTCGTCTGCCACCCCGACCTCACCGACCAGGTCCTCGCCGTCACCCGCCGCTAGGTCCTGCACGGGGTGTGCCAGGAGCCTCAGCGGATAGGGCCGGCTTGGCTGCGAGTCGTCCTCGCTCCGCTCGGACAGCCATGCCGTGCTTGCTCGGTCGGGCTCGCTCGTCAGCGATGTTGCCCACTCACGCCGGTGGACCAATCCGCTCGCCCTCCAGGCACACCCCGTGCACCCACAGGGGCCCGACGATCGCCGACCTTGCTCTGCGAGGCCGGCGATCACCGGGATGGAGGCCCGGCCCGGCGCAGCCGCTGGGGGGTGCGGGGGGTCCCCCACCGCAGAGGCGGGGAGGGAGCGAGGGACGAGCTCCGCGACCGCCGGGAGGGGTCGGTGCGAGCGCAGCGAGCCCGCTCAGCTCGAGGGAACGGAGCGAAGCGAGTGACCTCGAAACCTCAGACGTCCTCGATGCTGGGGACGCGGATGGTGACGACGGCGACGTCGTCGGAGGGGAGGTCGGGGTCGCGGAAGGCGTCGACGGCCTCGACGACCCGCTCGGCCACGGCGTCGGCCGAGTGGAGCAGGTTGGCCCCCTCCAGGGCCGCCATGAGGCCGGCCTCGCCGAACTGGCTGCCGCCGTCGCGGGCCTCGGTGACGCCATCGGTGTAGAGCACCAGGGCGTCGCCGGGGCCGAGGTGGAGGCTGACCTCCTGGAACTCGGGGTCGGGCAGCACCCCCAGCAGGGTGCCGGTGGCGTCGACGCGCTCGATGGTGCCGTCGGCCCGCACCAGCATCGGTCGGGGGTGGCCGCCGCAGGCCACGCACAGGTCGGCCTCGCCCCGCCCCGGGTCGAGGGTGACGAGGGCGGCGGTGGCGAAGCGGGTGTCGTCGATCTGGTCGACGATGGCGTCGTTGGTGGCGGCCAGGATCACCGCCGGACCGCCTTCCTCGCCCGGCGGTGAGGGCGCGATGGCCCGGAGGGTGTGGCGGAACAGCCCGGTGACGGCGGCCGCGGCGGGTCCCTTGCCGCACACGTCGCCGAGCACGATCACCCAGCTCCCGGGCACCTCGAACACGTCGTAGAAGTCGCCGCCGATCTCGATGCCGGCCTCGGCCACCCGGTACTTGGCCCCGAGGTCGATGCCGGGGATCTCGGGCAGGGCCGGCGGCAGGAGGGTCTGCTGGAGGGCCCGGGCGACCTCGGACCGCGAGTCGAACAGCATGGCCGTGTCGATGGCGTTGGCTGCCCGGCTGGCGATGTTCTCCAGCAGGGCCTGGTCGTCGCTCTCGTAGGAGCGGGGACCGGTGGTGACGAGGGAGATGCCCCCGAGCACCCGGCCCCGGGCGACGAGCGGGGCCACCAGGGCCGAGCGGGGCGAGAGGGACCGCAGTGCGGCGAGGTGGTCCTCGTCGCCATCGGCCGCGGCGACGAGGTCGGCGTCGGTGATGTCCTCCACCCGCTCGGACCGGCCCGTGCGCATGGCCCGGCGCACGCTCCAGATGCCGTCGCCGCCCTCGCGTCGCCGGAAGGAGCGGACCTGGCGGACCAGGTCGGCGCGGGTGGGGTCGATGTGGACGAGGGCGGCCTCGCGCATGCCGCCGTCGTCGTCGAGGGCGTCGAGGACCACGAAGTCGGCCACCCGGGGCACCAGCAGGGTGGCCAGGTCGTCGTAGACGGCCTGGGGGTCGAGCGTGGTGGCCAGGGTGGCGCTGACCTCGGCCAGCAGGGCCAGCCGCTCCCGGGAGCCCTCGGCGGCCAGCCGGGCCTGGTGCTCGCGCTCGAGCAGCTTGAGCTTGACGTCCTCCATGATGTGGCGCTCGGTGACGTCGGAGGCGACGCCGATCATGCGCAGGGGGACGCCGTCGCGGGTGGCGACGACCCGACCGTGGGTCTCGATCCAGCGCTGCTCGCCGTCGGGCCGGCGGATCCGGACCTCGTCGTGGTGGTCGCGGCCGGTGCGGGCCGACTCGACCATGCGCTCGGCGACCACCTCGCGCTCGGCCTCGGGGACGAGGGCCATGAAGTCCTCGCCCGTGCCGCCGAAGGTGCCCGGCTCCACCCCGGCGATGGCCTCCATCCCGGCCGACCAGGTGACCCGGCCCGTCACCAGGTCCCAGTCCCAGCTGCCGAGGCCCCCGGCCGCGAGGGAGAGGTCGAGGCGGGCCACGTTCTCCTTCTGGCGGCGCGCCGCGAGGGTCTCGTCGGTGTGCTCGACGAACATGAGGCCGGTGCCGAGCAGGCCGTCGTCGCCGCGCCGGATGGGGAAGGCGGTGGCGTGCCAGTAGCGCCGCCGGCCGACCTCGCCGAGGCGGAGCTCGACCGGGCCCTGGGCCTCGCCCGAGAGCCGCACCTTCTCGATGAGGGGGGCGACCTCGGGGGCCACCGAGGGCACGAGCTCGTCCAGCCGGAACGTGCGGAGCTCGTCGTCGGGGGCCACCACGGCGGCGTCGGCGGGGGCCATGGCCCGCAGCGCCTCGTTGTGGTGGAGCACACGCCCGTCCGGGTCGACCACCGCCGAGGCGACGGGCGCGTGGGCCAGGAGCGTGTCGAGGACGGCGCGGACCCGGAGCCGCTCGCCGGTGGCGGCCTCGGCCTCGCGGGCCAGGCGGGCGGTCTCCACCAGGAGGGCGCACTCCGCGGCCAGGCTCTCCAGGGCGACCACCTCGTCGGGGGCGAAGTGGTCGGGGTCGCCGGACATGAGGGCGAGCACGCCGAGGGCCCGGTCGCGCGCGACCAGCGGCAGCAGCAGCCCCGACGCGAAGCCCAGCGCCGTCCACACCTCGAGCACCTCGTCGGACGGGGCCAGGCGGGCCAGCTCCTCGGCGGAGCGGCGGCGGATGACCGCGCCGCGGGTGCGGAGGGGCTCGGCCAGGTCCGGGGCGAGGTGGGGGTCCACGCTGGCGGCGCCGCGGAGGCGGGCCACGGCGGGGCGCAGGGCGGGGTCGCGGTGGTGCGCGGCGACCCGGCGCAGGGTCCCGTCCGGCTGCACCAGGTGGATCGTCCCCCACTCGGCGAACGCCTCGACGACCAGCTCCAGCAGGCGCTGGGTGGACGCGTCGGACCCGGCCTCCTCGGCGAAGGCGGACGCCACCTGGGCGGCCCGCGCCGACGGCTCGATGGCAGTCGGTGACACGACCAGCTCGTCACGGGCGTCGGACCCAGGACCCACGGGGGGACTGTAGGCGCGTCGGCGACCCGACGGGCATCGAGAGACCGGGGATGCGGTGAGATCCCCGGTCATGACGTTCGACCGATGGCGGTCGGCCGGTCACGAGCGGTGAGCAGGCGTGGGTCCGCGACGTGACCGGCGGGGACGCCCGAGGCGACAGGGCCGGCGGCGGCCGGTCAGACTCCCCCCGTGTCGACCTCGACCTCGCCCGACCTCGCCCTCGGCACCTTCACCGAGTCCGGACCGTGGGTGATCGACCCCGACGCGCTGCCCTGGCGGGTGGGGGTGGCCGAGCAGCGGGCCCGGGTCCACCGGCGCCTGCCCGAGCTGGTGCGCCCCCGGCGCCTGCCCCCCGTCGGCCGGCTGGCCCGGGTCCTCGGCCGCCTCGGGCCCCCTCTGGCCGCCTGGGCCGTCGGGGCCCGCCGCCAGGGCGGCACGCGGTCGCGCGCCGACCTCGCCCGTCGCCTCCGCCTGGCGGCCGAGGCGCTGGGCCCGACCTACATCAAGCTCGGCCAGATCATCGCCTCGGGAGAGGGCCTGTTCCCCTCCGAGCTGGTGGAGGAGATGCGGTCCTGCCGCGACCAGGTCCCGCCCGAGACCTTCGCCGCCGTCCGTGCCGTGGTGGAGGCCGACCTGGGGCGTCCGCTGGAGGACGTGTTCGCCAGCTTCGAGCGCCGCCCGCTGGCCGCAGCCTCGATCGCCCAGGTCCACGCGGCCACGCTCCACCCCACGAGCCCCGACGGCGAGCCCGTGGAGGTCGTGGTGAAGGTGCAACGCCCCGGGATCAAGGCCCTGGTGGAGGCGGACCTCCAGGTCATGGCCTCCATCGCCCCGTTGCTGGTGGGCCGCATCCCGGTGGCCGCGCTGGCCAACCCGCCGGCCCTGGTCGAGCTGTTCGGCGAGACCATCACCGAGGAGCTCGACTTCCGCCTCGAGGCCGACAACATGCTCGACGTGGCCGCGGTGTACGCCCAGCTCGGACGCAGCCCCTACATCGTCCCCCGGCCCCACCCCGAGCTGGTCACCCGGCGGGTGCTGGTGATGGAGCGGCTGTCGGGCTTCGCCTTCGAGGACGTGGCCGGCATGCGCGCCGCCGAGATCGACACCACCGAGGTCGTCCGCTCCGGGATGATCGGGTTCCTCGAGGGGGCCATGCTCCACGGGATCTTCCACGGCGACCTGCACGCCGGGAACCTCTTCGTCCTCCCCGACGGGCGCACCGCCCTGCTCGACTTCGGCATCACCGGGCGCATGGGCGAGGTCCGCCGGCGAGCGTTCCTGCGCCTCCTGGTGAGCGCCACCATGAACGACGTCCGGGGCCAGCTGGCCGCCATCCGCGACCTCGGGGCCCTTCCCCCGGACGTCGACCTGGAGGGCGTCATCCGCGACCTCGGCCTCGAGGGGCCGGTGGTCGACCCCACCAGCCTCACGCCCGAGCAGCTCACGGGTGAGATCCAGCAGGTGGTGAAGGGGCTCATCGGCTACGGCGCCAAGCTCCCCAAGGAGCTCATGCTCTTCATCAAGAACATGGTGTTCCTCGACGGGGCCATCGCGACCCTCGCCCCGGACCTCGACCTCTTCGCCGAGATCACCCACGTCGCGACCTACTTCGCCACCGAGCACGGGTCGCGCATCGCCGGCGAGGTCGGTGTCGACGAGGAGAGCTGGAACCTCGACATGGGCTCGGTGCGCGCCCTCTACGGCGTCGACGAGGGCACCGACGCCCTCACCCACCGCGAGCTGCAGCGGCGCCGCGAGGTCATCGCGTCGCGCTACGCCCAGCGCCAGCGCAAGGGCCTGGGGGCCCGGCTGGCCGACCGGGCCCGCCGTCGCCTGGGGCGCGGCACCGACTGATCGACCGCCCGGGGCGGGGCCCTACGCTCGGACCCGATGCGCCTGGTCATCGCCCGCTGCGAGGTCGACTACGCCGGTCGGCTCGACGCCCACCTGCCCCTCGCCACCCGCCTGATCATGGTCAAGGCCGACGGCTGCGTGGCCGTGCACGCCGACGGCGGCGCCTACAAGCCGCTGAACTGGATGAACGCCCCCAACCGCCTGGTCGAGGAGCCCGACCGCTGGGTGGTCACCAGCCCCAAGGGCGAGACCCTCACCATCCGGCTCCACGAGGTCGTGTCCGACACCGCCTGGGAGATGGGCGTCGACCCCGGCCTCCAGAAGGACGGCGTGGAGGCCCACCTCCAGGTGCTGCTGGCCGAGCGACCCCACGTGATGGAGGACGGGCTCCGGCTCATCCGCCGCGAGCACCTCACCGACATCGGACCCGTCGACCTGCTGTGCCACGCCACCGACGGCACCACGGTGGCCGTGGAGGTCAAGCGCCGGGGCGACATCGACGGCGTCGAGCAGCTCACCCGCTACGTGGAGTTCCTCCGCCGCGACGCCCGCCTGGGCGAGGTCCGGGGCCTCTTCGTGGCCCAGCAGGTGAAGCCCCAGGCCCGGGTGCTGGCCACCGACCGAGGCCTGGGCTGGGTCGAGGTCGACTACGACGAGCTCCGCGGCATCGAGTCCGACGTCCTGCGGCTGTTCTGACCCGCCCCAGCAGGCCGAGCCCGTGACCCACAGCGGCACCTATGGGGCAGCGTCGAGCAGCTTCTGCCAATCGGTCGACCGACCCTCGGCCAGGGACGCGTTGAAGCTATCGATGGCCCCTTCCCTGGCTGCTTCGGCTCGTCGCCGCCTCCGGAACCGACGCTCGGCGACGACAGCGCCCGTTGCGTCGTCGCTGACACGCAGACGGTATGACCGACCTTCGAGGTCCTCGCTGCCGCTGAGGAGAGCGCTCACCATGGCGAGGGCTGCGGACGCAACCGCTCGACTGCCGGATGACTCCCCGGGCTCGTCGAGAATCAGCAATCGGTATCCCCCAGCCACAAGACCGTTGTTCGGCTCGATGGACATCAAGCACTCTCTCACGTGGCTGTTCCGGACGTCCCCCATCGCCGGGTCAATGGCAGTCGACCGCGACCGAGAGGGCGTCGCAAAGCTCCCGCATCCGCTCGTCGCTGAGCCGCCCGAGACGGTCGACGAGTACCCCGAGCGACACGCTCTCCACGGAGTCGAGGTTGACCGCACTCTCCCGCGGGATCGGGTCGACACCCGGTTCGAGCACCACCTCGCTGGGCAGGTGGCGGATCGTGGTGGTGCACGGGGCGATGAGCGTGCGGCCGAGGCGGGGGATCACGACGTCGCGACTCAGGACGACAACAGGCCGCCGACCGATACCTGGCGGCTCGCACCACCACAGCTCTCCGCGGCGGGGCTGGTCGCTCATGAGGAGCTGGCAGCGGTGCGGAACGATGCGAGGTCGCCCCACTCGTCACTCTCATCGAGCGGCTGCTCGTCGTACGCGGCGTAGGCCTGGTCGATCTCGGCACGCCGGTGTTGGGTGAGCAGGGCGCCGAGCGCTTGATCGAAGAGCGCAGCATCCGAGGTCGCTGCTGTCACCTGTCGTGCCTCGCTCAGCAGGTCGCCATCGACGGTCGTGCTCACTCGTGTGCGAGTCATGCCATGACCATGCCACTCCCCGCATGACGATCACAAGCGACCACGCAGCGTCCCAGAACGCCGGATCTGTGCCGTCGGGGGCTCCCGTCGGCGCTGCATACGACGATCGGCACATGCCGGGGAAGGTGGCTTCGCAGGCGGGCCTCGTCAGGTGCATCGGCGGGCCGTGGTCATGAGCAGAACCGTCGCCTCTCCCTCTCCGCCGGCCTTGCCGGGCTGGTTCGGGCCGAGAGCCAGCCCGGGTGATCCGGCCGTCTCGGCCCTGATCGACCGAGTCGCACCCGGCGCCGGGTGGGTTGACGTCCGGAGGGAGGCGCAGTGCCATCGCGACGTGCGCTGGGTCGAGATGGACGACGGACTCGCGGCTGGGCCTCAGTACCGATCGGCCATCCTCCGAGCCCAAGCACCACGCCGGGCAGAGTGCCAGATCTACCCGAGAAGGTTGTGGCACAAGGGTTTGCGGGCGATCTCGCTGTCACACCCCCGGCGTACTCTCAGGTCATGGTCACAGTGCTCGACACCCCGCAGGCGGAGGCGTTGGACCGCCTTGCCGCGGCGGTCGACGAGGTGCTCACGGCCGGGGTCGACCCGGTCGACGCCGCCGATGCCCGCCGGATGGTCACCGCCCTGGAGACCCAGGCCCGGCGCATCCAGGCCGCGCAGGTCGAGCTCGTCGATGAGGTCGACCGGGCCGGGTTCCACCGGGTCGACGGGCACGCCTCGGCCAAGGTGATGGTCCGCCACCTGGCCCGGCTGTCGGGCCCCGAGGCCGCCCGCCGGGCCCGCCAGGCCAAGGCGCTGCGCGGCCTACCCGAGGTGGCCGACGCGTTCCGGGCCGGGCGCATCGGCGCCGACCAGGTGAACCGGATCTCCCTGGTCCACGCCAACCCCCGGGTGACCGAGGCGGTCGAGGTCAACCAGGCCTCCTTCGTGGCCCAGGCCGCCACCCAGCCCTACACGACCTTCGACCGCATGGTCACCGAGTGGGAGCGGGTCATGGACGAGGACGGCACCCGCGACCGTGCCGCCCGCCACCACCGCACCCGTGACTTCAAGGGTGTGCAGGACCTCGACGGGGGCTGGTCGTTCGCCGGCGGGTGCGGCTCGCTGCAGGGCGCGGAGGTCGACAGCATCTTCCGGGCCTTCCTGCGCGCCGAGCGGGAGGCCGACTGGGCCGCGGCCCGGGCCGAGCACGGCGAGGCCGCCACCGTGGGCGACCTGGCCCGCACCGACGGGCAGTGCCGCTTCGACGCCTTCCTGGCCATGTGCCGCCGGGCCGCCGACGCCCGGGCCGCGGAGCCGGGTGGGTCCCAGGTCGTCACCGACGTCGTGGTCGACCAGGAGACCCTCGGGCGCACCGCCGCCGCCATGGCCGGCGCCACCCCACCCCCACCGGACCCGGCCTTCGCCCTCTTCCCGACCCGGTCGTACCGGTGCTCCACGCTCGACGGCAACCCCGTCGACCCCACCGAGGCCGTCGCCGCCGCCCTCAACGGCCACATCCGCCGGGTCGTCGTCGGCGCCGACTCCGTCGTCATCGACCTCGGTCGGCGCCGCCGCCTCTTCACGGGGGCCGCAGCGCTGGCTGTCAGGCTCTCCTCGACCACCTGCTACTGGCCCGGCTGCGAGGTGCCGGTCACCGAGTGCCAGTGCGACCACCTCCGACCCTGGTCGGTGCGGGCCGACGGGTCCGGCGGCGGGTGTACCTGCCCCGGCAACGGGGCACCGCCGTGCGGACGCCACAACCTGTTCAAGGAGCACGGCTTCACCGTGCGGCGCGACCCCACCGGGACCCTCCACGTCCTCCGCCCCGACGGCACCGAGATCGAGTGACACCGCCGCGGCACGGTGCCGCGCCCTCCCGGGCGGGTCTGCGCAGGCGGGTCGGCGCGGGCGGCGGGCTCAGCGGGCGGCGACGGCCCGTCGGTAGAGGTCGACGAGGCCGTCGACGGTGAGGTCCCAGGAGAAGCGGGCCCGCCGCTCGTGGCCGGCGGCGACCAGCTCGGACCGGCGGGCCTCGTCGGTGAGGACCCGGGCCAGGGCGGCGGCGAGGCCCTCGACGTCGCCCACGTCGACCAGCTCGGCGGCGTCGCCCACCACCTCGGGGATGGCCCCGGCCCGGGTGGTGACCACAGGGACCCCGGCGGCCATGGCCTCCAGCGGCACCAGCCCGAACCCCTCGTACACCGAGGGGTAGGCCAGGACGGCGGCGCCGCGCAGCAGCGCGGCGCGCAGGTCGTCGTCGACCCAGCCGGTCCGCACCACCCGGTCGCCGTGGGCGGCCGCGGCCACCGCCTCGGCGAGGGCGTCGGCCCCCCAGCCGTCGGGCCCGGCCACCACCAGGCGCAGGTCGGGGTCGTCGGCCGCGACCGCGTCGAAGGCCCGCACCAGGCCGGGCAGGTCCTTGCGGGGCTCGACGGTGCCCACCGCCAGCACGTAGCGCTCGGCCCCGGCCCGGGCCCGGCCTGCGGCGGCGTCGCGCCCCGGGCCCTCGGCCCCGAGGGCGGGGCTGCCGTTGGCCACCACGACCAGTCGGTCCGGATCGACGCCGAGCACCTCCACGGCCTCGTCGCCCACCGCCCGGCTGGGCACGTGCACCCAGGCCCCCCGGCGCAGGGCCCGGTCCACCAGCGCCGGGTAGGCCGCGGTGGCGGCGTCGACCAGCTCGGGGAAGCGCCAGGCGGTGAGGTCGTGCACCGTCACCACCGCGGCGGCGGACCGGGTCGGGGGGACGACGAAGTTGGGTCCGTGGACGACGTCGACGGGGCCCGTCCACCGCTCGACGGAGGGGTGGTCGACCCGACGCCACAGCTCCCGGAGGGGGCGGGCCGCCATGGGCCGGGTGGCCACGGCCACGCCCTCGGGCACCGCCGCGGCCAGGTCGCCCCGCCCCCGCCAGGTGACGGCGAAGGCCCGGGCGGCCACGTCGGGACGGGCGGCCAAGCCCTCGACCAGGGCCGTTGCCAGGGCCCCCACGCCGGTGCGCGGCCCCAGCAGGCTGGTGGCGTCGACGGCCACGGAGATCGGGGACCCGGCCATCGGGGCGACCCTAGGGCGACCGCCGGGCCCCGACCGGTCCTGGCCCTGGACCGGCGACCACCTGAAGTGACCAGATCGCCTCACACCCCGTGGCCGGCCGCCGACGGTGGGTGGGTGACGTTCGACCCCACCACCCCCGCCGGTGGACCCACCCCTCGTCGGCTCGGGCGGCTGACGGCGGCGGTCCTCACCCTCCTCGCCCTGACCCTGGGAGCCCTGCTCGCGGGGACACCGGTGGCCGCGGCCGAGACGGCCGCCCCCGCGCCCGCCGACGCGGCGACCATGCCGGGCAAGGGCACCCTCGACAGCGACCAGGTGCCGCTGTCGGGCTCCGAGGCCCCGACCACCTCGGCCGCATCGAGCCGCAGCGCCGACGAGGCCGCGGCACCGCCGGCGGCCGGGACCACGGGGTGGAGCCAGGTGGTCGACCTGCTCGACGGCACCCAGATGGTCGCCCTGTCGTGGGACAGCACCACGAGCACGGCCGATGCCCGCCTCTCGCTGCGCACCCGCACCGGTGACGGCCCCTGGGGCGACTGGTTCGCCCTGGAGGGGGATCCCGACGACGACGGCGGCGACAGCACCGGCCGGGTCGGAACCGGCGTGACCTGGCTCGACGGCGAGGGCGTGGACCAGGTCGAGGTCCGGGTCGACGCCGGGCCCCTGGTCGGCCTGGACCTGCTCCGCCTCCGGTACCACGAGGGCGAGCCCGTCCCCGTCGAGGACGCGACCGGTGCCGGCCGCTCGGCCACCACCAACGGCGTGGCCCAGCCGACCATCCGGCCCCGCAGCGCCTGGGCCAGCCGGGGCTGGGCCTCGGGCAACAGCGGGTGCGGGTCGGCGCCGGCCGTCGCCTCCCGCCTCCAGCACGCGGTGGTGCACCACAGCGCCAGCGGCAACACCTACTCCTCGGGCCAGGTCCCCGGGATCATCGACGCCATCCGCAGCTACCACCAGTCCTCCCTGGGCTGGTGCGACATCGCCTACAACTTCGTGGTCGACCGCTTCGGCGGCATCTGGCAGGGCCGGGCCGGCGACATCACCAAGCCCGTGGTCGGCGGCCACGCCCAGGGCTTCAACACCTACAGCACCGGCGTCGTCCTCCTGGGCCAGTTCGAGCCCGGCGCGTCGCCCGCCTACACCGCCGCCAGCTCGGCCATGATGGACTCGACCGCCCGCCTGCTGGCCTGGAAGCTGAGCCTCCACGGGCTCGACCCCAACGGCACCACCACCGTCACCAGCGGGGGGAGCACGCGCTACAGCTCCGGGACCCGTGTCACCCTGCCGGTCATCAACCCGCACCAGGCCACCGGCTACACCGAGTGCCCCGGCGCCAACGTGGCCGGCCAGATGACGTGGCTCCGCAGCAAGGTGGCCGCCTACATGGGCGGCGGCGGCGGAGGTGGCGGTGGTGGCGGTGGGCCGGTCGTGACCGACTGGACGCCCTTCGACTCGGTCGAGGACCTCGTCTACCGCCAGTACGTGGACTTCCTCCGCGGCCCCCGCACCTACGAGGAGCGGCTCTGGTGGTACCAGAACCTGGCCGACGGCTCGACCCACCGCAACGCCCTGGTGGTCAGCCTGCTCGGGTCGAACCAGCTCCAGACCCAGTCGGCCTCCAGCGTCCGGCTCTACCTCGCCTACTTCGGCCGCATCCCCGACCACGGCGGCCTGCGCTACTGGTGGGGCGAGATGGACAAGGGCAAGGGCATCCGCAACGTGTCGGCCGCCTTCGCCCGCTCCCCGGAGTTCACCAACAAGTACGGGACGCTCACCGACGCCGAGTTCGTGGACCTGGTGTACCGCAACGTCCTGGGCCGGGCCCCCGACCCCGACGGCTACGAGTACTGGACCGGGCGCCTCCGGGCCAAGAGGGAGAGCCGGGGCGGGCTCATGACGCTCTTCTCCGAGTCCGGCGAGTACAAGGCCCAGCGCCGCGACGTCGTCGACGTGGTCATCACCCACGAGGACATGCTGGGCCGCGGCATCAGCACCTCGTCGATGATGACCTGGGTCGACAAGGTGAGCAAGGACCGCACCGCGCTCATCTCCACCCTCTTCGCCTCCTCCGAGTACGCCTCCCGGGTCGGGGGCTAGCCCTCCGGGCGATCCTCGCCCGCCGGACCCGGGCGGTCCCGGGCCTCCAGCTCGGCCCGCAGCAGCTCGATCTCGGCCTGCAGCTCGGCGCGGGTCCGGTCCAGCTCGTCGCGGAGCTGCTCGACCTGGCCCGCGGTGGCGGCCGCGGCCCGATCCCCGACCCGGTCGAGGACCCGACCGGCGGCGTGGCGGGCGGCGGCCCGGGCCCGCCCGGCCGGACCGGGCGCCTCGGGGGCGTCGTCCGGCGGGGGCGCGCCCAGGCGGGTGGCGCTGGCGAGGCGGATGGCGGGGTGGAGGGTCACGGCACTCCCGGGTCGGGGTCGGACGGGGCGAGGAGGGCGGTGGCGCTCGCGGCCCGCGCCCGCACCGGGGCACCGGGGGCGGTGCCCAGCTCGGCCAGGGCCGCGTCGAGGCGCGCCAGCGGGGTCGCGGCGGGCCCCAGGCCCCAGCGGTCGAGCAGGGCGGCGGCGGTGACCTCTGGGTCGAGGCGGGCCACGGCCAGGGCCCGGCCGCGGCGCGACAGCCGGGCGGCCCGCACGTCGTCGGCCGCCAGGGCGACCGCCGCGGCCCGGTCGCCCACCACCACGTCGACGTCGGGTTCGGCGCCGACCGCCGAGGCCGCGCCCGCGTCGGTCACGGTCGGGCACCCCAGGGCCAGGGCCAACGGGAGGTCACGGCGGTCGACGACCGCGGCGGCGGCCACGGCCAGGGCGGTGGGGACGTCGACGGGGTCGAGGGCGACGGTGTCGACGACCAGGTCGGGGTCGAGACCCAGGCGCTGGCGCCAGCGCCGGCGGACGTGCGGTGCGAGCGGGGGCCACGCCGCGGTGGCCACGACGTCGGGTCCCGGGCAGGGGAGGGGCTCGCCCAGCGCGTGCCCGTCGGCGTCGCGCGCCAGCACCAGCAGGCCGTCGACCGCCGCCGACGGCACCGCCCGGTCCCCCCGGCGGGCCGCCGGGTGGGTGAGCAGCAGGGCGTCGGGGCGCACGGCCCGACCGCCGGCCCGCACCGTCGCCCGGCGGGCGAGGGCGGCCACCAGGGGTCGGGCGGCCGCGGTCGACCCCGGGGTGGCCACCACCGCCACGACCGGGCGCGCCACCGGGCCCGCGCTCACCGGGCCGCGCCCAGCAGGCGCTCGACCACGGTGGGCCAGCCCAGGGCGGCGGCGCGGGCCCGTCCGGCGCGACCCATGCGGGCCGCCTCCTCCCGGTCGGCGGCCAGACGGTCGACCGCGGCCCCCAGCGCCTCGGGGCTGCCGTCGGTGACCAGGCCCGTCTCGCCGTCGGTGACCCACTCGAGCACCCCGCCGGCGTCGGCCGTGGTGATCACCGGCCTCCCGGCCAGGAAGGCCTGGAGGGTGACGTAGCCGTAGTCCTCGTCGTAGGGGGCGTAGAGGACCGCCAGGGCGTCGCCGAGGAGGTCCACCACCGCGTCGTCGCTCACGTAGCCGGGCATCTCCAGGCGATCGTCGAGGCCGGCGAGCGTCCGTCGGGCCCGCAGGTCGTCGGCCTGGCTGCCCCTCCCGGCCAGCACGCCGTGGAGACCGCTGCTCGACGCCTCCAGGGCATCGAGGAGCAACCCCGGGCGCTTGTTGGCCTCGAGCCGGCCGATCCCGACGATGCGATCTCCCAGGGGCGACGGGGCGATGCGGTCGGCCAGGGGCGGCGGGTGGTGGAGGGGCTCGCTGGACAGCCCGCAGTAGCGGGCCATGCGGTCCGAGACCACGCCGGAGATGGTGAAGCGGGCCACCGCCTCCCCCAGGGCCCGGGTGTCCCACTCGGTGAGCTGGCGCTGGACCTCGAGGCTGTCGTCGTCGAGTCCGACGTCGCTCCAGTCCTGCCCGATGCCGTCGTAGGCGGCGCGGTGCTGGTGGGCCAGCCACACCACCTTCCGGGGGTGCCGGGCGAAGTACGCCGGGAAGTTCACGGGGATGACGACGTCGGCGTCGAGCGGCACGGAGCGCCAGGCCAGAGGGGCGTCGAGGAGGCGGTCGCGGTCCCAGGCCGCCGGGATGCGCACCGCCTCGGCCCGGTGCCCGACGTCGACGAGGGCCTCGACCAGCCCCTCCACCAGCTGCTCGAGCCCGCCGCGCATGTGCGGCACCTGGGTGGCGCAGACCAGGACGTCCACGGCTGGAGTCTGGCAGGTCGACCCGGGCCCGCCGGGCCGACCCCCACGGGCGGCCGTGCACGGGGTCCGGGGCTCCCACGCCCTAGTGTGCGCAGGTCGTGGAGCCCCGCAGGATCGCCTTCGTGCCGCCCCGGTACGGGCCCGAGGTGGTCGGTGGGGCCGAGGCCGTCGTCCGCCAGGTGGCCCACGGGCTGGCCGACCGGGGCTGGGACGTCGAGGTGCTCACCACCTGCGCCCGCGACCACTACACGTGGGCCAACGCCGAGGCGCCCGGACCGTCGGTCGACCGCACCGCGTCGGGTGCCGAGGTGCGGGTCCGGCGGTTCCCCGTGGTCCTCGACACCGGCGGTGCCGCCCGCGGCCGGGTCGAGGCCGCCCTGGCCGCCGGCGACGTCCCGTCGCTGCCGGAGCAGGAGGCGTGGATGAACGACGGGCCGCGGTCCCCAGAGCTGTTCCACCACGTCCTCGACACCGCTGAGACCTTCCGTGCCGTCGTGGTGTCGCCCTACCTCTTCTGGACGACGTTCGCGGTCGGCGCCATCGCCCCCGAGCGCACCCTGCTGCGGCCCTGCCTCCACGACGAGCCCTACGCCCGCCTCGAGCTGTTCGAGCCGCTGCTCACCGGCTCGGCGGGCGTCTGGCTCCAGACCGAGCCCGAGCTCGACCTCTACCGGTCGATCAGCACGCCCCCGGCCCAGACCGCCGTGGTCGGCGAGGGCGTCCCCGTGCCCGCCACCTACGACCCGGAGGGCTTCCGCCGCCGCCACGACCTCGGCGACCGGCCCTTCGTCCTCTACGGCGGACGCCGCGAGGGGGCCAAGGGGTGGGAGGGCCTGCTGGACTCCTTCGCCGACGCCGTGCGCAAGGAGGACCTCGACCTCACGCTGGTCACCTTCGGGGTGGGCGAGGTGCACCCGCCCCGCGACCTGCCCGACCGCGTGCTCGACCTCGGCTTCGTCGACGACGCCACCCGCGACGACGCCATGGCCGCGGCCACCGCCTACCTCCAGCCCTCCGCCCTCGAGAGCTTCTCCCGCACGGTGATGGAGGCCTGGTTGGCGGGCACCCCGGTCCTGGCCAACGGGGCCGGCGAGGTGGTGCGCTGGCACATCGAGCGCTCCGGTGCCGGGCTCACCTACGACGACGAGGCCGAGCTGGAGCAGGCCCTGCGGTTCGTGGCCGAGGCCCCCGACGCGGCCGCGGCCCTGGCTGCACCGGGCCGCGACTACGTGCTCGACAGCTACACCTGGCCGGTCACGCTCGACCGCATGGAGGCCACCCTCGACGAGTGGTTCCCGACGTGAGCGGCGCCCAGGGCCGGGAGCGGGTGCTGCTCGTCTCCCCCTACCCGCCGTGGCGCGACGGCATCGGGGCCTACGCCCTGCAGCAGGTCCGCAGCCTGCGCCGCCAGGGCCACCACGTCGAGGTCCTCTCGCCGGCACCGTCGGCCGCCCACCACCACGCCGACCTGCGGGGCCCGACCGGGGCCCGGGCCCTGGCCCGCATCGGCGCCGGCTTCGACCGCATCGTCGTCCACCTCCACCCCGACGTGCTCTACCGCCTGCCCCCGACCGCCGGGGCCCGGCTGGGCACGGGGCTGGCCTACGGCGCCGCCTTCCGACGCCTGGCCCACGTCGAGCTGCGGGTCCACGAGATCGACCACCGGTGGGCCGACCCGTCGGACCCCACCAGTCGGGCCACCGCCTTCATGCTCAAGGGCGCCGACCTGCTCACCGTGCACTCCGAGGACCAGCGGCGGCACCTGGTCGAGGGCTTCGGCGTGCCCGGCGACCGGGTCCGCCTGGTCGACCACGGAGCGGACTTCGCCCCCCGCACCACCGTCGACCGCGAACGGGCTCGGGCCAGCCTGGGTCTGCCGGCCGACGACCACATCTTCCTCTGCATCGGCTTCGTCCAGGCCCACAAGGGCTTCGACCGGGCCGCCCGCGCCTTCACCGGGCTCGGGGGCCGGGGCGCCCGGCTCGACATCGTGGGGTCGGCCCGCCTCGGCGACCAGGCCACCCGCGACCACGTGGGCGAGCTGCGGGCCATCGCCGCCCGCGAGCCCGACGTCCACCTGCACCTGGGCTTCGTCAGCGACGAGATGTTCGACCGCTGGATCGTCGCGGCCGACACCGTGGTGCTGCCGTACCGCCACATCTGGTCCTCCAGCGTCGCCGAGCGGGCCGCCCTGTTCGACCGCCCCGTCATCGCGACCCGCGTGGGGGGCCTGGCCCACCAGGTCGAGCGTCTCCCCGGTGCGGTGCTCGTCGACGACAACGCCGCCCTGGCCCGAGCCATGGCCACCGCCGCGGGGGCGGCCCCGACCGCCACGCCACCGGCCAGCTGGCCCGTGGCCGCGGATGGCGACGTGCAGGCCGTGGTGCAGGCCGAGGTGCGGGAGCGGGCCGCCGCGGCCCGCGGCGGTCGCTCGACCGTGGCCGCCGGCGCGCGCGGCGGCGCCCCCTCGCCGTCGGCGCCGGTGCGGCGCCTGGCCCCCCTGCGCCCGCCCGCCCCGGTCTCGGCCCGCCCCGGGGTGAGCATCCTGAAGCGCCTGCTGCGCCGCCTCCTGGCGTGGGAGATCACGCCCATCACCGACCAGGTCAACCGCCTCCAGCAGGCCACCGCCGATGCCCTCGACCGGTCCGGGCCCCCGCCCCCGCCTGAGGGCCGCGCCGAGGACGCCTCCCATGGCGACGACTGACCAGGACGCTCCGCCCGTGCCGGAGGCCGGCGCCGACGCTCGCAGCGGCCCGGCGGCGACCGACGAGGCGCGCCCGGCGCCGGCGACCGGGGACCGGTCGGAGCGGATCTTCCCGGTGCGGGGCCGGCGCATCGCGGTCGAGGCCCTGCTGGCGGCCGTCGTCTCGTGGGCCTGGGCGGCGGTGCAGTACCGCGTCTGGGACCTCTCCCCCCGCGTCCCCATCAACGGCGAGGACGACGCCCGGCTCATCACCAACCTGGTGAAGAACACCGCCGACACCGGGTGGTGGTCGAGCAACGGCAACCTCGGCGCACCCGTCGGCCAGCAGCTCTACGACTTCCCCCACAACGGCGAGACCCTCCAGCTGGCCATCGTCCGGTTCCTCAGCCTGTTCACCAAGAGCCCCGGGCTCCTGATGAACACCTACTTCCTGCTCGGCATCGGCCTGGCCGCCATGGCCGCCTACGTGGCCCTGCGCCACCTGCGCTTCGGCGCCGGGCTCTCCCTCGTGGCCGCGACCGCCCTCACGTGGCTGCCGTTCCGGATCGGCCACGGCGAGTACCACCTCTTCCGCGTGTCGTTCTGGTGGGTGCCCCTGGCGGTGGTGATCGTGCTCTGGACCCTCCACTGGCGCGAGCGGTTCCTGCTCGACCCCGAACCACCGGCGCAGCAGGGCCGGTGGGCCGCTCTGCGGTGGAACCTGGCCCACAACCTGCGGCGGGGCCGGCTCCTGGGGTTCGCGGTGATGCTCGCCGTCCTGGCCGGGTCCGAGACCATGACGACGGCGTTCACCCTCACGCTGCTGGCGTTGACGGGTGTCATCGCCGCCGTGCGCCGCCGGGACCCGGCCACCCTCGTCGCCCACGGCCTGGCCATCGCCGGCATCGGGCTGGTGGTGGTCGTGCTCTTCCTGCCCACCCTGCGCTTCGTCGCGGCCAACGGCAGCAACGCCGACGCCGGGCGCCGCGTGGTCACCGAGCAGGAGCAGTTCGGGCTCAAGATCAGCTCCCTCCTCCTGCCCGACCCCTCGCACCGGTGGAGCCTGATCGGCCAGCCCGAGGGGCGCATCCGCGAGACCAGCCCGGTCCCCAGCGAGGCGGGCATGACCATCGGCCTGCTCGGCGCCGCCGGCTTCCTCGGCGCGGTCGGCCACTCCCTCACCCGGGGCTGGGGGGCCCGGCGACGGGAGCTGCGGCCCCCCCACGACCGCGAGGCGCTGCGCGACGACCTCGGCCTGCTCGTGGTCGTGGCCACCCTCGTCGCGGTCGTGAGCGGGGGGGCGATCCTGCTCAGCCTGGCCGGGCTCAGCCAGGTCCGGGTCTGGAACCGGATGTCGCTCATCATCGGCTTCGCCTCGCTGGCCTACGCCCTGACCTGGCTGGAGAAGGGGTGGCCCCTGGTGCGGTCCCGCATCGCCGAGGGGCCGGGGCGCGACCGGGCCTGGGTCCGCCAGGCGGTCGGCGTCGCCCTGGTCGTCCCCCTGGTGGGCTTCGTGCTCTGGGACGGGGCCCACGTGGCCGGGCTCGACTACGAGGCCAAGGACGCGGAGTGGGCCGCCGACCAGGCCTGGGTCGACCGCATCGACGAGGCCACACCCGACGGCACCGCCGTGTTCCAGCTCCCGGTGGTCCGCTTCCCCGAGGAGGCCCCACCGGGCCGGATGCTCGACTACGACCACCTGCGGGCCTTCATCCACACCGACGGCGACGACCTGCGGTGGAGCTACGGGGCCATGAAGGGTCGGCCCGACGGCGACTGGCAGCTGGCGGTGCGCAACGAGCTGGGCGAGGTCGGGGCCCTGCCCGCCCTGCTGGGCGCCGGGTTCACCGGGCTGTGGGTCGACACCTTCGGCTACGCCGACGGCGGGGCCAGCATCCGGGCCCAGCTCGACGAGGCCACCGGGGTGGAGCCGATGGTGAGCGACGACGGGCGCACGCTGTACTACGACCTCGTGCCCCTCCGGGACCGACTGGAGGCCGAGGGCACCTCGATGGAGGACCTGCGCCAGCTGGCCCGCGACCAGCTCCACCTCGACCTCGACGCCGAGGGCACCGGCGGCTGACGCACCGTCCGGGAGGGGGTCAGGGCCGCTTGGGGCCCCGGCACTCGGCGATGAGCCACGGGAAGCAGGGGTGCAGCTCGACGTCGCGGAACCCGCGGCGCAGGGCCCGCACCAGCTTCTTGGGCGTGAAGGCCTGCACGTGCTCGGGGTCGTTGCCCAGGCGGCCCAGGTTCTTGCCCCGGCCCAGGTTGCCCAGGCGGAACCACGGCTCCCAGGGCACCGACACCACGCAGCGGCCGCGGGTGATGCGGGCCAGCTCGGCGACCGCGGGCCGGTAGGTGGGCAGGTGCTCGAGCAGCTCGATGCAGGTGACCAGGTCGGCGCAGCTGTCGGGGAAGGGCAGCATGCCGGCGTCGCCCGACACCGGCGCCAACCAGTCGAGGCGGCCGTCGGCGGCGCGGGCCTTGTCGATGCGGTACTCGAGGCCGACCGCCGGGTGGCCCCCGGGGATCATCCTCTCGAGGGCCAGGCCCTCCCCCACCCCGATGTCGACGACGGTGCCCGACACGGGGCCCAGCACCTCGTGGATCTCGTCCATCCAGCGGCCCAGGAGGCGCGCCACGACCGGGTTCGAGGTGCCGTACTTGGCCGCGTCCTGGCCTGCGGCCTCGGCCGGGGCGCCGGGGGCCAGCCCGATGGGCGTGGCGGTGGGGCTCGGGCTCATCGCGTGTCTCCCTCGGCGGCGGAGTCGAGGCTGCGCCGCCGGCGCAGGTTCACCATGAGCTCGGCCAGCAGGCCGAGCGACACCATCTGGACGGCGACGACCACCAGGAGGACGCCGGCGAGCAGGGCCGGCCGGGTGCCGATCTCCTCGCCCAGGATGCGCTCGATGCCCATCCAGGTGAGCAGGCCGGCGCCGATGAGCCCGATGATGAACCCGAGGCCACCGAAGAGGTGGAACGGTCGGGCCGTGTAGGTCGTGAGGAACTTGACCGTCACCAGGTCGAGGAAGCCCCGCCAGAAGCGGGCCCGCCCGAACTTGGAGCTGCCGTGGCGGCGCTCGTGGTGCTCGACGTCGATCTCGCCCACCTGGAAGCCGTTCCACACCGCCAGCACGGGGATGTAGCGGTGGAGCTCGCCGTAGAGCTCCACGCTGCGGGCCAGCTCGGTGCTCATCACCTTGAGCCCGGAGTTGAAGTCGCGGCCGGGGACGCCGGTGACCCGGGCGGTGGCGCCGTTGTAGAGCTTCGAGGTCGTGCGCTTCACGAAGCGGTCGTTGCGCACCGAGCGGCGGCCCGTCACCAGGTCGAGGCCGGCCTCGTCGAGGTGGGCCACCAGGCGGGGCAGCTCCTCGGGGTCGTCCTGGCCGTCGGCGTCCATGAGGGCCACGTACTCGCCCTCGACCTGCTCCACCCCGACCGCCAGCGCCGCCGACTTGCCCGCGTTGCGGCGCAGGCGGATCGACCGCACGGTGTCGCTGCGGAGCCCGGCCATCACCTTGCGGGTGCCGTCGGTGCTGCCGTCGTCGACCACCACGATCTCGTGGGTGATGCCCGCCGCCTCCAGGACCTTGCCGATCTCCGGCACCAGCTCGGCCAGGTTCTCGGCCTCGTTGTACGCCGGCAGCAGGACCGACAGGTGGGGGGACACGGCTCTCCTCTCACGACCTGGGGTTGGTCCGTGCGGCCGGGGCACAGGGGCCACGGGTCGGGTGGATCGTAGTGGAGGGCCCCCTGCGCCCCCACGACCGACGGTGGCGCCACCGGCACGGAAGGGCACTCCGACGGGGCCACTACGCTCGCCCGCCATGCGCCCCGACGAGCACCGCACGCCGACGACCGGGCCCCGATGAGGGCTCTGGTCACGGGGGCCGGAGGGTTCGTCGGGGGCCACCTGGTGGCCCACCTGGCCGAGGCCGGTGACGAGGTCACCACCACCGACCCGGGCCGCGGCGGAGCCGACATCACCGACGCCGGGGCCCTGGCCGCCGAGCTGGCCGAGGCCGCCCCCGAGGTCGTCTACCACCTGGCCGGCTGGGCCAACGTCGGCACCTCCTGGGACCACCCGGCCGAGGTCTTCCGGGTCAACGCCGAGGGCACCCTCAACCTCCTCGCCGCCGCCCGCGCCGCCGGCGTGGCGCGGGTCGTCGCGGTGTCGAGCGCCGACGTGTACGGCAAGGCCCGGCCCGAGGACATGCCCCTCACCGAGGAGAGCCCGCTGCGACCGTCGTCGCCCTACGCCGCGTCCAAGGTGGCGGCCGACTACCTCGGCCTGCAGGCCTGGCTGGGCCACGGCCTCGAGGTCATGCGCGTCCGGGCCTTCAACCACCTGGGCCCGGGCCAGTCCGACGGCTTCATGGCGTCGGCCCTGGCCAGCCGCATCGCCCGGGCCGAGCGCGACGGCGGCGACGTCCTCCCGATCGGCGACCTCACCGCCCGGCGCGACCACACCGACGTCCGCGACGTGGTCCGCGCCTACCGCCTCCTCGCCCTCGATGGGGCGCCGGGCGAGGCCTACAACGTCTGCTCCGGCCACGACGTCGCCGTGCAGGACGTGGCCGACGCGCTGCTGGCCATGGCCCGCACCGACCTCCGCTTCGAGGTCGACGAGGCCCTGCTCCGCCCCGTCGACCTGCCGGTGCTCCGCGGCTCCCACGCCAAGCTCACCGCGGCCACCGGCTGGGAGCCGTCGATCAGCCTCGACACCACCCTCGCCGACCTCCTCGACGACTGGCGGGCCCGCCTGGCGGCCGAGGCCTGAGCCTCCCCGTCCCGGGGCAGGCCCCCGTCGCCCCCACGACGCCGTCCGACCCCAGAGCCGTGGCGCGTGCCTCGGTAGCGTCGGGGGATGGCCCGGATCCCCACCGCCCCCGTCGTCGCCGCGTCCCTGGTCGGGGGCTACCTCGTCGCCCGGGAGACGAAGGTCCGGCCGCTCGGTGGAGCCGTGCTCGCCGCCGGCGGCGTCGTCGCCGGCCGGGAGTGGGTGCGCCACGCCGGCCCCGGGGCCACCGTGGCCCTCGTGGGCATCTACCTGGGCGGCTTCGGGGCGTCGCACCCGCTGGCCAAGAAGATCGGCGCCTGGCCGGCGGTGCTCACCGCGGCGGGCACCAGCGCCGCCGCGGCCTGGGCCCTGTCCGACCGCCGGGGTTGAGCCGGGGACCCCGACGACGAGCCCCGACCCCCGTCGCGAACAGGACGCGAACGGTCCCCCGGCCACCGGACGATCCCGCCCGATCGCTCCTAGCCTGGGGCCATGTTCCTGCGCCGCAAGATGGAGATGGTCGAGCCCGAGAAGGCCCTGCCCGGCCACGACTCCCCCATGCCCGTCCCCGCCACCCACGCCGTCCTGGGCACGCCCCTGCGCCCGCCCTTCCCGGAGGGCACCCGCACCGTGGTGTTCGCCCTCGGCTGCTTCTGGGGCGCCGAGCGCCTCTTCTGGCAGACCCCGGGCGTGGTCACCACCGCCGTGGGCTACGTCGGTGGCTACTCGCCGAACCCCACCTACGAGGAGGTGTGCTCGGGCCGCACCGGCCACACCGAGGCCGTCCTCGTCGCCTACGACCCCGAGCAGGTGAGCCTGCCCACCCTGCTCAAGGTGTTCTGGGAGGGCCACGACCCCACCCAGGGCATGCGCCAGGGCAACGACATGGGCACCCAGTACCGCTCCGGCATCTACGGCCTCTCCGGCGACGAGCTGGCTGCCGCCCAGGCCAGCCGGGACCAGTTCCAGGCCAAGCTGGCCGAGGCCGGCTACGGCGACATCACCACCGAGATCGCCGACGGCGGCGAGTTCTTCTACGCCGAGGACTACCACCAGCAGTACCTCCACAAGGTCCCCGGCGGCTACTGCGGCCTGGGCGGCACCGGTGTCTCCTGCCCCGTCGGGGTCGTCGACACCGACTGACCCGACCCGCGGAGCGGCACAGCCCCTGACCTCGGGGCCCCTCGCCCGTCGGCGACCCGTCAGCCGGCGCTGCGGGGCCAGACCGCGGGGTCGGGGGCGCCGGCCACGGCGATGAGGGCATCGACGGCGGACCAGTCGACCCTGGCGACGCGGCGACCGGGGGCGGGCGCCACCTCGGCGTCGGGGCCGGCCCAGACCTCGACGACGGCCGGGAGCGCTCCGTCGTCGACAGCGCGGACCAGCGCGCCGTCGGCCACGGCCGGCGGGAGGGCGTGGGCGTCGACCACGAGGGTGGTCGGGCGGCCGGCCGCGGCCGCCCGGAGCGCCACCTCCTCTGCCGTCCCGGCCGGATCGCCGGTCGTGACGACCACCGAGCCCGCGACCGAGGTCGGGAACGTGCGCCCGACCCAGAACCCGGTGCGTCCCGGGGGCGCCACGACGAGGCCCCCGGCGGGCAGGCCGTCGGCGAGGGCGCGGGCCGCCTGCGGCGGCGGCATCGGGTCGCCCGGGGCCACCTCCGCCACGTACATGGGGCCGACCACGGCGGCGAGGGCGTCGTAGACCGGCGGTCGCGCGCCGGGCCCGGCCGTCGGGGGCCAGCCGCCGGCGGCGAGGGCCAGGTGCGCCGGGTGCACGTCGACCACCGCGTCGGGCTCGGCCGCGCACCGGGTCGCCAGGGCAGTGGTCAGCGAGGTGCTCTCGGCCGGGTCGAGGCCCGTGGTCACCACCAGGTCGGCGGTGGCGATCTCGGCGAGGGCGGCGTCGTCGACCTGGAGGCCGACGGTGCCCCCGTGCAGGGGGTCGTCCCACGCGACGAGCCCCTTCGCCCCCACCGTGTTGACGACGGTGGCGCCGGTGATGCCGGCGAGGGTGCGCACGCCGGAGGTGGCCCGGGCCGCGAGCACTCCGGGCCCGGCCACGACGACGACTCGCGCGCCACGACGCGCCGGGAGCGACGTCAGCGATCCGGGGGCCGGTGGACAGCCAGGCGCCAGGCGGCGAGCGGCGGCCGAACGGACCTCACCCCGGCCGGTCATCGGCCGTCCCCCGTCCCTCGCCCGGGCGACACGCCCCGGCTCGCTAGTAGCGCAGGCCGGGGGCGCGGGTGCCGAAGACGTCGGTGGCCAGCTGGGTGCCGAGCTTGGTGGCGTCCCAGCGCTTCCCTCCGTTGGCGATCTGGGCGCCGTTGGTCCAGCCCGTCATGAGGATGATGTCCTCGGCCACGGCCCGGATCACCTGGCCGGTGACGTGGCTGCTCTCGTCGCTGGCCAGCCAGGCGACCAGGGGCGACGAGACGGCCGGGTCCATGCGGTTCCACTCGTCCTCGGGCACGTCGTCGGGCTCGATGACGTCCGGGGCGCCGGGCATGGTGGCGGTGATGCGGGTGGCGGCAGCCGGTCCCACGGCGTTGACGGTCACGCCCAGGCGCCACAGCTCCAGGCTGAGGGTCTGGGTGAAGCCGGCCACGCCGGCCTTGGCCGTGGCGTAGTTGGTCTGGCCGAAGTTGCCGACCAGGCCGGCGCCCGAGGTGGTGGTGATCACACGACCCCCGACGGGGCGGCCGGTCTCCTTGTTGACCGCCCGCCAGTGCTTGGCCGCGTGGTGGCACGGCGACCACATGCCCTTGAGGTGCACGGCGATGACGGCGTCGAAGTCGGCCTCGCTCATGTTCCAGATGGCCGAGTCGCGCACGATGCCGGCGTTGGTGACCAGGACGTCGAGCCGGCCCCAGGTGTCGACGGCCTGGGCGACCATGCGCCCGGCACCCTCGTGGTCGGCCACGTTCTCGTAGTCGGCGACGGCCTCGCCGCCCCGCTTCTCGATGATGCCCACGGTCTCGTCGGCGTCGCGGCCCTCGCCCTCGCCGGTGACCGAGCCGCCCAGGTCGTTCACGACCACCTTGGCCCCGTGCTTGGCCAGCTCCATGGCGTGGCCCCTCCCGATCCCGTGACCGGCGCCGGTGACGATGGCGACCTTGCCGTCGAGCATGCCCATGGGTGACCTCCTGGATGGCGCAGGTGCGCGCGTTTCTGATGGACCGTCAGATCGTAGGGCCTGGCTGGGCGAGGGTCCGAACGGTGCCGAGCCGGGCCGAGGCCTCGAACGCCAGCCGGGACAGCCAGAGCGGCTCGCGCACGCCCTTGACCCGCACCGGGCCGACCGGCTCGAAGGCGGCCCCCGCCACGGGGCCACAGGCGCTTACGGCCGCTTCCGACAGCAACAGCTCGCCCGGCCCCGCCAGGTCCACGATGCGGGCGGCCACGTTGACCGTCAGGCCCACCACGTCGTCGCCCCGCCGCAGGACCTCGCCGTGGTGCAGGCCCATGCGGATCGCCAACGGGAACGTGCCTCCGGCGCGGGCCTCGCGGACAGCGGTGAGCAGCGCGCCGGCGGACACGACGGCGTGGGCGGCCGCGTCGCACCAGACGAGGAGGCCGTCGCCGAGCTCCTTGACGATCCGGGTCCCGGGCCGTCCCGCCAGCGCGTCGGTCATCAGCCTCGTCTGCTGGTCGAGCACGGCGAGGGCCGCCTCGTCGCCCTCGCTCTGGTTGAACGAGGTGAACCCGACCAGGTCGGTGAAGAGCACCGCCCCCTCTCCCTGGACCGAGGCCGTGGTCATCCGCTCGACACCGTGATCCGGCCGCTCACGGTGCGCGTGGCCACCACGCAGTCGGTGCCGACCGGGAGCGGGCCGTCCGGCAGGTCACCGTCGACCAGGAGGGCCCGGACACCCTCGGGCAGGCGGATGGCGATCCGGCCGCTCACGCTCTCGGCCTCGACGTCGGCGGCGCGGGCCAGGCCGAGGGAGATGACGCCGCTCACGCAGTGGGCCCGGACCGGCCCGGCGATCGCGGGGAGGTCCATCCGTCCACTCCCCGTGGCCACGTCGGCCTCGCCGGCGGACGCGATGCGGACGGCACCGGATCCGGAGCGGACCCTCGCCCGGGTCGCCACCGGTCCGACCTCCACCCGCCCCGTCGCCACCCTGACGTCGACGGCGCGGGCCTCGTCGATCGCCACCTGACCGGACTCGGTGACGACCGCGACCGACCCCACCGAGCCCGAGATCTCGACCCGACCCGAGGTCGTCCCCACCACCAGGTCGGCGCCGGGGGTCACCCGCACCACGAGCCTCCCGGTCTCGCCCTCGACGGTGGTGCCCGATGACGTCGCCACCACCGTCGCGTCGCCCTCGACGTCGACGTCGACGTCGATGTCGTTCCCCCGCGGCCCGGCGACGACGCGGAGCGAGCCGCTCGTGGTCGAGATCCGGACCGGGGCCGGACCGACCGGTGCCGCGCTCACGTCCGGACGGTAGGCCGACCCCCCCTCGGCGACAAGCGGCGACCGACGCCCGCCCGGGCCGTCCCCGGCGCCGTCGGGTCAGGCGGTCGGGAAGGTGTAGCTGCCGTCCCAGGAGCCGTAGTCGTTCGTCTCGACGCCGTTGGCCTCGGTGCCCTCGTAGGACTCCTCCCCCGGGGCGATCTCGATCACGACCCGACCGCCCTCGTCCTGGGTGATGAGGCCGGCGTGCACCGCCGCGGTGCACACCGAGGAGTCGTCGGTGTAGGTGTCGGTGCCCCACACGGTGCGGAGGTCGCCGCCGGGCGAGCACTCGTAGGCGACCCGGAGGCCGTCCTGGCCTCGGTAGGTCCCGGGGCTGAGGGCCCAGCCGTCGCCGTCGGCCTCCTCGTCGGCCTCGACCTCGTCGTCGCTGCCGGCGATGGGCTCGTCGCCGTCGTCCTCGGTGGTGGAGGCGTCGTCGGTGGTGGCCGTCTCCTCGTCGGGCGGGGCGGCGACGGTGGTCGAGGCCTCGTCAGAGGTGGCGATGGGCGCGTCGTCGGTCACCTCCGCCGAGTCGTCGTCCCCGCCGCACGCAGCGAGGGCCAGGACGAGGGCGAGGGCGGCCAGCAGGGCGACGGCGCTCCGGCGGGGGTGGGTCACGGGGTCTCCTCGGGTCGGTCGGGGCCGCCGTGCGCTGCCCGCCGCCCCCGGGGGTCTCGTCCACCCGTCATCCGGGTGGATCAGGGACTGTAGGTCGCCCGCAGCTCGTGCTTCGGGATCTTGCCGCTGGCGTTGCGGGGCAGGGCGTCGACGACCTCGAGGCGCTCGGGCAGGGCCTGCATCCTGAGGCCCCTGGCCTTCAGGTGGGCGACCATCTCGTCGAAGGTCAGCGCCTCGCCCCCCTCGGGGCCGGCCACGACGGCGCAGACCATCTCGCCCCGCTCGGCGTCGGGCAGGCCGATGACCGCCACGTCGCTCACCTTGGCGTGCTCGTAGAGGAGGTTCTCCACCTCGGCCGCGGAGACGTTCTCGCCCTTGCGGATGATGACGTCCTTCACCCGACCGGTGATGCGGACGTAGCCGTGCTCGTCGATGACGCCGAGGTCACCGGTGCGGAACCACCCGTCGACGAAGGCGTCGGCGTCGAGCGAGCCGTCGAGGTAGCCCCGCATCATCTGGGGCGCCTGGGCCTGGAGCTCGCCCTCCTCGCCCGCGGCCACGACCTCGCCGTCGAGGCTGACGGCACGGAGGAGCACGCCGGGCATGGCCCGACCCTCGGTCGTGGCCAGCTTGTCGTCGGGGTCGTGCACCGAGCCCATGGTGAGGATGGGCGCCTCGGTGAGGCCCCACCCCGAGACGATGCCCATGCCGCCCAGCTCGTCGGCGATCTCGGAGTGGAGGGCGGGCGGCTTGGGGGCGCCGCCTCCGGGGCACAGGCGCAGGCTGGGGAACAGCCTCTCGTCGCCGTGGGCGCGCTGGGCGGCCAGGTAGGCCATGTGGAAGAAGGTGGCCGACCCGGCCAGGGTGACGTCCTCCTTGGATGCGAGGGCCGGCGTGGCCTTGGGGTCGAAGCCCTCGGTGATCACGTTGGTGAGGCCGTACATGAGGCTCGACAGGAGCCAGATGGGCCCGGCGATGTGGGTGACCGGGAAGGCCATGAGGTTGCGGTCGCCCTCCCGGCACTCCATCCGGTCGCACATGCCCCGGGCGGTGACGATGAGGTCGCCGTCGGAGTGGCGGGCGCCCTTGGGGTCGGCGGTGGTCCCCGAGGTGTAGAAGAGCCAGGTCACGGGCTCGTCGGCCCGGGTGGCGGGGGGCTCGGGGGCGGGGGGAGCGAGGCGGGGTCGGCCTCGGGCAGCGAGCGCGAGGCGACGAGGATCCGGGGCGGGTCCGGGCTCTCGGCGGCCAGGCGCTCGGCCATGGCGGTGAAGTCGAAGCCCCGCCACTCGCCCGGCACCACCAGCAGGGCGGTGCCGGCCTGGCGGGTGACGAAGCCGACCTCACGGTCGCGGTAGATCGGGATGATCGGGTTCTGCACCGCACCCAACCGGGCCAGGGCGCCGGCCAGCACGAGCGAGCCGTGCCAGGTGGGCAGCACCCAGGAGACCACGTCGCCGGCCGCGACCCCGTCGGCGTGGAGACCGGCGGCCACCCGCTCGACGCTCGCCCGGTACTCGAGGAAGGTCGCCGTCTGCCCCGTCTCGTCGACGGTCATCACCGCGTCGGGCGTGGCCTCGGCCCGGGCCACGATGAGCTCCCACAGGTTGCGTCCCTCGAGCATCGATCCTCCGTGTGGTGTCCGACCCGACGGGGCCGGTGATCTGACGGGTCGTCAGGTTAGGTGATCAGCCCCGACCCCGTGCCGGGGCGGCGGCAGCCCGGGGCCGGCGTCGTCCGGCATCGACGCCTACGGTGCCGCGGTGGCCGACCGACCGGTGCTCTACCTCGCCTACGAGGCCGACGGCACGATCGCCGAGGGGGCGCCGGGTCCGTGGGACGACCTGGTGGTGCTGCGGCCCGGGGTGCTGCTGATCGACAGCGAGGCCTCCCGCTCGCGGGTGTACCACGGGCTCAAGCGGCTGCTCCCCCCGGACACGCCCCTGCTGGTGGCCCCGCTCGCCGACGCGCCCAAGATGGCCCACATGGCCCCGGGGACCACCGCCTGGCTGCGGAGCAGGGAGGGGGCTGGCGATGGGTGACCGGGCCGGGCGCACGGTGCGGCGGGCCACGGTCGCCGACGCCGAGGAGGTCGCCCGCCTCCTCCACGACTTCAACACCGAGTTCGCCACGCCGAGCCCCGGCGTGGAGGCGCTGGCCCGGCGGCTGCGGGAGCTGCTGCCCGGGCCCGACACCGTCGCCCTGCTCGCCGGCGACCCCGCGGCGGCCCTCGCCCTGGTGACCTTCCGGCCCAACGTCTGGTACCGGGGCCCGGTCGCCCTGCTCGACGAGCTCTACGTCGTCCCCCACCTCCGGGACCAGGGCATCGGCTCCGCCGTCCTGACCCGGTTCGTCGAGGTCTGCCGCGACCGTGGGTGCGAGCGCATGGAGATCGACGTCGACGAGGGGGACACGGACGCGCGCCGCTTCTACGAGCGTCACGGGTTCTCCCCGATCGACCACGACTCGGGAGAGCTGGCCCTCTGCTACGCCAGGGAGCTCGACCGCTAGGTGGACGCGTCCGCTACAGGACGGCGACGGGGGCGACGGGGGCGCTGGTGGCCCCGACGATCGGCTCGGGCGTGGCCACCAGCAGGACGTCCCAGCGCTGCTCCGCCGCGCACCGCTCGGCCAGGGCCTCGAGGTCCCAGTTCTGGCCCTGGAGCAGGCCGATGTCGCGGATCTGGAGCATGTGCACGCAGAGGGTGTCGCTCCAGTCGGCCGACGGCGGGGGGAAGCACTCCCCCGCGTAGGTGTCGGTGAAGGCACCGGCCACGTCGTGGTCGTGCATCCACTCCACCGAGTGCAGCGACGGGCCCGGGAAGCGGTACTGGTCGCCCATGGCGTAGCGCTCCCGCCGTCCGGCCTTGAGGTGGCGCACGTCACCGGTGCGCACCAGGAGCACGTCGCCCGGCTCGGGCTCCAGACCGGCCGCCTCGTAGGCCTCGTCCAGGTCGGCGGCGGTGAGGGCGTAGCCCGGGTCGATCTCGTCGAGGGCCTCGGCGCCGCGGAGGCGGGCCACGTCGACCACCACGCCTCTGGTGACCATGGGCGAGAGCGTCTCGGCTCCGCACACCGTGGCCCCCTGCTCGCGGGTGACGGACGAGGCCGGGAACCCGTTCCAGAGCAGACCGTCGTAGGACACGTGGGCGAGGGTGTCGACGTGGGTGCCGGCGCAGGTGAGCATGGTCACCTCGTCGTCGCAGGAGGCCCACACGCCCGGCGCGTGCGGGTCGCGCTCGTTGACGATGAGCATCTCCAGCTGCGGGTTGGTCCGGTGGGCGGGCTGGCCCACCTGGGGCGAGTCCGGCCCCAGGGCCAGGCCGAGGGAGATGCGCTCGCCGGTGCGCACACACGCCGTGCCCCGGCGGGCGGCGGCCTCGTCGAGGAGGTTGGCCGTGCCCCGTTGGTCGTCGTCGCCCCAGCGCCCCCAGTTCGACACCCGGGCCCGCACCGCCTCGACGTGGGCCGGCAGCGAGGGCGACGGCACCGGCTCGCTCACGTCCGCCCCCACGCACCGTCGCCGGCGGCGGCGAACCGGAGACCAGGCGCGTCGTCGAGACGATGAGATCGGTCTCTGGTTCGCAGGAGGGGGTGCACGTCGGTGGAGGGGGAGCCGGCCCGGGTGGGGCTCAGGTCAGGTCGAGCACGGCGCGGTTGACCTTGCCGTCGTGCATGGCCTGGAGCGCGTCCTGCACGCCGTCGAGGGGGTAGGTGGCCGACACCAGCTCGTCGAGGAGCAGCCGGCCACTCTTGTAGAGGTCGACGTAGAGAGGGATGTCGTGGTGCGGGCGGGTGGTGCCGTACCGACAGCCCATGATCGACTTGTCGTTGTAGAGGTCCTGGACCACGAAGCCCGCCTCGGTGCCCAGCTTGGGCACGCCCAGCAGGATGCACTGGCCGCCCCAGTCGAGGGTGTCGATGGCGGTGCGGATGAGCGCCGGGTGGCCGACGCACTCGAAGGCGTGGTCGACGCCGTTGCCCACGATGTCCTTGACCGCGGCGACGGTGTCGACGTCGGGACCGGCGGCGATGAAGTGGGTGGCGCCGAACTGCCGGGCGGCCTGCTCCTTGGCCGGGTTGGCGTCGACGGCGATGATCGGCCCGGCGTCGGAGAGGCGCAGGCCCTGGAGCACGTTGAGCCCGATCCCGCCCACGCCGATGACGACGGCGGACTGGCCGTGGGTGACCTTGGCCCGGTTGAGCACCGCCCCGGTGCCGGTGACCACGGCGCAGCCGATGAGGCAGGCAGCCGACAGGGGCACGTCGCGGTCGATGGCCACGGCCTGGTTCTCCTTGACCACCGTGGTCTGGGCGAACACGCCGGCGTTGGCGAACTGGAAGGCCTTGTCGCCGCCGACGGTGAACGGGGCCCGTAGCTTCCCGTACCCCGAGCGGCAGTGCGACGGCAGGCCCCGGGCACAGGCCGAGCAGTGGCCGCAGAACCCCATGGTGGTCAGCACCACGTGGTCGCCCTCGGACACGGTGGTGACGGCGTCACCGACGGCCTCCACCACCCCGGCGCCCTCGTGGCCCAGCACGACGGGGGTCGGGAACGGGATGGTGCCGTTCACCACCGAGACGTCGCTGTGGCACAGGCCTGCCTTCTGCACGCGCACCCGCACCTCGTCGGCCCGCACGTCGCGCACCTCGACGTCGTCTCGCACCTCCAGCTCCCCGGTCCAGACGATGCCTCTCACTTCGTCCTCACTCGCTCGCTGACGCTCGCTCCGTTCGGACGAGCTGGTGGTGCGGCCTCCGGCCGCGCTGTCTCGGCTCCGCCGACCAGCAAGCTGGACCGGCTCCGCCCTCTCCTGGGGGAGACCCCCAGACCCCCAGCGGCTGCGCCGGGCTGTGACCGTGGTGAGTGCATGCGACCTTCCTCAGGTGGGCGGGAGACGACGAGGTGAGTCATGACCAGATGATGGATTGCAGTTCGGAGTAGGCGTGGAGGCCCCACTTGCCCCCGTCGCGACCGACGCCGGAGTACTTGAAGCCCCCGAAGGCGGCCTCGTGGTTGCGCTGGAGGGTGTTGATGCCGACGTTGCCGCTCTCGAGCTGCTGGGCCACGGCCATGGCCCGGCCGGCGTCGCCGGAGAAGACGTAGGAGTAGAGGCCGTAGGGGCTGTCGTTGGAAAGGGCCACGGCCTCGTCCTCGTCGTCGAAGGGCATGGCCACGATGACGGGGCCGAAGATCTCCTCGCGGGCGGCGCGCATGTCGTTGGTGGCGTCGGCCAGGAGGGTGGGGGCCACGTAGAAGCCTGTGTCGATGTCGGGGCGCTCGCCGCCGGCGACGGCGGAGGCCCCCTCGCCCAGGGCCGAGGTGACGTAGCCCTCCACCCGCTCGCGGTGGGCACCGGTGATCACGGGGCCGAGCACGGTGTCGCGCGCGAGCGGGTCACCGACCTTGAGGTGCCCGGCCATGCCGGCCAGCTTGGAGACCACCTCGTCGTAGATGCCCCGCTGGACCATGAGCCGGGTGGGCGAGGTGCAGATCTGGCCGGAGTGGAAGGTCCAGGTGCTCGACACGTTGGAGATGACCGTCTTGAGGTCGGCGTCGTCGAAGACGATGGCCGCCCCCTTGCCCCCGAGCTCCAGCAGCAGGCGCTTCATCTGGGACCCGGCGACCTCGGCGATGCGGCACCCGACGGCGGTGGAGCCGGTGAAGGAGACCATGTCGACGTCGGGCGAGGTGGTGATGGCCTCGGCCGCCTCCACGCTGTCCGCGACGACCAGGTTGACCACGCCGGGCGGGATGCCGGCCTCGGCGAAGGCCTCGCACAGCAGCACCGTGCCCAGGGGGTCCTGGACCGGGGGCTTGACCACGACTGCGTTGCCCATCGCCAGGGCGGGGGCGATCTTGCCGGCCATGTTGGTGATCGGGAAGTTGTAGGCGGCCAGGCAGGCCACCACGCCGACGGGGGCCCGGTGCTCGACGGCCCCGACGATGCCGCCGGGCGCGAGGGCGGTGGCCGGCATCACCGCGGGCGGGAGGGCGACGTGGTCGTCGATCGGGGTGGAGTAGTAGCGGAACCGGGCTGCGGCCTGGGGCACCTGCATGCTCTTGGCCACCCGCATGGTGGCGCCGGTCTCGGCCTGGGTGAGGGGCACGAGGTCGTCGCGGCGGGCCTCGATGGCGTCGGCCACCCGGCCGAGGGCGGCGCAACGCTCGGCCATCGGCGTGGCCGCCCACGCCTTCTGGGCGGCCCGGGCCGCGGCGCAGGCGTCGGCGGCCTGGGCCGCGCTGGCGTTCGGGGCCACCCCGACCAGCTCCTCGGTGGCCGGGTTGACCACGTCGTAGCCCCCGGCGGCCGAGGTCCACTCGCCGCCGATGAGCAGCCGGTAGTCGTGGTCCGCAGCGATCGTCACGGCTCGGAACTGTAACGCGTTCTCGTTTTGTCCCCCACCGGCTCGGCCCCCTGCCCTACGGGGTCAGGTCGAGGCCGAGCATCTCGATGGCGTTGCCCCGCACCAGCTTGCGGATCACGTCGGGGGGCAGGTGGCCCATGAGCTTCTCGGCGGTGTCGCGCGAGTGGGGCCAGGTCGAGTCCGAGTGCGGGTAGTCGGTCTCGAAGCAGATGTTGCCGATGCCGCACTTCTCCAGGTTGTCGAGGCCGTACTCGTCGTCGAAGAAGCAGCCGTAGACCTGGCGGTAGTAGTAGGTGCTGGGCGGCTCGGCCACGAGGTCGGAGACGCCGCCCCAGCCCCGGTTCTCCTCCCACACCTTGTCGGCCCGCTCGAGGATGTAGGGGATCCAACCGATCTGGCCCTCGGAGTAGGCGATCTTGAGGTTCGGCAGGCGGGCCAGCCAGCCCGAGAAGAGCCAGTCGGTCATCGAGCTCATGGCGTTGCCGAAGGTGAGCGTCGAACCCACCGCCGCGGGGGCGTCGGTGGACGTCGACGGCATCTTCGACGACGAGCCGATGTGCATGTTGATGACGGTGCCGGTCTCCTCGCAGGCCCGGAAGAAGGGTTCCCAGTGGTCGGTGTGGATGCTGGGCAGGTCGAGGTAGGGCGGGATCTCGCTGAAGCAGACGGCCCGCACGCCCCGAGCGGCGTTGCGGCGGATCTCCGCCGCGGCCAGCTCGGCGTCCCACAGCTGGATGATGATGAGCGGGATGAGGCGGCCGTCGGAGTCGCCGCACCACTCCTCCACCATCCAGTCGTTGTAGGCCTTCACGCACAGGTCGGCCAGCTCCCTGTCGCTGGCTTCCTTGAACGTCTGGCCGCAGAAGCGGGGGAACGAGGGGAAGGCCATCTGGGCCTCGGTCCAGTTCTCGTCCATGTCGGCGATGCGGGCCTTGGGGTCGTAGCAGCCGTCACGCATCTCGTCGTAGGTGATGCCGACGACCTTGACCTCGTCGCGGTCGAAGCCCACCGCGGCCGACAGCCGGGTCTGGGGGATCTGCTTGTCCTCGTAGACCCACCAGTCGCCCAGCTGGCCGTCCTCGTCGGGCTCGTAGCTGAACACCCCGCCGACGAAGCTCATGTTGCCGCGCTTCTGCACCACCCGGGGCCCCACGTCGCGGTACTTGGCCGGCAGCCGGTCCTGCCAGACGTGGGCGGGCTCGATCACGTGGTCGTCGACCGAGATGATCTTCGGGAAGTCGTCCGAGAGCGCCATGGCGACCACGCTACCCCCGGATCTGACGGTCCGTCAGGTCCGGGATCACGAGCCCGGGGCGGGTGTCACGGCGCGGCCACGTCGATGACGAGGCGGGACGGCGACGGCAGCGTCGTCACCGAGAAGGGCGTCTCGGCCTCGGCGCCGACGACCCACACGAGGTCGGCCTCGAAGTCCCCGGCCCGCACCACCTCGTGCACCGGGCCGCCGCCGGGCCCGTCGACCTGCGTGGCGCCGAAGGTGGCCTGGCCGGCCTCGAGGTCGTAGCCCGAGGCCGGGGTGACGTGGATGCGCAGCAGGGCCGGGCCGTCCACGTCGACCTCCCGACCGGAGCCGGACTCGGTCACCGGGCCGTCGACCCACTGCACGTCCCAGCCCGGCGCCACGCCGTCGGCGAACTCGAGCACCACCCGGTCGAAGCCCGGGTGCCGGCCGGTCCGGACGTCGACCAGCGAGGCCGTCCCCGCGCCGTCGCCGTCGCCCGCCTTGGCCCCGGTGTCGCCGTCGACCGCAGGCGGGGTGGTCGACGTCGTCGTCGCCGTGGTCGTGGTGTCCCCGTCGGGCTCGGTGCCGCCCGGCGCGGTGGTGCTCGCCGTGGTGGAGGCCGGATCGCCGGGCTCGGAGGTCGAGCCCGCGACGGTGGTGCTGGTGGTGTCGGAGACCTCGTCGCCCCCGTCGTCGGACCCACATGACGCCAGGGCCAGCACAAGGGCGGGGAGGAGCAGGAGGGCGGCCAGGCGGCGGTGGTGCGTCATGTCCCCGCCCACCCTAGGGAGCGACCCGCCCACCGACGGCGGGCGGTCCGGCCGGTCCCTCCCCGCCCACCGGTACCGTGACCGGGTGCCCCCCGCGCCCCGGCCCGCCCCCGTCGATCCCGGTGCCACGCCGGTCGACCTGCCCGTGGGGGGCACCCGCCGGGCGGTGCTGGACCGGCTCAAGCGCCGGCCCGGCACGACCGCGCCGGAGCTGGCCGACCACCTGGGCATCAGCCCCAGCGCCGTCCGCCAGCACCTCGATGCCCTGGCCGACGCCGGGCTGGTGACCAGCGAGGCCCTGGCCGCGGAGGGCCCGGGCCGGCCCCCGCTCGGCTGGTCGGTCACCCCCGCCGCCGGCTCCCTGTTCCCCGACGCCCACGGCGAGCTGGCGGTGGCCCTCATCGACGCCATCGGCACCGCCCTCGGCCCCGAAGCCCTCGACCAGGTCGTGGCCGCCCGGGTGGTGGCCCAGGAGGGCTCCTACCGGTCCGACCTGCCGGCCGGCGGGTCGCTGCGGGCGCGGGTCGCGGCCCTGGCCGACCGGCGCTCGGCCGAGGGCTACGAGGCCGAGGTCCTCGACGCCGACGACGCGGCCCTCCTCCTCGTCGAGCGCCACTGCCCCATCGGCGCCGCGGCGCGCTCGTGCGCCGGGCTCTGCGGCGGCGAGCTCGACCTCTTCCGCCGGGTCCTGGGCGACGAGGTCTCGGTGGAGCGCACCCAGCACGTCCTGGCCGGGGACGCCTGCTGCGCCTACCGCATCACCCCCACCTGATCCCCGCGCTCGACGTCCTCCCGGACGTCACGAGGTGCCGGGCACCTCGTGACGTGCGCCTACCAGAGCTGGTCGGCGTAGGTGTCGGTGCCGGGGACGGTGCCGGTGAAGGGGCCGTGGAAGGCGGCGGTGCCGAGGCCGGCCTCGGCGAGCGCGTCGGGCACCTCGGCCCACCCGCTCCCCCACCCCTCGGCCACGTCGGCGTCGACGAAGGCCAGCAGCAGGGTGCGGTCGGCGGTCTCCTCGGCCGGGACGTCGCTCGGCGCGTCGGCGGGCATGGGCACGGGCTCGAAGACGGCGGTGACCTCGGCACCCAGCTCCCGAGCCCGCCACCACGAGGCGATGGCGGCGGTGTCGACGCCGTCGGCCCGGTCGACCAGCGTCATCACCAGCGACGGGGAGCGGTGGTCGAGGGCCAGCTCCACCGGCACCCCGTCCTCCCGGCCCGGCACCTCGGAGTGGAAGCGGTACATCACGGTGTGGACGTGGTCGCGGTGCGGGAACATCCGGTCCTCGTCGTGGAGCCAGCGCACCTGGCGGGTGCCCCAGTCCATCCACTCCCCGAACTTGCCGCTGATGATCCAGTAGAGCGACAGGTACGAGCCGACCGACGGGTCGGGGGCGACGGTCGAGCCCGGCGCCCGGAGGTCCTTGAGGTCCCTGGTCGCCACGTAGCGGCCGCCCGACAGCGTCCAGGCCCCGATCATGCAGCCGGAGTAGAAGTGGTCCCGCTCGTACCACCGGTTGTAGGCCACCTCGTGGCCCCGGTGCGGCTCGACCAGGGTCACCAGCGCCCCACCCAGCTCGATGGGGCGACCCCTCCGGCTCTTGCCGCTGCCCACGTCCTGGCCCATGTCACGCTCCTCGTGTCGTCGTCTCCGGTGCGAGAACCTGTTCTAGTTCCCCGCCACCGATCCCGAAACTGCGTCCCTGACCCGCGCCCGGCCCGAGCGAGGGACGCAGCTACGGGAGGTCAGTCGACCGGGGTGGCGGTGGGCTCGAGGGGAGGGGGCGTGCCCGAGACGCCGCAGTGGAAGCAGGGCTCCTCGGCCGCCTCCGCGGCGGGCCCCTCGCCCTCGGCCACGGCCAGGACGTCGGCACGGATGGTGGTCCACGCCAGGACGGCACCCGCCGCGGTGAGGACGGCGGCCGCGGTCACCGCCCGGTGGAACCCGTCGAGCAGCGCGGCCGCCGGGATCTCGGCCGAGGCGTCGAAGCCGGCGACCAGCGGCAGGGCGGCGACGGCCAGGAGCCCCGCCGTGCGCGACACCGCGTTGTTGATGCCCGAGGCGACCCCTGCGTGGGAGGAGTCGACCGCGGCCAGCACGGTGGAGGTCAGCGGGGCCACGGTGAGCACGAGGCCGCCGGCGAACACCACGATGGCGGGCAGCACCTGGCCCACGTAGGACCCACCGGCGTCGATGCGCAACATGAGCAGCAGGCCGACGGAGATGACCGCAGGCCCCACCGTCATCGGGATCCGGGGTCCGATGCGCTGGGCCAGGGCCCCGCTGCGCGACGACAGGGCGAGCATCACGGCGGTCAGCGGCACCGTCGCCGCCCCGGCGGCCAGGGGGGAGTACCCGAGGGCCCGCTGGAGCACGAGCCCGAACAGGAAGAGCACCGCCCCGAGGGCGCCGTAGACGGCGAAGGTCACGCCGTTGGCCGCGCTGAACTGCCGGGATCGGAACAGCCCGAGGGGCATCATCGGGTGGGCGGTGCGGGCCTCCACGACCAGGAACGCGCCCATGCCGGCCACCCCGAGGAGTCCGACCGCGACGTCCTCCTGGATGAGCCCGTAGGTCGCGCCGGCCAGGCCGAGGGCGCCGAGGGCGGCACCGACCAGGTCGGGCCGTCCGACCACGCTCGCGTCGTGGCTCTCGATCAGGTGGCGCCGCCCCACCAGCACCACCACCGCGGCCAGCGGCAGGTTGAGCAGGAACACCCAGCGCCACGACGCGGCGTCGACCAGCCAGCCGCCGAGGAACGGCCCGAAGGCCGTGGTGATGCCGGCCAGGCCGGACCACGCGCCGATGGCCCGGGGCCGGTCCTCGGGGTGGAACGAGGTCTGCAGGATGGCCAGGCTGCCGGGCACCAGGAACGCCCCCGCGGCCCCCTGGAGCAGCCGGGCTGCGACGAGGGTCGGGATGCTGGGCGCCAGCGCGCACAGCAGCGAGGCCACCGCGAAGGCGAGCGCACCGGCGAGGTAGGTGCGCTTGCGCCCGATCCGGTCGCCCACCGAGCCCCCCACCAGGATGAGGGCGGCCAGGGTGAGCAGGTAGCCGTTGGAGACCCAGCTGAGCCCGGCGAAGGAGGCATCGAGGTCGTCGCCCAGGCGGGGCAGGGCCACGTTGACGACGGTGCTGTCGAGGAACGCCATCCCCGACCCCAGCACGGTGACGGCCATGACCCAGCGACCGGCCGGGGAGTCGAGCCGCAGGAGCCCGCCCTCGTCGACCGCAGCGTCGGCCATGGGGTGACGCTACCGACGTCTCGTCCCGAGCGCGCCGACCCCGTATCGCGCAGCCGACGACCACGAGGTGCCAGGCACCTCGTGGTCGTCTCTGCGACGGGACCTCGGGTTCAGCCGTCCCCGGAGATGGCGCGCAGCAGGGCGTCGGACTGGAGGCTGGGCAGGATGCTGCCGCCGTCGACGACGATCGTCTGGCCCGTGACGTAGGACGCGGCGTCGGAGGCGAGGAAGAGCACGACGTCGGCCACCTCGCGGGCGTCGCCGAGGCGCCCCAGCGGGGTCCCGGCCTCGGCCCCGGCCCGCCACTGCGGGTTCTGCGTGACCATGGCGGTCAGGGGGGTGTCGATCATCCCCGGCGCCACGCAGTTCACCCGCACGGTGGGGGCGGCCTCCAGGGCACCGGAGGAGGTGAGGGCGATGACCCCGGCCTTGGCCGCCGAGTAGGGCGCCTCGCCCATGGTGGGGCGCACACCGGTGAGCGACGCCACGTTGACCACGCTCCCGCCACCGGCCTCCCGCATGATCGGCAGGGCCGCCCGCATGCAGTGGAAGGTGCCGGTGAGGTTGACCCCGACGATGAGGGCCCACTCCTTGTCGGTGTAGTCCCAGAAGCCCTTGGCCCGCCCGATGCCGGCGTTGGCCACCAGGTCGGTGAGCCCGCCCAGCTCGTCGACGGTGCGGGCCACGGCGGCGTCGACGGCGGCGGCGTCGGCCACGTCGGCGGTGATGGCGAGGCCGCCCACCTCGTCGGCCACCGCGCCGGCCCCATCGCCGTCGCGGTCGACCACCGCCACCCGGGCACCGCGGGCGGCGAAGCCCCGGCACACCTCGGCCCCGATGCCCGACGCCCCGCCGGTGACGAGGGCGACGTGGCCCTCCATGTCGGTCCCGGCGCTCACCCCGCGCTCCCCTCGGCCGGGCCGACCACGGTGACGGGGTCCTCGGTGACGGTGACCTGCAGGCGGTCGACGTCGAGGAACGACGCCATGTCGTCGTTCATCAGGTGGCTGTCGGGCCCGGTGGCGAAGGCGACGAAGGCGGACCAGTCGGCGAAGGTCTGCACGGTGATGCCGTCGAAGCCGTCGAGGCCCAGCTTCGCGGCGGCATCCGGCGTCACCGGGTGCTGCACGTAGGACAGGAGGTGCCGGGCCAGGCCCGGCGTGTCGCGGATCAGCGGTCCGTGGCGGGTGTGCCAGTGCTCCAGGAACTGGTCGTGGGTCAGGTCCGACCGGCGGGCGAGAAGGGCGTGGAGGGTGATCACGGGGTCCTCAGGAGGGTGGGAGGGGGTCGGTGAGGGTGGTGGTGCCGTCCGACACGCTGTCGGTCCACTGCGTCCCGTCCCACCACCGGTAGGGGTGGCGGCCGGCGGGGTCCGGGTGCCAGGCCGCGCCCGCGGGGGCCGCAGCCGCAGCCGCGGCCGCCTCGTCCAGGGGCACGGCGTCGAGGGACCAGGTCGGGTGGCCGGCGCCCACCGCCTCGGCCCCGGGGTCGGGCGGCACCTCGGCCTGGGTGACGGCGGCCAGGCCCACCGGACGCCCGGTGTCGACCACCTCCATCTTCCCCTTCCCCCAGACCGTCTGGGGCATCTTCCACTCGAGGCCGACGAGGTGGCCGGCGGGGATGTGGAGGCGGGCGTGGCTGGTGCCCATGAACTTCTTGGTGACCCAGCCCGACCACACGACCACGACGACGTCGCCGGCCGGGACCGGGACGCGGAGGGTCTGGTTCCACGACAGCTGGAAGGGGCCCTGCTGGCCGACGGTGGCGCGGATGGGCGCGGCGCCGGCGGTGAAGGCCATGGCCGAGTGGGTGGGGCGGATGTCGACAGCAGCGTCCATGGTGGCCTGCCTACCCCTCGACGCCGGGCCGTGCACCGGGGGCGGGCCCCCGAGGGGTCAGAGGCCCGGGACCGGGTCCGAGGCCACGCCCGCGCCGTCGGACACCGCCTCGGTCCAGCGGGTCCCGTCCCACCAGCGCAGGGGGCAGCGCCCGGTGGGGTCCGGGTGCCACGCCCCGGTTGGCGCCGCGGCCGCCGGGACGGCCGGCCCCCATGCGCCCACGCCCGCGGGCACCTGGCCGGCCATCGGGACCAGCGCCTCCACGCCGTGGGGAGGGAAGAGGCGGCACGGCCCCCACTCGGGCGGGGGCGGCTCGACGTCGAGGTCGGCGAGCAGGAGGGGCGGGCCGAGGGCCTTGGCCACGAAGGCGCCCGAGCCGAAGATCGAGTCGGGCATCTGCCACTGGAGGCCCACCGACTGGCCCGGCTCCAGGTGGACGCGGGCGTGGCTCAGCCCCTGGTGGGGCTTGCGCACGAGCGTGGCCCAGACCGCGAGGACGTGGTCGCCCGGCGCCACCGGGATCCGCACCACCTTCTTCCACGGCAGCCGGAAGACGCCGACGCCGGCCACGTGGGCCCGCACCGGCACCGAGTGCTTGATGCCGAAGTTGAGGTTCGACGCCTTCATGTAGAGGTCGACGGCTGCGTCCACCGCTCCCGTCTACTCCGCCCCGCGGCGGCCCACCACCCACCCGGGGGTGGGTGCCGTCCCCGGCCGCAGCCGTCAGTGGAACCACTGGCCGCCGTTGGCCCCGAGGGCCTGGCCGGTGACGCAGTTGGCCAGGTCCGAGGCGAGCAGCAGGACCACGTCGGCGATCTCCTTGGCCGGCGGCAGGTAGCCCAGCGAGGTGTCCTTGGCCACCTCCGCGTAGACCTCCTCGGGGGTGATGCCGCGCTCCTCGGCGAGGTGCTCGAAGTACCACTTCACCTGCGGGCCCCAGATGTAGCCGGGGTGCACGCCGTTGACCCGGATGCCGTCGCGGCCCAGCTCCAGGGCGAGGGTGCGGGTGATCGACTTCAGCGCCGACTTCGATGCCGCGTAGATGCCGAAGCCGGCCTGGATCCGCTCGGTCGACATGGTGTTGACCATCACGATGTGGCCGCCGCCCCGCTCCTTCATGTGGGGGGCCACCGCGCGGGTCATGTGCACCGCGCCGAAGAGGTTCACGTCGAGGGTGGTGCGCCACGCCTCCAGGTCGGCGTCGAGGACGGTGCGCATGTCGCCGTCGTGGTAGGCGTTGGCCACCAGGACGTCGATGCCGCCCATCTCCGTGGCGGCCTGGTCGGCCAGGGCCTGGCACGCCTCGGGGTCGGTGACGTCGCAGGACACGGGCAGGGCCCGGCGCCCGAGGGCCTCGACCTTGGCCGCCACCTTGGCCACGCCGTCGGCCCGGCGGGCGGCCACGACCACGTCGGCGCCCTCGCGGGCGAGGCCGAGGGCGACCTCCTTGCCCAGCCCGGGCCCGGAGCCCGACACGATCGCGACCTTGTTCTCGAAGAGCACTCAGGTTCCTCCGTCGAAGAGCGGCCGGGGACGGACCTCGGCCAGGTGGGGCAGGACGTCGGCGCCCAGCCGGCCGATCTGGTCGACCAGCTCGGCGGCCGAGCGGGAGCGGGGCCGGACCTGGACCTGGACGGCGCCCAGGCCGGCCAGCTTGGCCAGCACGTGGGCCACCTTCTCGGGCGGGCCGACGATGCCGGGGCCGACGTCCCAGTCGGGCTCGCCGACGTGCACCGGCCCGGCCAGGGCGCCGAGGTCGAAGGCCTCGCCCTCGCGCCCGGACGCGACCATCTCGGCCCGCAGGGTGTCGACCACCTCCGGCGTGAGCGGCCCCTGGGGCAGCCAGCCGTCACCCCGACGGGCGGCCCGGCGGATGGCCGGCGCCGACGATCCCCCGACCCAGATCGGGGGGCCACCGCCCTGCACCGGGCGGGGGTGCTGGGCCAGGCCGGAGAACTGCCAGCGGTCACCCTCGTGGGAGGGCACCTCGTCGGCGAAGCAGGCCCGGACCGCGTCGATGGCCTCGTCGAGGAGCGCCCCCCGCTCGGCGAAGGGCAGGCCCAGGGCGGCGAACTCGCCCTCCACGTGCCCGGCGCCCACGCCCATGACAGCCCGCCCGCCCGACACGGTGTCGAGGGTCGACCACGCCTTGGCCACCGCCAGCGGGTGGCGGTAGGCGGGCACGAAGACGTGGGAGAGGAGACGGGTCCGCGAGGTGATGCCGGCCAGCCATCCGAGGGTGGCGATGGTGTCCCACCACGCCGAGCCCATGGCCTCGGCCTTGTCGGTGGGCACGGCGACGTGGTCGCACACCGCGACGTAGCCGAAGCCGGCCTCGTCGGCGGCCCGGGCCACGGCGGCCAGCTCGTCGGCCCCGGCGGCGGCCTCCCAGCCCTCGGCGTAGATCGTGCTCTGGGACTGGATCGGGAGCTGGATGCCGACGCTCAGCCGGTCGGGGGGCAGGACGGCGGCCACGGGCGCCGACACTACCCACACCTAGAACACGTTTCAGTTGGGCGGGGGCGACCACCCTCGGCCATCGCCCACCGACGAACCGGTGCGCGCTCCCGTCGCCGCGCCGACGGGAGCGCGCACCACTCCGGGCGGCCGGGGGTCGCTCGGCTCAGGGGGCCGGGGACTCGGCCGGGGGGGGCTTCTGGCCCGAGACGCTCCAGTAGACGATGCGGGCCATGGCCGTGCGGAGGTCCGCGGTGCGCACGCCCCAGAACTCGAAGCCGTAGCGGTGGGCCGACACGTGCACGAGCATCGACACCAGCACGCCCGCGGTGGCCTGGGCCTCGACGTCGTCGGGCAGGCGGCCGCCGGCCTGCATCTCCTCGATCACCTGGGCCAGGGCGTTGTTGAGGTCGTTGAGCAGCCGGGTGCGCACGTTGGCGAAGCGGCCGTCGCCCTCGTCGGTGGCCAGGTCGACCACTCGCAGCACGGCCCGGTGCTCCTCCCAGAACGAGATGATCTCGTCGACCAGGGCCTCGGCCGCGTCGTAGCCCTTCCGACCCCGCCAGGTGCTGGCCCGGACGTGGTCGCCGAAGCGGCGTCCCTGGGCCGCCATCTCCTCGGCCAGGACGACGACGGCGCTCTCCACGTCGGCGAAGTACTGGTAGAAGGTCGCCGGGCTGGTGCCCGCCTCGCGGGCGATGTCGACCACCTTCAGCTCCCGGTAGGAGCTGGCGCCGAGCATGGTGGCGGTGCAGTCGAGCAGGCGCTGACGGGTGGCGCGGCCGCGCCGACCCGGCGTGCGGCCGTCGGCCGCGCGCTGGCTCGTCGTCGGCGACCTCCTCGGCCGGCACCTCCCGGTCGGCCACGGTCAGGACCCCTCGTCCGGCTCGGGCGCGGGCGGCCGGTAGCACGCGGCCAGCAGGCCCACGCCGGAGAGGAGCCCGAGGCCGAACGACGTGAGCAGGCCCACGTTGGGGTCGAAGGCGGGCTCGAGGCCGAGCACCCAGTCGAGGGAGTACCGGCCGGGTCCGATGGTCGCCACGCTCACCGCGATCACGATGAGCACGAGGTTGTACTCGATGCCCTGGCCCACGATGAAGAAGCCCTTGGCCCGCGACGTCCACGCCGCGACGACCATCACCCCCACCATCCCGGCGGCCGACAGCGGCGTGAGCAGCCCGAGCGCCAGTCCCAGCCCGCCCACCAGCTCGGTGGTGGCGGCCATGTAGGCGTGGATCGTGCCGTTGGGCCGCATGCCGATGGACGAGAACCACCGGGCGGTCCCTGCGATCCTGCCACCGCCGAAGAACTTGTTGTAGCCGTGGGCGGCGAAGGTCACGCCGGTGACCACCCGCAGGATCAGCAGCCCGAAGCTGATGGCGTCGTAGCTGGCGATGGTGTCGATGTCGGCCAGGAGGACGGGGGTCACGGGGCATCTCCGGAGGGGTCGGTGAGGGCGGCGACGGCGTCGTCGCGCAGGAGGAACTTCTGGATCTTGCCGCTGGGGTTGAGGGGCAGTGCCCCGGTCCAGCGGACGTGGCGGGGGGCCTTGAAGTTGGCCATGTGCTCGCGGGACCAGGCGACCATGGCCGCCTCGTCGGGCGGGTCGACGCCGGCGGCGGGCACCAGCCAGGCGAAGCCGACCTCGCCCATGCGGTCGTCGGCCACCCCCACCACCGCGGCCTGGGCCACCGCCGGGTGCTCGGACAGGATCGACTCGATCTCCGCCGGGTAGGCGTTGAACCCGCCGCAGATGAACATGTCCTTGGTGCGGTCGGTGATGTCGACGTAGCCGCGGTCGTCCATGACGCCCACGTCGCCGGTGTGCAGCCAGCCGTCGGGGTCGATGGCCTCGGCCGTCTTCTCCGGGTCCTCGAAGTACCCCTTCATCACGTTGAAGCCCCGCACCACGATCTCGCCCGGCGTGCCCCGGTCGACCTCGGCGCCGTCGTCGTCGACGATGCGCACCTCGACGCCCGGGATGGCCCGGCCCGAGCTGCCCGAGATCGTCTCGGGGTCGTCGTCGGTGCGACACATCGACACCACGCCGGTGGCCTCGGTCAGGCCGTAGGCGGTGAGCACGGCATCGAAGCCCAGGTCGGTGTGCATGCGCTCGACCAGGCTGACCGGCACCGGTGCCGCACCCGTGACCGCCAGCCGGAGCCGGGACGAGTCCATCTGCGGACGATCGGGGTGGTTGAGGATCGTCTGGTAGAGCGCCGGCGGTCCGGGCAGCACGGAGATGTCCTCGGCGTCGATGGTGCGCATGACCGCCTCGGGGTCGAACACCGGCACGGGGACCATGGTGGCGCCGGTGAGGAGGCAGGCGACGATGCCGGCCTTGTAGCCGAAGGTGTGGAAGAACGGGTTGACGATCAGGTAGCGGTCGCCCGACCGGAGGCCCACCACGTCGGACCACACCCCGAAGGCCCGCAGCGTCTGGGCGTGGGTGGTCTCCACGCCCTTGGGCCGGCCCGTGGTGCCGGACGTGAAGATGATGTCGGAGAGGTCGTCGGGGCCGAGCACGCCACGACGGCGCTCCACCTCGGCGTCGTCGGCCCGCCCGCCCGAGGCGAGGAAGGCGTCCCACCCCTGGGTCCCGTCCGGGGCCTCGTCGCGCGACCACGATGGAGCGCTCGAGGTGGGGCAGGTCCTGGTCGGCCAGCATGCCGACGTAGCCGTTGCCGAGGAAGCCGTCGACGGTCACCAGGAAGCGGGCCCGGCTGCGGTCGAGGATCCACGCCGCCTCGCCGCCCTTGTAGCGGGTGTTGAGGGGCACCACGATGCCGCCGGCGGCGTGGACGCCGAAGAGGGCCACCACCCACTCCCAGCAGTTGGGGGCCCAGATGCCCACCCGGTCACCGGGCTGGAGACCGGCGGCGACGAACCCCCGGGCGGCGGCGTCGACGCGGGAGGACAGGTCGGCGAAGGACAGCCGCACGTCCCCGTCGACCAGGGCCTCGGCGTCACCGTGGCGCTCGGCCGCGCCCCGGACCAGGGCAGGCGTCGTCCCCCACTCCAGGTCGGCGCGGACCTCGTCGTCGGTCATCGGGCGGGCCCTCCGGTCGGGGTCGGGTCGGTCATCGGGGGCCGCCGGCCCAGGCTGCGACCAGGTCGTCGACCGTGGTCAGGGTGGCCAGCAGGGCGATGGTGCCGTCGAGCACGGCGTCGGCGTAGGACTGCGGGATGCCGGCGACGCCGTCGCGGGGCACGACCACCTGGTAGCCGCGGTTCACCGCATCCATCACCAGGTTGGTGATGGCCACGTTGACCGACACCCCGGTGGCGATCACCGTGGTGACGCCGAGGTTGCGGAGCACGGCGTCGAGGTCGGTGCCGGCCATGGGCGACAGCCCGTGCAGCCGGCCCAGCACCAGGTCCCCGGGCTCGGGGCCGAGGGCGGGGACCACCGACGCCTCGGGGCTGCCGGGCAGCAGCGCCACCGGGCTCTTGCGCACCCCGGCGAAGAGGCGGGCGTTGGTGTTGGAGCCCCGGCCGTCGGCCCGGCGGGCCGCCGTGCAGTGGACCACGGCCGCCCCGACCTCCCGGGCCGCGCCGCACAGGCGGGCCACGGCGTCGACCATGGGGCCGGCGGCGGCGGCCAGCTCGGGCAGGGCCGAGTGCTCACCGACCACGCCCCCCTGCACCTCCGAGGTGACGACCGCGCAGCGGTCGGGCGCCACGAGGTCGGTCAGGTCGAGGGGCATCGCCGGCGAGGCTATCTGACGCCCCGTCAGGGACGGTCCGCCCGCGGTGACCAGTGTCACCCCGCGTCGGTGACCTCGATGCGGTAGTCGTTCGAGTAGCCGTCGACCGCGTACACCTGGACGGCGTAGGTGCCGTCCTCGTCGGCCACCAGCACGTCGGAGGCATCGAGGTCGAAGAGGCCGCCGCCCCCGTCGTCGACCTCCGGCTCGGCCTCCTCCCTGCTGCCGGGCGGGATCACCGAGTAGGCCATGTCGCCGACGGCCGAGCTCACCGTCACCTCCACCTCGTCGCCCGCGTCGAGCCCCACGAGGTAGGTGTCGGCCTCGCCCATCAGGCTCACGGTGCCCTCGGCGGTGTCGCCGACGGCCAGGTCCCGCGACGCGTCCTCGGGCAGCCGGAGGGGGGCGGCCGGCACCGACAGGTCCACGTCGACCTGGTCGACGGTGGTGGACCCCGAGTCGACGTAGACCACCAGGGGCACGTCGTCGGACACCTCGAGGTCCCACCGCCCGGGTGCGGTCTCGGGTGTCGTGGGGGTGCCGTCCTCCGGGTCCGTCGCCACCGGCTCGGCGCCGTCGGCCGCCGCCGCGTTCCATGCCTCGCGGAAGCCGTCGAGCGAGGTCACGTCGACGGCCACGCCCTCCGCGTCGCCCACGTCCACGGTCAGCTCGCCGTCCACCTCCCCGGCCGGCACGTACAGCACGGAGGTCCCGGACCCGACGGCCTGCTCGATCGCGAACGGCCCGTCGTCGACCTCCTCCGAGGGGGGCAGCGCCAGCTGGTCAGAGCCCCCTCCGTCGACGATGTCGTCCACCGCCGCAGCCACGTCGTCGCCCTCCAGGGCCAGGGCGAACTGGTCGTCGAGGGAGAACCCGGAGATCCCGACCACGGTGCCCTGCTCGTCGACCACCGCACCCCCGCTCTGGCCCTCGCCGATGGCGGCGTCGGTCTGGAGGAACGACAGGCCGAAGGCGGCCACCTCGCGCCGGCGCGACAGCACCCCGCGGGCGATGGTGACCTCCGGCTGGTCCACGTCGCCGGGGTAGCCGACCAGGTAGAGGTCGGCTCCCGGTGCCACCGCCTCGGCGCTGCGGAGGGCCACGCCGGCCACGTCGGTCTCCAGCGGGCCGAGCACGGCGACGTCGGCGGCCAGGTCGACGCCGACCACGGCGACGTCGGTCGGGTCCTCGTCGCCGAAGGCCACGGTGGCCTCGCCGAAGGGGTCGACCACGTGGGCGTTGGTCACCAGGTGGCCGTCCTCCAGCAGCACCGCGCTGCCCGAGCCCAGCGGCGTCTCGACCAGGGCCACCGACGGGCCGACCTGGTCCAGCACGGCCGGGCCGTCGAGGGCGGGGCCGCTGGTGGGGGCGATGAAGGCGTCACCGTCGCCGCTGTCGTCGGAGCAGGACGCGAGGGTGGCCAGCAGGACCACGACGAGCGCCACGATCGTCGCCGTCCGCCTGGTCGCCATGGGTGCAGTCTGGCCGCCGCCGGCGACCGCCCGGGCGCGCACCGCCCTCACGGCCGGAGCCCGACCTCGGCCGCCAGGCGGGTGAGGCCGTCGACGGCGTCGCGGGAGCGCTCCCAGGGCGTGACGATGAGGCGATCGACGCCCGCCGCCTCCCAGTCGTCCAGGTCGGCCCCGGGCCCGACCTCCCCCATGACCGTGACCTCCACCAGCCCGGGGTCTCGGCCGGCCTCCTCGGCGAGGCCGCGCAGCCGACCCACCTGGTCGGCCGCGGTCGCCGGGGTGTGGGCCATGCCCAGCCAGCCGTCGCCGAGGGTCGCAGCCCGGCGCAGGGCCCGGCCCGACTCGCCCCCGACGTGGATCGGTGGTCCGCCGGCCTGGACCGGCTTGGGCTCGAAGGCCACCGGCTCGAACGGGAAGTGGGGCCCGTCGTGGGCGATCTCGGGCTCGGTCCACAGGCGCCGGACGACGCCGATGGCCTCGTCCAGGCGGGGCCCGCGGGTCGCCGGATCGATGCCCACGGCGTCCCACTCGGGCCGCAGCCACCCCGCCCCCACGCCGCAGATCGCCCGTCCGCCGGACACCACGTCGAGGGTGGCGAAGGCCCGAGCCCCGACGAAGGGGTGGCGGATCGCCAGCAGGTACACGAAGGTGCCCAGGCGCAGGCGCCCGGTGCGGGCGGCCAGGTACGACAGGTAGGCGCAGGCGTCGAAGATCGGCACCGTGGGCGGCACCGGCGGGTGCTCCTCGCCCGGGATCAGCTCGCCCTCGACCCGGAGCGGGAACACCAGGTGCTCGGGCAGCCAGGCCGACTCGTAGCCCAGCTCGTCGGCGCCCACCGCCACCTCCTCGAAGGCCCGGGGGTTGAGCTGGCCGAAGGTGATGCCGAGGTGCACGGCCCGCACGGTAGGGCTCCGACGTGGGGACCGGCGCCGGCCGCGCCTAACATCTGACGGACCGTCAGATCCTGGTCGGTCGCCCGAGGAGGAGTCCCATGGCCGAGCTGCCGAAGATCATCAGCGTCGACGACCACGTCGTCGAGCCGGCCCACGTCTGGCAGACCTGGCTCCCCGAGCGGTTCCGCGCCGACGGGCCCCGCATCGAGCGCCGAGGCGTCGGGGGCATGAAGCACATCGGCGGCGGCACCTACGAGCAGGAGTTCACCGACGACGGCCGCCCGGCGGACTGCTGGGTGTTCGGCGACCTCGTCTACATCCACAAGCGCCACGTCGCCGCCGTCGGCTACAGCCGCGACGACATGACCATGACCCCCATGACCTACGACGAGATGCGCCCCGGGTGCTACGACCCGAAGGCCCGCGTCGAGGACCAGGAGGTCAACCACGTCGAGGCCTCCCTCTGCTTCCCGACCTTCCCCCGGTTCTGCGGCCAGACCTTCACCGAGCACCCGGACCGGGACATGGGCCTGGCCTGCGTCGAGGCCTACAACGACTGGATGGTCGAGGAGTGGTGCGGCGACTCCGACGGCGCCCTCATCCCGCTGATCATCGTCCCGCTGTGGGATGCCGAGCTGGCCGCCGCCGAGGTCCGACGCAACGCCGAGCGGGGCGTCCACGCCGTGTGCTTCAGCGAGGTGCCCTCGCACCTCGGCCTCCCGTCGATCCACTCCGGCTTCTGGGACCCGTTCTTCGCGGCCTGCCAGGACACCGAGACCACCATCAACATGCACATCGGCTCGTCGTCGCGGATGCCGGCCACCTCGGGCGACGCCCCGGTGGCGGTGGCCGCCTCGCTCTCGTTCAACAACGCCATGGCGTCCATGACCGACTGGCTCTTCAGCGGCAACCTGGTGAAGTTCCCCGACCTCAAGCTGGCCTACTCCGAGGGCCAGATCGGGTGGATCCCCTACATCCTCGAGCGGGCCGACGACGTGTGGCGCGAGCACCGGGCCTGGGGCGGGGTCAAGGACCTCATCCCCGAGCCGCCCAGCACCTACTACTACTCGAACATCTTCGGCTGCTTCTTCCGTGACCAGCACGGCGTCGACAGCCTCGACGTGGTCGGCGTCGACAACATCACCTTCGAGACCGACTACCCGCACACCGACTCCACCTGGCCCGACACCAAGGAGGTGGCCGACGCGGCTGATGCAGGGCGTGCCCGACGAGGCCGTCTACAAGATCATGCGGGGCAACGCCATCCGCATGCTCCACCTGGACCTCGATCGCGACCACCAGCCCGTCGCCGCCCCCGCCTGAGCGTCCCCCTGCCCGCCTAGGTTCCCCTCCGTGGACGACCTCACGACCATCACGCTGGCGCGTCAGCCGACGGCGTCGGGTGGGTCAACCTCGACCGACCCGAGCGCTACAACGCCTTCGACCAGACCATGTGCGACGAGCTGTCCGCCCTGTGGCAGCGGCTGCGCACCGACGACTCCGTGCGGGCGGTGGTGCTGGGCGCCGAGGGCGGCAAGGCGTTCTGCACCGGCATCGACCGCGACTTCGTGCCCTCCGAGGAGGGCGCCGACTACACCTTCTCGCCCTACACCTACGACGACCCCGGCAAGCTGCTCGGCCCCAAGAGCAACGACCTCTGGAAGCCGGTCATCGCCGCGGTCGACGGCATCGCCTGCGGCGGCGCGTTCTACTTCCTGGGCGAGGTCGACTTCATCATCGCCACCGAGGCGTCGCGCTTCTTCGACCCCCACGTCACCTACGGCATGCCTGCGGTCTACGAGCCGCTGCTGATGCTGCACCGGGGCATGCCCTTCGGCGAGATCCTGCGCATGACCCTGCTGGGCAACCACGAGCGCATGACCGCCCGCCGGGCCGAGCAGATCGGCCTGGTGTCCGAGGTCGTGGCCGACGCCGACGCCCTGGCCGAGGCCGGCCACCTGGGCTGCCGAGCGCCATCGCCTCGGCCCCGCCCAGTGCCATCCAGTCCACCCTGCGCACGCTGTGGGCCGGACGCGAGCTCAGCCGCCAGCAGGCCCTCGACCTCGGCAGCACGTTCCTCAACCTGGGCATGAGCGAGGAGGCCCTGGCCGAGGGCCAGAAGGTGTTCCGGCAGGGCCGCATCGAGCCCCGCGAGCGCTGACCGACCGCCGTGCTGGCTGAGACGGTCAGGGAGGCGGGACGGCGCTTCGGCGAGCGGGCCGCGCTCGTCGACGCCGAGGGCCGGCCCACCTCCTACGCCGAGCTGGACCGACGCTCCGACGGCGTGGCCGCCGCCCTGGCGTCGCGGGGCCTGGGGCCCGGAGACCTCGTGGCCCTGACCCTGCCGTCCGGGGTGGAGTGGGTCGTCCTCACCGCCGGGGCGGCCAAGGCCGGCGCCGCCACCGCCGGGGTGAACCCCCGCCTCGCCCCGGCCGAGCGGCAGGCCTGCGTCGACCTGGCCCGCCCCGCCCTGGTGGTCGCCGCGGCCCGAGGAGGTCGTGGCCCTGGAGCGGCGCGGGCGCCGGACGCCCCGTCCCCCCGCCGGTCGACGACCCCGAACGGCTGGCCCACGTCGTGTTCACCTCGGGCACCACCGGGCACCCGAAGGGGGCGATCTTCCGCGACCGCCACCTCGAGGCCGTCGCCCGGATCGACACCGGCCTGGCCTGGGGCGACCCCGACGCCCCAGCCACGCCCGATGCTGGCCGCCACCCAGATGGCCCACGTCGGCTTCACCACCAAGCTGGCGTGGTACCTGCGCACCGGCACCACCACCCACCTCCTGGGCCGGTGGCGGGCGGCCGACGTGCTCGAGCTGGCCGAGCGGGTCGGGCTGCGGGATGCTCGGCGGGGTCGCCCCCCAGATCGCCCTGCTGCTGCGCGACCCCACCTTCGACGAGCGCGACCTCTCGTCGGTGCGGGCCCTCGTCGTCGGCGGCGGGCCCTCGGCCCCGGCGCTGGTGGAGGAGGCCACGCCGCCGCTTCGGCGCCGGCTACTCCATCCGCTACTCCTCCACCGAGTCCGGGGGCGTGGGCACCGGCACCGCCTTCGACGCCCCCGACGCCGAGGCCCTCTTCACCGTCGGGCGGCCCCGGGGCGGAGTCGAGGTGGCGCATCCACGACGCCGACGGCCGTCCCGTGCCCGACGGCGACGACGGCGAGGTGTGGCTCCGCTCCGGGGCTGCCACCGACGGCTACCTCCACGACCCCGAGGCCACCGCCGCCCTGATCGCCCCCGACGGGTGGCTGCGCACCGGCGACCTGGGCCGGATCGAGCCGCCCGGCCACCCGGCGGCGGGTTGCCTGGTGCTCACCGGGCGCCGCTCCGAGATGTTCATCCGGGGCGGCTACAACGTGCACCCCCAGGAGGTGGAGGCCGTGCTCGGCCGTCACCCGGGAGTGGCCCAGGTCGCGCTCGTCCCCCGCCCCGACGTGGTGATGGGCGAGGTCGGGGTGGCCGTCGTCGTCGCCGCCGACCCGGCGACCCGCCGACGCTGGAGGACCTGCGCACCTTCGGCGCCGACGCCCTGGCCCGCCACAAGCTCCCCGAGGACCTGGCCGTGGTCGACGGCCTGCCCCTCACCGCCATGCAGAAGCTCGATCGGGCCGCGCTGCGGGCCGAGGTCGCCCCGGAGGGCTGACCCGCCGACGTTCCGTCGCGGACCGCCTCCCGATCGGGCCGAGCGCGCCGGGGCCCGGCGCGTGTCAGCCCACGGCGGACCGCAGGGCGGGCGCCAGGTCGCCGCGCCGGGCGACCACCACCTGCTCGAGGCCGAGCCAGCCGCCCAGGAGGCGCAGCTCGTCGGCCAGGGCGTCGGCCACCTCGGCCTCGTCGTGGCCGTCCTCGCCGTAGGCGGCCTGGACCCGGAGCGTCGCCGCGGCCCGGTCGGCCTTGAGGTCGACCCGGGCCACCAGCCGGTCACCGAGGAGGAACGGCAGCACGTAGTAGCCGTGCACCCGCTCCTCGGGGCGCACGTAGATCTCGATGCGGTAGCGGAAGCCGAACAGCTCCTCGGTGCGGCGCCGCTCCCACACCAGCGAGTCGAAGGGGCTGAGCAGGGCCCGGGCCCGCACCCAGCGGGGCAGGCGGGCGTCGGGGTGCAGGTAGGTGGGCCGGTCCCAGCCCCGCACCTCGACCGGCACCAGCCGCCCCTCCTCCACCAGCTCGTCCAGCAGAGGTCGCGACGCGGGCAGGTTCAGCCGGTGGTAGTCGGCCAGGCAGCGGTCGGTGGCCACGCCGCAGGCCCGGGCGGCCCGCTCCAGCAGCTCCTTGCGGGCGTCGTGGGCCGACGGGGCAGGGCGGGCGCAGGACCTCGGCCGGCAGCGACCCGCTCGGGCAGGTCGTAGAGGCGGGTGAAGGTCGACGGGTCGCGGGTCGCCACCAGGCGACCGGTCGAGAACAGGAACTCGAGCGCCCGCTTGCCGTCGGAGCGCTCCCACATGCCGGCCTTGCGGGCGCCGGGGTCGTCGAGCTCGCCGGCCCGCAGCGGCCCCGCGGTCGCGCACCTGGGCCTCCACGTCGTCGAGGTACTCGGGCCTCTCGGTGGCGATGGCCCGCGTGCTGGCCCACATCTGGGCCGCGTCCTCCTCCCGCTTCCAGGCCAGCAGCGGCCAGTGGTCGACCGGGAGGAGCGACGCCTCGTGGCACCAGGCCTCGAACACCTCGCCCGACCGCAGGGCCCGGGTCCAGAGGTCGCGGGGGTGGGGCCCGAGACGGGCGAAGAGCGGCATCTCCTGGGTCCGGACCAGCACGTTGACCGAGTCGATCTGCACCACGTCGACCTGGTCGAGCACCCGGTGCAGGTGGCGACGGTCGACCCGTCCGCCCTCGGCCCCCAGGCGGGAGCCCCCGAAGCCCTGGGCGGCCAGGGCGATGCGCCGGGCCTGGGCCAGGCTGAGGCTCTCGGGGGTCACGCCGCCGCACGGTAGCCGACCCGGACCACCCCCTGCGACCCGCCCCCACCGGGACCGGACCCGCCGTCCGTTCTGGTCGAGGAACAGGCCCCTTCGGGCGCATCCCGGGACCAGAACGGTGGGCGGGGCCGTCGCCGCGGGCTCGGCCGTGTCAGGTGGGGCGGCGCCAGGCGAAGACGCTGGCGTCGCCCTCGGCGGCCCGGCGCTCGGGGTCGGCGTCCTGGGGACGGACGCCCGGCGGCCAGGTCGGCCTCCAGGCGGGCCATGCCGGAGACGAGCTCGTCGGGCGTGTTCTCGGCCGCCCACTCGAAGAGGCTCGTCTGGGCCCGCACCCCGGGATCGAGCAGCAGCTCGGGCCGACGGCACAGCGCCGCCACCGACCCGTCGACGACGTCGTCGTAGAGCACCGGCCGCTCGGTCGCCCCGGGCAGGGCGCCGAGCAGCTCGGCCCGGGTCTGGTGGAGCCCGGCGAAGTGGTCCAGCGTGGCCGGGAGGTAGCCGAGCACCCAGTGCACCTCGACGTGCTCCCGGGCGAAGGCCATCACCGCCACCACCCCACCCGGGCGGACGGCCCGACGGGCCTCGGCCAGGGCCGCCTCCCAGTCGGGCACGTGGTGGAGCATGGAGACGAACACGACGGCGTCGACCGACCCGTCCGCCACCGGCAGCGCGCTGGCGTCCCCGAGGGCGACGGGGAGGCCCTTGCTCGCGGCCCGGGCGAGCATCCCGGCGTTGCGGTCGACCACCACCGGCGCCCACCCCTCGTCGGCCAGGGCCCGGGCGTAGTTGCCGGTCCCGCCGCCGACGTCGACCAGCGACCCGGGCCGGTCGCCGAGGGCGGCCCGCAGCGGCGCCAGCACCGACGGGCTGGCGGCCCGGGTCCGGTCGTAGGTCAGGGCCTGGCGCGAGTACTCGAACGACGTCGCCATCGTCACGACGGTAGGCCGGACCCCGTCGGCGGGCCAGGCCCCTCCACTGCACCCGGGCCTCGGACGGATGCGCCGCCCACGGCGAGGTCGCGTGGAGAGCGGGTGGGCGGGGCGTCAGAGCTTGCGGACGACGTCGCCCACGCAGACGGTGCCGGGCTGGACGACCTTGGCGTTGATGCCCCGCAGGCGCAGGTCGGCCCCCTCGCCCTGGGTGACGAACCGGTGGGCCTCGGCCCCGAAGCGCTGGCGGAACTTGGCGCAGCCCGTGTGGGGCTGGTCGGTGACCTCGATGACCGCCGTGCCCGAGGGCCAGGCGGGTCCCGGCCGGCAGGTTCTCCACCGACAGGTCGAGGTCGAGGTGGAGCTGGTCGCCGGCCAGGGCCCGCTGCTCGTCGTCGCCCCCGGCGATGAGCGACGACAGCGCGGGCGTTGATGAGGTTGAGCTGCATGTCCGGGTGGGGCCCGCCGTCGGCGGTGCGTCGGCTGGGACGGGCGTCCCAGCGTGTCGCCGACCAGGCCGGTCTCGGTGGACAGCTCGCCGACGTCGAGGCACTCCCGGAGGCCGAGGTCGGGGCGGCGCACGATCATCTCCACCGTCCCCTCGTCGGCCGGGGACCGGCGGATGGCGGGCAGGCCGGCGTCGAGAGCAGCAGCGTCGAGGTGCACCGCGCCATCGTGGCCCTCGGCGCCGATCAGGGCCAGCGACTTCCGACGGCGGCGCCCTCAGGCGGGGGAGGCGGCGGCGAGGCGGCCCCAGGCCTCGACCCCGAGCTCCTCGGGGCGGGCCTCGGGGCGGACGTCCGCCTCGCCGAAGGCCGCCTCGTCCACCAGCGCCGACAGCGAGCGGCGCAGCATCTTGCGGCGCTGGCCGAAGCCGGCCCGGACCAGGGCGAACAGCCGGTCGGCGTCGGCATCCGTGGCCGGTGCGTCTCGGCGGGTGATCTCCACCAGGGCGGACTCGACCTTGGGCCGGGGCAGGAACACCTCGGCGCTCGACCTTGCCCACCAGGCGGGCGGTGGCCCAGTAGCGCACCTTCACCGAGGGGATGCCGTAGGCGGCGTCGCCCACGTCGGCGGCCAGGCGCTCGCCCGCCTCCCGCTGCACCATCACCAGCATCCGGCCGATGGCGGGCACGTCGTCGAGCAGGTCGAGGACCAGCGGGGTGGCCACGTTGTAGGGGAGGTTGGCGACCAGGGTCCACCGATCGGGTGCCCGGCCAGGACCTCGGACCAGTCCAGCTCCAGGGCATCGCCCTCCACCACCCGGCACGCCGGCGTCGGCCACCACCTCCCGCAGGACGGGCACGACGTGGCGGTCGACCTCGACGGCGGTGACCTCGGCACCGGTGTCGGCCAGGGCCAGGGTGAGCGACCCGAGCCCGGCCCCGATCTCGACCACCGGGTCGCCCGGGCCCACCCCGGCCAGGCGGGCGATGCGCCGCACCGTGTTGGGGTCGACGACGAAGTTCTGGCCCAGCGCCCGGCTGGGCGCCAGCCCGTGGGCCTCCAGCAGGGCCACCGCCTGGGTCCGGGTGAGGCGTCACACCGGGTCGAGGGCGTAGAAGGACGCGGCCGTGCGCCAGGTGGCGTCGGCCACCTCGTCGGCTCCGATCCCCTTGACCTCGGCCACCGCCTTGCCCACCAGCGGCAGGTAGCCGGGCAGGTTGGGCTGGCCCCGGAACGGCACCGGGGCGAGGAACGGGCTGTCGGTCTCCACCATCAGCCGGTCGAGCGGCGCCAGCTCGACGGCCCGGCGGATGTCGTCCGCGGTCTTGAAGGTGACGATGCCCGAGATCGAGAGGTGGGCACCGAGGTCGAGGCAGCGCCGGGCCTCGGGGGCGTCGCCGGTGAAGCAGTGGAACACCGTGCGGCGGGGCGTGCCCTCGGCGTCGAGGATGGCGAAGGTGTCCTCCCACGCCTCCCGGGTGTGGATCACCAGGGGCAGGTCGTGGGCGTGGGCCAGGGCGACCTGGGCGGCGAAGACCTCGCGCTGGCGGTCGCGGGGCGAGTGGTCGTAGTGGAAGTCGAGGCCGCACTCCCCCACCGCCACCACCTCCGGGCGGTCGAGGACCTCCTCCAGGCCGTCGACGCCCTGGCTGGCCTCGTGGGGGTGCACCCCGGCGGTCGCCCACACCCGGCCGGGGTGGGCCGCGGCCACGTCCGCGGCGGCCACCGAGTCGGCCACGTCGCAGCCGACCGTGACCATGCGCTCGACGCCGATGGCGGCGGCGGCGTCGACCACCTCGGCCACTGCCTCCGCCGGCGCCCCGTCGTGGTCGACGTGGCTGGGCCGCCCGTGGTGCAGGTGGCAGTGGTCGTCGGTCCACCGCAGCGTGGCCGTCCGCGCCTCGGTCACGGTCCAGGTGTCGAGCTTCAGGCGGGGGAACAGGGGGGTGCCCTTCTCCACCGGCAGGCCGCCGGGGTAGCCGCCCCAGGCCACGTCGTCGGGCACGCGACAGGCCGTCGGGTCGCCGTCGAGGCCGATGCGGCGCCAGATCTCGGCCGGGGCGCGGGTGAGGGCGGGCGTGGCCAGCACGGCGACGATGCGCAGCACCTCGAGGGCGTCGCCCAGCACGCCGTCGACCTCGGGGCCGGGGTCGGCCTTCCAGGGCTCGGCGTCCTCCAGCAGGGCGTTGGCCTCGCGGACGAGGCGCCAGGTGGCGTCGAGGGCCTCCGACGGGCGCGGTGGCCTCCCACGCCTGCGGTCGTGGCCGCGACCACCTCGGCCGCCACCGCGGCCAGCGGGCTGTCGGCGCGGGGCGCAGGGCCGATGCCGTCGCACTTCTTGGCCACCACGGTGGTGACCCGGGCCAGGAGGTTGCCCAGGTTGTTGGCCAGGTCGGTGTTGTAGCGCTGGACCATGCCCTCCAGGGAGAGGTCGCCGTCGGGGCCGAAGCGCTGGTCGTGGAGGAAGTGGTGGCGGAAGCCGTCGACGCCGAGGGCGGGGTAGCCCTCGGCCGGGTCGCCGCCCACCAGCTGGTCGGGGGCGATCTTGTTGGCCGCCGTCTTGGACATCTTGGCCCCGCCCACCAGCAGGTAGCCGTGGACGTCGAGCTGGTGGGGCGGCTCCTCGCCCGCGGCCATCAGCATCGCCGGCCAGTAGACGGCGTGGAAGCGGATGATGTCCTTGCCGATCACGTGGTGGACGTGGGGCCACCACTCGGCGAAGCGCTCGGGGTCGGCGCCGTAGCCGACGGAGGTGGCGTAGTTGATGAGGGCGTCGAACCAGACGTAGAAGACCTGGTCGGCGTCCCACGGGACGGGCACGCCCCAGGTGAGCGAGCGGCGGGTGATGGAGATGTCCTGGAGCCCGCCGCGCACCAGGCCGAGGGCCTCGTTGCGCTTGCCCTCGGGCCGCACCGGCGACGGGTCGGCGGTGAGCCACGCCTCCAGCCGGTCGGCGAAGGCCGACAGGCGGAAGAACCAGTTCTCCTCGGTCAGCTCCTCGACCGGGCGGAGGTGGATGGGGCAGAGGCCCACGTCGCCGCCGTCGGGGTCGTCGACCAGCTCGTCGGGGGCGTAGTACGCCTCGCAGCTGACGCAGTACCAGCCGCTGTAGGTGGCCGAGTAGATGTGGCCGGCGTCGTAGACCTTCTGCAGGAACGCCTGGGTGGCCTGGTGGTGGCGGGCCTCGGTGGTGCGGACGTAGTCGTCGCAGGAGATGTCGAGCAGGGCCCAGGCCTCCTGGAACCGGGCCGACGCCCAGTCGGCCTGCTCGATGGGGGCGATGCCCCGCTCGTCGGCCGCCCGCTGGATCTTGAGGCCGTGCTCGTCGGTGCCGGTGGTGAACCAGACCTCGTCGCCCACCAGCCGGTGCCAGCGGGCCAGGGCGTCGGCGGTGATGGTGGAGTAGGCGTGGCCGAGGTGGGGCGCGTCGTTGACGTAGTAGATCGGGGTCGTCACGAAGTAGCGGCCGGGCACGGGCTCACCCTAGCGACGACCCCTCGCGGGCCAGCCCTGCCAACAAGCCCTCGTCGGCGAGCTGGACACTGGGTGCCAGGCACACTCTGTCCACCGGTCGGCGGCGGCCGCCGGCCCCGTCAGACGACGGGCGGCGGCTGGTCGGGGCGGTGGACGATGCAGAGGCTGCCCGACGGCGAGTCGGGGTCGAGGAACAGCTCGACGGGCAGGTCGCGGGGCTGCGCCCTCGTCGTCGACCTCGATGACGATGGAGCGCTCCTCCTCGGGGTCGAACACCTCCTGGTAGCCCAGGGCCAGCCCGGTGATCACCGCGCCGAGGGCGGAGTGGCGGCGCCAGTGGGAGATGCGGTCGGGGGGCAGCTCGGGGCGGACCCGGGCCGGACCGGCCTCGATGGCCGCCAGCTCGTCGAGGTCGTAGAGCTCCTCGAAGGCGATGTCGTCGTCGCCGCCGCCGACGGCCCACGGCAGCGTCGGGGTCCACCCCGTCGTCGCCGTCGTCCCACCGGTCCACGGGACCAGGCTACGCGCCCCGCAGCGCCTTGCTCCGGGCCCCGCCGGGCCGACGGACGGACCCTGGTCACCGACCTGGGCCGCCACGGAGGGGGTCTCAGGGGGCGACGAGGGGCCGTCCCAGCCGGTAGCGGACCTCGTCCAGGCGCTCGGTCCCGGCCGTGACGACGCTGGGTGGCCCCGTCGGCCGCCCAGCCCCGACGCTCGTAGAAGCGGCGGGCCCGGACGTTGCCCTCGACCACCCAGAGCGTGGCCTCGGTGAACCCGGAGGCCACCAGGGCCGACTCGGCCGCGCCCAGCAGCGCCGACCCCAGACCCGCGCCCTGCGACGGTGGGGTCGACGTGGAGGCTGCGGACCTCCCCGCACGATGTGGCTGCCGGGTCCGGCCTCCTCGTCACGGGCGCGGTCCGGTGTCGACGGCGGCGTGGACCTCCCCGGGCCGTCCGGCCACCAGCAGGCGGTGCCGGGGCGACGGGCTGCACCGCGGCCCGCCCCGTCCAGTACCCGCCGAGGTAGCCGAGGTCGAGCCCGTCGAGGAAGGCGTCGGACACCACGCCTCGGTAGCCGGCGCGCCAGGCCCGCCGCTCCACCGCGGCGATGGCGGCGCCGTCGGGCGGGCCACCGGGGCGGACGGGCAGGCGGCCGCGGCTCGGCCGGGCGGGCGGCGTAGGGCGGCGGCAGGGCCACGCCGAAGCGTCGGCGGGCCAGGCGGAGGGTGGCCACCTCCGCTGGGGTCGAGGTCGTCGGCGGTGGCGTCGTCGGGCGTGCGCATGGCGGCGTCGAGCACCTCGCGCAGCGGGTCGCGGATCACCGCGACCCCGTCGCGCTCGTCGTCCCCGAGGGCCAGGGCGTAGACCTCCCGGCGGGGACGGCCGAGGGCGGCCGCGACCTCGGCCGCGGCCCGGCCCGGCGACGAGGCCCCGGTCCCGCGCCGCCCGCAGGCGCGGCCCGCACGTCGCCGTCGGCGGCGTCGCCCGCTGCGGGTGCCGCCCCCTCCAGCACGAGCACGACCTCGCCCCGCACCTCGTCGTCGCCGACGCGCGCCGCGGCCTCGGCCAGCGGGCGCCCGCCACACCTCCTCGTGCACCTTGGTCAGCTCCCGGGCCACCGCCACCCGCCGGTCCGCCCCGCAGGCCCGCGCCAGGTCGGCCAGGGTGCGACCCACCCGGCCGGGCGCCTCGTAGAGCACGACGGTGCGGTGCTCGGCGGCCAGCTCGGCCAGCCGGGCGCTGCGCTCGGCCCCCTTGCGGGGCAGGAAGCCGTCGACGGCGAAGCGGTCGGTGGCGAACCCGCTGACAGCACCAGGGCGGCGACCGCGGCCACCGGGCCCGGGCACGGTGGTCACCGCCAGTCCGGCCGTCGACCACCGCCGCGACCAGCCGGGCCCCGGGGTCCGACACGCCGGGGGTGCCGGCGTCGGTGACCAGCGCCACCCGCGCACCGGCGGCGATGCGGGCCACCACGTCGGCCGGGCCATCGGCCTCGGTGTGGGCGTCGACCCGGCGCAGGGTCGGCCCACCGACCCCGGCGTGCTGAGCAGGCCGCCCCGTGCGGCGGGTGTCCTCGCAGCACACCAGGTCGGCCCGGGCCAGCTCCTCGACGGCCCGCGGGGCGAGGTCGCCCAGGTTCCCGATCGGGGTCGCCACCACGACGAGGGCTCCGGGCGCAGCGGTCACCGCCCCAGTGTGGCCGCCGCCCACCGGCCGGCGACGCCCCGCACCGACCGGTGGGGCTCAGTGGGCGGCAGGCTCGCGGCCGGGCGGGCGGCAGCCGCGGGTGCCGACACCCGGTCCGGCCACCACGCCCGGGACGAGGCCCCAGCGGACGAACGCCCCGGCCTCGGCCTCCAGCACGCCGGCCGCACGGGGCACCCAGGTCGAGGCCCGACGGGGCGCCATCGTCCGGGTGCGCAGCACCCGTCCGGCCCGGTCGACCCAGGCCACGTCGAGGGCGAAGCGCATCCCGACGGTGTGGACCGAGCGCACGCCGGGCAGCCACAGCGCCCCGTCGACGCCGTCGCGACCGAGCAGTCCTCGTCCCCGCGCTCGCCGGGTGGCAGCCACCTCCAGCGGCGCCACCTCCCGTCCGTCCACCGTCAGCACCGCCCGAGCGTGCCCTCCCCCACCCCGCCCAAACTGCGTCCCTCCGTCGCGGTCGGCGCGAGCCAGGGACGCAGCTTCCGGCTCGGTCGGGTCAGACGTTGAAGCGGAACTCGATGTGTCGCCGTCCTGGACCACGTACTCCTTGCCCTCGAGGCGCATCTTCCCGGCCTCGCGGGCCTTGGACCACGAGCCGATCTCCAGCAGCTCGTCCCAGCGGATGACCTCGGCCCGGATGAAGCCCCGCTGGAAGTCGGTGTGGATGCGCCCGGCGGCCTGCGGGGCGGTGGAGCCCGGCCCGGAAGGTCCAGGCCCGGCTCTCCTTCTCCCCGGTGGTGAGGAAGGTGCGCAGGCCGAGGATCTCGTAGGCGGAGTGGATGAAGCGCTCCAGGGCGCCGTCGCCCAGGCCCAGGGCCTCGAGCATCTCGATCCGCTCGGTGCCGGTGAACTGGGCCGCCTCGGCCTCCAGCTGCACGCACATGCCGATCACCTCGGCCCGGCCCGCCCAGCTCGGCCTGCGACGGGGGCGATGATCTCGTCGATGCGGTCGAGGTCGTCCTCGCCCACGTTGACCAGGGCGATCACCGGCTTGGCGGTGAGCAGGAACCAGGACCGCAGCGACTCCTTGGTCTCGGCCGGACAGGTCGGCCCGGTAGAGCGGCGTGCCCTCGGCCAGGATGGCGTGGGCCTCGTCGAGCGCGGCCACCTCGGCCTGGAGGCTCTTGTCGACCCGGGCCGCCTTGCGCTTCTTGGTGATCTGGGCGTCGAGGGTCTCCAGGTCGGCCAGGGCCAGCTCGATCTCCAGCACCCGCAGGCAGTCCAGCGGGTCGTCGGGGCCGGGGACGTCGGTGTCGGCGAAGGCCCGCAGCAGGTAGACGATGGCGTCGACCTCGCGGATGTGGGCCAGGAAGCGGTTGCCCAGGCCCTCGCCGGTGCTGGCCCCCTCGACCAGGCCGCCGATGTCGACGAACTGCGACGCTGGCGTGGACGACCTTCTTGCTCTCGGACATCTCGGCCAGGCGCTCCAGGCGGGTGTCGGGCACCTTGGCCACGCCCACGTTGGGGTCGGTGGTGGCGAAGGCGTAGGGCGCGGCCAGGGCCCCGCCCCCGGCCAGGGCGTTGTACAGCGAGGACTTGCCTGCGTTGGGCAGGCCGACGAACCCGAAGCGCTCCATCCGGCGAACCTACCGCCGGGGATGGGTGGGCCCGCGATGCCCCCGGTCGCCCTCACCGGGGGCGATCGCGGGGCGCCGAGCGACGGCCCCGTCGCCGTCGGAGACCGAGCCCACCCCCGTGCCGGGGTCGATCGACGTCGCCCCGGACCGACGAACCGTCACCGTGCCCCGGTGGTGGACGGCGACCGCCGCTCGGGACGGCGACGAGCGCCCGACGGTAGGTTGGGCGCCGTGCTCGCCGTCGACCCCGCTCGACGCCCCCATGGACCCCGCGGCCGCCCTCGACCGGGTGGCCCACCTCATCGAGCGGGGCCTCGGGCTCCAGCCGCAAGGCGGCCGCCTTCCGCACCGCGGCCGAGGCCCTGCGCGACGCCGGCGACGACGAGGTCCGCCGGCTCCACGCCGCCGGCCGGCTCACCAGCCTGGGCGGGGTGGGCGACAGCACCGCGGCGGTGGCGGTCCAGGCCCTCGACGGCGCGGTGCCCGAGCGCCTGGCCGAGCTGGAGGCCGCCACCGTCGTGCCCGACGGCGACGGCGCCGAGCTGCGGGCCGCCCTCCGCGGCGACTGCCACAGCCACTCCACCTGGAGCGACGGCGGCGCCCCCATCGTCGACATGGCCCGGGCGGCCATGGCCCTGGGCCACGACTACCTGGTGCTCACCGACCACTCCCCCCGCCTCACCGTGGCCCACGGCCTCACCCGGGAGCGGCTGGAGGCCCAGCTGGCGGAGATCGCCGGCCTCAACGAGGAGCTGGCCCCGTTCCGCATCCTCACCGGCGTCGAGGTCGACATCCTCGTCGACGGCTCCCTCGACGGCGACGACGACATGCTCGACCGCCTCGACGTGGTGGTGGCCAGCGTCCACTCCAAGCTGAAGATGGACCGCACCGAGATGACCCAGCGCATGGTGAAGGCCGTCCTCGACCCCCGGGTCGACATCCTCGGCCACTGCACCGGCCGCAAGCTCAAGGGGCTGCCCGACCCGGGCCCGGAGGACATCCCGGACTCGGCCTACGTCCGCCCCCAGTCCCGCTTCGACCCCGAGGTGGTGTTCTCGGCCTGCGAGGCCACCGACACCGCGGTCGAGATCAACTGCCGGCCCGAGCGCCGCGACCCGCCCGACGAGCTGCTGGCCCTGGCCGTCGACGCCGGGCTGCTGGATCAGCATCGACACCGACGCCCACGCCCCGGCCCAGCTGGAGTGGCAGCCCTACGGCTGCGACAAGGCCGTCCGCCACGGCCTCGGGCCCCGACCGGGTCGTCAACACCTGGTCGGCCGACGACCTGGTGGCCTGGACCGAGGGCTGAGCACCGGTCCGACCGGAGGCCTGAACATCGCCCATTGGGGCGCGCGCTCGGGCGCCGACCGGGTAGCGTCGCCTCCCTATGTCGAAGAAGACCGACGAAGCGCAAGATCAACGCTCGGCGCAAGAAGGCCAACCACGGCCGCAAGCCGAACGCCGGCCGCGGCTGACCCTCCTCGGGCCGGTCACGACCGGCCCGCTCCCCGGGACGCCTCAGTCCCGGTCCAGGTGGGGTGCCAGGTCCTCGCGCAGCCGGCCCGGACCCCGGGCGCCGATCCACCGGTCGACGAGCCGTCCGTCGACGAAGAGGAGCAGCGTCGGCGCGCTCATGACCGCGAAGCGGCGGGCCAGGTCGGGGTGGGCGTCGATGTCCACCGATCCGACGACGAGGCGATCCGCCTCCTCGACCGCGTAGGCGTCGAGGACCCGGGCCATCGGGACGCAGGGCCCGCACCAGGTGGCCCAGAAGTCGACCAGCACGGGGACCTCGGAGGTGGCCACCAGCTCGTCGAGCATGGTGGCGTCGAGCTCGCGGACGGAGGGGTGGGACGTGGTGGAGGTGCTCATGGCGCGGACCGTACGGCCCGGACCACGGTCCGGGGTCAAGCCCGGGCCGGGTGCGATCGGCGCCCGTCTGCACCGATCGGCGGTCCGAGGCAGGACCCACCCGGGACCCCGATCCCGCGTCCGGCCCGACGACGAACCGGTCAGGGATCCGGGGGTCAGGGCACCGGCGATCCTGACCAGTTCGAGGCGTGCGACGAACCGGTCAGGGACCCGGGGGGCAGGGCACCGGCGATCCTGACCAGTTCGAGGCGTGCGACGAACCGGTCAGGGATCCGGGGGTCAGGGGCAGGGGGAGGTGAGGGAGGCGCAGCCCTCGGCGTCGCCCTCGTCGCAGGTGGCCACCAGGCGCTCCAGCCGGGACCGCACCTCGCCCAGGGCGCGCACCTGGTCGTCGACCGCCTCGATCTTGGCCGCCGCGGCCCGGCGGACCTCCTCGGCCGACGTGGCCGCGGTGCCCGAGCCCTCGCCCAGCAGGGCGGCGATCTCGGCGAGGGTGAAGCCCAGGGCCTTGCCCCGGGCGATGAGGCCGAGGCGCCACACGTCGACGTCGGAGTACTGGCGGTACCCGGCCGCGGTCCGGGGAGGCGGCGGCAGGAGACCCCTGCGCTCGTAGAACCGGACGGTCTCCACGCCGACGCCGGCGGCGTCGGCCAGCGCTCCGATGGTCAGGGCCATGCCGCCAACGCTACGGCCCGGACCACGGTCCGGGGTCAAGCCCGCGGCTGCGCACGGGGAGCCGCCCCGACGATCCGCCCCGTCCCTCCGAACCGGTGCGGGCTCCGGTTGCCCGGACGACGCCGGCGCGCACCGGTTCGTGGGGGTCGTGCGCACCGGTCGGTGATCCGGGGGCCAGGACGCCCGGGATCCTGACCACCTCGTGCGGGCGGGCCGGCCGGGGCGGTCAGGCCACGACGGCGGTGGGGAGGTGACGGCCGTCGGACAGCGGCTCCCAGCCCGAGGGTCACCCGATCACCGACGGCCACGGCCCAGGGGTCGTCGGCCTCGACCTGGAGCATCATGCGGACGCCGTCGTCGAGGTCGACGAGGGCCACCGCGTAGGGGACCCGCTCGGCCAGGGCCCGCTCCGTGGGCTTGGGTTGGACCGAGGCGGCCGCGACCACGCCGGCGCCGTCGGACCCCCGCCACTCGAGCTCCTCGGACAGGCAGGTCGGGCAGAAGCCCCTCGGGTACCAGTGCGGCGCCTCGCAGGCTCGGGCACCAGGGCAGCACCAGGCACCGGTCCCGGGTGGCGGCCCAGAACGGGCCGCCGGCCTCGGACTCGGGCGGGAGGTTGCGCTCGGGAGGGGTGTCGGGGGCCATCAGAGCGTCGCCTCCGTGCCGAGGATGACGGTGGACAGGGCCGAGAGCACGCCGCCGCTGCCGTGGGCCAGGGCCACCTCGGCGCCCGGGCACCTGGCGGTCGCCGCCCTCGCCGCGGAGCTGGCGGACCGCCTCGACCAGCAGGAACATGCCGTACTGACCCGGGGTGGGTGTAGGCCAGGCCGCCGCCGTTGGTGTTGGCCGGCAGGGCGCCGCCGGGGCGCAGCGGGCCGTCGGCCACGAAGGCCCCGCCCTCGCCCTTGGCGCAGAAGCCGAGGTCCTCGAGGGCGAGCAGGACGGTGATGGTGAACGAGTCGTAGAGCTCCACCACGTCGACGTCGGCCGGCGCCAGCCCGGCGGTGCGGAAGGCCTCGCGGCCCGGAGACCACCCCGCCGGTCGTCGGTGAGGTCCGGCATCTGGCTGATCATGGCGTGGGTGTGAGCGGTGCCTGCCCCGAGCACGAACGCCGGCGGCCTGGGCCAGGGCCCGGGCCCGCTCGGCCGAGGTCAGCACCACCGCGCCGGCCCCGTCGGTGACCAGGCAGCAGTCGAGCTTGTGCAGCGGCGACGCCTCCATGGGCGAGGCCAGCACGTCGTCGACGGTGATCGGGTCCTGGAGCCGGGCCCGGGGGTTCATGGTCGCCCACTCCCTGGTCTGCACCGCGATCTCGGCCAGCTGCTCGGAGGTGGTGCCGTAGGCGTGCATGTGGCGCCGAGGCGGCCAGGGCGTAGGCGCCCATCGGCATGCGCAGGCCGTGGGGCCGCTCCCACTCCCCCTGCGGGTTGACGCCGACCACCGAGCGGCTGCCCCACCCGCCCTTGCCCGACTTGAAGTCCGAGCGGGGCGTGGAGGCGTAGACGACCACGACGACCTCGGCCAGGCCCAGGGCGATGGCGGCCGCGGCGTGCTGGACGTGGATCTCGAAGCTGGAGCCCCCGGTCTGGGTCGAGTCGGTCCAGCGGGGGGTGATGCCGAGGCGCTCGGCCAGCTCCAGCGAAGGCGCCCAGCCCAGGCCGTTGTTGATGCTGACGCCGTCGACGTCGGCCAGGGTGAGCCCGGCGTCGTCGAGGGCCTCGCGGATCATGCGGGCCTCGAGCTGGGGCACGGTGCCGTCGAGCATCCCAGAGGGGGCCGGCGGCGTCGGCCACGCCGACCACGGCGGCGGCACCACGGAGGGGGTGGGGGGCCATGGCCTCCGATCCTGACCCGTCGGTCAGGCACCCGCCAAGACGATCCCCGTCGGACGGTGACCGGAGCCACTTGCACGGGGGCTGCAAGTTGTTGGCCGGAGGCGTACTGTGCGGGCCATGTCCGAGACCGACCTGGCCATGCCCACGCCGAACTCGTCCGACGCCGAGGCGGTGGCCGCGGGCGAGGCCGCTGCCGTCGGGCCTCAACCCGTTCGCACCCGGGTTCTACGACGACCCCTACGTCCAGTACCGCCACCTGCGCGAGACCGAGCCGGTGCACCACTCCCCCCTCGGCCTCTGGTTCCTGTCCCGCTGGGACGACTGCCACCACGTCCTGCGCCTCCCCGGCACCAGCGTCGACGAGCGCAACTCGGTCCTCGAGGGCCGCAACGAGGCCCTCGAGCAGGCCGCCCGCGACCGCGGTGCCCGTCGCAGCAAGTCGATCCTGGGCACCGACCCGCCCGACCACACCCGCATCCGCAAGCTGGTGTCCAAGGCCTTCACGCCCCGCACGATCTCCCGCCTGGAGGGCCGGGTGGCCGAGGTGGTCGACGACCGCCTCGATGCGGCCGCCGCCGTCCGACGGCCCCGTCGACCTCATCGCCGAGCTGGCCTTCCCGCTGCCCTTCCAGGTCATCCACGAGATGCTGGGGATGCCCGACACGGTCGAGGCCGAGCGGCATGCGGTCGCTGTCCCAGACCGTCACCCAGGTGCTCGACCCGGTGCTGGCCATGACCAACACCGAGGAGATCTTCGTCGCCGGCGAGGAGCTGGGCGACCTGATCGACGAGGCCGTCCGCTGGAAGCGGGACCACCCCGGCGACGACCTGCTCACCGCCCTCATCGAGGCCGAGGACGACGGCACCACGCTGAGCGACGAGGAGCTGCGCGACAACGTCACGCTGCTCTACCTGGCCGGTCACGAGACCACCGTGAACCTCATCGGCAACGGGCTGCTGGCCCTGCTGCGCCACCCCGACCAGGCGGCGCTGCTGCGCGACGACCCGTCGCTCGACGCCGGGGCGGTCGAGGAGCTCCTCCGCTACGACAGCCCGGTGCAGTTCTCCCGCCGCATCGCCCTGGAGCCCTTCGAGGTGGCCGGCGTGCAGGTCGCCGCAGGCGAGCTGGTGCTCACCGGCCTCGGCGCGGCCAACCGCGACCCCGACAAGTTCGGGCCCACGGCCGAGCAGCTCGACATCACCCGCCCCGACGCCAACCACCACATCTCCTTCGGCAGCGGCGTCCACCACTGCCTCGGTGCGGCCCTGGCCCGGCTCGAGGGCCGCCAGACCATCCCCCGGGTCCTGCGCCGCTTCCCCGAGGTCGCCCTCGCCACCGACGAGCTCGAGTGGAACGGCCGCATGGTCCTGCGGGGCCTGGCCACCCTCCCCGTCACCCTCGGCCCCGACACCGGAAGGGGCTGACCCGGCCGCGTCCGCAGCGCCCGTCCGGGGGACGTCCCGACCGGCGCCGACCTGTGGCACGCTCCGACGGTGCCCCGACCCCTCCTGCACGGCTACCACGACGGGGATGGCTTGGCGGCGGCCGTGGTCGCGGCGGTGGAGCGGGTGCCGGGGCGGGCGTCGGTCACCGAGGTCGGACGCTCCGTCGAGGACCGGCCGCTCCACCAGGTCCTGGTGTCGAGCCCCTCGGCCCCACCCGACGGCGACCGGCCCCTGGCCATGGTCATCGCCACGATCCACGGCTGCGAGGTGATCGCCAGCGAGCTGGCGCTGCGCCTGGTCGAGATGGCCACCGCGCCCGCCCCCGAACCTGCGGTGGCCGACCTGCTCGAGGCCGCCGACCTGGCGGTGGTCCCGGTGGTCAACCCCGACGGCCGCGCCGCAGCCCTCGCGTCGCTGGCCCGACGCGCACCCGTCGCGCTGGCCCCCCGGCGCAACGCCCGGGGGGTCGACCTCAACCGCAACTGGCCCTGGATCGAGGGGGCTCGCGACCACTGGTCTCCGCTGTCGGGCACCGGCCGGGTGCGGAGCCCGTGGTACCGCGGGCCCGCACCGCTCAGCGAGCCCGAGGTCCGCGCCCTGGCCGAGCTGGTCGGCCGCCGCCCTCCGGCCGTGCTGCTCAACCTCCACTCGACCGGCCAGATCGTCACCTGGCCGTGGAGCGCACGGGCCGCGCCCTCGCCCTCCGAGCCGGAGCTGCGGGCTGTCGCCGAGGCCTTCGTCTCGGCCCAGCACCGCTGGCCCTACCGCATGGAGCAGTCCAACGCGTGGTACCCGATCGTCGGGGCGTCGAACGACTGGCTCCACGCCGTCCACGGGGTCCTGGCCCTGACCGTCGAGACCGGTGTGCCGGGCGGGGCGGTGAAGGAGGACCTACGCCGGATGGGCCGCTTCTTCTGGTGGGCGAACCCCGCCGACCCCGAGCAGCACGTGGCCCACGACCGCGCCTGCGTGCGTCGCCGCCCTACGGGCCGGGGTGGGGCTCGGTCCCACGCCCGGACCCCCTGGCTAGACGTCGAGGAAGCGGCCCACCGCGAAGCCGGAGCCGACCGCGCCGATCACCACGCCGACGAGCACGAGGGGCACCGACGTGCCGATCACGGTGCCGACGGTGAAGTCGAAGTTCTGGAACAGCTCGAAGTACTGGTTGTCGGCCAGGGCGCCGAAGAGGAAGACGTTCAGGCCGAGCAGCAACCCGACCGCGAGCGCGCCTCCGAGGAGCGATTGGATCATCCCCTCGAGGATGAACGGGACGCGGATGAACCAGTTGGTCGCGCCGACCAGCTTCATCACCTCGATCTCGCGACGGCGGGCGAACATGGCCGTGCGGATCGTGTTGTAGATCAGCAGGATCGAGACCCCCGCGCTGACGGCGGAGGCGAAGAGCACGCCGAAGTTGAGCTTCTCGGTGAGCTCCTGGATGGCCCGGATGGCCTCGGTGGCCGACTCCACCTGTTGGACGCCGGCCTCCCGTTCGTAGATGCCCCGCAGGGCCACCACCGACTGGAAGTCCGGGTTGGTGGGCTCGACCCGGAACGACGTGGGCACATCGCCCTCCCGGAGCAGGCGCAGCATGGTGGGCTGGTCCTTGAACAGCTCCTGGGCCTCCTCGAAGGCGGCCTTCTCGTCGACGTAGGTGAAGCTCTTGACCTCGGGGTTGTCGTCGAGCGAGGTCTCGATGGCCTGGCGCTGGTCGGCCGAGATCTCGGGGTCGAGGAAGACGATCAGCTCGACGTCGCCGCGGAACTTGCCGGCCAGGTTGTTGGTGCCCTCCCGCACGAGGAGGGCGACCCCGGCCAGGGTGAGGGCGATCGACACGGTGATGACCGAGGCGATGGTGAGGGTGGGGTTGCGGCCCAGGTTCTGGGCGGTCTCCCGGGCGACGTAGCTCGCGTTGAGGGCCATCTCCGCCTACTCGTAGACGCCGCGCGCCTGGTCGCGGATGATCGTGCCCCGGTCGAGCTCGATCACCCGACGTCGCATGGTGTCGACGATGCTGCGGTCGTGGGTGGCCATCACCACGGTGGTGCCGGTGCGGTTGATGCGGTCGAGGAGCCGCATGATGCCGACGGAGGTGGCGGGGTCGAGGTTGCCGGTGGGCTCGTCGGCCAGGAGGATCAGCGGTCGGTTGACGAAGGCCCGGGCGATGGACACCCGCTGCTGCTCGCCGCCGGAGAGCTCGTCGGGGAAGTTCTTCTGCTTCTTGGCCAGGCCGACCAGCTCGAGGATGGCCGGGACCTGGGTCTTGATGACGTGGCGGGGCCGCCCGATCACCTGCAGGGCGAAGGCCACGTTGTCGTAGACGTTCTTGGTCTGGAGCAGCTTGTAGTCCTGGTAGACGCTGCCGATGTTGCGCCGCAGGTAGGGGATCTTCCACGAGCTGAGCTCGCCGATGTCCTTGCCGGCCACGTGGATGTGGCCCGCCTGCGGGTCCTCCTCGCGGTTGAGGAGCCGCAGCAGGGTCGACTTGCCCGAGCCCGACGGGCCCACCAGGAAGACGAACTCGCCCTTGCCGATCTCGAAGGAGCCGTCCTTCAGCGCGACGACGTCGCCCTTGTAGACCTTCGTGACGTTCTCGAGCTTGATCATGGGCGGGGGGCACCTCGTGGGACCCGGGGAGCAGGGGCCCGACCTCGGTCAGGACCCCAGGGGCCGATCGGAGACGTTACCAACGCGTGACGCCGGTTCCCGTGCATGGTCGCGGTGACATGTGCACGGCCGACGGGCGACCCACGGGGACCGACGGGGACCGACGGGCTCGGAGGCTCAGTCCAGCTCCTCGGCCCGCCGCCAGCGCAGGTAGGCCTCGATCATGCGTCGAGGTCGCCGTCGAGGACGGCGTCGACCTGGGCCGTCTCGTACTCGGAGCGCAGGTCCTTGACCATCTGGTACGGCTGCATCACGTAGGAGCGGATCTGGCTCCCGAAGCCCACCGAGCGCTGCTCGCCCCGGATCGCGGAGAGCTCCTCCTCGCGCTTCTCGCGCTCCCGCTCGGCCAGCTTGGCCTTGAGGACCTGCATGCGCCCGGTCCTTGTTCTGGTGCTGGCTGCGCTCGTTCTGGCACGACACGACGATGCCGCTGGGCTCGTGGGTGATGCGCACGGCCGAGTCGGTGACGTTGACGTGCTGGCCGCCGGCGCCGGAGGACCGGTACACGTCGATGCGCAGGTCCTTCTCGTCGATCTCGACGTCGGGGATGTCCTCGAGGAACGGGGTGACCTTGAGGGCGGCGAAGGCGGTCTGGCGCTTGCCCTGGGCGTTGAACGGGCTCATGCGCACCAGCCGGTGGACACCGTGCTCGGAGCGCAGCAGCCCGTAGGCGTGGCGCCCCTTGACCAGGAACTGGGCCGAGGAGATGCCCGCCTCGGAGCCCTCGGACACCTCGTCCAGCTCGGTGGCGAGGCCCCGCCGCTCGGCCCAGCGCAGGTACATGCGCAGCAGCATGTTGGTCCAGTCCTGGGCGTCGGCCCCGCCCTCGCCCGACTGGAGCTCGCAGATGGCGTCGGCCTCGTCGTGGGGGCCGGTGAAGAGGCTGCGCAGCTCCAGGGCGGAGAACTGGGCCCGCACCCCGGCGATCGTCTCCTCCACCTCGGGCTCGAGGGACTCGTCGCCCTCCTCCCGGGCCATCTCGGCCAGGGTCTCGGCGTCGGAGATCCGCCCCTCCAGGGCCTCGTAGCCCTCCACGTCCTCGACCAGCGACGACAGCTCTCCGGTGACGGCCCGGGCCCGCTCCTGGTCGTCCCACAGGTCGGGCCGGCTGGCCTCGGTCTCGAGCTGGGAGCGGCGGTCGCGCAGGTCGTCGATGCGCAGGTACTGGTGCGCCTCGGCGAGCGAGGTCCGCAGGGATGCGAGGTCGTCGGAGAAGTCGCGCATGGCCCAGCGACGCTACCGCCCCACCCCGCCCGCCTCCTCGCCCCGACCGGCCCGACCAGCCCGAGCGGGACCTGCGAACTCGTGGCCCGCCCCGCAGGGGTCGTCGGTACCGTCGCGGCCGCCATGGCCACGGCACCAGCCACCGCGACCCGGGACGGGACCCGGCTCCTCCTCGGGGAGCTGCGCCCCGAGCGGCGCGCCATGACGGTGCTGGGCGTCATCCTGGTCGTGGCGGTTGGGCTGCCCGTCGGCGCCCAGCTCCTGCTCGGGCGCTTCGTGGACGAGGCCGCGGCCGGCGCGACCGTCGGCCGGCTCACCACCGTGGCCCTCACCTTCGGCGCCCTGCTCCTGGTGGCCGACGTCCTGCAGCTGGCGGTCACCGCCCTGGCCGTGCGGCTGGCCTGGCGGGTCGGCAACCGGCTGCGGGTGGACCTGTGCCGCCACGCCCTCGACCTCGACCTCTCCTGGCACGGCGAGCACAGCGCGGGCGAGGTGATCGAGCGCGTCGACGGTGACATCGAGGCCGTCACCGAGTTCGCCTCCGCCGCCGTGCTCCAGGTGGTGGGCAACGTCGCCGTGCTCGTGGCGGTGGGCGTCGTGGCCATGGCGGTCGAGTGGCGTGCCGGCCTGGTCCTGCTGGCGACCGTCGGCGTGGCCCTGGCCGTGCTGGTGCGGATGAGGGCCCTGGCCGTGCCGGCCCACGACCACGAGCGGGAGGTGCTCAGCCACCTCTACGGCGACCTCGAGGAGCGCCTGGGTGGGCTGGAGGACATCCGGGCCAACGGGGCGGGCCCCTGGGCCGTCGACCGGCTCCACCGCGGCTCGGCCCGCTGGTGGCGCGCCGCCCGCCGGGCGTCGCTGCGGGGCGAGGGGGGCTACGCCGCCACCGGCATCACCTTCGCCCTGGGCACGGCGGGCACCCTCGGCGTGGCCGCCGTCCTCGCGGCTCGGGGCCAGATCACCCTGGGCACCGTCCTCGTCCTCTTCCGCTTCGTCCAGATGGTGCAGAGCCCGCTGGAGCGCATCGGCGAGCAGCTGAGCGAGTTCCAGAAGGCGGTGGCCGGGGTGCGTCGGGCGGCGCGCCTGCTGGGGACCCCCGTCGGCATCGTGTCCGGCTCCCGCTCCCTGCCCGACGGGCCTCTGGCGGTCGACCTCGACGCGGTGGAGCTGCGCTACGGGCCTCGACCCGCCGAGGACGAGAGCGCGGCCGACGGGGGCGAGCGGGCCGCCCTGCGCGACCTCGAGCTCCACCTCGCCCCCGGCGCCACGCTCGGCGTGGTGGGGCGCACCGGCAGCGGCAAGACCAGCCTGGGCCGCCTGCTGGCCCGCTTCTGGGACCCGACCGCAGGCGCCGTCCGCGTCGGCGGGGTCGACCTGCGCGCCGCCGACGAACGGTCCCTCCGCGCCCGCGTCGCCGTCGTCACCCAGGAGGTGGAGGTCCTGCGGGCCAGCCTCCGCGACAACCTGACCCTCTTCGGTGCGCTCGACGCCGACGACGCCCGTCTGCGGACCGCCGTGGCCGACGTCGGTCTCGACCGCTGGCTGGCGGGTCTGCCCGACGGCCTCGACACCGAGCTCGACGGCACGGCGCGCCTCTCGGGCGGCGAGGCCCAGCTCCTCGCCTTCGCCCGGGTGCTGCTGGCCGACCCCGGCCTGGTGGTGCTGGACGAGGCCACCAGCCGCCTCGACCCCGCCACCGAGGTGCAGGTCCAGGCCGCCACCCGGCGCCTGCGGGAGGGCCGCACCCTCGTCGTGATCGCCCACCGACTGAGCACCCTCGACGACCTCGAGCAGGTCGCCGTCGTCGACGACGGCCGCATCGTCGAGCACGGCCGGCGCGCCGACCTGGCCGCCGACCCGACCAGCCGGTTCGCCGCGCTCCTCGCCGCCGGCGCCGGGCACGGGGTGCCGCGGTGACCGCCCCGACGACCACGCCGCCCCCCGTCGAGGCGCGCCCGCCGACGGCCGGAGCCGGCCGCGACGGCGTGCGCCTGGCGTGGCACATCATGCGGCGCGACCCTCGGGCGTGGGCGCTCTGCGCTGCGGGGTGGGCCGTGTTCCACAGCCTCCCGGTGGCCACCGGCTTCGCCCTGCGCATGGTGCTCGACGGGATCTCCGACGGCACGCCGTCGGCGCCCTGGGGCGCGCTCGCCCTGCTGGCCGGCATCGAGGTGGCCCGCTGGACCATGTTCCTCGGCCTGGTGGTGCAGTGGCACGGGGCGTGGGTCGGGTGGCACACCGCCCCCCGCATGGCCCTGCTCGACTCGTTGGTCTCGGACCCGGGTCCTGCGGCCGGGCGCCTCCCCGGCGCGCCGGGCGAGGCCGTCAGCCGCTTCCGCGACGACGCCCAGGACATGGCCCTCGTCCTCGACGTCTGGCTCGACGTGGTCGGCGTGGCCGTGGCCTCGGCCCTGGCGGTGGCGATCCTGGCCGTCATCGACTGGCGCCTGGCGGTCACCATCGCGCTGCCCGCGCTGGCGGTGATGGCCCTGGCCCACGCCCTCGGGCCCCGCCTGCGGGCCTGGCGTCTCGAGGCCCGCCATGCCACCGCCGTGGTCACCGGCTTCGTGGGCGACACCTTCGGCGCCATCGGCTCGGTCCGCGCCGCCGGAGCCGAGGACGCCGTGGTCCGGCGCTTCACCGCCCTCGGCCACGACCGGGCCGGGCGCGCGGTCCGCGACGAGGTCGGGACCCAGCTGCTCTACACGCTCTCGGGCAGCACGGCCGACCTGGCCCTGGCGGCCGGGCTGGTCGTGGCCGCGCCGGCTGCGGCGCGGGGCACCCTCACGGTCGGCGACCTCGGTCTGGTGGCGGCCTACGCCGTCGTGCTGGCCGGCCTGCCCCGCTTCGTCGGGCGCCTCGGCGCGTACCAGCGCCAGGCCGACGTGTCGGCCGATCGCCTGGCCCGGCTCCTGCCGCCGGACCGGCGCGGCCCGGTGGCGGTGGCCGGGGACCAGCCCCTGGCCCTCCGGGCTCGCCGGGACGAGCCGGCCGACGCCGAGGTGGGACCGGCACCGGGCGAGGACGACCCCGACGTGGCCCCCCGCCACGTCCACGACCTGATCTCGGTCCACCCCTCCCGGGGTGGCGCGCCCCTCACCGGCCTGCAGGTCCGGGGCCTCACCGTCGCCCACGGCGACCAGGTGGCGCTCGACCACGTCGACCTCGACATCGGCCCCGGGCGGGTCGTGGCCGTCACCGGCCCGGTGGGCAGCGGCAAGTCGAGCCTGCTGCGCGCCGTGCTGGGCCTGATCCCGTCCTCCGGTGACCTCCGATGGGACGGCGACGAGGTCACCGAGCCGTCCAAGGTGCTGGTGCCCCCCCGGGTGGCCTACGTCCCCCAGGTGCCCCGCCTCTTCAGCGAGCCGCTGGCCCACGCCGTGCTGCTGGGCCTGCCCCCGGAGCGCCTCGCCGGCGCCCTGCACCTGGCCTGCCTGGAGGACGACCTGGCCACCATGCCCGAGGGCACGGCCACCACCGTCGGCTCCCGCGGCGTGCGCCTGTCAGGCGGCCAGGTCCAGCGGGTGGCCGCGGCCCGCGCCCTCGTCCGCCGGCCGCGCCTGCTGGTGGTGGACGACCTCTCCAGTGCCCTCGACGCCGCCACCGAGGCCGAGATGTGGCGTCGCGTGCTCGCCGCCGCCGACCTCGACGGCACCGCCGTCCTCGTCGTCACCCACCGCGAGTCCGTCCTGTCCCGAGCCGACCAGATCCTCACCCTGGGCTGAGCAGGGTCGACCTTCGACGCGGATCGGCGAGAGCGCCGAGCGTGCCGCCCCCAGCGCGCCCGAAGGGGTGCCCGGTCGACGTCACGAGGCCGGTGCTGCCCGGCGCAGCCGCTGGGGGTCCGGGGGTCTCCCCCGGGAGAGGCGGGTGGCTGCGAGGGACGAGCCGCCACCCGCCGGGTCCGTCAGCGGCGAGCGCAGCGAGCCACCCTCAGCTCGTCGGAACGGAGCGAGCGCAGCGAGCGAGTGACGACGAAGAGGCTCACACCGCGCCGTGGCACTGCTTGAACTTCTTGCCCGAGCCGCAGGGGCAGGGGGCGTTGCGCGGGGTCTTGTCCCAGTCGGACTTCACCACCGGGGCCCGGCTCTCCTCCTGGTTCGGCTCGACCGGGGCCTCCATGCCCTCGGCCCGGGCCTGGACCGCGGCGGCGGCCTTCACCCGGTCGCTGCCGGACTCGGACGGGTCGGTGGGCCCGGAGGTGGTCATCTGCTCGGGGGCCGGGGCGTCGGCCTTCTTGTCCTCGACCACGACCTGCACGTGCATGACGTACTTGACCTGGTCGCGGGCGATGCTCCGCATCATCGACCCGAACATGTCGAAGCCCTCGCGCTGCCACTCGACCAGGGGGTCCTTCTGACCCAGGGCCCGGAGGTTGATGCCCTCCTGGAGGTAGTCCATGTCGCTGAGGTGCTCGCGCCAGTGCTGGTCGATCAGGCGCAGGGCCACCTGGCGCTCGATCTGGCGCATGGTGTCGGCGCCCATCTCCTCCTCGCGCGCCTCGTAGTGCGCGGTGGCCTCGCCCATGAGCGTGTCGTAGACCTCGTCGGTGCCGACCACGGCCCGCAGGTCGGCCTCGGTGAGGGCCGTGGGCCAGTAGGTGCCCACGTCGGCCAGGAGCGTCTCGACGTCCCACTCCTCGCCGAAGTCGCCGTCGCAGTGGGTCTCGATGAGCTCGTCGACCACCTCGGCCAGGTTCTGGAGCGTCTCCTCGCGCAGGTCGGCGGCGTCGAGGATCTCGTCGCGGCGCGCGTAGATGACCTTGCGCTGCTCGTTCATGACCTCGTCGTACTTGAGCACGTTCTTGCGGATCTCCGCGTTGCGCTGCTCGACGGTGGTCTGGGCCCGCTCGATGGCCTTGGTGACCATCTTGGCCTCGATGGGCACGTCGTCGGGGAGGGCCTTCGACATCACCCAGTTCATGGCGCCGGTGGCGAACAGGCGCATCAGGTCGTCCTCGAGGGACAGGTAGAAGCGGCTCTCGCCCGGGTCGCCCTGGCGGCCGGAGCGGCCCCGGAGCTGGTTGTCGATGCGGCGGGAGTCGTGGCGCTCGGTGGCCAGCACGTAGAGGCCGCCCAGCTCGAGGACCTTGGCCGCCTCGGCCTTGCACTCGGCCTTGTAGCCCGGCAGCACCTCCTGGAACCGGGCCGTGCCCTCCTCGCCGTCCTCGGGGTCGAGGCCCTCGGCCCGGACGTCCTTGTCGGCCAGCCCCTCGGGGTTGCCGCCGAGGAGGATGTCGACGCCGCGGCCGGCCATGTTGGTGGCGACGGTGATGGAGTGCAGGCGCCCGGCCTGGGTGACGACCTCGGCCTCCCGGAAGTGCTGCTTGGCGTTCAGCACCTCGTGGGGGATGCCCCGCTTCTCGAGCAGGCGGGACAGCTTCTCGGACTTCTCCACCGAGATGGTGCCGACCAGCACCGGCTGGCCGGTGTCGTAGCGCTCGGCCAGGTCCTCGACCACGGCGTCGTACTTGCCGTCCTCGGTCTTGTAGATGAGGTCGCCGTCGTCGAGGCGGGCCAGGGGCCTGTGGGTGGGGATGGGCACGACCTGGAGCTCGTAGGTGGAGGCCAGCTCGGCCGCCTCGGTGACCGCGGTGCCGGTCATGCCGGAGAGCTTGTCGTAGAGGCGGAAGTAGTTCTGGAGGGTGATCGTGGCGAGGGTCTGGTTCTCCTCCTTGATCTTCACCCCCTCCTTGGCCTCGACGGCCTGGTGGAGGCCCTCGGACCAGCGCCGGCCCTCGAGCACGCGCCCGGTGAACTCGTCGACGATCTTCACCTCGCCGTTCTGGATCAGGTAGTCCTTGTCGCGCTTGAAGAGCTCCTTGGCCTTCAGCGCGGCCTGGAACTGGTGGACCAGGTTCTGGGACACCGCGTCGTAGAGGTTCTCCACGCCGAGGGCGGCCTCGACCTTGGTGACGCCCTCCTCGGTGGGGGCGACGACCCGCTTCTCCTCGTCGACCTCGTAGTCCTCGTCGCGGGTCAGGCCGCGCACGACCGAGGCGAACCGGTAGTAGAGCTTGGCCGCGTCGGCCAGCCGCCCGGAGATGATGAGCGGGGTGCGGGCCTCGTCGATGAGGATCGAGTCGACCTCGTCGACGATGGCGTAGGCGTGGCCCCGCTGGGTCTTGGCCTCCTTCGACATGGCCATGTTGTCGCGGAGGTAGTCGAAGCCGAACTCGTTGTTGGTGCCGTAGGTGACGTCGCAGGCGTACTGCGCCCGCTTGTGGGCGGGGTCGTTGTTGCCCGGGATGACCAGGCCCACGGTGAGGCCCAGCCACCGGTGCAGCTGGCCCATCCACTCCGAGTCGCGGGTGGCCAGGTAGTCGTTGACGGTGATGATGTGGACGCCGTCGCCGGTGAGGCCGTTGAGGTACACCGGCAGGGTCGACACGAGGGTCTTGCCCTCGCCGGTCTTCATCTCCGCCACCCAGCCGAAGTGGAGGGCGGCGCCGCCCATCAGCTGGACGTCGTAGTGGCGCTGGCCGAGCACCCGGGACGCGCCCTCGCGCACGACCGCGAAGGCCTCGACGAGGAGGTCGTCGAGGGTCTCCCCGTTGTCGAGGCGCTGGCGGAACTCCGGCGTCTTGGCCTGGAGCTCGGCGTCGGAGAGGGCCTGCATCTCCGGCTCGAGCGCGCCGATGTCGGGGGCGAGCCCGGCCAGGGCGCGGACCTTGCGCCCCTCGCCGGCTCGGAGGAGCTTGTCGAGGACACCCATGAGGGGACCACTCTACCGAGCCACCCCCCCGGACCACCGACCAGGTCCGCCGTCAGCCCTCGACGTCGACGATCCGCTCCCGGACGGCGTAGAGCGCGGCCTCGGTGCGGGAGTGGAGCTGGAGCTTCTCCAGGATGTTGCGCACGTGGTTCTTCACCGTGTTCTCGGAGATGAACAGGTGCTCGGCGATGTCGCGGTTGGTGCGCCCCCGTGCGATGTCGCCCAGCACCTCCACCTCCCGTGCGGTGAGGCGGGGGCCGCTGGCCGCCACCCTGCCGCCGTCGACCCGGTTGGCCAGGACGGAGAACTCGGTGAGCAGCTTGGAGGCCATCGACGGGGTGACCAGGCTCTGGCCCGCGGCGACGGCCCGCACCGCGTCGGCCACCTCCTCGATCGAGGCCTCCTTGAGCAGGTAGCCCACCGCCCCCGCCTTGATGGCCTCGTAGAGGTCCTCCTCGGTGTCGCTCACCGTGAGCATCACGACCCGGGCCGCGGGCACCTCCTGGGCCAGTCGGCGAGCGGCCTCGATGCCGCCCATCCCGGGCATGCGGACGTCGAGGAGGACCACGTCGGGGGTGGACTCGCGCGCCAGGGTGACAGCCTCGCGCCCGTCACCGGCCTCCCCGACGACGTCGATGTCGTCCTCGGGCTCGAGGACCAGGGCCAGGCCCCGCCGGAACACGGCGTGGTCGTCGGCCACCACCACGCTGATCGCGTCCGGGCGCGGACGCCGGTCGTTCACCGTCGGCCCCGTCCCCGCTCCACGTCGCTCCCATCGGCCGGTCGGGACCCGACCTGAGGACGGTCAGCCATCCTCGTCGATCAGCCCGATGTCACCGTCGTCGCGCCGGTAGACCACCGCGGCCCGCCCGGTGTCGAGGTTGGTGAAGAAGAAGAACCCGTGGCCCAGGAGGTCCATGCGCTGGGCCGCCTCGTCGGCGGTGAGGCCCATGGTGGCGAAGCGCTTGACCTTCACGATGCGGGGCGGGCCGTCGCCCGCCGGGGCCGACGGGGCCTCGGCGGTGGCCACCGCAGCCATGTCGTCGGGCACCAGGGCACCGTCGACGGGTGCGCCCCGCCCGCGACCGCCGCCACCCCGCCGCTGCCGCTGCAGCTTGGTCTTGAGCTTGGACAGCTGGTGCTCGAGCTTGGCCACCGCCTTGTCGACGGCCACGTCGCCGGTCGCGGCCGCGACCTTGGCCCGTACGTGGTGGCCGTGGCCCTCGAGGGTCACCTCGCACATCTCCGGCTCCGCGATCCGGGGGTTGCGGTGGGTGGAGAAGTGCACCTCGGCCCGCTCCATCCCGTCGACGAAGCGGTCCAACCGCCCGATCTTGTCCTCGGCCAGGAGCCGCAACCGCTCCGGGACCTCGGTGTGGCGGGCGCTGACGGTGACCTCCATGGGGACTGCTCCTCTTGGGTCGGGAGGGCCGATGGTAGACGGGGCGCCGGGGGCACACGTCGGGAGCGTCGGCCGGGGCACGCCCCGGCGCCGTCAGCGGCCTCGGCGGCCGCCGGGCGGGGGCGTGCGGGCCGCGCAGGCGACGTGCACCCGGGCTCCGGCCCTGGTCAGCGTGGTGGCCGCGGCCCGGAGGGTGGCACCGGTGGTGACCACGTCGTCGACCACCAGCACCTGGGTGCCGGGGGCGACCGGCGCCCCGCACGGCGAAGGCGGGCGGCGCGGCCCGGCGGTGGGCCGCGTCGCGCCCGGTCTGGGGTGGTCCCGGCGCCCGGGCCAGCAGGGAGCGCACGGGCAGGTGGAGCCGACGGGCCACGGCCCGGGCCAGCACCTCCCCGTGGTCGAAGCCGCGCCGACGGCGGTGCGCGGCGGTGGTGGGCGCCCAGGTGACGAGCTCCGCCGGTCCGTCGGCCAGGAGCCCGGCCAGTCCGTCGGCCAGCCAGGCCACGGCCTGGCGCTGGTTCCGGTACTTCACGCGGGCCACCAGCGACCGGGCCGGGCCGTCGTAGCGGAGCAGGGCGACCAGGCCGGCCAGGCCCGGTGGGTCGGGCACGGGCGCGGGCGGGCACAGGCCGGCGTGGCAGGTCGGGCAGGGCGACGGCCCGGGCCGGTCGCAGGCGCCGCAGCGGGTGGCGAGGAGCATGGCCCCAGGGTGGCGACCCCCTGTGACAGCGCGACCGGGCGGCGCCGCTACGGCCGGCGGCGGGGCGAGGAGGTCAGCCTCGCGTCCTTGGTGACCTTGTCGCCCAGCACCTCGTCGATGCGGGCGGCCAGGTCGTCCGACAGCGTCTCGTCCGCCGCCGCCACGGTGTCGTCGAGCTGGTCGGGGCGCGACGCCCCCACGATGGCCGAGGACACGTTGGCGTTGCGCAGCACCCAGGCCACGGCCATGCGGGCCATCGACATGCCCGCCTCCTCGGCGACGGGGCGCAGGTCCTGGACCCGGGTCAGCAGCTCGTCGTCGGACAGGAACCCGGAGATGAAGTCCTTGCCGCTGTTCTCGTCGGTGGCCCGGCTGCCCTCGGGCGGCGGCTCGCCCGGCAGGTACTTGCCCGTGAGGACGCCCTGGGCCATGGGCGACCACACGATCTGGCCCAGCCCCTCCTCCTCGCAGGCGGGCACCACGTCGCGCTCGATGACCCGCCACAGCATCGAGTACTGCGGCTGGTTGGAGATGAACGGGACGTGCAGCTCGCGGGCCAGGGCCGCGCCCCGACGGATCTGGTCGGCGGTCCACTCCGACACGCCGATGGCGTGGGCCTGGCCCGCCCGGACCACGTCGGCGAAGGCCGACATGGTCTCCTCCAGCGGGGTCTCGTGGTCGAAGCGGTGGGCCTGGTAGAGGTCGACGTGGTCCGTGCGCAGCCGACGGAGCGACCCCTCGATCGACTCCCTGATGTGCTTGCGGGACAGGCCCCGGTCGTTGGGGCCCGGGCCGGTCGGGAAGTACACCTTGGTGAAGATCTCCAGGCCCTCGCGCCGCTGGCCGGCCAGGGCCTCGCCCAGCACCTCCTCGGCCTTGGTGCCGGCGTAGACGTCGGCCGTGTCGAAGGTGGTGACGCCGAGGTCCAGGGCGGCGTGGACGCACGCGATGGCGGCCTCGTTCTCGACCTGCGAGCCGTGGGTGATCCAGTTGCCGTAGCTGACGGCAGAGACCTTGAGGCCGCTGCGTCCGAGGGTGCGGTGCTGCATGGAGGTCGACCCTATTGAGCGACGGCCCGGCTCGCACCGGGGCGGGCTACAGCGGACCCCCGCCCGGCGGGGGCGGCCCGCCGAAGGGCCCGCCAGGGGGGGCCTGGGGCCCGGGCGGGGGCGGGAAGCTCCCCGGGGGACCGGGCTGGCCGTACCCGCCGGGCTGGCCGTACCCGCCGGGCTGGCCATACCCACCGGGAGGGGGGCCGCCGTACCCGCCGGGGGGGCCGTAGCCAGGCGGCGGCCCTCCGTAGCCCTGCGAGGGGCCCCCCTGCTCGGCGTCGAGGACCTTCTTCCGGAACGAGGCGAACCAGACGATCGGCAGGGGGATGCCGATGATGGCGCAGCAGCACAGGCCGAGGATCGCCCCCACCGCACCGCCGGCGATCCACAGCACCTTGTTGGACCCGGCCGCCTCGTGGGCCCAGTCGGGGCGGCGGCCGGCGTCGACCGCGGTGAAGACGTTGGCCCCCAGCACGGCCAGCCCGAACACCAGGCTGATCGCGGTGACGATGCCGTTGCCGCCGTAGACCGAGTAGGTCGATGCCAGGGTGCCCGAGGTCACGGCCGGGACCGTAGCGGTCGAGCGGGGTGGCGCCGGACCGACCCCGGGCGCGCCGGTGGCCGGCCCCGGAGGACCGGCCACCGACGGGGATCAGGTGGGGATCAGGTGGGGATCAGTACCGGTAGTGGTCCGGCTTGTAGGGGCCCTCGACCGGGACGCCGAGGTAGTCGGCCTGGTCCGGGCTCATCTCGGTGAGGCGGACGCCGAGGGCGTCGAGGTGGAGGCGGGCCACCTTCTCGTCGAGGAGCTTGGGCAGGACGTGGACGCCCAACGGGTACTGGTCGTGCTTGGTGAACAGCTCGATCTGGGCCATCACCTGGTTGGTGAAGGAGTTCGACATCACGAAGCTGGGGTGGCCGGTGGCGCAGCCCAGGTTCATGAGCCGGCCCTCGGCCAGGACGATCACCGAGTGGCCGTCGGGGAACTGGAACTCGTTCACCTGGGGCTTGATCTCGATGTTGCGCACGTCGCTCATGCGCTGGCAGGCCGGCCATGTCGATCTCGTTGTCGAAGTGGCCGATGTTGGCGACGATCGCCTGGTGCTTCATCCGGCCCATGTGCTCGGCGGTGATGATGCCCTTGTTGCCGGTGGTGGTGATGAAGATGTCGGCGGTGTCGAGGACGTCCTCGAGGCGGGCCACCTGGAAGCCCTCCATGGCGGCCTGGAGGGCGCAGATCGGGTCGACCTCGGCCACGATCACCCGGGCGCCCTGGCCCCGGAGGGACTGGGCGCAGCCCTTGCCGACGTCGCCGTAGCCGGCGACGAAGGCCACCTTGCCGCCGATCATCACGTCGGTGGCCCGGTTGAGGCCGTCGATGAGGCTGTGGCGGCAGCCGTAGAGGTTGTCGAACTTGCTCTTGGTGACCGAGTCGTTGACGTTGATGGCCGGGAACTGGAGCTGGCCGGCCTGGAACATCTGGTAGAGGCGGTGGACGCCGGTGGTGGTCTCCTCGGTGACGCCCTGGATGCCGGCGGCGACCGACGGTCCAGCGGGTGGGGTCCTTCTGCAGGCTGTGGGTGAGCAGCTCGAGGACGACCTTCCACTCGTCGGCGTCGTCGTCGGTGGGCTCGGGCACGGCGCCGGCGACCTCGTACTCCCGGCCCTTGTGCACGAGCAGGGTGGCGTCGCCACCGTCGTCGAGGATCATGTTGGGGCCGTGGCCGTCGGGCCAGCGCAGGGCCTGGTCGGTGCACCACCAGTACTCCTCCAGCGTCTCGCCCTTCCAGGCGTAGACGGGCACGCCCGAGGGCGCCTCGGCGGTGCCCTCCGGGCCCACCACCACGGCCGCGGCGGCGTGGTCCTGGGTGGAGAAGATGTTGCACGACACCCAGCGCACGTCGGCGCCCAGGGTGGTGAGGGTCTCGATCAGCACCGCCGTCTGGATGGTCATGTGCAGGGAGCCCATGATCCGGGCGCCCTTCAGGGGCTGGGAGTCGGCGTACTCGGCGCGGGTGGCCATGAGGCCGGGCATCTCGTGCTCGGCCAGCTGGATCTCCTTGCGGCCGAAGCCGGAGAGGGAGAGGTCAGCGACCTTGAAGTCGTCGGGGCTGAGGGGCATGGGTGCGTCCTTCTGTTCGGGTCTCGGCGGTGCGGGGCGCGCCCGTGCGGCGGCGGCACCTCTGGTGGGGACTCCGGGCCGGAACCAGCTGGCTCACTCATGACAGCCCTGCGAGGTCGGGGCGGCGCGACCGCACCCGTCGGGACAACGCTAGCCCCCTCCGGGCGCGACCACGAGCACCGGCGGCCCAGAACTGGAACGTGTTCTAGTCTGCCGCCATGGCCGAGCTCCCTCCCCTCTCCACCCCCCTGCCCGGGCCGCGGCTCACCGGTCGCTCGGCCCTCGTCACCGGCGGGGCCTCGGGCATCGGCGCCGCCACCGCCCTCCGCCTGGCGGCCGAGGGGGCCACGGTGCTGGCCGTCGACCTCGACGCCGAGGGCCTGAAGCGCACGGTCGCGGCCCTCCCGCCCGAGGCCACCGGTGCGATCAGCCCCCACGTGGCCGACGTGTCCGACGAGGGTGCGGTGGCCGAGGCGGTGGCCGCCGCCGTCGACCAGGGCGGCGGACTCGACGTGGTGGCCAACATCGCCGGCATCCTGCGGGCGGCCCACTCCACCGAGCACAGCCTGGAGCTCTGGGACCAGGTCATCCGGGTCAACCTCACCAGCACCTTCCTGGTCTGCCGCACCGCGCTGCCCCACCTGCTCGACGGCGGCGGCGTGATCGTCAACTCGGCCTCCACCTCGGCCGAGTTCGGCCACCCGTGGATGGCCGCCTACGCCGCCTCCAAGGGCGGGGTGGCGGCCCTCACCCACGCGCTGGCCGTGGAGTACGCCAAGCGGGGTGTGCGGGTGAACGCCATCGCCCCCGGCAGCGTGCGCACCAGCATGACCAAGGGCCTCGACTTCCCGGCCGACGCCGACTTCGACCTGCTGCCCCGGATCATGTCGCCCACCGGCCCGGGCGACCCCGCCTCGGTGGCGGCGGTGGTGGCCATGCTGGCCAGCGACGACGGCGCCCACATCACCGGCGAGGTCATCCGCATCGACGGCGGGACCCACTCCTGATGCGCTTCACCGTCGGCATGGCCTACGGGCCGCCGGAGCACTACGTCCCCGTGGCCCGGGCGGCGGATGCCCTGGGCTACTGGGGCATCGCCTGCTCGGACCACGTCCTCAACCTGGAGACGCTCTCCACCCCGTACCCCTACACCGAGGACGGCGAGCGACGGTGGCCGCTGATACGCCGTGGCTCGACCCGTGGGTCGCCATCGGCGCCATGGGCGCAGCCACCGAGCGGCTGCGGTTCACCACCAACGTCTACGTCCTCCCCATGCGCAACCCCTTCACCGTGGCCAAGATGGTCGCCACCGCGGCGGTGCTCACCGGGGGCCGGGTGTCCCTCGGCATCGGCATGGGCTGGTGCGAGGAGGAGTTCGACCTCCTGGGACAGCCCTTCCGGCGGCGGGGGAAGCGGGCCGACGAGGCCCTCGAGCTCATCGCCAAGGCGTGGACCGGGGAGATGGTCGAGCACCACGGCGAGTTCTACGACGTGCCCCGCTTCGAGATGAACCCCCCTCCCCCGGGACCGGTGCCGATCCTCGTGGGCGGCCTGTCCGAGGCCGCCCTGCGCCGGGCCGCGCGCAACGACGGGTGGATCTCCGACCTGGCCTCCACCGAGGAGACGGCCGCCTCCTGTCGTCGCCTGGCCGAGCTGCGGGAGCAGGCGGGGCGGTCCGACGTGCCCTTCACCGTCATGGCCTCGCTGAACGACGCAGCCGACGCCGAGGGCTTCGCCCGGGCCGGCGAGGTCGGCGTCACCGACGTCCTCACCATGCCGTGGGCGTACTACCACGGCTTCACCGACGACCTGGAGGCCAAGATCGACGGCCTCGAGCGCTTCGCGGCCGAGGTCCTCTCCGCCTTCCCGGACCCTCACGCCTGACCCCGCGGCTCCGTCGAGGGGGAGGGTCAGCCGGGCTGGTAGGGGGTGGCGGGGTCGTCGGGGAGGACGGTGAGGGTGGCGAAGCCGGTGTTGAAGGCCTCGACGTCGTCGGCCGGGTCCTCCAGGGTCGAGGCGCAGTCCTGCTCGGCGATGGCCTCGCCGTCGGTGGCCGGCGGCACCTCCTCGAGGCCCCGCACCTCGCCCTCGGCGCAGCTGGGGACGTTGATGCTGGTGACCTCGACATCGGCCTCGCCGGCGGCGAGGGCGGCCCGTGCCTCCGCGATCCAGTCGAGCATGAAGGGCACGGCGGCGGCGTAGTCGAACTCTCGCGATGCCCGAGCTCAGGGCCAGGGCCGGGACGCCGGCGGCCACCGCGGCGCGGGCGGCGCCGACGGTGCCCGACGCGTCGACGACGGGCCCCAGGTTCTGGCCCGAGTTGATGCCGGACACGACGAGGTCAGGCGTGAGCTCCAGCTCGTCGAGGGCCACCCGGACGGCGTCGGCCGGGTAGCCGTCGACGGCGAGGGCCTCGGTGCCGCTGGCCGTCTCCTCCTCCTGGGTCTCCACCGCGCCCTCGGTGTAGGTGCCGCCGGTCCCGCTCTGCTGCTCGAGGGGGGCGACCACGTCGACGGTGACCCCGTCGAGGCCCTGGAGCGCGTGACCACCGCGTCGATGCCGTCGGCGTCGTAGCCGTCGTCGTTGGTCACGAGGATCGACAGCTCGGCGTCGGCGCTGCCCCCGTCGTCGGCTGCGGTCGTGGTCGAACCGCCGTCGCCGGCCGCGGTGGTCTCGGTGGCGGCCGCCGTGGTCGTGGTGCCCGACTCGCCTGCGTCGGACGAGTCGTCGTCACCGCCACAGGCCGCCGCGGCACCGAGGAGCAGCACCAGCGCGACGAGTGCCATGACCGGTCGGCGCAGGGGTCGGGGGCGGGTGGACTGAGCGGAGCGCATGGGTGACCTCGGGGTGGTGTGGGCGGCGGCATCGTGCCACGTCCGGGCGCCCGCGTGGGCGGATCGGCGACACCGGGGGAGGGTCCCCGGGACGTCTCCCGCTCTGGGGCCCGGCCCGCCCCTCGGCGGAGGGGCGGGCCACGGGCACCGACCCCGAGCCGGAGGACCGACGCCCCCACAGCGATCGTCCTGGTCTACGGAAGCGCCCGAAAGGGCCTGATCCCAGACCAGAACGGTCGACGCCGACCCGCCCCCACGGTTCTGCACTAGGGAGACGCCCGAAAGGGCCTGATCCCAGACCAGAACGGTCGACGCCGACCGGCCCGACCGATCTCAGGACCAGGACCGCACGGAGCAGGGTCAGGCGGCGGGGGCGGGGCGGGCACCGCGGAGGAGGCGACCGGGGGTGGCACCGGTGCGCTGGCCGTCGGTGCGGGTGACGGCGCCGGACTTCACCGTGGCCAGGTAGCCGTCGACGCCCTGGAGCATGCGGCGGCCGCCGGCGGGGAGGTCGTAGGCGACCTTCGGGGTGTGGAGGTGCAGGTTCTCGAGGTCGATGACGTTGACGTCGGCCACCCGGCCCGGCGTCAGCGCCCCCCGGTCCTCCAGGCCGTACAGGCGGGCGGTGTCGGAGGTCTGGCGCTGGACCACCAGCTCGAGGGGCAGGCGCTCGCCGCGGGTGCGGTCGCGGGCCCAGTGGGTGAGCATCCAGGTGGGGGTCGAGCCGTCGCAGATGAAGCCGACGTGGGCCCCGCCGTCGCCCAGGCCCAGCACCGCGGCGGGGTGCAGCAGCATCTCCCGCGTCGGCTCGCTGGTGCCCTGGCTGTAGTTGAGGATGGGCAGGTAGAGCAGGCCGTGGCCGTCCTCGGAGAGGAAGGTGTCGTAGGCCAGCTCGAGGGGGTCGACGCCCATGCGGCCCGCGACCGCGGCGAGGGTGGCGTCGGGGCCGGGCTCGTAGTCGACCGGGTCGCCCAGCAGGTAGAAGGTCTCGTAGGACGCCTCCAGGGCGGCCCTCGTCTCCGGGTCCTGCTCCCACCCGAGGATCCGCTCCCGCACCGCCGGGTCGCGGCAGGGCGGCGACGCGCTCGGCCGGGGGCAGGGCGCCGATGGGGGCGAAGGCGGGGATGGAGTCGAGCAGGCCGTAGGTGGTGTCGAGCCCGGCGAGGAGGCCGGTGGGGCGGCCCGCGACCTGTGGGTGCAGCGACGCGCCTTCGGCGCAGGCCTGGGCCGAGGTGGCGCACAGCTCGCGCCAGAGCTCGGGGTCGGCGTCGACCTGGAGGAGGGCGAAGGTGACGGGCCGACCCGTCTCGGCCGCCAGTCGCCGCATCCAGTCGACCTCGGTGCGGGGTGCGATGACGTCCTCGCCGGCCGAGCCCATGGGGGCCAGCTCGAACACGCCGGCGCCCGCCGCGGCCAGCGCCCCGCCCAGCCCGAAGAGCTCGTCCTCGGCCGCGTAGGTGCCGGGGACGGGCTCGCCGTCGATGGCCTGGTGGGCGATCGTGCGGCTGGTGCTGAAGCCGAGGGCACCGGCGCGCACCGCCTCCTCGACGATGGCCGCCATGGCCTCGATGTCGGCAGGTGTGGCCGACTCGTTGCGGGCGCCCCGGTCCCCCATCACGTAGGCCCGCACCGCACCGTGGGCGATCTGGGTGCCGACGTCGACGGTCCACGCGCGGCGGTCGAGGGCGTCGAGGTACTCGGGGAAGGTCTCCCACTCCCAGGCGATGCCCTCGTGGAGGGCGCTGCCGGGGATGTCCTCCACGCCCTCCATGAGCCCGACCAGCCAGTCGCGCTTCTCCGGTGGGCACGGGGCGAAGCCCACGCCGCAGTTGCCCATGACCAGCGAGGTCACGCCGTGGTCGGCGCTCGGGGCGGGGTCGTCGTCCCAGGTGACCTGGCCGTCGTAGTGGGTGTGGATGTCGACCCAGCCCGGCGTCACCAGCGCGCCGTCGGCGTCGATCTCCCTCCGCCCCTTCTCGTCGACCCGGCCCACGGCGACGATGCGGTCGCCGTCGACGGCCACGTCGGCGGTGCGGGCCGGGGCGCCGGTGCCGTCGACGACGGTCCCACCCCTGATCACGAGGTCGTGCACAGCTGCTCTCCGATCCGTCGCTGGACAGGTGTCCAGTCCCCCGACGGGGTCAGGGTACCCGGCCGCGGGGCGGCGTGTGAGGCGCCACACCCGACCCGGCGGCAGGACCTCGACCGCTGCGGGCAGGACCGTCAGGTCACCTCGACGCCCGTGAGGTCGTCGGGGCACTCGGGGTACTGCGGGTCGAGACGCTCGAGGTGGTCGACGAGGATCGTGCTGACCGCCCAGTTGCGGTACCACTTGCGGTCGGCCGGCACCACGTACCACGGGGCCTCGTCGGTGGTGGTGCGCTCGATGGCCTCGGTGTACGCGGCCCGGTACTCGTCCCACTGGGTGCGGACGTCGAGGTCGGCGACGCGGAACTTCCAGTGCTTGGTCGGGTCGTCGAGACGGGCTTGGAGGCGCTCGGCCTGCTCCTCGGGGCTGATGTGCAGGTGCACCTTGATGATCTCGGTCCCCGAGGCGGCCAGGTGCGCCTCCCACGCCCAGATGGCGTCGTAGCGCGGGCGCCACACCTCCTCGGGCACCAGCTCGTCGACGCGGACGACGAGCACGTCCTCGTAGTGCGACCGGTTGAACACGCCCACCTCCCCGGCGGCCGGGACGCCCTGGTGGACCCGCCACAGGAAGTCGTGGGCCCGCTCCTCCTCGGTGGGCGCCTTGAACGACGTGACCCGCGCGCCGGCGGGGTTGACGCTGCGGAGCACGTGCTTCACGGTGCCGTCCTTGCCCCCGGCGTCGAGGGCCTGGAGCACCAGCAGCACGCTGCGGGTGCCCTCGGCCCACAGCCGCTCCTGCAGCTCGGCCAGCCGGATGCCGAGCAGGGCGGTGGCCTCGTTGGTCTCGTCCTTGTCCCCCGGGGCCCCGACGGGGTCGCGGGGGTCGACGGCCCCGAGGTCGAGGGCCGCACCCGGGCGGATGCGCCAGTGGTCGGAGGGGGACATGGCGCCGGACACTAACCCCGTCCCCCTCGTGGTCGCTCGGCCACACAGGGTCGCATCCGGTGAGGCCCGCCCGGGGGTCGGTCAGAGGGCGGCGGCCCGCCGGGCGGCGCGGACCGCGACCACCAGCGCGTCGAGGCCGGCGGCGTCGTCGCCCTCCATCCGGCGCCGGGTGGCGGCGGCCTCGGCGGCGGCCGCCGGATCGGCACCCAGCCGTCGGGCGACGGCCTCCTCGGGCGCGACGCCGGGCGCGGCGGCCAGGGCCCGGCGGGCGGTCTCGCGCCGCAGGGCGACGAGGTCGTCGAGCAGCCCCTGGCGCGCGGCACGACCCCACTCCCCGTCGGGGGCGAGCGCCTCGGCCCGCCGGGCCAGGGCGTCGAGGGCGAGGTGGGCGTCGACGGACCGGAAGGCGGCCAGCACCTCGACCGGCTCTCGGTCCAGGTCCCGGGCCACGTCGGCCAGGTGCGGCACGACGACCAGCGCGGAGACGTCGGCCGCCTGCTCGGCCACCGCCGGGTCGAGCCCGCCGGCCACCAGGCGCGTGGCCAGCCGGGCCCGAGCGGCGCGCCGGTCGTCGTCGGGGTCGTCGGCCGCGGCCGCCAGGACGGCATCGGCCGCCGGTCGGTCCTCGGCGATGCGGCCGGCCGGGTCCCAAGCCCCGGCCCGGGCGTCGCGGCGGCGCAGGAGCTCGGCTCGGGTGAGGGTGTGGAGCACCTCGGCCAGGAGATCGCCCCCGTCCACGGGGTGGGGGTCGAGGTCGGGCTCCTGGGCGCCGCGGCGACGCGACAGCGCCTTCCAGAGCCCCGGGGCCCGCACCACGCCGCGAGCGACCCAGTAGGCCATGGCCACGTCGGGCACGCCGACCCCCAGCTCGTCGGCGAGGGTCACCACCGGGGTGATGCCGAGGTGGTCGACGACGTCGTTGGCGACCTCCGAGGCCACCAGCTCGCGCCGGAGGCGGTGGCGATCGAGGAGGTCGTCGAAGCGCGCCACCAGGGACGGGGGGAAGTAGCCGACCAGCGCGTCGCGGGTCGCGGGCTCGTCCGGCACCGACGAGGCGAGCAGGTCGGCCGCCACCCGTCGCTTCACACCGGCCAGGAGGATGGCCAGCTCCGGGCGGGTGATGCCCGCCCCCGCGGCGGCCCGCGCCTCCAGCTCGGACTCGTCGGGCAGGGCCTCGACCTCCGGGTCGAGCACGCCGTCGGCCACCAGGTTCCGCAGCACCAGGCCCACCGTCGCCAGGCCGGTGGGGGCGGCCCGCTCCGAGCGGTCCAGCGACTCGCTCTGGGCCGCGCAGTCCGACAGGACGGCCTCCACCACGTCGTCGGCACAGCCGTCGAGGAGCCGGTCGCGCTCGGCCCGGTCGATGCGGCCGTCGGCCTCGGCCAGCGCGAGGAGGACCTTGAGGTTCACCTCGTGGTCCGAGCAGTCGACCCCGGCGGCGTTGTCGATGGCGTCGACGTTGATCCGCCCGCCCCGTCGGGCCACCTCGATGCGCGCCCGCTGGGTGAGGGCCAGGTTCGCCCCCTCCCCCACCACCCGGGCCCGGAGGTCACGGCCCACCACCCGCACCTCGGCGTTGGCCCGGTCGTCGACGGTGTGCTCCTCCTCGGTGGAGGCGCGGACGTAGGTGCCGATGCCGCCGAAGTAGAGGAGGTCGACCGGCGCGCACAGCACGGCCCGCACCAGGGCCGCGGGGGTGAGCTCGTCGGCGTCGACCCGGAGGGCGGCCTGGACCTCGGGGGTCAGCGCCACCGCCTTGGCCGACCGCGGGTGCACCCCGCCCCCGGGCGACAGCAGGGCCCGGTCGTAGTCGTCCCAGCTCGACCCGGCCAGCGCGAAGAGGCGGCGGCGCTCGGCGAAGGACGCCTCGGGGTCGGGGTCGGGGTCGAGGAACACGTGGCGGTGGTCGAACGCGGCCACCAGGCGGAGTCGGTCGGAGTGCAGCAGCCCGTTGCCGAACACGTCGCCGGACATGTCGCCCACGCCGGCCACGCTGACCTCGTCGCGCGTCGCATCGAGACCGAGGGCCCGGAGGTGGCGGGCGATGGCCACCCATGCCCCGCGCGCGGTGATGCCGAGGGCCTTGTGGTCGTAGCCGTGCGACCCGCCGGAGGCGAACGCGTCGCCCAGCCAGAACCCGCGGTCCTCGGCCAGGGCGTTGGCGCGGTCCGAGAAGGTGGCGGTGCCCTTGTCGGCCGCGACCACGAGGTAGGGGTCGTCGCCGTCCCACCGCCCGGGCACGGCGGCGACGTCGTCACCGTGGATGTCGTCGGTCACGTCGAGGAGGGCACCGACGAACGCGTCGTAGGCCCCCGCCAGCCGGGCCCGACGGTCGGCGGGAGGGGGACCGAAGGCGGGGTCGTCGCGCAGCACGAAGCCACCCTTGGCACCGGTGGGGACGATCAGGGCGTTCTTCAGCACCTGGGTGCGCATCAGGCCGAGGACCTCGGCGCGGTAGTCCTGCGCCCGGTCGCTGGCCCGCAGCCCCCCGCGGCGACCGGGCCGGCCCGCAGGTGCACGCCCTCCACCCCGCGACCGCTGACGAAGACCTCCCGGTGGGGGCGTGGGAGAGGGGTGTCGGGCACCGACGACGGGTCGAGCTTGAGCGCCAGCGGCCCCTCGGGCCGCAGGTGGAGGTTGGTGCGGAGGGTGGCGTCGATGGTGCCGGCCAGGCCCCGCAGGATCCGGTCGTGGTCGAGGCGGGCGAGCCCGTCGCAGGCTCGGCGCACGGCGGCGGAGGCGGCGGCCGCAGCCGCCTCCCGACCGGCGGTGGCGCCCTCGGGCGGGAACCGGGCGTGCCACAGGGCGGCCAGGCCCCGGGCCACGGCCGGGTGGCGGACCAGCACCTCGTCGACGTAGGACTGCTCGTCGCGCCCGTTGACCTGGTGGCGGTAGCGCCGGTACGTCCGGAGCACGGCGACGTCGGGCCAGGGCAGGCCGGCGTGGAGCACCAGGCGGTTGAGCCCGTCGCGGTCGGTCTGGCCGGTCAGCAGGGCCACCACCGCCTGGGCCACCCGCGCCCCCACCGCGGGCACCAGCACCGACGGCGGAGGCTGGTCCTCGCGTCCGGGCGCCCGGCGGGCCCGGACACCGAGGTGGTGGAGGTGCAGCCCCGACCCCGCGCTCCACCGGGCCTCGTCGCCCACCCACAGGTCGAGGCTCTCCAGCACCGGGACCAGCCGCGACAGCTCGAGCGGGTGGTCGGTGACCAGCACCATCCGATCGGAGCCGTCGCCGGCCCGACCCCGGCCGAACCAGGCGCACACCCGCGCGCCGCGCCGCTCGACGGCGTCCTCGGCCGCCAGCGCGTCGAGCTGGCGGACGTCGGCCACGGCGTCGACGGGCGCCACCGCGTCGCGATAGGCCTCGGGCAGCGCCGCCGCCCACCGGGCCGCCACCGCGGCGGCGTCGGCCTCGCCCAGGGCGCCGGAGCCGGTGACGTCGCCGGTGAGGGCCGAGGCCAGCTGCTCCTCCCACGACCGGCACAGGAGCCGGACCTCCCGGGCCACCGCGGCGAGCTCGTCGGGCACGTCCATCGCCGGGTCGACGTGCACCAGGAAGCGGGCGGTGACCGCCGACGAGCCGCCGCCGATGGAGAGCCCCACGTCGACGCGGGTGCCGTCGAGCTGGGCCCGCAGGAACCGCTCGAGGCGCTCTCGCAGGGTGCGGGTCCACCGCTCCACCGGCACCGTGACCAGGGCGGCCACCGCGTGGGAGTGCTCGGCCGGGCGCAGCACGACCCGGACGCCGTGGTCGCGGTCCTGGGCGTGCAGCTCGCGGACCAGGGTGTGCAGCTCGTCCTCGTCCAGGCCGAAGAGGTCGTCCTCGGGCAGGGACTGGAAGAGGAGGGTGAGGTGCTGCTCGTCGTAGGAGCCGGGCACCACGTCCTCCCGCTCCAGGAGGGCGTCGAGCTTGCGGCGCAGCAGCGGCACCGACGACAGCGGCGCGCCCGCGGCCCGCCGGGCTGCGACCCACAGCAGCCGCTCGACCACGAGGTCGCCGCCTGGGGCCTCGGCGAGGACGTCGGCGACCAGCATGGGCACCCGACGGTGCACGGGGCTGGTCCGGCCCAGCCGGGTGACCCGCAGCGGGGCGGTGGGGTCCGGCGGGCCGGCCCGGCCACCGGGCGGGGGCAGGTCGAGCGCACCGGGCGCCCGGGCCAGGCCCAGGTCGGGGGCGGCCGCGTCCGGGGGCGGGACCTCGCCGCCCGGGGTGCGGCGGGCGAGGCCGAGGAGCAGGGCGTTGCCGTCGAGCAGCCACCGGATCGTGGTCCGGGCGTCGTCGCCCCCGTCCTCGGAGGGGGGCCCGTCGGCGCCGGCCAGCGGGGCCAGCCGGGCCCGGATGGCGTCGTGGTCCCCGGTCACCAGCCCGACCAGCCCGAGGACGTCGAGCAGCGCGGCCAGCAGCTCGTCGGCCGCGGCGGCGGGGACGGGGTCCTCCAGCTCCACCTGGACGAGGGCCTCGGGCCGGGCGGCGCCCCGGGCCGGCCCCACCTCGCGCAGGACCCCGTCGTCGGTGCGCCGGGCCCCGTAGGCGAGCGGGGAGATCTGGGCCACCCGCGCCCCCCGGCCCCGCAGCTCCTCCTCCAGCGAGGTCACCACCAGGGGCCGGTCGGGGCCGGTCAGCTCCAGCACGGTGCCGCGGGCGGGGTGGCCGGCCAGCAGCTCGGTGCCCGGGGGGCGCACCCGGCCCGCCCACCCGCCGCCGTGATCGGCCGCGGCGAAGGCGAAGGCCTCGGCCATGGCCGCGTCGGAGGCAGCCACACCGTCGGCCAGGCGCCGGGCCACGGCCTCGGCGACGCCCGGCAGCACCGTCGGCGTCGGCTCGGTGGCGGGCTCGGGCGTCGCGGTCAGGGGGCCTCCCGGCGGTCGGGACGATCGTACCGACGACCCGGCCCGCCCGCCCGCCCGCCGGGGCCATGCCCTCCCCTGGGTCCTCGCGACGGATCCGACACGACGCACATGTGTGTGGACGTCACCGCGAGGAGCCGGCGACGGAGCCTCGCGGGCCGGCCGTAGGTTGGCCCCGTGCCCGAGCTCCCCGAGGTGGAGACGATCCGGGCGGCCCTCGAGCCCCGTCTCGTCGGCCGCACCGTCGTCGCCGCCGACGCCTTCCCCTCGGCCAAGTTCACCGCCGCCCCCCGGGCCGTCGGTCGCACCGTGGGGGCCGTCCGTCGCCGGGGCAAGTACCTGCTCGTCGACCTGGCCCCGGCCGGGGGTGGGCCCCCGTCGGAGCTGGTGGTCCACCTGGGCATGACCGGCCAGCTGCGCCCCGACCTGGCCGTCGACGGCCCCCACGTCCGAGCCTGGTGGCGCCTCGACGACGGCGAGGCCCTCGTGTTCCGCGACGTCCGCCGCTTCGGCCGCATCGCCGTGCTCGACGACGGCGACCACTCCTCCCTCCCGACCCTCGCCGCCCTGGGCCCCGAGCCCCTGGGGGACGGGTTCACCCCGGACGGGCTGTGGCGGGCCCTCGGCCGCAGCACGACGCGGGTCAAGACCCAGCTGCTGGCCCAGCGGGTGGTGGCCGGGGTGGGCAACATCTACGCCGACGAGGCCCTGTGGCGGGCCGGCATCCACCCCGCGACCCGACGGGTGGGTCGGGAGCGGGCGGCGCGCCTGCACGCCGCGGTGCGGGGCGCCCTGGCCGACGGCCTGGCCGACGGGGGCACGACCCTGCGCGACTACCGCACCGTCGACGGGGGCGAGGGCCGCCACCAGCATGCCCTCGCCTGCTACGGCCGGGCCCGCCAGCCCTGCCTGCGCTGCGGCACCACGCTGCGCCGCTCGGTCGTCGACGGCCGGGGCACCACGTCGTGCCCCTCGTGCCAGCGCTGAGGGCCCGGCCCGAGCGCGACGAGGACGCCGACCCGGGAGCCGGCGTCCTCGTGGCGAGGCTCGGGCGGGCGCCCGGCTACTCGGTGAGCGGCACCCCGTAGGCGTCGGTCTTCACGTTGCCGATGAGGATCATGATCCCCTCGATGAGGCCCCAGATGCTGGCGAAGCCGCAGGTGACGAAGGTCGCCACGATCTGGATGATCCCCTTCTTGGAGTTCCCCATGTAGAAGCTGTGGATCCCGAGGCTGCCGATGAGGATGCCGAGGATCCCGGCCACCATCTTCTGCTTGGGGGCCCACCCGGCCGGGGGCGGCGCGCCGTTCATCAGCCAGGTGGCCGAGAGCACGCCGCCGGAGTCGGCGGCGGGCATGGGGGCCGAGCCGGCCCCGCCGGCGACCGGCGGCGGCGGGGGCTGGTTGCCCGGCGGGTCGGACGGGGGTGGGACGTTGCTCATGTGGAATCCTCCAGGTTGCGGTGGTGGTCCGACGCCCGTGAGGGATCGGTGCCCGTCCCCGCGGCGGGTGCCGCAGAGGAGGGAAGAGGGGGCGTGACCGGTGAGGGCCGCCCGCGGCCGGGCATCAGCCCTTGAGGGGGACGCCGTTGGCGTCGGTGTTGATGCTCCCGGTGAGGATCATGATCCCCTCGATGAGGCCCCAGATGCCGCCGATGCCACAGGTCACGATGGTGACCACGATCTGGATGATCCCCTTGGTGGTGTTGCCCAGGTAGAAGTTGTGCACGCCGAAGGAGCCGATGAGGATGCCGAGCAGGCCGGCGACCATCTTCTCCTTCTGCTGGTAGCCGGGCGGGACGCCGGGCTGGGCCACGGGGGCCCCGCCGGGGGGCGCGTAGCCGGGCTGTCCGCCGGGGGCGCGAAGCCCTGGGCGGGGGGCGGAGGCGGGGGCGGAGCGGCACCGGGACCGGGACCGCCGCCGGGGGGCGGAGGGGGCGCGCCGCCGGGGGGCGGGGGCGGGCCACCGGGAGGCGGCGGAGGGGGCGGGACGTTGCTCATGGTCTGTCTCCAGGGGGCGTGTGGCCACAGTCTGGCCGATGGCGCGGGGTCGGTGTGGCGATCCGGCGCGGATGGGGGACCTCACCCCGGGATCAGCTCCCGTCGAGGACCCCGACCGAGCGGAGCCGCCGCTCCAGGTGGTGCTCGGTGGCCCGCACCGCGAGGCGGTCGACCTCGCCCGTGGCGGCCGTCTCCGGGGCCTCCAGGGCGGCCGAGAGCCGCCCCCCGAGCACGTCGCGGAGCAGGTCCAGGGCGCCCGGCGACAGGGGCTGGCCCCGGCGGTCGTCGCGGCAGACGACCCCGCCCTCGGCCAGGTCGAAGGCCACCAGGCGCTCGGTGGCGCCGCACACCGCGAGCGGTCGAGCACCGGGGCCACCCCGTCGAGGGCGAGCAGCTTCCAGAGGAAGCCGGCCACGACCAGGGGGAGTCGGAGGCCTCCAGCGTCCGGAGGGCACCCACCAGCATGCGGTAGAGCGGCGGGTCCGAGGGGCGCTCCCGCGACACCTGGTCGACGGCCTCGACCATGGTCAGGGCCCGGCCCAGGGCCACCAGGTCGTCGCGGAGGGGACGGAAGGCGTCGATCGTCTCGACCTGGGCGACGGTGTCGAGCTCGCCCCGACCCCGGTAGAGCTGCACGGCCACGTGGGTCGGCGGCTCCATGCGGGCCCCGAAGCGGCTCTTGGTCCGGCGGGCGCCCTTGGCCACGGCCCGGACGGCGCCGTGCTCCTCGGTCAGGAGCACGACGATGCGGTCGGCCTCTCCCAGCTTGTAGGTGCGCAGCACCACGGCCCGGTCGCGGTACAGGCCGGTCGGCTGGGTCACCGGCCCCTCCCCCGTCGCCTCGGCCGGCGGGCGGCGGGCGGCACCGACAGGTCGACGACGAGCACCACGGGGGCACGCTACCCACGCCCCCCGCCCGGCGCCGCGGACGGCCCCCACGGGCCGCGGCGGCCCGTGGGTGCCAGGGCCCCGCCGGTGCCCCGGACGGTCGTGGGTAGCGTGCGAGCGTGGAACGACTGCGGGCCCTCGCCGAGCGCTGGCCCTGGCTGGGGACCCTCCTCGACGTGCAGGAGAAGGTCGGGGAGACCAACGGAGGACGGGTCGCGCTCGTCGGTGACGCTCATGTTCTTCGTGTCGCTCTTCCCGCTCGTCCTGGTGATCAGCGCCGTGATCGGCTTCCTCTCGGCCGGCGACCCCGACACCTCCGGCAACATCATCGACGCCCTCGGCCTCACCGGCCGGGCGGCCGACACCATGGCCGACACCATCGCCACCGCCCAGCAGAGCCGGCGCGCGGCCTCGATCGTGGGCCTGGCCGGCCTGCTGTGGAGCGGCCTCGGCGTCACCGCCGCCATCTCCCACGCCGTGCGCACCCCCTGGCAGCGCAAGGTCACGGGCATGGAGATGCGGCTGAACGGGCTGGTCTGGATCGTCGGCGGCGCCCTCACCTTCGTCGGCTCGCTCGGCGCCGGCGCCCTGCTCAACCGCACCCCCGACGTGGTGCCCCGGGCCGTCACCTCCACCGGTCTGGTCCTCCTCGGCCTGGCGTTGGAGCTGGCCTTCTTCCTGTGGACCTTCTGGGCCCTGGGCGATCGGCGCCCGGGCTGGCGGGCCCTGCTCCCCGGGGCCGTCGTCGGCGCCGTGGGCTTCGAGGTGCTCAAGGTGCTGGGCACCGTGGTGGTGCCCCGCATGGTGGCGTCGTCGTCGTCGCTCTACGGCTCGCTCGGCGTGGTCTTCGCCATGTTGGCCTGGCTCGCCCTGTTCGCCCGGCTGATCGTCTACGCCTCCACCCTCAACGCCGTGCGCCACGAGCACGCCGAGGGCGTGGTCACCCTGGAGATCGAGGCGCCCCGCTTCGCCGGCGAGGTGCCGCTGCACGCCGACCGGGGTGGCGCCATCCTCGACCGGGAGCCCCCCGCGTCGGCCGGGGAGCACTGAGTGGCGCCGGAGTCGGCACCCCCGCCGGCCGCGACCCCGACCACCCGCACGCTCGCCGCCGTCACCGCCGCGCTGCCCGGCGGGGGTGAGGACCGGCCCGGCCAGCAGGCCATGGCCGCGGCGGTGGAGGCCGCCCTCGCCTCCGGTCGCCACCTGCTCGTGCAGGCCGGCACCGGCACCGGCAAGTCCCTGGCCTACCTGGTGCCCGCAGCCCTCTCGGGCAAGCCCGTCGTGGTCGCCACCGCCACCAAGGCCCTGCAGGACCAGCTCGTCGGCAAGGACCTCCCGTTCGTGGCCGACCACCTCCCCGGCGAGCTGTCCTACGCGGTGCTGAAGGGGCGCTCGAACTACGTGTGCCAGCAGCGCCTGGGCGAGCTCGACTCCCCCGCCCAGCTGGCCCTGGACGGCCTGGCCGAGCGGGCGCCGGAGGAGGAGCTGCGAGCCATCCGGGACTGGGCCGCCACCACGCCCACCGGGGACCGGGCCGAGCTGCCCCTCGAGCCGTCGGCCGCGGCCTGGGCCGCGGTCAGCGTGGGGGCGCGGGAGTGCCCGGGGGCGCAGCGCTGCCCGAAGGGCGACACCTGCTTCACGGAGGTGGCCCGGCGGGTGGCGGGCGAGGCCGACGTGGTGGTGGTCAACCTCCACCTCTACGGCCTCCACCTGGAGAGCGGAGGGGCGGTGCTGCCCGAGCACGACCTGGTCGTGATCGACGAGGCCCACCAGCTCGAGGACGTCATCTCCTCGACCTTCGGCGTGGACCTCACCGCCGGCCGCTTCGCCGCCCTGGCCCGCACGGCGGGCTCGGTGCTCGAGGACCCCTCCACGATCGACGCAGTCGAGTCGGCGGGGCTGGCCCTGGCCGCGACCCTCGCCGACCACGTGGGCCGCCGCCTCCGCGGCGCCCTCGACCCCGACATCGCCGACGCCCTCGTGGCCGCCCGGCTGGCCCTGGAGGGCCTGGCCTCGGGCCTGCGGGCCGTGCCCACGGACCGCGAGGACGAGACCTCGAACCGGGCGGTGCGGGCCCAGAAGACCACCGGCTTCCTGATGGCCGAGATCGACTCGGTGCTGGCCACGCCGACCGACCACGTGGCCTGGGTGGAGGGCCCCGAGGCCTCGCCGTCGCTGCGGGTCGCCCCCGTCGACGTGGGGCCGACCCTGGCCGAGCGGCTGTGGTCCGACACCACCGCGGTGCTCACCAGCGCCACCGTGCCGCCCGCCGCGGTGACCCGCCTCGGGCTCCCGTCCGACCGGGTCGACCAGCTCGACGTGGGCAGCCCGTTCGACCACGAGGGCCACGCCCTCCTCTACTGCGCCGCGCACCTGCCCGACCCCCGGGAGCCGGCGTGGGAGGGGGCGGCCCACGCCGAGCTGCGCGCCCTCGATCGAGGCGGCCGGCGGCCGCACCCTGGCCCTGTTCACCTCGTACCGGGCCATGGACGCAGCGGTCGAGGTGCTCCGCCCCCGCCTCGACGTGCCCGTGCTCACCCAGCGCGACCTGCCCAAGCCCGCCCTGATCGCGGCCTTCGCAGCGGACGAGCCCACCTGCCTGTTCGCCACGATGGGCTTCTGGCAGGGCGTCGACGTCCCCGGCCGGACCCTGTCGCTGGTCACCATCGACCGCATCCCGTTCCCCCGCCCCGACGAGCCCCTCACCCAGGCCCGGCGGGAGGCGGCCCGGGCCGACGCCTTCCGGTTGGTCGACCTGGACCGGGCCGCGACGCTCCTGGCCCAGGGCGCCGGGCGCCTGGTGCGCCGGTCCGACGACCGCGGCGTGGTCGCGGTGCTCGACCCCCGGCTGGCCAGGAAGTCCTACCGCTGGGACCTGGTCGGGCCCTCCCGCCGATGCGCCGCACCAAGGACCGGGCCGAGGCCGAGGCCTTCCTCCGCGAGGTCACCGCGACTCGACCGCCCTGGACACGTGTGCAGGAGCCTCGCGGATGCCGCTGGCGCAGCGCCTCGCTCGCCGGACAGCCTGCCGCGCTCGGTCGGGGCTCGTCAGCGATGTGCCACCACGCCCTGGCCAATCCGCTGCCCTCCAGGCACACTCTGTCCACGGTCAGAAGCCGAGGCGGTGGAAGGACTCGGGGCGGCGCTGCCAGTCCTTGTCGACCTTGACGGCCAGCTCGACGTAGACGCCCTCGGGGAGCTGCTCGCGGACGCGGGTGCCGACCTCCTTGAGCACGGCCCCCTTCCGTCCGATGACGATGCCCTTCTGCGAGTCGCGCTCGACCAGGATCTCGACGCGGATGCGGGGCCAGTCCCACTCGGTGACCCGGGTGGCGATGGAGTGGGGGACCTCGTCACGGGTGACGGCCAGCAGCTGCTCGCGCACCAGCTCGGCCACCCACACCTCGTCGGGCGACTCCCGGACGACGTCGTCGGGGTAGAAGGGCGGCCCCTCGGGCATGCGGTCGACCAGGAGCGCGCACCAGCGTGTCGACGCCCTCGCCGGTGCGGGCCGACACCGGCACGTACTCGGCCGCGGGCAGCTCGGAGGCGGCGGCCAGCTGGGCGAGGGTGGCGTCGCGGCCGGCGGCGTCGACCTTGTTGACCACGACGATGGCGTCGGCGTGGCACCTGCCCGCCACCCAGCGGTCGCCGGGGCCGATCTTGGCGGTGGCGTCGATCACCAGGCACACCACGTCGACGTCGCGGACGGCCTGGGTGGCGGTGTCGTTGAGGTGCTCGCCCAGCGCGGTGCGGGGCTTGTGGATGCCCGGCGTGTCGACGAAGACGACCTGGGTGCCGCCGTCGGGGTCGCCCCCCTGCTCCGGCGTCAGGTGGAGGACCCCCCGCACCTGCGTGCGGGTGGTCTGGGGCTTGTCCGAGGTGATGGCCACCTTGGTGCCGAGGATCTGGTTGAGCAGGGTCGACTTGCCCACGTTGGGCCGGCCCACAAGCGTGACGAAGCCCGGACCTCATCAGTCGTCCCAGTCGTCGTCGTCCTCGGATCCGGGACGGGCGGGGCGGGGGTGACCCGCACCTGCAGGACCCGTCGGCCCTGCACCCGCTCGGCCCGCAGCAGCGACGCCGTCGACGTCGGCCTCCTCGCCCTCGGTCGGGCACGTGGCCCAGGGCCTGGATGAGCACGCCGGCCACGGTGTCGACGTCGCCCTCGGGCAGCTCGATGCCGAGCAGGTCGCGGGCGTCGTCGACGGTGAGGCGGGCGTTGACCCGGTAGGACCCCCCGGCCAGGGGCTCGACCCGGGCGTCCTCGACGTCGAACTCGTCGACGATCTCACCGACCAGCTCCTCGATGAGGTCCTCCAGGGTCACCAGCCCGGCGGTGCCGCCGTACTCGTCCACCGCGATGGCCATGTGGAACTGCTCGGCCTGCATCTCCCGCAGCAGCTCGGCCACCCGCTTGGTCTCGGGCACGAAGCGTCACCGGCCGCATCACCGAGGTGACCGGCTCGTCCCCTTGCCGTCGCGCTCGACCCGCATGAGGTCGCGGGCGAACACCAGCCCGAGCACGTCGTCGACCCCCTGCTCGGCGTCGTACACGGGGATGCGGCTGTAGCCGTTGAGCAGCACGACCTCCATGGTGTCGAGGGCCCGGAAGTCGGCCGAGCACGCCCACCATGTCGGTGCGGGGCACCATCACCGAGCGGACGATCGTGTCACCGAACTCGAGGATGCGCCGGATCAGGTTGCGCTCCTCGTCCTCGATGACGTCGGCCTCGGCCGCCTCCTCGGCGAAGGCCAGCAGCTCGTCCTCGGACACCCACGGGCCCCTGCTTCAGCCCCTTGCCCGGCAGCAGCACGTTGGTGAGCCCGATCAGGCCCCGCGAGATCATCTTCAGCGGCCAGAACCGGGCCAGGGCGCGGACGGGGCGGGCGGTGAGCAGGCCGGCCCGCTCGGGGTGCTGGATGGCCCAGGTCTTGGGCGCGGCCTCGGCCAGCACGAACACGACGACGACGTTGACGAACACGCCGACGGCCACGCCGATGCTCCCGAAGAGCTGCTCGGCGAGGAGCGTGGTGAGCGCGGTCTGCACGGCCTGGAGGCCGAGGACCACCAGCAGCAGCGGGTTGATGAAGCGCTCGGGGTGGGCCACGAGCCACAGCAGCGACGGGGCGCCGCGCGCGCCCGTCCTCCTTGAGGGCGGTGGCCCGGGCCTTGGTCATGCGGGTCAGGCCGGTCTCGGCCAGGGCGAGGAACACCAGGCCCAGCAGGAGCACGGCCAGGGCCGCCAGCATGGCCACCTGGGCGCCCCCGAAGGTGGGGTCGCCGGCCGCCGCGATCACGCCCACGCCGCCCACGGATCGCCGGCCAGCGGGCCGTGCAGGGCGGCGAGCAGGGCCCGCTCCCGGGCCTGCATCCGCGCTCGCTCGTCGGCCTCGGCGTGGTCGTGGCCCAGCAGGTGGAGGGCGCCGTGCACGACCAGCAGGGCCGTCTCGTCCTCGTCCCGGCCGGCGTGGCCGGGGGCGTTGGTCGCGGCGACGGCCGGGCACACCACCACGTCGCCGACGACGCCGGGCGGGCCGGGGTCCGCCGACCCGGCCGCGTCGAGGCCGTCGACCGGGAAGGCCAGGACGTCGGTGGGGCCGTCGGCGCCCATGTGGGTGACGTTCAGCGCGGCCATGGCGTCGGGGGCCACGAAGCTGAGCCCCACCTGGGCGCCGGGCGCCACCCCCTCGGCCGCCAGCACGTCGGCCAGCAGGCGCGGCCCAGCGCGCCGGCGTCGACGGGGTCGTCGCAGGCGACCTCGGTGGTCACCTCGACCAGCGTCGGGCCGGGAGCGCCGCCATCGGTCGGGGTCACGGGTGCCGGCGCGGGGCGGGGGCCGAGCCCGCGGGCCCCGTCATCGGCGTCGGTCGCCGCGGGGCGCCACCTCGGCCCGGTCGTAGGCGTCGACGATGTCGGACACGATGCGGTGGCGGACCACGTCGCGCCGGTCGAGGTGCACGAACGACAGCCCCTCGATGCCGCTCAGGGTGCCCTCCAGGCCGGCCAGCCCGCTGCGCCCGCCGGGCACGTCGACCTGGGTCGTGTCGCCGGTGACCACGGCCCGGGACCCGAACCCGATGCGGGTCAGGAACATCTTCATCTGCTCGGGCGTCGTGTTCTGGGCCTCGTCGAGGATGATGAAGCTGGCGTTGAGCGTCCGGCCCCGCATGAAGGCCAGGGGGGCCACCTCGACCGCGCCCCGCTCCAGCAGGCGCTGGGACCCCTCGGGGCCCACCATGTCGTGGAGGGCGTCGTAGAGGGGCCGCAGGTAGGGGTCGACCTTGGCCATGAGGTCGCCGGGCAGGAAGCCCAGGCGCTCGCCGGCCTCGACCGCGGGACGGGTGAGCAGGATGCGGTCGACGTCCTTGGCCTGGAGGGCCTGCACGGCCATGGCCACCGCCAGCCACGACTTGCCGGTGCCGGCCGGGCCCGAGGCCGAAGGTGACGATGTTCTCCCGGATGGCGTCGACGTAGCGCTTCTGGCCCGCCGTCTTGGGCCGGACGGTGCGACCCCGGCCGGCCCGCAGCACCTCCGAGGTGAGCACCTCGGAGGGGCTCTCGTGGTCGCGCACCATCTCGATGGTGCGCCCGAGGGTGGCGGGGTCGAGCGCGGCGCCGCGCTGGAGCATGGCCACCAGCTCGTCGACCAGCCGGGCCACGTCGCCCACCTGGTCGCCGTCGATGGCCACCTCGTTGCCCCGCACCACCAGGCGGGTGCCCGGGAAGGCGGCCTCGATGAGCCGCAGGTTCTCGTCGTGCGCTCCGAGGAGGGGCGTCATCAGGTGGTTGCCCGGGACGTTGATCTTCACCTGGGTCGACGCCACCGGGCCTCCGAGACGCGGCACGCCGACGGTCGGCGCGGGACGAGAGGGCCCGATCCTACCGGCGACGTCGCCGGACCGGCCCGCCGGTTCCGGCCCCGGACCGGCCGGGGGCACGCCGGTAGGGTCGGCGGGTGGTGGACGCGACGGAGCCGGACGACGGCGGCGACCTGGTCGCCGACCTCACCCGCTTCCTGGCCGAGGAGCGGGCCGACGCCGCCGCCGCGGCCCGGGCCCGGGAGCGGTGGCTGCGCCAGGCCGCCGACGAGGAGGCGCTGGTCGCCGGCGTGCTCCTCGACCTGGCCGAGCGGGCCGACACCGTGGTGGTGCAGGGGGTCGGCGGGTCGCACCCACCGGGGCCGGGTGCGGGGCGTGGGCGAGGACTTCGTGGCCCTGCGCACCGGGCGCCGCGACGTGCTGCTGGCCCTCGACGCGGTGCTGGCCATCCGGGCCGAGGGCGCCCCGCTGTCCGGCGCAGTCCGCGCCCAGGCCCTCGACCTGGGCCTGGCCGGGGCCCTCTCCGCGGTGGCCGGCGACCGTCCCCGGGTCCTGGTGGTCGGCCGGGACGGCTCGGGCCTCTCCGGCTCGCTGCGCGCCGTCGGGCGCGACGTGCTGACCCTGCGCCTGGCCGACGCCGCCGGCACCGTCTACGTGCCGGTCGCGGCCCTGGCCGAGGTCACCCTCACCGACGAGCGCTGAGGCCGCCGGCGCCGCCACCGCGCCTCGCAGGGCGCGGCGAGGCCCTCACCAGGGGTGATGGGGCACGGTCGGGACGCGCCCTACCTCACGTTGCAGTCGTGTTACGATCCGATGACGGCGTCTCGACGAGGGACGCCCCTCGTCCCCGGACGAGATCCCCCACACCACACCACCGGACGGTCCGCCATGGCTGACGAGCGACGCCCCCACCCCACCGACCGCACCGCGGCCCGCTACCACCCGGCCGACCGGGTCCAGGTCCGCAACCGCTTCGACGGCGCGTGGTGCACCGGGTTCGAGGTGGCCGACGTCGTCGGCGCCACCGACCGGCCCGTCCGCTACGCGCCTGCGGCGCATGTCCGACGGCGTGGTGCTCCCCGCCCAGTTCGGCGAGGACGACCTGGTGGAGGCGGACTGACCTCCCCTCCCGGGCCCGCCCGCCGTGGTGAGGGCGCGCGGTCGCACCTGGTCGCGCCGTGCTCAGTCGGCGTCGGTGGTGACGGCCTCGGGGTAGAGGTGCTCGAGGGTGCCGGGCTCGATCTTGCAGGTCTCGATGAACCCGTCGACCTCGTGCTCCTGGAGGCGGATGACCCGGCCGAAGCGGTAGGCCGGGAGCTGGCCGCCGTCGATGAAGCGGTAGAGGGTGCGGGAGGTGATGCCGAGCCGCTTGGCCGCCTCGGCGGTGCTGAGCCATCGGGGTGCGTCGGTCACGGGCGGCACTGTACCCCCTTCGGCCCTCTCCGACACTCTCATGCCCTCCTGCTCACGGCCCGCCGGGCGCCGGGGAGGCGCCCCCGGCCGGGGCCGGCCGGGTTTGGCCGCCCGGCTCGCGGGGGACGACCCGTGCTGAGCCACGCACCCACACGACGCCTCCAGCACGCTCCCACGGGCGGGACGGGGGGAAGGAGCACCCGTGGCCGCAACCCAGATCCGTCCGCCCTCGGCGCCGGCCGACGGCACCTCCGGGGGCGACGGAGGAGCGCGCCGCATCGCCCCCCGCCGCGGTCTGCCCGGCGGGCGGGCCGTGGTGGGCGGCCTGCTCGTGGCGGTGGCCGCGGTCGGCATCTTCGCCGCCGTGTCCGGGGCCGGGCAGGGCCCCGACACCAGCTACGTCGTCGCCGCCCGCGACGTCGAGCCAGGGGCGACCCTCGCCCCCGAGCCGACCTCGAGGTCTCGGCCATCGACCTCCCCGCGGGCCAGCGCAGCCGGGCCTTCACCGACGTCGACGACCTCGTCGGCGCCATCGCCGTGGGGCCCCTGTCGGAGGGCGAGCTCGTCCAGGCCGGCGGACTGGCCGCGGGCTCCGACGCCTCGGTGCCCACGCTGTCGCTGTCGCTGCCCGAGGCCGACGCCGACGCCGGTGACCTCCAGCGGGGCGACACGGTGCAGGTGTTCGCCACCTACGGCTCCGACACCGCCGGCACCACCATCCTCCTCGCCCCCGAGGCCGACGTGGTCAGCGTGGAGGCGGGCGACGAGACCGTCGCCACCGGCGGCGAGGTCCTGCTCCGGCTGGCGGTCGCCTCGCCCGAGGAGCGGGTCGCCATCGTCAACGCCGCCGTCACCGGGCAGATCGCCCTGGTCCGCACCACCGGCATCGACGACCCCGGCCACCGGTGGAGCCCTTCGTCCCCAGCGAGGACCTGGGCGCGCCCGGCCGGCTCGTCCTCGCCCACCACGACCACCACCGAGGCGGAGGGCTGAGTGGCCGCCGAGCGCTACGTCCTGCTCGGGCTGGGCACCGCCCGCTCGCCCTGGTTCACCGAGGTGGCCCGGTGGGCCACGGTCGGGTCCCTCCCTGCCGACTTCGTGAAGTGCATCTCGGCCGAGGAGCTGCGCGTCCGCCTCGGCAGCGGCCGCCCCTTCAGCGCCCTGCTCGTCGACGCCGCCACCGACGCCGTCGACCGCGACCTCTCGACACCGCCACCCGCCAGCAGGTGGCCGTGTTCGTCGTCGACGGGCCCGGCGGGCGGGACTGGGTCGACCTCGGCGTGGCCGGCGTCCTGCCGCCGGACCTGCGGCGGGAGCAGCTGCTCGACGCCCTGGCCGACCACTGCCGCATGATCGGTGCCGGCACCGACCTCCCGCTCGACCCCACCGACGGCCCCTCGGGACCGGCACCGGCGACCTCCGGCCCGCTCGTCGCGGTCACCGGCGCCGGCGGGCAGGGCACCTCCACCATCGCCATGGCCACGGCCCAGGGCCTGGGCGACGCCTCCGGCGACGTGGTGCTGGCCGACCTGTGCCTCGACGCCGACATGGCCATGCTCCACGACGCCCGCGACGTGGTGCCCGGCCTCCAGGAGCTGGTCGATGCCCACCGCCGCGCCCGACCCGGGCCCGACGAGGTGCGCAGCCTGACCTTCGACGTGGTGAACCGGGGCTACCACCTCCTCCTCGGGCTCCGGCGCCACCGCGACTGGGCGGTGCTGCGGCCCCGGACCTTCGAGGCCGCCCTGGCCGGGCTGCGGGCCACCTTCGGCACCGTCGTCGCCGACATCGACGCCGACGTCGAGGGCGAGGCCCAGTGCGGCTCGGTCGAGGTCGAGGAGCGCAACGTCCTGGCCCGCACCGTCACCTCCCGCGCCGACGCCGTCGTGGTGGTCGGCTCGCCGGGGGTGAAGGGCCTCCACGGCCTGGTCCGCACCGTCAACGCCCTGCGCGAGCACGGCGTCGCCCCCGAGCGCATGCTGGCCGTGGTCAACCGGTCGTCCCGGTCGGCCAAGGGCCGGGCCGAGCTCACCCGCAGCTTCGCCGACCTCACCGGGGCCCGCATGGACGGGGTGGCCATCGTCGGCCCGGTCCACATCCCGGAGCGCCGGGGCTTCGACGAGGTCCTGCGCGACGGCGCCCGGCTCCCGGGCTCCGTGTCCGAGCCGCTCGCCGGCGCCCTCGCCGGCCTGCTGGAGCGGGCCACCACACCGGTGGCGACGAGCGACGAGCCCGTGCCGGTCGCCCCCGGCTCCCTTGGCTCCTGGACCGAGGAGGAGGTCATCGGATGACGGATGTGTCCCCTCTGGTGGAGATCGAGGCGTCGGTGCTCGACCGGGCCAAGACCGTCGCCCTGGACATGGCCAGCGCCGACGGCCGGGCGCGGATGCGGGGCCTGATCGAGGAGGAGGTGGCGCAGTGGTCGGCCGACCACAAGCGCGGCCTGCGCTCGTTCGACCTGGCCGACCCGGCCACCGTGGTGTCGCGCGCCTACCGCAACCTGTGCGGCTACGGGCCCCTGGCGCCGCTGCTCGAGGACGACGACGTGTGGGAGGTGATGATCAACGCCCCCGACGAGATCTTCGTGAAGCGCCACCAGGGGCCGTCGGGGTACCACGACGAGGTCTTCCACGACGACGCCCACGTGGTGCGGACCCTCACCAAGATCATCGACGACGCCTCCGGCGCCCACCGCAAGCTCGACGCGGCCGAGGGCCTCCAGGACGCCCAGCTCGACAACGGCAGCCGTCTCCACATCGTCCACCAGGACATCTCCCGTGGCGGCCACGTGATGGTCAACATCCGCAAGTTCACCGGCGTGGTCTTCCGCAACCTCGACCAGCTGGTGGGTCGGGACATGCTCTCCCCCCAGGTGGCCGCCTTCCTCAAGGCCTGCGTCCGGTCAGGGTCCTCGATCGTGTTCGCCGGCGCACCCGGCTCGGGCAAGACCACCATGCTCTCCTGCTGCGCGGCCGAGCTCGACCCCCGCCTCCGGGTCGTCACCGCCGAGGAGGTCTTCGAGGTCGACATCCCCCTGCCCAACGTGGCGTCGATGCAGACCCGGGCGGCCCGGCCCGAGCGGCCCCCCGTCGACCTCCGACGCCTCGTCTCGGGCTTCCTCCGCATGGCGCCCGACGTGGCCATCGTGGGCGAGGTCCGCGACCGCGAGGCCCTGCCGCTGCTGCTCACCCTGTCGTCGGGGGTGAAGGGCTTCACCACCATCCACGCCGGCTCGGCCCGCCAGGCCCTGTCCCGGTTGCGGTTCATCTGCCAGCTGTCCGACAACGACCTGCCCCTCACCGCCCTCAACAGCCTGGTCACCGAGGCCGTCGACGTCGTCGTCCACTGCGCCCGCACGCCGGAGGGACCCGAGGTCACCGAGGTCGTCACCGTCGAGGACCTCACCGCCAGCCCCGACGGCACCGCCTTCACCGTCACCCCGCTGTTCACCCGCGACGGCGTCGGCGCCCCGCTCACCTGGACCGGCCAGCTCCCCCAACGCCTCGAGCGCCCGTTCCGCGACGCCGGCCACGACCTCCGCGCCCTGCTCGACGCCTCCCCCGGTGGCGGCCGCACCGAGGGGGCGATGGCGTGACCGGCCTGGCCGCACTGCTCCTCGCCCTGGCGGGCGCCTACGGGGTGCACCTGCTCTACACGGCGGTCGCCATGCGCTGGAGCGGGCTCGGTCCCGGGCCCCGCACCGACCCGCGACCCGGACCGGGTGCGGCGGGGCCCGCAGGACTGGCTCGTCCAGGCCGGCCTCGACGACGTGAGCCCGGCGGAGTTCGCCGCCGTGGTGGGCGTCCTGGTGGTGCTGGGCATGGCCGCCGGGTTCACGATCTTCGGCGCGGTGCTGCCCGCCGCTCGCACTGGGGGCCTTCGCCGGCTCGTTCCCGATCGCCACGTACCGGAACCGGCGTCGCACCCGGCGGGCGGTGGCCCAGGAGGCCTGGCCCCGGATGATCGAGGAGATCCGCATCCTCACCGGCTCGCTGGGCCGCTCGGTGCCCCAGGCCCTCTTCGAGGTCGGGGCGCGGGGCCCCGAGGAGATGCGCCCGGCCTTCGCCGCGGCCCAGCGCGAGTGGCTGATCTCCACCGACTTCCCCCGCACCGTGAAGGTCCTCAAGGACCGCCTGGCCGACCCCACCGCCGATGCGACCTGCGAGACGCTGCTGGTGGCCCACGAGATCGGCGGGTCGGACCTCGACCGCCGCCTCCGGGACCTCATCGAGGACCGCATCCAGGACGTGCAGGGCCGCAAGGACGCCCGCTCCAAGCAGGCCGGCGTCCGCTTCGCCCGCAAGTTCGTGCTCATCGTGCCCCTGGGCATGGCCGCCGCCGGCGTGTCGGTCGGCGAGGGCAAGGCCGCCTACCGGGAGCCCGCCGGCCAGCTGGCGGTGCTCATCGCCATCGGCCTCGTCGTCGCTGTGCTGGCTCTGGGCCGGCTCGATCATGCGCATCCCCGAGGAGGAGCGGGTGTTCGAGCGATGAGGCTCCTCGTCCTGTCCGGGCTGGTGCTGTGGGTCGGTGCGACCCTCGCCCTCTCGACCACCCGCTGGTTCTCCCGCCGTCCCCTCACCGAGCGGCTGCGGCCCTACACCCCGGGCGGCATGGCCCCCTCCGACCGGGCCGGCCTGCTGTCCCTCGAGAGCTTCCGCGACGTGGTCGCCCCCCTGTCCCAACGGGTCGGCGAGCAGGCCGCCCGTCTCTTCGGCGTGAGCGAGGACCTCGCCGTGCGCCTGGCCCGCATCCACTCCCCCCTCGACGTGGCGGCCTTCCGGGTCCGCCAGCTGGGCTGGGTGGTCGCCGCCTTCGGCCTCGGGGGCCTGGCCGCCCTGGGCCTGGGCCTGCCCCCGGCGGTGGGCGTGCTCCTCGTCGTCGGCGCCCCGCTGCTGGCGTTCCTCCTCCTGGAGCAGCAGATCTCCAGCGCGTCCAACCGCTGGAAGCGCCGTCTCTTCCTCGAGCTGCCCACGGTGAGCGAGCAGATCGGCCTGCTGCTCTCGGCCGGCTACTCGCTGTCCGGGGCCCTCAACCGGGTGGCGCAGCGCAGCCAGGGCGCCTGCGGACAGGACCTGCGCCGGGTCATCGGGCGGGTGCGCCAGGGCCTCTCGGAGACCGCCGCCCTCCGCGAGTGGGCCGAGCTGGCCGACGTCGAGGGGGTCGAGCGCCTGGTCCACGTCCTGGCCCTCAACCGCGAGGCCAGCGACCTGGGCCGGCTGATCTCCGAGGAGGCCCGGTCCATCCGCCGCGACGTGCAGCGGGAGCTGGTCGAGACCATCGAGCGTCGGGCCCAGCAGGTGTGGATCCCCGTCACCGTGGCGACGCTCCTGCCCGGCGTCATCTTCCTCTCCGTGCCCTTCATCCAGGCCCTCTCGCTGTTCTCGGGCTCCGGCGGGTGACCGACGGCCCCGGCCTCCGGGGGGACCACCCCGGAGACGGCACCCCAGGTGTGGATCCGGGTGGCGGTGGCAACACTCCCCTGCAGGCACTGACACATCCGCCGGCGCCCACCGCCCTCGCCGACCACGACCGCGACCGCGACCGCGAGCAGACCCCACCCACCGGAGGCATCTCGATGCACCCCGCCCGCCGCACCCTCGACCAGAGCAGCCTCGCCACCTACGCGTGGGCGCGGTCGTCGCTGGTCCACGCCCGGCACCGGCTCACCACCGACGAACGGGGCGAGGGCGTCATCTCGGCGGCCATCGTCGTGCTGATCATGGCCTTCCTGGGCGCCGCCATGTGGGTGGCGTTCAACAGCATCTTCAAGGACGCCAGCAGCAACACCAGCGAGCAGGTCGGCAAGATCGGCAGCTGAGCGGCACCGTCCGCCCGGCCCGTCCCCACCGTCGTCGCCCGACGCCGTCGCCCGTGCGCCCCGACCTCGGCCACCACCGACGCCCGGAGGGGATCGGTCCGTCCCGGGCCGAGGGCGGCCAGAGCCTCGTCGAGCTCGGTCGCGTCGGTGGCCGTCTTCCTCGCCTTCCTGTTCTTCGCCGTCCACCTCGTGATCAGCCTCTACGCCACCTCCACGGTCACCGGTCAGGCCTACGACGCCGCCCGCCGGGTGGCCTCGCGCGACGTCGACCACGACGACCCCGGCGCCGTGGCCGCGGCCCAGCGCCGGGCCGAGGCCGACCTGCGGGGCTCGCTGGGCGGCTACGCCGACCGCGTCGAGTCGCTGGACTGGTCCGGCTCGACCGGCGACGTCGTGCGCCTCCGGGTGCGGGCCGAGAACCCCTCGTTCCTCGTGTTCGCCACCGCCCCGCTGGGGGTGGAGGAGATCGACCGCACCGTCGAGGTCCGGGTCGAGGACGTCCGGTGAGCCCGACGCCCCCCTTGCCCCGGCCCCGGTGGCCGGTCGCCCACCGGCCCCGCCCCGAGGCCCTGGCACCCCGTGGGATCCGCGGCGTGGTGGGGGGCGTCGAGGTGCTGCCCTTCGCCGTGCTCATCTTCGTGTTCGGCACCCTGCTGCTCGTCAACGCCTGGGGCGTGATCGACGCCAAGTTCGCGGTCACGTCCGCGTCCCGCGAGGCGACCCGGACCCTCGCCGAGAGCAGCGACGCGGCCACCGGCGACGCCGACGCCCGTCGGGCGGCCGAGGACGCGATCTCCGCCTACGGGCGCGACCCGGGCGCGTTGGAGCTCAGCGGACCCACCGGGTCGCTCGAGCGCTGCGGCACCGTCAGCTACACCGCCACCTACCCGGTGCCCGCCATCCGCATCCCGGTGATCGGCGGCTTCGGCCGCGCCTTCGACGTGACCGCCACCCACTCGTCGCGCGTCGACGCCCTGCGCTCCGGCCTCCCGGGGGAGGCGACCTGTGGGGGCTGAGGGAGCCGAGGTGGGGTCGGTCGCCCCGCGACCGGAGCGGGGCTCGTCGCTCGTCCTCATGCCGGCGGCGGTGCTGGTGTTCGTGATCCTGGGGGCCTTCGCCGTGGACTTCGCGGCCATCCAGCTGGGCCAGCGCGAGATGGTGGCCGACGCCCAGGCCGCGGCCAACGATGCGGCCGCCGCCGGCTACGACACCGCCGCCTTCTACGAGGGGGGCGAGATCACCTTCGACCAGGGCGCGGCCAGCCGGGCCGCCGTGCTCTCGCTGGCGGCCAACGGCGACGGGTACCGCCTCCGCTCGGTCCGGATCGAGGACGGCGCCATCGTGGTGGTGGTCGAGGGCACGGTGGAGACGATCTTCTCCAAGGCGGTGCCGGGCGGCCCCGACCGGGTCGACATCGAGGCCCGGGCCAGCGCCGACCTGGCGCAGTGAGGCCGGCGGCCGCCGATCGACGACCCGCACCCTCACATCCTCTCGTGTCATCTCATGCACGGCTGGGTACGGTCGGCCCATGACCTCGCCGGCGGCCTCGCACCGCGTCACCACCGCCGCCGACGGCGCGCCGGTGCTGGTGAAGCGGTCGACGGGGGCCGAGGGCCGGGCTCGCCTGGCCGGCGAGGCCGCGGTGCTGCGGGCCCTCGCCCACCCCGGGCTGGTCCGGGTCGTGGCCCACGTCGACGACGGCACCGCCGGCGAGCTCCACCTGGCCTGGGTGGGGCCGCACTCCCTGGCCACCGTCACCGCCGTGCCCGCCCCCGCCGCGGCCCGACTGGTCGCCCGGGTGGCCGAGGTGGTCGACGACCTGCACCGCGCCGGCGTGGTGCACGGGCGCCTCACCGCCGACCACGTGCTCCTCGGCGCCGACGGGGCTCCGGTGCTGACCGGCCTGGCCGAGGCCGTCGGGGGTGACCGGGGCGAGACCGCCCGCGACGTGGCGGCCTTGGGCGAGCTGCTCACCGCCCTCGTCCGTCCCACGGCCGACCCGCCGGTGGTGCCCGACCGTCGTCACCGTCGTCCCGCCGACCCGGGGCTGCGCGCCGCACTGCTCACGGTGGCCGACCTGGCCGGGGCCGACGACGCCGAGGCCCGACCCACCGCCCGCGAGCTGGCCGATCGGGTCCGCACCGCCCTCGGTGACGGACCGCGCCGCCGGAGGGACAGGGGCCGGGCCCGTCGGCGCGCGGGGCCCGCTCCGGCGGGCGCCCCGGGTGACACCTCCGTCGCACCCCCACCCCGACCCGGGCGCGCGGCCGACGCCGTCACGGCCGGCCCCCGACGCCTCGACGTCAGCCGACGAGGGCACCTCGCCCCGGACCGACCCGTCGGGCCGTCGCCTCCCCCTCACGGCGCCGCCGCGGCCCCGGCCGACCCACCGACATCGCCCACGGAGGCCCCTCCCGCCCCGCACCGCCGACCGACGGGCACCCGTGCCGGATCCGTCCGGCCGAGAGGGCGGCGCCACCGGGCCGCGAGCGCCGTCCGCCGCCGATGGGACGACGTCCCGCCCGGGCGGCGCGTCGCGGTCACCGTCCTCGTCCTCGCCGTGGTGGGCTCCCTCGCCGCCGTGGGCCTGGGCGACCGGGGCGACGACGCGCCCACCGCCGTGCGGACCGTCCCCTCCACCACCGTGCCGGGCGCCGGCACGGAACCTCCGACACCCGCGCCCGACGCCGAGGGCCCGGCCGACCTCGAGGTCCTCCCCCCGCCCACCACCGAGCCTGCGCCCCGCCCGACCTGCCCGCCGGTCCCGGTCGGGGCGGCCGACATCGACGGCGACGGATGCCCCGACGCCCTCCGCATCGAGGACGAGACGGTGTCGACCGGGGGCACCACCTGGGTCGTCGGTCGCCCCGGCGACGTGCTCACCGTGGCCGACTGGGACTGCGACGGCACCGCCACGGTGGCCAGCCTGCGCCCCGCCACCGGCGAGGTCTTCGTGTTCGACCGCTGGGTGGGCGCCGGTGACGAGCTCACCGTGCCCGCCGCGACCACCATCCCCGGCGCCGCACGCTCGGCGCGGCCGACGACGATGGCGACGGCTGCGCCGAGCTCACCGCCACCGCGCCGACGGGCGCACGGTGCCGGTCCCGGTGCGGAGGCCTCTGATGGCCACCCGCCGCATGGCCACCACCGACCCCCGCCCGCTGAAGCCGGCGCCGGCGGCCCGCGAGTCGGTCCTGCGGCGGGCCCTGATCGGGGTGGTCTGGATCGTGGCCCTGGTGGCCGTCGATCTGGCTGCTCGGACGCCTGGGATCGGGCCGGCTGTCCACCCCGCCCCTGCTCGACCGCGCCGCCCTCCAGCGCTGGCTCGACGGCCGCGACGCGGTCACCGTCGCCTTCGCCCTCGTGCGCCTGGTCGGCCTGGTGCTGGCCTGGTACCTCCTCGCCGTCACGGCCCTCGGCCTGGCGGCCCGGCGTGAGCCGCGTCCCCGCCCTCGTCCGCGCTGGCCGACCTGGCGACCGTCCCCGCCGTGCGCAAGGTGCTGGGCGCCATCGCCGGCGTGGGCCTCACCGCCTCGGCCGCCAGCCTCATGGCTGCCAGCCTCCTCCCCGACCAGGCCCCCGCCCAGGCCGACGTCGACGACGTCGGCGCGCGGGTGGTGCTCGAGCGCCTGCCCGACGGGTCCGACGTGATCCTCCGCCGCCTGCCCGACGAGGACGGCACCTCGACCATGCGGGTCGAGGAGGCCCCCGGCGAGGAGGCGCCCGGCGAGGAGGTGCCCGAGCCGGCCTCGCCCCGCGAGTGGACCACCGCCCCCGGAGACCACCTCTGGCACATCGCCGAGGCCACGCTCACCGACTCCTGGGGCCGGGCACCCACCGATGCCGAGCTCGCCCCCTACTGGGAACAGGTCGTGGAGCAGAACCGGGCGCTGCTGTCGGACCCCGGCAACCCCGACCTCATCTTCCCCGGCCAGGTCTTCCGGCTGCCCGCGCCGCCCCCGGTCCCCGCCGCGCCCCCCGGCGGCGTCAGGGACCCCGTCAGGCCAGGCCCGCGGCCGACACGGCATCGGGTCGGGTGCGGCGCCGGCCGACCGGCACCTCGGCCAGGGCTGTCCGCACGGCGGCGACGGTGCCGGCCTCGTCGTCGGGCACGACCCCGTCGACCACGCCCAGGTCGTGGAGCGCCCGGCTGGTGAGGCCGAGCTGCTCGGCCACCTCGGGGGCCTGGGACGGGTCGCGCCGCAGGATGGCGGCCGCGCCCTCGGCCCCGATCACCGAGAAGGTGGCGTGGGCCTGGATGAGGAGGGTGTCGGCCCAGGCCAGGGCCAGGGCCCCACCGCTGCCGCCCTCCCCCACGCACACGGCCAGGGTGGGCACCGGCACCGCGTCCATGGCCGCGAAGGTCTCGGCGATCTCGCGAGCGATGCCGCCGTTCTCGCTGTCGCGCCCGGGGTCGGCCCCCGGCGTGTCGACGAGGGTCACGAGCGGACGTCCGAGCCGACCGGCCAGGGCGATGGCCCGGCGGACCTGGTGGAACCCGGCGGGGGTGGGACGTCCGTCGCCGGCGTGGCGGTCCGAGGCCACGACGACCACCGCGGTGTCGCCGATGCGGGCCAGCGCGGTGCGCACGGTCGGGTCCGGGGCGGCCAGGTCGAGCCACGAGCCGCACAGGGCCGCGGCCACGTCGATGCCGCTGGGGCGGTCGGCCCGGCGCGAGGCCACCACCTCGGCCCAGGCCCCGCGCGCGACGCCACCCCCGACGGCGACGTCCGGTGCGGCCACGAGCCGCCGGGCGGTCAGGGGGCGGCCGGTGGCGCCGAGGGCGACCGCGACCCACCCGTCGACCTCGTCGGCGGGCACCACCGCGTCGACCAGGCCGGCGGCCAGGGCCGACTCGGCGGTGTGGGAGCGTCCGTCGATGGCCTCGCCGGTGGTGCCCTCCACCACGCGGGGCCCGGCGAACCCGATGGTGGCCCCGGGCTCGGCCACGCGCAGGTCGCACAGCGAGGCGTAGGAGGCGAGCACGCCGCCGGTGGTGGGCGACCGCAGGACGGCCACCGAGAGGAGCCCGGCCTCGCGATGGCGGCGGACGGCGGCGGCGGTGCGGCCCAGCTGGACGAGCGACACCATGCCCTCCTGCATCCGGGCCCCGCCCGAGCGGGTCACGCAGACGACGGGCAGGCGCAGCTCGGTGGCCCGGGCGAAGGCCCGGACCACCCGCTCCCCGTGGACGACGCCCATGGAGCCGCCCAGGACGTCGAAGCAGGCCTCGATGCGGACGTGGGTGGCGGTGCGGCCGGTGCGGACCGACTCGCGCTCGAGCTCATCCAGGCGCTCGGCGTAGCCCGGGGCCCGCAGTGGGTCAGCGCTGCGCAGGTCGGGGTCCCACTCCTCCTCCCACCGCTCGTCCTCCATCGGGAGAGCCTGCCGCCGGGGCGCGGGCCCGCCAACCCGGCGGGCTCAGGCCCGCTCGGGCGAGGGCACCACGAGGCGCAGCGCGACCTCGTTGGCGAGCATGCGGCCGCGCCGGGTGAGCACCACCCGGTCGCCGTCGGCGACGACCAGGCCGGCGAGGGCCTCCCGGTCCGCGGCGGCGAGGGCGGCGGTCGGCACCCCGGCCCGGGTCCGCACCGCGAGCTGCAGGCCCTCCAGGGCCCGGGCGTCGGGGTCGAGGTGCTCGGAGCCGGCCACCGGGTCGGCGCCGGCCTCGATGGCGGCCAGGTAGCGCTCGGGCGTGCGGCCGTGCCAGTAGCGGGTGCCGTCGCGGTGGCCGTGGGCCGCACAGCCCAGGGCCACGTACTCCCCCATCGACCAGTAGAGGAGGTTGTGGCGGCACTCCTTGCCAGGGCGGGCCCAGCTCGAGATCTCGTACCAGTCGTAGCCGGCCGCCTCCAGGAGGTCGGCCGCCACCGCGTCCTTGTCGGCCTGGTCGTCGTCGACCGGGTGGCGGGTGGCGTCGTCCCACAGCGGGGTGCCGGGCTCGACGGTGAGGGCGTAGGCGCTCACGTGGTCCGGGGCCAGCGCGATCGCATCGACCACGGTGGTGCGCCAGTCGTCGAGGGTCTCACCCGCGGCGCCGTGGATCAGGTCGAGGCTGACGTCGAGGCCGGCGGCGCGGGCCGCAGCCACCGCAGGCGCCACCGCCTCGGCCGGGTGGACCCGCCCGAGGGCGGCCAGGACGTGGGCCACCGTGGACTGGACGCCGATCGACACCCGGGTGACGCCCCCGGCCGAGTAGGTGCGGGCCCGGGCCTCGTCGAGGTCCTCGGGGTTGCACTCGACGGTGACCTCGGCGTCGTCGGCGAGCGGCAGCTCGGCCAGCACCGCGAGCAGGGCGTGGGGATCGACCCGTGACGGGGTGCCGCCGCCGACGAAGGCAGAGGTGACCGGGGGCAGCCCCGGGGCCAGGGCGGCGGCGTGGGCCCGACACGCCTCCAGGTAGCGCCCGGCCACCGCGTCGCGGTCGGTCCAGGTGGCGAAGGCGCAGTAGTCGCAGCGGTGCCGACAGAACGGCACGTGCAGGTACGCGCCGAACCCGGCCCTCCCCCGGGTGAGGAGGTCGGCGCCGGTCAGCGGACCAGCGCCAGGCCCAGCTCGTCGAGGCGCTTGACGGCGCCGTCCTCGGTGGTGTCGAGGATGCAGGCGATGGCCCGCAGGTCGTCACGCCGGATGGTGAGCACCCGGCCGTTGAAGTCCTGGCGCTGGACCTGGATCATGGTGAGGTACCGGGTCAGCATCTCCGAGGCCACGCCCGACAGCGAGTCGAGGCGGGTGAGGTCGAGCACGATCCTGCGGCTCTCGGGCAGCGGGACGGTGAGGTCGAGGACCTCCTCGTCGGCGCCCCGGTCGCGGGGCAGGAGCTGGTCGACGGGGACGTTGTAGAAGCGCGCCAGGCGCTGGAGGCGGGGCACGGAGATGGCCCGCTCGCCGCGCTCGTAGGCCCCGAGCACCGACGCCTTGAACTCCTGGCCCGAGCTCTCCTCGGCGTCCTGGAGCGACAGGCCCTTCTGGCGGCGGATCGACCGCAGGCGCTCGCCGACCTTGCGGCCGTAGAGGGCGGTCGCCTCGTCGTCGATCTCGCTGTCGATGATGCTCACTCTCGTCTCCCTGTCGTGGTGAGGACGCCACTGGTGGTGCCGGGGACGGGCCCCACACCACCTGAAGAGGCTACGGCGGTCTCGCGACCGGCCGTGTGACCACACTACGTCGTCAGCCCAGGCCGGGCAACCACCCTCCGTGCTGAGGAGGGAAGGGCCGCTCCGCTTCGCCACTGGACGTGACCAACCCGGCGCGCAGGGCCGTGAGCAGGGTCCCGGCCGCGACGGCGGCGGTCTCGGCCCTGAGCACCGTCGGGCCCAGGGCCACCGTGGTCGTCGCCGCGGCCAGCTCGGCGTCGGACCAGCCCCCCTCCGGGCCCACCAGCAGCGGTCGCCCGAGCGTGGGCGGGGCGCCCCCGGGGTGGGCGAGGACGACGCCGGCGGGCTCGGCCCCGGCGTCGCCCAGCGTGACCCCCGTCCGCAGCCGGGGCAGTGTGCAGCGGCGGCTCTGCATGGCCGCCTCCCGCACCACCCGCGCCAGTCGCTCGCCGTGGCGGTCCGCCCGCTCCCCCTCCCACCGCACGACCGAGCGGTCGGTCACGAGCAGCCACACCTCGTCCACGCCCAGCTCGGTGAGCTTCTGCACGGCCCACTCCGGCCGCTGGCCCTTCACCGGCGCCAGGCCCACGACCACCGGCGGGGCCGGGGAGGGCTCCTCCTCGATCGGCCCGTCGGGCGCCGGCTCGGGCCCGAAGCGCGCCGGCCGCCAGCGCCCGGCCCCGTCGGACAGCGTGAGCGCGTCGCCCGTCCGCAGGCGCAGCGACCGGGACAGGTGGTGGTGGTCGACCTCGTCGAGGTGGGGGTCGTCCAGGTCGGCCACGAACACGTGGGGGCCCCGGCCGCGGGGCGGCACCGGCCCCACCGGCTACTTGAAGGCGGAGCGGAGCTTGGACATGAACCCGGCGTCGGGCTCGGCCACGTCCTCGCCCCGCAGGGCGGCCAGCTCGCGGAGCAGGCGGTCCTGCTCCTCGTCGAGGTCGGCAGGGACGTCGACCACGACGCGGACCACCAGGTCGCCGCGCCCGCGGCCCCGCACGTGGGGGACGCCTCTGCCCCGGACCCGGAACACCTTGCCGGGCTGGGTGGCGCGGGGGACGACGATGGTCTCGGGGCCGTCGAGGGTCTCCAGCTGGACCGAGACGCCGAGGGTCGCCTGGGTGACGCCGAGGTGCAGCTCGTGGACCAGGCTGTCGCCGTCGCGGGTGAACTGCGGGTGGGGCGCCACCCGCAGGTGGACGTAGAGGTCGCCGGCCGGGCCGCCGCGGGGACCGGCCGGGCCGTAGCCGGGCAGGCGCAGGGTGGAGCCGTCGTCGACGCCGGGCGGGATGTCGACGGTGTAGGTGCGCTCGAGCGGACGCCGGCCCTGGCCGCCGCAGTCCGGGCACGGCGAGGTGACGACCTGGCCCAGCCCGCCGCACTCCGGGCAGGGCCGGGCGGTGACCATCTGGCCCAGCATCGACTGGCGCACCTGGCGCACCTGGCCGGCGCCGCCGCAGGTGCCGCAGGTCGAGGGGTGGGTGCCAGGAGCCGCGCCGGTCGCCTCGCAGGTGTCGCACGGGGCGGGGATGGTGGCCGTCACCGGCGTCTTGGCCCCGAACACGGCCTGCTCGAAGGTCAGGTCGACGACGACCTCGACGTCGCCCCCCTGGGGCGGCCCGGTGCGACGTCCGCCGCCGAAGCCACCCCCGGACCCGCCGAAGAAGGCGTCGAAGATGTCGCCCAGGCCGGCACCGCCGAAGGGGTCGCCGCCGTCCCCACCCCCGGGCGAGTCGGTGCCGAAGGTGTCGTAGCGCTGGCGGCGGTCCGGGTCCGAGAGCACCTCGTAGGCCCGCGAGACCTCCTTGAAGCGGGCGGCGGCCTCGGGGTCGCCGGGGTTGGCGTCGGGGTGGTGCTCCCGGGCCAGGCGCCGGTACGCCTTCTTGATCTCGTCACCGGTGGCGGTGCGGGCCACGCCGAGCGTGGCGTACAGGTCATCGGCCATGGATGTCGGTCTCTCCAGGGGCGGGTCGGGGGGCCACGGTGTCAGGGCCGGGGCCCGTCGGGCGGGGGGTGGCGGGGCGGGGGCGGGGCACGGCGCCTCAGCCCTCGCTCAGCCGACGGCCCAGGCGCTGGCCCACCACCGCGACGGCGGCCAGGGCCTGGGCGTAGTCCATGCGGGTGGGTCCGAGCACGCCGACGCTGCCGACGGGCTCACCCTCGATCTCGTAGGGCGCCACCACCAGGGCGCACTCGGCCAGAGGGGCCATGCCGGTCTCGGCGCCGATGGCGACCTGCAGACCGCGGTCGAGCACGTCGCGCAGCAACGTGACCACGACCAGCTGCTGCTCGAGCAGGCCCAGCACCTCCCGCACCGTCTCCACCGCGTCGAACGCGCCGGCCATGCGGTCGGTGCCGCCCACGTAGAGGTGGTCACCGTCGGGGCTCTCGTCGGCGGCCCGGGCCGCAGCTGCCACCGCGGCGGTGACCGCGACGGGGGCCTGGGGGTCGGGCGGGGCCGGGACGCCGGCCAGCTCGGACAGGTGCTCGCCCACCAGGTGCTGGCGCAGGTGCGCCTCGGCCACGGCCAGGTCGGCGTCGGTGGCCGCGGTGCCACCCAGGTCGACCGTGGCCTTCTCCACCGCGCCGTTGGAGAGGACCACGACGAGGAGGGCCAGCGACGGCGTGAGCCCGACCAGCTGGACGGAGCGGACGACGGCGGCGTGCTGGGGCGGGCCGGTGATGACCGCGGCCGTGCCGGTGAGGCCCGACAGCAGCCGGGAGGTGTCGGCCAGCATGCGCTCGAGCTCGCCGTGGGTGCGGTCGAAGAAGGAGCGCACCTGCTGGGCCGAGGTGCGGTCGAGGCTGGTGCGGCCGGTCAGGTGGTCGACGTAGTAGCGGTAGCCGGCATCGGTGGGGATGCGTCCGGCGCTGGTGTGGGGCTGGGCCAGGTAGCCCTCGGCCTCGAGCGTGGCCATGTCGTTGCGGACCGTCGCCGAGGACACCGAGACCTCCGGGGCCGATGCCACGTGGCCCGACCCGACCGGCTGGGCCGTGTGGATGTACTCCTCCACCACGGCCCGCAGGATGGATGCCTTGCGGTCGTCGAGCATGGGTCAGGGCACCGCCGGGTCGGGGACGGCCGGAGGCCGGGGCGGAGTAGCACTCAAGCCTACCGAGTGCTGACCGCCCGACACCGGTGTCCCCTCCCCACGAACCTTGGACGCGTGACCGCGCCAGGCAGCAACGACACCCGTCCAAGGTTCGGGGGGTGGAGGCGCTGGGGTTCGGGGGTCAGCCCTTGCCGGTGGCGGCGCGCCAGCGGCGGAGGGCCTCCTCGCGCTCGGTGGCGTGGTCGACGATCGGGCGGGGGTAGTCCGACGCGGCCCCGCTGAAGAGGTCGTCGCCCTGGGTCGACGGCTCGTGGACGGCCCTCCCCTCGACGTCGGCCAGCTCGGGCACCCACCGACGGATGAACGCGCCGTCGGGGTCGAAGCGCTGCGACTGCGAGGTGGGGTTGAACACCCGGAAGTACGGCGCCGCGTCGGTGCCGGTGCCGGCCACCCACTGCCAGCCGTGCTGGTTGGAGGCCAGGTCGCCGTCGACCAGGTGCTCCATGAAGTGGCGGGCTCCACGGGTCCAGTCGATGTGGAGGTCCTTGACCAGGAACGACCCCACGATCATGCGCAGCCGGTTGTGCACCCAGCCGAGGGCGAGGAGCTGGCGCATGCCGGCGTCGACGATGGGGTAGCCGGTGCGGCCCTCGCACCACGCGGCGAAGCGTTCGTCGGCCTCGTCACCCTCGTCGAGCTCGATGTCGGCCATCTGCGGGTCGAGGCTCTGGCGGGCCGAGTCCGGGTGGTGCAGCAGCACGTCGGCGTAGAAGTCGCGCCAGGCCAGCTCGGTGGCGAAGGTCTCCGGACCCTTGCCCCGGCCCAGGCGGGCGAGGGCCTGGCGGGGGTGGAGGCAGCCGTACTTGAGGTAGGGCGAGAGCCGCGACGTGCCGTCGGTCGACGGGCGGTCGCGGTCGGTGGCGTAGTCGTCCACGGTGTCCTGGAGGAACGCCGACAGCCGGCGCTTGGCCGCCTCCTCCCCCGGCGTGGGCAGGTCGGCGGAGACGTCGGGGGCCTCGGGCAGCCCGTCGCGGCGCACGTCGTCGGCCCAGCGCACGCCGTGGGGGGCGTCGACCGGGTCGTCCCAGCCGTGGCTGCGCCAGGCCCGGGAGAAGGGGGTGAACACCTTGTAGGGCGTGTCCGAGCCGGTGAAGATCGAGCCCGGGGGCACCGCGTAGGGGGTGCCGACCCGGCGCAGGTCGATGTCGTCCTCGCCCAGGGCGTCGGCCACCCGCTCGTCGCGGGCCGAGCCGTAGGGCCCGCTGTCGTCGGCCACGTAGACGGCGTCGGCGCCGACGTCGCGGGCCACGGCCCGCACCGCCCGCTCGGGGGTGTCCTTGCGGACGACCAGCGCCCCGTCGGTGCGGTCGTGCAGCTCGGCCAGGCACCCGGCCAGGAACCAGCGCCGGTTGGCCCCGGCCGGCTCCCGCAGGTGGTGGTCGTCGACGAACAGCGGGACGACCCGGTCGTGCTCCCGCGACGCCTCGACCAGGGCGGGGTTGTCCGACAGGCGCAGATCCCGCCGGAACCACATGACCGCGGTGGACCGGTCGCGCTCGCTCATCGAACCACCCTGGCCCAGGGGGCGGGGGGACGGCGACCCGGAGCACGCATCCACGAGGACTTCCCCGCCCGTGCGCCGCCGAACCCACCCACCGAGCGGCGGCAGGTGCCGGACACGACCGCACGCACCCGCCGCACGGACGGCTCGGCGCTCAGTCGTCGAGCTTGAGGGCGGAGACGAACGCCTCCTGGGGGACCTCGACGCGCCCGATGGACTTCATCTTCTTCTTCCCCTCCTTCTGGCGGTCGAGGAGCTTGCGCTTGCGGCTGATGTCGCCGCCGTAGCACTTGGCCAGCACGTCCTTGCGCTTGGCCTTGACCGTCTGGCGGGCGATGATCCGCCCGCCCATGGCGGCCTGGATGGGCACGTCGAAGAGCTGGCGGGGGATGAGCTCCTTGAGCTTCTCGCACATGCGCCGGCCGTAGTCGTCGGCCTTGGTGCGGTGCACGATCATGGAGAAGGCGTCGACGGGCTGGGAGTTGAGGAGCACGTCGACCTTCACCAGGTCGGAGATCTCGTTGCCGGCGGGCTCGTAGTCGAGGCTGGCGTAGCCCTGGCTGCGGCTCTTGAGCTGGTCGAAGAAGTCGGTGACCACCTCGGCCAGGGGCAGCTTGTAGCGGAGCTCGACCCGCTCGGGCGAGAGGTACTCCAGCTTGTCCATCTCGCCCCGCCGGGTCTGGCACAGCTCCATGAGGGTGCCCGTGTAGTCGGTGGGGGTGAGGAGGGTGACGTCGAGGTAGGGCTCCTCGATGGCCTCGACCTCGGCCGCGTCGGGCATCTCCGAGGGGTTGTCGATCTCGATGACCTCGCCCCGGCTGGTGTGGACCCGGTAGGCCACCGACGGGGCGGTGGCGATGAGGTTGAGGTCGAACTCGCGCTCGAGGCGCTCGCGCACGATCTCCATGTGGAGCAGCCCCAGGAAGCCGCAGCGGAACCCGAAGCCGAGGGCGCCCGAGCTCTCCGGCTCGTAGGTGAAGCTGGAGTCGTTGAGCCGCAGCTTCTCCAGGGCCTCGCGCAGGTCGGGGAACTGGTCGCCGTCGACGGGGTACATGCCGCAGAAGACCATGGGCTTGGGGTCGCGGTAGCCCTCCAGGGGCTCCTCGGCCGGGCGGGTGGCGTCGGTGACGGTCTCACCGGAGCGGGCCTCGCCGACGTCCTTGATGCCGGCGATGAGGTAGCCGGTCTCGCCGGGGCCGAGGCTGTCGACGGGGAGGGGCCCGGGGCTGCGCACCCCGATCTCCTCGGCCTGGTGGGTGGCCTTGGCCTGCAGGAACCGGAGCTTCTGGCCGGAGTGCAGCGTGCCGTCCATGACCCGCACCGACGACACGACGCCGCGGTACTGGTCGAAGTGGCTGTCGAAGATCAGCGCCCGCAGGGTGGCGCCGGGGTCGCCGACGGGGGCCGGGATGCGGTCGACGACGGCGTCGAGGAGGTCGGCCACCCCGTCACCGGTCTTGGCGCTGATGCGGAGCACCTCCTCGGCCGGGATGCCGAGGACGGACTCGATCTCCTCGGCGCAGCGGTCCGGGTCGGCGGCGGGGAGGTCGATCTTGTTCATGCAGGCCACGATCTCGAGGTCGTTCTCGAGGGCGAGGTAGCAGTTGGCCAGCGTCTGGGCCTCGATGCCCTGGGCTGCGTCGACGAGGAGCACCACGCCCTCGCAGGCGGCCAGCGACCGGCTGACCTCGTAGCCGAAGTCCACGTGGCCGGGGGTGTCGATGAGGTTGATCACGTGGTCGCGCCAGTCGAGGCGCACCGACTGGAGCTTGATGGTGATGCCCCGCTCGCGCTCCAGGTCCATGGAGTCGAGGTACTGGGCCCGCATGTCGCGGGCGTCGACGGTGCCGCTCAGCTCGAGGACCCGGTCCGACAGCGTGGTCTTGCCGTGGTCGATGTGGGCGATGATGGAGATGTTGCGGAGGCGGTCGAGGTCCATGGCGGTCGTTCGATCCTACTGAGCGCCGGTCCTCGCCCAGCCCTCGATCGAGGTCAGCCCGGCCCGTCGCTCAAGGTCAGGACCGCCACCGCCGGGCGGTTGAACAGCCGGACCTGTGGGGCCCGGCCCCGCTCCAGGCCCACGCCGGGGGACACGTAGACAGGGTTGCCGTCGACCTCGTGGAGCCCGCCCCGGGCGACGTCCCGGGGGACGTCGGACAGGGTCAGGAGGGGCCCGAGGCCGGGGACGACGACCTGGCCGCCGTGGGTGTGGCCGGCGACGGTGAGGTCCACCCCGGCGTCGGCGGGCAGGCCCAGGACGGTGTCGGGCCGGTGGCTGAGCAGCAGCGTGGTGACGCACCACCGGGACCGCCCCGCCGCCCGTCCGCCGACGGAGGGCCAGCAGCCCGACCCCGGGCAGCGGGAGCCTGACGGTCAGCCCGAGGTAGACCAGGTGCATGGCGGTGAAGCCCCACCGGATCTGCCCGCTGGGCAGGCTCCCGGTCCACGCCAGCGCCAACCCGCCCACCACTGCGGCCCCACCCAGCCCGGTGGCGACGGTGAGGAGGTCGACGCGGCCCCGGCGGCGGGCGACCCGTCCCACGGCAGCCACCCCGAGGGCCCCGGCGAGCACGGCGGCCACGGTGAGAGGGAGGGTGACCGACACGGTCCGAGCCTGTCCCCCGGGCCACGGCCGTCCGGCGCGGCCCAGGGGGAGCCCTCCCCCTGGGGCCCGGGCTCGACCCGCATGTGACCGCCGGGGGCCGGAGCCGGTAGTGTCTCCGGGCTGTCATCAGAGTCGACCTCCGTCCGAGGAACCCCGTGGCCAACATCAAGAGCCAGATCAAGCGCAACCGCCAGAACGAGAAGCGTCGCGTCCGCAACAAGGCGGTCCGCTCCGACCTCCGCACCCGGGCCAAGGCGGCCGAGCGCACCGCGGCCGAGGGCGCCGAGGACGCGGAGGAGGCCCTGCGCCTCGCCGTGAAGCGCATCGACCAGGCCGCCTCCAAGGGCGTGATCCACAAGAACCAGGCCGCCCGCCGCAAGTCGCGCCTGGTCAAGCGGGTCGCCGCCGAGGGCTGAGCCCCGGTCGGTCCCTCCTGGGGACCACCACGATCGCCACGGGAGCGCCGGTCCGCCGGCGCTCTCGTCGCGTCCGCCTCCGGGGGACAGCGCCCCGGGCCCTGCTCGGCCCCGCCCACTCCCCGTTCTGGTCTAGGGATGCGCCCGAAGAGGCCTGTTCCTAGACCAGAACCGCCCCGGCCCCGCCCACTCCCCGTTCTGGTCTAGGGATGCGCCCGAAGGGGCCTGTTCCTAGACCAGAACAGGCGCGGACCGACGCAGGGACCGGTGGGTCAGCGGCGGCGGCCCCGGCTGGCCCGGGCCAGGCGGGCCACCAGCACCTCCATCACCAGCTCCTCGGGCCAGGCCTGCGCCCCACGGAGGTCGAGGTCGGCGTCGGCCAGCCAGGTGATGGCGCGGGCGATGCCGCCCGAGCCGAGGGACCGGGCCTGGTTCATGGCCTTCTTGGCCGGGAACGTCGAGCCCCGCATGCCCAGGATCGACGCCGCCTCCTTCTCGGAGCGGACCCCGGTGCCGTCGAGGCGCAGCATCCGGGCGTAGTGGCCGTGCAGGGTGGCCATGACCTGTAGCGGGTGGCGGTCGCCGCCGTGCAGCATCCGGTGCAGCAGGTCGAGGGCCCGGGCCGCGTCGCCCCCGTCGATGGCGTCGGTGAGCTCCCAGGGCGGCACGCCGCCGGCCTCGCCCAGCCAGGGCCGCACGTCCTCGGCGCCGAGGCGCGCCCCCGGCCCGTGCACGCCCACCAGGCGGCTGGCCAGCTCGACCACCGCACCGGCGTTCTCGCCCATCTGCCCGGCCACCAGGGCCGCGGCCGACCGGTCGAGGGTGACGTCGTGGCCGGCCATCTGCTCGATGATCCAGGCCTCCTTGTTCCGGCCCGGCGCATCGGTCTCCACCACCTCGCCTCCGGCCGCCTTGACGGCCTTGGTGAGGGTCGGGGGGACGCTGCCCATCCGGCTGCCGGGCTCGGGGCTCTTCTCCCACACGAGGACCAGGTCGGTGGTGTCGAGGGGAGACGCCAGGTGGTCCAGCAGCGGCCGCAGGGCGTCCTGGTTGGGGAAGCGGGCCATGTGCCGGGCCACGACGACCCGCCGGTCGGTGAGGAACGGGCAGGGTGTTGGCCGCGTCGACGACGGCGGCCAGCTCGTAGTCGGCGCCCGGCGTGCTCGTCGACCAGCAGGCCCCGGTCACCGTCGCCCACCAGGCGGTCGATCAGCGCGACCGCGGCACCCTCGCGCAGCACGTCGTCGCCCCCCTTGACCAGGTGGATCGAGCCCATCAGCCCTCGCCCGCCTCGCCGACGTCGGCCGCGCCGGCCGCCACGATGGCGTCGATCACCGCCGCCGCCCGGCGGGCCGACCGGGGCTCGGCCGTGCGCACGGTGGTGGCCCCGTCGATCCGGGCCCGTGCGACCAGTGCCGCCACCTCGGCCCGCCCGGCCCCACCGGTGTCGAGCCCGGCCGGGCCGTCGTCGACGACCTCGAGCGGCGGCAGCGGAGCGGGGTCGACGGCCACCCGGCGACCCTACCCCCGGGTCCTGACAGCTCGGATCTGGTGGTGCTCGACGTCACCGGTCGCGGGGCGGCCGCGTCCCGATCGACACGACCTGACCGGTGATCCGACGTTGGACAGCCCGCAGCAGCTGGATCGAGTGCTCATCGGTGAGGCCGATCGTCGACCTCCAGTCGAGCCCCGAGCCCATCACGGTGCTGGCGAAGCACACCTCCGTCGCCAGCAACAGGCGTCCAGTCGAGCCGACTCATCGGGGCCTCGGCATCGAGGGCCTCGATGAGCCGGTTCCCCTCGTCGAGCAGGTCCCGCACGCTGGAAGCCCAAGGCGACCGCCATCTCCTCGGTGCACCGGGCGGGCCCGCCCCAGTCGCCGATCCCTCCCCGCAGGAGACGACGCTCGTCCGGGCTCAGGGGGACGTCCAGGAGGCCGTCGGGCGAGTGATCCACTGCGCCATCGTGACGCACGACCGGCGCCGAGGCCATGGCGTTCTCCGGGTCTCGGCCCACTGTCGGGATGGGGACACGGGGCGGACCAGAGGCGTCCGACGGAGCCGAGGCGACCTGGTGACACGGCGCGTCCCGCAGAGCACTGCTCAGTCCTCGTCGGGCGGGGTGCACGGCTCGCCGCCGGCGGGGCCGACGCAGGCGGAGGCGTCGGTGGTCACCAGGACCAGCCCGCCCACCCGGACCACCCCAGGTGGGTCGCGACCCAGCCAGTGGGTCCGTCCGGGGGTGGTGCGGTGGCGGGCGGCCCGCTCCTCGTCGCCTGCGCCGGAGCCGGGGCCGACCACCAGCAGGTCGACGCGGGTCACCCCGGCGAGGCGGAGCCCCTCCAGCGTGTCGGGGGCGCCGGTCCCGGGGTCCACGACCACCACGGCTGCGCCGCCGGAGCGCCACACGTCGAGGCCGTCGACCGGTGCGGCGTGCACGGGGGGTCGGGTGAGGGCGAGCGCCGGTGCCAGGAGGGCGGCCAGGGCCAGGGCGGCGGCGCCGGCCGCCAGGGGACGCCGACGGCGCGCGGGCCCGGCCGAGCCGGAGGCGACCACGTCGCCCCGGCCCCCACCCGGCCGCGCGGCCAGGACCGCCAGGGCCAGCGCCCCGCCCAGGGCCACGACGTGGGGCCAGCCCAGCTCACCGAGGGGCACCGACGCGGCCCGGCGGGCCACGCCCTCGATCCAGGCCAGGCCCACGGTGGTGGGCAGGTGGGCGAGCCCGGCCAGGCGGGGGACGAGCCCGGCCACCACCCCGGCGGGGATCCCCCAGGTCATCACCAGGGCCGCGGCCGGGGCTGCGAGCACGTTGGCCGGCAGCGACGCCACCGGCACACCGCCGAACACCCCCACCAGGAGGGGGGCCACGCCGAGCTGGGCCGCGGCCGTCACCGCGACAGGCAGGGCCAGCGCCGGCGGCAGGGGCAGCACCGCGAGGAGCCGTGGCGCGAGCACGACGATGCCGGCGGTGGCCGCCACCGACAGCTGGAACCCGGTGGAGCGGACAAGGAAGGGGTCGACCAGCACCAGGCCGGCCACGGCCAGGGCCAGCAGGTGCACCCCCGAGGTCGGCCGGCCCCGAGCGGTGGCGATCGTGGCCACCCCGGCCATGGCCACCGCCCGCAGCACCGAGGGCTCGAACCGCGTCGCCGTGGCGAACAGTCCGAGGAGGACGGCGATGGCCGCCAGCCGGGTCGTGGGCCCGGCCCGCCGCAGCGCCGGGGCGGCTACGGCCAGCACGAAGGCCACGTTCTGGCCGGACACGGCCAGGAGGTGCGAGAGCCCGGAGCCGCGGAAGTCGTCGGTGAGCTCCGGCGACTGGTCGCGGTCGTCACCCAGCACCAGGCCCAGGTAGAGCGACCGTCGGTCCGGTCCCAGGCCCTCGGCTCCCTCGGCCAGGGTGCGACGGAGGTGGTTGGCCGCCCGCCACGGCGCCGCCGCGGGCGCGCCCCGGGAGGCCTCGGTGGCGGTCAGCCGCCCGGCCACGTGGCGCACCCGCAACCAGGACGCGTCGGCGGGCAGGGGGCCGAGGCGCCCCTGCACCCGCACGTGCTCACCCGCCAGACGGGCCCGCACGACCTCGGCCTCGGTCCCCTGTGCCTCCAGCAGGACGAGGCGGGACCCCAGACGGGCCACCACCTCGACGCCACCCCACCGGGCCTCCGGGTCGCCGACGAGGGTGACCTGGCCGTCCACCCTCTGGGGCGCAGGCGGGTCCATGCCCGCCTGGGCCCGGGCCCCCAGCCCCGAGGCGGCCAGCGCGGCGGCCACGACCAGGAGGCCGGGGCGGCGCACGGCCACCCCCCCGGCGGCGATCGCGAGCGGGAGGGCGAGGGGCACCGGCCGAGCCAGCAGGGCGCCGGCCACCGTGGCCGCCGCGAGGACCACGGCCCCGGCGGTGCCCAGGGCCCGCGCCCGGGCCGGAGGGGGCGGCAGCCCGCCCCCGGCGCCGGTCGACGGCGTGGTCTGCGGACCGCCCGATGACCCCGCGGGCCGCAGGCGCACGGTGGCCGGGTCCACCGGGATCACGGGAGCACCGGCCGACCGGCGGCGGGCCGACGGTGAGGGGCGGGCGTGGGACGCGCCGCGACCATCGACCGCGGTCGACGCCGGCCCCTCCTGGCCCCGCCACCGTGCGCCGCACGTCGCGTCACACCGTCGCCAGGGGTGCGATCTCGGCCAGCTTGGCCTCCCCGATGCCCCGCACCTCCAGCAGCTCGTCGACCGAGGCGAAGCCTCCGTTCTCGGTGCGGTAGGCGACGATGGCCCCGGCGATGGCCGGCCCCACCCCGGGCAGCTCGTCGAGCTCGGCCTCGTCGGCGGTGTTGAGGTCGATCAGCGCGGCCGGAGCGGCGTCCGCCCCCGTGTCGCCACCCGGCGGCGCGCCCCCGGCGGGGACGTCGGGTCCGGCCACCGCGGGCGGATCGTCCTCCCCCACCGCCGGCACGTAGACCCGCGCCCCGTCGACCAGCGGGGCGGCCAGGTTGATGCGGGCCGCGTCGGCGTCGGGGGCGAGCCCGCCGGCGGCCCGCACGAGGTCGTCGACCCGGGCGGCGGGGTCGAGCCGGTAGACGCCGGGGTGGGCCACCGCACCGGCGGCGTGGGCGACCAGCTCGGTGGGGGCCGAGGTGGTGCTGGCCCCGGGCGGGGTGGTGGCGCCCGACGCGTCGGTGGTGGGCGCGCCGGCGGCGACGACCTCGGTCGATGCCTGGGGCAGGGTCTCCTCGAACGGCGCCGGGGCCGGGCGCAGGAGCCAGGCCGCGACGCCTGCGGCCACCACCGCGGCCAGCCCCCACGCCACCAGGCGGACGTCGAGGCCGAGACGACCCCGGAGCTCGGCCACCCGCTCACGCCAGTCGGGAGGCCCGAGATCCTCGGGCGAGAGGTCGTCGACACGGTCCCACGCCTCGGCGACGGATGGGTCGTCGGGGCCGGAGGGGTCGTCGGGGTCGGGCCGCGTCGGCGGACGGGGTGGTGCAGGGTGGGGCACGGGGCGCCTCCCGGCTCGGGTCGCCACGGAGGCGACGTCGGGTGCACAGGGGAAGCGCAGGCCCCGGAGCCACCGGGGACGACGTGAGTGTACGACGGCGGGCGCGGCCGCGGAAGGGCGACGTGGTCGACGCCGCCGCGACGGCACCGATCCGACGAGGGGGCCGGCTCCCGCGGGGCCGCGCGCGCCGGCCGGCGCCCCCGGGCGGGATCAGCGGCGGAGCGGCACCGGGGGCAGGTCGGGGCGGCGGGCCCGCCACTCGGCGTCGACCTCCAGGCCGAGGCGGCGGTAGGCGGCCCAGTGGGGCCAGGCCCGGGCCCGCAGGCCCAGGTAGTCACGCAGGTAGGCCACCAGGAAGCCTGCGACGCCGCGCTCGCGGTACTGGCGGACGTGCTCGGCCTCGTGGGCCAGCAGGTGGGTCGACCCGGCCGATCGGGCCCGCACCGAGACCAGGCGCCCGACGGTGATGGCCGCCGCGCCGGGTGGGACCGGGCCGCCCACCCAGAGCCAGTGGTCGTCCCGGCGACGCAGCTCCACGACGCCGTCCCGGCCCGTCCCGGCCCCGGCTCAGAAGAGCTTGGTGGTGAGGGCCTTGCGGTAGGTGGCGGTGCGCGGGTCCTCAGGGCCCAGCAGCTCGAGCAGGTCGAGCAGCTCCTGACGGGCCTCCTCGTCGGCCGCGGCCCGGTCGAGCAGGGCGTCGAGGCGGGCGTCGACGTCGTCGGCCGCGGCCTCGCCGCCGGTGCGGGCCAGGGCCGCGATGCGGCGGGTGTTCGCCGTCTCCGGGATGCGGGTGAGCAGCTCGAGGGCCTCCTCGGCCCGGTCGTCGGCGACCATGGCCTCGGCCAGGGCCTCGGTGACCTCGACGTTGGCCGGGTCGAGCTCGAGCGCCAGGCGCAGCGACGAGATGTCGCCCTCGGCCACCAGCTCGGCCACCTCCCCCTCCTCGGCGGTCGGGAGGAGGCCGTCGACGAAGGACTGCACCGCGTCCTTGCCCTGGGCCCCGACGAAGCTGTCGAGCACGGCCCCGTTGCGGATGCCGAACACGGCGGGGATGCCCTGGACACGGAAGGCCTGGGCGATCTGCGGGTTCTCGTCCACGTTGACCTTGGCCAGCACCGCGCCGCCGTCGGTGGCGTCGACCACGTCCTCGATGATCGGGCCCAGCTGGCGGCACGGGCCGCACCACGGCGCCCACAGGTCGACGACGACCGGGACGTCCTTCGAGCGCTCGATGACGTCGGTCTGGAAGGTGGCGTCGGTGACGTCGACCATGGCGGGACGGCTCCTGGGAGACGGGGAACGGCCCCCCGAACCTACCGGCGAAGCCCCCCGGCCCGTCGCGCCCGGCCCTGTGGCCGTCCTCGGCTAGCCGGCGCCCACGTCGGCCGCGAGGGCGGCCAGGCGGGGCCGGGACCGGGCGATCTCGTCGCCGAGGAGCCGTTCGAGGACCGGGCCGAAGAGGCTGCCGCCGTAGTGCAGGTGCATCACCAGGCGGGCGCCGTCGGGGCCCTCCACGACCTCGCCCCGCAGCACCCAGGACGAGTGGTCGCGCCCGTCGCGCTCGCGCCGCTCGAAGGTGACCGCCGAGGGGGTGTCGTGCACGGTGCGCACCATCCGGAGGCGCTTGGCCCGCGCCAGGGGGCCGACCTTGCCCCGGATGTCGATCGACCAGGCCGGGCCCTCGTCGCCGTCCTCCGGGTCCAGGGCCACGGCGCGGGTGACCATGCCCAGCCACTCGGGGTAGCGGCCGAGGTCCTCGATGCAGGCGAACAGGGCCACCGGTGGGCTGGCGGTGTCCATCTCCGCGGTCACGTCCACCCCGCCAGCATGCCCGAGGCCGCCCGTCGTCCCGCACGGCGAGCGCCCCAGCCCCTCTCGGCCCGGGCGCGGGATCGGCCGGCGGCCGGAGGCGACGGGACCTCCGATCCCAGGACCCGCTAGCCGGCCAGCGCCTCGAGGAGGCGGCGGCGGAGCTCACCCCATGCCGGGTCGGCGGCCGCGTCGACGCCCCGCGGGCGGGCGAAGGGCACCGGCTCGACGGCCACCACCCGCCCGGGGCGAGCCGAGAGCACCACCACCCGGTCGGCGAGGGTGAGGGCCTCGTCGACGTCGTGGGTGACGAGCAGGGTGCTGGGGCGACCGCCCTCACCTCCCCACACCTCCTCCAGCCAGCCGTAGAGGTCGCGGCGGGTGAGGGCGTCGAGGGCGCCGAAGGGCTCGTCGAGCAGCAGCGGGGCCCGCCCCACCAGGAAGGTGCGGGCCACCGCCACCCGCTGGCGCATGCCGCCGGACAGCTGGGCCGGCCAGGAGCGCTCGAAGCCGGCGAGGCCGAAGCGGGCCAGCAGGGCGGCGGCGTCGGCCCGTGCGTCGGCGCGGGCTCGGCCGGCCAGCTCGGCGCCCAGGGCCGCGTTGGGCACCACCCGTCGCCACGGGAGCAGGGCGTCGCGCTGGGGCTGGTAGGCGGTGCGGCCGGGGTGGCCGACCACGGTCGCCCCGTCGACCTCGGCCGTGCCTGCCGCGGGCACGAGGAGGCCGGCCAGGACCTTGAGCAGGGTGCTCTTGCCGCAGCCCGAGGGCCCGAGGACCGCGACGAACTCCCCGGGCGCCACGTCGAGGTCCAGGCCGCGGAGCACGTCCACCGCGCCGAAGGCGTGGTGCGAGGCCGCGCACCGCCACCCGCCCGGCCGGGGCGGGCGGGTCGTCGGGGGGCGCGGCCTCGGTGCTCAGCGTCAGGCCTGGGGCAGGAACTGGTTGGTGAAGGCCTGGTCGACGTCGATGGGCTCGTCGATGAGCCCGGCGTCGACGAGGAAGTCGACGAAGGCGGTCCAGCGCTCCTCGGTCATCTGGCCCCACCGGTCGGGGTCCTCGGCGTACCGGGTGGCGAGGTACTCGCTGCTCGCTGCGACCAGGTCGGGGTCGAGGTCGGGCACGGCACCCAGCAGGGCGTCGCCCGCGGCCTGCGGGTCGGCCATGGCCTCGCGGTAGCCCCGGGCCGTCACCTCCATGAACGAGGAGAGCACCTCGGGCCGGTCGGCGATCTCGTCCTCGCTGGTCGCCAGCATCGGCGTGTACCAGTCCGGGATGCAGTCGGCGTGGTCGACGAAGGGGATGGTGGTGGTGTCGAGCCCCTCGATGTCGCCCAGGCGGATGCCGTCCCACGCATCGAAGATCCACACCGCGTCGTACTGGTCGCGGGTGAGGCCCAACCGGTAGTCGGCCTCACCGACGTCCGCGAACTCGACGGCATCGGGGTCCCCGCCGTCGCAGGCGACCATGCGCTCCACCAGAGCCGTCTCCAGCTGACCGCCGAAGCCGCCGTAGCGGTGGCCGGCGAGGTCCCGCGGCCGGCTGATGTCGTCGGAGGCCAGCGACAGCAGGCTGGAGGTGTTGTGCTCGATCACCGCACCGATGCCGACGACGGGCACGCCCTCGGCCCGGGCCGGGACCAGCTCCTCCTGGACGGTGAAGGCGACGTCGGCCTTGCCGGAGCCGAGGATCTGCAGCGAGCCGGCATCGCCGGGCTCGATGACCTCGACGTCGAGGCCGGCGTCGGCGTACCAGCCCTCCGCCTGGGCCAGGTAGACGCCGGAGTGGTTGGTGTTGGGGCTCCACTCGAGGACGACGGTCACCGGCTCGAGACCCTCGTCGGAGGCGTCCTCGGACCCGCCGCCGTCCGAGCAGGCCGCGAGGGCGCCCACGAGGACGGCCACGACGGCGAGGACCAGGGCGCGGCGGCGCCGGGGGTGGGGGGTGCGGGTGGTCACGGGGACACCTCCGGGTGGGGGACGACGGGAGCGGACGGGGTGGCGGCGACGACGGGGTGGTCGCCGGCGCCCTGCCACGGCGTGGCCAGGCGGCCGAGGAGGCCGACGAGGCCGTAGAGGGCGGCGGAGATGGCGGCCACCACGACCACGGCGAGGATGATGCGGTCGACGCGGAAGCTGGACTGGGAGCGGGTGATGAAGAAGCCGAGGCCCCGGCTGCCCCCGGTCCCCTCGGCGATGACGGCGCCGGCCACCGCGTAGGCCGAGGAGATGCGCAGGCCGGCGACGAACGAGGGCACGGCGGCCGGGCCCCGCACCACCCGCAGCACGGTCCCGGTGCGGCCCCCGAGGGCCCGCACCAGGTCGACGAGCTCGTCATCGGCCCCGTCCAGGCCGGCCACGGTGCTGATGGTGACCGGGAAGAAGGTGATGAGGGCGACGACCACGACCTTGGGCGTGAGCCCGAAGCCGAAGACGATGGCGAAGAGCGGGGCCAGCACGATCATGGGGATGGTCTGGCTGGCGACCAGCAGCGGCCCGAGGCTGCGCCGGGCCAGGGGCACGCCGCTCACCAGCAGGGCGATCCCCACCCCTGCGGCGGCGCCGGCCACCAGGCCCAGCACCGTCTCCAGCAGGGTCGTGCCCAGGTGGCCGGGGAGCAGGTGCCAGGAGTCGACGGCGGTCCGGGCCACCCGGCTGGGCGGGGGCAGCACGTAGTCGGGGACGTGGCGGATGCGCACCCAGGCCTCCCAGGTGCCGAGGGCGGCCAGCACCACGAGGGTCGGCGGCAGCCACCGCGCCGGGCCCGAGGGCGACCCCGGCGGGCGGGAGCCCGGGACGGCACCGAGGCCGGTGGGGGCGCCGCTCACGCCGGTCCTCCGGGGGCCGGGCGGTCCGGGACGGGGAGGCGCCGGTCGGCCGCGGGGGTGAGGGCGTGGGGGCGGACCACCAGGAGCGTGCCCCCGGTGATGCGCACCCGCGCCGGCGCGGAGGTCACCTCGTTGCTGACGCCTCGGGTCGAGCCGGCCTCCAGGGTCGAGTCCTCGAGCGCCCACCGCAGGCCCTCGGTGGTGGTGCCGTGGACGGGACCGGCCCAGGGCAGCAGCGACACCAGCTCCCCGGACCGCGGCCGTCGACCCACACCTCGTCCTGGGTCACCTGGAGCGAGGCCGGGCCCAGCCACGCCTCGACCCGGCGCCCGGGGCGGGCGACGGTGGCGAGGGCACCGGGCACGGCGAGGGCGTGGTCGAGGCGCCCGCCGTGGCCACCGACGAGCACCACCCGCGTCGGGTCACCGACGGTCGCCAGGGCCAGGGCCAGCTCGAGGTCCGTGGCGTCCTTGTCCCGGTGGTGGCGGACGACCTCGGTGTCGGCGTCGCGCAGGGCGGACAGGGTGTCGGCCCGGACCGAGTCGAGGTCGCCGACCAGCACGTCGACCCGGAGGCCGAGGCGGCGGGCCACCTCGGCGCCGGAGTCGGCCGCCACCACCAGGTCGGCGGCGGGGAGGCGCAGCCCCCCCGGGCCCTCGTCGCCGCCGGCGAGGACCACGACGGTGGCGGGAGGCGGCCCCGGCGGGCGCGGCTCCACGCTGTCGTCTCCACGGGGCTGGTCGGGCACTCGCATCCCTCCGCTGGCATTGTCCAGAGCAGGTTCACGGGTCGGCGGCGCGCCACCGTGGTGGCCGTCCGCCCTCTCAGCCCGGCTGCCCCGAGCTCCCCGGCGTTCTCCGGTCACTGTAGGCCCTGGCCCGTCGGCTCCCACCGCGTCGGCCTACCGTGCGGGCGTGGGACTCCCGGTGCCCGACCCTCGTGCGGCGGTGCGGGCCCTGGCGCGGGCGGCCGACCCCGGCCCCGAGGCCACCGCCCCGTCCCTCGAGGGCCTGGTCGACGTGGACGGCGCCGACCCGGGCCTGTTCGGGCCCGGCAGCGCGGCGTGGAGCCTCCACGGCGACCCCGCCACCATCATCGGAGGCTTCCGGTCGCTGCTCCTCCAGGCCCTGCACCCCGCGGTCATGGCCGGCGTGGCCCAGCACTCCTCCTACCGCGACGACCCGTTCGGCCGTCTGGAGCGGACCTCCCGCTTCATCGTGGCCACAGTCTTCGGCACGACCGCCGACGCCGAGCGGGCGGTGGCCACCGTGCGCCGGGTCCACCGCCGGGTCCGCGGCACCCTCGTCGACGGCACGTCCTACGACGCGGCCGACCCCGAGCTGGTGGCCTACGTCCACGTGACCGAGGTCGACTCGTTCCTCGCCGCGAACCAGGCCTACGGCCGCCGGCGCCTGAGCGACGCCGACGCCGACCGCTACTGCGACGAGATGGCCGAGGTGGCCGTCCGCCTCGGCGCCCCGGACGTCCCCCGCACCGCCGACGCGACCCGCGCCTGGCTGGCCGACCGGAGGTCCGACCTCCGCCTCGGTCCCGACGGGCGCTCCACCCTCCGCTTCCTGTTCAACCCGCCCGTCCCCCTGCTGGCGCGCCCCGCCCACCTGGCCGTGGCCACCGCCGCGGTGGGCCTGCTCCCCCTCTGGGCCCAGGCCGACCTGCGGCTGCCGGTGGCGCCCCCCGTCGACGCCCTGGTCGTGCGGCCCGGGGTCAACGCCCTGCTGGCCACGTTCCACTGGGCCTTCCCGCCCCGGCCCGCCTCGCTGGCCGCCCGCCGCGAGGCCGCCGTCGCAGCCGGGACCTGACCGCCCGCCGGCCGTCCCGGACCGGGCTCGGAGGCCACGGTGGCCGGTACCGTGCCCGCATGCGCCGCACCCTGTTCGCCGACGAGCACGACCAGTTCCGCGCCAGCGTCAAGGCCTTCGTCGAGAAGGAGGTCGTCCCCTCGTTCCTCGACTGGGAGCGCGACGGGATCGTCCCCCGCGAGCTGTTCACCACCGCCGGCGCAGCCGGCTTCCTCGGCGTCGACGTCCCCGCCGAGCACGGCGGCGGCGGCGTCGACGACTTCCGCTTCAACCTCATCCTGGGCGAGGAGCTGGCCTACGCCGGCACCGGCGGGGCGGGGCTGGGGCTCACCCTGCACAACGACATCTGCCTCCCCTACTTCCTGTCCCTCGCCACCGAGGAGCAGAAGGCCCGCTGGCTACCCGGCATCTGCTCGGGCGAGCTCATCACCGCCATCGCCATGACCGAGCCCGGCATCGGCTCCGACCTGGCCTCGATGAGCACCACCGCCCTGCGTGATGGCGACCGCTACGTGGTCAACGGGGCCAAGACGTTCATCACCAACGGGATCAACGCCGACCTGGTGATCACCGCGGTCAAGACCGACCCCGGCCAGCGCCACAAGGGGATGAGCCTGGTCGTGCTGGAGCGGGGCATGGACGGCTTCGAGCGGGGACGGAACCTCGACAAGATCGGCCTCCACAGCCAGGACACGGCCGAGCTGTTCTTCTCCGACGTCTCGGTCCCCGTCGAGAACCTGCTGGGCCAGGAGGGCCAGGGCTTCGTGCACCTGGTGCACAACCTGCCCCAGGAGCGGCTCTCCATCGCGGCCGCCGGGGTGGCTGCGGCCGAGGCCGCCCTGGGCTGGACGCTCGACTACGTCAAGGAGCGCACCGCCTTCGGCCAACCCGTCGGGTCGTTCCAGAACAGTCGCTTCGAGCTGGCCACCCTGCGGACCGAGATCGACCTGGCCCGGGTGTTCGTCGACCGCTGCGTCGAGGCCCTCGTCGCCGGCGAGCTCACCGCCGAGGAGGCGGCCGAGGCCAAGTGGTGGTGCACCGAGCTCCAGAAGCGCACCGTGGACCGCTGCCTCCAGCTCCACGGCGGCTACGGCTACATGCTCGAGTACCCCATCGCCCGGTCCTACCTCGACGCCCGCATCACCACGATCTACGGCGGCACCACCGAGATCATGAAGGAGATCGTGGGCCGCTCGATGGGCGTCTGACCGCGCCACGGGTCGTCACCCCCCACGCGGTCGCGTCCGGGCCGGGGGCGGCCGCCCCGACGGCGGGCGCCGTCCGGGCGTGGCAGGTTGGTGCGCCGTGAGCCTCCGCCGCCCCTCCGCCCACCTCTCCCGACGGGCCACGACGCTCCTGCCCTGCGTGGGCGTGCTGGGGGCCGCAGCCCTGGGTCCCGCCCCGGCCGGTGGCCAGGCGCCCGCCGGGGGCCGGTGCGGCACGGGCCTGCCCCCGGAGGTGACGGCCGAGCCCGACGGGCTGGCCCTCCCCCAACGGCGACGCGGCCAACACCCGGACCGCCACCGGTTCGCCCATCGACTCCTCGACGATCGACCGCCTGGGCCAGGCCTGGACCCACGACGTCCCCGGAGCCGCCCTCTTCGGCAACCTCACGACCAACCCGGTGGTGGTCGACGACCGGGTCTACGTCGGCGCCCTCGACGGCAGCACCCGTGCCGTCGCCCTCGACGACGGCGTCGAGGTGTGGTCCGTGGCCCGCGACGTCAGCATCTTCGGGCCCGCGGGGGTGGCCGTGGGCTGGGGCCGGGTGTTCGGCATCTCCGACACCGCGACCGTCGTCGCCCACGATGCCGACACCGGCGCCGTCGACTGGGAGCGCGACCTCGAGGTGGCCCCCGGCAACGAGGTCGACATGGCCCCGGCCCTGGTGGGCGGCTGCGTGCTGGTCGCCACCCAGGCCCTGGCGCCGGGGTCCCGGGGCACCCTCTACGCCCTCGACCAGGGCGACGGCCACGTCGTGTGGCAGGTCGAGACGGTGCCCGACGACTTCTGGGGCAACGCCGAGGTCAACCACGGCGGCGGGGCCTGGTACCCACCGGCGGTCGACCCCGCCACCGGCGAGAGCTGGTGGGGCACGTCGAACCCGTGGCCGTCGCCCGGCGCGCCGGGCTTCCCCGCCGGCGCCAGCCGGCCCGGCGACGACCTGTACACCGACAGCGCCCTGGCCCTCGCCCCCGACGGCACCATGCGGTGGCACCACCAGGTGTTCCCCCACGACATCTGGGACCGCGACATGGTCCTGACCCAGCTCGTCGAGCTGCCCGACGGGGGCCGGGTGGTCACCCACACCGGCAAGGGCGGCCGGGTCCTGGGCTACGACCCCGAGACCGGCGAGGTGCTGTGGGACACGCCGGTGGGGCTGCACCAGAACGACGACCTCACCACCTTCGACGGGCCCACCACGGTGGCCCCCGGGGTGCTGGGAGGGGTGGAGACGCCCCCGGCGGCGGCCGACGGCACCGTCTACGCGGTGGCCGTCAACGCGCCCTCGACCTACGAGGGCCCCGAGGCCACCTTCAACCTGTCGGCCCAGCTGGGCAGCCATCCCAGCACGCTGGTGGCGATCGACGCCGCCACCGGCGCGATCGACTGGCAGACCGACGTGCCCGGCGACGCCCTCGGTGCGGTGACGGTGGTGAACGACCTGCTGCTCACCTCGACCTACGCCGGTCTGCTCCTCGCCTACGACCGGGCCACCGGCGCCGAGGTCTGGCGGCGTGACGTGGGCGTCGCCGTGAACGGCTCGCCCGCCGTGGTGGGCGACACGATCGTGTGGCCCATCTCCGGCGGCGACGTGTCGCACCTCCTGGCCCTCCGCCTCGACGCCGGGGACGGCGGTGGCGGCGGTGACGGTGACGGTGGGGCCGAGGCGCCGCCGGCCACCCCCGTCCCGGGCGAGGTCACCCTCACGGGCTGAGCCCCCCGGCCCCGCGTGCGGGCGGGTCCCGACCTCCGAGCAGACGCGACGGAGCCCCGCCCGGGGGCGGGGCTCCGTGCGCAGTACGGGTGGCTCAGTCCTTCTTGAAGACGCCCTTGACCTTGTCGACGGCGTCGCCGACCTTGTCCTTGACCTCGGCGCCGGCCTGGTCGGCCTTGCCCTCGTCCTTCAGCTCGTCGTCGTCGGTGAGGCTGCCGGCAGCCTCCTTGACACGACCCTTGGCGTCATCACCCTTGGCACTCATGTGCTGCTCCGTTCGTTGCGTGCCTCACCCCTACCCACCTGCCGGCGTCGCCAACAGGTCGGAGGGGTGGCGTGTGGCACGCCGGGGCTCAGACCGCGCCCTCGCCCTCGACGTGGGCGCCGGTCTCGGCCGCCTCCTCGTAGGCGTCGGACACGGACTCGGGGACCTCGGTCCCGGCCCGCTCGGCCGCGGCCTCCTCGTCCTCGGTCGGGGCCCGGTCGGCACCGTGGCTGGCCTGGGCGTCGTCCTCGTCGACCGCCTGCGTGGCCTCGTCGGTGTGGTCGGGGTCGGGGGTCATGCTGCCTCCAGCGGTGGGTGTCGGGATCGGCTCCCAGGATGGCGGGATCCGAGGTGAACCCCTACCCGCCCCCCGGGTCGCACACGCAGTTCCGTCTTGTGGAGCTGACGAGGCGCCAGCCGAGCAGATCGGAGCCGGCACCTCACCTCCTGAGGAGGTCCTTGGCGATGTGGGTGATCTGGATCTCGTCGGTGCCGGCACGGAGGCCGCAGGCCGACCCGACCAGCACGGCTGCGAGGCGCCAGCCGAGCAGATCGGAGCCGGCACCCGCACCGCCCCCCGTGACCAGCGACGGAGGAGGTCCTTGGCGATGTGGGTGATCTGGATCTCGTCGGTGCCGGCACGGAGGCCGCAGGCCGACCCACCAGCACGGCTGCGAGGCGCCAGCCGAGCAGATCGGAGCCGGCACCCGCACCGCCCCCCGTGACCAGCGACGAAGGAGGTCCTTGGCGATGTGGGTGATCTGGATCTCGTCGGTGCCGGCACGGAGGCCGCAGGCCGACCCACCAGCACGGCTGCGAGGCGCCAGCCGAGCAGATCGGAGCCGGCACCCGCACCGCCCCCCGTGACTAGCGACGAAGGAGGTCCTTGGCGATGTGGGTGATCTGGATCTCGTCGGTGCCGGCGTAGATCTGCAGGACCTTGGCGTCGCGGGCGAGCTGCTCGACGCGGAACTCGCTCATGTAGCCGTTGCCGCCGAAGAGCTGCACCGCCTCCATGGCCACCTCGGTGGCGGACCGGGCCGAGTACAGCTTCATGGCCGACGCCTCGGCGAGGGTCATGGTGTGGCCTGCGGCGGACATCTCGATCGTGCGGAACACCAGGTTCTCGACGTTGAGGCGGGCCACCTCCATCCGGGCCAGCTTGTCCTGGATGAGCTGGAAGTCGCCGATGGGCTGGCCGAACTGGACCCGGTCCTTGGCGTAGGCCACGGAGAGGTCGAGGCACTCCTCGATGATCCCGAGGGCCATGGCGGCCACCCCCGAGCGCTCCTGCATGAAGGTGGCCTTGGCCCCCTCGCGGCCGCCCTTGGCCACGTCCTCGGTCTCGCCCACGAGACGGTCGATGCCGACCCGCACGTCGTCGAGGAACAGCTCGCCGGTGGGCGAGGAGTGCATGCCCATCTTGCGCAGGGGCTTGGACTGCTCCAGGCCCGGCATCCCCCTGTCGAGCACGAAGGACAAGATCTTGCGCTCGGAGGGGTCGTTGCCCTCGTCGAGCTTGCAGATGAACACGATGGTGTCGGCGTAGGGACCGTTGGTGATGAAGGTCTTGGACCCGTTGAGGACGTACTCGTCGCCGTCGCGGCGGGCGGTCGAGCGCATCGAGCCGAAGGCGTCGGAGCCCGAGCCGGGCTCGGTGATGGCCCAGGCGCCGATCTTGTCGAGGGTCAGCAGGTCCGGGACCCACCGCTCCTTCTGGGCGATGGTGCCCTTGCTGGAGATGGCGGCCGAGGTCAGTCCCATCGAGACGCCCATGGCGGTGACCATGCCGGGGCACACCTTGCACAGCTCGATGATGGGGATGAGGGTGAGCGAGGAGGCCCCGCCGTCGCCGTCGCGGGCCGGCTTCTCGGGCGGCACCTCGCCCTTCTCCACCGCCTCGCTGACCGCGGTCTCGAAGGCGATCTGCTTGGCGAAGCGCTCGCGGGCGGCGCTGTCCATGCCGAAGTCCTTGAACAGCTTGCGCAGGACGTCGTAGGGCGGGGTGTCGCCGAACTCGAACTCGTCGATCCGGGGCCGGATCTCCTTGTCGATGAACTGGCGCACGGCCCCGCGCACCATCTCCTGCTCCTCGCTCCACTGGAACAACGGCTCTTCCCCTCGGGCTCGACCGGCGTGGCGGCCCACCGTAGGCCGCTCTTGACCGACCGGTCTAGACGAGTGGCCCCGACCGTGCCGGGAGGCCGGACCGCGTCGGTGACGGGGCGGGACCGACGCCGCCGGCTGCCACCATGACCGGGTGCGCCGTGGCCGAGCCCTCCTCGTCGCCGCGGCCGTCGTCGTCGCCGGGGCGTGCAGCGCCCCGCCGCGCCGAGCGCCACGGTGGTCGACCGCGGCGCAGCCGCCACACCCGCCGGCCCCACCGGCACGGCCCCGCCCGCCGATCCGGCGCCCCCGGCCGGGGGCGTGGAGGACCCGATGGGTCCGACCGACCCCGCCGCCCACGCCTCGCTGAGCGCGTGGGCGGCCTGCGACGACGGCTTCGAGTGCGCCACCCTCACGGTCCCCCGCCGTTGGGACGACGTCGACGGCGCCTCCCTCGACCTGGCCGTGGTGCGCCAGCGGGCCACCGGTGACCGCCTCGGCTCGCTGGTGCTCAACCCCGGCGGGCCCGGTGCCTCGGGGGTGGACTTCCTGGAGGGCTTCGTCGACGGTGGGCTCCCCGCCGGCCTCGACGAGCGCTTCGACGTGGTCAGCTGGGACCCGCGGGGCACGGGGCGGTCCGAGCGGATCGACTGCACGTCCGACGCCGAGTGGCTCGAGCCCGAGGTCGACCCCACGCCCGAGGACCAGGCCGACGTCGACGCCATCCGGGCCGAGGCCGAGGCCGACACCGCCGCCTGCACCGAGGCCGTCGGCGACCTCCTGGAGGTGGTGGGCACCCGGGCGACGGTCCGCGACCTCGACGCCCTCCGGGGGGCGCTGGGCGACGAGCTCCTGAGCTACGTGGGCTACAGCTACGGCACCACCATCGGCATGGAGTACCTGCGCCTCTACCCCGGCCGGGTCCGGGCCATGGTGCTCGACGGCGTGGCCGTCCCCGGCGCCGACCCGGTGACCGACACCCTGGCCCAGGCCGCCGGCTTCGAGCGCACCCTCGACGCCTACCTGGCCGGGTGCGGCGACAGGGAGGGCTGCACCCTCGGGGCCGACCCGAAGGCGACCCTGCTCGGTCTCGTCGATCGCCTGGAGGCCGGGCCGCATCCCCGCCGACTACACCCTCGCCGGACCCGACGCCACGACCCGCGCCGGCACCCTGGGCGTGGGCGAGCTGTACGTGGCCGTCGCCTCCGCCCTCTACAGCCCGTCGGCCTGGCCGGTGCTCGACCAGGGCCTGGCCGAGGCGCTGGCCCCCGACCCCACCGGGCGCACGCTGCTGGCCCTCCGCGACGACTACCTCGGCCGCCAGCCCGACGGCACCTGGGTCGACGACGCCGATGCCCGGGGGGCCATCCGCTGCGCCGACCAGGAGGCCCGCGCCGCCGAGCCCGAGGGCGACCCGTCGCTCGTGGGCCCGTGGTCGGCCCAGCTGCCCTTCTGGGGGGCCTGGTTCGCGGTGGGCGAGCCCGGCTGCTGGGGCCTGCCCCCGGCCGAGGAGCCCCTGGCCCCCCTCGCCCCCGGCTCGCTCGCGGGTGCTCCGCCCGTCGTCGTCATCGGCACCACCAACGACCCGGCCACGCCCTACGAGCAGTCCGAGCAGGCCGCGGAGATCATCGACGGATCCGTCCTGGTCACCTTCGTCGGCGACCAGCACACGATCTACAGCTCCCAGAGCGACTGCATCGACGAGCCCGTGACCGCCTACCTCGTCGACGGCGAGGTGCCGGCCGCCGGCCTGCGCTGCGCCGCGCTGAGCCCCGCCGACCCCGCCGACCGCGGATCAGCCCGGCCGGACGTCGGGGCGCAGCAGGGAGGCCGAGCCCGCGGCGGCCCTGCAGCCCGAGCTCGGCGTAGGCCCGGTGGAGGTGGTTCTCCACGGTCCGCACCGCGATCCCCAGGCGCTCGGCGATGTCGTGGTTGGACCGGCCCTGGGCGGCCAACAGCACCACCTCGCGCTGGCGCGGGCCCAGCGTCCCCAGCTCGGCCGACGGCACGTCGGTGTCGGTCCCCTCACCCTCGCCGCGGGCCGCGGCCCGGGCCGCCAGCTCGGTGGCGGTGCGGGCCGTGCCCCGCTGGCCCGCCGCCGCCGCGTCGGCCGCGGTGCGGCGGGCCACGACCACGGCGAGGCGCACCGCCCCGGCCTCGGCCAGGGTCGCCGCGGCCTGGATCCGACCGGCGGGGTCGTCGGCGCAGCACCGCGGCGGCGTCGGCCACCCGACAGCCGTTGACCAGGCCGTCGAGGGTGGGGCCGACCTCCACGAGGGCGCCGGCGGCGTCGACCACCAGGCGGGGGGCCACCGAGGTGAGCACGAGCGAGTGCCAGAGGGTGGCGGCCACCCCGGTGGCACCGGCCGACGCGGCGTCGGCGGCGGTGGCCGACAGCAGCTCGTCGGCGGCCGACAGGGCCCCCTCGTGGACCAGGACGGCCGCCCGCAGCCGGGTCTCGTCGGCCTGCACGAAGCGGTCGTCGGCGGGCTCCTCGGCATCGAGGCGGTCGAGCTCGGCGAGGACGCCGGCGGCCTCGGGGTGGCGACCCTGGCTCATCAGGACCAGCCCGAGGGCCACCAGCGACCAGCGCCGCCGTCCACGGGTCTGGAGGTCTCGCTCGAGGAGGCGGGCCTCGCGCAGCCAGCGCTCGGCCCGGACGGGGCGGCCGCCCACGGACTCGACCCGACCCCGGGCCCACGCCGCCACCGCCTGGCCGGTGACGAACCCGGTGCTGGCCGAGCGCCGGAACGTCGCCTCGGCCGCCTCCTCGGCCTCGGCCACGCGCCCCGCCTCGACCAGGCCGATGATGCGCGTCAGGTGCAGGTTGGTGGCGAAGGTGCGCCCGTCCGAAGCCGGGCTCGAGGTCCTCGAGGGCGGCCAGGCCCCACGTCCGAGCGGGCCACCGCGGCCTCGGGCCGGCCCACCCCCAGCAGCCCCGCGGCGAGGGCGAAGGCCGCGTCGGGCCGCGACCCGCGGCGTCCGGTCGTCGGGGCCCAGGGCCTCGGCCTCGGCGACGGCCCCGGCCGGGTCGCCGGTGAAGGCGGCCAGGGCGGCGGCGTCGGCGGCCAGCTCGTCGCGCCGCTCGGCGACGATGACGGCGGACGCCGTCGGCGCCCGGCCCAGGGCGTCGGAGGCGTCCCGCAGCAGCGTGCGCGCCGCGCGCCCCCGGCCCAGGCCCCACGCCCGGTTGAAGGCCAACGCCAGCGCGGCCAGACCTCGCAGGGACGCCTCGGCTCGTCGTCCGAGGGGCCCGCCGCCCCGGGCGCCACCAGCGGGTCGACCACGCGGGCGAAGGTCGCCTCGGCCTGGGTGAAGTGGCCGACCGCGTTCTCGATCTCACCCGCAGCAGCAGCCGGGTGTCGATCCCGCCGCCGGCCTCGACGGCACGGGTGGCCAGGTCGAGGGCCCGGCCGAACTCGGAGCGGCGCCGGGCCTCCCGGGCGGCGCGGGCCAGGAGGTCGGCCCCGACCGCCCCGCCCGCGTCGACCCGCCAGGCCACCACCCGCATGGTGTCGACCACCTCCCCCGGCGTGGCCTCGGCCGCGTCGGCCAGCCGTCGGGCGTGGTGCCGGCGGGCGATGGGGCCCAGCTCGGCCCGCAGGGCCTCGCCGTAGAACGGGTGGGCGGGGCGGACCACCGCCCTGGCCCAGCACCTCGTCCCGGCGCACCAGGCCCGGCCCGCTCCAGCTCGGCCCGCACCGCGGCCCCGACGAGATCGTCGGCCAGGGGCACGGGCAGGACCTCGGCCACCGCGACCAGCTCCAGCGCGTCGCGAGCGGCCACGGCGAGGGGGGCGAGGCGGCCGGAGACCACGTCGCCCAGCGGGGCCGCGGGCCGCACCGCGTCGGTGAGCGACCAGATCCCGTCGACCCGTCGCAGGCTGCCGTCGAGGCCGGCGAGGGTGAGGGCCTCGCGGAGCAGGAGCGGGTTGCCCTCGGTGGCCGTCGGCCAGCCGTCGGGTCATCTCGGCCGCCACCGGGCCGCCGAGGGTGGCGACCAGGACCTCGGCCACCGCGTCGGGGTCGAGGTCCGAGAGCTGGAGGGTGACCACGCCCGGCGCCGACCAGGGGGCGGGGAGGGGGCCGAGGGGCGTGCGGGCCGTGCCCACCACCCGGACCAGCCGGCGCTCGACGAGCGCCCGGATGACGGCGTGGGACTGCGGGTCGAGGTGGTCGACGTCGTCGACGACCAGGAGCAGCGGGGTGTCGCCGGCCTGCGGCGGCCAGGTCGGTCGCCAGCTGCTCGACCACGCCGTCCCCGGCCCGCACCCCGCGGGGCACGATCGGCCGCCAGGGCGCCGAGCGGGATGTCCTCGGTGGCCGAGGTGGCGATCACCCGCAGCACTGCGCTGCCGGTCGCGGCCCGTCGTCCCATGACCTCGGTGGCGAGGCGGGTCTTGCCCACGCCGATGGGGCCGGTGAGCAGCACCCCCCGACCACCGGGCGCGTCGAGCACGGCGGCCACCGCGGCCAGCTCGGGCCCCCGACCCACCATCGGGGGGGCCGCCAGGAGGACGGGGCCGGGCGGGTCCCCGTCGGGGGCGTTCACCCGGCCCGGCGCCCGATCACGGCCCGCAGCTGGTCGGTGGTGAGCAGGTTGGCCCCGCCGGCCCGGGCCCCGTCGCGCACGCGGCGGTCGTCGGACACCACCACCACGGGGCGACCCGGACGCACCCGGGCGACCCGTTCGATGATCACGTCGTCGGCCTCGACCGCGTCGGGGGTGAACTCCACCCGCAGCGGCCGGTCGGGGCGGACCGGTCGGAGGCTGCCGTCGTCGACGCCGTCGAAGACGACCACCACCTCGGCGCCGCAGCGGGCCTGGAGGTCGCCCAGGGCGGCGACGAGGCGTCGGCGCTGGGCGTCGATGGCCAGGTCGGGCCAGGTGGCCATGGAGACGTTGTAGCCGTCGACCAGCAGGGCGGCCCGCGGCAGGCGCACCAGGTGCTCGGCTGCCTCCACCGAGTCGTCGTGCACGCCCCCGGGCAGCGGCACCGGCCGGCGCAGGGGACCCCGACCGCCCCGTGCGCGGGGCCCGCGTCCGCCGGGCCGGCGCCGCTCGGGCCGCGGCCCGGCGTCGCCGGCGGTCCGGGTCGCGGTCTCGGCTGTGGTGGGGGGCTCGGCGCGGTGGCCCAGGTGGGCGGCCACCGCAGCCAGGGAGGCGGCCAGGTCGGCGGCAGCTGCAGCCGAGGCCGCCACCGCCTCGCCGACGGCGGGCGAGAGACCCGGGCCCGGGCGTGCCCCGTCGTCGTCCGCGGTCGGCGCCGCAGCCGTGTCGTCGCAGCCGTCGGGCACCGTGCGGGGCGACGGCCCCGGCCCGTCCCCCGTCTCGGGGTCGGTGCGCCCGGCGTCGCGCTCGGTGCGCAGGGCATCGCGCTCGGTGCGCAGGACGTCGCGCTCCTCACACAGGGCGTCGCGATCGTCGCGGAGGGTCCGCAGCTCCTCGTGGGCCCGGGCGTGGGCGGCCTCCAGGTCCTTCAGCGAGGCGATGGCCGCGGCGCGCTCCTCGAGGGCGGCCTCGGCGCGCCTCTCGGCGGCGGTGGTCGCAGCCTCCGCGCCCTCCGCCGCGGCCCGGGCCTCGTCGCGGGTGGCCTCGGCCTCGTCGGCCTGGGCCGCGGCGCGGTCGCGGTCGGCCTCGGCCGCCTCCCGGGCCCGTCGCTCGCGGTCGAGCAGGCGGCGGGCGTCGCCCTCCTCGCGGGCGGCCCGGTGGGCGTCGACCAGCGCCTCGAGGTCGGCCTCCCAGCCCTCGGGGCGGGTGAGCCAGAGGGCCTCGGCCGGGCCGAGGTCGTCGTCGCCCACCACCAGGGCCACCCGGGCGCGGAAGGCGTCGTCGTCGCCGGCCCGGTCGGCGGCGGCGAGGGCGCGCGGCACCCGGTGGCGCATGCGCAGGTAGGGCCGCAGCGGGGCCGGCGCGTCGGACCCGTCGCCCTGGCGGGCCACGGCCAGGGCGACCTCGAGGACGTCGTGGAGCAGAGCGGTGCGGTCGTCCCCCCTCGGGGCGGGCGCCGCCACGTCCCCTACTCGGCGCTGAGGGTCTCGACCACGCCGGCCGGGCCGCACCAGGTGCACTCGACCGCCTCCACGTCCTCGGCCAGGACGTCGGAGCGCTCGACGGTGAGCTCACCACCCACCGTGTAGTGGTGGAACGATCGGGTGCGCCGGGTGGCGGTGACGTCGAAGCGGGTGAGGTTGCCGCACGACGTGCAGCGGTAGCGGGGAGCAGGATCGGCCACGGGCGCACTGTACCGAGCAGGCACCGGCCCGCCGCCCGTTGACGGGGTACAGGTGTTCGCCTACCGTCGGCGGGGTGGCCGGGACGAGGAGGACCGACGGGGTGGTCGGCCAGACCAGCCTCGACGAGCTCGGCACACCGCTGCACCAGGTCACCTTCTGCGTGCTCGACATCGAGACCACCGGGGGACGGGCCGAGGACGGGGGCATCACCGAGGTCGGGGCCGTCCGCCTGCGCGGCGGCGAGTGCCTGGGCACGTTCCAGACGCTGGTGAACCCGGGACTGTCCATCCCGCCCAAGATCACGGTCCTCACCGGCATCACCGACGCCATGGTGCTCCCCGCGCCCCGCCTCGGGCCGGTGCTGAGCGCCTTCGTCGACTTCGTCGGCGACGCCGTCATCGTCGGTCACAACGTCCGCTACGACATGGGCTTCCTCAACGCCGCCCTCGAGAGCCACGGCCGACCCCGGTTCACCAACCGGGTCGTCGACACGTGCGCCCTGGCCCGCCGCCTCGTCCGCGACGAGGTGCCCAACTGCCGCCTGGGCACCCTCGCCTCGCGCCTGCGCCTCCCCCACCAGCCCTCGCACCGCGCCCTCGACGACGCCCTGGCCACCGGCGACCTGCTGCACGCCCTGCTGGAGCGGGCCGCCGGCCTCGGGGTCCTGGGCCTCGACGACCTGATCGAGCTGCCCACCATGGCCCGGCACCCGCAGGCGGCCAAGCTGCGCCTCACCGAGCACCTGCCCCGGGCGCCGGGCGTCTACCGGTTCCGCGACCGGTCCGGACGGGTGCTCTACGTGGGCAAGGCCACCGACCTGCGCTCCCGGGTCCGCTCCTACTTCTCCGGCGACGAGCGCCGGAAGGTCGGCCAGCTGCTCCGCGAGACCGAGGCCGTCGACACCGTCGTGTGCAGCTCCACGCTCGAGGCCGCGGTGCTCGAGCTGCGCCTCATCCGGGCCCACGACCCCCGGTTCAACCGCCAGGGCCGGGCCCGGGGCAGCCGGGCCTGGGTCCGCCTCACCGACGAGGCCTTCCCCCGGCTGTCGGTGGTGCGCACGGTGAAGGGGTCGGCGGCCGACCACCTGGGGCCGTTCCCGTCGCACCGGGCCGCGGCGCGGGTGGTCGAGGCGGTGCAGACGGCCCTGCCGCTTCGCCGGTGCACCGGCCGGCCCGGCCGACGGGGGGCACCGTGCGCCCCGGCGCAGCTGGGGCGGGCCCTGTGCCCGTGCACGGGCGACCTCGACCCCGAGGTCTACGCACGGGTCGTCGCTGCGGTGCGGGCCGGATGGGGGTCGCGCCCCGACCTCCTGCTCTCGCCCCTCGCCGAGCAGATGGACCGCCTGGCCGCGGCCGAGCGGTTCGAGGAGGCGGCCGACGTGCGCGACCGGGCCGTCGCCGTCGTGGCCGCCCTGCGCCGCGGCCGGCGGGTCGAGGCCCTGCGGGCCAGCGGCCGCACCGAGCTGGCCCTGCCCGGCGGAGCCGGGGTCGTGCTCGAGGGCGGGGTCCTCACCTCGGCGTGGGGCCCCGACGGCCAGGTCCGCTCGCTCGACCTGGTGGCCGGCGTCTCGCCGCCGGTCGACGAGGGCCCCGGGCCGGTGGCCTCCGACGCCCTCACCGCCGAGGTGCTCTGCGTGGCCGCCTGGCTCGACCGGGCGGCGGGGCGGGTCCGGATCGTCTCCAGCACCGGCGGCCTGGCCTCGGCGTGGCCCGCCCTCCCCGACTTCTCGGCCCGCCCGCCCCGGCCCACCGCTGCCGACCGGGCCCCGGACCGGTCCCCCGGACGGGCCGGCGCCGGACGACGAGGCCCGGTCCGAGCCCGGTCGTCCGCCCTGTCGGGGGCCGCCGGCCCCCGGTAGCCTCGCGGGCGATGGAGACCCTCGTCACCCTGCTCCTGGTGCTCATGGGGCTGGGCGCGGCCACCGTGGTCGTCCTGCTCATCGCCGCCCTGCTGGGGGCCCGGGCCCTGTCCCGGCGCAACCGGGTCAGTCCCGAGGTGGCCACCGCGGCACCGACCTCGTGGCTGGCCAAGCCCACCGCCAACCCCCGTCTCCACCGGCGCCTGCGCAGCGCGGTGGCGGTGGCCCGATCCGCGGCCGCCACCCCCACGGCCAACCCGCAGCTGGCCGAGATCGCCCGCGAGCTGGAGGCCGAGGCCGTGGCCCTCGACGGCCACGTGGTCGTCACCGCCCGCATGCCGGCCAAGACCCGCCGGGCCCACGTCGCCGCCCTCTCGACCCGGGTGCGGGAGGTGGAGCGCCTGGCGGGCCAGCTCTCGGTGGAGGCGGCCCAGTCCCAGGCCCCTCGGGTGGCAGCCGGCCAGCGCAGCGCCCTCGACCAGCTGGCCGACCAGCTCGACACCCTGGAGGCCGCCCGCCGGGAGGTCACCCAGCTGGAGGCCGAGGCGGGGATCGACCGCGTCAGCCCCTACGCCGTGCCCGAGACCGAGCCCGGCTCCCGCCCCCAGGCCCGGCCCGGGGCCTGAGCGGGCCTCCGCGCGGCTCAGAGGCCCTCGGTGCGGGCCGCGACCGAGGTGGCCACCAGGCCGTCGAGGGCGTCGGAGGCCGCACCGGAGTCCAGCGCGGTGCGGGCCATGGCCACCCCTGCGGCGTAGTCGGGGGCGGCACCCGCGGCCACCAGGCCGGCGGCCGCGTTGAGCACCACGATGTCGCGGTGCGGGCCGTCGTCGCCGGCCAGCACGGCCCGGGCCAGCCGGGCGTTGGTGGCCGGGTCGCCCCCGCGCAGCTCGTCGAGGTGGGCCGGGCCGAGGTCGTAGGCGGTCGGGTCGACGGTGAGGGGCCGGACCTCGCCGTCGACCACCTCGATGACGTTGGAGGTGGTGGTGATGGTGATCTCGTCGAGGCCGTCGCCGCCGTGGACCACGAAGGCCCGCTCGGCGCCGTGGGACAGGAGCACCTCGGCCATGCGCTCGGCCATCGACGGGTCTCCCACGCCGACCACGTAGCGGCGCACCCGGGCCGGGTTGGCCAGCGGCCCGAGGATGTTGAACACCGTGGGCACGCCGAGCTCCCTGCGGGTCGGGCCCGGCGTGGCGCATGGAGGCGTGGAAGCGGGGGGCGAAGCAGAAGCCGATCCCGGCGTCGGCCACGCAGCGGGCCACGCCCTCCGGGCCGAGGTCGATCACCACGCCCAGGGCCTCGAGCAGGTCGGCCGACCCGCACGACGACGAGGCGGCCCGGTTGCCGTGCTTGCAGACCTTGGCGCCGGCACCCGCCACGACCAGGGCGGAGATGGTGGAGACGTTGATCGAGTGGCTGCGGTCGCCGCCGGTGCCCACGATGTCGACCACGCCCTCGACCGACGGGAGCGGCACCCGCTCCGACGCCGCCGAGCATGGCGTCGAGCAGCCCGCCCATCTCGCTGGTGGTCTCCCCCTTCATGCGCAGGGCCACGATGAACCCGGCGATCTGGGCCGGGGTCGCCTCGCCGGCCAGCACCTCGGCCATGGCCGCCCGGGCCTCGGCGGGGGTGAGGTCGCGCCGCTGGGTCAGGGCACCGAGCACCTGGGGCCAGCCGCCCAGCTCGGCCAGGGCGGGGGCGGCGTCCGGGGGCGGGGCGGCGTCGGTCATGGGCGCCGAACCTAGGAGCACGGCCCCCCGGGCCCGGCGAGGGGGTGTCGGCGCCGCTCAGGCCAGCGGCAGGCGGAGCTCGACCTCGCGGAGGCGGGGCTGGGGCTCGTAGGGCCGCTCGGACCCGGTGGGCACGAAGCCCAGGGCGTCGTGGAAGGCCCGGGCGTGGGCGTTGCGCTCCACCAGCCACTGGCGCAGCTCGTGGGCGCCGCCGGACCGGGCCCAGTCGCGCACGGTGGCCACCAGGCGCGTCGGCCACGCCCTGGCGGCGGAACCCGGGCGCCGACCACAGGGAGGTCATGGTCACGGCGCCGTCGTCGGTGCGGAAGGCGCTCGACCATCCCGGCGGTGGTGCCGTCGGCATCGGCGAACCAGGTGGCCTGGTCGGCCGCCGCGCTGTGGGCCTCGGCCACCCGGTCCCAGGCCGACGGCGGGCGGGCCTCGGCCGCCTCCAGGCGGGTCGTGAACTCCCCCGGGCTCTCGGCGATGGCCTCGAGGCGCACCTGACGCAGGCGGGCCCCCTCGTCGGCCCGGATGCGGCGGACGACGACCCTCGGCCTCGTCGCCCGGCGGGCCCGGGCTCGGTCACGGGGGCCCTAGGCCGATCGGCGCCGCTGGCGGATGATGCGCCGACGCTCGCGCTCGGTGCACCCGCCCCAGATCCCGACCTTCTCGCGGACGCCGAGGGCGTGCTCCAGGCAGGGGTCGGCGACGGGGCACAGGGCGCAGACGGCCTTGGCGTCGAGGCACTCGTCCTCGTCGTCGGCCGGGTAGAAGATCGACGGGTCCAGGCCCTTGCACGCGGCCTGCCGCCGCCACGGCTGGGTGTTCAGCGGATCGCTCATCGGTCGCCTGACTGCGGTCTGCGGCTGCGTCGCGAGGCGTCTCTCCGGCACGTGACCACGTCCGGGCGGGGAAGGAGCGAGTATCGCCGTGGCCCGGGGGGCCTGTCCAGATGGGTTCCCGCTGGTGGGGGTGCGTCAGGCCCTCGCCCCGCAGGTCGGCCACCAGCTCGGCACGGGTCTCGTCGGAGAGGTCCACCTCGTGGTCGTAGGCGGGGTGGGCCACGGCCAGGCGGGCGGGGCCCGACGCGACGGCGTCGACCTCCGAGGGGGTGAGCCGGAAGTGGACGTAGTGCACTGCCGCGGTGGCCTCCTCGCGGGTCAGCTGGCGCTGGTGGTCGGGGTCGACCTGGCAGTGCACGACGGTGGCGTCGTCGCCGGCGCCCAGCCGCAGCTCGACCGCGGTCTCGATGCCCACCAGGCGGGGGAACCACTCCATCATCGAGTACTCGTCGGTGAGCTCGATGAAGAGGGTCGCGGCCAGGTGGCCGGGCTCGGGGATGAGCGGGTTGTAGGTGTCCAGCTCGTCCTGGATGCCCTCGTCGGTGCTGATCCGCTCGACCCGGGCCATCTCCTGGATCTGGAAGCGGATGGTGTCGCGGTTCTCGAACAGCAGGGTGACGAAGGGCCCCACGGCGAGGCGGCGCCGCTTCTTCAGGGCGATGACGTGGGTGCGGAACGCCTCGCGCTCGCGGTCGTAGGCGCGCTGGTCGGCGATGTCGTCGAGGGTCAGCTTGGACATGCGGGGTGCTCTCCGTGAGGTGGCGGGGCGCGCCGCGCCCGAGGGCGGGGCCGCGGGGTGGGGGCCGTGGTCCCGCCGACGCCCGGTCGCCGCCCGCAGGAGGGGCGGCGACCGGAGGCGTCGGACGGGTCAGGACCGGGGTGCCGCCGGGACGGGCCCGGCGACGGGAGGGGTGCTCAGGCGAGCGCCTCGAGGCCCTTCTCGAAGCGGCCGGCGTGGCTCTTCTCGGCCCGGGCGAGGGTCTCGAGCCACTCGGCGACCTCCTCGAAGCCCTCCTCGCGGGCCGTCTTGGCGAAGCCCGGGTACATCTGGGTGTACTCGTAGGTCTCGCCGGCGATGGCCGACTTGAGGTTCTCGGCGGTCGGCCCGACGGGCTCGCCGGTGGCGGGGTCGCCGGTCTCGGCGAGGAAGTCGAAGTGGCCGAAGGCGTGGCCGGTCTCACCCTCCGCCACGGAGCGGAAGAGGGCGGCGATGTCCGGCTCGCCCTCGACGTCCGCCTTCTGGGCGAAGTAGAGGTAGCGCCGGTTCGCCTGGCTCTCGCCGGCGAAGGCCTCCTTGAGGTTCGACTCGGTCTGGGAGCCCTTGAGCTCAGCCATGTGTGTGTCTCCTGTGGTTGGTGGATCCGGCCGCGAGCGGCCTAGGTGTGGGCCGCGGTGGCCCGGGTGCCGCCGAGGGCGCCGTCGTCCGGCCGACGAGCAGTGCTCGCAGAGGCCTCGGAAGACGATCTCGGTGGCGGTGATGGTGAAGCCGTCCCGCAGCGCCCTCGGGCACGGCCACCTCGCCGAAGGCGGCGTGGAGGTCGTGGATCCGACCGCAGCGGTCGCAGACCATGTGGTGGTGCGGGTCGAGGGTGGGGTCGAACCGGGTCGAGCCGGTGCCCAGGTCCAGCGACACCAGCTCGCCCATGGCGGCCAGGTCGTTGAGGGTCTGGTACACGGTCCGGAGCGACACGGTGGGCATGTGCTCCACGACGTCGGCGTGGACCGCCTCGGCCGTGGGGTGGGCCGAGCTGTCGTGCAGCACGCCGAAGATGCACTGCCGCTGGGGGGTGACCTTCAGGCCGCGGGCCCGGAACAGGTCGGTCAGCTCGTCGGGGGACCTCACGGAGAGGACCCTACCGCGCGGCTCGGCTGATCGACAACGATTGTCGACGAGCAATCGGCGCACGACCGAGGGGTCGTCGGTCACGCCTCGGGCTCGGGGACCGCGGCCACCTCGGCCACCGCCTCGGCGATCGGGGGTGGGGCCACCCACCACCTCGAAGGTGTGGCCGACGGTGCTGCCGTCGACCAGCACGGCGGCGACGACCGCGGCCACGTCGTCACGGGGCACCTGAACCCCGGCCCACGTCGGCCCCCACCGTCACCGCGCCGGTGCCCGGGTCGTCGGTGAGGCCACCCGGGCGCACGACGGTGACGTCGAGGCTGGAGGCCAGGGCGATGCGATCGGCCTCGGCCTTGGCCCGCAGGTAGGTGCTGAAGACCTCGTCGTCGTCGGGGGCGTCGTCGGCGCCCATGGCGCTGATCACGACGTAGCGCCCCACGCCCCGCGCCTCCGCCGCGGCGACGGTGCGGGCCACGCCCTGCTGGTCGACGGTGAGCTTGCGCTCGGCCCCGCTGCCGGGACCGGCGCCGGCCGCGAACACGATGGCGTCGGATCCGGCCACCGCCCCGTCCACGTCGGCGGCGTCGTCCTCGATGTCGCAGACGACGCCCTCGGCGCCGTCGTCCGCGACGTCGTCGAGGTGGGCGGGGTTGCGCACCAGGGCCCGGACGGTGTGGCCGTCCTCGGTGAGCAGGCGGGAGAGGCGGCGGGCGATCTGGCCGTGGCCGCCGACGACGGTGACGATCATGGGGTCGAGGGTACGGCGGGTGCCGCGTGCCTCCCACTGGGGCCGGAGCCCCGGGCCCCCGTAGGCTCGGCCGCCATGTCCGCCCCCCTCCCCCAGGCCCGCCCGTGATCGGCCCCGGGTGGTTCGACCGGGCCGACGCCCTGCGCCGGATGGCCGACGACGGTGTCGACGTGCTCGTGGTCGGCGGCGGCATCACCGGCGCCGGCTGCGCCCTCGATGCCGCCTCCCGTGGCCTGCGCACGGGCCTCGTCGAGCGCGACGACTTCGCCTCGGGCACCTCGTCGAAGTCCTCCAAGCTGGTCCACGGTGGCCTCCGCTACCTCCAGCAGGGCGAGGTCGGCCTCGTCTACCAGGCCCTCCACGAGCGCCAGCGCCTGCTGCGCAACGCCCCGCACCTGGTCCAGGTGCTGCCGTTCCTGATCCCGATGTTCACCGGCAAGGGCGGCGTGCTGAACCCCAAGCTGTCCCGAGCCCTGGGGTCGGCCATGTGGGCCTACGACCTCACCGGCGGGCTGCGCATCGGCAAGCGCCACGAGCGCATCTCGGCCGACGAGGCGGTGGGCTACATGCCCACGCTGCGGGCCGACCGCCTGGCGGCGTCGTACCTCTACTACGACGCCCAGGCCGACGACGCCCGCCTCACCCTCACCCTGGCCCGCACCGCGGCCATCGACCACGGTGCCGCCGTCGCCAACGGCACCCGCCTGGTGGGCCTGGACAAGGACGCCGACGGCCGGGTCACCGCGGCCCGGGTCGAGGCCGACGGCGTCGAGGTCACCATCGCCTGCCGGGCGGTCATCAACGCCGGCGGGGTGTGGGCCGACGACGTCCGGGCCCTCGACGAGGGCACCCACCCGGACTCCATCCGCCCGGCCAAGGGCGTGCACATCACCGTCCCGTGGCGGCTGGTCCAGAACCGGATCGCCGCCGTCGTGCCCGTGCCCGGCGACAAGCGCTCGGTGTTCGTCGTGCCCTGGGGCGACCTCACCTACATCGGCACCACCGACACCGACTACGACGGGCCCGTCTCGGACCCGCAGTGCACCGCCGAGGACGTCGCCTACCTGCTGCGGGCCATCAACGGGGCCATCCAGGGCACCATCACCACCGACGACGTGGTCGGCACCTGGGCCGGGCTGCGGCCGCTGGTGAAGTCGGCCTCGTCGGGCCGCACCGCCGACCTGTCCCGCAAGCACAAGGTCGCCCCGTCGCCGTCGGGGGTCACCACCATCACCGGCGGCAAGCTCACCACCTACCGGGAGATGGCGGCCGACACCATCGACGCCGTGGTCGACGGGCTCCCCGGCCCCCTCCCCCGGGCCGCCCGGAAGAGCCGCACCTCGAAGCTGGCCCTCCGCGGCGCCGAGGGCTTCGAGGCCCTCCTCACCGGCGCCGACGACCGCACCGGGCACCTGGCCCGGCGCTACGGGGGCGAGGCCCGCACCCTGCTGGCCATGGTCGACCGCGACCCGGACCTGGCCCGCCCCCTGGTCGAGGGCCTCCCCTACCTGCGGGCCGAGGCCGTCTACGCCGCCCGCCACGAGATGGCCCGCAGCGTCGACGACGTGCTCAGCCGTCGCACCCGGGCCCGCATCCTGGCCCGCGACGCCTCCGATGCGGCGGCCGACGAGGTCGGCGCCCTCATCGCCCCGGAGCTGGGGCTCACACCCGAGCAGGTCGAGGCCCAGGTCGCCGACTACCGCGGGTCCCTGGCCGAGGAGCGGGCCGCCAACGAGGCCGCCACCGACGCCGAGGTGGCCGTCCGAGCCCGTGCCGGTGGCCGACTCGCCCCGCCTCACCGAGGAGACCCGCCTCGCCTGAGCGAGGCGCGGCGCGGGCTCGCGGGCGCGGACGCCCCGACCAGGTCCGTCGACGCCCGAGCGCGGGCGGCGCTGGTGTGGCTCGGCACCTTCCTCGCCCTGCAGCTCGTCGCCTTCGCAGTGGTGCTCGGCCTGGACCCAGCCGGCTTCGATCCGTGCGGGTCCGAGGGTGCCGGGCCCCGTGGGGTGCAGAGGGCGATCGCCGGTCTCGCCACCATGGCCTCCGCTCTCCACGTCGTGTGGCGGGTGCGAGGGTGGTTCGTGCTGGTCGCGCTCGGGGGGCTCGGCCTGGCTGCGCTGGCCTGGGTCGTGCTGCTGCGCGACCCGTCATCGTTCGACTGTGGTACCGCCGTCGCCTGGTGAGCCGACCCCGGGGCCCCCGCCCCGTCGAGCACCATCCTGCGACCCGGCGGGGCGCCGTCGGACGTGGTCGCCGGCGGCTCGGCCCGGAACCCGCCGTCAGCTGGTGTCGGGGGGTGTGAAGGTCCAGTGGCCGGGTGGGCCTCGGAGGACCCAGTGGCAGTGGGTCTTCAGGTAGTGGTGGAACACGCAGATCAGGCAGTTGTTGGCCGCCTCGGTGGGGCCGCCCTTGGCGAAGTCGTGGACGTGGTCGACCTGGAGACCACGGGTGACGTGGCAGCCGGGGACGACGCACTCCCGGTCGCGGGCCTCGAGCGCAGTGCGCAGGGCGGCGGGGATGTAGCGGCGGTGGCTGGTGATGGTGGTGATGTCGTCGCCGTCCCGCACCACCAGCTTGAGGGTCGCATCGCCCTCGAAGGCTCGGGCGAGCGACACGGGGACCGGTCCCAGGCCGACGACCTCGCAGATCTCCTCGCCCTCGGTGCGACCCCGGAGCCAGGCGGCCACGTCGACGTGGAAGTGGATCTGCGCCGGCGCCCGCCGGTGCCGGCGGGGTGGCGCAGAGGCTCCCCCTCGCGCCCGACCCGAGGGCGAGGGTCGGGCGGCTGGTCCCGCGTGCGCAGCGCCACGAGGCGACGGTGCGGCGGCGTCATCGGGGCCGAACGACGTCGGGTCGGGTGCCGGCTCGTCGGCGGGTTCGACGCACGACGCGGCGTCGGCCTGTGGCCCGGCCGCGCTCGAAGGGTCCTCGCCGGACACAGGATCGGGCCGCGCCTCCTCTGCGGACGGGGGATCGGCCAGGTGGCCCCCACGGGGCCCGGGCGCGGTGCGGGCCTCCTCGGGGACGGGCAGGTCGAGGTCGGCGAGGACGTCGAGGCAGAGGAGCTGGAGGGCATCGGCCATGAGGGCCTCGGCCGACGCGACCTGTCCCGCGGCCCGGGACTGGCGGAACGCCTCCCGGCGGTAGGGCTCGAGGGCGGCGAGGAACGTGGCCTGGTAGGCGGGCGGGACGTTCCACTGGCCACGGCCCTCGCCGTCGACCTCGACCCAGGTGCGCAGCTGGCGGCGTCGGTGCATCCGCTCAGCCGCCTTGCCGTCGCGGTCGTCGGCCCGCAGCCGCGCCTTGCGGGCATCGTTGCGGGCCCCGGTGAGGTCGCCGGCCCGGCCCTTCTCCAGCAGGCCCTGCTCCATCGACCGATCGGCGGAGGCGCCGGCCGCCACCGCCTTGGCCGCATCGGACGACAGCTCGCCGGCGCCGACCGCGTCGCGTGTCGCCGGCAGCCGCTCCAGCTGCGACGAGGCCTCCAGGTCGGCCTTGGCCTGACCGACGGTGGTGCCGTTGGACCGGGCGGCCCACTCCGCAGGGGACCGGAACCCCTGCGCCTTCCATGCCCCCACGTCGGCTGCGGCCTTGGTGAGCACGAGGCGGGCGCCGGCGGCGCAGCGCTCGATGCGTCCGAGGGACCGGACCACCGGGCCGAGGTCCTGCTTGGCGATGCGCTCGGGCACCAGCTCGGGGCCCAACGCCAGGACGGCCGCCTCGATGGCCCGGAGCTGGGCGGCGACGCCCACCGCACCGGCGAGGGGATCGGTCGCAGTGGCCATGGCTTCACCTCCGAGCGCATCAGACGGGCACCACACACGAGGTGGTGACGGGAGCGGAGGACCGGGAAACCTGGTCCTCGAGGGGAAGTACGACGAACACTAGTTCGTCGCACCCGCCCGATCAACGGGACCGACAGTGACCCCGGTCACCCTGCGCGACCCACGGCGACTGCCTCGGGCTGATCGACGTCTCGGCGATCGTCCACCTGCTGGGCCGCCGCAACCGCTCGCCGGCGGAGGGCCGGGGCGCACGAGCACCCGCGAACGGGGGCCTGGGTCCTGGGTGGGGTCCGGCGCCGCTGCCGATCGGCAGACCCCTGAGTAGGGTCCCGAGCCGTGACCGACCTCCCCGGACCCGGGTCGCCCACGGCGCCCATCGCCCTGCCGGACCCCGCCGCGGCGACGGCCCACCTGCCGGCTGCGCCGGTCGAGCTCGACGACGCCTTCCTCGCCCGCCTCGGCGACGTGTGCGCCGAGGTGACGACGGACGCCTCCGCCACCGCCGAGGCCAGCCGGGACTGGTGGCCCCTCGCCATGGTCTGGGCCACCGACAACCAGGTGGGGGGCCGGGCGGCGGCGGTGGCCCGCCCGTCCACCGACGACGAGGTGGCCGCCGTGGTGGCCGCCTGCCACGAGGCGGGCGTGCCCCTCACCACCGCGGGAGGTCGGAGTGGCGTCTGCGGGGCGTCCGTGCCGGTCTTCGGTGGCGTGGTGCTCGACACCACCGCCCTCTCGGGGATCCGCGACGTCGATGATGCGTCCCTGGTGGTCGACGTCGCCGCCGGGACCTTCGGCGATCTCTTCGAGGAGGAGCTGCAGGGCACCCACGGCCTGACGGTCGGCCACTGGCCCCAGTCCATGGCCCTGGCCACCGTGGGGGGCTGGGTCGCGTGCCGGGGGGCGGGCCAGTACTCGACCCGCTACGGCAAGATCGAGGACATCGCCACCGGCCTCGACGTGGTGCTGGCCGACGGGCGGCGCATCACCACCGGGGGCCAGCCCCGCCAGTCGGCCGGACCGGACCTCACCCAGCTGTTCATCGGCTCGGAGGGCACCCTCGGGGTCGTCACCGGCGTGCGCCTGCGAGCCCACCCGCGTCCGCCCCACGAGGCCCGCGCCGCCTACGGCTTCGGTTCCTTCGAGGCCGGCCTGGACGCCATGAGGCGCATCCTCCGTCGGGGCGCCACGCCCGCCGTGCTCCGCCTCTACGACGACGTCGAGTCCCACCGCAACCACGGCACCGAGGGGACCCACGACCTCCTGGTGCTCGACGAGGGCGACCCCGGCCTGGTCGAGGCGGGCATGGCCGTCGTGGCCGAGGAGTGCCGCGAGGCCAGCGACCTCGACGTGGAGCTGGTCGAGCACTGGATGGCCGGGCGCAACGACGTGGCCGCCCTCGAGGCGCTCATCGGTCGGGGCTACGTGGTCGACACGATGGAGGTGAGCGGGCCCTGGGCGGCCCTGCCCGGCATCTACGCGGCCGCCACCGAGGCCATCCGGGGCGTGGAGGGCACGCTCGTCGCCTCGGCCCACCAGTCGCACAGCTACACCGACGGCGGATGCCTCTACTTCACCTTCGCGGCCCAGGTCGGCGCCGAGGCCCGGGACACCTACTACCGGGCCGCGTGGGACGCCGGCACCCGGGCCGTCCTCGCCCACGGCGGCTCGCTCAGCCACCACCACGGCGTCGGCCTCAACCGAGCCCGGTTCCTGCGCGAGGCCCTGGGCCCGGCGTTCGCGGTGCTCGAGGCCACCAAGGCCGCCCTCGACCCGACCGGCATCCTGAACCCCGGGAAGATGGGGCTGGCCTCGCCCTTCGGCGACCCCGGGTGGCCGTGAGCCCCGCCGGGCCGCGCCGGTGACGCCGCCGCCGGACCGTCGGCCGCCGGCCCGGCCGGGCCCCCCGCCGTCGGCCGGGCCGGCCGCCCGACGGCCTCGACGTGCACCTGGCCGTGCGGGGCGGGCTCAACGGCCTCGTCTTCGTGGCCCCCGCGGCCCTGGTGGGCCAGCTGCTGGCCGACGACGACGGCGACCTCTCCGGCGGCGCCGCCCTCGGCATCGTCGCCGTGCAGCTGCTCGGCTTCGCCTTCGCCGGCTGGGTGGTGCGCCGCTTCGAGCCCCGCTCCCCCGTCGCCACCTGCGCCACCGCGGGCCTGGTCTGCTGGGCGATCCTCCAAGCCGTGGGCATCGTCACCTCGGTGCTCCGCGGCCAGGACCTGAGCCCTCTGACCTGGGCGGCGACCGCCCTGCTGGCCGCGGTCACCGCCGCCGCCGGCGGCCTCCTCGCCCGCGTCGAGCGGGTCCCGCGCCCCACCACCGACCCCCCGGAGGGCCGATCGTGACGTCCCCTGACCGTGTCCTCGTGATCGACGTGGGCACCAGTGGCCTGCGCGCCGCAGTGGTCACCACCGACTCGACGGTGACCCACGCCCACCCCCGGGCCCTCCTGCCGGACTCGCCGGCGCCCGGGCTGGTGGAGTTCGACGGTGAGGCCATGGCCGCCGCCGTGCTGGAGGTGGCTCGCGCCGCGCTGGAGGCCGGTGGGCCCGTCACCGCCGTGGGCATCGCCAACCAGAGGGCCTCGACCCTGGTGTGGGACCGGGCGACGGGCGAGCCGGTGGCGCCGGGCCTGGGCTGGCAGGACCTGCGCACCGTCGGCACGTGCCTCGAGCTGGCCGCCGAGGGCATCCGCCTGGCCCCCAACCTGAGCGCGACCAAGGCGCAGGCCATCCTCGACCAGGTGGATCCCGACCGGTCCCGCGACCTCTGCGTCGGCACCGTGGACGCCTGGGTCGCGTGGACGCTGTCGGAGGGCGCCCTCCACGTCACCGACCCGACCAACGCAGCCCTGACCGGGCTCCAGACCTCCGGCGCCACGGACTGGGACGACGCCGTGCTCGACCGCCTCCGCATCGACCGGTCGGCGCTGCCCACCGTCGTCGACTCGGTCGGCGTGGTCGGCGAGGCCACCGCCCTCCCGGGCTCCCCGCCGATCGCCGGCATCGTGGGCGACCAGCAGGCGTCCCTGGCCGGCCAGGGCTGCTTCGCCCCGGGCCAGGCCAAGGCCACCTTCGGCACCGGGGGGATGCTCGACGTCGTCGTGGGTCCCGAGCGTCCCGCCTTCGCCTCGCGCGGCCCCGCCGGCGGCTTCCCCATCGTCACGTGGGCCCGCGCCGGCGAGGTCACCTGGGGCGTGGAGGCGGCCATGCTGTCGGCCGGCACCAACGTGGAGTGGCTGCGCGACGACATGGGCCTCATCGACTCGGCCGCCGCCTCCCACGAGGTGGCCTCCGCCTGCGACGACACCGAGGGCGTCTGGTACGTCCCCGCCCTCCTGGGCCTGGGTGCCCCGAAGTGGGACTACGGCGCCCGCGGCACCCTCCTCGGCATCAGCCGAGGGTCGGGCCGCCCCCAGGTCGTGCGGGCCGTGCTGGAGGGCGTGGCCCACCGGGGGGCCGACCTGCTGGAGACGGCCGAGGCCGACGGCGCGTGCCACATCGACGCCCTGCGGGTCGACGGCGGGATGAGCGACAACCCCACGTTCGTCCAGGCCCTGGCCGACGCCACCGGCCGCCGGATCGAGGTGTCGCCCGAGGTGGAGGCCACCACCGTCGGCGCCGCCTACGCCGCCGGGCTGGCCACGGGCGTGTGGTCCGGCACCGACGAGCTGGCCTCGCTGTGGGACCCGCGGGCGGTGGTCGAGCCGGCCCGGCGGCTCGACCGGGACCGCTGGCAGGAGGCCGTGCGCCGGGCCGCGGGGTGGATCCCCGAGCTCTCCGGGCTGGACTTCTGAGCCGGGCGGGGGTCGTCCCTGCTCTGGCTTCGGACGACGGGGGGCCGCGCACTAGACATGGGCGCATCGTGCTGCTGCCACGCCGACCAGTGACCCCGCGAGGGGTGGCCGAGACCCGAGGAGGACGCGTGGGGACCAGCCCGCCGCGACTGCCAGACCCGACCGATCCGACCGAGGCCGCGGCCGCGCCCGCCGGCACCTCCCGACGGAGGTTCCTCACCCGGGCCGCCGCCGGCGGGGCGGTGCTGGCCGCCGGGACGACCCTCGCCCCCTCCGGCCTGCTGCCCGCCGCCGTCGCCCAGGACGAGGGCGGGGCCAACGTCGAGGACCAGGACGCCGAGCTCTCCCCCGACGAGGAGCTCGTCGCCCACCTCACCGGTCTGTGCCTGGCTGCGGCGCGGGCGTACTCCGACGCCGTCGACCCCGAGACGTCGCCCCTGGCCGAGCCGGTGGCCGAGGTCGTGCGCCAGCTGGGCGCCAACCACGCCGAGCAGGCGGCGCAGCTCAACGACCTCCTGCCCGTCGCCGTCGAGAACACCAACTCCACCCTCGACCAGGAGCTGGCCCCCCTGATCGCCGGGGCCTCGACCGACCAGGTCGCCATGCTCGACGTCCTCCGTCAGCCTCGAGGAGGACCTGGCCGCCACCGAGTTCGTGCTGCTGGGCGCCATCGAGGACCAGAACGACGCCAAGAAGATCGCCGCCATCCTCCCGGTCTCCGGCCAGGAGGCCGTGGTCCTGGGCTCCCTGGCGGGCACACCGATCGAGACCCTGGTCCCCGAGCAGCAGACCGCCGAGGGCGCCCTCGACGTGGCGTCCTACCCCACCGACACCGTCCCGGGCACCGGCAACGAGGTCCCCGGGGAGACGCCGCTGGGCAACGAGGGCGGCACCGGGGCCGACTCCGGCGACACCGGGGGCGAGGAGGGCACCGGCCAGTCCGGTGAGGGCGGCGAGTCCTCCGGTGGCGGAGCGGACGCCGGCAGCGACGCAGGCGGCGGCTCCGCCACCGACGGTTGAGAGGACGAGAGGCCGACATGCACCCCGACGACATCGACGACCTGGTCCGCGAGGCCCGGCGCACCCCCCGCTCCGCCCTCGACCAGTGGCGGACCCGCTCGTCGCGGATCCTCGCCCGGTCCGACGACGGGCCCACCTCGCCCGACGGCCGGCGCCAGTTCCTGCGCCTCGGGGGCGGCGGCGTCCTCGCCGCCGCCGTCCTGGCCGCCTGCGGCTCCAGCGAGGAGGTGCCCCCGAGCGAGACGGGCACCACCACGCCGGAGCAGGCCACCACCACCATCGGCCCGGCCCAGACGACCTCCCCCGAGGAGGGGGCGCTCCAGGACGCGGCGGTGGCCCGCACGCACCGCACCTTCGAGCTGGCCGCGGTCGAGATCTACTCCGTGGTGCTGAGCGACGACGCCGGGCTGGCCGACGCCACCACCGAGCTCCGGCTGCCCGAGCCCATCGACTACGACGCCGCGACGGTCGACACCCTCGAGCTGCTGAAGGCCCGTCACACCACCCACGCCGCCTACCTCGAGTCCGTGGTGGCGGCCTCCGGTGGCGAACCCGTGGACGAGCCCAACCGGGGCGTCATCGAGGGCCTCCTCGGGCCGGTGGTGCTCAGCCTCACCACCGAGCGCAGCGTCGTGCAGTTCCTGCTCCAGCTCGAGACCATCGGTGCCGCCACCTACGCGTGGGGTGCCGGCACCATGACGACGGCCAGCCTGCGAAAGTCGCTCATGACCGTCGGCGCCGTCGCCGGCCGCCAGGCCGCCCTGCCGGCCCTGCTGCTCGAGCCCGACGGCTCGACCGCCGTGCCGTCTGCGGTGATGGACACCTCCGGCCCGGCCCGCCTCCCCGACCAGATGCTCGTGCTCGACGGCATGGACGGCGGCGACACCGCAGCCGAGCCGCCCGACCCGGCCGCCTCCACCGATGGTGAGGACGGCGAGGGCGACGACGCCGAGGCCGAGGGCGGCTGAGCCCACCCGGCATCCCGGTCGACGGCGACGCCGCGACGGGCCAGACTGCGGGCGGTGGTGAGCTGGCCGGGTGACCGCGGCCGGACCCCGGCGTGAGCCGGAGCCCGGTCGAGGAAGGTCGGGGCTCCCCAGGACACGGTGCTGGCGAGAGCCAGGACGGGGCGACCTGTCGGACCGGGCAACAGAGAGCAGACCGCCGATGGCCTCCGGGCACAGGCAAGGGTGAAACGGTGCGGCAAGAGCGCACCAGCGTCGTGGGCGACCACGGCGGCTCGGCAACCCCCACCGGGAGCAAGGCCGAACAGGGACAGGGTGGTCCGCCCGTCACGTCCCAGGTGGGCCGCACAGATGGATGGTCACCCATCGGGACCCCCGTGAGGGACCCGAGGACAGAACCCCGCCTACAGGCCAGCTCACCACCACCCACCCTCTGACCAGGGGCGCCGGGCCCGGACCGCCCCGGCGAGCCGGGTGTCGGCGGAGGCACCGGCCCACCCCGAGCCGCATCGTGGTGGTGGCACTGGCTGACGGCTACAGTCCCTGCGCAGCGACGACACGGAGGGGATCCCGATGAGGCGCACATGGGGAACGATGCTGGCTCTGCTGGCCATGGCGGGAGGTCTGGTGCTGCTGGGCTCGCCCGCCGGCGCGCAGGACCTCTACAACTGCGACTCCTTCCCGTCCCAGGCCGACGCCCAGGCGCAGTACGACGCCGACACCAGCGACCCGAACGGGTTGGACGGTGACGGCGACGGCTACGCGTGCGAGGACTACTTCGGCGAGCCGTCCGGCCTCGACCCGAGTGACACGGGCGTGCCCACCGCCGGGCCGGCGACGGGCTTCGGGGGACTGGCTCCCGAGGACGGCTCCTCGGGTGCACCGCTGGCCCTCTACGGCGGCGCGGCCGCGCTGGTGGCCGCCGGCGGCGGGGCCCTGCTGCTGCGCCGGCGGGCCTCCGCCTCCCGCTAGGCGGCGGCCATCGCCACCTCCCGCCTGGCCCGGAGCCGACGGCGCACGGGCCTCGTCGCCGGGCTGGCCCTGGCGGCCGCGGCGGTGGCCGGCGTGGTCGCGCTCCAGGGCGCCATGGACCACGACGGGGACGACCCTGCGCTCGCGGTGCCCGAGGCCATCGCGGCCACCTCGGCGTCGCCCGTCGGCGACCCGCAGCGCCTCGTCGTGCCGGCCATCGGCGTCGACACGACCTTCGAGCCCCTCGCCATCGAGCCCGACGGTCGCCTGGCCGCACCGGTGAGCACCGACCTGGTGGGCTGGTCGGTGTCGGGTCCCGAGCCGGGCGAGGCGGGCACGGCGGTGATCGCCGGCCACTACGACACCCGCACCGGCCCGGCCGTGTTCGTGCACCTGCGCGACCTCGTCCCGGGTGACCTGGTGAGCGTCGAGGGCCAGCACGGCACCGCGGCCTTCGTGGTCGACCGGGTCGAGCAGCACCCCAAGGCCGACCTGCCGCCGGAGGTCTACGCGCCGACGCCCGGCGCCTCCCTGCGCCTGATCACCTGTGGCGGGGACTTCGACCGGGGCACGGGGCACTACGTCGACAACACCGTGGTCTACGCCTCGCTCGTGGCCTGACGGCGTCCGCCCGACCGGCGGCCCGGACGCCGGACCGCGGCTCCCCGACCCCGCCGGGTGGGGGTCGGTCCGGGCGCCCGGCTACCGTCGTCGCTCGACGCGGGTCCGTGCGGTGGACCCGTCGGTGCGGCCCGGGGGCGGCGTCCCCGGACCGGCGGCCCGCGTGGCCCGGGCACCGACCGAGAGCCACGACGGGAGACCAGCACCGATGAGCGACCAGCAGCCGGCAGGGTGGTACCCGACGGGCGTCCCCGGCGAGCAGCGGTACTGGGACGGCGCGCGGTGGACCGAGCACGCCGCCCCCGCCCCCACCACCGCGCCGCCGCCGGGACCTCCCCCGGGCCGCCCGGCCGGAAAGGGGTCCATGACCAACGTCCTCATCCCCGTCGGCGTCTGCGCGGTGCTCGCCCTCGTCCTGCTGGCCGTCGGGCTGGTGGTGGCCTCGGGCGGTGACGACGAGGCCGACGACAGCACCACGACGGCCGAGGTCGACGACCCGCCCGACACCACCGAGGGGGGCGGGGGCACGGGCCCCGGGTCGTCGGAGGACCCCCTGCCCGTCGGTCGGTCGGCCACCGTGGGCATGTACGAGGTGCGGGTCACGTCCGTCGACCTCGACGCGACCGACGAGGTGCTCGGGGTGAACGAGTTCAACGAGGACCCGACCAACGGCACCTACGCGCTGGTCCAGATCGAGGCCACCTACACCGGCGCCGAGGAGGGCACGCCCTCGACCGACCTCTCGGCCACCCTGCAGGGCGGCGACGGGGTCCAGTACGAGCAGTACGACTGCGCCGCCGTCACCCCCGACGGGACCGACTTCACCACCCTCACCGAGGGCGGGTCGACCAGCTTCGACCTGTGCTGGGACTACCCGTCCGAGGCGGCCGACGGCGCCAGCATGTTCATCGAGGACTTCCTCAGCCTCGACGGAGACAGCCGCACCTACTGGGAGGTCGGCTGACACCGACCGCCACGTCGTCGCTCGCCCACGGAACGTGGTGATGTGACGATCCGATGACGAGACAGCCCAGGTCAGCCCGAGGGATGCCACGCTGCGTGAGATGACCCGACGCATGGTGGTCCGAGGAGGTCCTCGTCGGCCACCATGGGGGCCATGCACGTCTCCCCCACGACCCGCCGCCGGGCCCTCCTGGGCGTCATCGCCGTCGCCCTCACCCTCCTGCTCACCGGCTGCCTCGACAGCGGCCAGCAGCGGATGGTCGACCTCGTCAACCGCGACCGGGCCGCCCACGGCCGGCGGGCCCTGGTCGTCGACGACCAGCTGGTGACCAAGGCCCAGCGCTGGGCCGAGAAGATGGCCCGCGACGGGCGCATCTCGCACTCGACGCTCACCGACGGGGTGCCCTCGTGCTGGCGCCGCCTGGGCGAGAACGTCGCCGTCTCCAGCTCGGTCGACGGGCTGCACCGGGCCTGGATGGGCTCCTCGGGGCACCGGGCCAACATCTTGGACGGGTCCTTCACCCACATCGGCGTGGGCGTCGTGAACAGGGGCGGCCGCTACTACGGCGTCCAGGTGTTCATGCAGGCCTGCTAGGTCGCGGGCGCCGCGGCCCGGTGACGGGGTCGACGTGGCCCCACCCGGGCGCGGGCCCGGCTCCGCCCCGGCGGGGACCCCGGTACCCTCCTCCCATGGACGAGCGCCCCACCCTCGACCAGATCCGCCGGGCCCCGAAGGTGCTCCTCCACGACCACCTCGACGGCGGGCTCCGGCCGGCCACCGTGGTCGAGCTGGCCGCCGAGCACGGCTACGACGGTCTGCCCACGACCGACGTCGACGACCTGGCCCACTGGTTCACCGAGGGCGCCAACCGGCGCGACCTCGTCCTCTACCTCGACACCTTCGAGCACACCGTCGGGGTGATGCAGGAGCGCGACGCCATCGTGCGGGTCGCGGCCGAGTGCGCCCAGGACCTGGCCGACGACGGCGTCGTCTACGCCGAGGTGCGCATGGCCCCCGAGCTGTGCCTCGAGCGAGGCCTCACCCTCGACGACGCCATCGAGGCCATCCTCGAGGGCTTCCGGGTCGGCACCGCCGACGGGCGCATCGAGATCGGCCTGCTGGTCACCGCCATGCGCCACGCGGCCAACTCCAAGGAGGTGGCCGAGGCCGCCCTGCGCCACCGCGACGAGGGCGTGGTCGGCTTCGACATCGCCGGCAGCGAGTCCGGCCACCCCCCGACACGCCACCTCGACGCCTTCCGCCTCGTCGCCGAGGACAACTTCCACATCACCATCCACGCGGGTGAGGCCTTCGGGCTCCCCTCGATCTGGGAGGCGGTGCAGATCTGCGGGGCCGAGCGCCTCGGCCACGGGGTCCGCATCGTCGACGACATCACCGTCACCGACGACGGCGTCCGCCTCGGGCACCTGGCGTCGTTCGTGCGGGACCGCCGGGTGCCGTTGGAGATGTGCCCCACCTCCAACGTCAACACCGGCGTGTGCGACACCATCGCCGAGCACCCGATCGGCCTCCTGCGCCGCCTGCGCTACCGGGTCACGGTGAACACCGACAACCGGCTGATGAGCGACACGTCGATGACCCAGGAGATGGCCAAGCTGGTCGACGCCTTCGGCTACGGCTGGGACGACCTCGAGTGGCTCACCCTCAACGCCATGAAGAGCGCCTTCTGGCCCTTCGACCGCCGGTTGCGGATCATCAACGAGCGCATCAAGCCCGGCTACGCCGCCCTGCGGGCCTCGGGCCTGGGCGTCAGCCTCACCGGCTGAGGGCGCCCGCCGCCGGTCAGCCCCCGGCGTAGGCCGCGCCCTGCTGGGCGGCCAGCTCGACCAGGTCGTCCTGGGTGTGGGTCATGTCGACCAGGTGCAGGCCCCACGTCGGTCCGATCTTCTCCTCCACCAGGCCGGACGCGGGGCGGGGCCCGTCCGGGTCGACCAGGGAGACGGCCAGGTAGTCGTAGGCACCGGTGGTGGCGCAGGAGACGTCGACCGCGTCGGGCAGGGCCACGAACCGGGTCTCGATGCCCTCCACCCCCTCGATGCCTCCCACCAGGGGGGCCGACACCGGGGCGACGGCGGAGCCGTGCTCGCGGCCCAGCAGGGCCAGCGGGTCGACGCACAGGGCGCGGGTGCCGGCCTCCTCGTCGGCCCCGGCGAAGAGCGCCCCCTCGGCCGGGGGCATGGCCTCCGGGTAGCTCGACCAGGTGACCACGCAGCCGGTCTCGTCGGCGGCGGTGCAGGCGGGGATGTCGGAGTAGGTGCCACCCACGTCCTCGCCCTCGGGCACCTGGACCGACGTGCCGAAGAGGTGGGCCGCCACCAGGCGGTCCTGCACGTCGTCGACGCCGTCGACCTCGTCGGCGATGAGCTGGCGGAGGATGCCGGCGCCCTGGGAGTGGCCGATGAGGATCACGCCCCGGCCGTCGCTGTACTGCGAGACGTAGGTCTTCCAGGCGTCGAGCACGTCGCCGTAGGCGACCTCGCGCCCGTCGCCGAAGCTGCCCGAGCCGAGGGCCCCCAGGGTGACCTGGCGGTAGATGGGGGCGAAGACCCGGCACGACCGGGCGTACTGGGCGGCCTGGGCCACGACGGTCTGCTCCTCGGCGTCGCCGGGGGCCACCTCCATGTCGCTGTTGGTGCCCGGGTCCGCCGAGACCGTCGGGTAGACGTAGAAGCAGTCGATCGGCGGGTCCTCGGCCGGCGTCCGCTCCTCGACCTCCTCGGTGCCGTCGGGGGCGAAGGTGGTGACGTCGAGGTCGCGACAGGCGTCGTCGTCGAGGTCGGGCCGGCAGATCCACGCCGCCGGGTCCTCGTAGACGTCGCTGGTGTGGCCGTCGTAGGGGTCGACCACCTCACCGGGGGCCGCCTCGGTGCCGTCCTCGGGCGTGGTCTCCCCGGCCGCGGTGGTCGTGGCGCCCTCGGCCGTCGTGGTCGTGGTGGTGCCGCTCGCATCGTCGCCGTCGTCACCCCCGCCGCAGGACACCAGGACCACCGCCAGCAGGGCGGCGACGAGGACACGGGTGAGGTGGCGGGGCACGGAGGTCTCCGGGGTCGGCGGCTCCCGAGGATCGCACACCCCGGCCCTCAGGACCGGGGTGACCCCGGCCGCGAGGCCTCCTCCACGATGGCCCGGGTGGCCGAGCACCCGAGGCGGGAGGCGCCGGCGCCGAGCATCTCCCGGGCGGTCGCCGCGTCGCGGATGCCGCCGGCCGCCTTCACGCCCAGGCGGTCGCCCACCGCCGCCCGCATCCGCCGCACCGCGTCGACGGTGGCGCCCCCCGCCGGGTGGAACCCGGTGGAGGTCTTCACCATGTCGGCGCCGCCCGCCTCGACCGCGGCGCAGGCCGCCTCGATGCCCCCCTCACCCAGGGCCGCGGCCTCGATGATCACCTTCAGCACCACCGGGGCCGGGGCCGCGGACCGGACCGAGGCCACCTCCTGCTCCACCCGGCGCCACTCCCCCGCCGTCGCCGCGCCCAGGTCGATCACCAGGTCCAGCTCGGTCGCCCCGGCGGCCACCGCGAGCTCGGCCTCGCGCGCCTTGGCCGCGGGGACGTGGGCCCCGGACGGGAACCCGACCACCGCCGCCACCCCGATGGCGCCGGTCAGGAGGTCGGGCGGGAGGGGCAGGCGCGACGGCGACACGCACACCGCGGCCACCCCCAGCGCGGCCGCCTCCTCGCAGAGCCATCGCACGTCGGCATCGGTCGCGGTGGGGGCCAGCAGGGTGTGGTCGATCACCCCGGCCAGGTCGGTGGGGACGGGGCGCGCCGCAGGGTCGTCCATCGCGGTCAGACTGGCACGGTGCACACCACCGTCGTCGACCACCCGCTGGCGGCCCAGGCCCTGACCCGCCTGCGCGACGAGACCACCGACCGGGCGGCGTTCCGGGCGGCCATGGACGACCTGGCCGGGATCCTCGTGGTGGAGGCCACCCGGTCCCTGCCCGTGGTCGACGTCGACGTCACCACGCCCCTGGTGGCCACCACCGGCGTGCGGGTCGAGCCCCCGCCCCTCACCGTGCCCGTGCTGCGGGCCGGGCTGGGCCTGCTCCCGGGCGTGCTCCGGCTGATGCCCGACGCCCCGACCGGGTTCATCGGCGTGGCCCGTGACGAGGACACCCACGAGCCCGTGCCCTACATGGACTCGGTGCCCGCCGACCTGGGGGGCCGACCCGTCCTGGTCCTCGACCCCATGCTGGCCACGGGCGGCTCCCTGGCCTTCGCCTGCGAGCTTCTCCAGGGCCGCAACCCCGGTCGGCTCACCGCGGTGTGCGTCCTGGCCGCGCCCGAGGGCGTGTCCCGCATCTCGGCCTCGGGCCTGGTCGACGAGCTGGTGGTGGCGTCGGTCGACGACCACCTCGACGAGCAGGCCTTCATCGTGCCCGGCCTGGGCGACGCCGGCGACCGCCTCTTCGGCACCGCCTAGCGCACCGGACCGCTCCCGGGCGGCCGGGCCGGCACGCGAGACTCGACCGATGGAGGCCGACCTCGCCGTCGACGTGGTGCTGCTCACCGCGGGCGCGCTGCTGCTGGTGGGCATGGCCGCCTCGGGCCTGGCCGAGCGGCTGCGCGTGCCCGGCGGGCTGCTCCTGCTCGGCATCGGCATGGCGGTGGGCGACGACGGCCTGGGATGGATCCGCTTCGACGACACCGACCTGGCCCAGAGCGTGGCCCTGGCCGCCCTGGCCCTGATCCTGTTCGAGGGCGGGCTGAGCACCCGGCGCGACGAGCTGCGCTCCGCCCTGGGGCCGGCCCTCGCCCTGGCCACCGCCGGTGTGGTGATCACCGCCGGGGTCGTGGCCGCGGTGGTGCACCTGGCCTTCGGCGTCGAGACCACGACCTCGCTCCTGGTGGGCGCGGTGGTCGCCTCCACCGACGCGGCGGCGGTGTTCGCCTCCTTGCGGGGCGCACCGGTGCCGGCCCGCTCGGCCCGCATCCTGAGCGCCGAGTCCGGCCTCAACGACCCCGTCGCCGCCCTGCTGACCGTCGGCGTGCTCGAAGCCTGGCGCCAGGACCCCACCGCCCTGGACTGGGTCTCCTTCGGGGTGGTGCAGCTGGCGGGCGGCGCCGCCGTGGGCATCGGCATCGGGTGGGTGGCGGCGGCCGTGATCCGTCGCCAGCACGGGCGCCGCACCCTGTCGCCCGAGGTGCTCACCCTCGCCGTGGCCGGCCTGGCCTACGGCGGGGCCGCGGTGCTCGGGGCCTCGGGCCTGCTCGCCGCCTACCTCGCCGGGGTGGTCCTCGGCGACCGCACCCCGCGCCAGCGCCTGAGCCTCATCGCCTTCCACCGCAGCCTGGCGACCGCGGCCGAGGTCGGCCTCTTCCTCATCCTCGGGCTGCTCATCTTCCCGTCCGAGCTCGGTCCCGTCGCCGGCCGGGGCCTGATCGTGGCCGCCGCCCTGGTGCTGGTGGCCCGGCCCCTCGCCGTCGTCGCCTGCCTGCTGCCCTTCCGCACCCCGAAGGAGGAGCTGGCCATCGTGTCGTGGGCCGGCCTCCGCGGCGCGGTGCCCATCGTGCTGGCCACCTACCCCATCACCGAGGACGTCCCGGGCGGGCGCTTCGTGCTGAACGTGGTGTTCTTCGTCGTGCTGGTGTCGGTCGCCCTCCAGGGCACGACGGTCGCCACCGTCGCCCGACGGCTGGGGCTCGCCGGTGCGCCCCAGGGCGCCACCGTGCTCGACTCGGTGCCCATCGAGACGGCGGCCGGCGACGTGGTCGAGCTGCGCCTGGGCGAGGCCTCGCGCCTGTGTGGCCGGCGTCTGCGCGACGTCCCCCCACCCAGCCCCATGCGCATCGTGTCGCTGGTCCGGGGGGCGGAGGTGGTCGTCCCCGACGGCGACTCCCAGCTCCGTGCCGGCGACCTGGTGCTGGTGATCGTCCCCGCCGCGGTCGACGACCCCGACGCCGCCCTCGAGTCCTGGGCCGCTCCCGGGCCCCGGTCCCGACCCCGCTGAGCAGGACCGGCCCGGACGTCACGAGGTGCCTGGAGGGCGAGCGGATGGGCGCCACCACGCTTGAGGTGCGACGACGCTCAGGAGCGAGCCCGACCGGGCAGCACCGCATGGCTGTCCGAGCGGAGCGAGGACGACTCGCGGCGACGACGGTCCCGTCCGCTGAAGCTCCTGGCCCCTCGTGACGTGACCATGCGGGCAGCGGGGTGGCCCCGGGGTGGTCAGGCCGGGCCGACGTCGACCACGACCTTGCCGACCGTGCCCGACGCGGTCAGGGCCCGCTGGGCGGCGTGGATCTCCTCGAGCGGGAAGCGGTGGGCGATGACGGGCCGCACCGCCCCGGCCCGGGCGAGCGCCACGAGGTCGGCGAAGTGCCTGCGGGTGTGCATCGTGGAGCCGATGATGCGCCGCTGCTCGAGGTACACCTGGCGCAGGTCGACGGTCACGGTGGGGCCGGCGACGGCTCCGGCGACGACGATCCGTCCGCCCCGGGCCAGGATCCCCGGCCACCCCGAGAACGCCGGCCCACCGACGACGTCGGCCACCACGTCGATCGGACCCCCGGCGGCCCGGCGCACCGACCCGCCCAGGGGGTCCTGGTGGCGGTCGACCACCGCCGTCGCGCCCTGCTCCTCGAGCAGGCCCTGCTTGTCCGCCGTCGACACGGCCACGACCTCGAGGCCCATCGCCGCCGCCAGCTGCACCAGGGCGAGCCCCACCCCACCGGAGGCACCGGTCACCACCACACGCTCGCCGGCGGTGGCCCCGGCCCGGGCCAGCATCCCCATCGCGGTGCCGTAGGCGATGGGGAGGGCGGCCAGCTCCTGGTCGGTCAGCGGGCTGTCGGTGACGTCGTGGGCGTCGGCGTCGTCGACCACGACCAGCTGGGCGAACCCCCCGTCGCGCTCGGACCCGAGGATCTCGTCGGGCTGCCCGTCATCGCCGGGAGCGTCGTAGTGGGCCGGGTCGACCAGCACCCGTCGCCCCACCAGTGCGGGGTCCACCCCCCGCCCCGTGGCCTCCACCACCCCGCACACGTCCCCGCCCTGGATGCGGGGCACGTCGATGGGCACGTGGCGCCAGCCCGCGAGCGCCTCGGGGTCGTCGGCCGGTCCCCCGTAGGCGCCCTCGCGGGTCCAGACGTCGGTGGTGTTCACGCCGGCCGCCCGCACCGCCACCCGGAGCTGTCCCGGCCCCGGATCCGCCACGACCACGTCGTCGCGCACCACCAGGGCGTCGGGGCCCCCGTGGCGGAGCATCACCGCGGCGCGCATCGTGGCGGCCACCCGCGCCCGCCTCAGCCCAGGCCCAGGGCGTCGGGGACGGCGGCCAGCAGGCCGGCCAGGCCCTCGTGGGCGCGGGCCCGCACGGCGGCGAGGTCGGACCCGTCGGCCACCGGCTCCACCACCTCCACGTAGCACTTGAGCTTGGGCTCGGTGCCGCTGGGGCGGACCACCACCCGTGCCCCCTGGAGCGCCAGGCCCACCACGTCGGCCGGGGGCAGCCCCCGGCCGGGCGCCCCTGCGGCCAGGTCGGTGACCGAGGCGACCCGCCGTCCCCCCACCTCGGTGGGCGGGCTGGACCGCAGGCGGGCCATGGCGGCGGCGATGCGGGTCGCACCGTCGGCGCCCTCCAGGCGGGCCGACCACTGGCCGGTGGCGTGCACGCCGTGGCGGCGGGCCAGGTCGTCGAGGGCGTCGAACACGGATCGGCCGTCGGCCAGCAGGTCGCTCACCGCCTCGCAGGCCAGGAGCAGGGCCCCGATGCCGTCCTTGTCGCGCACCAGGTCGCCGACGCAGTAGCCGAGGGCCTCCTCGTAGGCGATGGCCAGGTGCTGGCCCGGGCGCGGTGCCCGTGACAGCCACTTGAAGCCGGTGAGGGTCTCGACGTACTCGAGGCCGGCCTCCCGGGCCAGGTCGCGCAGGAGCGTCGAGGAGACGATGGTGGTGGCTGCCACCGCACCGGCGGGCAGCCCGCCCCGCCGCACCAGGTGGTCGGCCAGCAGCCACCCCAGCTGGTCGCCGGTGAGGGTCCTCCACGCGTCGGCGTCACGTCGCTCGCCGCGGGACCGGTCCCACGCGACGAGGGCGAGGCGGTCGGCGTCGGGGTCGTTGGCCAGGGCCAGGTCGGCGCCGATGTAGGCGGCGTGGGCCCGCAGCAGGTCGAGGGCACCGGGCTCCTCGGGGTTCGGGAAGGCCACCGTCGGGAAGTCGGGGTCGGCCGCGGCCTGGGCCTCGACCTCGTGGAGGGTGACGAAGCCCGACGCACGGGCGATCTGGCGCACGACCGGCGACCCGACGCCGTGCAGAGCCGTGTAGGCCACCTCCACCGGCGGGCGGTGCCGGCGGGGGCCGAGGACGGCCCGGCGGGTCGCGGCCACGTACTCGTCGACGACCTCGGGCCCGACGGCGTGGCGCCGCCGATCGCTCCCCGAGGCCAGCGGCAGGTCGGTGACCCGACCGGCTGCGGCCATGGCCCGGGCGATGGTCGCGGCCTGCGGCTCGTCGACCTGGCGGCCCTCGTCGTCGTAGATCTTGCACCCGTTGTCGGCCGCGGGGTTGTGGCTGGCGGTCACCATGATCCCGGCGCCGACATCCATCTGGCGGGTGGCGTAGGCGAGGACCGGCGTGGGGACGGGGGCCGGCAGCAGGTGGACGTGCAGGCCGGCCCCGCCGAGCACGGCCACGACCTCGTCGACGAAGCGCTCCGAACCGTGGCGGGCGTCGCGGCCGACCACGACCGCCGGGGGCACCTGGCGGGCGGTGACCCAGGACGCCACCCCCGCCGCGGCCCGGCGGACGACGGCCGCGTTCATGCGGTCGGGTCCGGGGCCGACCGCGCCCCGCAGCCCGGCGGTGCCGAACGCGAGCTCGCCCCGGAAGAGGTCCCGCAGCTCGTCCTCGGCGACGGCGTCGCCGTCGTCGGCCGCGTCGGCCAGGCGCCGGAGGGCGCTGGCGGTGTCCGGCGAGGGGTCGTCGTCGGACCAGTCGCGGACCCTGGTGAGGAGGGCGCCGAGCGGCTCCGAAGGGGGCGCGTCGGCGGCCATCGGCCTAGCCGTCCAGGAGGTGCAGGAGCTGGGCGAGCGACAGCCCGGGGCGGGCCCCGGTGTGGCCGATGACGGCGGCCGCGGCGATGGACCCGAGGCGGCCGCACGAGTCCAGGTCCATGCCCTGGGTGTAGCCGTAGAGGAACCCCGAGGCGTAGAGGTCGCCGGCACCGGTGGTGTCGACCCGCCGGGGCACCTCGTGGGGGGCGATCTCGTGGGTCTCGTCGCCCACCACCACGACCGAGCCCTCCCGGCCGAGGGTGATGCAGGCGACGTGGCAACGGCCCCGCACCTTGGCGATGGCGTCCTCGACGGTGTCGACCTGGTAGAGCCGGGTGATCTCGTCGGTGTTGGCGAAGAGGATGTCGACGCCCTTGTCGATGAGGGCGGCGAAGTCGTCGCGGTGGCGCTCGACGCAGAACCCGTCGGAGAGCGTGAGGGCGACCTCCCGGCCCGCCTCGTGGGCCGCCTCGGCGGCCACCCGGTAGGCCGCCTTGGCGTCGTCGCGGTCGAACAGGTACCCCTCGAGGAAGGTGACCGAGGAGTCCCTCACCACGTCGAGGTCGATGTGGTCCGGGCCCAGGAGCGACGACGCCCCCAGGTAGGTGTTCATGGTCCGTTGGGCGTCGGGCGTGACGGTGATGAGGCAGCGACCCGTGGCCGGACCGGACGTGGCCCGGGGCGACGCGAAGTGGACGTCGAGGCTGGCCATGTCGTGGGCGAACACGGCACCCAGGGCGTCGTCGTGGACCCGGCCGATGTAGGCCGCCCGGCCCCCGAACGAGGCCAGGCCGACCAGGGTGTTGCCGGCCGAGCCGCCCGACATCTCGGTGCGGTGGCCCATGGCCGCGTAGAGCACCTCGACCCGGTCGTCGTCGATGAGTGTCATCGCCCCCTTGGTCAGGTCGTGGGCCGAGATGAAGTCCTCGTCCTCGTGGCTGAGGACGTCGACGAGGGCGTTGCCGATGCCGACGACGTCGTAGGTGGTGGTTCCGGTCACGGGAGCCGACCCTACCGCCGGAGGCCGCGGAGCTCCCCGGTCCGCGGACCGCCGGAGGTGACCACCGCCACATCGACCCGGCTCCGTCGCGTAGGGTCGCCGCCACCCACGACGGCGGTGTGCCGGCCGCCAGCCAGGAGCCCCATGCACCACTGCGACCCCAGCACCGCCTGCTCCCACCGGCCCCGCCGCCTCTCCCTCGTGGTGGCCGCCACCACCGTGATCGCCCTGCTCGGCGTCGGTGCCGCCGCCCCCTCGGCCGGGACGCCCGTGGCCGCGCCGCCCCAGGGGGCCCCCGCACCCACCGGGTTCGGGGAGCCCGGGACGCCCGTGCGACCGGCCTCGGAACGCTACGTCCGCGAGGCCTACGGCGCGGTGCTGCACCGCGACGCCGACGAGGGCGGCCTGGCCTACTGGGGTGGGCGCCTCGACGACGGCACCTCCCGTGGCACCTTCGCCCGCCAGCTGGTGCTCTCCCGGGAGTCGCTCACCGACCACCTCACCGAGGTCTACGGGATCGCCCACCACTCCCCTGAGGCGGGCGAGCTCGACGGCGACATCGCGGAGGTCCGGGCTCGGCGCGCCACCGTCGAGTCGATCCTGGCCGCCCTGCTGGGCGACAGCGCCTACGTCGACGGCCAGGGCGGCGGCTACCCGGCCGGCTTCGTCGTGGCCCTCTACCGCGACGTGCTCGGACGCACCGTGGCCGAGGACGACCCGGGCGTCCAGTACTGGACGGCGCGGGTGGGCGCCGGCGGCGACCTCACGACGACGGGCCTGGCCCGGGCCTTCGTGGTGACCCCCGAGCGCCTGCGGCCGGTGGTCACCGACGCCTACGACCGGCTCCTCGGGCGGCGGGCCGACACCGGGGGCCGCGACTACTGGGTGGCCCGCATCCGGCGGGGCGAGACGATCCTCGACATCGACCGCAACCTCCTCGCCAGCGGCGAGGCCTGGGGCATGGGGTGCCCCACCCTCGACACGGCTCGCTGCCTGCTGCCCTTCCCCAACGACCGGCTGACGATGCCGGACCCGGCCACCGACACCGGCAAGCGGGTGGTGCTCAAGTCGCCGTGGGTCCCCGCCCCCGACGGCGGCCCCGCCTTCGACCCCACCGAGTGGAACCGCCAGGACGGCTTCAGCCCCGGCTCGGCCATCTTGATCCCCAGCCGGGGCATCGACCCGGCGCAGTCGGGCATGGCCCCCATCACCGACATGGGCGCCTCGCTGGACGCCGCCCCCACCATCAGGCTCATCGACATGGACACGGGCCAGCGCTGGCCGTACTGGGCCGAGCTCGATGCCCGCGCCCCCTCCACCGACGAGCAGGCCCTGATCATCCGGCCCGCCCGCAACCTCACCGACGGCCACACCTACGCGGTGGGAATCGGCCCGGTGCGCGACGCGGCCGGGTCCCCCGTCCCCCGTCCCGCCGGGTTCGCCCGCTGCGCCGGCGGCGACCCCCAGCCCGACCGCCGGGTGCAGGAGGAGTGCGACGCCACCCAGCCGGCGATCGACGCCGTGGCGGCCGACGGCATCGCCGCCTCCGACCAGTACCTGAGCTGGTCGTTCACCGTGGCCAGCACCCGCAACCTGGCCGAGCGCATCACGACCATGCGCAACGACGTCCTCGGCGGCGCGGCCGGCCTCACCGCCGCCCCCTTCACCGTCTCGGGCACCTCGCACGACGCCGGCGCCGGCGTCACCCGGGTCGACGGCACCTTCGAGGTGCCCAAGTACCTCACCGGCGACGGCGCCCCGGGCTCCCGCCTGCGGCTCGGGGCCGACGACCTCCCCGAGCCGTCGGGCACCTACACGGCCCCGTTCACCTGCACGATCCCCGACGAGGCGGCCACGACCCCGGCCCGGGCGAGCATCTACGGCCACGGCCTCCTCGGCACCGGGAGCCAGGCCAACAGCAGCTACATCCGGAGCTTCTCGGCGGCCCACGACATCGCCTTCTGCGGCACCGACTACCTGGGCCTGGCCGACGAGGACCTGCCCAACACGGCCGGCATCCTCGGCGACCTGTCGCGCTTCTCCGAGCTGGTCGACCGCAACCAGCAGGGCCTGCTCGACCAGATGGTGCTGGGCCGGCTGATGACCCTCCCGGACGGCTTCGCGACGGCCTCCGCCTTCCAGACCGGAACCGGCACGCCCCTCATCGACCCCGCCGCCGAGCTCACCTACTACGGCAACAGCCAGGGCGGGATCATGGGCGGGGCCCTGGTGGCCGTCGACCCCGACATCTCCCGAGGCGTCCTCGGCGTGCCCGGGATGAACTACAGCACCCTGTTGGAGCGCAGCGTCGACTTCGACCCCTTCTTCGCCATCTTCTCGGCCAGCTACAGCGACCCCCTCGACCGGACGCTGCTGCTGTCGGTGATCCAGATGCTGTGGGACCGGGGCGAGGCGAACGGCTACGCCAACCACGTCACCTCCGACCCGCTGCCGGGCACCGGGCCCACCGAGGTCCTGCTCCACGTGGCCTTCGGCGACCACCAGGTGGCCCAGGTGACAGCGGACAACATGGCCCGCACCTACGGCGCGGCCACCAACGACCCGCCTCTGGCGCCGGGACGCTCGTCCGACGTCGCCCCCCTGTGGGACATCCCTCGGATCCCCGCCTTCCCCCACGCCGGGTCGGCCATCGTGTACTGGGACAGCGGCACCCCGGAGCCGCCCCTCGAGAACCTGCCCAACCGGGCCGGCGACGACCCGCACGGCGACCCGCGCAGCGACCCCGACGCCCAGGCCCAGATGAGCGACTTCCTCCAGCCCGGAGGGGTGGTCACCGATCAGTGCGGTGGGTCCTGGTGCGAGGCCGACGGCACCTGACCGTCTGACCGGGTCGAGGCGTCAGATGTTGGCGTACTGGTCGATGAGGAGGGTGCCGTCGGCGTCGCGGACGAAGGTGAGGCGCACCCCGTCGTCGCTGGTCGAGCCGTCGCTGCGGACGAAGTGGAGCGTCGCGTCCACCGACTGGGCGTCGACGTCGACCTCGGGTCGACCCTTCACCGACACCGAGCGGATGCCGTCCCAGAACGCCTGGTAGCCGGAGAAGGGCTGCTCCTGCTGGTACCGAGGCGACAGCAGGGCGTAGCCGGCCTCGAGGTCACCGCCGTCGACGGTGGCGTAGTAGTCGGTGAGGGCGTCCCGCAGCTCCTTCTCGGAGGCCGACTCCGTGGGCCCGCGGGTCGTCGTGGACGAGGTCGTGGTGGTGGCCTCGGTGGTCGTGGGCTCCTCCAACGACGACGGCGGTGACGTGGGCGGGGCCTCGGTGGTGCCCTCGGCCTCCGTGGTCGAGGCACTGGTCGACGGGGCGCTCGACGACGCCGAGGTGGTGGTGGCGTCGCCGACGGCCACCTCGGGCTCGTCGTCGCCACCGCGTGCGAGGGCCAGCGCTCCCAGGCCGACCAGCAGCAGCGCGGCCACGACCGCCCCTGCGACGAGCAGGATCCGCCGCCGGCGGGCGGCCTCGGCGTCGGGCTCGGGATCGCCGGCGGGGATGACCGGCGGCGCGACCTCGGTGGCGCGGTCCGACGCTGCGGGCCCGACGGCCAGGTCGGCCGGCGCGAGGGCCTCCAGCCGGCGCTGCAGCTCCTCCGCGGTCTGGGGGCGCTCGGCGGGGTCCTTGGCCAGCGCGGCCTCGACCACCGCGGCCAGGGCCGGGGGCACGCCCTGGGCCCGCAGGTCCGGGGGCGGCTGGGTCATCACCCGGCCGATGCGGGCCGCGAAGGACTCGCCCTCGGTGCCGGCGAAGGGGGCCCGCCCGGCGAGGGCGGCGTGGAGGGTGGCCCCGAGGCCGTAGACGTCGGAGGCGGGCGTGGCCGGGTCGCCGCCCAGCACCTCGGGGGCGGCGTAGCCGATGGTCGCCCGCACCGACCCGGTGGTCGTCGTGGCCGCGTCGACCAGACGGGCGATGCCGAAGTCGGTGATCTGGGGCTCGCCGTACTCGGACATGAGCACGTTGGCGGGCTTCACGTCGCGGTGCAGGACCCCGGCGGCGTGGGCCGCGGCCAGGCCCGACGCCACCCGGGCGCCGATGCGCACGGCGTCGGATGCAGGGAGGGCGCCGTGGGCGTTGATGCGGTCGTGGAGGGAGCCGCCCGGCACGTAGGGCATGACCAGGTACGGGTAGCCGTCGGCGGTCACCCCGGCGGAGAAGGCGGAGACGATGTTGGGGTGGTTGGACAGCCGTCCCATGGCCGTGACCTCGCGCTGCCACAGCTCCACCGAGCGCTCGTCGGCCCCAGGGGCCGACAGCACCTTCACGGCCACGTCCCGGCCCAGGCCCGGCTGGTGGCCCCGGTAGACGACGCCGAAGCCGCCCCGTCCGATGACCTGGAGGTCCTCGACCCCCGGCACCGAGGGTGGCGCAGGGGAGGGCCCCACGGGGCTGGAGGTCCGGTCGGACATGGCGATCCACCGTACCCAGGACCCCCGACGCTCACCCCGCTCCGTCCCGGACAGGTCGTGCCGGGCACGACCTGTCCGGCACGACCTGTCCGGTCAGCCGGCCGGCGCCACCGACTGGAGGAGCTCGGCCACCCGGCAGGCCCGGGCCGACGCCAGGACCACCTCCAGGGGTGAGGTGATCCCCACGGTGGCGGCCGTCTCGGCCACGACCACGGTGGTCACGTCGAGGAGCCCGTCGTGGAAGGTGCTGGCGCGCACCGAGCCCAGCCCGACCGGGTCGGCCCACCCCTCGGCCAGGGCCTCGCGGCCCACGTCGCGCAGCACGGCGCGGGTGGCCTGGGGCCCGAGCAGGGTGGCGAAGGCCAGCACCGGCTCGTCCCGGCCTCCCACCCGCACCACGTCCTCGACGACGGCGGCGACCTCCGGGCCGCCCAGCTCCAGGTGGCCCACGGCCGACACCCACGACAGCTCGGGGGCCTCCCCCGACCGCTGGGCCGCCACCAGCCGGCGCAGCTCGCACGGGGACAGGTCCGGCAGGCAGCGCCGGTCCGAGCCCACCACCACCTCGGGCCCGTGGTCGGGCTCCAGCACCGCGCTGATGCACGGCAGGGTGTGGACCAGGGCGGCGACGAGCCGCAGGGCGTCCGGGGCCAGCATGGGCACTACCTCCAACATCGACTGTTAGGCATCCCTATCACACCGGGACAGCACACGGGAGGGTGCGGCCCGGATCGGGGGTGCCGGGTAGGGTGAAGACCTGACGGACCGTCAGATCCCTGCCCCGGAGACACCGATGCCCGCCCCCGCACCCGCCCTCGGCGCCGACGGCTGGTTCACCACCGACCCCGAGCCCGCCCTGGTCGGCCACCGGTGCCCCGAGTGCGCCACGGTCGCCTTCCCCCGGCCCCCGCTGGGCTGCCCCAACCCGGCCTGCAGCTCCGACGAGATGGAGCCCACGCCGATGTCGCGACGGGGCCGCATCTGGTCCTACACCGACGCCCAGTACCAGCCGCCCCCGCCCTACGTCCCGCCCACCGACGCCCACGTCCCCTTCTGCATCGCCGCCGTCGAGCTGCCGGCCGAGCGGATCGTCGTCCTCGGGCAGGTGGTCGCCGGGGTCTCCGTCGACGACCTCACGGTGGGCCAGGAGGTCGAGGTGGTCGTCGACACCCTCTTCACCGACGACGAGGGTGAGCACCAGATCTTCAAGTGGCAGCCCGTGGAGGCCGACCGATGAGCACCCGACCCGATCCCGTCGCCGTCCTCGGCGTGGGCATGCACCCCTGGGGCAAGTGGGGCCGCAACTTCGTCGAGTACGGCAAGGTCGCGGCCCGCGACGCCCTGGCCGACGCCGGGGTCGACTGGACCGACGTCGACTTCGTGGCCGGCGCCGACACCATGCGCAACGGCTACCCCGGCTACGTGTCCGGGGCCACCTTCGCCCAGGCCCTGGGCTGGACCGGCAGCCGGGTGGCCTCGTGCTACGCCGCCTGCGCCTCGGGCGCCACCGCCCTGGAGGCGGCCCGCACCCGCATCCTCGCCGGCCTCTCCGACGTCGCCCTGGTGGTCGGGGCCGACACCACCCCCAAGGGGTTCCTCGCCCCCAACGCCGGCGACCGCCCCACCGACCCCGACTGGCTCCGCTTCCGCCTCTTCGGCGCCACCAACCCCACCTACTTCGCCCTCTACGCCCGCCGTCGCATGGACCTGTGGGGCGCCACCGACGAGGACTTCGCCCGCATCAAGGTCAAGAACGCCCGCAACGGGCTGGCCAACCCCAACGCCCGGTACCGCAAGGAGGTGACCGTCGACGAGGTGCTCGCCAGCCCCATGGTCGCCTCCCCGCTGCGCCTGCTGGAGATCTGCGCCACCTCCGACGGCGCCGCCGCGGTGGTGCTGGCGTCGGAGGCCGCCGCCCGCCGGCTGGGCACCGACGGCGTCACCATCCGGGCCATCTCCACGGTCACGCCGACCTACCCCAACGTGATCCCCGACCTGCCCGACCTGGCCGCCGACTCGGCCGCCGCCGTCCCGGCGCCCGACACCACCTTCAAGGCCTCCATCGCCCAGGCCTGCTACGAGGAGTCCGGGATCGGTCCCGAGGACCTCTCGCTGGCCGAGGTCTACGACCTCTCCACCGCCATGGAGCTCGACTGGTACGAGGACATCGGCCTCTGCGGCCCGGGCGAGGCCGAGAAGCTGCTGCGCGACGGTGCCACCGAGATCGGCGGCCGCATCCCGGTCAACGCCTCGGGCGGGCTGGCCAGCTTCGGCGAGGCCGTCCCGGCCCAGGCCCTGGCCCAGGTGTGTGAGGTCACCTGGCAGCTGCGGGGCCAGGCCGGCGACCGCCAGGTCGATGGGGCCCGCACCGGCATCACCGCCAACCAGGGCCTCTTCGGCCACGGCTCCTCGGTGCTGCTGGCCCGGTAGTCCCGGCCCGCAGTTGCGCGGGCATCGCTCACGACACCGCCCCGCGACGGGCGCACGCTCGTCACACGGGTGCGGACGAGGGAGCACACATGGGACTGTTCGACGCCTTCCGGGGCGTGACGGGTGGGGTCGACGGCGACCTGGTGACCAACGGGGTCCCCGGACGGGGGGTGATCGTGGGGGTGCAGATCAACGGCGCCCAGGTGTCCTTCGGGCCTGAGGCCTACCGGGTCTGCGACCTCCAGGTGCAGGTCTTCCTCGACGGTGGCCAGCCCTACGTGGCCGCCTGCCGCCAGCGGGTGCACGAGGTCCTCCTCCCCCAGCTGGGCGGGGGCGTGGCCGTCTCGGTGCGCGTCGACCGGGCCGATGCGTCGCGGATCGCGGTGGTGTTCGGCGAGGACCCGCCGGTGGTCACCCTCGCCCCGCCGGCCGACGGCGGGTCGGCGGCCATCCTGGCCCACGGCCGCGAGGCCGAGGCGGTGATCGTGGCCAGCCAGCCCCTCGGCCTGCGCAACCACGAGGGCAGCGACGTCCACCTCTTCACCCTCACCGTGATCCCGCCCGGCGGCCAGCCCTACCAGGTGCAGGTGGGCAACCCGATGCCGCCGACGGCCCTGCCCCTCGTCTTCCCCGGGGCCAAGGTGCCGATCAAGGTCGGCACCGACGGTCCCCAGAGCGTGGCCATCGACTGGGACCGGGCGGCCGGGACCGGGGCCTGATCAGGCCAGCCACCGGCTGAGGGAGTCGACCTCGACCACGGGGGCGTCGGACCCCTCGGCCTCGACCGTGATGCGGATGGTGGTCTGCACGCCGCCGTGCACCTCGTCGGCCGCGGTGATCTGCGCTCGCGCCCGCACCTGACCCCCGACGGCGGCGGCGGCCGGGAAGCGGACGGGACCGGTGCCGTAGTTGACCCCGCTGCTGATGCCCCGGACCTCCAGCAGCCGGGGCAGGAACAGGTTGGTGAGCGAGAGCAGCAGCCACGGTGGGACGGTGCCGTCGACCGGTGCGACCTCACCGGTGGCCTCCGTGTAGCGGGCCACCTGCGCGGCGGTGACCTCGTCCCACCCGGTCGTGCCCAGGTCGAGGCCCACCGCGCCCCGCACCGCGCCCAGCCCGTCGAGGACGGTCGGCCCGCTCGCGGCTCCGGTGTCGGTCACGGGTGCTGGCTCGACACGGAGACGACCTCGCCGGAGAGGAACGACGAGTACCCACTGGCCAGGAACACGATGACGTTGGCCACCTCCCACGGCTCGGCCGCCCGGCCGGTGAGCTCCCGGTCGGTGAGCTCGGCCAGCAGCTCGTCGCTGGTCACCTTGGCCAGGAAGGGGTGCATGGCCAGGCTGGGGGCGACGGCGTTGACCCGAACGCCCATCTCGGCCGCCTCCACCGCCGCGCAGCGGGTGAGGGCCATGACGCCGGCCTTGGCCGCGGCGTAGTGGGCCTGACCGGCCTGGGCCCGCCAGCCCAGCACCGAGGCGTTGTTGACGATGATCCCGCCGGCACCCCGGTCGCGCATGTGGCGCAGGGCGGCCCGGGTCATGCGGAACGTGCCGGTGAGGGTGACGTCGAGCACGACCGACCACTGCTCGTCGGTCATGTCGACGAGGTCGGCGGTGCCTCCCAGGCCGGCGTTGTTCACGAGCACGTCGACCCCGCCGAGGACCTCGGTGGCCACCGCGAACAGTCCGGCCACGTCGTCCTCCACCGTCACGTTGCACAGCGCCGTCTCCGGGCGGGTGCCGGTCTCGTCGGCGAGGCGGTCGGCGGTCTCGCCCAGGCGGCGCTCGTGGAGGTCGCTGATCAGCACCCGGGCCCCCTCCTCCAGGGCCCGGCGGGCCACGGCCGAGCCGATGCCGGTGCCGGCCGCGGCGGTCACCACCACGGTGCGCCCGGCCAGCAGGTCGTGGCCGGGCTCGTAGGCGGGCGGGGTGCGCAGGTCAGGCATCAGTACCTCAGGGTCGGGGCTCGCGGGGGAGGCCGAGGCCCCGCTCGCCGATGATGTTGCGCTGGATCTGGTTCGAGCCGCCGTAGATCGTGTCGGACCGCGTGAAGAGGAACAGGCGTTGGGCGTCGGTGAGCTCGTCGCCGGGCTCGGGGTCCGCCAGCTCGCGGCCGAGGAGGGCGTCGGCCCCGGCGGCGTCGACGGCCAGCTCGCCCAGGGCCCGGTGCCACGACGCCCAGTAGAGCTTGGTGACGAGGGCCTCGCGGGGCACGTCCTCGGCCGACTCCGACAGCACCCGCAGGCTGTTCCACCGCATGATCTCGAGCTCGGCGTGCAGCTGCGCCACCCGCTGGCGCAGGACCGGGTCGGTCAGGCGTCCGCTCCGGCGGAGCCCGTCGACCACGGCCTCGAGCTCGTTGCCGAAGGCCAGCTGCTGGCCGAGGGTCGACGCCCCCCGCTCGAAGGCGAGCAGGCCCATGGCCACCCCCCAACCCCGGTCGACACCGCCGATCACGTCGGCGTGGGCGGCCCGGGCCCCGTCGAGGAAGACCTCGTTGAACTCGGCCGTGCCCGTCACCTGGCGGATGGGGCGGATCTCGATGCCCTCCTGGTCCATCGGGACCATGAAGAAGGTGATGCCCTTGTGCTTGGGGACGTCCCGGTTGGTCCGGGCCAGGACGAAGCACCACTGCGACCACTGGGCCAGCGACGTCCACACCTTCTGGCCGTGCAGCACCCAGTCGTCGCCGTCGCGCTCGGCCCGGGTGGAGATGTTGGCCAGGTCGCTGCCCGCGCCGGGCTCCGAGTAGCCCTGGCACCACAGGTCGGTGCCCTTCTGGATGCCGGGCAGGAACCGAGCCCGCTGCGCATCGTCGCCGTAGTGCAGGACCGTGGGTCCCACCAGCCCCTCGCCGATGTGACCCAGACGGCCGGGGCCCTCGGCGCGGGCGTACTCCTCGTACCAGATGACCTGCTGGTGCAGGGTGAGGTCGCGCCCGCCCCACTCCCCCGGCCACCCGAGGCAGGTCCAGCCGTGGGCGCCCATGTGCTGCTCCCACGCCCAGCGCTCCTCGAACAGCGAGTGCTCGTCGCCGGGTCCGCCCCGGCCCCGGACGACGGCGAACTCACCGGTGAGGGCGTCGGTGAGCCAGGCCCGGGCCTCGGCCCGGAAGGCCTCGTCCTCGGCGCTGAAGTGCAGGTCCATGGCGGCGTCGAGGGTATCTGACGCTCCGTCAGGTCCGGGAACCCGACGGGACCGTCGTCCTGTCAGCGCAGGCCGGGGAGGTCGGCCACGGCAGGGGCGAACCACTGCGACCAGCCCCAGGCCGCACCCGACGGTCCGTCGATCCAGTGGAAGGCCTGGTCGCGGGCGATGCGGTGCTCCCTCGTCGCCACGCCCCGTGGGTCGCCGCCCACGCACACCTGGGGCGGGGTCGGGGCGATGGCCGCGGTGGCGCGTCGGGCGGCGACCACCCGGTCCAGCACCGAGCGGACGAAGGTGGTGAAGGCCGGGTCGCGGTGGGCGGCATCGGACGCGGGGCCGACGCACGCCCACTCGGGCAGCAGGACCCACCGCACCCCACGGGCGGTCCAGCCGTCGATGCGGCGGAGCACCTCGGCCACCAGGGCGTCGCGCAGGTCGGCCGACCGGGCCCGCAGCACCCGGCCCCGGCCGTCCCTGAAGGTCTTGGTCTCCCAGCCACCGATCTGCCAGATCACCACCTCGACGCCTCGCGACATGACATCGGCCTCCACGGCGGGCACCTCCGTCGCGCAGTGGCCGTCGCCGGGGCGGGCGAAGCCCGACGAGCCGAGCACCAGGTACTGGGGGTCGGTCGAGAGCACCGCGCAGCCGATGCGCCCCGCCCCGCCGACGGGGAGGAGGACGCTGGTGGGCAGGGTGCGGCCACCGGCTCGGTAGTAGAGGTCGAACCCGACCGAGTCGCCCACCACTGCGGTGCGCACGCGGGACGGTGCCCGCTCGGCCGCCAGCTGGGCCCGCAGCCGGCCCTCGTCGCCGGCGAGGGCGGCCAGCTGGACCGCCCGGGCGTCGCCCACCGAGCCGCCCGGCGGCGTCAACCCGATGCCCCGGTAGGCCTCGGCCACCCCGAAGCGGCGTCCGGCGTCGGAGGCCACCAGCAGGCGGGCCAGGTCGGCCCGGGTGGCACCGGCGGCGAGGGCGTCGAGCACCGACCGTCGCTCGCCGGCCTCGGCCGGACGTCCGAGCACGGCGGGAGCGACGTGGTCGAGCCACGCCCCGTCGTCGGGGTCGCGACCCCGCAGCTCGGCGGAGCCGGCCAGGGCGGCGTCCATGTGGTCGAGGGAGCGGGCCTCCAGCCAGTCCCCCCAGGAGGCGATCGAGGACGGCGAGGGCTGGCGGCCCAGCAGCCGCCGCAGGTGGGCGGCGGCCGTGCGCCGTCGGCCCTCGGGCGAGCGGGCCAGGGTGCGGCCCACGTCGAGGGGCGTGCGCCGGATCACCTGGTCGGCCCAGGCCACCACCGCCTGCGGTGACCCCCGCCGACCGAGGATCCACGGGTAGGCGGGGTCGGCCACCCACGCCTCGACCGTGGCCCGCAGGGTGCCGCCCGGTGCGGCGCGCGGAGGGAGGCACCGGCGCCGGGGCGCGCGGCCCCGGGTCGCAGCCCGCCGCCCCCGGCCGACGCGGACGGCCAGGACCACGGCCGGCGACCAGCTCGGTGTCCACCCCGTCGACCTGCTCCTGCGTCCATGGCGCCCCCTCGGGCCCACGGCGCCCCGGGGGCGCCGGCCGGGACGGTACCCCAGCCGCAAGGGTCCCGGGATGGGGCCGTCCCCGGCCACGAGGACGACGTCAGGCCACCATCCCCGGCCAGCGGGTGGCGATGTAGCGGTCGATCTCGGCGGGGTCGGTGACGGCGCGGGTGCCCGCATCGAGGCGCACCCAGAGGGTGCGGGTCCCCTTGAGCTCCTGGAGCACGGGGAAGGCCGAGGGCTCCACGTGGAGGCGGGCCACGTCGCGGCCGTCGGCGGACTCGACGGCCACGGAGACCTGGCTGGTCGCGGCCTCGCCGACGGCGTTCACGAGCAGCTGGGTCAGGTGGAGTCGGAAGCGGTCCCGGTCGTCGTGACCCTCCCTGCGGAGGCTGGCGTAGTCGTACTCCAGCCCCACCACGGAGCCCCGGTCGTCGACGCCGACCAGCAGGGTGCCGCCCACCCGACTGTTGAGGAAGGCGGCGACGGTCTTGACCACGGCCTGCTCGAGCGCCTTGTTCTTGGCCGCCGCGGCCAGGTCCCAGCGGAGCGTCGACTTCAGCTCGAGGGTCTGGTCCTCCTCGCGTCCCAGCAGATCGCCGAGCGGGGCGGCGGCGTCGTGGCGGACCCGGGCCCGGGCCTGCACCCAGGGCCGCAGGTAGTCCTTGACCACGCCGGAGAAGTCCTCGTCGTCGAGGAGGCGGATCAGCAGCTCCTCGTTGCCCTTCAGGTGGCCGGCCACGAACTCGCCGAAGCGGTCCTCGAACACCTGGGCGAAGCTGGCGTCGGAGTTGGCCACCGCCTGCGCCTGGAGCAGGGCGTCGTCGACCATGCGGGCACCGAGCCCGTCGATGTTGAGGCGATCGGCGTCGGCGATCTCGGTCCCGAACGCCTCGTTGAACCGCTTGATCACCTCCGAGAGCGGCTCCATGCCCGGCAGGTACTGCGACCCGCCCCCGTCGGGCGGGAAGGCGACCAGCGGCGCGGACTCGCCACCCAGGGCGATCGCCTCACGGCCGGTCTCGGCCACGCGGCAGGTGCGTCAGGGCCACGTCGAGGTCGAGGGTGACCGTCGGCCGGGCCGGGAGGCGCAGCGAGAGCAGGCGGCAGAACAGGCAGCGCTTCTCCAGCTCGGTCTCGGCCAGGGGCAGGATCTGGGTCACGAACGTGTACAGCGAGACGAAGCGGTCGAGGGCCCGCCGGAACGCCTCCTGGTCGTCCTCGTCGAGCTCGCCGAAGCGCACGAGCGCCGGCTCGAGGTGGGAGTGCAGGGCGCCGTGGTGCTCCCGCCGAGCCCGGTCCGAGGCCGGCGTGGCGAACCAGGCCGCGGCCAGCGCATCGACCTCCACGGGGCGAAGGACGTCGAACTGGTCGAGCTCCCGACGCGTGTCGAACAGGGCATTCGGGTCCGTCGGGACCGCGAGCGACGTGTCGTAGAAGGGCTCGAACGCGCCTCGATGGCCTCGGCCTCGTTGACGAAGTCGAGCACGAAGGTGTCTGTCCTTGCCGGGTGCGGTGCGGTTGAGCCGGGACAGGGTCTGCACGGCCTTGACGCCCTCGAGCTTCTTGTCGACGTACATCGTGTGCAGCAGCGGCTGGTCGAAGCCGGTCTGGTACTTCTCGGCGACGACCAGGACCTGGTAGTCGTCGGGGTGGTCGAACCGCGTCGGCGGTCTCGGTCTCGGGGAAGCCGTTCATGCCGGCCTCGGTGTAGGCTCGCCCCGGTCGTCGGGGTCGATGACCTGCCGGAGAACGCGACCAGGGCGTCGCAGGTCGGCGTAGCCGCTGCTCGCGCGATGTAGGCGTCGATGGCCTGCTTGTACCGCACCGCGTGCAGCCGGGAGCGGGTGACGACCATCGCCTTGGCCTGCCGCCGATCTTGGCTGCGGCGTGGGCCGCGGAAGTGCTCGACGATGATCTCGGCCTTCTGGGCCGAGGTTCGTCGGGTGCAGCGACGACGAAGCGCGGCGACGGCCGGCGCGGCCTTGCCGCTTGTCGACCTCGGGGTCGTCGCGCGACGGCCGTTCGCCAGCCGGAAGTAGGTGGCGTAGGTGGTGTAGTTGCGCAGCACGTCGAGGATGAAGCCCTCCTCGATGGCCTGGCGCATCGAGTACAGGTGGAACGGCCGGTGCGTCGCTGCCGTCGGCCCGGCTCCGACGCTGGCCGAACAGCTCCAGCGTCTTGGCCTTGGGCGTGGCGGTGAAGGCGAAGAAGCGACAGGTTCTCCTGCGGCCGCGCGCCGCGCGGCCGACGAGCGCATCGACGCGGTCGGCCAGCTCGTCCTGCGGCGTCGACCTCGGCCGCGTCCTCGCTGGCCTCGCGCCTCCTCTCGGCGAGCCGGCGTCAGCCCGGCCGCCGAGCACCGCCTTGAGGTGCGCTGGCGGCCTCGCCGGTCTGCGAGGAGTGGGCCTCGTCGATGATGACCGCGAACCGCGTGCCGGCAGCGTCGTCGATCTGGCCTCGGCGACGAACGGGAACTTCTGCAGCGTGGTGATGATGATCTGGCGCGGTCGCCGGCCGAGCGCCTCGGCCAGCTGCTGGCCGAGTCCTTGTCGATCCGCTCGACCACGCCGTGGGTGTGCTCGAACTGGTAGATCGTGTCCTGGAGCTGCCGGTCGAGCACGCGCGCGGTCGGTGATGACGATGACCTTGTCGAACACCTTCGTCGGTCGGTCGTGCGTCGTGCAGGGTCGACGAGCCGGTGGGCCAGCCAGGCGATCGTGTTGGACTTGCCCGACCCGGCCGAGTGCTGCGACCAGGTAGTTGCGTGCCCGGCGCCGTGCGTCGCGCGGCGTGCGGCCAGAGCCTGCGCACCGCGTCCCACTGGTGGTAGCGCGGGAAGATCAGCGGCCGCGCGGCGGCCGTCTTGCCGCCTCGGCGCGTCCGGGTGCTCGACGTGGACGAACCGGGCGAGCAGGTCGAGCCAGGCGTCGCGCTGCCAGCACCTGCTCCCACAGGTAGGCGGTCGCGGTAGCCCGTCGCGTCGGCGGGTTGCCCGCGCCGCCCGGTTGCCGGGCCGTCGCGGCCCTGGTTGAACGGCAGGAACGCGTGTCCTCGCCCGGCCAGCCGGGTGGTCATGATACACCAGGTCGGGATCGACGGCGAAGTGCACCAGGCGCGCCGAGCGAAGCAGCGGCTCGCGTGGGTCGCGGTCGCTCGCGGTACTGCTGCTTGGCGTGCTCGACGCGTCTGGCCGGTGAACGGGTTCTTCAGCTCGGCGGTGGCCACCGGGATGCCGTTGACGAAGAGGCCGAGGTCGACCGAGGCGCCCGTGGCCTCGGGCGAGTAGTGGAGCTGGCGGGTCGACGGTCAGCCGGTTGGCGGCGTAGAGCACCACGAGCTCGGGGTTCAGCCCCGAGGCCGGCCGGAAGTACGCCAGGCGAAGGGTGATGCCGAGGTCATCGACCCCGTGGCGAAGGACGTCGACGGTCCCGCGCTCGTCGAGCTGGGCCACGACCCGGTCGAGGAAGCGGCGCTGGGCGTCGTCGGGGTCACCGCCGTGCAGCCCGACCAGCCGGGCCCACGCCTCGGCCTGGGTGGCTCCGAGGAAGGCGAACAGCTCGGCGCTGTCGAGGCCTCGATCCACGTCGACGTTGCTGGGCTGGCCCCGGAGGTAGCCCCCGTGGTCGACCAACCACCCCTCGATGGCGTCCTCGAACGCCTGCTCCGTGTGCCCCACGCCGTCCACCGCCTCCCCGGTCACCCCTGAGGCTAGGTCAGGGTGTCCATGAGATCGGGCCGTCGTCCCGGAGATCGCCGACCACGAGGTGCGCCGAGAGCTCCTCAGGGCGAAGAAGGATGCCGGACTGGCCCGGCTCGACGAGGTCACGGCCAACCTCGGCCTCGAACCGATCATCACCACGGCCATGCGCGAGGCGGCTCGGCTGTGGGCCGATGTGCGCCGAAGGGGGCTCCTGACGGCACCCGACCTCGCGCTCGACGGCGACGTCATCCTCGCCGCCCAGGCCCTGGGCCTCGCCGCCCTGGAGGGCGACGTCGTGGTGGCGACCACCAACCCCAAGCACCTGGAGCGCTTCATCCCGGCACACCCGTGGTCCGAGGTCTGATCTCGGCGAGCGGCCTGGTCGGACCGAGGCGGTGACTGCGCTCGCCGTCAGGCAGCGCGGGTGGCGACGAGCTCCTGGATGCGTCTTCGGGTGCGCTCGGCGGTCGCGTCGGGCTGGTGCGATCGTCGGCGCTCTCGACATGGGGTGAGCGGGCTGCCGTCGGGGCGCAGCACCTCGAGGGTGCCGTCGGGCAGACGGGTCATGCGGTAGCCGTCGTCGTGGACCCGGTGGTGGTGGAACCGGCACAACAGGACAAGGTTCGGTAGGTCGGTCGGGCCGTGGTCGTCGCGCCAGACGATGTGGTGGGCCTCGCACCACGACGCCGGCGCCGAGCAGCCCGGGAAGGCACAGCCCCGGGTCTGGAACCGCAGCGCGCGGCGCTGGGCCCGGTTGGCCAGCTCGACGTCGCGTCCCAGCTTCAGCGGCTCGCCGTCGGCGCCGAAGACCAGGCCGTGGATGCGGGCGGTGCAGAGGTAGCGGCCGAGTGCGGCGGTGGAGATGGGGCCGACGTCGCGGATCTCGCACACCCGGGAGGCGGCGTCGTCGGCGTCGACGGGCATGAGCCCGTCGGCCGTCTTGGCGTCGGACACGATCTCGACCGACGGGCGGAGCTCGCCCTGCTTGGTGCCGGCCCGGCCGTTGCGCAGGAACACCTCGGTCATGGCCAGGCCCCGGCGCTGGCGGGCGGTGAGCCCGTCGTCGGCGGAGAAGATGCCGACCCGGAACATCTCGTCGACCTCGGCGGCGATGACCCCGGAGATGATGGCCCCGTGCTCGGCGTCCATCTCGCCGTCGAGCACCCAGCGCCCCTCGAACGTGGAGGTGAGGTCGACCGCAGCCCGGGGCGCAGCGACCGGGTCGGGCTGGTCGTCGGGGTCGGTCCAGCCGACCAGCTCCCGGGCGCGAGCCAGCCAGTGACGCAGGAACACCGCGGCATCGCGCACCGTGAGGCGGACGACCTCGTCGACCAGGAACTGCTCCTGCTCGGCGAAGACCTCCTCGACCTCGGGGGTGCGGGCCTTCACGAGCAGGTGGACCTTGTCGCGGCCCAGGTCGCCGGCCAGCGCCGCGGCCTCGACCACGGGCAGGGCCCGCAGGTCGCGAGCCAGGAGGATCTCCGATGCCGCCTTCTTGCGGGAGAGGTCGACCCGGGCGGCCAGCCACCCGGCGCCGGAGCGCGCCGCGTCGGCGGTCCAGGTCTTCTTGGCGTCGAACGCGCCGGTGGCCGCCGACAGGGCGCCGTCGACCCGCGCCTTGAGCTGGTGCAGCTCGAGCAGGTGCTGCCGCAGCGCCTCCTCGGAGAGGTCGGCACACGCCGCCGCATCGAGCGGGTCGAGCACGGTGACCCCAGGGTCGTCAGGCTCGGGAACGGCGGTCAGTGGCACCCCGCCATCCTACCCCCAACACATGTTCGATCACACGCCGCAAAGCCATATTCCCCTTGGGTTTGCGGGCTCCTTCGTGCAGTGATCCGACACGATCCGGGCGCCACACTTCTCGGTACCGATCGGGCGCCTTCTCGGGCACTTCCGTCCCAAGAACCGGGCGACGCCGACTACGCCCCCTGGGTGCTGAGGTGCACCCGCTCCCGAGCCGCCAGCACCAGCGTCGGCGACGCCACGGCCTCTGCGCCCCGGCACCAACGTCTCGGACGAACGCATGGCCCAAGGACCGGGATCGACCGTGTCAGCACCGCTCGGGCCGGGCCCGCACGAGCGAACGCCCGCCGACGAGAGCGGCGGGCGCTGCAGCCAGCGGCCGAGGCCCCTGGGGGTGCTGGCTGGACGGCATCGCCTGCCGGGCCGACGACAGCCGGGCCTCCTCCCCGCCTCTGGTGACGGCAACCGCGCATGATCGCCACGCCCGCGCTGGCGCGGCGGGATGTCCTCGACGTTGGGCAGGTTCGCTCAGGCGACGGCGAGCTCGCCGGTCACCGCCGCCGTGATCAGCGCCTGCCGCCGCTCCCGCAGCAGTTCGATCTGACGAGTGAGGGCGTGGCGCAGTTGCATGCTTTCGGAGCGAAGGCGCTTACAGGTCGAACAGATCTCAGCTTGCTTCTGGAGGCTGGGGACCGGCACGCGAAGTGCCAGCAGCGTTCCTTCGTTGACGCTCGCCATCGTTGCACCTCGCGACTGACTCTCGAGGTGCTGACGAACAATGGACAAGTGAAGAAGCTCGGCCAGATACGCGGCCGCCAGTGCACCCGGGTTGCAGCGCACCGCTATCGAGTCGCTGCCGCAGACATAACCGTCCTCCGCCGCGCGGATCAGCGCGCTGCGGCCGACATCACCCTTGCGACCCATGACCAGATCTCCCGCCCGAAGTCGGTGACGCTGAAGCCCGTCGCTGGCTGTCTGAGCAGGGACGGAGACCCCGCGCTCAGGCTGGATCTGTCCGCCATCGATGTGAGATGGGTTGATGACGGGAACCCCGTCATCTACGTACTCGGAGGCAGCCAGCTGCGTGCCAAAGGGGCCCGTGAGGACCGAGGTTCCCGCCTGTCGAAGGGTCTGGGATCGGCCACTCCAATCGATGAGGTCGTAGATCGCCGCCTCGAGATGCTCCTCCAAGAGGTCAATCTGGCGCTGGCGCTTGGTGATGAGGGCGTCGATGCGGGCGGTCTCGGCGTCGAGGTGGTCGGCGATGGCCCGCTGCTCCTCGACGGGTCGGGAGCGGAATCCGGATTCAGCTCGACGTCGCGGCATGTAGATGCGTCTGGTGGGTCGAGCCCATCGCATAGCAAGGATCTCGTCGCCGAGCCACGTGCAGCAGCCATGCAGCAGAAACCGTGGCGTCGAGCCACGGTCCGCACCGCCAGGTGACGTAGTCCTGGCTGGTCGCCATGGCGCGCCCAGGATGGCGCTGAAACCGACCGACGCCGTTCGGGACATCACAACCGTCCCCGACGGGTGCACGACCGCTGACGAGTTGGCGACTCCCAGCGAGGCTGATCTTCTCCTTCGTCGCAGACACCGTCTGAACCGTGCCCGCACGCAATGGGCCCACGTCGGCCAGGGTGAGCCAAGGGATCGTGCAGTCGACCCAGTACTCGGGATGCTGGACGGCTGGGACGTATGTCCCGTGCCAAGTTGAGCGACCTTGCGGCAGCGCGACCCTCGGCCACGCCTCGCTCACTCGGTCACCTCGTGCGAGCAGCGCCTGGATCTCGCCTTCGAGCTGCTTGATCTCGGCGTCGATCTCGGCCAGGGGGCGGGGCGGGACGTAGCGGTAGAAGTGGCGGGTCAGGGGGATCTCGTAGCCGACCTTGGTCTTGGTGTGGTCGACCCAGGCGTCGGGGACGAAGGGCAGGACCTCGGCAGCCACGTACTCGTCCACGGCCCGGCGGCAGGCGTCGCCGGCGAGGCGGTCGGTGACGTCGGCCTCGAAGCTCCAGGGCCACCGCCGGCAACGGCACGTTCTCGGCGTCGCGCAGGTCGGGGTCGGGCAGGGGGTGGCCCTTGGCGTCGGTGACCGGGTCGGCGTCGGGGTCGCGCACCGCCAGCGCCTCGAGCACCGCCTTCTCCAGGGGCTTGCCCTTCACGCCGGCGGCGGCCAGGACATCGGTGACCACCGGGGCGACCTCGGCCTCCTCGGCGAAGCGCTCCCCCACCCGCGCCCGGAGGGCGTCGAGCAGCGCCGTGCGCGGCGTCTCGTCGAGCTTGGCCACCGGCTTGGCCTCGGCCAGAGCCGCCACCGTGTCGTCGGTGACCTCCCACCGCAGCCGCAGCGGGCGCTCGACGGTGATGCGCAGGAAGCCGAAGGCCTCGTTGGGGAAGATCTTCACCCGCTCGTCGTCGCGGCGTCGGGGTCGGCGCCCTCCATGTAGATCCGCACGATCTCGGCGATCTGGTCGTCGCTGATCTGCTTGCGCTTGTCGCCCAGGCTCTTGCGCATCTTCACCCACGACTCGCGGGCGTCGACCAGCAGCACGTGCCCTCGCCGGCTCGGGCCGCTTCACGGTTGGTCACGACCCAGAAGTAGGTGGAGATGCCGGTGTTGTAGAAGAGCTGGTCGGGAAGGGCGACCACGGCTTCGAGCCAGTCGTTCTCGATGATCCAGCGGCGGATCTCGGACTCGCCCGAGCCGGCGGCGCCGGTGAACAGCGGGCGAGCCGTTGAAGACGATGGCCAGCCGGCGAGCCCCCCTCCTCGAGGCGGCACCATCTTCGAGATCATGTGCTGGAGGAACAGCAGCGACCCGTCGTTGATGCGGGGCAGGCCGGCACCGAAGCGGCCGCCGAAGCCCCGGGTCTCGTGCTCCTCCTTGACCGTGTCCGCCACCTTCTTCCACTCCACCCCGAAGGGCGGGTTGGCCAGCATGTAGTCGAAGGTCTCGCCCTCGAAGCCGTCGTGGGAGAAGGAGTTGCCCAGCTCGATGCTGCGCGGCGTCCTCGCCCTTGATCATCATGTCGGAGCGGCAGGTGGCGTAGGTCTCGGGGTTCAGCTCCTGGCCGTAGCGTCGCAGCGTGGCCGCGTCGTTGAGCTCCTCGCAGGTAGTCCTCGGCCACGGAGAGCATGCCGCCGGTGCCGCACGCCGGGTCGAACAGGTCGCTTCACGACCCCGGCTTGGTCGAGCAGGTCCTCCTCCTCGGCGAAGCAGCAGGTCGACCATGAGCCTGATGACCTCGCGGGGCGTGAAGTGCTCGCCGGCCGTCTCGTTGGACAGCTCCGAGAAGCGCCGGATCAGCTCCTCGTACATGTAGCCCATCTCCACGTTGATGACGGCGTCTGGGTGGAGGTCGACATCGGCGAAGCGCGACAGCACCTGGTAGAGCAGCTCGGCCCGGGCCAGGCGCTCGACCTGGGTGCGGAAGCCGAACTGCTCGAAGATGTCGGGATGGTGGGTGAGAACGAGGCGATGTAGCGCTGGAGGTTGTCGCGCCAGGTCGTCGGGCGCATCGAGGAGCCGGCGGAGGTGAACGGGCTGTGGTTCCAGACGCCCTTGTGCCCGGTGATGTTCGACAGCACCGCGTCGAGGGAGGCGTCGCCGCCGGCAGTGCGCGTCGTAGCGCTCGACCACCCGATCCTTGGTCGGCGCGAGGAGGGCATCGAGCCGGCGGAGGACGACCAGCGGGAGGACGACCCGGCCGTACTCGGACTGCTTGTAGTCGCCCCGCAGCAGATCGGCCACCGACCAGATGAAGGCGACCTTGTCGTTGAACCCGTCCACGCGATCCCTCCGCTCGGTGCCCGGCGCACGCTAGTAGCGGCCGCAGGGGCGACCCATCGGGCGCAGGTGAGCGGGAGCGGGCGGGACGGGCGCGTAGGTTCCCGACGTGCCCGCCGTCCGCCGCCGCGTCGCCGTGGCCGCCGTCGCGCTCCTCGTCCTGGCCGGCGTCGGCGGCTGCAGCGCCGATGACGAGGGCGCGCCGGACCCCACCGAGCCGGCGCCCGCCACCGAGGCCGAGGCGACCACGACCACGTCCGCGCCCGAGGCGTTCAACGGCTCGGTCGAGGACTTCTACGTCCCCCCGGACCCGCTGCCCGACGGTGAGCCCGGCACCCTCCTCCGCACCCAGGCGGTCGGCTCCGACGGCGGGGCCACGACGGTGCGGATCATGTACCTGTCCCAGGACGCCACCGAGGCCCTCCGGGCCGTCACCGGCATCGCCACCTACCCGGATGACCCTGCCCCCGACGGTGGCCGCACGGTGGTGTCCACCGCCCACGGCACCACCGGCATCGCCTCGCCGTGCGCCCCCAGCCGGGCCGGGGGCACCGCACCGGACTGGGGCCTCGACGACGTGGTGGCGGTGCAGACCGACTACGTGGGGCTGGGCCCGCCGGGCGAGCTGCACCCGTACCTGTCCAAGCCGTCGGAGGGCAACGCCGTGATCGACGCCGTCCGGGCCGTCGGCCAGCTGCCGGAGGCGGGCGCGGGCGACCGGTGGGTGTCGGTCGGCCACTCGCAGGGCGGCCACGGCGCCCTGGCCGCGATGGAGCTGGCGCCCAGCGCGGCCCCGGAGCTGGACCTCGTCGCCACCGTCGCCCTCTCCCCCGGGGCCCTCTTCGACCGGGTCTACGGCGGCATCGACCCGATCGTGACGACGATCCTGACCATGATGGGCATGGTCGGCGGCCGGTCCGAGCACCCCGACATCGACCTGGCCGACTACCTCACCGACGAGGCCCTCGCCGCCAGCGAGGTGTTCGAGACCGACTGCCTCGACGGCATCACCGAGGCGCTCATCCCGGTCGCCCTGGGCGGCGCGTTCACCGCCGACCCGCGCCAGACCGAGCCGGCCCGGTCGATCCTGCTGGGCAACGACGTGGGGGGCACCGCCGTCGACGGCGTGCCCCTCTACCTCGCCTCCGGCACGGCCGACGACCGGGTGGTGATCGAGCGGGTGCGGGACCTCTTCGAGCGCCTCTGCGCCAGCGGCCAGACCACCGAGCTCCAGGTGGTCGAGGGGGCCGACCACGGTGCGATCATCCCGGCCGTGGCCGACCGGGTGACGGCCTTCCTCACCGAGGCCCTGGCCGGCGACGCGCCCGTCGACTCCTGCCCCGCCTGACGGCGGGCCGCACCCGAGGGGCGACCTCTTCGCCCGGATCGTCGAGCGGTGGGACGGCGAGGACCCCGAGGCGCCGGGCGCGCTGAGCGCCCCCTCGCCCCTCGGGCCGGCCTCCGCGACACTGGGCCGATGCGCCTCGACTCCGTGGACGACCTCCGCACCCACTACCGCGAGCCGGGAGGTGGGGCGGTGGCCAAGGTCATCCCCCTGCTCGACCACAACTGCGTCGAGTTCCTGGCCCGGTGCCCGTTCCTCGTGCTCTCGACCGCCGACGCCGACGGGGTGTGCGATGCCTCGCCCAAGGGCGGGGCCCCCGGGTTCGTGCGGGTCATCGACGAGCGCCACCTGGCCTGGGCCGACCTCTCGGGCAACAACCGCCTCGACTCGTTCCAGAACCTGGTGGGCAACCCCGGCGTGGCCCTGCTCTGCATGATCCCCGGCATGGACGAGACCCTGCGGGTGAACGGCACCGCCGAGCTGCGCACCGACCCCGACCTGTGCGAGGTCTTCGCCGTCGACGGCCGCTCCGCCGGGGTGGTCGTGGTCGTGACCGTGGAGGAGGCCTACATCCACTGCGCCAAGGCCCTGCGCCGCTCCGGCCTGTGGTCGCCCGACGCCTGGCCCGACCTCGACGGCCTGCCCGCGCGGGCTGCATGCTCGCGAGCACGCCGACATCGACGTGGAGGGTGCGGTCATCGACGAGGCCCTGGAGCAGGACCTCCAGGCCACCCTGTGGCAGCCCGGGCGGCGCCGAGGCCACGGCCTGACCGCCCTCACCCGGCAGGCGGGCGCCACCTCGGTACGGTCCGCGACCATGGCCATCGAGCTCGTCCCCCTCTGCACCATCGACCTCGTCCTCGCCGAGGACCACATCATCGTGGGCGAGGGCCCGTCCGGGCTGCGGGTGGTGGCCGAGGCCGAGAGCCTCACCGTCACCGGCGAGCGCCTCTCGGGCCGCCAGAAGGGGAGGGCGACCGCCGACTGGCTGACGATCGTCGGCACCGTGGGCACCGTCGACGTCCGCAGCACCTTCGAGACCGACGACGGCGCGCTCGTCTACCTGACCTACGGCGGCCGCATGGACCTGTCCCAGGGCCAGGGCGGCGCCCCGATCTACTCCGCACCCCGCTTCGAGACCGGCGACGAGCGCTACGCCTGGCTCAACCTGGTGCAGGCCGTGGGCAAGGGCACCCTCGACGGCCACACGCTCTCCTACGAGGTGGCCGAGGTCCGCTGACCGGGACCGGCTGGCGCACCCCGCGGGGGGTTCGGCGCGGCCAGGTGAGGACTCGACCCCGGCACCGGCCGTGGCTCCGGGACGGTGGTGGTCGCCTCCACCACCCGGTGGCCGGGGGTCAGGTCGCGGGCGGCACCCGGCGGTACAGGCACTGGCCGCCCCCGGAGGCGTGGAGGGCACCGCCGGGGGACCAGACCCGCGCCGTCCAGCCGAACAGCCCTCCGGTCGACAGTGGCGCGGACCCGTCGCACAGCAGCCACGCCTCGCCCGACGTGGGCTGGTGGAAGGCCACGTTGAGGTCGAGGGTGGGGGCGATGAAGGGATGCTCCCGCCAGGCGTGGGGCCGGTGGGCGGCGGGCCAGCTGGGCAGGTCGACCAGGATCACCGAGCGGGCCGCGTCGGTCCACGGATCGTCGAACGTGGCCGTGGGCCGGAAGCGCAGCCACTCCTGCCAGCGCGCCGGGCGGGGGCCGTCGGGTGGCCACGGCTGCTCGAAGGCGGTCGGCTTGCTGTCGAGGTTCTCCCAGAACGGGAACCGGGGCGCGTCGTCGGGCACCAGCTCGCGGAGGCTCGCCAGCGCGTCGGGCCCGGGCACGTCGGGGGCCACGGTCTCGTCGTGCTCCAGGCCCTCGACCTCACCCACGCTCCACGCCGTGGCGTCGAGGACGGGACGCCCGTCCTGGGACACCTCCACCCGGTGGGAGGCGACCGTCCGGCCCTGGCGGCGGGTCTCGACGGTGATGTCGACGGGCCCGAAGGCGGCGACGCCCAGGTAGTGGCAGGAGAAGGTGGCGGGGCGGTCGAAGGGCGACTCGGCGCCCACCGCCCGGAGGGCGACGGCCGCCACGTACCCGCCCATCGGCCCCCAGATCTCCCAGTCGGCGCTCAGGGTGGCCCGGTACCGGCCCTCCCCCACCCGCTCGACGGCCGTGTCGGTCCCCAGATCGCCCACGCCCGCAGCGTGGCCCGCCGACCTCGCCCGCGCCAGCGCGTTCCCCGCCTCGTCCCCGCCGAGCTGCGGACATGGCCCGCGCCCCGCGCGACCGAGCGACGCAGCTCGGCGGGCGGCGGGCGTCGGTCGGGGGTGACCCGTAGGGTGCGGCCATGGTCGATGCCTCCACCGCCCGCCACCTCTACGAGCGCCTCGAGCCGCTCCACGCCTTCATCTACTTCTCGCCCGACGCCAACCTGAACTACGCCGGGCCTGGGGATCGAGGGCCACGCTGGCTACTTCGCCTCCCGCGCCGCGGCCATGGGGGCGGTCGGCTCCGAGGTGGTGCTGGCCACGTTCTTCAACTTCCAGCCCGCGCTGGTCCGCGCCGCCCTGCCGCGGCGTGGGAGGCGGCCTCGCCCCAGCAGGTGCTCGACGCCCGCGCCGACGGGGCCGACAAGGGCCTGCGCACGATGCTGGGCGACCTCATCGACGACCCCCGGCTGCCCGAGGCCGCCGACCTGGCCCGCCAGGCCGCCGAGCAGTGCCGACCCGAGGGCCGGCCCCTCTTCGCCGCCCACGCCGGGCTGCCCTGGCCGGAGGAGCCCCACATGGTGCTGTTCCACGCCATCACCCTCCTGCGCGAGCACCGCGGCGACGGCCACGTGGCCGCCCTCACCCTGGAGAACCTCGACAACGGCGAGGTGCTGGTCACCCACGCGGCCAGCGAGTGCATGGCCCTGCCCGAGACGATCCTCCAGCTCACCCGCGGCTTCAGCGACGACGAGTGGGCCGAGGTCAAGGACCGCCTCCGCACGCGGGGGCATCCTCGATGCCGAGGGCCACCTCACCGCCGAGGGCAAGGAGCTCCGCCAGCGCATCGAGGACCGCACCGATGCGGCCGCCCTCCCGCCGTGGGCCTGCCTGGGCGACGAGCGCTGTGCCCGCCTGCTGGAGGTCGCCGGCGCCGTTCAGCCGGGCCGTGGTGAAGAGCGGCGTGTTCGGCGGCGCCGGGCGCGACACCTTCGGCGACGACGACGCCGGCTGACCCTCCGACGACGACCGGTCCGGGCCCCGTCGCAGGACAGGGTGGGCCTGGCACAGCCTGTCCTCGGCCCGGGACGGGCGGGGCGGAGCCCTACCAGTCGGTGGGGTCGTAGTCCTTCAGGAACTGGCCCCACCGGTGGGTGCCGGTGTTGAAGCCGTCGATGATGGGGTCGACGATGCGGGCCGCGCCGTCGACGATGTCGAGGGGCGGGTGGAAGCCGTGCTCGGCCCGCTTCTGCGCGGCGATGCTCGGCCGGGTCCTCGTCGCTCACCCAGCCGGTGTCGACGCTGTTCATGTGGATGCCGTCGGCGTGGTAGTCCGCCGCCGAGGTCCGGGTCATCATGTTGAGCGCGGCCTTGGCCATGTTGGTGTGGGGGTGCCGGGTGGTCTTGAAGCGGCGGTAGAACTGGCCCTCGACGGCGGAGACGTTGACGATGTGCTTGTCGCGCTCGGGCGTGCGCAGCATCAGCGGCTTCAGCCGGGCGTTGAGCACGTAGGGCGCCACCGCGTTGACCAGCTGGGTCTCCAGCAGCTCGACGGTCGACACCTCGGCCAGGGTGAGGCGCCACGAGTTCCGGTCCCGACGGTCGACCTGCTGGAGGTCCTGGTCGAGCTGGCCCGCCGGGGAACAGGTGACCGCCGACGGCGTGGTCCTCGGGCAGCAGGCGGGCCTGCGAGGCGAGGGCGGCACGGGCCGCGGCGTCCAGGTGCGTCACCGCCGGCGCCGAGGGCCGCAGGCCCGTCGTCGACGAGGTCGATGCCCCGCAGGCCGTCGTGGTCGCCCAGCAGAGCGCCGGACCTCCGGGGCCATGCTCCTGCCCGGCTGCGACCTCGGCCTCCAGCATGTGGGCGTAGAAGTCCGGTGGGCGGCGCACCGTCTGGCAGGCGTTGTTGACGACGAAGTCGAGGCGGTCACGGGTGGCCCGCAGGTGGCGGCACAGCTCCTCCACGCTGGGCGTGTGGCGCAGGTCGAGGCCGAAGACCTCCAGGCGGTCCGACCACTCCGCCGCGTCGGGCTCGGCCGCGTAGCGGGCCGCGGCGTCGCGGGGGAACCGGGTGGTGACGATCAGCGAGGCCCCGGCCCGCAGCAGCTTGATGCCGGCCTGGTAGCCGATCTTCACCCGACCACCGGTGAGGAGGGCCACCCGGCCCGACAGGTCGGCCGTCTCGGTCCGCTTGGCGTGGTTCCGTGCCGCGCAGGGAGGGCACAGCTGGTCGTAGAAGTGGTGGACCGCCGTGTAGTGGTCCTTGCACACGTAGCAGTGGCGCTCGTCGTCCACCCGCCGGTGGCCGACCCGGGCCTCGTGCTCGTCGGTGGTCGCGCCGGCCTCGTGGTCGGGCGGGAAGACGTTGGGCGTGGTGAACACGGGGCGGGCCCGGAGGATGCGGATGCCGGTGGCCTCCAGCACCTCGGCCTCCCGACGGGCCCGGTCCGCCTTCTCCTGGCGGCGCCGGGCCTTGATCCGCTGGCGGCGCTGCTCGACGTCGGGCGAGAACACGTCACCGGCGGCGGCGAGGAGGCGGATCCGCTCGTCGTCGGTCAGGAGCCCGAGGGGCTCGCGGTCGGCCACCAGGTCCTCGAGGACCGCCAGGGCGGCCCGCAGCCGCTCCGCCGCCTCGTGATCGTCCTCGCCCAGCACGGTCCCAGGATGGCCGATGGTCGCGCCCGGCCCCGCAGCGACGGGATGCTCGGGAGGGGCCGATCAGCGCTGCTTGGGGTCGAGGCGGTCCATGAGGCGGGACCGGTCGATGATGGCGTCGCTGGTCACGACGCCCCGGAGCCGGCCCTGGGAGTCGACCACGGGCAGGTGGTCGATGTCGCCGTCGAGCATCGCCCGCAGGGCCTGGCCCAGGTCCAGTCCGGGCGGCCCACCGGCGTGTCCCGGCCGGGCCACCTCGGCGAGGGTGGTCTCGGCCCACTCGTCGGGGTCGATGCCGAGCACGTCGTCGAGCACGACCAGCCCCTCGAAGGACCCCTCGCTGTCGACCACGGGGACCGCCTTGCGGCGCGCCAGGGACACGTGCTCGGTGAAGAAGAGCGCGATGGTGTCGTCGCCGTCGGCCGTCGCCGGGTCGGTGGACAGCACCGACTCGATGGGCAGGTCGGCGCGCTGCTCGAGGTGGCCGTCCTTGCGGCGGCGCTGGTAGGCCGACACCGACGAGACGGCCCATGAGCAGCTGGGCGCCGGTGGCGGCCAGCAGGGCGGGCACCACGAACGCGGGTCTCCCGGTGGCCTCGGCCACGAACATCACCGCGGCCAGCGGCACCCGGTAGCCGGCTCCGAGGAAGGCGGCCACGCCCACGACGACCCACAGCGACTGGTTGTCGGCGTGGAGGATGCCGGCCATGAGGCGCCCGGTCAGGGCGCCCTGCACCACGAGGGGGATGAACAACCCGGCCACGCCGCCGCCGCCGACGGTGGACGCGGTGGCCAGCACCCGGATGGTGGCGAGGGCGGCGATGATCCAGAGGCCCCGTTCGGGGTCGAGGGCGAACTCCACCGACCGGTACCCGGGCCCGAGGGCCAGGCTCTGGCCGTCGAACCAGTAGCTCGACAGGACCACGAGGGCCCGCCATCACCACCGCGCCGAAGGCGACCCTCGGCACGGGTGACACCTTGGCGCTGAGGCGCTTGGCGTTGGAGATGACGGCGGCGAAGGCCCGGGCCCCGATGCCACAGGTGAGGGCGATGACCGCGGCGACGGCCAGGTCGGCCAGCACCACGTTGGTCTCGCCCGAGACGGGGAACAGGGGCTCGGTGCCGTTGAGCAGGACGAAGGTCGTGTAGCCGGAGGCCGCACCCACGAGGGCGGGCAGGATCGACCGGGGGGCCAGGTCGTCCTGGAACGGCACCTCCAGGGCGAACACGGCGCCGGTGGCGGGCGCCTTGAAGATGGCGGCGACGCCGGCCGCGGCGCCCGCCACCAGGGCAGCCCGCTTGTCGACGCCCCGCAGCCACCGGCTGACCGGGCCGAAGAGGCCGGCGCCCACGGCCGAGCCCATGTAGATGGAGGGACCCTCCAGGCCACCGGCACCGCCGAGGCCGAGGGTGGCGAGCGAGGCCAGCAGCTTGGCCGGCACCACCTTGAGGTTGAACGGGGCCTCGGGGTCGGGCACCGCCTTCACGTACTCGTCCGCGGTGGACGGGCTGGCCAGGGGCCCCACGAAGCGCAGGGCCAGGGCGGTGAGCACCAGGCCGATGCCGGGCAGGAGGGCCCGGAGCCACAGGGGGGCGTCGACCACCCGATCGAGGGCGACGTCGATGGTGATGCGCTCGAACAGGGCCACACCGAGGCCGGTGATGACGCCGATGATGGCGGTCAGCAGGACGAGGTCACGGGAGCGGGCGACCAGCGACGCGGAGCTCGTCGACGCCGGCGCCGAGGACGCCGTGGCGCTCGCCGTCGTCGCTGCGCCCCATCACGGCCGGGTGCCTCCCGATGCCCCGCCGAGTCGCCGACGGGCCGCCGCCAGCAGGGCCTGCTCCTCGGGGTCGACGACCTCCTTGGCCAGCACCCGCAGGGCGTGGCGCCACCGGGCCCGCACCGGCGTCGGCGATGGTCGGGTCGGCGAGGGCGGCTCGGCCCCTCGATCCAGGCCAGGTCGGCCTCCATCAGCGCCACCTGGTGGTCGACCTCGGTGTGGCGGGCGACCACCAGCGGGAGGCGGTCGGCCTTGGCCGCCGGGTAGTCGGTGCCGGCCACCACCTCGTGGGGCTCGAGCCCGAAGGCGGAGCCGAGGAGGGTGACGGTGCGGGCGTCGGGCGAGTTGATCCCCGCCTCCAGGTGGGACACGGCCACCCGCGAGATGCCGAGGCGGTCGGCCAGCTGCTGCTGGGTCCAGCCCCGGGCGGTGCGGAGGACGCCGATCCGGCTCGCCAGCGAGGTGGTCCCCGACGGGCGACCAGGCCACGTCGGTTCCCAGGTCGTCACGTTCCCAGGGTGCCACGGCGGACCCTCGGAGCATCATTCGAGTCGTGACCGATGGGCCTTCGCGGGTGACGGGGGAGCCTGCCAACCCAGTTGGCAGACCGCGCCGGGGGCGGTGCACCAGACTCGACCCATGGCAACCCGCGCGCTCATCACCGGCATCACCGGCCAGGACGGCTCCTACCTCGCCGAGCTCCTGCTCGACAAGGGCTACGAGGTCATCGGCATGGTGCGGCGCAGCTCGACGGTGAACTTCGAGCGCATCGCCCACCTCCAGGACCGGATCACCTTCGTCCCCGGCGACCTGCTCGACGAGGTGTCGATGATCCACATCCTCCAGGAGCACCGCCCCGAGGAGGTGTACAACCTGGCCGCCCAGTCGTTCGTGCAGACCAGCTTCGGCCAGCCCGTGCTCACCGGCGAGATCACCGGCCTGGGCGTCACCCGCATCCTCGACGCCATCCGCATCGTCGACCCCTCGATCCGCTTCTACCAGGCGTCCTCGTCGGAGATGTTCGGCAAGGTGGTCGAGGTGCCCGCAGTCCGAGGACACGCCCTTCTACCCCCGCTCCCCCTACGGCGTGGCCAAGGTCTACGGCCACTGGATCACGGTCAACTACCGCGAGTCCTACGACCTCCACGCCTCCAGCGGCATCCTCTTCAACCACGAGAGCCCCCGCCGCGGCCTCGAGTTCGTCACCCGCAAGATCACCCACGCCGCGGCCCGCATCAAGCTGGGCCAGCAGGACGAGCTGCGCCTCGGCAACCTCGACGCCCAGCGCGACTGGGGCTTCGCCGGCGACTACGTCGAGGCCATGTGGCTGATGCTCCAGCAGGACGAGCCCGGCGACTACGTGGTCGCCACCGGCGAGACCCACCCGGTGCGGGAGTTCTGCGAGCTGGCCTTCGGCCACCTCGACCTCGACTACGAGAAGTACGTCAAGATCGACGAGCGCTTCTTCCGCCCGGCCGAGGTCGACCTGCTCGTCGGCACCCCGGCCAAGGCCAAGAAGGTCCTCGACTGGGAGCCGACGACCTCCTTCGCCGACCTGGTGCGGATGATGGTCGACGGCGACATGGCCCTGCTCTCGGGGAAGCTGACCTCCCTGAGCTGAACCCGCGGCGCACCCTGCCGGGTCGGGCGCCCGACCCGCCGGGCCGCCCGACCCATGGACCGGTCAGGCGACCGGCGGCTCGTCGAGGGTGAAGCTGAGCAGCCGGGCGTCGCCGCCGCCGCTCCAGCACGGGGAGAAGCCGCGGTCCGACTGCAGCTCCACCAGCTGGCCGGCGCGGCCGGTGAGGTCGACGGTCGCCTGCGGTCGCTCGCGGGTGAGGGTGACCGCGCCGCCCACGGTGCCACCGGCCACCACCCGCACCGTCTGGGTCTCCCCCTCGGCCAGGTCGACGGTGGCCAGCTCCAGGGCATGGGGCCCGGGGCCGTCGAGGCGCACCAGCACCCGCGGACCGCACCAGCGGAAGCGGGTGCCGTCGGGGCGGTCCTCCACGAACAGGGCCCCGTCCAGGGGGGTCCAGCCCGAACGCACCTGGTCGACGCTGCGGGGCTCCAGGCCCAGCCGCTCGATGCCCGCAGCGGTGGGCGAGGCCACGAAGATGTTGATGTTGTCGGCCCGGGTGAGCTCCCACACGAGCGGGCTCACACCGTCGACGTGCTGGGGGAAGAGGCCGTTCACGGGCCGCAGGAACGACAGGTAGGGCAGGCCCGCCAGCTCCATCATGTCGATGAGCTGGGCCCGGGTGTAGGGCCGCTCGATGGTGTGGTAGCGGCCCATGATCTCCACGTTCTGGAGGTCCCACTCGGACCCGACGGGCGGCGCCGCGGCCTCGATCACGGCCACGATGCCGTCGTCGGCCAGGTCGGCCACGGTGTTGCGGAGGGCGGCGACCGGGTTGAAGAAGTGGTGGAGCGTGGACTCGAAGAGGGCCAGCCGGGCCTTGCGCCCGAGGGCGAGGGGCTCGGCCTCGATGTCGTGGACCCGCAGGTCGTAGCGGAACGGCACCCCGACGTAGGGCGGGTAGGGGTCGGTCTGCATGCGCCGCTCGGCGATCTCGAGCAGCTCGGCCGAGATGTCGAGGCCCACCACCTCGTGGCCCAGCTTGGCCAGCCACTGGATGGTCCAGCCCGGCCCGCAGCCCACGTCGATGACCAGGTCGCCGGGCGCCAGCTTCGCGGTGTGGACCACGTCGAGGAACTGGAACACGTCGACCCAGAAGGGGTCGTAGTCGGGGCCACCGAGGAACGGCTTCACCAGGTGGAACCACTCCTGGGTCTCGCCCCCCTCCTCGACCAGCTCGCGGAGGTAGGTGACCGCCCCCTCCTTCCAGTCGACGCCCTCGGGCAGGCGGGCGTTGATCTCGCGGAGGAGCTCGTCTTCGGAGGCGGCCATCGGCGCGACTGTACCGAGCGTCCCCCGCTCCCCGGCCGACGCGCCTCGCCGGGGGGACGGGCGCAGTGCCGCGGGGGACCCGGTCGAGGGCGACGGGGTGGGCGGTAGGGTCGCACGGTGATCTGCGTCCTGGCCGGCGGCGTCGGCGCCGCCCGCCTGCTGACGGGCCTGGTCCGGGTGGTCGACCCGGCCGACATCACGGTGGTGGCCAACGTGGGCGACGACGTGGTGCTGCACGGCCTCCACATCTCCCCCGACCTGGACACGATCACCTACACCCTCGCCGACCAGGTCGACCCCGAGCGGGGCTGGGGCCTGCGCGACGAGAGCTGGAAGGCCATGGAGATGGTGGGCCGCTACGGCGGGGTCACCTGGTTCGGCCTGGGCGACCGCGACCTCGGCACCCACCTGTTCCGCACCCACCGCCTGGCCGAGGGGGCGACCCTCTCCGAGGTCACCGCCGAGATCACCGCGGCCTGGGACCTGGGCCTCACCCTCCTGCCCGTCACCGACGACCCGCTGCGGACGCGGGTGACCGTGGTCGACCCCGACGCCGAGCGGGAGGTGGGGTTCCAGGAGTGGTTCGTGCAGCGGCGCCACGCCGTGCCCGTCACCGGCATCCGCATGGTCGGCGACGACCGGGCCCGGCCCGCGCCCGGCGTCCTGGAGGCGATCCGCGAGGCCGACGCCGTGCTCGTCGCCCCCTCCAACCCGCTGGTGTCGATCGCGCCGCTGCTGGCCGTCGGCGGGGTGGCCGACGCGGTGCACTCCCGGCGCGACCACGCGGTGGCGGTGTCGCCCCTGGTGGCCGGGGCCGCCCTCAAGGGACCCGCCGACCGGCTCATGGTCGACCTCGGCCACGAGGCGTCCGTCGCGGGCGTGGCCCGCCTGAGCCGGGACCTGGCCGCCACCCTGGTGATCGACCACGCCGACGCGGCCGACGCCGAGGCGGTGCGGGACGCGGGCATGGAGCCGGTGGTGACCGAGACGATCATGGGCACGCCGGAGGTCGCGGCCGACCTGGCTCGGACCATGCTCGACGCCGTCGGCGTGGCCGTCTGATGGCCGACGCCCACGACCGCCCCACCCCGCCGCGGCTCGAGGTCTGGGGGGTGACGGGCCTGCCCGAGGTGGGTCGGGCCGACGACGTCGCCGGCCTCATCGCCGAGGCGGTGGCGGCCCAGGGCGACGCCCTGGCGGACCGTGACGTCGTGGTGGTGACCCAGAAGATCGTGTCCAAGGCCGAGGGGGCCATGGTCCAGGTCGACCCCACCGACCCCCGCGGCCACCGCGGCGTGGTGGAGTCGGAGTCGGTGCGGGTGCTGCGCCGCCGGGGCGACCTGTCGATCACCGAGACCCGCCACGGCTTCGTCTGCGCCAACGCCGGCGTCGACCTCTCCAACGTGGAGGCTGGGTGGGCCGCCCTGCTCCCGGAGGACTCGGACCGCTCGGCCCGCCGCCTGCGCGACGGCCTGCGGGCCCGCACCGGTGCCGCCGTGGGCGTGGTCGTCTCCGACACCTTCGGCCGGCCCTGGCGCCGGGGCCTCACCGACGTGGCCATCGGCTCCGCCGGGCTGGCCGCCCTGGTCGACCTGCGGGGCTCCACCGACTCCCTCGGCCGGGAGCTGCACGCCACCGAGGTCGCCCTGGTCGATGAGCTGGCCGGCGCGGCCGAGCTGGTGATGGGCAAGGCGGACCGGGTGCCGGTGGCCGTCGTCCGGGGCGGGCCCGACTGGTGGTTCCGCCGGGGCAGCGTCCGGGAGGAGCTCGTCCGCCCTCCCTCGGAGGACCTCTTCCGCTGACCGCTGACGGCGCCGGCCCCCCGGTCCCCACCCGTTCTGACGCGCCCATGCGTCACTGGTGACGCACCACCGCGTCAGAAGCGTCGGCGATCCGTTCTGACGCGCCCATGCGTCACTGGTGACGCACCACCGCGTCAGAAGCGTCGGTGGTCCTCAGCGGGAGGCCAGGAGGCGGGCGTGGGCGTCGTCGTCCCAGCCCGAGAAGAAGGTGGACAGGACCTCCTCGGCGTGGTCGAGGGACCGCGCCGCGAACAGCACCGGCTGGTACTGGGTGATGTCGTAGTCGGTGGTGGCCATGGCCTCGACGTCGAGGTCGCGCACCTCGGCGTCGCGGAAGCACTGGATCTCGCCGAAGGACGAGAGCAGACCGGCGCCGTAGGTGCGCAGCTCGTCGCCCTCCCACAGCACGCCGAACTCCAGGCTGAACCAGAACACCCGGCTGAAGGCCTCCAGGGCTGCGTCGCCCTCGCTGCGCCGGGCGGCCTGGCCGGCCAGCTCGTACAGCGCCGCGAACCGCGGGTGGGCCAGGGCGTTGGCGTGGCCCACCAGCTCGTGCACCACGTCGGGCTCCGGCGTGTAGAAGGGCACCGAGTGATGGCGGATGTACTGCGTGGAGCAGAACCGGCGCTCAGCCAGGGCGCCGTAGAACGTGCGGGTCGGCACCAGGCCGGGCACGGGCGTGATCGACCACCCGGTCAGCTCCATGAGGCGATCCGACACCCGACCCAGCTGCGGCACCTCGTCGGTGGGCAGGGCCAGGCGACGGGTGCCCTCCCGGTAGGCCGCCACGGCGTAGGAGTCGTGCAGCTCGCCCAGCTCCCGGGACACGGTGGCCCACAGGGCGTCCTCCTCGGGGGCGTAGTCGACCTCGGGGATGTGGTCCCCGGGGACGTGGGCCTCACCCACCGCGGCGATGGCGGCCCGGCGCCGCCGGTAGTCGAGGTCGGAGACGCCGGGGTGGTCGGCGGGGAGCGAGGGGGTGGTCGTGGGGTGGGTGTCGGTGTCCATCGGGCCTCCCTGGTCCGTCCACACCCCAGTGAACCTCCCGATCGGACCGGTGTCCACCGAGCGCCTCGATGTCGGGACGATCTGCACCCAGAGCGGTACGCTCACCGACGATCGTCTCTGCCAACCTCCCGAGGTGCGCCGTGGCCGGACGCCACCCCCCGCTCGACGACGTCGACCGACGCCTGGTCACCCTCCTCCAGGAGGACGCCCGCACGTCGGTGCCCGAGCTGGCCCGCAGGGCCGGCATCGGGCGGGCCACGGCCTACGCCCGCCTCGACGGCCTCCTCGCGCGCGGCGTCGTCACCGGGTTCCGCGCCGAGGTCGACCCTGCCGCGGCGGGCACGCCGCTGGCCGCCTACGTGTTCGTCGACGTCGAGCAGCAGCGCTGGCACCAGGCCCGCGACGCGCTGGTCGACCTGCCCGGCCTGGTCCACCTGAGCCTCACCAGCGGCCTCCACGACGCCGTGCTCCTCGTCCGCTGCCCGGACCTGGAGACCCTGCGGGACGTGGTGCTGGTCCGGCTCCACCAGATCCCCGAGGTGCGCTCGGCCCAGACGCTGTTCGTCCTCGACGAGGTGCGCCTCCCCCCGCTGGCCCCGCCCGAGCCCCCCGAGGCCTGAGCGACCGGCGGGGCGTCACGAGGTGCCTGGCACCTCGTGACGCCCCGGAGGGTCAGAGGCCGAAGCGGGTGCGCTCGGGGGCGGTGAAGGGGGCGGTGAGGAAGGCGAAGAACTCGGGCCGGTTGCGCCGGACACCGGCTTCCAGCTCCTCCAGCTCGCCCCCGGCCGCGACCTGCTCGAAGCCCAGGTGGCGGGTGACCGGGCCCAGCGGGCGGAACTGGATGCCGTAGTCCTCGCGGAACAGGTCGAGGCTGAGCGGGTCGACGATCACGGCCAGGCTCCGGGCGCCCTGGCGCCGGGCGAAGCAGTAGACCGACCGGTAGAGCAGCTCGGTGATGCCCTGGCCGGCGGCCTCGGGGAGCACCGCCACCGAAGGGCACTCGCAGATGGGTCCGGCCAGGCGCTCGTCGGGGTCGATGAGCTCGGCCGTGGCCAGCTGGTCGAGGGTCCCGAACACGGCGTGGAGCACGCCCAGCACCCGGGCCGAGGGGTCCACCGCCACGTGGAAGGTGTTGCGGCCCTCGGGGCGCTCCTGGGGCGGGTTGGCGGCCTCGGCCCCCTCCACGCCGGCGGCGGTGAGCATCTGGCGGTAGATCGAGGTGGCCCGATCCATGAGGGGATCACCCGAGACGACCTGCACCGTCACGCCGCCCTCGACCGGAGGGGCCCCACCCCGTCGCTCTGCCATCCCGCTCCTGTCGTCGGCCCCCGCGGGGCGGTCAGGGTAGCCGGGTGGCGACCACGGGGTTGACGAGGGTGCCGAGGCCCTCGACCTCGAGCTCCACCACGTCGCCGGGGGCCAGCCAGGGCTCGGCCTCGGCGCCGTGGGTGAGGGCCAGCTCCAGGATGCAGCCGGTCCCGACGGTGCCCGAGCCGATGACGTCGCCGGGGCGCAGCACCGTCGACCGGGAGGCGTGGGCCAGCAGCGCCCCCCAGGGGTGGTGGATGTCGGCCAGCTGGCCCCGACTCCGCTCGACACCGTCCACCCGGGCCACCATCAGGGCCGACGGCCGGCCCGAGGCCACGTCGGGCAGCTCGTCGGGGGTCACCAGGACCGGGCCCAGGCGAGAGGGCGAAGTCCTTGCCCTTGGCCGGCCCCAGACCCTGGCGCATCTCCCGCCGCTGGAGGTCGCGCGCCGACCAGTCGTTCATGATGCAGAACCCGGCCACCACGTCCTGCCAGTGCTCGGCGGCGACGTCGCCGGCCTCGACGCCGACCACGGCGGCCACCTCCAGCTCGAAGTCCATCTCCGCGCACCCGGCCGGCACGGCCACGGGGGCCCCGGGGTCGACCACCGACGCCGGGTTGGAGAAGTAGAAGACGGGCAGCTCGTACCAGTCGGGGTCGACCTCCAGGCCCCTCCCCCGGCGCGCGGTGGCCACGTGGGCCTCGAAGGCGTAGAAGTCCCGCACCGACGGCGGACGGCCCACCGGGGCCAGCAGGTCGACCTCGTCGAGGTCGAGGGCGTCACCAGGTCGGGAGGGGAGGTCACCGGCCACCGCTGCGGCCAGCAGGGCCTCCTGGGCCGCACCGGGACCCGCTCGGCCGCCCTCCGCCGCGAACGGCACCAAGCGGTCTCCGTCGACCAGCGCGGCCACGACGGCCCCCCGGTGGCGGGCCCGGGCCAGCCTCACCGGCGGCCCACCGGGATCACGTCGACGCCCAGGAGCGCACGTAGCCCTCGACCTCGAGGGCGGCGGCCGCGGGCGCGGGGTGCAGGGGCAGGCGGGCGTCGACCATCACCGCCACCTCGTCGTGGGTGCGGGGCACGTGGCCGTTGCCCTCCATGGCCGCGGCCGCGTCGGCGTCGCGCCTCCGGGCCGCGGGCTGGGGGCCGTGGTGGAGGCCCGAGGGGTGGAAGGTGACGTCGCCCTCCCCGATGCCGGCCCGCGACGAGAACTGGCCCCGGTGGTAGAAGATCACCTCGTCGTAGTCGACGTTGCGGTGGAAGAACGGGAGCCGCACCGCCTCGGGGTCGCTCTCCACCGGGCGGGGGGCGAAGGTGGAGACGATGGCGCCGTCGGTGACCCAGGTCGAGTGGACCGACGGCGGCAGGTGGTAGCGGGGCGACACGACGGGGCGGATGGCCTCGACGGTGAGGCGCACCGGCGCCAGGTCGCCCTTCCAGCCCACGACGTCGCAGGGGTGGAACGGGTAGTGCACGAGCGTGTCCTCGCCGCCCCGGCGCACCACCACGGTGAAGTCGCCGTCCTCCTCCACCGCCTCGGCCTCGGGCACCTCGAGCACCGACGGGTCGAACAGGGCGTGGCGGCCCAGCAGACCCCGGTCGGGCAGCCGGAACCGGGACCCGAGGGCGCTGACCACGAGCAGGGTGGTGGGCGCCGTCGGCTCGACCCGGTGGGTGGTGCCCCGGGGCACCACCAGGTAGTCGCCCGCGGCGTAGGCGAGGGGCCCGTACTCGGTGCGCAGGGTGCCCTCGCCGCGGTGGACGAAGAGGCAGCGGTCGCCGTCCACGTCGCGCAGCAGCTCGGGACGGCCCCGGCGCACGCGCTGGACGCCGATGGCCACCTGGGCGTTGGCCAGCAAAGGGGTGGGCCACAGGGCGTCGTCGTCGTCGGCCAGCCGGCTGCTGGAGTACGCCCGGTGCACGGCCGGCCCCTCGACGGAGGTCCAGTCGGTGGGCGGGTGCAGCCGGTAGAGGTGGGAGGCCGGGCCCGAGAAGCCGTCGCGCCCGTGCTCCTCCTCCACGGTGCCGGGCGGCGGGGCCACGTGGGCCTGGCGCGCGGCCCGCCCCGAGCTCCACTGCGGGCACGCCTTCCACGGCTACAGGTTCCCGCGCTTGGCCTGCTCGCGCTCGATGGCCTCGAACAGGGCCTTGAAGTTGCCCTCGCCGAAGCCGACCGCGCCCCGGCGCTCGATGATCTCGAAGAACACCGTGGGCCGGTCGGTGACGGTCTCGGTGAAGATCTGCAGGAGGTGTCCGTGCTCGTCGCGGTCGACGAGGATCCCCAGCTCCTGGAGCGCCTCCCACGGCAGGTCGATGCCCGCCATCCGCTCCCGGGCCTCGTCGTAGTAGCTGTCGGGCACGGTCATGGTGCGCACCCCCCGGGCGGCCAGGGCCCGGACGGTGGCCACGATGTCGGAGGTGGCCAGGGCGATGTGCTGCACCCCGGGGCTGCCGTAGGCGTCGAGGTACTCCTCGATCTGGCTCTTGCGCCGGCCCTCCGCGGGCTCGTTGATCGGCATGACCACGCCCTCGCCGTCCCACACCACGGTGGACATCAGGGCGGAGTGCTCGGTGGAGATCTGGTCGTCGTCGAAGTGGGTCATCTGGGCGAAGCCGAAGACCTGCTCGTAGAAGCCGACCCAGTGCTCGAGGCTGCCCTGCTCCACGTTGCCCACGACGTGGTCGATGCCCTCCAGGCCGACGTCGGGACCCGGGCCGTCGTGCAGGTCGGTGGGCGCGAACCAGGGTGCGAAGGGGCCGTCGTAGCGACTGCGGTCGAGCAGGGTGTGCACCGTCTCGCCGTAGGTGGCCACCGCGGCGTGGCGGATCGTGCCGTGCTCGTCGGTGTCGTCGGAGGGCTCGCGCACGCTGCGGCCGCCCCGGGCCAGGGCGGCGGCGTAGGCCTCGTCCACGTCGTCGACGAGGAAGGCCACGTCGCGGATGCCGTCGCCGTGGAGGGCCACGTGGGCGGCGATGGGCGAGGTGGGGTCGAGGGCACCGGACACGAGCAGCTGAACCCGGCCCTGGCGCAGGAGGTAGGAGGCGCGGTCGCGGCGACCGGTCTCGGGCCCCGCGTAGGCGACGGGCTCGAAGCCGAAGGCCGAGATCAGGAAGCCGGCGAAGGACCGGGCCCCGCCCACCCACCACTCGAGGTGGTCCACCCCCTGCAGGCGGGGCGGGGCGGTGGCGGGCGCAGGGGCGGCGGGGGCGGCCATGGGGGTCTCCGGTCGTGGCGGACGACCCCACCATGCGCACGGGGTCACCGATCACGTCAACGGATCGCCGATCGACTGGACGTTCTGTCTAGACAGATGCGGCAATCGGTGTACGATCTGACCATGAGCATCGACAACCTCGACGCCAAGCTGATCACCGCTCTCGCCGACACCCCTCGCGCCGGGGTGATGGAGCTGGCCCGCCAGCTCGGCGTCGCCCGCGGCACCGTACAGTCCCGGCTCGACAAGCTGCAGGCGCGGGGCGTGGTCACCGGGTTCGACCCGGACCTCGACCTGCCCTCGCTGGGCTACGAGGTGCTGGCCTTCGTCACCCTCGACATCACCCAGGGCCGCCTCGACGACGTGATCACCCACCTCCAGGCGGTGCCCGAGCTCATCGAGGCCCACAGCACCAGTGGGCCCGGCGACCTCCACTGTCGGGTGGTGGCCCGCACCAACCGCCACCTCCAGGAGGTCCTGAACCGGATCCTGGAGGTGAGCGGCATCGAGCGCACCGCGACCCACATCGCCCTCACCGAGCAGATCCCCACGCGGGTCCTGCCCCTCGTCGCCCAGCTGGGCGAGGAGTCGCCCGACGGGCTCTGAGGACGTCCCGACCGGGGTTCCGGTCGGGACGCAGGTCAGGTCTGGCCGGCCGGCGTGCGGTCGGTGCCCGGACCGGAGGGGTCGCCGCCCTCGGGCACGTCGGTGGAGAGGCCCTGGCCGCCGCGGCTCTTGGCCAGGTCCTCCTCGCTGACCAGCCGGCGCGACACCCACTCGCGACCCTCCTGGTCGGCCCAGACGAGCATGGGCGGCAGCACCACGAGCGCCGACACCAGGGCGACGACCACGTTGAGGGCCACGATGAGGCCGAAGTCCCGGAGCAGCGGGAGGCTCGAGGTGGCGATCACGCCCACGCCGACGATGCCGGTGAGGGCGGAGACGATGAAGGCGCGACCGGTGCGGGCGGCGGCGACGTCGGCGGCCGCCTCCGGCTCGAAGCCACGCTGTCGCTCCTCGACGAAGCGCAGCAGGATCAGCGACGTGAACTCCGTGCAGATGGCCACCACCAGCGGTCCGCCCACCGCCGTCATGGGGCTGAGCTCGAAGCCCAGGGCGTAGGCGACCAGCGACGCCAGGCCGGTGGCGATCAGCACCGGCACCAGCGAGAGCAGCGACCGCGTGATGCTCCGCAGCCGGACCATGAGGAACAGGCCGACGAAGGCGATGGCCAGGTAGGTCAGGGTCGCCCGGTTGGACTCGATGTTGTCGAGCAGGCCCACGCCCACCACGGCCAGGCCGGACGGGACCGCCGAGATGCCCTCGGGCGGGTCGGCCTGCTCGTCGATGGCCCGGACCACGCCCTCGCCGTCGGCCAGCGACGAGTAGCCGGTGCGGAAGATGACGTTCATGTCCTCGCCGTCGGGCGTGGCCGTGAAACGCTTGATGGCCTCGGGGGCCACCTCCCAGGCGGCCTGGACGTCCTCCCCTCGCGGCGGCAGCGGCGTGGCGCCGGGGACCTCGAGCACGTAGCTCATGGTGGTGACGACGCTCGACGCGGTGAGCAGGGCGGGCTCGGACTCGCCGTCGACCTCGATGCGCTGCTCGGGCACGCTGTTCTCTTCGCACCAGGCCTTGGTGTAGGGCTGGACGTCGGCCGGGTCGCCCTCGGGGAAGGTGCCGAGCACGCACCCCGCCAGGTCGTGCACGTAGGTGACGGTCTCCTGGTCGTAGACGTCGTCGGAGCGGACGAACACGCCCAGCTCGGAGGACGAGCCCGTCTGGTCCTCGATCGTGTTGATCTTCTTGATGGTGTCCGAGGACTGGTCGACCCACTGCACGGGGTCGGCCTTGATGACCAGGTCGCCCTCGACCAGGACGCCGCCCGCGAAGATCACGATCGAGGCGATGGCGAAGGGCACGGCCGTCCACTTGGGGAGGCTGCCCAGCTTGACGGTGAGCTTGCCCAGGCCGCCCTCGCGGAAGTCGCGTCCCTTGGTGGGCGAGCGGAACTCGCGCATGCCCAGGAAGGCGATGGGCAGCAGGATCGAGCAGATGCAGATGACGACGATGCCGACCATGAGGAGGCTGCCGAAGTCGCGGATCATCGGCACCCGGGCGAACTTGAGGGCCAGGAAGGCCAGCACCGCGTCGAAGGTGACCACCAGCAGTGCGGGACCGAGGTTGCGCGACGCCTCCTGGATGGGGTGCGCGACCCGGTCGATGATCACCTCCTCCTCGATCCGCGCGTGCATCTGGATCGCGTAGTCGATGCCCACGCCGAGCATCACCGGCAGCCCCGAGATGGTGACCAGCGACAGGGGGATCCCGAGGTAGCCGGCCAGGCCGAAGGCCCAGGTGACGCCGATGATGATCACGCCGAGGGGCAGCAGCCGCCATCGCACCTTGAACAGCACCAGCAACACGATGACCATCACGCCGATGGCGATGGCGCCCAGGCTGAGGATGCCGCCCCGGAGGTAGTCGTTGATGTCCTGGAGCAGGGTGGGGGCGCCCACCGTGGTGGAGGTCTCGACACCGGCGAAGGAGGCCGCGTCGACCACCTGGGTGGTGTGCTCGGCGGCCACGCCCTCGTCCTCGATCGACAGGTTGCCCTGGAGGCGGGTGACGATCTGCGCCGTCTGGTCGTCGGGGAAGAAGGGCCGGAGGGCCTTGCGGATCTCGCCCTGGTTGTCGCGGAGGAGGAACTCGATCCAGTCCGGGTTGTCGAAGGTCCGCTGGTCGACCGGGATGGCGCCCAGGCGGGCCGCCGTCTCCAGGGTGTCGTCGGTGCGGGCCTCGGCCGCAGGCGTGCCGGGGGTCTCCTGGGTGGTGGGGTCGCCCTCGCCCAGGAGGCCGGCCGCGTTGGCCAGGGCCTGGCCGGCGATGCTCGCCGTCGGGTCGTCGGGGTTCGCGTCCTCGCCGTCGGCGTTCTTCTGGATCAGCGTGTCGCTGAACTCGAGGGCCGTGAGCGGCGTGACGGCGGCGTAGACGCCGGGGTCCGAGGTGATCTCGTCGGCGACCCGCTCGAACTCCGCCTGGTTCTCGGGCGACATGAGGGCGACGACGTCGGAGTCGCCCTCGGTGCGCAGCACGCTGAGCATGGCCTGGCCGCCGAAGAGGTCCTGGTACTCGACGTTGTCGACGTAGACCTGGTCGTCCTTGTTGAGGTAGCTGTCCTGGTCCGTGGCGAAGTCGAGGCGCGTGATGCCGAAGCCGAGGACGCCCGTCAGGATCAGGCCGACGGCACCGACCAGGCCTGCCCGCCGACCGAGCTCCACTGCCAACCGCGACCAGAAGCGCTTCAAGGGATCTCCTCCCAGAGATGCTCGAGCCCTCCGCCGGGGCCGGGTGGCATGGTAGCCACGTGACGGAGGCCACTGACCCGCCCGGCCCGGCCCTGCCCCGGGCGGCCATGGCCGTGGCGTCCACGACGACCTACCTCGACACCGCGCACATGACCCCGCTGCCGGCCCCGGTGGCCGCCGCCATGGCCGCCGACGCGGAGGCCGCCGGACGGCTCGGCTCGCGGGGCCAGGCCGCGCGCGCCGAGCGGGAGGAGGGCGTCCGGGCCGCCGCAGCCCGCCTGATGGGCACCGACGCCGACGACGTCGCCTTCGTGGCCAGCACCACCCAGGGCGTGGGCCTGGTGGCCGCCGGGCTCGACTGGGCCCCGGGTGACCGGGTGCTGGTGGCCGCGGGGGACCACCCGTCGATCGTCCTGCCGTGGCGGGCCCGGGCCGACGCGGGGGTCGAGGTGGTCGAGGTGCCGGTCGGCCCCGGCGCCGCCCTCGACCTCGACGACGTGGCCGCCGCCCTGGAGGCGGGCGGGGGGCGGATCCGGGTGGTGGCCGTCTCGTGGGTGCGGGCCGACCGGGGCTGGTGCACCGACCTGGCTGCCCTGGCCGCGCTGGCCCACGACCACGGCGCCGTCCTGTGCGCCGACCTGATCCAGGGCCTGGGGGCCCGGCCGTGCGCGCTGGCCGCGTGGGGCGTGGACGCGGCCGCCGCGGGCGCCCAGAAGTGGGTGCTCGGGCCCCACGGCGTCGGCGTGGCCCACCTCGCCCCCGCCCTGCGGGAGCGACTGCGGGTGCTGGCCCCGTCCCCGCACGAGCTGGAGGGCGCGCCCGGTCCCCTCCCCGACGCATCCACCGCCCGGCGCCACGAGTCCGGCACCCCGAACCACAGCGGACAGGCGGGGCTCGGCGCCGCGCTGGCGATGCTGGAGACCGCCGGCATCGGCGCGGTGGCGGCGACCGTCGACGCCCTGGCCGGCCGCCTGGCCGACGGCCTCGCCGCGGCGGGGGCCGAGGTCCTCACGGTGCGGACGCCGGGTGGGGGCTCGGGCATCGTCGCGGCGCGCGTCCCGGGCGTGGACGCCGACGCAGCCGTGGCCCGGCTCGACCGCCAGGGTGTCGTCGTGGCCGCCCGGGACGGGGCGGTCCGCTTCTCGGCCCACGCCTGGAACGACGCCACCGACGTCGACGCCGCCCTCGCCGCCGTGGCCGCCCTCTGAGCCGGGCCGTCGTGCGTGCGCACGACCCGCCGCGACCAGCACCGTGGCCAGCCCGCGGCTCAGATCCTCACAGTCAGCGGAAGCGGCGGTGGCGGGTGAGGGCGCCTGCCGCGACCAGCACGGCCCCGCCCAGCAGGACGACGTAGAGCCCGACACCGGGTGAGGGGTCGAGGTCCTCCACGGTGCCGACGCTCGCCAGCTCGTAGGCGCCGAGTCCCAGGGTCACCACCCCGGCCGCGGCCAGCAGCACCCGCAGCACCAGCGACCGGGCCCCGCCCACGACCAGCGCGGCGGCCACGGTGGCCACACCGGCCACCGCGACCAGCACCCTGGCATCGGCGCTGGCCGACCAGCCCGACACCGTCTCGCCGGCCACGTCGAGCCAGGGCAGGACCACGCCCACCACGACGAGCACCGCGCCGACGATGCCGGCGATCCCGCCGGGCAGGTTGCCCCGGTCGTCGAGCGTGGGGGCACCGGGCACACCGAGCGTGCCGGCCGACGGCGTGGCCCGGGGCTCACCCGCCGCGGTGGGGTCGGTGGGGCGCGAGGACGGCCCGTCCCCGGTCGGGGCGCCCCCGGGCGCGACCGCGGTCGCCTCGCCCGTCCCCCATCCCGGCCCGGGCCCTCCCGCGGCCGACGCGTGCACCTCGTCGGGGGCCCACGCAGGGGCCGCGCCACCGGGCGCCACCGCGGTGACCTCGTCCGTCCCGGCCCCCGGGGGCGCAGGGGCCGCCCTGGGCGGAGCGACCTGGTCGGGCCCCAGGGCGACGGTGGGCTCCGGAGCGCGCCCGGCGTCGACGGTGGGCTCCACGTCGAGGGGAGCCAGCACGGTGGGCTCGTCGTCGGGATCGGCCCGCCCGGGGGTCCCGGCGACGTGGGGGTCGGCCCGCCCCGGGCCGCGCCGGGCGTCGCCCTCGGGCGGCGGGAGCGGGGCCCCCGACCGGCCGACGCGCGGCGGGGGGGCGGCGACCCGGATCGAGCTGCCGTCGGCCGACGGGGCCAGGGGGCCGGCGTCGGACGGGATCGGCGTCCGGCACCGGGGGCAGAGGGTCTGGTGGGCGGCCACCTCGAGCCCGCAGGACGGGCAGCTGCGCTCGGGCACGGATCTCCTCGATCGGACGACGACGGTCGGCCCCAGTCTCCCCTGCCGGCCACCTCCTACCACACCGACGGGTGGGGGTCCCCCGGTCTGGCGGACGGGACCGGCGGGGCCGGTGCCGCGGGTCGGTCAGGCCTCGGGGGCGAAGCCCTGGCGGATCGTGTTCTCGCTGCTGGCCCGGGGGACCATGAGCTGGAGGAGGTGGTCGGGGCCGCCGGCCTTGCCGCCCACGCCGGACAGGCCGTGGCCGCCGAAGGGGTGGCGCCCCACCACCGCGCCGGTGATGTCGCGGTTGACGTAGACGTTGCCGGCCCGCAGCTCCTCTCGACAGCGGGCCACCGTCGAGGGCGAGCGGGTGCACACCCCGGCGGTGAGCGCGTAGTCGGTGTCGTTGGCCAGGGCCAGGGCCTCCTCGAGGTCGGCCGCGCGCAGCACCGAGAGCACCGGCCCGAAGTGCTCGTCGCGCGCCAGCGGCGAGGCGGGGTCGACGTCGGTGACGACCGCGGGCCCCACGTAGAAGCCCTCCCCGGGGACGTCGTCGCGGGCCAGGGCCACGGTGCCGTGGCGTCCGGCGTCGGCCACCACGCCCCGCAGGCGCGCCTGGGCCGCCGGCCTCGATGACCGGGCCCACCTGGGTGCCCATCTCCTGGGCGGGGCCCACGGCCAGCTCCCGCACGGCGTCGACCAGGCGGGGGACGATCGCGTCCCACACCCGGTCGAGCACGATGAGCCGGGAGAGGGCCGAGCACTTCTGGCCGGAGTAGGCGTAGGCCGACCGCACGGCGACCGGGATCACCTGGTCGGGGTCGGCGTCGGCGTCGACCACCAGTGCGTTCTTGCCCCCCATCTCGGCCAGCACCCGCTTCACGTGGCGCTGCCCGGGGCGGTGGACGGCAGCGGCCTGCGTTGAGGGCCAGGCCGACCTCGCGGGAGCCGGTGAAGGAGACGACGGCGACGTCGGGGTGCTCCACCAGGCGGGCCCCGACCTCCTCGCCCAGGCCGGGCAGGAACCCGAGCACGCCGTCGGGCAGGCCGGCGGCGGCGAAGGCCTCGACCAGGGCGGCCGGCCACGCCGGGGGTCTGCTCGGCCGGCTTGAGCATGGCCGGGTTCCCGGCAGCGAGGGCGGCCGAGGTCATGCCGCAGGGGATGGCGAGGGGGAAGTTCCAGGGGGCGATGACGGCGGTGACGCCCTTGCCCTCGTAGGTGAGGTGGTTGTGCTCCCCGGGGGGCGACTCGACCTCGCCGCCGGCCTCCAGCCGGATGGGCCTCGCGCCCGTAGTACTCGCAGAAGTCGATGGCCTCGCACACGTCGGCGTCGGCCTGGTCCCACGGCTTGGCCGCCTCGTGGACCTGGCGGGCCGCCAGCTCGTCGCGCCGGGCCCGCATCCACGCCGCGGCCCGGAACAGCACGGCGGCCCGCTCGGCCGCGGGCGTGCGCCGCCACCGCTCGGCCACCTCCGATGGCCGCCGCGACCGCGGCAGTCGGCCTCGGCCGGCCCGCAGGCGGCGGAGCGGGCCACCACCCGGTCGGGGTCGGCCGGGGTCGACCGAGTCGATGCGGTCCGGTCGTGGTGAGCCACCTGCCGCCGATGAGGGCGGGCACGTCGCGGACGTCGTCGCTCACCGGCCCGGTCGACGGCCACCGCGAATGCGGCCGCGGACCGGCGGCCCGGCGCCACTCCCGCAGCGGCTCGGGCCGGTGCGGGCCGGGCCGCTCGGGGTCGGTGTCGGCGTGGTCGGCGGCGCTCCCGCTCGGGCAGGCGGTCGACGTCCGGCGCGGCGATGAGGCGGTCGAGGTCGTGGCCCTCGGCGTGGTGGTGGCGCACGAAGGAGTCGTTGCTGGTGTTCTCCAGCAGGCGGCGCACCAGGTAGGCCATGCCCGGCACCAGCTCGCCCACCGGCGCGTAGAGCCGGAGCCGGTGGCCCAGGCGGGTCACCGCGTGCTGCAGCGGCTCGGCCATGCCGTGGAGCATCTGGACCTCGTAGCCCTCGTCGGGGATGCCCTGCTCCCGGGCGTACTCGACCGCGTAGGCCAGGGACCGGGGGTTGTGGCTGGCGAAGGCGGCCCGCACCTCGCCGTGGTGGTCGTGGAGCAGCCGGGTGCAGCGCTCGTAGCTGGCATCGGTCTCGGCCTTCTCGGCGAACACCGGGGAGGGCCAGCCCGCCGCCTCGGCCTGGATGGTCTCGGTGTCCCAGTACGCCCCCTTCACCAGGCGGACGGTGAGGGGCCGCGCCCGGCGGCGACGACAGGGCGATGAGGTCGGCCAGGTCGTCGCGGGCCTCCCGGAGGTAGGCCTGGACCACGATGCCCAGGTCGACGTGGGCCAGGTCGGGGTCGGTGGCCACGTCGCGGAACAGGGCGAGGGTGATGTCCTTGGCGTCGGCGTGCTCCATGTCGACGTGGACGGTGGCGCCCCGCTCGACCGGCGAGGCGCAGGATCCGACGGAGCCGGCGCGCCCGCGCCCTCCAGCCCGGCGTCGCCGGGTGAGGGGCTCGAGGTGGGTCGCCAGGGCGGTGGGCTTCACGCTGACGTTGACCCGTGGGCAGGGCACCGAGGTCGTCGGCCTCCAGGCGCAGGTCGTCGGTCCAGCCCGCGGCGGCGTCGCACAGGGCGTCGAGGGTCTCGCGGACGCGGGCCTCGGTAGCGGTCGGCGTCGGCCTCGACCACCGTCTTCTCGCCGAGGAGGTCGACGGTGGTGGCGGTGCCCGCGGCCCACAGCCGGCCCACGCCTGCGACCACCTCGTCGGTGCTGGAGCCGAGGATGAACTGCTCGGCCATGCGCCGGATGTTGCGCTCGGCCACGCGGGCCTCGATGCGGTGGCCGAAGGGCACGTGGTCGGCCGCGCCCACGCCCAGCCCGAGCGCCCGCGGCGCCCCGGCACCGCCCATGTACTCCTCGAGGTGGCGGGCCACGTCGTCGTCACCGTCGAGGGCGGGGAACACGTCGACGAACCGGAACAGCTGGGCCTTGAACTCCGGCTGCTCCATGGCCGACTCGAGCAGCCGCTCGCTCCACCACGACAGGTGGTACACCGACGATCCCTCACCGTGCCCCGGCCTCGGCGATGCGCCGGGCGGTGGCCTGCACGCGGGTCTCGAGGTCGTCGCCCATCGAAGGCCACGCTACCCAGGGCCCTCCTGGCCAACCGCCGGGGTCAGGACGGCAGGGGCACCACCTCGACGGCCCCGACCATGCCGTAGTCCTCGTGGCGGGGCAGGTGGCACACGGTGCGCAGGGTGTCGGCCCGGTCGAAGTCGTAGACCGTCGCACCGGTCTGGCCCGGCCCGAGCGAGAGCTCCCCGGGCACCGGGGGGTGGGCCGCCTCGGTGCCGGTCTCGTGGCGGCGGTGGACCGACTCCGGGCCCACCACCACCTCGTGCGCGATCGGGTCCTCGTTGCGCACGACGAACCGGACCTGGGTGCCCTCCCAGACCCGGATGCGGGCCGGGTGGTAGCGGCTGTCGCGGATGGTGACGGCCACGGTCACCGTGCCGGGACCACGGACGTCGGTGGCGTCGTCGCCGTCCGAGGCGGCCACCGCGTAGCCCGCCCCGGTGACGGTCGCAGCCACCACCAGGGCGGCCAGGGCCGTGCCCAGGCCCCTCACCGGTCGCCGTCCGCCGCCCGCACGGGCGTCGCCGTCATGATCCGCAGCACGCCCGCGGTGGCCACCACCGCGGCCGCCGCGAGGGCGCCGGCCACCAGGGGCCACCACACCAGCCCGCCTCGCCCGTCGGCCGGCACCACCGCCGCCGCGTCCCGGGCGGGGATGCCGGCGTCGGCCACGGCGGGGGCGACGTCGGCGTCGGTCGACACGGCCAGGTCGTAGTCCAGGTCGCCGGCGTCGGCCTCCAGCGGCAGGTGGGTGAACCACATCTCCGAGGGCACCCAGCCCATGCCCTCGTCGGAGCGCAGGTCGGACAGCAGCAGCTCGTCGGCCGGCTCGCTGCGGTCAAGCGACAGGCCCTCGCCACCGGCGAGGAGCTGCGGGCGGTCGTCGGTGAGGAGGAACACGTCGGCCTCGACCTGCTCGTCGGCATCGAGCCCGAGGCCGAGGATGCGCAGCGGCACCCAGGGCTCGTCGGTGGGGATGGTCACCATGATCGGGGTGCCGTCGCCGGAGCGCTGGCCCAGCTCGGCGGCCCGGGTGGCGTCGAAGCGGGCGGCCATGAAGATGGGGCTGCGCGCTGCGTAGGAGCGGAGCACCTCCGGGCTGTCGGGGGTGAGCAGGAACCCGTTGTCGGTGGCCCACCGCCCGACCTCGTCGGCCCCACCCCGGAGGATGGTGATGTCGAGGGCGTCGATCTCGACCTCCTCGAGCACCTCGGCGCTGCCCGCCGCGCTGGCGTCTGCGGCTGCCGCCTCGCCCTCGAAGGGCGGGGCGACCTCCTGGGCCAGGCGTTGGAGGGTCCAGTCGCCTCCTCGCTCCACCTCGGTGGGCACGTCGGGGAGGGGGACCAACGAGCCCACCTCCTCGCCCTCGCCGGTGAACTCGAAGGAGGTGACGTAGCGCTCGACGCCGTCGTGGTAGGCGGCGAGGGTGCTGGTGCGGACCAGCGAGATGGTGCCGTTCTCGCCCACCAGCCCGCCGCAGGCGAGGGCCGGGCCGGCGCCGAGGACGAGGGCGGCCCCGACGACCGCCACCACCGCGAGCGGACGGGCCAGCGTCGACCGTCGGCGGCGGGCGATCGGTGGGGGGGCGGGTCGGGCGCTGCGCATCGGGGCCTCCGGGGTAGGTGCGTCGGAGGGTCCGACGTCACACCGGCCCGGCTGGTTCCCGACGGGCGCGCCTCACCTGCACCGAACCCGTCGACCTGCCCTGACTGCTTGGAGGCGTCGGCGGGAATCGAACCCGCGTAGAGGGATTTGCAGTCCCTTGCCTAAGCCACTCGGCCACGACGCCAGGGCAGGAGACCCTAGTCGCCGACCCCCCGGCCGCCCACGGGGAGAGCCGCTCAGCTGGTGACGTGGAGCACGCCGCGGAGGCCGCTCACCTCGAACAGCTCGCGCACCGGGCCACTGGGGTGGGCCACCTCGAGGACGTGGTCCGCCGCGGCCGAGTCCCGCTGGGCGTCGACCAGCAGGCGCAGCACGCTGGAGTCGCAGAAGGAGACGCCGCTCAGGTCGACCACCACGTCGGCGTGGCCCACGACGTCGGCCATGGCGGCCCGCAGTCGGGGCACGGAGACCACGTCGACCTCGCCCGAGATCGTGAGCACGACCCGCCCCTCGTCCAGGTGCGAGCGGTCGAGGTCGATGACGGCCCCGATGGGACCTGACGTCTCCGGAGCGCGCGACACCTTCACGCTGCACAGCGTCACCAGCCGAGAGCGCGCCGAAACAGGGTCGTTCGACCCATTCTGCGTCATCGGTGAACCAATGTTCACATGTTCCCGGTGGATCTGAGCACATCTCACAGACGGCTGAAGCCGACCATCGGTGCGCGAAGTGCGCGGCCGGACGACGGTGACCCCCGGCACGGGACTGACCCACCGGTCAACCGGACCACTACCGTGGCCGCAGCACACGACGAACCAAGGGGACATGGTGAGCGACCAGACCACGGAGCGTCCGGCAGGACCGCCGGCCCGCCCCGCGCCGAGCGACTTCGCCACGGACTTCGACCACACCCACGACGACTACGCGGCTGCCGCACCCGAGATCTGGGACGACCTGCGGGGCCGGTGCCCGGTGGCCCACACCGACCGCTTCGGCGGCGCCTGGCTGCCCACCCGCCACGAGGACGTGGCCGCCATCGCCCACGACACCACCCACTTCACGTCCCAGAGCGTGATCGTGTCCGACACCCGGCCCTTCATCCCCGCCCCGGTCGGCTTCGCCCCGCCCATCACCTCGGACCCGCCCTTCCACGAGTTCGCCCGCCGCCTCCTGCTGCCGGCGTTCTCCCCCAAGGCCGTGCGCCCGCTCGAGGCGTCCACCCGCACGCTGTGCTCCGGCCTGCTCGACGACCTGCTGGCCTCGGGCGCCGACGAGGTCGACGCCGCCACCGGCTACGCCCAGCACATCCCCGTCGGCGTGATCGCCCACATGCTCGGTGTGCCGCCCGAGGACGGCGACCGCTTCCGGATGTTCATCCACCGCATCCTGGAGAAGCCGGGTCAGAACGGACCGGTCGAGTCCGAGGACACGATGATCCACTACCTGGACACGGTGATCCGCGACCACCGGGAGAACCCGCGCGACGACCTCATCGGCTACCTGCTCGGCCTCGAGGTCGACGGCGAGCCGCTGCAGGAGGACCACATCATCGGCACGGTGGCCCTGCTGCTCATCGCCGGCATCGACACCACCTGGTCGGCCATCGGCGCCAGCCTCTGGCACCTGGCCCAGCACCCCGACCAGCGCCGACGCCTGGTCGAGGAGCCCGAGCTCATGACCTTCGCGGTCGAGGAGATGCTCCGGGCCTACGCCCCGGTCACCATGGCCCGCCTGGTGGCCGAGGACGTCGAGGTCGGCGGCCGGGAGATGAAGGAGGGCGACTGGGTCCTGCTCCCCTTCCCCGCCGCCAACCGCGACCCGGAGTTCTTCGACCGGGCCGACGAGGTCGTGCTCGACCGGGAGAAGAACCGCCACGCCGCCTTCGGCCTCGGCATCCACCGCTGCATCGGCTCCAACCTGGCCCGCATGGAGCTGCGCGTCGCCCTCGAGGAGTGGATCCGCCGGGTGCCCGACTTCGAGCTGTCGGACCCCGCCGGCGTGCGCTGGTCGAGCGGCCAGGTCCGTGGGCCCCGCACCCTGCCCGTCCGCCTGCTGGCCACCACCCCCGGGGCGGCCTCGTGAGGATCGCCCTCGACCGCGACGCCTGCCAGGGCCACAACCGCTGCTACCTGCTCGCCCCCGAGCTCTTCGACGTCGACGACGAGGGCTACGCCGTCCTGCTCGTCGACGGCGACGTGCCGGCCGAGCTGGAGGAGAAGGCCCGGCTGGCCGCCGACAACTGCCCCGAGTACGCCATCACCCTCCAGGCCTGACCCGACCACGAGGTGCCGACGACCACGAGGTGCCTGGCACCTCGTGGTCGCTCGACCCGCCAGGGATCGGGGGTCACGCCCCGGCGCTGATCGCTCCCCGGTTGGCGTCGGCCAGGCGGCGGCCGTGGGCGGCCACCGCCTCCCGCAGCGCAGGCGGGCCCAGCACCTCGACCTCGACACCGAGGCCGGCGACCCAGCCGGCCAGGCCGGCCACCGACCCGGCGCCCAGCTCGACCACGGTCGCCTCGGGCCCGTCGGCCTCGTGCACCCCCACGGTGCGGGGCACCACCCGGGCCGCCTCGTCGGCGCCGACGGCGAGGCGCAGGCGGGCCTGCACCGGGTACGGCGCCACGCCCGTTCCCCGCTGCACCAGCTCGACGGCGTCGGGCGGGTCCACGATCTCCACCGGCCGGCGGGTGGGGCGCACCTCGGTCACCCGGTCGACCCGGAGCGTGCGCCAGGCGTCGCGGCCACGTCGCGCGCCACGAGGTACCAGCGGGCCCGGTGCGCACCAGGCGGTGGGGGTCGACCAGGCGCTCGGACTCGTGGCCCTCCCGGTCCCGGTAGCCGAGGCGCAGCCGCTCCCCCTGACGACAGGCGCGGGCCAGGGCGACCAGGCGCTCGGCGGGCACCAGGTCCGGTGGCCGGCCCCGGAGCTCGGCGGTGACCTCGTGGACGGTGCGGACCCGCTCGACCAGCGGTGCGGGCAGCACCTGCTCCAGCTTGGCCAGGGCCGAGAGGGTGGCATCGTCCATCCCCGACACGCTGCCGTCGGCGGCCAGGCGGAGGCCGAGGGCCACGGCCACCGCCTCGTCGTCGTCGAGCAGCAGGGGCGGCAGCGACCCGCCCCGGCCCAGCCGGTAGCCCCCGTGCGGTCCGGCCGCGGCGTCGACCGGGTAGCCGAGGTCCCGGAGCCGGGTCACGTCGCGCCGCACCGTCCGGGTCGTGACCTCCAGGCGCGTGGCCAGCTCCGGGGCGGTCCAGGTCGGGCGGGCCTGGAGGAGGGCCAGCAGGCGCAGCAGGCGGGCGGAGGTCGTGGCCACGGATCCCACCTTCCCAGATGATGCGGACCGAAGCTGTCCGGGTTGACCCGTACGGTGGCCTCCATGGACGCAGACATCACCGCCACCGCCACCTTCACGTCGTGGGACGAGTCCCCGACGCCCGACGCCGACGCCCCGCTCCCGCGGCTGGCCACGGCCGAGGTGGCCTTCGCCTACGAGGGTGCCCTCACGGCCAGCTCCCGCTGCCACTACGTGCTCCGCTACGGCGCCGACGGGACGGGGGACGCCGCTCGGCTACGAGACCATCACCGGCACGTTCGAAGGCGAGGACGCCACCCTGACGGTGCGCCACGCCTGCCGCTTCGACGCCGACGGCGTGGTCGACGAGATCAGCCGCGGTCGACGGCACCGGGCCGCTGGAGGGGGTGCGGGGCACCGGCTCGTTCCAGGTCGGCCACGGGGGGACGGGGTGGGCGTGGTCGGTGCGTCGGTCGTGAGCCGGGTAGACCGGACCTCGATGCCCGCCGACGCCGAGCACCCGGATGTCGACCGGGCCCAGGTGCTGGCCCACCGCGTCGTGGCCCAGGGCCTCGACCGGGCGACCGACGACCCGGGGGCGCTCGCCCTGCTCGACCTCGGCATCCAGGACTCCGTCACCGGGTCGGCCGTCACCGCGGTCGCGGCCCGCGTGCCGGACCTGGCGACACCGCTGGACGACGGTCGCCGGTGGGCCACGGCGTGGACCCTCCGGGGGGCGCCCCACGTGCACCGCAGGGGGGACCTGCCCGCCCTCGCCGCCGCCCTCTGGCCCGTCGACGCCGCCGACGCCGTCGCCCGCCTGGCCGGCAACGGCGCCCAGCTGAAGAAGGCCGGCGCCGACGCCCTCGAGGTGCTGCGGGCCACGGCCGAGGCCCTGGCCGAGGTGGTCGACGGACGCATGACCAAGGGCGAGGCCAGCGAGGCGGTCACGCCCCGCATCCCCGCCGAGGGGGTCACCTGGTGCCGCGGCTGCGACACCCACCACGTCGGCGAGCTGCTCATGCGCCTGGCCGCCCTGCCCGCCGGGCTGCGCCTGGTGCCGGGGGCCACGCCGGCCACCCTCGAGCCCATCCCCGGCTGGGAGGGCCCACCACCAGCCGAGGACGGCCTCGACCGCCTCGTCACCGCCGTGCTCCGCACCCACGGGCCGGCCCGACGGCCCGCCGTGTCCGGCTACCTCGACGCCGCCCCGGCGGCGGTGGCCGCGGCCTGGCCCGACGACGCCCTCGCCGAGGTGCGCGTCGACGGCCGGTCGGCGTGGGTGGCGGCCGACGCCCTCGACGCGCTCCTCGACGCTCCCGCCCCCCGCCTCACCCGGCTGCTGCCCCGCAGCGATCCGTGGCTCGCCGCCCGCGACCGCGAGCTCACCGTGCCCGACCCGGCCCGACGCAAGGCCGTGTGGAAGATCCTGGGCTCGCCCGGCGCAGTGCTCGTCGACGGCGAGGTGCTCGGCACCTGGCGGGCCAAGGTGACGGGGCGGCGGCTGACGGTGACCGTCGCGGCCTTCGAGGACCTGCCCCGCCGGGCCCGGCGGGAGCTCGACGAGGAGGCCGAGCGGCTGGCGACGGCGCCGCGGCAGCGACGACGTCGCCCTGGAGGTCGGCGCGGCCTGAGAGGCTCCCGTTTCCCGGGGCCGCGGACGGGCAGCCGAGGGGGACCACCGATCGAAGGAGCCCCCATGGCGATCGACGCCGGCACCACCCTCAGCTGCACCGACGCCGACTGCGGCTGTCGCATCCAGGTGCTGCAGCCGTGCCCCCACGGCGACACCTACACCTGTGCGTGCGGCCACGCCCTCACGCCCGAGTCCGGCGGCGACCCCATCCCGCCCACGCCGGGGGCCTGACCTAGGTTGGCGCCGTGAAGGTCATCATCGCCACCGACGGCTCCCCCGCAGCGGTCGCCGCCGCCCACGAGGCGGTGGGCCTGCTGCGGGCCGACGCCGAGGTCATCGTGGTCGCGGTGGTGGCCGACCGGGAGGACCCGCTGGAGACCGCAGGGGGCATCGAGGGCCCGATCCTGACCGAGGAGCAGGCCGACGAGGACGCCGCCCACGCCGTGACCCAGGGCAAGGAGGCCGTCGAGCGCACGGCCCGGGCCACGCCCGTCCCCACCCGCAACGTGGTGGTGCCGTCCCACGAGCGCACCGAGGAGGCCTTGGCCGAGCTGGTGGCCCAGGAGGGCGCCGACCTCCTGGTGATCGGCTCGGCCCAGCCGGGCTGGCTCCAACGCCTGCTGGGCAGCTCCACGGTCGATCGCATCGTCCACCACGCCCCCTGTCCGGTGCTGGTGGTCCCGCACACCGACGAGGGCTGAGGCGTCCCCTCAGCCCCCGGGGCGGCGGGCCACGTAGACGGTGTTGGTCGACTCCCCGCCCGTGTAGGGGTTGGGGAAGGCCACGACGTGGGCATCGGCGGTGGCGAACACCTGCTCCAGGGTGGCGAGGAAGGCCTCGTCGGGCGGGTCGTCGGACCACAGCGCGAACACCCCGCCGGGGCGGAGGAGCGAGGCCAGGCGGGCCAGCCCGTCGACCTCGTAGAACGGTGCGTGGCTGGGGTGGAGCACGTTGCGGGGTGTGTGGTCCACGTCGAGCAGCACGGCGTCGCACGGCACCGCCACGCCCGGTCCGAACCCACCGTCCGCCACGAGGGCGAAGAAGTCACCCTCGACCAGACGGCACCGAGGGTCGCCGGTGAGGGCGGCCGAGAGCGGCAGCAGGCCGGCCTCGTGCCAGCCGATCACCGCGGCCAGGGCGTCGACCACCGTGAGGGACGCGACCCGTCGGTCCTCCAGGGCAGCCGCCGCGGTGCAGCCCAGGCCCAACCCCCCGACCACCACGTCGAGGACGTCGCCGTCGACCGCGGCCAGGCCCATCCGGGCCAGCTCCTCCTCGGCCACGGTGAACAGGCTCGACATGAGGAACTCCTCGTCGAGGCGCACCTCGTGCAGCTCGACCCGCAGGCTCGGGTCCCAGCGCCGCCGCAGGCTGACCTCGCCCATCGGCGTGGCCTGGCGACCGAGCTCCTCGAACAGGGCCACCTCAGGGCGTGACGATGGGGAAGGCCGGGTCGACCGAGCCGAGGACGCCCACCAGGCGGCCGAGGTCGGCCACGTCGCCGTCGACCGTGATGGAGCCGTCGCCGAAGGCGGTGGCGGCGTCGACCCGCTGGGTGATGAGGTCGATCATCGTCCGCTTGGTGAGGGTCATGGTGGTGGCCCCCGCCTCGGGGCCGTCGGCGGTGCGGAGGACCAGCACGCCGTTGCGCAGCTCGGTGATGTAGGTGGTGCCCTCGTCGGTCACCGTCCAGCACAGGGTCAGCTGCTCGTCCCACGCCTTGGGACCGTCGATGCGCAGGGACAGCCCCGTGAGGACCTGGCGGATGGTGAGGGCGTGGAGGAAGTCGGCCGACCCGGTGGTCGTGGGCGTGCCGAAGATGCCGTCGCGCAGCTCGGTGGCGCCCGACAGGTAGACGTCGCGCCAGGTGCCGTTCTCCGAGCCGAACCCGAGCTGCTCGAAGGCGTCGGCCTGCAGCTCGCGGGCCCGGGCGTGGTCCTCCTCGGCGAAGAGGACGTGGTTGAGGACCTCGACCGCCCAGCGGAGGTCGCCCTCGTCGAAGGCGGCCTCGGCCACGGCCACGGCGGCGTCGGCACCGCCCATGGCGTCGACGTAGCGGCGGGCCGCCTCGACCGGTGGGTGGCCCCACAGGTGGGCCGGGTTGCCGTCGTACCAGCCCATGTAGCGCTGGTAGATCGCCTTCACGTTGTGGCTGATGGAGCCGTAGTAGCCGTGGGTGTGCCACTGCTGGGCCAGCGCCGGGGGCACCTCCAGCTGCTCGGCGATCTCGGCGCCGGTGTGGCCCTGGTTCATCAGCCGCAGGGTCTGGTCGTGGATGTAGGCGTACATGTCGCGCTGCATCTCCAGGAACCCGACGGCCCGCTCCCGACCCCAGGTGGGCCAGTGGTGCGAGGCGAAGACGCAGTCGAGGCGCTCACCCCACAGGTCGATGGTCTCGGTGAGGTACTCCGACCAGGCCCGGGCGTCGCGCACCTGGGCGCCGCGCAGGGTGAGGATGTTGTGCAGCGTGTGCGAGGTGTTCTCGGCGGTGCACAGCGCAGCGCGGTCGGGGAAGAAGAAGTTCATCTCCGCCGGGGCCTCGGTGCCCGGGGTGATCTGGAACTCGATGCGCACCCCGTCGATGGTCATCTCCTGGCCGGTGTGGGTGACGTCGACGGTCGGCGGCAGGAAGGTCGGCTCGCCGGTGGAGGTGGTCTGGCCCAGGCCGGCGCCGATCTGGCCGGCCGGCCCCTTCTCCAGCGCGGCGCCGTACATGTAGCCCGCCCGGCGGGCCATCGCCGTGCCGGCGAAGACGTTCTCGCTGACGGCGTGCTCGGCGAACCCCTCCGGGGCGATGACCGGGATGCGCCCGCGCGGCGACCTCCTCCTGGCTGAGGATGCCCTTGGCCCCACCGAAGTGGTCGATGTGGGAGTGGGTGTAGATCATCGCCGTCACCGGCCGGTCACCCCGGTGCTCCCGGTACAGCGCCCACGCCGCCGCGGCCGTCTCCCAGCTGATCAGCGGGTCGATGACGATGACGCCCTCGTCCCCCTCGACGAACGAGATCACCGACAGGTCGAACCCCCGGGCCTGGTAGATGCCGGGCACGACCTCGAACAGGCCGTCCTCGGTGAGCAGCTGGCCCTGGCGCCACAGGCTGGGGTGGGCGGTGTCCGGGGCGGGCCCGTCGAGGAAGGCGTAGGCGTCGAGGTCCCACACCACCCGCCCGTCGGCGGCGGTGACCTGGCGCTGCTCGGCCCGCCCGACGAACCCCCGGCGGACGTCCTCGAAGTCCTGGGTGTCGTCCATCGGCAGGCCCGCCGAGGAGGCGGCGAGGGAGCGGCGGGTGGCCTCGGTGGCCTCCCCACGACGGTGCGCGCTGGGCATGGTGTCCTTCCCGGGCCCCTCGGTGGGGCCGGCCGCAGCATGCCCCACGGAACGGGCGAGCAGCCGGGCGGCGTCTCACCGTCGGCGCGCCTCCCGCGGCCTCGTCGCGGACAGGTTGTCGCCTGGCACAACCTGTCCGGCACGACCCGTCCGCCCGGTCCGGGGGCCACGCCGCGGGTGGCCGGGATCGCACCGAGGCGCGCCGGGATCGGCCCCGTACGATCGGGGCCTCCCGCCGTACCCGACCCCCCCTGCCGTGACCGACCCCGCCCTCCCCGACCCGGCGACACCGGAGCCGACCAGCGACGCCGTCCGCGAGCGCATCGGTGCACTGGGGCCGGCCGACCGGCGCCGCCTCGGGGGTCTGCTCGACCGGGTCGGCCGCCCTGCGGGCCGGCGCGGCCGGGGGCGGAGGGGCCGGGACCGTGGGCCGTCGTCGACGGTCACCCTGGACCGGGTGGCCGAGGAGGTGGCCGCAGCCGAGGCCCGCCTGGCCCGGCGTCGGGAGGGGCTGCCGGTGCCGACCTACCCGCCCGAGCTGCCCATCACCGAGCGCCGCGACGAGCTGCTGGCCGCCATCCGCGACCACCAGGTCGTGGTGGTGGCCGGCGAGACCGGCTCCGGCAAGAGCACCCAGCTGCCCAAGCTGTGCCTGGAGCTGGGCCGGGGCGTGCTCGGGCTGGTGGGCCACACCCAGCCCCGGCGGGTGGCGGCCCGCACCATCGCCGAGCGGGTGGCCGAGGAGCTCGGCGCCGAGGTCGGCGGGGCGGTGGGCTACGCCGTGCGCTTCACCGACCGGGTGGGCGACGACACCCACGTCAAGGTGATGACCGACGGCATCCTGCTGGCCGAGCTCCAGCGCGACCGGCTGCTCACCGCCTACGACACCCTCATCGTCGACGAGGCCCACGAGCGCAGCCTCAACGTCGACTTCCTGCTCGGCTACCTGCACCAGCTGCTCCCCCGCCGGCCGGACCTCAAGGTGATCATCACCTCGGCCACCATCGACACCGAGCGCTTCTCGGCCCACTTCCACGACGCCCCGGTGGTCGAGGTGTCGGGCCGGACCTTCCCGGTGGAGCTCCGCTACCGGCCCTTCGGCGAACCGGTCGTGGCCGAGGAGGGCGACGACGTCGTCGACGACGACCGGGACCAGGTCGAGGCCGTCTGCGACGCCGTGGACGAGCTGCTGCGCGACACCACCGGCGACGTCCTCGTCTTCCTCAGCGGCGAGCGGGAGATCCGCGACACGGCCGATGCCCTGGCCGACCGGGACCGGCCGGGCCTGGAGGTCCTGCCCCTCTACGCCCGGCTGTCGTCGGCCGAGCAGCACCGGGTGTTCGAGGCCCACCGGGGCCGGCGGGTGGTGCTGGCCACCAACGTGGCCGAGACGTCGCTCACCGTCCCGGGTGTGCGGTCGGTGGTCGACGCCGGGACGGCCCGCATCTCCCGCTACAGCCACCGCCTGAAGGTGCAGCGCCTGCCCATCGAGAAGGTCAGCCGGGCCTCGGCCGACCAGCGGGCCGGGCGGTGCGGGCGGGTCGCGCCGGGCACCTGCATCCGCCTCTACTCCGAGGAGGACCTCGACGGCCCGCCCCGAGTTCACCGACCCCGAGATCCTGCGCACCAACCTGGCCTCGGTCATCCTCCAGATGACCGAACCTCGGGCCTGGGCGACGTGGCCGCCTTCCCGTTCCTCGACCCTCCCGACCCCCGGGCCGTGCGCGACGGCGTCGCCCTGCTCGAGGAGCTGGGGGCCGTGGACCCGGACCGACCGACCGACGATCGGCGCCGGCTGACCGAGGTGGGGCGCCGGCTCGTCCGCCTGCCCATCGACCCCCGCCTGGGCCGCATGGTGCTCGAGGCCGAGCGGCGGGGCTGCGTGCGCGAGGTGCTGGTCATCGCCTCGGCCCTGTCCCTCCAGGACCCCCGGGAGCGTCCGGCCGAGAAGCGCCAGGAGGCCGACGAGCTCCACGCCCGGTTCCGGGTGCCGGGCTCGGACCTGCTGGCCCTGCTCGCCCTGTGGGAGCACCTGGAGCAGCGGCGGGAGGCGCTGTCGTCGAACGCCTTCCGGCGGGAGTGCCGGGCCGAGCACCTCAACTTCCTCCGGGTGCGGGAGTGGCGCGACCTCCACCGCCAGCTGACCCGGGCGGCGGCGTCGGTGGGCATCCGGCCCGGCACCGAGGCCGCCGACCCCGGACCAGGTGCACCGGGCCCTGCTCGCCGGGCTGCTGTCGCAGATCGGCATGCGCGACCGCGACACCCGCGAGCTCCGCGGCGCCCGCAAGTGCCCGCTTCCAGATCGCCCCGGGCTCGGCGCTGGCCCGCAAGCCACCGGCGTGGGTCATGGCCGCCGAGCTGGTGGAGACCAACCGGCTGTGGGCCCGAGGGGTGGCCGCCATCGAGCCCGAGTGGGCCGAGGACCTGGCCGGCCACCTGGTGAAGCGGTCCCACGGCGACCCCCGCTGGGACGAGCGGGTCGGGCCGGGCCGTGACCACCGAGCGGGTCACCCTGTACGGCCTGCCCATCGTCACCGGCCGCACCGTGGGCTACGACCGGGTCGACCCGCGAGGAGGCCCGGGACCTGTTCCTCGACCACGCCCTCGTCCGCCGCGAGTGGGAGACCCACCACCGCTTCGTCGACGAGAACGAGGCCTACCTCGACCAGGCCCGGTCCCTCGGCGACCGCCTCCGGCGCGACGACCTCTTCGACCACGACGAGGCCCTCTTCCGCTTCTACGACGCCCGCGTGGGCGAGGGGGTGGTGTCGGGCCGCCACTTCGACCGGTGGTGGAAGGAGGCCCGCCGGGAGCACCCGGACCTCCTCACCCTCACCCTCGACGACCTCCTCGACGACGAGGCCGGCCATCGACCTGGCCGCCTACCCGGACACCTGGCACCAGGGCGACCTGGCCCTGCCGGTCACCTACCGCTACGCGCCCGGCGAGGACGCCGACGGGGCGACGGTGCACATCCCCCTCGCCGTGCTCAACCGGGTGGAGCCGTGGGACTTCGACTGGGGCATCCCCGCCTACCGCCGCGAGCTGGTGGACGCCCTGGTGGCCACGCTGCCCAAGGCGGTCCGCCGCGACCTCGGCCCGCTCGCCGACGCGGCCGACGCCGCCGCCGACGACCTCACCGTTCCAGGAGCGACCCCTCGATCGAGGCCCTGGCCGACCTGCTCTCGGCCCACGCCGGCGCACCCGGTGCGGGCCGACGACCTCGACGTCCGCCAGGTGCCCGACCACCTCCGGCTCACCTTCGCCGTGCGAGGACGGCGACGAGGTGGTCGCCTACGGCAAGGACCTCGACGGCGGTGCGGGACCTGGTCGGGCGGCCGGGCCCGCCGGGCCCTGGCCCGCGCCGTGGCCGACGCCGCCCCCGGCCTGGAGCGCACGGGGCTGACCCGGTGGGACGTGGGCGACCTGCCCCGGGTGGTGCGGTCCCGAGGCCGACGGCCACGTCGTCGAGGGGTTCCCGGCCCTGCTCGACGACGGCGACTCGGTGGCGGTGCGGGTCTTCTCCCGCCCCGACGTGGCCGAGCGGGTCATGGCTGGCGGTGTCCGCCGGCTGGTGCTGCTGGCGGTCCCCGTCGGCGTGCGCGGCCTCGGGCGGGAGGTGCGCGACGACGTGGCGCCTGGCCCTCGCCGCCCTCCCCGAGATGGGCCTGGGCGCGCTGCTGCGCGACGTCGTGGCCGCCTCGGCCAGCACCGTGGTGGCCGCCCACGGCGGGGCGACGTGGACCGAGGACGGGCTTCGCCGCCCTGCTGGCCGGCCGCCCGCGCCGACCTGCGCCCCACCGCCTCGCGGGCCCTGCGCGACGCCGGGGACGGGTGCTCGTCGCTGCGGCCGCGGTCACCGCCACCCTTGACCGCCTCGGCGCGGCGCCCGTCGCCGCCTCGGTCGACGACGCCCGCGCCCACCTGGACCGGCTGGTGCGGCCCGGGTTCGTCGCCACCGCGGGCACGGCCCGGCTCCCCGACGTGCTGCGCTACGTGCGGGGCATCGTGCGCGCGGCTCGAGAAGCTGCCCGAGGCACCCGGTCCGCGACGCAGGCGCGCATGGCCGAGGTCCTCCGCCGTCGAGGCGCGACTACCGCCGCCTGCTCGCCGCCCTGACCCCGAGCCAGGTCACCCGGCGGGTCATCGAGGCGGGCTGGGCGCTCGAGGAGCTGCGGCTCGCCTCTTCGCCCAGACCATCGGGGCCAAGGGCAAGGTCAGCGCGACCCGCGTGACCCGCGAGCTCGACGCCCTCTTCGCCGGCGACCTCGACTGATGGGTGCTGCCTGACGCCGGCTGCGGACCGAGGCGCTGGGCTCAGGCCGACGCAGGCGCCGTCGGCACCGGGGCGTCGTCGTCGGGATCCCCGGCCTCCTCCTCCCCTGGATCGGCCGCGCCGTCGTCGTCGGGCTCGTCGTCGGACCCGCCCTCGATGCTCATCTTCGGCAGGATGCGGTCCAGCCAGTGCGGCATCCACCACCCGGCCCGGCCCGAGCAGGCGCATCACCGCCGGGACGAGGAGGAGGCGGACGACGAGGGCGTCGACCAGCACGCCGACGGCGAGGCCCAGGCCGATCTGCTTCACCATGGGGCTCGGGTTGGAGACGAAGGACACGAACACCGCGAACATCACCAGGGCGGCGGAGATGATCACCCGGCCCGTGGTGCCGAGGGCGTGGGACACCGCCTCGCGAGGGTCGTCGGACTCGAGGTACGCCTCCTGCATCCCGCTCATCAGGAAGACCTCGTAGTCCATCGACAGGCCGAAGACGATGGCGAAGACGAGCAGGGGCACGAACGAGACGATGTCGACCTCCATCGTCATGCCGATCTGGCTGCTGAGCCAGCCCCACTGGAACACCGCCACGAGCACGCCGAAGGTGGCGCCGATGGTGAGGAGGTTCATCACCACCGCCTTCACCCCGATCAGGATCGACCGGAACACGAGCAGCAGCAGGAGGAACGCGCCGCCGAGCACGACGGCCATGAAGCGGGGCAGGGCGTCGGCGATCGTCTGGTCGAGGTCGATGATCGTGGCCGTCAGCCCTCCGACGTGGACCTTGCCCTCGATGCTCGGTGCCCTGCACCGCGGCAGGGATCGTCTCGGACCGGATGGTCCGCACCAGGTCGCTGGTCGCACCGGCGTCGGGGCCGGTGGTGGGCTGGACCTGGATGGCGAAGGCGGTCGGGTTGGTGTCGGTCGTGTCCGGGAACGGCGGGCTGGTCGTCTTCACCCCCGGGGTGCTCGGCCAGCGCCTGCTGCAGGGCGGTCGCTGCGCTCACGACGTCGGAGGCGTTGCCGCTGTCGACCTTGCCCGGTCTCGGCCACCACGATCAGCTCGCCGTTGACCCCCGGGCCCGAGGCCGTGGGCGAGGATGTCGTAGGCCTGCTTCTGGGTCATCTCGGGGGGGTCGGCGTCGTCGCCCACCCACCCCGTCGTGCAGGTCCCGGACCGGCGAGGCCAGCACGCCCGAGCACGACGACGGCACCCACGACGACCATCACCGGGTGGCGGGTGACGAGGCGGCCCAGCCCGGCGAAGAGGCCAGGTCGCCGGGGGTGGGCCATCCGGAGCGGGGCGCCGACCCGCCACCGCAGCAGGCGGGTCCCCACCGCGCCGCCGAGGGCGGGGACGAGGGTGGTGGCGGCGAGGACGCATCAGGGCCACGTAGAGGGCCGCGACCAGCCCCATCTCGGAGATGAGGGGGATGCCCACCAACAGCAGGGCGACGGTGGCCAGGCAGATGGTCACGCCTGCGAACATCACCGCCCGCCCGGCGGTCGAGAGGGCGCGTGCCCATGGCCTCCACCGGGTCGGCGCCGTCCTCCTGCTCGCCGTAGGCGCGCGTGAGGATGAACAGCGAGTAGTCGACGCCCACCCCGAGCCCGAGCATCGTGCCCAGCGTCGCCCCCACGTCGGGGATCGTGAACTGCGACTCCAGGAGGCTGACGACGGCCCCGGCGAAGAGCGACGCCGACGAGGGCGTTGACGATCGGGAGCACGGCGACGAACAGCGACCGGAACACGAACAGCAGCAGGACCAGGGCCACCGCCAGGCCGATCTCGTCGGCGTGGTCCGAGATCGTCGAGGTCGGCGGGTTCTGGGTGTCGACCAGGTTGCCGCCGTACTGCACGTCCAGCCCGGCCGTCGACCGAGCTCTGCCGACGCCGCCTGGATCTGGTCGAAGGTGTCGTCGGGCAGGTCGCTGGCGTCGTCGGGGAACAGCACGGTGGCGTAGGCGATGGTGCCGTCGGGCGAGCTCTGGCTGTTCAGCAGCTCGGTCGAGGCCGCCAGCGGGTTGCTGACCGAGGCGACGCCGTCGATCGTGCCCAGGTTGGCGACGGTCTGCTGGATCGGGTCCTCGAAGTCGGCGACCGTCTTGCCCGACGGCGTCTCGAAGACGACCTGGGCGCTGGTGCCGGCCAGCTGGGGGAAGTCCTCGGCCAGCACGTCGAGGGCGTCCTGGGAGTCGGACCCGGGGACCGAGAAGTCGTTGGTGGTCTCCCCGCCCCACGCCGCCGCGGCGAAGTGGCCGCCGACGACGGCGACGAGCCAGAGGCCGAGGACGACCCAGTGGTGCCGGGCACAGGTGCGACCGAGCCATCTCAGCATGGGGCGGATCCTCCTCTCGTGGTGCGGCGGCCGGGCCGCCTCAGCCGCCCGACCCCCCGGAGCTGGCACCCGACGTGGCGCCGGACGTGGTCGCCTCGGTCGTGGTCGTGGTGGTCGTCGTGGTGCTGGTCGAGGTCGTCGTCGAGGCCGTGGTGGTCGAGCCTGCGGTGGTGGGTGCTGCGGTGGTCGGCGTGGCGGTGGTGGCGGTGCCCGGGATCGACGGGATGGACGGGAGGCTGATGCTCCCGAGGGTGTCCTCGAGGCCCTGGATGGCGGCCTGGATGGCGGCGGTGTCCGGCGGGTCGGCGTCGAGCAGGCCCGACAGCGAGGCCAGCTGGTCGCTGAGCTGGTCGAGCTGGCTGAGGGCCGCAGGGTCGCCGCTGAAGCTGTCCTGCAGTCCGGAGACGGTGTCCTGCAGGCTGCCGACGGTGCTCTTGAGGCTGTCGATCTCCTGGGAGGTCAGCTCGGTCTTGCCCTCCACGGCCGACTTCATGTCGGCCACCTGGGCCTTCATGGCGGCGATCTGGGCCTGGATGACCGAGGCCTTCGAGGTGGTGGTCGACCCCTGGGGGAAGGTGGTCGTGGTCGAGCTGCTGTCGTCGGAGCCGCAGCCGGCGACGGCCAGGGCGAGCACGGCCAGCACGGCCGCCACCGCCCGTTGACGAGACCTGAGACGCATGGCGCCTCCCTTGGTTGTGATCTGACCGCTCGCCGGGAACCTACAACTTCTACGGGAGCCGGACCGGCGCTGCGCCCGAGCGGATCCCGACAGGGCGGAGACGGGCCCGCACCACCCACAACCTCGACGGGTGAACGGACACCCCGACCGCCGACCGCCAGGGGCTGACCGGGCCGCCGGGCGTCGTCGCCACGGGCGGACGGCCCCCGTCGACGGCGAGCACCTGCGCCGGGGGTCGTGGACCGTCGGCGGGGACGAAGAAGCCCCTGGCCAGAGGGCCAGGGGCTTGGAGCGGACGACCGGATTCGAACCGGCGACCCTCACCTTGGCAAGGTGATGCTCTACCAGCTGAGCTACGTCCGCGTGAGGGGGTGACAGTAGCAGCGAGGTGCCGGGCGGTCACACCCGATCGCCCCGAATGCGGCGCGCTCACGGCTCGTCTGCGGGCTCCAGGGCGGCGAGCAGCAACGAGCGGCCCTCGTCGCTCAGAGGGAGCGCAGCCGCATGGGCCAGGGCGGCCGGGCTCATCTTGGCCGCGGTCCGGCGCAGGACGCCGACGGTCTTGGGGCCCATGAGCTCGGCTGCCTCGTCGAGCTGCACGGTGAGGAAGGCCAGGCAGACGGCGTCCTCGTGCACCTGCACGGCCGGGTCGCGCCCGAGGCCCTCCTTGCGGACCAGCCGGCGGGCGGCCTCGACGGTGGCGTCGTCCCACCCCTGCTCCTGGAGCACCAGCACCACGTCGGCGGCGTGGCGGGTCTTGGCCGCGGTGCGCCAGCGCAGGTAGCCCGAGCGGCCCTCGGGGAAGGAGCTGCGGGGCAGCTCCCAGCGGCGGAGGTGGTGGGCCCGGGCCGCCATCCGCTGGGCCGGCGTGGCGGAGGGGTCGAGGCGGTCGACCCACTGGCTGGCGATGCGCCCGAGGGTCTGCTGGAGCGGGCGCTCCTCGCCGGCCACCACCACCCGGTCGGGGTCGTCCTCGTTGGCCGCGTCGATGGCGGCCAGCGTGCGGGCCTCGTGGTCGTCCACCGCCGCCTCGGAGGCGTCAGCCATCCTTGGGCCGGAGGTCGATGCGCAGGGTGAGGACGCCGTCCTCGAGGCTGCCCTCGGCGTCGCCGACCATGGCGAAGTCCTGGAAGTCGGTCTGGGCCTGCTGCACCAGACGGGACCGCTCCGGGCCCGCGACCGGCGGTAGGTTGCGCTGCTTCACCGCCTGGGCCCGCTCACGGAAGCGGGTGATCATGGCGGTCACGTCGAGCTCCTCGGCCATGGGCCGCACGCTACCGGTCGTCGCCGTCCTCCGGCGACGGTGCCGGGGGGATCTCGGCGCCCTCCTCGGGCGCCGACGGGGGCGGGGGCGGGGCGGCCGGGCCCTTGGCCGGGCCAGCGGAGCGACCCGACGGGGACGGGGACGCAGGCACCCGCACCGGGGCCTGCCCGGGGCGCACGAGGATCCGCTCGGCGTCGGGTGTGCCCAGCTTCTTGGCCGGGGCCTTCACCCGTCGGGGGCGGCGGGGTTCCGAGGGTGAGCGGACGGGTCCCGGCGGCGAACCGGTGTCGCTGATGATCTTGATGCCCTCGACCCCGTCGCGGTCGTCCTGGCGGGACAGCACGGCAGCGGGCCGGTCGGCAGGGGCCGGGGTCGGCGGGGTGGGCTCGCCGGGCGGCGGGACCGGCACGGTCTCCGCCGCGGGCGCATCCTCCGCCGGCGGCCGGGTCGGGCGCTCGGGGCGCGGCACGACCTCCGGCGTCGCCGCCTTCGGTCCGGGCACGGGCCGGATGGCATCCGACGCCGTCGGGACCTCGGGCGTGGGGGCCTTGGGCACGGGGCCGCCCCGGCGGGTCGGGCGGGGCGGGTGGGCCGGGGCCCGGGCCACCACCGGCTCGGCCTCGGGCCCGGGGGCCACCTCGCCCTCGTCGCCCCCGGCCCGCGCCGGCGCGGGCGGCGACGTGCTGCGGCCCGGGGCCCGTGCGTCGGCCGGTGCCGCCGGTCCAGCGGCCGTGCCCTCGGCCCCGGCGGCGGGCGCGTCGTCCTCGTCGTCGTCGGCCAGTCCGGGCAGGTCGAGGGCGGGTGCGGCCGCGGTCGCCCGGCGGCGGCGCCGGCGCGAGCGCGACCCCTCGTCGCCATCGTCGCCGTCGGACGCGGCCCGGGTGCCGGTCGGCGGGGTCGGGGCGCGGCCGTCGGTTCGGGTCCTGCCGCTCGCCCCGGCGGCCGTCACCCCGGCGGCGACGGCGCCCGCGGTCGCTCCCACCGGCTCCTTCGGGCGCTCCTCCGAGGACGCCGGTGCGGGGGTCGCGGCCTCCTCCTCGGGCGGCAGCCCGGCGTCGGCGCGCGCCTTGGCCCGGGCCCGGGCCAGTCGGGCCTCGTGGCGAGCGGCGGCGCGCTCGGGCTTGGTGGCCCGCACGTAGAGGACGAGGAGCACCAGCAGCCCGACGGCGACGGCGGCGAGGGCGTAGACCACGACCCACACCGCCTGGAGGTCCTCGTCGGCCTGCTGCTGGGCGTCCTCGGTCTCGTCGACCACGACCTCGCCGACCTCGGTGGTGCCGCCCGGGTCGACGGAGGTGGGCTCGGGTGCGGTGGAGGCGGTCGGCGCCGGGGCGGTGGGGTCGGTCTGGGCCCCCGCGGGGGCCGATCCCCCGACCAGCAGCACAGCGGCCACGGCGGTCGCCGCCAGGGCGGCGAGCAGCGGTGGTCGGTGGTGGCGCACGATGGGCCGATGCTACCGGCGGGGCCCGCCCCGACCCGGCACGCGGCCCGCCGACAGGCCCATCACCGCTGGTGACGGGGACAGGAGTAGGTGGTGCGCCCCCCGACGGTCCTCCGCTCCAGCGGCCGGTGGCAACGGGGGCAGCGGCCGTCGCGGGAGCGCTGGGCGTGGAGGTCCCCCGTGTGGGAGCCGCCCCGTTCGTCGAGCAGGGCGATCGTCGCTCGCAGGTGGGTGTGGAGCCGGCGGACCTCGCGGTCGTCGAGCGACCCGGCCGCCCGGGCCGGGTCCAGGCCGGCCCGCCAGAGGGTCTCGTCGCAGATCAGGTTGCCCACCCCGGCCAGCCGGGCCTGGTCCATGAGCCGGGCCTTGAGGGGGGCCTCGGACCCTGCCAGCAGGTCACGGAGCGCGGCCCGGCCGACGGTGGCGGCGTCGGGGCCCAGGCGCTCCTCGTCGGGGTCGAGCTCCACCCCGCCCAGCCGTCGGGGGTCGACCAGGGTGAGGCCTCCGCCCCCCTCGAAGGTGAGCCCGAACCGGTGCCAGGCCGGGTCGTCGCGGCCCGAGGAGTACTCCAGGCGCTCGATGGGCCCGGCGCCGTCGACCAGCAGGCGGCCGGTCATCCCGAAGCGCAGGCCGAGCACCGGGCCGTCGGTGTCGAGCATCAACAGCTTGCCCCGGCGGCGGGTCCCGGTGACCTGGCGCCCGGGCAGCACCGCCTCCAGCGTCGCCGGCTCGACGCCCTTGCAGAACCACGGGTCCGGCGCCAGGGCGGCGGCGACGGTGCGCCCCACGGCCCGCTCCGCGACGCGCCGGTAGGCCTCGACCTCGATCAGCTCGGGCACGCGAGGACGTCCGGGCCGCCGTCAGGCCAGGGCCGAGGCGAGGGCCTGGTCGAGGTCGGCCCGCAGGTCCTCGACGTGCTCCAGTCCGACCGAGAGCCGGATCGTCCCGGGGCCGATGCCCACCGCGGCCAGCTCGTCGGGGAGCAGGTTCACGTGGGTCGTCGAGGCCGGGTGGGTCACCAACGTCTCGGGCCCACCCAGCGACGACGCCAGCTGGGCCAGCTCGACGGCCTCGACGAAGCGACGGCCGGACCCGATGTCCGGGAGGTCGAAGCACACCAGCCCGCCCAGCTCGCGCATCTGCCGCCGGGCCAGCTCGTGCTGGGGGTGGGACTCCAGGCCGGGGTGGCGCACCTCGCGGACCCGGCCGTCCTTCTCCAGCCACTGGGCCAGCTCGAGGGCGGAGGCCGACTGCCGGGCGAAGCGCACCGGCAGGGTGCGCAGGCCCCGCAGGCCGGCGGCGGCGTCGTGGGGCGAGGCCACCGCCCCCTGGAGCACGGCGAAGCCGGTCAGCCAGGTGATGAGCTCGGCCGATGCCGCCACCACGCCGAGGGTGGCGTCGTTGTGGCCGGCCATGGCCTTGGTGGCCGAGTGGACGACGATGTCGACCCCGTGGTCGAGGGGCCGCTGGCCCAGCGGGGTGGCGAAGGTGGAGTCGACCACGGTCATGGGCCCGGCGATGGCACCGAGGGCGTCGAGGTCGACCAGGTCGAGGCGGGGGTTGGCCGGGGTCTCGGCCCAGACCAACATCGTCCTGCCCGGACGCACGGCGGCGGCGAAGGCGCCGGGGTCGGTGCCGTCGACGAAGGTGACGTCGATGCCGAAGCGCGGGCACATGGCCTGGAACACCAGCTGGGTGCCGGCGTAGAGGTGGCGGGCGGCGACGATGTGGTCGCCCTGGGAGCACAGCCCGAGGACGACGGCGGTGACCGCACCCATCCCCGAGCCGAAGGCGCGGGCCGCCTCGGCCCCCTCCAGGTCGGCCACGGCCCGCTCCAGGTCGGTGACGGTGGGGTTGCCGTAGCGGGAGTAGAAGCGGTCGCTGCCGGTCGAGGTGGCTGCGGCCTGGGCCTCGTCGACGGTGGCCGACACGAAGGTCGAGCTGGCCCACACCACCGGGGCCAGGGCCGGGTGGGAGCCGTCGCGCCCGCCCCGCACGGCGAGGGTCTCGGGGTGCAGGTCTCGCTCGCGCTCGCTCACCGGGTCCAGCCTTGCAGCACGGTGCTCACGGCACGTCCACCTCGTCCAGGACGGGGCCCAGCAGGGCGCCGACCTGGTCGAGCTCCAGGAGGAAGGCGTCGTGGCCGTGGGGGCTGTCGATCTCGGCGTAGCGGGCGGCGCCACCCTGGGAGCGCAGCACCCGCACCAGCTCCTGGGACTGGTAGGTCGGGTACAGGGTGTCGCTGGAGATGCCGACGGCGAGCACCGGTGCCTGCACCCGGGCCAGGGCCGCGGTCAGCCCGCCCCGCCCCCGGCTGAGGTCGTGGAGGTCCATGGCCTTGGTGAGCAGCAGGTAGGAGTTGGCGTCGAAGCGGCGGATCAGCTTGTCGCCGTGGTGCTCGAGGTAGCGCTCGACCTGGAAGCGGTCCCACATGCCGAACCCACCGGAGAGCGGCTCGACCTCGTCGCGCCCGAAGCGGTCGGTGAAGACCCGGTCGGTGCGGAAGGTGATCTGGGAGATCATGCGGGCCACGGCGAGGCCCCGGTGGGGCCCCTGCCCGGGCTTGGCGTCGTAGTAGTCGCCCTCGTTCCACGCCGGGTCGAGGGCGATGGCCCGCCGCCCGGTGCTCCAGTAGGCGATCTGCTGGGCGGTGGCCGCCGCGCAGGTGGCGATGGGGACGAGCGACCGCACCCGGTCGGGGAACATGATCCCCCACTCCAGGACCTGCATCCCCCCCATCGAGCCACCGATGACCGCGGCCCACGACCGGATGCCGAGGGCGTCGGCCAGCCGGGCCTGGGTGCGGACCGTGTCGCGGACCGTGACCACCGGGAAGCCGGCGCCGTAGACGCCGAGGCGGTCGGGGCGGGGCGAGGCGGGGCCGGTGGTGCCCTGGCAGCCGCCCAGCACGTTGGCGCACACCACGAAGAAGCGGTCCGTGTCGAGCACCCGACCGGGCCCGATGAGCCCGTCCCACCAGCCGGAGGTGGGCTGACCCGGACCGGCCCGACCGGCCGCGTGGGCGTCGCCGGTGAGGGCGTGGCACAGGAGCACGGCGTTGGCGCCGTCGTCGGCCAGCGTGCCCCAGGTCTCGAAGGCCACGGTGACGTCGCTCAGCGTCCCGCCGCCCTCCAGGACGAAGGTGCGGTCGACGAAGGTGCGGAGGAACTGGCGGTCGGCGGACGGGTCGCTGGGACGCCAGGCGCCCGACGCCGGCAGGGTGCTGGCGTGGGCGCGGGTCCAGGAGGGCTGCTCGAGCGCGGAGTCGGCCTCGACCAGGTCCCCGATGTCGGCCATGCGCTGTCGCCTCCTCCCGTCCTCGGGGGGCGGACTCGGTGCCTCGCGCCGGGCGGACCCGGACACTTCGTTGCCGACCCGGGGGCCGACCACATCCCCGCCCGGAGGCGGGAGGCACCTTGGGTGTCCGTCCCAGGTTGCCGGACCCGGTGAGCCGGGCCACTCGTGATGACGCCCGCAGCGTAGGCCGGTCGTCACCACCCCGCCCAACCCCGTTCGCACCGGTGCAGCCCGCACCCGCACCGTGGCGGTGCGCGCGTCGGCCACGACCGGAGGACGGCGGCGTCGCGCCGGTAGCCTCGCCGGCCATGGAGGAGGACCCCACCGACGCCGACGGCGCGGCCGGGTCCGATGCTCCCGCCGACGGGGCGCCCCCCGTCGACGAGGTCCCGGAGGCTCCCGACCGCTCGGTCCCCCGGTCCGCCCCCGCCGCGCCCCGCGCCGGCCCGGGCCCCGGGCGGCGGGCCCCCCAGGCCAGCCGCAGCGACTACCGGGGCTGCGCCCTGTGGGCCGGCGGGTTCCTCGTCCTCGTCGTCATCAGCTTCGCCGTCGGGGTGATCCTGCGTCCCGACTCCGACACCACCGACGGCAGCGAGGCCGTGACCCTCGCCGGGGCCGTCGCCGGCGACGACGCCTACGCGATCGTGGGTCGCACCGACGAGGTCGGCGACCCGTGCGTCACCCTCCGGCGTGACGACGAGGAGGTCACCGGGCAGTGCGGCTTCGCCCCGTCGGGCGACGGCGCCGGCCGCTACACGGTCACGTCGTCCACGCTGGACGACGGCACGACGGTGGTGTTCGCACCGGTGCCCCAGCAGGCCGAGCAGGTGCGCATCACCCTGACCGACGACACCGAGGCCGTGGTCGACGTGCGCCGCAGCGAGTCGGCCGGCTTCCCCTGGTTCGAGTACGAGACCGACCAGGACGTCGACGGCCCCGTCGACGTCCTCGACGGCAACGGGGACCCCATCCAGCCCGGCTGAGTGCCCCTCTGACCGCGGGGCGGGTGGTCACCGGTGGCGACCCGCTTCGTCAGGACGGACCCGGGGCCGGCTCGAGGTGGTGGCCGGGGAGGCGGGACCGCCACCAGGCGACCACGGGGTGGTCCGGGTCGAGGCCGTGGGCCGCGGTCAGCGCAGGCGCGACGTCCACGAGGGCGCGGCCGTCCCGCAGGCCCCGGGAGGCCTGGGCCCAGGCCTCCCGGTCGACCGGGAGGGGCACCGCCACCACCTGTCGGGTCGAGAGCCTGAGGGCGTCGCGGTGGCGGGCCGTGCCTGCGGCCTGCTCCATGGCCCATGCCGTGACCGGCGGGGCCGAGAGCGCCGCCACCACCATCCAGAGGAGGAGCCCGGGGTCGTCCGGGATCGGGCCCGCCACCTCGTCGCGGGTCTCGACGGCGACGAGGGGGACGCCGGGCACGAACCGGCCGGCGACGTCGACGGCCGCCTCCACGACCCGGGTCTGGGGGGCGACGACCACCTTGGGGCGGAGCCGGGCCCGGAGCCACGTCCCGACCTCGGGGGCGTCGGCCTCCACCGCGGCCAGGTCCACCGCCGGACGGGACCAGGTCCGCCCGCCGATGCGGGCCGGGCGGAGACCCCAGTCGAGGGCGAGGGGGTCCACCAGGCCGGTGGTGAGCACCGGCGCCGTCCCCGGCCTCTCCCCCTCCGGCGGAGCCTCGGCGAGGTGGGGCACCAACCCGTAGAAGTGCTGGCGGAAGCCGGCGGTGGCCCGGACCAGGTCGCCCATGGTCCCGGCGCCGGGGCCGAGCGCGACCTCGGGCACCCCTCGACGGCGTGCCAGGAGAGGTGCCCACGTGGCACCGGTCGGAGCGGGGAGCGGTGGTCCCGGCCGCACGGCCACGCCGTCGGCCCGTGCGACCGCGGCTCGGGACGGTGGCCGACCCGGACCCCGCACCTGGAGGACGGGGGCGCAGACGTCGACCGCGGCGGCGAAGGCGGGCTCGCCCGCGACCCAGAGGCCCACCAGGTCGGCCCGGTCGACCACCGCGGCACGCACGCCGCCGGCGTCGCGCGTGGCGAGGACCGACTCGGGCTGGACCAGCACCACCCGGCCTCCGGGACGGGGCCAGGCGCAGGCGACGCGCAGGAAGACGGCGGCATCGTCGACGTAGCCAGCCACCGCCTCGCCCCAGGCGGCGCGCAGGCGCGCGGCGGTGGCTGCATCCCGGGCCGTGGCCCGACCCAGCTGTCCCCGGAACGGCGGGTTGCCCACCACCAGGTCCGTCGCGCCGGGGACAGGCCCCGCCGGGCCGAAGGGCTCCGGGGCCGTCCCGTCCCCCACGACCAGGGTGGGACCTCGCCCCGAGCCGTCCCAACCCTCCTGGTGGGCCCACGTGCGGAGCGCCACCTCGGCCACCGCCACGGCGTCGGCGTCGAGGTCGACGCCCGCCAGTCCGTCGAGGATCGACCCGACGGCCCGTCCCCGAGCCCGCTGGTGGCGGGCCGCGGCGAGGAGGAACGCCCCGCCCCCGACGCTCAGGTCGACGACCCCGAGGGCGGGGGCGTCGATGGGGGCCCAACCGCTGACGGCCCAGGCCACGAGGGCCGAGGCCAGCGCCGGAGGGGTGTAGTGGACTCCCCCCGCCCGACGGTCCCCCGCCGTGACCAGGGCCTCGTGCACCGCGCCCAGCAGGTCGGGGCCGAGCAGGTCCGGTGGGGCTGCGTCCACCGCCACCCCGGGCCCCTGCCCCGACCCCCGCAGGCCGAGGTCGTCGGGGTCCCACCCGTCGGCGGCGGCGACCTGGCCGGCCACGGCGGCGACGACCGCCCGCCGGGCCCGGTCGGGCTGGTCGGCTCTCGCCACCCGCCGCCGCAGCGGTCCGATCCATCCCGCCCAGGCAGGGTGCCCGGTGGGGTCCGGTGGGCGGCCGGGAGCGGGGGGTGGCACGGGCACGACCCTCCTCCTGCTGGTCCGGGTGGGCGCGGCCAGCCTGGCAGAGCGCCCGCGCGGGCGGGCCGCCGCTGCGGGGCGCGGCGCGGGCCGGGGACCCGGCCACCGGGACCTTCGGCCCTGGCGGCGGGACCCGGCGGTCGAGACGATGCGTCCATGGGCACACCACTGGACGTCCTCCTGATCGAGTCCCACCCGGGCGTGGCCACGAGCCGGGCCGAGGAGCTGGAGGTCGCCGGTCACCGGGTCCACCGCTGCTGGGCGCCGACCGTCGAGCGGGGCCACGCCGACGACGGCCGGGAGCCCTGCACCGGCGTCACCGGGTCCGGGTGCCCGATCGATGCCGGGGTCGACGTCGCCCTCCTGGTCCGACGCGGGGTGTCGCCCCGGGTGCGGGTCACCGAGTCGGGGGTGGGCTGTGCGATCCGTGCCGGAGTGCCGGTGGTGGAGGACGGGGCCGTCGCCCTCGACCCGTTCGGTCCCTACATCGCCCGTCGGGCCGGGACCGACGTGGCCCGGGCCTGCGAGCAGGCGGTCGACGAGGTCTGGTCGCAGGTCGAGGCGACGCTGCGGCGGACGACCGCCCACCTCCTCGCCGAGGAGGGCATCGACCCGGAGGACGTCCACCTGCGCGCGGAGGTCACCGACGACGCGTTGGTCGTGCGGATCGAGGGCCCGGCCATGGGCCCACGGCTGCGCCAGGCCCTGGCGGTCCGCGCCGCCGACGCCCTGCGGGAGCTGCCGCACCGCTCCGAGCGCGTCGACATCAGCTGCGACGAGGCCCCGCCCGGGCCCTGATCGGGTCGAGGAGGGTCGAGGAGGGTCAGGCCGCGCCGGAGTCGGCCGTCGGGTCCCAGGCGGTGAGGTCCTCGAGGCGGGGGTCGTTGGAGAAGACCTCGACGATGGGGAGGTCGATGCCGATCCGCTTCTGCAGGCGGCGCACCTCCAGCTCCTCGTTCCAGAGGGCGAGGGTGACGACCAGGCCCTCCTCGCCGGCCCGGGCGGTGCGGCCCGAGCGGTGGATGTAGGCCTTGTGGTCCTCGGGCGGGTCGCCGTGCACCACCACGTCGACGTCGTCGACGTGGATGCCGCGGGCCGCCACGTCGGTGGCCACCAGGACGGGCAGCTTGCCCTCGACGAAGTCGGCCAGGGCCCGCTCCCGCAGCCGCTGGGGCAGGTCGCCGTGGATGGCGCCGGCCTTCACGCCCTCGGCCTTGAGGTCGTCGACCAGGCGGTCGGCGTAGCGCTTGGTGCGGGTGAAGACGATGGTGCGGCTCGAGGCCTTCCCGATGGCGGCGATGACCTTGGACTTGTCCATCTGGTGGACGAGCAGGAAGCGGTGGGTCATCTCCTCCACCGTGACCTGCGGTGACGCCACCTCGTGGCGCTTCGGGTCGGTCTGGTAGCGGTCGACCAGGGTCTTGGTGGCGCCGTCGAGCGTGGCCGAGAACAGGAGGGTCTGGTGCCGGCCCTTGATGTGGCGCAGCAGCCACTCGACCTGGGGCAGGAAGCCCATGTCGGCCATGCGGTCGGCCTCGTCGACGACGACGATGTCGACGTCGTCGAGCCAGGCCTCGCCCCGCTCGATGAGGTCGATCATGCGGCCGGGGGTGGCCACGACGACGTCGGAGCCCTTCTCCAGCTGCTTGATCTGGCCGGCCATGTTGGCCCCGCCGTAGACGGCGGAGACCGACACGTCGATGGCCCGGCCGAGGGGCATGAGCTCCTCGGAGACCTGCGTGGCCAGCTCGCGGGTGGGGACCAGGATGAGGGCGCGGGGTCGTCGGGGTTCGGCTGCGGAGACCCGTTGGAGGGTCGGGAGGCCGAAGGCCAGGGTCTTCCCCGACCCGGTCTTGGCCTTCCCGCAGACGTCGTGCCCGGCGAGGGCGTCGTTGATGCACAGCTCTTGGATCGGGAAGGCCTGGTCGATGCCCTTGGAAGAGAGGGCCTTGACCAGGGCCGCGTCGACCCCGAGCTGCTCGAAGCTCGTTGTCATGTGCCCCCAAGCCTACGGCCGGGGGCCTCTCGTCCCCCAAACCACCTTCGGGCGGCCGATCCGGACCTGGACCCCGGGGGACCACAGGACCAGGGGGTCACCCTCCGGTGGCGGCAGCCCGGCGGCGGCCGTGAGCGTCTCGTCGCACGACAGCAGCTCGCCCCGGCGCAGCAGCCAGGGGCCGTGGTCGACGGCGGCCCACAGGGGCAGGCGGCCGAACTGGTTGCCCAGGCCCCAGCGGGCGCTGACGAAGTGCTCCAGCGCGCCCACCTCGGCCGGGGGGACCACCTCGCCCAGGCGGACCCGGAGGTCGACCGACGCCCCCGCGGTGTCCCGTGGCCAGCGCCGCCGGGAGGTGTGGTGGACGATGTCGCCCTGCCGCTCGGTCCGCATCCGAGCCCAGCAGTAGGGCAGGCCGTAGGTGGCCCGGGCGACGAGGGCCGGCACCAGGCGGGTGACGTCGAGGCTCGCGAACCAGACCCCGCGCCGGCCGTCGGGGGCCACCAGGTAGGTGCGGACGTTCGTCTCCAGGAAGGTGGAGAGGCGCCCCGCCGCCGGGAGCCCCGGCGGGCGGACCCGGTGCATGAGGAACGGGATGATCCCCACCCACGCGGCGCCGTCGAAGGTGTCGACCCGGAAGCCCTCGGGCAGCAGCCGCTGCACCACCTCGGGGTCGTAGCGCCAGTGGACCGACGTGAGGTCGAGCCACCCCTGGTGCATGACCGGGTGGGCGACCGGTGCCCCGTTGCGGGGGCGGACCGGCTCGGGGAGGACCGCGCCGCCGGGGACGACCACGTCAGGGCAGGGCGGCCTCGATGGCCGCGGTGACCTGCGGGTCCTCCGGCTCGACCTGGGGCGCGAAGCGGGCCTTCACCTCGCCGTCGGGGCCGACCAGGAACTTCTCGAAGTTCCAGCGGATGTCGCCGTCGTGGCCCTCGGCGTCGGCCACCTGGGTGAGGTCGGCGTAGAGGGGGTGGCGGTCGTCGCCGTTGACGTCGACCTTCTCGAACATCGGGAACGAGACGCCGTAGGTGGTCGAGCAGAACGTCTGGATCTCCTCGGCGCTGCCCGGCTCCTGGCCCATGAACTGGTTGCACGGGAAGCCGGCGACGGTGAAGCCCTTGTCGCCGTAGGTCTGCTGGAGGCGCTCGAGGCCCTCGTACTGCGGGGTCAGGCCGCACTTGGAGGCGACGTTGACGATGAGGGTGGCCTTGCCCTCCAGGTCGTGCAGGTCGGCCTCGGAGCCGTCGAGGGCGTGGACGTCGTGGTCGTAGAGGGCCATCGGGGCCTCCTGGTGTCGCGGGCGGGACCCTCGTCCTACCAGCCGCGGCACCCGTTCGGGCGCCCGGAGGCGAGCGATCTCACCGGCGGCGGTCAGCGGCGGGGCCGGACCCTGCCGTCGCGCACCTCCACACCCTCGGTCCGCAGGCGGCGGGCCTGTTCCTCCTCGTGGCCGGGGACGAGGCGCCCGGCCGCGTTCACCACCCGCCACCAGGGGAAGGCACCCCCGGAGGTCGAGAGCACCCGGCCGACGGCACGGGAGCGCCCGGGCCAGCCCGCCTCGTCGGCCACCTCCCCGTAGGCGACCACGTCCCCGGGCTCGAGGGACCCCAGGACGGCGGCCACCGCCCGCTCGAGGTCGGGCGCGGGTCCGTCCATGCGGTGCCGGGCCACCTCGGCCGCGGGGTCGGCGGGGCGGTCGGGCGCAGCGGGCTCGTCGGCGTCGGCCATCACCCCCCATCAAACCCGGAACTGCGGACCTCAGTCGCGGTGGGCGCGACCGAGGTCCGCAGCTCCGAGGGGGGTAGGGGGTCGGTAGGGTCCGGGCGTGGCTGCGCCGACCGACCTGGACGCCCACCTGGCCCGCATCGAGGACCAGGGCTTCACGGTCCTGGAGGGGGTGATCGGCGACGACCTGCTCGATGCCCTCGACGACGCCCTCGCCCGGCTGGAGCGCGAGCTCGGCGCGGCGCCTGCGGCCAACGCCTTCGAGGGCCACGCCACGGTCCGCATCTACAACCTGCTGGCCCGCGACCGCGTGTTCGAGCAGGTGCCGGTGCACCCCGCCGTGCTGCCGGTGATCGAGGGCGTCATCGGCAAGACCCCGCTGGTCTCGTCCCTGTCGTCGATCGCCATCGACGGCGGCGAGGCGGCCCAGCCGCTGCACGTCGACGACGCCGTGATCCCGCTCCCCCGCCCCCACGTCCCGGTCATCTGCAACTCGATGTGGGCCCTCACCGACTTCACCGAGGCCAACGGCGCCACCCGCCTGGTCCCCCGGTCGCACCACCGCGACCACCAGCCCGACCTCGGGACCCGCCACGACTCGGTCCCGGCCGAGATGGCGCGGGGCTCGGTCCTCGTCTGGCCCGGCTCCCTCTGGCACGGCGGTGGAGCCAACACCACCGGCGCCCGGCGCACGGGGCTGGCCATGAACTACTGCGCGGGCTGGGTCCGCCAGCAGGAGAACCAGCAGCTGGGCATCCCGCTCGAGGTGGCCCGCCGCTTCTCCCCCGCCCTGCGGGACCTGTGCGGCTTCGGCGTCTACCGGGGGCTGATCGGCCACATCGACAAGCACGCCCCGTCGCAGGTCCTGATGGGCGGGGCCCCGGGCGAGCCCAGCCTCTTCGACGCCGTCCGGTGAGCGATCCGGAGCCGGGGCCGCTGGCGGCCGTCGACGAGTGGCCCGTGGCCCACGTCGCCGCAGCCGTGGTCGACCGCGACGGGGTGCGCTGGGCGACCGGTGACCTCGACCGCCGCTTCGCCCTGGCCTCGGTCACCAAGCCCCTGGTGGCGACGGCCGCCCTGCTGGCCGTGGAGGAGGGCAGCCTGGCCCTGGACCGCCCGGCCGGGCCCGAGGGCGCCACGGTGGCCCACCTCTTGGCCCACGCCTCGGGCCTCGGGCTCGACGGACGGGAGCTGGCCAAGCCCGGGCGCCGTCGCATCTACAGCAACACCGGCTTCGAGGTCCTGGGCGATGTCATGGCGGCCGACACCGGCATCCCGGTCGCCGACTACCTCCGGGAGGGGGTGCTGGCCCCCCTCGGGATGGCCGCCACCGGCCTCGACGGGTCTCCGGCGTGGGCCGCCAGCAGCAGTGCCGCCGATCTGGCCCGCTGGGCCGGCGAGCTCCTCCACCCCCGCCTCCTGGCCGCCGCCACCGTCGCGCGGGCCCGGACCGTGGCCTTCCCCGGCCTCGACGGGCTGGTGCCCGGGTACGGCAAGCAGTCGCCCAACGACTGGGGCCTCGGCTTCGAGATCAAGGGCACCAAGGACCCCCACTGGACCGCCCCGGAGGGCAGCCCGGCCACCTTCGGCCACTTCGGCCGCAGCGGCACGTTCGTCTGGGTCGACCCCGACGCCGGGCGGGCCCTGGTGGTCCTCACCGACGAGGAGTTCGAGGCCTGGGCCAAGCCCCGCTGGCCGGCCCTCTCCACGGCCGTCCTCGCCGCCACCTGAAGCGGCCCGTCCGCCCACCTCCCGGCCGCCGCGCCACCCGGCCGGTGGCCGGGCCGACCACCGCAGCGACCTGGGCCGGAACCCTCATGGCCGGCGCGACCCGGCCGATGGGGCGTGATGCCTGCGGACCGGCGTCGGTGGTCGGTGCGGACCGATCCAGGACCACCCCCGGAGGGGTGGCTCGTGCTGCCTGAGCTGCGCGCCCGTCGGGCGCTGGCCAGCGTGGGCCTCCGACCCGACGTCCACCTCGACCCCGTCGCGAGCGTCAACAACGAGGTCTGGATGACCGACGACCTCGTCGTCCGGGTCAGCTGCCGACCCGAGCAGCGCCTCCGCCGCGAGTCCCAGCTGGCCCAGGTCCTGCCCGCCGGGGTCGGCTACCCGCCGATGGTCGGCTGGGGGGCCGAGATGGGCAGCGAGTGGCTCGTGCTGCGCCGGGTGTCGGGCATCCCGCTGAGCCGGGCGTGGCCGACGATGACCCGCGACCAGCGGCGCGACGCCATCCGCGACCTCGCCTCCCGGCTGCGGCTGATCCACGCCACCCCCGCCCCGGCCCTCGCCCCGCTGCGCCACCTGCCCCAGCAGCTCGACCCGGCGCCGTCGGGGACGATGGCCGTGGCCCGCCTGGTGGTGGCCCTCGACCGGGCCGGCAACCTGGCCCACGTCGATCGCCGGGTGACCGACCAGCTGGCCCAGATGGTCCGGGAGCTGGCGCCCTGCCTGGAGCCGTTCACCGCCCGGACCCTGATCCACGGCGACCTGAGCTTCGAGAACCTGCTCTGGGACGCACGGGAGAGCCGCCTCACCGCGGTGCTGGACTTCGAGTGGGCCCGTGGCGCCCCGCCCGACCTCGACCTCGACGTGCTCCTGCGCTACTGCGCCTTCCCGGACCTCCACGTCCCCACCACCTACGCCGAGAGCACCCACGCCCGGGACTACGCCGAGGTCCCGTTCTGGCTGGCCGAGGACTACCCCGAGCTGTTCTCCCGACCCGGCCAGCTCGACCGCTGCCGCATCTACGCCGCGGCCTGGGACGTCGAGGAGCTGCTCGACTACCCGCCGGCCGGCCCGCCCAGCACCCTCGACCAGCGCCACCCCTACCGGCGCCTGATCGCCCTGCTCGACGGCGAGTCCCACCTCGACCACATGGACCGCGCCGAGCGCCACGACCCCGCTCCGCCGGCCCCGGCCCCGTCCGGCGCCGCCGCCTGGGACCCCGCGTCGGTCCCCACCACCACCGTCTGATCCCACCCGCCACCCGACGACCGAACCGGTCCGGGGGACCGTCGCCCCCGCCACGCGAGCGCGCACGACGTCGACCCCACCCACGAACTGGTCAGGCATCCCGGCGCCAGGGCACCCAGATCCCTGACCACTTCGCAGCACGGCCGAGCTGGTGCGCGGAACGGTCGCCCCAGCAACCAGACCCCACACCGCTTGGCAGGTGCGGCGCAGGACGAGACGGGCCCGCCCTGGCCCCGCGTCACCGTTCGGCGGACTCGGCGGTCTCGCACGGGAGACCCGCCGGGACAGCGCGAGCGCAGCGAGCACCCCCGGCTCGAGGGAACGGAGCGCAGCGACTGACCTCGAAGACGACCTACTCGTCCTGCAGGCGGCCCCACTGCTCGGTGGGGGCGGGCTGGCGGTTGGAGGGGAAGTCGGCCAGGGCGCCGGTGGGGGCCGCGTCCCAGCGGGCGAAGGTGAGCGGCGTACGCAGCCACAAGGTGAGCAGCTGGGCCACCGCCTCGATGGAGCGCACGTGGGTGCGCTCCCAGCCGTGGCTGCCGTCGAGGCCGAAGGCCACCAGCGCGGCCCGGGTGCCGGCCCCGGCCTCGAGGGCGGCGGCCACGTCGGAGCGGTACCAGCGGAACAGGTCCCGGGCGAAGGGCACGTCGTGGTCGCGGCAGAGCCGGCACAGGCGCCGGGTGAGGTGGTAGTCGAACGGGCCGGTCATGTCGCCCATGGGGATGGTGACGCCGTCCTCGATGCTCTGCTGGCCCGGGGCGCAGACCGCGTTGTCGACCGACACCATCTCGGCCACGTCGGCGTCGAGGCCGTGGCTGGCGCCCTGGCCGATCTCCTCGGCGATGGTCACCAGGAGGCTGGCCCGGTGGGGCAGCACCACGTCGCTCTCGACCAGGGCCCGCACCGCGGCCAGGGCGGCGGCCACCCCGGCCTTGCCGTCGAGGTGGCGGCTGACGAGGAACCCGGCGTCGGTGAGCTCGGGGGTGGCGTCGAGGGTCACGAAGTCGCCCACCTGGATGCCGAGGGCGCGCAGGCCGTCGGCGTCCTGGACCAGCTCGTCGACGCGCACCTCGACGACGTCCCACCCGATGCCCTGGGTGTCGATCTCGTCGCCGAAGGCGTGGCCGCTGGCCTTGAGCGGCATGACGGTGCCGCTGTAGCTGCGGTCCGGGTCCTCGGCGAAGATCTTGACCCGGCCACCCTCGGCGAAGCGGGCGCTGAAGGTGCCGACGGGGGCCAGGGCCAACCGACCGTTGTCCTTGAGCTGGCGGACCATGCACCCGATCGTGTCGGCGTGGACCACGAGGGCCCGGTCGATGGACTCGGACCGACCGGGCAGCTCGGCCAGCAGCGAGCCCCGGCGGGTGAGCCGGAAGGGCAGGCCGAGGTCGGTGAGGACGTCGCCCACGTACTGCATCACCGCGTCGGTGCGCCCCGAGGGACTGGGGATCCGCAGCATCTGGAACAGGACCTCGAGGGACCAGTCGACGTCGATGGGCAGGAGCCCGGCCTCGCCCGGGTCGGTCTCGTCGTCGGTGCGCTCGATCATCGGCGGCTCTCGGTCATGCGGTGGGTGCTCCTTCAGGGGTCCAGGCCCAGGGAAGTCCCCGGTTGCCGGGGAAGAGGAAGTCGACGAAGGCGGCGGCGGTGGGCTGGGGCTCGTGGTTGGCCAGGCCGGGGCGCTCGTTGGCCTCGATGAAGACGTACTCGGGGGCGGTGACGTCCGGGACGAGCAGGTCGATCCCGGTGACGGGGATGGTGATGGCCGCGGCCGCGGCCACGGCCACGGCCCGCAGGTCGGGGTGCACCTCGGCGGTCACGTCGTGGATGGTGCCGCCGGTGTGGAGGTTGGCGGTGCGGCGGACCCGCAGGCGCTCGCCCTCGGGCAGCACGTCGTCGAGCTCGTAGCCCGCCTCCCGGATCGTGGCCGTGGTGACGTCGTCGATGGGGATGCGCGACTCACCACCGGTGGCCGAGGCCCGCCGGCGGCTCTGGACCTCCATGAGGTCGCGGATCGAGGCCTCGCCGGTGCCCATCACCTCGGCCGGGCGGCGGACGGCGGCGGCCACCACGGCGCCGTCGATGACGACCAGCCGGAGGTCGTCGCCGGGCGCGCGCTGCTCGATGAGCACGTCGGGGCAGTGCTCGCGGGCCCGCTCGCAGGCCCGGGCGAGCTCGTCGGGGCCGGTGACGCCCACGGTGATCCCGAGGCCCTGCTCGCCCCGCACCGGCTTCACCACCACGTCGCCGACCTCGGCCAGGAAGTCGGCGTCGGCCTGGTCGAACGTGGCCAGGCGGCCCTGGGGCACGGCGATGCCGGCCTCGGCCACGATGCGGCGGGTGAGGCGCTTGTCGTCGCAGCGGCTCATGGCCACGGCGGTGGTGTACTCCGAGAGCGCCTCGCGGGTGACCACGCTGCGGCCCCCGTGGGTGAGGCGCAGCTCGCCGGCCTCGGCGTCGAGGACCTCGACCCGGATCCCCCGCCGGATGGCCTCGTCGGCGATGATCCGGGCGTAGGGGTTGAGGTCCTCGATGGTCTCGGTGGGCAGGGAGGTGAACAGCGGCTCGTTGATGGCGTTCTTGCGCTTGACGCCGTACACCGGCACCCGCTCGAAGCCCAGCTTCTCGTAGAGGGCGATGGCGGCCTCGTTGTCGTGCACCACCGAGAGGTCCATGTAGGCCCGGCCCCGCTGGCGGAAGATCTGGGCCAGGGCACCGACGAGGGTCCGGCCCACGCCCGGCACCGAGCAGTCCGGGTCGACGGCCAGGCACCACAGGCTCGACCCGCTCTCGGGGTCGTGGAACAGGCGCTTGTGGTCGATGCCGGTGACGGTGCCGAGGATCTCGCCGGTCTCGGCGCGCGCCGCCACCAGGTAGACGACGTGGTCGGTCTCGGCGTGGTTGCGCCACAGCACCTCCGGCGGCGCCGGCACCATGCCGCAGCGCACGTAGATGCGGTCCATGGCCTCGGCGTCCTCGGTGCCCTCGATGGGCCGGACGACCACGCCGGGCGCGACGGGTGGGGGTCGGTCCTGGGGCGTGAACCGGAGCCGGTAGGTGTAGCTGGGGTCGATGAAGAACTCGTGGGGGTGGCGGGCCACGAACACGTGCGGGTCGCGCAGGTACAGGCAGATGTCGCGCCGGCCGTGCACCTCCCCTCGGAGGACGGTGGCCATGGTGCGCTGGTCGGCGAAGGTCTGGCCGAACACCAGCTGGCCCCACCCGCAGTCGAGGACCACGTCCTGGTCCATCGTCTCCTGGAGGTGCGTCGGCGGGGTGTCCCACGAGGTGGTGGTGATCGCCTCGGCGTGGTCCCAGCCGTCGTCGCGGGGACGACGGGCCCGACCGGGGAGCTCGTCGTCGGGGGGACCGGCACCGTGGCTGGTCCAGCCGCCGACGGCGTGGTCGACCTCGCCGGACCCCGTGGTCGAGCGCCCGGCGCCCTCGGGCCCGCTGGACCCCGGGGGGACCTGGTCGTCGTCGGTCACGGCCGGCTCAGGCCGCCGGGCCGGTGACGCCGTGGCGCTGCAGCCACAGCTCGAGCAGGCCGACCTGCCACAGCTCGTTGCCCCGCAGCGGCGTGAGCCGCCCGTTGGGGTCGGCCAGCAGGGCGTCGACGGCATCGGTGCGGAACAGGCCCCGGTCCCGCGCCTCGGGGGAGGTGACGGCGTCGCGCACCATCTCCAGGTACGGACCCTCGAGGTGGGTCAGGGCGGGGACGGGGAAGTAGCCCTTGGGCCGGTCGATGACCTCGGAGGGGATCACCCGGCGGGCCGCCTGCTTGAGCACGCCCTTGCCCTCGTGGGCGATCTTCAGCTCGGGCGGGCAGGTGGCGGCCAGCTCGACCAGCTCGTGGTCGAGGAAGGGCACCCGGCCCTCCAGGCCCCAGGCCATGGTCATGTTGTCGACCCTCTTCACGGGGTCGTCGACCAACATGACGGTGGTGTCGAGGCGCAGGGCCCGGTCGATGCCGGTGGCCGCGCCCGGGGCCGAGAAGTGCTCGGCGACGAAGGCGCTGCTGGGATCGCCCGGCGCGATCCGGCCCTCGGCCGCGAGCAGGGCCATGGCCTCCGCGTCGCGGTCGAAGAAGGCGGCCCGGTAGGCCTCCAGGGAGCCCTCGACGGTGGCCGCCTCGGGTGCGCCCATCGGTGGGTACCAGTGGTACCCGGCGAAGACCTCGTCGGCGCCCTGGCCCGACTGCACCACCTTCACGTGGCGGGCCACCTCCTGGCTGAGGAGGTAGAAGGCCACGCAGTCGTGGCTGACCATGGGCTCGCTCATGGCGTCGATGGCCTCGGTGAGCGCCGGCAGCATGCGGTCGGCGCCGATGCGCATCTGGTGGTGGTCGGTCTGGAACCGCTCGGCCACCACGTCGGAGTACTTGAACTCGTCGCCCTCCACGCCCCCGACCGACTCGAACCCGATGGAGAAGGTCATCAGCCCGGTCTGGCCGGCCTCGGCCAGCAGGCCGACGATGAGGCTGGAGTCGACCCCGCCGGAGAGCAGGCAGCCCACGGGCACGTCGGCCACCAGGCGCCGCTCGACCGCCAGGCGCAGGGCGTCGAGCACCGCGTCCTCCCAGTCGCGCTCGCTCCACCCCTCCCGGTCGGGGTGGCGGGTGCAGTCGGGCGCCCAGTAGGTGGTCTCGGTGCGGCGACCGTCGGGCTCGAAGGCGACGAGCGTGGCCGGCGGCACCTTGCGCACGCCCTGCAGGATCGTGAGCGGCGAGGGCACCACCGAGTGGAAGCTGAGGTAGTGGTGCAGGGCGACCGGGTCGACCCGGGTGTCGACGCCGCCCCCGGCGAGCACGGCCGGCAGCGACGACGCGAACCGGACCCGGCGGCCGTCCTCGGACACGTAGAGGGGCTTGATGCCGAGGCGGTCGCGGGCGAGGAGGACCCGCCCGGAGTCGCGCTCGACCACGGCGAAGGCGAACATGCCCTGGAGGTGGTCGACCACCCGGTCGCCCCAGTGGTGGTACCCCTTCAGGATCACCTCGGTGTCGCTGTGGGAGAAGAAGCGGTAGCCGTGGCCGGCCAGCTCGGTGCGCAGGTCCTCGTAGTTGTAGATGCAGCCGTTGAAGCAGACAGCGAGACCCAGCTCCGGGTCGGCCATGGGCTGGGCCCCGGCCTCGGAGAGGTCGATGATCCGCAGGCGACGGTGCCCGAGGGCGACGCGGCCCTGGGACCAGACCCCGGCGGCATCGGGGCCCCTGCGGGCCATGACGTCGGCCATGGCCGCCACCGCGGCCACGTCGGGCCGGGCGCCGTCGAGCCGGATCTCACCTGCGATGCCGCACATGCGGGACGACCCTACCGGCCCTCCCCACGGCCCCGATCAGGCCCCGGGGCCCCCGACGGCGGCGCCCGATCGCTGCACGACCTGTCCAGGCCCGGGGCCCCCGGGGCGACGGGTTGCCCGGTGACCCTCCCGTTCCGGGTTCGCAGGGGCTAGACCGGGCAGGAGGCGGCCGTCCCCGAGGAGGTCTTCACCATGGACGTGGCCACGACCCTGGCCCCGCTGGTCCGCAGGTTGCTCGGTGGCACCCTGCCCCTCCGCCTGGAGGCGTGGGACGGCAGCGCCGTCGACGCCGACCCCGGCACCGTGGGCGAGGGGCCTCCCGTCACCGTGCTGGTGCGCTCCCCCGACGCCCTCCGCCGGATCCTGTACGCCCCCGGCGAGCTGGGCCTGGCCCGGGCCCACATCGCCGGCGACATCGACGTGGAGGGCGACATCTTCGCCCTGCTCGACGTGCGGCGACACCTGGGCGAGGCGTCGGACCACGTCGTGGTGGGCCCGTCGCTGACCGACCTCGGCCCGATGCTGGGCACCCTCCGCCGGCTCGGGGCCCTCGGCCGTCCCCTCCCCCCGCCCGAGGAGGAGGCCCGCTCCCGGGGCCGGCTGCACAGCCGCCGCCGCGACTCGGCCGCCGTCCGCCACCACTACGACGTGGGCAACGAGTTCTACCGGATGGTCCTCGGACCCTCGCTCACCTACTCCTGCGCCTACTGGGCCGACGGCGTCGACACACTGGAGGCGGCCCAGGCGGCCAAGCACGAGCTGGTGTGCCGCAAGCTCGCCCTGGAGCCGGAGATGCGGGTGCTCGACATCGGGTGCGGGTGGGGCTCGTTCGTCATCCACGCGGCCCAGCACCACGGGGCCCGGGCGCTGGGCGTCACCCTCTCGCCCGAGCAGGCCGCCCTCGCCCGCCGACGGGTGACCGAGGCAGGCCTCGAGGACAGGATCGAGATCCGCGTCCAGGACTACCGCGACCTCGACGAGGAGCCGTTCCCCGCCGTGGCCAGCGTCGGCATGTTCGAGCACGTCGGCTCCGACGAGGCCCGCACCTACGCCCGCACCGTGGCCGGCCTCGTCGCCCCCGGCGGCCGTCTCCTCAACCACGCCATCTCCCGCCCCGACCCCGACACCCGGGCCGGCGTCGACCCCCGCAGCTTCATCGGCCGCTACGTGTTCCCCGACGCCGCCCTCCACGAGGTGGGCCAGGTGGTCTCCACCCTGCAGTCGGCCGGGCTCGAGGTGCGCGACGTGGAGTCGCTCCGCGAGCACTACGCCCGCACCCTGCGGGCGTGGGTCGACAACCTGCAGGACGGCTGGGAGCACGCCCAACGGCTCGCCGGCCCCGGTCGGGCCCGCACGTGGCGGCTCTACATGGCCGGCTCCGCCCTCGGCTTCGAGGAGGACCGCATCTCGGTCCACCAGGTGCTGGCGGTGCGCCCCCACCCCGACGGGCGCAGCGACTTCCCCGCCACCCGCACCTGGCTGGCCTCCGACCAGCCCGTCACCGGCGACTGACCCCACCCCCGAGCGGTGCTCACGTCACGAGGTGCCTGGCACCACGTGACGTCGCACGCTAGAAGGTGGCGCCCATCACGTCGTCCCCGCCCGCGGTGGCGGCCCCGACGAGGCCGTGGACCTCGGGCAGCACGTTGGTGGCGAAGAAGCGGGCGGTGAGCACCTTCTCGCGGAGGAGGTCGGCGTCGCCGTCGCCGGCGTCGAGGCGCCGGGAGGCGAGCAGGGCCTGCTTGCCCATGAGCCAGCCGGCCACGGTGAGGGCGAAGAGGCGCTGGAACGGGGTGGCGGCCGACAGGGCCACGACCGGGTCCTCCATGCCCCTCTCCATCAGCCACTGCCCGGCGGACTCGGTGGCGTCGACGGCCTTGGCCAGCTCGTCGCGGAGGGGCTCGAGGTCGGCCACCCCGTCGAGCTCGTTGACCGTGGCCCGCATCCGGGTGATCTGGTCGCCGAACACGGCACCGGCGCGCATGGGCATCTTGCGCCCGACCAGGTCCATGGCCTGGATGCCGTTGGTGCCCTCGTAGATCTGGGTGATCTTGGCGTCGCGGTAGTGCTGGGCCGCGCCCGTCTCCTCGATGTAGCCCATGCCGCCGTGGACCTGGATGCCGATGGAGGTGACCCGCTCGGCCTCGTCGGTGCACCAGCTCTTGGCCAGCGGGATGAGCAGGTCGACCAGCTCCTGGGCCTCGGTGCGGTCGGCCTCCTCGGTGGCGTGCTTGGCCAGGTCGATGTGCTCGGCGACCGTGTAGGCGAGGGCCCGCATGGCCTCGGTGATCGAGCGCATGGTGAGCAGGTTCCGGCGCACGTCGGGGTGGTCGACGATGAGGGACTTCTCGCCCCGCGCGGCACCGGGGGCGTAGCCCTGGCGACGCTCCTTGGCGTAGGTGACGGCCTGCTGGTAGCTGCGCTCGGCCAGGCCCAGGCCCTCGACGCCCACGCCCAGGCGGGCGTTGTTCATCATCGTGAACATGTAGCGCATGCCGGCGTTCTCCTCACCGATGAGGTAGCCGACGGCGCCGTCGCCCTCGTCGCCGTAGGCCAGCACGCAGGTGGGGCTGGCCCGGATGCCCATCTTGTGCTCGAGGGAGACGACCTTGACGTCGTTGCGCTCGCCGAGGGAGCCGTCCTCGCTCCACCAGGTACTTGGGGACGATGAAGCAGGAGATGCCCTTGGTGCCGGCCGGGGCGTCGGGGGTCCGGGCCAGCACCAGGTGGACGATGTTGTCGGTGAGGTCGTGCTCGCCGAAGGTGATGTAGATCTTCTGGCCGGTGATCCGGTACGTGCCGTCGTCCTGGGGCACCGCCCGCGTGCGCAGGGCGCCCACGTCGGAGCCGGCATCGGGCTCGGTGAGGTTCATGGACCCGGCCCACTCACCGGAGACCATGCGGGTCAGGTAGACCTCGCGCTGCTCCTCGCTGCCGTGGAACAAGATGGCGTCGATGGCGCCCTGGGTGAGCAGGGGGGCCATGGCCAGGGCCATGTTGGCGCTGTTGAGCATCTCCTGCATGGCGATGCCGACCACCCAGGGGAAGCCGCCGCCGCCGTACTCGGGCTCGAAGGGCACCGCGCCCCAGCCGGCATCGGCGTAGGCCTGGTAGGCGTCCTTGAACCCCTCGGGGGTGACCACGCCGTCGCCCTCGATGTGGGAGCCGACCGTGTCGCCGGTGACGTTGGTGGGGGCCCAGACCTCCGACATCAGGCGCCCGAACTCCTCGAGCACCGCGCTGACGCTGTCGGCGTCGATCTCGCCGTAGGGCTCCAGCTTGGTCAGGCCGTCGAGGTCGACCAGACCCTCGATGGCGAAGCGGATGTCCTCGAGGGGCGCGACGTAGTCCGACATGGGTCCGAGCGTAGGGTCCCGATCCCGTCGGGGGCGACCCGTCGCACGGGTCGTGCGACCACCCCGGCAGCCGGGTCCCGGGGTCCGGGCCCACGTCCCAGCGGTCGTGTGCCTGGGGCCCGGCGCCGCCGCGGCCGCGTCGGCTGCCACCCGCTCGACCGGTCCGGTCGGCCCGCGGCCCGACCGGTCGGGGCTCGTCGCGCCGCCGGACCTGCGGGTCCGGCTCCGCATCCTCACGATCCGGTGACGTCGCCCCGCTGCGGGTGCGGACCGGCGCCGCGCCCGGCACGCTGGGGCCATGAGCGATCCGAGCACCCCCACCGACCGCGGAGCCCCCGTCCCCTCCGACGAGGAGCTGCGGGCCCGCCTCACCCCCGTCCAGTACGAGGTCACCCAGCAAGAGGGCACCGAGCGAGCCTTCAGCGGTGAGTACTGGGACACCAAGGACCCGGGCACCTACACCTGCATCGTGTGCGAGACGCCCCTGTTCCGGTCCGAGGTCAAGTACGACTCCGGCACCGGCTGGCCGTCGTTCTGGGAGGCCATCGACCCCGACAAGGTCACCCTGGTCGAGGATCGCAAGCTGTTCATGCGCCGCACCGAGGTGCGCTGCGCGACCTGCGGTGCCCACCTGGGCCACGTCTTCCCGGACGGCCCGAAGCCCACCGGCGAGCGCTACTGCATGAACTCGGCGTCGCTCTGCCTCGTCCCCGACGAGGCCGAGGCCTGATCCCCACCGCCTGACGGGACGGGCCGCCTTCGGGAGCAGATCCCGGCGTGTGGGGCAGGTCCGCGTCGCCGGGACGTCGCCGATCGACCCCAGAACGACCCCAGAACGACCCCAGAACGACCCTACGACACCGTTCCGGGGCAGGGCCCCGTCGCCCGAGCGGCGGGGATCGACCTCGCGCCGCCGGCACGGCGGGCCGGCCCCACCACCCTGGTGGGCTCCAAAGCCGCCCACGACGGCCGATCGGGACAGTGGCCTCCACCCGAGGCCCCACCCTCTCGCCGGGAGCCCGTCCGTGACCGACATGCCGACCCCGCCTGCTCGCCCCGCACCGTCCCGCGACCGTGGTCGCGCCGAGGCGGCTCACGGTTCGCTCCCCGTCGACGGACACCCCGGCGCGGCACGCAGCGCGGCGTCGCGCCTGCGACCGTCCCTGGTGGCCGCCCTCGTCGCCGTGGTCGTGGTGCTGGCGGGTGGCGGGGTCGCACTCGCCCGCGGGGGGAGGCGTCGGCCCAGGCGACGCCGGCGACGACACGTCGGTCGGCGCGACCCACGTCGTGGGGCACCTGACCGATCCCGACGACGTCGGGTTCGACGTCTACGCCGACGCGTCGGGCGGCATCTGCGCCGTCATCGACGGAGGCGCCTTCACCTGCACCGGCTACGGGCCCGGCTCGGAGAGCGAGGTCGCCCTCACCGACAGCCGACCGGACCGGTCCAGCCTCCACTACGGCTTCCTGCCCGAGGGTGTCCGACAGGTCGTGCTCGTCGCCGAGGACGGCACCCGCACCGACGCCGAGGTCTCGGCCGACGGCAGTGCGTGGGCCCTCGCCGACCCGTCGCCGACGCCGATGCACGACGCATCGGACCTGCAGCTCCTCTACGTGGGGGAGGACGGCACCGAGGTCCCTGTCCCCGCCGCGTGAGCGGCCGCGGTGCAGGCGATCGTCAGCGGGCGGCGACGACCTCGGCGGTGGCCTCGAGGCAGGCCCGGTCGACGGTGCCGGGGACGAGGATGAGCTCGTCGCAGCCCGCTCCCTCGGCGTCGTCGAGCACCTGGCGGAGGGCGTCGGGGCTCGACACCCACACATCCGCGGCCAGGGCGGTCGCCACCTCCTCGCCGAAGATGGCCAGGTAGCGCTGGGCGAAGGCCCGGAGGGTGGCCTCGGGCTGGTCGACGCCCAGGACGTGGAAGCAGCCGTTCACCTTGCGGGGCGGCGGACGTCCGGCGGCGGCCCAGGCCTCGTCGGCCATGCGGTTGGTGGTGGCCATCTCCTGGGCCCGACCCCCGATGCTGAAGCCACTCACCGCATCGGCCCACCGCGCCGCGCGGGCCATGCCCTTGGGGCCGAGGGACCCGGACCACAGTGGCGGTCCGCCGTCCTGGACCGGGACCGGCTCGACCGGGTCGGCGCCGGGGAAGGGCGGCTCGCCCGCCCACAGGCGCCGCAGCTCGGCCACGCCCTCGTCGAGCCGGGCGTGGCGACGCTCCTGGCTGGAGCCCGCGGCCCGGTAGTCGTGGCCCCGGCCGCCGACACCCAGGCCGAGGGTGAAGCGCCCTCCGGAGAGCTGGTCCAGGGTCGCCGCCTGCTTGGCCACGACGGGGACCGGGTGCAGGGGGAGGACGAGGATGTTGGCGATCACCCGCACCCGCTCCGTGACGGCGGCCGCGGCGGCGAGGGTGGCGATCAGCTCGGGGTTGGAGAAGGTGATCCTCTCCCCCGCCGAGACGCTGGAGAAGGGCCCGGCGTCGATGCCTCGCGCCCAGTCGACCGTGGTCCGGGGCCCGTAGCCGGGGGCCATGGTGGGCAGGGCGACACCGACGTCCACGGCGCCGGACCGTACCGCCCCGGGCCCGGGCCGGCCCCCGCCCGGTCACCCCGGCGGGGATGGTCGACCTCCACGTCCGTACCGGTCAGCCATCCGGGGGCCAGGGCACCCAGATCCCTGACCACTTCGTCCGCAGGCGGGCAGGCCGTGGCGGCAGCCGGCGAGGGTCAGCCGTCGCGCTCGGCGAGGGGCGGGATGCGCCAGTCCACGGGCTCGCGGCCGGCGGCCTCGAGGGCGGCGTTGGCCCGGCTGAAGGGTCGGCTGCCGAGGAACCCGCGGTGGGCCGACAGGGGGGAGGGGTGGGGCGACTCGATGATCGTGTGGCGGCTGGTGTCGACCAGCGCCCTCTTCTTCCGGGCCGAGGACCCCCACAGCAGGAACACCACCGGCTCGGGCTTGGCGTCGACGGCCCTGATCACGGCGTCGGTGAAGGTCTCCCACCCGTGCTTCTGGTGCGAGGCAGCCTGGCGGGCTCGCACCGTCAGCGTGGCGTTCAGCAACAGCACCCCCTGGGTGGCCCAGGCATCGAGGCAGCCGTGGTCGGGCCGGGGCAGGCCCAGGTCGGTCTCCACCTCGGCGTGGATGTTGGCCAGCGACGGCGGGACGTCGACCCCCGGCCGCACCGAGAAGCACAGCCCGTGGGCCTGGCCGGGCCCGTGGTACGGGTCCTGGCCGAGGATGAGCACCTTCACGTCCTCGTAGGGCGTCAGGTGGAGGGCGGCGAACACCTCCTCGGCCGGCGGGTAGACGGCGTGGTGGCGGCGCTCCTCGTCCACGAAGGTCCGCAGCTCGGCGAAGTAGGGCTTGGCCAGCTCCTCCTTCAGCACCGGGTTCCAGTCGGTGGTCGCCATCGCCGGTCGAACCTACCCACCCGCCGATCGACCGCCCCGGTCGCGCCCAGGCGCCGCGGCGGACCTGGCCCCGCGCGATCGCGGACCAGGACGGCGCCGTCCGTCCCACCCGTCGCCGTCCTGGTCCAGGAACAGGCCCCGAAGGGCCCGATCTCAGAACAGAAGCGCTCGAGCGACGGCGTGGCACCGTTCTGGTCCAGCAACACGCCCGGAAGGGCCCGATCTCAGACCAGAACGGTCGGTGCCGCACCCGCGGGGCCGCCGGGCCTGCTCCGCAGCGCGAGAGGAGCCGGGGGCGTCTGCGGTCGGCACACTGGGGGCATGGCTGCCGACACGCTCATCTGGTCCGACACCGGCATCGAGGTCCACCAGGTGGTGGTCGGGCCCATGGACAACAACGTCTACGTGGCCCGCTGCACCGAGACCGGCGACGCCGTCCTGCTCGACGCGGCCAACGAGCACGATCGCCTCCTCGACCTGTGCCGGGCCCTCGGCGTGCGCCGGGTGCTCGAGACCCACGGGCACTGGGACCACATCCAGGCGGTCCCCGCCCTGCGCGACGCCGGCTACGACGTGGCCGTCACCGGTGCCGACGCCGACATGCTGCCCAGCTACGACTCCACCATCGACGACGAGGACGTGATCGAGGTCGGCAACCTGCGCCTCCACGCCATCACCACCCCGGGCCACACCCCCGGGTCGGTGTGCTTCACCGTCGAGGGCACCGACCTCCTCTTCTCCGGCGACACCCTCTTCCCCGGCGGACCGGGCAACACCAAGCTCCCCGGCGCCGACTTCCCCACCATCATCCGTTCGGTCGAGGACCGCCTGCTCACCCTGCCGGCCGACACCCTCGTCCTCCCCGGCCACGGCGACAGCACGACGATCGGCGACGAGCGCCCCCACCTCCAGGAGTGGGTGGACCGTGGCTGGTGATGTCACCCACGAGGACCGGTCCACCCACTCCAGAGGGACCGCGTCGGCGCAGCCGACACCCCCAGGGCGCGCGGGCGGGGTCGGAGGACGTTGGATCGACCGTGGCTGGTGACCACCACACCCGGACCGACGCAGTGGAGGTGGCATCGCGGGTGCTCCACGCCGCCGACCTGACCGCGACCGAGGCCTCCTACCGGAGGCTCGGCCCCGACCTCGCACCCGAGCAGCACGACGGGGGACCGGTGCACTCTGTGACCACCCTCGGCGACGTCCACCTCGCGATCTGCCAGGCCGAGCCGAACGAACGGTCGGCCCGGCCGGCCTGGCAGCAGGCCGGGAGCAGCCTTCCCGGGGTGTGGGTGACCGACGTCGCCGACACCGTCGATGGGCTCCGGAGCGACGGACACCCGTCCCTCCTGGGACATGAGAGGCGTTCATGGGGGTGTCGGGTGGTGGTCGAGGACCCCGACGGCAGCCCCATCGAGGTCGACCAGCGGGGCCACTGTGGCGGCTGAGGGGTGCACCGGTGGGTGACCCGCTTCCCTCGCCGCAGCGACCGCTCGACCACACGCCGGTGCGCACCGCCGACCTCCCCGACACGCCGCTGCGGGACCGGGCCATCCCGGCCACGGCCTGGGCGGAGGCGCCGCCGACCCTGCTCGCCCTGGGCGACGACCTCCCCGACGCACCGGTGGCGCGCTACGTCCGGCGCATCGGGCCCTGGCTGCTGTGGCGGGCCGGGCCGCCCCGGAAGGCCGAGGCCCGGGCCTGGGCCGCCCGCGCCGACGAGGTCGACACCAGCGCCCACGAGGCCTTCACCTTCACCTTCCGTCCCGACGGGACCGGCGACGGCGTCGGCCCCTCGGGCACCCGCCACGAGCGGTTCCGCACCTGGAAGGAGGACCTCCGGGACACCCCCTGAGACCCGCTCCCGAAGCCCACGGGGCCCAGGCGGGCCGCTCGGCCCCCGATCGACGGCGCCGGCGGCGGCGCTCCGCCCGACCGGCGTCCGCCCAGGACCCGTCCACCGGCCGCCCGCCCGGGCCCACGACCCCCACGGGACGGGACCGACCGGCGTCGCCCCACCCCGCCGAGCCGGGAGCAGCCGAGCGGCCGGGCCCCGAACGGTGCGGGCCACCCGTCCCCGACCGACCCATTTCCCCTACGCGGGTAGTGCGAATGTCGACCCACGTCCTACCCTGTGGGCATGGCTGATGCTGCGACCGACGGGACCCCCGTCCTCGAGATCACCGACCTCCACGCCGCCCCGGCCGACGGGGGTGGCGACATCCTGGCCGGGCTCACCCTCACCGTGGGCCCCGGCGAGGTCCACGCCGTGATGGGTCCCAACGGGTCGGGCAAGTCCACCTTGGCCAACGTGCTGCTGGGCAGCCCGGAGTACACCGTCACCGGCGGCAGCATCCGGTTCATGGGCGACGACATCACCGACTGGGGCCCCGACGTGCGGGGCGCGGCCGGCATGTTCCTGGCCTTCCAGTACCCGCAGACCATCCCCGGCGTGTCGGTCCTCAACTTCCTGCGCCAGGCCCTGTCGGCCCGCAAGGGCATCGACCTCTCGATGCTGGAGCTGCGGCTGTCCATCATGGAGTGGATGGAGCGCCTGGGCATCGATCCCTCGTTCGCCGACCGCTACCTCAACGACGGCTTCTCCGGCGGCGAGAAGAAGCGCAACGAGGTCCTCCAGATGGCGATCCTCGAGCCCGAGCTCGCCGTCCTCGACGAGACGGACTCCGGCCTCGACATCGACGCCCTCCGCACCGTGGCCCGCGGCGTCGAGGAGGTCCGCGCCGACCGCCCCCACCTGGGGATCCTGTGCATCACGCACTACCAGCGCCTCCTCGACGAGCTGGCGCCCGACGCGGTGCACCTGCTGGTCGACGGCCGCATCGCCGAGACCGGCGGGCCCGAGCTGGCGCACCAGCTCGAGGACGAGGGCTACGCCCGATGGATGACCCCGGCATGACCGACCTGACCGACGCCGCCGCCACCGCCCCACGGGCCGGGACCGCCGACGCCGTCGGCCCCGCCGCCAACCCGGCCGACACCCTCGACGTGGCCGCCATCCGGCGCGACTTCCCCGTGCTCGGCCAGGTGCGCGAGGGCAAGCGCCTCGTGTTCCTCGACTCGGCGGCGTCGGCCCAGAAGCCCACCGCGGTCATCGAGGCGATGAGCACCTTCGCCGAGACCGAGTACGCCAACGTGCACCGCGGCGTCTACGCCCTGGCCGAGGCGGCCACCGCCCGGCTGGAGGCGGCCCGGGCCGCGGTGGCCCGGTTCATCGGCGCCCCGTCGGCCGACGAGGTGATCTTCACCAAGAACGCCACCGAGGGGCTGAACCTGGTGGCCGGGTCCTGGGGCCGGGCCAACCTGGGCCCCGGCGACGCCGTCGTGCTCACCCAGATGGAGCACCACTCCAACATCGTCCCCTGGTTCCAGCTCCAGGCCGAGAAGGGGTTCGAGATCCGCTGGATCCCGGTCGGCGCCGACCACCAGCTCGACCTCACCGACCTCGACCGCCTGCTCGACGGGGCCAAGCTGGTCGGCCTCTCGGCCATGTCCAACGTGCTGGGCACGCTGCCGCCGGTCCGCGAGATCGCCGACGCAGCCCACGCCGCCGGTGCGCTCGTCAGCCTCGACGCCTGCCAGTACGTGCCCCACCTGGCCACCGACGTGGTGGCCCTGGGCGCCGACTTCGCCGCCTTCAGCGGCCACAAGATGGTCGGGCCCACCGGCATCGGCGTGCTCTGGGCCCGCCGCGAGCTGCTCGAGGCCATGCCTCCGTTCCTGGGCGGTGGCGGGATGATCCTCACCGTCGACCTCGACGGCTTCACGCCCGACGCCCCGCCCTCGAAGTTCGAGGCCGGCACCCCGCCCATCATCGAGGCCGTCGGCCTCCACGCCGCCATCGACTACCTCGACGCCCTGGGCATGGACGCCGTGCGGGCCCACGAGGTCAGCCTCACCGCCTACGCCCTGCGCTCGCTCACCGAGCGCCTCGGCGACCGCCTCACCATCCACGGCCCCTCCGAGCCTGCCGCTCGCGGCGGTGTCCTGTCCCTGGCCGTCGACGACGTGCACCCCCACGACCTGGCCCAGGTGATGGACGAGCACAACGTGTGCGTCCGTCCCGGCCACCACTGCGCCAAGCCCCTCATGAAGGTGCTCGGCGTCGGGGCCACCGCCCGGGCCTCGTTCTACCTGTACAACGACACCGACGACGTCGACGCGCTGGCCGATGCGCTCGTCGCTGCGGCAGACTTCTTCGCCCTCTGACCCACGCCCCGGAGACCTCATGCCCGGACTCGAAGACCTCTACCGGGAGATCATCCTCGATCACTACCGGAGCCCCCGGAACCGGGGTGAGCTCCCGGCGCCCCCGGCCACCCGCACCGAGGGGTTCAACCCACTGTGCGGCGACGAGATCGTGGTCTTCGTGGAGCTCGACGGCGACACGGTGACCGACATCCGCATCGCCGGCCAGGGCTGCTCCATCAGCCAGTCCTCGGCGTCGATGATGTCGGCCGCGGTGAAGGGCAAGACCCTCGCCGAGGTCCAGGACCTCACCACCGCCTTCAAGGCCATGATGTCGATCCACGAGTCGACCCTCGACGGCGCCGAGCCCGACCCCGACGGCGAGGTCATCGAGGCCCCTGACGTGAAGCTGGGCGACCTCGAGGCGCTGCAGGGCGTGGTGAAGTTCCCCGTCCGCATCAAGTGCGCCACCCTGTCGTGGAACACCCTGGCCCAGGCCCTCTCCGAGGCTGCGGCGAACGCCTGACGGCCACCGCCGCCCCGCCGTGACCGCCACCATCGACACCGGCTCGGTGTCCGCCGTCCTGTTCGACATGGACGGGGTGCTCACCGACACCGCCTCGGTCCACATGACGGCGTGGGCCCGGCTCTTCGACGAGGCCCTCCCGGTGCTGGCCCCCGAGGTCACCCATCCCCCGTTCTCCGCCGACGACTACCGCCGGCTGGTCGACGGCCGCCCCCGCATCGACGGCGTGGAGGCGGTCCTCGCCGACCGGCACATCTCCCTGCCGCGCGGCGCCACCGACGACCCGCCCGGCGACACCACCGCCTGGGCCCTCGCCAACCGCAAGAACGGCCACTTCCACACCGCCATCGAGAGCGCTGGCGTGGCCACCTTCCCCACCTCGATCGCGGTGCTCGACGAGCTGCGGGCCGCACGGGTGCCGGTCGCGGTCGTCACCGCCAGCCGCAACCGGGTCGACATCCTGGCCGCGGCCGGGCTGGCCGACCGCTTCGACGCCGCCGTCGACGGCACCGACATCGAGGACGAGGGCCTGGCGGGCAAGCCCGCCCCCGACACCTTCCTGGAGGCGGCCCGTCGGCTCGGCGCCGAGCCGGCGCGGGCGGTGGTGGTCGAGGACGCCGAGTCCGGCGTCGCCGCGGGCGCCGCGGGGGGCTTCGGCCTGGTGATCGGCGTGGCCCGCCACGACGACCCCGACGCCCTCCTGGCCGCTGGCGCCCACGTCGTGGTGGCCGACCTGGCCGAGGTCTCGGTCACCTGAACAAGCGAGGCCCCGGGGCTGTGACCAGGGCCGCGCTCAGCCGGCCGCCATCCCCGCCGATGGGACCCGATGGTCATGGAGCGCCAGGACCGACGCATGGGTGAGCAGGCGGAGGAGCGGTCGCGCCCCGGGCCGCCCCCGGCGCACCCCTCTGCCGACGGCCCGCCGTCCGCCCCTCGCCGCGCCCGGCGCCGCCGGATCAGCTGGGACCTCGTCGGCTGCGCCCTCGGCGGCCACGCCCTGGTGGGGACCGACGCCGCGGCCATCACACCCGACGACGACGCCCTCGTCCGCCCGGCGGAGGAGGGCCACCGCTTCCACCGCTGCCTGCGTTGCGACGCGTGGGTCCACCTCGCAGCACCGGAGAGGCCCGGGCGCGAGCGCTGCCCGACGGCGGACGAGGTCGAGGTCCCCCTGCGCGGGAAGGCCCTGCGCGACCGCTACGTGCTGAAGCTGATCGCGGTGGAGCGGGTGCTCCACGTCGTGTTCTTCGGCGTCGTCGGCGTGGTCCTGCTCTTCGTGGCCCGCCACCGCGACGTGCTCGACGAGGACTTCCGCCACATCGTCTCGGACCTCCAGGCCGGGGGCTCGGTGACCGGGACCGGCGTGGTCGCCGAGATCGGGAAGTTCGTCAGCTTCAGCTACTCGTCGCTCTACCTGCTGGCCGCGGTGGCCCTCACCTACGCCGCCTTCGAGGGGGTCGAGGCCGTCGGGCTCTGGCTCGGGAGGCGCTGGGCCGAGTACCTGACCTTCCTCGCGACGGCGCTCCTGCTGCCCCTGGAGGTGTTCGGACTGCTCGACCGGCCCTCGCCGCTCAAGCTGGTGACCCTGGTCCTCAACGCCGTCATCGTCGTGTACCTGCTCTGGTCGAAGCACCTGTTCGGCCTCGGCCGCCATCGGGTCGACGACGAGCCCGACGCCCACGCGCTCCCGGCCTGACCGCCCGACACCCGGCCTGGCCGCGCCACCGCCCCGCAGCGGTCCGGTGCTGCCCGGCACCGGCCGTCGCGGGGCGGGAGCGGGGGTGGGGTCAGCCGCCGGCGGAGCCGAGCTGCGTCTGGCACTCCTGGAACTGGGCAGCGTCGTCGGCATCGAAGGTCGACGCCTGGTTGGCCAGGTCGGTGGCCTCTGCGGCCAGGTCGGTGCTGATCTGCTGGATCTCGTCCTGCAGGTCCGTGTTGGTCGGGTCGCTCTTCAGCTCCTCGCCCTTGTCGACCAGCTCCTGCACCTCGTCGCAGTACGACGTGATGGCCTCGTTGCCGCCACCACCCCCGGAGTCCCCGGCTGCGGTGGTGGGCGTGTCGCCCCCACCGCCATCGTCTCCGTCGTCGTCGCCGCCGCACCCCGCCACTCCCCCGACCAGCAGCAGGAGCGCCACCGCGCCCCATCCGAGTCGTCGTCGCATCTGTGAGCCCTTTCGCCCGTGCAGGTCCCGGTCGGACCTGCCCGGGCATCGTGGACCGGCGCGCCCCCGCTGGCCTGAGCGGTGAGCGCGCAACGCGCCGGTGGGTGGTCCCCGGAGCTCGGTGGACAGGGGGCCGCCCTCACGCGCGACGATGCACCGATGCAGGGACCGACCTCGGGGAGCGACCGCTAGTGGGCGGTGGGGGCGAGACCGTCAACGACCCGGGCCTCATCTCCCGCACGGGCTGGGAGTTCACCTACGACGGCGTGCACCCCGACGTGGAGGGCCGGCGCGAGGCCCTCTGCACCCTCGGCAACGGGTACATGGGCACGCGGGGCGCGTCGCCCGAGTCGGTCGCCGACGGCGTGCACTACCCCGGCACGTACGTGGCCGGTGCGTACAACCGCCTGACCACCGAGCTGGCCGGGAACCGCATCGACCACGAGAGCCTGGTCAACCTGCCCAACTGGCTGCCGCTGTCGTTCCGGGCCGGCCCCGCCAACGTGTCCGAGGCCCGCCCTGCGCCCTGGTTCGGCTCCGGCCAGAACGAGGTGCTGGAGCTGCGCCAGACCCTCGACATGCACCGCGGGACGCTGCGCCGGAAGCTCCGTGTGCGCGACGACGAAGGGCGCATCACCGCCATCGAGGAGCGACGGATCGTCTCCATGGACGACCCCCACATCGCCGCCATCGAGCAGGTGCTGACGCCGGAGAACTGGTCCGGGCGCCTCGACGTGCGCTCCGAGCTCGACGGCCGGGTCTCCAACACCAACGTGGTCGAGGACCGGCTGCTCGCCAACGACCACCTGAAGGCGGTCGACATCGGCTGGAGCGAGGGCGGCGTCGACTGGCTCGAGGTCGACACCTCCTGGTCCCACATCCGCACGGCCATGGCGGCGCGGACCCACATGGAGGCCGACGGCCCGGTGCGGGTGCGGTTCCACTCCTCGGACCGCCCCGAGCTGGTCACCCGCATCCTGTCCTGCGAGGCGGCCGAGGGCCGGCCCGTCACCGTCGAGAAGGTCGTCGCCGTCTACACGAGCCGCGACGCCGCCGTGGGTCGTCCCCTGGAGTCGGCCCGCGACGCGCTCATCGGCGTGGGCACCTTCGACACGCTGCTCTACATGCACGAGCTGGCCTGGAAGCACCTGTGGGAGCGCTGCGAGATCGACGTGGTCACCGACGAGGGCGACGAGGAGGTCATCGCCGCGGTGCGCCTCCACGCCTTCCACGTGCTCCAGACGGCCGCCCCCCACGTCAAGGACATCGACGCCAGCCTCACCGCCCGCGGCCTCCACGGCGAGGGCTACCGGGGCCACATCTTCTGGGACGAGCTGTTCGTCTTCCCCTTCCTCAACTTCCGGTTCCCCGACATCACCCGCGCCCTGCTCCGCTACCGCGCCCGCCGCCTCCCCGCGGCCCGACGCCAGGCCCGCGAGCTGGGCCAGCTGGGGGCCCGGTTCCCGTGGCAGTCCGGCAGCGACGGCTCCGAGCAGACCCCGAGCCAGCTGTGGAACCCCCGCTCCGGTCGGTGGATGCCCGACAACTCGCGCCGCCAGCACCACGTCGGCCTGGCCGTGGTCTGGAACGTCTGGCAGTACCAGCAGGCCTCGGGCGACTACCGGTTCATGCTGGAGTACGGCACCGAGCTGCTGGTGGAGCAGGCCCGCTTCTGGACCGGGCTGGCCACCCTCGACGACGACGACGGCCGCTACCACATCCGCGGCGTCATGGGCCCCGACGAGTACCACGACGGCTACCCCGACGCGACCGGCGAGGGCGTCGACGACAACGCCTACACCAACGTGCTGGTCAGCTGGCTCCTGCGCCGGGTGCTGGAGACCCGTCGGGGCTTCAAGGGCCACCAGGTCGAGGTCCAGCTGTGGGAGCGCCTGGGCGTCACCGACACCGAGGCCAGCCACTGGGAGGAGGTGGCCCGCCTGCTGGCGGTGCCCTTCCACGACGGCATCATCAGCCAGTTCGCGGGGTGGGACGCCCTCGAGGAGATCGATTGGGAGGACTACCGGTCGCGCTACGGCAACATCGGACGCCTCGACCTGATCCTCGAGGCCGAGGGCGACAGCACCAACCGGTACAAGCTGGCCAAGCAGGCCGACGTCCTCATGCTCTTCTACCTGATGACGCCCGACGTCCTCTGCGAGCAGCTCGACGAGATGGGCTACCCCTGCGACGACGAGATGATGCGGCGCACGGTCGAGTACTACATGGACCGCACCGCCCACGGCTCCACCCTCAGCCGGATCGTCTACGCCTGGGTGACCGCCCGCATCGATCCCAGCCGCTCCTGGGACCTGTTCCGGGAGGCGCTGGCCGCCGACATCGACGACACCCAGGGCGGCACCACCCCCGAGGGCATCCACCTGGGGGCCATGGCCGGCAGCCTCGACATCCTCCAGCGCTGCTACAGCGGCCTCGAGCTGCGGGGCGACGAGGTCTGGTTCGACCCGCAGCTGCCGCCCGAGGTCCAGCACCTGGCCTTCGACCTGGTCCACCGGGACCGCACCCTCAGCGTCGAGCTGTCCCACGACCTGCTGCGGGTCGAGGTCGAGCCCGGCGCGGCCGAGCCCGTGCCCATCGGCGTCCGGGGCGACATCAGCAGCCACTGCCCCGGCGACGTCGTCGAGGTCGAGCTGCGCTGATCCCGGTCGGGTCACCTTCTGACGCGGTGGTGCGTCACCGGTGACGCATGGGCGCGTCAGAACGGCCAAGGGTCGCGGCACGGCGCGACGCCATCCGGCCCGCCACGCCGGGCCGGATGTCGTGCTCAGGTGTCGGCGATCTCGTTGATCGCCTCGGCCAGGGCGGTGTCCTTCTCGGTCAGCCCGTCGGCGTCGTGGCTCACCAGGTCGATGGTGACGGTGTTCCACGAGTTGGACCAGTCGGGGTGGTGGTCGGCCTTCTCGGCCTTGAGGGCGACCCGGGTCATGAAGGCGAAGGCCTCGGTGAAGTCGGCGAAGGTGAGCTCGCGGTGCAGCTTGCCGTCGACGACCTCCCATCCGGTGGGTGCGGTCGGTGCGTCTGCCATGGCTCCCAGGATGGGGGCGGCCACACCAGATCGCACCGTGGTGTCAGCGGCGCAACCACTCGGCGGGTGACGCCGGCTCGAAGCGCTCGGCGTCGTCGTGGGCCCCCGGCCCGGTCTGGCCTCCCCCACGGCGGTGGACGCCGGTGAGCGGTGACGGTCAGCCGTCGGCGCCGAAGGGGCCCGGGCCGAAGGGGTCGTCGGGCACCGGCTCCTGCTCGGCGAAGGAGCCCTCGCCGAAGACGTCGAGGGGCTGGGCGGCCCGGGGGGCGGCCTCGTCCTCGGGTCGGGTCCAGGCTGCGTAGCCCTCGTCCTCCAGCCGGTCGGCCAGCTCGGGACCACCGCTGTCGCGGATCTCGCCCCGCACCAGGATGTGGACGCGATCGGCCTTCAGCTCGGCCAGCACCCGGGTGTAGTGGGTGATGCACAGCACGCCCATGCCCGTCTCGGTGGCCTCCTCGACCCGGCGGGCACAGGCCCGCAGGGCGTCGATGTCGAGGCCGGAGTCGAGCTCGTCGAGGATGGCGAAGGCCGGGTCGAGCACGCCCAGCTGCATGGTCTCGTTGCGCTTCTTCTCACCGCCCGAGAGGTCGACGTTGAGCGGACGCTCGAGGAAGCGGTCGTCGAAGCCGATCCGGGCGGCCTCCTCGGCCATGCGGGCCCGCATGCCCTCGGCGTCCCGGCCCGAGGCGGCGAAGGCGGCCGAGAGGGAGTCGACCAGCGACACACCGGGCACCTCGGTGGGGTACTGCATCACCAGGAACAGGCCGGCCTGGACCCGCTTCCAGGTGGGCAGGGCCAGCAGGTCCTGGCCATCGAGGGTGACCGACCCCCCGGTGACCTCGTAGCCGGGGCGACCCATCAGCACGTGGGACAGCGTGGACTTCCCGGCACCGTTGGGGCCCATGACGGCGTGGACCTCGCCCGAGCGCACGGTGAGGTCGATGCCCCGCAGGATCTCGGTGCCGGCCGCGGTGGCCCGCAGCCCCTCGATCACGAGCTCGCTCATGTCGTGACCTCCACGTAGACGTCGTCGCCGTCGACCTCGACCGGGTAGGTGGGGACGGGCTTGTTGGCCGGCAGGGAGGAGGGCTCGCCCGTCTCCAGGCTGAAGCTCGACCCGTGCTTCCAGCACTCGATGGCGCGCTCGGCGCAGAGGACCTCGCCCTCCGACAGCGAGATGCGCTGGTGGCTGCAGGTGTCGCCGATGGCGTAGTAGTCGTCGCCGATCCGGACGACCGCGATCGGCGTGCCGTCGAGCACCACCCGGTGGGCGGTGCCGTCGGCCACCTCGGATGCACCGCAGGCGCGCTGGCGGCTCATGCCGGCACCTCGGCGTCGAGGCGGTCGAGGCGGGACTCGATGGCCTGGCGCACCTCGGCCAGCAGCGGGGCGGGGGCCGCCATGCGGCCCAGCACGTCGGCGAAGAAGCCCGACACGACGAGGCGCTCGGCCTCCTCGGGCGGGACACCACGACTCTCCAGGTAGAAGCGCTGCTCGTCGTCGATGGGCCCGACGGTGGAGGCGTGGCTGCAGTGCACGTCGTTGTTCTGGATCTCGAGGTTGGGGACCGACTCGGCCCACGCCTCGTCGGAGAGCTTCAGGTTCCGGTTGGTCTGGAAGGCGTTGGTGCCCCGGGCGTCGGGCCGGACCGTGATGAGACCGGTGTAGATCGATCGGGAGCGCCCCCCGACGGCGCCCTTGAAGAGCAGGTCGGAGGTGGTGTCGGGCGCGATGTGGTCCTGGAACGTGCGGAAGTCGAGGGTCTGGCTGCCCTCGCCGAAGTAGGCGGCGAGCAGGTCTCCCGAGGCCCCGCGGCCTTCGAGCCGGCAGTCGGTGCGGACCCGTGCGTAGGCCCCGCCCAGCGCCACCAGGGCGGAGGTGAGGCTGCCCTCCTGGCCCACGCGGGCGGCCTGGGTGGCGATCTGCCAGGTGCTCGGACCGTGCTGCTGCACGGTGGTGTAGGCGAGGCGGGCCCGGTCGGCCACGTCGAGCTCGGTCAGCGCCAGCACCAGGGCCTCGTCGTCGCCGGAGCCCTGGAGCTCGACCACCGAGGCCTGGGCCCCGTCCTCGACCACCACGGCCAGGCGTGGCGCGGCCAGCGCCGCGGGGGTCGCCCCCACGGAGCGGACCAGCACCGGGGACGCCACCGTGGCGCCCCGCCGGACCCGGATGGTGACCGGCGTCGGGGCCAGCGCGATCGCCCACTCGGCCAGCGAGTCCGGCGCCTGGGCCATCACCGCACCGAGGGCGGGGTCGTCGCCGGTCTCCACCGTCACGGCCTCGTCGTGCACCTCGACCGAGGTGGCCCAGCCGTCGACGAGCGTGACCACGGCGGCCCAGTCACCTGCGGGCACGGGCCCGGCGTCGTGGTCCGGGGCGCTCGTGACCGGGGTGAAGGCGTCGAGGTCGAGCTCGTCCACCCGGCTGTAGCGCCACTCCTCGGCGTCGGGGCTCGGGAGCCCGGCCGCCTGCGCCCGCTCGGCGGCGGCGGTGCGCAGGGCGGCGTCCCCGGGCAGGGCGGCCGTGGCGTCAGCGATGGGGCTCAGGGTGTCCTCCGGTGGTGGTCGGCCGGTGGGCCGACGTCCGAGGCTACCGGCTCGACCCCGGGCGCCCCCACCCCGCGGACGGGTACGGGAACCAGGTCCGGAGCGGAGGGGCGACGCTCACCAGCGCTCGTGACCGACCGTCGTCGCCGGGACGAGGAGGGCGGTGGGGCCGGGGTCAGCCCTTCCTGCGGCGGAAGAGACGGCCCAGCCGGCCCTTCTTGGCCGCCTTGGCCCGGTCCCGCTCCACCTCGGCCATCACATCGGCGCCGACGGCGTTGACGATGTCCTCGGCCTCGTCGAGCAGTGCCGCGATGTCAGCGCCGCGCTCGTCGAGGCCCGGGGGCTCGTCGGGCGTGGCCGGTGTGACGAGCGTGCCGTGGGACCAGTTCACGTCGGCCAGGCGGCGCTGGAACCCCTTGCAGTCGACCGGGCACCGCCATGGGGCCTCGGGCGCGAGGTCGAGGTCGCACTTCCGCACCGTCTCCCCGTTGCGGTAGGTGCGGGACTCGAAGAACTTGCAGTCCTGGCGCATGGGCACGCCCCCATTCTGGCGCCTGGGACCCGGTCAGGTCCCGTCAGCCCGAGCGGCGGCGCACCGCCGCGACGCTGACGACGGTGGCGAGCAAGGCCGAGGCTCCGGCCAACCCGAGCAGCCCGACCGTCAGACCGCCCCCGCCCGGTGAGCGCGTCCCGGCGGGCGCGGACGCCGGGGCCGCCTCGCCCGAGGGCGGTGTGGTGGGCGGTGGTGCGCTGGACACGGGCACCCGGCCCGGGCCGCCTCCGGCGGGAGCTCGTCGCCCGCTCCAGCGAGGTCGTGCCCGTGCCGAGGCGGGTCGTCCCGCCAGAGCCGTTCTCGGTACGGGACTCGTCCGAGGACGGCCACATCCGTACCGAGAACCGACAGCGTGCCCATCGGAGCCCCTTTGTACGGAGCTCGCCGGGAAGGGCCACGTCGGGCCCGGGGACGAGCGCGGTGCAAGCTCTCCAGGCGCGTCAGCAGCCTGTGGTCTGCCCTCGGGGCCGGCCGATGCCGGTCAGCCGACCGAGCCCTCCATCTGGAGCTCGATGAGGCGGCTCCACTCGACCGCGTACTCCATGGGGAGGGTGCGGGTGACGGGCTCGATGAACCCGTTGACCACCATGCCCATGGCCTGCTCCTCGGTGAGGCCCCGGCTCATCAGGTAGAAGAGCTGCTCGTCGGCCACCCGGGACACCGTGGCCTCGTGGCCGATGCGGGCGTCCTGGGAGCCGACCTCCATGTAGGGGTAGGTGTCGCTGACCGACTCGGGGTCGAGGATGAGGGCGTCGCACTGGACGTGGCTCTTGCAGCCGTAGGCATCGTCTTCGACCCGGACCAGGCCGCGGTAGGAGGTGCGCCCGCCGTGGGAGGAGATCGACTTGGACACGATCTTGGAGGTGGTCTCGGGGGCGGCGTGGACCATCTTGGCCCCGGTGTCCTGGTGCTGGCCGGCGCCGGCGTAGGCCACGGAGAGGACCTCGCCGGTGGCCTTCGGGCCGACCAGCCAGACGGCCGGGTACTTCATGGTGAGGCGGCTGCCGATGTTGCCGTCGATCCACTCCATGTGGCCCTCGGCCTCGACCTTGGCCCGCTTGGTGACCAGGTTGAACACGTTGCTCGACCAGTTCTGGATGGTCGTGTAGGTGACCCGGGCCGACTCCTTGACCACGATCTCGACCACGGCGGAGTGCAGCGAGTCCGAGGTGTAGGTGGGGGCCGAGCAGCCCTCGATGTAGTGCACCTTGGAGCCCTCGTCGGCGATGATGAGGGTGCGCTCGAACTGGCCCATGTTCTCGGCGTTGATCCGGAAGTAGGCCTGCAGCGGCATCTCCACCTCGACGCCCGGGGGGACGTAGATGAACGAGCCGCCGGACCAGACCGACGAGTTCAGCGAGGCGAACTTGTTGTCGTTCTTCGGGATGACGGTGCCGAAGTGCTCCTTGACCAGCTCGGGGTACTCGCGCAGGGCGGTGTCCATGTCGCAGAACACGACGCCCTGGGCCGCCAGGTCGTCGCGGTTGCGGTGGAACACGACCTCGGACTCGTACTGGGCGGTGACCCCGGCCAGGTACTTGCGCTCGGCCTCGGGGATGCCCAGCTTCTCGTAGGTGTCCTTGATCGCGTCGGGGAGCTCGTCCCACTTGTCGACCTGACCCTCGGTGGGCTTGATGTAGTAGTAGATCTGGTCGAAGAAGATCTCCGACATGTCGCCACCCCAGGTGGGCATGGGTCGGCGCTCGAAGCGGCGGAAGCTGTCGAGGCGGTACTGCAGCATCCAGTCGGGCTCGCCCTTCATCCACGACATCTCGCGGATGATGTCCTCGGACAGCCCGCGCTTGGGCTTGAAGACGTAGTCCTCGGCGTCGGACCAGCCGAGCTTGTAGCGACCGAGGTCGAGATCCTGGACTGCCATGCGGCGGTGCCTCCTGCCGGTGAGGGCGTGGTGGGCGGTATTTCTCCTACCCCGATGGTAGCAATCCCCCTCCCCGGTCCCTCGGGTCGCGACGCAGGTCACCCCGACGGCGGACGGGCCCTCCTGCTCAGGCCGGGTCGACGTCCTCGTCCTCGTCCTCGTCGAGGCCGTCGCCGGCGGGGAAGGTGACCGTGGCGGTGCGCTCGTCGGTGCCCCGCAGGAGGGTGACCTCCACCGCGTCGCGCGCGGCGGCCGCGTCCAGGGCGTCCCACAGGTCGTCGACGCTGGCGACCGGCCGGCCGTCGACGGCGGTGAGCAGGTCGCCCTCGTCGAGCCCGGCCGCGGCGGCGGGCGAGCCCTCGGCCACGGCCCGGACGAGGAGCCCCGGGGCCTCGGGCAACCCGACGCGGGCCCGGAGCCGGGCGGCGCGCGGGCCGGGCACGATGACGACACCCAGGCGCCGGGTGCGGAGGTGGCGGCCGCCGGCCAGGGCGTCGACCCGTTCCCGCAGCTCGGCGTCGGCCGACAGCGCCAGGTAGAAGCCCTCGCCCATGCGGTGGGTGTTGAGGCCCACCAGCCGGCCCTCGGCGTCGACCAGCGGACCGCCGGAGGACCCCCGGGCCAGCGGGGCGGTGTGCTCGACCGCGCCGGTCACGCGCCGACCCCGGGGGCCACGGAAGGTGCGGCCCACGCCCGACACGGTGCCGGTGGTGATCCGGTCGCCGCCGTCGGAGCGGGCCAGGGCGAACACGGCGTCACCCGGCTGGGTGGGGGTGTCGGCCCAGGTCAGCGGGGTCACATCGCCGGTGGGCACCTCGAGGACCACCACGTCGTGGTCGGCGTCGGAGCCGACCAGGGCGGCCTGGGCGTGGGTGCCGTCGGCGAAGGTGACCTGGGTGGTGCGATCACGCAGGTTGTGGGCGCTGGTGACGACGCGGTCGGGAGCGATGACCACGCCGGCCCCCCGGGCGTGGCGGCCGATGGCGACGGTGGCCGGGGCGGCGACGGCGTGGGCGGCGCGGGTGGCGTCGGCGATGTCGGTGAGGACGGACATGGGTGGCTCCTAGTGACTTGCGATGTGCAAGTGACACTAGACCCTCCGGTGGCAGGCGCGGCGCGCACTGCGAAGATGAGGTCGTGCCCCGCCGCCCGCGTCCCCCGTCGACCCCGTCCCTGCGGCCGGAGCCGGCCCTCGTCCGGGCGGTCGAGCGGGTGGGCGACCGCTGGGTGCTGCTGATCGTCGCCGGCCTCCTCGACGGGCCCCGACGCTTCGGCGACCTGGGCGACGGCCTCGGGGTGGCTCCCAACATCCTCACCGCCCGCCTGCGCCAGCTGACCGACGACGGCCTCGTCGTCGCCCGCCCCTACAGCGAACGCCCCCTCCGCCACGAGTACGTCCTCACCGGCGCCGGCCGGGAGCTGGCCGCCACCCTCACCCACCTGGCCGACTGGGGTGCCCGGCGCCGGGGCGGGCCCTCCGCCGCCGCCTTCCACTCCCGCTGCGGCACCGCCCTCGAGGTCCGCCCCTGGTGCCCCACCTGCGACCGCACCGTCGAGAGCGACGAGGCCGCCGACGCCTACGAGGTGTAGGGGTCACCTTCCCCCTGCGTCAGCCCGGGTCAGGAGTGGCCGGGTCCGGGGCCGAGACCTCATCACCGGCCCGGCCCCGCCGACAGACGGTGCAGGGCCGAGCACGGCCCGGGCGGCGGAGGGCACATGGCCAGGCGAGACACCATGGGAGGGACGAGACCTCCGCACCTCGACCGCGGGCCTCGTCGATGCCTTCCTGACCCGCACCGACGACCTCATCCTCCTGTTCGCCGAGGACGGCAGCATCGTCTGGGCCAGCCCCTCGGCGACCCGGTTGATCGGCACCGAGCCGGAGCGGCTCGTCGGGCGCAACGGCTTCGACCTCATCCACCCTGACGACCAGGCGAGGGCGTCCGAGGCCTTCCGCGCCATCGCGGACCGGGGATCGAGCGTCCGGATCGAGCTCCGGGTCCTCGACGAGGACGGCCAGGTGCGGTGGGTCGAGGAGGTGGCGACGAACCTGCTCGAGGAACCCGGGGTCGCGGCCGTGGTGGGTCACCTCCGGGACATCACCGCTCGCAAGGAGATCGAGACCGCCGTGGACCTCCAGGCGTCGCTGCTCGAGGCCGTCGGGCAAGCCGTGGTCGCCTGGGACAGGGCAGGACGCGTGATCTACTGGAACGAGGCCGCGACGGGGCTGTTCGGGTGGTCCGCCGAGGAGGCCCTGGGTCGGGAGACGACGGACCTGGTCACCGTGGTCGCCGAGGGCGACGGTGCCGCGACCGAGGGCGCGCCCCCGCCGAGCGGTCCTGGACCGGCGAGGTCCTCCTGGTCGGCAAGGGCGGCGCGCCGATCCCCGTGCTGGTGGCCGACGCCCCCGTGCACGACGGTGAGGGGCGGCTCAGCGCCACGGTCGCCGTGTGCAGCGACCTGACCGACGCCCTCGCCGAGCGGACGAGGGCGGAGGAGGACCGGCGCCGGATGGCCGACGCCCAGGCGTCGGCGCACCTCGGCAGCTACGAGCTCGACCTCGACACCGGGGACGTGATCGGCTCCGACGAGCTGTGGCGGATCCTCGCCCGCCCGCCCAGCGACCTGGCGGACCTCGCGCACGTCCACCCCGAGGACCGAGCCGAGCTCCGTGCCGCGCTCCGCCGGGCCGAGCGCGGTGAGGTCGTCAGCTGCACCCACCGCATCGTGCGGCCCGGCGGCACGGTCCGGTGGGTCACCACGCGCAGCAGCCCCAGGCCCGGTCCGGGCGCCCGGACGCTGATCGGCACGGTGTTCGACATCACCGAGCGGTACGAGGCGCAGCAGGCGCTCTTGCACCAGGCGAACCACGACCCGCTGACGGGACTGGCCAACCGCCGCCTCTTCCTGGACCACCTCGAGGCCGCTCTCGCCGACCCTGCGACCAGCACGACGACGACCGTCGTGCTCATCGACCTCGACGACTTCCGGCTCGTCAACGACCGACTGGGCCACCTCGATGCCGACGAGGCCCTCCGGCACCTGGCGCAGCGGATCGTGGCAACCACGCCGGGGGACGGGATCGTCGGACGCCTCGGGGGCGACGAGTTCGTCGTCTGCTTCACGGGGTGCGACGACCTGCCCGCCGTCGCCGCCGCCGTCGATCGGATCATCGCCGCGGTACGTCGCGACCTCGACGTGGCCGGTACCTCCCTCGTCGTCGAGTCGAGCGCGGGGGTGGCCCGCTCGGCCCCGGGCGCGACCGCCGGCGAGGTCCTCCGGCAGGCAGATGCCGCCGTCTACGCCGCCAAGCAGGCCGGCCGCGGGCGCTGGGAGCTCTACGACGACGCCCTGGACGATCGCCAGCGACGGCGGGTCGCGCTGGCCGAGGCCCTTCACGGGGCTGTCGAGCGGGAGGAGGTCGCCACCCACTTCCAACCGGAGGTGGACCTGGCGACCGGCGCGTTGTTCGGGTTCGAGGCGCTGGCCCGGTGGCACCACCCGGAGTTGGGAGCGATCCGCCCGGACGAGTTCGTGCCGATCGCCGAGGAGGCCCGCCTCATCGGTCCCCTGGGGGCACTGATGCTGACCAATGCCTGCGATGCCCTCGCGAGGTGGCGGCGCCGGCGTCCTGACCTGGCACTCACCGTCGCGGTGAACGTCTCCCCGCTCCAGCTGGCTGATCCCGGCTTCCCGGACCAGGTCCGCGACGCGCTCGTCGCCGCCGGGGTCCCTCCGACGAGCCTCTGCCTCGAGGTGACCGAGTCGACCCTGATGGACTCCCGGTCCAGCCTCGCCTCCCTCCGGCGACTGCACGACCACGGCGTCCAGATCGCGATCGATGACTTCGGCACCGGCTACTCGTCGTTCAGCCGCCTGCGCGACGTCCCTGTCGACTTCCTGAAGGTCGACCAGTCGTTCGTCTCGGGCATCGGCGAGGAGGGCCTGGACGACGTCATCATCACCACCATGGTCGCCCTCGCCTCGTCTCTCGGGGTGCAGACCATCGCGGAGGGGATCGAGACCGAGGACCAGCACCGGGTCCTGGCCGGACTCAGGTGCTCGTACGGCCAGGGCTACCTGTGGGGCCGGCCCCAGGACGCGGCCGCGACGACCGAGCTGGTCGACCGGTGGCCTCTGGTCGCGTCCCCACCGCCGTCGACGCTGACCGGGAGCCAGCGTGGGCGGCACAAGGTCACCGGCGGGGCTTCAGCGGTGCGTGGTCGAGATCGGCCAGGACGTGGCGGGCGAACCGGTCGCACTCGGCCGCGTGGGGGTAGCCGGAGAAGATGAAGGCGTCGATGCCGACCGCCCGGTAGCGCTCGATGGTGGCCCGCACCTGGTCGGGGTCGCCCACGATGGCGGCGCCGGCGCCGCTGCGGGCCTTGCCCACCCCGGTCCAGAGGTGGTCCTCCACGAAGCCGTCGTCGTCGGCTCCCTCGCGCAGCTCGGCCTGGCGGGCCACGCCGGCCGAGCCCGAGTCGAGGCTGCGCTCCCGGATGGCCCGGCCCTGCTCGTCGTCCACCGCGGAGATGAGCGATGCGGCCGCGGCCCGGGCCTCGGCCTCGGTCTCCCGCACGATCACGTGGCTGCGGAACCCGAGGCGCAGCTCCCGGCCGTGCGCAGCGGCGCGGGCCCGCATGTCAGCGGCCAACCCGGCGGTGGCGTCGACGGTGTCGGGCCACATCAGGTACACGTCGGCGGCCTCCGCAGCCACCGCCTTGGCCGGCTCCGACAGCCCGCCGAAGTAGAGCGGAGGGCAGCGCCCGTCGACGGTCCCGACCCGCGGCGGGTCGACCTCGACGTCGAGCAGCTCGCCGTGGTGGGCGACCGGGCGGCGGTCCAGCAGGTCCCGCAGCACGGCCATCACCTCGCGGGTCCGCTGGTACCGGGCCTCGCTGGGCAGGGTCGCGCCCGGGAGGTCGGAGGAGATGATGTTGATCGTCAGCCGGCCCTCGAGCAGCTGGTCGATGGTCGCCAGCTGGCGGGCCATCTGGGGCACCACCAGCTCCCCCACCCGCACCGCCAGCAGCAGGTGCATGCGCCGCAGCGACGGGGCCAGGGCGGCGGCGAAGGCGACCGAGTCGATGCCCAGGGCGTAGCCCGACGGCAGGAGGATGTTGTCGAAGCCCCCCTCCTCGGCCGCCAGGGCGATGGTGCGGCAGTGGGGCCACGACGACAGCAGGGCCGCGTCGGGCACGCCCAGGCGCTCGTAGTCGTCGTCGCACAGGGCGGCGAACCACGCCACCTCCACGGGACCGTCGGTCACGGCAGCGGCACCCCCTCGGACGCGACCACCAGCCGGTAGCAGTCGGCCCGGTCGAGGTGCACCGACGCCACCGCCCGGGCGACTGCCGCCAGCCGCTCGGGACGCTGCGAGCCGAGGAGGGCGATCGGTCGGGTCGGGAGGCAGAGGGTGAAGGCGACGGCGACGGCCGCCCGGTCGACGCCCTCGCGGGCGGCCAGCTCGTCGAGGGCGGCGGCCAAGGCAGGGTCGACGCCCTCCCCCGTCGCCAGGCGGCCGCCGCCCAGCGGGCTCCACGCCAGGACCGACAGGCCCATCCGGGCGGCCAGGTCGAGGGTGCCGTCGCGCACCGGGTCGAGGGCGACCACGGAGAGCTCGGGCTGGGTCGCCACGAGCGGGACGTCCCGCGCCGCCAGGTGGTGGGCCAGCGCCTCGGTCTGGGCCGGCGTGTGGTTCGAGACGCCCACGGCCCCGACCAGCCCGTCGTCGACCGCGCCGGCGAGCGCGTCGGCCACCGCGGCGGGGTGGGTGAAGAGGTCGGGCCGGTGCACCTGGTAGAGCTCGACGCGGTCGACGCCGAGGCGACGGAGCGAGCCCTCCAGCGCACTGCGCAGGGCGGAGGAGTCGTAGGGGGTCGGCGGCAGGATCCCGCCCTTGGTGGCCAGCACCAGCCGGTCGCGCAGGCCGGGCCGGAGGGCCAGGGCCCGACCGATCGCCTCCTCCACCGAGCCCAGGCCCCGCCCACCCCAGTCGAGGCCGTAGACCTCGGCCGTGTCCACGAGGGTCAGGCCGGCGTCCACCGCCGCCTCCAGGACGTCGGCGGCGTGGCCGTCGTCGTCGTGGGTGAAGCGCCAGGCGCCGAACCCGAGCGGCCCCACCGAGGGTCCGTCAGGCCCCAGGGAGCGGGGGGCGGTGTCGACCAGTCCGTCGGGCACGGCCGTCGACCCTAGGCCGCGCCCCTGCCCCCTCAGGCCCCCAGGCTGGCGGCCAGGTCCTCGGCCTCGGCGCGGGTGAAGGTCCCGGCCACCACCAGCTCGTCCTCGGCCAGGCCGACGGAGGCGACGGAGGGCGACGACACCACCGCCCCGTCGACCACGACGGCCACCCGGCCGTGGCCCGAGCCGTCGTCGGGACAGGTGGGCGCCGCCTCGGCACAGGCGTCGAACAGCGCACCGGCCGCGCCTCGGCCGTCGACGGCGATGGTGACGGCGACCTGCCAGGTCCCGTCGCCGGCCGCCGAGGCCACGGCCTCGGCCTCGGCGACGGCGGTGCCGTCGAACGCTGCCGGCCCGAGCCGGGCACACGGTCCCGGCTGCGGCGGGGCGACGGGCAGGACGACCTCGTCCAGCGGCGACTCCGGGGTGGTGGCACAGCCCACGGCGGCATCGAGGACCGGGTGGAAGGCGAGGCGCGCCGGGCCCTCGACGCGGGGCCGGTCGTCCGGGCCGGGGTCCGACGTGGGAGCCTCGGATGCCGTGGTGGTCGACGCCACGGTGGAGGTCGGCGCCGCGGCCGAGGAGGACGCCGAGGACCCGGCGCTCGTCCCTGCCTCGTCGCCGTCGGCGCGGCCGCAGCCCCCGGCGACCAGGACGAGGGCGGCGACGGCCACGACGGCGGCGCCGCGGCCTCCGCGGCCCCGCCGCGCGCACCGAGGCGGTCGGGCGGCCCTCGGTACGCTCCGGCCATGGCCGACCCCCCGCCCGTCCGCTACGGCCTCGTCGGGACCGGGATGATGGGCATCGAGCACCTGTGGAACCTCCAGCACGTCCCCGGGGCGGAGATCACGGCCATCGCCGACCCCCACGAGGGCTCGCGGGACCTGGCCGACCTCGCCGCCGGTGAGGGTCGGGCCACCTTCGCGCACTTCGCCGACCATCGGGACCTGTTGGCCTCCGGGCTCTGCGACGTGGTGGTGGTGGCCACCCCCAACCACACCCACCGCGACGTCATGCTCGACGTCCTGGCCCACCCCGTGCACGTGCTGGTGGAGAAGCCGCTGGCGACGACCGTCGAGGGCTGTCGCGACGTGCTGGCCGCGGCCGAGGGGCGCGAGCACCTCGTGTGGGTCGGCCTGGAGTACCGCTACATGCCCCCGGTGGCCCGGCTCGTGCAGGAGGTCCGGGCCGGGGCGGTGGGGACGCCGCGCATGGTGGCCATCCGGGAGCACCGCTTCCCGTTCCTGCGCAAGGTCGGCGACTGGAACCGCTTCAGCCGCAACACCGGCGGGACCCTGGTGGAGAAGTGCTGCCACTTCTTCGACCTCATGGCCCACGTCCTCGACGACCGACCGGTGCGGGTGCTGGCCTCGGGGGCCCAGGACGTCAACCACCTCGACGAGGTCTACGACGGCGAGGTCCCCGACATCCTCGACAACGCCTTCGTGATCGTCGACTTCGCCGGCGGGGCCCGGGCGTCGCTCGACCTGTGCATGTTCGCCGAGGGCTCGGAGAACCAGGAGGAGGTCTCGGTGGTCGGCGACGAGGGCAAGGTCGAGGCCTTCCTGCCCTCGTGCGAGGTGCGGGTCGGAGCCCGGGCCACCGTCCGCGAGGGCGTCACCTCCGAGGTGGTCCACGACCCGCGGGTCGCCTACGAGGGCTTCCACCACGGGTCGAGCTACCTCGAGCACCTCGACCTGGTCGAGGCGGTGCGCAGCGGTGGCCGGGCCGGCGTCGGCCTGGACGAGGGCCTCCTGTCGGTGGCCGTGGGCGTGGCCGCCCACCGCTCCGTCGACGAGGGCCGGGCCGTGACCCTCGACGAGGTCCTCACCCGCTGACGGCGACGACAGCGGACCACCCTGTGGGCCTGGCACACAGTGTCCCGGTGGACAGGGTGTGCCTGGCACACAGCGTCCGGGTTCAGGGGGGCGAGGGACCCGGGAGGTCCCGGAGGACGGCGAGGGCCGCGTCCGCGGTGGCGGCGGCGACCAGCAGGTGGTCGTGGTGCGCGCCGGCCACCACGTTGGCCGTCAGGCCGGCGTCGGCCAGGGCGCGGCTGACGGCGGCGGTGAGCCCGACCGCCTCCAGGGCGGAGTGGACCCGGAGCTCGATCCGGCGGCAGCGGAAGGCGGCGTCCAGACCCGCCTGGGCGGCGGCCGCCTCGGTCACCACGACGGTGGTGCCCTCGTCCTCCTCGACGCGGGCGAAGACGCCGGAGGCGGGGACCTCGGCGCCGGCGGGCAGCACCGCCCACACCAGCACCTCGGGGTGCAGGACGGGGTCGAGCCGGGCCAGCAGGCGGCCCAGGTCGCGCTCGGCCGCCATCAACCCAGCGGGTGGTAGCCGGGCACCGACGCGTGCGAGGTGTCGAGGTAGACCTTGGCCTCCGGGTTGCCGCTGAAGCGGCCGTGGCTCCAGCGCACCTCGACGTGGCCCTTCACCGTCCGGTCGACGCCGGTGGCCCGCTCGACCACGTTGGCCTGCCAGCGGACCACGGCCTGGCCCGCGGGCTCGGGCCACACCTCGAAGGCCGACAGCCGGAACTCCTGCTGCCAGTCCCACGCCGTGTCGATGCGGAGGCGCATGGGCGGTGCGGTGGCCGACGAGGCGCCGAGCACGAAGTAGGGCGCGCCTCCGATCCGCAGGAGGCGCCACAGCAGCCGCTCCTTCTCCGTGCGGTCCCCCAGCGACGACGACCACCGGTCGGCCGAGCGCTCGGCGACCACCCGGGCCAGGCCCGCGTAGGACTCGGCCACCGAGCTCGGGAGGGTGCGGCCCAGGGCCGACTTGAGGAGGTCGCGGCCGCCCCGGGCCAGGTCGCCCACCCGCTCCGGGAGGTGGGCCAGGTCGTGGGCACCGGGGAGTCCCGAGCTCTCCAGCTCGCTGCGGGCGGCGCCGTAGAAGTCCTGGAGCTCGTGGGGGGCGACCGCTGCGAACCAGTCCCCCGCCTTGGTGACGGGGCCGGCCAGGCCGCCGTCGAAGAGCCCGGCGGGGGCCAGGTTGTGGAGCACCTTGGAGAGGTACTTGCACGACACCAGGTACACCCGGTCCACCCGGAGGTCGGCGGGGACGTCGGACGGGAGCGGCAGCTTGTCGGGGCCCTTCCACTCGATGCGGGCGGGCACCCGGCTGCGGAGCGCGCCCTCGGAGCGGAGGAAGGCGAGCCCGTTGTCCCAGGCCCGGGCGAAGTCGGCGTCGTGGGTGCCGGCGGCGCGGGCCTCGGTGAGCCGGTCCCACCCGGCGCCGTCGACACCCACCAGCTCGGCGGGGCGGGCGGCCAGGGCCCAGTCCAGGTCGCCGAGGCCGAGCATGGCCAACCCGGTGGTGATCTCGGTGACCTCGGTGCGCAGCGACGGCATGGACCAAGAGCGTCGCGCGAACGCGTGCTCAGTCCTGGAACAGTGCCTTGAACTGGAGCTCTTGCGGCCCCATCCGCACGTGTCGCTCGGTGAAGAAGTCGTGCTGCGGGAAGACATCGACGACCGTCCCGATGTGGTCCATGTAGCGGACCACGGCGTCAGCCCACTGCTCCTCGAGCAGATCCTGGCGGAGGGCGTCACGCGTCCCCTCGCTCATCTCGGCGGGATGCGCAGCGGCCACCCACTGCAGGGCAAGCGTCCAGTGCAGGACATCCATGTCCTCGGCCACGAAGACCTGGGGGGGATCCCCGTGCACGACAGCGACCGCCACCGACATCAGGGCTTCCACACCTGATCGATCGCCTCCTGCGACCAGAAGCCGGCGCGACACGCTCCGCCGTCGACCCCGGAGAACCCGCCCTTGGCGTACTCCGCCAAGCGAGCCCGGCCATCGTCGTCGAGCATGGCGATCACGTCGAAGACAGCCGCTGGACCCACCGCGCGGAGGGCCCGATCGCCCTCGGTCCTGGGCTTGGGGAGGTGGCTGGTCAGGAGCAGCAGGCGAGCTGATCGGACCTCCTCCTTCTCACAGGAGACGAACACATGGGCCTTGCCGAGGGCCTTCCACAAGGTGTCGGTGCGACGGAGGCCGCCGCGGGGGTTGGCGAGGAAGGCACCGGACACATCGACGTACCAGTCGTCGCCCGCCTGGTCTTGGACGTGGAGGTTGAACTCGACGCCGATGCCCGGGAGGCGGACCTTCCGTCGCACGAGCGTGAAGCCGGCCCCGTGGACCTCATCCACCAGGACCTGCTCGGCGAGGGCCTGGGCGGCCTTGCCCTCGCGGGTGGCCCGAGCCTGGAAGTCCTCGTCGTGCTCCGCCGAGGGCACGACGATCTTGCTGCGCGCTTCCTGACGGGTCTCCGAGGGCGCCACCGACGTGACGCGCGGGCGCCCACTCGCCTCGACTGCTTCGACCCGACGGCGAGCCAGGTCCACGAACTCGGGATCGAGGTCGAACCCGACGTAGCGACGCTCCGTGAGGGCAGCGGCGACGAGGGTCGATCCCGCGCCCATGAAGGGATCGAGGACCAGGTCGTCCACCCACGTGTACAGGTGGATGAGGCGCTCCGGGAGCTCGACAGGGAAGGGCGCGGGGTGACCGACCCGCTTCGCGCTCTCGGCCGGGATGTCCCAGAGGTCGAGCGTGCTGTCCATGTACAGGTCGGCCGTGGTCGTGGTCCGGTGGGGCAGACCCTCGACCTCACGCTGGCGAGCGCCACGAGCCCTGTCGAAGCGGCCCTTGCTCGCCACGACGACCCGCTCGCTCACGTCGCGCAGGGTGGGGTTGGTGGGCTGCATGAACGAGCCCCATGCGCAGCTGCCGCCCGCACCCTTGGCCTTCTGCCAGAGGATCTCACCGCGGAGCAACAGCCCGAGGTCCTCCAGGATGCGGATCACGTCCGACGACAGCGACCGGTAGGGACGGCGACCGAGGTTCGCCACGTTCACCGCGATGCGCCCGCCGGGTTCGAGCGCCTCCCGGCACTCGGCGAACACCTCGGTGAGCATGGTGAGGTAGTCGCCGTAGGAGGAGGGCACTCCGTCTCGCTCGAGCTCCTCCTCGTAGGTCTTGCCCACGAAGTAGGGAGGCGACGTGACCACGAGGGCGACCGAGCCCGCGGGGATCCCGTCCGTACCTGTGATGGTGCGGGCATCGAGGTTCTTGAAGGGATCGCCGATGTCCACGGAGTCGGGCGACAGCACCGTGTCGTCGTCGCTGACCTCGGGCGGGGTGAACCGGGCGTAGAAGTCCGTGGCGTCGTGGCTCTCGCGCCGGCCCACGCCGAAGGCGGAGGTGGCCGTGGGTCGGCGGGGGCGGGGGGCCATGGGAGAACCCTACCGAGGGCCTGTGACAGCGGCCCCGACCCGGGAGCAGGCCGGGACCCCGGCGGGGGGACCACTAGCCTCGCCGCCGGCCCACCTGCCTCCGGAGGACCCCATGGCCGACGACGACCCGACCGCCGACGGCGACGCGGCGCGCGCCGTCGAGGAGGTGGCGGCCCGGGCCGAGGCCGCGGCGACGGGACCCGACCCCGGGCGTCCGCCGACACCGGGCCCGTCCGACGAGGAGGTGCGGGCCGCCCTGGCCGACGCCCGCCACCGCCTGGAGGCGGCCTGGCACACGTCCGACGGCGGCACCGACATCCCCGCCGCGGCCCGCCTCCGTCCCGTCAAGCGGGCCGTGATGGTGGGCCTGCGCCCGGTGACGTCCCACCAGGTCCCGTTCAACAGAGAGGTCGTGGTGGCCGCCGATCGGCTGGCCAACGTGGTCGAGGGCGTGGCCGCCCGGACCGAGGCGATCGAGGGTCACCTCGACGACCGCATCAAGCGCCTCGAGGCCGGGGTGGCGACCGTCGACGTGGCCGGGGCCGACGTCGAGGTCGAGGTGGCCGCCCTGCGGGCGACCTGCGACGAGCTGGCCGAGCGGTTGGCCGCGGCCGAGACGCTCCTGGCCGAGCAGCGCCGGGCCCTCGCCGCGACCCGGGCCCGCGAGGACCTCGTGCTGCGGGCGGCCCGGGAGGTGGCGGGCGACGAGGGCCGCGGCCTGCTGGCCGAGGAGGCCGATGCCGCCGACGCGGCCCTGGTGCGGCGCCTCGCGCGGGCCGGGCGCCCGGCGCCCGAGGCGCTGCGGGCCCAGGCCGGTGCCGCCGTCGATGCCGTGGCCGAGGCCGCGGTGGCCGCGCCGGTGCTCGACCTGGCGTCGGGCGGGGGCGAGTGGCTCGACGCCTGGGCGGCCCGGGGCGTCGCCGCCACCGGCGTCGACGCCGACGAGGCGGCGGTCGAGGCAGCTGCGCGAGCGCGGCCACGAGGCTGCGGTCGGGGAGCCCGTGGTCCACCTGGCGGGGGTGCCCGCCGGCTCCCTGGGGGCCGTCACCGCCGCGGTCCTGGCCGACGTGGTGCCGCTCCCGGACCTGGTGGCCCTGGTCGACGCGGCCCGCGAGGCGCTGCGCCCCGGAGGCGTCCTGGTGCTGGCCGCGGCCGACCCGACGGCGGGCGCCGGGGGCGACGAGCAGTGGGCCGACCCCCGCCGGCGACCGCTGCACCCCCGCACCCTGGCGCTGCTGGCCCTGGAGCGGGGCTGGGCCGAGGCCGACCTGGCCCCGGTCCCCCCTGCGGCGGGGGCCAGCTACGTGCTGGTGGCCCGCACCGCGGGCGCGCCGCCGGCCCCGTGAGCGGCATCACACCGTGTCGGTGACCGGGCCCACCCCCCGCCTCCGGCCCGGGCTCCGCATCGGGGTGCTCAAGCCCGACGTGGGCGTGACCGGCGGGTTCGAGCGCGTGGTCGACCACGTCGAGGCCACGCTGCGCGCCGACGGCCACGAGGTGGTGCGCACCTCCGTCGACCTCAACGCCCTCCCCCACCGGCCCTTCGGCGTCGAGGTGCCCGACGATCTCTGGCGGGCCGCGCCGGAGTACTTCCGCCACCTCGCCGGGGTGGAGGCCTTCGGCGCCGTGCCCACCCACGGCCTCGACGCCGTCATCTCGACCCAGCCGCCGTCGTTCGCCACCCCCCACCCCCACCACCTGGGGCTGTTCTTCCACCACCACCGCGTCTACTACGACCTCGAGGACGTCTTCGTCGAGGCCGGCTACGCCCCCGACCCGGCCCTGCACCGCCAGGCCGCGGCCCGGGTGCGGGAGCTCGACGCCCCCCGCCTCGAGGCGGTGACCTGGTTCGCAGCCGGGTCCGAGACGGTGCGACGTCGCCTGGGTCGCTTCAACGGCATCGACCGCGTGTCGCTGTTCCACGCCGGCCGGGCGGTGGGGGCCGACGCTGCCGCGCCGCCCCCCTCGGCACCCCGGCCCGGGCCGGTGCTCTGCGTGGGCCGCTTCGAGTTCCCCAAGCGGCCCGAGCTGTTCGTGGCCGCCCTGCGCCGGCTCCCCCACGTGCCCGCCACCCTGGTCGGGGTGGGCGGCCGCACGGAGTGGGTGCGCTCGGTCGACCACCGCCTGGCCCGCCCCGGCACCGACCTCGACGCCGTGGACGACAGGGCCCTCTGGTGCTGCACGGGCCAGCAGGTCGACGACCCCGCGCCCGAGGGCTGGACCTCCAACGTGGCGCTGGCCGGCTCGGTCGACGACGCCACCCTCACCCACCTCTACGCCACCGCCCCCTGCGTGGTGGCCCCGGCCCTCGACGAGGACTACGGGCTCACCGCGGTGGAGGCGATGGCCCACGGTGCCCCCGTGGTGGTGTGCGAGGACGGCGGCGGGCTGGCCGACCTGGTCGACCACGAGGTCGACGGCCTGGTGGTCGCCCCCACAGGGGCCGCCATCGCCGCCGCCGTCGAGCGCATCCTCACCGACGCCGACCTGGCCGCGTCCCTCTCCGCGGGCGCCCGGGCGAGGGCGGCAGGGGTCACGTGGGCCCGGGCCGAGGACGAGGTCCGCCTGGGCCTCGCCCTCGCCCTGGAGGAGGCCGAGCCGGTGGCGGTGCCGGTCTGATGGCGGCGCTCAAGGTCGCGGTGGTGGCCCCCACGCCCGTGCCGTTCACCCGCGGGGGGGCCGAGCGGGCCTGGTCCGGCCTGCACGACGCCCTCCTCGACGCCGGCCACGACGCCGAGCTGGTGAAGCTCCCGGTGCGGGAGACGACCCTGGCCGAGGTGATCGCCGGGTACCGGGCCTTCGCCGGGCTCGACCTCGACCACTTCGACGTGGTGATCAGCTCGAAGTACCCGGCCTGGATCACGCCCCACCGCCGCCACGTGCTGTGGATGTTCCACCCGCTGCGGGGCCTGTACGACACGTACCACCTGTTCGGGGTGCCCACCGCGCCGGGCCGGGTGCAGCCCGCCACCGCCGCCCTGGTGGAGGCGGTGCGGCGCCCCCCGGCCCGCGCCGCCGTGGCCGAGGTGCTCGACCGCGTCGACGCCGCGGTCGACGCCCTCGGCCCCGACCACCCCGACCTGGCGCTGCCGGGGCCCGTCAGCCGCCTGGTGGTGCACTGGCTCGACCGGGTCGCCCTGGACCCGGCGGAGGTGAGCCGCCACGTCGCCCTGTCCCGGACCGTGGCCGCCCGGGCCGGCTACCTGCCCGAGGGCGTGGCCGCCCGCGTCGCCTACGCCCCCTCGGACCTGGCGCCGCCGAGCGCGCCGCGGCCACCGGGCCGGCACCTGTTCACCGCCAGCCGCCTCGACGGCCCCAAGCGCATCGACCTGCTGGTGCGGGCCATGGCCCACGTCCCCGGCGACGTGGAGCTGCACGTGGGTGGCACCGGACCCGACGCCGAGCGCCTGCACGCCCTGGCCGCCGGCGATCCCCGCATCCGCTTCCTGGGCTTCGTCCCCGACGAGGAGCTGGGCACCCGCTACGCCGAGGCCCTCGCCGTCCCCTTCGTCCCCCTCGACGAGGACTACGGCCTCATCACCGTCGAGGCCCTGGCCGCCGGCACCCCGGTGGTGACCACGAGCGACAGCGGAGGCCCGGCCGAGCTGGTCCGCCACGGCGTCGACGGCCTGGTGGTCGACCCGGACGCCGCCTCGCTCGGGCGGGCCCTGGCCCTGCTGGCCACCGACCCGGGTCGGGCCCGGACCATGGGCGAGGAGGGCCGCCGCCACACCGCCCGCATCACCTGGCCCCGGGTGGTCCGCACCCTGCTCGGCCCCGACGGCGCCGGCGCCGAGCCGACCACGGTGGCGCCGGACCGGACCCGGCGGCCGGGCCGGCTCCGGGTCGTGGTCCTCACCACGTTCCGCGTCGCCGACCGGGGCCACGGCGGCCAGCTGCGCAGCTACCACCTCTACGGCAGCCTGGCCCGCCACGCCGACGTCGAGGTGGTCAGCCTCACCGACGGCGGCCCCGCCGGGTCCCGCCCGCTGCTCCCCGGGCTGGTCGAGACCGCGGTCCCCCTCAGCCCGGCCCAGCGCCGGGCCGCCGAGGAGGCCAGCCTGGCCGTCGGCGTCCCCGTCAGCGACCTCACCGCAGGGGCCGACATCGCCCTCACCCCCGAGTACGGGCGGCGGCTGCGCGAGGCGTGCCGGGACGCCGACGCGGTGATCCTGGCCGAGCCCTACCTGCTCCCCGCCCTCGACCACGCCGGCATCGACCTCCCCTTCGTCTACGACGCCTTCAACGTGGAGGCCGACCTGAAGGCCGACGTCCTGCCCCGCACCGCCGCGGGTGCCGCGGTGCTGGACCGGGTGGTGGCGGTCGAGGAGGAGGCCTCCCGCCGGGCCGCCCTCATCACCGCCTGCAGCCTCCCCGATGCCCGGCGCCTCGCCGCCCTGGCCGGCCGACGGGCCTCCGACGCGGTGGTCGTGCCCAACGGCACCGACTGCGCGGCCACGACCCCGCCGTCGGCCGAGGTCCGCCGCCTCCGGGGCGAGCGCTGGCTGGCCCGCTACCGCGCCCTCGACGACCGCGCCCGCGACGTGGAGGCCCTGGCGGTGTTCTTCGGCAGCTGGCACCCCCCCAACCTCGACGCCGCCCGCCGGATCGTGGAGCTGGCACCCGACGTCCCCGAGGTGCTCTTCCTGCTGGGCGGCCGCCACGGCGAGGCCCTCGCGGGCACGTCCACGCCCGCGAACGTCGTCCTGGCCGGGCGGGTCAGCGACCGGGTGCGCGACGTGCTGCTGGGCACGGCCCACCTCGCCCTCAACCCCATGGCCTTCGGGTCGGGGACGAACCTGAAGGTGCTGGAGTACCTGGCCGCCGGCGTGCCGGTGGTCACCACGCCGTTCGGCATCCGGGGCCTCGACCTCACCGATCGCGAGCACCTCCTGGTGGGGTCGGCGGAGGGCTTCGGCGGCGCCGTGCGCACCCTCCTCGCCGACCCCGACGGCGCCGCGACCAGGGCCGCGGCGGGACGGCGACGGGTGGAGGAGGCCTACGACTGGCGTCGCCTCGGCGACCGCCTGGCCGAGGTCCTCGGCCGCGTCGCAGCCACCGGCGCAGCGACGTCGGCGGCGCCGCTGCGCTGAGGTCGGCCGGGCGGGGCCCACTACCCTTGCCGGGTGCACCGGACGACGAGGTCCGGGGCCCGGGCCGATGAGATCGGAGAGGTCGTGCCTCACACCCAGCACCCAGCCCGCGGCGCGACGTGGTGCCCCCGGTGACCGCCACCGCTCCCCCCGAACCCGAGATCGCCGAGATCGACCACGTCGCCCACCCCGACGACGTCGCCCCCGCCCTGGAGGTCTCCCGGCGCCCCAACCCCTTCCAGCGCCTCCGGAACGTCTGGCGCTACCGGGAGCTGCTCGGGAACCTCACCCGCAAGGAGCTGAAGGTCAAGTACAAGAACAGCGTCCTCGGCTTCGTGTGGACGCTGCTCAACCCCGCCCTCTACCTGGTCGTGTTCTCGGTCGTGTTCGCCGAGGTGCTGCGGGTGCAGGTGCCCTACTACGCCATCTTCTTCCTCTCCGGACTGCTCGTCTGGAACTTCTTCTCCACCTCGCTGGCCGCCGGCACCGGCTCCATCACCATGAACGCCCAGCTGGTGCAGAAGGTGTGGTTCCCCCGCGAGATCCTCCCGCTGGCGGCCATCGGGGCCGCCATCGTCCACTTCTTCCTGCAGGCCACGGTGCTCATCGGGGCCCTGGCCCTCTTCCGCCGGGCGCCCTCGCTCGACTACCTGCCGGCCCTGCCCCTGGCCCTGCTCGTCCTGCTGATCCTGGCCTCGGCCATGGCCGTCGCCCTCAGCGCCGTCAACGTGTACCTGCGCGACACCGAGCACCTGCTGGAGCTGGCCCTGCTGGCCTGGTTCTGGCTCTCGGTCATCGTCTACCCCTACCGCCTGGTGGTCGAGCGCCTCGGCCCGGGCCGGGAGTGGATGGCCTCGCTCAACCCCATCATCCCGATCGTGGTCACCTTCCAGCGGGTGCTCTACAACCCCGAGCCGGTGAACTTCGGGTGGTACGTCAACCAGCCGTCCGACGGCAGCCCGTCGGGCACCGACCCGCAGAACGTGCTGCCCGACATCCAGTCGCCGGCCCTCATCACCCACCCGCTGAGCTGGTACCTCACCCGGCTGTCCATCGTCGGGGTCATCTCCATCGCGCTGTTCCTCGGTGCCCTGTGGCTCTTCGGCCGCCTCGAGGACGACATGGCCGAGGAGATCTGAGCCCGTCGTGACCGCCGCGATCACCATCGACTCGGTCAGCAAGATGTTCAAGCTGGCACGGGACAAGCCCAAGTCGGCCAAGGAGCGCGTCATCCGGGCCGGGCGGGTGAACTGGGAGGAGTTCCACGCCCTCTCCGACGTCTCCTTCGAGGTCGCCCAGGGCGAGACCCTGGCCATGCTCGGCCACAACGGCAGCGGCAAGTCGACCCTGCTCAAGTGCGTGGCCGGCACCCTGCGCCCCACCTCCGGCACCATCACCACCCGGGGCCGCCTGGCCGCCCTGCTCGAGCTGGGCGCCGGGTTCCACCCGGACCTCACCGGTCGGGAGAACGTCTACCTCAACGGCTCGATCCTCGGGTTCTCCAAGGCCCAGGTCGACGAGATCTTCGACGACGTCGTCGACTTCGCCGAGCTGGAGGAGTTCATCGACCAGCAGGTGAAGCACTTCTCCTCCGGCATGTACGCCCGGCTCGGGTTCGCCGTGGCCATCAACGTGGAGCCCGACATCCTCCTCGTCGACGAGGTGCTGTCGGTGGGCGACGAGGCCTTCCAGCGCAAGTGCATCGACCGCATCCGGCGCATGCAGCGCGACGGGCGCACGATCCTCGTCGTCTCCCACGCCACCGACACGGTGCGGATGATCTGCGACCGGGCCGTCGTGCTCGACCACGGCCACAAGATCGCCGACGGTGCACCGGGCGAGGCCATCCGCGCCTTCCGCGAGGCACTGGCCGCCCGGGGCGTGGAGGTGCCCCTCGACGCCGAGGAGACCGACCACGCCCCGCCCGTCGCGGTCGACCCCACCACCGGCCAGGTCCCGGTGATCACCACCCCGCAGATGGTGGCCGACCCCGATGCCACGGTGGCGATCCGCCACGTCATCCCCGAGTACCCCGACCAGGAGGCCGGCCACCTCCTGCCCGGACAGCCCCTGCGCCTGCGGATCGGCTACTCGGCCACCGGCCTCATCGACGACGTGGCCTTCGCCATCGAGATCTTCGACGAGCGCGGCACCCGTCTCATGGGCACCACCACCGACGTGCTCGAGCAGTTCATCCACGCCGTCGACGGCGAGGGCGAGGTGGTGTTCGCCTTCGAGCACGTCCCCCTGCTCGACGGGCGGTTCCCGCTCACCGTGGCCATCCACTCCCACGACGGCGGCACGATCTACGACGAGCGCGAGTTCGAGGACGCCGTCCACGTGATGAACCCCGGCCGCACGCGGGGCACGGTGCACTTCCCCGTCAAGGTCGAGCACATCTTCGACTTCTAGGCAGGGCCCGGTCGGGCCCGGCCGGCTCAGCCGGCGTCGTAGCCGAGGCGCCCGCCGTCGAGCACCACGCGGCCGTCGTCACCGGTGGTCTGGAACAGGGCCTCGCCCGGCCCGACCTCCCACATGCGCACGGTGAGGCGCTCGCCGGGCAGCACCGGCGACGAGAAGCGCCCCTCCATGCTGCGGAACCGGGCCGGGTCGCTGGCGCACAGGCGGTGGAGCAGGGCCCGACCCGTGAACCCGTAGGTGCAGAGGCCGTGGAGGATGGGGCGGTCGAAGCCGCCCATGGCGGCGAAGGTCGGGTCCGAGTGCAGCGGGTTGCGGTCGCCCGACAGCCGGTACAGCAGGGCCTGGTCGGAACGGGTGACGTAGGCGGTCTCGTGGTCGGGCGTCCGGTCGGGTGGCGGGTTCTTGGGCCCCGACGGTCCCCGGTCGCCGCCGAAGCCGCCCTCGCCCCGGATGAACGCCGACATGGTGGTGGTGAAGAGCGGCTGGCCCGAGCCGGTGTCGATGGAGGTCGAGCGCACCTCGACGAGGGCGCCCTTGCCCTTGTCGTAGATGCCGGTGATCTCGCCGACGGTCTCGACCTCGCCCTCGACCGGGATGGGGCCGTGCAGCTCGATGGCCTGCTCGCCGTGGACGAGCATGGCCGGGTTGAACGACCCGATCGATCCGAAGGCCCCGCCGCCGCCCACACCCAGCACGACCGCCATGGTGGGCAGCACCTGCTGGTCGATGCCGTTGCTGTTCTCGGTGGTGAAGGCCAGCTCCCCCAAGGGGTCGACGGCGCCGGCCCCGACGCCGAGGGCGTAGAGGATGGCGTCCTTCGAGGTCCACGAGTGGCGGACCGGGTCGCTGGTCGCACCGACGGCGGACGGGTCGATGGGCATGGGGGCCTCCGGGGTGGTCGGGGTCGCCCGGGCGGGGCGGCTCGGACCCTACCGAGCCCGGCCCGACGACGAGCGGGCGGCGGGGTCAGACCTCGTCGTAGCCGAGCATGTTGGCGTTGGGGCGGGCATCGGCGACCAGCTGCTCGACGATCTCACCGACCAGCTCGGGGTCCTCGACCGGGTCCGCGGTGGGACCCCGGTGCCAGCCCTCGGACACCGACAGGGCCTGGCCCGACACGTCGAACACCCGACCGGTGACGCTGCGGCTGGCGGGCGACGCCAGCCAGGTGACGATGGGCGCGATCCAACGGGGGGCCATCTTCTCCTTGGCCTCCTCGTCGGCCTGGCCCATGCCCAGGTTCTCGGTCATGCGGGTCAGCGCGGCGGGCGCGATGGCGTTGACGGTGACCCCGTAGCGGGCCAGCTCCTTGGCCGCGATGACCGTGAAGGCGGCGATGCCGGCCTTGGCCGCGCCGTAGTTGGTCTGGCCCACGTTGCCGTAGATGCCCGACGGCGACGACGTGTTGATGATGCGGCCGTCGACCTCGTCGCCCGCCTTGGAGCGCTCCCGCCAGTAGGCCGCGGCGTGGCGGGCAGGGCCGAAGGTGCCCTTGAGGTGCACCTGGATCACCGCGTCCCACTCGGCCTCGGTCATGTTGGCCAGCATCCGGTCCCGCAGGATGCCGGCGTTGTTGACGACCACGTGGAGGTCGCCGAAGGCGTCGACGGCCTGGCGGACCATGCGCTCGGCAGCCGTCCCAGCTGGAGACGTCGTCCCCGTTGACCACGGCCTCGCCGCCCCCCGCCACGATCTCGTCGACGACGTCCTGGGCCGGGCCCGATGGAGCGGCCCTGCCGTCCATCTCCCCGCCCAGGTCGTTGACCACGACCTTGGCCCCCTGCCCGGCCAGCATGAGGGCGTGCTCACGACCGATGCCCCGTCCGGCCCCGGTGACGATGCAGACCCTTCCCTCGCAGATCCTCGGCATGCTGGCTCCTCGTTGGCTCGGCGGGACGGCGGGCCGCGACCCTAGGGCATCGCCCGCAGACCCCGGTCCCCCACCCCGGACGCGCCCGGGGGGATGACCATGGATCGGGGGGTCCGGTCTGGCATCGTGGTCTGATGCGCCGTCCACGCCTCGCGCCCGTCCTCGGGGTCGGCATCCCCGTGCTCGTGGTCATGCTCCTGCTGGCGGCGTGGGCCTTCGACACCAGCGCGGCGGCCGACGGGAGCCTGCGCAACGTCGAGCTGGCCGGCCCGACGTCGGGGGCCAGGACGAGGACGAGGTCGCCCAGGACGTCGCGGTGATGGCCGCCGAGTTCGCGGGCACGAAGGTCACCATCGACGCCGGCGACCAGACCATCGAGACCACCGCCGCCGACCTCAGCCTGGCCGTCGACCAGCCCGCCACCGTCGCCGCCGCCCTCGAGGAGGGGCGGGAGGGCACCGCCGCCCTCCGTCCGCTGGCGTGGGCACGGTCCTTCGTGGCCCCCTACGAGGTCGCACCCCGCTACACGATCCGCCGACGACCAGCTGGCCGTCGTGCTCGCCGCCGAGGAGGGCGACGAGGCCCGCCAGCCCGTGGAGCCCAGCCTGGTGGCCTCGCCGGAGGCCGTCCGCATCCAGGCCGGCCAGGCGGGCCGAGGCCCTCGACGCGGACAAGGTCGCCGACGCCCTCCTCGACGCCGCCCGCGCCGGCGAGGACCCCATCACCGTGTCGGTCGACCCCGAGGTCCGGGACCCGGCGGTGAGCGACGCCGACGCCCAGGCCCTGGCCGAGCAGGCCAGCGAGCTCACCGAGCACCCCGTGTCACCGTCGACGTCGGGCCCAAGCACGGCCACCTTCGACGTGGCCCAGCTGCGCACCTGGATCGGCTCCCGCGTCGTCGGCGACGACCATCGAGCTGACCTTCGACGAGGAGGCGCTCGACACCTCGCCCCACGAGCAGATCGGCAGCCTGGGCGACGCCGAGCCCAAGGACGCCAGCATCACCCTGGTGGGAGGGGCCGTGCAGATCACCCCGTCGGTCAACGGGCCTGCGCTGCTGCCCCGACGACGCCGGCGCCCGCATCGTGCCGGTCGATCAAGGCCGGGCCAGAAGGCCATGGACATCGAGCCGGTGGTCGAGGAGCCCGAGCTCACCACCGAGGACGCCCAGGCGCTCGGCATCAAGGAGCCGGTGGGCACCACCACCGAGTGGAACGGCCAGGCCCAGGTCAAGTCGTTCACCACCTACCACCCGTGCTGCGCGGCGCGCGTCACCAACATCCACCGCATGGCCGACATCGTCGCGGGGCACCGTGGTGCTGCCCGGCGAGACGTTCTCCATCAACGAGCTACGTCGGCCAGCGCACCCGAGGAGAAGGGCTTCGTCGACGCCGGCGCCATCGCCAACGGCGAGCACGTCGACGAGATCGGCGGCGGCGTCTCCCAGTTCGCCACCACCACGTTCAACGCCGCCTTCTTCGCCGGCCTGCCCTTCGGGGAGTACCAGGCCCACTCCGAGTACTTCAGCCGCTACCCCTACGGCCGCGAGGCCACCATGGGCTGGGAGCACCCGGACCTGCAGTTCGAGAACGACACGCCCTACGGGATCATGGTCTGGACCTGCTACACCGACACCAGCCTCACCATCACCCTGTACTCCACGCAGTACGCCTACGGCGAGCAGGTCGGCCAGTCCGAGGGCCGGCGGGGGAACTGCACCACCGTCACCACCACCCGCAAGATCACCTACCCCGACGGCCGCACCGCCACCGACACCGTCGGGGCGCCCTACCGCGACCCCGGCGCCACCTCCTGCTGAGGACCCGCTGTCGCCCGCCGGGGCGCCGACGGGCATGATGGCCAGCGCCCGACGAGGAGGGTGCACGACGTGGCCGACGGCAGCGAGCTGATCTACGACAGCCGGATGAGCGACTCCGACGCGCTCATGTGGACCATCGAGAAGGACGCCATGCTGCGGTCGACGATCACGGCCGTCGCCGTGCTCGACCGGGCCCCCGACCACGACCGCCTGCGCACCCTGCTCGACCGGGGCACCCGCCTCGTCCCCCGCCTGCGGCAGCGGGTGCGGGCCAACGCCCTGTCCATCGCCCCGCCCCGCTGGGAGGTCGACCCCAACTTCGACCTCGACTACCACGTGCGCTTCTCCCGGGCCACCGGCGACGGGACCCTCCGCGACGTGCTCGACATGGTGCAGCCCATCGCCATGGCCGGCTTCGACCGGGCCCGTCCCCTCTGGGAGGCCACCCTCATCGAGGGGATGGAGGACGGCCGGGCCGCGCTGGTGATGAAGGTCCACCACGCCATCACCGACGGCGTGGGCAGCGTGAAGCTGGCGCTCATCATGTTCGAGCTCGAGCGCGACCCGGACGGGCCCACCGACCTGCCCGCACCGCCCGAGGCCGAGGTCATGTCCCAGGTCGGCCGCTGGGTCGACGCCCTCGCCCACGAGCAGCGTCGAGCCCTGGGCATCGCCCGCCGTTCGGGGGCCACGGTCAGCGGGGCCACCGCCCGCACCGCGGCCGAGGCGGTGGCCGACCCGGCGGCCGCCCTGTCGCGGGCCGCGGAGACGGCCGCCTCGGTGGCCCGCCTGGCCGCACCGGCCACCGCCCCCCTCTCACCGCTGATGACCGGGCGCTCCCTCTCGGTCCGCTTCGACCACCTGGTCATCCCGATGGACGAGGCCAAGGCCGCGGCCAAGGCCGCCGGGGCCACCCTCAACGACGCCTTCGTGGCCGCCACGGCCGGCGGGCTGGCCCGCTACCACCGCGAGATGGGCGTGCCCGCCGACGCGCTGCGCATGTCGATGCCGATCAACGTCCGCACCGAGGAGACCGAGGACCAGGCCGGCAACCAGTTCGTGCCCGCCCGCTTCCCGATCCCCCTGGACGAGCCCGACCCCGTCCGCCGCATGCAGGTCCTGCACGAGCTGATCCTCACCCAGCGCGGCGAGCCCGCCCTCGGCTTCGTGGAGCCCCTCGCCGGCGTGCTGCGCCGGTTGCCGACCTCGCTCAGCACCGGCCTGTTCGGCTCCATGCTCAAGGGCGTCGACCTGGTCACCAGCAACGTGCCCGGCGCCCCCATCCCCATCTACACCGCCGGGGGCCGGGTCGAGTCCATGTTCGCCCTCGGCCCGCTCACCGGCGCCGCCCTCAACCTCACCCTGCTCAGCTACCTCGACGACATCCACATCGGCATCAACGTCGACCCCGCGGCCGTCACCGAGCCCGAGCGCCTGGTCGCCGCCCTCCGGGGCGCCTGGGACGAGGTGCTGGCCGTGGCCGCGCCCGCCCGCAGGGGTCGGGCACGGGGCCGGGGGGCCGGCTCGACCCGGCCGTGACGCGACGGGCCGACGTCCTCGTCGTCGGGGCCGGACCGGCGGGGGCCGCGGCGGCGGCCACGCTGGCCCGCGCCGGTCGCGACGTGGTGGTCATCGACAAGGCCCGGTTCCCCCGGGACAAGATCTGCGGCGACGGCCTCACCGCCGGCGCCCTCCCGCTGCTCGAGGAGCTGGGCGTCGAACCCGCCGCCGTGCCGTCCTGGCAGCCCATCGACGACGTGGTGGTGGCCCCGCCGCACGGTCGGCCGGCCACCTTCTCGTTCCCCCGGGGCCGGGGCACCTACGCCGCCGCCGCCCGCCGGGTGGAGCTCGACGCGGCCCTGGTCGATGCGGCCCGCGCCGCCGGCGCCCACGTCCACGACGGCTGCGCCCTGGCCGCGGCCCGCGACGACGGCGACGTGGTGCGGGCCCAGGTCGAGGGCCTGGGGGAGGTGGCCGCCCGGTACGTGGTGGGGGCCGACGGCATGTGGTCGCCGCTGCGGCGCTGCATGGGCGTGGCCGTGCCCGGCTACCGGGGCGAGTGCCACGCCTTCCGCCAGTACCTGCGGGGCACCACGGCCGCCGCCCGCCGCGACCTGTGGGTGTGGTTCGAGCCCGACCTCCTGCCCGGCTACGCCTGGTCGTTCCCCCTCGCCGACGGAGCGGTGAACGTGGGCTTCGGCATCCACCGGGGCGGGACGCTCTCGGTGCGCGACATGGCCGGCGTGTGGCGCGAGCTGCTGCGCCGGCCCCGCCTGGCCGAGGTGCTGGGCGACGCCTGGGAGCCCGAGGGGCCCCACCGGGCCTGGCCCATCCCCGCCCGGGTCGACCGCATCCCGCTCACCGCCGGGCGGGCCCTGTTCGTGGGCGACGCCGCCGCGGCCACCGACCCCATGACCGGGCGAGGGCATCGGCCAGGCCCTGGAGACGGGCATGGCCGCGGCCCGGGCCGTCCTGGCCGCCGGCCCCGAGCGCCCGGCCGACGCCACCGCCGCCTACGAGCGGGAGGTCGCCCGGGGCCTGGCCCGCGACAACCGCCTGGCCGACGCCATGCTCGGGCTGCTGCGCCACCGCCGGGGCGCCCAGCTGGGCGTCCGCCTGGCCGGCGCCACCCCCTGGACCCGCCGCAACTTCGCCCGCTGGATGTTCGAGGACTACCCCCGGGCCGTGCTGGCCACCCCCCACCGCTGGCACCGCGAGGTCCTCACCGGCCCCGGCTCCTACCGCTGACCCGCCGAACCTCGGACGCTTGTTCGCGCCAGGCGACGACACCCGTCCAAGGAACGATGAGCCCCGACGTGTGCCGGGCCCACCTCGTCGGGTAGGCCGGGGGCATGGCAACACTCACCGTCCTGTACACCAAGCCCGAGTCCGATGCGGAGGCGTTCCTGGACGAGTACCGCGTCCGACCACCTCCCCATCGCCGCCCGGTTCCCCAAGATGACGAGCCACACCACCACGGTGTTCACCGGCACCCCGCGGGGCACCGAGCCGCCGTACTACGTGATGTTCGTCGGCACCTGGGACAGCCAGGAGGACATGCAGGCGGCCATGGGCGACCCGAGCATCATGGAGGCGAGCAAGCACGCCATGGGCATGACCCAGAAGTACGGCAACAAGGCCGAGATGCTCGTCGGCGACGAGAGCTGACCCGTCGGGCCCCGGCCAGCCACGGGACCGCAGGTGTGCCTGGCGACGCCCCTGGCGGCGGGACCGGCGCGAGCGAGGCCTCACTAGGTGTGGCTCCGTGCGCACCAGACTGACCGAGATCCTCGACGTCGAGCACCCGGTGATGCTCGCCGGGCATGGGCGGGGTGTCCTACGCCGAGCTCGTCGCGGCGGTGTCCGAGGCCGGCGGCTTCGGCAGCATCGGGGCCTCGACCATGGCCCACCCGCAGCTGGTCGACCAGATGGCCGCGGTGCGGGAGCGCACGGCCAAGCCCTTCGGCGTCGACCTGCTCACCGCCGCCCCCCAGGACTTCGAGTCCAAGGTCCGCGACATCGCCAAGGGCGGCGCCACGGTCTACGTCGCCGGCCTCGGCGTGCCCCGCGACGTGGTCGACCTGTGCCACGAGCTCAACCTGCTCGTCGTCAACATGTGCGGCAAGGTCCGCCACGCCATCGCCGCGGTCGAGGCCGGCTGCGACCTGGTCGTGGCCCAGGGCACCGAGGCGGGGGGCCACACCGGCACCGTGGCCACCATGGCCCTGGTCCCCCAGGTCGTCGACGCCGTCGACGGCCGCATCCCGGTCGTCGCCGCCGGCGGCATCAGCGACGGGCGGGGCCTGGCCGCCGCCCTCACCCTCGGCGCCGACGGCATCTGGGTCGGCACCCGCTTCATCGCCACGCCCGAGGCCCAGGCCGTGCCCGGCTACAAGGACGCCCTGCTGGGCCTGGCCGAGGACGGCACCGTCGTCACCCGGGCCTACACGGGCAAGACCTGCCGGGTGGTGCGCAACGGCTACACCCAGGCCTTCGAGGAGGCCGGCGGCACGCCCGAGCCCTTCCCGCATGCAGGTGCTGCGGTCCATCGAGGACGGCGCCAACCACCTCGGCGGCGACGCCGACACCCGCGACGTCGACCCCGACCGGGAGTTCATGCCCGCCGGCCAGGGCGCCGGCGCCATCGACGAGCTGGTGCCGGCGGCCACCCTGGTGGAGCGCTTCGTCGACGAGGCCGAGGCCGCCCTGGCCCGGGCCGGCTCCCCCGTCTGACCCGGAGGCCACGGTGACCGACATCCCCACCCTCCAGCCCGCGACCGACGTCGACGAGCGCACCAAGGTCGACGTCCGACCCACCACCGACGACGGCGACCACGAGCGCTTCGCCCACATCGTCGTGCCCAAGTCGGCCGTCACCGAGGCCTACATCACCGGTGAGGCCGTCACCGCCCTGTGCGGCAAGCGCTGGGTCCCGACCCGCGACCCGGGCCGGTACCCGATCTGCCCCACCTGCAAGGAGATCCTCGACGCAGCGCGGGCCTCCCGCGGCGGCGGTGGCGAGGGCTCCGGCGACGGCGGCGGGCCGGGCGGGACGGGGGCGACGCCGGGGGCTGACCCGTCGACGGCGGATGACGTACTGGTGAAGGAACCCGGCGCCCTGGCGCGGGCAACCCTCACCACTTCGACCGGGATGACGTACTGGTGAAGGAACCCGGCGCCCGGGCGCGGGCAGGCTTCACCGGTTCGCCGGGTGGGAACGCTCCGAGGCACCATGGGGAGCCCCGGCGGCGACCTCCCGGGGCGGGTCCCATGGGTCCGAGGGTCCGGGGTCGCGGCGGTGTCGGCCACCCGCCTCACCAAAACCGAGGAGCCCCGCCCATGAGCGCCCCCACCTCCGTCGCGCCGGCGACAGCCGGCCCGGACGCGACCCGCGCCGCCCCCGCCCTCGGCCGGGTGGCCGTCGTCGCCATCGGCGCCTACGCCGGCGCCCAGGTCATCGCCCAGGTGACCAGCCTCAAGATCGGCGTGGTGCTGGGCCGGGGTGTCGACATGGGCACCTTCGTGTACCCGATCACCTTCACCCTGCGCGACGTGGTCCACAAGGTCGCCGGCCGCCAGGCGGCCCGGACCCTGATCCTCACCTGTGCGGGCGTGAACCTGTTCCTCGCCGCCTACCTGGCGTGGACGGCGAGCGTCGAGAGCGACCCGTCGTGGGGGCTCGGGGCGGAGTACGAGGCCGTCCTCGGCCCGATCTGGCGCATCGTCCTGGCCTCGCTGGTCGCCATGGTGCTGAGCGAGCTGGTCGACACCGAGGTGTACCACTGGTTCGTCACCCGCATCACCACCCGGTTCCAGTGGCTCCGGGTGCTGGTGTCCAACGCCGTCAGCGTGCCCCTCGACAACCTGGTGTTCGCCCTCGGCGCCTTCGCCCCGATCAGCATGCTGGGCACCGACGGGCTGCCCTGGGCCACGGTGTGGAGCATCTTCTGGGTGAACCTGTGGGTGAAGGGACTGGTGTCGGTGGCCTCCATCCCGCTCATCTACACGACCAAGGACCGGGCCCTCCCGGACTGAGCCTGAGGAGGTCCGTCGTCATCGGCCGACGATCCCGGCGACGAGGCGGTCGACGGCGTCCTCCCAGGGCGGCAGGGACAGGCCCGTCGCCGCCAGGGCCGAGGTGTCGAGGACCGTCGACCGCGGCCGGACGGCCGGGCGGGGCGGGCGCGAGGCCGCGGGCACCGGCTCCACGCGGTCCGGGTCGAGTCCGGCGGCGGTGAGGGCGCGCCGGGCCACGTCGCACCACGAGGCACCGCCCCCGTTGGCCACGTGCCACGTGCCGGGCCGGCGGTCGGCCGCGAGGGCCACGAGCACGTCCGCCAGGTCCTCGACGCTGGTCGGGCTCCCCCACTGGTCGTCGACGAACCACAGGGGGCCCGCCTCCCGAGCGGCGCGCAGGGCGGCGACCACCACCCCACCGGTGGGGCTGGAGAGCCACGAGGTGCGGACGACGGTGGCCGCGGCGCCTGCCCGCCCCTCCGCCTCCAGCTTGGTGGCCCCGTACACCGACAACGGGCCCACCGGGTCGGACTCCACGTAGGGGCGGTCGAGGGTGCCGTCGTAGACGTAGTCGGTGGAGAGGTGGACCAGGTGGGCACCAGCCCGAGCGGCAGCGGAGGCCACGTGGTCCGTGCCGTCGACGTTGACCCGTCCGGGCCGCGGCCGGGTCGCCTTCGCACCCGTCGACGTCGGTGCGCGCCGGCACGCGTGGACCACCGCCTCGGGCCCGAAGCCCTCGACGGCGGCCTGCACGGCGCCGGCATCGGTCACGTCGCACCCGTCGGGGCCGAGGTGCCCCGGGGCCCGCACGTCGTGGCCGAGGGCTCGGGCCCGGGCCGCCACGGCCGTCCCCACCTGCCCGCCCCCGCCGGTGACGAGGATCCTCACCGGTCGAGGACCGCGGCCCGCCGGGGCTCCCACCAGGCCCGGTTGTCGGTGTACCAGCGCACGGTGTCGACCAGACCCTCGTCGAAGGACCGGGTGGGGCGCCAGCCCAGGTCCTCGATCGCGCCGGTGCGGACCGCGTAGCGGCGGTCGTGGCCGGGTCGGTCGGCCACGAGGGCCACCCTCCGCCGGTCGAGGCCCAGCGCGTCGGTGAGGGCGGCCGCCACCTCGGCGTTGGTCCGCTCCTCGTGGGCGGCCACGTTGTAGGTCCGACCGGGCTCGCCCCGGCGCAGCACGAGGGCCAGGGCGGCACAGCCGTCGTCGACGTGCATCCAGTCCCGCCGGTGGAGCCCGTCGCCGTAGAGGGGGACGTCACCCCCGGCGAGGAGCGTCGTCGTGGCCAGGGGGACCAGCTTCTCGGGGAACTGCCGGGGCCCGTACTGGTTCGACGACCGGGTGACCACGACCGGCAGGCCGTGGGACGCGTGGTGCGCCAGGGCGATCAGGTCGGACCCGGCCTTGGAGGCCGAGTAGGGCGACGAGGGTCGCAGCGGTGCGTCCTCGTCGACCGCGCCCGTCTCGACCGACCCGTACACCTCGTCGGTCGAGACGTGCAGGAACCGCTCCACACCCGCCCGACGGGCCTCGTCGCACACCACGTTGGTGCCGGTGCAGTTGGTGCGGACGAACACGTCGGGGTCGAGCAGCGACCGGTCGACGTGGCTCTCGGCCGCCAGGTGGGCGACGGCGTCGTGGCCGGCCACCGCGGCCCGGACCGCCTCCCGGTCGCCCACGTCGCCGACGACGAGGCGGACGCGCGCCGGGGTCGAGACCGTCCAGGTTGTCCCGGGACCCGGCGTAGGTGAGGGCGTCGAGCACCGTCACCTCGTCGTCGGTGGTGGCGAGGAGGTGGCGCACCAGGGCGGAGCCGACGAAGCCGGCGCCGCCGGTGACGAGGACCTTCACGTCGGCCGGTCGCGGGGGGCGAGGTCGGTGCGCCGGGGTGCGGCCCGGTCCCGATCCGAGAGGATCGGGTCGTCGACCCCCCAGTCGGCCCCCACGTCGGGGTCGTCCCAGGCCAGGGAGAGCTCGTCGTCGGGGTCGTAGGTCCGGTCGACGAGGTAGGTCAGCACCAGGGCGGAGCGGGCCGCGAACCCGTGGGCCACCCCCGGGGGGATGTACACCTGGCGGCCGTCGTCGCCGTCGAGGTCGAGGTGGAGCGTGGCCCCCTCGGTGGGGCTGGACCGGCGCAGGTCGTGGAGCACCACCCGGGCGCGAGCCGGCCGCGACCCACCAGAGGTCGGCCTGGTGGCGGTGGTGGTGCAGGCCGACGACGGTCCCGGCCGACCGCCGGGCCACGTTGGCCTGCACCATGGGCGGGGCCCCGGGGAACCACTCGGCCCGGTACGTCTCGCGGAGGTCACCCCGGGCGTCCCCGTGGAGACGGGGAGGTCACCACCACGACCCCGGCGATGGCGTCGGACACCACGATCTCGGGGCGCACCTACTGCAGCTCCACCGACGAGTCGTCACCCAGCACCAGACGGGTGGCGCCCGGACGGCGTCCGGTGCGCACCACCTCGCTGTCGGGGCCGATCAGCGACTCGACCAACCGGGGGACCCCCCGGAGGTGCACCCGGTCGAGCAGCACGGAGTCCTCGACGGTGCTGTCCTCGATGAGCACGCCGGGCCCCACTGCAGTCGACGGGCCGACGTGCGAGTCGACCACCCGGGCGCCGGCACCGATGACCGCCGGGCCCTCGACGGTGCTGTTCACCACCTCGGCGCCGGCCTCCACCACGACCGGGCCCTCGATCCGGGAGGCGGCGTCGACCCGTCCCGTCGCACCGGGGGGTCGAGCGTCTCGAGCACGCGGCGGTTGGCCTCCAGCAGCGAGTCCTTCTTGCCCGTGTCGAGCCACCAGCCGGTCAGGACCTCGTGGGCGACCCCCCGGCCCCGGTCGACGAGCCACTGGAGGGCGTCGGCGATCTCCAGCTCGCCCCGCGCCGACGGGCCGATGGACCCCACCGCCTCGTGGACCTCGGCGGTGAAGAGGTAGGCACCCGTGACGGCCAGGTCCGACGGCGGGGCGGCCGGCTTCTCGACGATGCGGACCACGGCGCCGTCCGGTCCGAGCTCGGCCACGCCGAAGCGCTGGGGGTCGGCCACGGGGCACAGGAGGATGCGCGCCGCCGGTCGCGCCGCCTCGCGCCGCGTCGCGGGCGGCCGCCTCCACCAGCCCCACCAGCCCGTGCTCGAGGAGGTTGTCGCCCAGGTACATCACGAAGTCGTCGTCACCCAGGAAGGGCACGGGCGACCTGGACGCAGTGGGCCAGGCCCCGAGGGGCGTCCTGGGGCAGGTAGGTGATCGAGACCCCCCAGCGGGATCCGTCGCCCACCGCGGCCCGCACCTCGTCGGCGGTCTCGCCGACGATCACCCCCACGTCGGTGATGCCGGCCTCGGCCATGTGGGCGATGCCGTAGAAGAGGATCGGGGTGTTGGCGACCGGCACCAGCTGCTTGGCGCGGGTGTGGGTGATGGGGCGCAGGCGGGTGCCCCGCCCTCCCGCCAGGATCAGTCCCTTCACCGATCTCCCCTCCCGCCCGGTGCCGGGCTCAGACGGCCTCGCACCACTCCTTGACCTGGCTGACCACGGTGGCCTGGGTCTGGTCGCCGGTGGGGATCGGGATGATGTTGAGGTGCGTGACCCCGGCCTCGGCGAAGGCCGCGACCTTCTCCTGCACGTAGCTCGCCGGCCCGCAGAGCGAGGTGGCCTCCAGCAGGGCCTCGGGCACCTTGGCCGCGGCCTCGTCCTTCTTGCCGTCGAGGTAGAGGTCCTGGATCTCGGCCGCCTCGGCCTCGAAGCCGTAGCGGCAGACGAGGTCGTTGTAGAAGTTCTTGCCCTTGGCCCCCATGCCCCCGACGTAGAGGGCGATCATGGGCCGGGCCATGTCGCGGAAGCCGGCCACGTCGTCGCCGATGGCCACCATGCCGCCGGCGTTGATCATCAGCGGGCTCGAGGTCGTCGGCCCGCTTGTCGGCGCCCCGGGCCAGGTCGTCGCCCCAGACGTCCTTGGCCTTCTCCGGGTGGAAGAACAGCGGCATCCAGCCGTCGGCCACCTCGGCGGTCATCTCCACGTTCTTGGGGCCGAGGGACGCCACCCAGATCGGGATCCGGGGCCGCTCGGGGTGGGCGATGATCTTGAGGGGCTTGCCCAGCCCGGTGCCCTGCCCCTCGGGGAGGGGGAGGTGGTAGAGCGGCCCGTCGTGGGTCAGGCGGTCCTCGCGGGCCCACACCTGCGCGGCAGATGTCGATGATCTCGCGGGTGCGGCCGAGCGGCTTGTCGTAGGGCACGCCGTGCCAGCCCTCGATGACCTGCGGGCCCCGAGGCCCCCAGGCCCAGGTGGCACCGCCCGTCGGACAGGGCGTCGACGCCGGCCGCGGTCATGGCCAGCAGCGTGGGCGTGCGGGTGTAGATGGGCAGGATGCCCGAGGCGATCTGCACCGTCTCGGTGGTGGCGGCCAGGTAGCCCATGAGGCTGACGCCGTCGAAGCCGTAGGCCTCGGCCACCCACGCCAGGTCGAGCCCGGCCCTCTCGAGCTCGGCGACCTGCTGGGCCGACTCCTTGAAGCCCCCCGAGTAGCTGAGCTGCATGCTGACCTGCATCGGGCGGGTCCTCCTGGGTCGTCGCGGGAGGGCGACCCTACTGGTCGGGGCCGGTGGGGACCCGTGGGCCGGTGGGCTAGGCGCCCAGGCGCTCCCGGGCGGCCTTGCTGCGGTCGAGCAGCTTCTGGGGCACCAGGACGCCGGCGTGGGTGTAGCCGCCGCCACCACCGTCGCCCCCGGCCTCGGCGGCCTCGTCCTCGACGGCCTCCTCGGCGTCGACCTCGTCGGGGTGCTCCTGGCGCCAGGTCCACTCGGCCGGCGTGGCCAGGTCCCGGCGGTTGACCGAGCCGACGGCGACGCCGTTGGCGAAGCGGACCCAGTAGCGGATCCACGACAGGCCGACGACCAGGACGACCTTGCCCTCGGTGCCCTCGGGCACCTCGCGCAGGTCACGGGTGCAGGACGACCTCGTCGCCCTTGCGCAGGACCTCGGGAGCGTCGGGGGCTTGGCCACGGACCGGACCGTAGCGGGAGACACGATGCCACCCCGAAACCCCGTGGAGCATCGCCGCAGAGTTCGTTAGTTTGGTGAACTGATGACCTCGTCACCCACCTCCGCCCCCGTCTCCCCGGTCGACCGGGCCGAGGCCACCAGCCGCCTGCGGCTGGCGGTGGGCCGGCTGTCGCGGCGGATGCGCCAGGAGTCCTCCCTCGGCCACAGCCTGACCCAGATCGGCATCCTGGCCACCCTCGACCGGGCCGGCCCCACCACCCTCGGCGACCTGGCCGCGATCGAGCAGGTGTCGCCGCCCACCATCACCAAGGCGGTGGGCACCCTCGTGGACGAGGGCCTGGTGGAGAAGGTGAGCCGACCCCGACGACCGCCGGGTGTGCCGCGCCGTGCTCACCGCCGCGGGCCGCCGCGACCTGGCCGCCATGCGCAGCAAGCGCGACGCCTGGCTGGCCACCCGCCTGGCCGCCCTCGACGCCGACGCCCTCGACCGCCTGGTCGACCTCATCCCCGTCCTCGAGGCCCTCACCGCCGACGACACCCCCCCTGACGACCCCCGGACGCCTCCCGCCCCATGACCGCCATCCCGCCGCCCCCGCGCCCCGCGCCAGCACCTTCCGCTCCCTCAAGGTCCGCAACTTCCGCCTCTTCTTCGCGGGCCAGCTGGTCTCCCAGACCGGCACCTGGCTGACGATGATCGCCCAGACCCTGCTGGTGCTGAAGCTCACCCGGCTCCGGCGTGGCCGTCGGCGTGCTGACCGCCTGCCAGTTCCTGCCCCTGCTGCTCCTCGGGGCCTGGGCCGGCAGCGTGGCCGACCGCACCGACAAGCGCCGCCTCCTCCTCTGGACCCAGGCCGCGGCCATGGGCCAGTCCCTGGCCCTCGCCGCCGTCGTGTTCAGCGGCCACGCGACCCTCCCCGCCATCTACGCCCTCGCCCTGGTCCAGGGCCTGCTCACCGCCTTCGACAACCCCGCCCGGCGGGCGTTCGTCGTCGAGATGGTCCCGCAGGACATGGTGGCCAACGCGGTGAGCCTCAACAGCGCGGTGATGACCGGTTCGCGGGTGGTCGGGCCCGCCGTGGCCGGCGTCCTGGTGGTCACCGTCGGGCTTCGGGTGGGCCTTCCTCCTCGACGGGCTGAGCTACCTCGCCGTCCTCTACGGCCTCTGGGCCATGCGCACCGCCGAGCTGCGCCGGTCCACCCCCGGCGCCCGGGGCCCGGGCCAGGTGCGCGAGGGGCTCCGCTACGTGCGGGGCGAGCGCGGCCTGCTCGTGCCCCTGGTGATGACCGCGGTCATCGGCACCTTCGCCATCAACTTCCAGGTGACCATCCCCCTGCTCGTGACCGGACCGCTCGCACGGCGGCGACGGGACCTTCACGATCCTCTTCTCGGTCCTCAGCCTGGGCTCGCTCGTCGGCGCGCTGTGGACCGCCCGGCGCACCGAGGTGACCAACCGCCACATCGTGACCGCGGCGGCCGCCTTCGGGGTCGACCATGCTCGGGCCTGGCCGTGGTCCCCGGCCTGGGCACCGCCTTCCCCGTGGCCATCCTGCTGGGCATGGCCAGCATCGCCTTCATGACCTCGTCGACCTCGATCGTCCAGCTCCGGGCCGCCCCCGAGCTGCGGGGCCGGGTGCTGGCCCTCCAGGCCATGGTGTTCCTGGGCAGCACGCCCATCGGCGGGCCGCTGGTCGGGCTGGGTGTCGGACGTCGCCGGGCCCCGAGCCGGCATCGCCCTGGGCGGGCTGTCCTGCCTGGCCGCCGCGGGCTGGGCGGCCCGCACCTTCCGGCGCCCCGACGCCGGCGTCGAGCTCGACACCCCCGACGGCCGCATCGCCGAGGGCCGGGCCGTCACCCTCGCCGACTGACGGCGAGGGAGGGCCGGACCCATCAGCCGCCCGGGGGCTGGCTCCGGGACACCCACGCCGCCTCTCGCCGGAGACCCTCCTCGGCGCGACACCTGCGGCTCCCACCCCAGGACGGCGCGGGCCCGTCCGATGTCGGCCCGGGTGCACCGCTGGTCACCGGGGCGGGCGGGCTCGTGGTGGACCTCGGGCACGACGTCCAGCGCGTCGGCGAGGATCGCCAGCGCGTCGAGGAGGGCGATCTCCTCGCCGCCGCCCACGTTGATCACGGCCCCCCGCCCGGGCGGGTCGCGGCCGCGACCGTGGCCGCCACGCAGTCGTCGACGTAGGTGTTGCTGCGGGTCTGGCGCCCGTCCCCGTAGATGGTCACGGGCTCGTGGCGGACGAGGTGCTCACAGAACGTCCGGTACGCCATGTCGGGTCGTTGACGGGGCCCGTAGACCGAGTAGTAGCGCAGGATGGTGAGGGGGAGGCCGTGGGTCTCGCTGTGGGCGCGGAGGAGGTGCTCGGCCGCCAGCTTGGTGACCCCGTACGGGGACACCGGCAGGGTGGTCGGCGTCCTCGTCGCCGGTCGCCTCGGCGCCGTACACCGACGACGTCGAGGCCTGCACGAGGTGGCCGACGCCGGTGGCGATGCAGGCGTCCACCAGGCGCTTGACCGCGCTCAGGTTGCAGGACTGGTAGGCGTCGAAGTCGTCCCAGCTGAGCACCAGCCCGGGCGTGGCGGCCTCGTTCACCACGACGTCGGCCCCGGCGACCAGCGGCTCGAGGGGGTCGGTGCGAAGGTCCGAGGGGTGGAAGGTGAACGCCGGGTGGGCGCGCACCCCCGCCAGGTTCCGCTCCTTCTCGGACCGGTCGTAGTGGTCGGTGAAGCAGTCGACCCCCACCACCTCGTGGCCGCCCGCGAGGAGCGCCTCGGCCAGGTGCGAGCCGATGAACCCGGCGGCGCCGGTGACGACGATGCGCACCCTCAGGTCCGGTCCGACGGCAGGCCGAGGACCCGCTCGCCGAGGATGTCGCGCTGGACCTCGCCGGTCCCACCGCCGATGGTCAGGGCCGGGGCGAAGAGGTAGCCGAAGGGCCAGGTGGGGTCGGTCGACCCGAGGGGCCCGCCGTCGGCGAGCATGCCGGCCGGGCCGGCCAGGTCCTTGGCCAGGCGCATCACCCGCTGGCCGTGCTCGTCGGCCAGCACCTTGCGCACCGATGCCTCCGGGCCCGGCGGCTCCCCCCTGATCGCCGCGGTGACGGTGCGGAGGCGGATGAGGCGCAGCACCTGGGCCTCGATCCAGACCGCGCCAGCTCCTGGCGCACGCACGGGTCGGGTGCCCCGCCCGCCTCGCGCACCAGGTCCAGGAGGTCGTCGGCCTCCGGGCCCATGCCCCACAGGGCGCCGCCCGACGACAGCGACACGCGCTCGTTGCCCAGGGTCACCTTGGCCAGCGCCCAGCCCGCGGTCGACCTCGCCGACGAGGTGGTCGGCCGGCAGGCGCACCTCGTCGAGGAAGACCTCGTTGAACAGGGCGGCACCGGTCATCTCGACGAGCGGACGGACCTCGACGCCGGGGGCGTCCATCGGGCACACGAAGTACGAGATGCCCTGCTGGTGGGGGACGTCGGGGTTGGTGCGGGCGATGAGGATGCCCCACCGCGACCGCTGGGCGAGCGAGGTCCACACCTTCTGGCCCGGTCGACGACCCACTCGTCGCCGTCCCGGACGGCGCGGGTGGTCAGGGAGGCCAGGTCGCTGCCGGCCCCCGGCTCGCTGAAGAGCTGGCACCAGGTGTCCTCCCCCGAGAGGATCCGGGGCAGCCAGCGGGCCTTCTGCTCCTCGGTCCCGGCGTGCAGGAGGGTCGGCCCCGCCCACCCGATGCCGATCGGGTTGGAGGGCCGCCTCACCCCGGCCCGACGCAGCTCCTCGTCGATGACGATCTGGTGGAGCGGGTCGGCGTCGAGGCCGTAGGGCCGGGGCCAGTGGGGCGCGACGTAGCCGGCCGCGGCCAGGTCCGCGCCCGACGGGGCGGGGTGGGCGCCGAGCCAGTCCCGCACCGCCCGCCGGCGCGGGTCGTCGTCACCGGGCAGGTCGAAGTCCACGGCGGCACCGTACCGTCGGACCAGCGGTCCGCGCCGCTCAGCCCCCGGAGCGGAACCAGTCGACGGTGGCCGCCAGCCCCTCGGCGAGCGGGACGGGGCGCAGGTCCGGGAAGAGGGACCGGAGCACGGCGTCGTCGGCCTGGCTGTCGCGCACGTCGCCGGCGCGGGGGGCGAGGTGCTCCCGCTCCACCGAGTGGCCCAGGACCCGCTCGATCTCGTCGATCAGCTCGAGCAACGAGACGCGGGACCCGAAGGCCAGGTTGACGGGGCCGTCGTGGGTCGTGCCCCTGGTTGCGGCGGCGGCCAGCACGCCGCTCACCGTGCCGACGTAGGTGAAGTCGCGGGTCTGGTCGCCGTCGCCGTGCACCGGCAGCGGGCCGGCCGTCGAGGGCGGCGGCCACGAACGCCGGGACCACCGCGGCGTAGGCGTGCCCGGCCTGCTGGAGCGGGCCGAAGACGTTGAAGAAGCGGAAGGCGAGCACGCCGAGGTCGAAGGAGCGCTGCCAGGCCAGGGCGTAGGACTCGGTCGCCAGCTTGGAGGCGGCGTAGGGGCTGACCGGGCCGGGGCTGCTGGTCCTCCCGCTTGGGCAGGGTGGGGTTGGCGCCGTACACCGACGACGACGAGGCGACCACGACGTGGCCCACCCCGGCGGCCCGGGCCGCCTCCAGGACGCTCACGGTGCCGGTGGCGTTCACCCGGTGGGACGCGACCGGGTCGCTCAGCGACCGCGGCACCGACGGGCGGGCGGCCAGGTGGACGACGCTGCCCGCCCCCTCGAGCACGTCGCGGCACCACGCCCTCGTCGAGGATGTCACCCTCGACCAGCTCGACCCCCACGCCGTCGAGGTTGGACCGGAGGCCGGTCGAGAGGTCGTCGAGGGCGACGACGGAGTCGACCTGCGGATCGGCCACCAGCGCTCGGCAGAGGTTGGCCCCGATGAAGCCGGCACCCCCCGTCACCACGACCTTCACTGCACCTCCCGGGTCGGCCCCCGCGACGCACCCGCGCCGGGATCGCGGCCCTCACCGCGAGGCGCCCATCTAACACGACCCGTCCCGCGGGTGTCGACGACCGGTCGCGCCGGGCTCCGACTCAGCTGTCCCGCGACGCCACCAGGTGGGCGGCCGCCACCAGGCGCCCGACGGCCACGGGGGCGAGGGGTGACCCGTCGACGGCGGCCACGGCCCGGGCCACGAGCTCCTCGATGGTCTCCTCCACCCGGGCGCGCGCGCCGCAGACGACGAGCACGTCCCGGGCCCGCTCGACGTCACCTGGGGTCGTCGAGGCGGTGCCCAGGCCCAGCAGGACGCCCTGGCCCGCCTCGTCGGCGAGGACCAGGCCCAGCTCGAGCAGGCCCGTCACCTTCCCCTGGGCCAGGTCGTCCCCCACCGGCTTCCCCGTCCGGGCCGGGTCGCCGAACGCCCCCAGCAGGTCGTCGCGGAGCTGGAAGGCGTGCCCGAGGGGGCGGCCGTAGCGCTCGAGGGTGGGGCGGAGGTCCTCCAGGCGGCCCGCGGCCGCGGCACCCACCAGGAGGGGGCCCTCGACCGTGTAGCGGGCGGTCTTGAGCTCGGCGACGGGTGCCGCGACCTCGACCCCGGCCCTCGGCCCCTGGGCCGCGGCAGCCAGGTCCAGGTACTGGCCGGCCATGAGGTCGGGCACATCTCGTGGAACACCGGACCGCACGCGCTCGGTGCCTGCGCGCACCAGGTGGGCGGCCTGGGCGAAGGCCAGGTCCCCCACGAGGATCGCGACGCTCTGGCCGAAGTGCACGTCGTCGCCGCGCCCGCCGAGCCGTCGGTGGCGCTCGGCCAGGGCCACGTGGATCGTGGGCACCCCGCGCCGGCTGGCGGCCTGGTCCATCACGTCGTCGTGCACGAGGGCGAAGGTGTGCAGCAGCTCGATCGCGGTGGCCACGTCCACGAGGACGCGGGTCGTCGACGTCACCCCCGCACCCGGCGTAGGCCCAGCGGGCGAAGGCGGGGCGGAGCCGCTTGCCGCCCGAGAGGGCCATGCGGCGGTAGGCGTCGAGCACGTCGTCCACGCCGCCGAGGGCCGTGCTGGCGGGCCAGCGGCCCCTCTGCGCGTCGATGAGCTCGGCCATGCGGGCGCTCACCCGCCGATCGACCTCCGCCAGGTCGGCGAGCACGGCCGCGGCGACGGGGTCGGGACCCCCCGGGTCGGTCACGGCCGGGGCCCGGGGGCCGCCGGGCCGGCACCGTCGGGTGGCTCCGCCGGGCTCAGAGGACCTCGACGTTGTCGCCGGACGAGCACGTTGCGGCAGTCGAGGACCTGGGCGGCGTGGCTCGACGATCAGCGTCGGCGTCGAAGACGTCGTGGTCGACCACCAGGAGCACCAGGTCGGCCCGGCTGCAGCTCGTCGGGGCTCGAGCTCGACCATCGCCACCCCGTCGGGGGCGTGGCAGGGCTCGACGTGGGGGTCGACGGCCCGGACGCTCGGCCCCCAGGGCCAGCAGCCGCCGGATGATGACCGGCCGGAGGGCGCCTCGCGGGCGTCGCCGGTGTTCTTCTTGTAGGACAGGCCGAGCACCAGCGATCCGCGAGCCGTTGACCGACCGGCTGCTGGCGGTTGAGGGCCGCGGCGACCCGCGAGACCACGTGGTCGGGCATGTGCTCGTTGACGTCGTTGGCCAGCTCGACGAAGCGGAAGGTGTGGCCCAGCGAGCGGCGGACGCGCCAGGAGAGGTACGACGGGTCGATCGGGAGGCAGTGGCCCCCGACGCCCGGCCCGGGGGTGAACCTCATGAACCCGAAGGGCTTGGTGCTGGCGGCGTCGATGGCCTCCCAGGCGTCGACGCCGAGCTCGTGGGCGAACATCGCCAGCTCGTTGACCAGGGCGATGTTGACGTGGCGGAAGGTGTTCTCGAGCAGCTTGGCCAGCTCGGCCTCCTTGGGCGAGGAGACCGGGACGGTCTCTCCACCAGCGGCGTCGAAGAACCCCTGGACCGCGGCCAGGCAGCCGGGGGTGACCCCGGAGACCACCTTGGGCGTGGTCTCGAGGGTCCACGTGGCGTTGCCCGGGTCGATGCGCTCGGGGCTGTAGCCGAGGTGGAAGTCGGCGCCGACCCGCAGGCCCGAGCCGGCCTCCAGGATGGGCTGGACCAGCTCCTCGGTGGTGCCGGGGTAGGTGGTCGACTCGAGGATGACCGTGGCCCCCGGTCGCGCAGGTGGGGCGGCGAGGGCGGCGGCGGCCGACTCGATGTAGCTCAGGTCGGGCACGCCCTCGGTCAGCGGCGTCGGCACCGAGATGACGGCGACGTCGAAGCCCTCGGCGTCGGCCGGGTCGGCGGTCGGGCGGTAGCGGCCCGAGGCCGAGGACCGCGCCGAGCCGCTCGGCGGAGATGTCCTCGACGAAGGACTCGCCGGCGGCCAGCCGCTTGATGCGGGCCGCGTCGAGGTCGAGCCCGACGACGTCGAAGCCGGCCTCGGCGGCCCGCACGGCCACGGGCAGGCCCACGTAGCCCTGACCCACCACGATCACCTTGGTCACGGGTGCTCTCCTCGGTCCCCCCAGGCCGGCAGGTCCGAGCGAGGACCTCCCTGCCGGCGGCCAGCGCCGCCGGGGCGAGGGTAGTCGAGACCTGCCGACCGCCCGGCGACGGCACCGGACGCCTCGCCCCTACACTCCCGCCCGTCACCCCGAACCCAGGAGACCCGCATGGCGGCAGGATGGAACTTCGCCGAGGTCTGGGAGGCGATCGCCGAGCAGATCCCCGACGCACCGGCCCAGGTGCAGGGCGACCGACGCCTGACCTGGCGCGAGATGGACGAGCGGGCCAACGGCGTGGCCCACGCCCTGCTGGACGGCCGGCGTCGTCGAGCAGGACAAGGTCGCCCACTACCTCTACAACGGCCCCGAGTACCTGGAGTCGATGTTCGGGATCTGGAAGGCCGGGCTGGCCCCGGTCAACACCAACTACCGCTACGCCGACGACGAGCTCGTCTACCTCTGGGACAACGCCGACGCCGTCGCCGTCGTCTTCCACGGCGCGTTCACCCCCACCATCGAGCGCATCCGGGACCGGGTCGACCGGGTCCGGCTGTGGCTGTGGGTCGACGACGGCAGCGGCCCCTGCCCGGAGTGGGCCATCGCCCTACGAGGACGGCCGCCACCTCCCACCCCGAGCGGGTCGTCGCCGCCGTGGGGCCGCAGCGGCGACCACCTCTACATGCTCTACACCGGCGGCACCACGGGCATGCCCAAGGGCGTCATGTGGCGCCAGGACGACCTGTTCCGCAACCTGGTGGGCTCGGCCATCGAGGCCCGCGTCCGCGAGGGCGAGGCCGACCTCGACATCGTGCGGGAGAAGGTCACCAAGCCGGGCATGGTGGGCCTGCCCGCCTGCCCCCTCATGCACGGCACCGGCTGCATGACCCAGCTGATCATCCTCTCGGGCGGCGGCTGCGTCGTCACCCTCGAGTCCCGCAGCCTCGACATCCCCGAGCTGCTCGACACCATCGACCGGGAGGCGGTCAACCTCATCGCCATCGTGGGCGACGCCTTCGCCAAGCCCATCACCCGGGCCCTCGACGCCGAGCCCGACCGGTGGGACCTGTCCAGCCTGCTGGCCGTCACCTCCTCGGGGGTCATGTTCTCCGAGCCGGTCAAGCAGGGCCTGCTGGCCCACGCCACCCGCGGCCGTCGTCATCGACGCCTTCAGCTCCTCGGAGGCGGTCGGCATGGGCCAGTCGGTCTCCGCCGCCGGGGCCGAGGTCAAGACGGCCACCTTCACCGTCGGCGAGAACACCCGGGTCGTCGACGAGGACGGCACCGACGTCGAGCCCGGGTCGGGACAGATCGGCCGGGTCGCCGTCGGCGGGTTCCAGCCCATCGGCTACTACAAGGACCCCGACAAGTCGGCCGCCACCTTCGTCACCATCGACGGCAAGCGCTACTCGGTCCCCGGCGACTTCGCCCAGGTCGAGGCGGACGGCTCGATCACCCTGCTCGGGCCGGGGGTCGGTGTGCATCAACACCGGCGGCGAGAAGGTCTTCCCCGAGGAGGTGGAGGAGGCCCTCAAGCTCCACCCCTCGATCGTCGACGCCGTGGCCGTCGGGCTCCCCGACGACAAGTTCGGCGAGGCCATCACCGGCGGTCGTCGAGCTGGCCCCCGGCGCCGACCTCGACGAGGCCGACGTCATCGCCCAGTCAAGGGCCGCCTGGCCCGCTACAAGGCGCCCAAGCGGGTCCTGGCCATCGACACCATCGGTCGGGCCCCCAACGGCAAGGTCGACTACAAGCGCCTCAAGGCGTGGGCCGGGGAGGCCGTCGTCCGCCGGCTGAGCCCGCCGCCCGCACGATCCGCGGCCCGGGCGCCGACGCCGCCCGAGCGGCCCCTCGCCGCCGACCTGGGGCAGACTGGCGCCATGAGCAACCCGATGCTGCGCGCCGACAAGTTCACCCCGGCGTCGGGCCCCCCGACGGCCTGGCCCGGAGGGCGGACAGCCGGGCTCGCCCGGGGCCCCCGTCCCGCCCGCCCCGGACAACGTGGCCGGCGGTCCCTGGCCGCCCTCACCACCCCCCACGGCCGAGCCCACCCTGCGCCGAGGAGGCGTGGCCTCGGCCACCGGCGTGCTGCTGGCCATCATCTGCGCCACCGGCGTCATCGGGTGGAACGCGGTGCAGCACCACCTCGCAGGTCCTGGCCGACGGCACCGAGGAGACCACCTCGATCGACGATCCCCCCGTGGATCATCGTCGCCGTCTTCGTCGGCCTTCGGCCTGGCCCTCGCTCTCGTTCTTCAAGCCCCGGTGGGCCCGCATCACCGCCCCCCTCTACGCCGTGGCCGAGGGGATCTTCGTCGGGGCCATCTCCAAGGCCTACGAGGTCGAGTTCGAGGGCATCGTCCTCCAGGCCGTGGGCCTCACCATCGGCGTCTTCCTCATGATGCTGGTGCTCTACGCCACCGGTCGGATCCGGGTCACCCCCCGCTTCCGCCTCGGGGTCATCGCCGCCACCGGCGGCATCCTGCTCGTCTACCTGGTGAGCTTCGTGCTCAGCCTGTTCGGGTCCGGCGTGCCCTACATCCACGGCAACGGCCTGGTGGGCATCGGCTTCAGCGTCGTCGTCGTGGTCATCGCCGCCCTGAACCTCACCCTCGACTTCGACTTCATCGACAAGGCCGAGCAGGCCGGCGCGCCGAAGTACATGGAGTGGTTCGCCGCCCTCGGCCTGGTGGTCACCCTCGTCTGGCTCTACCTGGAGATCCTGCGCCTGCTGGCCAAGCTCCGCAGCCGCTGAGCGGCGGTCGCCCAAGCCGGCCGCCCTCCGCCCACGAACCCGTGGCGTGGCCTGGACCCCTGCCGACGTCGGTGACCTGACCGGCCGCGTCGCCGTCGTCACCGGGGCCACCAGCGGCCTGGGCACCGTGACCGCCCGCGAGCTGGCCCGGGCCGGCGCCACCGTCGTGCTCACGGCCCGGGACCCGGCCGAGGGGCACGCGACCGCGGCCCGCATCCGGCGCGACGTCGCCCGGTGCCCAGGTGGAGGTCGGCGCCCTCGACCTGGCCTCGCTGGCGAGCGTGGCCGCCTTCGCGGCCGACGTGGCGAGCCACCACGACCGGGTCGACGTGCTGGTCAACAACGCCGGCGTGATGGCCACCCCCCGGCGTCGGACCGAGGACGGCTTCGAGCTGCAGATCGGCACCAACCACCTGGGCCCCCTCGCCCTCACCCTGCGCCTGCTCCCCCTGGTCGAGGCCGCCCCCGAAGGCCGGATCGTCACCGTGGCGAGCCTGGCCCACCTGTGGGGCGACACCACCTTCGACGTCGACGACCTGTCCTGCGACCACCGCCGGTACTGGCGGTGGCTCGCCTACGGCGAGAGCAAGCTGGCCAACCTCCTCTTCACCTTCGAGCTGGAGCGACGCCTGGCCGCCGTCCGGCTCCCCCGCCCGGGCCCTCGCCGCCCACCCCGGCCTGGTGCGCACGGCGCTGGGCAAGGGGGGCGGCGACCCCCTCGCCTGGCTCCAGACCGTCGGCATGTGGCTGGCCACACCGATGACCCAGTCGGCCCGCCGCGGGGCCCTCCCCCAGCTCCGGGCCGCCACCGACGCCGAGCTGCCGGGCGGCACCTACGTCGGGCCCGGCGGCCTGGGCGAGCGCCGGGGCCCGCCGGTGCCGGTCCACTCCTCGCCGACGGCCCGCGACCCGGCCCTGGGCCGGGCCCTGTGGGACCGCAGCCTGGAGCTCGTCGGCGCCGAGGCCCCCCACCCCTGACACCCCCGCAAACGGCAGTGGCGAAGGTCGCCCCACGACCGGCATCACTGCGGTTTCGAGGGGGGTGGGGCACGCCGGTCGGTTTCGGGCCGGTGGCGGGGCCTCGGTAGCGTCTCGCCCGGCAGATCGCCAGGACACGCAAGGAGCACTCCCCCATGGCTGACCTCGGGTACGACGGCAAGGTCGCGATCATCACCGGCGCCGGCGGCGGCCTGGGCCGGTCCCACGCCCTGGAGCTGGCCAAGAGGGGCGCGCTGGTCGTGGTCAACGACCTCGGCGGCTCGGTCGACGGCGAGGGCGGCTCCCACACCGCGGCCCAGAAGGTCGTCGACGAGATCAAGGCCGCCGGCGGCGAGGCCGTCGCGAGCTACGACTCCGTCGCCACCCCCGAGGGCGGCAAGGCCATCGTCCAGACCGCGCTCGACACCTTCGAGCGGGTCGACATCGTCATCAACAACGCCGGCATCCTGCGCGACGGCGCCTTCAAGAACATGGACGCGGAGAAGCTCGAGCCGGTGCTCGACGTCCACCTCAAGGGCGCCTTCTACGTCACCCAGGCCGCGTGGGCCACCATGCGCGAGCAGTCCTACGGCCGCATCGTGAACACCTCCTCGGCCGCCGGCCTCTTCGGCAACTTCGGCCAGACCAACTACGGCGCGGCCAAGGCCGGCCTCGTCGGGCTCACCCGGGTCCTCGCCGTCGAGGGCGGCCCGCGACAACATCAAGGCCAACGCCATCGCGCCGGTCGCCAAGACCCGCATGACCGAGGAGCTCCTCGGCGCCATGGCCGACAAGCTCGACCCGGCGTTCATCACCCCCGTGGTGGCCTGGCTGGCCCACGAGGACGTGCCCGTCTCGGGCGAGGTCTACAGCTGCGGCGGCGGCCACGTGGCCCGCGTCTTCACCGGCGTCACCCAGGGCTGGACCGACACCGAGTCGCTCACCGTCGAGGACATCCGCGACCACTTCGACGAGATCCGCGACGAGGACGGCTACATCGTGCCCGCCAACCTCACCGAGGAGCTCATGGCCACCCTGAAGGCCCTCGGCGGCTGAGACCGCTCAGGCCCGGGCCCGGCGGGCGACGCGCAGGGCGAGCCACACCATGGGCACCTGGAACGGGAGGCGGACCCAGGCCCCCCAGCCCTCGGCGCCACGGGGAGGCCAGCCCGCGTCGAGGGCCATCTGCCAGTTGGCGGGGTAGACGGCGACGATGGTGGCCGCGGCCAGGAGGGCCCCGGTGCGGCGCGTCCGCGGCACCGCGATGAGCACCCCGCTGGCGATCTCGCACACGCCGCTCAGGTAGACGAGCTCGCGCGCGTGGCCGAGGACCCGCGGGACGATCCGCTCGAAGACGCCGGGTGAGACGAAGTGCAGGACCCCGATGGCCACCAGGCCGAGGGCCATGGCGCGGGCCACCCGGTCGGGCCGTGGTGGGGCGACGTCATCGACCAGCTCGTCGGGGTCGACCTGCGGAGCGATCTCGGGGACGGCCATCGCCGCAGGGTACGGGCCCGGCGAGGCGCCGCCCACCGGCGCGCGTCCCGCCGCCGCCACCGGCCGGGACGGGACGGACCCGCTACCGTGCCGCCACGGCCACCCACGGGACGTCCGCCGACCTGGTCGGCAGGGGGCAGCCACCATGACGACAGCGGTCCCGGTCATCGCGGGCTACGAGGACCTCCGGCTGATCGGCCGGGGCGGGTTCGCCACCGTGTACCGCGCCCGCCAGGTGCGCTTCCAGCGCGACGTCGCCATCAAGGTCGTGGACCGGACCCACGCCGAGGACCACTCCCTCGAGCAGCTCACCCGCGAGTGCCTCGCCATCGGCCAGCTCTCGTGGCACCCCCACGTGGTGGCGGTCTACGACGCGGCCGAGACCGACGACGGACGGCCCTACCTCACCATGGAGCTGCTGCCCGGGGGGTCGGTCGACGACGCCCTGTCCGGCGGGCCCGTCCCGCTGGCCACCACGGTGGTGGTCGGAGGGCAGGTGGCCGACGCCCTGGCCGCGGCACACGAGGTGGGCGTGCTCCACCGCGACGTCAAGCCCGCCAACATCCTCATCGACAGGCGGGGGTCGGCCCGCCTGGCCGACTTCGGCATCGCCCGCATGGCCGGCGTCGAGACCACGATCGCCCACGCCCTCACCGGCACCCTCGCCTACATGGCGCCCGAGCTGCTCCAGGGCGAGCGGGCCTCGGTCGCCTCCGACGTGTACGGGCTGGGCATGACCCTGGCGACGATGGCCCTGGGGGCCAACCCGCTCACCACCGACGACCCCACCCCCTTCGGGATCATCCACCGGGTCACGACCGAGGAGCTGCCCGACCTGCGCGCCGCCGGCCTGCCGGCGGACCTGGCGGCCGTGCTCACCGCGTGCACCGGCGCGCGACCCCCGCCGGCGCCCGGCCGGGGCGGCCGAGGTCCAGGCCGCCCTGGCCGCCCTCGACCCGCCGCCCGCCGAGGGGGCGACGGCGCTGATGGCCTCCCTGCCGCCCACCCCGCCCGGGACGGCCGCGACCCGGCGCCAGGGCGCCCCCACCACCCCGGCGCCGCCGACGCCCGCGAGCCCGCCACCCGGCGCCGATCCCCCCGGCACCCCTCCGTCCGGTCCCCCTCCGCCGGGCGCACCGCCTCCCGGGACGGCGCCGGTGCCCGAGGCGCCGGCCCGCAGACCGCGCCGGCGCGGCCTCCTGGTGCTGGGTGCGGCGGCCGTGCTCCTGGTCGTCGCGGCGGGGGCCGTGGTCGCGCTGCGCCGGCCCGCCGCCGGCGGCGAGGCCCTCCGCATCGGACGCAGCGTCCCCGACAGCGACCTCATCGGACCCCCGATGGTCGCCGGCCTCGACCTCGCGGTCGAGGAGGTGAACGCCGCCGGCGGTGTGCTGGGCGAGGAGGTCGAGGTCCGCTCCGCGCCCGACTACACGACGGCCGAGAGCGCCGCGCCTCGGGGTCGCCGACCTCCTCGACGAGGGCATCGGCGCCCTGGTCGGACCCGGATCCACCTCGATCGCGGAGGTGGTCCTGCCCGTGGTGGCGCGCGGCCGGGATCCCGCAGTGCGCAGGGTCGGTCACCGCCCCCGAGCTCCCCGACGCCGAGCACTTCTTCCGCACCATCGCGACCGACGACGACCGAGGCCGGCGTGCTGGCCGACCTCGTCGCCGCCCGGGGTGCGTCGCGGGTGGCCGTGCTGGCGCGCGACGGCGCCTACGGCACGGAGGTGGGCGACCGCCTGGTGGCGGACCTGACGGCGGCCGGCATCACCGTCGGGCCGCCGACGACCTTCCCGGAGGACGAGGTCGCACGGACCGCCCTGGCCACGGACATCGCCAGCCAGGACCTCGACGCCGTCGTGGTCGTCGGCTTCTCCGAGGGCGCCGAGGTGGTCGCCGCCCTGCTCGACGCCGGCGTCGCCCCTGACCGGCTCTTCGGCTCCGAGGGCGCCTTCAACCCCGCGTACCGCCCGCCTCGTGGCCCCCGACGACCCGGCGACCCTCGACGGGATGACGGTCGTCGCACCCGCCGGGGACACGGAGTTCGCCGGCGCCTCGGGGCCACGACCGACGGCAACGTGATCTACGGGGCACCGACCTACGACTGCGCCATCGTGCTGGCCCTGGCGGTGGAGGCGGCCGGGACGACCGACGGCGCCGCGGTCCTCGCCGAGGTCCCCGGCGTGACCCGGGACGGGCAGACGTGCACGACCTACGCCCGCTGCCGCGACCTCCTCGCCGACGGGCGCGACATCGACTACGACGGCCGCTCCGGCGCCCTCGACCTCGACGACGACGGCGACGTCACCCGCACCCGGTACACGATCGGTCGGGTCGACGGCGGCACCGTGGTGGTGACCGGCTCCCAGGACGCCACGACGTGACCGTCCCCTCGGGCCTCGGGCAGTCCGCGACCCGCGCCGACGACCGCCGGTCGGTGCGCCCGGCCGGCCCAGCCCGTGAGCGGCGTCGTCCCGGGGCCCGGTGGCGCCCTGGTGGCGGCCGGCCACCCGGCGGTGGCCGACGCGGCCGGCGAGGCGCTCGCCGCGGGGGGCAACGCCTTCGACGCGGTCGTGGCCGCCGGGTTCGCCGCAGCCGTGGCCGAGCCCTGCCTGTCGAGCCTGGCCGGCGGCGGGCTTCTGCCTGGCCCGGACCGCGGCGGGCGAGGAGGTCGTCTTCGACTTCTTCGTCGACACGCCGGGCCGCGGCCGGGTGGCGGTCGCCGCCCCGGCGCTTCGAGGAGGTGGTGGTGTCCTTCGAGGCCGCCACCCAGTCCTTCCACTGCGGACCCGGGTCCGATCGCCGTCCCCGGCTGCCTGCCCGGGTACCTCCACCTCCACCGCCGCCTCGGGCGCCTGCCCCTCGCGACGGTGCTCGGCCCCGCCGTCCGGCTGGCGGCCGAGGGGGTCGTCCTCCTCCCCCGCCAGGCCGGCATCGTGGCCCTCCTCGAGCCCATCCTCCTGCGCACGGCCGAGGGCCGGGCCCTGTTCGCACCGGACGGCCACCTGCTGGTCGCCGGTGCCACCGTGCGCAACCCCGACCTGGCGGACCTCCTGTCGGCCCTCGGCGCCGGGGAGGACCTGGCCTTCGCCCAGGGACCGCTGGCCGAGGCCCTGCTGGCGGTCACCGCCGACGAGGGCCTCCTCACCGCGGGCCGACCTGGCCGCCTACCGGGTGGTGGAGCGGGCCCCGCTGGAGGTGGCGTGGCGGGGCCGGAGGGTCCTCACCAACCCGGGGCCCTCGTTCGGCGGCACCCTGGTCGCCGCCGCCCTCGCGCCGCCTGGAGGGCGACGCCCTGGTCGCCGGTGACCCGGCTGCGCCCGCCGCCCTGGTCGCGGCCGCCGCCGACGTCGATCGGCACCGCGGCGCCATCCTGGCCGGCACCGACCCCTCGCACCCGTCCGACGCCACACGAGCCGGGGCACGACCCACGTGAGCGTGTGGGACGGTGAGGGTGGGGCCGCCGCCATGACCACGTCCAACGGCGAGTGCTCGGGCGACGTGATCCCGGGCACCGGCATCCTGACCAACAACGTCCTGGGCGAGGACGACCTCCACCCCGACGGCTTCCACGCCGCCCCGCCGGGGCTGCGGGTGGCCTCCATGATGGCGCCCACCGTGGTGGTCGGACCCGACGGTGCCACCGAGGTGGTGGTGGGCAGCGGCGGCAGCAAGCGGATCCGCTCGGCCATCACCCAGGTCCTGGTGCACCGGTGGTCCACGGCCGGTCACCGGCCGAGGCGGTGGAGGCGCCCCGTGCCCACTGGGACGCCGACCACGTCGAGGCCGAGCCCGGCCTCCCCGCCGCGGCCCTCGCCGCCCTGGCTGCGCAGGGCCCGGTGACCACCTGGCCCGACCGGAGCGTCTACTTCGGCGGCGCCCACCTGGTGGTCCCCGGCGTCGGCGCCGCCGGCGACCCGCGCCGCGACGGCGCCGCCCTGGCCCCCTGAGCCCCGCCGAACCTTGGACGCTTGGTCGCGCCGACCCGTCCGAGGACGGCGCCGCCACCGACACCCGTCCTGGCGCCAGGCACCGACCAGGACGACACCGTCGCCGGCCACACCCCTCCCGCCGTGGTGCCGACCAGCGCGGAGAGGGGCTGTCGCACCCCGCTCCTACCATCGGTGGGTGGTCTCGCCCCTGCTCGCCCCCGGCGTGGAAGCGGTGTTCGTGCCCGGCACGCCGGCCCGGGCGGGTCGCCTCGCGCTCTGGCACCCCGACCGCCACCGACCCGAGGGCGACGGGCCCGAGGGGACGGTCGCGCTGGCCGCCCCGGCGGGCCGGACCATCCGTCGCAGGGAGGCGCCGGTGCGGTGGCTGGCCCTGGCCGACGCCCTCGACGAGCTCGTCGACCTCCCCGTCGACGCCGGCTGCGGGCCGTCCGTGCACGCCTGGGCCGAGGCGACCCGCGACGCCCTGTCGCTCGTGGCCCGGGGCCGCGTGCTCCCCGCCGTCGACGACGACCACACCGACACCTGGCGCCTCGGTCCCCTCGACCCGGCCGACGCCGCCGGGCGCTTCGTCGCCGCCGCCCGCCTCCCGCCGGCCGCGCACTGCACCGTGCTCGACGTCGGGCCCCCGGTGCGCATCACGTCGGCCCGCTGGCTGCTCGACCGCTTCGGCGACGCGGTGGCCGACGTCTACGTGCGGACCGCCGCCGCGGCCACCGTGGCCGGCCACCGTCCCTTCGCGGCCCCGGAGCCCACGCCGGTGGACGACGCCCGCAGCTGGCTGACCACCACGGTGGCCGCCGCGGCCGAGGTCACCGTCGCCCTGCGCCTGGAGGCCGGTGACGACCCCGAGGTCGACGACGACGAGGGCGACGAGGCCTTCGCCGCGGTCCTCCAGGTGGGCAGCCGGGCCGACGCCAGCCTCGTCCTCGACGCCGCCGACCTGTGGGTGGCGCCGGCGGCCGTGCTGTCGCGGTTCGGGCCCGACGCCGAGGACGCCGTGCTCCTGGGCCTCCGCCGCGGCGCCCGGGCCTGGCCCCCGCTGAAGGGCCTGCTCGACCAGGCCCGGCCCGACCGCATCGCCCTGTCCGGCGACGAGGTGGCCGAGCTGATGGGGCCCACCGCCGACGACCTGGCCGCCGCCGGCATGGAGGTCCTGTGGCCCGTGGGGGTGCTCGACGAGGTCCGGCTCACGCCCACGGTGGCGACGGCCACGCCCACCCCCGACGCCGACAGCGGCGCCGGCCTCGACCTCGCCGGCCTGTGCACGCTGCGGTGGCAGGCGAGCGTGGGCGGTGAGGAGCTCACCGAGGCCGAGCTGGAGCAGCTGGCCACCGCCAAGCGGGCGGTGGTCCGGCTGCGGGGGCGGTGGGTCCGGGCCGACCCCGAGCGACTGGCCCGCCTCCGCCAGCGGCCCCGGGTCACCAGCGGGGCGGCCCTCGCCGCCGCCCTGGGCGGCAGCCTGGTGGTCGACGGCGAGTCCGTCGAGGCCGTGGTCGAGGGCCCCCTCGCCACCCTGGCGGCGCGACTGCGCGCCGTCGATGGCCGCCGGTCCACCCCCTCCCCGCAGGGCCTGCGCGCCGAGCTGCGGCCCTACCAGCGCACGGGCGTCACCTGGCTGGCCGAGATGGCCGAGCTCGGCCTGGGCGGCGTGCTGGCCGACGACATGGGCCTGGGCAAGACCCTCCAGCTCCTCGCCGTCCACCTGCACCGGCGTCCCCGCGGGCGTCCCACGCTCGTCGTCTGCCCCGTGTCGGTGCTGGGCAACTGGGCTCGCGAGGCGGCACGCTTCACCCCGTCGGTGCCCGTCCACCGCTACCACGGGTCGGGGCGGACGCTGGAGGTCGTCGAGGACGACGCCCTCGTGCTCACCACCTACGGGGTGGTGCGGCGCGAGGCCGACACCCTCGCCCGACGGGGGTGGGGCCTGGTGGCGGCGGACGAGGCCCAGGCGGTCAAGAACCCCCTCTCCCGCACGGCCCGGGCCCTGCGCCGCATCCCGTCCGACGCCCGCTTCGCCCTCACCGGCACGCCCGTCGAGAACCGCCTCGTCGACCTGTGGGCCCTCCTCGACTGGACCACGCCGGGGCTCCTCGGCCCGCTCGACCGCTTCCGACGGGAGGTCGCGGTCCCCGTCGAGCGCGACCGCGACCCCGAGGCCACCGACGCGCTGGCCCGGCTGGTCCGGCCCTTCCTCCTCCGGCGGCGCAAGTCCGACCCCGACATCGCCCCCGACCTGCCCCCCAAGACCGAGACCGACCACGTGGTGAACCTCACCGCCGAGCAGGCCACCCTCTACCGGGCCACGGTCACCACGACGATGGCCGAGGTCGAGGAGGCCGAGGGCATCGCCCGGCGGGGCCTCGTGCTCAAGCTGCTCACCGGCCTCAAGCAGATCTGCAACCACCCGGCCCAGTACCTCGGGCAGACGACGCCCGTCGAGGGCCGGTCGGGCAAGCTCGAAGCAGCCACCGACATCCTCGACACCGTGGTCGCCGAGGGCGACGCCGCCCTGGTGTTCACCCAGTACGTGGCCATGGGCCACGTCCTCGAGACCCACCTCGCCGGGCGCGGCATGCGCGTCGCCTTCCTCCACGGGGGCACCTCCGCGGGCCGGCGCCAGGAGCTGGTCGACGCGTTCCAGGACGGGGCCCTCGACGTCCTCGTCGTCTCCATCCGGGCGGGCGGCACCGGCCTCAACCTCACCCGGGCCACCCACGTGGTGCACTACGACCGCTGGTGGAACCCCGCGGTCGAGGACCAGGCCAGCGACCGGGCGTGGCGCATCGGCCAGGACCGCCCCGTGCAGGTGCACCGCATGGTGTGCGAGGGCACCGTCGAGGACCGCATCGCCACCCTGCTCGAGGGCAAGCGGGCCCTGGCCGAGGCCGTCGTGACCTCCGGCGAGGGCTGGGTCTCCGAGCTCGACGACGGATCCCTCCGGGCCCTCGTCGAGCTGGGCGACGTGGACGTGGGCTGATGGCCCGCCAGTTCGGGCGCACCTGGTGGGGGCGGGCCTGGGTCGACGCCCTCGAGAACCGGGCCCGCCTCGACCCCAACCGGCTCCCCCGGGGCCGCACCTACGCCCGCCAGGAACGGGTGTCCACCCTGCGCGTGGATGCGGGCGAGGTCACCGCCTTCGTGCGGGGCGGGCGGCCCGGCCGCTACCGGGTGCTGGTGCGGGTCCGGACCTTCGACGACGACGAGTGGGACCGCCTGGTCGCGGCGATCGCCGGCCGGGCCGGCCACGCCGCCGCCCTCCTCGACGGCGAGCTCGACCCCGAGGTGGCCGTCGACGCGCGCGACGCCGGGGTCGACCTGCTGCCCGGCCCCGGTGACCTGCGCCCGCGCTGCTCGTGCCCCGACTGGGCCGACCCGTGCAAGCACGCGGCCGCCGTCTGCTACCTCGTGGCCGACGTCCTCGACGACGACCCCTTCGCCCTCTTCCACGTCCGGGGTCGGACCCGCGAGGCCCTGCTCGGCCGCGCTCCGGGCCCACCGCCGGGCCGTCGAGGGGGCGCCCGAGGACGAGGACGCCTCCCGCACCACCCCGGTCGACGAGGGCGAGGTGGCCCGCCAGGTCGTGGCGAGCGGCCGCCGACCGGCAGGCGTGAGCCGGACCCGGCGGACCCGATCGGGACCGAGACGCGGGTGAGTCGAGTGAGGCCGACGGAGACAGCGACGGGCGGCGACCACGGCCGGGACGCCCGCGGCGCGGCGGCGGGAGCACCGTCGCAGGCTCGGCGCCGCGAGCGGCCGGCGCGGGCCGCGGTCGGAACCCCCGGGTCGGCGGACCCGGCCCCACGACCGGGACGGCGGCGGCTGCCGTCGGAACCCCCGGTCGGCCGGGGCGCGACCGCGGCAGGGCCATCGGCGGGCCCGGCCGGCGAGGCCGCGACGGCGCCGCCCGCGGTGCGCCGGGCGCCCCTCCCGTCCCGCCCCGGGTGCCCGGCGCCGTGGCCGTCGGACCCGCCCGCCGACGCCCCGTTCACCGCCGAGGGCCTCCGCACCCTGGCCGCCGACGCCGCCCGCCGGGCGTGGGCCCAGCTCCGGGGCGAGGGCGGCGCCGGCCTCGACCTCGACGAGGACGCCGACCTGGCCCGCCGGGCCGCCACCCTCGGCGGGCGGGCCCCGGCCCTGGCCGCCCTGGCCCGGGTCAGCGGCGTCGCCGCCGACGACCTCGACCGCCTGGCCCGGGCGTGGGACCACGGCGGGGCGCCGGCCCTGGCCGTCCTCGGCGCCGACCCGTGGCGGCCTCCCGTGGCCACCATGGCCGCCGCCCGGGACGCTGTCGTCGAGTCCCTGCCCGCCGGCGCCCGGGTCCACGCCACCGCCAACCGCATCACCGCCGGAGCGCTCCAGCTCCGCCTCGACCCCGCCGGGCGCTGGTGGCGCTTCGAGAAGCACCGCGGCCGCTGGGACCTCACCAGCCCCCCCGCCGACCAGCCCGACGACCTCCTCGACCTCCCCAGCTGACGCCCTCCACCCACCGGACCTTGGACGCCTGACCGCGCCAGGCAACGACACCCGTCCGAAGACCGACCACGCGACGACCCGACCCACCGGACCTTGGACGCCTGACCGTGCCAGGCAACGACACCCGTCCAAGGAACGACCGCGCCCGGGGGCGGGTCAGGGGCGGGGGACGACCTCGAGGGCCTCGCGGAGGACGACGCCGGCGGCCAGGCGGACGAGGGGTTCGACGTCGCCCTGGAGGACCACGAGGGCGTCGGGGGCGATCCCGTCGGTCACCTGGACCCGGCCCCGGCCGACCCGCACGGTGGCGGCGCTGGGCCCGGAGCGGAGGCCGACGGCCACCTCGACGGGCGCAGCCAGCACGAGCGTGCGGACCCCGGCGTTGGCCAGCAGCACGGTGACGGCCTCGGCCGCGAGCGCGCCGAGCAGGCCCACCTCGGGGTCGTCGGCCCCCTCGACCACGGGCGCGGCAGGGGCGAGCCGGGCGAGGGTGCCGAGGACCGCCCCCACGCCCATGGCCGGCGCGGCCGCGGCCAGGCCCACCGCCGCGAGCGGCACGTCGACGAGGACGGCCCGCGAGGGACGCCGGTGGCGCAGGGCCCCGACCACCCGTCGGGTGCGGGCCTCGACCTCGGCCTCCAGCCGGCCCCGGACCACGACGGCCCGCACGCCCCGCACGGTGGCCGGGGGGAGGACGTCGTCGAGCACCGTCGCGGGCACGGGGTAGCCGGCCCGGGCGCACGCCCGGGCGTGGCGGTCGAGGGCCAGGCGGACGTCGCCGTCGGGCACCGAGCCGGCGAAGGCCCGCCACTCGCCGTGCACCCAGGCCATCACCGTCGCCTCCCGGGCCTGGGCCACCGACACGAGCACGTCCTCGCGCAGCGACGCGGGCACCGGGGCCCCCGGGACCAGGGTGCGCACGCCCGACACGCCGGTGGCCACGGCCTCCACCGCCCAGGCCGCGGCCGAGCGCAGGCCCCGCAAGGTGGGCGTCACCGGCACGTCCCGAGCACGGCGCGGATCATGTCGGCCACACCGCCGAGGCCTCCTCGACGCTGCGGCCGTCGAGGGTGCGCAGCACGTCCCAGGACGCCCAGGTCGCGGCCAGGTCGACCATGTCGAGCAGCCGCTCGCGCCGGGACGCCGGGAAGGCCCCCAGCTCGGGGGCGAAGACCTGCTCGACCTCGGCCCGGAAGAACTCGTGGCCGGCCTGGACCTTGCTGCGGATGGCCGGCGACCCCGGGCCGTGGACGGCACCGGCGCGCCGGACCGGCGTGATGGCCTCGAGCAAGCGGGCCCGCTGGTCGACGAGGGCGCCGAGGCGCTCCTCGAAGGGCAGGGTGGGTGAGATCGGTCGCAGCAGGTCGACCACCTCGGCCACGGCCCGCTCGGCGACCATGGTGAACAGGGCCTCGAGGTCGTCGAAGTGCTGGAACACCGACCGCACGGAGACGCCCGCCTCCTCGGCGATGCGCGGTGCGGTGGGGCGCACGTCACCCTGGTTGATGAGGGCCACGCAGGCCTCCACGATGGCCTCGCGGGTGCGCCGGGCGCGCGCCGTGCGCCCGTCGACCGGGACCTCGGCGTCGGCGGCCGGTGTCGCCGGGGTGACGCCCACGCCCGTCGTCCCCTCGTCCATCCGGCGATCCTACGTGAGGGCCCGGCACCGGCCCCGTCCCGCCGCCACCCGGGACGGCGGGCACACCGCCGACCGGTGCTCCTAGGGTGGCCGGCAGCCCGCGCGGAGGAGCCCCGTGACCGACCTGCTCGACCTGTCCGACCGCATCATCGACGGCGAGGCCGCCGCTGACGAGCACCACCCCTTCGTCCCCGGGAACCAGCTCTCCGAGGTGGGCGACGACACCGCCTTCGTGGAGTCCTTCGCCAACGTGGCCGTGCTGCGCACCGGCGACGGCCTCGTGCTGGTCGACACCGGCAGTCCCCTGGCCGCCGACGCGGTGCACACGGCCGTGCGGGGCTGGGACGCCGCCCGGGCCCACACCGCCGTCTACACCCACGGCCACATCGACCACGTCTTCGGCACCGGCCCGTTCGAGGCCGACGCGGCCGCCGGCGGCGACCCCCCGCTGCAGGTCGTGGCGCACGAGGACGTCCACACCCGCTTCGACCGCTACGAGGCCTGCGCCGGCTACAACGCGGTGATCAACCAGCGCCAGTTCCGGGCGCCCGGGCTGCGCTGGCCCACCGACTACCGCCGGCCCGACACCACCTACCGCGACCACCTCCACCTCGAGGTGGGCGGCCTGGTCCTCGAGCTCCAGCACGCACGGGGCGAGACCGACGACGCCACCTGGGTGTGGGTGCCCGAGCGGCGCACCCTCTGCACCGGCGACATGATCATCTGGTGCGCGCCCAACGCCGGGAACCCGCAGAAGGTGCAGCGCTACGCCGCGGACTGGGCCCGGGGCCTGCGGGCCATGGCCGCCCTCGACCCCGAGCTCCTGCTCCCGGGCCACGGCCTCCCCGTCCGGGGGCGCGAGCGGGTGCGGGCCGTGCTCACCGACACGGCCAGCCTGCTCGAGGTGCTCCACGACGACACCCTGGCCCTCATGAACGAGGGCGCCCGCCTCGACGAGATCGTCCACACCGTGCGGGCGCCCGAGGACCTGCTCGAGAAGCCCTACCTGCGTCCCATCTACGACGACCCCGAGTTCCTGGTGCGGGGTGTCTGGCGCCTCTACGGCGGCTGGTACGACGGCAACCCGGCCCACCTCAAGCCCGCCCCCGATGCCGCCCTGGCCGCCGAGGTGGCCGCCCTGGCCGGGGGGCCGGCGGCCCTCGCCGACCGGGCTCGGGAGCTGGTGGGCTCCGGCGACGACGCCGACCTGCGCCTGGCCGGGCACCTGGCCGAGATGGCGGTGCAGGCCGGCGGCGACGACCCCGGGCTGCACCGGGTGCGCTCCGAGGTCTTCGGCGCCCGGGCCCGGGCCGAGCGCTCGCTCATGGCCACCGGCGTGTTCCGCTGGGCGGCCCAGGAGTCCGACGATGCCCTCGCGCCCGGAGACGACACCACCTGACGGTGCGCCCGCCGGGGCTCAGGCGCCGGGGCGGACCTCCACCACGGAGCCGTGGTGGGCCACCAGCCGCCAGCCCTCGGCGTCGCGACGGAGCACGTTGAGGGCGGCCGCGGTGGTGCCCACGGCGTCGCTCACCGCTCCCAGGAGGTTCTCGTCGAGGGTCACCCACGCCACGTCGCCCACGACCCGCACCCGCTCGTCGGTGACGAACACCTGGAGCGGGGCCACCTGGTCGAAGATGGCGAACCAGGAGGCGGACACCGCGGCCCACCCGTGCAACGTGGCCCAGCCCGGGTGGGTGCAGGCGACGTCGTCCTCGTGGGCCCACAGGTCCGACATCTCGTCGAGGTCGCGGGCCTCGAAGGCTGCGTAGAACCGCTCGACCACGGTGCGGACGGCCGCCTCGTCGTCGTCCGGGACGGGCGGTGGGGGCGGGCTCGGGTCGATCCGGCCACGGTAGTGGTGCGACGGGGACGGCCCTCCGAGCCCCTGCGTCCGCGCGGATCGTCACCCCGGAGGGTGGACCGCTCATGATCCGTTCGGCCCATCCGATGGAGGGCGGGATGGGATGGCCACGCCACCACGGCCTCGACGACCTGGACCGCGCCCTGGACGGCCTGCCGGCCGACCACCTGGTGCGGAACCTGGGCCAGGCGCGCTTCGTGCTGGGCCCGTCGGGGGCCCACGTCGTCAGCCTCGACGACGGCGACCCCTCCACCCCGCAGGCCGTGGCCCGCCTGGCTGCGGTCGTCCGCTCCGCCCTGGCCGAGCGCAGCGCCTGGGTCCCCTACGTCGAGCCCTTCCTGGTGACCGACCGCGACGCCCCCTGCCCGCCGGCCACCCGGGTCCCGCCCCGCCTGATCCCCGGCAGCCTGCTGGAGGGACCGCCGGTGCTCACCGCGGCGGAGCTCGGCCGCCTGGCCGCGTGCGTGGAGGACGGTGCCCTCGACGGCCTCGACGCCGTGGCCCCCGCCCCGCGGGGCAGCCACCTCTCGGCCGGGTAGGCCGGCCGGCGGGGACCGCCCTGGCGGTCGGGTCGGGTCCCGCCGTCCGCCCCGCTGTCACACCCCGGTTGTACCGTCGGGGGCATGGCGCTGCCGGTCCCCTCCACCCTCTCCCCGTCGAAGGTCTCGTCGTTCAAGGACTGCGCCCTGGCCTTCCGCTTCTCGGCCATCGACCGCATCCCCGAGCCCACGTCCCCGGCCATGCTCAAGGGCACGCTGGTCCACAGCGCCCTCGAGCGCCTGTTCGGCCTCGAGCCCGACGCCCGCACGGTGGAGGCCGCCCTCGCCTGCCTCGTCGCAGCCACCGAGGCCATGGACGGCCCCGACGGCGAGCTGGCCGCGCTCGACCTCGACGACGAGGCCCGGGCCGCCTTCCTGGCCGAGGCCGAGCGCCTGGTGCGCAACTACTTCCTGCTCGAGGACCCACGGCGGATCCGCCCCATCGGCCTCGAGCTGCGGCTCCAGGTCCCGGTGGCCGACCTGAACCTGGTCGGCATCATCGACCGCCTGGAGCTCGACGAGGACGGCGAGCTGCTCGTCACCGACTACAAGACGGGACGGGCCCCCTCGGACCGCTACGAGCAGTCGAAGATGGGCGGCATCCACTTCTACTCGCTGCTCTGCGAGGAGCTCTTCGGCCGCCGGCCGGCTCGCATCCAGCTGCTCCACCTGGCCGAGCCCGTCACCATCACCGCCGTCCCCACCGACCAGTCCACCCGTGGCCTGCGCACCCGGGTCGGCGCCATCTGGCAGGCGGTCACCCAGGCGTGCGCCCGCGACGACTTCCGCCCCAAGCCGGGTCCGCTCTGCTCGTGGTGCTCGTTCCAGCAGTGGTGCCCGCAGTTCGGCGGTGACCCGGCTCGGGCCGCGGTCGAGTCCGGTGTCGCCGCCCCGGCCGAGGCCGCGCCCCCCGCCGTCGACACCGTCCCGGTCGAGGTCGGGGCGGGCGTCCGCTGAGCGCCCCTCCCACCGCCCCGCCGCCCCCACCGGCTCCGGCGGCGCGACGACCGACCCGTAGCATCCGGACATGACCGCCACCGGCCCGAGCGTCGACCCCCACGAGCCCGACGAGGCGGTCGACCCCGACGCGCCCCTCGGCGCGGTGGTCGAGGCCGTGGGCGACATCACCGGCGGGCCGACGCCGGAGTGGTCCGAGCGGGCCCTGGCCCACCTCGACGGCTTCGACGACGCCGTCGACGACCTCTTCGAGACCCACCTGCGGGGCCGGGCCCCGGTCGACCGGGTCATGTACTCGGTCACCGAGCTGGCCGACTTCAGCCTGCTGTGGCACCTGCTGGGGGCCACCCGGGGGCTGCGCTCGGACCGCCACGCCCTCGAGGCGGTGCGGCTCTCGGGCGTGCTCGGGGTGGAGTCCACCGTCGTCAACGGGGTGCTCAAGTCCCTCTTCAAGCGGGAGCGGCCGGTGCCCGACTTCGCCCGTCCCCACCACCTGCGCATCCCGCTCACCACCAGCTTCCCGAGCGGGCACGCCAGCGCCGCCTTCTGCGCCGCCACCCTCCTCTCCGAGGGCCGCCCGGCGGCCTCCCGGGCCGCCTGGTACGGCCTGGCCGGCTTGGTGGCCTCCAGCCGGGTCCACGTCAAGATCCACCACGCCAGCGACGTGCTGGGCGGGGTCGCCGTCGGCCTGGTGGTGGGGCGCGTGGCCCGTCGCCTGTGGCGTCGGCCCTGAGCCGCGGAAGAAACGGCCCACCTGCGCCCGTTGCACCGGGCATGACCTCCTTCGCCGTCACCTGGGACTACCGCTGTCCCTTCGCCCGCAACGCCCACGAGCACGTGCTGGCCGGGCTGACCGACGGCGCCGGCTGGGACGTCACCTTCGTCCCGTTCTCCCTGGGCCAGGTCCACGTGGACGAGGGCCAGAGCCCCATCTGGGACCGGCCCCACGAGGACAGCGGCCTGGTCGCGCTCCAGGTCGGCGTGCACGTGCGCGACACCGCGCCCGATGCCTTCCCGGCCGTGCACCGGGACCTGTTCGCGGCCCGTCACGACCACGGCCTGGACCTGCGCGACCGCGAGGTGGTGGCCAAGGTCCTGGCCGACCACGGCCTCGACGCCGACGCCGCGCTGGCCGCGGTCGATGACGGCAGCCTGCTGGCCACCGTCCGGGCCGAGCACGAGGCCGCAGCCGCCGACCACGACGTGTGGGGCGTGCCCACCTTCGTCCACGGCCCCCACGCCGCATTCGTCCGGCTCATGGACCGCCCGGGCGACGACGGCGCCCACGCCCGGGCCACCATCGACAGGGTGGTCGGCCTCCTCGCCGACGACCCCACCATCAACGAGTTCAAGCACACGTCGCTGTCGCGCTGACGCCTCGAGCACCCGGGCCGCCCCCGCGGCCTACCCTCCCGAGGTGGCCGACCGACACCTGAGCGACGTCGAGGCCCTCATGTGGGCCCTCGACGCCGACCCCCACCTCACCTCGACGTTCGCCAACGTCACCCTCTTCGACCGCCCCGCCGACCTGGAACGCTTCCGGGAGCGCATGGGCGATGCCCTGGTGGCGGTGCCCCGCCTCCGCCGCCGGGTGGAGGACGGCCTGGCCGGGCTGGGCACGCCCACGTGGGTCGACGAGCCCGACGTGGACCTCGACCGCCATGTGCGCCAGGTGACCCTCGACGCCCCCGGCAGCGAGCGCACCCTGCTCGACCTGGCCGTGGACGTGGCCGGCGCGCCGTTCGACCGCGACCGCCCGCTGTGGGAGTTCGTCCTCGTCGACGGGCTCGGGGACGGCCGCGGCGCCATGGTCCAGAAGCTGCACCACACCATCACCGACGGCGTGGGCGGCATCCGCATGTCCGAGCAGTTCATCGACATCGAGCGCGACCCCGGCCCACGACGGCCGCCCCGGCCCCCGGACGACGACGACCTGGACCCGTCGACCACCTCGGACTCCCCGGTCGACTCCCTCACCGATGCCCTCGCCGAGCTCACCCGCACCCCCCGCGACCTCGTCCGCCAAGCGGTCGAGGGCACCGCCGACCTGGTGGGTGACCCCTCCCGCCTGGCCGAGCTCCCGGGCGACGCCGCAGCCACGGTGCGATCGCTCATCCGCCAGCTGGGCGTCACCGGCTCGTCGCTCTCACCGCTGTGGCGCGACCGCACCCTCGAGCGTCGTCTGGAGCTGCTGCGCGTCCCGCTCGACGGGGCCAAGGCCGCCGCCGGGGCCCTGGGCGGCAGCGTCAACGACCTGTTCGTGGCGGGGGCCGCGGGCGGGGCCGGGGCCTACCACCGGGCGCGCGACGTGCCGGTGGACGAGCTCCGCATGGCCATGCCCGTGAGCACCCGGGCCCGGGGCGGCTCGCGCACCCCGGGCGGCAACGCCTTCGCCCCCACGCGGGTCCGGGTGCCCACCGACCCCGATCCCCGCGCCCGCTTCGCCGAGGTCAGCGCCCGGCTCGGCGTCACCAAGGAGGAGCGGGCCGTCGGCTTCGCCGGCGCGGTGGCGGGCCTGGGCACGCTGCTGCCAGGTCCGGTGCTCACCCGGCTGGTCCGCCAGCAGACGGCCACGGTGGACTTCACCACCTCGAACGTGCGGGGGGCGCCGTTCCCGCTCTACATCGCCGGTGCCCGCATCCTCGGCAACCACCCCATCGGGCCCCTGGGGGGCACCGCGTGGAACCTGACGACCATCTCGGTCGACGGCAGCCTGGACATGGGGCTGCACCTCGACGCCGGGGCGGTCGACGACCCCGAGCTGCTGCGCACCTGCCTGGAGGCGTCGTTCGCAGAGCTGTTGGCCCTGGCCTGATCAGGCCGGGCCTGGTGGCTGGCTCACGCGGGCAGCGGGCCCTCGCCGGCGTCGGCCCCCACCCCGGCCTCGGCCACGGCGACGTCGGCCGACATCAGCAGGAGGCGCAGGTCGAGCAGGAGGTCGGACATCTCGGCCGACGACACCAGCTCGCGCGAGGCGAGCTGGGGCAGCGACCGATCGATGACGGTCAGGGCTTCGGTGATGACGGTGTCGGAGGTCTGCGGCACGAGGCCAACCCTACCCCTCGCCCGGCGTCTCCCCACGCGCGCCCGGGCCGGGAACCCGTCCCCGTAGGGTGCGCCTGATGCAGTACCGGGTGACGCGCCGGCTCGGTCGCGGGGGCATGGGGGTGGTCGACCTGGCCGTGGGTCCCGACGGCGCCGAGGTGGCGCTGAAGCGGCTCTCGCTGCACGGGACGCCCGAGGAGATCGCCCGGGCCCGGGCCCGGATCCGACGCGAGGCCGAGGTCCTGGCCAGCCTCGACCACCCCGGCATCGTCCGCCTCCTCGACCTCGTCGACGACGGCGACGACGTGGTCCTGGTGATGCCCTACCTGGCCGGTGGCAGCCTGCACGACCGGGTGGCCGCGCACGGGCCCCTCGACCCCCACAGCGTGGAGGTGCTGGCCGACCGCCTGCTCGACGCGCTCGCCGCCGCCCACCGCCAGGGCGTGGTGCACCGCGACATCAAGCCGGAGAACGTGCTGTTCACCACCGGGGGCGAGCCCCGCCTGGTGGACTTCGGCGTCGCCCGCGCCAGCGACCACACCCCGGGCCTCACCGCCACCGCCATGGTCGTCGGCACCCCCGGGTTCATGGCCCCCGAGCAGGCCCGGGGCGAGCCGGCCGGCGCCGCGGCCGACGTCTTCTCCCTGGGGGCGACGATGCTGTTCGCCCTCACGGGGCAGGGGCCCTTCGGCGCCATCGACACCGATCCCCGGGTGCTCATGCACCGCGCTGCGCTGGGACGGGTGGAGCGCCCCCCGCGCGACCTTCCGCCGGCCCTGCGGTCCCTCCTGGCCGGCGCCCTGGAGCGCCAGCCCGCCCGTCGGCCCTCGGCCGCCCGCCTGCGCGGCGGCACCGACGGGACCTCGCCGCTCACCGGCCTGGCCGACGCCGTCCGCCGCCACCGTGCCCTGGTGCTGGGCGGGGCCGCGGTGGTGCTGGCCCTGCTGCTGGTGGGCGTCGGCGCGGCCCTGCTCGGCGGGGGCGGCGACGACCCCTCACCCGAGGCCGCGGCGGTGACCACGACGACCACCACCGCGCCGGCGACCACCACGACCACGATCCCGCCGTGCGACCCGAAGCCGTTCCAGGGGTGCCGGCCCGACGGCACGTTGGACGACCCTCGACCCCACACCGACGGCGAGACCTGCGACGAGGGCTACGACGACTACGACAGCTACCCCCTGAACGGCTGCGAGGCCGAACCCGACGGCCTCGACGACCCCACCGAGCTCACTGCGGAGGATCCGGTGGTCCAGGGCACCATCGTCCCCCGCGACGAGGTCGACCGGTTCGTCCTGCCCGTCGACGACGGCTTCGACCTCACCTGCAGCGGCCGCCTCACCATCACCCTCACGGCACCGGAGGGCACGACCATGGAGCTCGACGTCCGCCGCGACGGCGAGCGCATCGGGCGCGAGATCAGCGCCGAGGGCCGGCCTGCCGAGGTGTCCATCGGCGAGTCCTGCCTGGGCAACGACTCCGGCGAGATCGACGTGGCCGTCCGCGCCGTCGGCTCCGACCGCAGCACCGACCCCTACACCCTCCGCCGCGACGGCGGCTTCTAGGGGTCTTCGAGCTCGGAGCAAGCTCCTCGCTCGAGCTGGTCGCGCTCGCTGCGCTCGCACCGTCGGAACGGAGCGAGCGCTAGCGAGCGAGTGACGACGAGACCGTTCGCACCACGATGCGGTCGGGGGCGGGGTGGGCCCCGGGGACGAACCAGGTGCTGCCGCTGCCGGCCAGCACCGGCACCTCGCCGGTGGCCTGGCCCAGGGCGTCGCGCCAGGCGGCCAGGCGGGGCTCGACCCGCAGGGCGGCCGGCTCCAGGTCGTTGCCCGAGGGGCTCTCGGGACCGCCCATGTCGTCCCAGGCCCGGTACACGGCGGGCGTGGAGCAACCGAACGGGGGCACGACCAGGGTGTAGGTGGCGTCGCGGTGGGCCAGGGGCTCGAGCTGCTCGCCCACGCCCCGCACCCGCGCCCGGCCGCCGGCCAGGCAGAAGGGCACGTCGGCCCCCAACGAGGCGGCCAGGGCGAGGTCGGTGACGCCGGCCCAGCGGAGCACGGCGGCGGCGTCGGCCGATCCCCCGCCCAGGCCACCGCCGGCGGGGATGCGCTTCAGCAGGTGGACCCGGGCCCGCCGGCCCACCGCGGCGAGGGCCCGGCGGACCAGGTTGTCGTCGGTGGCGGGCACCGGGAGGCCCGAGCCGGCGGCCTCGACCTCGAGCCCGTCACCCGGCGAGAAGGTCAGGGTGTCGGCCAGGTCGAGGCCCACCATCTCGGCGTCGATCAGGTGGAACCCGTCGGCGCGCACGCCCGTGATCCGCAGGCCCAGCGTCAGCTTGGCCGGTGCCTGGAGCACGGTGGCGGGGGCCGCGGCCATGGGCCCGCACCCTAGGCCCGGCCCCCCGACGATCCCGGCACGCCGCCATCGCCTCGATCCGCCCACCTCCCGACGTGCATCGCGCGACCAGCGAGACCGCTGACCCGCGTCGCAGGGACGGGGTGGCGCCGGGGCGGCCACCACCCGGCACCGACCTGATGGGTCGTCAGGTCGGTCACCTACGCTGCGGCCATGGCCGAGGACCGACCGCTCGAGGACCAGGTGCAGCACCGCCAGGAGGGGGGCGTGGAGTGGGTCACCCTCGACCGACCGGAGGTGGGCAACGCCATCACGCCGGACCAGCGCGAGCGGGTCATCTCGCTCCTGGCCGATGCGTCGGCCGACCTCGGCACCCGCGCCGTGGTCCTCACCGCCACCGGGAAGGCGTTCTGCACCGGCGCCGACCTGCGCGCACCCCGCGCCGCCGTGGCCCGGCCCGACGGCGCCCCCGATCGGGCCGTGGGCGACGTGGCGCGCGTGCTGCGGGAGGGCGCCCAGCGCCTCGTGGCCGCCGTGCTCGACTGCGAGGTGCCCGTCATCGCCGCGGTCAACGGCACCGCGGCCGGCCTCGGCGCCCACCTGGCCTTCGCCTGCGACCTGGTGCTGGCCGCCGACTCGGCCCGCTTCATCGAGGTGTTCGTGCGGCGGGGCATCGTGCCCGACGGCGGAGGGGCCTACCTCCTGCCCCGCCTGATCGGCCCCCAGCGCACCAAGGAGCTCATGTTCTTCGGCGATGCGCTCGACGCCGACGCCGCCGAGCGGATGGGGCTGGTGAACCGGGTGGTGCCGGCCGACGAGCTGGCCACCACCGCGGCCGAGTGGGCGGCCCGTCTGGCCTCCGGTCCGTCGCGGTCGTTGGCCCTGACCAAGTGGCTGGTCAACCGGTCCCTGGAGTCGGACCGGGCCGGGTCCTTCGCCGACGAGGCACTGGCCCAGGAGCTGGCCATGCACTCGGCCGACGCCCAGGAGGGCATCGCCGCCTTCGTCGAGCGTCGCGACCCCGAGTACCGGGGCTGGTGAGGGCGGCCGTCGGGCTGCGTCGCCGGGCGACCCGGGGGTAGGGCACGTCCATGGCCCCCGACGACGTCACCCCGTCCACCCCGCCCGTCCCGCCGCCGCCGGACGAGGAGAGCCCGCCGCCCGACGACACCGCCCTCGACCGCGCCCGCCACACCGGGGTGGGTCTCGAGGACGAGACCATCGTGGGCCACGACGAGCCCCACGTGGTGCCCGACGACGACCCCGACGCCGACCCCGGAGCGGTCGTCTAGGGACCGCCGGTAGGGTCCCCGCGGTGACCGCACCGGACCCCCACCGCCTGCCCCGCACCGTCCTCCCCCGCCGCTACGACCTGCGGCTGCGCCCCGACCTCGACGCCGCCACCTTCACCGGCACCGTGGCCGTGGAGGTCGAGGTGGCCGAGGCCACCGCCGAGGTCGTCCTCAACGCCATCGAGCTCACGGTGGACGAGGCCTGGGTCGAGCGCGACGGCACCCGCACCGACGCCAGCGTCACCCTCGACGAGGGCTCCGAGCGAGCCACCCTCGCCCTGCCCCAGGCGCTCACCCCCGGGCGCGCGACCGTCCACCTGCGCTTCGCCGGCATCCTCAACGACAAGCTCCGGGGCTTCTATCGGTCGAGCTTCACCGACGACGACGGCGAGTCCCGCCGCATCGCCACCACCCAGTTCGAGGCCACCGACGCCCGTCGGGCCTTCCCGTGCTGGGACGAGCCCGAGCTGAAGGCCACCTTCACCATCACCCTCGACGTCCCCGACGGTCTCTTCGCGGTGAGCAACGCGGCCGAGGAGGAGGTCGAGGACCTCGACGACGGCCACCGTCGGGTGCGCTTCGCCGAGACCATGGTGATGTCCACCTACCTCGTCGCCTTCGTGGTGGGCCCGCTCGAGGCCACCGACCCCGTCGACGTCGACGGCGTCCCCCTGCGGGTGGTGCACCGGGCCGGCCAGGCCGACCTGGCCCGCTTCGCCCTCGAGTCGGGAGCCTTCGCCCTCCGCCACTTCACCGAGTACTTCGGCGTCGCCTACCCGGCCGACAAGCTCGACCTCGTCGCGGTGCCCGACTTCGCCTTCGGGGCCATGGAGAACCTGGGCTGCGTCACCTTCCGCGACGCGGTCCTCCTGGTCGACCCCGACCGGGCGACCCAGGGCGAGCTCCAGCGGGTGGCCGACGTGATCCACCACGAGATCGCCCACATGTGGTTCGGCGACCTGGTCACCATGCGCTGGTGGAACGGCATCTGGCTCAACGAGGCCTTCGCCACCTTCATGGAGATGCGCTGCACCGACGCCTTCCGCCCGGAGTGGGATCGCTGGACCGACTTCGGGGTGGCCCGCACCGCCGCGTTCGACACCGACGCCCTCGCCACCACCCGGCCCATCGAGTTCGAGGTCGTGTCCCCGGCCGAGGCCGAGGGCATGTTCGACGTCCTCACCTACGAGAAGGGCGCCGCCGTCGTGCGGATGCTGGAGCAGTACCTCGGCGAGGACCGCTTCCGCGAGGGCATCCGCCTCTACATCGCCCGCCACGCCCACGGGAACACCGAGACCACCGACCTGTGGGACGCCATCGAGGAGGCCACCGGCGAGCCGGTCCGGCGGATCATGGACACCTGGATCTTCCAGGGCGGCCACCCCGAGGTCACGGCCCGTCGGGTCGCCGGCGACGACGGCGGCACGGCCCTGGCCCTCTCGCAGGCCCGGTTCCGCTACCAGGGCGAGGGCGACGGGAGCGACGACGGCGCCCGCTGGGCCGTCCCCGTCCTGCTCCGCTGGTCGCTCGGCGCCCACGTCGACGGCGACACCGAGGTATCGGGCACCCGCGCCGAGCGGGTCCTCCTCGACGACGACATCGAGGTCGACCTGGGCGCGGATCCGTCCTGGGCGCTGGTCAACAGCGGCGGCAGCGGCTTCTTCCGGGTCCGCTACGACGAGGAGGGCCGCCGGGCCCTGACCGGTGCGCTCGACCAGCTGACCCCGCTCGAGCGCTACGGCCTCGTCGACGACGCCGCCGCCTCGCTGCTGGCCGGCAGCCTCGGGCCCGACGAGGTCCTGTCGGTGCTGCGGGCGTGCGCCGACGAGACCGACCTGTCGGTGTGGCAGCGCGTCGCCGGCGTGCTGGCCTCGCTCGACCGCATCGTCGACGAAGCCGACCGTCCCGCCCTCCAGGGCTGGGTCCGCGCCCTGCTGGCCCCCGCCCTGCGCCGCCTCGGGCCCGAGCCCGGGGCCGACGAGCCGGCCCGCACCCGCGCCCGGCGAGCCACGCTCTTCGCCGCCCTCGGCACCACCGGCGCCGATGACGAGGTGCGGACCCGGGCTCGGGACCTGGTGGCGACGGCCGCCGCCGGGGGGGCCGTCGACTCGGACCTGGGCGACGCCGCCGTCCGCGTCGTGGCAGCCGACGGAGGCCCCGACGACTTCGCTGCCTTCCGCGCTCTCGCCGCCGAGGCCGACACCCCCCAGGCCCGGTTGCGCCACCTGGGGGCCCTGGCCGACTTCCCGGGGGCCGACGAGGTCGATGCCTTCCTCGCCGCCGCCCTCACCGACGAGGTGCGGACCCAGGACGCGCCCTTCGTGCTGCGACGGGCCCTGGCCAACCGGGCCCACGCGGCGCGCGTGTGGGCCTTCCTCGAGGAGCACTGGGACGCGATCGGCGAGCGCTTCCCCTCCAACAGCATCGCTCGGCTCGTCGAGGGCATCCGCACCGTGACCGACCCGGACCTGGCCGACCGCATCGAGGCCTTCCTCGACGCCCACCCCGTCCCCCAGGGGGCCAAGCCCGTGGCCCAGCACCGCGAGCGCATGCGGGCGGGGGTCGCCCTCCGGGCCCGGGCGTCCGCCCCCCTGGGAGCGGCCCTCAGGAACGCGCCCTCCTGACCGATGGGGAGCAGGTCGGCGCCGCCGACCCCGCACCCACGGTCCCCGCGACCATGACCCAGCCGAGGAGGGACGAGCCGTGGCCGCACCGGCGCGAGGGGCACACGCGAGCGTCGCCGACCCCGTGCCGACATCGCGTCGGGAGCGGGCGAGGCGCATCGTGCCGTTCCTCGGGGCCCTCGGCCTGGCCCTCCTCCTCGCCGCCGCCACCCCCGGGGCACCGGCGCGCCTCTGGCTGCTGACCGCGGCGGCCGCCGGGCTCCTCCTGTGCGCGGCCCTGATCGTCGTGCCCCCCTGGGAGCGGCTGCCGAGCTCGGCCCGTCTGGTGCCGGCGGCCACGTTCTGCGCCTCGGTCGGGCTCCTGCGGGCCGCGACGGTCACCCCCACCGGTCGATCGGGCTTCACCGTGCTGCTCCTTCTGGCCGTGGTCTGGCAGGCCAGCTACGGCCGCCGGATCGACCTGGTGGCCACGGTGGCCATGGTGTTCACCACCATCGCCGTGCCCATCGTCGCCATCGGTGCGCCCCTGTACCCCGTGTCGGACTGGCGGGCGGCGGCCATGACGACGTTCGTGAGCGCCGTCATCGGCACCGTCGTCCAGCGCCTCGTCCGCGCGCTCCGCCGGGAACGGGCCCTGGTGTCGACCGTGGCCCAGATCGGACGCTCCGTGGCGGCCGGTGGCGACCCCCGCCACAGCCTCTGCCAGGCGACCGTCGACCTCATCGGGGCTCGCGCCGCCCTGCTGCTGGAGCCCGACGGCGACGGCCTCCGGGTGACCGAGGCGGCCGGGATCGACCTGGCCGCGTCGGCGGTGCCCGCCGCCCTCGTCGCCGAGGCCCTGCGGACGGCCCTGGACACCCCCACCATCACCCTCGCTCCCGACGGGTCCGCGGACCGGGCCGGGGCCGGCGTCGACCCCGACGGGTCGGCACCGTTCGGCCTGCCCGGGTGGGTCCACCAACCGGTGGCGCGCGACGGCGCGGTGCGGGTGGTGCTGAGCGTGGGCTGGGACGCACCCGATCCCCGCCCCCGGGCCCCGGCGCGGGCGGCCCTCGAGCTGCTGGCCGCCGAGGCCGCCGCCGCCATCGACCGGGCCGACCTGCTCGAGCGCCTCGACCGCATGGCCCGCCACGACTCGCTGACCGGGCTGGTGAACCGGCGGGCGTGGGACGACGTGCTCAGCCGGGAGGTGGCCCGCAGTGCCCGACACGGCAGCCCGGTGTCGGTGGCCATCCTCGACCTCGACCACTTCAAGGCCTTCAACGACCTGTACGGCCACCTCATCGGCGACCAGCTGCTCAAGGCCGCGGCGGGCGCCTGGCTCGACCGCCTGCGGGCGTCCGACGTGCTGTGCCGCTGGGGCGGCGAGGAGTTCGCGGTGCTGATGCCCGACACGCCCGCCGAGGAGGCCCTCCAGGCCCTCGAGCGGCTCACCGGGGCCACGCCCATGGGACAGACCTTCTCCGCCGGGTTCGTGACCGCCATCGGCGACGTGGCCCCGGAGGCGCTGATGACCGGCGCCGACCAGGCCGTGTACCGGGCCAAGGACGGCGGTCGGGACCGCATCGTGCAGGGCCGACCGGCCCCTCCGGTCACCCTGGCCGAGCCGGTGTCGCTCGACCGACCGACGCCCTGAGCACCGCGGGTCACCGCAGCGTGTAGGTGAGGGCCCCCTGGGCGTCGCGCACCCGCACCTCGACGTCCTTGCGCTCGTCCCCGTCGACGGCGGTGCAGGTGAAGGTGGCATCGGGCGGCGCCAGCCGCTGGGGGCCGCCGGGGCAGGTCACCTCCACGTCAGCCCGGTCGAAGCGGTCGGCGAGGACCTCGGCGATGTCGGCCTCGACCCGGGAGGTCACCAGCACCGCCTGGGTCGGCTCCACCCGCAGGGCGCCGTCGTCGTCGGTCTGGACCACCTCGACCACGAGGGTCGCCTCGCCCACCTCGGCCGTGCAGGAGAACCGAGCGCCCTGCTCCACCTCCACCTCGTCGGGGCAGTCGACCGCGCCCACGTCGACGTCGAAGGTGTCCCCCAGCGACGCCGCGATGCGCGCCTCGGCCCGATCGACGTCGAGGACCGCGGCCTGGCCGCACCCGACGAGCACACCGGTCGCCAGGGCTGCGGCCACCCCCACCCGGGCGCGGGATCGGGGCCGGGACGGCGGGCGCACGGGGGGAACCTACCGGCCCGCCGCGAGCGGGCGACGACGGCACCGGGCGCGGGAGCTCAGCCCAGCAGGGAGACGACCAGGCCGGCCTGGGCCAGGTGGTAGGTCACCATCACCGCGACCTGCGCGGCGCGGCTGGGGCGCACGAACCGGTTCCAGCCCAGGGTGGCGTCGGAGGCGTAGAACGCCAGGGCCCCGGCGATGCCGAGCGGCACGGCCCGGCCGAAGGCGGCCACCACCATCAGCGAGATCACGACCATGTAGCCCACCACCGGGCCTCGGAGGCCGGGCTCGGTGCCGGCCACCCCGGCCACCAGACGAGGGGCGATGACGGCGAGGCCGATCGCCACGACGAGCGCGCCGAGCGCGGTGAGGGGCCAGGACCGGTGGTCCGTCGCCATGCCCACGATGTAGGCGACGTGGCCGAGCAGGAAGGCACCGAGGCCGGCCAGGAAGGGCGGCACCGGTCCCAGCCGACGCTCGTCGGGGAGCAGGAGGAAGACGTCGCCGGCGAGGGAGAGCGCCAACCCGGCCAGGAACCAGGCCTGGACCGTGGTGTCGTCGGCGTCCAGGGTCGCGGCCACACCGATGAGCAGGACGAGGGTGAGCGGCTTGGTGACCAGGCGCGCGCGCCGGTCGTCGCGCCCGGTGGCCACCCAGTCGGCCACCGCCGCCACCGCGGCGAGCACGAGCAGCACCGCCGACGCCGCGGTCACGTCCCCTCCCCCCGTCGGCCCACGGCCGGCGACCCTACCCGTCGCCCCCGACCGGGCGTGGGCCTGAGGGCACGGGGAGGCGGGGGCGGACCAGGGCCACGGAGTCGGGGCAGACGGTGCGACCCCCGATCCACGCGTCGAGGTGGGCCAGGGGGACCCAGTCGGTGGCCGCCACCTCGCCGTCGGGGCAGGTCGGCGGGTCGTCGGTGCGGGCCAGGAACACCCGCACGACCTCCCGGACGCCCTCGTCCTCCCAGGTCCCGCCGCCCAGGTCCTCCAGGGCCGCCGCCAGGCCGGCCTCCTCGGCCAGCTCCCGGCGGGCGGCCTCGGCCCAGCCCTCGCCCACGCCGCAGACCCCGCCGAAGGCGATGTCCCACGCCGAGGGCCAGATGTCCTTCCACGACGCCCGCTGGTGGACGAGGAGCCGGCCGCCGGCGGCGTCCAGCACGGCGACGGCCGAGGTGCGGTGACGCAGGCCCTGGGCCCGCATCTCCGCTCGCGTGACGATGCGCAGCACCCGCCCCTCCTCGTCGACCTCCTCCACCGCCTCGTCGCCGGGGCCAGACGCCGCGCCGGACCGCGGCGGCGTCACCCGTCGACCGCGTCGGCCCAGGGCACCCCGTCGCCGAGGCGCACCCGCCACTTGGCGAGGGGCCCGGGCCGGTTGACCCCGAGGGCGGCTGCGACCTGGTCGCCGCGCCGGTAGAGGGCGATGAACCGGCGCTCCTCGAGGCTGCCGTCGACGATGCGGACCTCGTCGGCGCCGTGGGTGCGGCCGGCCAGCATGATCTTGCGGTCGTACTGGTCGGACCAGAACCAGGGGACGGGCACGAAGGGCTCGGCCCCGTCGCCGGCCAGGAGGGCCTCGCCGGCGTGGGTGCCCTGGCCGATGGCGTGGTCCCAGTGCTCCACCCGGAGGGCCTCGCCGTAGCCCTCGTGGTGCCAGCGGCAGACGTCGCCGGCGGCCACGATCCCGGGGGCGACCCTGCAGGCGCCGTCGGCCACCACCCCGTCGGCGAGCGCCAGTCCCGACCCCTCGAGCCAGCCGGTGCACGGGGTGACGCCGATGCCCACGACGACGACGTCGCAGTCGACGGTGCGACCGTCGGACAGGCGGACCCGCTCGACCCGGTCGCCCCCCTCGACGGCGTCGACGCCCACGCCGAGGCGCACGTCGACGCCCTCGTCGCGGTGCACGTCGCCCAGCGTGGCGCCCACGTCACCGCCCAGGACTCGGCCGAGCGGCACCGGGAGCGGCTCGACCAGGGTGACGGCGAGGCCCCGCCCCCGGCAGGTGGCGGCCACCTCGGCACCGATGAAGCCGGCGCCCACCACCACGACCCGCGGCGGGCAAGGCATCGAGGTCGGCTCGCAGCGCGAGGCAGTCGTCGAGGGACCGCAGCACGTGGACGCCGGCCATCCCGCCGGCGTCGAGGCGCCGAGGGGAGGCACCGGTGGCGATGACCAGCCCGTCCCAGCCCATCTCGACGCCGTCGTCCAGGGTGAGGGTTCGCCCGCCCACGTCGAGGTCCGAGGCCCGCGTGCCCAGGCGCCAGGTGAGGTCGAGGTCGGCGTCGGCCGAGGAGGCCAGGCCGATGCGCTCTGGCTCCCAGGTCCCGGCCAGCACCTGCTTGGACAGGGGCGGCCGGTCGTAGGGGGCGTGGTCCTCGGCCCCCACGAGGGTGAGGGTGCCGTCGTAGCCGCGGCGCCGGAGGGCCCGGGCGGCGTGGAGCCCGGCCAGCGACGCGCCGACGACGACGACCGAGGACATGTCGCTCATGGGTGGGTGCGGCCTCGGGGGTCGGGTGTCAGTCCTCGAGGGTGATGGCCTGCTTGGGGCAGCGGGTCACGGCCTCCTCGACCTTCTCCCGCAGGTCCTCGGGCGGCTGCTCCTGGAGGACGTACAGGAAGTCGTCGTCGCGCACCTCGAAGACCTCGGGGGCGACGGACATGCAGACGGCGTTGCTCTCGCACAGGTCGTAGTCGACGACGACGCGCATGAGGATTCCTCTCGTCGGGCTCGCGGGCTGGTCGCACCCTACCTGGACAGGCGTCCACCGCCGGGCCCGGTCGCGGTCCGCGAGCGGTCGCGTCGTATCCTCGGGCGTCCCCTTCCCGAGAGGTCCCCCGGTGCCCCGTCGCCCCCGTCCCGCCCGCCCGTCCGGCCTGCTCCTGGCCCTGGTCATCGCCGTCGCCCTGGTGGCCGCGGCCTGCGGCGGCGCCGGTGACGTCGACAAGGAGACCTTCCAGTCCGACCTGCTCGAGCGGGTGAACACCCCGGCCGAGGAGGCCGGCGACGACGCCCCGCTGCCCGAGGACGTGGCCGCCTGCATCACCGACAAGGTGTTCGACGAGTACGGCCAGAGCGACATCAACCGCATCTATCGAGCCGCCACCGCCACCGAGCTCGATGCCGACGTCAAGGACCGCCTGACGCTCATCAACCAGGAGTGCTTCGAGCAGTTCGGCCCCCCGGTGGCCGAGGAGGCCGACGGCGGCTCGACGACCACGACCGAGGCGGCCGGCGAGAGCACCACCACCGAGGCCACCGAGGACAGCACCACCACCTCCGAGGGGGGTTGAGCCCGTCGCCCCCCGTCGGGCCGGCACCGCCCTGGTCGCCGGCCTGGCCCTGCTGGGCGCGGTGGCCCTCGGCGCATGCCGCGGTGATGACTCGGTGACCAAGGACCAGCTCACCGCCGAGCAGCGCGACCAGTCGGGGCTCAGCGAGGCCCGGGCGTCGTGCGTCGCCGACGAGGTCGACGACCGCCTCGACCAGGCCGACATCGACGACGTCGACGGCGACACCGGCGATCCCGAGGACCAGGTCAGCGACGCCGCCGTGGCGGCCCTCACCGACGCCATCACCGGCTGCGCCGGCCCCGACGCCCCCGAGGGGGCCGGCGACGGCTGAGCGCGAGCGGGCCCGCAGGTGGGTGGAGTGGAGGTGATGGGATTCGAACCCACGGCCTCTTCGATGCGACCGAAGCGCTCTAGCCAGCTGAGCTACACCCCCGAGGGTCGGCCAGCATACCCCGGGCCCGGGGCCGCGCTCGCACCCGGGTGGGCGGCGTCGAGCGCACCGACGTCACCATCAGTGGCAGAAAAGTCACTGGGAGTGCTCATGCGAGGGACATGGCCGCCGATGGCGCTCCATGGCCTCCTTCCTCCGCCACCACCGTCCCCGCGTGCCTGCAGGTCCTCGCCGCGGTCGTGCTGGCCCTGGTCTTCACCGGGTGCCTCTCGCCCGGCCAGGACAGCGTCCACCGGGAGCTGAACGCCGACCGCGCCGCCCACGGGCTCAAGCAGCTGCCCACCCACGACGCCCTCAACGCCAAGGCCCAGGCCTGGGCCGAGTACCTCGCCCGCCGGGGCAGCCTGGTGCACTCCACCCTCTCGTCCGGCCTGCCCAGCTGCTGGCGGGGCGTGGGCGAGAACGTGGGCTACGGGCCGTCGGTGCCCTCCATCGAGGACGCCTACATGGACTCGACCGGCCACCGCCACAACATCCTGGGCACGACCTGGGACTGGGTCGGGGTGGGCATGGCGAAGTCCGGCAACCGCGTGTACACCGTCCAGGTCTTCATGGACGGCTGCTGAGCGCCCTCGCGGTCCGGCGCCCGATGACCGGGCCCGGCACCCTCAGCGCTCGGACTCGATGGCCCGCTGGAGCCGGGTCTGCAGCACGGTGGTGGTGACGTCGCCCCGGCTGCGCTCGAGCACGGCCCGGAGCTGGTCGAGCGAGCGGCGCAACCCGTCGGTGAGCGCATCGGGGTAGTCGACCGCGGACAGCACGTCGTAGACGTCGTCCATGGTGCCGAGCAGGGCCTCGCCCCGCTCCAGGTCCCCCTCCCGCAGGCGGTCGAGCAGGTTGCGGCGCAGCTCGCTGGCCGCCTCGCACAGGCCCCGCATCCACGCCGTGGGCGACACGCCGACCTCGTCGGGGCCCGGCGCGGGGTCACCCCCGACCAGGGCGACGGTGAGGCGGGCCTCGGCGTACTCCTTCTCGGCGTCGTGGAGGAACCCGGCGTGGGCAAGGGCGGGGAACGGGGCCAGGGTGCGCTGGGCGGTGCGCAGCACCCGCTCGCCGTCGTCCAGGTGTCGGGCCACGGCGTCGGCCTCGCCCCGGTGCACGGCGCGGATCGCTCGCGACGCGCTGCGGATGCAGGCCCGGCAGGCGGGCAGGGCCTCCTCGCGAGCGCCGTTGGCCGCTCCCAGGCCGACCCGGATGGTGTCGGTGATGCCCTCGAGGCGGATGCGGGCGGCGTCGGCGCCGTCGGCCACCGGGGCGGTGCTCAGCCCGAGGCGGAGCGGCGGACGGTGACCAGACGGGGCTGGCTGGTGGCCGGCGCCGGGAGGTAGCGCACCTTCTGCGACTGCTCGGTGGCCAGCTTGCGCAGCTGCACGAGGAGGTAGACGTAGCCGGCCAGGGCGGCGTCGGCCGCCAGGTTCAGGAGGAGGAACATGCCGCCGAAGGCGAGGGCCAGGAGGAACGTGAACCCGGCCACGCCGGCCAGGGTCAGCAGCACGTCGCGGCGCCGCTTGCGCACCGCGGCCCGGCCCCGGGGAGCACCCGGGCCCAGGGGCGCAGCGCCCCGGACGGGGGGCAGGTGGGGGCCGGAGGCGAGCGACGGCGGGGCCGAGCGACCGAGGACGTCGAGGCCCTGGCGGAAGCTGGAGACCGACGAGCCGGGACGGGTCTCACCACGGTGGCGGAGGTAGGGCGGCACGAGGACCACAGCCCACACCACTGCCAACAAGATCAAGACCGTCACACCCATGGCTCCAGGTCAGCTCTCTCGTCTCAGGACCCTACGTGCGTGGCCACCGTCACAGGTGGATGGTGCGCAGTCGGTCGGGGCGGGTGCCAGGACCCGAGGCGTCATCGGCTCGGGCGGCGGGGAATGTGACAGTTCTACTACGAACGTGACGGGACGGCCAACACCTCGTGGCGCCCGACGGCCGGGTACCTGTCACACCTCGGCGGGGTCGCCCAGCCCGGCGGGGCCGATCATCCCGGGGGCGCCCTCGCCGTCGACGGCGGCGCCCTGGTCGTGGTCGGCGAGCACGGCGTCGATGTCGTCGTCGAGGTCGGTGGCCGGCGTCGAGTCGGGATCGCGCCGGAACACGCCCGAGCGCCCCCCGGTCTTCTCCCAGAGGGCGATGTCGCCGATGGTCATCGACCGGTCGGCCGACTTGCACATGTCGTAGATCGTGAGCCCGGCCACCGAGCACGCGGTGAGGGCCTCCATCTCCACGCCGGTGCGGTCGACGGTGTCGACGTGGGCCTCGACCTCGATGAACGTGTCCTCGATGCGGAAGTTCACCAGCACCGCCCCGACCAGCAGCGGGTGGCACAGGGGGATGAGGTCCGACGCCCGCTTGGCCGCCTGGATGCCGGCCACCCGGGCGACGGCCAGCACGTCGCCCTTGCCCACGCCGCCCCGGGCGACCAGCGAGGTGGTCTCGGGCTGCATGTAGACCCGGCCCCGGGCCACGGCCCGGCGGAGGGTGGGCTCCTTGGGCGTGACGTCGACCATGCGGGCCCGTCCGAGGGGGTCGAGGTGGGTGAGGCCGCGGTCCGACATGGGCCCGATGCTAGGTCCGGTCGCCCGGCGGCGCCGACAGCACGGCCCCGCTGCGTCAGGCCGGCGTCAGCCGCCGATCTGCGACATCGAGCGCCGGGGCCGGATGAAGGCGGGCTGGCCGATCAGGTGGCCCGGTCCCTTCTCCCCCACCGCGCCGGCGACCACCTCGGCGATGGCGTCGTCGGACGCACCGCCCCGCACGAGGGCCCGGAGGTCGGTCTCGTCGGTGGCGAAGAGGCAGGTCCGCAGCTTGCCGTCGGAGGTGAGGCGGATCCGGTCGCAGTCACCGCAGAAGGGCTGGGTGACGCTGGGGATGACCCCGACGTCGCCCCGGCCGTCCCGGTAGCGCCACAGGGTGGCCGGCGCCGAGCCGCGGGGCAGGGCCTCGAGGGGGAACACGGCGTCGATGGCCTCGACGATCTCGGCCTGGGACACCACCGCACCCCGCTCCCAGGCCCCGGAGGCGTCGAGCGGCATGAACTCGATGAACCGGACGCCGATGCCCTTCTCCCGGCCGAACGCGGCCAGGTCCACCACCTCGTCGTCGTTCACGCCCCGCATGGCCACCACGTTGAGCTTCACGGGCGTGAGCCCGGCGGCGAGGGCGGCGTCGATGCCGGCCAGGACCTTCGGGAGCTCGTCGCGGCGGGTGAGGCGCAGGAAGCGGTCGGGCCGCAGCGAGTCGAGCGACACGTTGACCCGGCGGAGCCCGGCCTGGGCCAGGTCGCCCGCCATGCGGTCGAGGGTGGTGGCGTTGGTGGTGATGCTCAGGTCGGTGTCGAGGGCTGCCAGGCGCTCGACCAGGACCGGCAGGTGGGCCCGCAGGGTGGGCTCGCCGCCGGTGAGGCGGATGGCGTCGATGCCGAAGTGGGTGACGAGGACCTGCGCCAGGCGGGTGATCTCCTCGAACGTGAGCAGCTCGTGGCGCGGCTGCCACTCCATGCCCTCCTCGGGCATGCAGTAGGTGCAGCGCAGGTTGCACCGGTCGGTGACCGAGATCCGCAGGTCGCGGTGGACGCGCCCGTGGCTGTCGGCGAGGGGTCGAGGCACCGTCCCACCCTACGGGCGCCCCGCCCGAGCCGCTCTGCGCCGCGGTCAGGCGGTGGGTGACGACGCGGCCAGGGCGGCGACGGGGTCGAGGACGATGACCTCGACGGGCCGTCCGGGGGCCAGGCCCGGACCGTCGGGCACCAGGGCCAGCCCGGTCGGCGCCCGCGGTGGCCACCAGCTGGTGGCTGCCCTGGGCGGCGACGGGCTCGGCCACCGCGCCCTCGGGGCCGGCCTCGAGGGTGACCCGCACCAGGTGGAGCTTGCCGTCGGCCCGGCGCTCCAGTCCCGCACCGGCCCGGACCGTGACGCGAGGGCGGTCGAGGACGGCCCGCCCGGCCATCTGGCGGATGGCGGGGCGGGCCAGCACCTCGAACGACACCAGCGAGGACACGGGGTTCCCGGGGAGGCCCAGGAGGGGGACGCCGTCGACGGTGGCCAGGGCGAAGGGCTTGGCCGGGCGGAGGGCGATCTGGAACCACCGCGGGTCGGCCATCCGGTCGAGGACCATCTTCACCACGTCGGCCTCACCCATGCTCACGCCGCCGGAGGTGAGCATGAGGTCGCAGCGGTGGGCGCCGGAGCGGAGGGCCGCGGCCACCGCGTCGGGGGCGTCGCGCACCCATCCCAGGTCGACGGGGATCCCGCCGGCCTCGGCCACCGCGGCGAGCAGCATGGGCCGGTTCGAGTCGCGGATCTGGCCCCGCTCCAGGCCCCGGGGCGCCTCGACCAGCTCGTCGCCGGTGGAGATCACCCCGACCCGGGGACGAGGGACGACCTCGACCTGGGTCGCGCCGATGGCCGTCAGCACCCCGACCAGGGGGGCGGTGACGACGCTGCCGGCCCGCACGACCACGGACCCGGCCGGCGCGTCGTCGGCTGCGCCGCGCAGGTGCTGGCCCTGGGCCGAGGGGGCCAGCACGGCCACCGTCTCGTCCTCGTCTCGGGTTCCGTCGGAGAAGCGGCTGACCTCCACCGGGACGATGGCGTCGGCCCCTTCGGGCACGGGTGCGCCGGTCATGATGCGGACGGCCTGGCGGGACCCCACCACCTTGGTGGGGGCCTGGCCCGCCATCACCGTCTCGACCACCTCGAGCACCACCGGCAGGTCCTCGGTGGCGCCGGCGACGTCGCGGGCACGCACCGCGAAGCCGTCCATGGCCGAGCTGGGGAACCCGGGCAGGTCGGAGGGCGTGGTGATCTCCTCGGTGACCACGCAGCCCCGGGCGGACGGTATCGGGACGCTCCTCGGGGGCAGGGCCGGGCACCGGGCCAGGACCGTCTCGCGGACCTGGCTCAGCGGCTGCATGCCCGACGACGGTACCGGCCGGGCCGCCTCGGGCCCGGTGGGCGCGTCGTCGGTGTCGGTGGCGCGCGGGCGGCGCCAGGGCCGCCGGAGGGGGCTCACGCCAGGTCGTTCTGGGCGACGAACGCGCGGAGGAAGGCGCGGAAGTCCGGGCCCAGGTCGTCGCGCTCGCTGGCCAGCTCGACGATGACCTTGAGGTAGTCGAGCACCTGGCCGGTGTCGTAGCGGCCCTCGGTGAAGGTGTAGCCGTAGACGGCCTGGTGCTTGAGCAGCACGGCGATGGCGTCGGTGAGCTGGAGCTCGCCGCCGGAGCCGGGCTCGATCTGCTCGAGGGCGTCGAAGATCTCGGGGGTGAGCACGTAGCGGCCCATCACCGCCAGGTTCGAGGGCGCGGTGCCGGCCGGGGGCTTCTCCACCAGGTCGAGGATCTGCACCAGGTTGTCGGTGACGGGCTCGGGCTTGGCGCAGCCGTAGCGCTCGGTCTCCTCCGGGGTCACCTCCTGGAGGGCGATCACCGAGCGGTTGTAGCGGCCGTAGGTGTCGATCATCCCCTCCAGCAGGCCGGAGTCGGCCCGCATCCACTCGTCGCCCAGCAGCACGGCGAAGGGGTTGTCGCCGACGTGCTTGCGGGCCACCGAGATGGCGTGGCCCAGGCCCAACGGCTCGCCCTGGCGGACGTAGTGGATGTCGGCCAGCTCGGCGATGTCGACCAGCTCGTCGCGCTGGGCGTGCTTGCCCTTCTGGCCGAGCATGTACTCGAGCTCGAAGTTGCGGTCGAAGTGGTCCTCGAGGCTGCGCTTGCCCCGGCCGGTGATGATGAGGATGTCGTCGATGCCGGCCCGGACCGCCTCCTCGACCACGTACTGGATGGCCGGCTTGTCGACGACCGGAAGCATCTCCTTGGGCTGGGCCTTGGTCGCGGGGAGGAAGCGGGTGCCCAGCCCGGCGGCGGGGATGACGGCGGTGGTGACGGCACGAGCGGTCTGCACCCTGCCGACACTACGACCCCGGCCCGCGGTCGCCCGGCCGGGCGACGGCTGGTGAGCGGCGGTGCGGGCCGGTAGCGTTGGCACTCGCCCTGGTCGAGTGCCAACACCCAGCGGCCCCGCACCCGTCGGGACGGGAGCCGACCTCCACAGGAGACCCGATGCCCACCTACGAGTACCGCTGCAAGGACTGCGGCCACACCTTCGACGCCTACCAGTCCTTCACCGACGACGCCCTCACCGAGTGCCCGGAGTGCGGCGGGGCGCTGAAGAAGCTGTTCGGCAACGTCGGCATCGCCTTCAAGGGCAGCGGGTTCTACAAGACCGACAGCCGCTCCGGCTCCAAGTCCACCGCGGCCTCGTCGTCGGACGACGGGGCGAAGAGCTCCTCGTCCGGGGAGTCCGGGTCCGGGTCCGGGTCGAAGGACTCCTCGTCGTCGTCCTCCTCGTCGGGCTCGGGGTCGGGCTCTGAGAAGGGCCCCGAGAAGAAGGACACCAGCTCCGCGCCATCGACCCCGTCACCGTCGACCTCGTCGAGCTGAGGCCGCAGCCGTGACCCCCACCGCCCCGTCCGAGATCGACCTCGCCGTCATCGGCGGATCGGGGTTCACCGCCCTGCTCGACGACGTGGAGCAGGTCGAGGTCACCACCCCGTGGGGCCCGCCGTCGGGCCCGGTCCAGGTGGCCGAGGTCGACGGCCGCACCGTCGCCTTCCTCCCCCGCCACGGCGAGGGCCACCGCTTCCCTGCCCACCGGGTGCCGTTCCGGGCCAACCTGTGGGCCCTCAGGGAGCTCGGGGTCACCCGCATCCTCGGGCCCTGCGCGTCCGGGTCGCTGCACCCCGAGGTGCACCCCGGCGACCTCGTGGTGGTCGACCAGGCGATCGACCGCACCTGGGGCCGCGACGCCACGTTCTTCGACGGCCCCACCGTCAACCACGTCTCCCTGGCCGACCCCTACTGCCCGCAGCTGCGATCCACCCTGCTGGAGGCGGCCGAGGGCGGCCCGCTGCCGGTGCACGACGGCGGCACCGTCGTGGTGATCCAGGGGCCCCGCTTCGCCACCCGGGCCGAGTCCCGCCTGTACCGGGAGCAGGGCGCGTCGGTCATCAACATGACCCAGATGCCCGAGGCCACCCTCGCCCGCGAGCTGGGCCTCTGCTACGCCTCGGCCACCCTCGTCACCGACTACGACACCGGCGTCGAGGACGACCCCGGCGTCACCCCGGTCACCCAGTCCGAGGTGTTCGCCTTCTTCGAGGCGAACGTCCCGAAGCTGCGCGAGGTCCTCGTGGCCGCCCTGGCCGCGGTCCCGGCCGAGCGCACCTGCAGGTGCGCCGAGGCGCCCGGCGGCCTCACCCCGGACCTCCCCGACCAGCCCCCGGCCTGACCCCCCGGCCCACGGGCCGCGCTCAGCGCCTCGGCAGGGGCAGCTTCATGCCCTCGTGGGTGGCGACGAAGCCCAGCGACTCGTAGAACCGGCGCGCCTCCGGGCGGCGCCGATCGGTGGTGAGCTGCACCAGCCCGCACCCCCGCCGCCGGGCCTGGTCGACCACCCAGGTGACCATGGCCCGGCCGACACCCTCCCCCCGCACCGACGCCGCCACCCTGACCCCCTCGAGCTGGGCCCGCTCGGTGCCCCGGTGGGTGAGGGAGGGGATGAACGACACCTGGACCGTCCCGCAGACGACCTCACCCCGGCGGGCCACGACCAGGAGCTGGCGGGGGTCCTCGTCGATGGCGGCGAAGGCCCGCACGTAGGCCGGGTCGAGGGGCCCGTCGCGCTGCTCGCGGCCCGCCCCGAGCACGTCGTCGGCCAGCAGCTCGACGATGGCGCCGACGTCGTCGGCGCGGGCCCGACCGAACGTGACCACCACCGGACCAGCATGGCCCACGGCGCCGGGTTCGGCCGGGCGGCGGCGGGGAACGGTGGCGCCGACGCTTCCCCCGTCGACCCCCGACGCGAGGACGCGCCCGTGCTCCCCTCCCGACCCCGCCGCTCGCTGCGGCCCCTCCGCCCCCGGCTCCCTCGCCGGGCGGTGCTCTGGTACCTGGCCGCCGCCGCCCTGGCTGCGGTGACCGCCCTGGTGGTGCAGGGTGCACTCGATCGGGCGGCGCGGGCCGAGGCGGCCTACGGCAGCACCCGTCCCGTCGCCGTCGTCACCCGGGACGTGGAGGCCGGCACCACCCTCGGCCCCGACGACGTCGAGCTGCGCCCCTGGCCTCGCGCCCTCGTCCCGGCGGAGGCCCTGGGCGAGGCGCCCGACGGACGCACCGCCCTGGTCGACCTGGCCTCCGGCGAGCCCTTGCTCGCCGACCGGGTGAGCGGCTCCGACGGGGACGGTCCGGCCGCCCTGCTCGGACCGGGCCAGCGGGCCCTGCCGGTGCCCCTCGCCGTACCCGGCCTGGCCCTCGCCGTGGGCGACCACGTCGACGTGCTCGCCGGTGGGGCGGCGGGCGGCGGGCCCACCGGCGACCTCCCCGTCGACGTCACCTCGGCCGACGTGGTCGCGACCGATGCGACCGTGGTCGACCCCGGCCAGGAGGTCGCGGTGCTGGCCGTCGACCGGACCGCGGCCGCCACCATCGCCGCCGCCCTGGCCACCGGTCCGGTCGTCCTCGCCCTGCGCCCCCCGGGTGGCTGAGCGACGCCGGGCCGGGCCCTGGTGGTGCGCCTAGCCTGCGCCCGACCTCCCACCCCCGGAGCCCACCATCACCCACGCTGCCCCCGCCTCCCCTGTCGGCCCCACCGGCGCCCGCGCCGCCCGAGCCGTCCGCCTGGCCCCGTTGGCCCTCGCCCTCGTCCTCCTGGTGGCCGCCTGCGGCGGCGACGACGACGCCGGCCCCGCCACCACCGAGGCCGCAGCCTCGTCCACCACGGCAGCCGAGGAGGCGACGACGACGACCAGCGCCGCCGACGGCCCGGCCGTGCCGTCGGCCGGCTGCGGCGCCGGGGCCGCCACCGGAGAGGTCACCGACGAGCGCCACGAGGTGGCCGGCACCACCGGCGACGAGGGCGCCCCCCGCTGGTACCTGCTGTCCGCGCCGGAGGGCGAGCAGCCCCTGCCCCTTGTGGTCGACCTCCATGGCCTGGCCGAGGGCGCCCAGGTCCACACCAAGATGTCGGCCATGGGTCCCTACGGCCAGGAGCAGGGCTTCGCCACCGTCGCCCCGAACGGCACCGGCACGCCCGTGAGCTGGAACGTCGGGGACGGCGCCGACTCGCCCGACCTCGACTTCATCGACGCCGTCCTCGACGACGTCGGTGCCCAGCGCTGCATCGACACCTCTCGCGTCTACGCCACCGGCCTCTCCAACGGGGCGATGATGACCTCGCTGCTGGCCTGCTTCCGGGCCGACCGCTTCGCGGCCTTCGCCCCGGTGGCAGGGATCACCTCCTACGAGAGCTGTGAGCCGTCGGACCCCGAGGCGATCCTCGCCTTCCACGGCACCGAGGACCCGATCCTCTTCTTCAACGGTGGCGTGGGCGACCTCAGCGTCGTGTTCGGGGGCGACGGCAGCGAGGCCGAGCCCATGCCGGAGGCGGACCTCGACGGCCCCGGCTACCCGGCCACCGCGGCCGAGTGGGCCGCCCTGCTCGGCTGCGACGACGAGCCCCGCGAGGAGCCGGTCACCGACCAGGTGCTGGAGCGGACGTGGGACTGCCCCGACGGCTCGGAGGTGACCTTCGTGATCGTCGAGGGCGGGGGCCACACCTGGCCCGGCAGCGACTTCTCGGCCCAGCTGGCCGACATCATGGGCGCCACCACCATGGACATCGACGCCGACGAGGCCATGTGGGAGATGTTCCAGCGTCACCGTCTCGCCACCTGATCCGACCCGGCACCACGTCCGGCCCTCCCCGAACCGGTGTGCGGATCGGTCGCCCTGGCGACCAGATCGCGCACCACCTCCGGCCCTCCCCGAACCGGTGTGCGGATCGGTCGCCCTGGCGACCAGATCGCGCACCACCTCCGGCCCTCCCCGAACCGGTGTGCGGATCGGTCGCCCTGGCGACCAGATCGCGCACCACTTCCCGGGGGGGACGGCCGCGGCGGTCAGCGGGCGTCGACGACGCCGCCGGCCACCAGGCCGAGCACCAGGACGCCGAGGGCGATGCGGTAGATCACGAAGATCGTGACCGGGTGGCCGGCCAGGTAGCGCAGGAACCAGGCGATGGCGGCGTAGCCCACGACGAAGGCCAGCACCGTCGCCACGATCGTCGCGGCGATGCCGGGTCCGTCGCCGGCGGCCACGTCGGGCGCGGTCACGAGGCCGGAGAGGACCACCGCAGGGATCGAGAGCAGGAACGAGAAGCGGGCAGCCGACTCGCGGTCGAAGCCGAGGAAGAGGCCGGCGCTGATGGTGGCGCCCGAGCGCGACACACCGGGGATGAGGGCCATGGCCTGGGCCAGGCCGACGACGAGGGCCGAGCGGGTGTCCACGTCGTCGATGCCCCGGGTCTGGCGCCCCACCCGCTCGGCCGCGTACAGGACGATGCCGAGCAGGATGAGGGTGGTCCCGATGAGGCGCAGGTCGCGGGCACCGGACTCGATCTGGTCCTTGAACGCCAGCCCGAGGATCGAGATGGGGACGGTCGCCAGGATCAGGTACCAGCCCAGGCGGGCGTCGAGCTCACCCCGGAGGTCGCGGTCGCGCAGCGAGCGGAGCCAGGTGGAGGCGATGCGCCACAGGTCCCGGCGGAAGTAGAGGACCACGGCGAGGACCGTGCCCAGCTGGGTGACGGCGGTGAAGGCGGCGCCGGGGTCCTCCCAGCCGAAGAGGGCCGGGACGATGCGCAGGTGCCCGCTGGAGGAGATGGGCAGGAACTCCGTCAGTCCCTGGACGATCCCCAGCACGATGGCCTCGACGAACGACACGGCCGGTCATCCTTGTCCACCGCCCCCGCCCACCCCGAACCACGCCCCGGGCGACGGGGAGGTCAGGTCCCCGAGATGGTGACGTCGCGGATGACGAGGCTGACGCCTGCCGCGCTCATGGGCAGCCAGTCGACGTCGGAGCCGACGGCCTCCACGTCGCGCAGCATGCGCTGGAGGGTGGAGGCGATGGTGAACTCCCGCAGGGGCGCGCCCTCGACACCGTCGGTGATGCGGAGGCCCTCGGCGCCGGTCGAGAAGTCGCCGCTCACCGCGTTGACCCCGGAGTGCATGCCGATCACCGACGAGATGAGCACGCCGTCGCCCACCTGGCGGAGCAGGGCGGCCTGGTCGAGGTCGCCGGGGGCCAGGGCCAGGGCTCGACAGCCCACGCCGGGCGTGGACTTGAACCCGCCCCGCACGGCGTTGCCGGTGGAGGCGCCGCCGGCCCAGCGCCCGGTGTAGGCGTTGTGCACGAAGGTGCCGAGCACGCCGTCGGTGATGAGGGCGTTGCGCCGGCTGGCCAGGCCCTCGCCGTCGGTGGCCTTGGCCGTGTAGGCGAGCGGGTTGGTGGGGTCGTCGACCAAGGTGACCAGGGGCGAGGCGATCTCCTCGCCCAACCGGTCGGCGAAGGGCGAGCGGCCCTTGAGCACCGACTCGCCCGAGAGGGTGGAGCCGATGATGCCGATCACCATGGCGGTGACGTAGGGGTCGAGCACGATGGTGGTGCGCATGCTCTGGGGCTTGGTGGCGCCGAGGAGCCGGGTGGCCCGGCGCACGGCGTCGTCCCGGGCGTCGTCGGCCACCAGGTCGTCGAGCTCGCGCCCGACGGAGAAGCCGAAGCCGGTCTGGGTCTGCTCGTCGGCCTCGGCCAGGCAGGAGACCGCCAGGTAGCAGGCCGTGGACGCCGACTCCGAGCGGATGCCGGTGGTGGAGGCCACGCACGACTCGCCCATGGCGTCGACGAACTCGGAGGAGTCGACGCCCGAGATCCGGTCGTCGGCGTCGCGCACGGCGGCCTCGAGCTCGAGGGCCAGCTCCACCTTGCGCTCGGTGGGGACCTCGAGCAGCGAGGGCCGGAACAGGTCGATGTCGGGGACCTCGACACCGTCGGGTCGGGCCAGGCCGACGTGGGGGTCGGGGCTGGCGAAGCCGGCGTTGTCGCGGGCCTCGGCGAGGGTCTCGGCCAGGACGTCGTCGTCGAAGGTGGCGGCGTAGGCGAACCCCTGGCGGTCGCCCTGGACGACCCGGATGCCGACGCCCATGGACTCGGCCGACGACAGCGACTCGATGTCGGCCTCGTAGGTGCGGACCTCGGTGTGGCGGCTGCGCCCGACGACGGCCTCCACCTCCTCGCCGTCGACGGCCCAGCCGACGACCCGGTCGGCGATGTCGGTGAGGTCACGCCCGGCCGAGCTCATGCCGCGGTGCCGCCGACGGTCATGCTCCGGACCCGGAGGGTGGGCACGCCGTCGCCGACGGGGACGCCCTGGCCGTCCTTGCCGCAGGTGCCGGGCGGGCCCATGGCGAAGTCGTTGCCCAGGGCCTCGATGTCGGCCAGGACCTTGGGCCCGTTGCCGATGAGGTTGCCCTCGCGGAGCGGCTCGGTGAGCTCGCCGTCCTCGATCAGGTACGCCTCCCACATGCCGAAGACGAAGTCACCGGTGGCGGTGTTGACCGAGCCGCCGCCCAGCTGGGCCACGTAGATGCCGTGGTCGGTGCCGGCGATGATGTCGGCCGGGTCGTCGGTGCCGTTGGCCAGGTAGGTGTTGGTCATCCGCACCATCGGGAGGTGCTGGTAGCTCTGGCGGCGGCCGTTGCCCGACCGGGGCCGGCCCTCCTTGCGCCCGCGGGTGAGGTCCCACATGTAGTCGGTGAGCACGCCGTCCTGGATGAGCACGTTGCGCTGCGACGGGCTGCCCTCGTCGTCGATGCCGAAGCAGCCCCACTCGTCGGCGACGGTGCCGTCGTCGATCAGCGTGACCAGGGGCGACGCGACCTGCTGGCCCATGCGGCCCTTGTAGACCGAGGCTCCCTTGGCGATGTGGTCGGCCTCCAGGCCGTGGCCGCACGCCTCGTGGAACAGCACGCCGCCGGCGCCGGCGCCGATGACCACGGGCACCTCGCCGCTGGGGGCGGGGCGGGCGGCCAGCTTGGTGACGGCCCGACCGGCGGCCCGGCGGGCCATGTCCTCGACCTCGACCCGGTCGAAGAGCTCGAAGCCGACGGTGTGGCCGACGCTCTGGCGCCCGGTCTGCATGCCGGAGTCGCCGGTGGCCACCGCGCCGATGGAGAAGAGGGTCCGCACCTGGTCGTCGCCGGTGAGGAGACCGTCGCTGTTGGCCACCAGGATCCTCCGCCGGCTGTCGCCGTAGCGAGCGCTCACCTGGCTGATGGCACCGTCGGCGGAGCGGGCCGACTCGTCGGCTCGGCGCAGGAGCTCGACCTTGCGGGCCTTGGCCACGTCCTCGGGCTGGACGTCGACGGTGCTGGGGTGCCGGGTCTCGCGCCGGGTGAGGGGGACGACGGTGGTGCCCCCGCCGCCGCGGCGAGCGGCCGCGCCGGCGGCCTCGGCCGCGGCGAGCAGGCCGGGCTCGCTCATGTCCGACGTGTGGGCGTAGCCGGTGGTGTCGCCGCTGATGACCCGGATGCCGGCCCCCCGGTCGCGCCCGGACGACAGCTCCTCGATGCGGCCGTCGTCGAGCACGGCGGAGGTGGCCCGCTTGTCCTCGGCGAAGACCTCGGCGAAGTCGCCCCCACCGGTGAGGGCGGACGACAGCACCCGGGACAGGACGGCCTCTTCGATCACGAGCGTGCGCTCCCACGGTGGACGGGCACCCGGCGGGGTGCCTCGGACGGGCCAGCGTACCGACGCACGGGGGCGGCCCCGCCCACCCCCACGCCGTCCCGGAGGGGTCCCGGAGCAGAGCCGGCCGGTCGTCGGGGCGCGTTTTGCGAGGGCCGACGCGGCGCGGTCTAGCGTCCTCTCCTGTGCCTCCCAAGCAAGAGCCTCAGGTGGCCTTCCGGCCCGGGCTGACCGGCTCGGTCAGCCTGGACGTGGGCGAGGCCGACACGGCCGAGGCACTGGGTTCGGGCGACGTGCCCGTGCTGGGCACGCCCCGCCTCGTCGGGCTCTGCGAGCAGGCCGCGCTGGCCGCCCTCGGGCCTGCCGTGTCGCCGGACCAGACCACGGTCGGCATGCGCGTGCACGTCGACCACCTGGCCCCGACGCAGGTCGGCGGCGTGGTCACGGCCGAGGCCACCCTGGAGAAGGTCGAGGGCCGCAAGCTCACCTTCACGGTCACCGTGCGCGACCGCTGCAGCCTGGTCGCGGCCGGCCGGGTGACCCGCGTCGTGGTCGACCGCGACCGCTTCCTCGCCAGGGCCTCCGGCTGACCACCGAGGAGGACCCTCCTGCCCCGGCGGGCATCGAGGTCGTCGGCGTGGACGCCGACGACACCCTCTGGCACAACGAGACCTACTTCGCCGAGGCAGCCGCCACCTTCGCCGAGATCCTCGCCCCGTGGACCCCGGAGGGAGAGGACGTGGCCGCCCGCAACGACGCCACCGAGCGCCGCAACCTGGAGCTGTTCGGCTACGGCATCAAGGGCTTCACCCTCTCGATGATCGAGACGGCCGTGGAGGTGAGCGACGGGCGGGTGAGCGGCGAGGCGGTCGGTCGCCTGCTGGAGCTGGGTCGGCACATGCTGGCCCACCCGGTCGACCTCCTCGACGGTGTCGCCGAGGCGGTGGAGCGCCTGGCCGGGACCCACCGACTTGTCCTGGTCACGAAGGGCGACCTCATCCACCAGGAGCAGAAGATCGCCCGCTCCGGGCTGGTCGAGCACTTCGCGCGCGTCGAGGTGGTGTCGGAGAAGGACGAGGGCACCTACGCCGGGGTGGTGGCGCGGCATGGACGTGGCCCCCGAGCGCTTCTGCATGGTGGGCAACTCGGTCCGCTCCGACGTCCTCCCCGTGCTGGCCATCGGGGGCCACGCCGTGCACGTGCCCTACGAGATCACCTGGTCCCACGAGCAGGTGGCCGAGCGGGAGGACAGGCCGCCCTTCCCCGTGCTCGGCTCCCTCGACGCGGTGGCCGACTGGCTGGCCTCGACCCCCTGAGCGCACCCCGGGCGGACAGAGTGTGCCTGGCACATCCTGTCCCCGTCGGTCAGGCGCCGACCTCGAGGGCGGCGTCGAGGAACCGGCTGACGGCCCGCCACCAGCGGTCGGTGTTCTCGAACTGGGGGCAGTGGGCGGCGTCGGGGACGACCTCCAGCACGGCACCCGGGATGGCCTCGGCCAGGCGCTCCGAGGGGGCCAGGAACCCGGCGTCCTCCTCGCCCACCACGACCAGGGTCGGCAGGTCGAGGCCCGCCAGCGCGTCGAGGCGGTCCGGCGTGCCCAGCAGCTCGGTGGTCATGGCTGCGTACATGGCTGGCGAGCTGGCCCGCATCTTGCGGTCGCCGAAGGCGACGTAGCCGGGCCGCTCCTCCCGGACCCGCGCCTCGGCGGGGGTGGGGTCGGGCAGGTCGACCTGGGCGGCCAGGGCCATGAGCTCCTCGATGCCGCCGGAGCGGACGACGGACACGGCGAGGGCGGCGAGGTCGTGGGGCACGTGGTCGACCGGGCCGTGGCCGGTGTCCATGAGGACCAAGGTGGTGATGCGCCCCGTGCCCCGCAGGGCCAGGACCTGGGCGACCATCCCGCCCATGGAGTGGCCCAGGAGGGCGAAGGAGTCCCACCCGAGCGCGTCCACCAGGGCCACGAGGTCGTCGGCCATGGCATCGAGGGAGTAGGCCTCCTCGTCCTCGGGCGCGTCGCTGGCCCCGTGGCCCCGCAGGTCGGGGGCGACGGCGTGCCAGCCGCGGTCGGCGAAGCCGTCGAGCACGTCGGCGAAGTCCTCCTTGGCGCCGGTGAACCCGTGCACCAGGAGGAGGGGGGTGCCGGCGCCGGCCTCGGCCACGCTGTGGCGCATCCGTGCGGTGGTGACGTCGTGGATCTTCACCGGTCCCCCAGGGGTCGCGGGCTGTGGGCGCCCGCACCCTACGGGCCCCCGGCGCCGCCGGGACGGGGCCGGGGAGGCCCTCCCCCCGGCGGGGCCGGGGGGCGGTGGCGGCCCCGGGCTACCGTGGCCCCGTCTCGACTGGTCACCGGCAGGCGCCCCCTCGGCGTCGCCCCGCTGCACGAAAGGGGGTCGGGGCCATGGACGCAGCAGGTGCAGGCACCACCGACCCCGCACCCGCACCCTCCGGGCGGGAGAAGGCCCGGCGGCGGGCGGTGCTGGTCGTGCGCATCGCGGTCAGCGCCGGGATGCTCTGGTTCCTGCTGGCCAAGATCTCCGACAGCAGCTCGGAGGCGCTGCCCGAGTGGACCACCTCGACCGCCCTCTGGCTGAGCGGCGCCGTGCTGCTCACCCTGGCCAGCATCGTGCTCTCGGCCGTCCGCTGGCAGACGGTGCTGGCCGCCATGGGCCGACCCGCCTCCTTCCCCCGCCTGCTCTCGCACTACCTGGCCGGCCAGTTCGTGGCCAACGTGCTGCCCACCACCATCGGCGGTGACGTCCTCCGGGTGTCGCGCCTGGCCCAGGACAACGGGAAGGTCCACGACAGCTTCGCCTCGGTGGTGCTCGAACGCCTCACCGGGTGGCTGGTGCTGCCCCTCATCACCTTCATCGGCCTGGTCCTCAACCCGCCCCTCCAGCACCTGGGGGAGGCCACCCAGGTCGCCTTCGGGCTGGCCTGCGCCACCCTCGTGGCCCTGGTCCTCGTGGTGGGGGCGGTGGCCGCCAAGCGCTGGGGCGACATCGACGCCACCAAGGGCTGGAAGCGGTTCCTCGCCGCCGTCAGCCTCGGGCTCACCGCCCTGCGCACCCACCCCCGCCAGGCCGCCAGCGTGGTGGCCGTCGGCTTCGCCTACCAGCTGGTGCTGGTGGCGGCGGCGGTGATGGCGGCCCGGGCCCTCGGGATCCCCGACGCCGGGCCCACCGCGCTGCTGGCGTTCTTCCCGGCGGTGGCCATCGCCCAGGTGCTGCCCATCAGCATCTCGGGCCTGGGCGTGCGAGAGGGGCTCTTCGCCCTCTTCCTCAAGCCCCTCGGCGTGCCCACCGGCCAGGCCGTCGCCCTCGGCATCCTCCTCTACCTGCTCAACCTCATCGTCAGCCTCCTGGGCGCCCCGGCCTTCGCCATCGGCGGGCGGCGCCGGGTCGACGGCGGTCCGCTGGGCCCCGAGGACGAGGATGCCCCCCGACGCCCCGACCACACCGCCCCGGTGACCTGATGGCCGAGGCCGGCGCCCGCGCCGACACCGCCCCGACCCCCGAGGAGGAGGAGGAGGTCGCCCCGGCCGACGGGCCCCGCACCGCCCTCGGCCGCCACCTCCGGTGGTGGCGCGAGGTGCTCTACGTCCTCGCCTTCTACCTCGTGTACTCGTGGGTCCGGAACCAGTTCGGCTCGGCCGGCGACGACGCGGCCCGGATCGCCTACGAGCACGCCCGCGACGTCATCCACCTCCAGGATGCGCTCGGCCTCTGGTTCGAGCCCGAGCTCCAGCGCTGGTACCTCGATCTGCCGGCCATGGGGCTCATCCGGGTGTGGAACATCTACTACGGCACCGCCCACTTCGTGATCACCGCGGGCGCCCTCGTCTGGCTCTACCGACGCCAGCCCGATCGCTACTCGGTGTGGCGCACGACCCTGGCGGCCATGACCGCCCTGGCCCTCGTCGGCTTCGCGTCCTACTCGCTGATGCCGCCCCGCCTGCTCGGGTCCACCTCCCGCTACGGCGCCTGCTACCAGCAGGAGCCCGACTGCAAGGGCGAGCACATCGTCGACACCCTCGCGGTCCACGGCGGGTGGCTGTCCTTCGACGACGACGAGGTGGCCACGGTCTCCAACCAGTACGCGGCCATGCCCAGCATGCACACCGGCTGGTCGACGTGGAGCGCCTTCGTGATGTGGGGCCTGGTGCGGCGCCGCTGGCTGCGGGCCCTGATCGTCGCCTACCCCGTGGCCACGGTGTTCTGCATCATGATCACCGGCAACCACTTCTGGCTCGACGCGGTGGGCGGGCTGGCCGCCTTCGCCGCCGGGTACGGCATCGCCCGGCTGGTCACCGCCTGGTCCGAGGCCCGTCTCGAACGCCGCGAGGCGCGCCGGGCCGAGGCCGCACCCGCCGCGGCCTGAGCCCCGCCCTCACCGCCGGCCCCGCGCCGTCCCCGGCCCGTGCCAGCGGACCGGGGGGCCGTGGAAGCCGCTGTGGGCCAGCACGACGTCCTCGGGGCGGCCACCGCCAGGGGCGGGCCAGCGGGTCAGGCGGACGTCGGCGTCCTCCACCGACGCCGGCTCCATGCGCAGCCAGGCCAGCGGCGCCTCCGGGGTGGCGCGGGCCCCGGCCTCGGCGAGGGACCGGTCCAGCGCGGCGCGGGTCGGCGCCGACAGGTACTGGGCGACGATCGAGTGGACCAGCACCGTCGCCACCCCGGGCCTGGGCTCGCCCAGGCGGGCGCCGACCCACTCGGCCGCGTCGGCCCGGTCGACGGTGACGGGCAGGTCGCCGGCCACCGCGAGGGCACCGTCGAGTCGCCGGCGGCGGACGGGCTGGTCCGGCCACAGGCAGGCCCGGAGGCGGAGCCGGTCGTCGGCGTCGACGGGGTCGAGGGGTCGGGCGTCGCAGCCGCGGCGCTCGGCCACGTCGAGCGGGACGGCCAGGTCCGGGTGGCGGTCGGCCCAGGGCTCGACCAGGCGCACGGGCGACCCCACGGGGCCGAACGACGCCTCGCCCGCCTCGTAGCGGAACCGGTCGAAGCGCAGGTTCAGCCCCGCGCTGGCCCCGACCTCGAGCACGCGGAGGGGCAGACCGGCCCGGGCCACCTCCAGGAACCCGCCCAGCAGGGCGGCCGACCGTCCCGTCTCGTTGGTCTGGATCGGCGCCGCGGTGCGCTCCGCCACCTGCTCCTCGTGGGCGGCGACGGTCGCCACGAAGGCGGCCCCGACGTCGTCTCCGGGCACACCCCCGGCCGAGGGGTAGTGGCGGGCCAGGCCGGGCGCCGCCCCGGTGAGGACCAGCTCGTGGACCGCGGCCAGCAGGCGCAGGACCACCGCCGCGGCCGTGGGCTCCTCGGCGTGGCGGGCCAGCACCCGTGCGCAGGGGCCACCTGCGGCCACGTCGGCCGCCACGTCGTCGAGGATCGTCGTGTAGAGGGACGATCCGCCGATGGCGCAGCCCTGCTGCTGGGCCCGGACCACCCGCTCCAGACCCGTGCCCACCGGCGCAGTCTGCCCGCCGGGGCGGTCGCGCTCGCGCCGGGTCGATCGGGGGACCGACGGGTAGGTTGACGGGCGATGTTGCTCGACCGGATCTCCTGCCCCGCCGACCTGCGCCGCCTCACGCCCGAGCAGCTCGACGAGCTCTCCGCCGAGATCCGCGAGTTCATCGTCGACGTGGTGTCGGCCTCGAGCCACGGCGGCCACCTGGGGTCCAACCTGGGCGCCGTCGAGCTCACCCTCGCCCTGCACCGGGTGTTCGACTCGCCCCGCGACATCCTCCTCTGGGACATCGGCCACCAGGCCTACGTCCACAAGATCGTGACCGGCCGCCTGCGGGGCTTCGACCACCTCCGCGAGGCCGACGGCATGTCCGGGTACCCGAGCCGGGTCGAGTCCGAGCACGACTGGGTGGAGAACAGCCACGCCTCCACCATCATCAGCTACGCCCACGGACTGGCCACGGCCCAGGAGTCCGACCAGGGCGAGGGCCGGCGGGTCATCGCCGTCATCGGCGACGGGGCCATGACCGGCGGCATGGCCTACGAGGCCCTGAACAACCTGGGCCACTCCGGCAGCAAGGCCATCATCATCCTCAACGACAACGGCCGCTCCTACGCCCCCACCGTCGGGCGCATGGCCGAGACGGTGTCCCGGCTGCGGGTCGACCCCCGCTACGTGCGCCAGCGGGCGAAGGTCGAGGACGGCCTCCGCAAGGTGCCCTACGTGGGCGACCACCTGGCGTGGGGCATGCACGGTGCCCTCGCGGGCATGCGCGAGCTGCTCGAGCCCACCGCCTTCTTCGAGTCCCTCGGCGTCAAGTACACGGGCCCGATCGACGGCCACGACATCGTGGGGCTGGAGAAGGCGCTGCGCCACGCAGCCGAGCTCGACGAGCCCATCGTCGTCCACGTCCTCACCGACAAGGGCAAGGGCCACGCCCCGGCCGAGCAGGACGACATCAAGCGCATGCACGACATCGGGCCGTCCGCCCCGAAGCCGGGCTCCTACACCGCCGCCTTCACCGAGGCCCTCATCAAGGAGGCCGAGAACCGGCCCGAGGTGGTGGCCATCACCGCGGCCATGCCCGACTCCACGGGTCTGCTCCCCTTCGACGAGGCCTACCCGGGCCGGATGATCGACGTGGGCATCGCCGAGCAGCACGCCGTCACCTCCGCCGCGGGCATGGCCATGGGCGGGCTCCGCCCGGTCGTCGCCCTCTACTCCACGTTCCTCAGCCGGGCCTTCGACCAGGCCAACCTCGACGTCGGCCTCCACGGCCAGCCCGTGGTCTTCTGCCTCGACCGCGCCGGCATCACCGGCGACGACGGGCCCTCGCACCACGGCGTCCTCGACATGGTGCTGCTGTCGAAGGTGCCCGGCATGACGATCTTCGCCCCGTCGTCGTACCAGGAGGTGCAGCAGATGCTCCACGACGCCCTGGAGATCACGTCGGGCCCGGTGGCCATCCGCTGGTCGAAGACGACCGCCCCCCACGTCGACGAGGCCGAGGTCGGCACCGGCCTCACCGGGCGCAAGCTCTCCTCGGGCACCGACGTCTGCCTGGTCGGCGTGGGCAAGCTCCTGCCCGCCTGCGTCGAGGCCGCCGCGGTGCTCGAGGCCGAGGGCATCTCCTGCTCGGTGTGGGACCCACGGGTGGTCCACCCCCTCGACCCCGCCCTGGTGGTCGACGCCGCCGCCCACCGCGTGGTGATCAGCGCCGAGGACGGCTACCGCGACGGCGGCGTGGGCGCCTCCCTCGCCGACCAGGTGGCCGACGTGGCCCTGGCCCGCCCCGCCGCCGACCGGCCGGCCGTCCGGGTGCTGGGCGTGCCCACCCGCTTCCTCGACCAGGGCAAGCCCGATGCCATCCTCTCCGCCCTCGGCCTCGACGCCGAGGGCGTGGCCGCCGAGGCCCGTCGGGCCCTCGGCCGCTAGCCCGAGGACCCCTCCCACCCGATCCGGGCAGGTCCCCGTCGCCGCTGCGCCGCCATCGACCGCGGGACCCTCCCCGCCCTTCCTGGGGCAGGAACCCGTCACCCCGCGACGCCGGTCGACCCCGCAGCGGCGGTGACGGGCCCGCGGTCGCGGCGGGGCACGGCGGCCGTAGCGTGCCGGGATGGCCGCAGGAGTCCGTGCCCGGGGCCTCGGGCACCGCTACGAGGCGGCCAACGGCACGCTGGCCGTGCTCCGAGAGCTCGACCTCGACGTGGCTCCGGGCGAGCACGTCGCCGTCGTCGGGCGGTCCGGCTCGGGCAAGTCCACCCTGCTCAGCCTGCTGGGCGGCCTGGAGGCGCCCCAGGAGGGCACCCTCACGGTGGGCGGCCACGACCTCGAGGCGCTGGGCGGCGATGCCCTGGCCACGTTCCGGCGCGAGACGGTGGGCTTCGTCTTCCAGCACTTCGGCCTGCTCGAGGCCCTGACCGCCCAGGAGAACGTCGAGCTGGCCGGCACGCTGTCGCGCACCGGTCGGCGGGCCCGCCGGGATCGGGCCCGCGACCTGCTCGGCGCGGTCGGCCTCGGCGACCGCCTCGACCACCGGCCCCACGCCCTGAGCGGAGGTGAGCGCCAGCGGGTGGCCGTCGCCCGCGCCCTGGCCAACGACCCCGACCTGGTGCTGGCCGACGAGCCGACCGGCAACCTCGACGACGAGAGCGGCGCGGTGGTCGGCGACCTGCTGGCGGGCCTGCCCGGCGAGCACGGCTGCTCGGTCGTCGTCGTCACCCACGACCACGCCCTGGCCGCGGCGGCCGACCGCCAGCTGTCCCTGCACGAGGGCCGCCTGGAGGAGCTGGTGCCCCGGTGAGGTGGCGCGACGCCGTCGAGCTGGCCGCCCGCAGCGTGCTGCGACGCCCCGGCCGGGCCGCGCTCGACCCTCCTCGCCGTGGCCCTGGCCACCGCGCTGCTCACGGCCCTGCTCACCATCGCCGACACGGCCGAGACCCGGGTCCTCGACGAGCTGGCCGACGGGGGGCCCATCTCGGCCATCCAGGTGGCGGCGGCCGAGGCCCGGCCCGGCCAGGTCAACCAGGACGACCTCGACGCCGGCGCCCAGAAGGACCTCGACCGGGGGGCCGTCGACGCCATCGCCGGCATCGACCAGGTGCGGGCCGTCCTGCCCGTGCTCACCACCGACGTCTTCGTCGACCAGCCGTCGGAGACCGTCGCCGGCGCCCCCATCGAGCCCTTCCGCGACCAGATCGTCGGGGCCGACCTGTCCCGGCCCTCGCTCCTGCCGGTGACCGTGCTGGAGGGACGCCTGCCCTCCCCCACGTCGCTCACCGAGGTGGCGGTGTCCCAGGGCTTCCTCGAGCGCCTCGGCCTGGAGGCGGGGGATGCGGCCCAGGTGCTGGGCACCGAGGTCCGGCTGGCGTCGGGACGCCTCTTCCCCCACGGTGGTGAGGAGCCCGTCATCCGGGGCCGCTGGGTCCGCCTCGAGGTGGTCGGGGTCGTGGCCCAGGAGGCCGGGTCGGGCCAGCTGCTGGTCCCCCTCCCCCAGGCCGAGGCGGCCCGGGACTGGGCCCGGGCCGGGGTCGACGGGGGCGAGGCCACCGGGGCCGGCACGTCGGACTACAGCGGCCTGGTGGTCGTGGCCCGCGGCATCGACGAGGTCGGCGACGTCCGGGCCCAGATCGACCGCATCGGCTACGCCACCAGCGCCCCGGAGAACGTGGTCGCGTCGGTCCGGAACTACCTCGGCGTGGTCGACATCGTGCTCACCTCGGTCGGCGCCATCGCCCTCGTCGTGGCCGCCCTGGGGATCGCCAACGCCCTGCTGGCGGCGGTGCGCGAACGTCAGCGGGAGATCGGCGTGCTCAAGGCCATCGGGGCCCGCGACCGCGACATCCTGTCGGTCTTCGTCATCGAGGCCGGCGTGCTCGGGTTCCTGGGCGGCACCATCGGCACCGTCCTGGGGGCGGTGGTGTCGGGTGGGGTGGGCGAGCTGGTCAACCGCTACCTGGTCGAGCAGGGCCTGGCCACGGTGAGCCTGACGCTCTCGCCGGTCATCATCGGTGGCGGGATCGTGGGCGCGACGGTGGTGGCGCTGGTCGGTGGCACCGTCCCCGCCTGGCGGGCGGCGCGGCTGCCCGCCCGCGACGCGGTGGTGGGCGGGTGACCCGCCGTCTCCTCGCCCTGGTGGTCGGCGGCGCGCTCGGTCGCAGCGTGCACCAGGAGCAAGGGGCTGGAGGTGGTGCCCGCCGCCCCCGCCGGTCCCCCGCAGACGGTGGTGGTCCTCGGTGGTGGTGAGGCCTCCGGCGAGGGCGTGCGCGACGACCTGCACGACCTGTGGGCCCGCCAGGTGTTGGACCAGCTCGCGATCGAGACCACCTACGTGAACCTGGCCGACCCCGGCGCGTCGGTGTCCGACGTGCTGGTGACCCAGCTCCCCGACGCCGTGGACCTGGCCCCCGACACCGTGCTCCTGTGGTCGATCGCGGCCGACGAGGCACGTGGGACCTCGACCGACGCGTACGAGGACGACGTGCACACCCTCGTCGAGGACTTCGGCGCCGAGACCGAGCTCCTGGTCCTGGTGGGCCCCGGTGACCCCTTCGCCGGCGCCGTCACCGCCGCCGGAGCCACGCCGGTCGACGTGGCCGACCTCGACCCCCGGAGCGATCGCGACCAGGACGAGATCGCCTCCCGCGTGCTCGCCACCCTGGAGGAGCTCGACGGGGGCGGCTGAGCGGCCCGGGAGGAGACGGATCGCGTGGCCGGCGACAGAGGCCGGTGTGCCAAGGTGACCGGCTCCCATGGGTGCCGCGCTCGCTCTCCTCTCCAGCCTCCTGTGGGGCACCGGCGACTTCCTCGGCGGCACCCTGAGCCGCCGGGCCCACCCCGTCGCGGTCATCCGCGTCAGCCAGGGCCTGGCCGCCGTGGCCCTGGTCGTCATCGTGGTGGCGACCGGCGAGTCCGGCCGCACCGGTGCCATCCCGTGGGGCATCGCCGCCGCCCTGCTCGGGTCCCTGGGTCTCGGGTCCTTCTACGCCGCGCTGGCGGCTGGGACGATGGGCGTGGTCGCCCCGGTCGCCGCCACCGGCGTGGTCATCCCCGTCGTGGTCGGCCTCGTCCACGGCGACTCACCCTCGGGCCTCCAGCTGGCCGGGATCGTGCTGGCGATCGTGGGCGTCGTGCTGGCCTCGGGGCCCGAGCGCAGGGCGGACGTGGCGCGCGATGCCGCCCAGGCCGCCGGGGAGGCCGACGCCGGCGCGGTGCCCCCCACGGCCAGCCGCCGCCCCCTCGTGCTGGCCGGCGTGGCCGCCCTCGGGTTCGGCTCGGCCCTCAGCCTGGTGGCCGAGGGCAGCGAGACCAGCGTGGCCATGACCCTGCTGGTGATGCGGGTGACCACCACCGTCGGCCTGCACGCTCCTCCTGCTCTCGGTCCTGCGCCGGGCGCCGCGGCCCCACCTGCGGGACCTGCCCTCGCTGGCGGTGATCTCGGCCACCGACGCCGGGGCCAACGGCACCTTCGCGGTCGCCAGCACCCTCGGCCAGGTGTCGGTGAGCGCGGTGCTGGCCTCGCTCTACCCGGCGGTGACGGCCCTGCTGGCCTGGCGCTTCCACCACGAGCACCTGCGTCGGGTCCAGGTGGCCGGGGTGGTGGCGACCCTGGGCGGCGTCGCCCTCATCGCCGGCGGCTGAGCCCGGATCTCCGACGGGCTGCCCTCGGTCGGGCCCCACCGGACCTTGGACGGAACCACGCCACATGCGGCGCCTTCCGTCCAAGGTTCGAGGTCCTACCGCCTGGGCTCCCGGCCCGGAGCGGTCAGGCGAAGGGGGAGCCTCCGCTGGGGACCTCTTCGTAGAAGGGGTTCTCGCCGGCGTCGTGGTCGGTGGTGTCGACCACCTCGGTGATCTCGGGGATGCGCTCGAGGATCGCCGACTGGATGCCGTCGCGGAGCGTCATGGCGCTCACCGCGCAGCCCTGGCAGCCGCCGCCCATGGTGATGTGGGCCTTGTCGTCCTCGACCTTCACCAGGCTGGCGAAGCCGCCGTGGGAGGCGAGGGCGGGGTTGATGTGCTGGTCGAGCAGCTGGGCCGACCTTCTCCTCGACGGTGCCGGTGAGCTCGATGGACCTCGTCCATGCCCAAGGGGTCGGGACGGTTGGGGTTGCGCAGCACCAGGCCGCCCTGGCCCTCGCGGCTGGGCACGTCGAGGGTCGCGCCGGTGAGGTTGGCCACGCTGCCGGCCGGGATCCACACGGTCAGGCCCTCCTGGACGGTGACGATGTCGTCCGCCGGGGCGTCGGCGACGGGGTCGAAGCCCAGGTCGTAGGTGAAGTCGGTGCCGCGGGCGCCGGTGACCTCGACCCGCAGGGCGAGGCCGTCGGCGTCGTCCTCGGCGTCGCGGAGGCCCCTGACCGTCTCCAGGGCGGCGTCGGTGAGGTGGAGCACCCGCTCGGCCTCGGGGGTGTCGGGCGACGGGGCGGTCCGGCGCCGTCGGCGGACTCGGAGGTCTCGGTGTCGGTGGCGTCCATGGGTGCCAGGCTACCGACGGTCGTCGATCACCCCGACCCGCGTGGCCGGCCGAGGGCGGTGACCGGCGGCACCGCTCCCCGGGGAACAGCCCGTCGCGACCGCGGTTGACGTCCTGGATGCCCCCTCCGCCGATCACCTCCCCCACAGGCCACGACGAGGACCTCGATCCCCGCCGCTGGCTGGTGCTCGGGGTGCTGTGCGTGAACCTGGTGCTCATCGTGGCCGCGGTGTCGTCGACCAACGTGGCCCTGCCCACCCTGGCCCGGCCCGACACCCTCAACGCATCGCAGACCGGGCTCCAGTGGATCGTCGACGCCTACGCCATCGTGTTCGCCGGGCTCCTCCTCCCCGCCGGCGCCATCGGCGACCGCTTCGGCCGCAAGGGCGCGCTCCAGGCCGGGCTGGCCATCTTCGCCCTGGCGTCGCTGGTGGCCGCCTTCTCCGGCAGCACCGGCCCGCTCATCGGGGCCCGGGCCGTGGCCGGGCATCGGGGCGGCGCTGATCATGCCGACGACCCTGTCGATCCTCACCAACGTCTTCCCGCCCCACGAGCGGGCCAAGGCCATCGGCATCTGGGCCGGCTTCGCCGGGGCCGGTGGCGCCCTCGGGCCCCTGGTCGGCGGCTTCGTCCTCACCCACTTCTGGTGGGGGTCGGTGTTCCTCATCAACGTGGTCATCGGCGCCATCGCCCTGGTCGCCGGGGGGATCGTCGTGCCCGACGCTCCAAGGACCCCGAGCGCTCGCCGCTCGACCCGGTCGGCAGCGCCCTGTCGATGGTCGGGTTCGGTGCGTTCCTGTTCGCCGTCATCGAGGCCCCCGAGCGGGGCTGGGACCGACCCCCTCGTGGTGGCGGCCTTCGTCGCTGGCGGCGGCCCTGCTCACCGGGTTCGTGCGCTGGGAGCGCCGGTCCCGCACCCCGATGCTCGACATGTCCCTGTTCCGGGTGCGCCGCTTCGCCACCGGCACCCTCACCATCGCCATGGCGTTCTTCTCGCTTGTTCGGGATGCTGTTCCTCGCCACCCAGTACTTCCAGTACGTGCGGGGCGACAGCCCCCTGGTCGCCGGGCCTGGCCCTGCTGCCCAACGCCCTGGCCATGCTCTTCTGGGCGCCCCGCAGCGAGCGGGTGGTGCAGCGCCTGGGCGCCCGACCGACCATCGCCCTCGGGCTCGGCCTCCACGCCACCGGCTTCGTGCTGCTGTCCTTCGCCACGCAGGACACGCCCTACCTGCTGGCCGGGGTCGCCCTGCTGCTCATCGGCACCGGCTCGGGCCTGGCCATGGCCCCCACCACCTCGATGATCATGGCCGCGGTGCCGATGAGCCGGGCGGGCATGGGCTCGGCGGTGAACGACACCGCCCGGGAGGTCGGCGGCGCGGCCGGGATCGCCGTGCTGGGCAGCATCCTCGCCCTCCGCTACCGGGCCGGCCTGGCTCGCTGCGTGGATCGCCTCCCCGGCGACGGTCGCCGTGCTGGTCGACCGGGGCGTGGGCCAGGCCCTCGACGCCGCCGGCCGCCAGGGCGGGGCCGGAGGGCGCCGCGCTGGCCGAGGCCGCCCGCGGCTCCTTCGTCGACGCCATGGCCCTCACCCTCCGCCTGGGCGCCCTGACCGCCTTCGTCACCGCCGGCCTGGTGCTGTGGCTGCTCCGCCACGAGTCCGTGGCCCGCTCCACCCAGTCCGAGGGCCCGACGACGGCACCGTCGCCGAGCCCGCCGGCCCGGCGGTCGCCCCCGTCGACTGACCCGGTCCCCCGCCGTCCTGGCCCACCCCGTTCTGGTCTAGGAACCGGCCCTCAAGGGCTCATCCCTAGACCAGAACGCCCGAAGACCGACCCCCACCCCGTTCTGGTCTAGGAACCGGCCCTCCAGAGCACATCCCTAGACCAGAACGGGCTCGGCAGAGCGTCGACCGGCTCCCCTAGGTTCCGGCCATGGTCGACGCTGCGCCCGACTCGCTCTCCCTCCACGGCCGGACGGCCCTCGTCACCGGCGCCTCCCGGGGCCTGGGGGCGGCCACGGCCCGACGCCTGGCCCGGGCCGGGTGCGACGTGGTGGTGACCTACCGCAGCCAGGAGGACGCGGCCCGCGAGGTCGCCGCCGCGGTGGAGGCGGCCGGGCAGCGGGCGTGGGTGCAGCGCTGCGACGTGGGCGAGGTCGACGACGTCGACGCCCTGCTGGCCGCGGTGGCCGACCCCGAGACGGGGCCCCGGCCGCCTCGACCTCCTCGTCGCCAACGCCGCCGCCACCAGCTTCCGCCCGCTCCTCGAGGCCGAGCCCCGTCACCTCGAGCGCACCTTCGCCATCTCGGTCACCGGGTTCCTGCGCCTGGTGCAGCAGGCCATGCCCCTGCTGGAGGCCAGTGGTCGTGGGCGGGTGGTCGCGGTCTCCGGTGCCGACACCGTCACGTGGATCCCGGCCCACGGGATCCTCGCCGCGGCCAAGGCGGCCATGGAGTCGATGGTCGCCTACCTCGCCTGCGAGGTCGGCGAGCGGGGTGTGACCGTCATCGGCGTCAACCCGGGCTGGATCGACGGCGACAGCCTCCAGGCCATGCTCGGCCCCTTCTACGCCTCCGCGGCCGAGGTCGAGCGCCGCACCCACCCGATGCGGGCCACCATGAGCCCCGACGACGTGGCCGAGGGCGTGGTCGCCCTCTGCACCGACGCGGCCCGCCTGATGTCGGGCTCGGTGGTGCGGGCCGACGGTGCCGGTGTCTTCGCGTTCTGCGGGCGCTACATCACCCTCTCGGCCGAGGCCGCCATGGCCGGCACCGAGGGCCTGGCCGACGCGCCCGGCGCGGCCCCGAGCGTCGTCCGCCCCTCTCCCTCCTCGGGCCCCGCCACCTAGCCCCGCACCCCCGCCCGGCGGTGACCCGGGGAAGCGACCGCACCGCCGACCGCCGCCGCGGGGGCGGGGCCGCATCGGACCGACCCCACCCGAGGAGGCGACGACCTGCGACCGACGCAACAGCCGGCGCAGCCGCTGGGGGTCCGGGGGTCTCCCCCGGGGGAGGTCGGTGTCTGCGAGAGACGAGCCGACACCGACCGGGATCCCTCCGCGCGGCCGCAGGCCGCACGACCCGCTCGTCGGGGTGGAGCGAGCGCAGCGAGCGAGTGACGACGAGAGCTCAGTCGTAGTACTCCGCGCCGAGGTGGGTGATGGCGTCGTCGCCCATGAGGTGGCGGAGGGTGTTCTTCAGCTTCATCAGCTGGATGAAGATGTCGTGCTCGGGGTAGAGGCCGGGCTGCGCGGGCTGGGGGCTCTTCCAGTAGAAGCTCAGCCACTCCTGCACGCCGTGGAGACCGGCCCGCTGGGCCAGGTCGAGGAACAGGGCCAGGTCGAGCACGAGCGGGGCGGCGAGGATCGAGTCCCGGCAGAGGAAGTCGACCTTGATCTGCATCTTGTAGCCGAGCCACCCGAAGATGTCGATGTTGTCCCACCCCTCCTTGTTGTCGCCGCGAGGCGGGTAGTAGTTGATGCGCACGACGTGGTGGATGTCGCCGTAGAGGTCGGGGTTGCGCTCGGGCTCGAAGATCGTGTCGAGCACGCCGAGCTTCGACACCTCCTTGGCCTTGAACGACTCGGGGTCGTCGAGGATCTCGCCGTCGCGGTTGCCCAGGATGTTGGTGGAGTACCAGCCGTCGACGCCGAGCATGCGGGCCTTGAACCCGGGGGCGAGGATGGTCTTCATCAGGGTCTGGCCCGTCTTGAAGTCCTTGCCCGTGACCGGGACCCTGTTGGCCTTGGCCAGCTCCAGCATGGCCGGGGTGTCGAGGTTGAGGTTGGGGGCGCCGTTGGCCATGGGGATGCCCAGCTTGAGCAGGGCGTAGGCGTAGATCTGGCTGGGGGCGATCTCCGGGGCGGAGTCGCGGAGGCCCTGCTCGAAGGCCTCCACGCTCTGGTGGACGGCGGAGGGCTCGCGGTACACCTCGGTGGAGCCGCACCACACGGCGACGAGGCGGTCGCAGCCGTTCTCCTCGCTGAAGCGCTGGATGTCGTCGGCCAGCTGCTCGGCCAGGTCCCACTTGGAGGCGCCGTCCTTGACGTGGTCGCCGTGCAGGTTCTTGACGTAGGCCTGCTCGAACACCGCGGGCATGGGCTTGATGGCCCGGAGCTCGTCGCCCAGCTGCTCGAGCATGTGGCCGTCGAGGACGCCGGCCCGGCTGGCGGCCACGTAGGCGTCGTCCTCGAACACGTCCCAGCCGCCGAAGGCCAGGTCGTCGAGCTGGGCCAGCGGGACGTAGTCGTTGATCAGGGGGACGTTGTCGTCGGGGCGGGGCCCGATGCGGATGGTGCCCATCTGGGTGAGGGAGCCGATGGGCTTCGACAGGCCCTTGCGGATGGCCAGGCAGCCGGCGATGAAGGTGGTGCCGACGGCGCCCATGCCGGGCAGCAGGATGCCCAGCTTCCCGGTGGCGGGGCGGATGTCGACGTTGGACTCGAGGGGCACGGTGGCTCTCCTGGGCAGGGACGGACGGCGCGCCGCAGGCGTCCGGCGATCGGGCGCGGCGCAGCCGGTGCAGGCTAGGTCGTGGCCCCCGACCGAGCCGCGTCCACCGGAGATCCCCCCTGTGGACCAGCGCCAGACCCGTGTGGTCCTGTCCCGGAGGTGCCGCATGGTGCCGAGGGGCCGCGCCTCAGACATCCCACGTGCGGGTGGTGTCAAGCGGCTTGGTCGTTGCGGTGGGCCCAGGCGGTGTGCTCGTCGTAGGGGGTTCGGGTGCGGAGGCAGCCGTGGAGGATGGCGACGAGGCGGTTGGCGACGACGCGCAGGGCGCCGGAGTGGGTGTCGCCGGCGGCGCGTCGGCGGTCGTAGAGGGCACGGGCTCCGGGTGATCGGGTGATGGCGTTGAAGGCCCACCAGTGCAGGGCATCCGCGAGGCGCCGGTTGCGGATGTGGCGGGCCCGGACGGTGCGCCGGGTGCCCGAGGCAACGGTGAGGGGGCTGGTGCCGGCGTAGTTCCGTCGGGCTTTGGCGTCGGTGTAGCGGGTGGGGTCGTCACCGAACTCGGCGAGCACCCTGGCACCGGTGACGACTCCGAGGCCGGGAAGGCTGCGGAGGATCGGGGCGTCAGGGTGCTGGCCGAAATGGTCCTCGAGGACCTCGGCCAGCTCGGTGATCTGGGTGGTGTGGGCGGCGATGACCTTGACCAGCGAGTCCACGATGGCGCCGTAGGCGTCGGTGACCACCAGTGGTTGGGTGAGGTGTTCGGTCCGCAACGCCGCCTGGATCGCCTCGGCGCGACGGTCGATGTTGAGCTGGCGGCCTCCTCGGCGCAGCGCCGCCGCGATCTTCGATCGTGACAGTCTCTTGGCTGTCTCGGGTGTCGACGCAAGTGACAACACCGCGATGGCGTCTGCTCCGGTGAGGTCATCAAAGGCGACCAGGGCGGCGGGGAAGTACTCCCGCAACGCCGAGCGCAGCTGGTTGGCCAGACGTCGTCTCGACCAGATCGCCGACTGGTGCGACCGGGCCACCAGCTTGATCGCCTCGGCCAGATCCGAGTCGGCCGCCACCGGCCGGTGCTGGTGGGCGTCGGTGCGAACCATGTCGGCCAGCACCCGGGCATCACCGGGATCGGACTTCGCCCCCGACACCCGGGCCCGGTCCCGGTAGCGGTCGACACTCAGCGGGTTGACCGCCAACACCCGATACCCGGCGGCAACCAGCGCCCGCACCAGCAGGCCCCGGTCGGTCTCGATCCCGACGACGACCTCGACATCGTCGTCATCGACCCCGGCGGGCACCGCAGAGGCGATCAGGTCATGGACCCGAGTGATCCCGGCCAGGTCATCTGTGACCCGCCCCTTGGCCCTGACCTTGCCGGCGGTGTCCATCACGCACAGGTCGTGATGGTCCTCGGCCCAGTCCACACCCACGAACAGCTGCACCGTCCTGACCTCCTGGCTCGACGACGACGGCGTGAGCAAGGAACCCCGTGCAGCGACCTAATGGATCTTGTGCTCGGACCGGCACGTCATCCCACCTGCTGTTCGCGGGCTTCCCAACAAGCCCCCGGGGGCACGATCTGAGACCAGCACTCAACGGTGCAGGCGGCGGAAGTGCTCACCCGAGAGCCGCTCGGACCCAGCCTCTCACGACGACCAGGCAGCACCCATTAGGCGGTGACGTGGGCGTCGGCCGTGGCCAGCGCCTCGTCCAGGCGGGCCAGGCCGTCGCGGGCCTCGTCGTGGGTGGTCGTGAGCGGCGGGACCACGTGGATGCGGTTGCCGGCCACGAACGGGACCAGGCACCGCTGCTTGCACGCCGCCACCACCTCGGCCATCGGGGCGGCGGCCGCGCCGGTGGCGCCGGCCGGCACCAGGGGCTCGCGGGTGGCGCGGTCGCGGACCAGCTCGACGGCCCAGAAGGCGCCCAGGCCCCGCACCTCGCCGACCGCGGGGTGGTGGGCGGCCAGCTCGGCCAGCCCGGGGCCGAGGACATCGGTGCCGAGGGACCGCGCCGCGTCGATGAGGCCCTCCTCCTCGAAGACCTCGATGGAGGCGACGGCGGCGGCGCAGGCCAGCGGGTGGCCGGAGTAGGTGAGCCCCCCGGGGAAGGCCCGCTCGGCGAAGGAGGCGGCGATCGCCGGGCTGATCAGCACGCCCCCCAGGGGGACGTACCCGGAGTTCACGCCCTTGGCGAAGCAGATGAGGTCCGGCACCACGTCCCAGTGGTCGACCGCGAACCACTCGCCGCAGCGGCCGAACCCGGCCATGACCTCGTCGCAGACCATCACGATGCCGTGCTCGTCGCACAGGGCGCGGACGCCGGCGAGGTAGCCGTCGGGCGGCACGAGGATGCCGTTGGTGCCCACCACCGTCTCCAGGATGATCGCCGCCACGCTGCCGGGGCCCCTCGGCCTCGACCGTCGCCCGCAGGTGCGCCAGGGCCCGCTCGCACTCCTCGGCCTCGGTCGTGGCGTGGAACGAGCCGAGCGGTAGAGGTACGGGCCCCAGAAGTGGACGACGCCGGGGACGCCCGGCTCGCTGGGCCAGCGCCGCGGCTCGCCGGTGAGGGTGATGGAGCCGGCGGTGGCGCCGTGGTAGCTGCGGTAGGCGGCCAGCACCTTCTGGCGGCCGGTGTGGAGGCGGGCCATGCGGGTGGCGTTCTCGGTGGCCTCGGCCCCCCGTTGGTGAAGAGCACCTTGTCGAGGTCGCCCGGCGCCCGCTCGGCCAGCAGCCGGGCCAGCTCGCTGCGGGCCGCGTTGGCGTGGCCGGGGGCGACCATGCACAGCACGTCGGCCTGGGCCTTGATGGCCTCGACCACCTTCGGGGCGCTGGTGGCCGAGGTTCATGTTGACCATCTGCGACGAGAAGTCCAGGTACCGGCGTGCCGTCCTCGTCCCAGAACCACGAGCCCTCGGCGCCGGCCACGACCATGGGGTCGAGGTGGCCCTGGGCCGACCACGAGTGGAAGACGTGGGCCCGGTCGTCGCGGTAGGCCGCGCTGCGCTGCCGTCGGTCATGGGCTCCTCCTGGTCGGGATCGCCCAGCCTCGCAGATGCACGGGGAGGGCTCCCCTGCTCCCCCGCCGGTCCTTCCCCCGACGCGGCCGCCATGGCAGGGTGCCGCCTGGGTGCGGGCGCCCCGATGGTCGGGACGCCTCGCGCACCCCGACAGGAGGAAGTGACGTGAAGACCAAGCGTGCGGGGCTCGGGGTGGCACTGGTCGTGACCATCGGCCTGGTGGCCGGCTGCGGTGGCGACGGCGGGGGGCGGCCCTCGGCCGACGACCTGTCCCAGGCGATCCAGGACGAGGCCGGGACCGACCAGGTGACCAGCGAGCAGGCCGACTGCGTCGCCGGCGTGTTCGTCGACTCCGACATCTCCGACGAGGGCCTCCAGAAGATCGTCGACAACGCCGACGTCGACGAGATCGCCGACGTCCCCGGCATCAGCGACGACGACGTCGAGGCGTCCGACGCCCTCGACGACGAGCTGGGCGGGTGCTTCGGGCTCGAGGCCGACGGCTGAGCCGTCGGGCCCGGTCGGGTCCGTCCCCGCCTAGCGGTCGGCCTCGTCGGCCAGGCGGAGCCACGTCCTCCTCGGTCGCCAGACTCGGCCTCGGTCGCGGCCAGCTCCCGGCCCATCTCGGCCATGCGGGCGTGGTCGGCGGTGCCCTCGGCGAGGGCCGCGGTGAGCTCGTCGCGCGTCGCTCCAGGCGGCGGATGCGGCCCTCGGCCTCCTTCATCAGCTTGTGGAGGTGGCCCTGGGGCCGCGCGCGAGGGTCGCCTCGGGGCCGGTCGGCGACGCCCGTCCGGACCGGGGTCGGTGCGGCGCCGCTCCTCGGCGGGCGCGGCCGTGCCGGCCCGTCCCCTGGTCCGCGTCGACCGGCGCCGCTCCTCCCACGCCGCGTAGCCCCCGGGCAGGCGGCGACCGTCGGCCTGCTCGTCGACCACCACCACGTCGTCGACGGTCCGCTCGAGCAGGGCCCGGTCGTGGCTGACCACCACCAGCGCTCCGGGCCAGTCGTCGAGGAAGTCCTCCAGCACCCGCAGGGTGTCGAGGTCGAGGTCGTTGGTCGGCTCGTCGAGCAGCAGCACGTTGGGCCGGTCCCGGAGCGTCAGCAGCAGCTGGAGGCGACGCCGCTCCCCGCCCGAGAGGAGGCCGATCGGCGCCCGCTGGGCATCGGCGTCGAACCAGAACGCCTCCAGCAGGGCGGCGTCGGACCAGTCGGCGTCGCGGTGCGGGCCGGCCACCGCGTCGGCCACCCGCATCCCGGGGTCGAGGTCCAGCCCGGACTGGTCGTAGACCGCGACCCGGGCCGTCGACCCCTGCGCCACCCGTCCCTCGGCCGGCGCCAGGCGGCCGGCCAGCACCTCGACCAGCGTCGACTTGCCGGCACCGTTGGGGCCCGACCAGGCCCAGTCGCTCCCGGGGGTCGAGGGCCAGGTCGACGCCCCGGAACAGCCAGGGGCCCTCGGGGTCCCAGCGGTGGCCGACGCCGTGGAGCTCGACCACCTGGTCGCCGAGGCGGGGCGTGCCGTGGTGGAGGGGCAGGTCGTCGCTGGCCCGGGCCGGCGCCTCGGCCCCGGCCTCGACCAGGGCGGTGGCGCTGGTGATGCGGGCCTTGGCCTTGCTGGTGCGGGCCGGGGCGCCCCGACGCAGCCAGGCCAGCTCCCGGCGGGCCAGGTTGCGGCGCACCCTCTCCTGGCTCGCGGCCTGCTCGGCCCGCACGGCCCGGGCCTCCAGGTAGGAGGCGTAGCCGCCCTCGTGGACGTGGCCCCGGCCCCGGTCGAGCTCGAGGATGCGGGTGGTGACCCGATCGAGGACGTGGCGGTCGTGGCTGACCAGGAGCAGCCCGCCCCGGTGGGCGGCGAGGCGCTCCTCCAGCCAGGCGATGGCATCGATGTCGAGGTGGTTGGTGGGCTCGTCGAGCACGAGGAGGACCGCGTCGTCGCCCTCGCCGGGCCGGCCCACCTCGGTCAGGGCCCGCGCCAGGGCGACCCGGGTGGCCTGGCCCCCCGAGAGGGTGGAGCCGTCGCGGTCGAGCAGGGCGGTGAGCCCGAGCCGGTCGGCCACCGCCTCGGCCTCCCACGCACCCTCTCCCTCGGCGCCGATGGCGGCCCGGACGGTGCCGGTCGGGAGGGCCCGCTGCTGGTCGACGGCGACCACCCGGGCACCCCGACCCCGGCGGATGGTGCCCTCGGCCGGCTCCACCGCGCCGGTGAGGACGCGGAGCAAGGTGCTCTTCCCCGAGCCGTTGAGGCCGACCACGGCGAGGCGGTCCCCGGTGGAGAGGGTGAGGTCGACGTCGGTGAACAGCGGCCGCTCCGGGCGGGTCACCGTCAGCCCGGCGGCGTCGAGGAGGATCACGACGGCCGAGGGTACGGGCCGCGGCGCCGACCGCCCGGCAGCCCGCACCGCAGCGCCGGCCCGACGGGGTCACCGGGACCGGGGCCGGCCGTCGGTACCCTCGGGCGATGGCCCCTGGAGACGGCATCCTCGCCGGCCCCCTCGACATCGACGGACCGAGGCGCCGGCGGCCCACCTTCCCCTCGGTGGAGGCCGTCCCCGGGCTCGCGGTGGTCCCCGCGGGGCGAGCGCCGCCCGTGGCTGGTGCTCAGCATGCGGGCCGACCAGCTCCGGGTCCGCGACGCCGACGGCCGCCAGCACGTGGTCCGGCCCGTGCCCGGCGGCTTCCACGTCGACGGGCGGGCGGTCACCCTCGTCGCCCCCCGGCCCACGGCCGCGGCCGCCACCCCGACCCGCACCGCCTCGGGCTCGGTCGCCGGGCCCACCGCGCCGGCCCGGGTGGCCCGGGCCAGCCGCGTCCTGGTGGAGGGCATCCACGACGCCGAGCTGGTGGAGAAGGTGTGGGGCGACGACCTCCGCGGCGAGGGGGTCGTGGTCGAGCCCCTCCACGGTGCCGACGACCTGGCCGCGGTGGTGCGGGGCTTCGGGCCCCGACCGGGTCGCCGCCTGGGCATCCTCCTCGACCACCTCGTCGACGGGTCCAAGGAGACCCGCCTGGCCGCCGGGGTCGACCACCCCGACGTGCTGGTGACCGGCCACCCCTTCGTCGACGTGTGGCAGGCGGTGCGTCCCGCCGCCCTCGGCATCCCGGCCTGGCCGACGGTCCCCCGGGGCACGCCCTGGAAGGAGGGGGTGATCGCCGCCCTGGGCTCCGACCGAGGCCCCCGGTGCCTTCTGGCGGCGGGTGCTCGGTGCGGTGGGCGACTGGACCGACCTCGAGGCCCCCCTCATCGGCGCGGTCGAGGCCCTCATCGACTTCGTCACCGAGCCCCCCGGCACCTGACGGGGCCGTCCCTCCCGAACCGTCCGCCCTGCCGTCGCCCCGGCGACGCGGATCCGGACCACGTCACCGCACGGGGCGTCGAGGGGAGGCCGGGCCGGGGCCGCCGTAGAGTGCGGGCATGGATCGGGCCATCCCCCTCGGGCGGCTGGCCGGGATCCGTCTCGGGATGAGCTGGGTGGTCCCGTTCGTGGCCGCCCTCTACGCCGTGTCGCTGGCCCAGGGACCGCTCCCGCAGGCGGTCCCCGGCGAGCCCGACGCCACCTACTGGATCGGCGGCCTGGCCGGCGCCGCACTGTTCTTCCTGTCCCTCCTCGCCCACGAGATGGGCCACGCCCTGGTGGGTCGGAGCGAGGGCATCGGCGTCCGGGGCATCACCCTCACCCTGCTCGGCGGCTACACCCAGTTCACCCACGAGCCCGCCACCCCCGGTGCCGAGCTCCGGGTCAGCGGCGTGGGCCCCGTGGCCAACGCCCTGTGCGCCGGGCTGTTCTGGGGCTGCTCGCTGGCCCTCGACACCCCGTTCGGCCTGCTCGCCGTGCTGGGCGAGATGTTCGCCTGGCTGGCCTTCGTGAACCTCCTCCTGGCGGGGCTGAACCTCCTGCCCGGCGCCCCCCTCGACGGCGGCGCCGTCCTCGGGGCCCTCGTGTGGATGGTGACCAAGGACCGCACCCGGGCCCAGTCGATCACCGCGGTCGTCGGTCTGCTGCTGGGGGGCGGCATCGGGGCGTGGGGCGTCCTGCTCGTGTCGGACGGCTCCACCCTCGGCTTCTGGTTCGTGATCGTGGGCGTCTTCATCGCCACCTCGGCCGCCGGGCGCCTGCGCTCGGCGCCCACGCTCGGCGCGCTCCGCTCCACCCCCCTGGGCCAGGTGATGCTGGCCGACCCGCCGGTCGTGCCGGAGTGGTCGTCGCTGGCCGACGTGGTCGCCCGGGCGGAGGCCTGGGCCCCGCACACCGCCTTCCCCGTGCAGGCCGCCGACGGCCGCATCACCGGCCTCCTCACCGCCGAGGTGGTCATGGCCGTCGACCCCCACCGGTGGACCGAGGTCCGGGCCGTCGACGTGGCCTGGCCGCTCGACCGGGTGCCCACGGCCGGCACCGACGAGCCCGTGCTCACCGCCCTCCAGCGCAGCGAGGACGCCGACGTCGACCGCATCCTGGTGGTGTGGCCCGACGGTCGGGTGGCCGGCATCGCCGGGCGCGAGGCCGCGGGCCGGGCCCTCGCCGCCGCCGGCCCCGGCTGACAGACGGCGAAGTGGTCAGGCCTGGCGGCGCCCGGGCACCGGGAACCCTGACCAGTTCCCGACAGACGGCAAGTGGTCAGGCCTGGCGGTGTCCTGGCACCGGGATCCCTGACCAGTTCGCGACCCAGGGACCGACCCGACCGGCCACGGGCGGGGTGCCGCGGGGGTGCCGCGGGGGTGCCGCGGGCGGGCGGCGGCCCGGGGCCCACCGGCTACCGTCCGCGGCCATGGCCGACGACAGCACCCCACCCGACCCGCTTCGAGATCGACGGTGACGTCGCCGTCGTCACGCTGGACGACGGCAAGGCCAACGCCATGGGCCACGCGACCCTGGAGGCCCTCCACGAGGCCGTCGACCGGGCCGAGGCCGACGCCACCGCGCTGGTCGTGGCGGGCGGGGCCCGGGCCTTCTCGGCCGGCTACGACCTGTCGGTGATGACCGAGAGCACCGAGTCCATGCGGGGCCTGGTGGCCGCCGGCGCCCGCCTGCTGATGCGCCTCTACGGCGCCGCCGTGCCCACCGTGGCGGCCTGCACCGGCCACGCCCTCGCCGGCGGCGCCCTCACCCTGCTGGCCTGCGACGAGCGGATCGGGCCGGAGGGGGTACCGGCCAAGCTGGGCCTCAACGAGGTGGCCATCGGCATGCCGCTGCCGGTGTTCGCCGTCGAGCTGGCGCGCGACCGCCTCTCGCCCCGCCACCTCACCGCCGCCGTCCTGGGCCGGGTGTACGACCCGGCCGGTGCCGTCGAGGCGGGCTACCTCGACCGTCTGGTCCCGCCGGGCCACGTCGTCGAGGCGGCCATGGCCTTGGCCCACGAGAGGGCCGCCCTGCGCCGCGGCGCCGTGGGCCGCACCAAGACCGCCCTCCGGAGGGCCACGATCGAGCAGGTCCTGGCCACCCTCGACGGCGACATCGCCGCCCTGAGCGGGCCCGACGCCGGCTGACCACAGCCATCGACCACCACCCGGCGGCGGTGCCGGGGCCGACGCCGCCGCCGGGCCGGGCCGGGGCGGTGCTCAGTGGCGACCGGCGGCCAGGTCGATGCCGGCCAGCCCGGCCAGACGCCGGGCCGTGCCCGGCAGGCGGTCGCTGATGTCGGAGCCGAGGCGGGAGGTCTGGGCCGCCAGCGAGCCGGCGGCCACGAAGGCGACCAGCTGGCCGTGGACCTCGGCGACCGGGCCCCCCGCGGACGCGGCACGGGTGGCGTCGGGGTCGAGGAGGAACAGCCACGACCCGGTGAGGCCGAGGGCCAGGTCGGTCCGCCGTCCCTCCCGGGACACGTCGGCGGTCCCCTCGGCCGGCGCGACGGCGGCGTAGGGCTCGCCGAAGGGGTTCAGCGGCGTGCGGGCCGTGAACACCAGGCCGCCCCACGTGAAGCGCCGGTGGCCACCCTCGTCGGCGAGGGCGTGGAAGTCCCGTTCGACGAGGCTCAGGCCTCGCCGGGTGCCGTCGGTGCGGACGATGCGACCCGTGCCGTCCACCGCCACCGGCACCTGCGCGGCGCGCACGTGGCTGAGCACCTGGAAGCGGGTGGTGAGCAGGTTGATGACGACCAGCAGCCCGAGGGGCAGGAGGAGCCCGCCGAGGAGCAGGCCCACCGCCACCACCAGCCGCTTGGCCTCGTCGACGCCGCGGGCCATCTCGAAGGTGAGGGGCACGTCGGTGGCGATGGGCGCGTCGCCAGAGCCCTTGGCCAGGAACACCCGGACGTATCCGCTCACGGTGCCGTCGGCCCGGTCCTCGGCCTCCACCTCGACGGGGACCTCGAGCGGGGCCGACACCGTCGTGCAGTCGCCCTCGGACCGGGCGATGCCCGGCGGCGGCGACGCGGAGGGCGCCGGCACCGCTCGGGGCGTCGAGCACCTGAAGGTCCTCGAGCCACGCACAGCCCTCGCCGTCGGTCGGCTGCACCAGGACGAGGGTCCCCTCGGCGGTGCCGTCGGCGGTGATCGAGGTCAGCTCGAGGCGGGGCGGGGCCAGCTGGGGGTAGCCGTCGGGCCGGCGGACGGCGAGGTCGGTCGCCGGCGCCACCGAGGTCAGGGGCGCGCCCCCGGCGGTGGTGGCCTCCAGGCGCAGGGCGACGCGCAGGGCGGACGCGGTCACGTCGGTCGGCACCGTGTACTCGGCCGCGAAGGCGTCGCCGTCGGGGGCCAGGTCGAGGGTGGACTCGGCGCCGGTGATCGGGTCGGTGATCACCGCGGTGACCGACGCGTCGTCGATCTCGGGGTCGACGTCGTCGCCCTCCCGTGCCGTGACCAGGGCCCGCAGGGTGGCGGCCTCGCCGTAGGTGAGGCTGCTGTCGGGGTCCAGGGCGGCCACGATGGCACTGAAGCTCACCACCTGGACGACGCCGGTGGCGTCGCCAGGGTCCTCGTCGGCCACCAGCACGGCGCGCCACGTGCCCGCCCCCACGTCGCCGGTGGGGACCTCGAGGTCGAGGGTCACGGCCTCGTCGGAGACCCAGGTCGCCTGCACCGGCACGCCGTCGACCTCCTCCTCGACGTCCTGGCCCGGCTCCAGGGTGAGGGCGTCACCGTCGGGGGGCTCGAGCACCACGCGCCCGCCCTCGCCGGCCACCCCGGCGAAGACGTGCACCCGGCGGAACGACGAGTCCACCGAGAAGGGGACCGCTCCCTCGTCACAGGGGTCGTCGACGCAGGGGGCGGGTCGGGCCGGCTCCCCGGCCAGGGAGCCCCCGCCGATCCGGGACGCGACGAGGTCGAAGGTGCGGAGCAGCTCGTCGGTGTCGGCGGCCGGCAGGTAGGCACCGGGCAGGTCGGTGTCGGGGTCGCCGCAGGTGCGCTCCTCGCCCCGGCCCGTGGTGATGGCCTCGATGAGGCGCCGGGGCCCCTCACCCAGGCTCTCGGTGAGCGGCACGGTGATGACGGTGATGCGGTCGGCCCGCACCTGGTCGGCCACGCCACCCTCCTCGCACAGGGCGCTCACGCCGGCGCTGGTCGCCTCGGCCGCCGCGTCCTCGCTGTCGAGCACGATCCCGGGCGCGTAGTCCTTGGTCGTGCCGAACTGCTCCTCCTGCTCCGGGGTGGTGCGGGCCCCGAGGCCGAAGTTGCCGTCGGTGAACAGCAGGACGGCCTTGCACACCTCTCCGCCGCTGCCCTCGCCGACCTCGGCCGTGCGCTCGGCGAGGGCCTGGCGGGCGCCGTCGAGGGCGTTGTAGAAGTCCGTGTCCATGCTGGAGTCGCGGTCGGCCAGGTCGGCGATGGTCTGGTCGACGTCGGGGAGGGTGTCGGGGTCGAGCACGGTCCAGTCGCCGACCGGGGTGAAGTCGTAGGAGAAGGCCGACACCAGCACGTCGATCTGGGTCTCACCGCCGGGGCCGGTCCCCCGCAGGCGGTCCAGGCTCGACAGGGCGGCCCGGGCCGCGGCCACCCGCTGGTCGTCGGGGTCGGTCTGCTTGAGGCTGGCCGACTCGTCGACGAGCAGCACCACCTCGAGGCGGCCGGTGGCCCCGATGCACCCGGCCAGGCGGTCGAACGGGTCCGCCACCCCCTCGGCCGGGTCGGCCGGGGCCTCGCCCCCGTCCTGGGCGCGCGGGCCCCCGCCGGGGTCACCACCAGCCGCCGCGGGGCCGATCCCGAGGCCCACCCCGAGGGCGAGGAGGACGACGGCGACGAGGGATCGGCGCAGGGCGGTCACGAGGCCACCTCGGTGGCGATGGCCCACACGTGGAACCCGGCCACGACGAAGGCCAGGACGAGCAGCACCGGCACCACGCGGCGGACCCGCGGGGCGGGCCGGTAGGAGGGCGAGAGCCGCCGGATGAGGTCGACCCGGCGGTAGACGCCGACCAGCACGATCGTGAGGAGCGAGGCGACGAGGTAGCCGGCCACGTTGGCCGCGAAGGTGCCGACCAGCAGGAGGGCCACCCCCGCCAGCACGCACGCCCCGGCGGTGGCCAGGAGGACCACCGGCGGACCGGTGGGCCCGGCGTCGGCCTCGTCGACGGCCACCGCCTGGTCGGTCACGACCGGGATCCCGACGGCCGGCCCGACCGGCGGCCGGACGGAGCCCCGGGCCCCGCCTGCACGCTCGTGACCCGGCTCCGGTCGCTCATCCTGACCCCCCTGGTGCGGACCCCGGGAACCTACCGCACCCGCGACCGGCGGCGACCGAGGGCCGCGGTCGGGGAGCCCGGCGACGGCGCGGCTCAGCGGTGGGGGTCGCGGTGGACCACGAGGCCCTCCGGGGTGACCATGTGGCCGGTGAGGGTGCGCTCGGCGTGGCGCATGCCCCAGCGCGCCAGCTCGGCGGCCCGGTCGGCCCGCACGCCGTCGTGGCCTGGGTCGGTGACGAGGTCCTCGACCTGCTCGGGGTCGGCCGCCAGGTCGAACAGGAGCGGGGGCAGGACGTCCGGGTCGGCGGCCAGCTGCACGTACTTCCACCGGGCGTCGCGCCCGACGGTGAGGCAGCACTGCTCCATGGGGATCCCGAACACCGACTCGGCCACGTGGAGCCACGGGTTGCGGAAGTCCCACTCCCAGTGGACGGTGCTGCGCCACCCCTCGGGACCCGTCGGTCCCGGGTCGTCCACCACGAAGGGCTCGAGGCTGCGCCCGTCGCACTGGAGGGGGGCGTCGAGGCCCATCCACCCGCACAGCGTGGGCAGCACGTCGACGTGCTCGGTCGGGGCCTGGACCACCGCACCGCGTCGGGCATCGGCCTCGGGGCGGGGGTCGCACACGATCAGGGGCACGTGGTAGCTCTCGTCCCACCACCCCAGCTTCTCCACCAGCCAGTGGTCCCCCATCTGGTCGCCGTGGTCCGAGGTGAGCACCACGAGGGTGTCGTCGAGGTGGCCCTGCTCCCCCAGCCAGCCGAGGAGGCGTCCGAGCTGGTCGTCGACCTCGGCCATCATCCCGTAGTAGGTGGCCCGCAGCTGGCGTCGGTCCCGCTCGTCGACAGGGGCGCCGACGCCGGGGATCTCGGTGACGGCCGCGGCGAGGGGGTGGCTGGCCTGCTCGTCCTCCCGCCGCCGGTGGCCACGGAAGCCGGGGACGTCGTCGGCGTGGTAGCGGTCGTGGTAGCCGACCGGGTTGCGGTAGGGCGGGTGGGGCCGGATGAAGCTGGCGTGGACGAACCAGGGGGCCGGGTCGTCACGCCGGGTGAACCACTCGATGAGCCGCTCGACCAGGAAGGCCGTCTCGGTGTCGTCGGGGCCGAGGTGCGCCGGTGCCCACCAGTCGCTGTGGGCGTCGGCCCCCGGGTGCGAGAGGTCGGGTCGGTAGAGGTCCCAGGGGTCCGACGGCACGTCGACTCCGCGGCCGGCCAGCCAGCGGGCCCACTCGAGGGGGCCGGCCGTCTCGGAGGGGTCGTTGAGGGCGACGTCGAAGCCGGGGAGGACGCCCTCGTAGGTGAACAGGCGGGGGTCGTCGGCGGCCAGGCCACGGGGGTCCGGGCTGGTGTCGGTGTAGCCGAAGAGGGTGGGGACGTAGCCGGCCCGCCGGGCCTCCCGCGCCACGTTGGTGAAGCGGTCGTCGAGCGGCGTGCCGTTGAGCACCGACCGGTGGTTCCGGGCGTACATGCCGGTGTGCAGGGTGGTGCGGGACGGCCCGCACGGTGCCGTGTTGGCCCAGTGCTGGGCGAAGCGGACACCGCGCGCCGCCAGGGCGTCGAGGGTCGGGGTCCGGACGAGCGGGTGCCCCGCGGCCGAGAGGCAGTCACCCCGCCACTGGTCGACGGTGATGTGGAGGACGTTGCCGCGACCCACGGGTGGTCAGCGGTCGGGGTCGAAGGGACGCGGTGCAGCGCCGTCGAGCTGGGCCACCAGCTCGGCGTAGAGCCAGCGCTGCACGTGGCGCACGTCGTCGGGCAGCGGCGGCCCGAGGAACCGCCCCTGCCGGGCCGCCTCGTCGGCCCGGCGGGAGGCGTCCATGATGGCCAGGAGGTCGGTGCGGGCCCCCGCCGGGTAGTGCCCCACCAGGTCGACCATCGCGTCGCCCGCCTCGCGGGCCCGGGCCGCCTGGTCGTGGAGCTCGGTCCGGATCCCGGCCATGTTCTCGCGCACCTCGATGAGGGCGGCGGCGTCGTCGGGGCCGAGGGCCGCCGGGTCCTGTCCCAGGGCCGCCAGCTGCAGCTCGCGCTGGTAGGCATCGAGGGCCTCCTGCAGGTCGAGGAAGGCCTGGACGGGTGTCCTCAGGTAGCGGATGAGGACGGGGTCGTCAGAGGTGGTCACGTCGCGGGCCCGTCGTCCCAGTCGAGCTCGAACCACACCGTCTTGCCGTTGCTGGTCGGGGTGGCGCCCGATGAGCGGGCCAGGGCCCGGACCATGCGCATGCCCCGGCCCGAGGCCGAGTCGATGCGGTAGTCCCGCACCTGCGGGAGCCGGGGGTCGTCGTCGTCGACCTCGACCCGCAGGGCGTCGCGGTGCTCGAGGCGGACCGTGAACCCGCTGTGGGCGTGGAGCACGGCGTTGGTGGCCAGCTCGCTCACCAGCAGGACGCAGGTGGCCACCACGTCGGCCGCCGCCCCCCACTCGTCGAGGGTGGACGCGCAGAACCGACGTGCCCGGCCCACGCTGCGCGGGTCGGCGTCGAGGCGGATCCTCGTGCCCACGGGGGTGACCCTACCCACCCGACCCCCGTCCCCAGCCGCATGTCCGGCACCGCCGGCCGGAGAGGTGGGGACCGGGCCCGCCCACCCGCCAGACTGCGGACATGCCCAAGGCACCGGTCCGCCGCCGCGGCGCGCGCCGCTCGTCCCAGGAGCGCCGGGACCGCTTCCTCGACGCCGCCGTCGAGGCCATCCGCCGCGAGGGGCCCAAGGTGTCGATGGAGACCATCGCCCGCCAGGCCGGGGTCACCAAGCCCATCGTCTACCGCCTCTTCGGGGACCGCGACGGGCTCCTCGCCGCCCTCGGCGAGCGCATGGCGGCCGAGATCATGGCCGAGGTCGGAGCCGCCCTCGCCCAGGGGCCGGGCGACGACCCCCGCGAGATGCTCCGGCGGGCGATCTCGGCCTACGTGGCCCTGATCGACACCGAGACCGAGGTGTACCGGTTCGTCACCGAGCAGTCGAGCGGGGGGGCCACCATCACGGGCCTGGCCGCCGAGGTGGCCCGCGGCATCGCGGTGGTCCTGGGTGAGCAGCTGCGGGCCAACGGGGCCGACTCCGGGGCGGCCGAGCCGTGGGCCTTCGGGATCGTCGGCATGGTCCACCTCTCCGGTGACTGGTGGGTGCGGACCCGCACCCTGCCCCGCGAGCAGCTGGTCACCTACCTGGTCGATCTGCTGTGGGACGGCTTCGCCGCCCTCGCCCCGCCCTCCGACGCACCCGGCTGACGGCGGCGGGCCCCGGGCCGGCGGCCCCTCAGCCGAACGACTCGGCCGCGGCCAGCAGCTCGTCGCGCACCGTCGGGTCGGCGATGGCGGCCAGGGCCCGGGCTCGCTCGCGGACCGTCGCCCCCCGCAGCTCGGCCACCCCGTGCTCGGTGACCACCACGTCGAGCTGGTGGCGAGGCGTGGTGACCACGGTGCCGGGCGGGAGCTGGGCGACGATCCGCGAGAGGGCGACGCCGTCGTGCGACGCGGTCGAGGGCAGGCAGATGAGCGAGCGGTCCTCCAGCTCCAGGCCGCTGGCGGCCACGAAGTCCTCGTGGCCGCCGATGCCCGAGAACTGCCGCCCGTCGAGCGTGTCGGCCACCACCTGGCCGTAGAGGTCGACCAGCAGGGCGCCGTTGACCGTGACCATGTTGCGGTTGCGGGCGATGGCCTCGGGGCTGTTCACCACCTCGACGGGCAGGAAGCGGACCTCGTCGTTGCCGTCGAGCCAGTCGTAGAGCTCGGTGGTGCCGGCCGCGAAGGTGGTGACCGACACCCCGTCGAAGGTGCCCTTGCGGGCGTTGGTGACCTTGCCCGAGCGGTGCAGGTGCATGAGACCGGTGGTGAACATCTCGGAGTGGACGCCGTAGTCGCCTCCGTCGCCCTCGGCCAGGCGGCCCACCACACCCGAGGGGATGGACCCGATCCCGGTCTGCAGCGTGGCCCCGTCGGGCACGAACGGGCGCACCCGGGTGGCGATCTCCTCGGCCACCGCGTCGGGCGCCACGTCCTGCAGGACGAAGGGCTCGCGGTCGGACTCCACGAGGATGTCGGCCTGGTCGACGTGGACGGCGTGGCGGTGCGGGCCGAGCCCGCGGGTGCGGGGCAGCCTCGGGTTCACCTCCACCAGGAGCTGGCGGTCGGGGTCGGCCGCGGCCCGGGCCAGCTCGGCCACGGTGGCCCCGGCGTGCAGCGCCAGGCTGCACCACCCGTCGGCGTCGGGGGCGGCCGCCACCGTCGCCATCACCCGGGGTCGGGTCCGCTCCAGCACCGGAGCGAAGCGGCGGAAGTCGGCCGGGATGAACTGGATGTCGGCGCCCGAGGCGATGAGGAACCGCTCGGCCGGGCCGAAGAACCCGCTCTGGTGGTGGACCCCCGGGTGGAGGAACACCTCGTAGATGTCGACGAGCAGGGCGCCGCCGATGGTGAGGTCCACCCAGTCGTCGCGCTGGCCGAGGGCGTGGATGAAGGCGGAGGGCTGGCCCGGGCCGAGGGGGATGCCGAGCGTGTCGGTCGGCTCGAGGCGTCCGGCCGCCTCCTCGGGGGTGAGCGTGGTCGAGGCCATGGGCGGAGAGGTTGCCACGTCGGGCGCCACGCGCCCGGCGCCAGCCGTCACCGAGGCCTCAGCGGCGCTGGGCGCGGGCCAGGTACTCGGGCCCGGAGGCGAGGTCGACCGCCAGCGCGACGTCGCCGCGGGTCACCACCCGTCCGGCCCAGAAGGCGAGGCCGCCGGCGTCGGGCGCCCGGCCGAGGAGGGCGGCGTAGAGGGCGCGGACCCGGGCCCGGGCCGACTCCGGGGACTGGTAGATCGACAGGGCCACCGCGGCCGGGCCCCGTCGGGCGGCGACGGCGAGCCAGTGGGCCCGCCCGGCCGGGTCGGAGGGCCGGCCCAGGACCTGGGTGTACAGGTCGTCGACCCAGGCGCCCAGGTCACCGGCGGGGAAGCGGGCCAGGTACTCCGGCGACGAGTAGAGGCGGGCGGCGACCCGGGCGACGGTGAGCTGGCCGGTGCGGATGCGCTCGGCCCAGTACGCCGTGCCGCCGGCGTCGCCGGGGCGGTCGAGGGTGCGGAGGTAGAGGTCGGCCACGATGGCGGTCGACCACTCCGTCGACGCAGCCAGGCCGGCCACGACCCCGCGCCGGCCGGTGGTGCCCGCCACCAGGGCGGCAGCGGTGGTGCTCCGTTCCGCCTCGGTCGGCGCCCGCCCGAGGAAGTCCTGGTAGGCGGCCTCGACGAAGCGCTCCTCGGGGCCGAGCCCGGCGAGGGTCATCGTCGGTGAGGCATCGGACCCGGGCCCGGCGCCGTCGGCGAAGGTGGCCCGCACCACGGCGCTCAGGGGGACGTCGGCGGGGAGGCCGGTGACCGTGGCGCTGGTGGCCTCGGGCCCGACGGTCGCGGTCGCCCCGCCCGGGCTCACCGTGACCTCGTAGCCCGTCGGCCCGGCGGCACCGGGCCACGAGGGCGGGGCGCCCCAGGTCACCTGCACGGACCCGGGCGCGGCGCCGGGGGTCGCGAGCACGCCGGTGGGTCGGCGCGGCGCCCGGTCGGCCCGGCACGGCTGGCCGCGGAGGCTCTGGCCCTGCACGGTCACACCCGGCACCGCACACGACGGGGCGGCCGACGGGGCGAAGAAGGTGACGCGGTCGTCGCGGATGCGGGGCAGGGCCACCGACGAAGGCCGACCGGCGGAGTGGGCGACCTCGTCGGTCGCGGTCCCGGGGAGGGTGGTGAAGGCCCAGAAGGGCTGGTTGCCTCCCGGAGCCTCGATGCTGAGGCGGAGGCGGGAGCCGGGCCGCACGATGTGGGCGAACGGGAACAGGGGCACCCGGACCGACGACCACTCCCCCGCCGGAAGGGGCGCGGCGTCCGCCTCCCAGTGCGTCGGGAAGGGTGAGAGCTCGGTGCTGCGCGCCGGGTCCAGGGCGCGGTGGCTGGCGCGCAGCCAGCCGCTCTGCACGTAGACCTCGTGGCCGTCGGGGCGGACCTCCGTGAGGACGGCCTCGATGTCGGTGTCGGGCGCGTCGGACCGGATCCACAGGTCGACGCTGCCGGTGCCGGCGTAGACCGTGCGGGCGTCGGCGGGGGGGGTGGTGAAGGTGAGGGCACCGCCCTCGGCGGGCGAGTCCCAGTGGACGTCGGGGTGGCGCTTCCACATGTCCTCCGTGCCCCCCTCGTAGGTGGAGTCACGGCCCTCGTCGGGGTCGTAGACGTACGACGACCGGCCGCGGGGCTGGTCGTCGGCGACGCTCGGGGCGGCGCGGTCGAGGACGCCGTCGGGCTGGAGGTACCAACGCTCGGCGACGGTGCCGGGGACCGGCCAGGCGTCGTAGGTGCTGTCGATCGTGTGGTACGGAGCCCCCTCCAGTCCCGCCACCCCTCCGACCTCGTAGCGGACCCGGATGGGCTTCTCGGCCTCGTACGCGGCCAGGGCGTCGGCGAAGGGCATCGAGGGGTCGAACCGGTTGAACGCCAGGCGGATGGGATCGCCGAAGAGCGGGCGAAGGGCGCCGGCCAGCCCGACGTTCAGCAGGTTCACGTCGGGCACCTGGCGACCGACGTAGAAGTCGACGAACTCGGCGACCCGCGGCAGCTCCTGGGGGGCCATGGGCTCGACGTGGGTCCCGTTCGCGAACACCGCCTTGAACGGGATGCCACGATCCTGGAGCTGCTCGGCGAGGACCGCGGCGCTGCCACCGGTCTGCTCGTCCTGGAACTGGGCCGCGAGGTAGGTCGGCACCTGGATCCGCCCGACGAGGCTGGTCAGGTCGAGGTACCGCTGCTCCGGGTCGTCGAAGCGGTCGGGGCGGATCTCGGCGTCGAGGTCGCGGCTCTGGAGGCGGAGGACCTGGTTGTCGCGACAGGTGGTGTCGCCCCCGGCGATCCGCTTCCGGGCCCACTCGCGGGCTGCGGGGCGCGCCGCCTCCTGGCGGTCGAGGGCCCACTCCCGAGCGAAGCCCTCGTTGCGGATGCCCCCTGGGTAGAGGATGCCCCGGTAGGCGTCGGAGTAGGGCGACAGTGGGGTGATGGCGTCGAGGTGGGGTGGGTTCGTCGACGCCACGTAGAGCTGGCTGATGCCCGAGTAGGAGATGCCCACCATGCCCACGTCGCCGTTGGACCAGCTCTGCCCGGCGAGGGTCTCGATGACGTCGTAGCCGTCGGTCAGCTGGGCCGGCTCGAAGTAGTCGAAGGCGCCGCCCGAGCAGCCCGTGCCGCGCATGTTGACGCCCACCACCACGTAGCCCAGGTAGTGGTAGGCGAGCGCCTCGCGGGGCAGCCCGCCCGGGTCCGAGGGGTCGTAGCCCGAGTAGTTCACGACCACCGGCCAGGGCCCCTCGCCCGCCAGGACCGGGAAGGAGACGTCGACGCTGAGCAGCGTGCCGTCACGGGTGGGCAGGTACCCGTAGCCCTCCTCCAGCTGGGTGCTGGGGTAGGCCTCGGCGCCGGGGTGCACGTCCGGGTCGGTCACGGTGACGGGGTCCGAGGTGCCCGCCGGGGTGCGCACGGCGTAGCCCGCCCCGGGGGCGACGTGGCGGAACAGGACCGCGCCCTGGGCGTCGGCGGGCGCGTGGTCGACGACCTGGCCCCCGGGCCCGAGCAGCTCGACCGCGGTGCCGGGGACGTGGCCCCACGTGGCGACCTGCTCCATGCTCCCCCGCACCGAGGTGTCCGCCACCTCGACCGCCGCGGTCGGCGCGACCAGGACCGCCAGGCCCACCAGGCTCGCCAGGACCACCGCCGTCGCAGCCTGCTCCGCGCGTCGCACCCTCGTCACGTGAGCAGTCCCCCTCGACGCCGGCCCCACTGGTCGCGGCGAGCGCATGATGGGCGACGCACGCCCCCGGTGCAACCCGTCTCCCGGGTGATCGCGAGGCAGGCTCGGCTGAGGTCCGAGGTGTCGCCCCCCGTCGGGCGAGTGTTGCATCAGGACGGCATCGCGCGTTAGGAACACCTAACGCCACCCCCGACACCGGAGCCCCGATGCCGACCACCACCCGTCCCCGCCACCTCCTCCTGGGCGCCCTCGCCACCCTGGCCGCCCTCGCCCTCGCCCTGGCCGCCTGCGGGAGCGACGACGGCACCAGCGCCGCATCCGGCAGCGCCAGCGGCTCCGGGTCCGCGTCGGGCACCGGCGGCTCGGGCTCGGGCCTCTCGGAGGAGGACATCGCCGGCACCAGCGACGACGAGCTGGTCAACCAGGCCGTCGAGGGCTACCAGGCCTACATCGAGGAGCAGACGGCGGCCCTGGTGGACGACGTGGCCGTGCTCACCGACGCCGTCCGCGCCGGCGACCTCGCGGCCGCCCAGGACGCCTTCGCCCCCTCCCGCCAGCGCTGGGAGGCCATCGAACCCATCGCCGGGTTGATCGAGGACATCGACGTGGCCGTGGACGCCCGCGTCGACGACTACTCGGGCCCCGACGACCCGGAGTGGACCGGCTGGCACAAGCTCGAGTACCAGCTCTTCGAGGCCGAGGACATCAGCGACAGCGCCGAGGTGGCCGACCAGCTCGACGCCGACATCCGATCCCTCGCCGACCAGGCGCCCGACATCGAGATCACCCCGCTGGCCGTGGCCCGCGGTGCCCAGGAGCTCATCGAGGAGGTCTCCGAGGGCAAGATCACCGGTGAGGAGGATCGCTACTCCCACACCGACCTGTGGGACTTCGCGGCCAACGTCGAGGGCTCGCAGGAGGCCGTCGACCTGCTCACCCCCGCGCTGGAGGAGGCCGACCCGGACCTCCTGGCCACGATCCAGGACGGCTTCGCCGAGGTGGAGGCCGGCCTCGAGCCCTACCGGGACGGCGAGGGCTACGTGTCCTACGAGGAGCTCACCGACGACGACCAGGCGCAGCTGCAGGCCGCGCTGGCCGGGCTGTCCGAGAGCCTGTCCCAGGTCCCGTCGGCCCTCGGCCTGGGATGACCGCCACGCCGTCCGAGAGGGGGCGTGGCCCCGGCGCCACCTGTCCCGTCGACGGCGCCCCGGCCGTCACCCGCCGCCGGTTCCTCACCGGCACCGCCGCCGTCTCCGCGGCCGGCCTGGTGGCCGGCTGCGGCGCCGTGGGGGGGACCGACGGCGGCGACTCGGCGGCGGCGGGCCCCGACGGCCGGGCCCCCCGCCGGGTGCCGTTCCTCGGCCCGCACCAGAACGGCCTCGTCGCCCCGGTGGCGGCATCGGGTGTCCTCTGCGCCCTCGACGTGGTGGCCGACGGGCGAGACGAGCTGGTCGAGACGCTCAAGGGCATCAGCGCCGAGGTCGAGCGGCTCATGGAGGGTGGGGCCCCGCCGGAGACCGACCGCCTCAGCCCGCCGGCCGACAACGGTGTCCTGGGCGTCGAGCCGCCGGTGGCCGACCTGTCCATCGTGGTGTCGGCGGGCGCGTCGCTCTTCGACGAGCGCTTCGGCCTGGCCGACCGGCGGCCCCGCGAGCTGGTCACCATGACCCGGCTGGCCAACGACCGCCTCGACCCGGAGCGCTGCCACGGCGACCTGCTCCTGGCCGTCGAGGGCGACTCACCCGACATCACGCTGGCCTCCCTGCGGCAGGTCCTGCGCCAGGTGCGGTCGACCACCGTGGTCCGCTGGGTCGTCGAGGGCCACAACCGGGCCTCCCCCGCCGCAGCCGCCGGCGAGGCCCCGGTGCGCAACCTCCTCGGGTTCAAGGACGGCACCGCCAACCTCGATGCCTCCGACGACGAGCTCATGGACCGCCACGTCTGGGTCGGCCCCGCCGACGACGAGCCGGCGTGGGCCGTCGGCGGCTCGTACCAGGCGGTCCGGGCCATCCGCATGTTCGTCGAGCTCTGGGACCGCACCTCGCTCGACGAGCAGGAGGCCGTCATCGGCCGCCACAAGGTGTCGGGCGCCCCGCTGGGCGGCGACCGGGAGGTCGAGGCACCGGACCACGCAGCGGACCCCGTCGGCGACGTCACCCCTCTCGACGCCCACATCCGCCTGGCCAACCCGCGCACCGCAGCCACCGAGGAGAGCCTGATCCTGCGCCGGGGGTTGAGCTACTCGCGCGGCGTCGACGGCGCCGGTCGCCTGGACCAGGGCCTGGCCTTCGTGTCCTACCAGCGCAGCCTGGAGCGAGGCTTCCTCGCCGTGCAGGAGCGCCTGGCCGGCGAGCCCTTGGAGGAGTACGTCCTCCCCGAGGGCGGGGGGTTCTTCTTCGCCCTTCCCGGGGTGCCCGACGAGGGCGGCTGGCTCGGTCAGGACCTCCTGGCCTAGCGCCCCCCGTCGTCGGTCCCTCTCAGCCCTTGCGGGGTCCGCGGCCGTGCAGCAGGCCCACCAGCTTGCGCACCGCCTTGTCGGTGCCGGCGCCCTTGTGGAAGGTGGTGAGGTTCACCGGCGCCTTCATCCGCTGCCGGGCGACGGCCTTGGGCCGGGTGAACTCGCGCAGCCCGTCGGGGCCGTGGATGCGGCCGAACCCGGAGTCGCCCACGCCGCCGAAGGGCAGGGAGGGGATGCCGGCGAAGGAGATCACCGAGTTGACCGCGGTCATGCCCGTGCGCAGCCGTCGAGCCAGCTCGGGGCCGCGGGACCCGGAGTACACGGTGGACCCCAGGCCGTAGCGGGAGGCGTTGGCCTTCTCGACGGCCTCGTCCATGTCGGCCACGCGGGCGATGGTGAGGGTGGGGCCGAAGGTCTCGTCGGAGACGGCCACGGAGTCCTCGGGCACGTCGACCAGCACCGTGGGTCGGGCGTAGCGGTCGTCGACGGCGTCCTCGCCACCGACCAGCGCCCGTCCACCGCGGTCGAGGGCGTCGCGGATGTGGCCCCGGATCACGTCCAGCTGGGACGGCATGGTGATGGGCCCGATCTGGGCGCCGTCGCCACTGCCCGCCTCGACCTCGGAGGCCTCGGCCACCACCTTGTCGACGAACTCGTCGTAGACGTCGGTGTGGACGTAGACCCGCTCCACGCCCACGCAGGTCTGGCCTGCGTTGGACATGCCGCCCCAGGCGGCGGCGTCGGCCGCGGCATCGAGGTCGGCGTCGGCGTCGACGAGCATGGCGTCCTTGCCGCCGCACTCGATGAGCACGGGCGTGAGCGACTCGGCCGCGGCCTTCATGATCTTCTTGCCGGTGGCGGTGGAGCCGGTGAAGGCGATCTTGTCGACCCCGGCGTCGACCAGGGCCCCGCCGGTGGCGCCGAATCCGGTGACCACCTCGAGCAGGCCGGGGATGCCCATGGCCTCGGCGGCGGTGTGCCCCAGCCACTCCCCCACCCCGGGCGTGTACTCGGAGGGCTTGAAGACCACGGCGTTGCCCGCGGCCAGGGCGTAGGCGATCGAGCCCATGGGCGTGAACACCGGGTAGTTCCAGGGCCCGATCACCCCGATCACGCCGAAGGGCATGTACTCGAGGGTGGCGCCCATGTTGGACATGAGCAGCCCGGAGCTGACCTTGCGCCGCTTCAGCACCTTGGAGGCGTGCTTGGTGGCCCAGGCCAGGTGGTCGACGGCGAGGACGATCTCCAGCAGGGCATCGCCGGAGGGCTTGCCCGTCTCGGCCCGGACCAGCTCGGCCAGCTCGTCGGCGCGGGAGGCGATCAGGGCCTTCCACGCCGCCAGCTTGGGGGCCCGCCCGTCGAAGCCCAGGTCGGCCCAGGTGTCCGAGGCGATGCGGGCCCGGGCCACGGCCCGGTCGACGTCGGCTGCGCTGTGGACCGGGTGGGTGCCCACCACCGTGCCGCTGGCCGGGTCGAGCGAGTCGAACGTCTCCCGGTCGGCGATGGGTCCGGTGTCGGACGTCGGGGTGTCGGTGGTGGTCATGCGACGGGGCCTCCGGGGCGACGGGATCGGCTGTCCCCCACTCTGCCCGCCGGGGCCACCGGTGGCTACCCGGTCGGGTCGACCGCCCGGCCCGGGCGGGTGGCCGGCGCGCCGGCGCGGGGCAGCGAGACGAGCACGGCCGTGCCCTCGCCCGGCGCGGTGCGCAGGGCCACGGTGCCCCCGTGGGCGGCCACGATGGCGGCCACGATCGACAGGCCCAGGCCGGTGCTGCCTGCGGCGCGGGACCGGGCGGCGTCGCCCCGGGCGAAGCGCTCGAAGGCCCGGGCGGCCAGGTCCGGCGCCATGCCCGGGCCGTCGTCGGTGACCGACAGCAGCAGGCGTCCGGCGTCGTCGGGGTCCACGTCGAGGGCGAGGGTGATCGCCGTGCCGGGGGGCGTGTGGGCCACCGCGTTGGACATCAGGTTGGCCACCACCTGGCGCAGCCGGTGGTCGTCGCCCTCGACCTCGGCCGAGGGGACCTGGGCGGCCGGGTCGACCCGGAGCTCGACGGGGTGCCCGGCGTGGCTCACCGACGCGTCGGCGACCAGGTCCCCCAGCAGGGCGTCGAGGGCCACGGGCTGGCGCTCCAGGGGGCGCCCCTGGTCGAGGCGAGCCAGCAGGAGGAGGTCGTCGACCAGCACGCCCATGCGCACCGCCTCCTGCTCGGTGCGCTCCATGGCGGCCCGGCGTTCGTCGGGGTCCTCCAGCCCACCCCGTCGGTGCAGCTCGGCGTAGCCGCGGATGGTGGTGATCGGCGTGCGCAGCTCGTGGGAGGCGTCGGCCACGAAGCGCCGGAGCCGCTCCTCGGACGCGGCCCGCTGGCGGAAGGCGTCCTCGATGTGGGCCAGCATCGAGTTGAGGGCTGCACCCAGCTCCCCCGCCTCGGTGCGGGGGTCGGCCTCGGGCACCCGGCCCGAGAGGTCGCCCTCGGCGATGGCGCCGGCGGCGGCGGCCATCTCCTTCACCGGCCGCACGCCGAGGCGCAGCACCCAGAAGGCCACGAGGGCGAGCAGGGCCAGCACCGCGACCGTCGCGCCGCCCTCGACCACGATGAGCCGGCGGGTCGAGGAGTCGACGTCGTCCAGCGGGGCGCCCACCAGGTCGACGTCCTGGGTCGGTCCGTCGAGGGCCATGACCCGGAAGCGGTCGGCACCCTCGCCGTCGACCGTGATGGCCTCGTCGGGGTGGGTCCGCAGCTCCTCGAGGTCCTGCTCGGAGAGGACGGGGGTGGCCACGGCGCCGTCGGTGGTGCGCGGGGCCACGCGGGTGACCACGGTGCCGCCGTCCACCTCGCCGAACCAGACGGTGGAGCGCTGGAGGCCGGGCCGCGCCGGCACCCGCTCGGGCCCGCCGAGGCGGGGCCGGGAGATGGTCCGCAGCTGCTCGTCGACCTTGCCGACCAGGTCGGCCCGGGTGGTGGAGGTGACGATGGCGGCCGCACCGACGAGCACCACCGCCACCAGCCCGAGGCCCAGCAGAAGGCGGAGGCGCAGGCTCACCGTCGGGCGCGCCGGCGGCGCCGACGCCCGCTCACGCGTCCTCGCGCAGCACGTAGCCCACACCCCGGATCGTGTGGATGAGCTGCGGGTCGCCGGCCAGCTTGCGGCGCAGGTAGCCCACGTAGGTCTCCACGATGCCGCCGTCGCCGCCGAAGTCGTAGTTCCACACGTGGTCGAGGATCTGGGCCTTCGACAGCACCCGGCCCTTGTTGGCGAGCAGGAACCGCAGCAGGTTGTACTCGGTCGGCGACAGGGCGACGTCGTGCCCGCCCCGTGTGACGCGGTGGGCGTCGTCGTCGAGCTCGAGGTCGGCGCAGGCGAGGACGCTGCCCGACCGCTGCGCCCCGGCCCGCCGCAGCACGGCGTCGGTCCGGGCGACCAGCTCGTCGAGGCTGAAGGGCTTCACCACGTAGTCGTCGCCCCCCAGGGTGAGGCCCCGCACCTTGTCCTCGGTGGCGTCGCGGGCGGTGAGGAACACGACCGGGGTGCGCCGGCCCTCGGCCCGCAGCCGGCGGCACACCTCGAACCCGTCGAGGTCGGGCATCATCACGTCGAGCACCAGCAGGTCCGGCGCCGACTCGGTGGCGGCGGCCAGCGCCTCGCGGCCGGAGGCGACGGCGGTGACCTCGTAGCCGGTGTGGCGCAGGGCCGCCTCGAGCATCAGGCGCAGGTTGTCGTCGTCGTCCGCGAGCAGGAGTCGTTCACCGGCCATGGCCGCCATGATGGTCGTCGCGCCCTGGGAGGATGCTGAGAGCCGGCCGAGAGGCTCGGGTCAGCCGTCGAGCGTGATGGCCCCGCCGGGTCCTCCGCTGCTGGTGCTCCCGGTGTCGTCGATCTCGGTGCGCCCCTGGTGACCGATGCCATCACCCGGACGAGCGGGGGCACCTCGTGCCCGTCCCCTCGGCGACCGGCCCCCCGGGCCGGTCGGGCGAGGTCAGCCGACGGGTGCGGTGGGGGTGAAGCGGACCGGCAGGTGCTCGTAGCCGGAGACGAAGTTGGCCGGCCGCGACCCGGGTTCGTGGTCGTCGACGACCTCGAGGTCGGGGAGGCGGCGGAGCAGGTGGTCGACCATGCAGGTGAGCTCGAGGCGGGCGAGGCTGTTGCCCAGGCAGAAGTGGGTGCCGAATCCGAAGGCGACGTGGTCGTTGGGGGTGCGACCCACGTCGAAGGCGTCGGGGGAGGCGAAGGCCTCGGCGTCGCGGTTGGCCGACCCGTAGAGCAGGAGCAGCTCGTCGCCCTCGGCGATCACCTGGCCCCGCAGCTCGACGTCGCGGGTGGCGGTGCGGGCCATGTTCTTGATGGGCGACACCCACCGCAGCATCTCCTCGACCGCGAGGGGCAGGAGACCGGGGTCCTCGACCAGGCGGTCGCGGGCACCGGGGACGGTGAGGATCTGGAACATGCCGCCACTGATGACGTGGCGGGTCGTCTCGTCGCCACCGATGAGGATCAGCAGGGACTCGTGCAGCACCTCGTCGTCGGCCAGCCGGTCGCCGTCGACCTCGGCGTGGACCAGGGTGGACATGAGGTCGTCGCGCGGCGTGGCCCGCCGATCGGCGATGGTGGCCAGGGCGAACTCGGTGTAGCCGGTGAAGGCCGCGGCCGCCTTGTCGGCCATGTCGTCCTTGCCGGTGAGGGCCGACAGCATGGCGTCGGACCACTCCAGCAGCTGCTCGCGGTCCTCCGGGGCCACCCCGAGGGCGTCGCCGATCATGATCATGGGCAGCCAGGCGGCCACGTCGGTGACGAGGTCGCACTCGCCCCGCTCGCAGACCTCGTCGATGATCTGGTCGCACGCCCGGCGCACCGCCGGCTCCTGGGCCCGGACCTGCTTGGGGGTGAAGCCCCGGTTCACCAGCTTCCGCCGCTTCATGTGGGCGGGGTCGTCCATGTCGATCATCATGGGGATGGCCGGGGTGCCGGGACGGATCCCGCCGGCGTTGGAGAAGGTGGCGGGGTCCTTGGAGATGGCCCGCAGGTCGTCGTAGCGGCTGATCCCCCAGGCCCGCCCGTCCCAGTAGACCGGCGCGTTCTCCCGGACCCAGCGCAGCTCCTCCTGGGGATCGCGCCCCCAGAAGTCGCCGGAGACGAAGTCGACGTCGTCCCGGGTGGGGTGCTCGGCGCGACGGGTCATCGGTCCTCCTCGTGGGGGACCCCCAGGCCGGCGGCCAGGAGGTCGAGCGCGGATGATGCCACGGGCGTGGGGACGCCGAGGGCCTCCCCCAGCGCCACCGCCAGGCCCAGGTCCTTCTCCCCCAGCGCCCGCGTGTGCTCGAAGATGGGCCGGAGGCCGTCGTCGACGCCGAGCGGCCCCGTCTCGGGGCGGATCATGACCGAGCCCGCTCCGCCGGTGACGGCGTCGGAGTGGCGCACCACGTCGCCGAGCGCGGCCAGGTCCAGCCCGGCCGCGGCGGCCAGGGCCTGGGCCTCGGCGACGGCCACGAAGGACGCGAAGGTGACCAGGTTGCGGGCGATCTTGGCCCGGGTGCCCGGCACCGGACGGGCCGAAGTGCACGACCAGGTCGGCGAAGCGCCCGAACGGCTCCCGGAGACGGTCGACCGCACCGGCATCGCCGCCGGCCATCACGGCCAGGCGCCCGGTGGCCGCGCCCATGGCGCCGCCGCTCACGGGGGCATCGACCAGGTGGAGCCCTGCTGCGCCCACCTCGGCGGCCAGGTCCTCGGCCGTCTCCGCCGCGATGGTCGAGTGCACGGCGATGACCGTGCCCGGCCGGGCTCCGGGCACGAGGGCGGCCACCACGTCGCGCACCTGGGCGTCGTCGCGCACCATGACCGACACGAGGGTGGCGCCGCCCGCGGTGACCTCGGCCGGGTCGGTGGTCGTCGTCGGCCCCCGCCTCGGCGAAGGGCGCGGTGGCCGCCTCGACCACGTCGCAGGCGACCAGGCCGCCGGGGTGGTCGAGGAGACGCCGGGCCATCGGTGCGCCGATGTTGCCCAGCCCGACCCAGCCGACCCTCTCGACCGTCGGACCCGGCGCCCATCAGCCCCGCACGACCTGTCCGCCGTCGACGTTGAAGATGTGGCCGGTGATCCAGCTGGCCTCGTCGGAGAGCAGGAACAGGAGCATGTCGGCCATGTCGTCCGGGGTGCCCTGGCGCTTCAGGGCCAAGCCCTTCACCAGGTCCCTCACGATCGACTCGGGCACGACGTCACGGGTGGCCTCGGTGTCGGTGGGCCCGGGGGCGATGGCGTTGACCCGGATGCCCGAGCCCCCGAGCTCGTGGGCCAGCTGCTGGGTCAGGCCGTTGATGCCGACCTTGGCCAGGCCGTAGAAGCCGGCGTAGAGCCAGGCCGCGGTGGACGACTGGTTCACCACCGCGCCCCCGCCCCGCTCGGACATGTGCGGCCAGCACGCCCGGGTGCACAGCAGGGCGCCGTCCATGTTCACCGCCATGAAGCGCTTGTAGTAGTCCCAGTCGACGGTGAGGAGCATGTCGATCTGCATGCCCCCGTAGATGGCGGCGTTGTTGACCAGGAGGTCGATGCCCCCGAGCCGGTCGACCGCGGCGGCGGCCATGGCCTCGGCCGAGGCGGGGTCCGCCACGTCGACCCGCACCCCCACGGCCCGTCCGCCCTCGGCCCTCGATGGCCTTCGGCCACCCCCTCGGCCCCGGCCTCGTCGATGTCGGCCACGACCACCGCGGCGCCCTCGGCAGCCAGGCGGCGGGCGTAGGTCTCGCCGATCCCCCGGGCCGCGCCGGTGACGATGGCCACCTTCTCCTCGAACCGTCGGTTCCGGTCGGTCACGTCGTCCTCCTGGTGGTGATCGGGGTGCGGGGGTGCGCGGTCATGCGGGCTCGGCCACCGACTTGGCCTCGGTGTACTCCTCGAAGCCGAGGACGCCCATCTCCCGGCCCACGCCGGACTGCTTGTAGCCGCCGAAGGGCACGTCGCCGCCGTACCAGAGCCCGCCGTTCACGCTCACGGTGCCCGGTGCGCACGCGCCGGGCCACGGCCCAGGCCCGCTCGGGGTCGCCGGCGTAGACCGAGCCGGACAGGCCGTAGACGCGAGTCGTTGGCGAGGGCCGACGGCGTCGTCGTCGCCGTCGTGGGGGATGGCCACGAGGACAGGGCCGAAGATCTCCTCGCGGGCCACCCGGGCGTCGTTGCCCACGCCGACGACCAGGGTCGGCTCGACGAAGAACCCCTCGTCACGGTCGGCCGGTCGGCCGCCGCCGCAGGCGAAGGAGCCGCCCTCCTCGCTGCGCCAGGGCCAGGTAGCCCTCCACCCGGTCGCGCTGGCGGGCCGAGATCAGCGGACCGCAGATGGTGCCCGGCGTCCCACGGGTCGCCGGCCGCGAGGCCGGCCATGGCCGCGACCACGGCGTCGACGCCCTCGTCGAAGCGGGCCCGGGGCAGCAGCAGCCGGGTGGTGATGGCACAGCCCTGGCCGGCGTGGGTGCAGACCATGAAGGCGGCCATGCCCGGCGGCTGAGGCCGACCTCGGCGTCGTCGAGGACGACGAAGGCGGACTTGCCGCCCAGCTCCAGGAACACCCGCTTCAGGGTCTCCGACGCCGCCGGCCATCACCTTCCGGCCGGTGGCGGTGGAGCCGGTGAACGACACCAGGTCGACCCGCGGGTCGATGGAGAGCCGGGCCCCGACCGCGTGGTCCGACGGAGGTGACGACGTTGACCACGCCGGCCGGGATGTCGGTCTCGGTGGCGATGATGCGGCCCACCGCGCTGGCGGCCCACGGGGTGTCGGGTGCGGCCTTGAGCACGACGGTGCAGCCGGCGGCCAGGGCCGGGCCCAGCTTGGCCAGGTTGATCTGGTGGGGGAAGTTCCACGGGGTGATGGCCCCGACCACGCCCGACCGGCTCGCGCAGCAGCCAGCGGTGCGACGGCATGCCCATGGGGCGGCCTCGCCCAGGTCGGTGCGCCACTCGTAGGACTCGGCCAGGTCGGCGGCGAACCCGAGGTCGGCGACGGGCACGTCGTACTGGGGCCCGTGGGTGAGGAAGGTGGGCGCCCCGACCTCGGCGGTGGTGAGGTCGCGCATCTCCTCGCCGTGGGCCTGCAGGGCGTCGCGGAGCTGGCGCAGGCACCGCACCCGCAGGGCGACGTCGGTGGCCCAGGTGCCTCGTCGAAGGCCCGCCGCGCTGCCCCGACGGCGGCGTCGAGGTCGGCGTCGCCGGCGTCGGCGGCGACCCCGAGGACCTCCTCGGTGGCCGGGTCGATCGTCTCGAAGGTGGCGCCGGAGGCCGCCGGTCGCAGCTCCCCGTCGACCAGCAGGACGTCGAGCCCGTCGTCGCGCAGGGTCACCGCTCCACCCCCACCCCGACCCCGACCCCGACCCCGACCCCGACCCCGAACCCCACCCCAACCCCGAAGTGGTGCGCAGATCCGTCGTGGGGACGACCGATGCGCGCACCAGTACGGGCCGCACCGTCGAAGTGGTCAGGAGAACCGGTGCCGGGGCACCGGGATCCCTGACCAGTACGGGCGCGGGGGGCCCGCAGGGGAACGGATCTCGTCGGGGCGCTCACGTCAGTCCTCCTGGATCGACAGGGCGTGGGTCGGGCAGTACCTCACGGCGGCCTCGACCGCCCCGCGCTGGTCGTCGGCCGGGCGCTCGACGAGGACCGTCAGGTCCCCCTCCTTGGACGACCGCGAACACCCCGGGCGCCTCGCCCTCGCAGGTGCCGTGGCCCTGGCAGAGGTCCTCGTCGACGACGACCCGCCAGCCCATCAGCGCGCCCTCCGCCGGTAGGTCGCGGCGCAGGGCTGGGCCAGCTGCACGACCATCTTCGAGTGGTCGTTGCGGTAGGTCTCCGGCGGGCTGGGCCAGGCCCATGTCCCAGTCCTGGAGGAGCACGCAGAAGATGGCCTTGAGCTGCATGAGGGCGAAGGCCGCGCCCACGCAGCGGTGGCGACCCCCGCCGAAGGGGACCCAGCTCCAGGGGTTGTCCAGGTCCTCGTGACGGGGGTCGAGGTAGCGCTCGGGGCGGAAGGCGTCGGGCTCGGGGAAGGCCTCGGGCAGGCGGTTCGACACCGACAGCGAGGCGCCGACGAGGCTGCCCTCGGCCGACGGCGTGGCCGGCCAGGTCGAGGTCGCGGGTGGCCCTCCGCAGCACGAGGATCAGCGGCGGGTGGAGGCGCAGGGCCTCCTTGATGGCAGCCTCCAGCCGGGGGATCTCCCGCAGGGCCTGGAAGCTGACCTCGGAGCCGTCGGCGAAGAGCTCGTCGAGCTCGGCCCGCACCGCCGCCATCTCCTCGGGGTGGCGGAGCAGCTCGATGAGCGTCCACGCCGCGGTCCCGGAGGTGGTGTGGTGCCCGGCGAACATCATGGAGATGAACATGCCGGTGACCTCGTCGGCGCTGAAGCGATCGGTGCCGTCGGCCTCCTTGATCGACATGAGCACGTCGAGCAGGTCGCGCTCGTCGTCGGGCGGCGGGTCCTCCGCGGCGCGGCCGTCCATGATCTCCTGCACCAGGGCGACGAGCCCGACGCGGGCCTCGTCGCGACGGCGGAAGCTCTCGATGCCGGGGCGTAGGGGTCGACGTAGGCCAGGGCGTCGGTGCCCTGCTCGAGGTCGTGGTAGAGCGCGGCGAAGCGCCCGTCGAGCTGCTCGCGGAAGCGGTGGCCGACCAGGCAGGCCGACGACGTGTAGATGGTGAGCTCGGCGAACCAGTCCAGGAGGTCGATCTCGCCCTCGTCGCCCCATCCCGCCACCATGCGCTCCACCTCGCCGGCGATGGTCTCGGCGTGGCCCCGCATGAACTTGTCGCGCAGGGCCTGGTTGTGGAGCATCTCCTTGCGTCGCTCGGGCGGGGCGTCGAACACCACGCCCTCACCGAAGATCGGCGTCATGAACGGGTAGGCGGCGGCCTGGTCGAGGTCCTCGTCGGGCGCCCGGAAGAAGGCCTCGTTGGCCTCCGGCCCGGTCAGCAGCACGACCTCCTCGCCCGCCAGCCGGAACCGCCCGGCATCGCCGCACTCGGCGCGGGTGCGGGCCATGAGCCCGAGGGGGTCGCGCCGCAGCTCCTCGAGGTGGCCGGTGCCCCCGTCGTCGCCGGAGACGATGGGTGGCTCGGTGGGGGCGGTGGGCGTCTCGGTCGCGGTCATGCCGGGGGGCCTCCTGGGGAGACGGGCGGATGGGGGGTCGGAGGGGCCTCGGGCTCGACCTCGACCAGGGTCAGGTGGGTGCCGCGGGGCGTGGAGATCACCGCGACCACCGCGTTGGCCACGTCGCCGGGGCGGAGGTAGCCGCCGTGGCGGAGCAGGCCCCAGCGGTTCCACTCCTCCACCGTCTCGACCACGACCTCCTCGCTCCAGGTCGTGCCCTGCTCGGTGGACGACGGGCCGGGGCGGACGATGCCCACCCGCACGCCGGTGCCCTCGGTCTCCATCTGGAGCACCCGGGCCATGGCCTCGAGACCGGCCTTGGAGGTGACGTAGGCCGACATCCGGGGACGGGGGACGCGGACGACGTCGGAGGTCACGAAGACCACGTCGCCCCGGCCCCGCTCGACCATGGCCGGCACCAGGCCGGCCACCAGGCGCTGGGCGCCCAGCAGGTTCACCTGCACCTGGCGGGTGAAGTCGTCGGGCGGGGTGGCGATCGTGGTCTGGGGCAGCACCTCCCCGGCGTTGCTCACCACGATCTCGATCGGGCCGTGCGCCGCCTCGGCGGCGGTTGCGAACGCGTCGACGGAGGCGCCGTCGGTGAGGTCGAGGGGCAGGGCCACGGCCTGGCCGCCGTCGGCCCGGAGCTTGGCCGCCACCTCCTCGCAGCGCTCGACCCGGCGGGCGCCGAGGATGACGGGGTGGCCCAGGGCGCCCAGCTGGAGCGCGACGGCGGTGCCGATGCCCGACGAGGCGCCGGTGACGACCGCGGGTCGCCGCACGGGGTGGGGCTCGAACCGCGGCATCAGCGCCTCCCCGCGTCCGGCCTCGCGGCGATCCCTGCGAACCAGCGACCAGACGCGTCGCCGGAGCAGCGCGATCGGTCGCCGGTCCGGGCGGACGGCAGGGGCGGGGCGGGGGTGGGTGGCGCGGCCATCATCGGGGGGTGACCGTGGTGGGGAGGGTGGCCAGGCCACGGACGTTGACGCTGTGCACCCGCTCGATGCCGTCGGGGTCGACGTCGTAGTCGGCCACCCGGCGCACCAGCTCCTCCAGGCACACCCGGGCCTCGAGTCGGGCCAGCGAGGCCCCCAGGCAGAAGTGGCGGCCGAAGCCGAAGCTGGCCAGGTCACCGGTGTCGCGCCCGATGGCGTAGCGGTCGGCCTCGGGGAACACGTCCTCGTCGCGGTTGGCCGAGCCGACCAGCAGCAGCACGCGGTCGCCGGCGGGGATGGTGGTGCCCCGGACGGTGAGGTCGCCGGTCGCGACCCGGGCCAGCATCTGGCTGGAGGTGTCGTAGCGGAGGGTCTCCTCCACCCACTCGGGCACGCACGCCACGTCGCCGAAGGGCTTGGTCCGCTCGTCGGGGTTCCGCCAGGCCCAGTACCAGGCGTTGCCCAGCAGCTTGGTCGTGGTCTCGTTGCCGGCCACGACCATCAGGAAGAGGAAGGCGGTGATGTCGTCGTCGGTGAGGCGGTCGCCGTCGACCTCGGCGTCGATGAGGGCGGACGTGAGGTCGTCGGTGCGCTGCGCCCGGCGCGCCGCGATCATGTCGGCGTAGTAGCCGGCCAGGTGGAGGGCGGCCTCCATGCCCTCGTGGGGGACGTCGGTGACGCCGTCCTCACGGTGCACCAGCAGGTCCGACAGCCGCCGCAGCTCGGCCCGGTCCTCCACCGGCACGCCGACGAGCTCGGAGATCACGTCCATGGGCAGCTTCCCGGCCAGCTCGCCGATGAAGTCGAACGACCGCCGGTCGAGCGCCTGGTCGAGGTACCCGGTGGTGATCTCCCGGATGCGGGGCTCGAGGTCGAGCACCCGGCGGGGCGTGAAGCCTCGCGACACCAGGCCCCGCATGCGCCCGTGCCGAGGCGGGTCCATGGCCAGGAACGACATCGTCCGGTGGGCGTGCGGCCCGGAGGCGGCGGGGTCGAGCGACACGCCGTGGGCCGAGGAGTACGAGGCGGTGTCGCGGAAGCCCTCGATCACGTCCCCGTGGTGGGACAGCGCCCAGAAGCCGTGCTCCTCGTTGCGGTACACGGGGGCCTCGGCCCGCAGCCGGGCGTAGGTGGGGTACGGGTCCTCGTGGATGGCGTAGGCGTAGGGGTCGTAGGTGACCGGCCCCGGGGCGACGGTGGTGCTCACCGGGCACCCAGCAGCAGGTCGGCCACGCTGGCCATGCGGGAGGACAGCTCGGCGTGGGGGAAGTAGCCCATACCGGCCTGGAGCATGGCGCCCGACAGGGCCAGCGACAGGGCATCGAGGACGGCGGCGTCGCCGTCGTCGCCCAGGGCGACCCGCAGCCGCTCGGCCATCTCGACCCCGATCTGCTCGCGCAGGCGGGCCACGTCGGGATCGCCGGCGAGGAGGGCGGTGGTGCACGCCGCCGCCAGGTCGGGCTCGTCGGTGACCACGTGGGCCATCTCCTCGATCGCCGCCGCCACCCGCGTCGCCGGCGTGCGGCGGCCGTCGGGGGCGGGCGCGGCCTGGTCCTGCAGGCGCCGCCAGAACACCTCGGCCACCAGGTGGTCCTTGGACGCGAAGTAGGTGTAGGCGGTGGCCGGGGCCACGCCGGCCCGGCGGGCCACGTTGCGCACCGTGAGACCCTCGTAGCCGGTGCCCCGGACCTCCTCCACCGCCGCGTCGGTGAGCCGGTCGACGGTGTCGGCCTGGCGCTCGCTCAGGTGGCGGCGCACCGGGGCCCGCGACGGGCTGGGAGCGGAGGCGCCGGCAACGTCACTGGACATGGGTCTGGACACTAGTCCAGAACGGGTCACCCGACAAGGAGCTCGTACCGGTGAAGGCTGCCCGTCACCGGCGACGGGGACCCTTCACCAGTACGTCGGGGTGGCCGCGCCGATCAGCCGGCGTCGGGGCGGGTGAAGCCGGCCAGGAGCTCGGCGAAGGCCGCCTCCTCGCGCGCCCGGGCGGCGCGGATCGCATCGGCCTCGCCCGCCCGCAGGAGGCCGGCGACGGCGCGCAGCCCGGCGAGGGGATGGGTCGCGATGCGGGCCGCCTCGGCGGCGACGGTCGCGACCAGGTCCCCATCGGGCACCGAGGCCACGGCCAGGCCAAGGGCGACGGCCTCCTCGGCGCCGACCCAGTCCCCCGTGAACAGGATCCGGGCCGCCTGCTGGCGCCCCATGCGGGCCGGCAGCAGGACGCTGCTGGCCGCCTCTGGCGGCACGCCCATCTCCGCGAAGGGCACTCGGAGCCGGGCCGAGGCGGCCATCCACACCAGGTCGCAGTGGGCCAGCAGGGTGAAGCCGATGCCCACGCCGGCACCGTTGACCGCGGCCAGGAGCGGCTTGTCGAAGGACTCGACCGCGGCGAGGAGCGACCGGAAGCCGTGCTCGGCACCCTCCGGCGCCGTGCCCGTGGCCAGCGCGGCCATCTCGTCGAGGTCCTGGCCGGCCGAGAAGACGGTGCCCCCGCCGGTGAGCACGGCCACGCGGACCTCGTCGTCGGCCCGGGCCGCGTCGAGGGCGTCGGCCAACCCCCGGTAGAGGGAGAGGTCGAAGGCGTTGCGCGCCGACGGCCGGTCGAGGGTGAGGGTGCGGACCGCACCCTCGTCGGCGATCCGGAGGACCTCGGTCACCAGGACCACCGCTCCCCCGCTCCACAGGGGCGGTGGGCGCCGCCGCCGGCCCGTCGGTGACCGTCCGCGTCGCTCACCACTGCTGCCTCCCGGGTCCGTCGGGTCCGCCGACGCGGACGAGGGACCTGGACGGTAGTCCAGGTCCCTCGGACCCGATGCGGCCCCGGAGGCCGACGACGACCGGCCCGCGGGCCCGGATGCCGGAGCGCGGCGGAGGTCGCGCCGACGCGCCCGCAGGCGCGACCACCCCGTCTGTCACCCGGGACGCTGGATCAGCGGCCCGGGCTCACGTGGGGTGGACGTCTGCGTCTAGCGCCGGCCGCGGGCGCCTCCGCGCCCCTGGCCGCCGGAGCGGCCGGACCCGCCGCGGCTGCCCTGGTCCCGCCCCGAGCCCTGTCCCTGGCGACGGCCACCGCCGGGACGACCGCCACCCGAGCGGCTCCCGCCGCCGGAGCGGGAGCGGCCACCCGGCTTCGATCCCGAGGTCACGCCGTCGGGGCGGCTGCGCCGCTCGCCGTCGTGGTTCAGGCGGCCACCCTTGCCGGCACCGCTCGAGCGCCGGTGCCGGTTCCCGGGCCCACCGCTGCGCCCGCCCCCGCGCTCGTCACGCCGCCGGGGTCGACCGTCGTCGCGCCGTTCGGATCGCTCCTCACGGGGCGCCGGGGCCGGCCGCGTCGGGGCCGGGCGGTCCGTGCCCGTGCCCAGGGCGGCCACGTCGGGCGCCTCGGGCCGGACCTCGACGCCGGCCTTGCGCATCATCTTGGTGACCGTCCCGACGTCGGACCTGGGGGTGAGGGTCACCACCAGGCCCTCGGCCCCGGCCCGGCCGGTGCGGCCGGAGCGGTGGACGAAGTCCTTGTGGTCCGGCGGGGCGTCGAAGTGGACGACGCACGCCACCCCGTCGACGTGGATGCCGCGGGCGGCCACGTCGGTGGCCACCAGGGCCTGGGTGCGGCCGGTGGTGAAGCCCTTCAGGGCCCGCTCCCGCTGGTTCTGGGAGCGGTTGCCGTGGATCGCCTCGGCGGCCACGCCCAGCTTGCCCAGCTGGCGGGCCAGGCGGTCGGCCCCGTGCTTGGTGCGGGAGAACACGATGGCGGGCCAGTGGGCCGACACCACGTCGGCCGTGGCCTGCACCCGCCGGTCGCGCTCGACCTGCCAGAGCACGTGGCTGTTGACCGGCTCGTCCTCGTCCTTGTCGACGCCGTGGCGAGCAGGGTCGGTCTGGTAGCCGCGGATGAGCTTGTCGACGTCGCCGTCGAGGGTGGCCGAGAACAGCAGCGTCTGGCGGTCGGGCATGACCTGGTCGAGCAGCCGGCGCACCTCGGGGAGGAACCCCATGTCGGCCATGCGGTCGGCCTCGTCGACCACCACGAAGCTGACCCGGTCGAGGCGGACGTCGCCCCGCTGCACGAGGTCAGCCAGGCGGCCGGGGCAGGCGACGACCACGTCGACGCCCTTGCGCAGGGCGTTGAGCTGGGCGCCGAAGCCGACCCCGCCGTAGAACGCGTGGACCGAGCGGCCCATGGGCACGAGCAGCGGGACGAGCTCGTCGCGCACCTGGGCCGCGAGCTCGCGGGTGGGGACGAGGACGAGGGCCTTGGGCCGCTTGGGGGCGGCGTTGGTGACGCGCGCCGCCAGGGGGATGCCGAAGGCGAGGGTCTTGCCCGAGCCGGTGGGGGCCCGGCCGCAGACGTCGCGCCCGGCGAGGGCGTCGGGCAGGGCCGCCTCCTGGATGGGGAAGGGCTCGGTGATGCCGCGGTCCGCGAGGACGCGGGCGATCGGGGTGGGGACGCCGAGATCGGCGAACGAGGGGGACACTGGTTGCTCCTGGGTCGGACCACGCACCGTTGCGTGGCGGGGCCGCAGCGAACCTGTGTGAGAGCTGTCGGACCGGACGAGAGGGCGGGATCGCCGTCGGGCTGCGCACCGGGACAGGGGCACCCGGAGGTGCCGTGATGCGACGACCGTACCGGGCCGCGTCGCCGGGTCCACCATCGTCGTCCCTGGTCATCGGGCACACCGGCCCGCCCCGACCGGTCCTCAGCCGGCGCGGATGAGCCCCAGGTTCATGGCGAAGAGCAGCCCGCCGGCGGTGACGCCCATGGTGTGCCACCACTCGTGGTAGCCGAACCAGCGGGGGGAGAGGCGGGGGCGCCCGGCGGCGAACAGGGCCGCTCCTCCGGTGTAGATCACCCCGGCCACGACCATCAGGACGAGGGCGAGGGGTCGGGCCAGGAGGGCGGGCAGGGCCAGGAGGCCGGCCCACCCCAGGACGATGTAGAGGGCACCGCTCAGCCTCCGGAGGCGCTCGAAGGCCACCAGCTTGAGGACCACGCCGGTGGCGGCGCCGGCCCAGAGCAGGCCCAGGAGGGCGGCGCGGGGCCAGCCGTCCATGAGCAGCACGCAGGCCGGCGTGGCCGATCCGGCGATGAGGAGGTAGATCATCGAGTGGTCGGCCCGCTGCATGATGCGCCGGGTCCGGGGCGAGCGGGCGAACACGTGGTAGGTGCCGCTCACCGCGTAGAGGAGCACCGAGCACACGCCGTAGACCCAGGCCGCCACCACGGCCTCGGTGCTCGGAGCCGAGCGCACCAGCCAGACCAGGCCGGCGACCGACACCACCGCGGTCAGCAGGTGGAGCCTCCCCCGCAGTCGCGGCCGGTCGAGGAGCGCCCTGAGGTGGGTGACGGCGTCGTCGACGGTCTCCATGAGGACCCCTCCGGTCGGGCCGGGCTCACCCTCCTCGTCGGCCTGTGGGCGGGGGTCCATGAGCCCGACCGTACCGGCGGGCGGGGGAGCCACGGGCGCCGGGCGGGGCGGGCACCCGTCACACACCTCTGCCGAGCTCGGCCGGATCGGGGGCACGACCCTTCGCTACCGTGGACCCATGGCGCTCGTGATCCTGGCTCTGGTCGTGGCCGCGGCGGCGGCCGTCCGCTCCACCTGGTCGCCCTGCGGCCTCTCGATGCTGTCGACGATCACGCCCATGGCCGAGCGAGCACGGGGCCACCGCTACGGCGTCACCGCCACCTGGTTCGTGGTCGGCGCCGCCCTGGGTGGGGCCACCCTGGGCCTGGGCGCCGGCCTCCTCGCCGCCGGCACGTCGGCCCTCGACCTGTCGACCACCGGTGCCCTCGGGATCGCCGCCGTGCTGGCCGCGGCGGCCGCCCTCGTCGACGCCGGCACCTTCGGCCGCCGGCCCCCGTTCTTCCGCCGCCAGGTCGACGACGCCTGGCTGGCCCGGTACCGGGCCTGGGTCTACGGCGGCGGCTTCGGGTGGCAGATCGGCGTCGGCCTGGCCACCTACATCATGACCGCCGGCGTCGTGCTCACCGTGGCCCTCGCCGTGCTCACCGGCTCGCCGGCCGCCGCCTTCGCGATCGCGCTGGCCTTCGGCATCGCCCGCGGCCTGGTGGTGCTGCTGGGTGCCCGGCTCCGCTCCCCCCAGGCCCTCGGCGCGCTGCACGCCCGGCTCGACGCGTTGGAGGCCCCGGTGCGCTGGGCCCTCGTCGGCCTCCAGGCCGGGGTCGGCGCGATCGCCGCGCTGCTGGCATGGGGGCCGCTGGCGGCCGCCGTCGTGCTCGCCGCCTGCGCCGTCGGCGTGGCCGTCGCCCTGCCCGCCGTGCGCCTGCGCACCGGCCACCCCGCCCCCACCGCCTGATCCCACCCGCACCGAGACCCCTCGGGGCCCGACGAGGGCGGACCGAGGAGCGATGCCGGTGCTCCCACCCCGGGATCGCTCACCACCCCGAGAGGGGGCCGGCCGGTCAGAAGTGGTCGTGCAGGCCGGGCGGGGGACCGCCCACCATGCCGGCCGCCAGCCACTGCCGGGTCGAGAGCAGGGACGCCTCCATCAGCGCCTCGGACTGGCTGAAGTCGGTCGGCGGCACCCGGACGGGGCACAGGGGCGGCACGACGCGGATGTCGGCCCGGTCGCGGTACACCTCGAGGTCGTGGGCCAGGCGGCGCTGGACCAGCACGTTCAGCGCCTGGAGGGCCATGGCCAGGGCGGAGCGGGGCGGCTCGGCCAGGGAGCAGGCGTAGCCCGCCGGCAGCACCCAGATGGTCGTCGCGCCCAGCTCGACGGCGTGGGAGACGGGCGCGTTGTCCACGACCCCCCCGTCCATGAAGTGGCGCTCACCGATGGCGACGGGAGGGAAGACGCCGGGGATGGCCGCACTGGCCAGGACTGCCTCCACCACCGGTCCCTGGGAGAGGGGGACGTCGGCCGAGGTGCAGACGTCCACCGCCACCACGGTGACCGGCACGGGTGCGTCCTCCAGGTTCCGGTAGGGCAGGTGGGTCCGCAGGAGGCGGGCCAGGCTGTCGGGCGACACCAGGCCGGGGCTGCTCCCGGCCCCCCGCAGCGAGCGCAGCGCAGGGGTGGGGAACACGTCGCGCCGGCGCAGGCGGCGCCACACGCCGGCCAGGTGCTCGGCCCCGCCGGGGCCGGGGCGCCCCGCCATGTAGGCGGCGTTGACGGCGCCCACCGAGGTGCCGACCCACAGGTCGGGCCGGACGCCGGCCTCGTCGAGGGCACGGAGCATCCCGACCTGGACGCAGCCGAGGCTCGCTCCCCCGGTGAGCACGAAGGCGGTCGGCACCAGGGCCGAGTCTGCCGGGCGCAGGGAGCGTCCGCAGCGGGCACGCACCAAGGGCCTGGGTCACAGTCCATGAGAACGCGTTCTAGTGTGGCGTCCGGCCGCCACACCAGGAGTGCACCCGTGACCGACACCGTCCTCGACGGCATGGACCTCACCGACCCGGACCTCTACGCCGAGCGGGTCCCGCTGGAGGAGTTCGCCCTCCTCCGCCGCACCGCACCGGTGTGGTGGAACGCCCAGAACCGCCAGGACCACAGCTTCGACGACGGCGGGTTCTGGGTGCTGTCCCGCCTCGCCGACGTCAGGGCCGTCTCGACCGCGCGGGAGGGCTGGTCGACCTGGGAGAACGGCTCCATCATCTCCTTCGAGGGCGACATCGGGCGTGACGCCATCGAGCTCCAGCGCTCGCTGCTCATCAACATGGACCCGCCCCACCACACCCAGGTGCGCGGGGTCATCTCCCAGGGCTGCTTCACCCCCCGGGCCATCGCCCGGCTGGAGGACGGGCTGCGGGAGCGAGCCCACCGCATCGTCGCCGAGGCCCTGGCCAAGGGCGACGGCAACTTCGTCACCGACGTGGCCTGCGAGCTGCCGCTCCAGGCCCTCTCCGACGTGGTCGGCTTCCCGGAGGACGACCGGGCCAAGATCTTCGACTGGTCCAACCAGATGATCGGGAGCACCGACCCCGACTTCGAGGGCGACGGGGGGACCGCGGCGGCCGAGCTGATGGCCTACGCCTACACCATGGGCGAGGAGCGTCGGGCCTGTCCCATGGGCGACGTGGCCACCCGCCTCGTCGAGGCCGACTCGCCCGACGGCGCCCTCACCCCCGAGGAGTTCGGCTACTTCGTCCTCATCCTGGCCGTGGCCGGCAACGAGACCACGCGCAACGCCATCACCCACGGCATGCAGGCGTTCTTCGACCACCCCGACCAGTGGGAGCGGTTCAAGGAGGAGCGGCCCGGCACCACCGCCGACGAGGTGATCCGCTGGGCCACGCCCGTCGTCGCCTTCCAGCGCACGGCGACGGCCGACACCGTGGTCGGGGGCCAGGAGATCGCCGCCGGCCAGCGGGTGGGGCTCTTCTACGCGTCGGCCAACCGGGACGAGGCCGCCTTCACCGACCCCGACGCCTTCGACATCGGCCGCGACCCCAACCCCCACGTCGGGTTCGGCGGGGGTGGGGCGCACTACTGCATCGGGGCGAACCTGGCCCGCATGGAGATCAACCTCATGTTCGAGGCCATCGCCGACCAGATGCCCGACATCGCGCCCCTCGGCCCTCCGAAGCGGCTGCGCCTCGGGTGGCTGAGCGGCGTCAAGGAGCTCCCCGTCCGCTACCGCTGAGCCGGGCCGACCGTCCCGGCGCGGCGCGGCGTCAGCCGGACCCGGCCGCGTCCCGGAGCTCGTCGACGTCGCCGGCCAGGTCGGCCCGCACCAGGGCGGCGGCCAGCACCGGCAGCCGCTCCCCGTCGACGAGGCGGGCCACGGTCCCGGGGTCGTCCCCCAGCCCCAGTGCCGACGCCGTGGCCATCACCTTGTCGTCGAGGAAGGGGCGCAGCTCGGGCCAGACCCCCTGCACCTCCCGGCAGAAGATGTCGGCGCCCACGGCGCCGATCCCCTTGGCCTCCTGCACCAGCGATCGGAGGGCCTCGACGTCGCCGTCGGCCTCGGCCCGGGCCCGCCTGAGGTCACCGCCCCAGCGGTCGAGCAGCATCTCGGCGCTGTCACCCAGCATCCGCGCCGTGCTCTCGTCGTAGCGGGCGTAGCCGTTCTCGTTGAGGACCCGGACCCGCTGCTCCCAGGTGCTGGCGGCCAGCGACCGGGCCGAGCGCCACCCGGCGGCGGACAGGGCCCGGCAGGCCTCGACCGCGGCCTCGGCCCGGATGCGGGCGCTCAGGAGCGTGGCCAGGCACAGCAGCCGGTACAGCGGTGACGGCGTGGGGTCCGACGGCAGGCGGATGCGGGCCTCCTCCGCGTAGGTGCGGCCGTGGCGGTCGAGCAGGAGGCGGAGGACCGGTGGGCGCGACGCCGGGCTCACCGGCGGCGCCCCGGTCCGAGCGAGGTGGTGGTGCTGTCCATGCCCCGGTCCTTCCCGGACCGGCCGCGGTCACGCAGACCGTCAGGTCGGCGACGGGAGGCGGATGGTGAACACCGACCCGTGGTCGGCGTGGCGGCGCCGGCACAGCACGTCGCCCCCGTGGGCCCGGGCGATGCCGCGGGCCAGGTAGAGGCCGAGGCCGGTGCCGGGCACGGAGCGGTCGGCCCGGCCGTACTTGCGGAAGACCAGGCCGAGGTCCTCGACCGAGATCCCAGGTCCGTCGTCGAGCACCGACACGTCGATCCAGCGACCGGTGCGGCTCACCTCGACGTCCACCGAGTGCCCGGGCGGGGTGAACTTGGCCGCGTTGCTCACCAGGTTGATGAGGGTCTGCTCGATGCGGGCCTCGTCGAGGCCGATCGACGGCACCTCGTCGAGCACGGGCGCCATCTCGATGGGGCGACCCAGGGTGTCGCGCAGGTCGTCGAGCACCCGTTCGACCATGGCGACCAGGTCGACCTGGCGGATGCTGAGGCGCAGGGTCCCGGCATCGACGTTGCTCACGTCGGCCAGGTTCCGGATGAGGCGGTCGATGCGCTCGCTGGCCCGGCGGATGCGCACGGCGGCGTCGGCGTCGTCGGGGTCCGACGCCCCCTCCAGGAGGGACGCGTAGCCCATCACCACCGTGAGGGGCGTGCGGATCTCGTGCACGAGGACGCGGAACACCGAGTCGAGGGTCTCGCCACCGACCGGTGTCTCCTCCAGCTCGTCCTGGGTGATCGCCGGCACGGTGGGCGGCGGACGGGTCGCCGGACGGGCGGACCCGGCCACGATGCTGCTGTCGAGGGCGGCGAGGCTGGAGGTCACCAGGGCGGGGATGGCCGAGCCCCGCACCGCCCGGCTCCACAGGTGCCCCTGCGCGAACCGGCACCCGAGACGACGCAGCTCGGCCAGCTGCTGCTCGTCCTCGACGCCGATGGCCACCGCCTCCAGGCCCAGGGCGGAGGCCACGCCGACCATCGCCTGGACGATGGCCCGGTCCTCCAGGCTGGCCCCCAGGCCGGCGATGAAGGCCCGGTCGAGCTTGATGCCGTCGAGCGGGAACCGCTTCAGGTGGGCGAGGGAGCTGTGGCCGGTGCCGAAGTCGTCCACCACCAGGCGGACCCCCTGCATCTTGAGCTGCGAGAGCTGGCGGGCGGCGGCGATGGGGTCGGCCATCAGGCTGCTCTCGGGGATCTCCAGCACGAGGCGCGACGGAGCCAGACCGGACTCGCCCAGCTCCCGCCCGACCAGGTCGGCCAGGCCGGGGTCGGCGAACTGGCGGTCGGAGATGTTCACGCTCAGGACGAAGGGCTGTTCGGGCATCGCCTGCTGCCAGCGGGCACCGCGCTCGCACGCCTCCTGCAGCACGAGGCGACCCAGCTCGTAGATCTGGCCGGTGCGCTCGGCCGCCCGCACCGCGTCGGGGGCGGCCACGGGGGCACCCCGCCGGTCGACCAGGCGCAGCAGGGCCTCACCACCCACCACGACCTCGTCCCGCAGCCGCACCAGGGGCTGGTAGGCGAGGGGCACCGCGCCCTGCCGCACCGCGCCGCGGACCACGTCCTCGAGCTCAGCCCGGCGCAGGAGCTCCTCGCGGAGGGCGTCGTCGTAGAGCGCGGTGCGGTCCCCTCCGGCGTCGACGGCCTGGGCCAGGGCCGTCGCGGCACGGTCGAGGAGGGCGACCGCGGTCTCCGACGAGGACTCCCCCACCGCCACGCCCGCGGTGGCGCGCACCTCGAGCCGGGCCCCGCCCACCGTCATCGGGCCGCTGGCGCGCTGGCGGACCCGATCGCCCTGGGACCGGGCGGACTCGGCATCGGCCGCATGGGGGCAGCAGACGACCAGGCGGTCGCCGGTGGTGCGCCCGACGGTGTCCCCGTCGTGGCTGGCCGCGACGAGGCGGCGGGCCAGCTCGGCCACCAGGGCCTCGCGGGCGTCCCGGCCCAGGGCGCCGGCGATGCGGGCCAGCTCTTCGACCTGCACCTCCACCACTGCGACCACGCCGACCGTGGGGTCGAGCGCGGCCAGCTCCCGGTCGACCTGGCGGACCAGGCGCTCCCGCCCGGCCACGGCGTCGGCCGGACGGCCGTCGGCGACGGGGCCCGGGTCGGGGGGGCCCAGCTCGTCGAGCAGCGACTCGGCCGTGGCCCGCTCGTCGGCCACCGCCAGGCCGAGCTCGGCGTGCAGGAGCATCGCGCCCTCGCCCTCCCCGAGGGGACGGGCGACGGCCGCGTCGATGCGCGTGGTGATGGTCACGACCTCGGACGGCGCGGCATCGGGGCAGACCACGACCAGCTCGCCGACCCCCGTCCGACACACCAGGTCGCCGCGCCGCACCGCCGCCCGGGCGCGCGCCGCGACCTCGGCCATGACCGCCTCCACCCCCTCTGGCCCCTGGTCACCAGCCACGGCGTCGAGGCCGGTGACCGCCAGGGACAGGAGGGTGAGCGGTGCGCGGTGCGGGCCGGAGGACCGCAGCTCGGCGTCGATGGCGGCGCGAGCGGTGTCCCGGTCGATCCGCACGGGTGCCGGCGACCGGGTCGCCCCCGCGGCCGTCGCGGCCCGACGACCGCCGGGGCTCGGGCCTCGCTCGGGATCAGCAGGGATGGTCATCGCCTCCGGGGGCTGCGGCCGCGGCATCACGGCCACTGCAGGGGTTTCGACGTGCGCCCCTGTGGGCCTGCGGACAGGCGAGGTCATCGGTCACGCAGACCGTGGTGGCAGGGGCAGGCGTTCACCGTCCCTCTGGTCGGCGCAGCCGTCGCACTTGGAGGGCGTTCCCGACCGCTGCGCAGATCAAACACCCCTTCGGGTGAACCTTGGCACCCGGCCCCGGTCCGGGACCTGTCGCGGCCCTCATCCCTGGGGGGCCGGGGCCGATGGGGGGAGGCCATGGACCCCCGACCCCCCGCGCCCACGCCGACCGCCCTCGTGGTGGACGACGACCGCGACCTGCTCGCCCTCACCGCCAGGGGGCTCTCCCGGAGCGGGTGGCGGGTCCTGTCCGCGGAGGGGGCCGAGGACGCCCTCGACCTGGTGGGCGCGGACGAGGTCGACGTCGTCCTGACCGACGTGGTGATGCCCGAGGTCGACGGCCTCGAGCTGGCCGCCCGGCTGCGCCGGACGCACCCCACCCTCCCGGTGGTGTTCACGACGGGCCACGACGACCCCGAGATCCACCTCGCGGTGGCCCGCACCGGGGCGCCCCTGATCCGCAAGCCGTCCACGCCGGCGGCGATCGACCGCACGCTGCGCGACGCGCTCGACGGCGCCGACCCGACGCCGGGGGTGGCGCGGTGAAGGTGCTGGTGGTCGAGGACGACCCGGACACGACGGAGATGATGCGCGTCATCATGAAGCGCGCGGGGCACGTGGCCGAGACGGCAGCCACCGGCGAGGACGGCCTCTGGATGGCGACCGAGTTCGCCTTCGACGTCGTCGTGCTCGACTGGGACCTCCCCCAACCCGACGGCCTGGCGGTGTGCAAGGAGCTGCGGGCCCGGGAGCGCTGGATGCCGATCCTGATGCTCACCGGCCACGCCGGCATCGAGAAGCGGGTGGCGGGGCTCAACGCGGGCGCCGACGACTACCTGACCAAGCCCTTCGCCCCGCCCGAGCTCACGGCCCGGCTCAACGCACTGGGCCGACGGGCCCCCCGCGAGCGCCCGACCGAGCTCAGCGCGGGCGACCTGGTGTTCGACCCGGCCGCCCGCGAGGTCCGCCGGGGATCCGCGACCATCTCGCTGCGCCCCAAGGAGCTGGCCCTCCTCGAGCTCTTCCTGCGCCGCCCCGACGAGGTCCTCTCGCGCGCCGAGATCCTGGACCAGGCGTGGGACATGGCCTACGACGGCATGTCGAACGTGGTCGACGTGCAGATCCGCCAGCTGCGCAAGAAGATCGACGAGCCCTTCGGCGTGGAGACCATCGAGACGGTGCCTCGCGTCGGGTACCGGCTGCGCACCCGCCCCGTCGGCGGCGTCGACGGGCCCGAGGCGCGGGCCGTGCCGACGGCCTGACGCCTAGTCCCAGGAGGTCCGCCGGCCCAGGGAGCCGCTGGTTCAGGAGGTCGGCGCCACCTGGTCCCGGAGCTCGCGCTTGAGGATCTTGCCGGCCGCGTTGCGGGGCAGGCGCTCGGTGGCCACCACGACCCGGCTGGGCACCTTGAAGGCGGCGAGGCGCTCGGCCACGTGGGCCCGGAGCTCGTCGGGGTCGAGGGCCATGCCCTCCTTGGGGAGCACCGCCACCGCCACCTCCTCGCCCAGGCGCTCGTGGGGCACACCGAACACCGCCGCCTCGTACACCGCCGGGTGCTCGTAGACCGCCGCCTCGACCTCGGCGCACGACACGTTCTCACCGGCCCGGAGCACCAGGTCCTTGGCCCGGTCCTCGACGTAGACGAAGCCCTCCTCGTCGACGCGCCCCACGTCGCCGGTGCGCAGCCAGCCGTCGACGATCGCCTCGGCGGTGGCGTCAGGGCGGTTCCAGTAGCCCCGGATGATGCTCGGCCCCTTGAACCAGATCTCGCCCTGCTCGCCGGTGGGCACGGGTCGACCGTCGGGGTCGCGGACCTCGACGAGCAGCGTGGGCAGCGAGCGGCCCGTGCTGGTGGGGTGGGTGACGTAGTCGACGCCGGAGTTCTGGGGCCCGAAGGCGTTGGTCTCGGTCATGCCGTAGCCGATCGAGGGGCGTCCCCTCTTGAAGCCGTCGGCCACGCGCGCCACGAGGGCGGGGGGCGAGGGAGCCCCGCCCCCACCCACGCTGACCAGGCTGGAGGTGTCGAAGTCGGCGAAGCGGGGGGACTCCATGAGGTCCCAGGACTGGGTGGGGACCCCCACGAAGTTGGTCACCTGCTCCCTCTCGATCAGCTCCAGGGCCCGCTCCGGGGACCACTTGTGCATCATGACCAGCTTCGTGCCCGACGCGGCGCAGGTGAGCATGACCGCCACGCCGCCGGTGACGTGGAACAGCGGCACGATGAGGATGAAGCAGGGCGGGAGGGCGGCCGCGGCGGCCGCCTCCTCGGGGCGCCGCAGCCTCTGCACCAGGGAGCGGGCGCCGAAGGACATGACGGCGTGGACCACGGCGCGGTGGGTGGACACCGCCCCCTTGGGCCGCCCCGTCGTGCCCGACGTGTAGAGGATGGTGGCGTCGTCGTCGGGCGCCACCTCGACGACGGGGAGGGCCGCGCCGGGGTCGACCACGTCCTCCCAGCGGTCGACGCCCGACGGGGCCGGCGCAGCGGTCGGCAGGCGGACCCCGATGGTGGCCACCCCGAGGCGCCCGGCCGCCCGCCGCGTGCGCTCCACCCGCTCGGGGTCGGCGACCAGGACCCGCGCCCCGCTGTCCTCCAGTCCGTACTCCAGCTCGTCGGCCGTCCACCAGCCGTTGAGCGAGACCGCCACCGCCCCGATCGAGGTGATGGCGGCGAAGGAGACCACCCACTCGGGCAGGTTCCGCATGGCGATGGCCACCCGGTCACCGGGAACGATCCCGTACCGCTCGACGAGGGCGGCGCCCAGCCCGCCGACCCGGGCCGCCACCTCGGCGAAGGACAACCTCTCGTCCTCGTACACCAGGAACAGGTCGTCGCCCCGACCCGGCCAGGTGGCGAAGATCGAACCCAGCGACGGCGGGGCGTGGGTGAACACGGGGAGCTCGACCCCGCCCACCCGGGCCGACCCCAGCTCGAACCGGCCCCCCGGCCCGGTGACCTGGGCCACCGCCTCCTCGTAGGACATCGCGCTGTCGCTCATCGCCGCCACCCTGCCACGCCCGCGCCGGAAGGGTGACCGCTCCCCGGGCCCTCGCCGGTGGCCGAGAGGGGCCGATCGACCCATGCTGCGGCGTCACCGCAGGCCGATGGGCACCCGTCCGCCGCTCAGCCCGTCCCCGTCCGCTGCGGAACCCACCGGCGACCCCTGGGGCCCACCCGAGGCCGCCGCCGTGCTCGGGTCCCTCCCTGATCCCGTGATCGTCATCGACGCCGCCGGTGCGCTGCGGTGGGCCAACCACCGGGCCGAGGTGGAGCTGGGCTTCTCGACCGAGGTCGAGAGGGGCCGGTCGGTCACCGAGCGCATCCACCCCGACGACCTGGTCACCGCGGCGTCGTCCCTCGACACGGTGCAGCGCAAGGACCTGGGCTCCTCGGTGGAGCTGCGGGTGCGCGACAGCCGTGACCGGTGGGCGCACTACGAGGTGCGGGGCTGGTCCGGGCTCCACGACCACCGGGTGCGGGGGATCGTGCTCTCGCTGCGCCGGTTGGCCGACCGCGACACCTGGTCGGTCGCCCAGGGCGACGCCCGGCGGCGGGCCGCCGTGCTCGACCACTCGCCCGGACTCACCCTCCTCGTCGACGACCACTGTCGCCTCCAGGGTGCGAGCCGGGCCTTCACCGCCGCCCTGGGCACGAGCCTGGAGGCGTCCCTGGGACGCAGCATGCTCGAGCTCGTCGCCCCCGAGGACCAGGCGGCCGTCCGCGAGGCGTTCGGCGCGCTCCGGCTGACCGGCGGGGCCCGGTCGTTCGAGGCCGCCCTCCGCGGCCACCCCGACGGCCCGACCGTGCCCTTCTGGCTCACCGCGTCGGACCTGCTCGACGACGACGACGTCCGGGCCGTGGTGGTGAGCGGGGTCGCCATCAGCGAGCTGGTGGAGGCCCGCTCCTCCCTCGCCCACCAGGCCACCCACGATGCCCTCACCGGTCTGGCCAACCGGCGGCTCCTGCTCGAGCGCCTCGACGAGGCCCTGGAGCGGTCGGTCGGCACCACGGCACGGGTCGGGGTGGTGGCCTGTGACATCGACGGCTTCAAGGAGGCCAACGACCGCCACGGCCACGCCGTGGGCGACGCCGTCCTGGTCGAGGTGGCCCGCCGGGTGCGCGGCGCCCTCTGGCCCGAGGACACGGTGGGCCGCATGGGAGGCGACGAGCTGGTGGCCATCTGCGTCCGCGACTCGGTGGCCGACGTGGAGCGGGCGGCGGCCGCGCTGGTCGCCGCGGCCGAGGTGCCGGTGGACACCGAGGTGGGGCCCGTGTCGATCTCGCTCAGCGCCGGGTGCGCGGTCGCCCGCGAGGGCGGACGGGGCGCCGACCTGCTGCGCCGGGCCGACACCGCCATGTACGCCGACAAGCGCTCCCGCCCGACCTGACCACCGGTCGCGGCCGACGGCCGCTCAGGTCTCCAGCGGCCGGACGGCGTCGGCCAGCGCGGCCAGCTCGTCGGTCCAGCTGCCGGGCTCCTCCAGGGGCAGGACCACGAACTTCGACGCCCCCGCCTCCACGAAGGCCTCCAGTCGGGCCCGCAGGGCGTCGAGGCCGACGGGGACGACGTCGCGAGGGTCGAGGTCCGGGCGGCGCCGGGCGAGGAGCGACGCCACCCTGTCGGGCACGGGCCCGTGGGCGTAGGTGACGAGGGCGCCCAGGTGCTCGGGGTCGACCGCCCGCCCGTGGCGATCGGCCTCCGCGGTGATGACGGGCCACCCGGCGCGCACGTCGTCGACCGTGCAGAACGACGGGAGCCAGCCGTCGCCGAGGCGGCCGCACCGGCGCAGCTCCGACGGCGCCACTCCCCCGAGCCAGACCTCGAGGGGCTCCTGCACCGGGCGGGGTCGGAGGGTGACGCCCTCGACCCGGAAGCGGTCGCCGACGTGGTGGACGTCGTCCTCGGTCCAGAGACGGCGCACCAGCGGCACGGCCTCGTCGAACCAGGCGGCGCGCTCGCCCCGCGCCACGCCGAAGGCCCGGTGCTCGACCGGCGTCGGGGCGCCCAACCCGACGGCGGGGAGGAGCCGACCGCCCGAGAGGCGATCGAGCGACGCGAGCTGCTTCGCCAGCAGCACCGGGTTGCGACCGGGCACGACGAGGACGCTGGTGCCCAGCTTCAGCCGGGTGGTGCGGCCGGCCGCGACGGACAGGGCCACCACGGGGTCCGGGGCGTCGCCGGTGAGCCGCTCGGACAACCAGAGCGAGTCGAACCCGAGCGCCTCGACGGCCTCCACGTAGGGGCCGAAGGAGCCGGCGTCGTTGGTCAGGGTGTGGGTGCCGAGGCCGACACCGATGCGGACCTTCACGACGTCGATCCTCCCACCGGTGCCCCGGCCGCGCCCTCCCGCCCGGGTGACCCGGGCCGCTCGGCCCGACCGGCCGCGATGGTGGCGAGGTACGGCGCGGTCGGGCGCGGTGACGGGCAGGTCCCGCCCCGTGGTCACCGTGACGGCCCGCCGCCCCTCGACGTCGGGCAGGCGCAGGAGGGTGTCGTACCAGCCCCCGCCGAGGGCGACCGTGGCGCCGACCGCCACCAGCCGCTCGAGCACCGCCGGGTCCGGGTCCGCGGCCAGGCGGGCCTCCTGGCCGGCCAGGCCCACGACCTGGGCGTCGGCCAGCAGCCAGGCCCGCACCTCGGTGGCCACGCCGGGCGTCGGGTGGAGGTCGAGGAACGCCACGCCGCCGCCCCACCGCCGGGACCGGCCGCGGAAGGTGACGCCGTGGCCGAGCTCCAGCCAGCGGTCGGCGACCGGCGGGGTCGCGTCGCCGCACCCTCGGTGGGCCCCGAAGCGCGCGCTGCGGGACCCCGCACCCGTCGCACCCGCGGCCACCCGGGGCCGATCGGGTCCCACGGTGCCGACGAGGTAGGCCAGGAGGCGCTCCCGGCACAGGTTCGATCCGTAGGCCACGTACCAGGTGCGCGCCCGCTCCTCGCCCTCCACGGACGCCACGGTAGGGCGGGGGCGGGCCCGTACCCGACCCGGAGGGGTGACGTCTGACACGTCGGGCAGGGGACCGCCTCCCCTGTGGCGAAGGTCACGCCTAGGCTCCGACCGCCCGACCGTCCTCCCAGGGGAGATCACGTGACCCACACCCGTCGTCGAACCGCACGGCTGCTCGCCGTCGCCGTCGTGCTCGCCCTCCTCGCGGCGGCCTGCGGGGGCAAGTCCAAGGACGCCGGATCACCGGGCGAGGAGGAGGTCGGCGACCCCGTCCGCGGCGGGTCGGTCACCTGGGCCCTGGAGGCCGAGACCGGAGACGGCTGGTGCCTGCCCGAGTCGCAGCTGGCCATCTCCGGCATCCAGATCGCCACCTCGATCTACGACACCCTCACCGCCCCGAACGCCGACGGCGACTACGTGCCCTACCTGGCCGAGTCGGTCGAGCCCAACGACGACTACACCGAGTGGACCATCGGCCTCCGCGACGGCGTCACCTTCCACGACGGCTCCCCCCTCACCGCCGAGGTCGTGAAGAACAACCTCGACGCCTACCGGGGCCAGTACCCGGCCCGCGAGTGCGCTGCTCTTCATCTTCGTGCTCGACAACATCGACACCGTCGAGGTCACCGGCGACCTCGAGGTCACGGTGACCACCAAGGTCCCGTGGGTCGCCTTCCCGGCGTTCCTCAACTCGAGCGGACGGCTGGGGATGATGGCCCAGGCCCAGCTCGACGACCCCGACACCTGCGACCGCGCCCTCATCGGCACCGGCCCGTTCAAGATGGAGAGCTGGGAGAAGAACCGGGAGTTCGTGGCCGTGAAGAACCCGGACTACTGGCAGGAGGCGCCCGACGGGGAGCCCTACCCCTACCTCGACGAGATCCACTTCACGCCGGTCATCGAGGGCGAGCAGCGGGTCAACGGCCTGGAGTCGGGGAACCTCGACCTGGCCTACATCGGGGCCGCCGAGAACTTCCTGACCCTCGACGACCTGGCCGACGACGGCGTGGTCAAGAACCGCGACTCCGACGAGAACGCGGAGGTCACCTTCCTCCAGATCAACACCGTCGAAGCCGCCGTTCGACGACATCCGCATCCGTCGGGCGATGGCGCTCGGCGTCGACCGGGCCGACCTCAACGAGGTCATCAACCGGGGCCTCTTCCGGCTGGCGACGGGTCCCTTCGCCAAGGGCTCCGACGGCTACCTGGAGGACAGCGGCTTCCCGAGCGAGCCCGACATCGAGGAGGCCAAGAGCCTGATCGCCGACTACGAGGCCGAGAAGGGACCGCTGCCGCCGATCACCTACCAGGCGACGCCGGGCAAGACCACCGGCGAGGTGGCCGTGTACCTGCAGCAGGCGGCCAAGGACATCGGCGTCCAGATCGACATCGCCACCGTCCAGCAGGACAAGCTCATCGACAACGCCATCAGCGGCGAGTACGACATCATGGGCTTCCGCAACTACCCCGGCGGCGACCCCGACGAGCTCTACGTCTGGTTCAAGAGCGGCTCCCCGGTGAACTTCGGCCGCATCGACGACCCGGAGATCGACCGCCTGCTCGACGAGGGCCGGTCCGAGACCGACCCCGAGAAGCGCACGCAGATCTACGAGGACGTGAACCGGCGCTTCGGTGAGCAGATCTGGAGCATCTGGACCACCGACGTCACCTGGCGGATCTCGACCGCGCCGGACGTCTACGGCTACACCCTGGACACGCTCCCGAAGCTGCCCGACGGCAGCGACCCCTTCCACGGCCTGGCCACCGGGTTCCCGGCGCTGGGGCTCTGGACCACGGCCGAGGGCTGATCGAGCGGGCCGCCCGACCTCGCCGGTCAGCGGGCGGGGTCGGGCGGGAACCGGGGGGTCCGCCGCGCCTGCCACGCAGCCACGCCCTCGGCGAAGTCGGGGGCGGCCACCATGTCGTCGAGCAGCTCCTCGCTGCGGGCCACCGCGGTGCCGACGTCGCCGTGGAGGTCGGCGTAGAGCTGGGCCTTGGCCGTGCGCACCGCGGTCGGCGCCACCTCGGTCGCCAGGGCGCGGGCGTAGGCGTGCGCCGCGGGCAGCACCTCGTCGGGCGGGAGGACCCTGTTGACCAGACCCATGGCGGCGGCCTCCTCGGCCAGGACCACGCGGGACGACAGGAGGAGGTCGGCGGCGTGGCCGATGCCCACGAGGCGGGGCAGCACCCACGACAGCCCGTACTCGGCGGGCAGGCCGAGGCGGGGCGCCGAGGTCGTGAGCTTGGCCCCTGCGGCGGCGAAGCGGACGTCGCAGTAGCAGGCCAGCACCAGGCCCACGCCGGCGGCGGGGCCGTTCACGGCCGCCACCACCGGGACCCGGAGGCCGTAGTGCCAGGCGAAGGCGTGGTCGTACTCGGCGCGCACGCCGTGACCGGGGGTGGCGATGTCGTCAGGGGTGCCCGGGTCGTAGCCGCCGGCCTCGACGTGGCCCGACAGCGCGGTGGCGTCGGCGCCGGCGCAGAAGGCGCCGCCCCGCCCCGGTCACCACCACGGCCCGGACGTCGGGGTCGGCGTCGGCCCACGCCAGGCACGCACGGTGCTCGGCGTGCATGCGCCCGGTCCAGGCGTTCATGCGGTGGGGCCGGTCGAGGGTGACGGTGGCGACGTGGTCGGCCACCTCGTAGCGCACGACCTTCAGCTCGGAGGGCTCCATGGCCGCATCCTCGCAGCCCGCCCGCGGCCGGTGGGTGCCCGAGGTGGGTGCGAAGATCCGGGCCGCGATGTCGAGGACGGCCGGTCGGCTCCGACGTCTCTCCCGAACGGCACCCACCAGGGGTGCCCGAGCACCGGAGGTGCGACGTGAAGTACATGCTGTTGATCTACGGGACCACCGAGTACTGGGAGTCCTTCGACCCCGAGGAGCGCCAGGCCCTGGTGCGCGACACCGACGCCCACAACGCGGCCCTGGTGCGGTCGGGCGAGATGGTCGGCGCCTTCGGCGTGGCCGACCAGGCCCAGGCCCGGCTCGTCCACGTCGCCGACGACACCCCGGTGATCACCGACGGCCCCTACATCGAGGCCAAGGAGTACCTGGGCAGCTTCACCGTCGTCGACTGCGACAGCGAGGAGCGGGCCCTGGAGATCGCCGCCGCCGCCCCGTTCGCCCGCTACGGCCAGGTCGAGGTCCGTCCCATCCTCCACGAGGCCCCGACCGAGCTGTGACCGGCGGCGAGGCCACCGGGGACCTGCTGGCGCGCCTCGCGCCCCAGGTCCTCGGGGCCCTCGTCCGCCGCCACGGCCGCTTCGACCTCTGCGAGGACGCCGTGCAGGAGGCCCTGCTGGCCGCCACCCGGCAGTGGTCGGTCGACGGTCGCCCCGACGACCCCCGGGCCTGGCTGGTCCGGGTGGCGTCGCGCCGGATGGTCGACGCCCTGCGCTCCGAGACGGCCCGCCGCCGTCGCGAGGAGCGCGATGCGGGGCTCGACCCCGGCGCCGGATGGACGGCGGCGGCCGACGACCGGCCCGTGGGCGACGAGGACGACACCCTCACCCTGCTGGTCCTGTGCTGCCACCCCGCCCTCACCCCGTCGGCCCAGGTCGCCCTCACCCTGCGCGCCGTCGGCGGTCTGACCACCGCCGAGATCGCTCGGGCCCACCTGGTGCCGGAGGCCACCATGGCCCAGCGCATCAGCCGGGCCAAGGCCCGGATCCGGTCCGCCGGCGCCGTCTTCGCGCTCCCGCCCGAGCCCGAGCTCTCCGAGCGGATGCGGGTCGTCCGCCACGTGCTGTACGTGGTGTTCACCGAGGGGCACGTGGTCAGCGCGGGACCCGAGCTCCAGCGGCGCGACCTCACCTCCGAGGCCATCCGCCTGACGCGGGAGGTGCACCGGCTGCGCCCCGACGACGGGGAGACCACGGGCCTGCTCGCCCTGATGCTCCTCACCGACGCCCGGCGGGCGGCCCGCAGCCGTGACGGGGACCTGGTCCCCCTGGCCGAGCAGGACCGCTCCCTCTGGGACGCCTCCGCCATCACCGAGGGCACCGACCTGGTGTCCCGCACCCTCGGCCGGGTCCCCCTCGGGCGCTACCAGGTGGAGGCGGCCATCGCCGCCGTCCACGACGAGGCGCACCGGCCCGAGGACACCGACTGGTCCCAGGTCGTCGCCCTCTACGGGGTGCTGGAGGCCATCGCCCCCAACCCGGTCGTCACGCTCAACCGGGCCGTCGCGGTGGGCGCGGTCGACGGACCGGAGGCAGGGCTCGCCGTGCTCGACGCCGTGGCCGGCGACCCCCGTCTGGCCGGCCACCACCGCGTCGATGCGGTGCGCGCCCACCTGCTGGAGCAGGCCGGCGACCTCGACGGCGCCCGCGCGGCCTACCGCCGGGCCGCCCGCCGGGCGACGAGCCGCCCCGAGCAGCGCCACCTCGAGCGCCGCCTCACCGCCCTCGGCCCCCCGCCGTCGGACCCCGCCTCCGAGCCGGACCACTGAGCGGGGGCGCGCCCATCAGCCGTGGACCCCCCAGAGGTCGCGCCGCAGGTGACAGACCCGGGCCGACAGGTCGCGGCGGGTCAGGGGTGGGAGGGGCCCGGGGGGACGTCGAGCTCGAAGGCCTCCTGGTCGACGTAGCACCAGAACCAGTCCTCGCCCGGTTCGTAGGAGCGGACCAGGGGATGCGCGGTGCCCTGGAAGTGCCCGGTGGCGTGCTGGCCGGGCGAGCTGTCGCAGCAGCCGACGTGGCCGCACGACTGGCACATGCGCAGGTGCACCCAGCGGCCACCGGTGGCCAGGCACTCCTCGCACCCGGTCCCGCTGGGGGCGACCTCGGCGATCGTGGTGGTGTGGGTGCAGCGCACGGCGCGTCCTCCTCGACCCGGCCCTCCGGCCGATGCCCCATGGTCGCCCACCCCGGGACAGCATGCACCCACGTCGCCCGACCGACGTCCCGGGAGGGATCCGGCACGGATGCGTGTCGCATCCATCGCGAGGAGCGAGGAGCGAGGAGCGAGGAGCAGGACGGCCAGGACGTCAGACCAGGTCCGAGCCGGGGAGGTGGATGCCCACCGCGGATCGGATGCGGTCGAGGGTGGCCATGATCGAGAGCGTCTCGTCCAGGCCCATCACCTCGCTCTCGGTCCGGCCGTCGCGCAGGCCGGCGTGCACCTCCGCCACCTGGTACCGCAGCCCCTGGCCCTCGACGGGCACCTCGAGGTCCTCGATCCCGCGTGCGGACAGCACCCGGAGGGCGTCGGGGCAGTGCATCATCGCGGGCAGCTCGATGGCCCCCTCGGTCCCGGCGATGCGGGCGGTGCAGGTCATCCCGGTGCGGATCGCGGCCTTGACCGCGCCCACCGCCCCGCCTGGGTGGCCCAGGACCGCGGCCACCTGCTCGTCGACGCCCGTGGGCCCGACGTGGCCCACCGCCGCGACCCGGTCGGGCGGGCCCAGCACCAGCGAGCACAGCTGCACGGGGTAGACCCCGAGGTCGAGGAGCCCGCCGCCGCCCCGGGCGGGGTCCAGCAGCCGGTGGTCGGCGGCGGTGGCCAGCTCCGGGGGCAGGGCGAAGCCGAAGTCCGCCTCCACCAGCCGGGGCTCGCCGATGCGCCCCTCGGCCAGCAGCTCGCGGAGCCGCACGTAGGCGGGCAGGAAGCGGGACCACATGGCCTCCATGAGGAACACGCCCCGGGCGCGGGCCGCATCGACCATGCGGGCGGCCTGGCGGTGGTCGAGGGCGAAGGGCTTCTCGCAGAGGACGGCCCGGCCCGCCTCCAGGAACAGGAGCGCGTCGTCGACGTGGTGCGACTGGGGCGAGGCGACGTAGACGACGTCGATCCCGTCGTCGTCGGCCAGGGCCTCGTAGGACCCGTGGCGGCGGGCGACGGCGAAGCGGTCACCGAAGGCGTCGGCCCGCTCCTGGCTGCGGGAGGCGACGGCCACCAGCTCGGCGTCGTCGGTCTGGGCCAGTCCCTCGGCGAAGGAGGCCGCGATGCCGCCGGTGGCGGCGATCCCCCAGCGGATCCGTGCGGTCACCCCGGCATGGTGCCACCCGGTGCGCCCCGCCCCGGAGGCGGCGCTCCTCGGCACGGGGCATCGGGCCGCGCGTCGGCGGCCTCAGGTGCCGGACCCGGCGGGCACCCAGCCGTCGACGAAGCGGTGGAGCGCCTCGGTGGCGGGACCGACCTCCCCCGTGACGACGACGTCGACGAGCAACCCCCGGGTGACGGCGACGCCCAGGCGGAGCTCGGCTGGGTCGAGATCGACGCCCAGCGCCTCGGCCGCCTCCCGGCTGTCGTCGAGCCAGGGCCCGGTGAGGGGGTCACCGCCGGCCCCCGCGGTCGCCGCGACCGTCTCGAAGAACAGGCGGACGAAGGGGCGCAGCTCGGGCGACGACACCCGCTCCCAGAGGGAGAGCACCAGGTCTCCCGGGCTCTCCGCCTCCGCCGCCAGGCGCCCGAGCAGCTCGCGCTGGGACGCCTCCACCGAGGCCACCACGGCCTGCACGAGGCCCTCTCGGGACCCGAAGTGGTACAGCACCATCCGGTGGCTGGAGCCCACCGCCGTGGCGATGTCGCGGAGGCTCCGATCGGCCAGGCCGTGGGCGGCCACGTCGGCCACGATCCGGTCGAGGAGCTCGGTGCGGGCGTCGGCCACGCCCCGAGGGTAGCCGAAGACGTGTACCACTTGGTACAGTCCTCCCATGCGCCTCGAGCACACGACCCACATCGCCGCACCCGTCGCCCGGGTCTGGGACCTGACCCTCGACGTCGAGCGGTGGCCCGACACCTCCCCGACCATGACCTCGATCGAGCGCCTCGACGACGGCCCCCTCCGTCCCGGGAGCACCGCTCGGGTGCGCCAACCCGGCCAGCGGGCACGCGTGTGGACCGTCGAGACCGTCGACCCCCAGCGCTGCTTCGCCTGGGCCACCCGCGCCTTCGGCTGCCGGCTGGTCGGGACCCACACCATGGAGCCGGCCGACGACGGCACCACCAGCACGCTCGCCATCGACCTCGAGGGCGCGGCCGCCGGCCTGGTCGGTCGCCTCCTGGCCCCGGCCGTGCGGACCTCCCTCGCCAAGGAGAACGCCGGCTTCGCGTCGGCCGCCTCCCGCGCCGTCGGCACCACCCCTGCGGCGGGCTGAGGGCCCCTGCGGACCGGCTCGTTGCACGCAGGGTGCGCGAACCGGGGCACGGGTGGCATGGTGGGGACGTGGACCACGTCGACGTGCTCGTCGTCGGGGCCGGGATCTCCGGCATCGGCGCCGGCTACCACCTCCAGCGGCTCTGCCCGGACCGGACCTACGCCATCCTCGAGGGGCGCGACGCCATCGGGGGCACCTGGGACCTGTTCCGCTACCCAGGGGTGCGCTCCGACAGCGACATGCACACCCTCGGCTACTCCTTCAAGCCGTGGACGGCGGAGCGCTCCATCGCCGACGGGCCCTCGATCCTCGACTACGTGCAGGAGACGGCCCGCGAGTTCGGGATCGACCGCCACATCCGCTTCGGCCACCGGGTGACCCGGGCCGAGTGGTCGACCGACGACGCCCGCTGGACCGTCACCGCCGAGCGCACCGACACCGGCGCGACCGTCACCCTCACCTGCGCCTACCTGTTCATGTGCTCCGGGTACTACAGCTACCGGAGCGGCTACACGCCGGTGTTCCCCGGGCGCGACCGCTTCGGGGGCGAGGTGGTCCACCCCCAGGAGTGGCCCGAGGACCTCGACGTCGACGGCCGGCGCGTCGTGGTCATCGGCTCGGGCGCGACCGCCATGACCCTCGTGCCGGCCCTCGTCGACCAGGGCGCGCAGGTCACCATGCTCCAGCGCTCCCCCACCTACGTGGTGTCGCGGCCCGACAAGGACGCCCTCGCCAACCGGCTCCGCAAGGTCCTCCCCGACCGCTGGGCCTACGCCATCACCCGCTGGAAGAACGTCCGCCTCCAGCAGTGGCTGTACCGCAAGACCCGCACCGACCCGGGCAAGGTCCGCAAGGTCCTCCTCGACAAGGTGCGCGACGAGCTGGGTCCCGACTACGACGTCGACACCCACTTCACGCCCTCCTACGACCCGTGGGACCAGCGCCTGTGCCTGGTGCCCAACAGCGACCTGTTCGCCGCCATCCGCTCGGGGCGGGCCGAGGTCGTCACCGACCACATCGTCACCTTCACCGAGGAGGGCATCGAGCTCGCCTCGGGCGAGGTCCTCGAGGCCGACGTCATCGTCACCGCCACCGGTCTCCAGCTGGTCACCCTCGGCGAGATGGACTTCGTGGTCGACGACGAGCCCGTCGACTTCGCCCGCACCTGGACCTACAAGGGCCTGGCCTACTCCGACGTGCCCAACCTGGCGTCGTCGTTCGGGTACGTGAACGCGTCGTGGACCCTGCGGGCCGACCTCACCTGCGAGTGGGTCTGCCGGGTGCTGAACCACATGCGGGCCACCGGCACCGACACCTGCGTCCCCCGCCTGCGCCCGTCGGACCGGGCCATGCCCGAGCGGCCGTGGATCGACGACTTCTCCGCGGGCTACATGCAGCGGATGATGCCCCTGCTGCCCAAGCAGGGCGACCGGGCCCCGTGGCTGAACCCCCAGCGCTACGACGCCGACAAGAAGCTGATCGCCAGGGCCCCGATCGACGACGACGTGCTGCACTTCACCCGCTCCCGAGCGCGCGCCACCGCCTCGGCCTGACCCCGTCCGGGCGCGGCGGGCCCGTTCAGGCGGTGGCGGCCAGCGACGCCCGCAGCGACGAGCCGCCCGCGTCCCACGACCGCAGCAGGTGGGCCGCCAGGCGGGCCTCGGCCCGGCTGAGGGCGGCCGCGCCGAACACGACGTCGGGACCCAGCTCGGGCGCGGCCTCGACCATGGGCCGGACCATGCCGTCGAGGGCCAGGCGGGCGTGGTGCTCGTCGACCTCGACGTGGACCCGGTAGAAGCGCTCCAGCGCGGGCAGGCCCCCGAGGCGCCGGGCTGCGGCCAGGTAGCGGCCCATCGGGACGACCGAGCACATCTCGAAGAGGGCGAGGTGGCCCACCAGCGCTCCGCGCAGGCGGCGGTGGAGCCCGAACATGCTCACCAGGTTGTCGGTGGCCAGCGTGACGCCGGGGAGCTGGTCGACGTAGGCGGCCTCCCGCGACGACAGGCCCAGCTCGTCCATGGCCGCGGCGAAGAGCTCGCAGTGGGCCTCGCCGGGCACCCCGTCGCCGTACTCGTCGGCCTGGATCTCCACCATCGCCGCTCGACCGGGGCCCCGCAGCCGGGGCAGGCCGAAGGTGTGGGGGTCGGCCTCCTTGAGCTGGTAGGCCGAGCGGTGGACGGCGAACTCCCGGAGCTGGTCGAGGGTCCCCTGCTCCTCGACGGTGCGGGCCAGGGGCGGCCCGGGCCAGGTGCGGAGCTCCTCCAGCGCGGCCACCGGATCGGGCGGGAGGGCGGTGGCGTCGTGCTCGGCCCGCAGGGCGTCCTCGAAGGCGGTCTCCAGGCGGGCCCGGAAGGCGAGGGTGGCGGGGTCCCACTCGAGGTCGTCGGCCACGCCCGCCAGACCGCCGTAGTGCAGCTGGTAGCAGGCCCACAGGGCGAGGTGGAGGTCATCGTCGACCAGCGGGTCGACGGCGGCGAGGTGCTGGGCGGTCCGGGCTTCGGGCTCCACCTCGGCGCCCCCCGAGCGGCGGTCCCACCAGGCGAAGAGCACCCGGCTGAGCGGCCCTCGAGGAGAGGGGCGGGGCGGGCAGGTCGTCAGCGCCGCCGGGCGCCGATCGGTGAGGTCGAGCACGAGGTCGGGGGTCATGAGGTCCTTCGGGGGCCCGGTGCGGCACCGGGGGCGATCCGCCCTCCGCTGCCCGCGGTCGCCCACGCGAAACCCGCGTCACCCCCCGACGTGATGACACCCGTCACCGATCGGCGGCCGGCGGCGACCCCCCGGCCGACCGTCGATCAGTCCGGGAGGCCCAGCAGGTCGGCGGCCGCGGGCAACGCCGGGCGGGTGCGGTCGACCAGGACCGGCGCCCGCGGATCCGGTCCGAGCGGGCCGGGCGGCGTGGCGTCGTCGCCGAGCAGGTGGCCGAGCACCTCGACCAGGGCGTCGGGCCGGTCGTTCTGCAGGTAGTGGTTCGCCCCCGGGACGAGGTACAGGGCGCCGGGCACCGCGCGGCGGGCCAGGTGGGCGTGCCAGACGTGCAGGGCGACGCGCACCGGCGCCACCGTGTCGCACAGGCCCCACACCAGCGACGTCGACACGTCGGAGGCGGCCAGGGCCTCGAGCCAGCCCTGCTCGTGCTCGGCCCGCTCGACCAGGTACTGGATGGTCTCGTGGATCACCTCCACCCCGCCGTCGTGGGCGAAGCCGGCGGCCATGGCCTCGACCTCCGGGTCGCCCGCACCCCGGGGCGGGGTGAACATCCCGGCCCCCACCCCCTCGGCCAGCTGCTGGGCGCTCAGACCGGCCAGCAGGTCGGGACCCGCCTCGGGGTCGAGCATCACCCGCTGGGCCGGCGTGAGCGTCGAGAGGGGGAGGAAGATGTTGCCGTTGGTGAGCACGAGGTGCTCGTGGGCCACCTGCGACCCCTGCGTGGCATGGACCATGGCGACGCTCGAGCCCCGGTCGTGGGCCAGCACCACCATCGACCGGAGCCCCAGGACCTCGGTGACGTGGTGCTCGAGCAGCTCCGCATCCCGGGAGAGGCCGTAGCCCCACCCGCGCGGCTTGCCCGAGAACCCGTAGCCGGGGAGGTCGAGGGCGCACACCCGGTGAGAGGGCGCCAGCGCCTCGGCCACCTCGACCCAGTCGACGCTGCTGGTGGGGAAGCCGTGGACGAGGACGACCGGCGGTGCCTCCGGGTCACCCAGCTCGACGTGGAAGACCTCCACCTCGGCGTCGCCGCCCGGCGGCTGCCAGCGGTAGCGGCTCCCCCGCTCGCTCCAGGCCTGGGCACGGTCCATGCGGCGAACGTAGCGGCCGCGGCGTCGAGGCGGACGAGGCCCGGCCACGGCCCGACGTCGCCCACGGGCGCGCCCCTCCAGCAGACGCGATCAGGGGGCCGGTGCCGGCCCGACCTCGTGCAGCTCGACGACGTTGCCCGACGGGTCCTCCACGAAGGTCTGGCGACCTGTCCCCACCGACGACGGATCGCCCACCGCGACCCCCCTGGCCCTCAGCTCTGCCACCGCGGCATCGAGGTCGGCCACCCGGACGGCGACGTGCTGGCCGAGGTTCGGCGGCACGGGCGCCTCGATGAGGTGCACCTGGCTCTCGCCCAGGTCGATCCATGCCCCACCGAGGCCGAGGTCGGGCCGGTCGGTGCGCACCCGACCGCCGAGCACGTCGGTGGAGAAGGCTCTGCCCGCCTCCACGTCGGAGACGTTGAGCGAGGCGTGGTGGATCGACAGCGGCTGCACGGCACCGAGCCTCGGTCGCCGTCAGGCCGGCGACAAGGGGGCCGTCCCGAGGGCCCCACTACGCTCGGACTCCGGATCGTCCCGCGGTGACCCGCTGCACGGGGACGGTTCGTCCCTGCCCTCGTAGCTCAGGGGATAGAGCGTCGGTTTCCTAAACCGTGCGTCGCAGGTTCGAATCCTGCCGGGGGCGCCAAAACACCAGGTCACAGGCCTAGAGGGCCCGTCATCGGACCGGTCGGCCCGGTTGTCCCATGAAGCGTCCCATGAACGCCACGCGTGCCCCGAAGACCGACGCTGACCTGGGGCGTTGCCGCAAAGCCCGACCGCGATCAAGCCAGCTCCTGCGACCATCGGTTTCCGGAACACAGCGGCTCGGCGCCGGATCGACCAGACGTAGGACAGCCGCAGCGGGTGGCGGTCCCGCCGAGCGTCGACCCGCTTCCAGAAGCCAGCAGCCTCCCATAAGCACTGTGCTTATACTTATCTACATGCTTATGGAAGCCGTGGGCTCGCTCACCGAGTCAGGTGCTCGGGTCGACTGGGTGGAGCCGGACACTGCGCCCGGCAGCCCCCGGGTCGATGCCATCCTCGACCTCGACCTGGGGACGGCGCAGGCCCGTTTCGCGGTGGAGGAGAAGCAGCGCCCGCCCTATCCCAACGAGGTGCCGGGTCTCGATGGGAACAGGCATCGACTCGCCGAGGTGGGCGCACCGATGCTCGTCGTGCCCTTCGTGTCCGAACCACTGGCCCGGACACTCACCTCGGCGGGATGGTCGTGGGCAGACGGATGCGGGAACTTCGACCTGCGGGCTGAGGGTGTCATCGTCCGACAGCGATCGACCACCGTGGCCCCTCAGCCCAAAGCAACGCTGCTCCCTCGCGGCGCGGGCAGCAACGGGATCATTCGATCCCTCATCCGATCCTCGGAAGGTGAGGACGAGGAGCCGGGCGCGACCTCACTCGCCGCACAGGCGAAGGTCTCCCAACCGCGCGCCTCACAGGTGCTGCGCCAGCTGCTCGACCTCGGCCTCGTCCGCAGGACAGCCAGTCGCCGATGGGTCCCCGACCGAGAGGCCCTGCTCGACCGGTTCCTTGCGGAGTACAGCGGACCTGGCGGCTCGGAGCAATACTTCTACAGCCTCGACCCTCCGACGGAAGTGGCGAGGCGCGCCGGACTGGCCCGCCGAGATCAGCACCGCCTCGCCGTGTCCGCAGACGTGGGCCCCGACCTCATGGTCGGGTGGCGCCGGCCAAGCATCGTCATCCTCTACTCCGAGCAGCTGCTCGACCCCGCTGGCCTCGGGCTTGTTTCGGCGATGGCCCGAGAGGACGCCAACGTGATCATGCGGCGCCCGGCCGATACGTCGGTCTTCCCGACGCCCGAGCTGGTGGCCGAGCTGAACGGCGTCGAGCTGCCGCTCGCTGACATCACCCAGCAGATGTGGGATCTCCACGACCTGGGCGGAGCCGACCGCCTCGAGGCCGCAGGGATGGTCCGTCAGTGGCTGCTCGGCCGCCCCTGAACCGGGTCGCCCTCCGGGCGACGTCGGTGGCCGATGACATCGGCTACGTCGCACTCTCCGACCTGGCGGGCCTGCTCGGCGACGCGACCTACCGGATCATCGGGGGCCACATGGTGACGGCGCTCGCCGCTCGCTGGCAGCTCGGACCCGACCTCTACCGGGAGACCGGCGACATCGACCTCGGGGTCCCCCCGGTGGTGGTGCGGGATGCACGCATCATCGAACGCCTGCGGGAGCTCGACTACCAGCCGATCGCCGGCAACCGGTTCGCTCGGGACCTCGCCGATCTTCCGGTGCGGGTCGGCGACGCCACCGCTCCGAGGCAGGCGATCGTCGACGTGCTCGTTCCCGCCTACACCAGCCGGCCACGCGAGAACCAGCACGTCACCAACAGCCTCGTGACCACGGAGGTGCCCGGGTTGGCCTCAGCCATCAGGCGCGACCCCGTGATGCTCCACCTCGACCTCCATCGGCTCAACGGCGCACACCACGACATCGCCATCGCCTTCTCTGACGAAGTCGCGGCCTTGACGTTGAAGGCGCACGCCACCCAGGTCCGCACGAAACCCACCGACGTCGTCGACGTGTGGCGATGCCTCGAGATCTCGTTCGCCGCCGGCGTCGACCCGCGGGAGTTCGCGTCCGGCGAGACCGAGGACGCAGCTCACATCATCCGCTCGCTGTTCCGCCATCGTGACGGCGACGGCATAGCCCAGATGACGGAACAGCAGCGGCTGTCCAGCACGGCTGCAGACCGACGCTTCACACGGATCACGGCACTCATCGATCGCGTCCTTGGCGACGAGTGACGGGAGGCCGCTTGCCATCGTCTCACGCTGGCGGACGTCGACCACGACGACGCGACGGCATCTGGTCGATTGCCAGATCGCCGGTCACCGTGAACCTCACCTCCTCCCTCTGGCTGACCACTGTCATCTTCCGGTCGCCCATGGGCGCCCCTGTGCCGAAGGCCACCGGCGCCCCCTCGGCGAGGATGTGTTCGAGGTGGACGCCAACGGGTCCACCGCCGGGTAGATGCCCAGTGCCGCGATGTCACGGGACAGCTCGGTGGCGCCGTCGAGGTGGGTGAAGCCGGAGAACGGTGCCGGGTCGGTGTCGTCGACGGCGGGCACGCACACGGCCTGCAGCGAGGTGATCGACCGGCCCCGGGTCGGGGTGATCCGCTCCTGGAGCACGCCGGCCCGCCACGCCACGCTGGTTGGAGCGCTCAACCGGTGATGGTCCAGGTCGGGTCATCGGCGTTCCTCTCGGCGCAGGTCCCGGTGGCGAGGCGGTCGATCTCGGTGCCGTCTTCCCCAAGGGCGACCAGGGGCGCATCCAGACAGGTGTCCTCATCATTGCCCAAGGTTCCGAAGCTCGTTTCCTCGTCGGGCCTGATGACGACGACCGAGCGGAGCCCCTCCAGCTCGTCGGGACTGAGGCCGGATCGGTCGATCAGGTACCGGACCTCGATCGTCTCCTCGGTCGCGTTCAGCACGACGTAGGGGGGCGGCACGTCCCGCGTCTCGAAGTGACAGCCCAACCACGCGACCGCCGCAACGAGGACGACACCGATGCGAAGAAGGCGTCGCCAGCAGGTGTTCATGGGTGCTCGCACCGTCGGCTCAACAGCTCGATGGGTCGGCGTCCCAGGTGATGACGTCGCCCTGGTCCTCGGTGAGCGACACGGCCAGGGGGACCCAGGGATCTCGTGCGATGGGGCCGATGGTGACGGTGCGGGTCGAGTAAGCGTCCATGGTGGCGTCGAGGCCGCGCCGCTCGGCCAGGACCGTCCCGTCGGTTGGAGGCGCTCAACCGGTGATGGTCCAGGTCGGGTCATCGGCGTTCCTCTCGGCACAGGTCCCGGTGGCGAGGCGGTCGACCTCGGCGCCGTCGGGCGCGAGGGCGACCAGCGGCGCATCCAGGCAGGTGTCCTCGTCGCTGCCGAGGGCTCCGAACCGCGCCTCCTGACCGGGCTCGACCACGGCCACGGAGCGAAGGTCCTCCAGTCCTTCGGGCGTGAGGCCGGTGCGGTTGGTCATGTAGCGGATCTCGACGGTCTGGCTGGTGGCATTCTCCACCACGTAGGCAGGCGGCCGCTCACGGGTCTCGAAGTGACAGCCCGTCCACGCGACCACGATGGCGAGGACCACGCCGGCGCGAAGGAGGGCTCGCCTCGGGTCGCCAGGCCCGCTCATCCGGAACGGCGGGGCAGATGGGTCTGGCGTCATGGGGTCTCGCAGTCTGCTGCCCGCGGGCCTGCCCCGCTGCCATCGGTTCCCCACCTCACGTGTTGAGCCCGGCTCCCGACGCGGCCCGGCCACTCCGGGTCTCCGGAAACCTCTTCGCATTGCGTTGGACCGTGCACCTGAGTGCCGGAGCTCCAAGCTCCCGGCCTGGGCCCCAATGAAGCGGTCGCACCGAACGCGGAGCCCCGCCACCATCCGCTGTGCCGGTGGACCAACCGAAGGTCACCAGCTCGACGTCCTCGAGGGTGTCCTGGGCGTGGGCGGGAGGTGGCCGCCGATGAGCTCGGTCGAGATCTGTCCCATGGGTTGTCCCATGAACTCGGCGACAGGCACCAGTACGGACCGGCACCGGATCGACCGGAAAGCCCGACAGGGCAACGCTTCCTGGTACGAGACGACACCAGTTGGACCTGCTGGGCCCGATTCCTAAACCGTGCGTCGCAGGTTCGAATCCTGCCGGGGGCGCCAAGAGTCCAGGTCAGGGGCCTGAGGGGTCCCCTCGTGAGGCCAGTTCGACAGGTTGTCCCATGAGACGTCCCATGGACGCTCCGCCTGCCCGGAAGACGGCAACAGGCATCGACTCGCCGAGGTGGGCGCGCCGATGCTCGTCGTGCCCTTCGTCTCCGAGCCCCTCGCCCGGACACTCACCTCCGCGGGTTGGTCGTGGGCAGACGGATGCGGCAACTTCGACCCTGCGGACATCGCCTTCCCCGACGAGGTGGCGGCCTCGACGTTGAAGGCGCCCGCCACCCAGGTCCGGACGAATCCCACCGACATCGTCGACGTGTGGCGCTACTGACCTTCACGACCGGCTCGGCGCGCCGACGAGGCGTCAGAGGTCGCACTCTGCGCCGGCCCCAGCGGCCAGCCGCTCGGCTTGGTCGGTGACCTCTTCGAGCTCGGCGGAGACGGCGTCCAGCTCCTCCTGGCTGTCGCTGGCGGGGTTGAGGTCCCGGGCCAGGGCCACGGCGTCCTCGATCAGGCCGAGGAGCTGCTCGTGGGCGGCGGCCCGCTCGCCCGGGTCGAGGCGCTCCACGTCCAGCTGGAGCTGCTCGTAGATCCCGGCGAGGGCGAGGGCGTCGTCGAGCTCTCCCACCGGACCCGGGCCGCCCTCGATGATGGCCTCGTTCGCCGCCTCGGTGACCCGGTCGCACGCCGCTTCGAGGTCGGCCCGGTAGTCGCCGCTCGGCGCGGTGCCGGCCGCCTGCTCGGCGAGCAGTGCCTCGGTGCCGTCGATCTGCTCGGTGATCTCCGGCGGCGCGCACGCAGGGACGCCGAGGCCACGAGCGGCGTCCTGCAGTGCCCGATCGGCATCCCGAGCCTCCGCCACCGACTCCTCGTACTCGAAGTAGTCCCCCCGCGTGAGGCGGGACCTCAGCTCCGAGAGCGCGTCCAGCACCCCGTCCAGGGCTCCTTCCAGCGGGGCCAGCTCCCGGGCGACCTCCGAATCGACGTCAGCGGTGGCGATGACGTTCCGAGGGCTGTTGAGGCCGAGCACCACCGTCAGATCGCCATCGGGGGCGCCGGTCCGGTCCGGGTCGTTCGTGGTCTCGACGTCGCCGCAGGCCGCGCTCACCTCGTTGAGCACCTCGGCTCGGTCAAGCGGCTCCGACGCGCACGACCCGGCGCCGAGAACCAACGCCACCGCAGTGGACACGCAGGTCAGAGCGCGACGCCTGCGTGCCTGGTGGACCTCCCCCACGCCCGACCACGCTAGCCGCACCCGCCACCGCCGTGCCGGGCCGTCCCGCCGCCTCCTGCGGGACGAGGGGGCGAGCGGACGTGCCGTGGGCCGGTCCGGCCGTCGGGGTTGGCGTCGGCCGAGGGCGTCGATAGGAATACGGAACCGTTCCGTAATTCGTGAGGAGGGCACCGCATGCGCGAGGCCTTGAAGGACCCCGAGATCGTCCAGCGTCGGCGCTGGATCACGCTGCTGGTGCTCTGCACCAGCCTGATCGTGATCGTGCTCGACAACACGATCCTCAACGTCGCCCTCCCCCGGCTCTCCAGCACCGCCGCCGAGGGCGGCCTGGGCGCGAGCCAGAGCCAGCTCCAGTGGATCGTCGACTCCTACACGATCGTCTTCGCGGGTCTGCTCCTCACCGCCGGGAGCATCGGCGACCGCTTCGGCCGCTACCGCTTCCTGGCCCTCGGGCTCGGCATCTTCGGGGTGGGCTCGGTGCTGTCGGCGCTGGCCACCGACGCCAACGTGCTCATCGCGACCCGCGCCGTCATGGGCATCGGCGGGGCGTTCATCATGCCGGCGACCCTGTCGATCCTCACCAACGTCTTCACCGATCCGAGGGAGCGGGCCAAGGCCATCGGCATCTGGGCCGGCGTGTCGGCCCTGGGCCTCGGGCTCGGGCCCATCACCGGCGGCTTCCTGCTCACCCACTTCTGGTGGGGGTCGGTGTTCCTGGTGAACATCCCGATCGTCATCGCCGGCCTCGTGCTCGGCTACCTGTTCATCCCCGACTCGCGCGACCCCGCCGCCTCCAAGCTCGACCCGGTGGGCGCGCTCCTGTCCATCGCCGGGCTGGCCATCGTGCTGGCGGCGGTCATCGAGGCGCCCGACCGGGGCTGGACCTCGCCCGAGATCCTGCTCGGCTTCGTGGTCGGCTTCGCGGTCCTCGGGGCCTTCATGCTCTGGGAGACCCGGTCGAGCCACCCGATGCTGAACCTCGACTTCTTCCGGAACCCGCGGTTCTCGGCCGCCAGCGGCGCCATCACCCTCACGTTCTTCGCCCTGTTCGGGATGATCTTCCTCCTCACCCAGTACCTGCAGCTGGTGCTCGGCTACTCCACCATCAAGGCCGGCGCCGTCCTGCTGCCGCAGGCCGCGGTGATCATGATCTCGGCCCCGCTCAGCAGCGTGTGGGTCGAGCGCCTGGGCAACAAGGTCGTCGTGTCCACCGGCATGGTGGTCGTGGCCGTGGCGCTGGCCTCCTTCTCGCTCATGGGCGAGGAGACGTCCATCGGCGTCATCATCCTGCTGACGATGCTGCTGGGCCTGGGCATGGGCAACGTGATGGCGCCGGCCACCGACTCGATCATGGGCTCGCTCCCCCGGGCCAAGGCCGGCGTCGGCTCCGCGGTGAACGACACCACCCGCCAGACCGGCGGCGCCGTCGGCGTCGCCGTGCTCGGCTCGCTGCTGTCGTCGCGGTACCTGCCCCAGATGACCGCCCGCCTCGACGGGGTGGTGCCCGACGCCCAGGTCGGCGCCCTCACCGAGTCGATCGGCAAGACCCTCGGCATCGCCGAGCAGGCGCCTCCGGCCATCCGTCCGGTGATCGAGGCCGCCGCCCGCGAGAGCTTCCTCTCGGGCATGCACCTGGCCTCGCTGGTCGCCGCCGGCATCCTGTTCGTCGCCGCCCTCGGAGTGATCCGGTGGCTGCCGGCCCGGGCCCACGACGACGAGCGGGCCCACCCCCGCCCGGTCGACCTCGACGACGCCGCGACCCCCGACGCCCCGCCCCTCGCACCCGACGAGACCGCCACCCCCGAGCCCGCACCGGGGGCCGTCCCCGTCCACCGCTCGGCGTCTGACAGGCTCTGAGCATGGGGACGGGCGCGACCACCGACGACCGCTCGGAAGAGGCCACCGGCGCCGAGGGCGGCGCCGGGCGGCCCCGCTCGGCCGCCACCGAGGCCGCCATCCTCGACGCCGCGGTGGACCTGCTGGTCGAGGAGGGCTTCGGCGGCATGTCGATGGAGGCCGTCGCCGCCCGCGCCGGGGTGGGCAAGGCCGCCATCTACCGCCGGTGGGCCAGCAAGGAGGAGCTCGTTGTCGCCTCGCTGCGGGGCCACGCCTGCACCTCGGTGCCCCTGCCCGACACCGGTGACGTCCGGGCCGACCTCACGACCATGCTCGAGGGCCTCCGGCGGGCCATGGTCGGCGACGACGGGCCGATCATGACCGCCTTCGTCTCGGAGAAGGCCCGCAACCCGGACCTCCGGGCCGAGTACGACCGGGCCTTCGTGCAGCAGCGCCGGGCCCACCTCCACCACATCATCGGCGCCGCCATCGACCGGGGCGACCTGCCTGCCTCGACCGACGTGGAGCTGCTGGCGGAGGCCGGCCCGGCCATCCTCGCCCACCGCCTCATGGTCCGCAGCCAGGACCTCACACCGGACCTCCCCCGCCGGATCGTCGACCAGATCCTCGGCCCCCCTGCGGACGCCTGACCGGGCCCGTCGCCCGTGCCCCGGCGACCGCTCCGTCGAGACCGACGGCCCTCAGCGGGTGCGTGCGATCGCCCGACGCGCTAGGCCGTCGGCATGGCCTACGACGAGGACCTGGCCGCCCGTCTCCGCGACCTGGTGGCCGAGGCCGGCCACGAGGTCGTCGAGAAGCGCATGTTCGGCGGCCTGGCCCTCATGGTCGCCGGGACCATGGCCGTCGCCGCCAGCGGCCAGGGCGGGATCATGGTGCGCGTCGAGCCCGACCAGGTCGACGACCTCATCGCCACCACCCCGGCCACCCCGATGGAGATGCGGGGCCGCCCCATGACCGGCTGGCTGCGGGTGGCGTCCGAGCACCTCGCGACCGACGACGAGCTCGAGCCCTGGGTGAGGCGGGGCACCGCCCGCGCCCTGGCCCTGGCCGACGAGGGCTGAGCCCGACGCCCGACAGACGTCACGTGCGGCGCCGGGGCGGGCGACCCCGTCGCCGGGCTCGAAGCGGCCGGAAGGTGACGGCGCCGGGTACGGGCCCGTGACGACAGAGGTGCTCCAGCCCGGCTGATCGCCGCGCCGGCGCAGGGTCAGAGGTCGAGCGCGTAGGTCAGGTGGTGGGAGAGGTCGCCGACCTGGTCGACGAGGAAGCAGCGCTCGGCGAAGCACCAGCCGTCGGGTCCGTCGACGAAGCGGTCGCGGTAGCGACCGCTGATGATGGGCTGGAGCGCCAGCCCGGGCGCGGCCTGGAGGACGACGTAGCTCGAGCGCACCGACGCACGCCTCCCGTCGTCGTCGAGCTCGATGATCGAGCCGGCGGTGATGTGCCGGGTGCCCGGCGAGCCGCCGTGGAGGTGGGTGCCCCCCTCGTAGAGCGCCTGCACCGCCTCGGCCCCCTCGGCCACCACGTGGCCGTGCTCCTCGGTCATCCGCGCTGCGGCGAACAACGCCCCGACCGCCGGCCAGTCCCCGGCGTCCATCGCCTCGCAGTACCGGCCCAGCAGGTTGCGGATCGCCTCGTGTGCCTCGGCCACGGCCGGCAGGGTACGGCCGACGGGCTCGGTCCGCTCAGGGGACGTGGCGGTGCGCGTGGCGATGGCGGCGGGTGCGATGAGCGTGGGCCGGCGGGTCGCTCCCGGACCGGTCGTGGGCCGGGTCGGCGCCATCGCCGCGCTCGACGTCGTGGCCGAGGCGCGACAGCGGTCCGCCGACGCGGGTCAGCACCAGCCCGACACCGACCAGGGCGAGCACCGCGTCGAAGGTGAACGCCACCCGCACGCCGTCGACGAACGAGTCGCGCACGACCTCGGTGAGGGCGCGCGCCTCGTCGGGGTGCTGGGCCTGCACGGCGGCGGCGGTGTCGGTGCCGGCCAGCACGCCCTGGAGGTCGTGCACCTCCCCGGCCGACAGCTCGACGCCGATGTCGGCGGCGGCGTCGTGGACCCCGGCATCCGCGCTGGCGAGGAAGAGCACCGTGGTGAGGCCCAGACCCACCGCGCCACCGCCGATCTGGAACATGTAGAGGAGGCCGCCCGCCAGGCTCGACCGGGACGGGTCCACGGCGGTGAGACCGGCGGTGGTGGCGGCCGAGAAGAAGAGCCCGACGCCGACGCCCAGCACGACCATCCCGGGCACCAGGCGGAGGTAGTCGGCCTGGTCGTCGAGGAGGAGCACGAAGAGCACGGGCCCGGCGACGACGCAGACCGCGCCCAGGCTGACCACCGCCTTGAGCCCGATCCGGCCCAGCAGCCACGTCTCGGTGAACGACGACATCGCGAACACGGCGACGAAGGGCAGCAGCTTCAGCCCTGCGGTCATGGTCCCCTCGCCCTGGATCTTCTGGAACAGCTGGGGCAGGAAGAGCAGGGAGGCGAAGAAGGTGGCCGACATGCACAGGGCGGCCAGGCATGCCCGCGAGGAACGGGCCGTTGCGGATCACGCTCGGGGGGATCAGCCCGTCCTCGCCCGTCGTCCGCTCCCGCAGCACGAACGCCGCCATCAGCGCCACGGCGCCGACCAGCCCACCGACGACCAGCGGGTCGGACCACCCCTGCGCGGGAGCGACGGTGAGCGCACCGAGCAGGGCCCCCAGGCTGAGCGAGAGGAGGGCCGAGCCGGCGTAGTCGATCGGTTCCCTCTCGGTGGCCTCGTCGCGGGGCACCGTCCGCCACGTCACCACCAGGGCGATGAGGGCGATCGGGATGTTGAGGAAGAAGATCCACCGCCAGCTGGCCAGGGCCAGGGCTCCGGCGATCAGCGGCCCGGTGGCGTTGCCGATGCCGGCCACGCCGATGACCAGCCCGCCCGCCAGCCCGGCCTTGCTGTCGGGCAGCAGGCCGTAGATGAGACCGAGGATGGCCGGCCACATGAGGGCGCCGCCCACGGCCATCAGCACGCGCGCCGCGATCAGCAGGCCCACGTTCGGTGCCAGCCCGCCCAGGAAGGAGAAGGCGGCGAAGGTGGCGGCGCCGAGGCAGAGCATGCGGGAACGGCCGTACACGTCGGCCAGGCGTCCGCCGGGCACGATGAGCACCCCGAACACCAGGGCGTAGCCGTTGACCACCCACTGGACGGTCGAGAGGCTCGAGTCCAGGTCGCCCTCGATGGTGGGCAGGACCACGTTCATGGCCGTGAAGTCGTTGGCGATGGCCAGCACGGCGAGGGCCATGGCCCCCATCGCCACCCACGTGGCGCGGCGGGATGCGGTCGTCGCCCGTCACCGTCGCCGCGGTCACCTCACCGGCCCCCATCGTCGGTGACCGTAGCAACGGCGCGGCCGGCCGGCCGGGAAGGTCGGTCCGTGCCGGCCAGGCGGTCAGCGCGCCAGGCGCGCCCGCCACGACGGGGGTTGGCCCGGCCGGCGGTTGAGCTGGTGGAACAGCGGTCGGGTCCTCCGGAAGGCCTCGGCGAAGGCGGCGGACCGGTCGTCGTAGAGCTGGGCCAGCTCGGGGTCCGGCTCGCACACCCGCCGCACCCGGGGGATGGTGGGCACGTCGGCCACGTCGACCAGGCCCCGGTGGGCGAGGGCGAAGAGGCCGGCGCCGAGGCTGTTGGCGTGGCTCGCGTCGGCCAGCTGGTGCACCGGCACGCGCAGGACGTCGGCCATCACCTGGGCCCACAGGTCGCTGCGGGCCCCGCCGCCGTAGAAGGTGAAGCGGTCGATGCGACGTCCGGAGAAGGACTCGACCGGACCCTGGAGCCGGCGGGCGTTGAGGGCGATGCCCTCGAACAGGGCCCGAGCCAGGTCCTGGCGGGTGGTGCCCAGGCCCACGTTGAGGAACCCCCCGCGCACCTTGCCGTCGGCCTTGGGAGCCAGCGAGCCCCGGAGCCACGGGAGGAAGAGCACCCGCCCGGCACCGGGCGGGGCGGCGGCGGCGGCCTCGTTCAGCGCCTGGTAGGCGTCCTCGGGCCGCGGTCCGGCCGTCAGGGCGTCGTCGGGGTACACGAGCTGGTCGAGGAAGTGGTCGACGTCGACGCCGGCCACCCCGTTCTCGGCGGTGACGAGGTAGGTCTCGCCCAGCGGGCTGGGGACGGTGAACAACGTGGTGCGGGGATCGGTCTTCTTGCGGCCCACGTGCGTGGCGATCACGGCGGTGGTGCCGACCGCCAACCCTGCGCCGGTGCCCTGGAAGGCCCCGGCCGCGACCGCGCCGGCCTGGGTGTCGTTGATGCCGCTCAGCACCGGTGTCGACGCCGGCAGGCCCAGGGCCTCGGCCACCGCCGGAAGGAGGGGTCCGACCTCGGAGCCGACCGGTACCAGCTCGGGCAGGCGGTCGGCGTCGATGTGGGAGCGGGCCAGGAGGCCCCGGTCCCAGGTGGTGGTGCCCAGGGTCCGGTTGTCGGTGAGCAGCATCATGTAGGCGGTGGACTGGTTGGCCGTGGCCCGGCCCGTGAGCCTGAGGGTCAGGTAGTCCATGGGTTCGAGGAAGGCCGCGGTGCGGGCGTAGACGTCGGGTCGCGCGTACCGGAACCACCGCATGTGGGTGAGCGAGATGCCGCCCTCGATGGGCGGGAGGCCGTGGACCCGCAGCCAGTGGAGCAGGGCGACGGGCGAGTCGCGGGCCGGTCCGCCCGGGAGCCGGGCCAGCTTCTTCGGCGCCCCCCGCCCGTCCATCCAGAGGACCATGTTCGCCAGGTGCCGGCCCTCGGCATCGACCGGGACGATGGACGAGTACTGGCTCGAGGCCACCACCGCGACCACGTCGGTCGGGGCCACGGCGGCCGCACCCAGGGCCCTGGTCGCGCTGTCGAGGGTGGTGGCCCACACCTCCTCGGGGTCCTGCTCGGCACCGCCGTCGTCGGTGAAGCGGATGGCCAGGCGGGCCTGGGCCGTGCCCGCGATGTGGCCGTCGGCCCGGACCACCGCGGCCTTGGGGCCGCTGGTGCCGAGGTCGATGGTGAGGACGTGGGGCGCGGTCACGGGAGGCTCCGGGGCTCGGGGAGGGAGGGGGCGGGCGCCATCACGGTGCGTCGTCGGCGAGGAGGTGGGCGCCGTCGACGGCGCGCAGGGTCCAGCCCTCGGCCAGCGACCCCGGCTCGCACAGGGCGACCGCGCAGCCGCCGAAGCCGGCCCCGCAGAGCCGGGCACCGATCACGCCCGGGGTGGCCGCGAGGCGGGCCACGAGCTCGTCGACGACAGGGGTCGAGACCTCGAAGTCGTCGCGGAGGGAGCGATGGCCCTCGGCCAGCAAGGCACCCAGGGCGGGGCGGTCGTCGGCCCGGAGGGCGGCGGCGAAGGCGTGCACCCGCGCCTCCTCGGAGACCACGTGGCGGGCCCTCCGGCGGGCCTCGGGCTCGGTGATGCGCTCGACCTCGGCCGCGGTGGCGTGGCGGAGCGGACCGACAGCCGCGGCGGCGCGCGTCGCACGCGGCCCGGCGCTCGGCGTAGGCCGAGCCGGCCAGGGCCCGGGGCTGGCCGGAGTGGACGGCCACCACCTCGAGGCCCGCAGGCAGCGGCACCGGCTCGACGGCCAGGGTGGTGCAGTCGACCAGGAGGGCGTGGCCGGCCACGCCGTGGGCCGAGGCCATCTGGTCCATCACCCCGCACGGGACCCCCGAGGCTCGCTGCTCGGCCCGCTGGCAGGCCAGGGCCAGGTCGGTGGGGCTGCCCTCGAAGCCCAGAGCGAGGGCGATGGCCACCTCCAGCGCGGCGCTGGAGGAGAGGCCGGCGCCGACCGGCAGGGTGGTGCTGACCGTGCCCCGGACGCCGGCCGTCGGGCCGACCTCGGCCACCACCCCGGCCACGTAGCGGGCCCAGGCGGGGTGCACCTCCGCCGGGTCGGCCCCGTCGAGGGCGACGACGGCGGGCGCGGCGACGTCGGCGGAGGTGAGGACGACCTCGTCGCCGCCCGGCTCCAGCGTGACGGTGGTCCCCAGGTGCACCGCCACGGGCAGGACCGACCCCCCGGCCACGTCGGTGTACTCCCCGATGAGGTTCACCCTCCCCGGCGCGAACGCCCGCACGGTCACGCCGGCCCCCCATGGACAGGTCGTGCCAGGCACGACCTGTCCGACCTGTCCGGGTGGGTCGGGGGCGTCATGCGCGGCGGAGGGCGGCGGCCGCGTCGGTCGGCGCCACGGGGTTGAAGAAGACGCCGCTGCCCAGCTCGCCGGCGGCCACGAACCGGGGGGTGCCCGGGCTGCGCAGCAGCGGGGCGATGTGGGCGTGGAGGTGGGCGCCGGGCCAGTCGCGGCCGTCGGTGGGGCGCTGGTGCCACCACCACATCAGGGGCATGGGGGCGTCGAAGAGGCGGTCGAGACGCCCGAAGAGGTCGACCAGCAGGGTCGGCCAGGTCGCCGTGGGTCGAGGCCGCCGACGGGAGGTCGGCCACGTGGTCGGCGGGCGCCACGACCAGGGCGTAGGGCCAGGTGGCGGCAGCCGGCACCCATGCCCGCCAGCCGCCCGCCTCGGCCACCAGCCGGTCGCCCGGCGCCTCGGCGCACAGCGGGCAGGGGACCGTCGGTGCCGCCTGCCCGTCCCCGCCCAGCTCGACGAGGGCCGCCGGGGGGACCTGGTCGAAGGCGTAGATCTGGCCGTGGGGGTGGGCGATGGTGGCGCCCACCTCGGGGCCCCGGTTCTCGAACACCAGCACGTAGGCCACGTCGTCGCGGGCACCGAGGGCGGCGGTCCGCTCGGCCCACAGCGCCACCAGCCGCTCGCACCCGGGCGGGGGGCAGCGAGCCCAGGGTGACGTCGTGCTCCGGGGCGTAGAGGACGACCTCGGCCCGTCCGTCGGGCAGGGGCGGCCACCGGTTGGGGAACCAGCGGACGTCGTAGGGCTCGGGCGCCTCCCGGCCACCGGGGCAGAACGGGCACCCGTCGGCGGGCAGGTTGGGGCGGGCCTGGCGGCTGCCCACGATCACGACCTCGTCCCCGGTCAGCGGGTCGACCCGGGTCTCGGTGTCCGGCCCGGTCGCGTCGGCGGCCATCAGCTGCACCCGGTAGGACCAGCGGTAGGGGCCGGGTCCCACCCGGTGGGCGGGGGCCACGTCGGGGCCGACGGCGGCCGAGCCCACCCCGCGGTGGCGGGCGTCGATCCACACGTAGCACTCGTCGCGGACGGGGAGGTCCTCGCAGGTGGCCGGCGTCGGCCACCTCCTCGTCGGTCCAGCGCGCCACGGTCACGTCGAGGCCGTCGAGGTGGTCGATGCACGACGAGGGGGTCGCCGGCGGCGTCGAGGAACCGCAGCCAGCGCACGTCGGTGCGGTTGCCGCTGGCCTGGGGGTGGACGTAGGGGACGGGCCAGTCGTCCACCGGCGTGGTCCACCAGCCGAGCCGGGTGCTCTCCCGCCGGTCCGAGTAGCCCTCGTGGGGACCGCGCCCGAGCCACTCCACGGTGTGCACGCCGGGCCCGAGGCGCAGGCGCACGCCGACCCGCGGGATGTCGTCGAGGCCGTCGGGCACCACGACCGCGTGGGCGACCAGCTGCCCGCCGCCGTCGGCCGGGACCACCTCGGTCGCCAGCTCGACCAGCGGCGGCCGCGTCGCGGAGGCCCATGGCGCTCCCATCGCTCGGCGTGCTTCTGGCCGACCGTCGGGCCCGAAGGTCTCGTTGTCGATCGGCGCCCGCCACAGCGCGAGCGTCGGCTCCAGGTCGGCCAGGGCGCGGGGGCGTGCCGGGGCCGGGCCCACGGGCGACCGGCCGGGCCCGGGCTCCGGGCCAGCTCGACCTGGTCCCAGGCCACGACGTGGCCGGCCGGGGCCCAGGGCAGGTCGTGGCGCGTGCGGAAGGTCAGGGTCAGCTGGGCGGCCTGGCCCGGCTCCAGGTCGGCGCCTCGGGCACCGGCACCCGGACCTCGGCCGGAGGCCCCGGCGGCCAGGTCGAGCGGGTCGAGGCGCCCGGAGCCGACCACCTCGCCGTCGACGTCGACCTGCCCACGCGGGCACCAGCCAGGACAGGTCGACGAAGTCGTGCTCGTTGTGCACCTACGAGCACGCCCCGGGCCGCGTCGACGGCGGCGACGCGCACCGGCGCCACCACCTGGGCCAGCTCCAGCAGCGACGGGTGCGGGGTGCGGTCGGCCGCGACCAGGCCGTTGCAGCAGAAGGGGCCGTCGTTGGGCTCGTCGCCGAAGTCGCCGCCGTAGGCCAGGCGCTCGGTGCCGTCGGCGAGCGTCTGCACCAGGGCCTGGTCGACCCAGTCCCAGACGAACCCGCCCTGCAGGCCGGGGTGGGTGCGGATGGCGTCCCAGTAGTCGGCCAGCGCCGCCGCAGGAGTTGCCCATGGCGTGGATGTACTCGCACATGATCAGCGGTCGGTCGGGCGGCGGCGCGGGTGGCCCAGGCGACGATGTCGTCGACCGCCGGGTACATGGGGGCGACCACGTCGGACTCGGGCGTCGGCCGGGCCAGGAGCTCGCCCATGTCGGGGAAGGTGCCCCCGGCGATGTCGGTGAACAGGTTGAACGCCGATGCCGCCCTCGTAGTGCACCGGGCGCGAGGGGTCGAAGGCCCGGAGCCACTCGGCCGCGGCCTGCAGGATCGGGCGCCGAGCCGCTCTCGTTGCCGAGCGACCACATGACCACCGACGGGTGGGCCTTGTCGCGCTGGGCCATGCGCACGATGCGCTCGAGGATGGCCCCGCGACCAGGTCGGGTCGCTGGGTGAGGCTGCGGAGGTAGGCGTGGGTCTCGAGGTCGGCCTCGTCGACGACGTACATGCCCGAGCCGGTCGCAGACGTCGTAGAGGTGGCTGTCGTTCGGGTAGTGCGAGGTGCGCACCGCGTTGAGGCCGTGGCGCTTCATCAGGACCATGTCGGCCTCGATCGACGCCGGGGTGACGGCCTTGCCCCGCCGGGGGTCGTGGTCGTGGCGGTTGACGCCCTTGACCAGCACCGCGCCGCCCGTTCACCAGCAGCTCGGGGCCCGACCACCTCGACCCGACGGAACCCGATCGCCACGACGACCTCGTCGACCGTCGCGCCGTCGGCGTCGACGCAGGGTGACGGTGAGGTCGTGGAGGTGCGGGCGTCTCGGCCGTCCACGGCGCCACGCCGGGCACGTCGAGCTCGAGGGTGGCGCCCCGCCCCTCGAACAGCAGCCAGTTGGCCATGACGTCGGTGGGGTGCTCGAAGTGGACCGCGGCCCTCGGCCGCGTGCCCGGCGACCGCGATCCGCACCGGTCCAGCCCCGGGGCCGGGCGCCGTCGGCCTCGACGACGACCCGGGTCGTGAGGTGGCCGTCGCCGGTGGCCGGGTCGCGGTCCGCGGTGGGGTGCACGTCGGCGATGCGGACCGGCGGCGTGGCGTGCAGGAGCACCGAGCGGTGCAGCCCGGCGTGGTGCCAGTGGTCCTGGTCCTCCAGGTAGGTGGCGTCGGACCAGCGCACCACCGTGAGGGCCAGCTCGAAGGGGCGCCCGGGCTCGACCAGCGTCGGTGAGGTCGACCACCGTGGGGCAGGCGCGAGTCCTTGCCCATGCCGACGGGCTCGCCGTCGACGTGGACGTAGAGGACGGTCTCGGCCCCGCCCACCTCGAGCATGATCCGCCGGCCCCTCCAGCCCTCGGGGACGGTGACGGTGCGGCGGTGCACCCCGGTCGGGTTGGCGTCGGGCACCCGCGGCGGGGGCCCGGGGAAGGGCATCTGCGACGTTGGTGTACTGGGGCCGGTCGAAGCCCTGCATCGTCCAGCACCCCGGCACCTCGACGGTGGCCCACCCGTCGGTGGGGCCGGCCAGGTCGTCGTCGGTGACGTCCTCGGGCCGGTCCCGCAGGGCGAAGGCCCAGCGGCCGTCGAGGGAGAGGACCTCGGACCGGGCCGCGGGGTGGCCAGGGGCTCGCGCCCGTACCCGGTGGCCTCGGGCCGGGCCCACGAGCGCGGCCCGAAGGCGTCGAGGGGGCGGAGCGTCGCAGGGTCCGGGGCCACCGCCGGCAGTCTGGCGCGGCGTCCCGACCCGGCGCGACGACCGGTCCCCTGCCCGGCCCCCCGCCGGTGCCCTACAGTGCGGTCCGTCACGTCGGTGGTCACCCCACCGACCCTGACCCGAGGGGGAGACAGTGCGCACCATCCGTCGTCCACGCAGCCTGACCGCGGCCGCCGCCGCCGTGGTCGTGCTGGTCACCGCGGCCCTGTCCGGCTGCACGCCGGCCGCCCGACACCTACGTCGCCCTGGGCGACAGCTACGTGGCCGGGCCGCTCATCCCGAACCAGTCGCTCTCGCCGCTGGGCTGCCTGCGCTCGGACCACAACTAGCCCCGCCTGACCAGCCCGCAGATCAAGGTCACCAAGTTCAAGGACGTCAGCTGCTCGGGCGCCACCACCAGCGACCTCTACAGCGCCCAGGACGTCACCCCCGGCCCGGCCAACCCGCCCCAGCTCGACGCCCTCGACGACCAGACCAAGGTCGTCACCGTCGGCATCGGCGGCAACGACATCGGCTTCACCGAGCATCGTGAAGGAGCTGCGCCCTCCAGAACCCGTTCGGCTCCGGCTGCACGCCCGACCTACGTCCACGACGGGCGCGACGAGCTGCGGAGCGCATCGCCGCCACCGCCCCGAAGGTGGCCGAGGCCCTGCGCGACATCAAGGCCCGGGCCCCGCGCGCCGAGGTGTTCATCGTCGGCTACCCGACGATCGTCCCCGAGACGGGCAACGGCTGCTACCCGGTCGTGCCGCTCCTGCCCCAGGACATCCCGTACCTGCGCAAGACGGCCAAGAGCCTGAACACCATGATCCGCAACCAGGCCATCGCCGAGGGCGTCCACTACGTCGACCTGGCCACCCCGAGCATCGGCCACGACGTGTGCCAGGGCTCCAGCACCCGCTGGGTCGAGGGCATCGTGCCCACCGTCCCGGCCGCCCCGGTGCACCCCAACGCCAGCCGGCATGGCCGCCTCCGCCCGTGAGGCCGCAGCCCGCATCAACTACTGGGTCCGCAGCTAGGCCACGCCGTCTGGGATCGCCCGTCGCCGCGCCCGTCGGTCAGGCTGGCTGGGTGGACCCCCGCACCGAGCCGACCGACGTCGAGGTCGTGCGCGACACCGGGGTCACCATCACCTTCGAGGACGGCCACGTCGCCACCTTCGACCTGCTGAGCCTCCGGGCGGGGTGCCCGTGCGCCACCTGCCGCGGTCTCCGCGACCGGGGCGAGCAGGCCTGGCCCCGGCCCGGCGGCCCCGCCGAGCTGCGCCTGGTCGACGCCGCGTTCCACGGCGCCTGGGGGCTGATCTTCACCTGGAACGACGGCCACGGCACCGGGATCTACCCGTTCGAGGCCCTGCGCCGCTGGAGCGAGGGCCAGGCCCCCTTCACCCCCGACTCCGGCCTGGGCTGAGCATCTCGTCGCCCAGCGACGGCCGCCTCGCGACCGCCCCGGGATCGCCCCGACCGGTCGAGCGGGTGCGACGAGGGGTCGCCACAGGCGAGAATGGGCCCATGCCGTCGACAGCATGGTCAGGGTCCATCAGCTTCGGGCTGGTCTCGATCCCGGTGAAGCTCTACTCCGCGGTCTCCCGCAAGACCGTCCGCTTCCACCAGGTCGACACCCGCACGGGGGCCCGGGTGCGCCAGAAGCGGGTCTCGGCCGACGACGGCTGCGAGGTGGCCTGGGACGACATCGCCAAGGGCTACGAGCAGAGCGACGGCGAGTACGTGATCCTCACCGACTCGGACCTGCTCGGCGCTCGACCCCAAGGCCACCAAGACGATCGAGATCGAGCAGTTCGTCGACCTCGACCGAGATCGACCCGATCATGTACGACTCGGCCTACAACGTGGTCCCCGACCCGTCGACCCCCAAGCCCTACAAGCTGCTGCTCGAGGCCATGGAGGCCTCCGGCAAGGTGGCCATCGCCCGGTTCGTGATGCGGACCAAGGAGCACGTCGCCGCCCTCCGCCCCCTCGACGGGCGCCTGGTGCTCTCCACCATGGTCTACGCCGACGAGGTCAACGACCCGTCCGAGTTCGAGGCCCTGGAGGCGGTGTCCGAGGTCGACGTCTCGGCCAAGGAGCGCAAGGTGGCCGAGGCCCTCATCGACAGCCTCACCGAGGACTACGACCCGGCCGAGTACACCGACCAGTACCGCGAGAAGGTCCTCGACCTCATCGAGTCCAAGGCCAGCGGCGCCACCGAGATCGTCGAGGGCGAGCCCGAGGAGGACGACGACGACAAGGTCGTCGACATCATGGCCGCCCTGGAGGCCAGCATCGCCGAGGCCAAGAAGGCCCGGAAGCGCCACCCGTCGCAGAAGGGCGGGGCCGACGACGCCGACGAGGACGAGGCCGACGAGGAGCCGGCCAAGGCCAAGAAGACCACCAAGAAGGCGGCCAAGAAGACCTCGGGGCGCAAGGCCAGCTGACCTCTCGCCCGTGCTCAGGCGCTGGTGGCCGGCTCCTCGCCGGTCGGCCCCGGCGCCGACCGGCCCGTGCGCAGCCGCTCGGTCCACACGTCGGGGGCGAAGGCGGCCGGCTCGGTGGTCGCGACGAACTCGGTGAGCAGCTCGAGGAAGCGCTCGGGCTCGGCGTGGTGCGGGAAGTGCCCGGCGCCGGCGAGGACCTCGAGGCGGCTGCCGGGCATGGCCGCGTGGGCCCGGTGGGCGTGGGCGACGGGGATCACCCCGTCGCGGTCGCCCCACACCAGCAGGGTGGGCATGTCGCCGGCCAGGTAGCAGCGGTCGAGCATGGTGACCAGCTGGCCCCGCCAGTCGACCACCGAGCGCAGCGTGCGGGTGAAGCTCTTGCGGGCCGGGCCGGTGGGCAGCCCGTCGAAGACGCGGAGCAGGTCGTCGGCATCACGGCCGAGGGCCAGCGGTGTGCGCTTGGCCACCTCGGCCAGACCCCGGCCCACCAGGCGGGCGCCCGGCACCTGGGTGAGGGGCAGGGTCAGCTCCGCGTAGGGGGCGGAGAGCAGGCGCAGGAAGGGGCTGACCTCGCGCGCCACCCCGCCGCTCGACACGAGGACGAGGCGCTCGACCCGGTGCGGGTACTGGTAGGCGGTCTGGGCCGCCACGCCGCCGCCCAGCGAGTGGCCCACGACCGTGGCCCGCTCGATGCCCAGCACGTCGAGCAGGTCGCGCACCCCGTTGGCGTAGGCGGCCACCGAGTAGTCGGCGCGGGGCTTGTCGGAGGCCGCCGTGGCCCAGGAGGTCGGGGGCCAGGACGGTGAAGTGCCGTCCCAGGGCGGGCAGGAGCGGCGCCCAGGACTCCGAGGAGTCGCCGATGCCGTGCAGCAGGACCAGGGCCGGGCCCGAGCCGCAGCGGCGGAACGCCCGCCGGTACCCGTGGATGGTGACCTGCTCGACCTCCGGGCCGCCGGCGGGACCGGTCGTCGACTCCGCCTCCGTGGGCACGGGCCTCAGCATCGCTCTCCTCCCGGGCCCGGGCGGGCCGCCCGCCGATCTGACCACGTGCCGCCGCGCCGGGCGCCAGGGACGTGAACGCCGTCTGACCACCCCCGGGTCCTGCGAACCGGTCAGGCCCAGCGGGGCCAGGACGCCGGGAACCCTGACCACTTCGCCGAACGGACCCGAACCGGTCAGCCCCAGCGGCGCCAGGCACCCGGATCGCTGACCAGTTCGCCAGGGGCGGGGCGGCCGGGAGGGGGACGAGGCCCCTGGGCTCCTTCGGCCTAGGGAGCGGCGACGTCGCCCCCACCGGCTGCGCCCTCGCCCGGGCTCCAGGTGGCCGCCGGGTCGAGCACGTCGGTGGCGTCGGCCCCGGGGAACCGCTGGGCCATCCAGGACGTCCAGCGGGCACCGACGTCGGGGTCGTCGGTGTCGTAGAGGTAGAGGTACACGCTGGCGCCGACCTGCTCGCCGTCGCCCTCGACGGCCACGAACCCGGTGCCCGGGGCCGGGTGCGTCGAGCAGGAGGAGGTAGGCGGTGGCGCCCTGCCGAGGACGATCGCCTCGACCACGGTCCGCCGCCCAGCGCGGGCACGTCGTCGCCGGAGGTGATGCGGTCGCCGGCGGTGGCGTCGGGGGCGATGCCGAGCGCGTCGCACAGGGCGGCCCAGGCCGCCGCATCGGGGCCCGGGCAGCATGACGGTCGGGATCACCGGGCGGGCCGCCCGCCCCCGGAAGTGGGTCAGGTGGAGGCGCAGGTTGGCCAGGAAGATCTTCCAGCCCTCGGCCATGCCGTGGTACTGGGCGTCCCAGTCGTCGCCCTCACCGAAGCCGCTGTTGACGAGGCGGACGACGCAGGAGCCGCCGTCGCGGGCCTCGACCAGCCACTCGTAGGCCATGGCGGCGTCGTCCCGGCCCACGGAAGACGACGCGGTGCGGGGGCTCCCAGGCGACGACGTCGGCGGTCTGGGTGCCGAAGCTGCCCCAGTCCATGACGACCTCGCCCCCGGTCCGCTCCTCGACGTCCATGGCGATGAACCAGGAGCCGATGCCGGGGCCGGTGGCCACGGCCTCCCACACCTCCTCCACGGTGCCGGGCACCTCGACCGAGAGCTCGAGGCTCCGGCCGTCGTCGGGCGTCGGGGTCGGCGTCGGCGGTCATGGGGTGCTCTCCTCGGGGGGTCGGGGGTGGGACGAGGGCGACGACGCGGTAGGTGCGGCCACCGGGCGCGGCCCCGTCGTGGTGGCGGGCGACCAGGGTGACCACGGCGGCCTCCAGGTCGCGGGCGAAGGCAGCCCGGTCCGCCGGGGTGGCGAACCGGACCTCGGTGTCGATCGTGAGGGTCGGCAGCGGCTGGCCGGCGGCGCGTGCCCCCCGCACCAGCCCGCCGACCTCGCCCACGGCCCGGGCCGCGACGGCGAGGAGGTAGGACGACGACAGCCGGTCCCGGATCCGGGTCGGGTCCGCCCCGGCGTCGCCCATGGCCGCGGGCGACACGACGTAGGAGGCCGCGCTCGGCGCGTAGAGGCGTTCGGTGAGGCCCCCGTGGGTCCGCTGGTCGACCTCGACCACCAGTCCGTGGTCGGCCAGGGCCCGCAGGTGGTAGCCGACCCGTTGCCGGGTCGTGCCCACCGCTGTGGCGAGGGTGGCGGCCGAGCCCGGCGCCCGGCCGAGGAGGGCGAGCAGCCGTGACCGCAGCGGATCGAGCGCGACGACCGCCGCGGCCGGGTCGTCCAGCACGTCCAGGGCCTCCACGCCCTGCATGGTGGCCCTTGACAAACATTCCTGTCAAGAGCATCCGTGCTCCGCTCCGACCGGAGACCAGGCGCGCTGCTCCTGCGACGCGTCCGGTCCCTGGTTCGCTCGACGGGGGAGCGTCGGTCAGCGGGCGGCGAGGATCTCGGCGGGGGTGACGGCGGCCGGCGACCAGCCCTCGCGGGCGGCCCGCCCCACCAGCTGCTGGAGGCGCGACGTTGAGCGGCGCCTCGGCACCGTGGAGCCGGGCCAGCAGGGCGATCTCGCCGTTGAGGGTGTCGGCCTCGGCCGTGCCCTGGCCCCGCTCCAGGCTCTGCCAGGTCGACCCCCCGCCGCGGTGGACGCCCTCGACGCGCGCCGATGCGGAACACGCCGCCGCGGCGGGCCCGGTCCTCCTCGGCGACGGCCACGTCGACCCCGGCCGCGGCGAGGACCTCCTCGCCCTCGGCGGTGACGGCGGCCGAGCAGCTCGGCTCCGTCGTCGGTGCCCAGGGCGTCCGGTGCCGCACAGGGCGACGACCGCGTTGGCCAGGTTCATCACCAGCTTGCGGTGCTTGGCCCGCAGGATGGCCGGGTGGGCGTCGGAGGCGAAGCCGGCGTCGGTGAGGTCGGCGGCCACCTCCTCGTCGACGGCGTCGGTGCCGTCCGGGATGCGGCCCACGTCGAGGATGCCGGGCGCCGGGTCGCCGAAGGCGGCCACCACGCCCGGGCTCGAGGTGGACGGCGGGGCAGCATGACGCACAGGCCGTGGACGTCGGCGGAACCGCCGCAGGGCCCGACGCTCGTTGGCCACGCCGTTCTGGGCGCAGACGACGGGGTGCCGGGCCGGCGTGGGCCACCAGGTCGACCAGGAGCGCCTCGGTGTCCTGGCCCTTGACCGCCAGCACGGCCACGTCGCCCGGCGCGCCAGCCCACCTCGGCCACCGAGCCCACGGCGGGCAGGGGCGACGGTCGACGCGCCCCGCGGCGTGCGCAGGTCGAGGCCGCCGTCCCGGAGGGCCTCGAGGTGGGGGCCCCGGGCCACGGCGACGACGTCGTGGCCGGCCCGGGCGAGGCAGCCGCCGATGGTCCCGCCCACCGCCCCGGCCCCGACGACCACGTAGCGGCGATCGGTCATCTGTCCTCCAGGGGCTCGGGTCCCGTCAGGATGCCCGGCGGCGCGCCCGGCCCCACCGGCTGCGGCAACGTCACCCCTCGTCCCACAGGGCGTCCAGGGTGGTGAGGATGTGCTCGGCCGCGCCCAGCCCGCCGAGGTGGCTCTCCCCCGCCAGCACGTGGAGCTCGGCGTCGGGCAGGCGGTCCACGCAGTGGCGCCCGTGGGCGAACGGGATGATGTGGTCCTCGTCGCCGTGCCACCACCGCACCGGCACGCCCACGTCGGCCAGGTCGAACCCCCAGTGGCGTCCGAACAGCAGGATGTCGGTCAGCGGGCGCCGAGAGCTGGCTTGCGGCTCCCGGTGAGCAGGTCGTCGAGGAACATGGCCTTGAACTCGGGCCGCCGGAGCAGGGCCCGGTCGCCGGCGGGCGAGAGGCGGGCGTAGAGGTCGAGGGCGGGCGAGGCGAGGGGTCGGGTCAGGCGCACCGCAGCGGTGAGCCCGATGCCGATGGGCACCCGGGTGAGCGCCACCAGGGGCGCCATCCGCGGCCCGAGGGCGACCAGCCCCCCGGCGGCGGCGTCGGGACCGACGGTGCGGGGCCACGCCGCCGAGCACGGCGACGCCCGCCACCCGTGTCGGCAGCCGGGCGCCGGCGGCCAGGGCGTAGGGGCCCCCGCCCGACAGCCCGATCACGGCCACCCGGTCGAGGCCCAGCCCGTCGGCGAAGGCGTCCAGGTCGTCGGCGAACCCGGCCACCGAGTCGTGGAGGTGGGGCGTCGACGCGCCCGATGCCGGGCCGGTCGACGCCGATGAGGCGCATGCCCAGGTCGACGGCCAGGGCCCGGGCCTCGACCGGGATCTGGCGACGCGAGCCGGGGGTGCCGTGGAGCCACAGGACCGGCCGCCCGTCGGGCGCCCCGAACTCGGCGAAGCCGAGGCGGCGGTCGCCGCCGACGTGGACGGTGCCCTCCAGGCGAGGCGGCAGGATCTCGTGCACGTCGGCAGCCTGCCACCTCCCCCTCCTCCGAGGTGGTGGGCCCCGCGGCCCCCTCCTCCGAGGTGGCGGGCCCCGCCGCCAGCGGGACGTGGGGTCAGGTCGGGGGCGGGTCGCCGAGGAGGAGCTGGACCGGGGCCAGGTCGGGGGCGAAGCCCGGCTCCCAGGGCAGGACGCCCGCGGGGTCGGGCCAGGCCAGCTGCACCATGGCGAAGGCGTCGGCCGCCTCGCGGGCGAGGGTGTGGTGCTCGGCCAGGGCCGGGAACATCCCCACGCTGAGGGCGGCGTCGACCGGCAGGAGGGCACAGGGCTGGCCGCCGTCGAGCAGGCCGATGAACGGGGCGCCCACCGGCAGCTCCGTGCCCCCGGCCAGGGCCTCCGCCACCAGGCCGAACAGGCCCCGGCAGGCGACCGGCGACAGGCCGAACAGGCAGACCTCGGGGAACCCGAAGCGGTCCTCGAACCCGATGGTGTAGGCGTAGCGGGGCAGCGGCGGGTCGGTGTCGGTGCGGGGCGGCACCGCGTCGAGGGCCCACCCCTCGCGCTCGAGCATGAACTCGACCTTGTCGCGGTGGCTCATGTCCCGGTCGGGGAAGACGTCGTCGTGGCCGCTCACGGGGCGGACCTCCTCGTCGTGGGCCCGGTCACGGGCGGTGGACCTCGGCCAGCCAGGCGCCGGTGGTGGGGATGGGGCACAGGGCAGCTCGGCCGCGTGGAGGGCCCAGTCGACGGCCAGGGCGGCGTCGATGGGGTCGGTCAGCTCCAGCACCACGCCCCGGCGGACGTGGTCCTGCACCACCGTCCAGCCCTCGGGCAGGCCCATGCCCTCCGAGGCCAGGCGGCCGACGACCCGGGTGCCCACGCCGTGGGTCAGGCCCAGCTGGGCCGGCGTGTCGCCCCGACGACCCGACCGGGGGGCGATGAGGGTCGCCTGCGGGATGGGCGGGCCGGGCGCGCGGAACAGGGCGGCCACCGGCGACGGGGTCACGGCCTTGGCGTCGTCCTCCTCGACCTCGGGGAGCAGGTTGACCCACCCGCCCTCGCGCTCCTCGCACCAGCTCCCCGAAGGCCGCGACGGCGGGCTCGGGGGCGGCGATGCCGAGCTCGATCTGCTCGGGGTGGGGGCGGCGGGACACCTCAGCGCCCCGCCCGGGCCCGGGCCAGGCCCAGGGCGGCCAGGCCGGCCAGGGCGTAGGCCACCGCCGGGCCGATGAGGGAGAACTTCACCAGGGCGCAGCGCCGGGCGACCGTCGGGAGGGGGCCGCGCCGGCCCGCCAGCTCGGCCAGCATCGAGGCGTTCTCGACCGCGTCGCAGCCCGCTGCGACCCACGAGGCCCAGCCCAGGACGGCACCGGCGCCGGCCAGGCGGGCGTGGCCCCGGCGTCGGGCCGCGGCCGCGACGGTGGCGCAGGTCGCGCTGGTGGAGGTGGCGTAGAGCGACGCACCAGCCCATGTCCATCCAGGTCTGGGCCCGGGCCGCGCCGACGCCGTCGGGGCCCCAGTCGTCGACGATGGCGTCGACGGTGGCGGCGTCGCCGGCCAGCTCGAGGGCGACGATGTCGTGGCCTCCGGCCCGCATGGGTCGGCCGACGGCCTGCATCACCGCGCCGAGGCCGACGACCGCAGCCAGCGAGCGGCGCACCACGCGGTGGCGGACGGCGGGGTCGAGGGTGGCGAACGGCGCGGGCACGGGGCCCAGCGTGGCAGGTCGTCGGCCCCAGGGGCGGGCCGGGCCGTCAGCCCGCGGCCAGGACCTCGGTGGCGGCGTGCTCGCCACTGCGGACGGCCCCGTCCATGTAGCCGTTCCACACCGCCGCGGTCTCGGTGCCGGCCCAGTGGACCCGACCCCACGGCTCGCGGAGCAGGTCGCCGAACGACGACCACACGCCCGGCGCCAGGTGGGCGCCGTAGCAGCCCCGCGTCCACTCCTCGGCAGCCCAGTCCCGCTCGGCGTAGTCGACCGGGCTGGAGGCGCGGGGTCCGAAGTACCTCGCCAGCGAGCGGGTGACGACCAGCTCGCGCTCGCGGGGGAGAGCTCGGAGGCCCGGCGGGCGTGGTCGCCCTCGAGGAAGGCCACCAGGATCCCCGGCGCCCCCTCCTCGGGGAGGGTGTTGTCGAAGGTGATGGTGACCGGGTCGTCGAGCGAGGCGGCCTGGCCGCACAGCCCCTCGGCCCGCCAGAAGGGCTCGTCGTAGACGACGAGGCACTTGGTGACGCTGCCCATGGGCATCTTCTGGAACAGCTGGTCGCGCCGGGCCGGCAGGAGCGGGGTCCACGCGATGCGTGCCGCCAGGGCCGGGGGCACCGACACGATCGCCCGTCGGGCCCGCACCTCGCCTCCGTCGTGGCGGACGACCACCTGGGCGTCGCCCTGCTCCACGGCGCGGACGGGCGCGCCCAGCCGCAGCTCCACGCCTGCGTCCCGGAGGCGGTCGGCCAGGCGCTGGGCCAGCACCACGCTGCCCCCCTCGATGCGGTCCTGCTGGGCGCCGCGCCGGGTGCCGAGGAGCCGCTCCAGCGACCCCCCGGAACCGACGTAGAAGGCGACGTGGAGCAGCGAGATGTCGCGGGGCTCGGCCGCGAACACGGCCTCCACCGCGAGGCGCCAGAAGCCCCGCGCCGTCTCGGTGCGGTGGTGGCGCCGGATCCAGGTCTCGAAGGTCTGGGCGTCGAGTGCCTCGGCCCCCCGGGTGGCCCAGGGCCGGTCGAGGTCGACCCGGCGGGCGAGGCGCTCGAGGCGGGGCTGGGAGACCGCGATCTCGGCCACCGCCGCGGGCGGCAGCCCGAACGTGGGGCTGCGGTGGCGGATCAGCTTGCCGCCCCGGCCGTCACCAGCTGGCCGGTGTCGTAGGTGGGGTAGGTCCGCGCCCCGACCTCGTCGGCCAGGGCCAGCACCCGGTCCTGGGTGGGGCCGACCCACTGGCCGCCGATCTCGACCTCGGAGCCGTCGGCGAAGCGGTGGTTCACGATCCGCCCACCCACGCGGTCCCGGGCCTCGACCACGACCACCGACCGCCCCGCCCGCGCCAGGTCGCGGGCGGCGGCCAGACCGGCCAGGCCGGCTCCGACGACGACCACGTCGACGAGGTCCTCAGCCATCGGACGCCTCCTCCCCCTCGTCGGGGGTCCGGGAGCGGCCCCGCAGCCGGGCCAGTCCCCGACGCAGCGGTGCGGGCAGGCGCTCGACGAGCCGGGTGGGCGCCGGGGGCGCCTCGCCGAAGCGGGCCTCCTGGTAGACGGCCTTGACCGTGCCGCACAGCGGCGTGGCCGCCAGGGCCCCGGGCACGCCGGCCGCGGCCCCGCCCACCAGGGCGGCGAGCATGGTGACCGGCGGGGACAGGTCGACGGCCTCGCCGACGATGGAGGGGGTGATGACGTAGTTCTCGAGGTTCATGTAGCCGACCACCAGGACGAGCACGATGAGGGCGGGGACCACCCCCTGGGTGAGGGCCAGGAGGGTGACGAACGAGGTGCCGAGGAAGCCCCCGACCTGTGGGATGAGCGAGACCACGGCGTACCAGACGGCGGCGACCGGCGCGAGGGGCACCCCGACCGCCAGCCCCACGACCAGCACCCACGTGCCCCCGATGGTCGCGACCAGCAGCGACCCGGCGAAGTAGGTGCCCACCACGCGGGAGAAGACCCGGCCGACCGCGTCGGCCCGGGGCCGGTGCTCCTCGGGGACCACCAGGCGCAGGCGGTCGACGAGGCGGGGCCCGTCGAGGAGCACCACCACGGCCACCAGCAGCGCTCCCAGCCCGTTGAGGGCGCCGTTGAGCACGCCCCGCGCCGCGTCGCTGACCCCGTCGGCGTCGATGCGGCCGGGCAGGTCGTCGATGCGCTGCTCGACCCTGTCGGCGAAGTCCGCCTCGGCCAGGCGGTCGCCCACGATCGGCAGGGACTCGATCTCGGTCAGGGTCTGGGGCAGCTCCTCGCCGAAGTCCTGGGCCTGGCGCACGGCAGCCGGGCCGACGAGGAGGGCCAGGGCCGACGAACACGACCAGCAGCCCGGCCCCGACCACACCGACGGCGACGCCGCGCGAGGCGCGGAGGCGGCGCTGCACGCCCAGCACGAGCGGCTCGACGGCGAAGGCGAGCAGCACCCCGACGCCGATGACGGTGAGCGAGCGCACCGTGGAGCGGAGGAACGCAGCCCCGACGAAGAGGGCCAGCAGGGCCAGCACCAGCCAGATCGCCGAGCGGGGATCGATGCTCACCGTCAGCCGCTCGTGCGGGTCGGGCTCGTCGATCCCGGCGCCCACCAGCGCGGGCTCGACGCCATCGGGGGCGGCCCCGTCGCCGCCACTCCCGCCGGCCGGGTCGTCGCCGCCCCCGGGGTCGTCGCGAGCGTCGGGCACGGTCGGTACGGTACGTCGCCGTGGACCGCCAGGTGCGCCTCACCATCGGTCCCGCCGCCCTCGCCGTGGTGTTCGCCGCCATCGTCGGCGCCCTCGTCCTCCGCAACGTGCTGGAGGCCGGCCGCCGCCCCCTGGGCTGGGCCCTCGCCGCGGTCGTCGCCGCCGCCGCCCTGGAGCCGGTGGTGGCCCTGGCCAGCCGCCAGATGCGCCGGGGTGTCGCCCTCGTCGTCACCGTGGTGCCCCTCCTGGCCCTGGTGGGGTTGGTCACGTGGGCCTCGGTGCGCGACCTCGACGCCCAGGTCCAGGTGCTCCAGCGCGACATCCCCGACGTGGCCCAGCAGATCCAGGACTCGGAGCGCTTCGGCGACGCGGCCACGGAGTTCGCCCTGGTCGACAAGGCCGAGGCCTTCGCGGGCGACCTGCGGCGCCCCTCGAGCCGGGTCGGCGAGGAGGCCCGTGGCGGCGCCTCCACGTGGGCCCTCACCCTGATCCTGACCCTCTTCGCCCTCGGCTGGGGGCCGCGCTTCAGCGAGGCCGCCCAACGCCAGGTCCGCGACCGGAGGCGGCGCGACCAGATCACCCGCGTGGTGGGCCGCGCCTTCGACCACAGCCAGGTCTACGTCGACGTCGCGGTGCTGCTGGCCCTGGCCGCCGGACTCCTGGCGTGGGTGGCGTTCACCCTGATCGACCTGCCCGCCCCCACCCCGCTGGCGCTGCTGGTGGGGGTGGCGAGCCTGGTCCCGTCGCTCGGCATCGCGGTGGCCACCGTGCCCGTCGCCGTCCTGGGCGGCAGCGTGGTGTCGCCCGGCACCGGCGTGGCCCTCCTGGTCGGCGGCGATCGCGGTGCAGGTCCTGCACCGGCTGGTGCTCAACCGCCTCACCCGGGGCGCGACGCACCCAGGGGCGGCCGTCATCGTCATCTCCTTCCTCCTCGGCTACGAGCTCTACGGCGTGGGCGGCGCGGTGGTCGGCGTGGCCGTGGCCGTGTTCGCGGCCGCGCTCCTCGACGCCGTCGCCGAGGAGGAGAGGGCCGCCACCCCGCCCACCGAGACGCCGTCCCCCTCGACCTGACAGGAGCCCCATGACCACCACCACGACCGATCACCCCGAGTCCCACCGCTACGAGCTCGCCGTCGACGGTGACCTGGCGGTGGTGGCCGAGTACCGCCTCGACGGGGACCGCATCACCTTCACCCACACCGGCACCGAGCCGGCGCACCGCGGCGAGGGCCTGGCGCGCGACCTGGTCACCTTCGCCCTGGCCGACGCGCGGGACCGGGGCCTGGCGGTGCTGCCCGAGTGCCCCTACGTGCGCAAGGTCGTGGGCGAGGACCCGGCGCTGGTCGCCCTGGTGCCCGAGGACGAGCGGGCGCGCTTCGACCTGTAGGTGGGGCCAGGCGCCGGCCGCCGGCAGGCTGGGAGCTCCACGATCGGAGGAACCCATGGCGACCGAGGTGCGCGACCACGACGAGGCGGGACGCTACGAGGTCCACGTCGACGGTGCCCTGGCCGGCTGGGCCGACCGGCGGGTGCACGACGGGGCCATGGTGCTGCCCCACACCGTCGTCGACCCCCGCTTCCGGGGTCGCGGCCTCGCCGCCCGGCTGGTCCGCCGGGCCCTCGACGACGCCCGCGCCACCGATCTCACCGTCGTCCCCAGCTGCTCCTACGTCGCCGACTTCCTGGCCCGCCACCCCGACGACCTCGACCTGGTGCCCGTCCCCGAGCGCCCTCGGTACGGCCTCTGACCCGACGGGGCCGACCCCCGTCTGTCGCTGGTCCGGGACCTCCGGCCCTGGCCCGGGCGGTGCGCCCGTGGGAGGCTCCGGCCATGGACGAGACAGCACGCATCGTGGTCGGCATCGACGGGTCCGAGGGCTCCTTGGCGGCCCTGGCGGTGGCCCGCCAGGAGGCGGCGCTCGTCGGCGCCGGCGTGGAGGCGGTCATGGCGTGGGACCACCTCGACCAGCCCGGGCCCGAGCCCTTCGACCCGCACTTCTCGGCCGAGAAGGCGCAGGCCTGGCTGGACGAGGTGCTCGCCGGCGTCCCCGCCGACGACGGCCCCCCGGTCACCGGGCGGGCGGTCTGCGGCCACCCTGCGGCCGTCCTCCTCGACGCCGGGGCCGGGGCCGACCTGCTGGTCGTGGGAGCCCGGGGCCACGGCGGGTTCCTGGGACTGCGCCTGGGGTCGGTGAGCCACAAGGTCCTCCACCACGCCCCGTGCCCGGTGCTGGTGTGCCGCGAGCGCGGGGCCGACGAGGCACCGCGCCCCGACGGGCGTCCCGTCGTCGCCGGCGCCGACGGCTCCGAGGTGGCGCGCCGGGCCCTGGTCTGGGCGGCCGAGGAGGCGGTGCGCCGAGGCGTGCCCCTGGTGGTCGTCCACGGCTGGGGTCTTCCCTCCACTGCCTCGGGGCCGATCGCCGACCCCTCCGCGTTCAGCCTCAGCGAGGCCTTCTCCGAGGCCGCCATGGAGCTGGTGACCGAGGAGGGTGCGCGCGTGCGCAAGGCCGTCCCCGACGTCGAGGTCGAGGTCCGCTCCGACGCGACGGGCGCGGCGCCGGCGCTGCTCGACGCGGCCGACGGTGCCGCGCTGGTGGTGGTCGGGTCCCGCGGGAGGGGCGGGTTCGGCGGGTTGCTGGTCGGCTCGGTCAGCCAGCAGGTGGCCGACCACGCCCCCTGCCCCGTGGTGGTCGTCCCCGCTGCGGGGTGACCCGCCCCGCTACGAGGGCTCGGTGCCCACGATGCCGACGAAGCTCACCATCTCGCCGGGGTAGCCGCCGAGGTTGTGGGTGAGGGCCAGGGTGCGGCCCTCCTCGACGGTGGCCACCTGGCGCTCGGGCGGGGCCTGGCGCCGCAGCTGGAGCCACGCCTCGTACATCATGCGCAGCCCGCTGGCCCCGACCGGGTGGCCGAAGCTCTTGAGGCCGCCGTCGGGGTTCACCGGCAGCTCCCCGTCGAGGTCGAAGGTGCCCTTCTCGCAGTCGGCCCAGGCCTCACCCCGGGCCGAGAAGCCGAGGTCCTCCATCAGCACCAGCTCGGTGGGCGTGAAGCAGTCGTGGACCTCGGCCAGGGCCAGCTGGCGGCGGGGGTCGGTGACGCCGGCCTGGGCGTAGGCGTCGGCGCCGGCCGCCTCGATCTCGGGGAAGGTCGTGTAGTCGTAGGCCGGGTCGATCAGCCCGGACCCGTTGCCGGCCACCAGCGACAGGGCCTTCACGTAGAGGGGCGAGTCGGTGTAGCGGTGGGCGTCCTCGGCTCGGCACACCACCGCGGCGGCGCCGCCGTCGGCCACCCCGGCGCAGTCGAACACGCCCAGCTGGCCGGCCACCGCCGGCATGTCGCAGATCGCGTCGACCGACATCTCCCGGCGGAACTGGGCCTTCGGGTTCTTGGCCCCGTTGGCGTGGTTCTTGCTGGCGATGCGGGCCGCGACCCGGCGCAGCCGGTCCGGGTCGACGCCGTAGCGCTCGGCGTAGGCGGGCAGGACCATGGAGAACATGGCCGCTGCGGTGAGGGTGCGGCCGGTCCCGTCGCTCGGGATGGGGAAGGCGTTGAGGCCCTGGTAGCCGGAGTCCTTGACCTTCTCCACGCCGACCGCGACGGCCAGGTCGTAGGCACCCGACGCCACCGCGTAGGACGCGGCGCGGAGGGCCTCGGAGCCGGTGGCGCACATGTTCTCGACGCGGGTGACCGGCGCCCCCTCGAGCTGGAGGGCCTTGGCCAGCATGATGCCGCTCATGCCCGACTGGGCCGTGCCCACCCACCAGGCGTCGGCGTCGGCCCGGCTGATGCCGGCGCCGTCGAGGGCCTCGGTGGTGGCGTCCACCATGAGGTCGTCGATGCCCTTGTCGAAGTGCTCGGCGAAGGGCGTGCAGCCCATGCCGACGATGGCGACGCGGTCGCGGATGCCGTGCGATCCCATGGCGTGGTCCTCTCGGTCAGCCGGCCTCGGCCGCGGTGGCGCGGACGACGGTGCCGTCGGCGGCCCGCAGGGGCCGGGCCTTCCAGAAGTAGTTGGCGATGCCGTCGGCGGTGAACAGCCGGCGGAAGGTCATCTCCACCCGGACGCCGATGCCGACCTCGGCCGCGTCGCAGTCGGTGAGCTCGACGGGCACCCGTCCGCCCCCGTCGAAGTCGACGATGGCGAACACGATGGGCGGGCTGGGCGAGTAGGCCAGCCGGTCGACGGTCGAGGTGACCACCGTGCCGGTGGCGTCGGCCATGGGCCGGGCCTCCATGTCGTCGATGGGGCCGCCGTGCATGGCCGCCCGGGCGGGGGGCATGTGCACCGCCCCCGACGTGCGGTCCTGCGAGGCGACGTAGCCGAACTTCCAGTCCGCGCTGCGGGCCGAGGCCGACGCCGAGGGGCGGGCCGGCTCCGGGCGGCGGGGCGGCTCCGTGGCCAGCAGGCCCCGCCAGCGCAGGTAGGTCGGGTAGTCGATGGGCGCCCCCCCGGCCACCTGGTCGGCGAGGGGACGGGCCGGGGCTCGGTCGGCCACCGCGTCGGTCGCCCGGAAGACCAGGGCGTCGGCGCCGTCGGCCAAGGAGACCAGGGCGATGACCTGGCCGGGCTCGGCCGCCTCGAGGGCGGCCACGAGGAGGAGGAGCGGCTGGGTCGCCCCGGGGTTGCCGACGGTCGCGCCGAGGTCGTCGGCGACGGCCTCGGGGGCGACGCCCAGCTTGCGACCGCGCGCTGCGGGCGGCACGGGCGTGGGGGCTGGCGATCAGCAGGCGGTCGACGTCGCCCGACCTCGAGCCCGGCGTCGGCCAGGGCGGCGGCGAGGGCGGCCTGTCCGAGGGGCACGTAGCGCTGCTCGCCGAAGCGGTCCTCCCACTGGCGGGTCCGGGCCTCGCCCGGGGTGCGCCAGCGGTCGAGGATCTCCTCGGTGCGGGCCCCGGCCCCCACCAGCTCGGCCAGCACCGGAAGTGCGTCGGTGCCCTCGCCCACCAGCACTGCGGCGCCGGCGTCGCCGGCGGCGGCCTCGTCGGGGCTGCCCGGGAGCCCGGGGCGCACGTCGGCTGCGACGAGGAGGGTGGGGCCACCTGCGTCCAGCGCCGTGCGCAGGGCGCACGACCGACGAGCGGGCTGCGCCGGCGAAGTCGGCCGCCACCGCCTCGGGAGGCAGCCGCAGGGCGGCGTGGACGGCGGTGGCGTTGGTCTTGTCGGCGTAGGTGGGGGTGGTGGTGGAGAACCAGAGGGCCGACGGGGCGACGCCCGGGTGGGGGCGCAGCGCCGTGCGCGCCGCCTCCACCGCGAGCGTCGTGGCGTCCTCGTCGTAGCACGCCACGGTGCGGGTCCCCTGGCCACCGCCGCCCGCCGGCCACCGCCGCGATGGTGCCGCCGGTCGAGGCGTCGGTGCGGGAGGTGGGCGCCGAGGGCGAGGAGGCCGCGCATGGGGCGAGCCTACGGCTCGATCTGACGGGGTGTCAGATCCCGTGACGACCGACCACGGGGGGTGGATCTGACCGCGATGTGACCGGCTCCTACGGTGGGGCGACCTTGACCCGAGACCACGACCGCCCCCCGCCGCCGCCGACCCGGGCACCCCGGGTCCGAGCTGCCCGAGGACGCCGCCCTCCGGCGGCGTCGGGCCGAGAGGGCCCGGGAGGCCCTGGTCTCGCCCTGGTCGGCGGACCGGGCCCGGCGCCTGCGGATCGTCGCCCTGGTGCTGGTCGTCGTGGGGCCGGTGCTGGGCACCCTCTTCGCCCTCGTGCTGGTCCCGGCCGAGCCCTCGGACGTGGTGACGGCCGAGCCCCCGGGCGGTCCGCTGCTCGACGCCACCGCCACGGTGCGCAACATCGACCCCACCACCGGCGAGATGACCCTGCGGCTGGTGCCCAGCGAGCCCGTCGGCGCCTCGGGCAGCGACCTGGCCGAGCAGGGCCTCTTCGACGGTGGCGTGCTGGCCGAGCCGGTGACGCTCATCGTCAACGACGCCAGCGGGCGAGAACGTCCGCCTCCTCCCCGCCGGGCAGGCGCCCGGGTCGCTCGGCTTCACCCTGCCGCTGACCGGCTCGCGGGTGACCCGCTACCCGGTCGACCGCTACCAGACGACCATCCTGGTGCAGGCTCGGCGCGACGACGTGGACGGGGAGATGCTGCCCCTGCGCCTCACCGTGCGCTCCAACGACCCGCTCTTCACCCTCGTGTCGACCAAGTCGGGCGCCAGCGGGTCGGCCGCGGCCGCCGACCTGCGGGTGCAGCGCCGGTGGACGGTGGTGGGCTGGGCCGTGTTCTTCGTGATGCTGTGCTGGATGCTGGCCGTCGTCGTCGGCGTCGATCGGCTGGATCACCGTCGTCCACGGCCTGACCTCCCCCTTCTGGTGCTGGGGCTTCCTCATCGGTATCCTCTTCGCCCTGCCCCCGCTGCGGAGCGCCCTGCCCGGCAACCCACCGGGCGGGTCGCTGGTCGACTTCGCCGCGTTCTACTGGGCCGTCGGCATCGTGGCCCTGACCCTGGTCGCCATGGTCGGGTCGTGGAACGTCCGGGTGCGACGCTGGCCCGACAACCCCGACGCGCCCCGCCCGCCGATCTGACGCTCCGTCAGATCGGTGCCCCGGCCGGGCCTACGCTCCGGTCATGCTGCTCGGAGACGTGATCGACCCGGACGCCCTGGCCCACGGCAAGCCCCTGGACGGCGTGCGCATCCTCGCCCTCGAGCAGATGCAGGCCCTCCCCTGGGCCACCCAGCTGCTCGCCCGGCTCGGCGCCGAGGTGGTGAAGGTCGAGGCCATCGGCACCGGCGACCAGGGCCGGGGCTCGCTGCCGGCCATGACCGACCCCGAGGGCCGCCGGGTGGGCGCCACGTTCCTCCGCACCAACCTGGGCAAGCGCAGCACCTGCATCGACCTGCGCTCCGAGCGCGGCCGGCAGCTGGTGCTCGACATGGCCCCCCGGTTCGACGTGGTGGCCGAGAACTTCCGCGCCGGGGCCCTGGCCCGCCTCGGGCTCGCCTACGACGACGTGGCCGCGGTGCACCCCGCCGTCGTCTACCTGTCGGTCAGCGGGTTCGGGCACTCCGGGTCGCCCTACGGCGACATGCCCGCCTTCGCCCCCGTGGTCGAGGCCATGTCGGGCATCTACGAGATGAAGCGGGAGGGCGACGAGCCGCCGCGGGTCGCCCCGGTCGGCGCCCTGGGCGACATCGGCACCGCCCTCTTCGGCGTCATCGGCGTCCTGGCCGGTCTGCGCCAGCGCGACCGGACCGGGCGGGGCACCCACGTCGACGTGGCCATGCTCGACGCCATGGTCGCCATGACCGACATCGTCACCAACTTCTGGTCGATGGGGCTGCGGGGCGGCGAGCTGGGTCCACTGCTCATGCACGGCTTCAAGGCCGCCGACGGCTGGTTCATCGTCCAGGTCGGGCGCGAGCACCAGTTCGCCAAGCTGGTCGAGGCCGTGGGCCACCCCGAGTGGGCCGACGACCCCCGCTTCGCCACCCGCCAGGGCTGGCTCGACCACCTGGAGGACGTGCTGCGCCCCGCCATCGAGGGCTGGGCCGCGGACAAGACGTCGGTCGAGGCGAGCCGGGCGCTGGGAGCGGTGGGCGTGGCGTCGGGGCCCTGCCTGTCCGACGAGCAGGTGGTGGCCGACCCCCACGTGGCGGCACGGGACATGCTGGTCGAGGTGCCCCGCACCGACGGCGTGGACCAGCCGGTCCTCGTGCCGGGGAACCCCGTGAAGATGCGGGGCGTGGCCCAGGGGCCCGAGACCCGGGTCCCCTGGCTGGGCGAGCACACCGACGAGGTCCTCGCCGCCGAGCTGGGCCTGGACGTCGAGGACCTGGAGGCCCTCCGCGCCGACGGCGTCATCGGCTGACCGGGCCGGGCCCGGCCGCTGGCGGCACCCGTCCCGGCGGCGCCCGTACGGCTCAGCGATCCGTACCGGTCAGGGATCCCGGTGCCAGGGCACCGAGACCACCGACCGGTACGGGGTGGGATCAGCCGGTGAGGTCAGCCGGTGAGGCCGGTCAGGGGAAGAAGTACCCCTGGACGTCGACCACCACGTGGGTGCCCGCACCGAAGGCGGCCACCGACAGGTCCGCCGTCGACGCACCCACCGCCAACGGCACCGTCCCCGTGTTCGTGATCGACGCCCCCGACCGGTAGTTCAGGAACGTCGCGTTCGGCAACGTCGTCCCCGCCGGCCACGCCCGCGCGAACCCGTCACCCGACGGACCCACCGCCGAGATCGACACCTCCACCGCCACCGCACCATCAGGGATCCCACACCCACCGGCCGCACCACCCTGCGCCGCGAACCCCGCACCCGACCCCGCCACCTGGAACGACCTCGTCTGGTTCGCCCCGAACGCACCACCCGCACCCGACGCCCGCGTGTCCACCACCCGACACGGCGTCATCGAGCTGTAGGAGGCGCCGTCCGGGCCCGCGACGGTCACGGCCACGGTGCCCGTGTCGGTGTCCTCGCCATCCGAGGCGGAGAACGTCAGCTGGTCCTGGCCGGTGAAGGTGGCGTCCGGTGTGTAGGTCAGGGTCGGCGCAGCGCCGCTGAGCGTGCCGTGGGCCGGTGGGGTCTCGACCGCGTAGGTGAGGTCGTCGCCGTCAGGGTCCGAGGCCGTCAAGGTGAGGCCCAGGGGGGTGCGGAACGGCGTGGTCAGGTCCTGGTCGTCGGCCACCGGCGCCTGGTTGGGCGGCGGGGCGGCCGGGAGGGAGAGGGCCACCGGGCTGCTGGAGCCCCAGGTGAGCGAGCGGGCGACGTCCTTCCTCGCCAGCGACAGGGCGCCGAGGGACCAGGTGGGCGCCTGCGCGGTCGCGCCCAGGCCGGTGACGGTCTGGGTGAACTCGAGGGAGAACCCGGGGTACCAGCCGTTGTTGGACAGCAGGGTCACGCAGCGGTCGGCCGCCATGGTGGTCCACCGGCCCGTGAGGGTGGAGCCCGACACCGCGGCCTGCATCCCGTTCAGGCCGACGGGGCCGGCCCCGAGGGCGACGGCCGTGGTCGGGTCGGTGCGGGGGCTGTCCTGGCCGTTCTGGGCCAGGCAGTTGATGAGGGGGCCCGAGCCCCGGGACCCGAGGTCGGTGCGGCTCATCGTCACGCCCGTCGGCGCCGAGAGGGTCGTGCCCGTCTGGGCCGGCAGGCCCACCCGCACGAGGGCCTCGCTGTCGTACTGGTGGCTCCGGATGCCGTCGACCGTCTCCGCGTACATGGCCGAGTCCCCGCCCTCGGGGTTCACCACCATGCTGACGGTCACCTGGTCACCGGGCGCCAGGGCGGTGCCGGGGGCGACGTCGACGCCGCCGACCTTCACCGACGTGGTGATGTCGATGCCGCCGCAGGTGCCGATGGTGCCGCTCGTCGTCCCGTCGGGGTGGAGGCGGTCGGACTGGCAGGTGCTCGCGGTCGGCTGCACGTCGGACTGGACCCGGGTCGTCGCGCCTGCCGGCCCGGCGGGGCCGATCAGCAGCAGCGTGGCCGCGGCCGCCGCGGTGGCGGTGACGGCGACGACGCGACGGACGGCTCCCCGACGGGCGTGCAGCCCGCGTCGATCGGTGGCTCGGACCTGCATCGTTCCCCCCTGGACAGCCGACCTGACGGCCCGTCAGATCGCAGAACGTAGGGCTCGGCCCGACGGGTGGGCAAGCGCGGCACGGCGGAGGGCCGGGTCAGGCCGGGGCGGTGGCCCTCCCGCGGATGGTGGGACGCACCACCGGTGAGGCCTTGCGGGCGCTCTCGTGGGTGACCTCTCCCAGGGCGAAGCCGGCATCGGCGATGGCAGACTCGGTGCGGCGGGTCAGGTGGCAGCCACCCACGAGGTGGGGCCACACGTGGTCGAGGCGGCGCTGCCACCGGAGGCGGTCGGGTCGGTCCTCGGCGGCGACGTGCTCGAGGTAGACGAGGCGGCCGCCGGGGCGCAGCACCCGACGAGCCTCGGCCAGTGCCGCGGCCTGGTCGGGGACCGAGCAGAGGACCAGGGTGGCGACCACCGCGTCGGCCTCGTCGTCGCCCAGCGGGAGCGAGGCCGCCGCGGCCCGGTGGACCTCGACGTCGATGCTCGGGTCGACCCGGTCCAGCCGGCCCCGGAGCCGCACGAGCATCTGCGGCGTCGGCTCGGTCAGCACGAGGCGCTCGACCGCGGCGGGGTAGTGGGCCAGGTTGGCCCCCGTCCCCGCCCCCACCTCCACGACCGTGCCGGCCAGGCCCGCCAGCAGGTCGGCGCGCCAGGCCTGGAAGCAGGCCTCCTCGGCCGGGGCCACGGCCCGGTCGTAGATGCGGGCGAACAGCGCGTCACGGAGGCTCATGGGGCCCAGTGCAGCAGACCTCGATCGCGATGGCGTACTCGGGGCGTCATCCACGTCCTGGCGGGTCCCAGCACCGACCGCGGCTCAGTCGCCCGGGACCTCGAGTGCGGTGCGGAGGCGGGCCGCGACCGCGTCGGCCTCGCCGTCGGCGTAGGTGGTGCGGGGCCAGAAGAAGCCCCGCAGGCCGTCGCCCTTGGTGCGGGGCACCACGTGCACGTGCAGGTGGGGCACGCTCTGGCTGACCGTGTTGTTGAGGGCGACGAACGAGCCCTGGGCACCGAGGACGTCGACCACCGCGGCGGCCACCCGCTGGGCACGGGCGAAGAGGGGACCCAACGCCTCGGCCGGCAGGTCGACGAGCGTCTCGTGGTGGTCCCGCGGCACGACGAGCGTGTGGCCCGCGAACAGCGGCCGGGTGTCGAGGAAGCCGACGGCCACGTCGTCGTCGAGGACGAGGGCGGCGTCGGCGTCACCGGCGACGATGGCGCAGAAGGCGCAGCCCTCGACCGAGGTCACGACGGCTCAGGGGCGCCCACCGCGCCGGCCAGGGCGGCGAGCAGGCGGGCCACGTCCTCGTCGTCGTTGAACCGGTGGGCCGACACCCGCAACGTGCGGCCCCGCACGCTGACGTGGACGTGGGCGTCGGCCAGGGTGGCGGCCAGGTCGGCCGGCTCCAGGCCGGTGGGGCCCAGCTCCAGGCCGACGATGTGGTCCGAGCGGCGGGCCGCCGGGGCCACGCCGAAGCCGAGGGTGGCGGCGCCGTCGGCGATGCGGTCGGTGAGGCGGCGGGCGTGGGCGGCGGTGGCCGTCGGCCCCCACTCGGTGACCAGCCGGAGCGAGGCCAGGGCGACCGGCATCTGTGTGTGCTGGGCAGGCTCGCCCACGTCGTAGCGGCGGGCGCCGGGGCGGTAGCCGGTGGAGGGCTCGGTCAGCCCGGCGAAGTCCTCGGCCCCTGCCCGGTTGGACCAGCCGTGGTCGAGAGGCGTGCCCTGACGCCACCGCGGCGCGAACCACGCGAAGCCGAGGGAGTAGGGCCCCAGGAGCCACTTGTAGGTGGCCCCGGCCACCACGTCGGGGGCGACGGCGGCGCCGTCGAAGGGGACGCCCCCCAGGGACTGGCACACGTCGACGGCCAGGGCGGCACCGACGGCCCGCGCTGCGGCCCCGACCCGCACGAGGTCGATGGGGGCCCCGTCGGTCCAGTGGCACGGCGGGCTGGCGACCAGCGCCACCCGCTCGCCGTGGTCCGCGACGGCCGCCTCCAGGGACGCGGTGATGTCGCCGTCGGCGGGGCGCGGCACCCGCACGACGGCGGCACCGGCGCGGTCGGCCGCCGCGCTCCACGGGTTGAGGTTCGACGGGAACTCGTCGGCCGGGACCAGCACCACGTCACCCGGCGCGAGGGGCAGGCCGGCGGCGAAGGTCGACAGGCCGAAGCTCACCGACGGGGTGATGGCCACCCCGTCGGCATCGAGCCCGAGGAGGTCGGCCACCAGGCCCCGGTAGGTCTCGCCCGGCACGAAGAAGTCGTCGCCCACGACCGTCCACGGGTGGGCCTTGCGGTCGAGGGCCATCCACCCGGCCTCGACCGTCGCCGAGGGCAGCGGACCCATGTAGCAGGTGTCCAGGTAGGCGACGTCCCGCGGCAGCGAGAACAGCGAGCGGGCGTCCTCGACCTCGGGCACGGGCCGATCATGCCATCGGACCGGACCTGCCCTGTCCCACCCCCGCCCGGCCGTCCGGGGACGCCTGCGCGACGACCGCGTGACCGGCGCGTGGACGCTCGGCCCCCATCCACGCCCGCGCCCGCCGGGGGGTGTTGCATGGTCGTCGGTGCTCGCCCGACCGACAGCCCCGTCGCCCACTGCTCCGGCGCGACGGTGCGGCCCCTCGGCGGTGCGCACCTCACCGACCACAACCGACCGGGAGCACCCGTGCCCGACACCACCTCGATCCCTCCGCGCCGCCGCACCCACGTGCTCGACACCTCGGTCCTGCTCGCCGACCCCGGCTGCCTCGGTCGCTTCGACGAGCACGAGGTCGTGCTGCCCGTCGTCGTCCTCACCGAGCTCGAGGCCAAGCGGCACCACCCCGAGCTCGGGTGGGCGGCCCGCGAGGCGCTCCGGGTCCTGGAGCGCCTGCGGGTCGAGCACGGTTCGCTGACCTCGCCCCTGCCGGTCAACCAGGCCGGGGGCACGCTGCGGGTCGAGCTGAACCACCAGGACACCCGGGGGCTCCCGCCCGCCCTCACCGCCGACAACAACGACCACCGGATCCTGGCCGTGGCCCACAACCTGGCTCGGCCGAGGGCGCCGACGTCATCGTCGTCACCAAGGACCTGCCCCTGCGGCTGAAGGCCAGCATCGTCGGCCTCGACGCCGACGAGTACCGCAACGAGCAGGCCCGCGACACGGGCTGGACGGGCTTCGTCGAGGTCGAGGCCGAGGCGCCCGACATCGACGAGCTGTTCGAGGAGCGCACCCTCGACCTGGCCGCCGCCCGCGACCTCCCCTGCCACACCGGGGTCGTGCTCCACCACGGCTCGCAGTCGGCCCTGGCCCGGGTCCACCCCGACAAGCGCCTCCACCTCGTGAACGGCGAGCGCTCCCTGTTCGACGTCCGGGGCCGCAGCGCCGAGCAGAAGGTGGCCATCGACCTGCTGGCCGACCCCGACATCGGCATCGTCAGCCTCGGCGGCCGGGCCGGCACGGGCAAGAGCGTGCTGGCCCTCGCCGCCGGTCTCGAGTCGGTGCTCGAGCAGGGCACCCACTCCCGGGTCATGGTGTTCCGTCCCCTCTACGCGGTGGGCGGCCAGGAGCTCGGGTTCCTCCCCGGCGACCGCGAGGAGAAGATGGGCCCGTGGGGGGCCGCCGTGGTCGACGCCCTCCAGGCCCTGGCCGGGCGGGAGGTGGTGGAGGAGGTGCTGGCCCGCGACCTGCTCGAGGTGCTGCCCCTCACCCACATCCGGGGCCGCAGCCTCACCGACGCCTTCGTGGTGATCGACGAGGCCCAGAACCTCGAGCGCGGCGTGCTGCTCACCGCCCTGTCCCGCCTGGGCGAGGGCAGCCGGGTGGTCCTCACCCACGACGTGGGCCAGCGCGACAACCTCCGGGTCGGACGCCACGACGGCATCGCCTCGGTGATCGAGGCCCTCACCGGCCACCCGCTGTTCGCCCACGTCACCCTCTCCCGGGCCGAGCGCAGCCCGGTCGCCGCCCTGGTCACCCGCGTCCTGGAGGGCGCCGCCGACTGAGCGGGAGCGCCTCCATCGCTCACACAGATCGGCAGTATTCGTACAATCTGCCTCAGAGGCGGCCATCCGGCTGCCGCGGCCTCCTACCCTTGTCCCCGTCACCGAGAGGGAGCTCGGAGCCATGAGCACTGACCACGGAGAGCCGACCGACCGACCTGGTCGCCGACCTGGACCCGCCCGGCCTGGATGGACGACGCCATCTGCGGCGGTCACACCGAGCTGTTCTTCGCCCCCCACGCCGAGCGACCACCGGCCCGCCTGCGCCGCGAGGCCGCCGCCCGCCAGGTGTGCATGCGCTGCCCCGTGCGGGTCGACTGCCGCGACCACGCCCGCCAGAACCTCGAGTACGGGCTCTGGGGCGGCGAGAGCGAGGGCGAGCGGGCCGACGCCGGCTACGTGGTGGCCGCCCCCATCGGCGGGCGCATCGCCCGCGCCGGCTGACCGGGACCCCGGCCCCGACCGACCGCACCCGGTGCGGCGTCGGTCACAGGCATCCCCCACCCGTGCGGCGAGGCTCCTACCCTTTCGACTCGATGACACGGCGACCGGTCGTCTACGGCCTCGACATCGAGACCGACACCAGCACCGACGGGCTCGACCCCCGGGTCGCCCCCGTCCTCACCGTCGCCCTCTCGCTCGGCTGCCACGACGAGACCTTCAGCGGCCGGGAGTCGACCCTGCTCTTCGACCTCGACGAGCGGCTCCGCAGCCTGCCCCCGGGGTCCTGGCCACGTGGAACGGCTCCGCCTTCGACCTGCCCTTCCTCGCCTACCGGGCCGCCGTCCACCGCCTCGACCTCGGGCTGCGGCTCCTGCTCGACCCGGGCCTGCGCACCGCCCGCGCCCCGCTGCCGGGCCACCCCGGCGCCTACCGGGGGGCCTGGCACCACCACCGCCACCTCGACGCCTACCGCCTCTACAAGTCCGACGTGGGCCCGGTGCTCCGGGTCTCCTGCTCGCTGAAGTCGATCGCCCGCCTGGTGGGGCTCACCCCGGTCGAGGTCGACCGCGAGCGCATCCACGACCTCTCCCACGAGGCGCTGCACGCCTACGCATCCTCCGACGCCCGCCTCGCCCGGGTCCTCACCGAGCGTCGGATGCCCGGGGCGGCCCGCTTCGTCGACCACCTCGACGAGCCCGGGGCCTCGGCGACCGCCTGACCTGGCCCGCCGGGCCCCACCGGGCTCGCTGTCGCACCCGCCGGCCATGATGGGGCCACGGGGTCGCGGCCGCCCCCCGCCGGGACCCCCGGCACCGACCGCCGGAACCTCCACGCTGCCCGGAGGTCCCCGTGCCCCACCCCACCTGTCCGCGCCCGTCCACCCCCGGCCTTCTCCCGGCCGAGGACCTGCGAGCCACCTCATCGAGCACCTCGTCGGGCTCCACGCCCGGCCCCCCGCCGCGCCGGTCGCCCCGGCCCTGGTGCGGGCCCGCCCCACGCCCGACGGCATCGACCTCGCCGTGCGCCCGCTCCCCGACGGCCTCCACCCGGCCGACCTGCTCCTCGGCCACATCGTCCCCGCCCGCTGGTCGGCCGCCGGCGTGGTCGCCCGGGCCACGGCGCTCGCGCCGACGACGACGGCCGGCACCGGCGTCGCCCTCACCGTCGCCGTGCTGGTCGGCCGCGACGGCAGCCTCGCCCACCGGGGCTCGCACCGCCGACGGCGACCGACCCCTGCTCGTCGACGAGGACGCCCACCGGACGCCTCGTCGACCTGCTCCGCCGCGCCCTGGGCCGGCCACCCCGCCGCCGGAGGTGGCGCCCGACCGCCTCTGGGAGGCGCTGTGGCTCGACGCCGTCGTGGCCGGGGCGGCCGACCGGTGGCGACGTGCGCCCTCGCCCCCGACCTGGCCTCGGCCCTCGCGGCCACCACCTGCCTCCCGAGGGCAGCGGAGGGCGTGGTCCCACCTGCGCCGCGCTGGCCGCGACCCCGCGACCGCGGCCGACGCCACCGACGTGGCCCTGGCCGCGGTGCTGGCCCCGCCTGGTCGACCCGGCCGACGCGGCCTGGATGGACGACGGGTGCTTCGCCCGCTGGGTGCTGGCCGCCCTGCCCGCCGTCGACGACCTCCTCGACGCGGTCGACGCCCTCCTGCCCGCCGGACGGGCCCGAGCCGTGCGCCGCGCCGTGGGGCGGGCCGACCCCGACCCGTCGGCGGACGGCGATCGGTAGCCTCCCGGCGGTGGACGGGGAGCCTGGGCTGCGCATCGCGGGCTACGACGAGTTCGTCGAGATCGGTCGGGGCGGCTTCGCCACCGTCTACCGGGCCCGGCAGGTGCGCCTGCGCCGCCTGGTCGCGGTCAAGGTCCTCAGCGCAGCCGGCACCAGCGAGGACGCGCTCCACCGCTTCGCCCAGGAGTGCGAGGCCATCGGTGCGCTGTCGGGCCACCGCAACGTCGTGGCCGTGCACGACGCCGGCACGACCGACGACGGCCGTCCCTACCTCGCCATGGAGCACCTCCCCGCCGGCTCGCTGGCCGACCGCCTCGACGAGGGCCCGATGCCCACCGACGAGGTCCTCGCCGTCGGCGTGGCCCTGGCCGACGCCCTCGCCGCCGCCCACCAGGCCCACGTCCTGCACCGCGACGTGAAGCCGGCCAACGTGCTCCTGGGACCCGACGGCACGCCGAAGCTGGCCGACTTCGGCATCGCGGTCGTGGCCGACGCCCACCAGACCGCGACCGGGGTGGTCATCGGCACGGTGCTGCACTCCGCGCCGGAGGTCGTGCAGGGCCAGCGGGCCACCGTCGCCACCGACGTCTACTCCCTCGCCTCCACCCTGCACGCCCTGCTGCGGGGCCGGGCCGCCTTCGCCGGCGACCACGACGAGGGGGTGGCCCCGGTGATGTACCGGGTGGTGCACGAGCCCGTCCCCGACCTGCGCGCCATCGGCGTGCCCGCGACCGCAGCGGCGGTGCTGGAGCAGGGCATGGCCAAGGAGCCCGGCGACCGCTTCCGCACCGCCTCCGCCTTCCGTCGTGCCCTGCAGGACACCGCCGGGCGGCTGACCCCGACCGGCGCCGCAGCCATCGCCCCGCTCGTGGCACCCGTCGCCCCGCCATCCCCGGCCCCCACCCCTCCACCGCCCCCCTCCCCTCCACCGACACCCGCCCCGGTGGGCCCGGCGGACCGGTCGTGGGTGGTCCCCGCCCCCACCGCGCCACCGTCGGACCCGGCGTGGGCCGCGGCCCCGCCGACGCCGGGACCGCCCACCGGCGCCCCGCCCGCGGGTGCGGGGCCGGACGGGTCCCCGCCCTCCCGCGCCCCGCTGGTGGCGGCCCTGGTGCTGGGGGCGCTGCTGCTGGTGGTGGTGGCCGTCACCGGCACCCTCCTGCTCTCCGGCGACGATGCCGCCGGCCCCACCACCACACCGCCGCCCACGCCGGCCACCGCGCCGGTCTCGAGTGCGCCCAGCACCAGTGCGCCGTCGACCGCCGCGCCCACCACGGCGGCGCCGACCACGAGCACCAGCACCACCACGACCAGCCCGCCCACCACGACCACCACCACACCGCCGACCACGACCACCGAGGCCCCGCGCGCCTTCACCGTGGAGGAGGCGGCGGGCCAGGTGGCCGCCGAGTTCCCCCTCTTCACGATCATCGACCCCAGCGGCTTCCGGAGCGAGGGTGCTGGGGTGCTGGTCGGCGAGGAGCCGGGCGGGCGGACCCAGGCCTTCATGTTCGGCGACGGGCGGCTGCTCGGGCGCGACACGTCCGACCCGAGCTGGAACGTCACCGTCGTCGGTGTGGGCGGCGACCAGGTCGCCCTCCACTACGACCTGTGGCCCCCCGGGTCCCAGCCGCCCGACGAGCCCAGGGGCGAGGCCGTCGTCACCCTCACCTGGGACGGCGGCGAGCGCTACGTGCCCGACCGCGACTTCCCCTCGGTCGACCCCTCGGTCGATGGCCACCGGTAGCGACGCGCCTCCTGACGGTCCCCGACCGGCACGGGACCCGTCGGTAGCCTCGGGGCATGGCCGCTCCGCTCCACGCCCCCCCGGCCCCGGTCCGGCGGGTGCGTCCGGCCTCGGCGGCCGTCGCCCCCGACGACGCGGACGAGACCCCGCTCAGCGCCCCGCCCATCGGCGAGGGCACCCGGCGCCAGCTGGACCTGGCCCTCACCGACCTCACCGAGGTCCTGGGCGTCTACCCCTTCCGGCCCGGCATGCCCGCCTGCCGGCACTGCGTGTCCGATCAGGACCTCCGCACCCTGGCCCTGCCCCCGCCCCGCATCCCGCGGCCCGACCTCGACCGCTACGTGGCCAAGTCGCTCACCACGTGGGGGGAGGCCGTCGACCTCAAGCGCCTGCTCCCCGAGATCCTCACCCGTCTGTGCGACGGTCGCCTGGCCCCGCCCGACGCCCTGGTCGGCGCACGGATCCGCCGGGCCGGGTGGCTCGACTGGCCCGCGGCCGAGGCCCCCGCGGTGCGGCGCACCCTGCGCGCCGCCTGGCTCACCACCCTCGCCTCCGCGCCGGCCGAGGGCCGGGCGCCGATCAGCCACCGCCTCGGGCTCATCACCAGCGGCCGAGGACGACCTCGGCCCCTACCTGGACCTCTGGGAGGACCGCCTCGAGTCACCGGGCAACCCCAACGCCCGCCTCGCCGCCGTGCTGCACGTGGCCGACCTGCTGGGCCCCCTCGACGAGGGCGGTCGGCGCCGGCTCACCCGCGGCTTCCCGCTCGCCCGGCGCAGCGTGGTGGCCCAGCTCGAGCACTGGCTGCGCCAGCCCGTGGTGATCCGCCGGCTGGCCCACGCGGCCGACGCCCTCGATGGCACCCCCCACGGCGAGGCCGTGGCCCGGGCCCGGCGCGGGTTGGCCCGCCTCCGCAACGACGGCTGAGCCCCGGCCGCGGCCGGCCGCCCCAGGCGTGGGTCAGGGGATCTCCTGGTCGCCGGGCCAGAACTCGCGGACGTGCGACGCGAACTCGGCACGCGACCCCCCCTCGGCCTCCAGCGCCGCGAGCAGGGCACCGACCAGGAGGCGGTAGAAGGGCGCGGCCGCCTCGGGGACCACCGTGGGCCGACCCGGCGACGCCTGGTCGACCTCCTGGGCCACCCGGAAGAACGAGTAGACGAGGTACTCGACCACCTCGGGCTCGGCATCGCTGCGCCAGGTGACCTCGCCCTCCCCGACCCCCAGCGCCGTCCACTCGTCGAGGTAGCCGTCGAAGGACGAGGCCGCATCGGAGGGGACGTCGGCCCCGGGGCCGGGCCGGTGGAGCACCCCGCGCCCGAAGTGGGCGAAGGCGCCCATGCTCCCGGCGCTGACCGGACCGACGACGACCTCCACCGCAGCGACCCTAGGGGCTCGGATCGGCGTGCGCGACCGGTGCGGGGCACACCGGGCCGGTCGGTCAGGCGGTGCCCCCGGCGGTCACCGGCCCGTGGTCCCGGCAGCGACCCCGGTGGCCGGTCGGCGTGACGACGACCGCCAGGCGCCGCCCGCAGGTGGGGCAGAAGCGGGCCGGGTCGTGGGGCGACCGGCACCCGTCGCAGTCCGACGTGGGACGTCCGCAGCCGTCGCAGTGGGCGGCGAGGGGCGGGGCGGCCACCGGGTGTCGGCCCTCAGAGGACCTTGCCGAGGGCGCCCATGGGCATGCGCAGGTCGTCGAGCATCTTGAGGTCCTCGGCAGGGGCTGCGGCCCAGGTAGGTGAGGTAGTTGCCGATGATGAGGGCGTTGATGCCCGAGGTCATGCCCATGGCCTGGAGGTCGCGCAGGGTGAACTCCCGACCGCCGGCGTAGCGGAGGATCACCTCGGGCAGGCCCAGGCGGAACAGGGCGATCCAGCGGATGGCCTCGAGCGGCTCCACCGCCGGGAGGTGGGCGAAGGGCGTGCCCGCCGTGGGTTGAGGAAGTTGACCGGCACCTCGGCCGGGCCCAGCCGCCCGCAGCTCCTCCAGCAGCTCGAGGCGCTGGTCGACGGTCTCGCCCATGCCCATGAGCACGCCGCAGCAGAGCTCCATGTCGTTGTCGAGCACCATGCTGGCAGGTGGCGAGGCGCTCGTCGAAGCTGTGGCTGGTGACGACCTGGTCGAAGTAGGACCGGGCCGTCTCCAGGTTGTGGTTGTAGCGGTGGACGCCCCCCTCGGCCAGGCGCCGGGCCTGGTCCTCGGTGAGGATCCCGGCCGACACGGCGACGTTGAGGCCGGCCTCCTCCCGCACCATCGGCACCAGCTCGAGGATGCGGGCCATGGTGCGCTCGTCGGGGCCGCGCAGGGCCAGCACGATGCAGAACTCCGACGGCGCCCAGCGCGGCGGTCTCGCGGGCCGCGGCCAGCACCTCGTCGGTGTCGAGGAAGGGCGTGGCCTGCACCGGCGTGTCGAACTGGGCCGACTGGCTGCAGAAGTGGCAGTCCTCGGGGCAGCCGCCGGTCTTGGCCGACAAGATGCCCTCGACCTCGACCTCGGAGCCGCACCACTCCAGGCGGACCTCGTGGGCCAGCGAGGCGAGGGCGGGCACGGACGCGTCGGGCACGTGGGCCAGGGCGGCCAGCTCCTCCGCGGTGAGGGGGCGGCGCTCGTCGAGCAGGGCCTCGCCCGCGGCCCGGATGGCGGCACGGGCCTCCCCGGGGGTCAGCGGGGGACGGGAGGACGAGGCCGGGCCCGGCTTCCGTCCCAGGGCGACCGGCTGCAGCGTGTCGGACATGCGGGCGAGGTTACGTCCGGCCCCCCACCCCGACGAAGTGGCACGCGTTCGGCTCCGGATCTCGTCGTGCTCGCGTGCCGGTGCGGGGCGGGCGGGTCGGTCCCCGGGTCAGCCCCGGACGAGGTCGGCCACCTGGCGCATGGTCTCCGGCGGGCCGGCCACCAGCAGGCTGGTGATGCAGGTGTCGCGCCAGCGCTCCAGGTCCTCGCGGATCTTGTCGGGCGGGCCGACCAGGGCGACGTCCTCGACCAGGGCGAGGGGCACCGAGGAGATGGCCTCCTCCTTGCGGCCCCCGAGGAACAGGTCCTGGATGCGCGCCACGTCGTCGGCGTAGCCCATGCGGCTGAACAGGTCGGCGTGGAAGTTGACCTCTCGCGCCCCCATGCCCCCGATGTAGAAGCCGAGCGACATGCGCACGGCGTCGGCCGCCTTCTCGACGTCGTCGTCGATCACGATCTGCACCAGGTTGGCGACCTCGAAGTCGTCGGCCCCCCGACGGGCGCCGGGTCGGGCCCACCCCTCCTCCAGGCACTGGCGGTAGTGGCGGTCGAGGCCGGGCGACATGAACATGGGCAGCCACCCGTCGGCGATCTCGGCCGCCAGGGCCACGTTCTTGGGCCCCTCGGCGCCGAGGTAGATGGGCAGGTCCGCCCGGCGGGGGTGGGTGATCGACCTCAGGGCCTTGCCCAGCCCGGTCGTGTCCTCCCCCGTGCGGGGCAGCTGGTAGTGGGCCCCGTCGAGCGTCACCGGCTCCTCGCGGGCCAGCACCTGGCGGACCACGTCGACGTACTCGCGGGTGCGGGCCAGGGGCCGTGGGTAGGGCTGGCCGTACCAGCCCTCCACCACCTGGGGGCCCGACGCCCCCAGGCCCAGGATGAAACGGCCCTCGGTGAGGTGGTCGAGGGTGAGCGCCGACATGGCCGTGGCCACCGGCGTGCGGGCCGCCATCTGGCACACGGCGGTGCCCAGCTGCACCCGGGAGGTGGCGGCGCCGTACCAGGCCAACGGGGTGAAGCAGTCCGAGCCGTAGGCCTCGGCGGACCAGACCGAGTCGAACCCCAGCTCCTCGGCCAGGGCGATGCGCTCGGCCACCCCGGTCGGCGGGTCGGCGAACCAGTAGCCGAGCACCAGTCCGAGCTTGAGGTCGTCAGCCATGGAGCCTCCCGGGGCGTGGCGGCGTGGGGTGGCGGCGGGCACCACCACTAGGATGGAACACGTTCTAGTTCCTCTGCGGAGTGCACACCCGATGAACCGGTACCCCTTCCCCATCCCCTTCGGCTGGTTCCAGGTCTGCGAGCCCGACGAGGTCGCGGTGGGGGCCGCCCGGGCGCTCTTCTACTTCGACCGCCACCTCGTGGCCTGGCGGGACGAGGAGGAGCACCTCCACGTCATGGACGCCTTCTGCCCCCACCTCGGCGCCCACCTGGGCCACGGCGGCACCGTGGCCGGCTGCGAGATCCAGTGCCCGTTCCACGGCTGGCGCTTCGACACCGAGGGCACCAACGTCGACATCCCCTACTCCACCCGAACCAACAAGCGGGCCAGGATCCGCACCTACCCGACCCTCGAGGTCAACGGGAAGTCCCTGGTGTGGTTCCACCCCGACCCCGAGGTCGGACCCCAGTGGGACGTGCCCGCCCTGCCCGAGCTGGAGGGCGGTGAGTTCTTCGGGCCCATCCGCACCCGCCACACGGTCATGGCCCACGCCCAGGAGCTGGGCGAGAACGCCGTCGACTCCGCCCACTTCCGCTACGTGCACAACACCGCCGAGGTCCCCGAGATCACCGACTACGTCACCGACGGGCCGGTGGCCGACATGCGCTCGATCCAGAAGTTCCCGACGCCGCGCGGTGTGGTCGACGGCAAGATCGAGTCCCTGGGCTACGGCCCCGGCGTGTCGATCGTCCGCTTCAGCGGGATCATCGACACCCTGCTGGTGAGCTCGACCACCCCGATCGACGCCGAGCAGCAGCGAGACCGCGCTTCGACTTCTACACCCGTTCGCTGGGCGACGCCGAGACCAACTCCAACGTGGCCCAGGCCTTCGTCGACGAGGTCGACCGCCAGTTCCGCGAGGACATGCCGGTGTGGGAGCACAAGGCCCACCTCACCCGCCCCGCCCTGGCCGACACCGACGGCCCGTTCATGGCCTTCCGCAAGTGGTACCAGCAGTTCTACGCGGAGGACGCCGAGCGCGACGCCGGGCGACGAGCGCACCCTCTTCCCCCCGCCCCACTGGCCCGACAAGATGGACGAGACCCCGGCCAAGGCCACCGCCTCGGCCCGGTACGGCGGCGACTGAGCGTCACCCCACCTCGACCCGCAGCGTCGGCGCGGGTCCGTCCAGGGCGAAGGGCACACCGCGCTGGACGACCTCCACGGTGAGGTCGTGGCGGCCCGGTCCGAACGCCGAGGCGAGGCCGAGGCCCGGCACCGCCACGGTGGTCGTCGCCCCCGGGTCGAGCTCGCCGACCGGCACCGACAGCACGGCCCCGGCAGGCCCCCGCAGCACCAGGTCCACCGTCTGCGCGCCGGCAGGCCACACCGCGCCGCCGCCGTCGTGGGTGACCTCGACGGGCACGGGAGCAGCGCCGGTCCCGGCGGTCGCCACCTCGGCGGGGGTGCGGACCGACGCTCGACGGGCGGACTCGGGCACCGCACCGGTCGGGTCCTCGGGGTAGAGCAGGCCGGCCGCGGCCAGCCGCTCCGCCTGGGCGCCGGGCAGCACCCACAGGGCGAGGCCGCTCTCCCCCAGCACCGCGCTGAGTCGGGCCTCGGGGGGCAGGCCGGGGTCCGACGGCGTGGGGCCGGTGAGGGTCGGGGCCCGGGTCACCACCAGCGCCTCGGGGGGCGTCTCGCCCCGGGCGAAGACGGTCATGCCCGAGTCGGCCAGGTCCCAGCTGACGGTGGTGAGCAGGGCCAGGGTGGCGCCGTCGCTGAGGTAGGCCGCAGGCTGGCCCGCCACCCGGTCGTCGAGGCGGGGCAGCTCCGGTGAGATGGTCGACGGCTCCCGGCTGGCGGCCACCACCTCCTCGGCCCGCTCGGCGCCGACGAGCGTGGCGCCCACGAGCAGCACCACCACCACGACGAGGGCCGTGCGCCGCCCGGTGCGCCCCAGCTGCACCACGCCCATCACCACGACCACCAGGGCGGTGGGGATCACGACCGGGACCGCGGACCAGGCCGAGGTGGCCCAGGTGACGCCGGCCGCACTGGCGCCGTTGAGCACCGACGGGCTGAAGCCGACCAGCACCATGACGACGGCGGCCAGGGCGATGGCGGTCACGACCAGACCGATCCGGTCGGCCACCGCGACCGTGCCCCGCAGCAGACGGGCGGCCCCCACTGCGACCAGGGGCGCCAGGACCACCTCCTGGTAGCGGCCGTTGGCCACGAGGTCGAGCACGGGCTCGGCGCCGAAGGCGAACGGCGAGCGCAGCTGCACCGACGTCGCCACGACCACCGCGGCCCAGCCCAGCACGGCCCCGGCCGCGACCAGCCGCACAGGGTCGTGCCACGGTGCGAGGCGGTCGCGGCCTGCGGTCAGCGCGGCGCGCACGAGCGTGACGACACCGATCCCCGCCAGCCCGGCCGTGCCGGCCAGGGCGTACCAGCCCTGGCCCGCGAGGGAGCGGAGCGACCCCCGGGCCGTCGCCGCCAGGTCGTCGGTCGCACCCGAGAGCGGACCCGGCGCGACGGTGGTCCAGCGGACCTCCACCACGTGGCTGAGCCACAGGCCCCCGACCAGCACCAGCCCGCCGAGGACGAGGTTCACCGCATCCGCGGTGCGCTCCCCCAGCGGGCCACCAGAGCTCCCCGACCGGGGCCGGGGCGCGACCAGGCGGAGCACGAGGAGCGCCCCGCCCAGGATCACCACGGGCAGGAACCGGGCGTGGACCACCCAGAGGGCGGCGACGGCCGGGCCGAACCAGACGCGGGCCAGCAGGGGGCCCCGACCCGCCAGGGCCGCCAGGGCCAGCAGCGCAAGGGGCCACAGCAGGGCGGCCAGGGCGTCGGGCCAGACCACCACCGCAGCGATCCACAGCCCGGGCAGGGCGGAGGCCGTGACCGCGGCCAGGGCCCGGGGGCCGGGGTCGAGGCGACCGAGGCGACCCAGCAGGGCGATGAGCACCGGCACCATGGCGGCCAGGAGGACCACGTCCACCAGGCGGGCCGAGGTGGCCAGCACCTCGGCCCCCTCGGTCACCGCCGCCACCGGGCCCAGGAGCAGGGGCTGGCCGGGCGGGTAGAAGGGGGCGAACCCCATGGGCGGGGCGGGCTGGCCCCGCCCGATCAGCCAGGCGTCGCCCAGGAAGCCGACCTCGTCGGGCAGCGCGGTGAGGCGGTCGACCCGCAGGGCCAGCACCACCCGCACCGCGGCCAGGGCCAGGGCTCCGGCGGCGGCCACGGCGAGGCCCGTGTGCCGCGGGTCGCGGGGCGGCGCGTCCGGTCCCGGCGTCGGGACAGAGGGACCGCGCCCCGCGGGCCCGGGGGGCGGGTCGACGCGACGGCGGATCTGCGGCTGGGTGGCAGCGATGGCGGCGTCCCCTCCCGCGCGGTCGACCCACCATGGCGGGTCGGCGGCCGCCGGCGGCGACCACGGGAGACGTTAGGCGCCCGGGATCTGCGACAGGACGGCAGCGTCGCCGGCGAGGTGGCCACCGTCGACGGCGTACTCCGAACCGGTCACGTAGCCGGCCTCGTCGGAGGCCAGGAACAGCACCACCGGGGCCACGTCGTCGACGGTGCCGACCCGCTTGATCGGGAGGTTCTGGTAGAAGGCCGAGGTGCTGTTGTCGCTGCCGTCGAAGCGGGTCATCGGGGTGTCGATGCCGCCAGGGTGGACGGTGTTGACCCGGATCCCCTTGCGACCCAGCTCGATGGCCGCCGAGCGGCTGACAGCCCCCGTAGGGCCCACTTGCTGGTGGAGTAGGCCGACAGGAAGGGCAGACCCTCCATCCCGCCGTTGGACGAGATGTTGATGATCGACCCGTTGCCCGAGCGGGCCATCGACGGAATGACCGACTTGATGCCGAGGAAGGCGCCGATCACGTTGACCTCCAGCACCGTGCGGAAGCGGTCGGCGTCGTAGCGGTCGATGGCGTTGAAGTCGAGGATGCCGGCGTTGTTCACCAGCGTGGTGACCGGTCCCCAGGCCTCCTCGGTGTCGGCCACCACCTGCTGCCAGGCGTCCTCGTCGGTGACGTCGAGGGTGACGGCGCGGGCCGCGTCGCCGATGTCGGCCGCCACCGCGGCGGCCTCGTCGGCCAGCACGTCGGCCACCACGACCTTGGCCCCCTCGGCCGCGAACAGGCGGGCCTCGGCCTCACCCTGGCCGCGGGCCGCTCCGGTGATGATGGCGACCTTGCCGTCGAGTCGTCCCACGGTCACGTCCTCCTCGGGCCCCGGAGGGCGCTCACGGCTTCTCGGAGCCGACGACCCACATGGCGAAGAACTGCGAGCCGCCGCCGTAGGCGTGGCCCACGGCCCGGCGGGCGCCGTCGATCTGGTGCTCGCCGGCCTGGCCCCGCACCTGCATGGCGGCCTCGCCGAAGCGGAGCATGCCGGAGGCGCCGATGGGGTTGGTGCAGAGCACGCCGCCGGACATGTTGACCGGGCAGGTCGCCGTCCATGGCGGTGGCGCCCTCCTCGACCATCTTCCAGCCGTCGCCGGGCTCGGCGAAGCCCAGGTTCTCCATCCACATGGGCTCGAACCAGCTGAAGGGCACGTAGATCTCGACGCAGTCGACGTCCTTGCGGGGGTCGGTGATGCCGGCCTGCTTGTAGACGTCGGCCGCGCACAGGGCGCCGCCGAGGGGCAGCACGGTGTCGCGCTCGGCCGAGAGGGTGGGCTCCGAGCGCATGGCCGTGCCCTGGATCCAGGCCGGCTGGCGGCCCTCGGCGCGCGGCGTCGTCGGCCACCGACTCGCTGCCCAGCACCACCGCGCAGGCGCCGTCGCTGGACGGGCAGGTCTCGGCGTAGCGGATCGGGTCCCACAGCATCATCGAGTCCTTGATGGAGTCGAAGCTGATGTCGGGCTCGTGGAGGTGGGCGTAGGGGTTCTTGAGCCCGTTCTGGCGGTCCTTGAGGGCCACCAGCATGCCGATGTGGTCCGGCGCGCCGGACCGGCGGATGTAGCTGCGGATGTGGGGGGCGAAGTAGCCGCCCGGCCCCGGCGTGCAGCGGCGGGGTGAAGGGGATGGGCAGCGAGAGGGCCCACATGGCCTCGCTCTCGGACTGCTTCTCGAAGGCCACGGCCAGCACCCGCTCGTGGATGCCCGGCCTGGATGAGCTGGCTGGCCACGATGGCGGTGGAGCCGCCCACCGAGCCTGCGGTGTGGACCCGGAACAGCGGCTTGCCGGTGGCGCCCAGGGCGTCGGCCAGCAGCAGCTCGGGCATCATCACGCCCTCGAAGAAGTCCGGGGCCTTGCCGACGACCACGGCGTCGATGTCGGTCCAGGTCATCTGGGCGTCGGCGAGGGCGCGCGGAGGCGGCCTCCCGGACCAGGCCGGCCACGGAGACGTCGCCCCGGGTGGCCTGGTGCTTGGTCTGACCGATCCCGACGACGGCGACGCGCTCCTTGCCCATCAGCCCTCTCCTTCCATGACGCAGACGAGGTTCTGTTGCAGGCAGGGCCCGCTGGTGGCGTGGGCCACACCCCGGTCGGCCGTGCCGGCCGAGATGCGGTTGGCCACCTCGCCCATGCGGATGAGCCCGGCGGTCATCATCGGGTTGGCGGCCAGGGCCCCGCCGGACGGGTTGACCACGGCGTCGTCGGCCAGGCCCAGGGCCTCGCGCAGGATCAGCTCCTGGTGGGTGAAGGGGGCGTGGAGCTCGGCCACGTCGACCGCGCCGTCGGCCACCCCGGCCTTCTCGGCCGCGATGCGGGTGGACTCGCTGACGGTGAGGTCGCGGTGGCCCAGGTGGATGGGCTCGATGCGGTGGTCGATGCCTCGGATCCACGCCGGGCGGTCGATTGCGCTCCCGGGCCGCGTCGTCGGCGGCCAGCACGATGGCGGCGGCGCCGTCGGTGATGGGCGGGCAGTCGCTGCGGCGGAGCGGGGCGATGAGGTGCTCCTCGGCGAGGACGTCGGAGGCCGGCCGGTCCCACGCCAGCTGGGCGTTGGGGTTGTCCATGGCGGCCTTGCGGCTGCGGGCCGCGACCTCGGCCATCTGCTCCTCGGTGGCCTTGCCCGACTCGAGCAGGGCCCGGGCCTGGAGGGCGGCCAGGCTGATGGTGTCGGGCCACAGCGGCCCCACGGTGATGGGGTCGAGCTGGCGGGTCAGCACCATGGGCAGGTCGCCGGGGCTGGACTTGGCGTAGCAGTAGACGAGGGCGGTGTCGATCTCCCCGAGCTGCAGCTTGACCCAGGCCTCGTAGAGGGCCCAGGCGCCGTCCATCTCGACGTGGCTCTCCTGGATCGGGGGCCAGGGGCCGACCGAGTCGAGGGTCGACACGAAGCTGAACCCGACGCCGGCGAGGTAGTCGGTGGAGCCCGAGCAGGTGAACCCGATGTCGTCGATGGTCATGTCGACCTGCGCCCAGCGCGGTGTGCACCGCGGGCATGAGCATCTCGACCTCGTTGACCTCCTGCACCCGGCGGCGGGCCGGGGTCTGGGCGAAGCTGATGACGGCGACGTCGCGCATCAGGCCTTCCCTCCCTCGCCGGTGCGGGGGTTGCGGACCAGCGCCTCGGTGGGCGGCTACGCCGCCGACCCAGGAGCCGAGGCCGGTGCCGTGGTCCTCGCCGGGGATCCGGACGTCGGTGTCGTCGGGCTCGCCGTTGGGGCTGAACCACTTGATCGACTCGAGGGTGGGCTCCATGTCGGCGTCGTCGCGCCACACCGCCTCGACCCGCATGCCGATGTGGACCTGGTCGGCCGGCACCTCCTGGATGAGGTGCATGATCGAGAGGTCGGCGCCGTCGAGGAGGATCAGGGCGCTGACGTAGGGGATCTCCATCACCGAGCCGTGGAACGCCACGTTCACCACGCAGAACGAGGTGACGGTGCCCACCTGGGCCACCTCGACCTCGATGGGCGTGGGCTGGCCCAGCTCCGGGTCGGCGCCTCGGGGCGGGACGTAGGTCCGGCCCCCCGGCGGCCTGCTGGCCGACGATCCGCTTCTGCTCGATGTTGCGCAGGAAGCGGCTGGTGGCGTCGCCGGCGACGAACTCGTAGTCGAGCCGGGCGGGCGTGCGGACGCTCCGGACCGGTTCCACGTCGCGCAGCGACTCGGGCAGGGTCACGTCGGCCATCAGGCCTCCTCGGGGACGAAGCAGGCGATGTCGTTGATGTGGCCCTCGCGCTCGTCGGCCCAGCGGGGCACGACCCGGAGGCCGGCCGAGACGGCGTCGGGGCCGTCGACGGCCACGGCGTGGAGCAGCGGCGTGTCGGCGCCGTCGAGGAGGATCTGGGCCCAGGCGAAGGGCTCGTCGAGCGGGTGCTTGTCGTGGGGCGTGGGGACCCACGCCCAGGTGACGACCTGGCCACCGGGGCCGACCTCGACGATCTCGGTGAGGTCCTCGCCGGTGGTCGGGTCGTACTCGACCGGCGGGCAGATGACCCGCCCGTCGGAGGCCTTGATGCCGACCAGCACCTGCTCGCGCAGGCCGGTGAGGAAGGCGCCGATGACCGGGCCGGTGGTCCTCGTGAACGGGTACTCGATGACGAGCGGAGCGCTCAGCACATCGTCCGGAGCGGGTGGGGGTGTCACGTCCGGGCACACTAGAACACGTTCTCGTTCGGCGTGGACACGTGCCCGGACACCTGCCCAGCCTGCGTCCCCCCGACGAACCTTGGACGGAACCCCGCCACATGCGGGGCCTTCCGTACAAGGCTCGGGGGCCCCGGCGAACCTTGGACGCTTGGACGCGCCAGGCAACGACACCCGTCCAAGGTCCGAGGGGCGCGGCGGGCGACCGGGACCATCGGACCTACTGTCGGTGGGCATGCGGAGGCGGTCCGAGGGCGCAGCACGGTGGACCCGACGCGCCCCGCACTCGCGGTCGTCGCTGCGCTGGCGCTGACCGGCGGGTGCAGCAGCGCCGACGACGACGGCGCAGCCGACGACGGGGCGACGACGACCGAGGCCACACCGCCCTCGCTCGCGCCGCCGGGCACGCCGATCGGCGACTCGGGACTCGAGGTCCCCGAGGGCGCGCGACTGGCCGGTCCGGCCTTCGGCGGCCCCGACCTGGAGCCCGGCGGGGGCTGGGCCGCCCTCCTGACCGTGGACGACGACCCGTTCACCGTCCTCGACGCCCTGGCCGACCAGGTGCGCGAGGAAGGGCCTGCGATGCCGGGGTCCGCCTCGGCGTGTGAGTGGGGGGTCGACACGGCCGACGAGGGGAGGCCCGACGAGTGGGTCCCGGTGGTCGACGGTGCGCCGAGGGGCACGGTGGTCGAGCTCCGGTGCGAGGCCTCGGGGCGCGGTCCGTCCTCCGGGGCCCCCGACGACATTTCCGACGCCAGCGCGTCGCTCGAGTGGGGCCGGGGCACCACCGGCGCCGTCTGGCTCACGTGGAGCACCCGACAGACGAACCAGGGCGCCGGCGGCCACGGGGCGGCCTCGGGGCCCGGCCCGGTCCAGCCGACGCCGGCCTTCGACGAACCGGAGCCTGCTCCCTTCGGGCCCGACCCGGTACCCACCTCGGCCCGGCGTCTCCTCCCCCACCGCGCCGGACCGACCTCGCCCGAGGCGGGCGAGCGGTTCGGGGCCGCCTCCGACTGCCACAGCGGCTACGACCGCTTCCGCCTTCCCGAGGGCGCACGGCTGGTCGCCGCCCAGGGCGGCGTCGACGGACCCTCGGTCCTGGAGGTCGACAGCGTCGAGCCGGTCCTCGACGCCCTGGCCGGACAGGCCGACACCACCGATGCCTTCGCGCCCGACGACATCGTCGAGGTGACCACGCCCGTCGGCACGCCGGTGCCCCGGCGGGCCTGGGTGATCGCCGCCGGGGGCGGGGGCTGCGCCCTGCTCGGCTCCCCCGACGGCCACCACGTCCTGGTCACCTCGCAGAGCGACTGACGACCGACCAGACCCTGGTCGCCGGGTCTGCCCGGCCACCTGCCCAGGGACAACGACGCCGGACCTCCCCTCGGACCTTGAGCACATGTGCGCCACATGTGGCGACCTCCGCTCAAGGTTCGAGGGCGCGGCGGGCGGCGGGATCCTCGGCCCTACTCTCGGTGGGCATGCGGAGGCGGTCTGGGGGCGAGGCGCGATGGCCCGGGCGTGCCGTCGGGCTCGTCGTCGTCGCGCTGGCGCTGGCCGGCGGGTGCAGCAGCGCCGACGAGGACAGCGCGGCGAACGACGGGGCGACGACGACCGAGGCCACACCGCCCTCGCTCGCGCCTCCCGGCACCCCCATCGGCGACTCGGGACTCGAGGTCCCCGAGGGCGCCCACCTCGCCGGTCCCGCCTTCGGCGGGGGAAGGCTCGAGGAGCCGGGGTGGGGCGCCCTCGTCACCGTCGACGACGACCCCTTCACCGTGTTCGACGACCTGTCCGGACAGCTGCGCGACCTCGGTCTCCCCATGCCGGGCACGGCGGCCTCGTGCCGATGGTTCGTCGAGCTCCAGGGCGGCGAGGAGAACCCTGTGCTCGTGCCCGTGGCGGATGGCGACCCGGGTGCCCCCGTCGACAGCCTCCAGTGCGGGGCCGCCGCATCGTCCGGGCCCGACCAGGTGGACGGGCGACCAAACCGTGCCGGGCTCCGGTTCCTGTGGGGCGACGAGGCCACGGGCGCGATCTGGGTGGACTGGACCGCGGAACCGTCGGATCGGGTCCGCAGCGCCGACGGCGACGCCTCCCGGTTCCCAGCTCCGACGGATCCCGAGACCGGCACCCCGACGCTCCCCGATCCGGCGTCGGTGCCGTCCGACGCCGTCGACCTCCTCCCCGCGCGCGACGACCCCGAGCCCGCCGTCGGCGACCTCTTCTGGGCCGGGGCCAACTGCCAGAGCGGGTTCGATCGCCGCTTCGAGGTACCACCGGGGGCCCGGTTCGTCGCCACCCAGGGCGCGGGCGACGCCCACGCGGTCCTGGCCGTCGACGACGTCGAGAGGGTGATGGATGCCCTCGTCGCCCAGGCCGACGGGCCGGACGGCTTCACCGTCGGCCCCGACGGCACTGCGACCACGCCCACGGGAGAGCGGGTGGCCCTCCGCTCCTTCTCGGTCGTGGGTGGCGGCGCCTGCGAGCTGCTGGGCAGTCCCGACGGGACCCACGTCCTCATCTCCGGCCGCGGCGACTGACAGCACCAACCCGTCGACCTTCGGGCGCTTGAGCGCCACATGGGGCGACGTCCGCTCAAGGTTCGCAGGGCCGCCGCCAACCTTGGACGCTTGGACGGGCCGGGCAACGACACCCGTCCAAGGTCGAGGGACGGGGGCGCGGGACCGAGGATGCGGCGGGGCCCCGGCCGCCGGGCGACCGGGGCCCTGCCGGAGAGCCGTCAGGAGACGGGGCTCAGAAGGTGAGGACGGTGCGGATGACCTCGCCCTTCTTCATGGCGTCGAGGGCCTCGTTGACCTCGTCGACCTTCATCCGCTTGGAGATCATGCCGTCGAGGTTGAGCTGGCCCGACTTCCAGAGCCGCAGCAGGCGGTGGAAGTCCGAGCGCACGTCGGCCGAGCCGTAGTAGCTGCCCATGAAGGTCTTCTCCGAGAAGAACAGCTCGAAGCCGTTGAAGGAGACCTCCTTGTCCATGCCGCCCACGCCGATGATGACGGCGGTGCCGCCCCGGCGGACGGCGTCGTAGGCGGCCCGCATGGTGACGGGCAGGCCGATGGCCTCGAAGGCGTAGTCGAAGCCGTCGCCGGTGAGCTCGGCCTGGAGCTCGGCCAGGTCGTCGGGCTTGCAGCCGTGGGTGGCGCCGAACTCCTTGGCCTGCTCGAGCTTGTCCTCGACCAGGTCGACGGCGACGATCGTGGCCGCTCCCGGCCACCTGGGCGCCCATGATGGCGGCGATCCCCACGCCGCCGCAGCCGAACACCACGACCGACGAGCCGGGCTTCACCTTGGCCGTGTTGATGGCGGCACCGACGCCGGTGGTGACACCGCAGCCGATGAGCGAGGCGATCTCGAAGGGGATGTCGTCGTCGATCTTGATGGCCGCCTCCTGGGGGACGGTCATGTACTCGGCGAAGGTGCCGGTGCCGGCCATGCCGAACACGTCCTCGCCGTTGCGGGTGAACCGCGGCGTGCCGGCGATGGAGAACTGGATCATCACGCACAGGTGCGGCGACTTGCGCTCGGTGCAGTTGATGCACTTCCCGCACGGCGGCGACCAGGCGACGATGACGTGGTCGCCCACGGCCAGGTCGGTGACGCCGTCGCCCACCGCCGAGATCTCCCCTGCGCCCTCGTGGCCGGGGACGAACGGGGCGCCCTGGGGGAGGGTGCCGTTCATGGCCGAGAGGTCCGAGTGGCAGACGCCGGTGGCCTTGATGTGGATCGTGACCTCGCCGGGGCCGGGCTCGCCGACCTCCATGTCGTCGACGATCTCGAGCTTCTCGTCACCGGTGTTGTGGAGCAGGGCGGCCTTCATGGCGGGGTCCTCGGGGAAGGAGCGGGTGGGGCGAGGGGACCCTAGTGGAACGCGTTCTCGCGCGGTCGGCCCCTGGTCCGGCGTCGTCCGTCCCCGAAACGAGAACGTGTTCTAGCGCTGGCTAGGGTCTCCCGCCATGGGAGATCTCGGTTTCTGGAGGCTGGCGGAGGCGGACCCGGACCGGCTGGCGCTGGTCGACCCCGAGGGCGGTGAGCACACCGCCGGGGACCTCCTGGCCCGGGCCAACCAGGGCGCCCACGGGCTGCGGGCCCTCGGCCTCGGGGTGGGCGACACGGTCGCCGTGCTGCTGCCCAACGGGGTCGAGCTCATCGAGCTGTTCCTCGCCGCCCTGCAGGTCGGGGTGCGCATCACGCCCATCAACTTCCACCTGGTCGGGCCCGAGGTGGCCTACATCCTCGCCGACAGCGAGGCGAAGGCGTTCGTGGCCCACGAGCGCTTCGCCGAGGTGGCCCGCGCCGCGGTCGCCGAGGCCGGGTTCCCGGCCGAGGCCTGCTTCGCGGTCGGCGCCGTCGAGGGCTTCCGGCCGCTCGCCGAGCTGGGCGGCGGCCAGCCCACCACGGTCCCCGACGAGCGCACCACCGGCGCGGCCATGCACTACACCTCCGGCACCACCGGCCGGCCCAAGGGCGTCAAGCGCGGCCCTGGCCGACATCGGCCCCGACGACATGGCCGAGCTCATGGGCTACCTGCCCAACCTGTTCGGCATCGCGCCCCAGCGACGGCCACGTCCACCTCACCGTCTCGCCGCTCTACCACACGGCTGTCCTGATGTGGACGGGCAACGCGCTGGCCGCTGGGCCACACCGTGGTGCTCATGGACAAGTGGCAGGCCGAGGAGACCCTCCAGCTCATCGAGCGCCACGGCGTCACCTACAGCCACATGGTGCCGACGCAGTTCGTCCGCCTGCTCGACCTCCCCGAGGACGTCGCGCGCCGGCTACGACGTCTCGTCGCTGCGCAACATGGTCCACGGCGCGGCGCCGTGCCCGCCGGAGGTCAAGCGGCGGATGATCGAGTGGTGGGGCGACACGATCCAGGAGTACTACGCGGCCACCGAGGGCGGCGGCACCGCTCATCACCGCCAAGGAGTGGCTGGAGCGCCCCGGCTCGGTGGGCACGCGCCTGGCCCGGCAGCGAGGTCCGCATCTACGACGACGACGGCAACCAGCTCGGCCCCGGCCAGATCGGCACCGTCTACATGTCGCTGATGGCCGACTTCGAGTACAAGGGCGACCAGGCCAAGACCGACGACAACCGGATCGACGGCTTCTTCACCGTCGGCGACCTGGGCGAGCTCGACGAGGACGGCTACCTCTACCTGCGCGACCGCAAGAGCGACATGATCATCTCGGGCGGCGTGAACATCTACCCGGCCGAGATCGAGGGCGAGCTGATCACCCACCCCAAGGTGGCCGACGTCGCCGTCTTCGGCATCCCGCACGCCGGACTGGGGCGAGGAGGTCAAGGCCGTGGTGGAGACGCCCGACGGCGTCGAGGGCTCACCCGAGGTGGAGGCCGAGATCCTGGAGTGGGCCGCCACCCGGATGGCGCAAGTTCAAGCTGCCCCGCTCCGTCGACTTCGTCGAGGCCCTCCCCCGCGAGCCCAACGGCAAGCTCATCAAGCGCCGCCTCCGCGACCCCTACTGGGCCGACCGCCGGCTCCCAGATCTGACCCGGGGCACACGCCTCGACCCACCGCCCCGGTCCCCGAGGCCGGACCCGGTCCGCGCTCGCACCGCCCTCACCCACGAACCAGGGACCCGACGCGTCGCCCCCAGCAGCGCGCCGTCACCGGTTCGCAGCCGCCCACGAACCAGGGGACCCGACCGTCGCCCCCCAGCAGCGCGAACGGTCACCGGCTTCTCCGAGGACGGGGTCAGTCGAACTGGGGGTCCTCGTGGCGGGTGCGCTTGAGCTCGAAGAAGTGGGGGTAGCCGGCCAGCAGCACGGCCCCGTCCCACACCTTGCCGGCGTCCTCGCCGCGGGGGATGCGGCTGAGCACGGGACCGAAGAAGGCCACACCGTTGACGTGGATGGTGGGGGTGCCGACGTCGTCGCCGACCGCGTCCATGCCCGCGTGGTGGCTCTTGCGCAGGGCGTCGTCGTGCTCCTCGGAGTCGAAGGCATCGATCAGGTCGGCAGGCAGGCCGGCGTCCTCGAGCGACTCCACGACGATGCCGCGCAGGTCGTCGTTGCCCCGCCCCTCGGTGTGGATGCGGGTGCCGGTGGCCGTGTAGTAGGCCGACAAGGCCTCCTGGCCGTGCTGGTGGTCGATGGCCGTCGCGACCCGTACCGGGCCCCAGGCCTTGGCCATCATCTCCCGGTAGCGCTCCGGCAGCTCGTCTCGGTGCTCGTTGAGCACGGCCAGGCTCATCACGTGGAAGGTCACGTCGATGTCGCGGACCGCCTCGGCCTCGAGGATCAACCGCGAGGTGATCCAGCACCACGGGCACAGGGGGTCGAACCAGAAGTCGACGGCGATCGCGATCGGCCATGGGGAACACATCTCCTCGTCGTGGGCCCGCCCCCGCAGTGTGCCGAGGTGCAGGCCACGTCCCACCGCCGCACGGGACGCCTCGTTGGGAACGCGCGCGATCCGGCGATAGCCAGACATGATGCTGCGCACCATCAAGGGCACGACCCTCCCCGCACTCGGCTACGGCACCTGGGAGCTGGTCGGCGACGACACCTTCCCCGGCGTCATCGCCGCCCTCGAGGTCGGCTACCGCCACATCGACACCGCCCAGGCCTACGGCAACGAGCACACGGTCGGCCAGGCCCTCACCGCCTCCGGCCTCGACCGCGACGACATCTTCCTCACCACGAAGGTGTGGAACGACCACATCGCCCCGGAGGCGGTCAAGAGCGCCACCTACGAGAGCCTCTCGAAGCTGGAGACCGACCACGTCGACCTCCTCCTCCTGCACTGGCCGCTCGACCTGGACGACCTGCCCCGCCGACCTGGAGGCGCTGGGCGACCTGGTCGAGGCGGGCGCGGCCCGCCACATCGGCGTCTCCAACTTCACCGCGGACCAGCTCCGCACCGCCCTCGACATCGCGCCGATCTTCTGCCTCCAGGTCGAGCACCACGCCTACCTGGCCCAGGACGAGCTGCGCGACCTGTGCGCCGAGAACGACGTGCTCTTCACCGCCTACTCCCCCCTCGCCCGGGGCGAGCTGCTGTCGGACCCCGTCGTGGTGGGCATCGCCGAGGAGCGCGACGCCACGCCTGCCCAGGTGCTGGTGCGGGCCATCCTCGACGAGGGCGACCACGTGGCGGTGATCCCCAAGGCCACCGCCCGTGAGCGCATCGAGGAGAACTTCGGTGCCCTCCAGGTCGGCCTGCACGACGAGCGACCGAGAGGCCCTCGCCGGCCTCGACCGCCACCTGCGCAAGGTCGACCCGCCCTTCGGCCCCGACTGGGACTGACGCCACCGCCGGCCCGGCCCCCGACGACACGAGGTGCCCGAGGACACGAGGTGCCTGGCACCTCGTGTCCTCGGCCTGGACCTGGACCCGTCAGCCGACGATGGCGGCCAGCTCCTGGGAGGCGGTGACCGCGTCGGCCAGGACGCGGGTGGGCACGGCGGTCTCGGTGGCGGTGGGGGTCCGCCCCAGCAGGCCGGTGGTGATGGACGTCGCGGCGACCTGGTCGGCCGACAGGGCCCGTCCCTCGGACAGCTGGGCGAAGAGGAGCACGAGCCTCCAGCGGGGCAGGCCGGCGCCGAGGCGAGCGACCCAGTAGGCCCGCCCGTCGGGGTCGGGGGCCCGGTGCAGGACGAGGTCGTAGGTGGCGTCGACCAGCTCGGCGTCGGACAGGCCGGCCACCTTTGTCCGGTACTCGGAGGTGACCGAGAAGGCCCGGCTGATCGTCGACGGCGAGTCGCCGCCCTCCAGGCGCTCCAGCCAGTACCCGAGACCGTCGGGGTCGGGCAGGCGGTCGAAGTAGGCGAGGTAGAGGCGGGTCACGTCGCCCACCGCCGGACGCCCACCCACGGCCAGGTACGTGACCAAGGCCCCCACGAGCGTGCGCCGGGCGTCGAGCTCGGTGGCGAAGGAGGCGACCTGCGTCGCCGACGGCGTCGTCCCGGTCAGCGAGGAGAGGACCTCGCGCGCCGCGTCGGCCACGGACGGCCACGGCCACCACTCGTCGACCCAGTCCAGCGGGACCCGGTCGGTCCGGGGGTTCCCGCCCTGGGTCAGGGCCAGGGTGCACCCGTCGGCCACGCAGTCCAGCGGGCCCGAGGGCGTCTGCACCACCGGAGGCACGACCACCTCCGCCTCCGACGTGCCGTCATCGGCCACGCTCGGGTCGAAGGCGGGTGCCAGGGTGCGCGACCGGTTGCCCAGGATCGTGCACTCCTGGCCGGTGGGCGCGGGGGTGGCGCGGCACACCTCGATCGCGGCGTAGGGCCCGTAGTCGCCCGGGACCCCGGGCGCCTCGGGACCCCACGGCATCCGGTGGAACGGGTCGAGGCCGACGGCCGACACCGACACCACCTCACCGGTGCGCATCGTCGGGTCCGGTGCATGGGCGTCGACGACCAGCTTCTCCGGCGCGCCGACGGTGAGCGGGGCCTCGGGCCACACGTACGGCTCGCCCACCAGGTCGAGGGTCAACACGACCCGCACGTCGGCGCCCTCGGACGCCTGGAGGGTGCAGCCCTCGGCCGAGCACGGCACCTCGAGGAGGTCGTCGTCGCGCACGACCGCGTCGAAGGCCATGGTCAGCGAGAACGAGCCGTCCTGGTCGGCGACCACCTGGTCGTTGCCGCCGGCGTCGTCGGTCGGCACCCACCGGTCGCAGTCGTCGGTGGTGGCGTCGGCGCACTGGCGGAGCGCCACCGCCGCCCCGGCCGTGAACCCGGCGCCCGACACCGTCACGGGCTGGCCCCACCGGAGGCCGGTGGCGGGGTCCACCGTGAGGGTCGGGCTCGCCTGGGCGCCGCTGGGGCCCGTCGGCAGCAGCACCGCGGCCACCACCAGCACCGCCATCGCCGCCGCCCACGCCCCCGCCGTCCGTCGCGTCGCTCGCACGCCCCGTCCCCTCGTTCGCCGTCGGGTCACAGGGTGCCACATGCGGCGCAGGTCGGTCGTGCGCCGGGACGCTGCGCCCGCCCGGGGGTCAGTCGAACTGGCGGAGGAGGAGCTCGGGTGGCGCGGGTGATCTCCCGGCCCACGTCGTCGGTGCCGGACCAGCCGTTGACCCAGCCCAGCAGGGCGCCGTACCAGACGAAGTTGAGGACCCGGGCCGCGTCGGTGCGGACCTCGGGGTCGAGGTCGTCGGGCATGGCCCGGTCCATCACCCGGGCCATGGCCCCGGCCACCTCGCCCTGGCACGACGCCGCCCCCGGGTCGGGTGAGGAGATGGCCAGGATGACCGCCTCGGTGAGCTTGGGCTGGCGCTCCATGCCGGCGGTGGCCCGCTGCAGCACGTCGCCGACCCGGGCCGAGGGGGTCTTGCCCCGGGGCGGGCGCCGGGCGACCTGGCGCTCGAGGTCGTTGGTCCAGGTGACCAGGGCCGCGGCCAGCAGGTGGTCCTTGGACGAGAAGTAGCGGTAGATCGTGCCGAGGGCCACCTCGGAGCGGGCGGCCACGGCGCGCATCTGCACCGCGTCGTAGCCCCCCTCGGCGCCCAGGTCGAGGGCGGCGCGGATGCACCCGCTCGCGGCGGGCCGCCTGGGTGGGCGTCAGCGAGTCCGGGTCGGCGCCCGAGCGGCGCAGCGGTGCTCATCCGGACCCGACGCTACTTCCGGCCCGACACCAGCTGGCGGAAGGGCACGTCGTCGACCGGCGCCTCGCGGGGCAGGCCCAGGACCCGCTCGCCGATGATGTTGCGCTGCACCTCGTTGGACCCGCCGGCGATCCCGATGGCCGGGGCGTGCAGGAACCGGGCCTGCCAGTCGCCGCCGCCCGGCCCCTCCCCCGCCCGCATGCCGTCGGCCCCCAGGGTGGCCAGGGCGGCGGCGCCCAGACGGCGCAGGTACTCGGCCGCGAACAGCTTCATGATCGAGGTCTCGGCCCCGGGCTGGCGCCCTTGGCTGAGCGCCGTCTGCAGCCGGTAGCCGTGGTAGGCCTGGATCCGCTGGCGGATCCAGCAGTCGACCAGGGCCTGGCGCAGGACGGGGTCCTCGGAGCGGCCCAGCGTCGGCCGCCAGCGCGCACAGGGCCACGGCGTCGGAGGCCTTGTTGCCCCCGGCGATGAGGCCCCGCTCGTTGGCCAGGGTGGTGGCGGTGACGGCCCACCCCTGGTGCACCTCGCCCAGCACCTGGTCGGCCGGGATGCGGACCTCGTCGAGGAACACCTCGCTGAAGTGCGACTGGAGCCGGTCATCTGCCGGAGGGGCCGGATCTCGATGCCCGGCGAGCGTCATGTCGACGAGGAAGTAGGTGATGCCCTTGCGCTTGGTGGCGTCGGGGTCGGTGCGGGCCAGCAGGATCCCCCAGTCGGCCACCTCGGCGCCGGAGGTCCACACCTTCTGGCCGGTGACGACCCACTCGTCGCCGTCGAGGACGGCGCGGGTGCGCAGCGAGGCCAGGTCGCTGCCGGCCTCGGGCTCGCTGAAGAGCTGGCACCACATCTCCTCGCCCTTCAGCATCGGGGTGAGGAAGCGCTCCTTCTGGGCGTCGGTGCCGTGGCGGAGGATCGTGGGCCCGGCCATGCCGATGCCCACCGCGAAGGGCCCGACGTTCACGCCGTAGCGGCGCCATCTCCTGCGTTCCAGATCATCGACTCGACCGCGCCGGCGCCCCGCCCGCCGTACTCGCGTGGGCCAGGTGATGCCGGCCCACCCGTGGTCGAAGAGGGTGCGCTGCCAGGCCTGGGCCCGGGCCACGTGCTCGGCCACGTCGGCGGTGCCCTCCAGGTAGCCCTGGGAGAAGTCCTCGGGGCTGCCCTTGGCCGGGGCGTGGGCGTCGAGCCAGGCTCGGGCCTCGGCACGGAAGGCGGCCTCGTCGGGCGTGTCGTCGAAGTCCACGCCGTGAGACTAGAACACGTTCTCGTTCGGGCCCGTCCCTCGCGCCCGACCACCGCGTCGGCCATCCGTGGGATGCTGGCACGGAGCGACACCGGCGACGGGGAGAGGCACCCATGGAGCGACTGACGGGGCTCGACGCGACGTTCCTGTACCTGGAGACGCCCACCCACCACATGCACGTGCCGATGGCCATGGTCCTCGACCCGTCGACCATGCCGGGCGGCTACTCCTTCGAGGACATCAAGCGGTTCATCGCCTCGCGGATGGACCGCATCCCGCAGTTCCGCCGGCGGCTGGTGACGGTGCCGCTCAACCTCCACCACCCGGTGTGGGTCGAGGACCCCGAGTTCGACATCGACTACCACGTCCGCCGCATCGGGGCCCCCGCCCCCGGCGGGCGCCGCGAGCTGGGCGAGATGGCGGCCCAGATCGCCAGCGTCCCGCTCGACCGCAGCCGTCCGCTGTGGGAGATGTGGGTCGTCGAGGGCCTCAAGCAGGACCGCATCGGCCTCGTCTCCAAGGTCCACCACTGCGCCATCGACGGGGCCAGCGGGGCCGAGCTCATGGTCCACCTCTTCGACCTCGACCCGGCCGCCGCGGTGGTCGACGGGCCCCTCCCCGACCTCCCGTCGGAGCACATCCCCAACGACATCGAGCTGCTGGGCCACGCCGTCACCTCCAAGGTGCGCCGCACCATGGGCCTGGCGCCGCTGCTCAACCAGACGGCGCGCAGCGTGTCCCGGGTGGTGCAGGGCCGGCGCGACCCCGCAGGGCCTGGTCGGCGCCGTGCCCCTCACCGCCCCCCGGGTGCCGTGGAACGGGCCCACGTCCGGCCGGCGCGACGTGGGCTTCGCCCGCCTCCCGCTGGGCACGGTCAAGGACCTCAAGACCGCCCTCGGCTGCACCGTGAACGACGTGGTCCTGGCCCTGTGCGCCGGCACCCTGCGCCAGCTACCTCGAGGACCACGACGCCCTCCCGGCCGAGCCCCTCGTGGCCGTCTGCCCGGTGTCGGTGCGCACCGAGGAGCGACGCCGCCGGCTCCAACAAGGTCTCGGCCCTGTTCACCTCGCTGGCCACCCAGCTCGACGACCCCGTCGAGCGCCTCGACCCATCCAGGCCACCACCAAGGGGGCCAAGGAGGAGCACAACGCCGTCGGCGCCACCATGCTCCAGGACTGGGCCGAGTTCGCCGGGCCCAACCTGTTCAACCTGGCGTCGCGCCTCTACTCGGGCATGAACCTGGCCGGCTCCCACCGGCCGCTCCACAACATGATCGTGTCGAACGTCCCGGGCCCGCCGTTCCCGCTCTACTTCGCCGGGGCCGAGGCGGTGGCCTGCTACCCGATGGGCCCGGTCATGGAGGGCTGCGGGCTCAACGTCACCGTGTTCAGCTACATGGACTCGATCGACATCGGCTTCATGGTCGACAAGGAGCTGGTACCCGACGTCTGGGCCATGGCCGACGCGGTCGAGCCCGCCCTCGACGAGCTGGTCGCCGCCGCCGGCCTGGCCCCGACCCCGGCGAAGGCGACCGAGCCCCGGAAGAGGAGCGCACCGAAGAAGCGAGCGCCGAAGAAGCGGGCGGCGAAGAAGCGGGCGGCGAAGAAGGAAGCGGCGAAGAAGCGGGCGACCAAGAAGCGACCGGCGAAGAAGCGGGCGGCAACCCGGAAGGCGTCCGGCGCTCGGGGGGCGACGGCCGGCGGGGCGTCCTCGACCGGCACCTGACGCCGGTCGCCTCGGTCCCCCACGTCCGTCTCCCGTCCGCCCCACCATGAGACCGACCTCGGCCTGGGCTCGGGTCCACCGGCGCGCGGTCGGCCGGTCAGCCGTCTCGATCGGCGCGTCGGAGCATCGTCCAGGAGGTCCCGTCCTTCTCGACCGGCACGAAGCCCACCGACTCGTAGAGGCGGCGCGCCGGGTTCGCCTCGCTGGACGCTGAGGCTCAGGGCCGGGCACCCCTGGGCGACGCTGGCCTCGATGAGGGCGACGAGCAGCCGGCGCCCGATGCCCTCGCCGCGGCGCGAGGCGACGACGGCGATCGCCAGCTCGGGCACGTCCTCGCCCACGAACCCGTAGGCGTGGTCCGCCTCCGTGAAGGTGCGGTACCACGCCGCCCCCACCGGTGCGTCGTCCTCGGCCACCACCCCGACGTCGCCCGGCCTCGGCCACCCCCGCAGGTACATCTCGTAGCGGGGGTCGGCCATCACCTCCTCGCCCGTCGGCGTGCGCTTCTCGGGGCGCCACACCGCGGCCTCGCCCAGCATGGTCGCCAGGAACCCGACGTCGTCGGCCTCGGCCGGGCGGCAGCTGCACCTGTCCCACCCCGCCAGTCCAGCAGGCGCCACCGCCGGGCGCCCGCGGCTCAGGTCGAGGCCTCGCGCCGGCGGCGGTGGAAGGCGCGGATGCCGGCTGCGCTCCAGTTGTCGTGGTCCTCGCCGTGGGCGACGACGCTGTCGAGCTCCCACGCCACCAGGGCGTTGACCGTGAACAGGTTGGGGTTGATGGGGAAGGCGAGGTGGTTCAGGCAGGTGCCCTCGGCGTGGAGCTCCCGCCCGTCCTCGTCGACGCCGTCGACCCGCACCCGCAGCGGGTGGCCGGTCGCCTCGTCGCGGGCCAGCACCTCGCGGGTGCCCGACGCCAGCGCCGACCAGTGCCCGTCGCGGAGCAGGTGGCCGTGGATCGACGCGCACCCGTTCGCCCAGGTCCATGGAGATCATGTGGAAGCCGTGGTCGTCGGAGGCGGTGGCGTAGCTGTAGCCGCCGTGGTCGAACGGGGTGCCGTGGATGCCGGGGCCGACCTGCGGGCGGGGCCCCCAGGACCGGTCGCGGAAGCCGTAGGCGTCGACCTCGATGCGCTCGCCCCGCAGGACGATCGTCCCCCGGTAGCGGCCGGGCTGGTCGATGTGGGCGTCGCCCAGGCGGTGGGGCTCGGTGACGGCGGTGAAGGTGAGCGTCGACGTGCAGCTCGTCGCCGTCGGGGTCGTCGTAGCCCACCTCGTAGGTGCGCCGGGGCTCGGTGCAGCGGTAGCGGATCCCGTTGGCGAAGGTGATGTCCGACAGGGGCTGGTCGGGCAGCGGGCAGGTGCCAGTGGTTCTTGGCGTAGAGGGCGGTCTCGGGGGTCGGCCCCGGTGTCGTCCCACACGTACACCCCGGCCGCGGCCACCCCCAGGGTGGGCGCCATGAACGGGTAGAGCTGGCCCGACAGGCGCCGCTCGGGGACGGTGAAGGTGAACCAGCACGTCTCCCGCCACCAGGGGTCGTCGCCGGTCGGCTCGTGCAGCTCGTCGTCGGGGTGGCCGGCCGGGTCCCGGACGACCCTGGTCACCGCACGTGCTCCGCCAGCAGCTGCTCCAGGCAGTCGACCGCCGGGTTCTCCCGCCAGAAGGGCTGGTCGGCGGGCCATGTCGCCCCGGGCCACCAGCCGGTTGAGCACCCGCACCACGATGGCGGCGTAGCGGTAGCCGGCGAACACCTCGTGGAAGGTGGTGTCGGGGACGGCGATGCCGGCGTGGCCGGCGTAGAGGGCCCGCTGCTCGGCCAGGCTCGGGTCGCCGTCGGCCCGGACGCCGTCGGGGTGCAGGGACCGGTCGAACATCAGCCACCAGCCCAGGTCCTGCAGGGGCGAGGCGATGGCGGCGGCCTCGAAGTCGGTGGTGCACGCCACCTCGACGCCTCGCCAGAAGATGTTGCCGGGCCGGGGGTCGCCCCAGCAGAAGGTGACCTCGTGGTCGTCGGGCAGGTGGTCGTGCAGCCAGGCAGCCGCCTCGGCCATGGGCTCGTGGACGCGACCGTCCAGCTCGCGGGCCGCGTAGGCCTCCCACAGGGCCAGCTGGTGGGCGGTGCCCGGCGTGACCCCGGGACCGACGAGGAAGTCCAGCCCGGCGGCCCGCCAGTCGACGGCGTGCACCGCGGCCAGCGCGGCCAGGCCGTTGTCGACCAGCGCCCGCCGCTCGGCCGGCGACGCCTCCTCCGCGTACCAGCCGTGGGAGGGGTAGGGCGGGGACTCGCCCGGCACCCAGCCGTCGACGTGGCCCATCACGTAGAAGGGGGCGCCCAGCACCTCGCCGGTGGGCTCCCACCCGAGCAGCGGCGCCACCGGCACGTCGGCGTGGCGGGCCAGGGCCTCGATGCAGCGGTGCTGGATCTCGACCTCGACATCGAGGCCCGGGGCGGGCTCGGGGTAGATCGCAGGGTCGGGCACCTCGCGCTTGACGACCACCCGCTCCTCGACCCGACGCCCCTCCTTGGCCACCGCCACCCGCACCAGCAGGGTCTCGGCCGAGAACCCGCCCGTGGGCCGGTCGACCTCGGCGACGGTCGACCTCGTCGGCGCCCCGGGCGGTCGCGAACCAGCGGGCGAAGGCGGCCTCCTGGCGGGCGTCGCCGATGCGGGCCTCGCCCTCGTCGATGCCCAGGGCGGCGCGCCCCCCGCTCGGCGTCGTCGGCCATCAGCCCGGGGCCCCCATGGCCCCGTCGGTCATCCCGTAGCGGGGGAAGGGACCGAACACGCCGTGCTCGTAGAGCCCGTACCCGACGTGGTCGTCATAGGTGAAGCGGGCCGCGTGGTCGACGATGCCGTACTGGGCCAGGCCCTGGATCTCGTCCACCTCGAAGGTGAGCCCGGCCACCACCGGGTCGGGCCCGTGGTACATGCCGTGGCGCCAGTCGGCGTCCATGCCGTAGCCGGTGCCGAGGGAGACGAAGTTGGCCAGCAGTGGCTCGCACGCGACCTCGACACCGGCCTCGGGGAAGCGGAGGGTGGACCCGACCATCACCCGGGTGCCGGGCGCGAAGCGGTGCTCGTGCTCGACCGGGCCCAGGTCGTCGACGGAGCCGTCGAGCCACACCCGCTCGCTCTGGGTCAGGGGTCGGCTCCCGTCCGGACGCTCCTGGCAGATCACGAACAGGGAGTGGTCCTCGAAGCGCATCGGGAAGTAGCTCCACAGGCCCTCCATGACGTTCACCCCCTGGCGGATGCCGTCGCTCTCGGGCTCGCCCACCGGGCGCACCCCCCACGAGCGGTCCCGCGACCCCCAGCACGTCTCGGGGGTGACGGCGAGCTCCTGGCCGGCGACGGCGAGGGTGCCCGACCACGACCCCATCTGGGCCAGGCGCTGGGTGTCGAAGACCACCTTGCCCTCGCTGCGCAGGTACTGGCGGGGCTCCTCGATGGCCGGGCCGAACCCCTCCCAGGTGACGTCCATCTCGACGTCGTGGTCAGCTGCGTCGACCACGAACCGCAGCTTCACCAGGGGCTCGACCACCTCGACCCGCAGCGGCCCCACCGACGTGTCGGCCCGGTCGACGAGCGGCTCGGAGGCCCGCACGATGTGCTGGCGGCCGCCCAGGCGCACGTCGATGAAGGCATCGGTCGTGCCCAGGTTCGGGTACTGGCCCAGCCCGAAGATGGCGAACCAGTCACCGCCGGTCTCCATCATGTTGAAGTAGTAGCGGTCGTAGAAGTTGCGGTCGCTGGTGGCGACGTGGCCGATGAGCTCCGAGGTCTGGTGGACGGGGTAGTCGTCCCAGGACGTGAGGGGCATCGGGGCTCCTGTCGGCCGTCGGCGGCGACGGTGGCGTAGGGGGGCGGGCAGGCGCCGGGAGCGACTGGTAGAACGTGTTCTACCGACCGGCCCTCGTGTTCCTACCACCGCCGCCGCCGCCGTGCAGGCGCGGGGAGGGCCCGACGCGAAGGGGTGCTCCCACATGGCCATCCTCACCCGGGACCCGGAGACGACGGCGCGCCAGCTGTCGGCCTGGCTCACCGACCGCACCCCCGACCGCGGCGGGGCGACGGTGGGCGAGGTGGGCGTGCCCCCCGGCAGCGGCTTCTCGGGCGAGACCCTGCTGGTCGACGCCACCTGGGGTGACGGCGGGTCCGACCGCCTGGTCGTGCGGGTGGCGCCCACGGTGCACACCATCTTCTGGGAGCCCGACTTCGCCGGCCAGTACCGGGTGATGGCCGCCCTCGACGCCGACACCGACGTCCCCATGCCCCGGATGCTGGCCTACGAGGACGATCCCAGGTGGCTGGGCGCCCCCTTCTCGCTGATGCGACGCGTCGACGGCGAGGCGCCCGCCGACCGGCCCTCCTACACCGAGGAGGGCTTCGTGGTCGATGCCCCGCCCGACCAGCGGCGGCGCCTCTACGACAGCGGGCTGGAAGCCATGGCCCGCGTCCACCTGGCCGACTGGGAGGGCCTCGGCCTCGGCTTCCTGTCCAAGCCCCACCTCGGAGCGCCGGGTGTCGACCAGATGCTGGCCGACACCGAGCGGTGGTGGGCGTCGGCGTCGGACGGCACGCCCAACCCGGTCATCGACGCCACCTGGGCGTGGATCCGCGGGCACCGGCCGCCCACGACACCCGCCGAGCACGTGTCACTGTGCTGGGGCGACGCCCGCATCGGCAACCAGCTGTTCCACGACTTCGAGTGCGTCGCGGTCCTCGACTGGGAGCTGGTCGCCCTGGGCGACCCGGTGTCGGACCTGGGCTGGTGGCGCTTCGTCGACCGCCACCACAGCGAGATGCGCGGCCTCGACCGGCTGGAGGGCTTCGCCTCCCACGACGAGACCGCGACCCGTTGGGCCGCCCGGGTGGGGCGCGACCTCGACCCCGACCTGCTCGCCTTCTACGAGGTCTTCGGCGGCCTGCGCTTCGCCATCGTGATGGTGCGCCTGGCCGACCTGCTGGTAGAGATCGGCCTCCTCCCCGACGCCGGCGACATGGCCACCAACAACGTCATCACCCACCTGCTGGCCCGCATCCTCGACCTCCCCGAGCCCGGCCCGCTCGTCCTCTACTGAGCGCAGAGGTGCTGCTCGGCTCGGGCCCGACGCGGTCGGTGTCACGCGAGTGCGGCAGAGAGGCGCAGGCCCGTGTTCGACCCCGAGCGCGGCGACCCCGCCGGCGGCCCCTTCGTCCGCGACGCCGATCCGAAGGCCGCAGGCGGCTGGCTCCGAGACGGGCGTGCCCCATGCTCGCGACGCTGGCCAGGTCGACCCGAAAGCGTTGTGGTGGAACGGTTTGCGGCCGGTCTCGCTGTCACACCCCCGGCGTACTGTGGGGTCCATGGAGATGGTGTCGGAGGTGACGACGAGCGAGGCGATCGACGCCCTCGCCGGCGCGCTCGACACCCTCCGGGCCACCGGGGTCACCCCTTGCGGTGCCGATGATGCCCGGGTCCTGATCGAGACGCTGGAGGTGCAGGCTCGTCGGCTTCGCGCCTTGCAGGTGGAGCTGGTGGCCGAGGTGGAGCGCACCGGGGCCTGTGTGCTCGACGGGCACGCCTCGGCCAAGGTCATGGTCCGTCACGTCGCCCGGCTCTCCAACGCCGAGGCCTGCCGACGGGCTCAGTCGGCCCATGCCCTGCGTCGGCTCCCCACCGTCCGCGCCGCCTTCGCCGCCGGGACCATCGGTGGGTGCCAGGTCGAGCGCATCGCCCGGGTCCACGCCAACCCGCGGATCCGCGACGTGGTGGAGGCCAACGAGGGGTCCTTCGCCGTCGAGGCGGCCCGCAACGAGTACCTGGCCTTCGACCACATGGTCCGCGACTGGGAACGCGTCGCCGACGAGGACGGCACCCGCGACGCCGACCGGGCCGCCCACGAGAAGCGCGACGCCACCCTGCACCAGGGCTTCGACGGGTCCTGGACCCTGACGGGACGGTGCGGGTCCCTCGCCGGCGCCGAGCTCGAGACGATCTTCAAGGCGTTCTACGAGGCCGAGACGATGGCCGACTGGGATGCGGCGCGCGCCGAGAAGGGTGATGGCGCCAACCTGGCGGACCTGCCCCGCACCGACGCCCAACGCCGCTTCGACGCCTTGGCGAGGGCCTTCCGCCAGGCTGCGTCGGCGAGGGCCGGTGCCCCCGGCGGGTCCCAGGTCGTGACCAACGTCATCATCGACCAGCGCACCTTCGAACGTCTCGCTGCCCGCCTCGCCGGGTTGGACCCCACCCCGGTCGACGACGCCCTGTCGCTGTTCCCGACCGGGTCCTACCGGTGCTCCACCATGGACGGCCGGCCCGTCGAGGCCACCGCTGCGGTCGCCCGGGCACTGGTCGGTCACGTGCGCCGCGTCGTGGTCGGTGCCGACGGGGTCGTGGTCGACATGGGGCGGAGGCGGCGGCTGTTCACCGGTGCCGCGGCGTTGGCGGTCAAGCTCGAACGGACCACCTGCTACTGGCCCGGCTGCCACACACCGGTCACCAGGTGCCAGTGCGACCACCTCCGGCCCTGGTCGACCAGGGCCGACGGATCCGGCGGCGGGTGTACCTGCCCCCACGACGGGGGGCCGGCCTGCCGGAGGCACAACCACGACAAGGAACACGGCTACCGCGTCCACCGCGACGCCACCGGGACCATCCACGTCCACCGCCCCGACGGCACCGAGATCACCTGACCCCACCGCGGACCGCGCCGACGCAGGCCCTGCGCCGCCGTCCGCCCTCGGGTGCCGGTCACCCCTCCCGCAGCAGGACCAGGCGGTCGGCCATGTCGGGGCGGGCGAGGCGACGGAGGGTCGACTCGCGGGCTTGGCGGGCGATGGGGCCCAGCCGGGAGCGGTCGAGGGCATCGCCGCCCATCACCGCCAGGTCGGCGACCGTGGGCTGGAAGGCGACCAGGGCAGTCCCCCGGCGCCGCAGCCGGACGGCCTCGGCGTCGAGCAGCGACCGGGCCCACCGGCGGGTCGGCTGGTCGAGCGCCATGCGCAGACCCCGGCCCGCGACCGACATCGGCGAGGACACCACCACCAGGTCGAGGCCGAGGTCCCGCACCACGTCGGCGTTGGTCGGCGAGTGGACGCCGCCGTCGATGTGGGCCTCGCCGTCGACCTCGACGGGCCGGAAGAACCCGGGGATGGCACACGACGCCGCCACCGCGGTGGGCAGGGGTGGCCGCTCGGTGCGCCCGAACACCACCCGCCGGCCGTCGCGCCGCCGGACCGCACAGATCCAGAGCGGGTCGTCCGGCCACCCCTGGTCCGCAACCGCCGCGATCGACCCGGAGATGACCTCGGTGCCCACGGCCCCGTCGGGGAGCAGGCCGGCCAGCAGGGCGAGGGGACGGGCCGCGAAGGGACGGGCGGCGGCCCGCCCGAGCGTGGCGGCCACGTCGGTGGGCGCCCGGAAGCGCCGGCCGGTGGCCTCGAGGGGCGGGGACGGGCGGGGCGCCCCGACACCGGCCATGAGCCGGGCCCCGGCCGGCGACAGGGGCCGGCCCTCGGCCCGGGCCAGCCCGTCGGCCGTGCTCAGACCGACGCGGAGGCCGGTGCCGGTGATCGAGCCGGCCGACGTCCCGACCACGGCGGTCGCCCGTCGCGGGTCCCACCCGGTGGCCTCCTCCAGGGCCGCCAGCACCCCGGCGTGGAACGCGCCGCCCACGGCGCCGCCGGCCCCCAGGACCAGACCGACGCCGCCGCCGCCGTCGCCGTCGTCGTCGTCGTCGTCGCCGCGAGGATCATCACCCGACGTCACGGGGACAACGGTACCGGGCCCTGCCCGCCGACGACCCCCGGCGGCCATCGGTCGAGGCGGACGGCGAGAGGAGCGTCGGTGCGTCGCGTGTCCGCCGCCGACGGGTGTGCTTGGGTGACGGGGTGGTCCGAGCCCCCGACGCAGGACCGACGGTCCTGGCCGTCGTCACCCCCGACGCGACCGACCTGGCCCACGCCCTGGGTGCCGAGCTCGTGGTCGACGCCCCGGGGGCGCCGGCCGATGCAGGCTGGGGCTGGCAGTGGGACGACGTCCTGGCCGACTGGCGGGCCCGGATCGCGGCCCTCCCCCCGACGGAGGGCCTGGTGGTCTGCACCTGGGCGCCGGTCGGGCCCGCCACCCCGGTGACCGACATGACCCCGGAGGACTGGCGCACCAGGGTCGAGTGGCCCACCGCCCTGTGGTTCACGACGCTGGTGGCCGCCACCGAGCGGGTGGCCGACGGCGGGGCGGTGGTGGCCGTGGCCGAGCGGCCGGCCACCATCGACGCCCCGGGCCACGGCGCCGCCGTCGCGGTGGGCGACGGGGTGGCCAACCTGGTCCGCTCGCTGGCGACCGCCCACGGCGCGCGTGGCGTCCGGGTGGGCGGGGTCGCCACCGCCCTGCACACCGCCCCGGCGTCGCCGCTCGGCGCCCCTCCCCCGCTGGCCTCGTTCCCCGGCACGGTGGCCGACGTGGCCGGCGCGGTGCGCCTCCTGCTGTCCCCCGATGCGTCGGGGCTCACCGGTGCCACCCTCGCGGCCGACGGGGGACGGCGGTGAGCGCCACCCGGGCCCGCACCGTCGTGGTGACCGGCGCCTCGGGCGGCATCGGCCGCGGCGTCGCCCTGGCGTGTGCGGCCCACGGCTGGGAGGTGTGGGTCGCGGCCCGCAGAGGGCCGAGGGCCGCGGTCGTGGCCGACGAGGTCACCGCGGCCGGTGGCACCGGCCGGTGGGTGGTGTGCGACGTGGGCGACGAGGCCTCGGTGACCGCTGCGGTGGAGGAGGTGGTCGCCACCTCGGGGGGCCTCGACGGGGTGGTCCACAACGCCACCAGCGGCTGGTCCTCGCACGCGGGCCCGGCGGCGGAGACCACACCGGACCGCTTGGAGGACCACGTGGCGGTCGCGACCCGCGGCCTCTTCCTCTGGGCCCGGGCCGCTCGGCCGCACCTGGTCGCGACGGGTGGGGCACTGGTGGTGATGACCTCCGAGGCTGCCTTCGAGGGCAAGCGGCTCCTCACCGCCTACGCCATGGTCAAGGCCCAGCAGCGAGCGCTGGTGGCGGTGCTGGCGCGCGAGTGGGGCCCCGACGGGGTGCGGGTCAACGCGGTGGCGCCGCTGGGCGCCTCGCCCGCGATGGAGCGGGCCTTCGTCTCGGACCCGGCCATGGAGTCGCGGGTGATGGGGCGGATCCCCCTGGGGCGCCTGGGCGACGCCACCGACGACATCGGCGTGGCGGTCCGGTTCCTGCTGGGCGACGACGCCCGGTTCGTCACCGGCCAGACGCTCGTCGTCGACGGCGGCAGCTGTCCCACGGCCTGAGGGCGTCGGTGGCACCGCGGGCCCAGCGAGAACACGTTCTCACCATCCGTTCCTCGCAGGACGGGCGGAGCAGGTAGAACTCGTTCTATGGTGCTCGGGGACCCGGAGCGGTCCCGGGACGGAGCGAGCCGATGCACATCGCCTTCACCGAGGAGCAGGACCAGCTCCGCAAGGAGCTGCGCCACTACTTCGCCGGGCTGATGACCCCTGAGGTCCAGGAGCAGATGGCCTCCGGGGACGGAGAGTACGGCGGCGGCGAGCTCTACAAGCGCCTGGTCCGCCAGATGGGCGAGGACGGGTGGCTCGGCATCGGGTGGCCCACGGAGTACGGCGGCCAGGGCCGCTCCATGCTCGACCAGCTGATCTTCATGGACGAGGCCAGCCTGGTGGGCGCCCCGGTGCCCTTCCTCACCATCAACACGGTGGGCCCCACGCTGATGGAGTACGGCACCGACGAGCAGCGCAAGGACCTCCTGCCCCGGATCCTGAAGGGCGAGGTCCACTTCTCCATCGGCTACTCCGAGCCGGGCGCGGGCACCGACCTGGCCGCCCTCACCACCCGAGCCGAGCGCGACGGCGACGAGTACGTGATCAACGGCCAGAAGATGTGGACCAGCCTCATCCAGTACGCCGACTACGTCTGGCTGGCCACCCGGACCGACCCCGACCTGCCCCGCCACAAGGGACTCTCGATGTTCCTCGTGCCCACCGACACCGACGGCTTCTCCTGGTCCCCGGTCCACACGGTGACCGGGACCACCACCAGCGCCACCTTCTACGACGACGTCCGGGTGCCCGCCACCAGCCTCGTCGGCGGGCTCAACCAGGGCTGGCGGCTCATCACCAACCAGCTCAACCACGAGCGGGTGGCGCTGTGCTCGGCCGCACCGATCCAGAACATGCTGGCCGAGGTCCGGCGCTGGGCCCACGACAACCGCCTGCCCGACGGGCGGCGGGTGATCGACCAGGAGTGGGTGCAGCTGCACCTGGCACGGGTCCACGCCAAGGTCGAGTTCCTGAAGCTGATCAACTGGAAGATCGCCTGGGGCGTGTCCAAGGGCGTCGGGCCCCAGGACGCCTCGGCCACCAAGGTCTTCGGCACCGAGTTCGCCACCGAGGCGTGGCGCCTGCTCATGGAGGTGGTCGGCCAGGAGGCCACGGTGGTGGCCGGCTCGCCCGGCTCGGTCCTCCGCAGCCGCCTCGAGCGCATGCACCGCTCCGCCCTCATCCTCACCTTCGGGGGCGGGACCAACGAGGTGCAGCGCGACATCATCGCCATGGTCGGCCTGGGCCTCCCCCGGGCCCCCCGCTAGGAGGACACGGTGGACTTCGGACGCAGCGACGAGCAGGACGAGGTGGCGGCCCTCGCCCGCCGCATCCTCGACGACAAGGCCACGACCGAGCGGATCCGCGAGGTCGAGGCCGGCGGGGCCGAGCGCATCGACCGCGACCTCTGGACCGCCCTGGCCGACGCCGGGTTGCTGGGCGTGGCCCTGCCCGCCGACCTCGGCGGCCAGGGCCTCGGCATCATCGAGCAGTGCCTGGTGCTGGAGGCCGTCGGCGCGACGGTCGCGCCGGTGCCGGTGCGGGCCGCGGTGAGCGGGGCCCTGCCCATCGCCGCCTTCGGCGACGACGCCCTGCGCCAGCGGTGGGTGCCCGCCGCGGCGGCGGGCACCGCGATCGTCCCGGCCGCACTGGCCGAGCCCCTCAACCGGTGGCCCGAGCACCCGGCCACCACGGCGGCACCGGACGGCGACGGCTGGCGTCTGGCCGGCGTCAAGACCTGCGTCCCGGCCGGCACCCTGGCCGACGCCTTCGTGGTGCCCGCCGCCCGGCCCGACGGCGGGGTCGCCACCTTCGTGGTCGAGGCCGACGCCCCCGGCCTCACCGTGGAGGCCCAGCGCGTCACCGACCGCGACACCCAGGCCCGCCTCACCCTCGACGGGGTGGCCGTCACGGCCGCCGACCGGCTGGGCGGCGAGGCCGACGGCGCCGCCGTCGTCGCCTGGATCGTGGAGCGGGCCACCGTCGCCCTCTGCGCCCAGGCCGCCGGGGTGGTGGGCCGGGCCCTGGAGATGACCGCCGCCTACGCCGGGGAGCGGGTCCAGTTCCAGCGCCCCATCGGTACCTTCCAGGCCGTGGGCCAGCGGGCGGCCGACGGCTACATCGACGTCGAGGCCACCCGGCTCGTGCTCTGGCAGGCCGCCTGGCGCCTGTCGGAGGGGCTCCCCGCGGCCACCGAGGTCGAGGTGGCCAAGTTCTGGGCCGCGGAGGCGGCCCACCGGGTGGCCCACACGGCCGTGCACATCCACGGCGGCACCGGGGTCGACGTCGACCACCCGATCCACCGCTACTTCCTCGCGGCCAAGGAGCTGGAGTTCACCCTCGGCGGGGCGACCGACCAGCTCCTGCGCATCGGGGCCACCCTCGCCGCCACCCCGGAGGGCTGATGGACGTCGAGGAGAGCGCAGAGGAGGCGGCGTTCCGCGCCGAGGCCCGGGCCTGGCTGGATGCCCACGACCAGTGCCCCGAGGCCATCGCCGTCCGGCGCCGGCCGGGCGAGGACCCCGGTGCCTTCGTCGAGCGGGCCCGCCCGTGGCAGGCCCTGCTGGCCGACGAGGGGTGGGCCGGCATCACCTGGCCCAGGGCCTACGGGGGGCGCGAGGGCACGCCCGCCCAGGCCGCCATCTTCACCGAGGAGGCGGGCCTGCGGGGTCTGCCCACCGGGTCCTTCGCGGTCGGCGTGGGCATGGCCGGGCCCACGATCATCGCGCACGGCACCGAGGCCCAGAAGGCCCGCTACCTCACGCCGATGCTCCGCGGCGACGAGGTGTGGTGCCAGCTCTTCAGCGAGCCGGGGGCGGGCTCGGACCTGGCCGGCCTGTCCACCCGGGCCGTCCGCGACGGCGACGAGTGGGTCGTCGAGGGCCAGAAGGTGTGGACCTCCGGAGCCCACGACAGCGACCACGGCATCCTGCTGGCCCGCACCGACCTCGACGTGCCCAAGCATCGCGGCATCACCTACTTCCTGATCGAGATGGACCAGCCCGGCATCGAGGTCCGCCCGCTGCGCCAGATCACCGGCGCCTCGCACTTCAGCGAGGTGTTCCTGACCCAGGCCCGCGTGCCCCACGACGCGGTGCTGGGCGAGGTGGGCGGCGGCTGGGGGGTGGCGATGACCACGCTCGCCAACGAGCGCACGTTCATGGGTGGCCACAGCAGCGGGCCCGGCCTCGACGACCTGCTGGAGCTGGGACGCACCACCGGAGCCGCGGCCGACCCCCGGGTCCGCCAGGGCCTGGCCGTCGCCTACGCGCGGGCCCAGGTGATGCGCTACCTCGGGCTCCGCGCCCGCACCGCCGCGGCCCAGGGTCGCCCGCCGGGGCCCGAGACGTCCATCATGAAGCTGATGGCGGCCCAGAACATGAAGCACAACGCCGAGCTGGCCCTGGCCATGCAGGGGCCGGGCGGGATGCTGGCCGACGGCGCCGCCGCCGAGCAGGGCCGCTGGCAGCAGCACTTCCTGTCGGCCCCGTCGATCCGGATCGCCGGCGGCAGCGACCAGATCCAGCGCAACGTCATCGGCGAGCGGGTGCTGGGCCTGCCGCCCGAGGCCCGGGTCGACAAGGCCGTCCCCTTCCGCGAGCTCACCCGGGCCGGGGCCCGTGGCTGAGTCGACCCTCCCCGGGGCCGACGAGGCCGACGGCGTCCGCCCCGAGGCGCTCACCGCGGAGCAGCGGGAGCGGCGCCGGCGCCTGATCGACGCCGCCTTCGAGCTGGGCGCCGAGGGCGGCTACGACGCGGTGCAGATGCGCGACGTGGCCGCCACGGCCAACGTCGCCCTGGCCACGATCTACCGGAACTTCTCGTCCAAGGACCACCTGCTGGCGGCGGCCATGACCGAGTGGACGGGCCGCCTCCGCGACCGGGTGGCCACCCGTCCGCCCCGGGACGGCACCGCCACCGAGCAGATGATCGAGGTGCTGGGCCGGGCGTGCAGCGCCATGGAACGCCAGCCCAAGCTGTCGATGGCCCTGGTGCGGGCGCTGTCGTCCTCTGATGCCGGGGTGCGCCAGAGCGGCACGGAGGTCCGGTCCTCCATCGCCTCGGTGGGCGACGACATCCTCGCCCACCTGGACCCCGAGGTGCGGGCCGACATCCTGGCCGTGCTGGGCCACGTCTGGTACTCGAGCCTGGTCGGCTGGGCCAACGGCCGCTCCTCGTTCGACACCGTCACCACCGAGCTGGAGCGGGCCTGCCGGGTCCTCATCACCCCCTACGAGCGCTGACCGCCCCCCGGCCGACCGGCGCGAGGATCACGTCGTGCAGCTGACCCGCATCGACCACGTGCAGCTGGCCATGCCGGCGGGCGGGGAGGACGCCGCCCGCGCCTTCTACCAGGGCCTGCTGGGCCTGCCCGAGCAGCCCAAGCCGCCGTACCTGGCCGCCCGGGGCGGGTGCTGGTTCGAGTCGCCCACGCTCAAGGTGCACCTGGGCGTCGACGCCGACTTCCGCCCCGCCCGCAAGGCCCACCCTGCGCTGCTGGTCGACGACCTCCCCACCCTGGTGGCGACGCTCCACGCCGCCGGGGCGCGGGTCGTCGACGACGAGCCCCTCGACGGCTACGACCGCATCTACGTCGACGACCCGTTCGGCAACCGCATCGAGCTCATGGAGCCGCTCCCCCGCTGAGTCACCCACCCCGTGGAGCTGCGTACCTCGGTCGCGCCCGGTGCGAGCCGGGTCGCAGCTTCGGTCTGGTCAGCTCAGGCGCTCGGTGGCGACGACGGTGACCTCGTCACCCTCGCCGCCGGGACCCATCGGGCGAGCGCCCCGCGCGAGCCTGGGGCGATGAGCACCACCCTCCGCAGCGAGGTCGACCAGGGAGTCGCCCGCATCACCCTCACCCGGGCAGCCGAGTACAACACCATCACCCCCGCGCTGCGGGAGGAGCTGGACGCCGCGCTGCGCGCCGCCGACGCCGACCCGGCCTCCCGGGTGGTCCTCCTCGACGCCGAGGGCCCGGCCTTCTGCGCCGGCTACGGGCTCGACTGGGCCACGCCGGCCCAGGCGGCCGAGGTGGGCGGCGGCGGACGGGTGTGGGACTCGGTGGCCGACCAGCGCATGATCGGCCGCTTCACCGACACCTGGGCCCTGCTCCACGAGCTGCCGATCCCCACCATCGCCGCGGTGCAGGGTTGGTGCATCGCGGGCGGGACCAACATCGTGTTCAACGCCGACCTCATCGTCGCGGCCGAGGACGCCCGCTTCGGCTACCCGCCGTCGCGGGTGTGGGGGGTGCCCGAGGCACCGTGGACGTGGGTGGCCCGCATGGGCCTGGAGCGGGCCAAGCGCTACATGCTCACCGGCGACGAGCTCAGCGGGGCCGAGGCCGCCGCCATGGGCATGGTCCTCGAGGCCGTCCCGGCCGTCGCCCTCGAGGAGACCGCCCTGGCCCTCGCCCGCCGGGTGGCCCAGGTGCCCTCCAGCCAGCTGTCGATGATCAAGACCGCGCTCAACGAGGTGGCCCGCCACGCCTACGACCCGGAGGGGAGCCGCCGGCTGGGCACCCTCTACGACGGCATCGCCCGCCACACCCAGGAGGGGCTCGACTTCGTGGCCCGCTCGGCCGAGGCCGGCTTCCGCGAGGCCGTCCGCGACCGCGACCGCCCCTTCGGCGACTACGGCGAGCGCCCCGCCGACCACTGATCCGCCCCTGGACCGGCCCCCGTGCGCCCACCCGTCCGGCGCCGCGCCGCCTGGCCCTCGAACCGGTCAGCCCCAGCGGCGCCCTGGCACCGGAGATCCTGACCACTTCGGAGGCTGACCCGAACCGGTCAGCCCCAGCGGCGCCCTGGCACCGGAGATCCTGACCACTTCGGATCCGGGGGGGGCGTCAGCCGTCGGCGGCGAGCGGGGGCGGGTTGGCCGGGGCGGCGAAGGCGACCTCGGTGCGCAGGGGACGGTCCTGGAGGCGCCACGACACGGCGACGGCGACGACGGCGACCGGGACCGCGGCCAGGAACACGTGGGGCAGCACGTCGGCGAACGCCGCCGGGGTCCGGGGGCCGCCGGCCAGGCCGGCGTTCAGGATCCCGCCGAAGATGGGGATGCCGACCACGTTGCCGAGGGAGCGGAACAGCAGTGCGGTGGACGTGGCCGTGCCCAGGTGCTGGGCCGGCGACGCGTTCTGGGCCGCCAGCAGCGAGGGCTGCATGACGAAGCCCACCCCGGTGCCCAGCAGGAGGGCGAAGGAGCCGATGACCAGGATCGGGGTCCCCGCCGAGATGGTGGCCAGCAGGGCGATGCCGCCCAGCATCAGCACCGACCCGGTGCGGGGCCACACCCGGTAGCCCCCCGAGCGGGCCACCCGGCGTCCGGCCACGAGGGTGCCGGCGGCGGCGCCGAACATCAGCGGCATCAGCACGAAGCCGGCGCGGGTGGGGGTGACGCCGCGGACCTCCTGCACGAAGAGCGGGATGAAGAAGATGCCGCACCACAGCAGCAGGCCGCTGGCGAAGTTCACGAACACCGCCACCCGCATCACGGCATCGCCCAGCAGGCCGAGGGGCAGCACCGGCTCGGGGGCCCGCTGCTCGCGCACCACGAAGGCGACGGCGAGGCCGACCATGGCGACCACCAGCCCGACCATGCGCGCCGAGGTCCAGGGCACCTCCCGGCCTCCGAGGGTGGCCACCACCACCAGCACGGCCAACGACGACGCCAGCAGCACCGATCCCGGCCAGTCCAGGGCGTGGGGCCGACGGCGGTAGGGGATGTGCAGTCCGGTCGCGATGATGGCGACGGACACCAGGCCCACCGGCAGGTTGATGAAGAAGGCCCACCGCCAGCTCAGGTGGTCGACGAAGAAGCCGCCGACCAGTGGTCCGGCCACGCTGGAGACGGCGAAGAGCACGCCCTGGTACCCCATCCACCGTCCCAGCTCGCGGGCCGGCACCACGTCGGCCAGCACCGCCATCGAGAGGGCGCCGAGCCCGCCCCCGCCCAGACCCTGCACGAAGCGGGCGACCAGGAGCTGATCCATCGACCGGGCCGCCCCGCACCCCATCGATGCCACCAGGAACAGGGCGATGGCGGCCAGCATCACCCGCTTGCGTCCGTAGAGGTCGCCCACCTTGCCGTAGAGGGGCATGGTGGCCACCACGCCCAGCACGTAGGCGGTGACGACCCACGTGACCCGGGTGAAGCCGCCCAGGTCGTCGGTGATGGTGGGCAGGGCGGTCGCCACGATGGTCCCGTCGAGGGCCCCCATCACCTGGGCGAGCTGCACCCCGACGAACACGACCAGCACGCTGACCCCGGGCGGGGCGCCACCCGCGCCGGGACCGCCGCTCGGCGACGGCCCCGGCCCCCCGGCCGGGCCTGCGTCCGGCCGGGTCGAGGTCACCCTCCCCCTGCCCTCCGCGTCACGTGGGCTCGGTGGTGCGGTAGTCGTGGAAGGGCTCGTCCCGCTCGGAGAGGGCCTCCTTGAGGCCGACCGCCTCGATGCGGTCGAGGAAGGCCTTGAAGCTCTCCTGCTTGGTGCCCAGGGCGCACAGCTCGGTGCCCTGGCGGATCGCCGCCCGCAGACCCATGGCGTCCATGGCCCGGTGCACCGTGCGCTTGTTCAGCGACACGATGTCGGTGGGGATGAGGGCGATGCGCCGGGCCACGGCCAGCACCTCGTCGTCGAGGTCGGCCTCGGGGAAGGCCCGGTTGGCCCAGCCCAGGGTGACCGCCTCCTCACCGGTGATGGAGTCGCCGGTGACCATCATCTCCATGGCCCGGCGCATGCCGAGGAACCAGGCGTGGAAGTGCATGTCGGGCACGCCGAAGCGCACCGCCGGGTAGCCCATCTTGGCGTCGGTGGCGACGTAGACGAGGTCGCAGCCGGTGGCCAGCTCGCTGCCACCGGCCAGGCAGTAGCCGTGGACCTGGGCGATGACGGGCTTGCCCAGGTCCCAGATCCCCATCCACGTCTCGGTGACGTGGCGGGGCCACTGGCCGTCGCCGCCCGCCGTGTAGTGGGGCATGTCGAGGCCCTCGTTGCCCCCGCCCAGGTCGTAGCCGGCGGAGAAGCAGGGGCCCGCGCCCCGGACGATCATCACCTTCACCGCGTCGTCGCCGTCGGCGTCCTCGAGGGCGGCGATGAGGTCGCCTCGCAGGGCGTGGTTGAGGGCGTTGCGCTTCTCGGGCCGGTTGAGGGTGATGCGGCGGATGCCGGGGGCCGGGTCGTCGAGCAGGACGGTCGACGGGCGGTCCGCGCCGTTGCTGGGCGCGGTGCGCCCCTCGGCCCCGTACGAGGAGGAGGAGGGGCTCACTTGATCGCCCGGCTGTCCATGTCGCCCGAGATGCGCTCGAGGGTCTTGTCCGGCACCTCGTCGATCGGGGTGGCGACCTCCTCGACCGTGGGGCCGATCCGAGCCGCCAGCGGGGCCAGGGCGTCGAGGTCGAAGTCGTACATCTCGGCCGCGTTGCCGGCGAGGATCTGGCGCAGCTCGGCCTCGGGGGCGTCGCTGAAGCGGGCCCGCAGGTTCTCCCTCGTGTAGGGGTACGTGCCCTCGTCGTGGGGGTAGTCACTGCCCCACATGAACTTGTCGAGGCCGATCACGTGGCGGGCCTCGGCGTCGGCCTGGCGGGGCTGGCTCACGCCCATCCACACGTTCTGGGCGAAGTACTCGCTGGCGTCCTTGGCCAGGACGTGGTCGTCGCCGTAGCGGATCTCGCCGGTGGCGCCGGTGTCGCGGATGCTGCGGATGGTGGAGTCGAGCCGCTCCAGCAGGGGCGGGACCCAGGCGCAGCCGGCCTCGGTGAGCACCACCTTGAGGCGGGGGAAGCGCTCGAAGACGCCGGAGAGGATCATCTGCACCAGCGGGCGCTCGGTGTAGAAGGGCACCTCGTTGATGTAGAGGAGCATGGAGACCGGGTAGGGCCCGTAGTCCGGGTTGCCGGTGCCGCTGTGCACGTTGACCGGCACCTGGAGGTCCTGGAGCACCTCCCAGAGCGGGTCGTAGCAGCGGTCGTAGATCGGCTTCACCCACTTGACGTCGGGAGCGATGTTGGGCAGGAGGATCCCGCCCCGCAGGCCGTTCTCCTTGATCCACTGCACATCCGCGATGGCGTCGTCGACGTCGTTGAGGAAGATCTGGCCCACCCCGGCCCGACGCTCCGGGAAGCGGCCGCACCAGTCGACCAGCCACCGGTTGTGGGCCTGCACGCCGGCGTGGCGGTGGGCGTACTCCTCGTCGTTCGGCGGCTTGGCGAAGAGCACGAAGCTGGGGAAGAAGGGAGGGACCGTGTTGGGGAACACGACCTCGCCGGCGATGCCGTCCTCCTCCTGCTGGCCGTTGCGCATCTCGTCGTCCCAGTTGCGCAGCTTCCGGGTGTCACCGAGGTCCTTGTACGGGTTCTTGTACCGCCCCCGCCAGGCGTCGAAGTCGTCGCGGAAGGCGGGGTCGAGGTACTCCCGGTAGGTCTGGTGGTTGGCCCCGGCGTGGCAGTCGGCCGAGATGATCGTGTACCGGTCGGTCGACGTCTCGGTCGGGGGGGTCTCGGTGGCGGTCATGGGGTCACCCTTCCAGGTCGGCGGTGAGGCGTTCGGTGACGTCGACGTACTCCTGGACCATGTCGACGACGACCTGCTTGGTGGAGCGCACCTGGTCCATGCGGCTGACGATCTGGCCGACGGGCATGCCGACCAGCTCCCGCGGCGGCGAGGTGCCCATCTTCTGGCTGGCGTAGGAGTTGAGGATGAACTGGAGCGGCATGGGCAGCGTGCCCGGGGCCTCGGGGGCCTCCCACGCGTCGGTCCAGGCGGTGCGCAGCTGGCGGGCAGGCTTGCCGGTGAAGGCGCGCGACCGCACGGTGTCGGTGGAGGTGGCGGCCAGGAGCTTCTCGGTGACCACCGACGAGGAGCCGTTCTCGGCCACCGTGAGCCAGATCGACCCGGTCCACACGCCGGCCGCGCCGAGGGCCATGGCCGCCGCCATCTGGCGACCGCCGCCGATGCCGCCGGCGGCCAGCACGGGCACGTCGACGGCGTCGACCACGTCGGGCACGAGGACCATGGAGGCGACCTCGCCGGTGTGGCCGCCGGCCTCGTAGCCCTGGGCGATGATGATGTCGACACCGAGGGCCACGTCGCGCTGGGCCTGCTCGACCCGGCCGATGAGGGCGGCGACCTGCACGCCCTGCTCGTGGGCCTGGTCGATGGCCGCCTTGGGGGGCGGGCCGAGGGCGCTGGCCAGCAGGGCGATGTCGTGGGACAGGGCGATGTCGATCTGCGGGGCCCCGGTGGCGGCGGTCCACCCCAGCACCCCGGCTCCCAGGCCGGCGCCCTCCTCCAGTCCCCCCTCGCGGGCGGCGACGTCGACGCCGTGGTCGGTGAGGATCTTGTCGGTGTAGTCCCAGTGCTCCTGGGAGATGTGGGAGCGCAGCTGGGCCCCGATGTCGGACACGTCGTCGATGCCGGCGTCGCGGTCGAGGGTCTTGACCGGCATCACCACGTCGACGCCGTAGGGCCGGCCGCCCACGTGCTCGTCGATCCAGGTGAGCTCCTGCTCCAGCTCCTCGGGCGAGAAGGCCAGGGCGCCGAGCACGCCCATGCCACCGGCGTTGGTCACTGCCGCGACCACGTCGCGGCAGTGGGAGAAGGCGAAGATCGGGTACTCGATGCCGAACGCCTCGGTGAGCGGGTTCCTCATGTGCGTGCTGTCTCCTCGGTGACCTTGCGGGCGCGGGTGTAGTCGGGCTTCCCGCTGGGTTGGCGGGGCACCTCGTCGACGAGGTGGAGGTGGCGGGGCACCTTGTAGCCGGCGATGCGGGTGCGGCAGTGCTCGGCCAGCTCGTCGAGGGTGGGGGTGGCGCCGGCGCGAGGCTGGACCACCGCGGCCACGGCCTGGCCCCACCGCTCGTCGGGCACGCCGATGACGAGGACGTCGAAGACGTCGGGGTGGGCCTTGACGGCCGACTCGACCTCCTCGGGGTAGATCTTCTCGCCGCCCGAGTTGATGCACTGCGACCCCCGCCCCAGCAGGGTCATGGTGCCGTCCTCCTCGAGGCGGGCGAAGTCACCCGGCACCGAGAGCCGCCGGCCGTCGACCTCGATGAAGGTGGCCGCCGTCTTCTCCGGGTCCTTGTAGTAGCCGAGGGGGACGTTGCCCCCCCGGGCCAGGCGCCCGACCTCGCCGGGGCCCACCGGTCGGCCGTCGAGGTCGATGATCACCGAGTCGGGGCCGAGGGGGACGTTGAGCAGGCCCCCGGTGTCGGTGGCGCCCTTCTGCACCACCCGCATGCCGTTGAAGCCGCCCTCCGAGGAGCCCATGGCCTCGCTGACGAAGACGTCGGGGAGCAGGTCGAAGAGCCGGTCCTTGACCGAGGGCGAGAACACCGCGGCGGTCGACGCGATGGCCACCAGCGACGAGGTGTCGTAGGAGCGCTCCTCCAGGGCGTCGATGAGGGGCACCGCCATGGCGTCGCCGGTGATGGAGATGACGCCGATGCGGTAGCGCTCGATGGCGTCCCACACCAGGTGGGGGTCGAAGCGGGGCAGCAGGACGTTGGTGACGCCCTTGAAGAGGCCGCCGAGGGTGCCCCACTGGGCGGCGCCGTGCATGAGCGGGGCCAGCACCAGGCCCATGCTCTCGGGGCCCTCGGCCGCGGCGCGGCGACAGCTGGTGCTCGTCGGTGATGCGCTCGCCGGTGACGAAGTCGATGCCGCCGCCGAGCGTGCGCCACACGTCCTCGTGGCGCCACATCACGCCCTTGGGCATGCCCGTGGTCCCGCCCGTGTAGAGGATGTAGAGGTCGCCGTCGTCGCGGGGCGCGAAGTCGCGCTCGGGTGAGGCCTCGGCCAGGGCGTCCTCGTAGCGCACCGCCCCCGTCGGCACGGGCGAGGGGGTGCCGTCGTCGACCTCGACGAGGTGGCGGAGCAGGGGGAGGCGGTCGCGGACCTCGGCGATGCGGTCGGCGAAGCCGGCCTGGTAGACGACCGCCGCCACGTCGGCGTTGTCGAAGAGGTAGACGAGCTCGTCGGCCACGTAGCGGTAGTTGACGTTGATCGGGACGGCTCGCAGCTTGTAGGCGGCGAGCATGGCCTCCACGTACTCGAGGCTGTTGTAGGAGTAGATCGCCACGTGGTCGCCCCGGCCGATGCCCTGGGCGGCGAGGTGGTGGGCCAGCCGGTTGGCCCGTGCCTCGAGCTGGGCGAAGGTGAGGGACCGGTCGCCGCAGATCAGCGCGGTGCGCTCGGGCACCGCGTCGACGGTGTGCTCGGCGAGGTCCGCCAGGTTGAAGGCCATGCCCCGAAGTAGAACACGTTCTCCCAACGGCGGCAATCGACCCGCTCTGACCAGGTCCGATGGGGTCCGGTGGCGGGTCGAGGTAGAATGTGTTCTACTGCCGGCTGTGCCGCCCGACACGTCCTCCACCTTCACCATGGAGCTCATGTACCGGCGCAGCCTCGGGCCCGTCGTGGGGGCCTTCTTCACCGGGCTGCGCGACGGTCGGGTCCAGGGCAGCCGCACCGCGGCGGGGCGGGTGATCTGCCCTCCGCTGGAGTACGACCCCGACACCGGCGACGCCGTCGACGACCTGGTGGACGTGGGCACGGCGGGCGAGGTCACGGGGTGGGCGTGGGTGTCCGAGCCCCGCCGCAAGCACCCCCTCGACCACCCCTTCGCCTGGGTGCTGGTGCGCCTCGACGGCGCCGACACCTCCATGGTCCACGCCCTCGACGCCCCCGGTCCCGAGGCCGTGTCCACCGGCATGCGGGTGCAGGTCCGCTGGGCCGACGAGCGCACCGGCACCATCACCGACATCGCCTGCTTCGAGCCGGAGGAGGCACCGTGAGCCCCGACGCGACCGACGAGGCCGAGGGCGACGTCCGCTTCGTCCGCCAGCTCATCGGCCTCGACTACGCGGTGCGCACCAACCCCACCGCTGCCGCCTTCGGTGCGGCCCTGGCCGAGGGGCGCATCACGGGCCACCGGTGCCCGTCGTGCGGGCTGGTGTACGTGCCGCCCAAGGGCTTCTGCCCGATCTGCACCGTGCCCACCACCGCGGCCGACGAGGTCGTGGTGGCCGACCGGGGGCTCGTCACCTCGTGGACCGTGCTCACCCCCATCCAGTACGCCGGCCAGAAGGAGCGCGACGACTACGCCCTGGCCTCGATCCTGCTGGACGGCGCCGACGGCACCGTCGGCCAGCAACGCCTGGTCGAGGTCGCCCTCGACGAGATCCGCATGGGGATGCGGGTGGAGGCGGTGTGGGCCCCCGAGGACGAGCGGGAGCCCGACGACCGCGGCTACGGCCTGGGCACCGCGGTGGCCGGCTGGCGTCCCACCGGCGAGCCCGACGCACCCCCCGAGGCCTACGGGGAGCACGTCCTGTGAGCGACGGGAGGGCCATGAGAGACGTCGCCATCGTGGGCTTCGCCCAGTCCGGCTCGCTGGTCGACACCGACCTGAGCGAGACCCAGGTCATCCTGCCGGTCATCACCGAGGCGGTGGAGCGGGCCGGCATCTCCCGGTCCGACATCGGCTTCACCTGCTCGGGCAGCGCCGACTACCTCTCGGGCACGCCGTTCGCCTTCGTGGCCAACCTCGAGGCGGTGGGCGCCTGGCCGCCGATCTCCGAGTCCCACGTCGACATGGACGGGGCGTGGGCCCTCTACGAGGCGTGGGTGCGGCTCCAGCACGGCGACGTCGACGTGGCCCTCGCCTTCTCGTCGGGCATCTCGTCCCGCAGCGACCTGGGCGAGGTCCTCTGCCTCCAGAACGACCCCTACTACCTGATGCCGCTCTGGGCCGACCACGTGTCCCTCGCCGCCCTGCAGGCGCAGGCGCTCATGGACGCCGGGCGGGCCACCGAGGACGACCTGGCCGAGGTGGCCGCCCGCAGCCGACGGGCCGCGGTCGGCAACCCCGCGGCCCAGGTGTCCGGCGACGTCACCGCAGCCGACATGCGGGCCCTGCCCCCCGCCGTGGCGCCGCTGCGAGCCGGCGACTGCCCCCCGGTCACCGACGGCGCCGCCGCGGTGATCATGGTGGCCGGCGACCGGGCCCGCGAGCTCTGCGAGCGACCGGCCTGGATCCGCGGCATCGAGCACCGCTCGGACCCCCACTACCTCGGCGTGCGCGACCTCACCCGCTCGGCATCGGCCGCGCAGGCGGGCGCGGCCGCCGGGGTCGGCGACGCGCCGATCGAGGTGGCCGAGCTGTCGTCCACCTTCAGCCACGAGGAGCTGGTGCTGCGCGACGCCCTCGGCCTGGGCGACGAGGTGGAGGTCAACCCCTCGGGCGGACCGCTCACCAGCAACCCGACCATGGTCACCGGCCTGGTCCGCATCGGCGAGGCGGCCCGCCAGATCACCGAGGGCGGCCGGCACCGGACCCTGGGCCACGCCGCGTCGGGCCCGTGCCTCCAGCAGAACCTGGTGTGCGTCCTCGAGGGAGACAGCTGATGGCCGAGCGCTGCGCGATCGTCGGGATCGGCCAGACCCACCACACCAAGGTGCGCGACGACGTGTCCCTCGCCGGGCTGCTGCGCGAGGCCGGCCAGCGGGCCCTCGACGACGCCGAGATGACCTGGCGCGACGTCGACGCCGTGGTCATCGGCACCGCCCCCGACTCCTTCGAGGGCGTGATGATGCCCGAGATCTACCTGGCCGACGCCCTCGGCGCCGCCGGCAAGCCCATCATGCGGGTGCACACCGCCGGGAGCGTGGGCGGCTCCACCGCCATCGTCGCCAGCCACCTGGTCATGTCCGGCGTGCGGCGGAGGGTGCTCACCATCGCCTTCGAGAAGCAGTCCGAGGGCGACACCACCTGGGGCCTGTCCGGTGGCCGCAGCGGCGGGGTCGGCGCCGGCGGCTACTTCGCCCCCCACATGCGGGCCTACATCACCCGCTCCGGCGCCCCGGAGCACGTGGGCTGGATGGTCGCGGTCAAGGACCGCCTCAACGCCCTCGACAACCCCTACGCCCACCTCAAGGTGCCCGACATCACCCTGGAGAAGGTGCGCGACTCCCCCATGGTGTGGGAGCCGGTCCGCCGACTCGAGTCCTGCCCGGCCTCCGACGGCGCCTGCGCCCTGGTGCTCACCGACGAGGCCGGCGGCGACGCCGCCCCGCACCCACCGGCGTGGGTGCACGGCACCGCCATCCGCAGCGAGCTGGGCCAGTTCCCCGGGCGTGACCCGGTCGACCCCCAGGGGGGCAGGGACTGCGCGGCCGACGTCTACGGCCAGGCCGGCATCACCGACCCGCGGCGCGACGTCGACGTGGTCGAGATGTACGTCCCGTTCAGCTGGTACGAGCCCATGTGGCTGGAGAACCTCGGCTTCGCCGCCGCCGGTGACGGCTGGCGCCTCACCGAGGACGGCGTCACCGAGCGCACCGGCGACCTGCCGGTCAACTGCTCGGGCGGCGTGCTGTCGTCCAACCCCATCGGCGCCTCCGGCATGCTCCGCTTCGCCGAGGCCGCCCTGCAGGTGCGGGGCCAGGCCGGGGCCCACCAGGTCGACGGGGCCCGCACCGCGGTGGGCCACGCCTACGGCGGCGCCTCGCAGTTCTTCGCCATGTGGGTCGTGAGGGACACCAAGCCGTGACCACCCGGAGGGTGCGCCGATGAGCCCGGAGAAGGCCGAGACCCCCGCCGAGGAGCACCTCCTCGTCGAGCGCGACGGCCCCGTCGTGGTGCTCACCATGAACCGGCCCGAGCGCCGCAACGCCCTGTCGCCGTCGATGATGGACGGCCTGTCCGCGGCGTGGGACGAGATCAACGCCGACCCCGGCATCCGGGTGGCCGTGCTCACCGGGGCCGGGGGCGCGTTCTGTGCCGGCATGGACCTCGACGCCATGACCCGACAGGCCCCCGGCGACGCCTTCGAGGAGGGCGGCGACACCGTCTCCGACATCGCCCGGGGCGTCATCAAGCCGCTGCTGAAGGGGTTCCTCCTCGACAAGCCGCTGATCGCCGCGGTCGAGGGCCCGGCGGTCGCCGGCGGCACCGAGATCCTCCAGGGCACCGACATCCGCATCGCCGGCGAGAGCGCCCGCTTCGGGGTGTCCGAGGTCCGCTGGGGCCTCTACCCCCTGGGCGGCTCCGTGGTGCGCCTGCGCCGCCAGATCCCCTACGCGGTGGCGGCCGACATCCTGCTCACCGGTCGCCACGTCCGCGCCCCCGAGGCCAGGGACCTGGGCCTCATCAGCGAGGTGGTGCCCGACGGCCAGGCCCTCGAGCGGGCCCGGGAGGTGGCGGCCGAGGTCGCGGCCAACGGGCCCGTGGCGGTGCAGGCCGTGCTGCGCGCCCTGCGGGCCACCGAGTGCCTGCCCGAGGCCGAGGCCATGCCGCTCGACTCGGAGATCGGCATGGAGGTCTTCAAGAGCGACGACGCCAAGATCGGGCCGCTGGCCTTCATGGAGAAGCGGACCCCCGAGTTCACAGGGAGGTAGGTCCCATGACCGACACCGAGGCCCCCGAGATCGACCTGCTCGACCTGGACCGCTTCACCGAGGGCATCCCCCACGAGTGGTTCACCTGGCTGCGGGCCCACGACCCGGTGCACCTCCACGAGGAGCCCGACGGGCCCGGCTTCTGGGTCATCACCCGCTACGACGACGTGGTGGCCTGCAACCGCGACGCGGGCACGTTCTCCTCCGCCGCGTCCCGCGGCGGGGTGGTGGGCCTGGCCGAGCGGCCCGCGGCCGACGGCGAGGCGCCCAGCGAGGCCGGCAACCTCATGCTCTTCATGGACCCGCCGGACCACACCCGGTACCGCCGTCTGGTCAACCGCGGGTTCACGCCCCGGATGATCAGCCGCATGGAGGACAACATCCGCGGACTCACCACCCAGATCCTCGACGGCGTCCTCCCCCGCGGCGAGTCCGACTTCGTGGTCGACATCGCGGCCGAGCTGCCCCTCGAGGTGATCGCCGAGCTCATCGGGGTGCCCCACGAGGACCGCCACAAGATCTTCGACTGGAGCAACCGCATGATCGGGGCCGACGACCCCGAGTACGCGGTGGCCCAGGAGGAGGTCTTCGAGGCCCAGGTCGAGATGTTCCTCTACGCCCAGGGCCTGGCCGAGGCCCACCGGGAGAAGCCCGGCGACGACATCATCACCGCCCTGCTCTCGGCCGAGGTCGACGGCGAGTCCCTGTCGGACATGGACTTCAACCTGTTCTTCCTGTTGCTGTCGGTGGCCGGCAACGAGACCACCCGCAACGCCATCTCCCACGGGATGAACGCCTTCCTGGAGAACCCCGACCAGTACGCGCTGCTGGCCTCGGACCCGGACCGGTACATCAAGGGGGCGGTCGAGGAGATCCTGCGGTGGGCGTCGCCGGTCCTCTACTTCCGCCGCAACGCCACGCAGGACTTCGAGCTCCGCGGCCACACCATCCACGCCGGCGACAAGATCAGCATGTGGTACATCTCGGCCAACCGGGACGAGGACCACTTCGAGGACCCCTTCCGGTTCGACATCACCCGCGAGCCCAACCACCACATCGCCTTCGGCGGTGGCGGGCCCCACTTCTGCCTGGGAGCCCAGCTGGCCCGCATGGAGATCCAGGTCCTGTTCGAGGAGCTGGTCCGCCGGGTGCCCCGCATCGAGGCCGTGGGCCCGCCCGACCGGCTGCGGTCCAACTTCATCGGCGGCATCAAGCACCTGCCGGTGCGGTTCGCCTCGTGACCGCCGCCCCCGCCCAGGTGCCCCTGGTCGACTACCTGGTGCTGGGCGACGAGCCCCACCTCGTCGCCCACGAGTGCACGGCCTGCGGTGCCCGGTACTTCGACCGGCGCAACGCCTGCGCCCGCTGCAGCGCCACCGACTTCCGCCCCGCCGAGGTCGCCACCACCGGCGAGGTGCGGGCCTTCACCATCGTCAGCTTCGCCGCCCCCGGCGTGCCCGTGCCCTTCGTGGCCGCCGTCGTCGACTGCGAGGGCACCCGGGTGCGGGCCAACCTGGTCGACGTGGAGCCCGACGACGACCACGTGGCCCTGGGCATGGCCGTGCGGCTCACCACCTTCCCGATCGGCACCGACGAGGCCGGCACCGAGGCCGTCGGCTTCGGCTTCGCCCCCGCCTGACCCCCACGCAGCACCGAGGAGCACAGCCATGAGCGAGGACGTCTGGATCCTGGGGATCCACATGACCCGGTTCGGCAAGCAGCCCGACGACGACACCGTCGACCTGGCCGCGGAGGCGGCCATGGGCGCGCTGGCCGACGGCGGGGTGACCATGGCCGACGTCGGGGTGCTGGCCGCCGGCAACCTGATGGAGGCCGCCGCCGGCATCGGCCAGCAGCTGCAGAAGCAGATCGGCCAGACCGGCATCCCCGTCTACAACGTGGTCAACGCCTGCGCGACCGGGGCCACCGCCCTGCGCACCGCGGTGATGGCGGTCAAGGCCGGCGAGTGCGACGTGGGCCTGGCCGTGGGCGTGGAGAAGCTCTCCGGCGCCGGGCTCCTGGCCGGCGGCAGCCGGCGGCCCGACAGCGACACGTGGGAGCCCCACGGCCGGTACGGCGCGGTGGCCCCCCTCGACGGGCGCGTCGGCACCGAGATCATGCCGGGCGTCTTCGCCCAGATCGGCATGGAGTACGGCCACGAGCACGGCGGCACCAGCTTCGAGCTCTTCGCCCGCATCAGCGAGAAGAACCACGCCCACTCCACCCTCAACCCGCTGGCGTCGTACCAGAAGCGCCTCAGCCTCGAGCAGATCATGGGCGACGTGATGATCGCCTACCCCAACACCCGTCCGATGTGCTCGGCGAACTGCGACGGCGCCGCCGCCGCGGTGGTCGTGAGCGACGCCCGGCTCAAGACGCTCTCGGGCGAGCAGCAGCGCCGGGCCGTGAAGATCTCGGCGTCGGTGCTCACCAGCGACCCCTGGACCGAGGGCTGCCAGGTGCTGCCCGACGTCAACACCCTCACCCGCAACGCCGCCACCCAGGCCTACGAGCAGGCCGGGGTGGGCCCCGAGGACCTCGACCTGGTCGAGCTGCACGACTGCTTCGCCACCGCCGAGCTGGTCCACTACGACAACCTCGGCCTGTGCGAGCAGGGCGGCGCCGTCGACTTCTTCGAGTCCGGCGCCCCGTGGCGCGACGGGTCCATGCCGGTGAACGTGTCCGGCGGGCTCCAGTCCAAGGGCCATCCCATCGCCGCCACCGGCATCGCCAACATCTGGGAGGTGGCCCACCACCTCCGGGGCGAGGCCGGCGACCGTCAGATCGAGGGTGCCCGGGTGGGCCTGGCCCACGTCATCGGGCTGGGCTCGGCCTGTGGCGTGCACATCCTGGAGAAGGCCGCGGCCTGACGCCGGTCCCGACCACGACCGACGCCCGCACGGCCTGCGGACCGGCGACCGGCGGCCCGCCAGGACGAGGAGGGTCGCGCCGTCGTCACGTGGCCATGGGCAGCCCGGGGGGGGTCGGGGTCAGGGGCGGTCGCGGAGCGCCTCGACCATGCGGTCGGTCTGGGCCGTCTGCTCCCACGACAGGCGGGCCATCCAGAACCGCAGGAACTGGGCCATCGAGCAGCGCACGAACAGGGCCGCACCGACCACCGCGAGGGTGAGGCCGATGATGGCGATCACGATGGCGTCGCGCTGCTGGAGGGGGTTGGTGGTGCCGTGGCCGATCACGTAGGCGACGATGCCCACCACCACGCCGACCACCATGAGGCCCACGCCCACGCGCAGCAGGGTGCGGTCGCGCGAGCTGGCTGCGTCGGGGAGCTTCATCTCCGCGATCTCGGTGGTGAACTGGTCGACCCGGTCGGGGTTCTGGATCACGGTTCCTCCTATCCGCCCAGGTAGGCCTGGGAGAGGCTGGCTTCGAGGTCGCGAGGGCGACCGGTCTGGACGATGTGGCCGTGGACCATGACCGAGGCCTCGTGGGCCACGTCCATCACGATCCGGGCGAACTGCTCGACGAGCAGGATCGAGGTGCCCTCCGCGGCCACCGCGGCCACGGTGGCGTAGAGGTCGTCGACGACGATGGGCGCCAGGCCCATGGACAGCTCGTCGAGCACCAGCAGGGCGGGGTCGGTGGCCAGGCCGCGGGCCATGGCCAGCATCTGCTGCTGGCCGCCGGAGAGGGTGCCGCTGACCTGGTCGAGGCGCGAGCCGAGCTGGGGGAACCGGCCGATCGACCGCTCCTCGACCTCGGCCCGGTCGCCCCCGCGGTGGGTCATCATCCACAGGTTCTCCCGCACCGTCAGGTTGGGGAAGATGCCGCGCCCCTCGGGGATGAGGCACAGGCCGCGGCGGGCCAGGTCGTCGGGGCGGGCCCCGTTGACGCGGCGGCCGGCCACCACCACGTCGCCGGAGGAGGCGGGCAGCAGGCCGGCCAGCACCTTGAGCGTGGTCGACTTCCCGGCCCCGTTGGGACCGAGGATGGCCACCACCTCGCCCCGCCCCACCCGCAGGTCGATGCCGTGGAGCACGTCGATGCCGTCGTAGCCGGCGTGCAGCCCCCGCAGCTCCACCAGAGGCGCGACGGGGGCGTCGTCGGTGGCACCGGCGGCCGGGCCGGTCGGCTCCGGGGCCGGGGCGTGGCCGTTGGTCGACGGGGCGCCCTCGGTGAGGTCGATGGGCACGTCGTCGGCGGGGGTCACGACGCCTCCGCCCGGCTCGTGCCCAGGTAGGCCTCGAGCACCGCGGGGTCGGTCTGCACCTGGGCCGGCTCGCCCCGGGCGATGATGCGGCCCAGGTCGAGCACGTGCACCGTGTCGCACACGTCCATCACCAGGGCCATGTCGTGCTCGACGAGCAGGACGGCGGTGCCGGACGCGGCCAGGTCGGTGAGCAGGGCCCCGAACCGGGCCGTCTCGTTCTCGTCCTGGCCGGAGGCGGGCTCGTCGAGCAGCAGCACCGAGGGCTTGCAGGCGAGGGCCCGACCGAGCTCCACCAGGCGGCCCTGCCCGGTGGGGAGGGAGGTGACCCGCTCGTCGGCCACGGTCCGCAGCCCGACGCGGTCGATGATCTCCTCGGTGAGCGTGGCCGGGTCGGTGCGGTCGCGCGACCACCGGCGGCGGATGTCGGCCGCGACCCGGATGTTGTCACGCACCGAGAGCATGGTGAACAGCTCGAGCTGCTGGAAGGTGCGGGCCAGGCCGGCCCGGGCCCGGCGGTGGAGCTTCGAGCCGGTCACGTCGCGCGCGCCCAGCAGGATCCGCCCCGAGGTGGGGGTGACGAGGCCGGTGATGGCGTTGAACATGGTGGTCTTGCCCGCCCCGTTGGGGCCGATGAGCCCGGTGACCTGCCCGGCCTCGGCCGACAGGGACGCGTGGTCGAGCGCCAGGTGGCCGCCGAAGCGCACCGACACCTCCCGCACCTCAAGGGCGGCCATCGTGTCCCCCCTCTGCACCCGCGACGGCTGCCCCCACCGCCGCCCGCGTCGGCCGGTCGGCGTCGGGGGCCCGGGGGCCGACCACCTCGTCGAGGGCGAGCACCTCCTCGACCCGGGAGAGGTGGCGGGCCGTCCACGGGACGGTGACGCCCACCCACTCGAGGTCGTCGACCGACGGCTGCCGGGCCGCGACCTCCTCGGCCGAGGGGCGGGCCCGCATCCCGGCGGCCACCCCTGCGACCACGAAGGCGGCCACGAGGAGGAGGACGAAGGGCCAGTTGGCGATCACGTCGGCCAGCCGCAGGGCGTAGGCCGCGACCATGGCCGCGACCATGCCCCCGAGGGCCAGGGCATCGTTGCGCAGGGTGGACACCCCGGCCGACATCAGGGGCACGACACCGCTGGGGTTGCGGCCCAGACCGATGCCGGTGAGCCCCGGGGTCACCGTGTTGAGCTTGGCGAAGAGCGGTCCCAGCCCGGAGGTGAGGGGGATGAGGCCGAAGAGGCTGAAGCCGGCGAAGAGGGCGCCCCCGACCAGGCCGGCCCCACCGACCACGACCAGGATGAAGATGGGCAGGCCGGCCAGGAGGTTGAAGCGGTCGGGCGCCACCGTGCCCAGCTGCATGCCGTAGAGGGCGCCCCCGAGGCCGGCGATGCCGGCCGACAGGGTGAAGACCCCCACGCGCGGCCACACCAGGTTGAGCCCGAAGGTGGCGCAGGCCGCCTCGCTGTCGCGCATGGCCACCAGCTGGCGCCCGAACCGGCTCCAGCGCAGGGCGGCCACCACGACCAGGGCCACGGCGAAGGCGACGGCCGACAGCAGGAGGCGCGAGCCCGGGGAGTCGAAGGCGTACCCGAAGACCTCCAGCGGGGCGATGGTGGTCGACCCGAAGCCGAACATGCTGATGTGCACCGGGCCGAGGTCGAAGTCCTGGAGGTTGAAGATCCAGCGGTCCATGAACACGGCGAAGGCGGCGGTGGCGAGGGCCAGGTAGATGCCCGAGAGCCGCATCACCGGGAGGGCGACGAGGGCGCCGACGAGGGCGGCGAACACGATGGCCAGCACCAGGCCCATCGGCGAGCCCCCGCATCCCGTGGTGGGCAGCGGCCACCGCCCCGATGCCGGCGAAGGTGAGCTGGGCCAGCGAGATCTGCCCGGCGTAGCCGACGAGGGGCACCAGGGAGAGGGCCACGATGCCGAGGGGGAAGATCTGGCCGTAGGTGATGAGGCTGGTGGTGTCGAGCGTGGTCACCATCACCACCGCGATGGCCACCACCGCCGCGGCCAGCATGGCGATGCCCGAGCGCGACGGCGCCGGGAAGTGCTCCCGGAGCTGGCTGCGGGTGCGCAGCCGGGGGTTGGGCACCAGCAGGAGGGCGATGAAGAGGATCAGCACCGCGGCGGCCGGCCGGAACCCGGCCAGGTAGACGTTGTCGCCGGGGAGGTAGCCGGCCAGGTAGCCCTCGGTGAGGCCGATGATGATGGCACCGAGGAAGGTGAGCGGCAGCGAGCGCAGGCGTCCGAAGATCGCCGCCGCGTAGGCGTTGACGATGAGCAGCGACAGGGAGCCGGCCTCGAGCGACAGCGACGGGGCGATGAGGATGCCGCCCACCGCGGCGAGGGCGCAGCCGAGGGCCCAGCTCAGCAGGGCGATGCGGTTGGGCCGGGCCCCGTTCAGGAGGGTGAGCGAGCGGTCGTCGACGTTGGCCCGCATGGACACGCCGATGCGGGTGCGGCGGAGCAGGAAGCGCAGCCCGACCGCGACCGCGATGGCGACCACGATGGTGATGGCCTGCTGGTAGGTGATGGTGGTGACACCCGAGGTCGATGCTCTTGCCCTGGAAGAACTGGGCCATGGGGCGGCTGCGCCCGGGCTCCCAGATCAGGTTGGCCAGGCCGATGAGGCCCACCAGGAGGCTGATCGACACGACCAGCTTGGTCGCCTCGCTCGTGCCCACCAGGCCGCGCATGATCACCCGCTCCAGCAGGAACCCGAAGGCGGGGGCGAGGACGCCGATCACCACCAGCAGCGCCAGGGGCGCGGGCCAGCCCCAGTCGAAGCGGACCTGCCAGTAGGCGAAGGCGGCCAGCATGCCGATCGCGCCGTGGGCGAAGTTGAAGATGCCCGTGGTCGTGTAGGTGAGCACGAGCCCGCTCGAGATGACGGCGTAGATCGCCGACAGGCTCAGGCCCACGATGGTGAAGATCAGGAACTTCTCCACGGCACCTCCGGTGCGGGGCGGGTCGGTGGGGGCTCGCTACTCGAGGTCGTCGATGCTCTTGCCGACCGACTCGAGGGTGGCGCCCTCGCCGTAGTCGCCGGTGAGGGCGAGGACGCTGTCCTCGGAGCAGGCGAACACGCCGTCGGTGGCCTCGAAGTCGTCGGGGACCACGAAGCCGTCGGGCGTGGCCTCCACCACCACGCCGCACCGGGGCGTCTCGCCCGACCCCGGGTTGGACGGGGCGTGCAGGCCGCCGCCGGTCCAGTCGGTGATGCGCGCTGGCGGCGTCGAACACGCACCGGCGGGTGACGTCGGAGCCGCACTCCTTCACCGCGGTGGCGAAGAGCAACCAGGCCGAGAAGGAGTTGTAGCCGAGGAGGGCCTCGGACTTGCCGTCGGGCAGGTACTCGTCGAACAGGTCGAGGTACTGCTGGGTGGCGGGGTTGTCCTCGGCGAGGAACGGCGGCACCACCGCCGAGTACACGAAGGTGCCGTCGACGGCGTCGCCGCCGACCTCGATGAAGCGCTGGTCGAGGGCGTTGCCACCGGTCAGGGTCCAGTCCAGGTCGTAGCCGATGTCGGCCACCGCCTGGAGCAGCTTGGCCAGGTTCTCGGGCTCACCGGTGTAGATGAGGCCCTTGACCCCGGCGCTCTGCATGGCCTGGGCGAAGGGGGTCCAGCTGGCCTCGCCGACCGAGTTGTACTGGGCCTCGTAGACCTTCTCCCACCCGAGGTCGGACGCCGCCTCCTGGGCCTGGGCGTCGACGGTGATGGTGGAGGCCACGTTGCCGGTGATGAAGCCGACGGCGTCGGTGGAGTCGGGGTACTGCTCCTCGAGGTACTGGTAGGCCCCGATCGCCAGCTCGTCGAGGGCGGTGGGCAGCGGACGCACCGACAGGTCCGACTCCCGGGCCTCGGCCGACACCTGGTAGGCGGGGATCTCGGGCAGCAGGCAGCCCAGACGCTCGTCCTGGCCGGTGTCGTCGAACACGCCGCCCCCGCCGACGAGCATGAAGTCCTCCTGGCACGCCTCGGTGATGCGCTGCTTGTACTCGGTGAGCTTGGCGTCGCGCTCGACGTCCTCGATCTGGCGGCCGTTGATGCCCCCGGCGTCGTTGCACCACTGGACGAACACCTCGGAGGCGTCGAACAGCTCCTGGTTGAGCCCTTGGCGGCCGACGAAGCCGGGGTCGGAGATGGTGCCGACCTGGATCGAGTCGTCGGTGACGCCCTGGGCGGTGGCGCCCGACGCGTCGCCCGGGCCGCACACCTCGGTCAGGTCGCCGAAGTCACCCGCCCCCTCGCCGCCGCCCTGGTCGCCGCCGCCGTCCGCCGCGGTGGTCTCCGAGGCGCCCGTCTCGGCCTCGTCGGACGAGCGGGTGCAGGCGGTGGCCAGGAGGGCCAGGGCCACCAGGACGACGGCCACCCCCTGTCGCCGTCGACGTCGCCGCCCGAAGGTCCCTGCCGGTGCCGGTCCTGCTCGCATCCTGACCCCCTGGGGTGGTGTGACAGGCGCCACCGTAGCCGCGATCCATCCCGTGCGCGAGAACGCGTTCTCGCGCCGTCGAGGACGCCCTCGGGTGGGGCCTCCGCAGTCCAGGTGCACGCGACCGAGGGGCCCCGGTGAGCCAGATGTGGTGGAACGCGTTCTCGCGCTCCGGCCGTCAGGCCGCGACGACCAGGCCCACCAGCACGGCCACGCCGATCAGGATGAGGGCGGTGCCGATCCAGCCGATGATCACCCCCGCGAGGGCCAGCCCGCGGCCCCCCTCGCCCGTCTCGGCGATGCGCCGCAGGGCCAGGTGGCCCAGCACCGCCCCCACGGGGGCGCCCAGGATGGTCACCCCGCAGAAGGTCGCGGTGACGACGCTGACGAGGGACACCACGAACGCCGTGGTGGCCATGCCGCACGTCGGCGGGGCCGGGCGGAACGCCACCGGGGTGCCCCAGGCGGCGGGGCCGTACCCCGGCGCCCCGTACGTCGGTGCGCCGTAGGTGGGTGCGCCGTAGGTGGGTGCGCCGTAGGTGGGTGGCCCCGAGGGCGGTGCGCCGCCCGGCCCCCAGCCCCCGGCGGGGGGCGCGGCGGCGGGCGGGCCCCACGTGGGGTCGGGGGCCGGGGCCCCGAAGGGCCCGCCGGAGGGGACCTGGGCGTCAGGGGCGGGGGCGTCGACCCGGGTGGGGTCGTCCCAGGGCGAGGCGCCGGTGCCGTGGCCGCCGGGCCCGTCGACCGCACCACCGCAGTGCGGGCACACGGCCTGGTCGTCGGCGACCCACGAGGAGCAGAGCATGCAGGTGGCCATGAGGGTCCTCCACCGGGAGCCGTCCGCCCGGATCCCCGGCGACGCTACCTCCCCGCCCCCGGCCGGGCGGCGGCGGCCTTGCTAGAACGTGTTCTCGTTCTGGTAGACACCTCGCCATGGCGTTCAACATCGCCGACCTGTTCGAGCACACCGTCGACGCCGTCCCCGACCGCCCGGCGCTGGTCGTGGACGACGAGGTCCTGACCTTCTCCGACGTCGAGGACCGGGCCAACCGGCTGGCCCACCACCTGGCTCGCCACGGGGTGGGCGTCGGCGACCACGTCGGCGTGCACGGCCAGAACTCCTCGGAGTGGGTCGTGGCCATGATGGCCGCCTTCAAGCTGCGGGCCGTCCCCATCAACATCAACTTCCGGTACGTGGCCGACGAGCTGGCCTACCTGTTCGACGACGCCGACCTGGTCGCCCTGGTCCACGACGTGGCCTTCGCTCCCCGGGTGCTCGAGGTCGTGGCCGACCTGCCGGGCCTGCGCCACCTCGTCGCCATGCCCGGGCCCCGCGACGCCGGGTCGGCCGCGGCCGCCACCGACCCCGAGGTGCGCGCCGCGGTGACGGCCCTCGGGTCCGTCCCCTTCGCCGATGCCCTGGCCGAGGGCTCGCCCGACCGCGACTTCCCGGCGCGGTCGGCCGACGACCACTACGTGCTGTACACCGGCGGGACCACCGGGATGCCCAAGGGCGTGGTGTGGCGCCACGAGGACGTCTTCTACGCCCTCGGCGGCGGGGTCGACGCCTACACCCAGGAGCGGGTCACCACCGAGACCCAGCTGGCGGAGAAGGCGGCGGCCTCCCCCGCCGGCCTGATCACCCTCTCCACCCCGCCGCTCATGCACGGCGCGGCCCAGTGGTCGACGCTGCGCTTCTGGTTCGAGGGCGGCACCGTGGTCCTGGTGCCCCGCTTCTCCCCCGAGGCGGTGTGGTCGGCCATCGAGGAGCACCGCTGCAACGTGGTCCTCATCACCGGTGACGCCATGGCCCGTCCCCTCGTGGAGCACCTCGAGGCGGACCCGTCGCGCTACGACGTCTCCTCGCTCATCACCATCTCGTCGAGCGCGGCGGTGTTCTCGCCGACGGTGAAGGACCGCTTCGTCGACCAGCTCCCGGGCGTGATGATCATCGACGCCATCGGCTCGAGCGAGAGCGGCCACAACGGGATGGTCGTGGTCGAGCGGGGGGCGACGAACAAGGGGGGTGGGCCGTCCGTGGCCCCCGGGCGCGACGCAGTCGTGCTCGACGACGACCTGGAGCCGGTGGCACCCGGGTCCGGCACCGTGGGCCGCCTCGCCCGGGGCGGCAACATCCCCGTCGGGTACCACAAGGACGAGGCCAAGACGGCGGCCACCTTCGTGGTGGCGGCCGACGGGAAGCGGTACGCCGTTCCCGGCGACTTCGCCACCGTCGAGGCCGACGGCCAGATCACCCTGCTCGGCCGGGGGTCGGTGTGCATCAACTCGGGGGGCGAGAAGATCTACCCCGAGGAGGTCGAGTCCAGCCTCAAGGCCCACCCCGAGGTGTTCGACGCGGTGGTCGTGGGGGTGCCCGACGAGCGCTGGGGCTCGACCGTCGCCGCCGTCGTGGCGCCCCGCCGGCCCGGTGCGCCCCCCACCCTCGAGGAGCTCGACGCCCACTGCCGCAGCCGCATCGCGGGCTACAAGGTGCCGCGCCGCCTGTGCCTCGTCGACGAGGTCGTGCGCTCCCCTGCGGGCAAGCCCGACTACCGCTGGGCGCTCGCCGCCGCCACCGAGGCCGCCCCCGCCTGACCCCTCGACGGTGGACAGAGTGTGCCTGGAGGGCGAGCGGATTGGTCCACCGGCGTGAGTGGGCAACATCGCTGACGAGCGAGCCCGACCGAGCAAGCACGGCATGGCTGTCCGAGCGGAGCGAGGACGACTCGCAGCCAAGCCGGCCCTATCCGCTGAGGCTCCTGGCACACCCTGTCCGCCCTGTCCACCGGACCGTAGGCTCGATGCCATGACGATCGACGGCGAGTACGAGCCCAGCCCCGAGGCGTGGGTCCGCGACCAGGTGGAGGAGTACGAGGCCTCCGGCGGTGAGCGGGCCAACACCCTGATGGACACGGGGATGCCGGTGGTCATCGTCACCCACGTGGGCCGCCACAGCGGCAAGGTGCGCAAGACGCCCCTCATGCGCGTCGAGCACGACGGCGAGTACGCCCTCGTCGCCTCCAAGGGCGGCGCCCCGGAGCACCCGGTCTGGTACCACAACCTGACCGCCGACCCCACCGCGGCGATGGTGCAGGACGGCCCCGAGCCCTTCGACGTGGTCGTCCGCGAGGTCGACGGTGACGAGCGCGCCGCCTGGTGGGAGCGTGCCGTCGCCGCCTACCCGCCCTACGCCGACTACCAGGAGGCCACCGACCGCCAGATCCCCGTCCTGGTCGCGGCCCGGGCCTGACGAGCTGCGCCCGCCGGACCGCTCAGGTCCCGGTGAAGTTGGGGGCGCGCTTCTCGGCGAAGGCCCTCGGACCCTCCTTGGCATCGTTGGTCGAGAAGATGATGGGCTCGCCGATCGTGAGCTCGTGGGCCAGGCCGTCGGCCTCGGACATCGGCGCCGTCTCCCGCATGGAGCGCAGCACGGCCCTCACGGCAAGGGGACCGTTGGCGGCGACCAGGTCGGCCAGCTCCCGGGCCTTGGCCAGGGCCTGGCCCTCGGGCACGACGTGGCCGACGAGCCCGATGGCCTTGGCCTCCTCGGCGCTGATCCGGCGACCGGTGAGGAGCAGGTCAGCGGCGTTGGTGAAGCCGATCTGGCGCTGCAGCCGCACCGTCGAGCCGCCCAGGGGGAACAGACCCCGCTGGACCTCGGCGATGGCGAACTCGGCGGTGGCCCCGGCCACCCGGATCTCGGTGGCCTGCAGGACCTCGGTCCCGCCGGCGACGCAGTAGCCCTCGACCGCGGCGATGATCGGCTTGGACGGGCGGAGGTGGCGCAGGAGCGCCTTCCAGTGCATGTCCGGGTCCTCGGACCACCGGGCCGCCACGTCGTCAGGCATGCCCCCGGCGAGAGCCTTGAGGTCCATGCCCGAGCAGAAGCAGCCGCCCGCTCCGGTGAGGATGGCGACCCGGAGATCGTCGTCGGTGTCCAGCCGCGTCCAGGCGTCGGCCGCCCGCACGAGCATGTCGGGGCTGAAGGCGTTGCGGGCCTCGGGCCGGTTGAGGGTCACGGTCATCACGGGCCCGTCGACGTCGACGAGGAGGTCAGGGGTGTCGTCTGCCATGGGCGCCGACCCTAGGCGGCGCCGCGAACACCCTCGCTGGTCGGCGAGGCCGTCCCGCGGCCGATCGCCGACCGGCGCGCCCGGTCAGCACCCCCCACGCGCCGGACCGCGACGTGCGACGATGCCCCCGACCGGAGAGGAGCCGCCCATGGGAGCCGACGGCCCACCGGTGGCGGTCCTCGACCTGCTCCCGGAGGGAGGTCCGAGCCTCCCTGCGGGGTGGACGGCGCGCCTCGGCTTCGTGCTCCCCGGGGAGCCGTGGGACCTCGGACCACGACGCTGGGTGGTCGTGGGGACGGTGCGCGACGAGGTCGACGCGGCCGCCGCGCTCGACCGCCCGGACCCGAGGCGTCGGCGTGGTCGTGGCCGTCGCCCTCCACGGCGCCGGACTCCACCGGTTCCTCGAGGACCTGGCCAAGCTGGGCCCGGTCGCGAGGACGACCCCGGCCCTTCCCACCTTCACGCCCGAGCAGGAGCAGCTCCTCGAGCTCCTCTCCCATGGTGTGACACTGACCGCGGCGGCCACCGAGCTGGCGGTGTCGCGCCGCACCGCCAACCGCCTCCTGGCCGACGTGCGGGCCCGGCTCGGGGTGCGCTCCACCGCCGAGGCCGTCCGGCGCTGGGTCGAGGTCAGGGCGGGCTGACCGCGCCGAGGCCCTCGGTCCCGGCCCGCAGCTCCTGGAGGCGTGCGACCGCCGCCACCCGCCCCTTCACGCCCAGACGACGGGCGGCGGAGCCGAGGGCCGTGCTCACCGTCGACTCCGTGAGCCCGAGGGCTGCGCCGACCTGGCGGGAGGTCAGCCCGGCGCCCACCAGGTCGAGGACCTGCTCCTCGCAGAGGGTCAGCCCACCGACCCCGGCGGCCGACGCCGACCGGCGGGAGGAACCGGCCCGGCGCAGCGACCGACGGGTGCGGGCCTCGAGCGCCCGGAACCCGAGGGCGGCGGCTTGCTGCTCCGCCTGCTCCAGGAGCGGGACGGCCGTCGGGAGCCCGGCCGTCGCCGCGGCGTCGCCCGCCGCCCAGGCACACCGGACCTCGCTGCGGCGGTCCGACGGCGCCCAGGCCCGGGCGGCGGCGACGAAGCCGTCCGAGGCCGCGCCGTGGCGACCCGCCGCGGCCTCATCCAGCGCCGCCCACTCCACCTGCGCCGCCCGCCACGCCGGCGGCACCGCCGCCGGGGCGGGCCCGACGAGGTCTCGGCCCAGGGCGCACGCGGCATGGCCCGCCACCACGCGGGCCTGCACCGCCGCCGGGTAGTCCCCCACGCCCAGGGCCAGGAGGTCCGCCACCGCCGTGCAGGCGTCGTCGTCGCGCCCGGCCGACCAGGCCGTCTCGACCACCGTCCACCAGGCCACGGCGCGCCACTGCGGCTCGGTGCCAGCCCGAGCCATGCCGCCCGTGACCCGGGCGGCGGCGGCGGCGTGGTCACCGGCGTCGGCCAGGGCCAGCACCACCGCACCCTCCATGAAGGGACGCGAGCGGAAGGCCGGCTCCCGGTCCAGGATCGGACCGAACTCCTCGACCATCCCGGGACGGCTGCGCCCCGTCTGGAGCCCGAGGAGGGCGGCGTAGGCCGCGAAGCTGAGCCAGGTCAGGTCGTGGTCCTGGGCCGGACCGGCGTCGACCTCGCGGCGCGCGATCTCCTCGGCCAGTCCGGGATCGCCGTTGATCCAGTGGGCGAGGACGAGACCCATGACAGCCGTCCGGCGCAGGTCCCGCTCGCCGTCCACCTCGGCCCGGTCGATCACCTCGGCGTACATCTCGGCCCACCCCGGTTCACCCGCCGTCGTCAGAACACTGGCCAGCCGGGTCCGGGCGTAGCCCTGTCCGGCCCCGATCTCGTCGGCCAGCACCACCGCCGCCCGGGCCCGATCGAGGGCGGGGCGACCGTCGACGTCGACGAAAGTCTGCGCCACCGTCGAGCCCGCCAGGACCAGGACCTCGGCCTCTGAGCGGGTGCCTCGCAGGTCGTCGAGGGCGAGCGCCTGCAGGGCGAAGCACTCCTCGTGGCGGCCCTGCAGCCAGGCGGCCTCGGCCTCCGCCGCGCGGAGGGCACCCCGCTCGACCCGGCCCAGGGCCTCGATCCCCTCCGCCGCGCACAGCTCCCGGGCTCGGGCCGGCTGGCTGGTGGCGGTGAGGAGCCGAGCGGCGCGCAGCCGCAGGTCGGGATCGAGGTCGGGGGCGCAGCGGACCGCGAGCGTGAGCATCTCGGCCCGGATCCGACGGTCCGACGTCCGGGCCGCCGACAGGGCGAGCCGCCGGGCCTCGACGCGGTCGCCGACCGTGGCGAGCAGGTGTGCGGCCTCGGCCTCGCCCACCCGGCCGGCCACGTCGCGCCGAGCGTCGTCGGCCTCGGACCCGATGCCCTCCACGATCACCTCGGCGAGCAGGGGGTGGCGTACCTGGAGACCGGCCTCGACGTGGACGACCAGACCGGTGGCGGGCAGCGCGACGGCGCCGGGGCCGAGCACCTCGGGCCCGGTCGGCCGGCCCAGCACGGAGAGGCGGACCAGGGCCGCCCGGGGCTCGGGTTCCAGCGTGGCGACCCGGGCGAGGAGGGCGCTGACCAGCGTGGGCGGGCCCTCATCCCCGCCGGGGAGCTCGGCGAGGAGCAATGGGTTGCCCTCGGCCACGGAAACGAGGCGGCGCCGCTCCTCGGGCCCCATCTCGGGGTGCAGCGTGGCGACCAGCGGCTCGGCCACCTCACGCGCCAGGCCAGCGAGGGGCACGTCAGCGGCACCGAGGAGCGAGAGGACGTCGGCGACGTGGGTGCTGCAGGACTCGCCCGTCCGCAACGTCGCCACCAGGGGCACCCGACCCACCAGCACGGCCAGCACCTCGAGGGACGCATCATCCACCCACTGGGCATCGTCGAGGAGGACGGGTGTCACCCCCTGCCGGAGCACGGCGGCGGCCACCGCCTCGGGTGACTCGGGCGGGTCGCGCCGGAGGAGGCGACCGAAGACGTGCAACGGCACCCACGCGAGGCTGGAGAGGGCACCCGCCTCACGGTGGGGGCCGTCGGCCAGGGCGGCGCGGGCGAGCGACGTCTTGCCGATGCCGGCGGGTCCGGAGATCACCACCGATGCGCCCTCGGCCAGGATCGCCCCCACCCGATCGAGCTCTGCCCCTCGGCCGACCAGCACCTCCGGACGCTACCCCGGGAAGTTGGCACATTCCGGGGGTTCGCCTCCCGCCGACCGCTCCTACGGTCCGGCCGACAGACCACGACCAGGGAGGTCGGCCGTGAGCGGGCAGGACGGACGGGAGGGCGTTCGGGGCGCCAGCAGGTGGGAGCGGGGCCGCGCCACAGCGGTGGTGGTCGTGGTGCTGGGGGCGGTGCTCGGTCTGGTGGGAGCGGCGGCCCCGGCCTCGGCGGCGGACGGGTCCGCGTTCGCGACGATCACGCCGTGCCGGCTGGTGGACACCCGCGCGGCGGGTGCAGGAGGGTCCTTCGGGGCCGGGTCGACGCGGTCGTTCCAGGTGGCGGGGACGGGGGGTGGGTTCGCGGCCCAGGGCGGGGCCGGCGGCGGGTGCGCCATCCCCACCACCGCGACCGCCGTCGAGGCCACGATCACGGCCGTGGGTCCGACGGGTGCCGGGTACGCCCGGGCCTACCCGGCAGGCACTGCCCTGCCCAACGCCACCTTCCTCAACTTCAGCTCCGGGCAGTCCATCGGCAACACCGGGACCATCCCGATCGCCACCACCGCAGCCACCACCGACCTCACGGTGTCCGTGTTCGGGGCGGGGACGCACCTGGTGGTCGACGTGTCCGGGTACTACGCGCCGTCCGGGGGCCTGTCCTTCGCGTCGATCACCCCGTGCCGGATCGTCGACACCCGCGCCGCCGGCGCCGGCGGGGCCTTCAGCCGCGGGCCAGACCCGTACCTACCAGGTGGCCGGCACCGGAGCCGGCTTCGCCTCTCAGGGCGGAGCCAGCAACGGGTGCGCCATCCCCACCACCGCGACCGCCGTCGAGGCCACCATCACCGCGGTGGGGCCCGCCGGCGCCGGCTTCTCCCGGGCCTACCCGGCGGGCACGGCTCTGCCCAACGCCACCTTCCTCAACTTCAGCTCCGGGCAGTCCATCGGCAACACCGGGACCATCCCGATCGCCACCACGGCAGCCACCACCGACCTGTCGGTCGCCATGTTCGGGGCCGGGACCCAGGTGGTCATCGACGTGCAGGGGTACTTCGCGCCCACCGGGCCCCTGGGCTACTCGTCCACCACGCCGTGCCGGGTGGTCGACACCCGGGCGGTCGGCGCCGGTGGCGCCTTCGCCGCGGGCCAGACCCGCACCTTCCAGGTCGCCGGCACCGGCGGGGGCTTCGCGAGCCAGGGCGGAGCCCCCGGCGGGTGCGCCATCCCCGACACGGCCGTCGCGGTCGAGGCCACCCTCACCGCGGTCGGTCCCGACGGGAACGGGTTCTCCCGCCCCTACCCAGCCGGCACCAGCCTGCCCAACGCCACCTTCCTCAACTTCAGCACCGGCCAGTCCATCGGCAACACCGGCACCATCCCCCTCGCGACCAGCGCCGCCACCGCCGACCTCGCCGTCGGCGTGTTCGGCGCCGGCACCCACCTGGTGATCGACATCCAGGGCTACTTCACCGCCAACGGGGCCAGTCCCGTCACCGTGTCCACCACGACCCTGCCCACCGGGGCCCAGGGCTCGTCCTACTCGGCCACGCTGGCCGCCACCGGCGGCACCGCCCCCTACACCTGGTCACTCGCGTCGGGCACCCTCCCGGACGGGCTCGCCCTCACCGCCGGCGGTCAGATCACCGGCACCCCGACCGCCCCCGGCACCGCGAGCTTCACCGTCCGAGCAACCGACGCGCTGGCCCGCCCCGGCACGCGCGCCCTCACCCTCACCGTCGCCGGACCCTCGGACTGGGCCCAGCCCCGACACGACGCGGCCCACACCGGCTGGAACCCGGCCGAGTCCACCATCACCAACGCCAACGCCCCCCAGGTCCACCAGGAGTGGGACGCGCCCCGCGCCGACGCAGCCGTCGCCGGCGGCACCATCTACCGCGTCGGCCCGCTCGACTCCGATCCCAACCCCAGCCTCACCGCCGGGAGCCTGGCCGACGGCACCATCGCCTGGAAGGTCGACCTCGACCCCAGCAGCTGCGGGGGAGGGTCGCCCATCGCCACCGACACCCTGGTCGTGGTGCTCTGCGGGAGCAGGGCCATGGCGTTCGACCGCAGTGGGACCCACGCCGCCCTGTGGGACACCTCCGAGACGGACCCAGGCAGCCAGGTCCAGCACGGGCAGGTCATCGGCACCACCCTGCTCACCTGGGCCCAGGATCGGGTCGCGGCCTACCGCCTGTCCGACGGACAGAGGGTCTGGCAGCAGGGGATCCCCTCCGGCGCCGCCTCCGTCCACGACGTGGCTGCCTCGGGCACCACGGTGGCCGTCGCCTACGACGACCGCCTCCGGGGCCTGAGCCTCGCGACCGGCGCGCAGACCTGGTCCCAGGCCGGCGTGCAGAGCAGCGAGCTGGTCGTGGCCGGCGACTGGATCTACACCAACGACGACGCCGGGGTGGCCCGCTTCGCCCTGGCCACCGGGGCACCGGGGTGGGACGTCCGCGAGGGGACGGGCATCTACCGGGTCGTAGCGGCCGACGCCGACACGATCTACGTGTGGGAGGCCGTCTTCAACTTCGGGCCGCCCAGCCCCTCGGTGCTCCGCGCTCTGCGGACGAGCGACGGTGTCGAGCGGTGGTCCTACGACGTGCCCGAGCGGGTCAGCTCGGTCGCCGTCGCCGGCGACGTGGTGTGGTTGCTGTCCACCTCGATCTTCAGCCAGGGCCGCAGCAGCGACCTCATCGCCCTCACCCGGACCACCGGCGCCGAGCGCAGGAAGGTCCACTTCGCCGACAACGCCTACGGGAACGGGTTGACCGTCGCGGGTGGCCGGGTCGTGTTCCAGCAGGGTGGCAGCTCCGGGGAGCCCGCCCCCGGCCGGCTCCGCGTCTACGGCCTGGCAGCTCCCCTCCCGGTCATCGACACGGCCGTGCTCCCCCTCGGTCGCACCGGCACGGCCTACTCGTCCGCACTCGCCGCCCACGCCGGGACCCCCGGCTTCACGTGGAGCCTCGCCGCCGGCGCCCTCCCCTCTGGACTCTCGCTCTCGGCTGGCGGGACCCTCTCGGGCACCCCCACCGCGGAAGGCTCGGCCCGCATCACCCTCCGGGTCACCGACGCGGCCGGCCGCACCGCCACCCGTGCCATGACCCTCGCCGTCGTGGGAGGCAGCCCCGGCGACTGGACCACGAGCGGTCGCGACGCGACCGGCAACGCCTTCGACCCCGGCGAGGCCACCGTGGGCCTCGGCAGCATCCCCGGGTTCGCCTACCGGTGGAAGACCGAGAACCCGGCGGGCGGCGTCACGTTCGACTCGACCCGGTCGCCCGTGGTGGTCGGTAGCCGCCTCTACGACGTCCTGCGCGACGGGGAGCTGCGCGGCCTGGGACACGGCGGGCACCACCACCAACCGGACCGCCGTGTGGCACACGGCTGCGGACCAGGCCACCCCTGGCACCACGTTCTACGGGGCGCCCACCTACGCGACCGGCGTGCTCTACCTCCTCGACAGCCAGGGGGCGATCGAGGCGGTCCGGGCGTCGGACGGGGTGCGACTCTGGACCTCGGAGCAGACCACGTCCTTCGGCACCACCGATCACTCGGCGCTCCTCGTCGTCGGGACGACCATCCTGGTGAAGGGCTACTCCCCGAACGGATCGGTGCGCGCCTTCTCGACCGCCGACGGGAGCCTGCTGTGGGGCGGCAGCACCACCGAGCTCCCCGGGACCGACGGTGTCCGGCCGCTCGTGAGCGACGGCACCCTCGCCTTCACCAAGTCGGGCTGCGACCTCTACGCCCTGTCGATCGCCACCGGGGCCATCGCATGGCACACGGAGGTCATCCCCGGCGCATCGGCGAACTGCTTCGACTACACCGCAGGCATCGACGCCCCCGTCGTGGTCGGGGGCGTGGTCTACGTCGGCATCGGGCAAGGCCTCGCGGCCATCGACGCAGCCACCGGAGCGGTGATCTGGCGGCACGCCGCCGCCTCTCCCGAGGGTGGCGTCGTCGTGGGCGGGGTGTGGTTGGTGACCGGTGACCGTTTCGGCAGCGGCTCGCTCACCGCCTACGACGCCCCCACCGGCGATCTCCTGTGGTCCCGCACGGGGGTGGGCATCGCCAGCGTGAGTGCGGCCGGCGACCTGGTGGTCGTCCACAGTGCCTACGCCCTCAAGGGGTACAGCCGGCTCACCGGCGAGGACGTCTGGGACGGCGGCATCCCCGAGTCCAACCCCTTCTTCACCGGCCCCGCCGCCATCGTCCGGGGACGCATCTACGTCAGCACCTACTACGACGGGGACAAGGCCTACGGGCCCCTCGTCTGAGCTCCTCGCGACGGAGCCGACACATCGTGTGACGGCTCCGCCGTGAGGACGGGGCCACTAGGTTCGGCGCCGTGCCCACGGTGACCGTCGACGACGACACCACCCGCGACGTCGCCCTGCCCGTCGAGGTGCGCCGGGCCGACGCCGTGGTGGTCACCTGGCTCGTCCCCCTCGCCGTGGGTGCCCGGGTGCTGGCCGGCCACGCGGTGGCCGAGGCGCTGGAGCCGGTGCCCATGGCCCGTGGTCGCGCCATGGTCACCATGCCCTTCGTCCGCTACCTCGACGGCGACCTTGGCACCTACAACGAGACCGGCCTGGCCTTCGTGGTCCGCCGGCGCGACGACCCGGACCACGAGGTGGCCAGCTTCATCGCCCACCTCCCCGTCGACGGGCGCTTCACGTGCGCCGCCGGCCGCCAGCTGTGGGGCTTCCCCAAGTGGGTCGCCGACGAGCTGGTCATCGAGCGGGGCGACCACGGGGGACGGGCCCACCTGGAGGCCGGCGGCTCGGTCGTGCGGGCCACCATGTCCCGGGGGGTGGTGCCCCTCCCGTCGCGCCGGGTGGCGCTGACGACCTACGCGGGGGTCGACGGGACCCTGCTGGCGACGCCGTTCACCATGCGCAGCGCCGGACTGCGTCTGCGCCCGGCGGGGACCGTGCTGCGGGTCGACGGCGACGCGCCGCTGGCGACCGACCTGCGGGCCCTCGGCCTGGACAGCCGCCGACCGGTGTCCACCCTCTGGGTGGCCCGGCTCACCGGCACGTTCGGCGCCGCTCGGCCCGCCTGACCGGCGACCCTCGAGCGCCACGCCCAGAGGTCCGAGCCGCCCGGCCGGACTAGCCCTCCAGGGGCTCGGCCCGCAGCGGCTCGGTGCGCACCGGCGCGCCGCCGGCGTGGTCCTCCGGCGACGGGGCCGTCGGCACGTGGGTGGCTGCGGAGGTCGGGGCCGCGGTGCCGCCGGTGAGGGCGGACTCGATGCGCCCCAGGGCCTCGACGGTGCGATCGGTCTGGGCCTGGTGCTCGTAGACGATCCGGGCCAGCCAGTAGCGGAAGAGGCGGGCGAGGGAGAAGCGGATGACCAGGGCGGAGCCCAGGATGACCAGGGCCAGCCCGATGAGGCCGCCGGAGATGGCGTAGGGGACCTGCTCGGCCACCGAGGCGGTGCCCGACGCCTGGAACCAGGCGAAGAAGATCAGGGCGACCCCGACGACCACCAGGCCGGCGCCGACCTTCAGCAGCAGCGCCTCGCGGTCGGCCTTGGGCTCGGGGACGTGCATCTGGTGGACGCGCGCCGCGAAGCCGTCCGTCGAGTCGGTGGGGGTCGTGTCGGTCATGAGGTGGCTCCCAGGTAGGCGTCGGACAGCTCGGTCTCGATCTCGGACGGAGTGCCGACGGAGGTGATGCGGCCGTGGGCCATGATGGCCGCCACGTCGGCCACGCCGAGCACGGTGCGGGCGAACTGCTCCACGACCAGCACGGACACGCCGGCGCGGCTGATGCGGCCGACCTGCCCGTAGAGGTCGTCGACGATCATCGGGGCCAGGCCCATCGAGAGCTCGTCGAGCAGGAGGACGGCGGGTTCGGTGACCAGCGCCCGGGCCAGCGACAGCATCTGCTGCTCGCCCCCGGAGAGGGTGCCCGCCAGCTGGCTGCGCCGGGCGCCCAGCCGGGGGAAGATGCCGTAGGTGCGGTCCTCGACCTTGGCCATGTCGATGCCCCGGTAGGTGGCCATGCGCAGGTTCTCGCGCACGGTGAGGGTGCGGAACACCCCGCGGCCCTCCGGGACGGTGCACAGCCCGGCGGCGGCCAGGGCCGAGGGCTTGGCCCCGGTGACGCGCCGACCGGCGACGTAGACGTCGCCCTCGGTGGGGCAGATCTGGCCCGAGGCCACCGACAGCGTGGTGGTCTTGCCGGCGCCGTTGGCGCCCAGCAGGGCGACGACCGACCCCCGGGGGACGGCCAGGTCGACGCCGTGGAGCACCTCGATCTTGCCGTAGGCGGCCTTCACGCCCCGCAGCTCCAGCACGGGCGCAGGGCCGCCGGCGGCCCTGGGGTCGATGATGGCCTCGGCGTCGACCATCAGGCCATCTCCCCGGCGATGGGCTCGGCGCCCAGGTAGGCGTCGATCACCCTCTGGTCGGACTGGACCTCCGCCGGGGTGCCGTGGGCCAGCACCTTGCCCAGGTCCAACACGTAGACCACCTGGGCCAGGCGCATCACGAGCGGCACGTCGTGCTCGACGAGCAGCACGCCGAGACCTGCGCCGGCCAGCTCCTCCAGCAGGGCCGCGAAGCGCTCGCTCTCACCCTCGTCGAGCCCCGACGCCGGCTCGTCGAGGAGCAGCAGGCGGGGCCGGGTGGCCAGGGCCCGGGCCAGCTCGACCAGCCGGGCCAGACCGGTGGGCAGCTCCTCGGCCCGGGTGGAGGCGAGGTCGCCCAGGCCCAGGTGCTCGAGCAGGGCGGCGGTCTCCTGCACCGCGCTCGGCCGGTCACCGCCCTTGTCCACGGCGATGGCCGGCGGCCGGGAGTCGGCCCCCTGGCGGCGGCAGAGCTCGCAGGCCAGCAGCACGTTCTCGGCCACCGACAGGGAGCCGAACAGCTCCAGGCGCTGGAACGTGCGCCCCATGCCCAGGCGGGCCCGCTTGTGGGCCGAGAGGCGGCTCACGTCGCGCCCGTCCCAGAGCACGAGGCCCGACGTCGGTCGCTGGAGGCCGGTGATCACGTTGAACGTCGTGGTCTTGCCCGCCCCGTTGGGTCCGATGACGCCGGTGATGCAGCCCGGCTCGATGACCATGCTGGCGCCGTCGACGGCGATGTTGCCGCCGAAGCGCACGACCACGTCGCGCAGCTCGAGGAGGGGGGCGGTCCCGGCGTCGGCCACCTCAGCGCCCCCAGCTCAGGCCGAGCTCGTCGTCGAGCAGGGCCAGGTCCTCGTCGGAGATCCGCCCGTCGGTCCACAGTCCCTCGGGATCGGGCAGGGCGGGCACGGAGGCATCGTCGTCGGCGCGGATCTCCTCGATCGCCTCGGCCACCTGGCGCACCGCACCGTCGGGGTTCTTGGCCAGGCCGATGCCGGCCAGGCCCGGGGCCATGGTCATGATCGACCGCATCCCCGGGTACCAGCGACCGACGGCCGGCATGATCACGAACAGCCCCGCCCCGACCATGGCCCCCGTCACCGAGGTGATGCCGCCGATCACCGCGATGAGCAGCAGCGGCAGGCCAGAGAGGGCGCCCCCCTCGAGCAGGGCGAAGTCGGTGAGGCCCACGCTGGAGGACTTCCACATGGCCAGCAGCCCGCCGCCCAGCCCGGCGATGGCGGCCGACAGGGCGAAGACCTCGATCTTGGTGACGGTGAGGTCGAGGCCCAGGGTGGCGCAGGCCGCGGGCGAGTCCTTCATGGCCGCCAGGCGCCGGCCGAAGTGACCGTTGCGTATGACCGTCATCCCGAGCGCGACGAGGCCGAACACGACGGCCATGAACACGAAGAAGGCGCTGTCGCCCTCGACGAACGGGGGGCGACGGGCCGATGCGCTGCCCGTGGCGAACGGGCGGAAGGCGGTGACGAGGGCGTTGTTGCCGTAGACGACCTTCTCCAGCAGCAGGGCGAAGGCCATGGTGGTGAGGGCCAGGTAGAGGCTCCGCATGCGCAGGGCGGGCAGGGCGACGAGGGTGCCCACCACCGCGGTGGCGGCGACCCCCACGACCAGGCCCCAGGGACCCATCTTCCACACCGCGAGGGCGCACACCCCGCCCAGCGCCAGCTGGGCCAGCGACACCTGGCCGGCCCACCCGGTGAGCAGCACGAGCGACAGGATGACCACCCCGAGGGCGAGGCCCTTGCCCAGCTCGTCCACGGTGTTGGCCGAGATGAGGTCGGTGTGGGCGATGACCGCGCTGGCCACCACCAACCCGGCCATCACCACGGCCACGTGCTGGAGCGACGGACGGGGCACCCGGAAGTGGATGTTGTCGGGACGCAGGGCGGCTGTGTCCTGGCGGATCACGATCAGCACCACGAGGAGCATGAGCGCGGGCGTGGCCGAGGCCAGGTCGCCGAGGGCCTGCTCGATGTTGGGCGAGAACGTGAAGCGGATCTGGACGTAGTCGAAGGCGCTGTTGACCTCGGCCAGGATCAGGGCGCCGAGGAACGTCAGCGGCAGGCTCCGGAGCCGGCCGACCATGGCCACGGCGTAGGCCTGGATGACCACGAGGGTCAGGGCGATGGAGGTGAGGGTCAGGTCCGGGGCGAGCAGGATGCCGGCCAGCCCGGCCAGCGAGCAGCCCAGCATCCAGGCCACGCTCGACATGCGATCGGGGTTGACGCCGTTGAGCCCGGCCAGGTCACGGCTGTCGACGACCGCCCGCATCGCGGTCCCGAGACGGGTGCGGAACAGCAGCGCCCGCAGGCCCACGGCGACGACGATGGCGGCGATGAGGGCGGCGACGTCGTGGTACTCGATCACCACGCCGGCCAGCTCGAAGGTCTGGCCCGGGAAGAGCTTCTCGACCGAGCGGATCCCGGTGCCCGACGGCCACACCAGGTCCGCCAGCGACACCAGGGCGAACAGCAGGCCGATGGTGGCGACGATGGTGGTGATGGTGGAGGCGCCGGCGAGCCGGCGGAACAGGGCCCAGTCGAGCAGGAAGCCGATGGCCGGCGCGATGACGAACAGGCACAGCACCAGCCCCAGCCACACGGGCTGACCCCAGGCCGCCGGGGACGTGATCTGCCAGTAGCAGAACGCGACGATCATCCCGATGGCGCCGTGGGCGAAGTTGAAGATGCCGGTGGTCGTGTAGGTGACGACCAGGCCGCTGGCCGCGATCGCGTAGGTCGGCGCCGCCAGGAGGGCGAAGACGACGAAGTAGCGGAAGAGCTCCTCCACCGTGCGGTCCCCTCAGGCCCCGTAGCTCTCGTCGGACTCGACGACGTTGGCGGGGTCGCACTCGAAGCCCTCGTCGGGGTACTCGCGCACGAACTCCCCGCCCTCGATCCTCATGTAGAGGAAGCACTCGTTGTGCTTGTTCTCACCGGGGTCGTCGGTCAGCTGGATGCCACCGCCGTCCCACTCGGTGATGCCCTCGAGCTCGGAGACGAGGGTCTCTCGGGTCAGGTCTGCCCCGGCGGCGTTCGCCGCGGTGGCGAACAGGAACCCGGCGCTGAACGCCTGGGCGCCCAGCGACGTGATCTTGTCGTCGCCTCCGCCCGCTTCGCGCACCCACTCGTCGTAGAGGCCGAGCATCGGGGTCTGGTCGGTCTCGGTGAAGGGCACCGTGTTGGTGAGCACGTGGGCACCGTCGGCGGCGGGGGTCGCGGCGATGGCCGGGTCGTAGTACTGCTGGCCCAGGTCGATCACGTCGAGGTCGAGGCCCTGGGTCTGGATCTCGCCGAGCAGCCCGATCGTCTCGGAGCTCGAGCTGACCATCGTGAAGTAGGTGACGCCCTTCTGCTTCATCTCGGACACCAGCGAGGTCCAGTCGGTGTCGCCGAAGGCCTGCGCGGCGTCGACCACGTACTCGATGCCGGCCTCCTCGCTGCAGTTGTCCTTGATCTGCTGGGCCCGCACGCTGGCGGTGGGGAGGTCCGTGTAGACGATGGCCGCCTTCTTGACGGCGTCGGGGTACTGCTCGGCGATGTACTTGCAGGGACCGACGTTGAAGAAGTTCGACAGCGTGCCCACGACGGGCTGGAAGAACAGGTCGGACTCGGCCCGGGTGGAGGTGGCCGAGTAGGCCGCGATCTCGGGGAGGCCGCAGGCCACGCGGGTGTCGACGCCTTGCTGGTCCTGCACCGAGCCGTCGCCCACCAGGGCGAAGAGGTCGTCGCGGCAGGCCGCGCTGGTGACCTCCTCGGTCCGGCTGATCTCGGAGTCGTAGGTCGTGAGGTCGAGCATGCGCCCGTTGATGCCGCCGGCGGCGTTGCAGAAGTCGACGAAGCCCTTCACCGCCTCCTCGATGCCCACCGTGGGCAGCGGGACCGCCGGGTTCTCCCGGTCGGAGATCACACCGATGCGGATCGTGTCGTCGGTGACCCCGGGGACGTCGGCCGGGGTGTCACCCGTGGCCTTCTCACCCGAGCACGGGTTGTCCATGGTCCCGAGCTGCGCGGAGTCCGGCTGGGGCACCTCGCCCGACGCGCTGTCACCGCCCGCCGCCGTGGTCGAGGAGCCGAGGCCGTCGTCGGTCGCGTCATCGGTGTCGGCGCGCGAGCCGCAGGCTGCGGTGGTCAGCAGCAGGACGGCCACGGTGGCGGCGAGCAGTCGGGCGCGGGGCGCCCGTCGGGTGGTGGTCATCGTGGTCCTCAGCTGTCGAAGCTCTGGTCGGAGGTGTAGAGGTCGTCGGGGTCGCAGGCGAAGCCCTCGTCGGGGTACTCGCGCTGGAACTCGCCGTCGGCGACGGTGAGGTAGAGCACGCACTCCTGGGTGGTTCCCGCACCGGGGTCGGTGGTCATCTGGATCCCGCCGCCGTCCCACTCGTGGATGCCCTCGAGCTGGCTGACCAACGACTCCCGGGTGAGGTCGGCACCGGCGGCGGCGGCCGCGGTGGCGAACAGCAGCCCGGCGTCGAAGGCCTGGACGCCGAGGGTGCTGATCTTGTCCTCCCCCGCCCCGACCTCGTCCATGTAGTCGAGGTAGAGCTGGAGCACCGGGGTCTCGCCGGCCTCCACGAAGGGCACCGTGTTGGTGAGCACGTGGGCCCCGTCGGTGACGGCGGCCTCGGCCACGGCCGGGTCGTAGTACTGCTGGGCCAGGTCGATGACCTCGGGCTCGACGCCCTGGGTCTGCATCTCCTCCAGCAGGGCGAGGGTGTCGGAGGTGGCGCTCACCATGGAGAAGTACTCGATGCCCTTCTGCTTCATGTCGGCGACCAGGGCCGAGTAGTCGCTGTCGCCGAACGGGATGGCCTCCTGGACCACGTAGTCGAAGCCGGCCTCGGCCTCGCAGGCGTCGACCGTCTGCTCGCCGCGGACCCGGGGGGCGGGGAGGTCGGTGTAGATCATCGCCGCCTTCCCCACGGCGTCGGGGAACTGCTCGGCGATGTACTTGCAGGGACCGACGTTGAACTGGTCCGGGTCCAGGCCCGGGATGGGGCTGAAGAAGTCCTCGGACTGCGCCCGGCTGGTGGTGGCCGAGTAGGCGCCGACCTCGGGCAGCCCGCAACCCTCGCGGGTGGTGATGCCCTGCTGGTCCTGCACCGACCCGGTGCCCACGAGGGCGAAGAGGTCGTCGCGGCAGGCCTCGTTGGTGGCCTCCTCGGTCCTGCTGATCTGGGAGTCGTAGGTCTGCAGCTCGAGCTGGCGGCCGTGGATGCCGCCGGCCGCGTTGCAGAACTCGACGAAGGCCTTGACCGACTCCTCGATGCCGACCGTGGGCAGCGGCACGGCCGGGTTCTCCTTGTCGGAGATGACGCCGATGCGGATGGTGTCCTCCGTGACGCCGGGGACGTCGGAGGCGGCCTCGCCCTCGGCCGGCTCGTCGGAGCAGGGGTTGGCGATGGTGCCCAGCTCGGTCGAGTCCGGGCCCAGGGCCGCTCCGCCGCCCTCGTCGCTCCCACCGCTGCTGTCGGACGAGGCGTCGAGGCCGCTGTCGTCGGCCGAGTCCGTGTCGGCGCGCGACCCGCAGCCGGTGGCGACGAGTGCGAGCAGGCAGAGGAGGGCGAGGGCGAGGCGACGCACGGGGGTGGGCTCCATGGGGGTCGGGCTGATGACGGCGGTCACACTACATCTGACGCGACGTCAGATGTGGGCGAGGGTTCGCCGCCGGAGCGGCGCGGTCCTGCCACTCAGGCGGCACCGACGATGCGGCCGCCGAGGTCGACGAGGTGGGGGTGGGCGGTGCCGAGGGTGTGCTCGGCGGCCTTGGCCGCCCGGAACCAGCGGTGCAGCGGGTAGTCGACGTCGACCCCGATCCCACCGTGCACGTGCTGCGCGCCGTGCACCACCCGCTGGGCTCCCTCGGTGGCCCAGACCTTGGCCACCGCGAGGGCCTCCTCGGCGGGCAGGCCCTCGTCGAGCAGCCAGGCCGCGTGGGTGGCGGTGAGACGGATGGCCTCGGTGTCGATGTAGGCGTCGGCCAGCCGGTGGGCCACCGCCTGGAAGGTGGCGATCTTGGTGCCGAACTGCTCGCGCTCGGAGGTGTAGGTCGCCGCCGTCCGCAGGGCGGCGTCGCACGTGCCGGCCTGGCGGGCACAGATCCCGGCCACACCGAGGCCCACGATCGTGGCCTGCACGTCGGCGCCACCACCCACGTCGCCGACGACGTCGGCCGGACCGACGAGAGCACCGTCGAGCACCAGCGTCGAGAGGGGCTCCAGGTCGGTGCCCACGCCCCGCTCGACCGACACCCCCGTGGCGTCGGGGTCGACCACGAACACGGCCGGCCCCTGGTCGGTGGCGGCAGGCACCAGGGCCCGCACCGCCAGGGCCTCCCCGGCCAGGTGGACCGTGGGCACCACGTGCTTCGTCCCCTGCAGGCGCCAGCCGTCGCCCTCGGCGGTGGCCGACGTGGCGGGGGTCGTGGGGGGCAGGGCGGCGCTGTCCTCGACGAGGGCGGCGGTGAGGGCCAGGCGCCCGGCCGCGACCTCGGGGAGGAGGGCGGTGCGCAGGGCCTCGGAGCCGTGGCGGGCGACCGGGAGGGCGCCCAGCAGGAGGGTCGACCACAGCGGCACAGGTGCTGCGGTGCGCCCGACCTCCTGGCAGAGCAGGGTGGCCTCGAGCACGCCGTAGCCCCCGCCGCCGTCGGCCTCGGGCAGGCACAGGCCGAGCAGGTCGGCATCGGCCAGCAGGCCCCAGAGGCCGGGGTCGAAGCGGTCGCCGCCCGCCTCCACCTCGGCGAGGTGCTCGGGGGTGCAGCGGTCGCCCAGGATGCGGGCGGCGAGCTCGACGATCGCGGTCTGGTCGTCGGTGAGGGTCAGGTCCACGGTGGGGTCCCTTACATCCGGGGGGTGCGGGGCATGGCGAGGCCGAACATGGCGATGAGGTCGCGCTGGATCTCGTTGGTGCCGCCGCCGAAGGTGAGGATGAGCGTGCCCTGGTAGGCGCGCTCGAGGCGCCCGGCGAGGAAGGCCTCGGGGCTCTCCTGGCGCAGGGCGCCGCGGGCGCCGAGCACCTCCATCAGGAGGCGGTAGGCGTCGATGAAGAACTCGGTGCCGAAGACCTTGGTGGCGCTGGCGTCGGCCGGGTTGGGCGACTGGCCGGCCGCGTCGAGGGCGGCCACCTTCCAGTTGATGAGGCGGAGGAAGTCGAGGCCGGCCCGCACCCGGGCCAGGTTGACCCGCACCCACTCGTGGTCGGCCACCCGCCCCCCGTCGGCGGTGGCGGTCTCCGTGGCCCAGTCGACGACGGCCTCGTAGATGCCCTCGATCATCCCCGGCGGCGACAGCGACACGCGCTCGTAGTTGAGCTGGTTGACGATGAGGTCCCAGCCTCGGTTCAGCCCGCCGATGATGGCCGAGTCGTCCACTCGCACGTCGTCGTAGAACGTGTTGAACGTGCTGGCGTTCACCATGGTGGAGATCTTCGAGTACGAGTACCCGGGGTCCGTGGCCGGCACCGCGAACATGGTGATGCCGCGGTGCTTGGCCGCGTCGGGGTCGGTGCGGGCGGCCAGCCAGATGTAGTCGGCGTAGCTGGCCAGCGACGTGTAGATCTTCTGGCCGTTGATCACCCACTCCTCGCCGTCGCGCACCGCCTTGGTGGTGAGGCTGGCCAGGTCGGTGCCCGAGCCGGGCTCGGTGTAGCCGATGGAGAAGTGCAGCTCGCCGGCCAGGATCTTGGGCAGGAAGTGCGCCTTCTGGGCGTCGGTGCCGAACTCCATGATCGTCGGGCCGACGGTGTTGACCGAGAGGAAGGGCACCGGGGCGCCCGACCGCCAGGCCTCGTTCATGAAGATGAACTGCTCCACGGGACCGAAGCCCCGGCCCCCGAACTCCGTGGGCCAGCCGACGCCCAGCCACCCGTCGGCGCCCATCGTGCGCACGGCCTCCAGGCACGCCGGATCACCGGTCTCCCCCGCCGTCGCCGCGGCCTCCACCTCGGGCGTCATGATGTCGGCGAAGTAGGAGCGCAGCTCCTTCTGCAGCGCGGCCTGCTCCGGCGTGTAGGCGAGGTGCACGGCATCTCCTCGGTCGCGTGCCCGAACGAGAACACGTTCTAGTTCCCGCCCTGCGACCGTCGCCACCCCGTCCTGCGGGCCCGGGCTCGCCGCTGTCAGCCGGCCCGTGCCGCGACGCTGCGCACGACCTCGGTGAGCCGTTGGCCGAAGAGGGGCCGGGAGCAGACCACGTGGCCGTCGTCGATGCGGTGGAAGGTCGCCGTCGGGATGCCGACCAGCAGGCGGGCCTGCTCGGTGGGCGGGACGGCCTTGTCCTCGGTGGTCACCAGGACGGCGGTCGGCACGTCGACCTCGCCGATCCAGTCCGAGGCGTCGTAGGTGCCGATGGCCGCGGCCGCCTCGGACACCATGCGCCAGTCGTGGCGGCGCATCTCGGCCCGGGCCCACAGGCGGAAGCTGTCGGGCCGGGCCCGCACGCCCGCCGGGACCTGGCGCTGGATCACGCTCACCGGCAGCCGGGTCAGGGCCTGGCCCAGGCGGGTGGTCCCCGCCGCCGCGCCCATGGCGGTGACGAACACCAGCTGCTCGCGACGACCCGGGACGAAGCGGTCCGAGGTCGCGCACAGGACGAGGCCGTCGACCTTCTCGGGGTGGCGGCGCCAGAGGAGCTGGGCGATGGGCCCACCCATGGAGTACCCGACGACGAGCGCGGAGCCGACGTCGAGCTCGTCCATGAGGGCGGCCACGTCGTCGGCGCAGTCGGCCAGCCGGAACCGCCGGCGGGTGCGCAGGCCGCGGCCGTGGCCACGGTGGTCGATGGCCAGCACCCGGAAGTGCGCGCCCAGGGGGGCGAAGGCCTGGAACCAGTTGAGCCCTCCCGAGGCGATCAGGCCGTGGAGCAGGACCACGGTGGGCGCCCCGGGGGGCCCGGGCACCTCCCGCACGAAGGTCGTGCCCCGTCCCGGCAGGTCCACCCGCCGCCCCAGCGGCAGGTCCGGACCCTCCCCCGCCTCGTCGTCCTCGTCGAGGGTGCGGAACGGGAGCTGCAGGCTCATGGCGCCAGGCTAGGGCCCCGGCCCTGACGCACCGTCAGATCGCCTCAGGCGTCGGCCAGGGTGCGGCGGGCGGCCTCGCCGGCCCAGCGGTAGTCGGCCTTGCCCGCCGGGGTGCGCTGGACCCGGTCGACCACGACCAGGTGCTTGGGGAGCTTGTAGCCGGCCAGGTCGGTCCGGGCGTGGTCGCGCAGCTCGTCGAGCGTCGGCGGCGACGCGGGGTCGGTGGGCGCCACCACGGCCGTGACGGCGCTCCCCCACCGCTCGTCGTCGACGCCGACCACCAGCACGTCGGCCACGCCGGGGTGGCCGTGGAGCACGCCCTCGACCTCCTCCGGGTACACCTTCTCGCCGCCGGTGTTGATGCACTGCGAGCCCCGACCCAGCAGGTGCACGGTGCCGTCGACGTCGACGGTGCACATGTCGCCCGACAGCACCCAGCGCACGTCGTCGACGGTGACGAAGGTGGCCGCCGTCTTCTCCGGGTCGCCGTCGTAGCCGAGGGGGATGTGGCCCGAGGTGGCCAGGCGCCCCACCGCTCCGGAGCCGGGCTCGACGGGGCGAAGGTCGTCGTCGAGCACCGTGGTGGTGTCGCCCACCGAGAAGGAGGCGACGCCGCCGGCCGAGACGGCCCCGCCCCGGCCCTCGCCCGGCTGGGTCCGGGCCGCCCCCTGGATCCCCGACTCCGAGCTGCCCATGCCGTCGGTGATGACGCAGCCCGGGAAGGCCTCGACCAGGCGGGTCCGCAGCGAGGGCGACAGCGGCGCGGCCCCGTTGCCGATGGCGTACAGGCTGGACGCGTCCCAGCGGTCGGGGTGGGCGTCTCGGGCATCGAGGAGGGGCTTGGCCACCGCGTCGCCGACGACGGTGAGGATGTTGACGCCCTCGCGATCGACCAGGTCCCAGGCCGCCTCGGGGTCGAAGCTGCCGGGCACGAGCACGTTGGTGCCACCGGCGAAGAGCCACATGAAGGTCGTCCACTGCGCGGCGGCGTGCATCATCGGCGCGATCGGCATGTAGACGATGCGCTCGACGAAGCGGTCGGCCATCTCGGCCAGGTCCTGCACCGGCCCGTGGATGCGCATGGGGTCGCCGCCACCGAGGCAGGCGTGGAACGCGTCCTCGTGGCGCCACAGCACCCCCTTGGGCAGGCCGGTGGTGCCTCCGGTGAACATCAGGTAGTGGTCGTCGCCCGAGCGGCCGTCGGTCTCCACCCGCCCCTCGGGCGCCGCGGCCAGGGCCTCGGCGTAGGGTCGGGACCCGGGCACCTCGGCGGAGCCGGGCGCGGAGCCGTCGACGTCGTCGACGGCGAGCACCGTGCCCATGCCCTCGACCAGGTCGGGCACGCCGCCGACGGCGTCGGCCACGGACCGGTGGTAGAGCAGGGCCGAGGCCCGCGACGTCTCGAGCACGTGGCGCAGCTCGCCGGCCACGTAGCGGAAGTTCACGTTGACGGGGATCGCCCGCAGCTTGAAGGCGGCGATCATCGCCTCGTGGTACTCGGGGGCGTTCTTGAGGTCGAGGGCCACCCGGTCGCCGGGGCCGATGCCGGCCGCCCGGAGGTGGTGGGCCAGGCGGTCGGCCCGGGCGTCGAGCTCGCCGTAGGTGCGCCGCTCGGGGCCGACCACGAGCGCGGTGCGGTCCGGCACCCGGGCCGCCGCCCACTCCCAGATGTCGGCCAGGTTGGGGGACAGCGGTGCGTCAGGAGCCATGCCCGCAGTGTGGCTCATGTCTCAGCCCGGCGGGGAGAGGGCGCCGCTGCGGTGAGGCCGATGGGGTACCGTCCGCCGCCGTGGTCAAGGAGGCGGTCCGTGGGGTGCTGTCGTCGGCGCCGGTCCGCACCGCCCTCCGCTCGGTGACCAGCTCGCGGGCACCGTTCGCCCTCCGCCAGCGCCTCTACTTCCGGCTCGGCAAGCCGGTCCGGCCCCCCGGGTCCGGGCTCACCTTCACCTACGACGTCCCCGGTGGCACCCCGGTGCGGCTGCACTACGCCGGCACCGTGCGCCAGCTCTACTGGCTGGGGGAGTACGAGCCCGACGCCCTGCCGTGGTTCGCGTCCTACGCGGCCACGGCCGACGTGGTCGTCGACGTCGGGGCGGCCGAGGGGGCCTACACCCTCGTCGCCGCGGCCGTCGCTCCCGACGCGCTCGTCGTGGCGTGCGAGCCGGGTGACGTCCAGGGGGAGCGGCTGCGGGCCAACCTGGCGCTGAACGCCGACCTGGTGGGCGACCGGTGCGCGGTGGTGGACGTCGCCCTGTCCGACCACCGGGGCGACGCACCCTTCTTCCAGCTCCCCGGTGGCACCAGCTCGCTCAACCCTGCGTTCCGCGCCGGGTCGCCGGAGCGGACGGTGGCCGTGGACCGGGGCGACGCCGTGCTCCCGCCCCTCCTCGACGGACGGCGCGTCGACCTCGTCAAGATCGACACCGAGTCCACCGAGCCCGCCGTGATCCGGGGCATGGCCGAGCTGCTGCGCGCCCATCGGCCCGTGGTGGTGTGCGAGGTGCTGGCCGGGCGCACCGAGCCCGAGCTGCAGGAGCTCGTCGACGACCTCGGGTACGCGACCTGGTGGCTGGGACCCGACGGTCCGGTGCACCGCGCCGCGATCACCGGCGACCCGACGGCCCGGCACGTCAACTGGCTCTTCCTGCCCGACGAGGGCGCGCCCCGCTCGCCACGCGGGGCCGGTGGCTGACCGGTGCGTCGCCGCCGGCCCCACCGCGCCGACCCGCACTACTCGACGTCGAGGCCGCTGACGGGGCCCGGGACCGCGCCGCCGACCGAGGCGGCGTAGGCCTCGCGGTAGCGGGTGGTGGAGTGCACCGGGTCGGTGTCGAAGCGGGGGATGACCTCCCGGCCGAACAGCTCCATCGATCCCAGCACCAGGTCGGTGGGGAGGGTGTTGGTGGTGGGGCTGAAGGTGAGCTGGTCGAAGCCCAGGTCGACCCAGCGCTGGATCGAGCGGCCGCAGTCGTCGGGGTCGCCGATGGCGACGTAGCCCTCGGCCGACAGCTGCTCGACCTGCTCCGGGGTGGGCTCGGGGATCTTGGCCGGCCACTCGGGCAGGTGGGAGGGCCGGGGCACGTTGTCGAGCCAGTGGTAGGCGAGGGTCGAGTAGTAGTTCATGCCCATGTCGGAGGCGACCTCGAAGGCCTTGGTGCGGTCCTCCATGCACAGCATGTTGGTGACGCCCATGATGTTGTCGTTCACGTAGTCGCCGACGGGCGTGGCCTCGACGATGGCCTCCTTGTAGCTGCGGAGGAGGGGCTCCATCTGCGAGGGCTTGCCCAGCGCGAAGCAGAAGGCCCCCAGGCCCATCTCGCCCGCCTCGGTGAAGGTGCCGGGGCTGCCGGCCGCCACCCACATGGCGGGGTGGCCGGTGCCGTGGGGGCAGGGGAAGATCTTGCGCTCGGGCACCGAGAAGCTCTCGCCCTCGTAGCGGTAGGGCTGGTCGCGCCACATCTTCGGGATCTCCCGGATGGTCTCGCGCCACATGGCCTTGGTGTCGTCGACGCTGGGGATGCCGAACCCCAGCACCTCGGTCGACGACGAGCCTCGACCGGTGCCGAACTCGAAGCGGTTGTCCGTCAGGTGGTCGAGCAGGGCCACGTTCTCGGCGACCCGGACGGGCTTGTTGACCGGCGGCGTGATGTTGAAGATGGCCGACCCCAGGTGGACCCGCTCGGTCTGCGCGGCGCAGAAGGCGAGGAAGGCCTCGGGCCCGGGCATGTGGGAGTACTCGTCGAGGAAGTGGTGCTGCGGGCACCACACGTACTTGAAGCCGTCGGCGTCGGCCGCCTTGGCGACCTCGACGTTGCGCATGATGCGGCGGTGCTCGGCGAGGGGGTCGCGGTCCCGCTCGAACTGGGGGACGAACAGCTGGGCGAAGACTCCGAACTCCATGGCCCAAAACTAGAACGTGTTCTAGTTTTGGTCAAGGAGGTGGGGCCGCGGCGACCGGGCCTAGGATCTGACGGACCGTCAGATCCTTCACGAGGAGCGTGCACCGGATGGCCGACCAGGAGCGGATCGGACCCCTGTCGGGGGTCCGCATCGTGGAGTGCTCGATGCTGGGGCCGGGGGCCATCAGCACCCACCTGGCCGACCTCGGCGCCGACGTCATCAAGGTCGAGCCGCCCGTCGGGCGACTACATCCGCCGCATGACCTGGCCCATCGTCGAGGGCACCTCGCTCATGCACCTCCACATCAGCCGGGGCAAGCGCTCGATCACCCTCGACCTGCGCACGCCCGAGGGGGCCGAGGTCTTCCGCGACCTCGTGCGCGACGCCGACGCCGTGGTCGAGGCCATGCGCCCCGGCGGCCTGGCCCGCCGGGGCCTGGGCTACGACGACCTCACGGGAGATCAACCCCCGCATCGTCTTCTGCACGATCTCCGGCTACGGCGCCACCGGGCCCCTACGCGTCGATGCCGAGCCACGGCATCGCCTACGACACCTGGGCTGGCCTGGTGCAGCCCGAGGTCGACGACGACGGCTTCTGCGACATGCCCGAGCACCCCTCGGTCGGCATCCACGCCGGTCCCCTGTTCGGGGCCCTCGGCATCCTGGCCGGCATCACCCAGGCCCGAGCCACCGGGCACGGGTGCCAGCTCGAGATCGCCCAGAGCGACGCCGCCGCGGCCATGGACTGGCTCCGCAGCGAGACCTACAAGGCCTACGAGCGACCCGAGAGCGAGGTCACCGGCAACCCGTCCGACGACTTCGAGCGGCGGGAGCCCGGCACCGCGGGCATGCGCGGCGGCGTCCGCTACCAGTTCTACGAGACCTCCGACGGCCACGTCCTGTTCATGGCCTCGGAGCGGGCCTTCTGGAAGAACTTCTGCGAGGGCATCGGGCGGCCCGAGCTCTTCGAGGCCCACCCCGGCTCCGAGTACGCCGACCACGCCCGGGGCAACACCGAGCTGCGGGCCGTGCTGCGCGACGTGTTCAAGGAGCGCACCAGCGCGGAGTGGCTGGCCTTCGGCGACGAGCACAACACCCCCATCGCCCCGGTGAACACGCCCAAGACCATCGCCGAGGACCCCCAGTTCCAGCACCGGCTGCCGTGGATCCCGGCCACCGCGGTGGGCGCCGACCAGGTGCCCACCCCCCTCAAGTTCGCCGACGCCCCCCTCCCCGACCCGACCATGGCGCCGACCGCCGGCGAGCACACCGACGAGGTCCTGGGCGGCACCCTCGGCTACGACGCCGACCGCATCAGCGCCCTCCGCCAGGCCGGCGCCCTCGGCCCCACCGACGGCTGACCGGGCGCCACCGCACCCTCCGCCCCCGGGCCGCCGCCCTCGACCTCTCGAACCAGCGACCGGCCTCGGCCGCTCTGACGACGCGAAAGGTCTCCGGTTCGAGGCGTCCGGCCCATCCAGCCGAACGAGAGACCAGACGCACTGCTCGGGCGACGCGAACGGTCTCCGGGTCGAAGGAGTCCGGGCGGTCAGGCCGGGGCGAACGGGCTGCCGGGGGCGGGGACCATGAGCTCCTCGTGCCAGCGGGTGCACCACTGCCGGCGCTCGGCCGCCCAGGTGACCACGTCGTCGTCGCCGTCGACCCCGGCCCGCAGCAGGGCGGTGTGGGCGTCGAGGCTCGCGGTCCAGGTGGTGCACACCTCGACGTCGGTCATCAGCACCTCGAAGGCCCCGACGAGGTCGACGCCGAGGCCCGCCGCCACCGGTGCCCACCGCTCCAGCAGGGCCGCCAGGTACTCGGGCCCGGCCCCGGGCCGCACGTGGGTGAGCTCGTGGACGGCGACCTCGCCGGTCGTGCCGGCCCGGGCCCGGGCCATCGGGTCCGGTGCGCCCGGTGCCGAGGCGAGGAGCCGGTCGAACCCGCCGGTGCGGCTCTTGTGGGCCTCGTCCCACCAGCCGGCCAGCTCGGTGTTCTCGGCCTTGCGGAGGTTGGTGCGCCGGGCCAGGCGGGTCCAGCCGTCCCACCCGTCGACCACCTCCCACAGGTTCACCACCTGGGGCCAGCGACCGGTGGTGCCCACCACCTCCCAGGTGCCGGCCAGGGCCAGACCCCGTGTCGGCCACCGAGCCGGGGTCGAAGCCCACCACGTGGGCCATGTAGGGCGCCGCCCCCCGTCCCACGATGTCGACCACCTCGTGCAGGTACAGGGCCCGGTCCATGCCCGGAGGTTGCCACGTCTCGACGGACCCGCACCCCCGCGCCCTCGCCGACGGTCCCCGCCCGAACCGGTCAGGATCCCCGGTGCCCCGGCACCGCCAGGGCTGACCACTTCGGAGGGGGCGACCGGGCTCGAGGGCGCCGGGCGCTCCGGGGGCGGGGGCCATCAGGGCGGCGGCCTCGTCGATGCGGGCCTCGACGACCGCCAGGCTGGAGGCCCAGAAGGCCTGGTCGCGGATGTCGATGCCGAAGCGGGCGGCGAGGGGCGCGGCGTCGCCCAGCCCGGTGGCCCCCAGCAGGTCGTCGTAGCCGGCCCGGAAGCGCTCCGGGTCGCGCCGGTACTCGGCGTAGAGGCCCGAGGCCGAACAGCAGGCCGAAGGTGTAGGGCCAGTTGTAGAAGGCCGTGTAGTAGTGGCCCTTCACCGCCCACATGTGGGGGTGGAGGTGGTCGGGGTCGACGCCGTCGCCGTACGCCGCGACCTGGGCCTCGGCCATGAGCTCGGTCAGGCGGGCCGGGCCCACCGCGCCCCTCCCCCGCTCGGCCGACAGGGCCGTCTCGAAGAGGAACCGGCTGTGGATGTCGACCACCACCTGCGCCGCGCCGACCAGGTCGGCGTCGAGGATGGCCAGGCGGGCGCCGGGATCGTCGCCGGCGGCCCGCAGCCCGGCGTCGACCATCACCGTCTCGCAGAAGATGCTGGCCGTCTCGGCCAGGGCCATGGGCGTCTGGCGCTGGAGCCAGGGCCGGGGGCCGAGCTGGGTGTTGTGGTAGGCGTGGCCCAGCTCGTGGGCGAGGGTCTGCACGCTGTCGAAGGAGCCGTCGAAGCTGAGCAGCACCCGGCTCTCGCCGTCGCGCACGGGCATGCAGAAGGCGCCGCCCACCTTGCCCGGACGGGGCTCGGCGTCGATCCAGCCCTCGGCCACGGCGGTGCGGGCCAGGGCGGCCAGCCCCGGCGAGTAGCCGGCGAAGGCCTCGGTGACCGCACCCGACCGCCTCGTCCCACGTGAACCGGCGGGGCGTGCCCATGGGGGCGAGAGGTCCCACCACGGCAGGCCGCGGTCGCCGTGCCCGAGGGCGCGCGGCCTTGGCCCGGTGGTGGCGGGCGAAGGCGGGCAGGGCGTCGACGACCGCGGCGGTGAGGGCGTCGACCGCCTCGCGGTCGACGTTGTTGAAGGCCAGGGCCGGCGCCAGGGGGTCGTCCCAGCCCCGGCGCCGGTTCAGCGCCAGCATCTCGCCCCGGTGCGACGACAGGGCCAGGGCGAGGGGCATCTCGACGGTGCGCCAGGCCGCCACCTCCCCCTCGAACGCGGCCCGGCGGACGGCCGGCGTCGGGGTGGGCGGCCAGCCCCCGGGCCTCGGTGACCGGCATCGCGGTCGGCCCCCTCGTCGGGCAGGTCGACGGTGGCCAGCAGGGTGGCGGTCAGCTCGCCGTGGAGCTTGGCCCACGACCGCCCGCCGGTGAGGCCGAGCTCGGCGGCCAGGTCCTCCTCGGCGTCGGACATCTGGTGGTCGGCCAGCCGGGCGCCCCGCGCCAGCCAGAAGGCGTGGTCCGACGGCCACCGGACCGGCGGCGGCCAGCTCCTCGGCGCCGACCGCCGCGGCCCAGGCCTCGACCCGCTTGAGCACCGGCCCGACGCGCGGCGGTGTCGGCCTGGAAGCGGGCCTGCAGCCGCGCCGCCTCGGCGTCGCGGGCGTCGGTGGTGACGTGGGCGTGGAGGTAGGCGCCGACCAGGCGCATGCGGGCCAGCAGGGCGTTGGTCGCCTCCAGCACCTCCTCGACCGTCGCCGCGTCGTCGTCGGTCAGGGCCCGGGGCGGTCCGCCCCGCACGTCGCGCTCGTCGCACAGGGCCCGGAGGCGGGCGGCCTCGGCGCCCGACCTCCTCGATCGCGCCCGGCCAGCGCCCGGTCGTCGAGCCCGGAGAAGAACGCGTCCAGCCGCCAGCGGGGCGGCGCAGGAGCGGTCGAGGGTGCAGCGGCGGCCATCGGCCCAGTCTGGCCCGGCCACCGCTCGATCCCGATCGGACCCGCGACCGTCCGCGTCGCGGCGATCGGTCTCTGGTTCGTGGATCGCAGCCGACGGGCGAGGGGTCAGCCCGTCACGAGGGGTCAGCCGGTGAAGCGGGCGGCGCCCGAGATGGGCGTGGCCGGCGGGGCCGTGCCCGGGTCGCCCGTGGCCGGGGGCGGCTCCTCGTCGACGGGCCCGTCGGCCACCGTCCGGGCTCGACGCTCGTAGACGAAGGCGGAGGAGATGGTGCCGTCGGGCACGGTGGCGTCGCTGACGACCTTGTACTCGGCCCGCATGCCCTCCGCGGTGAGGTCGACGACGGTGTAGCCCCGCTCCGGGCGTTGACGTACTCGATGTAGGGGATGCCGCTCACCAGCGCCTCGGCCGGCGTCGACCAGCCCGGGGTCGAAGCTGGAGGAGACCGACGTGCCCACCAGCTCGGTGCCGATGCGCTCGCTGTCGGGGTCGTCGAGGGTGGCGTGCATGCGGGCCACGCCGGCGGCGTGGATGTCGCCGGTGACCACCAGCGGGTTGGGCCGGGCCTTCAGGATGTCCCACACCCGGTCGCGGTCCTGCGGGTAGCCGTCCCACTGGTCGTTGTTGTAGGCGGGACCGAACGGCAGGGGCACGAACACGGTCTGGTTGCCGATGACGTCCCACACCGCGCTCGAGCCGTCGATGCCGTCGGCCAGCCACTGGCGCTGGTCGGCGCCGAGCATGGTGCGGTCGACGCGAGGTCCGCTCCGGGCAGTCGGCCAGGTCGCCGCCGCAGGGCTGGGGGTCGCGGTACTGGCGGCCGTCGAGCATGTGGAAGGTGGCCAGGTCGCCCCAGGCGAAGCGCCGGTAGATCTGCAGGTCGGGACCGGTGGGGGCGGTGAGGCGCACGGGCAGGTGCTCGAACCAGGCCCGGTACCCGGCGGTGCGCCGGGCGATGACCTGCGCCGGGCCGCCGGCGCCGCTGGTGCCGGCGTAGTTGTTGTCGACCTCGTGGTCGTCCCAGATCGGCGACCATCGGCGCCGCGTGGTGGGCGGCCTGGAGGTCGGCGTCGCCCTTGATGTAGCCGTAGCGGTTCCGGTAGTCGGCCAGGGTGAAGCACTCGTAGTCGCCGTGGGAGCGGAGCGCGCCCGGCCGGCGTGGCGTTCTCGTACATGTAGTCGCCGAGGTGCAGCCACAGGTCGAGCCCTCGCTCGGCCAGACCCCGCAGGGCGGTGTAGTAGCCGTCGACGTAGTCCTGGCAGGACACGAAGCCGAACCGCAGGGCGGCCGGTGCCCGAGGCCGGGCAGCGTGCGGGCCCGGCCGACCGGGCTGTCGAAGCCGTCGGCGGTGAAGCGCACCCACCACTCCGAGTCGGGGTCGAGCCCGTCGACGTCGACGTGGACGGTGTGGGCCAGCTCGGCCAGGGCGGTGACCTCGCCGGTCCGCACGACCTGGGCGAAGCCGCTGTCGGCCGCCACCTCCCAGGTGACCACGACGGGGTCGGGACCGACACCTCCGCCGTTGGTGGGATCCGGCGCCAGCCGGGTCCAGGCCACGAAGCCGGTGGCGGTGGGGTCGCCGCTGGCCACGCCGAGGGTGAACGGGTCGTCGACCAGGCGGGCCTGCTGGCGCGGGGCCGGGCAGCGGCATGCGCCGCGCTCCGCAGGCGGAGGGCGGCGACGGCGGCCGCGGCCCCGACGATGAGCGAGCGACGTCCGATCGGCTCCACGGCGCTCATCGTGGCACGCTGGTCGTCGATGCGTCGTCCCACCGAAGGCCAGGCTCGCGCGCCGGCGGACCCGGTCGTCCTCGGTGGCCGCGGCGGGCGGTCGTGGTGCTGGTCGCCGCGGTCGTGACGTGGGCCCTGGTCCGTCGCCGGCGGCGACGGCCCGTCGGACCCGGTGGCCGAGCCGGCCGCGTCGACGGAGGCCTCCACCACCACTCAGCCCGGGTCGTCGCCCCCACCGCCGTCGACCACCACGCCCGACCGGGCGCTTCCTCGCCTCGCTCGGCGACCGGGCGGGGTGGTCGGGACAGGGCCCGCTGCACACCTACCGGGTCGAGGTCGAGGACGGGCACCGGCATCGACCCCGACGCGCTTCGCCGACGAGGTCGAGATCATCCTCTCCAGCCGGTTCGGGTGGACCGACGGCCGACGGCATCTCCCTGCAGCGGGTGGCCGAGGACGCCGACATCGTGGTCACCCTGGCCACCCCCCCGACCGTCGACCTGCTCTGCTACCCGCTCCAGACCCAGCAGCGAGGTGTCCTGCGCCCAGGACCAGCGGGCCATCATCAACCTCGACCGCTGGCTCCTCGGGGCCGAGCCGTCCGGGCCTCGACGTGGCCGCCTACCGCGGCTACCTGATCAGCCACGAGGTCGGCCACACCCTGGGCCACAAGCACGTCGACTGCCCCGGTCCGGGCGTCCCGGCGCCGGTGATGATGCAGCAGACCCACACCATCGGGGACTGCGCGCCCAACCCCTGGCCCGTGCCCGCCGAGACCGCCGGCGGCTGAGCCGGCCCGCCCGGATGGGCCCCTGACGAGAACGCGTTCTAGCATCGGGCCGTGGACCTCACGCTGACCGACGAGCAGGAGATGATCCGCGACGGAGCGGCCCGCCTCCTGGCCAAGCTCTCCGGCCCCGAGCAGGTGCGGGCGGCCGAGGCCACCGGCTTCGACCCCGACCTGTGGGACGCGCCTGGTGGCCATGGGGATCCCCGCCATGACCCTGCCCGAGGCGGTCGGCGGTGGTGGGTCGACCCTGGCCGACCTGGGCGTGGCCGTCGAGGAGTGCGGCGCCGCCCTGGCCGCGGTCCCCGTGGTGGAGGTGGCCGTGGCCGGGCGGGCCCTGGCCCGCACTGGGGCGCGACGACCGGGCCGCCGAGGTCGCCGAGGGCGCAGTGGTCACCACGTCGCCCCGCCCGGCCGTCGGCGACGCGGCCACCCTCGTGCCCGGCGCCGCCGGCGGCCACCCCGGCGCTGGCCCTCCGGGGCGACGACCTGGTGCTGGCACCCGGCGGCGGGCCGGCGGTCCGGCCACCCTGGCCGGCCTGGGCGCCGCCGACGTCGACCTCGCCGGCGCCGAGGTCCTGGCCTCCGGCGACGAGGCCCGGACCGTGGCGCGACCGCGCCGCGCGACGAGTGGCGGGCCCTGACCGCGGCCTGGCTCGTCGGGCTGGCCCAGCGGGCCCTCGACCATCGGGATCGCCTACGCCACCGAGCGCGTACCAGTTCGGCGTCCCCATCGGCTCGTTCCAGAGCCTCCAGCACCGCCTGGCCGACCTGGCCACCGAGCTGGAGGGGGCCCGGCTGGTGGCCCGCAAGGCCCTGTGGGCCCTCGACGGCGACGAGCCCGAGGCCGCCGCCTACCCGGCCATGGCCTTCGCCCTGGCCTCCGACGTGGCCCAGCGGACGGCGTCGGCCTCGCTCCACGTGCACGGCGGCTACGGGTTCATGGAGGAGTACGACGTCCAGCTCTACTTCCGTCGGGCCAAGGCCACCCGCCTCCTCGCCGGCGACCCGCGCGACGGGCTGCTCGGAGGTCGCCGACCGCTGCTTCGGGCCGGTCGGCTCACCCCTGCCCGACGACCGAGCGTCGATCGTGCTCGGACCCATCGCCCCTGACCGGCGGCCGGACCGGCCCGCCGCGCGACGGCCTCGAGTTCCGACTGCCCGAGCCGGTCGAGGCCTTCCGGGCCGAGGCCCGCGACTTCCTCGGCCGCCACGTGACCGACGAGGTGATCGAGACCGCCCATCGCACGCGGCACGATCCACGACTGGGGCCTGCACCGGGCCATGGCGGCCGAGGGCTGGATCTCGGCCGGCTGGCCCGAGGAGTGGGGCGGCCAGGGCCGCTCGATGCTGGAGATGAACGCCCTCACCGAGGAGATGTACCTCTCCGGCGCGCCGGTCGACGGCCTCGGCGTGGCCACCCTGGTGGCCCACACCCTCCTCCACGAGGGCACCGACTGGCAGAAGGGCGAGATCATCCCGAAGGTCCTCGCCGGCGAGATCATGATCTGCCTCGGCTACAGCGAGCCCGACGCCGGCAGCGACGTGGCCGCGTGCGCCACCAAGGCCGTGCGCGACGGCGACGAGTGGGTCGTCAACGGCCAGAAGATGTTCACCACCCTGGCCCACGAGAGCCAGTACGTCTTCCTCCTGGCCCGCACCAACACCGAGGTGGCCAAGCACAAGGGCCTCACCATGTTCGTGGTGCCCATGGACCAGGACGGCATCAGCGTCACGCCCGTCCACACCATGGGCGGCGAGCGCACCAACATCACCTGGTACGACGACGTCCGGGTGCCCGACCGCTACCGGGTCGGCGAGGTCGACGGTGGGTGGAAGGTGATGATGACGGCCCTGGTGTTCGAGCGGAACTCGGCCTGGTACGGCGAGGCCGTCCGCCTCCTCGACCACGGCCTGACCTGGGCCCGCGACGAGCGGCCGCATCGACGAGCCCTCGGTGCGCGAGCGCCTGGCCCGGGCCGCCATCGGCAACGAGGTGGCCAACCTCCTGGGCTGGAAGGCGGCCTGGCTGGCCTCCACCGGGCGCCCTCCCCGGCGTCGAGGGCACCATGGCCAAGCTCTTCACGACCGAGCACTACCAGCGGGCCGCCGACGACCTCCTCGACGTCCTCGGGGCCGAGGGCCTCCGCCGCCACGGCGAGGACGGCGCCGCCGCCGACGGGTGGATCGAGGCCACCTTCCGGCACTGCCAGGTCACCACCATCTACGGCGGGACGTCCGAGGTGTGCCGCGGCATCATCGCCGAGCGCGGCCTGGGCCTCCCCCGCGGCCGGGCCTAGGTGTCCCCGCCGAGGCCGGCCTGGCCCGACGGGGCCCGCTCCGCGCTCACCATCTTCGACGACACCGACCACGCCACCGTCGCCAACACGGCGCCGGTCTACGAGCTCCTGACCGACGTGGGCATCCGCATCACCAAGTCCGTGTGGCCGGTGGCCCCCACCACGTGGGCCGAGGTCGGGGGCGGGACCTGCGCCGACCCCGACTACCTCGCGTGGGTGCGCGACCTCCGCGACGCAGGCCACGAGATCGGCTTCCACAACGCCACCAGCTGCCCCTCGACGTGGGACGAGACGGTGCGGGCCCTCGACCGCTTCGCCGAGCTGTTCGGCCACGACCCCAGGATCGGGGCGGACCACGGCGGCAACCGCGAGGCGCTCTACTGGGGACCGGCCCGGCTGAGCGGGGCCCGGGCCCTCGCCTACCGGTCGTCGATGCGGCTCCTCCGCCCCGACCGGGTGCCCTTCGACGGGCACGTGCCGGCGAGCCGGTACTTCTGGGGGGACGTCTGCCGGGAGCGGATCGACTACTGGCGCAACCTCACCTTCGCCGACGCCAACGTGCTGCGACCCTGCCCGGTGCTCCCCTACCACGACCCCCGGCGACCCTACGTCAACTGGTGGTTCGCCTCGACCCACGCCCCGAGCCTCGAACCCCTGCTCGACCTCCTCCGTCCGGAGCGCCTCGACCGCCTCGAGGCCGAGGGTGGGGCCTGCATCGCCTACACCCACCTGGGCCAGGACGCCGCGCCCGACGGCCGCGTCGACCCCCGCCTCCGACGGGCGGTGGAGGCGCTGGCCGAGCGGCCCGGGTGGTTCGTCCCGGCCTCGACCGTGCTCGACCACCTCCGGGCCGCGCCGGGGTCCTCCCTCCTCACCGACGCGGGCCGTCGCCGCATGGAGCGGCACTGGGTGCGCGACCAGGTCCGGATGCGCGGCGTGGAGGAGGCCGGCCGGCTATGGGGCAGGTCCGCCCGGTGACCGTGCGGCTCGAGCGGGTGGCCGGGCCCGACGTCCCCTGGGCGGACCTGGACCGCAGGCCGGACCGCACCGTGCACCAGACCCGGGAGTGGCTGGACCTCCTGGTGGAGGTCCACGGTGTGGAGCCGGTCACCTGCCGGGTGCTCCGTGGCGACGCCACCGTCGGCTGGTTCGCAGGCGGGCTGGTGCACCGGGCCGGCATCCGCATGCGGGCAGACCGTCGCGGCTGGCGGACGGCGACCTCGGCTGACGTATCCCGGGGTGCGCCCCCACGAGGTGGCCCTGGCGGTCCGGGACCTGGCCTTCGGAGAGGCTCCGCTGCCGGCACGTGGAGCTGGCCGACCGGGCCCTGACCGACCTGGGCTCCCTCGGGAGTGCCTTCCGCCACTCGGCGCTGCCCTCCTGGAGCGCGACCCTCGCGGTCGACGACGACGAGATGCTGGCCGGCATGCGGTCCGGCGGCCGGCGCGACGTCCGGAGGGGGCTGCGCAACGGCATCACCGTCGAGGAGGTCGACCCCTCGACCGACCCCGGCTTCGCGGCCGAGTACCACACCCAGGTCACCGCGGCCTTCGCCAAGCGCGGCCAGGTCCCGCCCTACCCGCCCTCCGAGGTCGAGGCCATGGTGCGCCACCTCCACCCGACGGGCCGCCTGCTCCTCCTCCGCGCCCGCACACCGGAGGGCGAGCCCGCCGCCACCGCGCTCGCTGCCGGGCCTGCCCGGCGGGCGAGCCGAGCCTCTGGATGACCGCCAGTCGGCGGGAACACCAGCACCTGCTGCCCAACGAGGTGCTGATGTGCACGCCCTGCGCCTCTGGCGCGACCGGGGGGCGCGCACCCTCGGCTTCGGCGGGGGCGGCAGCTACAAGGCCAAGTACGGGGGGCGGCCCACGACGCTCCCCTGGGTGCGGGCCTCGCGACCCGGACCTGCTGGAGCACGGCCGATCAGCGGCCGAGCACCTCCACCCGACGCGCCCGACGGGTGCGGCGACGCCGGTGACCACCGGCGACCTGGTCGTCGAGCGCGGCCGGCCCGACGACGAGCCGGGCGTGGGGGCCCTGTGTCGCCAGCTGGACGTCCCTGCCCCGCCGGTCGGAGACCCGCCGCCGACCGCGCCGTCTCGTCGTGGCCCGCACCGATGGGCGCCTCGTCGGCCTGGCCGCCGTCTCAGGCGGCGCCCGCCCGTGCGACGGCCGACCCGCACCCGCACCGGCCGGCCGGCGGCCGTGCCGACGCAGCGTTCGGTCCGACGGGCGCAGCTGGGACGGCGCGGTGGCGAGCCGCGCCGCCCGGCGCCGACTCCTCGACCTCGATGCGGGGGTCGGCCGTGTCGAGCTCCTGGCCGCCCCGCCCGGCGCAACAGAGGGATCGAGGCGCTCCTCCGGGTGGTCCGCTCCACGGCCGCCGACCTCGGCGCCCGGCGCCTCGACGCAGTGGTCCCCGTGGGGACCCGCTCGCCGACCTGCTCGCGGCACGGGGGTGGATGGACGGCAGGGTCGGAGGGTGGGTGCAGATGTCCACCCTGGTCGCCCTGCCGTGGCGGGGACCGACCACAGCAGGCCGGCCGCGGTCCCCCTCGGCCGCGCTCTGCGCGGGCTGCGTCCCGCACAAGTGCCCGGCGCCCTTGACCACCCTGGCCGAGGAGGGCGCGGGCCCTGCGACACGGCCGCCGTCCTCCGGACGCACCCCCGGTGCCGCCGACCCGGAAGGGGTGGGTCGCCTACGAGGCTGTGCGGCATCGCACCATCCGCCGGGCCCTCGCCCTGGTCCCCGCAGCCCTCCGCCGCAGCGCCTTCGTCGACCTCGGCTGCGGCCGGGGGCGTCCCCTCCAGGTCGCCACCCGCCTCCCGTTCTCCCGCATCCTCGGCGTCGAGCTCGACCCTTCGCTCTCGCCGACGGCGGCCCGCCGCCACCGACCCTCGGGTCGAGGTCCACGAGGCCGACGCCACCGCCTGGACGTCCCTGACGACGTCGGGGTCGTCCACCTGTTCAACCCCTTCGGCGGGAGGGCCTCGAGGCCGTCGCCGCCCACCTGGACACCAGCCTCGACGCCGACCGCGGCCGACGGTCCTGCTGCTGTCGAACCCACGCGACCTGGCGCCGTTCGGCCGCCGGTGGCGAGTCGTCCACGCCGACCCGGCCTCGGCGGTGCTCGTGGCCGATCCGCACCGTGAGCAGCGCAGGTAGCGTGAGCCGCCGTCGCCGGCGCTCGTCCCACGAGCGTCGCCCGGCGCGGAGGATGCCATGACGGTGCTCGGGATCAGCGCCTTCTACCACGACGCCGCCGCCGCGCTCGTCGTCGACGGGCGGTCGTCGCCGCCGCCCAGGAGGAGCGCTTCACGCCGCAAGAAGCACGACGACGCGCTTCCCGATCGAACGCCATCGCGCTACTGCCTCGAGGCGGCCGGCGTCGCGCCCGGCGAGCTCGATGCGGTCGTCTACTACGACAAGCCGCTCACCACGCTTCGTGCGGATCCTGGCGACCCACCTCCGGGTCGGGCCGCGGGGCTTCCGCATCGTTCCAGCAGGCGATGCCGCGTGTGGGCTGCGCCAGAAGCTCTGGATCGGCCTACGAGATCGAGCAGCGGCCTGCGCACGCCTCGGGCTACGCGCATGCCGGGACGCCTCCTGCTTCACCGAGCACCACGAGAGCCACGCCGCCAGCGCGTTCTTCCCGTCCCCGTTCGAGTCGGCCGCCATCCTCACCTTCGACGGCGTGGGCGAGTGGGCCACGAGCAGCATCGGCGTCGGGCGCGGGCAACCGCATCGACGCTCGAGCGGAGCTGCGCTTCCCCGACTCGCTCGGGCTGCTCTACTCGGCGTTCACCTACTACTGCGGCTTCCGGGTCAACTCGGGCGAGTACAAGCTGATGGGCCTCGCGCCCTACGGCGAGCCGCGCTACGTCGACGCGCATCCTCGAGCACCTGATCGACCTGGCGACGACGGCTCGTTCACGCTGGACCATGCGCTACTTCGGCTACCTCGGCGGCCGCACGATGACCAACCGCCGCTTCGACGAGCTCTTCGGCGGGCCGCCCGCGACCCCGAGGCGCCGATCGACGCAGCGGGAGATGCGACCTGGCGCGCCTCGATCCAGGCGGTCACCGAGGAGATCGTGCTGCGCATGGCCCGCGACGCGGCCGCGCAGCACCGGCGAGCGACCGTGCCGTGCCTCGCCGGCGGCGTCGCCCTCAACTGCGTGGCCAACGGCCGCCTGCTGCGCGAGGGGCCGTTCGACGAGCTCTGGGTCCAGCCGGCGGCCGGCGACGCCGGCGGCGCGCTCGGCGCGCGCCCTGTACGGCTGGCACCAGGTCGCTCGGCCAGCCGCGCGACGGCCGACGGCGCGACCGACGGCATGTGCGGGCGCCTACCTCGGGCCCGGGTTCACCGCCGACGAGATCGAGCGGTGGCTCGACGCACGAGGGCCGCCCCGCACGAGCGCTCGACGACCCGGCGACGCGGGCCGCGGATCGCCGAGCTGCTCGCCGACGGCGACGGTCGTCGGGCGTGTTCCAGGGCCGGATGGAGTTCGGGCCGCGCGCCCTCGGGCACCGGTCGATCCTGGCGACCCCCGCTCCCCGACGATGCAGTGGCCGCTGAACCTGAAGATCAAGCAGCGCGAGTCGTTCCGGCCCTTCGCCCCGGCCGTGCTGGCCGAGCGAGGCCGACGACTGGTTCGACCTCGACGGTCGACCTCGCCCTACATGCTGCTCGTCGCGCCGGTCCGCGAGCGACGCGGCGACGTGACCCCGGGCCGCGCCGGCCGAGCCGACCTGCGCGACTGGGTCGACCAGGTCCGCTCGCGAGATCCCGGCGGTCACCCACGTCGACCACTCGGCCCGCGTGCAGACCGTCGACGCGCGACGCAGTCCCCGCGTTCCACGCGATCCTGACCGCGTTCGCCGAGCTGACCGGCTGCCCGGTGCTGGTCAACACGTCCTTCAACGTCCGGGGCGAGCCGATCGTGTGCACCCCCGAGGACGCCTACCGGTGCTTCATGGCCACCGACCTCGACCTCCTGGTGCTGGAGGACCACCTCCTGGTGAAGTCGGCCCAGCCGGCCCGACCCGACCTGGCGGCCGAGGTCGAGACCGTCCTGGACTGAGGCCGGTCAGAGGGCCGACGGGCCGACCAGGGTGAAGCCACCGTCCTCGACCGCCCGGCGGACGGGCTCCGCGCAGACGGCCCGCCGCTCGTCGTCCCACCGGTAGCCCCAGCGGTAGCGGTCCCGCGCCGCGGCGTCGGACCGGCCCGGGTGCACCATCAGCTCCGCCGAGGCGGCGCCCCCCGCGGCCAGGTCGCCGATCGCGGCGACCAGCGTGGCCTCGTCCTGGCGCCCGGCGTGCTCCCACCCGGTGCAGTCCCCGGTGCGCACCAGGCCCCGGCCGTCGATCTCCTCGGCCAGCCGCCGTCCGAGGCGGTCGAACACCCACGCCGTCCCGTGGCCCCGGGCCCGAGGGGAGCGCACGACGCGGATGCCCTCGTCGCGCGCCAGGTCGAGCACCACCTCTCCGACCGAGGGCCACAGGTGGGCGTGCTGGTGGCAGTCCAGGTGGGTGGGGGACACGCCGGCCTGGCGGGCCACCGCCAGCTGGGCCGAGAGCTCGGTGCGGACGTCCGCCGAGGTGACCCGACCGGCCGCGAGCCGGGGCAGGAGCTGGTGCCACCCGGCGGGCAGGCGGCCGCGCCGGTCGACGAGGGTGGGGATCTCCCGGGCCGAGCTCACGGGGGGGTCCTCGCCGGCCAGGGCGAGGTGGACCCCGACGTCGAGGCCCGGGTGGTCGGCCAGGCGGGCCACGCCGGACGCGAAGGCAGGGCCCAGGACGAGCACCGAGGTGGAGGTGACGATGCCCCTCCGGTGCCCCTCGAGCGATGCCGTCGCAGATGCCCTCGGAGAGGCCGTAGTCATCGGCGTTCACCACCAGCAGGCGGGGCCGGCCACCCGTCCCCGCTGAGCCCCCGCCGCTCGTCGCCATCGCCGTGACCCTACCGAGGCACCGTCGCCCTGGTCCGCCCCCGTGGCTCCGAGACGCGACGATGAGGCCCATGTCGTCGCCTCGCCACCGGGTCCTGTTCCTGGGCCACGGCGCCGAGCGCACCGGGCCCCCGCTCCACCTCGCCCACCTCCTGGGGTGGTTGGCCCGGGAACGGGAGGTCGACGCCCACGTGGTGGTGGCCCGGGACGGTCCGCTGGTCGCCGAGTACCGGCGCCGGGGCGCGACGGTGACGGTGGCGGCCCGGGGCCCGGAGCCGCTGGCCCCGCTGCCGTCGGCCGTCCGTCGACTGGCCGGTCCCGGAGCGGCACGATCGCTCACCGCCGCCTGGTGGCGCGGCGCCTCCGCACCGTGCCCGAGGCGGACCTCGTGTACCTCAACACCGTCTCGGTGCCCACCGTGGCGCTGCGGGCCGCCCTGCCCCGGGCCGCCCCCCTGCTCGTGCACGTGCACGAGCTGGGGATCGGCCTCGAGGCCGTGCCCGACCCGCACCGGGCCGCGCTGCTGACCGACGCCGACGCCCTGGTGGCGGCCTCGCGGGCGGTGGCCACCGAGCTGGTCGAGCACCACGACGTCGACCGTGAGCGGGTGACCGTGGCCCACGAGCTGGTCGACGTCGACGCCGTCAGCCGGGCGGTGCACGGGTGCCGACCCGCCGACCGAGCGCACCCGCCTGGGCATCGCCGAGGGCGCGCTCGTGGTCGGCTCCGTCGGCCTGCCCGACTGGCGCAAGGCCCCCGAGCACCTGCTCCACGCCGTGTGGATCCTCCGCCGGCGCCGTCCGGACCTCGACCTCCACGTCCTCTGGGTCGGCGGCCGTGCGGCCACGGCCGACGGTGCCCACCTGGCCGACGAGGCCCGACGGCTAGGCCTGGCCGACCGTGTGCACCACGTGGAGCACTCCGACGACCCCGCCGCGCTCTGGGCGCGATGGACCTCTTCGCCCTGCCGAGCCGGGAGGACGCCTTCCCGCTGGCGATGCTGGAGGCCAGCGCGGCGCAGCTGCCGGTGGTCACCTTCGCGAGCGGCGGCGCTCCCGAGCTCGTCGACGACGAGGTGGGCCGGGTGGTGCCGTACCCGGACCTGGACGGGTTCGCGGCCGCGCTGGAGGAGCTGCGCCGACGACCCTTCGGCGCGAGCCCGCCTGGGCGCCCGGGCCGCGGCGCGGTGGCCGAGCGCCACGACGTCGCTGTGGGCGCGCCCCGCACGTGGGCTCCGGCCGAGGCCCTGCTGGCCGGGTCCCCGTGATCCGACGCCTGGTGGCCGTCGGCCACGACGCCAGCCGCACCGGTGCGCCGGCGACCCTCGTCGCCCTCCTCGGCTGGGGCGGGCGCGAGCGCAGGGTCGACGTGACCACCGTGCTCCTCGGCGACGGGCCCCTCGTCGAGGACCTGGAGGCGGTGGGCCCGGTCCGCACGCCCCCGCCCGGGATGGCCACCGTGCGCCAGGCCTCGGCCGTCCTGGGCCGGCCCGGCTGGGGGCAGCGGGCGGAGGCCGCCTGGCTGCGGCGGGTCCTGGCTCCCGCGGCGCACGCCGACCTGGTGCTGGTCAGCTCGGCGGCGGCGCTCCGCGCCGTCGCCCAGCTCCCCGCGGGCCGACCCCCCCTCGTCGTGCACCTGCACGAGCTGGGCGGTGTGCTGGCGGCCCTCGGCGGGGTCGAGGCGCTGGCCGCGCCACTGGCAGGCGCGGCGCTGGTGCTGGTGCCCTCGGAGGAGGTCGCCACGCTGGCGGCCCGGCCGGTGGCCGACGGGGGCCTCGGCGTCGCACCGGACCGCATCCGCCACCACCCGGCACCGGTGATGCCACCGTCCCGCCACCCCCGCGCCCCGGACGACGGCGTCGCCCTCGTGGTGGGGTGCGGGTCGGTGGGGTGGCGCAAGGGGACCGACCTCTTCGTGGCCCTGGCCGACGCGGTGGGCCCCGAGGTGGCCGGTCGACCCGTCCACTGGCGCTGGGTCGGGGGCGACAGCGGCGACCGGACGGGCGCCGACGTCCGCGACGAGATCCGCCTCCGCGGCCTGGAGCACCGCGTCCGGCTCGAGGGGGAGGTGGACGATGCGCCGGCCCGACTCGCCGCAGCCGACCTCCTCGTGGTCACCTCCCGCGAGGACCCCTTCCCGCTGGTCGCGGCGGAGGCGGCACTGGTGGGCACGCCCGTCGTCGGGTTCCGGCCCGGCACCACCCTCGTGGGCCAGGCCGGCCACCCGGACCGCCGGGTGGACGACCTCGACGTGGACGGCCTCGCCCGCCAGGTCGTCGAGGTGCTGTCGGACCCCGGGTCCGCCCGTCGCCTCGTCGCCGACGAGGCCCGCGCCGCCGCCGCCGCGACCGTCCCCCTCGTCGCCCCGGCCATCTGGGCCGACCTCGAGCTCGCCGCGGAGCAGGGCCGTTGACCGGGTGCGGACTGCTGGCGGTGTCGGCCGACGCCTCCCGGACCGGGGCGCCGCGCCTGCTGGCCTCACTGCTCGCCGAGCTCTCCCAGCAGGGGGTGCTCGACGCCGGGCGCAGCAGGGTGCTTCTGGGGGTCGGCGGGCCGGCCGCCGAGGACCTGGCCCGCAGCGTCCCGGTCCGCGTCCTCGGTCGGGCCGCCGGCCTCGGCGGGGCGCTGGCCGGGCGCGCCCACCCGACGGCGCGGGGCGTCGGCACCCGGGTGGGCGTGGCCCTGGGGCTGGCGGCCCACCCGCGCTGGCGGGACCCCGGTCCCCCGGACCTGGTGTGGGCGAACGGGGCCGGCGCCCTCCCCCTGGTCGACGCCCTCCCGCGCCCGGCCCGCGGCGCACCCCTCGTCGCCCACGTGCACGAGCTCGAGATCGGGATCCGGCGCGCCCTCGACGGCCGCGACCCCCGGCGCCTCCTCGGCCGGGCCGACGTGGTGGTGGCGGTGTCGAGCGCGGTGCGCGACCACCTGGTGGACGGGGCCTGGGTCGCCCCGGACCGCATCGCGGTGCACCACGGCTGGCTGGCCACGGACCCGACCCCCGCGCCCGCGTCGCGCCGCCCGCCCGGCGTGGCCGCCGACGCCTTGGTGGTGGGCGCGTGCGGGACCCTGGGTTGGCGCAAGGGGACCGACCTCTTCCTCGACCTGGCCCGCCGGCTGCCGGCGACGGTCGGGGGCCGACCGGTGACGCTGGTCTGGGTGGGCGGCCCGACCCGCCCAGGCGACGAGCGCCGGACGGCGGCCGAGGTCCGCCTGCGCGGGGTGGGCGACCGCGTCCACCTGGTGGGCGAGGTGGACGACGTCCGGCCCTGGCTCGCCGGGTTCGACGTCCTCGTCCACCCCGCCCGCGAAGACCCCTTCCCCCTGGTGGTCCTGGAGGCGGGCGCCCAGGGGGTGCCGGTCGTCGGGTTCCGCAGCGGGGGCATCACCGAGGCCCTCCCGTCCGACGACCACGCCGCGAGCCTGGCCGACCTGTTCGACGTGGACGGGCTCGCCCATCGGCTGGAGGCCCTCCTCGGCGACGACGGCGAGCGGGCCCGACGGGGACGGGCCCTGCGGGACCGCGTGGAGGCCCACCACCGGGCCGGCCCGTGTGCGGCCGCGCTCTGGGCCGACGTGAGCACGCGCCTGGGCCGGGCCTGACCTCGGCCGGCACGCCGGGCGTGGCGGCGCGCGATCCTGGCGGCGTGACCGACCCCTCGGACCTCGTCCTCCTCGACCACCCGCACCCCCACGTGGGCCGGGTCACCCTCAACCGGCCCGAGCGCCTCAACGCCATGTCGATCGACCTGGTGCTCGCCCTCGACGACGCCCTCGCCACCCTGGCCGAGGAGAACGGCACCTGGGTGGTGGTGCTCACCGGCGCGGGCCGCGGCTTCTGCTCCGGGCTCGACCTGGAGGACCACGGCGTGGTCCCCGGCATCGACGGGCTCACGGTGGGCCGCATCGCCCAGCGGGCCATGCGCGTCTACAGCCGCCTGGTCCCCCGGCTCCGGCGCATGCCGCAGCCCGTCGTGGCCGCGGTGAACGGTCCCGCCTACGGCGGGGGCATGTGCCTGTCGCTCGGGGCCGACCTGCGGCTGGCCTCGTCGTCCGCCGTCTTCAACGCCACCGGCATCGTCAACGGGCTGACCTCCACCGAGATGGGGGCCTCGTGGCTCCTGCCCCGCCTGGTGGGGGCAGCCTGGGCCCACGACGTGCTCCTCACGGGCCGCCGGGTCGACGCCACCGAGGCCCTGCGGGCCGGGCTCGTGAGCCGGGTCGTGGCCGACGACCAGCTGGCCGACGCCGCCGTCGAGGCCGCGGCCGCCATGTGCGCCCACTCGCCGTACGGCCTGGCCATGACCAAGGACGTGCTCTGGGCCAACCTGGAGATCTCCAGCCTGGAGGCCGCCATCGAGCTGGAGGACCGCAACCAGCTGATGCTGGGGTTCACCGACAACCTGCCCGAGGCCATCCGGGCCTTCCGGGACGGCCGGCCCCCCGCCTACCGCGACGAGCCCCGCCGCGACATGTTCTCGTGACCCGTGCAGGTTTCCACCGATCCCCGATGACCGGCTAGACCGGTCGCGGCCCCGCCATCGAGGAGACACCCGTGCCCGAAGCCGTCATCGTCAGCACCGCCCGCACCCCGATCGGGCGGGCCATGAAGGGCTCGCTCAAGAACGAGCGCCCCGACGACCTCACCGCCTTCATCGTCGACACCGCCCTCAACCAGGTCCCCGAGCTCGACCGCACCACGGTCGAGGACCTGATCCTGGGCTGCGGCCAGCCCGCCGGCGAGTCCGGCTTCAACATGGCCCGCATCGCCGCCATCCAGGCCGGCATGCCCGACGTCCCCGGCGTCACCATCAACCGCTACTGCTCGTCGTCGCTGCAGGCCATCCGCATGGCCACCCACGCCATCCGCTCCGGCGAGGGCGACGTGTTCGTCGCCGCCGGCGTCGAGGCCGTCAGCCGCTTCCTGAACGGCATGGCCGACGTGGGTGGGGCCAAGAACCCCCGCTACGCCGACGCCGAGGCCCGCACCGCCGAGCGCCAGGCCGGGGGCCAGGGCGACTGGACCCCGCCGTCGGGCCTGCCCGACGTCTACATCGCCATGGGCGAGACGGCCGAGAACGTGGCCGAGCTCACCGGCACCACCCGCGAGGAGATGGACGAGTTCGCCGCCCTGTCCCAGCAGCGGGCCACCGCCTCCCTCGAGAACGGCTTCTGGGAGCACGAGATCACCCCCGTCCACACCACCGACGACGAGGGCAACGAGGTCGTCGTGGGCAAGGACGACGGCATCCGCGCCGGTACCACCGCCGAGGGCCTGGCCAACCTCAAGCCCGCCTTCCGCCCCGACGGCAAGGTCACCGCCGGCAACGCCTGCCCGCTCAACGACGGTGCCGCCGCCGTCGTCGTCATGAGCGACACCCGCGCCGCCGAGCTGGGCCTCACCCCGCTCGCCCGCGTCGTCGCCTCCGGCGTCACCGGCCTCAACCCCGAGATCATGGGCCTCGGCCCCATCGAGGCCTCCAAGCAGGCCCTCGCCCGCGCCGGCATGACCATCGACGACATCGACCTGGTCGAGATCAACGAGGCCTTCGCGGCCCAGGTGATCCCGTCGGCCAAGGAGCTCGGCATCAGCTGGGACAAGCTCAACGTCAACGGCGGCGCCATCGCCCTGGGCCACCCCTTCGGCATGACCGGCGCCCGCATCGCCACCACCCTCATCCACGGCCTCCAGGACGCGGATGCGACCTTCGGCCTCGAGACCATGTGCGTCGGCGGCGGCCAGGGCATGGCCATGATCTTCGAGCGCCTGAGCTGAGGTTTCGAGCTCGAAGCGGAGCTTCTCGCTCGAGCTGAGGGGGCGGCCTGCGGCCGCACCGAACCCATCCCGGCGGTCGGGGCTCGTCCCTCGCCCCCTCCTCGCCTCTGCGGGGGAGACCCCCGCGCCCCCAGCGGCTGCGCCGGCCATCACGTCGGTCAGCAGCTGCGGCCACCGACCAGGCAACGATGGCAGTGCAGCCCGGCCGGCTCTGCCGCTGGGGGTGCGGGGGTCTCCCCCCGCAGAGGGAGGTGGCTGCGAGGGACGAGCCGCCACCTCCCGGGATCGTTCGGGCGAGCGCAGCGAGCACGTTCAGCTCGTCGGAACGGAGCGAGCGCAGCGAGCGAGTGACGACGAAGACCTCAGTCCGGGAGGAGGAGGGCGTCGCGGGCGAGGTCGCGGACATCCGTGGTGCCGGTGAGGCCGAGGGCGACGTCGATGTCGGCCCGCAGGACCTCCAGGACGTGGGCCACGCCCGCCTCGCCCCGGGCGGCCACGGCCCAGGCCCACGCCCGACCGACGAGGCAGGCCCGGGCGCCGAGGGCCATGAGCTTCACCACGTCCAGACCGCTGCGGATGCCGCCGTCGGCCAGCACCTCCACCTGGTCGCCGACCGCCTCGGCCACCGCCGGCAGGGCGGCCGCGGCCGAGGGCACCGCGTCGAGCTGGCGGCCACCGTGGTTGGACACGACGAGGCCGTCGACGCCGGCATCCACGGCGCGGCGGGCGTCCTCGGGGTCGAGCACGCCCTTGACCAGCAGCCTCCCGTCCCAGTGCTCCCGCACCCAGGCGATGTCGTCCCAGGTGACGCTGGGGTCGAACTGGGCGTCGACCCACTCCTTGAACGCATCCGGGGTCCGGGCGTCCGGGGACGGCCTTCTCCAGGTTGCCGAACGTGAGGGGCTTGCCCCCGATGGCCACGTCGCGCACCCAGCGGGGGTGGGACACCAGGTCGAGGCCCCGGCGGGCCTTGGCCCACGGCGCCGACCTCGCCGACCATGGCGTTGCGGGTGTCGCGGTGGCGGGCCCCGACCACGGCCAGGTCGACGGTCAGCACCAGCACCGGGCTGCCCACGGCCGTGGCCCGGGCCATGAGGTCCTCGGCGTAGGCCCGGTCGCGCATCACGTAGAGCTGGAACCACGGGGGCCGGGTGGTGGCCCCGGCCACCTCCTCCACGCTAGCAGATCGACACGGTCGACTCCACGAAGGGCACCCCGGCGGCCTCGGCGGCGCGGGCTGCGGCCACCTCGGCGCGGCGTGGCGAACATCCCGCCCAGGCCGACGGGCCCGAGGATCACCGGCAGGGCCAGGGGCTGGCCCAGCACCTCGGTGGCCTGACGGCGCTCGGAGACGTCGCGCAGCACCCGCTGGCGCAGGCGGATGGCCTCCAGGTCGGCCACGTTGGCGGCCAGGGTCGACTCGCTCGTAGGCGCCCCCGTCGATGTAGTCGAAGAGCTGTCGGGGCAGCCGTCGCCGGGCCAGCTCGCGGTAGTCCGAGGGCGTGGCCGGGGCCAGGCCCAGGGGTCGGTCCGAGGAGATCCGCATGCCGGTGACCGTAGGCGCAGCCGCGGACCGGCGGGCGAGCGAGCGGGCCTCAGGCCCTGCGGGTGACCTCCACGCGTCACGTCCAGGGTGTCACCCACACCGGAGCCCGCGTAGAGGCCCCGGAACGGCGCCACGTCGTGGTAGTCGCGCCCCGCCGCCACCCGGACGTGGCGCTCGTGCACCGGCACCAGGCTGGTGGGGTCGAGGGGCCACACCTTGCCCGTCCAGGCCGCCACCCAGGCGTGGCTCTCCCCCACGACCGTCTCGTCGACCTCGGGCTCGCGCCTGCGGGTGGAGGTACCCCGACACGTACCAGGCCGGGATGCCCATGGCCCGCAGCAGGGCGAGGGAGAGCGTGGGCGAAGTCCTGGCAGACGCCACGGCGGGCGGTGAGCACCTCCGACGCGGTGGTGGTGATGCCGGTGAAGCCCTGCTCGAACACGTGGGTGTCGTGCACCCAGCCCACCACGGCCTCGGCCGCCTCGGCCGGGGTGGCCGACCGGGAGCGGATCTCGGCCGCCGCGGCCTCCACCTCCTCGTGGTCCATGTCCACCACGCCGGTCGGCACCAGCAGCTCGTAGAAGCGGTCGCGGACCTCGTCGCTGACCAGGTCGTCCCAGGTCGCCTCACCCGGGCCCACCTCCACCATGCCCGCCTCGACCACGGCCCGGCCCACGACGGTGAGCTCGGAGTGGGGCCCCTGGATGTCGAAGTGGTGGACCATCGTCCCCCAGTAGTCGACGTGGTGGCCGATGCGGGCCGAGGGGGACACGTCGAGGTCCCAGGACAGGACCGTCTGGCGGCGATCGCTGCGGGGCTCGAGGCGGGCCTCGTTGTAGGACGCCGACGCCGGGCTGCCGTAGCGGTAGGACGTGGTGTGGGTGAGGGCCATGCGGATGGTCACGCCGCCACCCCCTGGATGCTCGGAGGACCACTCGATGAGGTCGGCCCGCCGGAAGTAGCGGCCCCGCACCAGGTCGTCGACCTCGCGGCACGCCGCTGGAGCCCGGCCGACCACCTCGTCGGCCCGGGCCACCAGGTCGGCGGCCGACGCGTAGGTGAGCTCGGCGCGGGCCCGGCCCACGACCCGCACGGAGGTGCCCGGCGTGCCGTTGGCCACCGCGATCTCCCGCAGGCAGCGTCTCGGCCCGGCCCAGGGCGAAGACCACCGAGCGGGGCAGGTCCTCGGACTGGAGGAGGAAGGCCAGGGCCCGCTCGCGGGTGACCTCCCCGCCGTGGTGCGGAGGAAGGCGTCGTTGGCCCCGCAGGACTCGAGCACGCTGGACCAGCGGGAGGCGTCGTCGTCGGTGGTGACCGCGGCCAGCAGGCGGGCCGTCATGTCGACCCGCTCGAGGCAGCGCCCGGCGGTGAGGAACCGCCAGCCGTCGTCGTGGAGGACCACGCTGTCGATGAGCCCGCCCAGCAGCGCCACCCGCTCCCCCACCCACCGGAAGAACAGGTTGGGCCCGAGGGCCCGGGCCGCCCGCACCTGGGCGTCGAGGTCGTGGTGCGTGCGGTTGATCGCCTCCCAGACCTCGGTGGCCAGCGTCTCGCGCAGGCCCCGGGCGTTCTCCCGGGCCAGGCGGAGCGAGCCCGCGACCGAGCTGGGGTTGTCCTGGTCGTACGCCAGCAGCTCGGTGGCCCGCCACAGGTCGACGTCGGCGACCTCGGCACTGCCGGCCAGGCCCATGGCTGCGAGCAGCGTCGCGCCCACCCGCTCGTCCGCCGCGTCGGCCAGCATCCGGTGCACGTGCACGTCGAGGAGGCGGGCGGTGTCGTCGGCCCGCTCGACGTAGCGACCCATCCAGTAGAGCGACTCGGCGATGCGGCTCAGCACGGGTCGTCACCACCCGGGGCGTCGGGCTGCTGCTGCTGCTGGAGCTGCTGCTGGTGGAGGCGCTCGTGCTCGTCGGCCGGGCCGAACTGGAGCGGCACGGGGGCGGTGTCGTGGCGGTCGGCCTCGACGGCCTGCGGGGTGCTCGGCGCGGGCGGTGCCGGAGCCGGCGGCCGGGCCGGCTCCAGCACCCAGGTGTCCTTGGACCCACCCCCCTGGCTCGAGTTCACCACCAGGCTGCCCTCGGGCAGGGCCACCCGGGTCAGGCCGCCCGGGAGCACCCACACCTTCTCGCCGTCGTTCACCGCGAAGGGGCGCAGGTCGAGGTGGCGGGGGCGCAGCCGGCCCTCGACGAGGGTCGGGGCGGTGGAGAGGGTGACCACCGGCTGGGCGATCCACGCCCGCGGGTCGGCCTCGATGGCCGCCCGGCAGGCGGCCAGCTCCTCGTCGCTGGCGGTGGGGCCGAACACCAGCCCGTAGCCCCCCGACCCGTCGACCGGCTTGACCACCATCTCGTCGAGGTGGCTCGAGCACGTGCGCCCGGGCGTCGGGCTCGCCCAGGCGGTGGGTGTCGACGTTCTTCAGGATCGGCGCCTCGCCCAGGTAGTACTCGATGATGTCCGGGACGTAGCTGTACATCAGCTTGTCGTCGGCCACGCCGTTGCCGATGGCGTTGGCGATGGCGACGTTGCCGGCCCGGGCGGCGTGGACCAGGCCGGCCACGCCCAGGATCGTGTCGGGCCGGAACTGCAGGGGGTCGAGGTAGTCGTCGTCGATGCGCCGGAAGACGACGTCGACGCGCTCCTCACCTGCGGTGGTGCGGACGTAGGCGACGTCGTCGCGACAGATGAGGTCGCGCCCCTCGACCAGGTCGACGCCCATCAGCCGGGCCAGGAGGGCGTGCTCGAAGTAGGCGGAGTTGTGGACGCCCGGGGTCAGCACCACGATCCTCGGGTCGCGCGCCTCGGGGGCGACAGGCCTGCAGGGCCCGCAGCAGGTGGCGGGGGTAGTCGTCGACCGGGGCCACGCTCTGGGACGCGGAACAGCTCGGGGAACACCTGGGCCATCACCCGGCGGTTCTCCATCACGTAGCTGACCCCGGACGGGGAGCGCAGGTTGTCCTCCAGCACCCGCATCTCGCCCTGCTCGTCGCGGATGAGGTCGATGCCGGCCACGTGGATGTGGACCCCGCCGGCGGGGCGCAGCCCGTAGACCTGGCGGTGGAAGTGAGGCGAGGAGTGCACCAGGCGTCGGGGGACCACACCGTCGTCGAGGACCTGGCCCTCGCCGTAGACGTCGTCGAGGAACATCTCCAGGGCCTTGACCCGCTGGACGATGCCCGCCTCCAGGCGCACCCACTCGGCCGGGCCGATCACCCGGGGCACCAGGTCGAGGGGGAACGGGTCGCTCCTCGCCGGAGAGGGCGAAGGTGACGCCCCGGTCGCGGTAGGCCCGGCTCAGGGCCTCGGTGCGGGCCTGGAGGTCGTCGGTGGTCTGCGGGCGCAGGGTGTCGTGGATGACGCCGTAGGTGTCGCGGGGCCGACCGAAGCGGTCGAACATCTCGTCGTGCACGCGGCGGGAGGGGGTCGCCTCGTAGCCCTCGAACAGGTCCGTCACCGAGCCACGATCCCGCGCCGCCGTTTCCCGACCGGGGCCGCCGTGTGAACGATCTGTGAACGGCCGCCGGGCCGGCCACCTGATCTCGGTCCGGTCGTCGGTCACCCCGTCGACCGTACCCACCCGCCCCCGCCCCCTGTGGTCAGGAGGCGCCGTAGACGGGGGCCGGTTCGGGGCCCTCGGCGATGAGCTCGCGGACCGCGGCGCCCAGGTCGGCCGGGTCCCAGCGGGCGCCGTTGTCGATCACCGCCCCGTGCTGCCAGCCGTCGGCCACGCTGACCTTGCCCCCCTCGGCCTCGAACACCCGCCCGGTGACGCCGGCGCTGTCGGTGGAGGCCAGCCAGGCCACCAGCGGCGACACGTTGGACGGGTCCATGGCGTCGAAGGCGGTGGGGTCGTCGGGGCGGGCCATCATCTCGGTGAACACCCCCTCGGTCATGCGGGTCCGGGCCGAGGGGGCCAGGGCGTTGGCGGTGACGCCGTAGCGGCCCAGCTCGGCCGCCTGGACGAGGGTGAGCCCGGCGATGCCGGCCTTGGCGGCCGAGTAGGCGGCCTGGCCGATGCTGCCCATGAGCCCGGCGCCCGAGGTGGTGTTGATGATGCGCCCGTCGACCTCCTCGCCCGCCTTCACCCGCTCCCGCCAGTGGGCGGCGGCGTGGCGGGCCGGGACGAAGTGGCCCTTCAGGTGGACCCGCACCACCACGTCCCACTCGTCCTCGGTGGCGTTGGCGAACATGCGGTCGCGCACCACCCCGGCGTTGTTGACCACGACGTCGAGGCGACCCCAGCGCTCCACGGCCAGGCCCACCATCCGGGCCGCACCGTCCCAGTCGGCCACGTCGTCGCCGTTGGCGACGGCCTCGCCGCCCCGGGCCTCGATCTCGCTCACGACCTCGTGGGCCGGGTTGTCCGGGCTCGGGGTGCCGTCGAGCTCGCGGCCGAAGTCGTTGACCACGACCGTGCGCCCCCTGGCGGGCCAGCTCCAGGGCGTGGCCCCGTCCCAGGCCCCGACCGGCGCCGGTCACCACGACCACCCGTCCCTCGCAGATGCCCTCGCTCATGTCGCTCCGTTCACGGCCGTTTCTGACGGGTCGTCAGGCTAGGGGTCCGAGCGGCCCGCCGCCGACGGAGGAGGAGGCCAGAGCGGGAGGGACCGTTGGGTACCTCCGAGGCGCCGGCCGAGGAGCACCGTCGGCGCGACCCCGTCGAGCCGCTCCCCCGGACCTGAGTAGCGTTCACGACCGATGGACGTCGGCGCCACCATGTTCTGCACCGACCGCAGCTGGGAGCCCGGGCCCGCTGGCCACCGAGCTCGAGGCGCGGGGCGTGCAGCTCGCTCTGGATCCCCGAGCACACCCACATCCCCACCAGCCGTCGCACCCCACCTCCCACCGGCGACGCCGAGCTGCCCGAGGAGTACGCCCGCACCCTCGACCCCTTCGTGGCCCTCACCTGGGCGGCCGCGGTCACCTCCCGACTGCGCCTCGGCACCGGCATCCTCCTGCCGGCCCAGCGCGAGCCCATCGTCACGGCCAAGGCGGCGGCCACGCTCGACCTGCTCTCCGGCGGTCGCCTCGAGCTCGGCGTCGGGTTCGGGTGGAACGCCGACGAGCTCGAGGACCACGGCGTCGAGATGCACCAGCGCCGGGCGGTGGCCCGGGAGCGGATCGAGGTCATGCAGTCGCTCTGGGCCGACGAGGTGGCCTCCTACGACGGCGACCACGTGCAGCTCTCGCCCTCGTGGTCCTGGCCCAAGCCGGTCCAGCAGGTGCTGCGCCCCGACGGCGTCGGCGGCCAGGTCCCGCGCACCGGCATGCCGGTGCTCCTGGGTGGGATCCCCAGCCCCAAGGTGTTCGGCCACATCGCCGCCTGGGGCGACGGCTGGATCCCCATCGGCGGCGCCGGGCTCACCGAAGCCGTCCCCGCCTTCCGCCGGGCCATGACCGAGGCCGGGCGCGACCCCGACGCCATGCGCATCCTCACCTTCGGCACGATCCCCGACGCGGGGAAGATGGCGCACTACGAGGAGCTGGGCGTCGACGAGTGCGTGCTGCGCCTCCCCTCGGCCGGCCGCGACGAGGTCCTCCGCACCCTCGACTCCTACGCGCCGTACCTGCCCTGACGCCCCGCTCTGCCATCCTCGGGCGGTGGCACCGCTCCGGATCGAGGACCCCGACGACCCGCGTCTCGACGACTACCGGGCCCTGACCGACCCGGCCCTGCGCAAGCGCTACGAGGCCGCAGCGGGGCGTGTTCATCGTGGAGAGCCCGCTGGCGGTCGAGGCCCTGGTCGCCTCGCCCCACGCCCCCGCCACCCGCTCGCTGCTGGTGGGCGAGCGCCGCCTCGAGCGCATGGCGCCCGCGATCGACGCCCTCGAGGCCCTCGGTGTCGCCGTCTACACCGCGCCGGCCGCGGTGCTCGAGGCCACCGCCGGGTTCGCCCTGCACCGGGGGGTGGTCGCTTCGGTGGCCCGGCCCGAGCCGCTCGGCGCCGAGGCCCTGCTCGCCCCCGCTCGCGTGCGCGCTGGCCGTCGAGGGGGTCAACGACCACGAGAACCTGGGTGCCCTGTTCCGCACCGCGGCGGCCTTCGGCGTCGGCGCCGTCCTGCTCGACCCGTCGTGTGCCGATCCCTGGTACCGGCGCAGTGTCCGGGTGTCGATGGGCCACGTCCTGCACATCCCCCACGCCCGGCCGGAGGGCTGGCCCCAGGTGCTCAGCCGGCGCGGCAGCCGATGGCTGGTCGGTGCTCGCCCTCACGCCCGGTGCGGCGACGCTGCTCCACACCCTCCCGCCGCCGGGCCCGGACGATCGCACCCTGGTCGTGGTGGGCGCCGAGGGACCCGGCCTCACCGCCGAGGCCCTGGCCGCCACGGGGGTGCGGCCGGTGCGCATCGCCATGGCCCCCGGCGTCGACTCGCTGAACGTCGCCACCGCCGCCGGCGTCGCCCTGTCCCACCTCCGCGCCCCGACCCTGTCCTGACCTGCCACGGTCGTCCCCACCGTTCTCGGCACGAGATCCCCCGGCTTCGCCGGTCACCGGTACCCAGAAGCGATCCGGCTCCGGCGGGCGCCACCCGGACGGGTGAGACGGGGCGCGGGCGGGGTCGGCGGCGGCACCCTGGGGTGGTGGGCGTCACCGGCAATCCACAGGGCCCACCGGGCCGAACACCTCCCGTGCGCATCGCCATCGTCGGCGGGGGCGTGACCGGCCTCGTCGCCGCCCACCACCTCAGCCGCACCACCAGATCCGGCTCTTCGAGGCCGACGACCGCCTCGGCGGCCACGCGCACACCGTCGACGTCGAGGTCGAAGGCACCACCTTCCCGGTCGACACCGGGTTCATCGTCTGCAACGAGCGCACCTACCCCCGCTTCACCGCCCTGCTCGAGCGCCTCGGCGTGGCCACCGCGCCCAGCGAGATGAGCCTGGCCGTGCAGCGACGAGCGCACCGGCATCGAGTGGGGCACCGCCCTGGGCCGCCTCCGGGCCCGTCCCACCGGTCGCCGGGTCGGGCCTCGCGCGGCCACGCCGCCCACACCGCCCTCATCGCCCGCATCCCCCGGTGGCACCGGGCCGGCAGCCGCCTGCTCGACGCAGCTCGACGCGGGGCGAGGCCGACCCCGACGAGACCCTGCGTGCCTTCCTGGCCCGTCACGGCCTGCCGGAGTCCTTCGGCGAGGGCTACGTCGTGCCCCTGACCGCCGCGGTGTGGTCCGCCGACCCCACCACCGTCCTCGACTTCCCCGCCGCCACCATCTGCCGGTTCCTGCGCAACCACGGGATGCTGGCCGCTCGGGAAGCGTCCGCAGTGGCGCACCGTCGTGGGCGGGTCCCGCAGCTACGTCGACGCCATCAGCGCCCCCTTCGCCGACGACGTGCGCCTCAAGGCGCCGGTCACCGAGGTGCGCCGCGCGCCCGACGAGGGCGGTGTCGACGTCCGCGTGGCCGGCGCCGAGCCCGAGCCCTTCGACGCCGTGGTCATGGCCGTCCACGCGCCCCTCGCCCTGCGCGATGCTCGCCGACGCCGACCGCCGAGGAGCGCGAGGTCGCTGGGTGCGGTCCGGACCCAGCCCAACCCCGCCGTGCTCCACACCGACCGGTCGGATGCTGCCCCGCCACGAGGCGGTGTGGTCGTCCTGGAACGTCCACCTGCCGGACCGAGCCCGACGGACCGAGGTCGCCGTCACCTACCTGATGAACCGGCTCCAGCCCCTGCCTGTCGACCACGCCGGTGTGCGTGAGCCTCAACCAGGACGACGAGATCGACCCCGACACGATCCTGGGCGCCTACGACTACGCCCACCCCGTCCTCGACACCGCCGCCATCGCGGGCCCAGCGCCGCCTGCCCCGCATCCAGGGCCGGGGCGGCGTGTACTGGGCCGGCGCCTGGACCAGCTACGGCTTCCACGAGGACGGCACCCGGGCCGCCGAGCAGGTGTGCGAGCGCATCGATCCGGGGAGCACCCGGTGGTAGCCGCGCCTCGCACCCCGACCCGCGCCGGACCTCCGACCCGGCGCCCGCCGGCCCGCCGCAGCGCGCTCTACGAGGGGACCATCGGCCACCGGCGCCACATCGACGTGGGCCACGGCTTCAGCCAGCCCATCGTGATGGCCTACCTCGACCTCGACGAGGTCGGCCACGCCTTCGACGACCACCCGCTCTGGTCGAGCCACCGGCCGGCGCCCGTCCGCTTCCGACGCGAGGACATGCACGGCGACCCCGACGTCCCCCTCGACGTGGCCGTCCGCGCGCACCGTGTCGGCCGACGCCCTCGGCGCCCCGCCGCCCGGCCCCATCCGGGTCCTCACCCACCTGCGCCACTGGGGCTGGACCTTCAACCCCATCAGCCTCTACTTCTGCTTCGACGGGGCCGACACCCGGGTCGAGACGGTGCTGGCCGAGGTGACCAACACCCCGTGGCACGAGCGCCACGCCTACGTGCTGCCGGCTGCCCGAGCCCGGACCGAGGCCGCCACCGAGGGCGTGCGCTTCGCCAAGGAGCTGCACGTCTCGCCGTTCATGGACCTCGACCTCGACCACGTCCTGCGGCTCTCACGCCCCCGGGCGAGGAGCACCTCACCGTCGAGATGGACGACCGCCGCCGCGACGCCTCCGACGAGCTCGTGTTCTCGGCCCGCTGGTCCTGCGACCGCCTGCCCCTCGACCGCGCCTCGATGTCCCACGTCCTGCGCCACCACGCCGTGCCCTCGCACCGCGTGTCGGCCGGCATCTACCGCAACGCCCTGCGCCTCTGGCGCAAGGGCGCCCCCTTCCGCCACCACCCCCAACGGAGCCAGAAGTGACCGCCACCGTCGGCCGCCCCACCGGACGCCACCACCGCCCCGACCGAGCCCTCGGCCGCCGGCGCCATCCGCCCCACCGCGCGTGCGCCCGGCCCGCCGCCAGGCCACGCTGGCCGACCGCGCCGTCCCGCGCCGTGCTCCACCCGCTGCTGACGCACCTGCAGGGCGGCCGCCTCACCCTCATCGAGGCCGACGGGTCGGTGCACCGCTACGGCGAGCCCACCGACCTCGACGTCACCGTGCACCTCCGCACCCCGGCGGTGTGGCGGGAGGTGGTCACCCGGGCCAGCACCGGCCTGGGCGGCAGCTACATCGACGGCTGGTGGGACACCGACGACCTCACCGGGCTGGTCCGCCTGGCCATCCGCAACCTCGACGTGCTCGACCGCATCCGCACCCGCTGGGACGCCGTCACCGGCCCGGTGGCCGACCGGGTGCGCCGGCTCCGCCCCGAGAGCCTGGAGAAGGACCGGCGCGACATCGAGGCCCACTACGACCTGGGCAACGACTTCTTCAGCCTGTTCCTCGACCCCGAGACCATGGCCTACAGCTGCGGGCTCTGGGACGGCGTCGACGACCTGGCCTCGGCCCAGCAGGCCAAGTTCGACCGCCTGCTCGACATGCTCGAGCTGTCGCCCGGCGACCGCCTGGTGGAGATCGGCACCGGCTGGGGCGGCCTGGCCGAGCGGGCCGCCCGCCGCGGCCTCCGGGTCACCACCACGCACCATCTCCACCGAGCAGCACGCCCTCGCCACCGAGCGCATCGCCGCCGCCGGCCTGGCCCACCTGGTCGACGTCGAGCTCCTCGACTACCGCGACCTGCTGGCCCGCGAGGGCGACGGCACCTTCGACGGGCTGGTCTCGGTCGAGATGATCGAGGCCGTCGACTGGCGCGACCACCCGGCCTACTTCTCCACCTGCAGCCGGCTGCTCCGCCCCGGCGGGCCGCATGGCCCTCCAGGCCATCACCGTCCCCGACGACCGCTACGAGCGGGCCAAGACCTCCAGCGACTTCGTGAAGCGCTACGTCTTCCCCGGCTCGTGCCTGCCCTCGGTCGAGGTCATCGAGCGCAGCTTCGCCCGCCACACCGACATGGCGGTGGCCCAGGTCGACGCCTTCCCCCAGGACTACGCCCGCACCCTCGGGACGTGGAACCGAGCGCCTGCAGGCCAACGCTCGAGCAGGCCGCCGCCCTCGGCTACGACGTGCCCCTGCAGCGCCTGTGGGAGTTCTACCTCTGCTACTGCGAGGGGGCCTACGCCGAGGAGTACGTGTCGCTCCAGCAGGTGCTGGCCACGAAGCCGGGCGGCGGGTCCTGATGGCCACCGTCACCGACGCCCTCAGCACCCTGTCGTTCAAGGCCCTCGACCTCGGCCTGGTGCCCACCCCGGTGCTGCACGCGGCGTGCCGGGCCCGGGTGGCCAAGCGCCTCCGCACCGAGCGGCGGGGCACGCCCCAGGAGCGCAGCGACCGCTTCCGGGCCCTGGTCGCCGACCTCCGCTCCGGCGAGGTGGCCACCCACACGGCCGAGGCCAACGAGCAGCACTACGAGGTGCCCGACCCGGTTCTTCGAGGCCACCCTCGGCCCGCACCTGAAGTACTCGTCGTGCTACTACCCGCCCGGCGTCGACGACCTGGGCGACGCCGAGGCGGCCATGCTCGAGCTCTACGGCCGAGCGGGCCCGGCTGGCCGACGGCCAGCGCATCCTCGAGCTGGGCTGCGGCTGGGGGTCGTTCACCCTGTGGGCCGCGGCCACCTACCCCGACGCCGAGGTCGTGGCCCTGTCCAACTCCCGCACCCAGCGCGAGCACATCGAGAAGCAGGCCGCCGAGCGGGGCCTGGCCAACATCCACGTCATCACCGCCGACATCCGCACCTTCGACCCCGCCGACCACGGCGAGGGGCGACCCTTCGACCGGGTCGTGTCGGTCGAGATGCTCGAGCACGTCCGCAACCACGGGGCCATCTTCGAGCGCATCGCCGGCTGGCTGGCCGACGACGGCCTGTTCTTCACCCACGTGTTCAGCGGGCGCGACGTGTGCTTCCAGTACGACGCCGACGACACCCGGGACTGGATGGCCCGCCACTTCTTCTCCGGCGGCCTGATGCCCAGCGACGACCTCTTCCTGCACCTCCAGGACGACCTCGCCGTGGTCGACCACTGGTTCCTCGGCGGCGAGCACTACCACCGCACCGCCCTGGCCTGGCTGGACAACCTGGAGGCCCACCGGGCCGAGCTCGACCGGCTGGTGGGCAAGGTCCAGGTACGGCGCTGGCGGGCCTTCTTCGCCGGGTGCGCCGCCCTCTGGGGCCACCACGACGGCGAGGACTTCGGCGTCAGCCACTACCTCTTCCGCCCCCGGCGCTGAGCGCGGCCGGGCCCCGGGCGGCCGGGGGCCGGGCCCTCGGTAGCGTCGGCCGCCCATGGCCGCCGACCCGACCCGCTCCTTCACCGACATGATGGCGCTCGAGCCCCACGGGCCCGACACCTTCGTCGGCGCCGGGCCCCGCTACCCGTGGGGCGGCCTCTACGGCGGCCAGATCGTGGCCCAGGCCCTGGGGGCGGCGGCGGCCACCGTCGAGCCCGGCTACCGGGTCCACTCGCTGCACGCCTACTTCATCCGCCGGGGCGACCACGCCGAGCCCGTCCGCTACGAGGTGGCCCGCACCCGCAACGGGCGGTCGTTCTGCACCCGCACCGTCGAGGCCCGCCAGGCCGTCGGGGCGATCCTGTCGCTGTCGGCCTCGTTCCAGGTCGACGAGGACGCCCCCGAGGTCCAGATCGCCGGGCTCCCCGCGGTGACCCCGCCCGACGCCATCGAGGACACGCTCGTGGTCGTCGTTCTACGACCGGCGCCCCCTCCCGCCCGGGGACCGACCCGGGCGAGCAGGCGGCGTGGATGCGCGCCGTGCCTGGGCGACGAGGCCGACCGCCAGCCGCCGGCGCTGCACCCGGCGGCCCTGGCCTACATCTCCGACGACCTGGCCACCGACGCGGCCCACGCCCTCGACCCCCGTCACGCCGACGACTGGGCCAACCTGGCCGGCTTCAGCCTCGACCACGCCATCTGGTTCCACCGCCCGCTGCGGGCCGACGAGTGGCACCTCCACACCATGCGCTGCCACGGGCTGATGTCGTCGCGGGGCCTGGCCGTGGGCGAGGTGTTCACCGCCGACGGCGCGCACGTGGCCACCGTGACCCAGGAGGTCCTGCTCCGGGCCCGTCGGTGACGGGTCAGGTCGAGGAGCCGGCCAGCACGCCGATGGCGATGACGGCGTAGAGCCCGAAGAACGCCACGTAGAGCGCCAGCAGCACGGTGGCGACGATGCCGCAGATGCGCCCGGCGGCGACGTTGCCCCGGTTGGACCAGCGACCCGGCTCGGCGTCGATCTCGGCCAGCGCCCGGTTGCCCATCACCCAGGCGACGGGTCCGACGACCTGGCACATCACGATGCCGACGATGCCGAGCACCAGCACGATGGTCCCCTGCGGGTGCTCCACCGGCGCCCAGCCGTACGGGTGCCCGCCGGGCGGTCCGTACCCGGGCGGCCCGTACCCGGGCGGCCCGTAGGAGGGCGCGCCGTAGGAGGGCGCTCCCGGTGGGCCGTACCCGGGCGGGCCGTCCCCGGGCCCCGGGGGTGGGCCCTGGGGAGCGGTCACCTCAGCCCACGACGCCGAGGGAGGACGAGTCCGACGCTGCGCCGGCGAAGATCGAGATGACCACGATGACGATCGAGAGGATCAGCAGGATCGACGCCACCATGCCCAGGATGCGACCGGCCTGGACGCTGCCCCGGTTGGCGTAGGAGGACGGCGAGGCGTCGATCTCCCGCAGGGCCTTGTTGCCCGACGACCAGGCGAACGGGCCGAGGATCTGGCAGAGCACGACGCTCAGGATCCCGAGCACCAGCACCTTGGTGCCGTCGGGGTGGTTCCGGGGAGCACCTGGTTGGGGGTAGGCCATGGGCCGGGATGGTAGGCCCGACGGTCGCGCCCGGGGTGGACCTACAGCCGCTCGATGATGGTGACGTTGGCCTGGCCGCCGCCCTCGCACATGGTCTGCAGGCCGCAGCGGCCGCCGGTCTGCTCCAGGTGGTTCAGCAGGGTGGTCATGAGGCGGGCGCCGGTGGCCCCGAGCGGGTGGCCCAGGGCGATGGCCCCGCCGTTGGGGTTCACCTTGTCCATGTCCGGGCCCAGCTCCTTGGCCCAGGCCAGCACGACCGAGGCGAAGGCCTCGTTGATCTCGACCGCGTCGATCTGGTCGAGGGTCATGCCGGCGCGCTCGAGGGCGTGGCGGGTGGCGGGGATGGGCGCCGACAGCATCATGATCGGGTCGTCGCCCCGCACGCTCATGTGGTGGATGCGGGCCCGGGGCGTGAGGCCGTGGTCGGCCACCGCCTGCTCGCCGGCGATCAGGAGGGCGGCCGAGGCGTCGCTGATCTGGCTGGCCATGGCTGCGGTGATGCGCCCGCCCTCGACCAGCGTCGGCAGGCTGCGGATCTTGTCCCAGTTGGGCTCCCGCGGCCCCTCGTCGTGGGCCATCTCGCCGACGGGAGCGATCTCGGCGTCGAAGCGCCCGTCGGCCGCAGCCTTGAGGGCGCGGGTGTGGGACTCGACCGCGAACTCCTCCATGTCGTCGCGGCTGATGTCCCACCGCTCGGCGATCATCTCCGCCCCCCGGAACTGGCTGACCTCGCCGTCGCCGTAGCGCTCCACCCAGCCCGGGGAGGTGGTGAAGGGGTCGGGGAAGCCGAGGTCGGAGGCGAGGGTCATGGCCGAGCTGATCGGGATCTGCGACATCTGCTGGACGCCGCCCGCGACCACCAGGTCGTTGACGCCGGACATCACCGCCTGGGCCGCGAAGTGCACCGCCTGCTGGGCCGAGCCGCACTGGCGGTCGACGGTGGTGCCGGGGACGTGCTCGGCCCCGCCGGCGACGAGCCAGCAGGTGCGGGCGATGTCGCCGGCCTGGCCGCCGACCGAGTCGACGTTGCCGAAGACCACGTCGTCGACCGCACCGGGGTCGATGCCGGTGCGGTCGAGCAGGGCCCGGATGGACAGGGCCCCGAGGTCGGCCGGGTGGACCGCGGCCAAGCCCCCGCCGCGCTTCCCCACAGGGGTGCGGACGGCGTCGACGATGTAGGCCTCGGGCATGGGTGCTCCTGGTCTCGCGGGCGTCGACCACGCTACCTGACACCCCGTCAGGTCCGTCACCCCGCCGGGGCCTCACCCGTTCTGGTCTAGGAACAGGCCGATGAGGGCCGATCCCCGGACCAGAAGGGCTTCGGCGCGCCCCTGCTCCCGTTCTGGTCTAGGAACAGGCCGTCGCGGGCCGATCCCTAGACCAGAACGGCTGCGGGACGGGACGGGGCGGGACGGGACGGAGGAGGGTCAGAGGCCGAGGGCCCAGGCCACCCGGCCACGGTGCCAGGCGGCGTCGCCCCAGGCCCGGGCCAGGGCCTCGGCCCGCTTCAGGGAGAGGTGGAGGTCGGCCTCCACCGTGTAGCCGATGGCGCCGTGGCACTGGAGGGCGGCCCGCCCGGCCCGCCGGGCGGCGTCGGAGGCCAGGGCCTTGGCCGTCGAGGCGGCCCGGTGGGCGTGGGCATCGTCCGTGGCCAGCGACCACGCCGCGCCGTAGACCGCCGGGGCCGCGAAGTGGAGGTCCTTGGCCGCGTCGGCGAGGTGGTGCTTGACGGCCTGCTGGGCGCCGACCGGCTTCCCGAACTGCTGGCGCTCGGAGACGTAGGCCACCGTCAGGTCGAGCATGCGGCGGCCCAGCCCGACCAGCTGGGCCGCCGTGCCCACCGCACCGCGGTCGAAGGCCAGTGCCGCGTCGCGTGCGGAGCCGATCACCTCGCCCCCGCCCACGTCGAGGCGGGCCAGCCGACGGGACCGGTCCACCGTGGCCACCGGCACCGCCGACGTCGCGTCGACCCGACGGGCGACCCACGGGCCCTCCGGACCGTCGAGCACCAAGGCGACCACCACGTGGGCATCGGCCCCCCAGGGCACCAGGTCGGTGCCCAGCGCGGTGGCCGTGGCGGTCGTCGCCCCGCCGACCAGGCCCTCCACCAGGCCCCCGGGGTCGCCGGCGGCGTCGAGCAGCGGGGCGACGACGCCGGCCGTCTCCACGAACGGGTGCGGGCAGGGCGGCGTAGCCGGCCTCCTCGGCGAGCAGCACCCAGTCGAGCTCGCCCAGGCCCAGCCCGCCATGGTCCTCGGACACAGCGACACCGAGGGCGCCCATCTCGGCCAGGGCGGCCCAGCTGCGGTCGGTCGTGGCCCGGGCCCCGGCGCCGGGCTCGGCCCCCTGGTCGTCGGGCCCCTCGGGCCACGCCGCCCGCACCACCTCGGGCGGGCACTCCTTGGCCAGCAGGTCGCGCACGGCGTCGCGGAAGGCGAGCTGGTCGTCGGTGAAGGCGAAGCGCACGGCTACCTCCTCGGCAGGCCGAGCACCCGCTCGGCGGCGATGTTGCGCTGGATCTCGTTGGTCCCGGCGTAGATCGGCCCCGACAGCGAGAACTGCCACCCCTTCGACCACGGCCCGTCGACCTCGGCCTCGGGCCCGAGCAGGTCGAGCGCCGTCTCGTGGAGGGCCACGTCGAGCTCGGACCACCACAGCTTCACCAGGCTGGAGGTGGCGCCTGCGGGGCGGCCCTCGGCGTCGGCGGTGACGGTCTGGAGGGTCTGGAGCCGGTAGGCCTCGGCCTCCATCCAGCCCTGCACCACGCGGTCGCGCAGGGCGGGGTCGGGCCCGACCCGCGCTCGTCCGCTCCCGGTAGAGGTCGACGAGGCGGTCGGCGGTGGCGGTGAAGCGCCCGGGCGAGCGCAGGGTGAGGCCCCGCTCGGAGCTGGTGGTGGCCATGGCCACCGACCAGCCCGGCGCCCACGTCGCCCAGGACCACACCGCCGGGGACGGCGTCGTCGGAGAGGAAGGCGTCGTCGAAGAACACCTCGGCGAAGCCCTCGTCGCCGTCGAGGCGGCCGAAGCCGCGCACGGTGACGCCGTCGAGGTCGAGCGGCACGAGGAGGTAGGTGAGGCCCCGGTGGCGCTCGCTCTCCGGGTCGGTGCGGAACAGCCCGAAGAGGTGCGTGCAGAACGCCCCCCGGGTGGTCCACGTCTTCTGGCCGTCGAGGACCCATCCGCCCCGGACGTCGTCGCGCCGGGCCCGGCTCGTGAGCGAGGCCAGGTCGCTGCCGGCGTCGGGCTCGGACCAGCCCTGGCACCACAGGTCGTCGCCGCGGGCCATGCGGGGCAGGACGTGGGCCTGCTGCTCGGGCGTGCCGAAGTCGAAGACGGTGGGGGCGAGCAGGAAGATGCCGTTCTGGGTGATCCGGGGTGGCGCGCCGGCCCGGTAGTACTCCTCCTCGAAGACCAGCCACTCCCAGCGGCTGGCGGCGCGACCGCCGTGCTCGACGGGCCAGGACACCACCGCCCAGCCGCCGTCGAACAGGGTCCGCTCCCAGTCGAGGTGCTGGGCGAAGCCCTCCGCGGTGTCGCCCGAGAGGATGCGGCCGCCGTGGCGCGCCCGCCAGGCCGCCAGCTCCGCCTCCAGCCAGGCGCGGGCCTCGGCGCGGAACGCCTCCTCCTCGTCCGACCAGGTCAGGTCCACGCCGCCCGACGCTATCTGACGACCCGTCAGGTCTGGACATCGACCCGACGGCGCACCGGACGCCCCGGGCTCAGGCGGGCGGCCAGCCGGGCGAGGGTCGCCTCGGCCTCGGCCACGATGCCCTCGACCACCTCGGCCACGGTGGGGATCTCGTCGATGAGGCCGGTCACCTGGCCGGTGGGCAGCACGCCCGACCTCGGGGTGGCCGTCGACCAGCGCGGCCTTGATGAGCATCGGCGCGTTGGCCGCCATGGCCAGCTGGGACAGCGTGAGGTCCTGGTTGCTTGCGCATGGCCATGCCCTCGGTCACCAGGTCCCGGGTGCTGGTGCCGGTGAGGCGCCGGAAGGCGAGGGCGTTGCCGACCGCCCGGGGCAGGCGGCTCACGGCACGGGAGCCGATGAGGCTTGTCGACCAGGTCGGTGCGGATCACCCGCTGGGGCGCGCCGTCGAGGGCCTCGGTCACGACCGTGTCGGTGACCTTGGCGACCAGGTAGCGCTCCTTGACCGCGTCCGGCACCCGGCTCTCGGCGGTGAGCAGGAAGCGGGTGCCCATGGCGATGCCGTCGGCGCCGTAGGCCAGGGCGGCCACCAGGCCCCGACCGTCGTGGAAGCCGCCGGCGCCCAGGACCGGGATCTCGGCGCCCGACCGCGTCGACCACGTCGGGGAGCAGGAGGGTGGTGGGCACGGGGCCGGTGTGGCCGCCGCCCTCGCCCCCCTGGGCGATCACCGCGTCGACGCCCCAGCCCGAGCATCTTCTCGGCGTGGCGGCGGGCCCCGACCGTGGGCATCACCAGGATCCCGTGGTCGTGGAGGCGGGCGATGGCGTCCTCGCCGGGCGCGCCGGCGAAGGACACGAGCCGGACGCCCTCGTCGGCCACGAAGCGGATGCGCTCGTCGAGGTCGGGCTGGTCGGCCCGGAAGTTCACGCCGAAGGGCGCGTCGGTCCTCTCCTTGACGGCCCGCACCGCCCGGCGCAGCTGGTCGGGGTCCATGGTGACGGCGGCGAGGATGCCGAACCCGCCGGCGGCGCTGGTGGCCGCGGTCAGGTTGGCGCCCGACACCCACCCCATTCCGGTCTGGACGATCGGGTGCCGGCACCCGAGCAGGTCGGTGAGGCGGGTGGGCAGGGCGGAGCCATGGACGGCGCAGGGTAGGCGCGCCGCCGGTCAGGTGGTCACGTGGTACCAGCCACGACGTCACCGGTCACGTGGTGGGGCCGGGCACGACCGGGCCGCGGGACGGGGTGTGCCTGGCACACCGTGTCTGGCACACCCTGTCCGGGGTCAGATGTCCCAGCGGAAGGCGTAGACGACCTCGTCGGGGTTGGGCGTGGCCCCGGCCGCCTCGTAGAGGTCGGCGGCCGGCTTGTCCTCGGCCGGCGCGACCGCGAAGCCGCGGGTGATGCCCTGGGAACGGGCGTGGTCGCCGACCGCCTCGAGCAGGGCGGCGCCGATGCCCTGGCCCCGGAAGCGCTCGGACACCCCCAGCTCGTAGATGCAGAGGTGGCGCAGCGCGGTGTGGCGCCGGTAGAGCTCGTTCACGTAGCAGAAGCCCACGGGCACGTCGCCGGCGAAGGCCACGAAGGTCGCCGTGCGGTCGTCGGCCAGGAAGGCCACCGTCTCGCTCTGGCCCAGGGGCTCCAGCGCAGGCCGCTCGTCCACGGCGCCGAAGTCGGCGTTGTGCTCGGCCAGGTAGGTCAGCACCGCGTCGTCGCCGGGACGGAGGCGGCGGACAGTGATGGGCGGCGGGACGAAGGTCCGTCGGCGCCTGGCGGTTGCGGGTTCCGAGGGCCACGGCGCGCCATCGGCCGCCCCGCCTCGGATGTGAGGGGTCGGGCGACGATCTACCCCGTCAGTCGGGGTCGGGCACCTCGCGGTAGCGGGTGCCGTCGGGGTCGATGACCTCGGCCACCAGCTCCAGCTCGTCGGGCGTCCGGGAGCCGGGACGTGGCCACGTCGTCGGGCACGACCAGCGCGAAGCCGGTGGCCTCCTGCACCTCGTCGACGGTGACGCCGGGGTGCAGCGAGCGCACCCGCATGCGGTGGTCCTCGGTCTCGAAGTCGAACACGCCGAGGTCCGACACCACCCGGCGCACCTCGAAGAAGCGGGCCGGCCTCGGGCCCCAGGGCGGCGGCCCGGTCCCACCCGATGCCGCAGACCACGTCGACCGCCTCGACGAACACCTTGGGGCTGTGGCGGGCCACCCAGTAGCTCGTGGTGTCGTTGATGGTGTTGCCCGGGGCGCCGCGGACGCCGAGCAGCTGCACCTTGGGCCGGTGCGGGTCCGGGCCCGAGGGCGGCGATGTTCTGGTTGCCGTACCGGTCGACCTGGGTGGCGCCCATCATCACGTGGCGCCGGCCGCTCCAGACCACGTCGAACATGCGGCGGTAGGGGTTCCAGGTCTCGACCACCCGCTCCGTCGGCGGCGACCGACGCGGCGTCGTTGGCGATGAGGGTCGGCCTCGCCGTCGGTCATCATCAGGTCGGGCTCGTGCGGCGGCCCGGGCCAGGCGGCCCCCGATCATGGGGATCACCCCGATGGGGTTGGCCAGGCTCTCGCCGTCGCCGGGAAGCAGTCGGCCACCGCGGCCACGCACACGTCGGCCCGACGCACGTCGGTGTCAGCCACGGGCCACTCCTCCAGCAGGGCGTCGCGGGCAGCGGGGTCCTTGGCGGTGGCGAACCACCGGGACTGCCACTCCTCGTCGCGGTCGTAGTCGGGGTCGCAGGACGGTCGGCCGGGCCCCGCCGGGGGCCTCGACCACGCCGGTGACGAACAGGCGGCTCACCCGCAGCCGGGTGACGTCGCCGGCGGCGGCCACCAGCTCCTCGGTGGGCACGATGCGCTCGAGGCTCACGTAGCCCTCGGTCGCGGCCTCCAGCAGCAGGTCGTCGAAGTAGAGGTCGGGACCGGTGAAGGCGGCGTTGCCCCGGGCGTCGCCCACGTTGAGGTGGACGAGGGCGGCGTCGAGGTGCGATGGCGGGCTGGGCCACCAGCTCCTCGCCCTCGCCCGCCGTCGGGGCCGGGGTAGGGCGACCGCACGGTGCGCAGGTCGGGGTCCAAGCGGAACAGGTCCGAGCCCAGGCCCACCCGGGTGGGGAGGAACGGCACCCGCCACGCCGCGGCCTGGAGGCCGAGCAGCAGCATCCCCTCGTCGACCTCGGTGCTGGCGAGGGCGCCGGCCTGGCGGGCGGCACGGAAGTGCGGGTCGAGGCCGGGGACGCTGCCCCCGGTGGTGGGGTTGGCGACGTCGGGCGACACGAAGGCGAAGGTGAGGCGCCGGATGCGCCCGGCGGCGGCCAGGATGCCGACCTCGGGCCCGCCGTAGGTGACCACGTGGAGGTCGGTGACGTCGCTGCGCAGCAGGGCCCGCACCAGGGCCATGGGCTTGCGTCGGCTCCCCCACCCGCCGATGCCGACGGTCATGCCCGAGCGCAGGCGGCCCACGACCTCGTCGGGGGTCATCCGCTTCTCGGTGGCGCGGTGGCGCGTCATCGTGGCCACGTCCGTGTCCCGGCCCTCGACGAAGGCGTCGCGGTGCTCGTCGGCCACGCCCGAGAGGTTGAGCTCGAAGGTGAAGCCCTGCTCGAAGCGGTAGCTGCGGCGCACGTCCCAGAGGTCGATGCCGTTGAGCGACTCCTTGGCCGCCCGCATGACCGTGGGCGACTTGGCTGCGATCTGGCCGGCCACCTCGAGGGCCGCGTCGCGCAGCTCGGTCGGGCGGCACCACCCCAGGACCGAGCCGTAGTACGGCCAGCTCGGCCGCGGTGATGGTGGCCGCGGTGTACACCATGGCCCGCACCTTGTGCTGGGGCACCAGGCGGGACAGGTGGGTGGCCGCGCCCAGTGCGCCCCGGTCGACCTCGGGGAGGCCGAAGGTGGCGTCCTCGGCGGCGACGACGATGTCGGCGTTGCCGACCAGGCCGATGCCGCCACCGAGGCAGAAGCCGTTGACCGCAGCGATGACCGGGACCTCGCACTCGTAGACGGCGGCGAAGGCGGCGAAGCAGCCCCGGTTGGCGCCGATGAGGGCGTCGAAGCCCTCGGTCGCCTGCATCTCCTTGATGTCGACCCCGGCGTTGAAGCCCGCGCCCTCGGCCCGCAGCACCACGCACCGCACCTGGGGGTCGCGGCCGAGGGCCGTGAGCCGGTCGGCCAGGTCGAACCACCCGGCCACGGTGAGGGCGTTCACCGGCGGGTTGTCCATGACGACCTCGGCGATGCCGGCGTCGTCGACCGTGTGGGTGGTGGGCATCCGGCTACCTTCTGACGGGCCCTGCGCAGGGCCTGGGTCGGCAGATCTGACGGTGAGTCAGGTCCTGGCGGCACCGTAGCGAGTGCCCTGACGGGGAGGCGAACGTTGGCCATCACCATCGACCTGGCCGGCCGGGTCGCCCTGGTCACCGGCGGGGCCCGCGGCGTGGGGCGGGGCATCACCGACCGCCTGCTCGCGGCCGGGGCCACCGTGGCCGTCGCCGGGCGGACCGCGCCCGACGACCTGCCCGAGGGCGCGTCCTTCCGTGCCGCCGACGTCCGCGACCCCGACGCCGGCGCCGCCCTGGTCGACGCCGTGGTCGCAGACCACGGCCGCCTCGACGTGCTCGTCAACAACGCCGGCGGCTCCCCGTCGGTCGCCGCGGCGGAGGCCTCGCCCCGCTTCAGCGCCAAGATCATCGAGCTCAACCTGCTCTCGGCCCTCCACCTCTCCCGCGAGGCGCACCGGGTGATGGACGAGGGCGCCATCGTCAACGTGACCAGCCTCTCGGGGATGCGGCCCTCCCCGGGCACCGCCGCCTACGGCGCGGCCAAGGCGGGGCTGTTGAACCTCACCCAGACCCTCGCCATGGAGTGGGCCCCGGCGGTGCGGGTCAACGCGGTGTCGGCCGGGGCGGTGCGCACCGAGCTCTTCGACGACTACTACGGCGGGCCCGAGGGCGCCGCCGCCCTGGAGGCGACCATCCCCGCCGGGAGGGCGGCGTCGCCCTCCGACGTGGGCGACGCCGTGGTGTTCCTGGCCTCGCCCCTCGCCCGCTACGTGACCGGGGCCAACCTGGCCGTCCACGGCGGCGGTGAGGCCCTGGCCCTCCACGGCCTGCTCGGCCACTGACCCGGCCCGGAGGGACCGACGCCCGCCCTCACTAGGGTGCGCGTCGTGTCACCGAGGAAGGGACGCCACCCACGCCGCAAGGGCCCCGGGGGGCCACGACGCAGCTCGCGGGTCGGGCCCGTCCGCACCCCCGGCACCGCACCGGGCACCCACCGCGACGGCCTGCTGGGCCCGTCGGTCGACAACCTGGTGCGCTCCCTGCTCCGCTCGGTGCGCACCGTGGCCGCGCCGGACGACCCCGCCCGCCCGCTGGCGATCGAGGTGTGGGCCGATCGCATGGCCGAGACCGTCTACGGCCCCGAGCAGATGCCGGCCGACTTCTACGCCGACCTGGCCGAGGGGCTGCGGGCCTCCGACGACCCGGATGCCCCGGCCGCGCTGGCCGCCCTCGCCCTGGTGCTCGACCACCGCGACGCGGCCCCCCTCCGGCGGGCCCAGGCCGCCGAGCGGGCGGTGCGCTCCGGTGCGGACCGCTCCGACCTGGGCATCGGTCGGGCCACGGTGACCTCTTGCATCGAGATCAGCCACCCCCAGGGCGACGCGGTCAGCCTGGTGCTGGAGGTCGACCAGCCCGGCGCGCCCCACACCGCGGCGGTGTACGTCGACCTGAACCTGGGGGGCATGGCCACGGACCTGGTCCTCGGTCCCCCCGAGGCCGGCCGCCTCGCGGCCGTCGACGGATCGGGCCTCGTCGTCCGCGCCGTGGACCCGGCCGAGGCCCGGGCCCGGGCCGAGTGGGCGCTGGACCTCACCGACCACACCGTCGAGCCCCCGGTGAAGCCCGGGGCCGAGGAGGTCCGGGGCGCGGTCGAGAGGCGCCTGGCCTTGCTGCCCGTCGGAGGCGAGGTGCCCGAGGTCGAGCCGCTGGACCCCGACGAGATCGAGGACCTGGTCGACGCGTTCCTCGCCTCGCCCGAGGCCGCGGCCCTCGGCGAGGACCAACGGGACGAGGCCGGGTGGCTCCTCGATCCCTGGCTCAGCCACGCCACCGGGCACGCGATCGGCGACCCCCACCGCATCAGCCCGACTCTGGTCGAGCTGTTCTGCCTCGACTGGTACCCCCGCAAGGTCATCGGGGATCCCTCCACCGCCGAGGCCGCCCCTGCGGTGCTGGCCGCGTGGACGCACTACGTCGCCCGGATCACCGACCTCGACGACCGCTGGCGCGACGAGGCCCTCGTGGCCATCGACAGGTGGGCCCCGGCGCTGGCCTCCTCCGGTCCCGACCTCGGCCTCGGTGGCGGGCTCCACGACCCGATCGACCCCGAGCTCGGCTCCGTCATCGGGCGCGACGACGACCCCCCGGACCACGCCGGCGACGAGGGCGCCGACGGCGGCTCGACCGACGACGCGAGCCCCCTCGTCGCCGCCTTCGACCGCGCCGCCGACGGGTCCGACTGGCGGCCCCTGCAGCCCCAGCCCCCGGGCCCGCGCCGGGTCCACTGGGAGGTCGATGCCCGTGAGGTCCTCCCAGAGGTCGCGACCAAGGTCAAGGCGATCTGCCTCCAGGCCAGCCACGCAGCCGACGTCCTGCTGGGGCCGTCGTTCGTGCAGCCCGCCGTCGACCTGGCCGTCCGCATCGGCACGCTCGACCCGTCGCCCCTCCCCCACACCCGCGACGACGTGTGGTCCTCCGCCGTGGTGTGGCTCCTGGCCGACGACGGCGGGGCCCTCGACCCCCACACGCCGGGCCGCACCCGCGACGACCTGGCCGCCGCCCTCCCGGCCGCCCGCCCGACGATCACCCGCCGGGCCACCGAGGTCCGCGACCGCCTCGGGCTGGCCCCCGGCGACCTCGCCGTCGACTGGTAGCTTTCCCCCGGCAGGAGGGGACGCCGGGGTGGCGAACCCTCCCACCGGGCCGTGGGCGGTCTCCCGCCCGCGCTGGCCACGTCCACCCAGAGGGGGATCCGTTGACCACGATGCGCCGTCGCACGGCCGGGCTGCTGGTGGCCCTGGGGGTGGTGGTCTCGGGTCTGGCCGCCTGCGAGCCCGCGCCGGGACCACCGATCGACATCTACTCGTTCGCCGGTGACTGCTACGCACTGAAGGACGCCACCACCGGGCGCTACGTCGCCCGCGACGCCCTCGGCTTCCACACCGGACCCACCGACCGCGCCCAGGCCACCCCGTTCGTGCTCCAGGCCACCGCGCTGGGCCGCTACATGTTCTGGGGCACCGGCGGGTACCTGCCCCGCACCGGCCCCGTCGGGTCGGTCATCCCCACCCGCACGCCGGGCCCGACCGCCGACTGGGCCATCTCGGCCGCCGGCCGGCGGGTCGGGTTCGCCAGCGTGGACACCGGCAGGGGCCTGTCGGTGGGTGCGGCCGGGCGGCTCGCCCAGGCCCAGGGCGTGGAGACCCGCTGGGCCCTGGAGGCGACCGGGGGCTGCACCCCGTTCCCGGAGGTCGCGGTGGGCGCCACCGGCACGCCCTTCACCGGGGCCGGCCCCACCGCCCCCGTGCGGGGCTTCGTCGACGCCCACACCCACGTCAGCGCCTTCCGGTTCCTCGGCGGGCGCTTCCACTGCGGGCGTCCGTGGAGCCCCTACGGCGTCACCGTCGCCCTGGAGGACTGCCCGGACCACCAGCCGAACGGTGAGGCCGCGGTGGCCGAGAACTTCCTGTCGACCGGCAGCCCGGTCGGCACCCACGACACGGACGGCTGGCCCTCGTTCGCGGGCTGGCCCCGCCCGGAGTCGCTGACCCACGAGGGCACCTACTGGCGGTGGATCGAGCGGGCCTGGCGCGGGGGTCTCCGCATCATGGTCACCGACCTGGTCGAGAACCGGTCGCTGTGCGAGATCTACCCCCTCAAGGCGGGCACCAGCTGCAACGACATGGACAGCGTGCGCCTCCAGGCCGCCGACATGTACGCCCTCCAGGACTACATCGACGCCCAGTCCAAGGGCCCCGGCAAGGGGTTCCTCCGCATCGTGCGGAGCGCGGACGAGGCCCGACGGGTGATCAGCTCCGGCAAGCTCGCCGTCGTCCTCGGCGTCGAGGTGTCCGAGGTCCTCGACTGTGGGCTCCGCGGCGGCCAGCCCACCTGTGACCCGGCCCAGGTGGAGTCCGGCCTCGACGAGCTCGAGGCCCTCGGCGTGCGGTCGTTCTTCCCCGTGCACAAGTTCGACAACGGCCTCGGGGGCACCGCCTTCGACGGCGGGGCCACCGGCCTCCTCGTGAACGTGGGCAACAAGTGGGCCACCGGCGACTGGTGGGACGTGCAGCGCTGCGCTCCGGGTGCCGAGGCCGACAACTCCCCCGACAACCTGGCCCAGGGACGCGAGGACCTCTACACCCTGTTCCACGACGTGCTGGAGCCCCTGCTCGCGACGGACCTGCCCGCCTACCCCCCGGGTCCGAGCTGCAACCCGAAGGGGCTGACCGACATGGGCCGGTACGTCGTCGGGGCCATGGCCGACCGTGGCCTCATCGTGGAGACCGACCACTTCAGCGTGAAGGCGCGCGACGAGGCCCTGACGATCCTCGAGCAGCGCGGCTACTCGGGCGTCATCAGCAGCCACAGCTGGGGCGACGACACCTCCCGGGTGCGCCTCCAGGACCTGGGCGGGGTGGTCGCCCCCTACGCCACCACCTCCCCCGGCTACGTCGAGTCGTGGCGCAGGGCGCGGTCGACCGCCGCCCCCGGCCTGTTCGGGATCGGCTACGGCACCGACACCAACGGGCTCGGGGCCCAGGCCGGCCCCCGCCCGGGCGCGGCCGCCAGCAACCCGGTCACCTACCCCTACCGCACCTTCGACGGAGGCACGGTGATGCACCAGTCGGTGTCGGGCACCCGGACCTGGGACATCAACACCGACGGGGCGGCCAACTACGGGCTGTTCCCCGACTGGGTCGAGGACCTCCGCCACCTCGCGGGCGACCAGATCGTCGACGACATGGCCAACGGTGCCGAGGCCTACCTGCAGATGTGGGCCCGGGCCGAGGCCGCGGCCGTGCGCTGAGGTCGGGCCCCGCCGACCTTGACCGGAGGCCGGCGCCCGCTGCGCCAGGATCCCGTCGTGGACCGGACCCTCACCTTCCGTCGGCTGGTCGACGACGCCGGCTTCCGGTCGCTCGGCACCTTCGCCGACCCGGAGGGACCCTGCCGCCTGGTGGCCCTCGACCGCACCGCCGTGGTCGACGGGTGAGCGGTCAGCCCGGCCGCAGGACCTCGCGGAGCGACAGGCGGCGGCCGGTGCGCACCACGGCCCGGGCGTAGACGGTCGACCCGACCCGACCGGCCAGTGCGATGGCCGCCACCAGCAGGACCAGCGAGCCGACCAGCTCGGCCGGGCTCGACGCACCGATGGCGATGCGGGTGGGCACGAGCAGGGGCGAGGTGAGGGGCACGTAGGCCAGCACCGTGCCGAGGGCCGAGTCGGCCCCGCCCTGGGCGACGATGAACGAGCCGACGAGGATGGCGGTGAGCGGGGTCACCACCGACCCCGCCTCCTCCTGGCGCTCGACGAGGGCGCCCATCGACCCGGCCAGCGTGAGGTAGAGGGCCAGCCCCAGCACGAACCAGGCCGCCCCGCCCAGCAGCGCACCGGCCAGGCCCTCGGGCAGGTCGCCGCCGACGGCCAGCCCCACCGTCACCGGGACGATGGCGGCGGCGAGGGTGCAGGCACCGGTCAGGCCCACCCCCAGGACCTTGCCGAACAGGAGCGCCCCGGGTCGGACGATGGCCAGGAGCACCTCGCTGATGCGGTTGGCCTTCTCCACCGCGATGCCGTTGGCGACCTGGACCATGAGCGTCAGCAGCAGCAGGTACAGGACCAGGGAGACGGCGAAGGACGCCACCCGGCGGGCGGCCGACTCGCTGTCGACCTCCACCACCCTCGGCGGAGGCTGGGTCAGCGCCTCCTGGGCCTGCTCGGCGGTCAGGCCGCGCTCCTCCAGGGCGGAGGCCACCGCCACGGTGGAGAGGGCCTGTCGGGTCGCCCCCAGGAGGGCCTCCTGCTGGCCGGCCCGCACGATCACCTCCGGCTCGGCGCCCCGCACCACCCCCAGGTCGGCATCCTCGTCGGCCACCAGGCGGCGGGCCGCGGCGGCGTCGTCGACCGCCTGGGTCCTGATCTCGGCGCCCAGGGCGTCGCCGGCGTCGACCAGCGCCCGGTCGAGCGCCTCGTCCCCGCCCACGACGGCCACGTCGTAGCGGGTCGGCCCGCCGTCGTCGCCGACCACGTCGGGCACCACGACCGCGGCGGTCGCACCGAGGAGCAGCAGGGCGGCGACGACCCAGAACGTGCGGCGCCGCAGCGCCTCGCGCAGCTCGCGCCCGGCCACCAGGCGCACGGCCCGGAGCCCGGTCACGGCTCGGCCTCCGCCAGCACGCCGGGATCCTCGCCCGCGGCCTGCAGGAAGAGCTCGGCCAGGCTGGGCGCCTCGACCGCGAAGTCGGAGACCGGCGTCCGCCGGCGGACGGCGTCGAGGACGACGGCGGCGTCGGTCCCCGGGGCCAGGCGGAGCCGCGAGCCCGAGGCGTCGCGGCTCGTGACCTCGGCCGCGGTCCCGTCGACCCACCCGTCGTCGACGTCGACGTCGACCCGCAGGTAGCGGTCGGGGCTGTCGGCCTTGAGCCGGCGGACGTCGCCCTGGAGGACGACCCGGCCGCGGTGCAGCAGGGTGATGGTCTCGCACAGGTCCTCGACCAGCTCGAGCTGGTGGCTGGAGAAGAGCAGGACGCGACCGGCGCGCACGTGGTCGGTGACGACCTCGGACAAGAAGCGCACGGCCACCGGGTCGAGCCCCGCGAAGGGCTCGTCGAGGACCAGCACCTCGGGCTGGTGGACCATGGCCGCGGCCAGCTGCACGCGCTGGGCCATGCCGCCGGAGAGGTCCTGGACCTTGTCCCGGGCCCGGTCGCCCAGGCCCAGGCGGTCGAGCAGGTCGGTGGCCCGCCGGGCGCCGGTGGCCCGGTCGAGGTCGTGCAGCCGGGCGATCCAGGTGAGCAGGTCGTGGACCCGCATCTCCCGGTAGAGGCCCCGCTCCTGGGGCATGTAGCCCCACGAGCGACGGGCCGCGGCCGTCGCCGCGCGCCCCTCCCACGTCACCGCTCCGGCGGTGGGGGCGACCACGCCGAAGAGGATCCGCATCAACGTCGTCTTGCCCGCCCCGTTGGGACCGAGGAGGCCGACGATCCGGCCCGGTGCCACGTCCAGGTCGACGTCGTCGAGCACGGTGCGCTCGCCGTAGCGCTGGCTGATGCCCTGGGCGCGCAGTCCTTCCGCCATCAGCTCCGAGGGTAGGGGCGCGCCGGGCCGGGCCCCGGCCCGGGGCCGGGGCGCGGGTCAGGGCGGGTGGGTGGCCGGCCGGACCAGGGCGTCGGGGCCCAGCTCCAGCACCCAGTCGAGCAGGGTCTGGCCGGTGGGGTGGTCGGCGAGCAGCCCGCGCGCGTCGTCGCGGGCCGACGGCGGCACCCGCACCGCCTGGCCGACGAGGCGCTCGCGGCCCTCTCCGCCCGGCACCACCACGGCCAGGACCACGTCGCCTGCGTCGAGGGGCGGCACCGGCGCGTCGACGGTGGCCACCGCCGAGCCGTCGGCCGGGCCCGTGAGGTCGACGAGGCGCACCCCGCCGTCGCCGTCGGCCTCGCCCACCTCCCAGAGGCGGTGGGGTCGCTCCAGCCACGACTCGACCAGGGCGGCCTCGTCGTCGGGCAGCAGCGGGCCCAGCTCCACGGTGAAGGCGGCCAGACCGTCGTCGGCGACCAGGGACAGGTCGAGCACCAAGGCGTCGGCCCCGCCGTCCTCGTCGTCGTCCAGCACCGCCGACCAGGGCAGGTCCGGCCCCTGGGTGCGCAGGCTCCAGGTGCGCGCCTTCCACCACAGGAGGTCGACGCGCTCGGACAGGTCGACGGCGGCAGGGCGGCCCAGGTGGCACTGCTTGTACTTGCGGCCCGAGCCGCAGGGGCAGGGGTCGTTGCGGCCGACCCCCGTCGGGGCGGGGGGCCGCCACCGGGAGAGGAAGGTGACGGTGTCGTGGAGCCCGATGCGGGCCAGGGCCCGACCGGCGCCGTCGAGGTCGCCGGCCACGGCGCGCAGGTGGCCGAGCAGCTCGAGGGCCTCGGCCCACTCCTCCTCGTCGGCGTCGGCCAGCGCCGTGGCCAGCGGGTCGAGCACGGTGCCGGGCACCCCGGCCAGCACCGCCACCTCGGCCCACAGCTGGGCCGGGCCGGGCGCGTCGGGCACGGCGTGGGCCGCGGCGGCCACCCGCTCGAGCATCGCCTCGGGGTCGACACCGCAGGACCGCACGTGGCGGGCCAGGGCGATGGGCGCCTCCGGCTCGGCCAGGGCGGAGGCCACGGCGAGGGAGCGGGCCGCCTCGGGGATCTCCTCGTCGCCCGCGCCCAGCAGCAGCATCCACACCGTGCCCAGGGACTCGGCCTGGTCGAGCAGCTCGGGCTCGGCCCACGGACCGCCGAGGATGTCGGCGCCGACCTGGAACAGGCGCAGGCGGTGGTCCTCCACGCCGGGCGACCCGAGGAACCCGCCGAGGTAGGCCATGCCCGCCTCGTCGAGGACGTCGGTGAGGGGCCGACGGAGGCCGTCGACCACGTCGGGGGCGTCGGCCACCAGCTGCAGCAGGGCGTCGACCAGGTCGAGCACCCACGGTCCGCCGTCGCCCACCAGCGGTGTGCCCAGGGCGACGCCCAGGTCGCCCAGGGCGGCCACGACCGACGCGGCCCCCCCGTCGTCGCCCTCGGGCGCGACCTCGACGTCCTCGGCGGTGACGGCGAGGCCTCCGTCGTCGGCCACCGCGACCGCCACCACGTCGCCGGCGGCCAGGTCGGGCCACCACCCGTCGGGCAGGTCGACCCGGGGGTCGGCGCTCGGGTCCTCCTCGCCGTCGGCGTCGAGCGCCGGGCGGAGGGTCGCCTGCTGGTCGCCGACGGTCACGCGCGTGGGGTCCGGGGCCATCGCCACCTGGGCGGCGACGTCCTCGTCCAGGCGGAGGCACCGCGTCGCGACCTCGTCCCCGTCGACCCGGTGCAGGGCGACGTGGCCCCGGGCCAGGCGCTGGCCGTCGGCCACCCGCCGGTCGCCGAGGGTCACCACGTGCGGGTCGCTGACCAGGTCCCACAGCCCGAGCGCGCCGGCCGCGTCGACGTCGGTGCCCAGCCGTGCGCAGAGGTCGGTGATCGACAGCGGCCCCTGGGCCAGGGCCTCCCGCACCTGGTCGAGGGTCAGTTCGGCGGGGGTCTCGGCCATGGGCCCGACGCTACCGAGCGGCCCGTCCCGGTCGGCAGGTGGGCGTCGACCCGGCGGGCGGGCGTCGAGGCGACGCAGGCCGGCTCCGGGCGGGCCCGGAGCCGGCGGGTGGCCCGTCAGCGGGAACGGCGGGCCTCGGCGGTGCGGGCCTCGCGGCGGGCCTTGCCGTAGGCGTAGGCGTGGCGGGGCGCCAGCTCGGCCAGCTCCGGGTGGTCCTCGGGGTCGCCCCGCTCCTCGGGTCCCACGACGCGGACCACCTTGGCCGGCACGCCGGCCACGATGGCGTTGTCGGGCACGTCGCCCCGCACCACCGAGCCGGCCGCCACCACCACGTGGCGCCCGATGGTGGTGCCGGGCAGCACCACCGCGCCGTGGCCGATCCACGACCCGGCGCCGATGCGCACGGGCTGGTGCGGTCCGAGCTGCTGGCCGATCGGCACGTCGAGGTCGAGGAAGCCGTGGTTGGCGTCGGTGACGAACACGTCCTGGCCGAACCACACGTCGTCGCCGATCTCGATCGACTCGTGGGCCACCACGCCCGAGCGCAGGCCCATCACGCAGCGGTCGCCGATCACCAGGGCCCGGGGCGGGACGGTCTCCTGGTCGGGGCCGTAGCCGGCGGCCAGGGTGATCCAGCACCCGATGAGGACCTCCTCGCCGATGTGGATCTGGCGCTCGCCGTAGATCGTGGCGCTCGGGAACCCGACCACGCTGCCCTCGCCGAAGGACCCGAAGCGCTCGGCCGCCCGGGTGCCGGGGGCGATGGCGCCCACCCGGCGCAGGCGGGTCCACCCCTTCTGCACCACCTCGTTGGTGGCGCGCCGCACAGCGCGCTGGAAGGAGGACTCGGCCACGGGCCCGCAGCGTAGGAGCCGGGCCCCGCGCACCGGCGATCCCCCGCTCCGCGCCGGGACCACCCCGTCGGACCTTGCACGGAACCACGCCACATGCGGCCACTTCCGTACAGAGCTCGCACGGGATGAGGGTCAGTCGTCGGGTTCGCCGCCCAGGGTGAAGGGCGGGCCGTCGACGCGGTCGATGGTGGTGAAGGCCTCCACCGGGTGGCGCCGCAGCCGGGTGACCTGGTGCACCGGGGTGCCGAGGCCGATCAGGGCGGCCACGGCGTGGCCCTCGGGCAGGCCGACCAGCGGGGCGACCTCCGGCTCCGACGCGGCGAGGAAGGTGGTGACCACCCCGCCCAGGCCCTGGTTGCGGGCGGCGAGGAGCAGGTTCTGGACGAACGGGTAGAGCGACGCACCGCCGATGATGGAGAAGCGGTCCAGGTCGCGGTCCATCACCGCCAGGGTGCGGAGGTCGACGGTGACGAGCAGGACCTCCGGCACCTCCTCGATGGCCTCGAGCATGGGGTGGGACCGCAGCCCCTCGGGTACCTCCACCTCGGCCGGGGCCGGGTCGATCGGGTTGAAGGCCCGGTAGCCGGCGGCCTGCTCGGACAGGTAGCGCTCCCAGGTGCGGGCGCTCATGTCGGCGAGCCGCCGGCGGAGGGCGGGGTCGCGGACGAGGGTGACGTGCCAGCCCTGCTGGTTGCCCCCGCTGGGCGCGAAGCGGGCGTCGTCGAGCACCCGGTGCAGCACCTCGGGCGCGATGGGGTCGTCGGTGAAGGCGCGGACCGCGCCCGTGGTCCGCATGGCCTCGCTCAGCTCCATCGGGTGCTCCTCTCCGGGCGCGCCGTCGCGCCCGCTCAGGTCCGGGGGTGGGCCACCGCCGAGGCCCGGACGGTGCCGTCGACGGTGAGCCAGGCCCGCACCGTGCCCGTCGGGTCCTGCTCCGACACCAGGACGGCCTCGTCGGTGGGCTCGACGGCGTCGCCGTACTCCACCTCGGCCCACCCCGGCACCAGGCCCCGACGGTCGAGCTCGTCCTCGAAGGGCTCCCAGGTGGCGGCGTTGTTCACGTGCCCCAGGGGGTCGTGGTCGGTGCTGCGCAGCGCCCAGGGCCGGCGGTCGGCGCCCTCGGGCGGCCGGGGGTGGTGGAGGCGGGCGTCGACGCGCCGATCGCCCGCGGCCTCGCCGTAGGCGTCGAGGAACTGCGGGGTCAGCCGGGCCGGGCGACCGCTCACCGGATCGACCGAGATCCAGACCGAGGCGGCCTCGACGTGGCCGCCCTCCTCCCCCTGCAGCGAGGTGCGCCGCTCGGCCCAGCGGCTGCCGAGACCCCCGCTGAAGGTCGTGAGGGCGACCACCTCCCCGAGGGCCGGAGGGGCCTCGACGATGATCGTGGTGCGGCGCACGACCCACGGCGCCATGTGGTCGTGGCCCAGGTCGCGGGTGTCGTCGTTGGCCACGTCCTGGAGGTAGCGGGCGACCGCGTCGAGGCGCAGGCGGCGGCGGCGGTCGACGTCGCCCCACCGCACCCGGCGCGACGCGGTGTAGGTGCGCCCGGACCCGGGCACGGGGGCGAGCAGGGGCGGGGCGGTCATCGGCGCCGACCCTAGGGCCCGGTGCCCGGACCCCGTTCGCTCAAGGTGGGCGGCCCTGCGACCGATGGAGGGCCCATGGACAGGTCCCCCCGCGACCGCCGCGTCGGCGAGCGCCACGTGCTCGGCCCCATCGCCGTGCGGTGGCGCCTCGACGAGCTCTCCCCCAACCCTCCCGCCGGGGAGCCCCGCCCCGGACCCGAGCCCGCGGGGCTGCTCGACCTCTCCGCCAGCGGCGTGCGCATCATGGCCCGCTCCTCGACCGGCCTGGCCGTGGGCGACGTGACCGGGATCGCCATCCGCAACGTGTCGGGCCCGGTGATCGTCCGACGCATCGCGCCCAGCAGCCGGCCCGGCTTCAGCACCTTCGGCCTCGAGTTCGCCGACCCCCTCTCCGAGCTGCCCCAGCTCATCCACCAGGAGCTGGCCCACCGGTCCTCGCTGCCGGGGCCCTCCACCCCGTAGCCGGTCAGCGGGTGCCGAGGTAGGCGACCAGGTCGGCCACCTCGTCGGGCGTGAGCCCGGCCGCGCCCCCGTGGTCGGCGCCCGGGAGGCCGAACAGGGCCTCCAGGTCCGCGGCGCGCCCGTCGTGGCCGTAGGGGGCGCGGGAGCGGGTGGCGAGCAGCGTCGGCGTGGCCACCGCGCCGAGGGCGGCGTCGGGGTCGGCGGCGGGACCCAGCACGTCGTGGGTGCGGCCGTCGGTGCCCTGGGGGCCGGTGTGGCAGGACGCGCAGCCGGCCTCGGTCGAGCGGAACAGCGCCTCGCCCCGGCGGGCGGCGGCCCGTTCGGTCGGCGTGGGCGGCGGGGCGACGGGCGGGGGCAGCTCGGCCAGGTAGGCGCTGATGGCCGGGGCGTCGACCAGGAGCCCGTCGCCGCCGAGCAGCTCGCGGACCGTCTGCAGCACCAGGGCGTCGGTCGAGGCGAACCCCGCGTCCCAGTGCAGCGGCTTGGTGGCCGGGTCGACCTGCCACAGCGGCGGCGTCCGCCGCAGCTTCCGGGGGATCTCGTCGGTCTCGATGCGCCAGGTGAGCCCGTCGTCGGCCCCTCCCGGGTGGCAGGAGGAGCAGCTGACCACCCGCTGCGGGGTGAGGTGGGGATCGGTCGCGTCGGCGAAGGCCCGCCGCCCCCGCTCGGCCAGGGGGGACAGGTCGACGTCGGCGTCGCGCCGGACGACGGCACTCGGCTCGGTCGGCTCCAGCGGCCCGACCACGGTCTGGGTGTCCTCCGCCCCCGCCGGGAGCTCGAGGCGGGCCACGGCGTGGTCGAAGCCCACGTCGACGTACGCGGTGCGGCCGTCGGGGCCCAGGGCGATCCCGCGGGCGCCGTCGCCGACCGGGAACGACGCGACCATCGTCGAGCGCTCGTCGGCCGCTCCCTCGACGCAGCGCACCACGGCGACGGTGTGGCTGGAGCGGCCCACCACCCACACCAGGCCGTCGGGCCCGACGGCGACGGCGACCGGCTCGCTGAGGGTGCGCGACGGCTCCAGGACGTCGATGAAGCGGGCGCCGCACGGCCCGGCCAGGGCGGGCTCGACCCGGGCCCGCCCGTCGAGGGGTGTGCCGTAGCTGTCGGCCCCGGCCGCGATCTCCTCGGCGCTGGGCGTGCGAGCGTTGTCGACCAGCTGGTAGGCCCCGACCACCTCGCCGGCCCGGACGTCCAGGGGCCCGAGCAGCGACGGCGAGCGGCCCAGGTCCACCCAGGCAGGCGTCCCCTCCGGCTCCACGTCGAGGACGGGCACCCCACCGGGCGCGTCGGTCGCCCCGCTGTCGGGGGCGGCGCCGACGGCGCGGGCCAGGTCGGCGCGGGCCCAGGTCCAGACCTGGCCGCCGACGGCGCTGGAGACCGACACCGAGCCGTCGTGCACCACCACCCCGGTCGGGCGCCCGGGCACGTCGATCGTCGCGACCGTCGCACCGGCGCCCAGGTCGACCACCGCCACCCGGTCGTCGTGCGGGCACGTGGCGAAGGCGGTCGCCGGGGTGCCGCCACCGGCTGGCGCGACCGCCACCGCGTGGGTGCCCCCGCAGGGCACGGCGACCTCGGACGCGACCGCGACGGGGGCGGCGGTGTCCACCACCGCGACCGCGGTGCCCCGCTCCCGGGTGACCACCAACCGGTCACCCCACCAGGCCAGCTCGCCCGGGTCGTCGGCCACGGCCACCCGCCGCCGCTCTCGGAGGTCGTCGGCGCCCACCTCGACCACCGCACCGTCATCGGGCGAGGTCAGCCACAGGACCTCGCCGTCCGGGGCCAGGGCGAGGGTGCCCGACCGCGACGTGCGATCCGCCGCCGACGGGTCGTCACCGCCGCGGGCCAGTCCCACGAGCCCGACGAGCCCGGCGGCCGCCACGGCCAGGGCCAGCAGGCCCGGGACCAGCCACCGGGCCCGTCCCGCCTCGGGCGCGCCGTCACCTCGCGCCGGGACGGTCAACCGACCCCGGGTGGGAGCAGGATCGCCAGCTCGGCGGTGACGGGCTGGACGTCGCAGGCCAGCGTGTACCCGCCGATCGGGATCATCACCGGGTCACCCTCGTCGGGAGACGGGTCGTCGGGGTCGGCGTCGCCGTCGATGTCGAGGAACCCGAGGATCTGGTAGTCGCCGGCCGGCAGGTCCACGTCGAGGGGCACCGGGTCGCTGGGGCCCTCGGCGACGTCGACGTCGGGCACCCGGACCGAGGCCACCGGCTCGGCACCGTCCACCGGGCCGCTGATCTTCACGTCGCGGGCGCGGAAGACGCTGCCGTAGATCGTCCCCCGCAGCGGGGCCTTGAGGTCCGAGCCCTGCACGGTCGACGAGGCCTGGTAGGTGACCTCCAGCCGTCCCTCGTCGGCCTCGTCGTGGCCCAGGTCGGCGCAGTCCGGGGGTGGGGCGTCCCAGTCGTCGGGCACCTCGACGGTGCCCTCGTAGGGGACGAACGGGAGGTCGTCGAGGGGCGAGGCCGGCGACTCGATCGAGTAGGCGATCCGGCTGGTGCCGTCACGGCCCTGGGCGATCACCTCGACCACACCGCCGCCCTCGGGGTCGTCGTAGTAGAAGGGCACCTCCCAGGGCGTGGACGAGCCGGGCTGGGCCTCCTCCTGGGCCGCGGTGTCCTCGGCCATGCGGAACACGGTCTGCATGAACTGCTCCCCCGCCACCAGCGAGGCCGGGGCCCGCGCCACCGGGATGCGCCGGCCGTCCACGGTGACCACGTCGAAGGCCACGTCGACGCGGTCCTGGTCGAGCTCGGGCGTGACCGTGAGGCGCAGCCAGCTGTGGGGCACCAGCTCGAAGTCCTTGAAGTTCTGGGCCTTGCCCGCCGAGATGCCGTAGGCCCGGTTGGCGAAGAAGTCGAACTGGTCGCGGCTGACGTCGAACCAGACCAGGCCGTAGACCGTCTCGTAGGGCGCGCCCTCGGTGGCGGGCCGGTTGACGCTGTCCTCGGCCAGGGAGGTGGTCGGACCCTGGGCCGAGAGCTCGAGGGCGGCACCGGTGGCCGGCTCGAAGACGACGGCGACGGTCACCTGTCCGCCCTGGGCCGAGCGCGACCGGTACTCCAGGCGCCAGGGCGCCAGGCCCTCGGGGTCCTCGGAGCGGACCACCTCGACCTGGGCGAGGGCGGCGTCGACGGCGTCGATGAACGTCGCCCCGGTGGCGAGCGAGGCGGGCACGGCGGCCACGGTGCGGGTCGGTGGCTCGGCGCCGGTGGTGTCGAGGGCGACGGTGAGGGCCACCTGGGCACTGCTCTCGGGGTGGGGGGCCGAGGAGAGGTGCAGGCCGGCCCCCACCTCGTAGTCGTCCACCACGTCCCCCTCGGCCGCGGCGTCGCCGAACAGGCCGCCGGCGAGGGCGTCGAACCCCTGCCGGTCGATGGGGGTCTGGGCGGTGAGCCCGACGTGCTCGGTGGGCGCGGTGGGACCGCGCAGGGGCAGGGCGCCCTCCGCCCCGCGAGCGACGGTGGTGGTGGGCGCGGCGTCGGGGCCCGAGCCGTCGCCGCTCCCGCTGCACGCGGCGGCCACCAGCAGCCCGGCCAGGGCCAGGGCCGTCGTCGTCTTCGTCATCGTGATCCCCCTCGTGACCCGCGGGCCGGGGTGGCGTGACCGCGCTGTCGGGGAGCGGTCACGACGCCGTGCGGGTCCCTGCGTCGAAGTCGAGGACCAGGCCGCCCTCGTCGTCGGAGATGTCGTAGGTGCGGCTCTGGAAGTCGACCTGGGCCCAGGGGTTGTCGTAGCGCTTGTCGTTGCGGAGCCCGACGTCGTCGCCGTCGACGGTGAAGGTGCCGTCCTGGCCCAGGGCCATCTCCCCCTCGGTGGGCGAGGCGAAGGTGACGTCGAACCCCCCGGGCAGCCCGTCGTCGCGCGCGGCGCGGGGCGTGACCTCGACGGCGGCGTCGGTGAGGGCGGCCTGGAACTCCTCGAAGGTGCCGTCGGTGCCGGCCTCGCCGACCTGGGCGATCCAGACGTTGTCGGCCCCGCCCGGCGCCACCAGGTCGAAGGGCTCGGTCATGCCGTCGGTGAAGACGTCGGCGGGATCGTGCTCGCGCCACTCGGGCTCCCGCCAGGAGTAGAGGCCGACGTAGCCGTCGCCCTTGCGCCCGAAGGTCCACCGGCCGGCCCGCACGACCTCGTCGAAGCGCTCGGTGGGGAACCAGGCGTGGGTCAGGTCGAGGCGGTCGAAGCCGAACCCGCCCTCCATCGGGGCGAGGGGCGAGTAGAGGCTGATCGAGGTGGCGCCGGACTGGCCCGACTGCGGCATGACGGCGGAGCCGGTCCAGTAGCCGTCGTCATCGGGCCAGGAGTCCTCCCCCTCGAAGGGCTCGTTCTTGGGCGTGGTGGTGAAGACGATGGCCTCCTCGTCGAGGGTGGCCTGCCAGCTCTGGACCTGGTCGGCGTAGGTGCCGGGCCGGGTGTCCTGGGCGGTCGACAGCATCACCTCGCCGGTGCGGTAGGTGACGGTGTTGGCCTCGTCGAGCAGGCCGAACGACAGCACCGGGGCCAGCGAGGCCACCAGCTCCCGGGCCTTGGCGGGGTCCCCGTCGACGGCGTCGCGGGCGTCGGCGAAGGGGGCGAAGGTGGGGGCGTCCCACAGGTCGTTCTCGGTGACCACCTCGAGGGTGAGGGGCACGACCTGCCAGGTGGGCTGGGCCCCGCGCTCCCACCAGAAGTCGACGTTGGCGGGGTCGTCGAAGGCGTAGCCGTAGGGCGCCTCGGGGTCGTCGGTGACCGGCGCCAGCGGGTCGAGGGGCACGCCCATCCGCTCGCGGTCGACCATGGGCTCGTCGGAGGCCGCCACCCGGCGGACCACGTCGGGCAGGCGGTACTGCTCGGCCCGGGCCAGCAGCGTGGCGCCCGCGTCGCCGGTCGAGGTGTACTCGACGTCGGTGCCCTCGAAGAGCAGCTTGGACAGGTTGAACACGTCCTGGTCGGTCGCCTTGGTCTTGTCCTTGGCGTAGGACCGACCGTGGGTCGACCCCATGTTCCCGTTGTGGGTGTGCAGGGCGATGTCGAAGAGGAAGAGGTCGAGCACCATGGCCGCCCGGGTGGCCACCTCCTCGTCGTCGGCGTACTCGACGAGGGTCAGGAGGGGTGTGACGTCCTTCTGGTAGTAGACGTCGGAGTGCCACTCGGAGAACCCGAGCTCGGCCTTCTCGTCCAGCCACTCCACGATGCGCTCGCGGGCGGCGTCGCGGTGCTCGGCGCCGGTGCGACCGTCGTTGGTGAACTCGGCCTCCGGGTACTCCTGGCCCATGAGGAACTCGTCGGTGGCGTAGATGATCCGGTGGTTCTCGGACCAGTAGTACTTCTCGTCCACCACGCCCTCGGGGGTGGGCTCGGTGTACCAGTACTCGAAGCCGAGCAGTGCCTCCTCGATGGCGGCGACGGTGTCGTCGGGCAGCTGGTCGCCGTAGCCGAGCAGCAGGTTCACGAAGTAGAGGACGTCGAAGTCGCCGGTGTCCTCCCACGACGTCACGTGGTCGAGCTGGTCGGCGAAGGCCTCGGGCGTCACCGCCTCGCTGTCCCACGTGAACTCCGGGTCGCGGTCGGCTCGGGCCGCGTGGGCCACCACGTTCAGGATCGAGCCGGGGTCGAGCTCCTCGGTGGCGTAGGCCAGGTAGTCGTCCTGGCGCTCGCGGAACCAGTCGGCGTCGGCGTAGCCCACGGTGGTCGCTCCCTCGTCGGTGGGCGCCTCGGCGCCGTCGTCGCCCCCGTCACCCGAGGAGCAGGCCGCGGTCAGCAGGACCAGGGCGAGGAGGACGGAGGCGAGGTCCCGGTGGCGGCGCACCGGGCGATGATGGCATCCGACGTGCCCGCGGTCACGGTCGGTCCGACGACCGCGCCCGCCGCCCCCCGGCACCGGCCGGCTCGCCCGCCCCGTCGCCGTCGACCACCGCGGCGGCGTCGGTGCCCGCGTCGGGAGTGGTCGGTGGCCCCGCCGCACCCTCGGCGCGGACCGCGGTCGACGAGGGCCCCTCCGCCTCCGGGGTCCCGAGCCCCGTGCCCACGCCGGCGAGGGCGGGGGGCGGGTGGAGGATCCCGGTGTCGGCGGCCAGGCTCGGCAGGACCACGAGGGGGACGAACCACACCGCGGCCACGCCCAGCACCAGCAGCCCCGAGTCGTTGGTGAGGAAGCCGATGGCCGCGAGGGTGACCACGGCCAGGAACGCGGGCCCGGTGGGGCTGGTGCGCCGGAAGGCGGGCCGCCGCCGGGGCGACAGGAGGGTGACGCCCAGGGCGACGGCGATGGCCGGGAAGGTGCGGGTCCACGTCGTCCGCTCCAGGCTCGCCATGTTGACCGCCCACTTCCGGGTGATGGTGGCCCACAGCTCCCCGGGGTCGCGCAGCACGTCGAGGGCGAACTCACCGATGTGGGTCCGGCTCCCGGCCGGGCGGAGGAGGTCGGCGCCCACCACCGCGACCACACCGAGGGCCACGGCGAGGACGGCCAGGGCCACGAGCTTGGGCTCGATCCGACGGCCCACGAGGATCGCCAGCAGCAGGAGGCTGGCGGGCACGAACGACAGGACGCCCCCGAAGTCGGCGCCCAGGCTGGGGGCCACGTCGAGGACGAGGACCACGGCGAGGACGGCGGCGGCGGTGCAGATGTCGCGACGGCGGTCGTGGCCCAGCACGACCACCAGGGCGGCGGTGACGAGGGCGGCGGCGGCGAAGGCCCCGAAGGCGGCGTTGCCCACGCCGTGGAAGCGGCTGGCGGCGACGGCGGTGTGGCCCAGCACGGTGGAGGCCTGCAGGCGGGCGCCGGTGACGATGTCGACCGCGATCACCGCGGTGGTGGCCGCGGCCACCAGGAACAGCGGTCGGGCCGGGGGCCCGCGACGCCCGAGGGCGAGCGCGGCGATGCCCGATGGCCGCGGCGATGCCCCAGGTGACCGCGACCGTCCAGCCCGGCGAGGGGAGGCCCGAGGGCCGCAGGCCGGCGAGGAAGGTCGCGGCCGGCCACGAGGCCAGCGACAGCAGGACCGCACCCATGAGCCCGCCCCACCAGCGCGGGTTCCAGCCCGGCCGCCGCCGGGTCTCGAACAGCCAGAGGGCGAGGATGGCCAGGGCGAGGGTCTGGACCGTGAACAGGCTGGTGATCGACGGTCCGTACGCCTGGGTGGTCGAGCGGGCCACGTCGTCGATGCGCTCGACCACCGCCAGGGCGTCGTCGGTGGGCGTCGAGCAGCACCGGCCGTCCGGTCATGGCGACCGGGCGGTCGGCGCCCACGCTCTCGAGGATCGTGGGCGTGACGTCGACGATGGTGACCAGGCCGGGCCGATCGGTGGCCGGCGACGAGGCCACGCCGGCGGGCACCCCGTCGCCGCTGAGCACGAGGGGCGACAGCTCCGGGGCGATGCGCGGTGGGGGTGACACCCAGGACCGCGAGCAGCGTGCCCGGTGTGCGGGCGACGGCCGCGGCCACCCCGGCCAGCGTGGGCTCCAGGTCGGCCAGGGACTGCTGGCGCAGCAGCTCGCCCTCGTCGACGTCGGGGTCGTCGAGCTCCGGCTCCCCCTGCTCACGGGCTCTCTGGTCGCGGAGGCGCAGGGCGTCGCGCCGACGGGCCGCCCGCGTGGTGTCGCCCGTGTCGATGAGGGTGACGCTGCGCTCGGTGAGGGCGGGCTCGAGGAGGCGCAGGACCTCGGTGGGGTCGGACCGGGTGCGGCCGCCCTCGTAGACCACCCAGTCCTGGGGTGGGCTGGCGGCATCGACCTCGCCGTCGGAGTCGGCCAGCGCGGCCACCGCCGCATCGGGGCCGATGACCCGGGTCGACACCCCGGCGTCGTGGAGCTCGTCGCCGAGGGTCCCCGGATCGGTCGGGCTGTCGGGCGACACGGTGACGGTGCCGTCGCGGTCCACGTCGGCCTCGACCCGGGTGCCGGCCGAGACCGAGAGGTACGCCTCCTCGACGGTCGGGCGCGACGACAGCGTGCGGGTGGCCACCGCGGCCAGGGACCCCTCGCCCGCCAGACGGTCGAGGGTGGGGAGCACGCCGGTGCCGACGTCGCTGGCGATGAGGCCGGGCACGGCCACGACCACCACCCGGTCGGCCGCGGGGACGGCGCTGCCCTCGGCGTGCGGGCGGAGGGGAGCGGTGGCCAGCGCCCCGACGACCACCACGGCGGCGACCAGGGCGGGCACCCGGCCGGCCCGCAGCCACGCGCGCAGCGCTCACGCCCGAGTCGTCCTGGGGTCCCACGACACGCCCATGACCGAAGCGTACGGGTCGCCGGGCGGCGCACCGTGCGCGCTCGGCCCCCGCGGCCCGGGAGGCGCCGATGCCGACGCCGTCACCAGGGTGTCCTCAGGGCGACCTGGAACCCGATGCCCACCGCCACCTGCAGCGCGACCCAGACCCGCGCGCACCCGGTCGGGTCGGCCGGGGAGGAAGGCCGCGGCCCCGGCCAGCCAGGGGACGAAGACCAGCCAGATCCTCTCCGTCTCCCCCTTCGACAGGCCCGACAGGTCGGCCGCGGCCACACCGACCAGGGCACCGACCACGAGCGCACCGGGACGGAGGCGCCGCACCAGGTTGGCGACCCCCCCGCCGAGGGCGGGGCCGACCGCGACCGCCACCGCGGCCAGGTTGCCGACCACGAAGTAGCGGAGGGGGCGGAGCTGCGAGAGGCCGTCGTGGTACTCCTCCCGGGTGGCCAGCAGCCCGGCCGGCCACCAGAACCCGGCCAGCCCGGCCACCAGCAGCACGGCCAGGGCCGCCGCCGCCCCCACGACGAGGGGACGCAATCGGCGCCGCACCAGGGCCACGGTCACCGGCACCGCCAGCACCGGGCCGGTGGCGTAGGAGAGCAGCAGGCTGACCCCCACCAGCACCCCGCCCGCCGCGGCGGTGACGTCGGCCCGTCGTCCCTCCCGCCCCGTCGCCAGCACCAGGGCGGCCACCGCGGCGCCGGTGACCCCGGCGAAGAAGGCGTCGGGCGACGTCCCCGCCCAGATCGCCCCCGGCGCCAGGGCGAGGAGGGGAGCCATGCGGCGGGCCGCGGGCTCGCCGGCGACGTCGCGCGCCGCGACCAGGCCGGCCGCCACCGCGGCGGCCCAGCCCAGCAGGACGAGCGCCAGGTTGACCTCGACGGGGTCGAGGCCGATCTGGTCGGCGGCCCACAGGCCCACCACCAGACCCGGTGGGTGGCCCCGCACGTGGGTCGGGTAGTCGGAGATCCGCTCGGTGAAGGTGTCCAGGTAGGAGGAGACGCCGCCGGCGGCGTCGACGTCGGGGACGCCGGCCACGTACTCGTAGCGCGAGGTGAGCGGCTCGCGGAGGGCGTCGGGGCCGTCGATGGCGTTGAGGGCGAGCAGCCAGCCCGACGGCGAGCGCGCCGGCTCCCACCACCACGACCCGCCAGGGCAGGCGACGGGCCAGCTCCGGGGCGAGGGCCACGGCCAGCACGCCGACCAGCACCGCCACCCGGAGGGCGGAGCGGTCGGTGACCATGCGCTCCCAGGTGCCGACGAACGGCGCCGCGCTGATCCGCATCTCGGGCTGGGCCTCGACCACGCGGGCGCCCCACACGATGGCGCCCCACACCAGCAGGCCCCAGGCGCCCAGGCCGAGGGCGGCCAGGCGCCACGTGCCGGTGGCCGGGCGCGCCTCCCGCGGCGGGGCGTCGACGGCCATCGGTGGAACATAGGGGCCCGACGCCGGGTCGTCGGGGGCAGACGCCGCTCCGGAGGCCCCTCGACCGACGGCGGCACCGCCGCCGGGCCGGGGTACGGTCATGGCTCGGACGCCCGTGTCCCCGTCGTCACCGCCGACCCCCGAACGGCACGCGCATGCACCTGCTCGTCATGGCCAAGGAGCCTCGCCCCGGCCGGGTGAAGACGCGCCTGTGCCCGCCGTGCACCCCCGAGGAGGCCGCCGACCTGGCCGCCGCTGCCCTGGCCGACACGCTCGCCGCCGTCGCCGCCTGCGGGGCCGAGCGCAGGGTGGTGGCCCTCGAGGGTGAGCCGGGCCCGTGGTTGCCCGAAGGCTTCGAGGTCATCGCCCAGGCCGACGGGTCGCTGGGGCGACGGCTCGACCACGCCTGGGCCGCGGTGGGGGGACCGGGGCTGCAGATCGGCATGGACACCCCCCAGGTCACCGCGCCGCTCCTCGACGGGGCCCTCGACCTGCTGGCCGGCGGGACGCCCTGCGTGCTGGGCGACGCGGTCGACGGCGGGTGGTGGGCCATCGGGCTCCAGGAGGCCGTCGCCGACCTCTTCGGGCCGGTCCCCACCAGCCGCGACGACACCGGTGCCCTCCAGCGGGCCCGGTGCCGGGAGCTCGGCCTGGCGGTCACCGACCTGCCCGCCCTGGTCGACGTCGACCACGTGGAGGACGCCCTGGAGGTGGCCGCCGCCGCGCCCGGGGGCCGCTTCGGCCGGGCCGTGGCCGCGCTCGCCCTCGCCGCCCGCCCACCGGCCCCCCAGGACGGCTCGCGATGAGGGTGCTGGGCCCGTCGCCCGGCAACGAGGACCCCACCGCCCCGCCCGTGCTGCGGACGCGTGCCGGCCGCGTCCGATCCCTCCCCGTCCACGAGTGGAACGCCGAGGCCAGCGCCCTCGAGCACGAGATCCTCGACCGGGTCGTCGGTCCCGTCCTCGACCTGGGCTGCGGTCCCGGTCGGCTGGTCGCGGCCCTCGGCGAACGGGGGATCACCGCCCTGGGCGTCGACACCTCGCCCACGCCGTGGGCCTCGCCCGCCAGCGGGGGGCGGCCGTGCTCGAGCGCTCGGTCTTCGACCGGCTCCCCGGCACCGGGCGCTGGCGACCACCATCCTGCTCGACGGCAACCTCGGCATCGGCGGCGACGCCTGCCGGCTGCTGCTGCGCTCGGCCGAGCTGCTGGCCCCGGGCGGCTCGACGCTGGTGGAGGTCGACCCGCCGGGCCAGCCGACCGAGGTCCTGGAGGTGCGCCTCGAGGTGGGCGACCACCGGGGCGAGTGGTTCCCCTGGGCCGTGGTGGGCGTCGACGGCCTGGACGAGGTCGCCGCCGCCGGCGGTCACGCCGTCGCCGAGGTGTGGAGCACCAGCGACCGGTGGTTCGCCCACCTGTCGCCGACCGCGAGGCCCTAGGCCCCGTCCGGTCATGCCCCGGCGCGCGGTCCCGCCGCAGACGCACCACCACGGCCGCCGCCGTCGCGGCCCACACGACGGCCAGCACCACGAGCAGGTCCCGCGCGGCGTTGCCGGGCAGGACCGAGGGGTTGTCGGGGAGGACCCCGTACCCCCGGAGCCGGGGGTAGGAGACGGCGACCAGGCTGGCGCTGACGATGAGCCCCACGCCCACCGGCGCCCGGAGCGCCGGCGGGGCGGAGACGGCCCACGCCGAGGGCCACGAGGGTGACCGCGGGGGCGATGACCAGGTCGTGGAACAGGGTGCAGTAGAGCATCCACGTGCCGAGGCGCATCCACGGGATGGCGAAGGCGAAGTGGGGATGCGGTCGGCCGCCCCGAGCACCCCCACCAGGACCACGGCCCACCCCGCCAGGGCGAGGGCCCGGGCCGGCCACGACAGCGGCTCCCTGTCGCGGTCCGGGATCGACGGCAGGGCCCGGAGGAGCAGGTCCTTGCGGTCGGGCTCCGCATCGCCCGCGACGTCCGCGTCGGCCTCGGGGGGTGGGATCTCCGACAGGGGCTCGATCACCGGACCTCCAGTCGGGTGACCCACTTGGTCTGCTGCACGCCGGGCCGGTTGGCCCCGATCAGGCGCACGGGGCGTCCGTGGTCGGGGTGCAGGTCGCCCGCCGTCATGCCGAGGGCGAGAAGGGTCTTGTGGTCGGCGGCCTGGAGGCGGTTGAGCTCGGAGCGAGGCGTAGAGCGACGGGTCCTGGAGGGAGATGACCGTGACCTCGGCGCCGTCGGGCGCTCCGGCCCATCCGAGCAGGTCCCGGACCCGCACACCGGTCCAGCGGGCGTCGGCGCTCCAGCCCTCGACGCAGGCGATCGGGAGGTCCTCGGTGTGCCTGGGGCAGGGCCCGGAGGTCGTCGAGGGTGAGCTCGAGGTCGCGGTCGACGGCCCCGGTGACGGTGAGCCGGTAGTCGGCGAGGACGTCGTCGGTCGATGGCGGCCTCGACGCCGGCGCCGGCCGCGGTCTGGTTCACGGGGAACCCCTGGGGCCCGACGTCGGAGCGGCGGGGGCCGAGCAGGTTGAGGCGGCGGAACCACGGCGCGGTCTGGCCCACGGTGGTGACGGTGATGGTCGCCGAGGCGAGGGCCACGGCGCCGAGGAAGCCGCGCCGGGTCAGGGCGTGGTCGCCCCCCGCCCCGGCCAGGCCGGGCTCCCGCTCCTGCCCGTCGCGGTCCGGCCCGCCGCGGTCGTCGGGGGACGACCCTCGGCGACGGCCGCGGCGGGGACGGGGTCGACGCTCGGGGTCGTCCCGTCGTCGTCGGGGACGGGTGGGTGGGAGCGGTGCCGGCCGCCCCGGGCCCCGACGACGAGGCGGCGGAGCGGCCCCCGGAGCTCCCGCCGCGTGGTCGCGCCCTTGTAGGCGACGTGGACCAGGAGGGCGCCGTAGGCGAGCAGGGCGGTCCAGTAGTGCCCCGCGGTGAAGCCGAAGCCCCAGGGGCGCCAGCGGGCCAGGTTGGCGGTGCCGCTGAAGACGAGGAACAGCCCGCCCCCGACGAGCAGGGCGTCGCTCAGCCGGGACACCGCGTCGCTCAGGCCGGTGGCCGGGGGCAAGCGGAACAGCTTGGGGTAGACGACCCAGAGCTTGGCCAGCAGGATCGGGATAGTCGCCAGCCCGGTGGCCACGTGGAGGCCCTGGGTGACCCGGTAGCGGTTCACCGGCCGGGTCGGCCACAGGAACCACGAGGGCGGGTCCTGGATCAGGTGCGACAGCATCCCGGTGGCGAAGCAGATGGTGAAGCAGACGCCGAGGGCCACGCCGAGGCCCGGCGGCCATGCGATCGGTCCGCAGGGGGCTGTCCGTGGCCAGGCCGTCGGCCGTCGGCACGGGCAGCGTGGGTGAGGTCACCGGGGCGGACCGAGCGGCGCCGGCCGGTGCCCGACGGGCAGCCGGCCCGGAAGGCCATGTCGAAGGTGCAGGCCGGGGCCAGGTCGGTGCGGGTCGCGACCACCGCCGCCGCCGGCCGACGGGATCCGGGCCGACGCGGGCGCCGGCCGGCGCCGTCGACGACGTCGCTCAGCTCGCACAGGTCGGCCAGCAGCCCGCCCAGGTGGTCGATCTCGGCGTGCATGGCCGTCGACCGCGGCGGTCACCTCGGCGGGGTGGCGGATGACGCCGTCCTCGAGGGCCTCGGCGGTGGCCTGGAGGCGGGCGAGGGGCATGCGCAGGTCGTCGGACACCCACGCCACCAGCTCGCGGCGGCTGTCGGCCAGGGCGACGACCCGCTCGGACTCGGACGGGACGACCTCGCGGGGGGTCTGGAGCTCGAGCGACCGCAGCCACCCGCAGGCGGTGCAGGGCCCAGGTGGTGGCGAGGGTCAGGACCACGGCCACCGCCCCGCCGACCAGGCGGCCACCAGCGAGGGCGCTGCCGGGGGCGAGGGTCGCCCCCGAGGGCCAGCCCGAGGGTGAAGAGGATGCCGACCCCGGCCACCGTCAGGGGGGCGACGAGGGGGGTGCGCTCGTTCTGGGTCACCGTGGGCTCCTCGGGAGTGGCCGTGCGTCGTGGGTGGTTCGCTGCCCGTCGCCCGACCGGCTCGGTCTGCGTCGCCAGCACGGTCTCCATGGACCGGAGGGTAGGGACCTACCCGGAGAGGGGTCCCCTACCCAGCCCGACTGTTTCGCGCGATCGTGAGGATACGGGCCGGACCCTGGGAGAGCGGGCGCACGCGCAACCGAGGTGGCGCGACGAGGCGCTCAGAGCGCTCGGGCGAACCCGGCCATCCCGTCGGCGAAGCCGACCTCGGCTGACGAACCCGAGCCGGTCGGCCGGCGCGGGCCGGCGAGGCGGTGACGTGACGGACGTCGCCGCCGCGCCAGGCGCCGGTGACCACCGGGGCGGGGGCGCCGGGGCCGGCGGCGGCGACCAGGGCGCGGGCCAGGTCGAGCACGGTGTGGGGCGTCCCCGAGGCCACGTTGAAGGGCCCGGTGACCGACGGGTCGGCCTGCAGGGCGGCCACGTTGGCCCGGGCCACGTCGGTGACGTGGATGAAGTCGCGGCGCTGCGCCCCGTCCTCGGTCACCTGGGGGGCCCGACCCGCCGGCCAGCTCGCTGCGGAAGATGCTGGCCACCCCGGCGTACGGGCGTGTCCCGGGGCATCCGGGGCCCGTAGACGTTGTGGTAGCGCAGGGCGATGACCGAGCCGATGCCCGCCTCCCGGGCGTAGGTCTGGGCCAGGTGCTCGGTGTGGAGCTTGGTGGCGGCGTAGGTGTTGCGAGGGTCGAGGGGGGCGTCCTCGTCGATCGTCGCCGGGCGCCGAGGGCGGCGCCGCAGACCGGGCAGGGCGGCTCGAATCGCCCGGCGTCGAGGGCGGCGGCGGACGCGGACCCCGGGCCGCACCGGGCCGTGGGTGGGGCAGGTGTAGGCGCCCTCGCCGTAGACGACCATGCTGCTGGCCACCACCAGCCGGCCGGCGAAGCCGGCCCGCCACAGGGCCTGGAGCAGCACCGCGGTGCCGAGGTCGTTGTCGGTGGCGTAGTCGACGACGTCGTCGAAGTCGACGCCGAGGCCCACCCGCGCCGCCTGGTGGCTCACCGCCTCGACGTCCGGCCACGGCCCGGGCCACCGCGTCCGCGTCGGCCAGGTCGACCCGGCGGACGTCGACCGCGTCGGGCACGTCGTCCCAGGCCGGGTCGTCCTCGGGCCGCCGGTCGAGCACCACCACGTCGTGGCCCCTCGTCGACCAGCTGCTCGACGAGGTGGCTGCCGATGAAGCCGGCACCGCCGGTGACGAGCACGCGCATGGCCGTCATCATGGCGTCTGGTCGACGCGCCGACGGCACCGCAGCCGGGACGCCGACGGCGGTGGGTCACGTCGGTAGGTTGCCGCGGTGCCCGAGATCGACGTGATCCTGCCCACCCTCGACGAGGAGGCGGCCCTGCCGTGGGTGCTCGAGCGGATGCCCGCCGGGCGCCCGGGCCCTGGTGGTCGACAACGGCTCCACCGACCGCTCGGCCGAGGTGGCCCGCGAGCCCACGGCGCGACCGTGTGGTCGACGCCCGCAGCGGGGCTTCGGCGCGGCCTGCTGGGCCGGGCTCCAGGCCGCCGAGGCCGACGTCGTCGCGTTCATGGACGCCGACGCCTCCCTCGACCCCGGCGACCTCCACCTGGTGGTCGACCCGGTGGTGGCAGGGCCGGGCCGACCTGGTGGTGGGGGCCCGCGTGGCGACGAAGGGGCCGTGGCCGCCGCACGCCCGCCTGGCCAACCGGGTGCTCGCCCTCCAGGTGCGGCGCCGCACCGGGCTGGGCCTGGCCGACCTCGGCCCCATGCGGGCGGCGCGTCGCACCGAGCTCCTCGGCCTGGGCATCGAGGACCGCCGCTCGGGCTGGCCCCTGGAGATGGTGCTCCGGGCCCAGCGCGCGGGCTGGCGGGTCACCGGCGTCCCGGTGCCCTACCACCCCCGCGAGGGCCGCTCGAAGGTCACCGGCACCGTGCGGGGCACGGTCACCGCGGTGGGCGACATGTCCCGCATCCTCCGCCGCATCTGAGGACCGGACCGGCGCACCCCCTGGTCCCTCGGTTCAGGTGGCGGGGGCCGCCCCGCCGTCGGCGTCGTCGGGTGCACCGTCGGCCAGCTGGTGGGAGAGGGCGCCACCCCCGGCGATGAAGCCCACGCCGACCCACCACGGGGCGCAGTCGAAGACGAACACCAGGACGCCGATCGGCACGAGCCACCCCGCCAGCGGGGCCAGCAGGCCGGCGGTGACCGACCGAGCGTCCTCGCCGGTGGCGTGGTCCGGGTACCAGACGGTGAGCTGGATGGCGAACACGATGGCCGCGGTCTGGATGATCCAGCCCGTCCAGAGGTTGTCGAAGCTGTGCAGGACGAGGTTGCCGAAGGCGCCGGCGAGGGCGGCGACGACGAAGGCACCGGCCCACGCCCACGTGAGGACGTAGTTGATGTGGACGAAGAGCGGCGTGTCCCACACCTCGGGGGGTGCCTCGTCCTTGGCGTACTGGATGGTGAACGGGTTCCGCATGGCGATCGACGCCAGGACGATGACGACCAGGGCGACGTTGGAGAGCTCGCCGATCCACCGCTCCAGCCAGTCGGTGGTCTCGGGCGAAGCCGTGGCCGCCGCCACCAGCAGCACCAGGAAGAAGATGGTGTCGGAGACCTCGAGGAGCTTCACCGACTGGCCCCGCCACTTGCTGAGCACGACGAGGCCGACGGACATGGCGAGGGTGACGGCTGCGGCCTCCTCGACCCGACCCGGACCGGCGAGCACGGAGAGCACGATCCAGGGCGACAGCCCGGCGAGGGGGCTCCCCAGCACCTTGTCGATCAGCGGTCGCTGGTCGTCGCCGGTCGTCCGGCCCCCCGCCTGTGCCACAGGCGCGACGCTACCAACCAGGCCGACGCCCCTCGGCCCACCCTTCGGTCAGGCGGGGGGCGGGCCGTCGGGCTGGTCGGGGTGGTGCGTGCGCCAGGCCTGGAGCCAGTCCCGCACGACGGCGGCGAAGTGGGCCGGGTTGTAGACGTCCTCCTCCGAGGCCCACAGCCCCTCGCCGGCGTAGACGAGGCGGGTCCAGTTGGCCCCTTCGTAGACCCGGCCGTCGCCGGGGTCGACGAACCGGTTCTCGACCTGGCCGACCACCCAGCCCTGCTCGGCGTCGACGGTGTACCAGTCCCAGGGGAACTCGCGCATGTGGCTGATGGGCCACGGCGACATGGTCTCGGTGATCCACGCCAGCACCTGGTCGCGCCCGTGGAACTCCCCGTAGAGGTGCTCGACGTAGTGGACGTCGGGGACGAAGGTCTCGACCCACGGCCGCCAGTCGCCGGTGGCCCCGGCCTGCTGGGCCGCCGCGCAGTACCGGTCGAAGGCCTCCTGCATCTCGGCGCGGTCGTGGGGCACGGTGGACCTCCTGGGCGGCGGGTGGCCGCAACCTAGGGGCCGGCGCGACCGCCCGCCCGAGGTCGCGCCAGGCGTCGGCCGGTCGGCCGCCGACGAGCAGGTCCGCCCCGGCGACCCCGGCGAGCCCGACGGTCGGTGGCCGCCTCAGGGTGGCGGTCTCCCTCAGATCCGCTCCAGGGCGCCTCCGTCGAACAGGGGCGCCACGTCCTGGGCGTCCTGGTCGGCCCGCATCTGCTCGTCGGTGGGGGCCGGCGCGCCGGCGGAGGCCGCCTCGGCCGCGGCGAGGATCGCGGGCAGCACCCGGGCGTCGCTCGAGGTGTTGAGGAAGAGCCCGTCGCGGGCGAGGACCCAGCGCACGGCCCGGTCGATGGCACCCGGGTCGCCGAGGGGTTGGTACCAGCTGTGCCGGGGGCCCTCGTGGTCGTCGGGCCAGCGCCGTCGGGCCACCGCCTTGATCGTCTGCACCGCGACCCGCCGCTCGGCGCAGACCGCCCGCAGGGCCTCGACGTCGCGGCGGTAGCCGTCGATCGCGAGCAGGCTGGGGTTGTAGGGCAGCAGCACCGAGTCGGCCTCGAACCGCTCGAGGCTGCGCAGGTGCATCTCGGCGATGCGCAGGCCGTGGCCGGTGACGCCGATGTGGCGCACCAGGCCCTCGTCACGGGCCCGCACCAGGGCCTCGACCGCGCCCCCGGGCCCGTGGGCGGTGGCCCACTCGTCCTCCTCGACCAGGTTGTGGAGCTGGATCAGGTCGACCGATCCCACGCCCAGCCGCTCGAGGGAGCGCTCGAGGCCGGCGCGGGCACCGTCGCCGTCGCGGGCGCCGGTCTTGGTGGCGACGAAGAAGTGGCCGGGGTGGGCCGCCAGCCAGGGGGCCAGGCGCAGCTCGGAGTCGCCGTAGTCGGCCGCCGTGTCGAGGTGGGAGACGCCGTGGTCGAGCAGGAGCGGGAGGATCTCGTCGGCCCGCTCCTGGCGCATGCGACCGAGGGCGGCGGCGCCGAAGATGACCCGGCTGCTGTCGTGGCCGGTGCGACCGAACGGGGCGGAGGCGATCACGTCGCGCACGCTACCCACCGGCGGGCCGCCCGGCCCGGGTCCAGGGTGGATGCTGCGGACAGGTCCTGGCCGCAGTGCTCCGTACCGTCGCCACCGATGAGCCCGGTGCGCCGGCGCCGTCTCCCCTCGGCCCACCGCCGGTGAGCCCCCACCACGCAGGAGATCCCCATGTTCGCCCGACTCGGACCCTGGTGCCACGATCGTCGGAGGCTCGTCCTCGGCATCTGGATCGCCGTGCTCGTCCTCGGCAGCGTCGCCTCCGGCGCCGTCGGCGGCGCCTTCCGCGACGAGTTCAACCTCCCCGACGTCGAGTCCCGCCAGGGCTTCGACCTCCTCGACGAACGAGTTCGGGGGCCAGGGCACCGGCGCCGTCGGCACCATCGTCTTCCGGGCCGAGCAGGGTGTCGACGACCCACAGGTGCAGCGCGAGATGGAGGCCGTGTTCGCCGAGGTGGCCGCCACCGCCGACGTGGTCCGCGTCGAGAGCCCCTACGACGAGGGGGGCGAGCGCCTGGTCTCGTCGCAGGGCCCGGAGGCGGGCAAGGTCGCCTACGCCAACGTGGAGATGCCCGACGACATCGACTTCGCTCGGGCCGGCGAGATCCGCGACCAGATCCTGGCCGACGTCCCCGACATCGACGGCGTGCGGGTCGAGCTGGGCGGCTTCATCTTCGCCGAGTTCGAGGAACCCTCCTCGGAGGTGCTGGGTCTGGCCTTCGCCATCGTGATCCTCATCCTGGCCTTCGGCTCGGTGCTGGCCATGGGCCTGCCCGTCGGCGTGGCCCTGTTCGGCATCGGCATCGGCACCGCGGCCATCACCCTGCTCAGCAACGTGATGGCCGTGCCCGACTTCGCCACCTTCCTCGGGCATCATGATCGGCCTCGGGGTGGGCATCGACTACGCCCTGCTCATCGTCACCCGCTACCGGGAGCAGCTCCACGCCGGCCACACCGTGCGCGAGGCGGTGCAGGTCGCCATCGACACCGCCGGGCGCTCGGTCCTCTTCGCCGGCAGCACCGTGGTCATCTCGCTGCTCGGCATGCTGCTGATGGGCGTCACGCTTCGTCCAGGGCCTCGCCGTCGGGGCGGCCTCGGTCGTGGCCGTCACCGTCGCCGCCTCGCTCACCCTGCTGCCCGCCCTGCTCGGCTTCGCCGGCGAGAAGGTCGAGGTCACCCGGTGGCGGGGCCTCGTCGCCGCCGGGCTGGTCGCCGTCGCCCTCGTCGGCGTGGGGCTGGGCCTCACCCCCCTGGTCCTGGGCCTGCCCCTGGCCGTGATCGTGCTGGTGGCCGGGCTCTTCGTGGGTCCGCTCAAGCGCGATGGTCCCCCGCCGGGACCCGAAGCCCGTGCGGGAGACGGCCGCCTACCGGTGGAGCCGGGTCATCCAGCACCGCCCGTGGGTCGCCGCTGCGGCCGGCGCGACGGTGCTCTGCTCGTGCTGGCCGTGCCCGGTCCTGTCGCTCCGGCTCGGGTTCTCCGACGAGAGCAACTTCGCCCAGGAGACCACCACCAAGCAGGCCTACGACCTCCTCGTCGACGGCTTCGGCGAGGGCTTCAACGGCCCCCTCCTGCTCGTGGCCGAGCTGCCCGACGGCGCCGACCTGGCCTCGGTGGCGGCGATCGGCGAGGCCGCGGCCGCCGACCGCGGCGTGGCCTTCGTGTCCCCGCCCCAGCCCAACGACCCCGACGCGCCCACGGCCGTGCTGTGGACCGTGGTGCCCACCACCGGCCCGCAGGACGAGGCCACCACCGACCTGGTCGACCGCCTCCGCGCACGACGTGCTGCCGCCGGCCGAGGAGGCGGCCGGCACCCAGGTGGCGGTCACCGGCAACGTGGCCGTGAACCTGGACTTCTCCCACTACCTGTCGTCCCGCTACCCGTACTTCTTCGGGGCCGTCCTGGCCCTGTCGTTCCTGCTGCTCATGGTGGTCTTCCGGTCGCTGCTGGTGCCGCTCAAGGCGGTGGTCATGAACCTGCTTGTCGATCGGGGCCGCCTACGGGGTCGTCGTCGCCCTCTTCCAGTGGGGGTGGCTGAGCGGCATCACGGGCGTGCAGCCGGCGCCCATCGAGCCGTGGATCCCGATGATGCTCTTCGCCATCGTGTTCGGCCTGTCCATGGACTACGAGGTGTTCCTGCTCTCCCGGGTCCGCGAGGAGTGGCACCGCACCGGCGACAGCCACACCTCGGTGGCCGACGGCCTGGCCGCCACGGCCAAGGTCATCACCGCGGCCGCGGCGATCATGGTCGTGGTCTTCGGCAGCTTCCTGCTGGAGAGCGACCGGGTCCTCAAGCTCATGGGCACGGGGCTGGCCACCGCCATCCTCCTCGACGCCACCGTCGTGCGGATGCTGCTGGTGCCCGCCACCATGGAGCTGCTGGGCGACCGCAACTGGTGGCTGCCGCGGTGGCTCGACCGGCTGCTGCCGACCGTCGACGTCGAGGGCCACGGCCACGACGGACCCGACGACCCCCACGGTCCCTCGCCCGAGGGGGACCGGGTGCTCGTCGGCCAGGCCTGACCCGGCGCCGCACCCACCCGCCGCGGCCGGTCTCGCCGACGGTCAGGGCGGGGGCGGGACGGTGATGGTGAACACCTCGGGGAGCTGGTCGTCCACCGTGAGGCGGATCCAGCGCACCGTCCCGGTCCCGCCGTAGACCTCCACCCGGTGGAGGTTGGGCACCGCGGTGCCGTCGGCGGCGCGCATCGGGTGGTCGTCGGTGAAGGTGTGGCCGTCGCCGTGGACGTAGAGCACCTGTCCCGGGTAGGCGACGGTCTCGGCCCGCAGGCCCTGGAACAGCGACTCGTAGGCGCCCTTGTCCCCCTCGGCCCGCTCCATCCGGAGACCGGAGTGGCCCAGCACCACGATGCCCACGTCGCCCCGCCCCCGGGACGACGCGAAGGCCTGCTGGAGCCACGCGATGTCGGCGGCGCGGCGGGCGGTCCACTCCGTCCGGTTGGACTGCCCGTCGCTCGACCCGACGACGTGCACGGTCACGAACGTGACCCGGCCCTCGACCCACCGTGCGTTCTCGGGGTACCCGGCCTGGGCCACGAGCGGGCGGGGAGCAGCGCCCCGCGACGCGGTGCCGGTGCCCCGGTGCACCAGCGTGCGGAGGCGGGCCAGACGGGCCAGGGGGTCGGAGCAGTCGGTCCACTCGTTGTCGCCCGGCGTGTAGACGAGCGGTGCGGTGAAGGCGTCGAACCAGTCCACGTTGCGCTGGACCGTGGCATCGGTGCAGGTGGAGCTGGAGGCCTGGATGTCGCCCACGTGGACCGAGAACCGGGTCCCGTCGGCGTTGACGTCGTCGATGAGGCGCTCGTAGGCGGGCTCCTGGGAGGCGGTGTACGGCACGTCGCCGAACAGCGCCACGGTGTAGCGACACCCGGTGAGGGAGCCCACCAGCAGCACCGACACCAGGGTGCGGGCGGCGAGGGACCGTCGACGGACCCGTCCCGATCTCGATCGTGCTGGCACGAGGACCTCCTCCCGCCCCCGGACGCGGCCGTCCGCAGGGCGACCCCTCCACCGTCGCTCGCCGTCCCGGCCCGCGCCTCCCCCGTCCGGGCGATCCCGACCTCCCCCACCCCCGAGCGCCCCGTCGCGCGCGGCCCCCCGGGACCCCGACGCGCCGGGCGGCCCTACACTCCCGCGCCGTCCGGACCGCCGAGGAGGCCAGTGGACTACCTGGGATACGGGGCCATGGCCCTCGTCGCCGCCGCGGTCGGCACCCTCGGTGGCCTCGGCGGGGCCATCCTCCTCGTGCCCGCCCTGGTCCTCACCGGCATGGAGCCGACCGAGGCGGCGCCGCTCGGGCTCCTGACCGTCGCCGCTGCGTCCATCGCGGCCGGGCCCCGCCAGCTGGCCGAGCGGTCGGTGAACCACCGCATCGGCATCGCCGTCGAGCTGGTCGCGTCGACCGGCGCGGTGGTGGGGGCCATGGCCTCGGGCCTGGTGTCGGAGTCCGCGCTGACCTACCTCCTCGCCGGTGTGGCCGTCATCGCCGCCGCCGCCGGCGGGCGCCGCAAGGGCCTGCGGAACCCGCCCGACCCCGACTGCACCGCCGCCGACGTGGGCGAACGGGTCGGCACCCTCAGCGGCGCCTACCCGCTCGGCGACGGGGTGGTGCCCTACGGCGCCCACCGCCTGCCGCTGGGGCTCAGCCTCATGGGGGTGGCCGGGCTCATCGCCGGCACGGCCGGGGTGTCGGGCGGGTTCATCAAGACGCCGGCCATCAGCGAGGTCATGCGCGTCCCCACCAAGATCGCGGCGTCGACCACCACCTTCACGGTGGGGGTGACCGCGGCCGCCGCCCTGGTGGTCTTCGCCGTGCAGGGCCGCATCGACGCCGACCCCGCCGCCCTGGTCGTGGCCGGGTCGCTCCTCGGCGGCCAGGTCGGCGCCCGCATGCAGTCCGCCCTGCCGCCGGCGATGGTGCGCCGCCTGCTGAGCGTGCTGCTCGTGATCATCGCCGTGGTGCTGGTGACCCGGGCGTGAGCGACCGCACGCCGATCCCGCCCGGCGTGGTGAGCCGCGTACGGGGCCGCTGGCAACGGCCCGTCCTGACCTGGACCACCCGCGCCCTGCTGGTGGTGGCCCTGGTCAGCGTCGTGGTGCCCGACCCGGCCCGCACGGTCCTGGCGGTGGCCGTGGTCGCCGCGGTGGTCGCGGCCCCGCTCCTGCGGGTGGCGTGGCTGGTCCTGCGGTGGACCCACGAGCACGATCGCCGCTTCGCCGTCGCCGGCACCGGCCTCCTGGCGGTGATCGGTCTGGGCGGCACCCTCGCCGCCCTCGGCGTCGGCGGCTGAGGCCCCGCGGCGCGTCCGACCTCAGGCGTGCAGGTCGAAGCGGTCGTTCTCCATGACCCGGACCCAGCCGGACACGAAGCTCCGCACGAAGTCCTCCTCGCCACCGGCCGCCGCGAACTCCTCGACGAGGGCGCGGAGCTGGCTGTTGGCCCCGAAGACGAGGTCGACGCGGGTCGCCTTCCACCGCAGCTCGTCCGAGGTGCGGTCGCGGCCCTCGAAGACGTCCTCGCCCTCGCCGACCGCGACCCACTTGGTGCGCATGTCGAGCAGGTTGACGAAGAAGTCGTTGGTGAGCTGGCCCTTCCGGTCGGTGAGCTCGCCGTAGCCCTCGTCGCCGACGTTGGCGCCGAGCACCCGCAGGCCGCCCACGAGGGCGGTCATCTGCGGGGCCGACAGGTTCAGCATGAACGCCTTGTCGATGAGCAGGTGCTCGGTGGGGACGGCGCCGAGCTTGGCGACGTAGTTGCGGAACCCGTCGGCCCGGGGCTCGAGCCACCGGAACGAGTCGACGTCGGTCTGCTCCTGGGAGGCGTCGGTGCGCCCCGGGGTGAAGGGCACGGTGAGGTCGCGGCCCGCGGCCTGGGCCGCGGCCTCGATGGCGGCCGAGCCACCCAGGACGATCAGGTCGGCCAGCGACACCTGCGGCGCCGCCCTGGGCGTTGAAGTCGGCCTGGATCTCCTCCAGCTGGGCGATGACCGTGCCCACACCGGCCTGGACGTTGACGTCCCACTCGCTCATCGGCGAGAGGCGGATGCGGGCGCCGTCGGCACCGCCCCGGAAGTCGGTGGTCCGGTAGGTCGAGGCCGACGCCCAGGCGGTGGACACCAGCTGGGCGGTGGTGAGACCCGCTGCCCAGGACCAGGTCCTTGAGCTCGGCGATCTCGGCGTCGCCGATCATCGGTCCCTCGTGGACGGGCACGTTGTCCTGCCACAGGAACTCCTCGCCGGGGACCTGGGGGCCGACGTAGCGGATGCTCGGGCCCATGTCGCGGTGCAGCAGCTTGAACCAGGCCTTGGCGAAGGCGTCGGCCAGCTGGTCGGGGTGCTCGTGGAACCGCTTGGCGATCTCGCAGGTAGGCCGGGTCGGTGATCATGGCCATGTCGGCGGTCGACATGGTCGGCGGGTTCATCTTCCCCTCGACGTGGGCGTCGGGGACCGAGGTAGCCCTCCTTCACCTCCGTCGGCTGCCACTGCTTGGCCCCGGCCGGGGACTCCACCAGCTCCCACTCGTGGGCGAAGATCGTGTCGAGGTAGCTGTTGTCCCACTGTCGTGGGGGTGGGGGTCCACGCCCCCTCCAGGCCCGAGGTGATGGTGTACTCACCGAAGCCGGTCTCGTGGGAGTTGGCCCACCCGAGGCCCTGGTCGGCCAGGCCGGCGGCCTCGGGCACGGCGCCGACGGACGTCGGCGGGACCGTCGCCGTGCATCTTGCCGAAGGTGTGGCCGCCGACGGTGAGGGCGACCGTCTCCTCGTCGTTCATGGCCATGCGGCCGAACGTCTCGCGGATGTCCTGGGCGGAGCGCATGGGCGTCGGGGATGCCGTTGGGGCCCTCGGGGTTCACGTAGATGAGACCCATCTGGACCGCGGCGAGCGGGTTGTCGAGCGTGCGGCTGCCTCCTCGAAGCTGCCCTTGTAGCGCTCGTCCTCGGCGCCCAGCCACTCGTTCTCGGGGCCCCAGTAGATGTCGTCCTCGGGGGCCCAGATGTCGGCCCGGCCGAAGGCGAAGCCGGCGGTGCGGAAGCCCATCGTCTCCAGGGCCCGGTTGCCGGCGAAGACGAAGAGGTCGGCCCAGGAGATCTTCTTGCCGTACTTCTGCTTGATGGGCAGCAGGAGACGGCGGGCCTTGTCGAGGTTGCCGTTGTCGGGCCAGGAGTTGAGCGGCGCGTAGCGCTGGGCGCCGGTGCCGCCACCGCCGCGGCCGTCGCTCACCCGGTAGGTGCCGGCCGCGTGCCAGCTCATGCGGATGAAGAACGGGCCGTAGTGGCCCCAGTCGGCGGGCCACCAGTCCTGCGAGTCGGTCATCGAGCGCGTCGACGTCGCGGGTGAGCGCGTCGACGTCGAGGTCGGCGAAGGCCTCGCGGTAGTTGTAGTCCGGGCCGAACGGGCCCGAGTCCGGGTGCGACTGGTGGAGGATGCGCAGGTTCAACGAGTTGGGCCACCACTTCTCGTTGGACTGGAACTCGGCCGGAGGTGAGCGCTCCCCACTCTGCCATCGTCGTGCCGTCGTCGGTCATCGCTGTCTCCTCGGGGTCGGGGGGGTGCGGTGGTGGTGCAGGTCAGGTCAGGGTCAGGTCGGTGCGGCGTCGGCGGCCCGGCACGCGGGGCAGGTGCCCCAGTAGGTGACCTCCGCCTCGTCCACCTCGAAGTCGCCGTCGTCGACCGGGATGAGGCACGGGGTCTCGCCCGAGGGCGCAGTCGACGTCGACGAGCCGGTCGCAGTGCCGACAGACGAGGTGGTGGTGGTTGTCGCCGACCCGCCGCTCGTAGCGGGCGACGAGCCCGGCGGGCTGGATCCGGCGGACGAGGTCGCGCTCGGTCAGCAGCGTGAGCGTGTCGTAGACGGCCTGGCGCGAGATCGAGCCGATCTCGGCGCGCACGCCGTCGAGGACGTCGCCCGCGGTGCCGTGGGGCTCGGCCTCCAGAGCCCGGAGCACCGCCAGGCGCTGCGCCGTGACCTGGAGGCCGTGGGTTCGCAGCAGGTCGAGCGGGTCGCCGGGCACGAGGACCAGGGTGCGCCCTTTTCTGGACCTTGTCAAGAAAATGATCTCAACCAGATCGGGGCGCGGCGGCGGCTCCCTCGCTCACCCGTCGGCGGAGTGCTCCGCCGGTGGCACCGCCCGGCGCTGGGTCACCCGGGCGATGACGGCCCCGAGGGCCAGCGCTCCTGCGCTGTAGAGGATCAGCACGATGATCGAGCCTCGGAGGCCGGCGGCGCCCCGGCCGTCGAAGTAGAACGATGCCCGGGCCCCGTCGACGATCCAGCGCATGGGGAGGAAGCCGAGGCCGCGGAAGAACGTGGGCATGGCCTCGGCCGGGTACACACCCCGCGCCGAGGGCACGCCGAAGATGGTCGTGGCGAGCACGGTCACGAGCAGGCCGAGCTCGCCGAAGCCGGTGAACATCGCCAGGGTCAGCCAGGCCAGGGCCAGCGTCCCCAGCACCGAGACGAGGGCCGTCGACGCCACGTCGGCGACCTGGGTGTCGATGATCCACGCCGCGGTCGCCGTGGCCGCCAGGCCGCCCAGCACCGAGGTCGGCACCAGCAGCGCGGCTTCGACCTTGAACCGCGGCCAGGGATCGAGCTCGATCCGTGGCAGGCGGAGGGGGCGACCGAGGATCCGCTCCTCCTCCACCCCGGCCATGATCCCCACCACCAGGTGGATGGCCACCGCGCTGAGCAGACCCGTGAGGGTGATCACGACCGAGTAGTAGAGGGGCGGCAACCCTCGACCGGCACGATCGGTGAGCGCCGGCACCGACTCGTAGGAGACCACCACGGGTCGTCCGATGGTGGCGGCGTCGGCCGGCGCGACCTTCGTGCCCAGCTGGTCCAGCTGGCTGACCAGCAACGAGCTGACCGTGCTGGCCAGCTCGTCCTCCGCGGCGTCGGCCGCCCTCGTCACGACGCTCGGCTGCAGTGCACCCGCACCCTCGTTGACGAGGACCGTCACCTCGGCCGGTTCGGCGCCGCCTGCGCTGGTGCCGATCGCCACCACGTCGGCCGTGAGGTCCTTCGGCAGGATGGCGACCGCGGTGAGCTGGTCGTCGAGCAGGTCGGAGCGGGCCTCCTCGACCGAGTCGTAGCGGATGAGGCGGATGGGGTCGTTGCCCGCCTCCCGAGCACGCTTCAGCAGCTCGGCCTCGAAGGTGTCGCCCACGGACAGCTCCTGGCCGGCGACCTCCTGGGACTCGTCCTGGTTGACGATGGCCACCGGCACGTCGTGGAGGTTGCCGACCGGGTCGGTGAAGCCCCCGAGGTAGGCACAGCCGACGATGACGGCCAGGACGGCACCGACGAGGACCGAGAGCCAGATGACGGGCTGCCTGGTCAGGTGACCCACGGGGGACGTCTCAGTGCTCGAGGGGCGTCAGCGGACGGACCAGCGGCGCACGCACGTCGGTGGGCATCGGCCCTTCCTACCAGCGCCGGGCGCCGACGCGCTCGGGTCGGCCCTCCCGGCGGCGCGCCGCTCGCAGGGCCGCCGCCGTCGATGGGGCCGGGTCCCCGCCTCGCCCTCGCCGGGACGGGTGCCATCGGCGCAGCGGGCAGACCCTCCGGCGCGCCCCCAGATGAGCGAACCCCTGACCAGGGCGCATCTCTGCGCTCCGGCCAGGGGCTTCGCTGCTGGCACCCCCAACGGGATTCGAACCCGTGCCGCCACCTTGAGAGGGTGGTGTCCTAGGCCGCTAGACGATGGGGGCCTGTCTGCGACTCCGGCCGGGGCCGGGGCCTATGGGTTGACGCTGCGCCAGGCGCAGGTCCGCTCGGGGGGGAGGACTCGAACCCCCAACGACTGGACCAGAACCAGCTGTGTTACCGATTACACCACCCCCGAAAGGTGGAGGTCGGAACCCTAGACGACGCCCTCGGGACGTCGCACGCCGGATCGAGGACCGCCCCGCTCAGCCGGTGATGTTGGTCAGGCGGCGGTAGCCGGTGATGCGGCCGAGGGAGACGGCGACGGTCTCCCGGCCCAGCTGGGTGACCGAGCTGCCGCGGTTGCTCACCGTCGACAGGTGGGGGTCGAGGCCGACCTCGCGGGCGATGCCCGCGACCCGGAGGGCGTGGTAGTCGTCGGTGACCAGGACCACCTCGTCGGCCCCCTCGTCGGTCAGGAACCGCGACGTGGCGGCGAGGGACTCGAAGGTGTTGGTGCCCTGCACCTCCTTCTCGATGGCCTCGTCGGGCACGCCCTTGTCGCGGAGCCAGTTGTACCCCGTCGTCGCCTCGGTGTAGGTGTCGCCGACTCCGGCGTCCCCCGGTGACGACGATGGTCGGGGCCACGCCCCGGCTGGTACAGGTCGAGGGCGTGGCGCAGGCGGGCCTCGAGCACGGGGGACGGCCGGCCGTCGTACTGGGCCGCGCCGAGCACGACGATGGCGTCCGACGGCGGGGCGCTGTCCTGGCTGGAGGCCCGCCACACCTGCAGGAAGGTCACGGTCATGTAGGCCAGGCCGAGGACGAGCAGGAGCCCGAGGATGCGGACGACCCGCCCGGGCCAGACCCGCCGCGGGGCGAGGCGGGTCGGCCTCCAGGGCCTGGTGCTCGCCGGTGCTGATGAGCCCGGCGGGCAGAGGCTCGGTGGAGACCGGGGGGGTCATCAGCCCAGGCGCTCCCGGGCTGCGCCCAGACGGGCGAGGGTGCGGACGGGACCGAGCACGGCGAGGGACTCCCACAGCGGCGGCCCGACCGAGCGACCGGTGGTGGCCACCCGGATGGGCGCCTGGGCCTTGGCCATCTGCGGGCGGCCCTCGGCGTTGACCAGCCCGGCGGTGACGGCCACCCGCTCCACCGCGTCGGACACGTCGGCCGCGGCCCACGTGCCGTCACCGGCCGCGGCCAGGCGGCCCAGCTCGTCGAGGCTGGCGTCGAGCACCTCGCGGGCGGCCTTGCCCCGCACCAGCGCCTTGTCCCAGGCGGCCTCGTCGACGGGCGGCTCGTCCATCCAGAGGAAGTCGACCATGGCCGGCCACCTCGGCCAGGGTCTTGACCCGCTCCTGCACCAGCGGCCCCATGGCGGCCAGCGCCTCGACGGCGGCGGGCTGGTCGGCCGGGAGGAACGGCGTGGCCCGGGCCACGAAGTCCTCGGGGGCGAGCGAGCGGATCCACTCGCCGTTGACGTGGAGCAGCTTCTTGCGGTCGAAGAAGGCGGGCGACGGGTTGACCGCGGTGAGGTCGTAGAGCTCGACCATCTCCGCCACGGGCCGGACCTCGACGCCGTCGGGCGGTCCCCACCCGAGCAGCGACAGGTAGTTCACCATGGCCTCGGGCAGCAGCCCCTCGGCCCGGTAGTCGGCCACCGACACGTCGTCGCGGCGCTTGGAGAGCTTCTTGCGGCCCTCGTTGACCAGCAGTGGCATGTGGGCGAAGGCGGTGGGCTCGTCGAGGCCCAGGGCCCGGAGGATCATCAGGTACTTGGGCGTGCCGTTGACGTGGTCCTCGCCCCGGATGACGTGGGTGATGCCCATGTGGGCGTCGTCGAGGGCGTTGGCCAGCAGGAACATCGGCGCCCCGTTCGACCGCAGGAGCACGAAGTCCTCCAGGGCGGCGTTGTCGAACGACACCTCGCCCCGCACCAGGTCGGTCCACGCCGTCGTGCCCCCCGGGCACCCGGAAGCGCAGGGCCGTGCCCTCGCCTCCGGCTCAGGCCGCGGTCGCGGCAGTGGCCGTCGTAGCCAGGCGGACCGCCCCGCTCCTCGGCCCGGGCCTGGACCTCCTCGGCCGGTGCAGTCGCACCAGTAGGCGGCACCGGCCTCGGCCAGCGCCAGGGCGGCGGTGCGGTGGGCCTCGGTGCGATCGCTCTGGTGCACCGGCTCGCCGTCCCAGTCGCAGGCCGAGCCACTCGAGCATCTCCAGCACGTTGTCGATGAGCTCGGGCCGGTTGCGCTCGGCGTCGGTGTCCTCGATGCGCAGGAGGAAGCGGCCACCCGCCTGCCGGGCCACCAGCCAGTTCGCCAGCGCGGAGTGGGCCGAGCCCACGTGCAGGAAGCCCGTGGGCGACGGGGCGAAGCGGACGACGGGGGCATCGGTCACTCGCCCGAGCGTACCCATCGTGCGCACCCTCACCCGGACGGGTCAGGCGGCTCCCAGGCCGCTCCCGGGTGCGGCCCGCCGCCCGGGCCGGCGGGTCAGGACGCCGGCAGGTCGAACAGGCTGCGCCAGTCGGCCGCGTGGGCCTCGGCGACCTGCGCCGGCGTGAGGCGCAGCGTGGCCTCGGGCACGGCATCGACCAGGGCGCGGAGGTCGACGTAGTGGTGGGCAGCGTGGCCGACGCCCTCGAAGGCCTTGCGGCGCAGGCCACCAGGTCATCGGCCGGGCTGTCGTCGAGGAAGCCCCACAGCGTGAACGCGACGGTGAGGTCGTGGACCACCGGCGCCCGCCCGAACAGCGAGGCGCGCCGCATGGCCACGGCCACGCAGCCGCCGACCACGTCGTGGTGGTCCTCACCCTCGGCGAGGTGGAGGCGGTCGTCGAAGGTGCGGGCGATCTTGAGGGCGAAGCCCAGGTCGGGGCCCGGGGCGCCGAAGCGCTCGCCACGGGGCTGGCCCTCGTGAGGTCCCCCGGACGGTCGGCCCGCCAGGGCTCGGGCCGGCGCGGGCTCGAGGAGTAGGACCGCAGCCGGGCCATCGGGTCGGTGGGGACGTACTCGGGGGCAGCCATCGCCGGCGACGCTAGTGCCGCTGGGCCGCACGCCGGCCGCACCCTGGGCCCCGACGCTCAGACGAGGGCCCGCCCGTGCTGGTCGGAGACCCCGCCGGCCAGGATCATGATGAAGTCGACCAGCACCCACACGAAGGTGACGACCGCCCAGGCCCCGAAGGTGAGGGGCGTGAGGATGAGGCTGGTCAGCAGCAGCGCCGAGCCCCAGGCCGTTCTGTCCCGTGTAGAAGCGGTGGATGCCCAACCCCCCGAGGAAGAAGCAGAGCAGGGCGGCGACGGCCTTGCTCTTCTGGGGCGCGACGACCGGCACGACGTAGGCGGTGGGCACCACGTACGCGGGGGCGGCGTAGGGCGCAGCCGCGGGGTAGGGCTGCGGCGCCGGCCCGTAGGGATGGGGTGCCGGCCCGTAGGCATGGGGTGCCGGCGCCGTACGCCTGGGGCGCGCCGTACGCCTGCGGGGCGCCGTGCGCCGGGGCGCGCCGTAGGCCTGCGGCGCAGGCGTGCCGCCGTGCGCCTGGGGCGCAGGACCACCGTGGGGCGGCGCGTGGGTCCCGCCGGGTTGCGGCCCCGGCATGCCGCCGGACCCCTGAGGCGCGGGCGTGCCGTACCCCGGGGGTGGCTCCGGCAGGGGGGCCTGGACGAGGGTGGCGTCGGGCCGGCCCCGCTGCTCGGCGTCGCACACCTTGCAGTGGCTCCGCCCCGGCTCGACCGCGGCCTGGCACGACCAGCACAGATCCATCGTCCGCTCCCCTCCTCGACCCGGTCCGAGGCTAGGCGACGGGAGCCGGGCCGCCCGCCTCCGTGGCCGCCGCATCGCCCGCCCGGCCGTCGGCGACGGGCTACCGTCCCGGGCACGGGCCGGGCACGAGCGTGTCCCCCGGATCGAGGAGGTCGCCCATGTCGTCCGACGGTCCCTTCGGCGGTCCGCCGCCCGGCTCCACACCCCCGCCCCCCTCGGGTGGCACCCCGCCGCCGCCCCCCGGCGGGTTCGGCTCTCCGCCGCCCCCGCCATCGGGCGGGTACGGGGCCCCGCCCCCTGCCCCCGGAGGGTTCGGGGCGCCACCGCCGGCGCCCGGCGGCTACCCGCCCCCCGGCGGCTACGGGGCCCCCGGCTACGGCGCCCCCGCGGCCAACCCCACCAACGGCATGGCCATCGCCGCGCTCGTGTGCGGGATCCTCTCGCTCTTCTGCCTCTTCCCCCTCGGCTTCGTCGGGGTCGGCCTCGGCGTGGCCGGGCTGGGCAAGGCCAAGAAGACCGGCGGCAGCGGCAAGGGCCTGGCCATCGGCGGCATCGTCACCGGCGCCATCGGGATCCTCGCGACCCTCGCCTTCGTCGCGCTCATCATCTTCGGGGGCAACAGCGACGGGGGCATCAACTCCGATCCCTCCGACGGGATCTGCAACCGGACCGCTTCCTCGAGGACCCCGACTGCTGATGGCGTGACCGTCTCGGGCGGCGCCCGGGTCAGGCCTCGGCGTGGAGGAGGCCGTAGACGATCGAGTCGACGAGGGCCTGCCACGACGCCTCGATGACGTTGCTGTCGACGCCGATGGTGGTCCAGGTCCGCTCGCCGTCGGTGGAGTCGACCAGCACCCGCACCACCGCGCCGGTGGTCGGCCGAGGAGTCGAGCACCCGCACCTGGAAGTCGATGAGGTGGATGCGGGCCAGCGCCGGGTAGCGGCCGTTGAGCGCGGTGCGCAGGGCGTGGTCGAGGGCGTTGACCGGGCCGTTGCCCTCGCCGATGGCGACGAGGCGCTCGTCGCCGACCCACACCTTCACCGTGGCCTCGGTGTCGACCATGGCCTCGTCGCCGTCGTCGATGGGCGCGCCGCCCCGGGTGGCGTGGCGGTGGTAGGTGGTGACCCGGTAGCCCTCGAGGGAGAACAGGTCCTGGCGCCAGCCGCCGGCCTCGCGCATGAGCAGCTCGAGGGAGGCGTCGGCCGCCTCGAACACGAAGCCCAGGGCCTCGCGGCGCTTGAGCTCGTCGGTGAGGGCGGCGGCCGCGGCGTCGTCGAGGTCGACGCCCGAGCTCGGCGGCCTTCATGGCCATGCCGGCCCGGCCGCCGAGGTCGCTCACCAGCACCCGGGTGTGGTTGCCGACCACCGAGGGGTCGATGTGCTCGTAGGTGGCGCTGCCGGCCCGGCCCAGGCCCGAGGTGTGCAGCCCGCCCTTGTGGGCGAAGGCGGACGAGCCCGACGTAGGGGTCGGCCGGGTGGGGCGGCAGGTTCACCAGCTCGGCCACGTGGCGGCTGACCGAGGTGAGCCGCTCGATGCGGCCCTCGGGCAGGCAGTCGATGCCCAGCTTCAGCTGAGGTCGGGGATGACGGTCATCAGGTTGGCGTTGCCGGTGCGCTCGCCGTAGCCGTTGACCGTGCCCTGGACGTGGGTCGCCCCGCCCAGGACCGCGGCGACCGAGTTGGCCACCGCGCAGCCGCCGTCGTTCTGGGTGTGGATGCCGACCTGCACGTCGAGGTGGGCGACCACGTCGGCGGTGGCCGCCTGCACCTCGTGGGGCAGGGACCCGCCGTTGGTGTCGCACAGCACGACGCACTCGGCGCCGCCCATGGCCGCGGCCTCGAGCACCCGGAGGGCGAACTCGGGGTTGGCCCGGTAGCCGTCGAAGAAGTGCTCGGCGTCGAAGAACACCCGCAGGCCCTCGGCCCGCAGGAACGCCACCGAGTCGCCCACCATGGCCACGCCCTCGTCGAGGGTGGTGCCCAGGGCCTCGGTGACGTGGAAGTCCCAGCTCTTGCCCACGATGCAGGCGGTGCCCACGCCGGCCTCGACCAGGGCGCGGAGGGTGGGGTCGACGTCGACCTTGCCGGCCGGGCGCCGGGTGGAGCCGAAGGCCACCAGCTCGGCGGTCTCCAGGCGCAGCTCCGCCGGCGCCCGCCGGAAGAACTCGGCGTCCTGCGGGTTGGCCTGCGGGTAGCCGCCCTCGATCCAGCGCACGCCGAGCCAGTCGAGCTGCTCGGCCACCCGCAGCTTGTCGTCGACGGTGAGCGAGATCCCCTCGAACTGCGCCCCGTCCCGCAACGTCGTGTCGAACACGTCGATCGAGCGGGGCGCGCCGGCCGGGCGCCGCCGGTGCCCGTCGTCAGTCACGACCGACGACCTCGACCCAGTCCTTGTAGCGGTCGACCTCGCCCCGGACGGTGCGGGCGTACTCGCGGCCGATGGCGAGGGTCATGGGGCCGATGGGGATCTCGCGGTCGTCGACCGAGGCGACCGACGACACCTCGGCCGCGGTGCCGCAGACGAACGCCTCCTCGGCGATGTAGAGGTCGGAGCGGGCGAGGACGCCCTCGGCCACCTCGAAGCCCAGGTCCTGGGCGATGGCGGTGACGGTGTTCTGGGTGATGCCCTCGAGCGCGCCGGACGACAGCGGCGGGGTGAGGAAGCGCCCGTGGCGGGCCACGAAGATGTTCTCGCCGGTGCACTCGGACACGAAGCCCTGCGGGTTGAGCATGATCGCCTCGTCGTAGCCGGCCTTGAGGGCCTCGACCTTGGCCAGCGACGAGTTGACGTAGTTGCCGGTGGTCTTGGCCGCCGGGGGCATGGAGTTGTGGTCGTGGCGGGTCCACGACGAGACCTTCATGCGCACGCCCTTGGTGAGGGCGTCGTCGCCCAGGTAGGCGCCCCACGGCCAGCAGGCGATGGCCACGTCGATGGTGCAGGGGAGGGTGTTGAGGCCCATCTCGCCGTAGCCGTAGTAGGCGATCGGGCGGATGTAGCAGCTGGGCAGGCCGGAGGCCGCGACCACGTCCTTGGTCGCCTCGACCAGCTCGTCGACGGAGTACGGCATCGGCATGCCCATGATCCGGGCCGACTCGTGCAGGCGGCGCATGTGGTCGGTGAGGCGGAAGACCCCGGGGCCGTCGGCGGTCTCGTAGGCGCGGATGCCCTCGAACACGCCCATCCCGTAGTGCAGCGAGTGGGTGAGGATGTGGATGTGGGCCTGGTCCCACGGCACCATCTCGCCGTTCATCCAGATCTTGTCGGTGGGGGTGATGGGCATCGCGGGATCTCCTTCAGAGGCGCTCGGCGACGGCGTCGCCGATCTCGGGCGTGGTGGTGGGGCGGGGGCCGGAGGCCTCGTCCGGCGGGGTCGAGGTCGGCCGCGACCGCGGCGCAGGCGGTGCGGATGCGGTCGGCGGCGGGGGCCTCGTCGAGGAGGTCGAGCATGAGGGCTGCGGACAGGATGGCGGCCAGGGGGTTGGCCTTCTTCTGGCCGGCGATGTCGGGCGCCGAGCCGTGCACCGGCTCGAACATCGACGGGCTGGTGCGGTCGGGGTTGAGGTTGCCCGACGAGGCCAGGCCGATGCCGCCGGACACGGCACCGCCGAGGTCGGTGAGGATGTCGCCGAAGAGGTTGTCGGTGACGATCGACGTCGTAGCGACCCGGGTCCTGCACGAAGTAGATGCAGGCGGCGTCGACGTGGTTGTAGGCCGTCTCCACGTCGGGGAACTCGGCGGCGACCTCGTCGAAGGTGCGCTGCCACAGGTCGCCGGAGAAGGTCAGGACGTTGGTCTTGTGGACCAGGGTGAGGTGGCTGCGCCGCTGCTGGGCCAGGCCGAAGGCGTAGCGGACGCAGCGCTCGACGCCCATGCGGGTGTTGACCGAGCCCTGGGTGGCGACCTCGTGCGGGGTGCCGTGGCGGAGGAAGCCGCCCTCGCCGGCGTAGGTGCCCTCGGTGTTCTCCCGGATGACGACCATGTCGATGCCCGTTGGTGGGCTCGGTGAAGGGGCGCTGGTTGATGTACTGGTCGAGGGCGAAGCGCATCTTCAGCAGCAGGCCGCGCTCGATGACCCCGGGCGGGACCTCGGGGGTGCCCACCGCGCCGAGGAGGATGGCGTCGAAGCCGCGGAGCTCGTCGAGCACCTCGTCGGGGAGCACCGTGCCGTCGCGGAGGTAGCGGGCCCCGCCCAGGTCGAAGTCGGTGGTCGCCAGGTCCACCCCGGCGGCGGCCACGACCTTCAGGGCCTCGGCCACCACCTCGGGGCCGATGCCGTCTCCTCCGATGACTGCCACCTGGTGGGCCACGTCGCTGCGTTCTCCTGCGGGTCGGGGGGACGGGTGGATCCGTCCCAGAAAAGACGAAACCGCCCACCGGAAGGTGGACGGTGAGGGCGCACGCCGGGATGTCGACGTGCGCTAGGCGATGATCACTACGGGGGTCGGCCGACGCATCACGGCGGGCAGCATACGCCACCGGTGTGTCGGTCGTCGCCCCGGTTCGGGGGGCCGGAGGGCCCACGGTCGGCCCTCGGCCCGGCGTCGCTAGCCTTCCGGGGATGCCCGAGACCACGCAGCTGTCCCAGGCGGCCTACGACCGGCTCAAGTCCGAGCTCACGGACCTCACCACCCGGGGTCGGGTCGAGATCGCCCGCAAGATCGAGACCGCCCGCGAGCTGGGGGACCTCTCCGAGAACGGCGACTACCACGCGGCCAAGGAGGAGCAGGGGAAGATGGAGGGCCGCATCGGCCACCTCTCCGCCATCCTCGAGGACGCCGAGATCGTCGAGGCCGAGAAGGGCGGGGAGGTCCGCTCCGGCTCGGTCGTCACCGTCCGCTTCGACGGCGACGACGACACCGAGCGCTACCTGCTGGGCTCCATCGAGGAGCGCCACGACGACCTCGACGTCATGTCGCCCGGCTCCCCCATGGGCGCCGCCCTGCTGGGCCACGTCCCCGGCGACACCGTCTCCTACGAGACCCCGACGGGCGCCACGGTCGAGGTCGAGCTGGTCGACGTCGACTGACCGGACCCGTTCCTGCGGCAGATGGGGCCGGTCTTGTCCCGCAGGTGCCGCAGGTTGAGGGGCGCCCCGCCGCCGTGCCAGACCTGCGGCAGATGGGGCCGGTCTTGTCCCGCAGGTGCCGCAGGTTGCGGGGGTGCGGGCGGTCAGGGGTCGGGGCGGGGCCAGTCCGGGTCGCGCTTGTCGAGGAACGAGGCCATGCCCTCGACCATCTCGGCCGAGCGGATGGCGTGGAAGAAGAGCGCCACGTCGGGGGCCGGCAGACGACCGTTGAGGTCGCGCTTCACCGCGGCGCGGGCGGCCGGGCCGGTGCGGGCCACGGCGGCGAGCACCTCGTCGACGGCGGCGTCGAGGTCGTCGTGGGGCACCACCCGACCGACCAGTCCGATGGCGCCGGCCTCGGCGGCGTCGACCTGGCGGGCCGTGAACAGCAGCTCGCGGGCCCGCACCAGCCCCACGGCCTGGGCCAGCCGGGACGACAGGAACGGGTCGGGGATGCCCCGGAGCAGCTCGGGGGCCCGGAAGCGGGCCCGGTCCGAGGCGATGCTCACGTCGCAGTGCAGGGTGAGCACCAGCCCGCCGGCGTGGGCCAGGCCGTTGACCTTGGCCACCCAGAGCTTGGAGCAGCGCTCGATGTGGCGGAACGGGAACTGGTCGGTCGGGTCCCACTCGGCGGCCAGCCCCTCGGGGTCGGTGGTCTCGCCCGACATGTCGCCGCCCGCGCCGAACCAGCGATCGGTGCCGGTGAGGCAGACGGCGTCGAGGGAGGGCTGCTCGTCGGCCCACACCGCGGCCCGCTTGAGGCCCCGGTACATGTCCTGGGAGAAGGCGTTGCGCCGGTCGGGCCGGTCGATGCGCAGGTGCAGCACCCGGCCGTCGAGGTGCGCCCGCAGGTGGGGTGAGCCCAGGTCGGGCGCGTCGATCCCGGACTCGCTCACAGGCCGTACACCCGCTCGGCGTTGCCGTGGAGGACCTTGGCCACCAGGTCGTCGGGCAGCTCGCCCAGCACCCGGGAGGCGTAGTCGCGGGGGCGCTGGGCCGGTGTGCGCGGTCCGGGGTGCTGGCAGGTGGGGTGCGGGTAGTCGGTCTCGTAGAGGACGTTGTCGGGGTAGCGGCGGATGGCCTCGACCGCGGCGCGCTCCTCGAACCAGAAGCAGCCGTAGATCTGGCGGGCGAAGTACTCGCTGGGCAGCAGGTCGTACTCGGGGTGCTCGTCGCGCACCCCGCCGTTGCGCCACTGCCAGTCGCAGGTCTCGAGCATGGCACCGATCCAGCCCACGCCCGACTCGACCGACACCAGCCGCAGGTCCGGGAACCGGTGGCACACGCCGCCCAGGATCAGGTCGACCACGCAGCGGATGTTGTCGAGGAAGATGAGCGACGAGACCTTGGCGAAGTTGGTCATCCACCCCATCTCGGCGGTGTCGGCGAACTGGGTGCCCATCGACCCGCCACCCACGTGGAAGCTGATGGACGTCCCGGCCTCCTCGGCCGCGGCCCACAGCGGGTCCCAGTGGCGGTGGGCCAGCGGGGCCATGCCGTGGTCCTGGGGCTGGTTGCAGAAGTTGGCGGCCCGGTGGCCCAGCTCCTGACCCCGCTGGAGCTCGGCCACGGCCAGGTCGACGTCCCAGAAGGGCAGGGCGGTGATGGCCACCAGCCGGTCCGGCGCCACCGAGCACCAGTCGGTGAGGAAGTCGTTGTAGGCCTGCACGCAGGCCAGGGCCAGGTCGCGGTCGGCGAGGGTCGTGAAGTAGCCGTTCCCGAAGCCACCCACGTTGGGGTAGAGCACCTGGGCGTCGATGCCCTGCTCGTCGAGCAGCTCCACGCGGGCCTTGCCGTCGTACATGGCCGGGTGGATCTCTGCGTAGGTGGCGGGCACCGACGCGGGCAGGACCCCGTCGAAGCCGGCCATGGAGTAGAAGCCGGGCGCGCCGATCACGTCGCCGTCGGCCACCCACACGTCGCGCCCGTCGCGGCGCTCGACGTGGGGCACCCGGTCGTGCTGGGCCGCCGGCATCCGCGCCGTCCACACGTCGGGCGGCTCGGTGAGGTGGGTGTCGACGTCGATGACGCGGTGGCGGTCGAAGAGGTCGGTCACGTGGGGTCCTCCTGGCTCAGACGCCGACGGGTCGGTCGGCGACGACGCCCTCGGCGCGCAGGGCGGCGAGGTCGGCGGGGGCGAGCCCCAGCCACCCGGTCAGCACCTCGTCGGTGTGCTGGCCGAAGCAGGGGGCGGGGCGGGTGACCCAGCGGTCCACGCCCTCGAGGCGGAACGGCAGGGTCGGGACGGGGACGGGCCCGGCCACCGGGTGCTCGACCACCTGGTGGTACTGCCGGGCGCGGAGGTCGGGGTGGCGCGCCGCCAGGCGGGGGTCGCGGGCGAGCGCGGCGGGCACCCCGGCCCGCAGGAGCACGGCCTCGGCCTCGGCCGCCGGCGTGGCCGCGGCCCACGCCCCGATGACCTCGTCGAGGTGGTCGTGGGCGCGGCGGCGCCCGTCGCGGTCGGCCAGCGCCGGCTCGTCGGCCAGCGCCGGCCGGTCGATGGCCACGCAGAGGCTGCGCCACTGCGCGTCGGTGGCGCACGAGACGGCCAGCCAGTCGTCGTCGCCCTGGGTCCGGTACACGCCCTGGGGCGCGGCGTGGGCCGAGCGGTTGCCGTCGCGGGTGAGCACCACCCCCTCGGCGCTGGCGGTGGTGATGGACTCGGCCGCCAGGGCGAGGGCGGCCTCGAACAGGGCGACCTCCACCAGGCTCCCCTCCCCCGTGCGCTCCCGGCGGTCGAGGGCGACCATGAGGCCGATGGCGGCGTGGACCCCACCGTTGGGATCGCTCGGGCCCCGCTGGATGCGGGGCTGGTCGTCGGCCCGGCCGGTGAGCCAGGCCAGCCCCGACGCCTGCTCGATGTTCTGGGCGAAGCCGGGGCGGTCGCGCCACGGGCCGTCGAGGCCGAAGGCCGGCATGCGCACCATCACCGTCCGGGGGTTGGCGGCGTGGACGGCGTCCCATCCCAGCCCCAGCTTGTCCAGCACCCGGGGCGTGAAGTTCTCGACCACCACGTCGGCCTCGGCGACCAGGGCCAGGGCCACCTCCCGGCCCCGGTCGGCGGCGAGGTCCAGCACCAGGTCCCGCTTGTCGCAGTTGACGCTGAGGAAGAACGAGCTGTGCTCCCACCACTCGGACCGGCCCGGGATGGCCATGCCGACCATCCGCACGCCGTCCATGCGGTCGGGGCCCTCGACGTGGACCACGTCGGCCCCCAGTGCGGCCAGCAGGCCCGTGGCCGAGGGTCCGGCCCACCACGCCGTCAGGTCGAGGACGCGGAGCCCGGCGAGGGGGCGGGCGGCGGCCGCGGTCGCGCCGGACGACGGGAGCACCCGGTCGTCGTCGTCACGCCAGGTGACCGTCGCGCCCGGGTCGGGAGGGGGTGGCGGGGGCTCGGGGCCGGGCCCGGCATCGCCGTCGATCCGCCACGGCCGTCCGGGCTGCACGGAGGTGCCGTCGGGACCGGGCACCAGGCTGCCCCGGGCCCGGACGTGGTCGAGCCCGGCCACCGTGCGGCCGTCGCACACCGGCGCCACCGGCACGTGGTGGGCCACCGCGGCCTCGATGACCTCGTCGACCGTGCGCACCGAGGTCCAGGCCGTGACCATGGCCTGCCACTCGTCGATGCGCTCCAGGCGCTGCGCCGCCATCATCCACTCGCCGCTGTCGGCCAGGTCGTCGCGTCCCATCATCCGGAGGAAGGCGGTGGCCTGGTGCGGGGCGTTGGTGTTGAAGCCGACCCACCCGTCGGAGGTCCGCTCGATCGACGGGGTCTCCAGCACCCGGGGAGGGCTCTCGGGCTCGGCGTCGGGACCGAGGGCCAGGGCGTGCATGACGTCCATGAAGTTTCCGGCCGAGAGGTTGGCCACCTCGGCCAGTGAGAGGTCGACCAGGGCCCCGGGACCCCCGGCCCGACGGGCCCGCCACGCAGCGAGGGCGGCCGCCGCGGCGTAGGCCCCGGCCAGCCACTCGACCGTGCGACCACCCATCTGGACAGGCTCCTCCCCCGCCCGGCCCCGGATGGCCAGGGCGCCGCTGTCGGCCTGCAGGGTGAGGTCGGTGGCGGGGCGGTCGCGCGACGGTGCGGTCAGGCCGTACGGGGTGATGGCCACCACGGTGAGGCCGGGGTCGGTCCGGCGGGCCGCGACGACGGCCTCGCGCTCACCGCCCTGGGGCGTGGCCAGCACCACGTCGGCCCCCGCGCCGTCGAGGCCGGCCGCGGCGGCGGGGACTGCCCGCTGGCCCTGGCGCAGGTAGGCCGCCAGGGGCGAGCCCTCGGGCACGGCCGGGTCGCCCCTGTCGGGCACGGCTCGCACCACGTCACCCCCTGCCTGGTGCAGCAGGAGGGCGGCGTAGGCCCCGGCGAGGCCGGTGGAGCGGTCGAGGACCCGTGGTGGCGCCGTCCCCGTCATGGGGCGTGACCGTACCGATGACGTCGGTCACGTGCTGTGGGGGCAGGCGGCGGCGACGGGTGTCAGGACCCGTGGCGGATGGGACCGTCGTCGCGGCGAGGTTTCCTCGCTCCGCTCGGATGGCCATGCCGTGCCCGCTCGGTCGGCCTCGCCTGTCGGCTCGGCCTCCAGCCACCTCGGGGCCCGGACCGACGGCGGGACGGGGCAGAATCGAGGTGGCCCGAGGAGCAAGCCGTCCCGATGCGAGGACCGAACCGGGACCGCCGGGCCGGACGGGTCGGGCCAGGCCGAGGTGACGATGTCCGGACAGGTGGTGCAACCCGACGACGAGACCGCTCCCGACGCGCCCGCCCCGGCCGACGAGGTCGGTGGGGGCGAGTCAGTGGTCGACGTGGAGGACGGGCTGGTCACCAGCCTGGACGACGACGTCGTCGAGGCCCCGCCGGGGCTGCCCCCGGGGCGCATGGTCGAGGTGGGCGAGAAGGGCCCGTCGTGGGTCCGGGCCGACCCGGACCCCGCCGGGCGCACCGACGTGCTGGTCGTCCACGGCTGGACCGTCACCGCCGACACCACCTTCGCCCCCAGCTACCCGGCCCTGGCCGACGGCTACCGGGTGATCGCCCCCGACCTGCGGGGCCACGGCCGGGGCCTGCGCACCGGCGGCCGGGTCCGGCTGGAGGACCTGGCCGACGACCTGGCCCAGGTGCTCGACGCGGTGGACTCCGAGCGGGCCGTCGTGGTCGGGTACTCCCTCGGCGGGGCGGTGGCCCAGCTCCTGTGGCAGCGGCACCCCGAGCGGGTCGCCGGCCTGGTCCTGTGCTCGACCGCCCGCAACTTCCAGACCGGCCCCGTGGGCGACCTCTGGTACCGGGGGCAGGCCTGGCTGGCCCCGGCCGTCCGGGCCTGGCCGGGGCCGGCGCGCAACCGCATGGTGCAGGCCGTGAACGGCAAGATCACCGACGGCCCCTATGCGGAGTGGTTCCGGCGCGAGCTGCTCCGCAGCGACCCCGCCGCCCTCCTGCAGGTCGGCGCGGCGCTGGGCCGGTTCCGATCCAACCCCTGGATCGGCGACGTCGACGTGCCCGCCGCGGTGATCGTCACCACCGAGGACCGCACCGTCCCCACCCGCCGCCAGCGGGGCCTGGCCCGGGCCCTGCCCGACGCCGCCGTGCACGAGGTGGCGGGCCCCCACAACAGCGCCGTCACGATGAGCGACGTCTGGGTGCCGACGCTGCGCCGCGCCCTCGACGGCCTCGCCGTCACCCCCGCCTGACGTCGGCCCCGGGTCCCGTCGACCACACCGGCCCCCCGAACCGGTCAGGATCCCCGGCGCCCCCGCACCGCCAGGACCGACCACTACCAGCACGACACCGGACCGGTCAGGATCCCCGGCGCCCCCGCACCGCCAGGACCGACCACTTCGAGCACCGACACCGGGTGACGGGTCGGTGAGCGGGAGGCGAACACCTCGCCGCGGGCCGGGCCGGGGCCGAGGGGGCGCGGTAGGTTCGCCGGCGGCACACCGGCCGACAGGGGGACAGACGATGAGGACGATGCGCAGGGTCGCGGGCGCGCTGGTGGGGCTCGCCATCGGCGTCGGGCTGCTGGCGGTGCCGGCGGCACCGTCCGGCGCCGCCGGGGTGACCACCCACGCGTGGATGGGCCTCACCGCCATCGAGCGGGTGTCGTCGCCCGAGCTGTCGGCCCTGCTCGACGCCCACCGCGACCAGGTGCGGGCCGGGGCCATGTTCCCCGACGGGGGCTACATCCCGGGCAACACCCACGGGGAGGAGGCCCACTGGTCCCGCTTCACCGACGCCTACGCCGAGCGCCTGCTGGCCCGCACCGACTGCGGCGACCTCTCCCGCGCCGACGGGCCCTGCGCGGCCGAGGTGGCCCACCTGATGGGCGTCATCGCCCACGGCACCGGCGACGAGGTGTGGGACTGGCTCTTCGAGCCGGTGTCGCCCGACCTCGACGAGTACTACCTGCCCGACTCCCTGTCGGGCCTGCAGGACGGCGGCGGCCAGGAGCTGGTCATGGACATCGCCGCCGTCGGCCTCTACCGCCGCCCCGTCGGCCCCCTCCCGGCCCTGCCGGCCGAGGCCGACGTCATGGGCGCCTTCGCCGACCTGGGTCGCACCGACGTCACCGAGGCGATGATCGACGGTGGCCAGGCCGGGCTCGGCGTCATCTCCGAGGCCGAGGCCAGCTTCGTGGCCGAGCACCTGGCCGGCGTGCGTGCCGAGATGCCGTGGATGACGACCAACCTCGTCGACGCCCCGGGCGGGGTGTCCTACGCGGCCGACGCCATCGCCGGCCAGTGGGACTCGATGTGGGGCCGCCTGCTCGGCGCCCGGCCAGCGACCGAGGTGTCGATCACCTACCCGGCCGACGGCCAGCGCCGGATCCCGGCCAGCGGCTGGGTGCGCTCCTACCAGCCGGGCTCGGCGCCCGGGCCGGGGCGGGGCCCGCACCCGCATCGCGGCGTCGCTCACGTGGTCGCTGCCCTACGTCCCCCGCAGCGGGGCTCGGTGTCGGGCCAGCTCCCCGACGGGGCCATGACCCTGCGCCCCGAGGGGGGCGACCCCCTCCCGCTGCTCTCCGGCTACCCCCGGGCCGTGCCCTACGGCCCCGACGCCGGTGAGCACACCATCGACCTCCAGCCCGCGGCCGACCTGGTGCCCTGCACCTGGTACCGGGTCGACGTCACCGATGCCCTGCTCGACGCCGACGGCGACCCGGTGGCGCCCTCGTCGTGGACCTTCCGCACCGGGCTCGACGGCGCCGGGAGCCGCTGCCCGGACGACCCCTACACCCCCGGCGAGCTCCACCTGCGCCAGCTCTACCGCGACCTCATGGGCCGCACGCCGGGCGACGGCGAGGTGGCCGGGTGGACGGCGAAGGGCGAGCGGGGCCTCGGCCGGGCCGCGCTCGTGGCGGCCCTCGTCGGCTCGACCGAGCACCGCGGCCGCCTGGTCGACGCGGCCTACGCCTCGGACCTGGGCCGGGCTCCGGACGCCGGGGGCCGGACGTTCTGGGCCGAGCTTCCTCCGCAGCTGGTCGCTCACGTCGCCTGCGCACCCGCCTGCTGGCCTCACCCGAGGTGTACGCCCGGGGCGGCGGCACCGACGAGGGCTACGTGGCCCACCTCTACGACGTGGTGCTGCAGCGCCCGGTCGACGGCGCCGGCTCGGCCTACTGGACCCAGCAGCTCGGCGCCGGGCTCTCGCGCGCGGCCCTGGCCCGCCGCCTGCTCGGCAGCGCCGAGGTGACCCGGCGGGCCGTGCGCACCACCTACGAGGACCTCCTCGGCCGCACCCCGGGGTCGACCGAGGTGGACTACTGGGCGCCCCGGGTGGCCGCCACCGACACCCGCACCCTCGCCCGGGCCATCCTCCGCTCCGACGAGTACGTCGCCCGGGCCCAGACGACCTGACCGCCCCGCCGGGGCGACCGAACCACCACCTCCTCCCGAACCGGCGACCCGACGCACGGCCCCGGCGACGCGTCCGGCCTCTGGTTCCGGTCGGGGGGCCGGCGCCGGGCCGCCGGCATCGGTACCGTCGGCGACCATGGACGACCACGCCCCGCCGGGACGCCACCAGCAGGTCGCCGACGGGTGCCACGCCTGGCTCCAGGGCACCGGCGGGTGGGGCTGGTCCAACGCCGGGCTGGTGGTGGGCGACGGTGCGTCGCTGCTCGTCGACACCCTGTTCGACCTGCCCCTGACCCGGGCCATGCTCGACGGGCTGGCCCCGCTCACCGCGGCCGCCCCCATCGCCACCCTCGTCAACACCCACGCCAACGGGGACCACTGCTACGGCAACGAGCTGGTCGGCGGAGGCCGAGATCGTGGCGTCGGAGGCCACCGCCGAGGAGATGACCGAGGTGACCCCGGAGCTGCTCGGCGCCCTGGCCGACGCCGACGGCCCCACGGGCGAGCTGTTCCGCCACTTCTTCGGCGCCTTCGAGTTCGGCGGCATCACCGTCACCCCGCCCACCCGCACGTTCTCGGACCGCCTGGGCCTCGACGTGGCCGGCACCGCGGTGGAGCTCGTCGAGGTCGGTCCGGCCCACACCCGGGGCGACACCATCGCCCACGTGCCCGAGGCCGGCGTCGTCTTCACCGGCGACATCTGCTTCATCGAGGGCACGCCCATCGTCTGGGCCGGGCCGCTGTCGGGCTGGGTCGACGCCCTCGACCTGATCGTCGACCTCGACCCCGACGTGGTGGTCCCCGGCCACGGCCCGGTGACCGACGTGGCCGGGGTCCTCCGGGTGCGGGACTACCTCACCTGGGTCGACGGCGAGGCCCGCGACCGCCACGCCCGGGGCATGACCGCCGAGGAGGCGGCCCGCGACATCGCCGACCGACCTGGACGGGTCCCCCTTCGGGACCTGGAGCGAGGAGGGGCGCATCGCCGTCAACGTGGAGACCGCCTTCCGCCACCTCGACCCCGGCCACCGGCCGGCCGACATCGTCACCCTCTTCTCCCGCATGGCCGACCTCGAGGGCTGGGCGCCGACCTCCTGACCGCCGTCGGTACGGGACCGGTGTGGGGAGGCCGGGCGGTGTCGGGCACAGTGGGACGTCCACCTAGCCGGAGGCCGACGATGCTCGCCGACCAGATCCAGACCGACCTGACCACCGCCATGAAGGCCCGCGACGAGCTCACCGCCACGGTGCTGCGCTCGGCCCTCGCCGCGATCAAGGAGGCCCGGGTCTCCGGCGACGCCGCCCACGACCTGGGCGACGACGACGTGCCTGGCCCTGCTCGGCAAGGAGGCCAAGAAGCGGGAGGAGGCGGCCGCGGCCTACGCAGATGCCGGGCGCGCCGAGCAGGCCGAGCGGGAGCGGGCCGAGGGCGAGGTCCTGGCCCGGTACCTGCCGTCCAAGCTCACCGACGACGAGCTGGAGGCCCTGGTCGACCGGGTGCTGGCCGACGGCGGGTTCTCGACCCCGAAGGACATGGGCGCCGGCCATGAAGGCCACCCAGGCCGAGGTGGCCGGCCGGGCCGACGGCAAGGCCGTGAGCACCCTGGTGAAGGCCCGCCTCACCGGCGGCTGACCCCTCGACCGCCCAGGCGTCACGAGGCGCCTGGCACCTCGTGACGCCTCGGGGACCGGCTGTTGCCCGCCCGGCGATGAGTCCGGGGCTGGGGCATCGTCTCAGGGCCAGCACACCCCGACCGAGGAGACCCCATGCCCCGTCGTGACACCGCCCCTGCCGGCCACCCCTGCTGGATCGACCTGTTCACCTCCGACCCCGAGCGGTCCATCGCCTTCTACGGCGACCTCATGGGCTGGGAGGCCGAGCGGGGCGGCGAGGAGCACGGTGGCTACATCACCTTCACCGCCGACGGCGACCTGGTCGCCGGCGCCATGGCCAACCACGGCGCCGAGGGCGAGCCCGACGCCTGGTCCGTGTACCTCCGGGTCGACGACGCCGCCGCCACCGTCGAGGCCGCCACCGCGGCCGGGGCCCACGTGATCGTCCCGCCCATGGCCGTGCCCGACAAGGGCACCATGGCGGTGGTGGCCGACGTCGGCGGCGCCGCCGTCGGCATCTGGCAGCCCGGCGGCCACGAGGGCTTCGACCGCCTGGCCGAGCCCGGCACCCCGGGCTGGTTCGAGCTCCACACCCGTGCCTACGCCGAGAGCCTGGACTTCTACCGCGACGTCTTCGGCTGGGACGTCCACACCGCCAGCGACGCCGACGACTTCCGCTACAGCACCCTCGGCCAGGAGGAGGAGGGGCCGCCGGGGTCATGGACGACACCGTGATGGGCCCCGACGGCCCGCCCGCCCACTGGGCCGTGTACCTCCAGGTCGACGACACCGACGCGGCGGTGGCGAAGGTCGAGGAGCTGGGCGGCACCATCCAGATGCCGCCCGAGGACACCCCGTACGGCCGCCTGGCCCGTTGCACCGACCCCACCGGTGCCGCGTTCATGCTCATCGGTTGACCGCCGCGGGCGCACCGCACCACTCCCCTGGCCACCACGATGCCGGCACGGCCACCGGGACGGGCCCGGGACCGCCCGGCGTCACGAGGTGCCTGGCACCTCGTGACGCTCGGGCACCTCGGTCGCGCCCGCGCGACCCAGGGACGCGGCTCCGGGAGGTGGGTCACCGGGGTCATCGGGGAAGGCTCGCCTCGATGCGGGAGGCGGCGGCGACCACGGCGGGGCCGTGGCGCTCGCCGGGGGCGGGGCCCAGGCGGTCGACGGGGCCGCTGATGCCGACGGCGGCCACGACGGCGCCGGCGGCGTCGCGCACCGGGGCGCTGACCGAGGCCACCCCCGGCGCCCGCTCCTCCACCGAGGCGACCCACCCGCGGCCGTCGACCGAGGCCGGGTCGCGCAGCACCCGGCCGGCCGAGCCCACCTCGAGGGGGAGGCGGGCACCCTCGGCCACGACGCTGCGCAGCTCGTGGGCCGAGTCCCGCGACAGCAGGCAGCGCCGCCCGTCGCCCTCGCGGACGTAGAGCTGGGCGCTCTCCCCCGTCGCCTCGACGAGGGCGGCGAGGGCGGGCCCGGCCGCCTCGCCCCACGGCCAGCCCGCCGCCGCCGCCCGTCCCAGCCCGACGAGCTCGGCCCCGAGGGCGAAGCGGCCGTCGTCGGTGCGGCGCACCAGGCCGTGGTCCACCAGGGCCGAGGCCAGGCGGTGGGCCGTCGCCCGGGACAGCCCCGTCGCCTCCACCAGACCGGCCAGGGCGAGCGGCCCCCCGGCCAGGGCCCGGAGCACGGCGACGGACTTGTCGAGGACGCCGACGGTGCGTACGCTCTGTTCCACGAAGCAAGACTATCGTCCCACATGGTGAGACGGTCAAGCGAGACCGAGGAGACCGCCGTGGCCCGGCCCAAGACCCTGAGCGAGAAGGTGTGGGACGCCCACGTCGTCCACCGTGGCGACGGCGAGCCCGACCTGCTCTACATCGACCTGCACCTCGTCCACGAGGTCACCAGCCCCCAGGCCTTCGACGGCCTCCGCCTCGAGCGGCCGCACCGTCCGCCGCCCCGACCTCACCATCGCCACCGAGGACCACAACGTCCCCACCACCGACACCCACCTGCGAGATCGCCGATCCGGTGTCGCGCACCCAGGTCGACACCCTGCGGGCCAACGCGGCCGAGTTCGGCATCACCCACCACCCCATGGGCAGCCCGGGCCAGGGCATCGTCCACATCATCGGGCCCGAGCAGGGCCTCACCCTGCCCGGCATGACCATCGTGTGCGGCGACAGCCACACCTCCACCCACGGCGCCTTCGGGGCCCTGGCCTTCGGCATCGGCACCAGCGAGGTCGAGCACGTGCTCGCCACCCAGACCCTGCCCCAGGCCCCGGCCAAGACCCTCGGCATCACCGTCGACGGCGAGCTGCCGGCCGGGAGCACGGCCAAGGACGTGATCCTGGCCATCCTCGGCCGCATCGGCACCAGCGGCGGCATGGGCCACATCGCCGAGTACCGCGGCTCGGTCATCGAGGCGCTCTCCATGGAGGGCCGCATGACCGTGTGCAACATGTCGATCGAGGCCGGGGCCAAGGCCGGGATGATCGCCCCCGACGAGACCACCTTCGACTACCTGGAGGGCCGGGCCCACGCCCCGGCGGGCGACACCTGGGACGAGGCCGTGGCCCACTGGCGCACCCTCGCCACCGACCCCGACGCCACCTTCGACAAGGAGGTGCACCTCGACGGGGCCGAGATCCGGCCCCACGTCTCGTGGGGCACCAACCCGGGCCAGGTCGTCCGCCTCGACGGCGCCATCCCCCGCCCCGAGGACATGGCCGACGCCGGCGAGCGCCACGCCGCCGAGCGGGCCCTGGAGTACATGGGCCTGGCCGGCGGCACGCCGATGGGCGAGGTCCCGGTCGACACCGTGTTCATCGGCTCGTGCACCAACGGCCGCATCGAGGACCTGCGGGCCGCGGCCGAGGTGGCCCAGCGGCCGGCGCGTCGCCTCCGGCCTGCGCACCCTGGTGGTGCCCGGATCCTGGAAGGTCAAGGCCCAGGCCGAGGAGGAGGGCCTCGACCGCATCCTCGTCGACGCCGGCTTCGACTGGCGCGACCCGGGCTGCTCGATGTGCCTGGCCATGAACCCCGACAAGCTGGCGCCCGGCGAGCGCTGCGCCAGCACCAGCAACCGCAACTTCGAGGGCCGCCAGGGCCGGGGCGGGCGCACCCACCTGGTCTCCCCCGGCGTCGCCGCCGCCACCGCCATCGCCGGCCACTTCGCCTCGCCCGCCGACCTCGCCCCCGCAGGAGCCTGACCATGGAAGCCGTCCACATCGTCTCGGGCACCGCCGTGCCCCTCGACCGCTCCGACGTCGACACCGACCAGATCATCCCGTCGGACTGGCTCAAGCAGGTCAGCCGCACCGGCTTCGAGAAGGGCCTGTTCTCGGAGTGGCGCGACGACCGCGACTTCGTCCTCAACCGGGAGGAGCACGCCGGGGCCACCATCCTCGTGGCCGGCCCCAACTTCGGCACCGGGTCCTCGCGCGAGCACGCCGTCTGGGCCATCCAGCAGTACGGCTTCGCCGCCGTGGTCAGCCCCCGCTTCGGCGACATCTTCCGCAACAACGCGACCAAGAACGGCCTGGTGCCGGTGCAGGTCGACCCCGAGGTGGGCGAGCGCCTGCTGCGGGCCATCGAGGACGACCCCACCCTCGAGATCACCATCGACGTCGACCGCCGCACCCTGGAGGCGCCGGCCATCGGCCTGGCCGTCGACTTCCCCCTCGACGACTCGGTGCGCCACCGCTTCCTCGAGGGCCTCGACGACGTCGCCCTCACCCTCCGCCACGACGCGGACATCGGCGCCTTCGAGGCCGACCGCCCGGCCTGGCAGCCCACCACCGCCTGAGGGCGCAGCGTCGCTCGACCCCGCCTCCCGCTCGCTCGGCCTCCCGGCGCCACCGAGCCCCTCCGCCCCGGTGCCGGGGCCCGCGCCGTCAGGGACCGGGGCGGGGCTCCGGGGGTGGATCGGCCGTCGGGGGCGGGGTGGGCTCCGGGGCCGGCGGCGCGGTGGCGTCGAGGTGCGGGAGCGACGAGGGCCGGTCCAGCTCGGCCCTGATCTCGGCCAGGGTCACGCGGTCCTGGCGGGCCTCGTCGAGGGCGGCGTCGAGACGGGCCATGGCCTCGTCGGCCGCGGCCGCCCCGACGTCGGCCACCGCGGCCTCCAGGCGCTCGACCGCCTCGGTCAGCCGGTGCAGCGGCTCGATCCGCCGGGCGGCGGGGAGGGCGGCCGCCGCGACCAGGGCTTCGTCGAGGGCGAGGGCCTGCTGCTCGAGCTCCACCCGCAGGTCCAGCGCGGCCCCGTCCATGGCCGCCGGGCCGGCGCGGAGGGCCGCCATGGCGTCGCGCAGGCGCCGGTGCAGGCGCGCCTCGGGGTCGTGGGAGCCGGCCCACGACGCCGGCGCCGACGTCGGCACGCCCGGCACCACCTCGTTGGCCGCGGCGAAGGACCGCTGCTGGCGCCGCACCGTGAAGAGCGTGCCCACGGTGAGACCGACCACGACCACGGCGGCCACCAGCGCGACCAGGAGCGTGATCACCCGGAGTCGCCCGACACCGCGCTGTAGATCGCGATGACGATGATCACCACGACGAGGGCGGCCGCCACCGCGGCGGCGATCTTGACCTTGCTCCACGGCCGCTGGCCCTGGACCTCGCCGGTCACGCCGTTGATGAACACCTGGAACGGCTGCTGCTGGTAGATCACGGTGAGGAGCCAGATCGGCAGCAGCAGGTGCTTGTAGGTGAGGGAGCGGAAGTCGGTCGACTTGGCCTGGATGCGCTGCACGTCGCCGCCGATGTCGCGCCGGACCGTGGCGTCGATCTCGCTCTCCATCCGCCCGCTGGCCTCGCCGAAGCACTCCGAGACGTCGTTGTCGTAGGTGCGGCACAGGTGTCCGGCCACGTACTCGGGCGAGAACGACCTGGCCGTCTGGGTGGGCCAGGGCTCGAGCTCCGTCGACGCGGGCGCGGTCGAGGCCCTCGTTGGCCAGCACCGCGAGGTCGTCGAAGCGGTTGCCGACGGTGCCCGACACCGAGCGCCACCGGGTGCGGGTCTCGGTGCGACGGTTCTCACCCGAGCCCACGGTGACCGTGTAGTGGTCGCCCCGCTGGCCCGAGTACGAGGTCACGGTGTCGGCGTCGTAGGTGAAGTAGGCGGCGTAGACGCTGGTGAACGACCCCGTCCGCTTGTACTTCTTGAACTCGCTGGGTGCGAACCACCGCCCGTTGATCCACTCCTCCACGACCTTGCGCCCCTGGTCCTCGTCGACCCGGAACGGGACCACGCCGTCGACCGGCAGGCGACCGGGGGCGTCGTGGACGTCGTCGCGCTGGATCGGGGTGGCGCAGTAGGGGCAGCGGCTGGCGGTCAGCGTGCCGTTGAAGGTCGTGTGGCCGCCGCAGCTCTGGCAGACGATCTCCTTCTCCCCCTCGACCTGCGGGCCGGTGGCCACCTGGCCTCGCTCGCGCAGCTCGGCCATGGCGGCGCGCAGGTCGCGCTCGGCCGGGCCGGGGCCCTGGCCCTCGACGATCTCCTGGCTGGCGCCGCAGCTGGGGCAGGCCAGGCGCTGGGTCGTGATGTCGAACACCAGCTGGTCGCCGCACTGGTGGCAGGGGTAGGTGCGGGTGGCCTCGGTGACGTGGAGCATCGCCCGCTCCTCGTCGGTCGTGGCCGCCGGGGCGGCCGGCGGCAGCGGCGGCGGGACCGCCGGCTCGGCCACCGGGGGGCCGCCGCCCGGGAGCGGCGGAGGGGCCGGGGCGGGGCCGGCCCCGTCGGGGAGCGGGGGGCGGGCCCTCGGGCGTGGGGGGCAGGGGCGGTGGGCCCTCGTGCTCGCTCATCGGGTCCCCCTCAGCCCGGCGGCGGGGCGGCCGGGGGCGCCGCCGGCGCACCGGCGGGCGGGGCGGGCGGAGGTGGGGCACCGGGCGGCGGGCGGGGGGGCGGCCCCGGAGGGCGGCAGTGGCGGGGGCGTGGCGAAGAGGCCCTGCAGGGCGGGCACGGTGCTGGCCGGGGCCCATGCGGCCATGCCAGCGGTCCAGGCCAGCGACGAGGGGCAGCACCTGACCGCCGGCCACGCCCGCCTGGACCTGGGCCACGGTGAAGGGGCCCTGGGCCACCCCGCCGATCTCGACGTGGAAGGAGGGCCCCGCACCGGGCAGGGGCGGCGGCCCGCCCGCAGGGGCCGAGGCGGGGGCCTGGGCGCCCTGCATGGCCCCGGCCATCTGCCCGGCCAGGTTGAGCCCGAGGCCGGCGGCCATGAAGTCGCCCGCCGTCCCGCCTCCGGGGTTGCCGGCCGCCGCCACCATGGCCTCGGCCGCCTTGGCCTGCTGGAAGCGGTCCATGGGCCCGACGTTGTCGAGGAAGCCGCCCTCCTCCACGCCTCGGGCCACGCCCCGGGTCATGGCCTGGGTGATCTCGTCGGGCAGCGAGATGTTCATGGTGATGTCGGGGATCTCGAGGCCGTACTCGTCGTCGACCCGGTCGGCCACGAAGTCCCGCAGCTTGGCCGAGAGCTCGACCTGGCGGCCCTGGAGGTCGATGACCCCGAGGCCCGTCTCCAGCACCAGGTCCGAGAAGGCCAGGGTGATCACCCGGCGGAGCAGCTCGGTGATCTCGTCGATCTCCACCGCGCTGTCGGTGCCGATGACCTCCTTCAGGAAGATCTCGGCGTCGGCCACCTTGACCACGCACAGCCCGTTGGCCCGCACCTGCACCATCCGGAAGTCCGGGTCGCGCACCGTCACCGGCTGCGGGGTGCCCCACCGCAGGTCGGTGACCGGACGGGTGTTGATGAAGTACACCTCGCTGCGGAACGGGCTGTCGAAGCCGTGCTTCCACCCCTGCAGGGTGGACAGGACGGGGAGGTTCTCGGTGGTGAGCTCGAAGTGCCCGGGCCCGAAGCGGTCGGCCAGCTGGCCCCGGTAGACGAACACCGCCTCCTGGCCCTCGCGCACGATGAGCTGGGCCCCGTTCTTGATCTCGTTCTGGTAGCGGGGGAAGCGCCAGGCGAGGGTCGACCGCGAGTCGTCCATCCACTCGATGATGTCGACCAGCTCGCCCTTGATCTTGTCCATCAGGCCCATGGCAGCTCCGTCCTCGGTGACCAGCGGCCCGAGAGTACCGCCCGGCCCGGCGCCCCTCACCGGGACGCGGGCGGGGAGCCGACCCCGACCTGCGCCGACGTCGCGCCCGGGGCCTCCGACCCGCTTCCGCACCCGCCGGTCGGGTAGAGCAGGGAGATGCCCGACCCCCAGACCGTCCTCGTCACCGGCGCCACCGGCTACATCGGCGGCCGGCTGGTGCCCGAGCTGCTGGCCGCCGGCCACCGCGTGCGGTGCCTGGTGCGCACCCCGGCCAAGCTGGCCGACGCCGAATGGCAGGACCGGGTCGAGGTCGTGGAGGGCGACCTGGGCGACGCCGGCTCGGTGGCCCGGGCCATGGAGGGCGTCGACAGCGCCTACTTCCTCGTCCACTCCATGGGCGGGGCCAAGGACTTCGCGTCCCAGGACCGCGAGTTCGCCACGACCTTCCGCGACGCCGCGGCCGAGGCGGGCGTCGGCCGCATGGTCTACCTGGGCGGCCTGGGCGACGACGACGACCCCGACCTCAGCGACCACCTGAAGAGCCGCCACGAGGTGGGGCGCCTGCTGGCCGACGGGCCGGTGCCGGTCACCGAGCTGCGCGCCGCGGTCATCATCGGGTCGGGCTCGGCCAGCTTCGAGATGCTGCGCTCGCTGGTCGAGGTCCTGCCGGCCATGGTGACGCCCCGCTGGGTGCGCAACCGGTGCCAGCCCATCGCCATCCGCGACGTCCTCTTCTACCTGGTGCAGGTGATCTCGACGCCCGCGGCCGAGGGCCGGGTGCTGGAGGTGGGCGGGGCCGACGTCCTCTCCTACGCCGACATGATGCGGACCTACGCCCAGGTGGCGGGGCTGAAGCGTCGGGTCATCCGCCCCGTGCCCGTGCTCACGCCGACGCTGTCGTCGCGCTGGGTCGGCCTGGTGACCCCGCTGCCCGCGGCCCTGGCCCGCCCCCTCGTCGAGAGCCTGATCAGCGAGGTCTACGTCACCGACCGCCCCATCAGCGCCGTCATCGACCACGAGCCGGTCGGCTTCGAGCGCTCGCTGGAGCTGGCCCTGCGCCGCATCAGCGACCTCGAGGTCACCACCCGCTGGTCCGACGCCGCCCTCCCGGGGCGGACGCCGGCCGACCCGCTGCCCACCGACCCGGACTGGGCCGGCGGTCGCCTCCTGCTCGACGAGCAGGAGGTGACCACGCCGAGCCCGCCCGAGGCCGTGTTCACCACCGTCGAGGGGATCGGCGGGGACCGGGGCTGGTACGTGACGCCGTTCCTGTGGAGCGCTCGCGGCGTGATCGACAAGCTGGTCGGCGGGGTGGGCATGCGGCGCGGCCGGCGCCACCCGGACCGCATGGGGGTGGGCGACGCCGTCGACTTCTGGCGGGTCGAGGCGGTGGAGCCGCCGTCGCTGGTGCGGCTGCGGGCCGAGATGCGCCTCCCCGGCGAGGCCTGGCTGGAGTGGCGCATCGACGCCGACGACGGCCGGACCCGGGTGCGCCAGCGGGCCCTGTTCCACCCGCGTGGGCTGCTGGGTCGGGCCTACTGGTACGTCCTGGTGCCCTTCCACGTGCTGATCTTCAAGCGCATGTGCCACAAGATCGTGGCTGCGTCGGGCGCGGCCCCGGACCACGTCCCGGAGACCACTTCGGTCACCTGAGCGGGAGGGAGGGCCGTCCCCTCCCTCCAGGACGGCGTCCGGTCCCTTCTGACGCGGGGGTGCGTCACCAGTGACGCATGGGCGCGTCAGAACGGGGTGCGGTCCCTTCTGACGCGGGGGTGCGTCACCAGTGACGCATGGGCGCGTCAGAACGGGGCGGCCGGCGGCGCCGGGTCAGCCGAGGGGGACGGTGAGGACGGGCTCGTCGGTGGGGTGCTCGTCGGCCCCGGTCGCCCGCTCGCGGAGGACGGTGCGAGCCGACAAGGCGACCGCCGCCGCCCACAGGGCGACGATGCCGAGGTAGATCGCGGCGGCGCCGGCGCCCTCGATCCCGGCCTGGCGGACCAGCGTGCGGGCGTTGGTGAGCACGATGATGCCGCCGACCACCCCTCCCGGAGCGTCCTTGCCGAGTATTCCTACCGGACAGGTAGAGATTATGGGGAAGGCGCGGCTCGCGCAACTGCGGTGGGCCGATCCGGTGGCCGGGGCCGCCTCCCGCGCACCGGCGGCGCCGGGAGACCTAGCCTCGGGGGCATGCGTCGTCCCGTCCGCAACGCCTTCCTGCTCGGGATCCTCGTGGGCCTGGTGGCCGCACTGGTGCGGGCCCTGCGGGCCGACGGCTCAGGTCCCGGCGCGGTGGGGGCCGGGCCGCCACCCCTCCCCCGCGCGACCGACGCCCCTGCGCCCGTGGAGGGACGGGTGACCGCCACCGCCGCGCCCACCCCGTCGCCCGTCGCGACCGGCCCGGTGCCGAGCCCCGAGGCCCCCGCCCCGACCCCGGCACCCGACCCCGACCCCCCGGCCGACGTGGTGGCACCCGTCGCCGCCGACCCGGTCCCCGACGTGCCCGCCACCGCCCGCCCCGAGGTCGGCTCCGAGGCCACCGCCTGGGAGGAGCCCGTCGGCGGGGCCTGCCCCGAGGGCTTCCCGGTGAAGGTCAAGGAGGCCAGCGGCATCTTCCACGTGCCCGAGGGCGCGTTCTACGAGCGCACCGTCCCGGACCGCTGCTACCCCACGGCGGCGGCCGCCGAGGCCGACGGCTTCCGCGCCTCCAAGCGCTGAGCCCGCCCGCGGCCGCCCGACGGTGACCCAGCCCTCCCGCGGCGAGGACGCCTGGCTCGACGAGCTCCCCGGTCTGGTCGCCGGCGGGCCGGCAACCCCGTACCGGGCCCGCTGGTGGGACGGCGACATCGGGGGATCGGGCACCACCGCCTCTAGGGGGACCTCGTGATCACCCGACCGTCGGCCACTCGGACGGTGGCCCGCTCGGCATCGAGGGCTCGGCGTCGGTCACCAGGGTGCTGGCGCCGGCCTCGGAGTCCTCCCCTGCGGGACCGCGGGTGCCGGCGTCCTGCGACGGGGCCAGGGCGAGCCACGCACCCGCCCCGGCCACCAGGAGCGGCACGAGGAGGCCGAGGGGCAGGAGCTCGATGGTGATCAGGTCGGGGACGACGAGCAGGGACAGGTCCTCGGCCGGCAGGACACCGCGCCGGACGGCCTCGGCCACGAACACCACCACCAGCACCCAGCCGCCGAGCCGGCGGAGGGGACCGACGCCGAGCACGGCCACCGCCAGGGCACCGAGGGCGAGGAGGAGGCCCAGGACGCTGCCGCCGCGCCGGCCAGGTCCCGACCCCGAGGACCGCCCCCTGGGCGCCGAGGTCCACGTCGAGGGGGGACGGGACCAGGGCACCACCGCCGACCGGGCGCAGCCGCCACCACCCGAGCCCAGCGCTGCCCACCAGCCCGAGGGCCCCGACGACGGCGACGAGTCCCTGGGCCGGGGTCGGCCGGGGCCGACGCAGCACCGCCTCACGAGCGGCGCCGCCGAGGGCGACGGCCACCACCAGGGCCAGGGCGACCACCGACCAGGCGAGAGCCACCACCGCGGGGAAGGGATCGGACCCGAGGGCCAGGACGTGGAACCGCAGGACCCACGGCAGGGGGAGGCCCGCCAGGGCCACCACCCCGGGACCCAGGCCCGGCCGCACCGCGCCGGCGACGCCGAGCGCCACCGCCAGCACGCCGAGGACGGCCACGCCGGTGTCGTCGTAGGAGCCGAACGAGGCCTGGGCGAGCGTCGCCGGTGCGCCGTCGACGCCGAGCGGCAGGACGAACCAGCACAGAGCCACGGCCCCGCCGGTCAGGGCCAGCGCCACCCCGAGGGCGCGGGTCAGCCGGCCGGGGCCGGCCTCGCCCGGGTCGTCGACCCGCGCCACGGCGGGGTCGGCCGACGTGGGCGACGGGCGGGCCTCGACCCGGGCCCGTCGCTCTCGGGCCGACAGGGGCCCGCCCCAGGTCCCCCCCGGTGACGTCGATCGCCGCGCCCGCCCCGGATGAGGTCCGTCAGCCTCGTTGCCCACGGCCGGTCCGCCCGGGTCCGTCCCGCCGCGTCGTCGCGCTCAGACCCGGTCGACCACGGCGACCGACACCACGCCGTCGGAGGCCTCGAGGGCGCCCACCGCGTCGCCGGGCACGGCCTGGCTGGTGGAGATCACCATGAGGGCCGAGGAGCCCTCGTCGGAACGCCCGACGTCCATGTCGGCGATGTTGACGCCGGCGTCGCCCAGGACGCTCCCGACCCGTCCGATGACCCCGGGCCGGTCGTCGTTGCGGACGATCACCATGTGGGGCGAGGGAGGGACGTCGACGGTGTGGCCGTCGATGAGCACCAGCCGGGGTTCGGAGCGCAGGCCCACGAGGGTGCCCGACACCGAGTGGCCACCTCCGGAGATGGTGACCAGGTTGACCCAGTCACGGGTCGTCACCGTGGTGGTGTCGCGCACCTCGATGCCCCGGTCGGCGGCCACCTGGGGGGCGTTGACGTAGCTGACCGGCTCCTCGGTGGTGCCGGCGAAGGCGCCCTTCAGGATCGAGAGGGTCAGGATGCGGGTGTCGTAGCCGGCCAGCTCGCCGTGGTACTCGATGTCGAGCACCGGCGGCACACCCCCGGAGAGGCCGGCGAAGATGCCGCCCAGCTGCTCGGCCACGCCGAGGAAGGGGCGGACGGTCTCAGAGGCCTCGGCCGCGGCCACGTTGACCGCGAAGGGCACGAACTCGCCGGCCAGCGCCAGGCGCACCTGCTCGGCGATGGTGTCGCCCGCCTTGTCCTGGGCCTCCCGGGTGCTGGCGCCGAGGTGGGGGGTGCCCACGAAGCCGGGCTTGCCCAGCAGCGGCGAGCCCGTGGGCGGCTCCTCGGCGTAGACGTCGAGGGCGGCCCCGCCGCAGCGGCCGTCGTCGAGGGCGGCGGCGAGGGCCGCCTCGTCGATCACCCCGCCGCGGGACACGTTGACGATGCGCAGGCCCGGCTTGGCCTGGTCGAAGAAGGCCTGGCCGATCATGCCGACGGTCTCGGGCGTCTTGACCACGTGCAGGGTGACGAAGTCGGCGGTGGCGGCCAGGGTGTCGAGGTCGACCAGGTCGATGTTGAGCTGGCGGGCCCGCTCCGGGGCCACGAACGGGTCGTGGGCGATGATCCGCATGCCGAAGGCACTGGCCCGCTGGGCGACCAGCTTGCCGATGCGGCCCAGGCCGACGATGCCCAGGGTCTTGTCGGCCAGCTCCACGCCCACCCACCTCGAGCGCTCCCAGCGCCCCTCCACCAGGGCCCCGTTGGCCTGGGGGATGTGGCGGGCCACCGAGAGCAGCATGGCCATGGTGTGCTCGGCGGTCGAGAGGATGTTCGACTGCGGGGCGTTGACGACCATCACGCCGCGGCGGGTGGCGGTCTCGACGTCGACGTTGTCGAGGCCGATGCCGGCCCGGCCCACGACGACCAGGTCGGTCCCCGCCTCCAGGACCTCGGCGGTGACCTGGGTGGACGACCGGATGATCAGGGCGTGGGCCCCGGGGACCGCCTCCACGAGCTGGGCGGGCTCGAGCCCGGTCTGGACGTCGACGTCGTGGCCGGCGGCGCGCAGGGCGTCGAGCCCGCCGTCGGCGATCTTCTCGGTGACGAGCACTCGGGCCATGGGGCCGAGTCTGACGGGTGACCCGAACGACCTGCCAATGCACCCCATCGGAGTGGGCCTCGCGACCCATGTGCGGACCTCGGGGGGGTGGCAGACTCTCCGCCGGTCGTGCCGGGTGGCGCGGGACAGGGAGGGAAGCGCTCATGCGGAACCGGCGGCTGGCGGAGGTGGCCGTGGCTCTGGCCGCGGTGGCGGGGTTGGTGGCGGTGGCTCCCACGGCGGCACCGGCCCAGGTGCCGGGCAAGGGCGGAGGGCCGGCCGGCCTGTCGGCCCGGCTCCAGGTCCTGGCCGACGCGGCGCCGGCCCGGTCGACCAACGCCGAGGACCGCGCCGTCGACCTCCCGACCGACGGTCCGGGCAGCCTGCTCCGGGCCGACGACGGCCGTCTGCTGGTCGACGTGGAGGTGACCGGCGAGGGCGTGCTGGGCAGCCCCGAGCTCGACGCCACCGGCGCCACCGCCACCGCGGTGGACCCCACCGGCACCGTCGCGACCGTGGCCGTCGACGCCTCGGCGCTCGACGACCTCGTCGCCGTGCCCGGCGTCCTCTCCGCCACCGAGGTGCAGGAGCCCGTCGTCGGCGGCTCGGGTGTCGGCACCACGCCCGGCGGCCCCGCGCCGACGAGCGCGGCCTGCTCCGACCGGGCCATCTCCGAGGCCGACACCCAGCTCAAGGCCGCCCTGGCCCGCTCGACGAACGGTGTGAGCGGCAACGGCATCAAGGTCGGCGTGCTCTCGGACACCTACGGGGCAGCCGGGTCGCCGGCCACCGACGTGGCCGACGGCGAGCTCCCCGGCCCCGGCAACCCCTGCGGCAAGACCAAGCCGGTGCAGGTGCTGGCCGACCGCGCCAGCGGCTCCGACGAGGGGCGGGCCATGCTCCAGCTGGTCCACGACATCGCGCCCGACGCCGAGCTGCTCTTCGCCACCGCGTTCAACGGCGACGTCGACTTCGCCAACCAGATCCGGGCCCTCAAGACCGCCGGCGCCACCGTGATCGTCGACGACATCAGCTACTTCAGCGAGCCGATGTACCAGGACGGCGTGATCGCCAAGGCCGTCAACGACGTCACCGCCGCCGGTGCCGTGTACTTCTCCTCGGCCGCCAACAGCCACGCCACCATCGGGGCCACGCCCATCGGGTCCTACGAGGCGACCTACCGGTCGACGCCCTGCGCCGCGCCCCTGTCGACCACGGCCAGCTGCCACGACTTCTCCCCCGGTGCAGGGGTCGACAGCACCGACAGCATCACCGTGCCCAACGGGCAGAAGGTCCAGCTCGAGATGGGGTGGAACGAGCCCCAGTTCGGGATCGTCGACGACTTCGACGTGGCCCTCATCAACGCGAGCGGCAGCGTCGTCGCCAGCAGCATCAACGACAACCCGACCACCGGCTCGACCTTCGAGTTCATCGACTTCACCAACACCACCGGGTCGAGCCAGACCTACCGGCTGATGGTCCAGCGCTACTCGGGCACCGGGTCGCCGCGCTTCAAGATCATCTTCAACCGGGCCCGCTTCACCGCCGTCGAGTACACGGCCTCCACCGGCGGCGACGTCGTCGGGCCGACCACCTTCGGCCACAACGCGCCGCGCGGCGCCTCCGCCGCGGGCGTGGCCGCCACGCCCTGGTTCAACGACGCCACGATCGAGCCCTTCTCGTCCCGGGGGCCGGCCACCTACTGCTGGAACCCGGTGAACGGCACCACGCCGGCCACCGCCATCCCCTGCGAGACGGTGCAGAACGACTTCGCCGCCAGCGACGGCACCGTCACCACGGTGGCCGGGTTCGAGGAGTTCTACGGCACCTCGGCCGCCGCCCCCCACGCCGCCGCGGTCGCCGCCCTCGTGCGCGAGGCCCGTCCGTGTCGGACCAACGCCGAGGTCATGGCCGCCCTGGCGGCCAGCGGGCGGCCGATCTCCGGGTTCGGGTCCGACGCCCAGGGCACCGGGCTGATCGACGCCACCACCGCCATCAGCGGCCTCACCAGCTGCACGCCGACGTCCACCGGCCAGACCTACACGTCGATCACGCCGTGTCGCATCGTCGACACCCGCGCCTCGGGCGCGGGCGGGGCCTTCACCGCCGGCCAGCAGCGCACCTTCCAGGTCTCGGGCACCGGCTCCGGCTTCGCGGCCCAGGGCGGCACGTCCGGCGGCTGCGGCATCCCCACCGGCGCGGTCGCCGTCGAGGCCTCCATCACCGCTGTCGGGCCCACCGGTGACGGCTACGCCCGTGCCTACCCCGCCGGCACCTCGCTCCCCAACGCCACCTTCATCAACTTCACCGGCGGCCGGTCCATCACCAACACCGGCACCATCCCCATCGCCACCAGCGCCTCGACCTCGGACCTCAACCTCAACGTCTTCGGCGCCGGCAGCCACGTCGTCATCGACATCCAGGGCTACTACACGACCGGCTCGGGCCTGTCGTACAGCTCGATCACGCCGTGTCGCATCGTCGACACCCGCGCCTCGGGCGCAGGAGGGGCCTTCACCGCCTACCAGCAGCGCACCTTCCAGGTCTCGGGCACCGGCTCCGGCTTCGCGGCCCAGGGCGGCACGTCGAACGGCTGCGGCATCCCCACCGGCGCGGTCGCCGTCGAGGCCTCCATCACCGCCGTCGCTCCCACCGGTGACGGCTACGCCCGCGCCTACCCCGCCGGCACGACCCTGCCCAACGCCACCTTCATCAACTTCACCGGGGCGACGTCGATCACCAACACCGGCGCCATCCCGATCGCCACCAGCGCCTCGACCTCGGACCTCAACCTCAACGTCTTCGGCGCCGGCAGCCACGTCGTCATCGACATCCAGGGCTACTTCGCCCCGGCGACGGCGCTCACCTACACGTCCATCACGCCCTGTCGCATCGTCGACACCCGCGCCTCGGGCGCGGGCGGGGCCTTCACCGCCGGCCAGCAGCGCACCTTCCAGGTCTCGGGCACCGGCTCCGGCTTCGCGGCCCAGGGCGGCACGTCCGGCGGCTGCGGGCTGCCCGCCGACGCGGTCGCCGTCGAGGCGTCCATCACCGCCGTCGGCCCCGCCGGGGTCGGCTACGCCCGTGCGTACCCCGCCGGCACGTCGCTGCCCAACGCCACCTTCATCAACTTCACGGGGGGCCGGTCGGTCACCAACACCGGCACCGTGCCCATCGCCACCAGCGCCTCGACCTCGGACCTCAACCTCAACGTCTTCGGCGCCGGCAGCCACGTCGTCATCGACCTCCAGGGCTACTACCACTCCTGACCGCCACGAACCGGCCCGGCGGCCCGCGTCGGGCGTCCGCGCCCCTCAGCCGTCCGGGTGGTCGTCGGCCTCGGGGGCCGGGGTGAAGCCCAGGATGCGGCCGTAGAAGGCCAGCTCGGCGCGGAGGGCGGCGACGATGGTGTCGGCCCGGCGGAAGCCGTGGCCCTCGCCCTCGAAGAGCAGGTACTCGTGGTCGAGGCCGCGCGTCGGCCGCGGCGGCGACCACCGCCTCGGCCTGCGACGGCGGCACGACCGCGTCGTCGGCGCCCTGGAGCACCAGGACAGGGGTGGACAGGCCGTCGAGGAGGTTCATGGGGCTGCGGGCGGCGTAGACGTCGGACGCCTCGGGCCAGCGGGCCGACCAGGCCGTCCAGGTACCGGGACTCGAACTTGTGGGTGTCGGCGGCGAGGGCCCCGAGGTCGGTGACGCCGTAGAGGCTGGTGCCCACGGCGAAGGCGTCGGAGGTGCACAGGGCGGCGAGGGTGGTGAACCCCCCGGCCGACCCGCCCCGGATGGCGACCCGGTCGCCGTCGACGATGCCCTCCGCCGCCAGGTGGCGGGCGACGGCGACGCAGTCCTCCACGTCGACGACGCCCCAGGCCCCGTCGAGCAGGCGCCGGTAGGGCCGTCCGTAGCCGGTGGACCCGCCGTAGTCGACGTCGACCACGGCGATGCCACGGGTGGTCCAGTGCTGGCGGGAGAGCTCGAGCACGGGCCGGGCGGCGCTGGTCGGGCCGCCGTGGATCATCACGAGCAGCGGGGGGAGCTCGCCGTCGGGCGCCATGCAGGAGCTGCTGGCCGGCCGGTAGAGCTGGGCGTGGGCGGTGCGGCCCCCGGCGCTGGGGAAGGAGAGGGGCTCGGGCACGGCGATGTCCTCGGCGCCCAGGCCCACGTCGCGGGCCGGGCGGAGCACCCGCGAGCCGGCCGTGGCGGCCACGTCGAGGGCACCCACGCCCCGCGGCGAGGGCACCGCCCGCCGCCCGCGCCCGCCGTCGGAGGCGGGGGCGGCCGCCCCGGGCGGGAGGTCGAGCAGCACGGGCGTGGCCTCGGCCCGACCCGACCCGGCGATGACGACCGCCTGGGTCGGCCCCGGTCCGGCGGCCAGGTGGCTCACCACGGTGGCCGGCGCGCCGGCCAGCTCCAGGGTGACCCGCGCCAGCGGTGTCTCCTCACCGGTGCCGGGAGCGCCCGGCGCGACCAGGCCCACGCCGGTGGCTCCCTGGCCGGTGACGGTGACCAGCAGCCGGCCGTCGGCGAGCGGGGCGTACCAGCGCATGCCTGCGACCCAGCGGGCTCCACCGACCTCGGCCTCGACGGGGGCGACGACCTCGGGACGGGCCGCGTCGCCCTCCCCGCCCGGGTCGACGATGCGGTGCAGGTTCCACCAGCCGTCCCGCCGGTCCGAGCAGAACCACAGTGTGCCGTCGGGGCCCCACTCGGGCTGGACGACCGACTCGTCCGGTCCGCCGGCCAGCACCTGCTCCTCGCCCCGCAGCTCGGGGGCACCGTCGGCATCGAGGCCGAGGCGGGCCAGGCACAGCTCGGTGCCGTCCCAGGGCATCCGGGGATGGTCCCAGCGCACCCACGCCAGGCGGGCCGGACCGGGCCGGGGCGAGCCCACGAAGTCCGGGCCCGACACCAGGACGCGGATGCGGCCGGGGTCGTCGACGGCGGACCCGTCGGTCGGGACGGCCACGACCTGGTGCGCGGGCTCGGTGGCACCCGGAGGGGCCCCGACCTCGCCCGGGTGCGACTCGCGGACGGCGAGCACCCACCCGCGGTTCAGGGCGACCAGGTCGCCGTAGCGCAGGCCCCGCGGGTGCGCCGGCTCCGGGGTGAGCGGGACGGGCACGGCGTCGGGATCGTCGGCCACCAGGCGGTGCAGGCGCTGGTCGTCCCACTGGGCGAAGGTGACCACCCCGCTCTCCACGCACCAGGCCCCGCCGCCGTACTCGAGCAGACCGGTGCGGGCGTTCCAGGACCGTCCGTCGGGGGCGGGCCGGACGCCCAGGACCTCCTCGGTGCCGCCGTCGAGGCGGCGGCGCACCAGGGCGGTGCGGCCGCCCTCGGACGGGCGCGACTCGGACCACCACACGTCGTCGCCGTCGACCGCCACCTCGCCCGGCGCCGCGGCCCCGGCCACCAGCCGGTGGGGGCTGAGGGGCGAGGGCCACGACCCGTAGGGCCGCACGGCGCGGGTCACGAGGCGAGGAGGTCGCCGATGCGGCGGATGCCCTCACCCAGGTCGTCGTCGCCCAGGGCGAAGGACAGGCGGGCGTAGCCGGGGGCGGAGAAGGCCTCCCCGGGCACGATGGCCACCTTGGCCTCCTCCAGGATCACCCGGGCCAGGTCGACGGTGGTGGCCACCGGCTGGCCGGCCACGGTGCCCCGCTCGAGGATCGCCTGGAACGACGGGAAGGCGTAGAACGCGCCCTGGGGGACGATGGCGGTCACGCCCTCGATGGCGTTGAGCAGCTCGTGGATCCTCTTGCCCCGGCGGTCGAAGGCCTCGCGCATCCGGGCCACGTCGTCGAGGCCGCCGCTGACGGCGGCGAGGGCGGCCCGCTGGCTGACGTTGGCCACGTTGGACGTCTGGTGGGACTGGAGCCCGGCCGCGGCCTTGGCCACGTCGGCGGGCGCGATGATCCAGCCCACGCGCCAGCCGGTCATGGCGTAGGTCTTGGCCACGCCGTTGAGCACGATGCAGCGGTCGGCCAGCTCGGGCACGACCACGGGCATGGACGAGAACTCGTGGTCGTCGTAGGTGAGGTGCTCGTAGATCTCGTCGGTGACCACCCAGATGCCGTGCTCGGCCGCCCAGCGACCGATGGCCTCCACCTGGGCGCGGGGGTAGACGGCGCCGGTCGGGTTGGACGGCGACACGAACACGAGGGCCCGGGTCGCGGGGGTGCGGGCCGCCTCCAGCTGCTCGACGGTGACCTGGAACCCGGAGGTCTCGTCGGTGGCGATCTCCACCGGGACCCCGCCGGCCAACCGGATGGGCTCCGGGTAGGTGGTCCAGAACGGTGCCGGCAGCAGGACCTCGTCGCCGGGGTCGAGCAGGGTGGCGAAGGCGTTGTAGACGGCGTGCTTGCCGCCGTTGGTGACCACGACCTGGGCGGGGTCGACCTCGTAGCCGGAGTCGCGCAGGGTCTTGGCGGCCACGGCCTCCCGCAGCTCGGGCAGACCGGGGGCGGGGCTGTAGCGGTGGTTCCGGGGGTCGCGGCAGGCCTCGACGGCGGCCTCGACGATGTGGTCGGGCGTCGGGAAGTCCGGCTCGCCCGCCCCGAAGCCGATGACGTCCTCCCCCGCGGCCTTCAGGGCCTTCGCCTCAGCGTCCACCGCCAGGGTGGCCGAGGGCGTGATGGCGGCGACGCGCTGGGACACGCGTCGGGCAGAGGTGGGCTCGGGCATCTCGGGTCCTCCTGCGGGACTCGCCGGCTGGGAAGCGATTTCCCCTCGAATGGGGTCGGCCGCGATAGTGGCACGCGATGAGCACCCCGACGCCCGAGATCCGCATCCCCGCCGACCTGCTGCCCGGCGGACGGCCGGTTCTGCTGCGGTCCGTCGAAGGTCCGCCCCGAGGCCGTGGCCGCCCTGGCGGCCGAGGCCGGCGACTACCTGGGCACCTCGCACCGCCAGCCCAGCGGTGCAGTTCATGGTCGTCGCGGCTGCGCAACGGGCTCGCCGAGATGTTCGCCCTGCCCGACGGCTACGAGGTGCTGCTCGGCAACGGCGGCACCACCGCCTTCTGGGACGCCCTCTCCTTCGGCGCCATCGACGCCCGCAGCCACCACCTGGTCTTCGGCGAGTTCTCCGGCAAGTTCGCCGAGGTCACCCGCTCGCGCCCCCCACCTGGGCGAGCCGTCGACGGCCAAGGCCGACCCCGGCACCGCCCCGGCCCTGGCCGCGGTCGACGGCGTCGACGCCTACTGCCTGACCCACAACGAGACCTCGACCGGCGTGGCCATCACCCCCACCCGGCCCGAGGGCGCCGACGACGGAGCCCTGGTGCTGGTCGACGCCACCTCGGCCGCCGGCGGCCTGCGCTTCGACGCCGGCCGAGACCGACGTCTACTACTTCGCCCCCCAGAAGTGCCTGGCCTCCGACGGCGGCCTCTGGCTCGCGGCCTGCTCCCCCGCGGCCATCGAGCGCATCGAGCGCATCGCGCGCCGGACCGCTGGGTGCCGGCCAGCCTCGACCTGGGCATCGCCCTGGAGAACAGCCGCAAGGACCAGACCTACAACACGCCCGCCCTGGCCACGGTGTTCCTCGCCGTGCAGCAGGCCGAGTGGGTCAACCAGAACGGCGGGCTCGGCTTCGCCGCCGGCCGCTGCGCGGAGAGCGCCCGCACCATCTACGACTGGGCCGAGGCCTCCGAGCACGCCACCCCGTTCGTCACCGATCCCGAGCTGCGCAGCCAGGTGGTGGCCACCGTCGACCTGGACGACGACGTCGACGCCACCGTCGTCTCCGCCGTCCTGCGCGAGAACGGCGTCCTCGACACCGAGAGCTACCGCAAGCTGGGCCGCAACCAGCTGCGGGTCGCCCTCTTCCCCGCCATCGACCCCGCCGACGTGGCCGCCCTCACCCGCTGCGTCGACCACGTCGTGGCCGAGCTCCGCTCCGCCTGAGCCTCCTGGGCCGTTCTGGTCGAGGAACACGCCCTCCCGGGCCGATCCCCAGACCAGGACGAGGGATCGTGTCGGACACGACGCTTCGGGTCGAGGAACGCGCCCTCCCGGGCCGATCCCTAGACCAGAACGGGCTGACGAGGGCCCCGGCCTGACCGCAGCACCGAAGAACTGCCCCAGGCCGTCGTGGCCGTGGTAGGTGCCGCCGCAGGGCAGGAGCTCGGTCTGCTCCACCACCACGTCGGGGTGGGTCACGGCCAGGATCGTCTCGAGGTCCTGGGACGCGAAGGCCTCCGTAGAGCCGAGCCACCAGGGCCACCTCGGGGTGCTCATCGGTCACGAGCGGACCTCTCCCGGTCGTCGTCGGCGCCGGGGGCGAACGTGCTGCGGGGACCGGGCGCCCGCTCAGGCCGCGAGGGTGGGCCCGCAGGTGCGGGAGGCCTCGCCCTCGATGGCGGCGGCGTCGACCTCGACGTCGGGGCCGTCGCCGACCGGGCGCCGGGCGCCGGCGGGCAGGGATGCCTCGGCGAAGGCGTCGACGCAGAGCCGGTAGGTCGTCACCTCGACCGGTGCGCCGCTGGGGTCGACCAGGGCGTCGGGCGGGGGCGGGGCGTCGGTGCTCTCCAGCTCGAGGAGGGCGCCGGGAGCGACGGGCCGGAAGGTGAAGGCGGGCTCGACGCCCTCCACCCCCACCGGGGCCGGGGGCACGACGTAGCCCAGGTCGACGACCCCGTCGCCGGCCGCGGCGGGCTGGAGCAGCGGCGCGCTCGACGCGCCGGGACCGATGGGCACCCACACCGTCTCGGGTCCCGCGTTGGTGACGCGGACCTCGGCGTGCAGGTCCGCGCCCTGGCGCTCGAGGGTGCCGGCCACCGCGACCTGCGGCGCCGGGCCGACCGGCACCGAGCCGGCCGACGAGGGCGCCGATGCGGACGGAGACGTCGACGAGGACCCGTCGGCCACGTCACCGCCACCCCCGCCCCCGACCAGCACGACGACCACCACCACCACGACGAGGGCGGCGACGACAGCTGCCGCGGTGCGCCGGCGAGACGACGCCCGGACGCTGGCTGGGGGTGGGGACGGCACCGGCCCATGGTGGCCGAGGCGCACCACGGCGGGCGGGTCAGGGCCGCCGGGGAGGAGCGGGCACGGGCGCCCTTCGTCTCGACGGTGCCCGGGTGGGGCGGGTGCGCCCGGGGCCGGGCGGCTACTTCGCGGCGGCGAAGCCCGGCCTCGAGGTCGGCGAGGATGTCGTCGATCGACTCGAGGCCCACCGAGAGGCGCACCAGGCCGGGCTCCACGCCGGTGGCCGCCTGCTCCACCTCGGTCAGCTGGGAGTGGGTGGTCGACGCCGGGTGGATGGCCAGGCTGCGCACGTCGCCGATGTTGGCCACGTGGCTGTGCAGGTCGAGGCCCTCGACGAAGCGCTGGCCCGCCTCCTTGCCCCCCTTGATCACGAACGCCGGCACCGAGCCGTAGCCCCGGCCGCCGGTGAGCTCGGTGGCCCGGTCGTGCCAGCGCGAGGACGACAGCGACGGCGTACTGGACGCGCCTCGACCTGGTCGTGGCCGTCGAGGAACGCGACCACCTCGCGGGCGTTGTCGTTGTGGCGCTCCATGCGCAGGCTCAGCGTCTCGAGGCCCTGGAGGAGCAGGAACGAGTTGAACGGGCTGATGGCCGGGCCGAGGTCGCGCAGCAGCTGCACGCGGGCCTTGATCATGTAGGCGCCCGGGCCGAGCGCGGGCCAGTACTGCAGGCCGTGGTAGCTGGGGTCGGGCTCGGTGAACTGCGGGAAGCGCTCGTCGTGGGCCCCGAAGTCGAAGCTGCCGCCGTCGACGATGACGCCGCCGATCGAGGTGCCGTGACCGCCGATGAACTTGGTGGCCGAGTGCACCACGATGTCGGCGCCGTGCTCGAAGGGCCGGATGAGCCAGGGCGTGGCGACGGTGTTGTCGACGATGAGCGGCACGCCGACGTCGTGGGCCACGCCCGAGACGCCCTCGATGTCGAGCACGTCGTTGCGGGGGTTGCCGATGCTCTCGCCGTAGAACGCCTTGGTGTTCGGGCGCACCGCGGCCCGCCACGCGTCGAGGTCGTCGGGGTCGTCGATGAAGGTGGCCTCGATGCCCATCTTGGGCAGCGTGTAGTGCAGCAGGTTGTAGGTGCCGCCGTAGAGGGCGGCCGAGGTCACGACGTGGCTGCCGGCCTCGGCCAGGTTGAGGATGGCGAGGGTCTCGGCCGCCTGGCCCGACGCCACGGCCAGGGCGCCGGGGATGCCGAGGGCGGTGTCGGGGGCGCCCTCGAGCGACGCCACGCGGGCCTCGAACACCGCCTGGGTGGGGTTCATGATCCGCGTGTAGATGTTGCCCACCTCGGCCAGGCCGAAGAGGTTGGCGGCGTGGGCCGAGTCGCGGAACTGGTACGAGGTCGTCTGGTAGATCGGCACCGCCCGGGCGCCGGTGGCGGTGTCGGGCTCCTGGCCGGCGTGGATCTGGCGGGTGTCGAAGCCCCAGCTGTCGTTGCTCATGGCGGGGGACCCTAGCGCCCGAATCCCGACCCCACAGGTCGACAATCAGATCCCTCCGCCGACCCGGCTGCTCGGGCTGGGACCGTGGCTGCAGGGACAGGTTTCCTGAGTGTCTATGTTGTCAACTTTGCTGATCGGTGGTAGAAAGATCCTTGCATCCGCCCATCGATCACCGACCCGAGGAGGACCCCATGCTGATGCGCTTCGACCCCTTCCGCGAGATGGACCGCCTCGCCGGCGACGCCGTCCGCCGACCCACGCTCATGGCCATGGATGCCTACCGCCAGGGCGACCACGTCACGGTCCACTTCGACCTCCCCGGCGTCGACCGCGACTCCATCGACGTCACCGTGGAGAAGAACCAGCTGGTCGTGACGGCCGAGCGGCGCTGGGCCCGGTCCGAGGACCTGCAGGTGGTCGCCTCCGAGCGGCCGCAGGGCTCCTTCAGCCGGACGCTCTTCCTCGGTGACGGCCTCGACGCCGAGCGCATCGACGCCGACTACGCCGACGGCGTGCTCACCCTCGCCATCCCGGTGGCCGAGACGGCCAAGCCCCGGAAGATCGAGGTCGGCTCGGGCCAGGCAGCCCTCACCTCCTGACCCCCGCCCCCGCGACCACGGCCCGCCCCCCGAGGCGGGCCGTGCCGCGCGCACGGCGACGCACGAGGGCGGGCGGCGACCGCCGTCGGTACGCTGCGCCGGCGGCGCCCGCACCGGTGCGGGGGCCAGGAGGGACCGCCCGACAGTGCCGCTGCACCTCACCGACGAGGGACGAGGGCAGGGGTCCACCCGCTGGCTGGTGGCCGCCCAGGTGGGCCAGTTCGCCCTCGCCGGGCTGCTGGCCCTCGGCCTGGTCGCGCTGGCCACGGCGGTCGCCAGCCGGCGCGTCGGCGAGCGCGAGGCGATCTCCGACGCCCGCACCACGACCCTGATCAAGGCCCAGGGCGTGGTCGAGCCCCGACTCGACGACGCGCTGCTCGACGGCGACGAGACCTCCGGCCTGGTCGGGGCCCTCGACCCGCTGGTGCGAGAGGAGGTCCTCGACGCCTCGCTCGTCCGGGTCAAGATCTGGGCCCCCGACGGTCTCATCGTCTACTCCGACGAGGCCCGGCTCGTCGGGTCGCGCTACGACCTGGGCGACGACGAGCAGGCCGCCCTCGCCACCGGCCGGATCGAGGCCGAGGTGAGCGACCTGGCCGCGCCCGAGAACCGCTTCGAGCGCGACCAGGACAAGCTGCTCGAGGTGTACCTGCCCGTCCACACCCAGGGCGGTCAGCCCCTCCTCTTCGAGGCCTACTACCGCTACGACGCCGTGGCGACCAGCGGCACCGAGCTCTGGCGCAGCTTCGCCCCGATCGCCCTGGGCGCCCTCGTGATGCTCGAGCTCGTCCAGATCCCCCTGGCCTGGTCGCTGGCGCGCCGCCTGCGCACCCGACTGCGGGAGAGGGAGGCGCTGCTGCAGCGGGCGCTCGACGCATCCGACGTCGAGCGCCGCCAGATCGCCGGCGACCTCCACGACGGCGTGGTCCAGGACCTCACCGGCGTCGGCTACGCCCTGGCCGCCGCGGCCCGGGACGAGGGCCGCCCCCTCGACCGCGGCGAGCTGGAGGCCGCCTCGGCCACGGTGCGCGACAGCGTGCGCTCGCTGCGCTCGCTCGTGGTCGACCTCGATCCGCCCAGCCTGCGCGAGGAGGGTCTCCCCTCGGCGATCCGCGACCTGGTGGCCCGGGCCGAGACGGCCGGCCTGCGCACGAGCCTGGACGACGCCGCCCTGCACGATCCCGTCCCCCCGGCGGTGGCCAGCCTCCTGCACCGGGCGGCCCAGGAGGGGGTGCGCAACGTGCTCCGCCACGCCCGGGCCACCTCGCTCGAGGTGGCCGTGGGGTCGAGCGACGGGGCGGGCGTGGGTCGAGGTGCGCGACGACGGGCAGGGGTTCGGCCCCCGAGGTGCTGGCGGCTGCGCCGGAGGGCGGCCACGTCGGGCTGCGGGTGCTGCGCGGGCTCGTCGGCGACGCCGACGGCACCATGGACGTCACGACGGCCCCCGGCGAGGGGACCCGTCTCCGGGTGGAGGTGCCCCTGCCGTGATCCGCGTGCTGCTCGTCGACGACCACGCCGTCGTCCGCTCCGGCATCGAGCGCCTGCTCGACACGGTCGACGACATCACCGTGGTGGGGTCGGTCGGCTGACGGGGCCCAGGCGGCCGCCGCCGCGACGGAGACCGCTCCCGACGTGGTGCTCATGGACGTGTCCATGCCCGAGGTCGACGGGATCGAGGCGACCCGCGCGCCTCCTGGGCGCCGTGCCCGACGCCCGGGTCGTGGTGCTCACCTCGTTCTCCGACCGGGCCCGCATCACCGCCGCGCTCAGCGCCGGCGCCGTCGGGTACCTGCTCAAGCACGCCGAGCCCGACGACCTCTCGCCGGCATCCGCGCCGCCGCCGCCGGGGACTCGCCCCTCGACCCCAAGGCCGCCCGGGTGCTGGTGGAGGCCGAGCCGCGACGGCCCGACCGGCCGAGCGCCTGAGCGCCCGCGAGCGGAGGTCCTCCGCTCGTCACCCGCGGCCACGCCAACAAGCAGGTCGCCCGCGCGCTGGGGATCACCGAGCGCACGGTCAAGGCCCACCTCACCAACGTCTACGCCCGGATCGGGGTCACCGACCGGACCCAGGCCGCCCTCTGGGCCCAGCGCCACCTGGTCGACCCCGAGGAGGGCTGAGCCCACGCCCGCGCGGGCGCGCCCCGGGCCCGGCCATCGGCCGGGCCCGGGGTCTGGGGGGAAGGTGGGGCGGGAGCGGCGCCGTCAGTCGTCGGAGCCGTGGCCACCCGACCCGTGGTCGTCGCCACCGCCATCGTCGGAGCCGTGGCCACCGGAGCCGTGGCCACCGGCGCCGTGGCCGCCGTCGTCGCCACCGCGGTCGTCGTCGCCACCACGGTCGTCGGTGCCACCCGACCCGGAGCCCGACGAGCCGGAGCCGGACGAGGGCGCGGGGCCGGCGGTGGCCGACGGGCCCGACGAGCCGCCGCCGTGGTCGTCACCCACGTCGTGACCCGGACCGTCATCGGCACCCTGACCGCCCGACCCGTGGTCGTCACCCACGTCGTGACCCGGACCGTCATCGGCACCCTGGCCGCCCGACCCGTGGTCGTCACCCGCGTCGTGACCCGGACCGTCATCGGCACCCTGACCGCCCGACCCGTGGTCGTCACCCGCGTCGTGGCCGGGACCGTCGTCGGCCCCGCCGGCGACGGTCGTCGTCGGTGCGGTGGTGGGGGTCGGTCGGGGCGAGGTGGCCATCTCGTGCCCACCGTGGTCGTCGCCTGCGTCGTGGGACGCCGGGTCGTCGGCCCCGCTGCGCTCCGGGGTCGTGCCCCCGGGCGACACGCGGGAGATGTAGGCCGGGGGCGGCGTGGTGCTGACCGACGACGCCGCCGCGAAGGCGACGCCCCCGGCCCCTCCCACGGCGAGGGCGGCGATGACGGCGGTGAGCAGCTTCTTGGACATGGGTCCTCCTCTGGTCATGTCCGCAGCGTGCGCCCTCCCTGGTCGGGACCACCATCGGACCTTGGTACTAGGACCCCTGCGCTCAGACCCCGGGCCGGCCTGCCGACAGGACCGGCGTGGCACCTCGCCACCACGAGACCCCCGGGGGACCACCGATGACCACCACGCTCAAGCACGCCGGCGACGAGGAGTACCTGGAGCAGGCGGCCACCGCCGTGCTCCCCGGCGAGGAGGTGCTGGCGGCGGGGATCTTCGGCCTCCAGGACGCCATCTACGGGATGATGGCCGGAGGCGCCGTGGCCAACGGCGCCGGCGCGGTCCTGCGCAACCTCGGCCCCGTCGGCGACGTGGCGTCGGTGGCCGTCGACGTGGCGGGGATCCGCGAGGGCAAGAAGCTGGTGTCCCAGGCGAGCGGCGACATGACCGTCGGCCTGCTCGTCGCCGTCACCACCGGTCGCATCGTCGTGTTCAACTGGGACGGCGAGGCCGCCGGCGACCAGAAGGCCGCGTTCGACCGGGCCACCACCGAGGTGATCGTGAAGCGGCTCGGCTTCTCCAAGATCATCACCTTCGCCCCCACCGACGGCAGCGCGGGGCTCAAGCTGCACGGCACGACCATGGGCATGAAGAAGCAGTCCGGTCCCGACAAGCTGGTCCTCCACCTCCTGAGCGCGGCCGCCGAGGAGGGCTGACCCCCGCGGTCCAGCCTCACCTCCGCAGGCCACCGGCCGATGGGTCCGGGGTGGCCGCCCGGCCACCCCGGACCCCAGGGGGACCACGATGCAGACGAGCCACAAGGGCGACGAGGCGTACCTCACCCACGCGGCCGAGGAGGTGCTCGGCACCGAGGTGCTGGGGGCGGCGATCTTCGCGTCGCTCGAGGCCGACATGGTCGGCCTGGCCGGGGGCGGGGCCCTCGGGGGCATGGCCACCGGGGGGCTGGCCGACCTCGGTGTCGGCGGCGCCCTGGTCGGGGCCGTCGGCACCATGGCCGCCATCAAGGGGGGTCAGGCGGCCACCGCCGACGCCCAGGGCACGACCTTCAACCTGCTCGTCGCCGTCACCGCCGACCGGGTCGTGGTGATGGACTGGCGGAGGGGCGAGGCCGGCGAGGTGGTGCGCGACATGGACCGGGCGACCACCGAGGTCCACGCCCACAAGCTGGGCCTGGCCCTCTTCCTCACGCTCCACCCGGCCGACGGCGGTGGGAGCGTCGACCTCAAGGGCACCGTGTCCCACGGCTTCAAGCAGTCCGGGCCCGACAAGGTCGTCCTGCACCTGCTGACCGACGGGGCCTGAGCCTGGCAGGCTCCTGCGGCCGGCCCGACCGGGCCGTCCGCGACGAGGAGACGCCGCCATGGCCATCGAGACCACCGCACCGACCGAGCCGCTGCCGATCCCGGTCAGCACCACCTTCGACATCGACGGCGATGCAGGGCGGCAGGTGGGCCCCACCTTCGGCGTCATCGTCCGCTCGGTGGGGTTCTCCCGCAACCTGGTCGGCGGCATCAAGGCCTTCAAGCGAGGCGACATCACCGAGTTCTCCGGGACCCTGGAGGAGGCGCGCCGCCACGCGGTGGAGCGCATGGTCGAACACGCCCAGGCCATCGGCGGCACCGCCGTGATCGGCGTCCGCTTCGACTCCTCCGACGTGGGAGACGGCCTGGTCGAGGTCGTCGCCTACGGCACCGCCATCACCCTCTGAGCGACCCTCCGGTCGACCGCGGGCCGAGCGCAGAGGTGACCACCCATGCGATCGACGTCACCCGCGCCCCGTGCCGGCGCACGCGCGGGGCGCGCCCATGCCCTCGCGGCCCGGCGCAGCCGCTGGGGGCGCGGGGTCTCCCCCGCACGAGGCGGGTGGTCAGTCCCCTCCCGAGGCGTCCTCGACCTTGGTCTTGCCGGCGGAGATCCACGGCATCATGTCGCGGAGCTCGGCGCCCACCTTCTCGATCTGGTGGTCCTTGCCGGCCTGGCGGAGCTGCTCGAACTGGCGGCCCCCGCCCTTGATCTCGTCGACGAACTTGGTGGCGAACTCGCCGGAGCGGATCTCGCCCAGGACCTTCTTCATCTCCTCCTTGACGGCGGGGGTGATGATGCGCGGCCCACGGGTGAGGTCGCCGTACTCGGCGGTGGTGGAGATGGAGTAGCGCATGCCCGAGATGCCCTGCTCGTACATGAGGTCGACGATGAGCTTCAGCTCGTGGAGGCACTCGAAGTAGGCCGACTCGGGCTGGTACCCGGCCTCGACGAGGGTCTCGAACCCGGCCTGGACCAGGGCGGTGAGCCCGCCGCAGAGCACCACCTGCTCACCGAAGAGGTCGGTCTCGGTCTCCTCCTCGAAGGTGGTGTCGAGCACGCCGGCCCGGGTGCCGCCGATGGCATCGGCGTAGGCGAGGGCCACGTCGCGGGCCTTGCCGGTGGCGTCCTGGTGGACGGCGATCAGGGCGGGCACGCCCCCACCCTCGGCGTAGGTGCGCCGGACCAGGTGGCCCGGACCCTTGGGGGCGACCAGGCCCACGTCGATGCCCTCACGGGGCTCGACGTAGCCGAAGCGGACGCTGAAGCCGTGGGCCACCAGCACCATGTCGCCGTCGGACAGGTTGGGCGCCACGTGCTCGGCGAACACGGCCTCGTGCTCGGTGTCGGGCAGCAGGATCATGATGACGTCGGCCTCGGCCGAGGCCTCGGACAGGCCCATCACCTTCAGCCCGGCCTCGGAGGCCTTGGCCGCCGAGGAGGACCCCTCCCGGAGGCCGACGCGCACGTCGATGCCCGAGTCGGCCAGGTTGAGGGCGTGGGCGTGGCCCTGGGAGCCGTAGCCCAGGATCGCGACCTTCTTGTCGGCGAGGAGGGAGCGGTCGGCGTCAGCCTCGTAGGACACGGTGGCCATCGGTGTGGTGCCTTTCGTCGGTGGGAGCGCGCTCCCGGTCAGGGGCCGGCGGGCCCCGGGATCTCTGTGTGGACTCTGTTCTAGGGCGCGGTCGAGCGCGCGGTCGCGGTCGAGCCGGGGCAGGGCGACCCGGCCGGTCCGCTGGATCTCGCGGATCCCGAAGGGTCGCAGCATCTCTTCGAAGTCGTCGACCTTGGTGGGGTGGCCCTCGAGCGAGACGGTGAGCTCCTCCTGGGTGACGGCCAGGATGCGGCCCTCGAAGATCTGCACCAGCTCCACGACCTGGCCGCGGGTGGCGGCGGGAGCGGTGACGCTGGCCAGCAGCAGCTCGCGCTCGACCGAGTGGCGGGGGTCCAGCTCGCTGATGTCGACGACGTTCACCAGCTTGTCGAGCTGCTTCACGATCTGCTCGAGGGGGGCCGACTCGACGTCGACCACCACGGTGATGCGGCTGAAGTCGGTGTCCTCGGTGGGGGCCACCGCCAGGGAGACGATGTTGTAGGCCCGCCGGGAGAAGAGGTTGGCCACCCGGGCCAGCACGCCCGAGCGGTTCTCCACCAGCACCGACAGCACGTGGTGGCGGACCTCCTGGCCGGGCACGGCGTCGCGGCGCGTCATCGTCGCCCCTCCTCGCCTGTCGAGACGCCGTGACGGCACGCGTCCACGACGGTCCCCGGGATCGGGCGCGCGCCGGCTCGCAGATCGGGGTGCATCAGTGGCCTCCGTCGCCGGTGCCGACGCCGTCGCCGGCCTGGAAGGGCGGGACCTGGATCTCGTCGTTGGTCTTGCCCGAGGGGACCATGGGGAAGACCTTCTCCCGGCTGTCCGTGCGGAACTCGACGACCACGGGGCGGTCGTCGACGTCGTTGGCCTTGTCGATCGCGGGCTGGATCTCGTCGGGGGACTCGACCCGGAGGGCCACGCAGCCCATGGACTCGGCCCAGCGGACGTAGTCGGGCAGGTCAGGTGACAGGTACACCTCGGAGTAGCGCTCCTCGTAGAACATCTCCTGCCACTGGCGGACCATGCCCAGGTAGGCGTTGTTGAGGATCGCGACCTTCACGGGGATGCGCTCGGCCGAGGCGGTGACCAGCTCCTGGGCGGTCATCTGGAAGCAGCCGTCGCCGTCGACGGCCCAGACCATGCGGTCGGGGCGGCCGACCTTGGCCCCGATCGCCGCAGGGACCGAGAAGCCCATGGTGCCCAGCCCGCCGGAGTTGACCCAGGTGTAGGGGTGGCGGAAGCGCCAGTACTGGCTGGCCCACATCTGGTGCTGGCCGACCCCGCTGGCCAGGATCGTGTCCTCGGGCACGGAGTCGCGCAGGTGCTCGAGGACCATCTGGGGCTTGAGGTGCTCGCCCTCCTGGGGCTCCTCGTAGGCCAGCGGGTAGCGCTCCTGCCAGCCGCTGATCGTGGCGTTCCAGGACGACCGGTCCGGGGCCGCCTCGCCGGCCGCGACCCGCCGGCGGACGGCGGCGGTCAGCTCCTCGATGATGAGGCGGCAGTCCCCGTGGATGGGGACGTCGGGCCGGCGCACCTTGCCCAGCTCGGCCGCGTCGATGTCGACGTGGATCACCTGGGCGTCGGGGGCGAAGCCGTCGACCTTGCCGGTGACCCGGTCGTCGAAGCGGGCCCCCAGGGCGACCAGCAGGTCGGAGCGCTGGATGGCGGTGACGGCGGTGTAGTTGCCGTGCATGCCCGGCATGCCCAGGCAGAGCGGGTGGTCGTCGGGGAAGGCGCCCCGCGCCATGAGGGTGGTCACCACCCGGATGTCGGTGAGCTCGGCCAGCTCCCGGAGGGCCTCGGCGGCCCGGGCCTTGAGCACGCCGCCGCCCACGTAGAGGACGGGTCGGCGGGCCGACAGCAGCAGGTCGGCGGCGGCCTCCACCGCCGCCGGGTCACCGCCGGTGGCGGGGTGGTAGCCGGGCAGCGAGGCCGCCACCTCCTCGTCGGAGGGCCAGTCCCAGCCGGTGGCCGACCGGGGGTTCACCGGGTCGACGATGTCCTTGGGGATGTCGACCAGGACCGGACCGGGCCGACCG
>CAVSLD010000005.1:0-333162 GCA_963728655.1 uncultured Iamiaceae bacterium | reverse complement strand
CGGCCCACCTCAGACGGAAGAGGGGGCCGGGGCGCCGGACTCCGGCCTGACGTCGACCTCCTCCGCTGAAGCCGCTCCTTCCTTCTGCGCTGAGGCCGCCCTCCTGGGGGCGGCCTCGCCGCGTCAGGGCTGGCCCACGGCCTTGACCGTGGTGAGGGTGTCGGCGTCCGCGGCGGACTTGTCCGGCCGGTAGCGGACGACCCTGGCGAAGCGGAGGGCGACGCCGCCGGGGTAGCGGGTGGAGCGCTGGACGCCGTCGAGGGCGACCTCGACCACCAGCTCGGGGCGGACGTGGACCACGCCGGTCCGCGGACCGCCCCACGGCTCCTCGGACTCCCGGAGCCCCAGCAGGGCCTCGGTCTGCCAGGTGAGCAGCTCGTCGGTGAGGCCCTTGAAGGTCTTGCCCACCATCACCAGGCCCTCGCCGTCGTCGGCCCGGGCGCCGAGGTGCAGGTTGGACAGCCAGCCGCGGCGTCGGCCGTGGCCCCACTCGGCCGCCAGCACCACCAGGTCGAGGGTGTGCACCGGCTTCACCTTCCGCCAGGCCTTGCCCCGCCGCCCGGCCTGGTAGGCGCTGGCCCCGTCCTTGACCACCACACCCTCGTGGCCGGCGGCCAGGGCGGCCTCCAGGACCTCGGCGCCGGCCTCGGGGTCCTCGACGGCCCCGCCCGGCACCTGCAGGCCCGGAGCCAGGTCGGTGAGGGCGGCGCGCCGCTCGGTGAGCGGGTTGTCGACCAGGTCCCGCCCGTCGACGTGGAGCAGGTCGAAGAACCAGGGCCGCACCGCCACGTCGCGCTCCTCGTCGGCCGAGACCCGGCTGGCCGTGTCCTGGAACAGGAGGGGGCGCTCGGCCTCGTCGACCACCAGGGCCTCGCCGTCGAGCACCAGGTCGGCGGCGGGCAGCGCCCGCACGAGGGCCACGACCTCGGGGAGCCGGGCGGTGATCTCGTTCAGGTTGCGGGTCCACACCCGGACCTCGTCGCCCCGCCGGTGGACCTGGATGCGGATGCCGTCGAGCTTCCACTCGACCACCGCCGTGGCGCGCAGCGCCTCGACCGCCTCGGCGACCGAGCCCGCGGTGGACGCGAGCATGGGCTGCACGGGCCGACCCACCTCCAGGCCGATCGCGTCGAGGGCCTCGGTCCCACCGCCGACGGTGAGCGCGGCCACGGTCGGCAGGTCGCCGCCGAACATGGCGGCCCGGCGCACCGCGGCCACCGGGACCCCGGCGGCCCGGGCCACCGCGTCGGTCATCACCCCGGACAGGGCCCCCTGGCGCAGCTCGCCGCCCAGCAGGCGGGTGAGGAACGCGGCCTCGGGGGCGGTGGCCCGGCCGAGGAGGTCGGCCAGCAGGTCCCTCCGTCGCCCACCGGAGCCGGCCCCCTCCAGGGCGGCCAGGTCGTCGAGGAGGGCGTCGACCTCGGTCAGGGAGAGGCTCGCCTCCGCGGCCGGCACCACCTCCACCGCCGAGAGGGTGCGCCACCCCACGCCGATGCGTCCCTGGCGGGGCTCGCCGGTGAGGAACCCGGCTGCGATCGCCACCTCCTCGACCGGCAGGCGGGCCAGGAGGTCGGCGAGGGCGTCGCGCTTGGCCGACCGCCCAGAGGATGCGGCCACCCTCGCCGAGGTGGCGACCAGGGCGGCGAGGGTGGGACCGAGGGGCTCGTCGCCCGCGTCGTCGTCGAGGGGTCCCTCCGGCGCCATGGGCCGAGTCTCGCCCGTCGTCGGGGTGCACCGCGCACCCGACGCCGGGCCGCCCGGACACCCGCTCCCGGTACGCTGCGGGGACCGTCCACCACCGCACCGCGGCGGTCCGGACCGGCCGCCCGGGCCGGCTTGGACGGGAGCGGGGGGACCCGGTACGGTGTCCCCTTCGTGCACGGGAGCCGACCCGGTCGCTGACCAGGACGGCCTCCCACCCACAGAACCGACGTCCGCAGGCGCCCGACCCGATCGGCCGGGAACCCTGCGGCACAACCGAGACAACGCTCCGCCGGGCCCGCCCGAGCGGAGCGTCCGCGTGAACGGACCGCCCGTTCCTCCGCGAGAAGAGAGAGACATGGCAACCACAGCGATCGTCGGGTCCAAGCTCGGCATGACCCAGATCTGGGACGACGACCGCAAGGTCGTGCCCGTCACGGTCCTGCAGGTCGAGCCGGTCCGCGTGGTCAGCATCCGCACCCCCGAGCGCGACGGCTACAGCGCCCTGCAGGTCACCTTCGGCACCAAGAAGGCCACCAAGCTGTCCAAGCCGGTGGCCGGCCAGTTCGCCAAGGCCGACGTCGAGCCCGGGCCCCGCCTCGTCGAGCTCCGCATCGACGACACCGCCGGCTACGAGGTGGGCCAGACCCTCGGGGTCGACATCCTCGCCGAGGGCGGACGCATCGACGTCACCGCGGTCAGCAAGGGCAAGGGCTTCGCCGGCGTCATGAAGCGCCACGGCTTCGCCGGCCAGCGGGCCAGCCACGGTGCCCACCGGGTCCACCGGGCCCCCGGCGCCATCGGCGCCTGCGCCACGCCGTCCCGGGTGTTCCGGGGCCAGCGCATGGCCGGTCGCACCGGTGGCGAGAAGGTCACCACCTTGAACCTCGAGGTGGTGCGCACCGACACCGAGCGCAACCTGCTCCTCATCAAGGGTGCGGTGCCCGGCCCCAAGGGCGGGCTCGTCCTCGTGCGCGACGCGGCCAAGACGGCCGCCGGGAAGGGGTCCTGATGTCGAAGATCGACGTGGTCGACGCCAGCGGCAAGACGACCACCACCACCGACCTCGACGACGCCGTGTTCGGCATCGAGCCCAACGGCGCGGTGCTCCACCAGGTCGTCACCGCCCAGCTGGCCGCCCGCCGCTCGGGCACCCAGTCCACCAAGACCCGGGCCGAGGTCGCCGGCGGCGGCGCCAAGCCGTGGAAGCAGAAGGGCACCGGTCGGGCCCGTCAGGGCTCCATCCGCTCGCCCCAGTGGACCGGCGGCGGCATCGCCCTCGGCCCCAAGCCCCGCTCCTACGCCCAGCGCACCCCCAAGAAGATGGTGCGCCTGGCCCTGCGCTCGGCCCTCTCGGACCGCTCCTCGGAGGGGCGGGTCAAGGTCGTCGACTTCGGCTGGGACGCCCCCAAGACGGCCCAGGCCGTCACCGCCCTCGCCGACCTCGGCGTCGAGGGCAAGGTCCTGCTCGTCCTCGCGGCCGACGACGACGTCACCTGGAAGAGCTTCCGCAACCTGACCGACGTCCACATCCTCACCCCGTCCGAGCTCAACGCCTACGACGTGCTGGTGAGCGACTGGGTCGTCTTCACCCCGGCGTCGGTCCCCGGTGACACCCCCGTCTCCCGCGGCGGCCACGGCGCCCCGGCCACCGTCGAGGCCCCCGCCGGCCACCGCGGCGGTGCCCCCGGCGAGCGGGCCGAGGTGCCCGTCGTCGACGAGGACGCCACCGAGGCGCCCACCCCCTCCGACGACCACGTCGAGGTCCCGGTCGCCGACGCCACCGACGACGAGGAGGAGTGATGAAGGATCCCCGCCAGGTCATCCTGAAGCCGGTCGTGAGCGAGAAGTCCTACGCCCTGCTCGAGACCAACCAGTACACCTTCATCGTCCACCCCACGGCCTCCAAGCCCGAGATCCACGACGCGGTCCAGTCGATCTTCGGCGTCACCGTGCTCAAGGTGAACACCCTGAACCGCAAGGGCAAGTCGGTCCGCAACCGCCGCACCGGGAAGCTGGGGTCCAAGGCCAGCAGCAAGCGGGCCATCGTCACCCTCGCCGAGGGCGACTCCATCGACCTGTTCGAGAGCTGAGGAACGCTCTGATGGCACTTCGCAAGCGCAAGCCCACCAGCCCGGCCCGCCGGTTCCAGACCTCGTCGGACTTCGGCGAGGTCACCAAGGACCGCCCGGAGAAGGCGCTGGTCGGCCCCAACCCCAAGACCGGCGGCCGCAACAACGGCGGCCACAAGACCGCCCGCCACAAGGGCGGGGGCCACAAGCGCCAGTACCGCCAGGTCGACTTCCGTCGCACCAAGGACGGCGTGCCGGCCAAGGTCGCCGCGGTCGAGTACGACCCCAACCGCAACTGCCGCATCCTGCTGCTCCACTACGTGGACGGGGCCAAGAGCTACATCCTCGCCCCCCGCGACGTGAAGGTCGGCGACATGCTCCAGTCCGGCCAGGGCGCCGAGATCCGTCCCGGCAACGCCCTGCCCATGCGCTACATCCCGGTGGGCACCACGGTGCACAACATCGAGATGAAGCCCGGGGGCGGGGGCCGCATGGCCCGCAGTGCCGGCTCCAGCGTCCAGCTGGTGGCCAAGGAGGGCGACTTCGCCACCCTGCGCCTCCCCAGCACCGAGATGCGCCGGGTGCCGATCGACTGCCGGGCCACCGTCGGCACCGTCGGCAACGCCGAGGCCGAGCTCATCAAGGTGGGCAAGGCCGGCCGCAACCGCTGGAAGGGCGTCCGCCCCCAGACCCGCGGCGTGGCCATGAACCCGGTCGACCACCCGCACGGCGGCGGTGAGGGCAAGACCTCCGGTGGCCGCCACCCCGTCTCCCCGTGGGGCAAGCCCGAGGGCCGCACCCGCGACACCAACAAGCCGTCCCAGAAGCTCATCGTCCGGCGCCGCCGCACCCGCGGCTCGCGGAGGTAGTCATGCCCCGTTCACTGAAGAAGGGTCCGTTCGTCGACGGCCACCTGTTGACCAAGGTCGACGGGCTCAACGAGAAGGGCGAGAAGAAGGTCATCAAGACCTGGTCCCGCCGCTCGACGATCATCCCCGACATGGTCGGCCACACCATCGCCGTCCACGACGGGCGCAAGCACGTGCCCGTCTACATCACCGAGTCGATGGTCGGCCACAAGCTGGGCGAGTTCGCCCCGACCCGCACCTTCCGGTTCCACGCCGGCCAGGAGCGGGGGGTGAAGCGCCGATGACGGCCACCAAGACCAACGAGCGCCCGGGCACCCGGGCCCAGGTCCGCTACGTGCGGGTCTCGGCCTACAAGGCCCGTGAGGTCCTCGACCTGATCCGCGGCCTGCACGTGGCCGACGCCGACCAGGTCCTGGCCTTCACCGAGCGCGACATCGCCCGCATCATCCGCAAGGCCCTGGCCTCCGCCGTGGCCAACGCCGAGGCCAACGACAGCCAGGACGGCGAGACCCTGAAGGTCGTCGCCTGCTACGCCGACGAGGGCCCCACCCTCAAGCGCTGGCGGCCCCGGGCCCGGGGCCGGGCCACCCGCATCCGCAAGCGCACCTGCCACATCACCGTCATCGTCGGCCGCATGGACGACGACGAGCTGCGCCGCTGGCGGGAGAAGAACCAGCAGCGGCCTCACCACCGAGGGCGGCCGTGGCGGTCGCCGCCGCACCCCCGCCGCCGACCGGCGGGCCCGCGTGGCCAAGTCCCGCAAGGCCGACGGCGCCGAGGACGCGCCCGAGACCACCGACGAGGCCCCGGCCGACACCGAGGCCGACGAGGCCACCACCGACCACGAGGTCACCGACGCCGAGGTCGACGTCGACGACGCCGTCGGCAGCGCGGAGGACCCGAGCGACGAGGCGCCGAGGCCGACGAGGCCTCCGACGACGAGGCCGAGGAGGTCGTCGCCGACACCGACGACGACACCACGGCCGAGGCGGACGACGACACCGACGACACCGAGGACGAGAAGTAATGGGCCAGAAGGTCAACCCCTACGGGTTCCGACTCGGCGTCACCACCGACTGGAAGTCGCGCTGGTTCGCCGGGCGTGAGGAGTACGCCGACCTCGTGATCGAGGACTGGAAGGTCCGCGACATGATCATGTCGGCGCTGCCCCACGCCGCCATCAGCCGCATCGAGGTCGAGCGCACGCGCGACCGCGTCCGCGTCGACGTCCACACCGCGCGCCCCGGCATCGTCATCGGGCGCCGCGGCGCCCAGGCCGACGAGCTCCGCGCCGAGCTCACCAAGATCACCGGCAACAACAAGGTCCAGCTCAACATCCAGGAGATCAAGCAGCCCGAGCTCGACGCCGCCCTGATCGCCCAGGGCGTGGCCGACCAGCTGGCCGGCCGGGTCGCCTTCCGCCGGGCCATGAAGCGCGCCGTGCAGAACGCCCAGAAGGCCGGCGCCCTCGGCATCCGGGTCCAGTGCTCGGGCCGCCTCGGTGGCTCGGAGATGAGCCGCACCGAGTGGTACCGCGAGGGCCGCGTGCCGCTGCACACCCTCCGCGCCGACATCGACTACGGCTTCCGCGAGGCCAAGACCTCCGCCGGTCGCATCGGCGTGAAGGTCTGGATCTACAAGGGCGACATCCTCCCCTACAAGGCGGCCGCCGAGGACAAGATCACCAAGGAGGCGGCCATGGCCGTCGGCGAGACCTCCGGCGCCCCCGCCGGGGCGCCCCGCCCCGCCGTCGTGTCCTCCAAGGGCCGCCGCCCCGCCCCCGAGGCCCCGGCCGAGGCCCCCGCGGCCGCGCCCGCGGCCGAGGGCGAGGAGCCCAAGCCGCTCCTGGGCGAGGCCGACCCCGAGTTCGAGAAGCTGCTCGAGGAGGAGGAGGCCATCGAGCGCTCGGTCCGCGAGCACCACGAGACCCCCCACTTCCGACCCGGGGACGCCGACTGATGTTGATGCCTCGCAAGGTCAAGCACCGCAAGACCCACCGCGGCCGGACCACCGGCCCGGCCAAGGGCGGCACCGCCGTCACCTTCGGCGACTTCGGGATCCAGGCCCTCGAGCCCGGCTGGGTGACCGCCCGCCAGATCGAGGCGGCCCGCATCGCCATGACCCGCCACATCAAGCGCGGCGGCAAGGTCTGGATCAACGTGTTCCCGGACAAGCCCGTCACCGAGAAGCCGGCCGAGACCCGCATGGGCTCGGGCAAGGGCAACCCGGAGCGCTGGGTCGCCGTGGTCAAGCCCGGCCGCGTGCTCTTCGAGCTCTCCTACTCCGACGAGGCCGTGGCCAAGGAGGCCATCGACCGGGCCATCCAGAAGCTGCCGATGAAGGCCCGCTTCGTCCGCCGGGAGGTGGAGTTCTGATGGCCAAGGAGATCCTGACCGACCTCAGCGACGGCGAGCTCGACGACGCGCCTGGTCGAGGCCCGCGAGGAGCTGTTCAACCTGCGCTTCCGCCGGGCCACCGGCCAGCTGGAGAACGGCGCCGCCATCCACGCCGCCCGCCGCGAGGTGGCCCGCATCCTGACCGAGCTCCGCCGGCGCGAGATCGCCCTGGCCGAGGCCGAGGAGATCAGCCGATGAGCACCTGAGACCGAGACCGCCGAGCGCGCCAACCCCCGCAAGGTGCGGGAGGGCATCGTCACCTCCGCCTCCATGGACAAGACCGCGGTGGTCACCGTGACCTCCCAGTACCGGCACCGCCTGTACGGCAAGACGGTGAAGCGCTCCACCAAGCTCTACACCCACGACGAGACCAACGACCTCAACGTCGGCGATCGCGTCCGGGTGCAGGAGACCCGCCCGCTCTCCAAGCTGAAGCGCTGGCGCCTCCTCGAGGTCCTGGAGAGGGCCCGATGATCCAGCAAGAGTCCCGTCTCCGCGTCGCCGACAACAGCGGCGCCAAGGAGATCCTCTGCATCAAGGTGCTGGGCGGCTCCAAGCGCCGCTACGCCTCGATCGGCGACATCATCGTCGCCACCGTGAAGGACGCCATCCCCGGCGCCGCCGTCCGCAAGGGCGACGTCGTCAAGTGCGTCGTGGTCCGGGTGAAGAAGGAGAAGCGTCGTCCCGACGGCTCCTACATCCGCTTCGACGAGAACGCCGCCGTCCTCATCAACGACCAGCAGCAGCCCCGTGGCACCCGCATCTTCGGACCGGTCGGCCGCGAGCTGCGCGACCGGCGCTTCATGCGCATCGTCTCGCTCGCACCGGAGGTGCTCTGATGAGCAGCACGGTCAAGATCAGGAAGGGCGACCGCGTCCGCGTCCTCACCGGCAAGGACCGGGGCAAGGAGGGCGTCGTCATGCGCGTCCTCCCGTCCGCAGAACAAGGTGATCGTCGAGGGCGTCAACATCGCCAAGAAGCACCAGAAGGCCAAGTCGGCCACCAGCCAGGGCGGCATCATCGACAAGGACATGCCCCTCCCGGTGCCCAACGTGGCGGTGCTCAGCCCCAGCGACGGCAAGCCGACCCGCGTCGGCTACAAGGTCCTCGAGGACGGCACCAAGATCCGGGTCTGCCGACGGACGGGAGCGGAGATCTGATGGCCGCCGACCACCACCCCCCAGGCCCCCCGGCTCAAGCGTCGCTACGACGACACCGTCCGGGCCCAGCTCAAGGACCAGCTCGACCTGGCCAACGTCATGCAGGTGCCCCGCTTCGAGAAGATCGTCGTCAACATGGGCGTCGGCGAGGCCGTGGGCCAGCCGTCGCTGCTCGACGGGGCGGTCAACGACCTCACCCTCATCACCGGCCAGAAGCCGGCGGTGACCCGGGCCAAGAAGTCGATCGCCGGCTTCAAGCTCCGCGAGGGCAACGCCATCGGCGCCAAGGTCACCCTCCGGGGCGACCGCATGTGGGAGTTCTTCGACCGCCTGGTCAGCCTGGCGATCCCCCGCATCCGCGACTTCCGCGGGCTCGACCCCCGGTCGTTCGACGGCAACGGCAACTACACGTTCGGCGTGACCGAGCAGCTCATCTTCCCGGAGATCGACTACGACAAGGTCGACTCCACCCGCGGCATGGACATCACCATCGTGACCAGTGCCGCCACCGACGCCGAGGGTCGAGCCCTGCTCGCCGCCTTCGGCTTCCCGTTCAAGCGTGAGGGGCAGTAATGGCCAAGAAGGCGCTCATCAACAAGGCGAACAAGACGCCCAAGTTCAAGGTCCGGGCCTACACCCGGTGCCAGCGGTGCGGTCGCCCGCACTCGGTGTACCGCAAGTTCAAGCTGTGCCGGGTCTGCCTGCGGGACATGGTCCACGCCGGCGAGATCCCCGGTGTCACCAAGGCCAGCTGGTGAGGGACGGAGACGAACCGATGACGATGACCGACCCCATCGCCGACATGCTCACGCGCGTCCGCAACGCCAACGTGGCGATGCACGACGAGGTGCGCATGCCGAGCTCCAAGCAGAAGGAAGCCCTGGCCCAGGTGCTCAAGGCGGAGGGCTACATCGACGCCTTCCGCGTCGAGGCCAACACCGACAAGCCCGGCTCCACCCTGCACATCACCATGCGGTACTCGCCCGAGCGGTCCCGCACCATCTCCGGCATCCAGCGCGTCTCCAAGCCGGGCCTGCGGGTCTACCGCAAGTCCAAGGAGATCCCCCGTGTCCTCGGGGGCCTCGGCGTGGCCGTCGTCTCGACCAGCCAGGGGCTGCTCACCGACCGCGAGGCGCGCAAGCGCAACGTGGGCGGCGAGGTCCTCTGCTTCGTGTGGTGAGGTACCCATGTCCCGCGTAGGCAAGAACCCCATCCCCGTCCCCGCCGGCGTCGACGTCGGCATCGTGGGACGCACCGTCACCGTCAAGCGGCCCCAAGGGCAACCTGGCCCGCGACATCCCCGGCACCGTCACCGTCCGCCAGGACGGCGACACCCTGCTGGTGGAGCGCCCCGACGACGAGCGCCAGACCCGGGCCATGCACGGCCTGGTGCGCTCCCTGGTCAACAACATGGTCGTCGGCGTGAGCCAGGAGTTCACCCGCGACCTCGAGATCATCGGCACCGGCTTCCGCGCCACCCTCCAGGGCACCGCCCTCGACCTGTCGCTCGGCTTCAGCCACCCGGTGCGGGTGGAGGCCCCCGACGGCATCACCTTCGAGGTCCCCAGCCCCACCCGCATCACCGTGCGGGGCGCCGACAAGGAGAAGGTCGGCCAGGTGGCCGCCGACATCCGTGCCCTCCGCAAGCCCGAGCCCTACAAGGGCAAGGGCGTGCGGTACCTGGGCGAGCAGGTGACCCGCAAGGCCGGCAAGACCGCGAAGTAGGACTGACTGACCATGAGCAACGCTGCGCAGAAGAAGCGAGAGGCCCGGATCCGGCGTCACCGTCGGGTCCGCAAGAAGGTGAGGGGCACCGCCGAGCGCCCGCGCCTGGCCGTGTTCCGCTCGAACAAGCACATCGCCGCCCAGGTGATCGACGACACCACCGGCCGCACCCTGGCCGCCGCCACCTCCCTCGAGGCGTCGCTCCGCGGCGACGGCGGCGGCAACGTCGACGCAGCCAAGAAGGTGGGCGAGCTGCTCGCCTCCCGCGCCACCGAGGCCGGGATCACCACGGTCGTCTTCGACCGCGGCGGCAACAACTACCACGGTCGGGTGGCGGCCCTCGCCGACGCCGCCCGCACCGCCGGACTGGAGTTCTGATGGCCCCTCCCACCAACGATGCCCAGCTGCGCGAGTCGCGGGTCATCGACATCAACCGCGTCGCCAAGGTCGTCAAGGGCGGCCGTCGCTTCTCCTTCACCGCGCTCGTGGTGATCGGCGACGGCGCCGGGCGCGTCGGCCTCGGGTACGGCAAGGCCAAGGAGGTGCCCCTCGCCATCCAGAAGGGCACCGAGGAGGCCAAGAAGAACATGTTCTCCGTGGCCCTCGCCGGCTCCACCGTCACCCACCCCACCGTCGGCCGCCAGGGCGCGGCCCGGGTGATGCTGAAGCCCGCCGCCCCCGGCACCGGCGTCATCGCCGGCGGCGCCGCCCGCGCCATCCTCGAGGAGGCCGGGATCCACGACGTGCTGTGCAAGTCGCTGGGCTCGGCCAACCACATCAACGTGGCCCGCGCCACCATCAACGGCCTCCGGGGCCTCAAGCGGCCCGACGAGGTCGCCCGCCTGCGGGGCCTGTCGGCCGAGGAGTTCGTCCCCAAGGGCCTGCTCGAGGCCTACAAGGAGTCCGAGCGCGGCCCCCACGTCCCCGACGAGGTCCACTGATGACGCTCAAGGTCACCCAGACCCGCTCCGCCATCGGCTCCAAGCCCAAGCAGCGCGGCACCCTCCGTGCTCTCGGCCTGGGTCGCATCGGGCGCAGCAACGTGCTGCCGGACCGCCCGGAGATCCGGGGCATGATCGCCAAGGTCCCCCACCTCATCACCGTCGAGGAGACGGACTAATGAAGATCCACGACCTCACCCCGCCCCCCGGGTCGAACCGACGCCGCAAGCGCGTCGGCCGGGGCATCGCCGGCAAGGGCGGCAAGACCGCCGGCCGCGGCACCAAGGGCCAGAAGGCCCGCAGCAAGGTCCCCGCCGGCTTCGAGGGCGGGCAGATGCCGCTGCACATGCGGGTCCCCAAGCTCAAGGGCTTCAACAACCCCTTCCGCGTCGAGTACCAGGCCGTCAACCTCGACACCCTCGACGGCACCGGCGACGACACCGTCACCCCGGACACGCTCCGGGCCAAGGGCCTCACCCACAAGGGTGCCCTGGTGAAGGTGCTCGGCCGGGGCGAGATCACCCGCGCCGTCGACGTGTCGGCCCACGCCTTCTCGGCCTCGGCCGAGGCCGCCATCACCGCGGCGGGGGGTAGCGTGACCGTCGTGCCCGCCCCGTGGGGCGACCGTCGCCCTCCGGCGCAGGGCAACCACCTGACCAACCGCTGAGCGCGACCCGGCCCGGCCCCACCGCCGGTCCGACCGAAGGGAACCCACGTTGCTGTCGAGCATGACGAACATGTTCAAGGTGGAGGATCTCCGCAACAAGATCGCCTTCACCATCTTCATGATCCTGCTGTACCGACTGGGTTCGCACGTCCCGGTCCCCGGCATCGACGTCTCCACCCTGCAGACGCTGAAGGACAACGCCGGCCAGAGCGGCGCCCTCGAGTTCCTGCGCCTCTTCTCCGGCGGCGCCATCACCCAGTTCGCGGTGTTCGCCCTGGGCGTGATGCCCTACATCACCTCGTCGATCATCATGCAGATCCTCGCCGTGGTGATCCCCAAGCTGGAGCAGTGGCAGCAGCAGGGCGCGGTGGGCCAGCGCAAGATCACCCAGTGGACCCGGTACCTCACCGTGGCCATCGCGGTGATGCAGTCCACCGGCCTCACCTTCCTCTTCAAGGAGGGCGGCCAGGGCTTCGCCGGCGGCAACCCCTTCGACCTCGACCTCTTCGGCGGCAACTACAACTGGAGCCGGGTGCTGATCGTGGTGATCAGCCTCACCGCCGGCACCGCCCTCATCATGTGGATGGGCGAGCTCATCACCCAGCGGGGCATCGGCAACGGCATGTCGCTGCTGATCTTCGCCTCGGTCGTCAGCCAGCTGCCGGCCAACTTCGGGGCCGTCCGGGCCGAGTCCGGGCTCCTCGCCATGCTCGGCGTGGTGGTGCTGTTCATCGGCGTGCTCGTGGCCATCGTGTTCGTGGAGCAGGGCCAGCGCCGCATCCCGGTGCAGTTCGCCAAGCGCCAGGTCGGCCGCAAGCAGTACGGCGGGCAGAACACCTACATCCCGCTCAAGGTCAACGCATCGGGCGTGATCCCCATCATCTTCGCCAACTCGATGCTGTACCTGCCGGTGATGATCAGCTCGGTGCTGCCGGCCAAGACCAACCCCGACGGTGGCGGCAACTGGGCCTACCAGGCCCAGCAGTTCATCGACGACCACTTCCGGCGGGGGACGAGCGTCCTCTACCTCGCCACCTACGGGCTGCTGATCATCGGCTTCGCCTACTTCTACGCCGCCATCCAGTTCGACCCGCACAAGCAGGCCGACCAGATCCGCAAGCAGGGCGGCTTCATCCCCGGCATCCGCCCCGGCATCCAGACCGAGCGCTACCTCAGCCGCATCCTCAACCGCATCACCCTGCCCGGCGCCCTCTTCATCGCCTTCGTGGCCCTGCTGCCGGCCTTCGTCCTGGGGCGCACGCTGGGCACCAACGCCGGCCTGCAGCTCGGGTTCTTCGGCACCTCGATCCTGATCGCCGTCGGCGTGGCCCTCGAGACCATGAAGCAGATCGACAGCCAGCTGATGATGCGCAACTACGAGGGCTTCCTGAAGACGTGAGCTCGTCGGAGGGCGGCGACCCGGCCCACCCGGGCGTCCGCATGCTGATCCTCGGCCGGCAGGGTGCCGGGAAGGGCACCCAGGCCGAGCGGCTCGGGCGGCTCTGCGCGGTCCCCCACATCTCCACCGGCGACATGCTCCGGGCCGCGGTGCGCGAGGGCACGCCCCTCGGCCGGCGGGCCAAGCAGATCATGGACGCCGGCGACCTCGTCCCCGACGAGGTCATGGTCGGCATCGTCGACGACCGCCTCCACGAGCCCGACGCCGAGCGGGGCTGGATCCTCGACGGCTTCCCCCGCACCGTCGGCCAGGCCGAGGCGCTGGCCGACATCACCGCCGGCGCCCCCCTCGAGGTGGTGGTCGACCTGGCCGTCGAGAACGCGGTCGTCATCGAGCGCATCTCCTCGCGTCGGGTGTGCCCTGGCTGTGGCACCATCTACCGGGCCGACGACGCCGCCATCGCCGACGGCACCTGCCCCAAGTGCGGCGGGCACCCGGTGCTGCGCGACGACGACCAGCCCGAGGCCATCCAGCGCCGGCTCGACCTCTACGAGCAGGAGACGGCCCCGCTGGTGCACCACTACCGCGACCAGGGCCTGCTCGAGACCGTCGACGGCCTGGGCACCGAGGACGAGGTCTTCTCCCGCATCCTCGCCGTGGTCGACGCCCGCACCGTCGACCGGGGCTAGACGGTGAAGCTGGGAGGCATCGCCCGGCGCTCGCGCGCCGAGGTCGCGGTGATGCGCCGGGCCGGGCGGGTGGTGGCCGAGATGCACGAGCGGACCCGCGCCGCCCTGCGTCCGGGCGTCACCACCGGCGACCTCGACCGCATCGGCCGCGAGGTGCTCGCCGCCCGCGGCGCGACGTCGAACTTCCTGGGCGTGGCCGGCACCTACCCCGCGGTCATCTGCGCCTCGCCCAACGAGGTCGTCGTCCACGGCATCCCCGGCGACCGCGTGCTGGAGGAGGGCGACATCGTCTCGGTCGACTGCGGGGCCGTCGTCGACGGCTGGCACGGCGACGCCGCCTACACCGCAGGCATCGGCACCATCTCGGCCGAGGCCCAGCACCTGATCGACGTCACCGAGCGGTCGCTGGCCGCCGGCATCGCAGCCATGGTCCCCGGGGGTCACCTCGGCGACATCGGCGCCGCCGTGCAGCGCGTGGTCGAGGCCGAGGGCCTCTGGGTCGTCGACGGCTACACCGGCCACGGCATCGGCCAGGCCATGCACGAGTCCCCACCGGTGCCCAACGTGGGCTGGCCCGGGCGGGGCCCCCGGCTCAAGCCGGGCAACGTGCTGGCCGTCGAGCCCATGGTGGCCATCGGCACCGCCGAGACCGACGTGCTCGACGACGACTGGACCGTCGTCACCGTCGACGGCACCTGGGCCGCCCACGCCGAGCACTCCATCGCCGTCACCGACGACGGGCCCGAGGTCCTCACCCTCCCCTGACCACGACGGGGCCAGGGGAGCCGTCACCGTCTTCGCCCGACGGTGGTGCTCGGCCCCGCCGGGGCCGGTTCACCGGATCGCCGTCGAGGGGCCACCCGACGTCCACCGGCTCACCACCGGGACGTGCCGGGCTGGCCTAGGGTCCCCGCCCATGGCGAGCGTGACCTTCGACGGGGTGACCAAGCGGTACGGCGACGTCACCGCGGTGGAGGGCCTCGACCTCGCGGTCGAGGACGGGGAGTTCATGGTGCTGCTGGGCCCGTCCGGATGCGGCAAGAGCACCGCATTGCGGATGATCGCAGGCCTGGAGGAGATCAGCTCCGGCGAGCTGTCGATCGGCGACCGGGTCGTCAACCACGTGGTCCCGGCCAAGCGCGACGTGGCCATGGTGTTCCAGAGCTACGCCCTGTACCCGCACATGACGGTGCGCAAGAACATCGAGTCGCCGCTGGTGTCCAAGCCCAGCCGCACCGACGACGGGTCGATCCGGAAGCTGACCAAGGCCGAGCGCGACGCGCGCATCGACGAGGCCGCCCGCATGCTGGGCCTGGCCGACTACCTCGACCGCAAGCCCAGCGCCCTCTCCGGCGGCCAGCGACAGCGGGTGGCGGTGGCGCGAGCCGTGGTGAGCCGCCCGGCCGTCTTCCTCATGGACGAGCCGCTCTCGAACCTCGACGCCAAGCTGCGGGCCCAGACCCGGGCCGAGATCACCGACCTCCACGCCCGGCTGGCCACCACGATCGTGTACGTGACCCACGACCAGGTCGAGGCCATGACCATGGCCGACCGGGTCGCGGTGCTCGCCGACGGCCACATCCAGCAGGTCGGCACCCCCCGCGACGTCTACGAGACGCCCGCCAACGTGTTCGTCGCCGGGTTCATCGGCACCCCGCCGATGAACACGTCGCCGGGCACGGCCGGGGGAGGCCGGGTCGAGGTGGAGGGCGGCCACCTGGCCATCGACGATGCCGGCATCACCGGCGACGTCGTGGTCGGCGCCCGACCCGAGCACCTGCTGGTGGAGCCGGACGGCCCGCTCCGCACGACGGTGCGCCACGTCGAGTGGCTGGGCCACGAGGCCCTGGCCACCGTCGGGCTGGGTTCCGGGGCCGACGGGCCCCGCTGGACGGTCCGCCTCGAGCCCCGCGGCGCCCCGCCCGCGCCGGGCGACGAGCTGCGGGTGCGGGCGGTCGACGGCCAGGTCCACCTGTTCGACGCCTCGACCGGATGGTCCCTGGCCATCCCGGGGTCCGCCGACGCGCCCCCGGCACCGATCCCGCCCCACCTCACCGCCGGCTCGGAGGATGGTGCGCTCGCGGGCCGGGCCGTCGACACCGCCTCGGACCCGACGTGACCGCCATCCGCCGCCTGGGCGGCGCCGGCGACGAGGCGAGGGTCAGCGACACGTCACGGTGGAAGGAGGCGGGGCTCGCGCTCCTCTTCCTCTCGCCCTCGCTGGGCGTCTTCGTCACCTTCTTCTACTACCCGTTCGAGCAGCTGGTGCTGAGGGGCCTGTACCGCAACAACATCGCCGGCGACAACCTCCGGTACGTCGGGTGGAGCCAGTACGGCGACGTGCTGGGCGGCGACGAGTTCCGCAGCGGCCTCTGGAACAGCTTCCTGTTCCTCGTCTACACGGTGCCCGCCGGACTGGTCCTGGGGATCCTCCTCGCCCTGCTGGCCAACCGCCAGCTCCGGGGCATGAAGATCTTCCAGACGATCTTCACCTCGACCGTCGCCACGTCCACCGCGGTCGCAGGGTTCCTCTTCCTGGCCGTCATCAACCCGGTGATCGGCGTGGTGAAGAGCCCCGACCTGCTGGGCGACCCCGACACCGCCATGGCCGGTGTGGCCCTGGCCTCGACCTGGCAGACCCTGGGCGTGTCGTTCGTGATCGTCCTGGCCGGGCTCCAAGCCATCCCCCGGGAGGTGGAGGAGGCCTCGCAGCTCGACGGCCACAGCGCCCTGCGCCGCTTCTTCACCGTCACCCTGCCCCTGCTGTCGCCGGTGCTGCTCTTCCTGTCGATCTACCTGGTCATCAACGCCATCCAGGCCTTCGCCATCATCGACGCCCTCACCCAGCCCCCCGGCGGCCCCGACGGCTCCACCGAGACGCTGGTGTTCAAGATCTTCGAGAACCGCACCCCGGACCGGCTCGGCGCCGGCTCCATCATGTCGGTCGGGCTGTTCCTCGTGAGCTTCGTGGTGGCCCTGGGCCAGTTCACGATCCTCGATCGGCGGGTCCACTATGGCGACTGAGACCTGGAGGAAGGCGGGCTGGTACCTCCTGCTGGTCGCGGTCGCCACCGTGGTGCTGCTGCCGGTGTACTTCACCTTCGTGCGGGCCATCTCCGCCCCGTCGAGCATCTTCTCGGGCGGCAGCCTGCTGACCCCCCAGGACGTGCAGTGGGACGTCTTCTCGCGGGCCTGGCGCAACGCCAACCTCGGCGGTGCCCTGGGGCGCAGCCTGGTCGTCACCGTGGTCATCACGCTGTCGCAGGTCGTGACGTCGCTGCTGGCGGCCTACGCCTTCGCCTACCTGCGCTTCCCCCTCAAGCGGGTGGTGTTCGCCCTGTTCATGGCCACCCTGCTCCTCCCGCTGGAGGTCACGGTCCTGCCCAACCTGGCCACCATCTCCAACTGGGGGTGGAAGGACAGCTACCAGGGCCTGGTCGTGCCCTTCCTGGCCACAGCCCTCGGGACGTTCCTGATCCGCCAGGCCTTCCTCGGCGTCCCGTCCGAGCTCCGCGACGCGGCCCGACTCGAGGGCTGGAGCCACGGGAAGCTGCTCACCCGGCTGGCCGTCCCGCTGTCGCGCCCGGTGATCGCCGCCTTCGTGCTCCTCGCCTTCCTCGGCGCCTACAACCAGTACCTCTGGCCCCGGATCATCACCACCCGACCCGAGCAGTGGGGCACGGCCCCCATCGCGGTGCAGAGCCTCACCAGCAACCCCGAGAACGCCAACCTGATCGTGGCCGGCGCCCTGGTCATCGCCGCCCCGATGGTGGTGCTGCTGATCCTCTTCCAGCGCCACATCGTCAGAGGCCTCACGGCAGGGGCGGTCAAGGGCTGATGGTGCTCACGTGGTCACCGGTGTCCTCGGCTGGCGCCTCGGGGGCGCGCGCCCGGGGTGACCGGACCTCTGGACGACCGGCTGGGAGGATGACGTCGTGATGCGGCGCAGCACCCGGACCCTCGCCCTGCTCGCCGTGGCCGTGCTGATCGCCGCCGGGTGCGTCCGCTCGGAGCGGTCGCTGGGCGTGCAGGTCGACGCCCTCGACGACGGCGACACCTGCCTCACCCCCCTCGAGGAGCGCGCCCCCGACGCCCCGCCGGTGAAGCTGGAGCTGTGGCACGCCCTCAACGCCGAGGCCAAGACCACCCTCGAGGACCTGGCGGCCCAGTTCAACGCCGAGCAGGACGACGTCGAGGTCGAGGTCCTCTCCCAGGGCACCACCTACAGCGAGGTCCGCCAGGCCTACATCCAGGGCATCGCCGGCGGGTCGCTGCCCGGGCTGGTCCACATGGACCTCAACGACCTCCAGGTGCTGATCGACACCAACACCCTGCGCCCCGCCCAGGAGTGCTTCGACGCCGAGGGGATCGAGCCCGACGTGCTCCCGTCGGTCCGGAGCGGCCTCAGCTCGGAGGGCACCTACTGGCCGACCCTGGCCACCGTCTCGACCAACATCCTCTACTACAACAAGGCCCACTTCGCCCGGGCCGGGCTCGACCCCGAGGACCCGCCCGAGACCCTCGACGAGGTGCTCGAGGACTCGCGGGCCATCCAGGAGAACGCCGGGATCGCCACCCCGCTCTCGCTGCTGCTCTCGCCCGGGTTCGTCGAGTACTGGGACGGCGGCGCGGGCGAGCCGATCGTGAACAACGCCAACGGCCGCGACGGGCTGGCCACGGAGGCCACCTTCGACAACCCGGCCACCGTCGAGGTCTTCGACTGGCTCTCGACCATGGCCGACGAGGGCCTGGTCAGCCCGTTCAACACCGGCGGCATCGACCAGTACCTGGCCGTGGCCTCCCAGCAGGCGTCCATGTTGATCGAGACGTCCACCGCGGCGACCACCATCGCCACCCTCCTGGGCGGCGGCGAGGTCGACACCGGCGGGGCCGCGACGCCCGACGTCGACATCTCGGCCGAGGACATCGTCGTGGGGGCGGCGCCCTTCCCGGGCCTGGAGGAGGCGGGCCAGGCCCAGATCGGTGGCGGCGCCTTCTTCATGCCGGCCAGCAACCCCCCCGAGGTCCAGGCCGCAGCGTGGGCCTTCTCCCGGTACATGGCCACCGAGGCGGGCCAGGTGCAGTGGCACACCCAGGGCTCCTACCTGCCCATCGTGGAGGGGGCCACCGAGGACCCGGCCTTCACCGAGTTCTGGGACTCCGGGCTGGCCGGGAGCCTCCTGGAGGTGGCGACCGACCAGCTGCTCGCCGTCGGGCCCGACCAGCCCCCGCCGCTGATCGGACCGCGCGAGGACTACGGCGCCATCGTCGAGGCCGCCCTGGGCCAGGTCGCCCGCGACGGGGCCGACCCCGAGGACGCCGCGGCCGAGGCCGACGCCGCCCTCGACGCCGCCCTCCAGCGCTACGCCGAGGACAACGCCGACCCCGCCCCCGGCGGCGGCTGACGGAGGTCCCCGGCCCGTCGGCCGAGACGGCGCCCGGGCGAGCGGGCGCACCGGGGCGAGCAGGAGCGGGCCATCGTCGCGGGCGAGGCGGCGCGCCCCGCCCGGGACGGGGCTATCGTGCGGCCGGCCGGGGGTCACCCCCGGGCATCCACCCCTCACCGCAGCGCCCGGGCCAGACTGGTCGATCCGGCGGGTTGGAACCTCTGCCGGCGCGCGTCTAGCATCGTCCGTCGGCCCGGTGAGCCCTCTGCGTCCCTGCGTGGAGGCCCCGGATCGACTGCCGACTCGGCCAGGAGTGGAACGCTGCCCAAGCCCAAGCAAGACGCGATCGTCCTCGAGGGGACCGTCCTCGAGTCGCTCCCCAACGCCATGTTCAAGGTGGAGTTCGAGAACGGGCACACCGTGCTCGCCCACATCTCGGGGAAGATGCGGATGCACTACATCCGGATCCTCCCGGGGGACCGCGTCCAGGTCGAGCTCACCCCCTACGACCTGTCCCGCGGCCGCATCACCTACCGCTTCAAGTAGCCCCACCCTCCGCCCCGCCCGCCGCCTCCGGCCCGGGCAACCCCGAAAGTGTCCCGATGAAGGTTCGTCCCAGCGTCAAGCCGATCTGCGAGAAGTGCAAGATCATCCGTCGCCACGGCCGCGTGCAGGTCATCTGCACCAACCCCCGCCACAAGCAGCGGCAGGGCTGATCGTGGCACCCGCCCCCTCCACCACCCTCCGAGGAGCCTGAGCATGGCCCGCATCGCCGGCGTCGACCTCCCGCGCGAGAAGCGCCTCGTCATCTCCCTCACCTACGTCTTCGGCGTGGGCCAGTCCGTCGCCCGCCAGATCTGCGAGGCGACCGACGTCGACCCCGACACCCGGGTCCGCGACCTCACCGACACCGAGGTGAACCGCATCCGCGCCTGGATCGACCAGAACCTCAAGGTCGAGGGCGACCTGAAGCGCGAGGTCCAGCAGGACATCAAGCGCAAGATGGAGATCGGGTGCTACCAGGGCCTGCGGCACCGCCGCGGCCTGCCCGTGCACGGGCAGAGGACCCAGACCAACGCCCGGACCCGCAAGGGACCCAAGAAGACCGTGGCCGGCAAGAAGAAGGTGCGCAAGTAATGGCCAAGCCAGCTCCGGGCGGTCGCCGCCCCCGCAAGCGCGAGCGCAAGAACGTCACCCACGCCATCGCGCACATCAAGTGCACGTTCAACAACACGATCGTGTCGATCTCCGACCAGGAGGGCAACGTCATCGCGTGGGCGTCCTCCGGCAACGTCGGGTTCAAGGGCTCCCGCAAGTCCACCCCCTACGCCGCGCAGATGTGCGCCGAGCAGGCCGCCCGCCGGGCCATGGAGCACGGCGTCCGCAAGGTCGACGTGCAGACCAAGGGCCCCGGCTCCGGCCGCGAGACCGCGATCCGCTCGATCCAGAACACCGGCATCGAGGTCACCGGCGTCAAGGACGTCACCCCCGTGCCCCACAACGGCTGCCGCCCGCCCAAGCGGCGCCGGGTCTGAGGAGGACACGACATGGCTCGCTACACCGGTCCCAAGGTGAAGATCTCACGTCGCCTGAACGTGAACATCTTCGAGAACGACAAGGGCCAGCGCATGCTGGACCGCAAGCCCTACCCCCCGGGTGAGCACGGCCGCGCCCGCCGCCGCCAGCCCTCCGAGTACCTGCTGCAGCTGCAGGAGAAGCAGAAGGCCAAGCACATCTACGGCCTCCTCGAGCGCCAGTTCGCCAACCTCTACGAGGAGGCGACCCGCCAGCAGGGCGTCACCGGCGAGAACCTCCTGCGCATGCTCGAGCTCCGTCTCGACAACGTCACCTTCCGCGCCGGCTGGGCCTCCACCCGGCCCCAGGCCCGCCAGTTCGTGGGCCACGGCATGGTGACCGTCAACGGCAAGAAGGTCGACATCCCCAGCTACCGGGTCCGCAAGGGCGACGTCGTCTCCCTCTCGGACAAGGCCCGCGGGATGATCGTCATCCGCCACAACCTCGACACCATCGACCGGCGCAGCCCCGACTGGCTCGAGACCGGCGCCGACGACGGCTTCGCCGCCACCGTCGCCGAGCTGCCCACCCGGCCCCAGATCGACGTGCCGGTGCGTGAGCAGCTCATCGTCGAGCTGTACTCCAAGTAGATCCCCCGGGGCCCCGTGCCCCGTCACGCTCGCTCCCCCCGCAACACCCTGAGGAAGGCCCCAGATGCTCGTCATCCAGCGACCGACGGTCGAAGCCCTCGACGAGGAGAAGGACAACCGCCAGCGGTTCTCCATCAGCCCGCTCGAGCCCGGCTTCGGCCACACGCTCGGGAACTCGCTGCGGCGCACGCTGCTCTCGTCGATCCCCGGCGCGGCCGTCACCGAGGTCCGCTTCGACGACGCCATCCAGGAGTTCGACACGGTCCCCGGCGTCACCGAGGACATCACCGACATCATCTTGAACCTCAAGGACCTGGTCATCACGTCCGAGTCCGACGCCCCGGTCACGGTGCGCCTCGACGTGAAGGGCCCGGCCGAGGTCACCGCCGCCGACCTGCAGCTCACCGCCGACGTCGAGGTCCTCAACTCGGACCTCCACATCGCCTCGCTGAACAGCAAGGGTCGCCTCGCCGTCGACATCACCGTCGAGCGCGGCCGGGGCTACGTGTCGGCCGACCGCACCAAGGACGGCGCCACCATCGGGATCATCCCGGTCGACTCCATCTTCTCGCCGGTGCGCCGCGTCGCCTTCGACATCCAGCCCACCCGGGTCGAGATGGACACCGACTACGACCAGCTGGTGCTCGACATCGAGACCGACGGCTCCATCGCCCCCCGCGACGCCCTCGCCTCCGCCGGCGCCACCCTCAAGGCCCTCGTCGAGCTGATCGAGGGCATGAGCGACGAGCCCGAGGGCCTGGTGCTCACCGAGGCCGACACCGCCACCACCGGGTCGCCCGACCTCGAGCTGCCCATCGAGGACCTCGACCTCTCCGAGCGTCCCCGGAACTGCCTCAAGCGGGCCCAGGTCAACACCGTGGGCGAGCTCCTGCTCAAGACCGAGGACGACCTGCTGGCCATCACCAACTTCGGCCAGAAGTCCCTCGACGAGGTCCTGGTGAAGCTGGACGAGCGGGGCCTGGCCCTGAAGGGCCGGGACTGACATGCCCGCCACCCCGAAGAAGGGCCGCCGCTTCGGCGGCAGCGCCTCGCACCAGAAGGCCATGATGGCCAACCTGGTCGCCTCGCTCGTGGCCGCCGAGGCCATCACCACCACCGAGGCCAAGGCCAAGGCCGTGCGCCCCGTGGCCGAGAAGCTGATCACCAAGGCCCGCAAGGGCGGCCTCCACAACCACCGCCAGGTGGTGTCGGCCCTCGCCGGCGACAAGGAGGCGGCGGCCAAGCTCATGGAGGAGCTCGGTCCCCGCTACGCCGACCGCAACGGCGGCTACACCCGCATCCTCAAGATCGGCCCCCGCCCCGGCGACAACGCGCCCATGGCGCGGATCGAGCTGGTGTAGTCGAGGTCACTCGCTCGCTGGCGCTCGCTCCGTTCCCTCGAGCTGAGGGGGCTCGCTGCGCTCGCACCGAGTGATCCCGGCGGGTGGCGGCTCGTCCCTCGCAGCGTCTTCGAGGTCACTCGCTGCGCTCCGCTCCTCGAGCTGGGCGGGCGGCCTGCGGCCGCGCTGAGTGATCCCAGCGGGTGGCGGCTCGTCCCTCGCAGCCACTCGCCTGTGCGGGGGGAGACCCCCCGCACCCCCCAGCGGCTGCGCCGGGCCGCACGCGCTCGAGGGCCTGCACCGGGGCGCGTCGCCAGGTTCGCTGGGCCGGGCGCGCTCGGGGGTCGGGCGCGCGGGGCGCTGGGGTGGGCGTAGGTTCGGGGGCCCGCCTCCCAGCCCTGCACAGGTGATCTCCTTGGCTCGACGCTCCTCCTCTCGCGGCACGCCGCTCCACGGCGCCACCGTCGTCATCACCGGGGCGGGGTCGGGCATCGGGCTGGGCCTGGCCACCGAGGCGGCCCGCAAGGGCGCCACCGTCGTGCTCTGGGACCGCGACGCGGCCGCCCTCGACGCGGCCGTCGACGCCGTCGACGCGGCCCGCACCGGTCCGGCCGAGGCCCCCGTCGGCCAGCTGGTCGACGTCACCGACCGCGACGCCGTCCGGGAGGCGGCCACGGTCGCCCTCGAGACCACCGGCGGCATCGACGTGCTGGTCAACAACGCCGGCGTGGTGAGCGGGAAGTGGCTCACGGACCTGGAGGAGGCCGACGTCCGGCGCACCTTCGAGGTCAACACCATCGCCCTCTTCTGGGTGACCCAGGCCTTCCTGCCCCACCTGCTCGAGCGCGACGCCGGTCGGGTCGTCACCATCGCCTCCGCCTCGGGGCTGATCGGGGTGGCCCGGCTGACCGACTACTCGGCCAGCAAGTGGGCGGCCATGGGCTTCGACGAGTCCCTGCGGGTCGAGCTCCGGGCCCGGGGCAGCAAGGTCGCCACCACCGTCGTCTGCCCGTACTACATCGACACCGGCATGTTCTCGGGCGTGAAGAGCAAGGTCGACGTGCTGCTCCCCATCCTCGAGCCGGCCCACGTGGTCGACAAGACCTGGGCCGCGGTCGAGAAGGGCAAGGCCCGGCTCCACCTCCCGCCGCTCGTCGGCTCGCTGCCGCTCATGCGGATGCTGCCGGTGCGGGCGTTCGACGCCGCCGCCGACCTGCTGGGCGTCAACCGCACCATGGACGAGTTCCGGGGTCGCACCCGCCCGCAGGAGACGGTGGACGGCTAGTCCCGCCCCGGTCCGGGTCCGCCCCCGGCCTACCCTGAGCCCGGTGCGAGGCGTGGTGCGGACCGTCCTGGCCCGGCGCCACCCCACCCAGGTGGTGGTGCTCGGCTTCCTCACCGTCATCGCCGTGGGCACCGTCCTGCTGCGCCTGCCCGTCGCGTCGAGCGGTGTCGACGTCGGCTTCCGCGAGGCGCTGTTCACGGCCACGTCGGCCGCCACCGTCACCGGGCTGATCGTGGTCGACACCGGCACGGCGTGGACACCGTTCGGGCAGGTCGTGATCCTCGCCCTCATCCAGGTCGGCGGCATCGGGCTGATGGCCGTCTCGTCGGTGGTGGCCGTGGTGCTGGCCCGTCGCATCGGCCTCCGCCACCGCATGGCCGCCCAGGCCGAGACGGGGGCCCTGCGCCTCGGTGACCTGCGGACGGTCGTGCTCGGGGTGGTGCGCTGGAGCCTCCTGGTGGAGGCGGCCGCCGCCGTCGCCCTGGCCGTCGGGTTCGTCGTCGTCCACGAGGAGGGCGTCGTCCGCAGTGCCTGGATGGGCCTGTTCCACTCCGTCTCGGCGTTCAACAACGCCGGCTTCTCGCTCCAGCCCGACAGCCTGGAGGGCTACGTCGACGATCCCTGGACCACGGGGATCATCAGCATCGCCATCATCCTCGGCGGGCTCGGGTTCCCGGTGCTGATGGAGCTGCGCCGCCAGCTCGGGAGCCCCAAGCGCTGGTCGGTCCACACCAAGATGACCCTGACCACGACCCTGTCGCTGTTCCTGGTGGGCGCCATGGCCGTGCTCGGCCTGGAGTGGACCAACCCCGACACGCTGGGCGACCTGGCCATCGGCGACAAGCTGACCGCCTCCTGGTTCCAGGGGGTCACGCCCCGCACCGCCGGCTTCAACAGCCTCGACTACGGCGCCCTGCGCGAGGGCACGCTCCTCGTCACCATCGTGTTGATGTTCATCGGCGCCTCGTCGGGGTCGACCGGCGGCGGCATCAAGGTCACGACCTTCGCCCTCCTCGGGTACGCCATCTGGGCCGAGGTGCGGGGCTCGCGGGAGGTCGAGGCCTTCCACCGGCGGCTGCCGGGCACGGCCCAGCGCCAGGCCCTGGCCGTCGCCCTCATCGGCGTGGCCGCGGTGGTGGCCGGCACCCTCGCCCTCGTCACCGTCTCCGGCCTGGACCTGACCTCGGGGCTGTTCGAGACGACCAGCGCGTTCAGCACCGTCGGCCTCAGCACCGGCGTCACCGACACCCTCGGCGCGCCGTCGGAGGTCGTGCTCGGGGTGCTGATGTTCGCGGGCCGGGCCGGGCCCGTGACCCTGGCCGCCGCCCTGGTCCTCCGCGAGCGAGACTCGCGCTACCGCTACCCCGAGGAGCGTCCGCTCGTTGGCTGACCCCATCGCACCCCGCACCCGCCTCCGTCCCGGCGACGCTGCCATCGTCCTCGGCCTGGGCCGCTTCGGCTCCGCCGTGGCCACCACCCTGGAGGACATGGGCCACGAGGTCCTCGGCGTCGACGCCTCCGAGGAGATCGTGGCCGACCACGCCAGCCGGCTGACCCACGTGCTCCAGGCCGACTCCACCCGCGTCGAGACCCTCGAGGAGATCGGCGCCGACGACATGACGGTGGCCGTGGTGGCCATCGGCACCGACATCGAGGCCAGCATCCTCACCACCAGCGCCCTGGTCGACCTGGGGGTGGCCTCCATCTGGGCCAAGGCCCTCACCGCCTCCCACGCCCGCATCCTCGACCGGGTCGGCGCCCACCACGTGGTGTTCCCGGAGCGGGAGATGGGCGACCGGGTGGCCCACCAGGTGACGGGCCGGATGATCGACTGGATCCAGCTCGACGACGACTTCGCCCTGGTCGAGACCACCGCGCCCGCCGACATGGTGGGGCGCACCATCGGCGACAGCGGGGCCCGGCAGCGCCACGGCGTCACGATCGTCTGCATCAAGCCCGTGGGCCGCACCTTCACCTACGCCACGGCCGAGACGGTGGTGCGGGAGGGCGACGTGCTCCTGGTGGCGGCCGAGGCCAAGGTCGCGGAGGACTTCGCCAACCGCCACTGAGGCTCAGGCCACGGGCGGGGCCGCGAGCGAGGCGGTCTTCTCCGGGTTGACCACCGCCCAGATGCGGTCGACGCGCCCGTCGACGACCGAGCAGGCCAGGGCCAGCACCGTGCGTCCGTCCTCCTCGACGATGAGCCCGGGCTGGCCGTTGAGGTCGGCGGGGCTGAGGGTGACCCCGGGCCGCAGGGCCCGGCGGGCCAGGTTCACGAGGAACCGGGCCACGCGGTCGGGGCCCACGACCGGTCGCCGGGCGGCGTGGTGGTCGGGGCCGCCGTCGCTGGTGGTGACCACGTCCGGCGCGAGCAGGGCCGTCACCCCGTCGATGTCGCCCGCGCCCACCGCACCCAGGAACGCCTCGGTCACCCGGCGGGCCTCGGCGTCGGTGGGGTGGAACCGGGGACGGTCCTGCTGCACCCGCCGGCGGGCGCGTGATGCCACCTGGCGGCACGCCGCGGGGGACCGGTCGACGACCTCGGCGATCTCGTCGAAGGGCACCGAGAACACATCTGCGAGGAGGAACACGACCCGCTCCACCGGACCCAGCCGCTCGAGCACGGCCAGGAAGCCGATCGACAGCGACTCGGCCAGCTCGGCCCGGTCGGCGGGGCCGGGGTCGGTGGCGACGGGCTCGGGGAGCCACGGCCCGACGTAGGCCTCCCGGCGGCTCCGGGCCGACGTCAGCCGGTCCAGGGCCAGGCGGCTGGTGACGGTGGTGAGCCAGGCCGCAGGGCAGGCCACCGCGGCCTGGTCGGTCCGCTGCCAGCGCAGCCAGGCGTCCTGCACGACGTCCTCGGCCTCGGTCCGGCTCCCGGTGACCCGGTAGGCCACGCCGACCAGACGGCCGCGCTCGGCCGCGAAGGTCGCATCGGTGGCGCGGGTCGCGGTCATGGCGCCACCAGTGTCGCGAGCGGGGCTGCGGCCCGCCGCCCGGCATCGGCCCCGCTGGCCAGGGCGGCGTCGGCCAGCATGCCGACGGGTCCCACCCAGTCCCCGGCGAGGGTCGTCCGCGGCCGCCCGGCCACCGTCACCGCGGGACGGCCGGCCAGGCCGCCGGACCCCGCCCGCGGGATCGCCGCGGTCACCACCATGCGGGCGTGGAACCGCTCCACCACGACGTCGGCATCGGTGATCCCCACCTCGGCCGCGGCCGCCCGCAGGTGGTCCCGGTGCGCTCGGCCGTCACGGTCCTCGTCGGCGTGCTGGTAGCGCAGGAGCTGGACGACGGCCCCGCCCTCGGGCGCCAGGTCGGCCGGCGGCGCGTGGGTGCTCAGGTAGAGCGGTTCGTCGGCCCCGAGCAGGAAGCGCCGGGCGGGCGGGCGGCGGAGGCCCAGCTCGAGGCACGCCGCGGTGGCGGGCGGGCCCAGGACCGGCCAGTCGTCGGGACGGACCCCGAGCAGGGCTGTCGTGGCGTCGGGCGTGCCCGCGGCCACCACCGCCGCGCCCGCCCGGAGCGCGCCGTCGGAGGTCCCGACCACCACCCCGTCGTCGTCCTCGCCCACCGTGTGGGCGGTGGCGGCCAGGCGGGTCCCGCCGCCGGCCGCCACCACCGCGGTGAGGCCGGCGACGAGCGTGCCCCACCCGCCGTCGAGGTACTGCACCCCGGCCCCGAGGCCCCGGCGCAGCTGGGTGACGGCGGCGTGGGCGTCGAGCGCGTCGGGGGCCTCGACGTAGGTGGTCAGGCGGACGAGGGCGGCGAGGAGGTCGGCCAGCGCCGGGGTCGGCGCGACCTCGTCGATCCAGGCTCGGACCGGGCGGCCCCGGAGGGCGAGGTCGTGGCCTCTCCGGTCGGGGCGGCTCAGCCGGGCGAGCAGGAGCCCGGCCCGGGCCCTGTCCCGGGGCGACAGCAGGGTGGTGCGCAGCAGCGACCCCGGCCCGGTGGGGAAGGCGTGGGTGCGGCCCCGACGCCGGACCAGGCCCCCGTCCACGGCCGGTGGCCCGCCGGTGCGCCACGTCACGCCCAGGTCGTCGAGGACCGCCGCCCCCTCGCCGCCCCGGTACAGCGCGCGCGGCCCCCGGTTCAGGGTGAACCCGTCCACCCGGTCGGTGCGGGCCCGGCCCCCCAGCGGGTGGGGCTCCACGACCACCACCCGCGCGCCGGCCCGCGCCGCGGTGGCCGCGGCGGCCAGCCCGGCGAGCCCGGCGCCCACCACGGCGACGTCGGGGACGGGGGCGGCGGGGTCGTGCGGGGGGAGGTCGGCGGCGGGCACGGGTCGGCTCCTCGGTGGTCGGGTCCGGTCCACCTCTCGACGACACAGCCCGGCGCGATGTGACACCTCGGCGGCGCGGCGCCGGCCGCGGGGTCGCCGACGCCCCTGCCGCCCGGTCCTCAAGGCCGACAGCGCGCCGCCGATGGGGACGGGGACACCACCGACGACCAGGACCCCCTGACGTGCCTGCGACCGCCGTTCCCCCGTCCCCGGCGAGGACCCGCCCCCCGTCGGACCGGCGCGCCCGCGCCCACGTCGGACCGGCCGGGGAGGTCCGGGTCCGATGATGCACCGCGGTGACCTGGCCGAGCGGGGCCTGGACGACGTGCTGCGGGCGGCGGCGGGGGAGCGCCTCACCGGCGGCATCGAGCTCGACGGGGACGAGGCCGTGTGCGTCTACCTGGAGGACGGCCACGTGTACCTGGCGGCGCGGGCCGGCGCCGACGCCGCCCTCACGGTGGACGACGCCATGGACGACGCGACCTACGAGGCGGCGCGGGTGGCCGACGAGGCCCGACTCCGGGCCGAGTCCGTCGGCGTCCTGGCCGAGGCGGTCGCCCGCGACCGGGGGTGGTACTTCTTCCACCACCTCACCGAGCACGAGGCCCAGGGGCTGTGGCACTGGTCCGTCGACGAGCTGCTGGCCGAGGTCGCACCCGACCCGACGCCGCAGCCGGCGCCCCCCGCCCAGGACACCGCCGAGGACGCCGCTCCCGTCACCGGCGCCGTGGGTGCGACCTCCGGCGAGGGCCCCACGGCCACCGACGGCCCCGCCCCCCGCCGTGCCGGCGGCGTCGACGGACGGCCCCCCGCCCGCCTCGTGCCCGACCCGCCTGACGCCCCCGTGCCGCCCCCGGCACCCCCGGACGACGGCGCCCAGGTGGCCGGCGACGTCGGCGCCGAGCCCGCTGTCGGGGCCGTCGCGGGGGAGCCCGGGGACGTCGCCGAGGGCGCCGCCCCGCTGCCCGGGTCGCCCGGCGCCACCTCCGACGCCGACGCTGCCCGGCGCGACGCCGGGTCGCGGTGGCGGCTCTCGCCGTCGCCCCCCGAGGAGAGCTTCGACGCCACCGCCTGGGCGCTGCTGGTGGCCATGGCGGGCGAGGTCGACCCGGCCGCGGTCACCGCCCACCTGGGGTGGTCGGTGGAGCAGGCCCAGACCGCCTTCGGCCGCCTCGTCGCCCAGGGCGTCCTCGTGCCCGCCGTCGAGGGCGACCGGGGCGAGGTGCTGGGCGGACGGATCCGACGCCTGGCCCGGTAGGGCGCCACCAGGCGCCCCCCGGGGCCCGGGGCGGCGCCGGCGCGGGAGCGGCGTGGGTAGCGTCGGGCGCCGTGACCCTCTTCGACCCGGCGGAGGCCGAGGCCCCCTCCGGTCCCACCCGGCGGCTGCGCCTCACCGTCGCCTACGACGGCAGTGGGTTCCACGGCTTCGCCCCCAACGTCGGGGTGCGGACCGTCGGCGGGACCCTCACCGAGGCGATCGGTCGCCACCTGGGCCACCCCGTCGACCTGACCTGCGCGGGCCGCACCGATCGCGGCGTGCACGCCCAGGGCCAGGTCGTCACCTGCGACGTGGCCGCCGACCGGGTCGCCCTCGACGACGACCTCACCGCCCTGGTGCGGGCGGTCAACCGGATGTGCGGCCCGGAGGTGGCCGTGCGCGACCCCGCCCTCGTGGGCGACGACGTCGATGCCCGCTTCTCGGCCACGGCCCGGCGGTACCGCTACCTCGTCTGGAACCACCCGGAGCCCGACCCCTTCTCGGCCCGCACCGCCTGGCACGTGCCCCGCCCCCTCTCGTTGCCGGCCCTGCGGCTGGGCTGCGACCCGCTGATCGGCGAGCACGACTTCTCCACCTTCTGCCGCCGGCCCAAGCGCCGCGAGGGCGAGGCCGAGGCCAGCCTGGTGCGCCGGGTGACCGAGGCGGCCTGGTCCGACGACGGCGGCGGCCGTCTCCGCTTCGAGGTCGAGGCGTCGGCCTTCTGCCACCAGATGGTGCGCGCCCTGGTGGGCACCCTCGTGGCCGTGGGCCTGGGGCGCATGGCCGCGGGCGAGGTGCGCGGGGCGATGGAGGCCCGGGACCGGTCGCGCGCCGGCGACCTGGCCCCGCCCCACGGCCTCACCCTCTGGACCGTCCGCTACGGCGACTGGTCCTCGGTCCCCGATGGTCACGAGGTGCCAGGAGGGCGAGCGGGCACGCGCCACCACGGTTGAGGTGCGACGACGCTCAGGAGCGAGCCCGACCGAGCACGCACGGCATCGGTCTCCGAGCGAAGCGAGGACGACTCGCGGCGACGACGGTCCCATCCGCTGGAGCTCCAGGCCCCTCGTGACGGTGCCGTCCTCCCGCCGGGCCGGGTGCGCGCCGGCCGCCGACGGGCTCCGGGTCCACCCGCCCCTGGGCCGGGCCGCCGGGCTCAGGACAGGAGCTCGACGCGGTGGCCCTCGGCCCGCAGGCGGTCGACGACCTCCTGGCGCTGGTCGGGGTCGCGGGTCTCGAGGGTGAGCACCACCTCGACCTCGTCCACCCCGACCTGGGCGGCCGCCCGCAGGTGGTCGACGGTGAGCACGTTGAGGCCCAGGTCGGCGATGGCGCCGGTGAGGTGGGCCAGCGCGCCGGGCCGGTCCGGCGCCACGACCCGGATCCGCACGAAGCGGCCGGCGGCGGCCAGCCCGTGCTCGATGAGCTTGGCCAGGAGCAGGGGATCGACGTTGCCGCCCGACAGCACGGCCAGGGCGGGGCCGGGACCCGGCACCCGTCCGGCCATGAGCGCGGCCAGGCCGACCACGCCGGCCGGCTCCACCACCGCCTTGCCCCGCTCCAGCAGCAGCACCAGCGTGCGGGCGATCTCCTCGTCGGTCACCGTGACCACCTCGTCGACCAGGGCCCGGGCATGGGCCAGGGTGCGGGGCGAGGGCGACTTCAGGGCGATGCCGTCGGCGATGGTGCGGACGTGGTCGAGGGCGACGGGGTGGCCGGCGGCGAGCGAGGCCTGCATGGCCGCGGCCCCGGCGGCCTCCACGCCGACGATGCGGACACCCGGGTGCAGGGCCCGCAGGGCGACGGCCATGCCGGCCAGCAACCCGCCGCCACCCACCGGCACCAGCACGACCTCCACTCCGGGGGCCTCGGCCGCCACCTCCAGGCCGACCGTGCCCTGGCCCGCGATGACCAGGGGGTCGTCGAAGGGGGGGACGAGGTGGCTGCCGTGCGCCTCGGCCTCGGCCCGGGCGGCGGCGAGGGTCTCGTCCACCACCGTCCCGACCAGGCGGACCTCGGCGCCGTAGGCCCGCGTGGCCTCGACCTTGGGCAGTGGCGCCGAGGTGGGCATGAGCACCGTCGCCGGCCGGCCGGCGAGGGCGGCGGCCAGGGCCACCCCCTGGGCGTGGTTCCCGGCCGAGGCCGCGATCACGGGGCGCCCGTCGTCGGGCAGGGCGCGGATGTGGTGCGACGCCCCCCGCACCTTGAACGACCCGGTGCGCTGCAGGTGCTCGGGCTTGAGCCACACCTCCCGACCGGCCAGCCGGGAGAGCGTGTCGGAGCGCTGGGACGGGGTGGGCCGCACCACACCCGCCAGGTCGGCCGCGGCGCGCCGCACCATCTCCAGGTCGACGAGGTCGGGGTCCGGCACGCCCCGACGGTACCCAGCGCCGCCCGCGACCCGGTCCGGTGCTCGGGTGCCTGCGGGAGGCCGGGTCAGGCCTCCGGCAGGGCCTGCTGGAGGGCGGCGGCCACGTCGGACATGTCGAAGGTCGACCGCAGCACGGCCTCCCCGAGGTCGCCGCCGTAGGTGGCCCCGTTCATGTAGGTGGCGAGCACGTGGTCCCGGCCGTCGGGTCCCTGCATGGACCCGGCCAGGCCCGGGCCGGGCAGGAGGAGGTCGCCGGTCCCGGGGTCGCCGCCGGCCCACGTCCCGGTCTTGGCCTGGATCCTCCCGGTCGACGGGGTGTCCTGCTGGGAGAGCCCGAGGGCCCCGTCCACCCCCATGATCGGCAGCATCTCCCCGAGGGGCTCGCCCCAGTCCTGGTCCCGCATCCACCGCAGCCACGAGACCATGGCCCTCGGCGTGGTCGAGGAGAACTCCGTCCCGGCCCCGTCCAGCATCCACACCTCCTCGTCGGCCACGTCGATGTCGCCGAGGCGCTCGTGGACCGTGGCCAGGCCGTCGGTGCAGGTGGTCGACCCCGCCTCCACCGCGACCAGGGCGACGAGCACCACCCGGCGGGGATGGCGGGCGGGCACGGTCCGATGGGGCACCATGGTCCTCTCGCGTCGGCGCCGACGTCCGGACCTCGAACCCCGGGGCCGCCCCCTGGTGAGCGGGAGGGCTCTGGCCGCCGCCCCCACCGCGCCCGGGTTGATGGGCCGGCGGCCCGCCCCGTAGAGTCTCCCTTCGGCCCGAACCGGCCTCCCGTCGGCGCGACCCGCCCGGGGGCCCCGGCCGCGAACGAGACGCCCCCCGGCCCCGGCCGGACCCGGAAGGACACCCGTGCCCACCTACACACCGAAGGCCAGCGAGATCCAGCGCCGCTGGTACGTCGTCGACGCCGAGGGCCTGGTGCTGGGCCGCATGGCCACCGAGGTCGCCCGGGTCCTGCGCGGCAAGCACAAGGCCACCTTCACGCCCAACCTCGACACCGGTGACCACGTGATCATCATCAACGCCGAGAAGGTCGTGCTCACCGCGGGCAAGGCCGACCGCAAGAAGGTCTACGACCACTCCGGGTACCCCGGGGGCATCCACGAGCAGACCTACGCCGACGCCCTCGAGCGCAAGCCGGCCGACGCCGTGCGCCGCACCATCCGGGGGATGCTGCCCAAGACCCGCCTGGGGGCCCAGCAGCTCACCAAGCTCAAGGTGTACGCGGGGCCCGTCCACCCGCACACCGCCCAGATGCCCGAGCCGCTCGTGATCGACGGCGCCCAGCACCGTCCCGCGTAGGAGATCGCCCCGTGAAGCCCCTCGTCCAGACCACCGGCCGCCGCAAGAGCGCCATCGCCCGGGTGCGCTTCCGCGCCGGGGAAGGGAAGATCACCGTCAACGGCCGCACGGTCGAGGACTACTTCCCCAACGACACCCACCGGATGATCCTCACCGAGCCCCTGCGGGTCGCCGAGGCCGAGGACCGCTACGACATCGACGCCACCATGGACGGCGGTGGCCCCACCGGCCAGGCCGGTGCCATGCGCCTGGGCATCGCCCGGGGCCTGGCCGAGCTCGACCCCGAGGACCGCGCCGCGCTCAAGCAGGCCGGCTTCCTCACCCGGGACGCCCGGGCCAAGGAGTCCAAGAAGTACGGCCTCAAGAAGGCCCGCAAGGCTCCGCAGTACTCGAAGCGCTGACCTCCGACCCGGTCATGGTGCGGCTCCCCGCTCCTCGGCTGGCGCCTCGGAGACCACCCGTCCTGCCCGCTCTTGTCGCCTCGTGCCTCGGCGACGGGCCGCTCGGGACCCCGGGCGCTCCGCCTCCTCGACGCCGGTCACCGTGCGGCTCCCCGGACGGGCCTCGGCCCTGGCGCGACCCCGGCCCTGCGGTGAGGCCGGCTGCGTCGGGATGACCCTGCGGTTCGGCACCGACGGGGTGCGGGGTGCGGCCAACACCGAGCTCACCCCGGAGCTGGCCCTCGCCCTCGGTCGCGCCGCGGCCCAGGTGCTGGGCGCCGGCCCCTGGCTGGTGGGGCGCGACACCCGCACGTCGGGGCCGCTGCTGCACGCGTCCTTCGCCGCCGGCCTGGCGTCGGAGGGAGCCGACACCGTCGACCTCGGTGTCATCCCCACCCCCGGCGTGGCCCACCTCTGTGCCTCCGACCAGCTCCCCGGGGCCATGATCTCGGCGTCCCACAACCCCTTCGGCGACAACGGCATCAAGCTGTTCCAGACCGGTGGGCTCAAGCTCGACGACCACCGCCAGGCCGAGGTGGAGGCCGCCCTGGAGGCGATCGAGGCCCAGGGCATCCCCGGCTCCCACCTCCGCCCCGGCGGCCCCCTCGTGGGCCAGCTGCGCAGCGCCCCCGACGCCTGGGAGCGCTACGGCGTCCACCTCGAGGACGGCGTGCTCGAGGGGCGTCGCCTGGCCGGGCTGAAGGTCGTCATCGACTGCGCCCACGGCGCCTCGTCAGGGGTCGCGCCCAGGGTGCTGGCCCGGCTGGGGGCGACCGTCACCGTCCTCCACGCCGATCCCGACGGGACCAACATCAACGACGGCTGCGGGTCCAACCACCCCGAGACGCTCCAGGCCGCGGTGGTGGCGCGGGGCGCCGACGCCGGGCTCGCCTTCGACGGCGACGCCGACCGGGTGGTGATGGTCGACGCCGACGGCGAGCTGGTCGACGGCGACCAGATCCTCGCCGTGCTGGCCCTCGACCTGCGCGACCAGGGCCTCCTCCACGGCGGCGCCGTGGTGGTGACGGTGATGACCAACCTGGGCTTCCGCCAGGCCATGGCCGCCCACGGCGTCGAGGTGGTCGACACGCCGGTGGGGGACCGCCACGTCCTCGCCGCCCTCGAGGAGCGCCACCTGGCCCTGGGCGGCGAGCAGTCGGGCCACGTCATCCTCCGCGACCGCACCACCACCGGCGACGGCCTGCTGACGGGGATCTCGGTGCTCGACGTCATGGTCCGCTCCGAGCGCACCCTGGCCGACCTGGCCGGCGTGATGACCCGCCTGCCCCAGGTGCTGGTCAACGTGGCCGTGGAGCGCTCGCCCGACCTGCTCGAGCGCATCGCCCCCGACGTCGCCCGGGCCGAGATCGCCCTCGCCGGCCGGGGCCGGGTGCTGGTCCGCCCCAGCGGCACCGAGCCCCTGGTGCGGGTCATGGTCGAGGCCCCCACCGAGGCCGAGGCCCGCGAGGTGGCCGACGACCTCGCCGCCGCCCTCACCCCCTCCTGACCCCTCCCCCTCCGAAGTGGTCAGCCCTGGCGGTGCGGGGGCACCGGGATCCCTGACCGGTTCGGCCGAGCCTCGAGGTGGTCAGCCCTGGCGGTGCCGGCGTCGGGGGGAGAGGGGCACCCGCAGGGGTGGCGGGAGGCCGGAGCGGGGCCCCCGGTAGGATCGGTGCCCGTCGTCGACCACCCCCGGGAGACCCCCCATGTGCGGCATCATCGCCGTCGCCCGCCGACCGGGTGACCGCACGCCCCCGGCCACCGAGCCCCTCCTGGGGCTGGTCGAGGAGGCCGCCGGCCTGGTGGCCGCATCGACCGCGGCCCCCGACCTCCACGACGCCCTGGCCTCGGCCGGCGCCCTCCTGGCCGACGCCGACCGGCAGCTGCGCGGCACCGCCGGCGTCCGCGCCCTGCTGGCCGACCCCGCCCTGGTCGCCGGGCTCGGCACCCACCTCGGCGCCGTCGACGACGCCCTGGCCAAGCTGGACGCCGACCTCGAGGAGCTCCTCCTCGACCGACCCACGGCGGAGGTGGAGGCGATCAACGCCGCCCTCGTCGGGGTGCGCGACGGCGCCTGGGCCATCGGTCGCGACCGCCTCCGCACCGCCCGGGCGGTCGCCGGGCTGGCCGGCCCCGGGGCCGGTCCCGCCGCCATCGAGGCCATGACCTCGGTCCAGGCCGCCCTCTCCGCCCTCGACCGCCTCGAGGTGCGGGGCCGCGACTCGGCCGGGCTCACGCTGCTGGTGCGGGGACACGGGCTCGACCTCGACGGCCCGGCCATGGCCTCGGTGCTGGCCGAGCGGGGCGCCGACCCTGCCTTCGGCTCCGGCTCGGTGCGGGTGGCCGACGGCTGCCTCTCGTTCGTCTACAAGGCCGCGGCCGAGATCGGCGAGCTGGGCGACAACACCGCCACCCTCCGAGCCGGCATCACCGGCGACGAGCTGCTGCACCGGGCCCTCGTCGCCCCCGAGGCCGAGGTGCTGGTGCTGGGCCACACCCGCTGGGCCAGCGTCGGCATCATCTCCCAGGCCAACGCCCACCCCGTCAACAGCGACGAGGACGAGGCCGCCGCCCGCGGGCCCTACGTCACCGCCGCACTCAACGGCGACATCGACAACTTCGCCGACCTCAAGGCCCAGGCCGGGCTGGCCTACGCCACCGAGATCACCACCGACGCCAAGGTCATCCCCACCCTCGTGGCCCGGGCCGCGGCCGGTGCCGACGACCCGACCGACGCCTTCCGCCGCACCGTCGCCGGCTTCGACGGCTCGGTGGCCATCGGCGCCTCCGTCGCGTCCCGCCCCGACGAGCTGCTGCTCGCCCTCCGCGGGAGCGGCCAGGCCCTCTACGTGGGCCTCGCGCCCGACCTGTACCTGGTGGCCTCCGAGCCCTACGGCGTGGTCGAGGAGTGCGACCGCTACCTCCGCATGGACGGCGAGACCGCAGCCGACGACGCCGACCCCACCGGCAGCCGGGGCCAGGTCGTCGTGCTCCGCACCGCGCGATGCCGGCACCGTCGAGGGCATCCGCCGGCTGTCCTACTCGGGCGCCGAGCTGCCCGTGGCCGACGACGACCTGGCCCGCGCCGAGGTCACCACCCGCGACATCGACCGGGGCGACAACCCGCACTTCCTGCTCAAGGAGATCACGGAGTCGCCCTCGTCGTTCCGCAAGACGCTGCTGGGCAAGATCGTCACCTCCGGCGACGGGCTGGAGGCCCGCCTCGGCCCCGAGACGCTGCCCACCGCCACCCGCACCGCCCTCGCCGGCGGGGGCATCACCCGAGTGCTCGCCATCGGGCAGGGCACCGCCGCGGTGGCGGGCCAGGCCCTGGCCTCGACGCTCACCACCCTCACCGCCGGGTCGGACCTGCGGGTCGAGGCCCGACTGGCCACCGAGCTCAGCGGCTTCGCCCTCCGCGGCGACATGGCCGACACCCTCGTCGTGGCCGTGAGCCAGAGCGGGACGACCACCGACACGAACCGCACCGTCGACCTGGCCCGGGCCCGGGGGGCGACGGTGATCAGCATCGTCAACCGTCGGGGCAGCGACCTCACCGACCGCTCCGACGGCGTGCTCTACACCTCCGACGGCCGCGACGTGGAGATGAGCGTGGCCTCCACCAAGGCCTTCTACGCCCAGGTCGCAGCCGGGGTGGTGCTGGCCGCGGCCATCGCCGCCGAGGTCGACCCGTCGGCCGCCGGCGCAGCCGAGCGCTCCCGGCTGCTCACCGGGCTGCGGGCCCTGCCCGAGGCCATGGAGCAGGTGCTGGCCACCCGCCCGGCCATCGCCGCCGCGGCCCAGGAGCTGGCCCCGTCCAAGCGCTACTGGGCCATCGTCGGGTCCGGTGCCGACCGCATCGCGGCCCAGGAGCTGCGCATCAAGCTCTCCGAGCTCTGCTACAAGGCCATCGCCTGCGATGCCACCGAGGACAAGAAGCACATCGACCTGTCCTCGGAGCCGCTGATCATCGTCTGCGCCGCAGGGCTCCAGGGCTCCAACGCCGACGACGTGGCCAAGGAGGTGGCCATCTACCGGGCCCACAAGGCCTCGCCCGTGGTCATCGCCTCCGAGGGCGACGAGCGCTTCTCGGCTGCCCTGCGCGTGCTCACCGTGCCCGCCGTCGACCCCGCCCTGGCCTTCGTCCTGGCCACCGTGGTCGGCCACCTCTTCGGCTACGAGGCGGCCCTGGCCATCGACGCGTCGGCCCTGCCGCTGCGGGAGGCCCGGGCCGCCATCGAGCGGCGGGTGGCGGGCTCCGACGTGCCCGACGGCGATCGGCTGCTGGCCGACCTGCGCACCGACTTCGCCCCGCTGGCGGCCCGCTTCTTCGAGGGTGTCCGGGGTCGGGCCTACGACGGGACGATGGAGGCCGGCACCGCGGTGCGCCTGTCGTCGCTGCTGCGCTACGCCACCGGCCTCGTACCCCTGGAGGCCTACGAGGTCGAGCACGGCCGGGCCGGCTCGCCCGTCGCCCTGGTCGAGGACCTCACCAGTGCCCTCACCACCGGCATCGAGGAGCTCACCCGCCCCGTCGACGCCATCAAGCACCAGGCCAAGACGGTCACCGTGGGCATCTCCCGCAGCGACGAGGGCCTGCTCCAGGTGCCGCTGGTGGCCGCCACGCTGGAGGCCGGCGCACCGCGGGACCGGGTCAGCTACCGGGCCCTGCGCACCCTCGCCGGCCTCGACGCCGCGGTGGAGGAGGTCATCGGCTACACCCGCTACGCCATCGAGGGCCGCATCGACACCCACGAGGCCACCGTGCAGGTGGTCGACCGGGGCGGCATCTCCCGCGACATCCCGCTGCGGACCCAGCGCAACCCGATCCTCCGGGGCACCAAGCACCGGGTCGCGACCGAGCGCGAGGTCACCGTGGCCGTGGGCCGCAGCGACGGGCGCACCATCGTCATCGTCCCGGAGGCCCGGGGCACGGTGTGCACCGGGCTCACCTTGCTGCACTGCCGCTTCGCCGACGTGCTGCCCGCGGCCCGGGCCCGCTCGGTGCTCGAGCAGTACCGCACCCGCATGTCGGCCCTCACCGACGCCGTCACCGAGACCGAGCCCACCTTCCGCGACGACCTGCTCGGCGAGATCCCCATCATCGAGCTGCTCACCTCGCCGGTGTACGTCCTGGCCGAGCACTGGCGCTCGGCGTCGGCCTGACCGCACGGGCGGTGCAGGCGGTGCGGGTGGTGCGCCAGGTGATCGGCCGGGGCCTGTGCGGCCCTTCGGCCCGGGCGGTGCACAGGTGATCGGCCTCGGCACCGACGTGGTCGACGTCGACCGCTTCCGCACGGTGCTGGAGCGGACCCCGGCGTTGCGCGAGCGCCTGTTCACCGCCGGCGAGCGGGCGGTGGCCGACGCCCGGCGCGACCCCGTCCCGGCCCTGGCGGTGCGGTTCGCGGCCAAGGAGGCGGTGATGAAGGTCCTGGGCGTGGGCCTCGGCGCCATCGACTGGCACGACGTGGAGGTGGTGCGGGAGCGCTCGGGCCGCCCCCGCCTCGAGGTCACCGGCCGGGCCGCCGCCCTCGCAGCCGAGGCCGGCATCACCACCTGGCACCTGTCGCTGTCGCACTCCGACCTCGTCGCCCAGGCCGTCGCCGCCGCCGACTAGCCCCTCCCCCTGGCCGCTCCCCGGTCCTCGACCGGCAGGGTCTCCCGACAGAGCGCTCCCCGAAGTGGCGCGCGCGTTCTGGTCGCTGGGGCGACCGATCTGCGCACCGGTTCGGGGGTCGGGCGGGTTCGGGGGCGGGCCGGGCGGATCAGCGGAGGGGGGCGGAGGCGGCGGTGAGGAGCGCGGTCCAGTGGGTGAGGGCGAGGACGTGGCTGGCGTCGTCGACCACCTCGAGGCGGGCGTCGGCCAGGAGGTCGGCCCACCAGCGGCCGAAGGCGGGCGGGGCCACCTCGTCGGCGGTGCCGCACCAGATGTGCGTGGGGGCGGCGCAGGCGGCCAGGTCGACGTCGGGCGCCGCGGCCTGGGTGGCCACGTCCTGGACCAGACCGTCCCGGCCCGCGGCCACGGCCTCGACCGTCGCTGCCACCAGGGCCTCGGCACCGCCGGGCACCCGCGCCAGGTCCGCCTCCCGGGCCCCGTCGGCCTCGTCGCCCAGGTGGGTGGCCACCGCCTCGGGGGTGGCCGGGTCCGGGAGCAGGTAGGGGGCCACCTCGGCGGCCACCTCGTCGGGAGCGAGCTCGGCCGCCATCTCGGCGAAGAGGCGCCGCCCCGCCCCCGCGGCCTCGGCCACCTGGGGGTCGGCGTAGGCGGTGACCGGGACGAGAGGCGCAGCCAGGGCGACGGCGCCCACCCGGTCCGGGTGACGGGCCCCCAGCGCGACCGCGTAGGGCGCACCGGCGGACCAGGCCAGGACACCCGCCTGTCGCACGCCGAGGGCCTCGGCCACCGCGAGGAGGTCGTCGGCCACTGAGCCCAGCGTCCGGCCCGGGTGGGGATCGCTGCGGCCGCAGCCGGGCCGGTCGACGGCCAGCAGGCGCACCCCGGCCGCCGCGGCCACGCCGTCGTCGGGGTGACGGGCCAGGCGGGAGTCGGGGGTGCCGTGGAGGCAGAGGACGGGCACCCCGTCGGGATCGCCCACGTCGTCGACCGCGAGGGACCGGCCGTCGGGGAGGGTCACCAGGGTGGGCGGGGCGGGCACGGCCCGAGGGTACGACGACCGGCGCGTCCGCCCCGGCCCGGCCCGGGCGCCCGGGCGCCGGTGCGCGCCCCTGACGGGCACCGGCCTCGCGCGGCGGGCCGACGGGTCGGGTGCCGACGACGACCGGGAGACCGCACCCGCCGCCTCCGGAGCGCCCGCGCCCTGCGGCGGTCCCTCCGGCTCACGTCCCGGCCCGGCCGTGTGTGAGCATGGTGCGACCCACCCGGGGTCGAGGAGGAGAGACATGAGGATCGTCCGCGCCGTGGCGACGGGGCTGCTGGTGACCGCCCTCGCTCTGGCCACCGCGGCGTGCGGGGCCGACGACGGCACCGACGCGGCCTCGAGCAGCGCATCGGGAGCGGGGTCCGGGTCGGCCAGCGGCACCAGCGACGGCGAGTGCACCCCCGTCGGCACCGACCTGGCCGACGAGGCGGACGAGACCGTCGACATCGCCCTCGACGAGTACGGGTTCGACCCCGACGACGTAGAGGTCGACGCCGGCGTGGTCACCTTCCACGCCGAGAACGTGGGCACGATGGACCACGAGATCGCCTTCCTCCCCGGCGGCGGCGACGTGCCCCTCGACGACGACGGCGCCCCCGACGAGGCCGCGCTGGAGGAGGCCGGCGCCTTCGAGCTGGAGGGCTTCGGCCCGGACCAGACCTGCGACGCCACCTTCGACCTGGCGCCCGGCACCTACACCATGTTCTGCATCCTCGAGACGCCCGACGGCGACACGCACGCCTCCCAGGGCATGGTCGGTCGTCTCACCGTCGACTGAGCCGAGACCCGACCGGACCGGCCCGACCCGACCGGGCCGAGCCCCGACCGGCCCGGCCCGGCCCCGCGCCGGTCAGCCCTGCATGGCCGCGTCGCCACCGGGCAGCATGGGCCCGTGATCCCCGTCGTGACCCCCGAGGAGATGGGTGCGGTCGACGCCGCCGCCCCCGAGCCGGTCGCGGTGCTGGTCGGGCGGGCCGGCGCGGCCGTGGCCCGGGCCGCCCTCGCCCTGCTCGGCGGTGCCTACGGGCGACGGGTCGTGGTGGTGGCGGGCAAGGGCAACAACGGAGCCGACGGGCTCGACGCCGCCGCCCGCCTGCGGCGCCGGGGCGTGCGGGTCGAGGTGCTCGACGCCGCCGACCTCCCCGGTGCCCTGCCCGCCTGCGACCTGCTCGTCGACGCCGCCTACGGCACCGGGTTCCGGGGCGAGTGGACCCCGCCGGCCGCGCCCGACGGGGCCCGGGTGCTGGCCGTCGACATCCCCTCCGGCATCGACGGCCTCACCGGCGAGGTCCACGGCGCCCCGTGGGCCGCCGAGCGCACCGTCACCTTCGCCGCCCTCAAGCCCGGCCTCCTGCTGGGCGCCGCCCCGGCGCTCGCCGGCGAGGTGCAGGTGGCCGACATCGGCCTCGACGTGTCCGGGGCCCGGGCCCACGTGGTCGAGGCGGGCGACGTGGCCACCTGGCTCCCCGACCGGGAACGGGACGCGCACAAGTGGCGCGCCGCGTGCTGGCTCGTCGCCGGCTCCCCGGGCATGACCGGGGCGGCGCACCTGGCCGCGGCCGGCGCCCAGCGGGCCGGCGCCGGGTACGTGCGGCTCTCCACCCCCGGCCTCGACCGCGACCCCGGCGCCCCCACCGAGGTGGTCGGCGTCCACCTGCCGGCCGAGGGGTGGGACGCCGCCGTGCTCGACGACGTGGAGCGGATCGCGGCCCTGGGCGTGGGTCCGGGGCTGGGCACCGGCGCGGCGTCGGCCGACGCCGTGCGCGCCGTCGTCGGTGCGCCGGACCGTCCGCCGGTCGTGGTCGACGGCGACGGGCTCACCGCCCTGGCCGACGACGTCGACGGCGCCCTCTCCCGACCCGCAGCCGACGACGGTGCGCCCACCGTCGTCCTCACGCCCCACGACGGCGAGATGGCCCGCCTCGGCGGTGACCCCGGCGCCCCCGACCGGCTGGGTGCGGTGCGGGCCCTCGCCGCCCGCCGGGGCGCAGTGGTCCTGTCCAAGGGGGCGCCGACGGTGGTGGCCCACCCCGACGGCCGGGTCCTGCTGGCCGTCACCGGCGACGCCCGCCTGGCCACCGCCGGCACCGGCGACGTGCTCACCGGCGCCCTCGCCGCCCTGCTGGCCCAGGGCCTGGCCCCCCTGGAGGCGGCGGCGGCCGCGGCCCACCTGCACGGTCGGGCCGGGGCCCTAGCCTGGCGCCGCGGCCTGGTCGCCGGCGACGTCGCCGCCCACCTGCCCGCGGCCCTGACCGAGCTCCCGGAGGACTGACGTGCCCCCTTCCCTGCCCGTGCGTGACCTGATGACGACCGACGTCCTCACCTTCGCGCCCACCGACGGCGTGCAGGCCGCCATGGAGGCCCTGGTCGCTCGGGACGTCGATGCCGCCCCGGTCGTCGACGAGGCCGGGGCGGTGGTGGGCCTGCTCAGCACGGGCGACCTCATCGTGGCCGAGGGCAAGGTCCACGTCCCCACCGTCATCAGCCTGCTGGGCGCCTCCTTCGAGCTCCCGGGCGAGCGCAAGCGGTTCGAGGAGGACCTGCGCAAGTCCCTCGCCGGCCAGGTGTCGGACCTCATGACCGAGGACCCCCACACGATCGGTCCCGACGGCACCCTCGAGGACGCGGCCACGCTGATGCACGCCCACGACGTGTCGCGCCTGCCGGTGGTCGACGACGCCGGCGTGCTGGTGGGCCTGCTGGCCCGCGGCGACGTCATCCGCTCGATGATCGCCGACGGCTGACGTCCCCACCGGTCGCCGCCCGCCCGTGAGCAGCCCCGAGGTCGAGCCGGCCCGCCCCACGTGGGTCGAGGTCGACCCGGGCGCGGTGGCCCACAACGTGGTGGCTCTGCGCGCCCACGTGGCCCCGGCCCCGGTGTGGGCGGTGGTGAAGGCCGACGGGTACGGCCACGGCGCCTTCGTCGTCGCCCGGGCGGCGCTCGGTGCCGGGGCCGAGGGCCTGGCCGTCGCCCTGGTCGAGGAGGCCGAGGAGCTGCGGGCCGCCGGGATCGACGCCCCGATCATGCTCCTGTCCGAGCCGCCCCTCTCCGCCGTCGACCGCGTGGTGGCGGCGCGGGTGGAGCCGACCGTGTACTCCGACGAGCTGGTGGCGGCGATGGCCGGAGCCGTCGGTGAGGCCGGCACCGAGGCGTGGCCCGTGCACCTGAAGGTCGACACGGGCATGCACCGGGTGGGGGCCGCGCCCGACGAGGCCGTCGCCCTCGGGCGCGTCATCGCCTCGCAGCCGGCCCTCGCCCTGGCCTCGGTGTGGACCCACCTGGCCGTGGCCGACGAGCCGGACCACGACCTCACCGCCGTCCAGCTGGCCCGGTTCGAGGCCACCTGCACCGCCCTCACCGGCGCCGGGGTCGACGTGCCCCGCCGCCACGCGGCCAACTCGGCCGGGGCCCTCGCCCACCCGGCGTCGCGCCTCGACCTGGTGCGCACGGGCATCGCCGTCTACGGCATCGCCCCCAGCCCGGCGCTGGCCGGCCAGGTCGACCTGCGGCCCGCGCTGCGGCTCGTGTCCCGCGTGTCCCACGTCAAGACCGTGGTCGCGGGCGAGGCGATCAGCTACGGCCAGCGCTACCTCGTCTCGAGCGACACCACCATCGCCACGGTGCCCGTGGGCTACGCCGACGGCGTGCGCCGGGCGCTCGGGGCGAGCGGGGGAGAGGTGCTCATCGGCGGTCGGCGCCACCCCATCGCGGGGACCGTCACCATGGACCAGATCACCGTCGACTGCGGTCCCGACGCCCCCGTGGCCCGGGGTGACGAGGTCGTCCTCATCGGCCGCCAGGGCGACGAGGAGGTCACCGCCGAGGAGTGGGCCGAGCGGCTGGGGACCATCGGCTACGAGATCACCTGCGGGCTCGGTCGCCGCGTCCCCCGCGTCGTCGTCGCCGATCGGCCAGGATGACCGTCGTGCGCCCCACGACCCGCAAGATCCTGGGACTGGCCGGGCTGGCCGTCGCCGGCGTCGCCGCCGAGCGTGCCGTGGCCCGCCGGCTGCGGTCCCGCACCGCCCCCGACCGCGACCGCCTGCTGGTGCCGCCCGACGACGTCCGCCACCTCACCGTGGCCACCCACGACGGTGGTGAGCTCCACGTGCTGGAGCGGGGCGAGGGCCGGCCCCTGCTCCTCCTCCACGGGATCACCCTCAACGCCGAGCTGTGGTCACCCCAGCTGCACGAGCTGGCCGCGCGACCACCGCGTGCTCGCCGTCGACCTCCGGGGCCACGGCCGGTCGCGCGCCGGGTCCGACGGGTACGGCATGGACCTCCTCGGCCGCGACGTGGCGACGCTGCTGACCGAGCTCGACCTGCGCGACGCCCTCGTCGTCGGCCACTCCATGGGCGGCATGGCCACGCTGGCCTTCGCCACCGGCCACCCCGAGGTCCGGCGCGAGCGGGTGGCCGGCCTGGGCCTGGTGGCGACCTCCGCCGCCCGCCCCTTCCCCAACGCCCTGGTGCCCCGCGTGGCAGCCCTCGGCGGCGTCATCGTCGACCGCCTCGACTCGGGCCGCTCGGTGCCGAGCTACCGCTTCACCGGGAACGACCTGTCGCTGTTCCTGGTCCGCTCCGCCTTCGGCAAGCACCCGACGGCCGCGGCGGTCGAGCAGGTCCGGGCGTCCATCGAGGCCACCGACGACGAGGCCCTCCACCGCTCCTTGGTCGGCATCTTCGACCACGACACCCTCGACGCCCTGCCCGAGGTCGACACGCCCGCCTTCGTGGTGGTCGGCAAGCGCGACCTGCTCACGCCGGTGCCCTTCGCCCGGGCCATGGCCGATGGCCTCCCCGACGCCGAGCTCACCGTGCTGCCGGAGGCGGGCCACCAGCTGATGCAGGAGCGGCCCGACGAGCTGGCCGAGCTCGTCCGCGCCCTGTCGGCCCGCACCGCACCGGTCGGGGCCGGGACCTAGGCCCTCCCGTGCGGGTCCTGCTCATCGAGCCCTGGCTCAACGGCTCGCACCAGGCCTGGGCGGAGGGCTACGCGGCCCACAGCGGCGAGGACGTCCACCTGGTCGCCCACGAGGGTGCCTTCTGGCGGTGGCGGCTCCGGGGCGGGGCCGTCACCCTGGCCGAGCGGGCCGCGGCGGTGGTCGACGAGCACGGACCCCCCGACGTGGTGCTGGCCTCGTCGATGCTCGACGTCCCGGCGTTCCTGGGCCACGCCCGGACCTGGATCGGGTCGGCCCCGGTGGCCCTGTACCTGCACGAGACCCAGCCGGCCCGCGCCGCCCTCACCGGCGAGGTCCTCGACGACGACATGGCCTACCGGAACTGGTCGTCGATGGTCGCCGCCGACCACGTCTTCGTGAACTCCGCGTTCCACCGCGACGCCCTCTTCGGGGCCCTGCCCGAGCTGTTGTGCCGTCCGCCGGACCACCGCCACGACCACCGACTGGACGACGTGCGGGCCCGGTCCACCCTGCTGCCCGTCGGCGTCGACGTCGCTGCCGTGCGGTGCGGCCCGGCGCCGGCCGACGACGACGCGCCCATCGTGCTGTGGAGCCACCGCTGGGACCACGACAAGGCCCCCGAGCTGTTCTTCCGCGCCCTGCGCCGCCTCGACCACGAGGGCGTGGCCTTCCGGGTCGCGCTGGTCGGGGCCGACGCCCGGTCCGACCCCCGGGAGTTCGTGGAGGCCGAGGAGCGCTTCGGCGCCCGGCTGGTGCACGCCGGGCACCTGCCCCGCGTGGAGTACGTCGACCTGCTGCGCCGGACCTCGGTGGTGGTGTCGACGGCGGTCCACGAGTTCTTCGGCGTGGCCATGGTGGAGGCCATGGCCGCCGGGGCGGTCCCCCTGCTGCCCCACGCCCTCTCGTACCCCGAGGTCGTCCCGGACCGGTACCACCCGGCGGTGCTCTACGGCGCCTACGGCGACATGGTGCGCCGCCTGCGCGACGTCCTCGACGACCTGCCCACGGCGCAGGCCGCGGTCGACGGGCTGGCCTCGTCGATGGACCGCTTCGACTGGTCGGCCCTGGCCCCCGCCTACGACCGGGTCCTGGCCCAGGTCGTGGCGGGCGAGGTCCCCACCGACGTCGCCCTCACCGACCGCACCTCGACAGCGGGAGGACCGCCACCGTGATCACCGACGTGCCCGGCATCGCCGTGGGCCACTGGACCGACCCGGTGGCCCGGACCGGTTGCACCGTGGCCCTGCTCCCGGAGGGCACGGTCGCGTCGGTGGACGTGCGCGGCGGCGCCCCCGCCTCCCGGGAGCTGGCCCTGCTGGCCCCGGACAAGCTGGTCGACCGGGTCGACGCCGTCCTCCTCTCCGGGGGGTCCGCCTTCGGCCTGGCCGCGGCCGACGGGGTGATGGCCTGGTGCGAGGAGCACGGCCGCGGGGTGCCCACGTCCGCGGGGAGGGTGCCCATCGTGCCGGCCCTGTGCCTGTTCGACCTGGCCGTGGGCGATGCGTCGGTCCGGCCCGGTCCGGCCGAGGGCCGGGCCGCGTGCGAGGCGGCCCGCACCGACGGCATGGACCACGGCCTCGTCGGTGCCGGCACCGGCGCCACCGTCGGCGGCTGGCGAGGGATGGGCCAGCGGCGCCCGGCCGGGCTCGGCGTGGCCACCGTGCGGGCCGGGGACCTGGTGGTGGCGGCCGCCGTCGCCGTCAACGCGGCGGGCGACATCGACGCCACCGGGACCGGCCTCGACGGCATCGAGGAGGCCGCCGCGGCCATGCCGGACTCGTCGCCGCCCATCGGCAACACGACCATCGGGATCATCGCCACCAACGCCCGCCTCGACAAGGTGGGGTGCCTGGTGGTGGCCCAGGGTGGCCACAACGGCCTGGGCCGGGCCCTCGTCCCCGCCCACACCCGGGTCGACGGCGATGCCCTGATCGCGGTCGCGACCGGCGCGGTGGAGGCGCCCGTCGACCAGGTCCGGGTGCTGGGCACCGCGGCGGTGGAGCGCGCCGTCCGCAGCGTGGGCTGACCGGCCGGCCGGCCGGCCGGCCCGGCCGTGGCGCCGGGGCCGTGGCGCGGGCCCGGGCCGTCCGTCTCGACCCGGGCGCGCCACGACCGGCCGATGCGCCTCCTCCCGCGGTGCGCACCGACCGGCCTGGCCGTGGGGCCGAGCCCCACCCTGTCGTCGGAGGGTTCGCCGTCCGACGGACATCTCCTGCCGCCGGCCCCGAGGCGTGTGCGGTCGCCCCGGGGCCGACGGGCCAGGAGGAGCGGCTAGAAGAGCGAGCCGGTGCCCAGGGGCAGCTGGGCCCCGTCGAAGGCCTCGGTGCCCGAGACGACGGTCGCGGCCGGGCCGCCGTGGCTGTGCATGTAGGCGAGGGCCCGGCTCAGGTCCGACACGTTGTTGCTGAGCGGCAGGGGGGCCAGGGCCAGGGTGCTGAGCACGCCGAGGGCGTTGCCGTCGGCGTCGAGGAAGGCGCTGCCCGAGTCACCCGGGATGCCGGGCGAGACGGTGTAGACGGGGTGGGTCCAGCCGTTGCCGGTGGTGCCCAGGCTGATGCCGGTCTTGGGGCTGAGCAGGGCGATGCCCTGGCGGAGGCTCGAGTTGCCGTAGCTGTAGACCTGCTCGCCGGCGGGCACGCCGTCGGTGTTGAGCCCGGTCGGCCCGCCCCAGTGGGGGATCGAGGGGTTGACCTTGGCCACGTCGGCGGCCGCGATCCTCACCAGGGCGAGGTCGTTGTAGGCGCAGGCGTCGGCATCGGTCTCGCCCGCGGCCTGCATGGCGGTCCACGACGAGTAGGCGAGGGTGCCGGGCTCGTCGGCGCCCTCGATGTCGACCGGGGTGCCGAGGGGCAGGGTGCCGGCCAGGCACCCGTCGGTGTCGGTGGCCTCACCGGTGCCGGCGCAGTGGGCGGCGTAGCCGATGTAGGTGTCGACCGAGTCGGTGAAGATGAAGTTGGCCGTGCACTGGGCGCCTTCGGTCACCATCATCACCCCGGGGGTGATGGTCGCCTCCTCCGCGGGGGCGTAGGTCGGCGCGGCCGAGGCGGGGGCGGCGAAGAAGGCCGCCAGGCCGAGGGCGAGGGCGGCCGCGACGGCCGCGAGGCGGGGACGGGTCAGTGATGTCATGGGCGGTCGGTTCGACGTCGGCGCCGAGGCTCCTCCCGCGCCGCCGACGCTGCCGCCGGCCCGTCGCGGCGGACGGCTCGACCTGGGGTCCGGCCGGCCGCGGCGGTAGCCTCGGCCCCGGCCCGACGCCGCTCCCTGCAGGGCGCGCCGTGCCCGCCGTCCCGTCCACGACCCCTCCGAGCCGTGCTCGCCCGCACCACCTCCGTCGACGACACGCGCGACCTGGCCGCCGCCCTCGCCGACCTCCTGCGCCCCGGTGACCTGGTGCTGCTCACCGGGGAGATGGGCGCGGGCAAGACCGCCTTCGCCCAGGGCCTGGGGACGGGCCTCGGCGTGGAGGGGCGCATCACCAGCCCGACCTTCACCATCGCCCAGACCTACGACGGTGGGCGGATCGAGATGCACCACCTCGACGTGTACCGCCTCGACCACCTCCACGAGGCCCTCGACGTGGGCCTGGCCGAGATGCTCGACGACGGCTCCGTGGTGGTCATCGAGTGGGGCGATGCGGTCCGGGCCGTGCTGCCCGCCGACTACCTCGAGATCAGCATCACCTTCGCGTCGGCGCCTGACGGCGCCGGACCGGCCGACGATCCCGACGAGCGGCGCTGGCAGCTCCGTCCGGTCGGGCCCCGCTGGGGTGCCCGCCTCGAGGCCCTCGAGGCCACCATCGGCCGCTGGGAGCCGGGCCGGTGCTGATCCTCGGGATCGAGTCGGCCACCGCGCAGGTGGGGTGCTCCATCGGCGGCCACGAGGGCGTGCTGGCGTCGGTCCACTCCACCCGGGCCCGGCGCCACGCCGAGTCGCTCGTGCCGTCCATCGAGTTCGCCTGCCGCCAGGCCCGGGTCGAGCTGGCCGAGATCGGGGCGGTGGCCGTCGACGTCGGCCCCGGCCTCTTCACCGGCCTCCGGGTGGGCGTGGCGACGGCCAAGGCCCTGGCCCAGGCCCTGCGGGTGCCGGTCATCCCCATCTCGAGCCTCGACCTGCTGGCCTTCCCGGCCCGGTTCACCGACCGGCTCATCGCCGCGGTGATCGACGCCCGTCGGGGCGAGGTGTTCTGGGCCCTCTACCGCCAGGTGCCCGGCGGGGTGCAGCGCACCACCGAGCCGCGGGTCAGCACCCCCCAGGACCTCCTGGGCGAGCTCCAGGCCCAGGGCGAGGAGATGCTGCTGGTCGGCGACGGGGCCGTGCGCCACACCGAGGTCTTCCGCGACCTGCGCAAGTCGGAGGTCTGCACCCACGGCATCACCCACCCGTCGGCCCGCGACCTGGTGCTGCTGGCCCACCACCAGGCCCTGCGCGAGGAGTGGGTGCAGCCGTGGGAGGTCGCCCCCACCTACCTCCGCAAGCCCGACGCCGAGATCCGCTGGACCACCCGCGCCGGCGTCCCCGGCCCGCAGCCGGCGGGAGACTGATGGCCGCCGCCGCCACCCCCTGGCCCCCACCGCCGGCCGAGGGCCCCGCGCCCGCGCCCCGGCCCGAGCCCGAGGCGCCCACCGTCATCACCCCGATGCGTCGGCGCCACCTCCGCCAGGTGCTCCGCATCGACCACGCCGTGTACCCCCGGCCCTGGTCGCTCGGCCTCTACCTGGGCGAGCTGGCCACCATCGAGGGCCGCAGCTACCTCGTGGCCCGCCGCGGCACGAGCGTCATCGGCTACGCCGGGCTCATGGTGATCGTGGGCGACGCCCACGTCACCACGGTGGCGGTGGCCCCGGCCCACCAGCACCAGGGGGTGGCCACGCGCGTGCTGCTGGTGCTCGTCCGCGACGCCATCGCCCTGGGGGCCGAGCGCATCACCCTCGAGGTGCGGGCCTCCAACACCGCCGCCCAGGCCCTCTACAGCCGCTTCGGCTTCGCCCCCGCCGGGGTCCGCAAGGGCTACTACGTCGACAACCGGGAGGATGCGGTGATCATGTGGGCCATCGACGTCACCGGTCCCGAGTACGCCGAGCGCCTGGCCCGCATCGAGGCCTCCCTGCCCCGTCCCAGCATCCTCCAGGGGGTCCGCTCCGCATGACCGCCACCCTCCCCGCCGGTGACCCGAGAGCGCTCGCCGTCGACGGCATCCCGGTCCTCGGCATCGAGACCTCGTGCGACGAGACGGCGGCCGCCATCGTGGTCGGCGGGTCCCAGGTGCTGTCGTCGGTCGTGTCCAGCCAGGTCGACATCCACGCCCGCTACGGCGGGGTCGTGCCCGAGATCGCCAGCCGGGCCCACGTCGACCTCCTGACCCCCGTGGTGGCCGAGGCCCTGGTGGAGAGTGGGGTGGCCGACGCCGAGGTGGGGGCGGTGGCCGCCACCTACGGCCCCGGCCTGGTCGGTGCCCTGCTGGTGGGTGTGGCCACGGCCAAGGCCCTCGCCCTGGTCTGGGACGTCCCCTTCGTGGCCGTCAACCACCTGGAGGCCCACCTCCACGCCGCCCTGCTCGACGATCCCGACGTGGAGCTGCCCGTCGTGGTCCTGCTCGTCTCCGGGGGCCACACCCTGCTGGTGGCCATGGACGCCCCCGGCTCCTACGAGGTCCTGGGCGGCACCCTCGACGACGCCGCCGGCGAGGCCTTCGACAAGGTGGCCCGCTACCTCGGCCTGGCCTACCCGGGCGGGCCCGCCATCGACCTGGCCGCCCGTCGGGGCGACCCCACGTCGGTGCCCCTGCCCCGGGCCATGCTCGACGAGGGCCTCGACCTCTCCTTCTCCGGGCTCAAGACGGCGGTGATCAACCACTGCCGACGCCACCCCGACGCGGCCACCGACGACGTGGCCGCCTCGTTCCAGGCCGCGGTGGTCGACGTGCTCGAGGCCAAGGCCCTCCGGGCCGCGGCCCAGGTCGGGGCCAAGGGCATCTGCCTGGGCGGGGGGGTGGCGGCCAACTCCCTGCTGCGCAGCCAGATCACCGAGGCCGGCGCCCGTGAGGGCCTGCGGGTGTCGCTGCCGTCGCCCGCCATGTGCACCGACAACGCGGCCATGGTGGCCGCCGCCGGCTGGCACCGGCTCCGCACCGAGGGCCCCAGCCCCCTCGACACCGGCGCCGTCCCCGGCCTCGGCCTGTAGCCGGGACCCCGGTCCTCCTTCTCCCCCCGCTCGGTCTCGGCCGTTCTGAGCGTTGAGCGCGCCCGTTCGGGACCGTCTGGCACTCAGAACGGACGTGTCCGGACCGGTGGCCCGTTCTGAGTGTCGACGCGCCCGTTCGGGACTGTCTGGCACTCAGAAGGGAGGCGGCGGAACATCGCCGGGGGGTCCCCCGTTGCCGGGGTGGAGATCGACGTCCCCACGAGGTGACCCCCATGACCCTGACCTTCGGCGATGCCCCGCTCGGGACCCGGCCCCGGGAGACCACGAACTACGACATCGACGGTCCTGCCCACCGCCTGCTGCTCACCGACTTCCCCCGCCGGGTGCGCGCCACCTTCGGCGGCGAGGTGGTGCTCGACACGACGCGGGGCCACCTGCTCCACGAGAGCAACATCCTCCCGGTGCTCTACGTGCCCGAGGATGACGTCCGCCAGGACCTGCTGGTGCCCACCGACACCTCCACCCACTGCCCGTTCAAGGGCGACGCCCGCTACTGGTCGCTGGTGGTGGGCGACCGCACGGCGACCGACGCGGTCTGGGCCTACCCCGAGCCGCTCGACGCGGTGACGTGGCTGGAGGGGCTGCAGGCCCTCCCGTTCGCGGCCGCCGACGCCTGGTTCGACGAGGACGAGGAGGTCCACGGCCACCTGCGCGACCCGTACCACCGGGTCGACGCCCGCCGCAGCAGCCGCGCCGTGCGGGTCACCGTCGGCGACGCGCTGGTGGCCGAGTCGCGCCGGCCCGTGGTCGTCTCCGAGACGGGTCTGCCCAACCGGTTCTACCTGCCGCCGGCCGACGTGCGCACCGACCTGCTCACCTCGTCGACCACCCGCACCCACTGCCCGTACAAGGGCGACGCGACCTACTGGTCGCTGGCCGACGGGTCGGGTCCCGACGTGGCCTTCAGCTACGAGGAGCCCCACCTCGACGTGCTGCCGGCCGCAGGGCACCTGTGCTTCGTCGGTGACGAGGTTGCCACCGAGGTCGACGGCACCGCCGTCTGACCCGCCCTCAGCGGCTGACGGCCCGGACGACCACGTAGCGGGGGTCAGAGGCCACCACCTCGCTGCGCCCGAACAGGCGCGACAGCTTGGCGTGGTGGGCCAGGTGGCGGTTGCCCACCACCCGCAGCTCCCCGCCGGGGCGCAGCACCCGCCGGGCCTCGGAGAACATCTGCCAGGCGGTGGCGTCGCCCATGCCGTGGTCCCGGTGGAACGGCGGGTTCACCACCACCAGGTCGACCGAGGCCTCGCCCAGGGGTGGCCCGGTGGCGAGGTCGGCGAGCCCGTCGCCCTGCACCACCCGGACCGAGCGGTCGGGGCCCAGGCCGTGGGCGAGGGTGGCCTCGGTCGAGGCCACGGCCAGGGCCGAGTCGTCGGTCGCGGTGAGCCGCACGTCGGGGCCGCGGCGCGCCGCGACCAGCCCGACGATGCCGTTGCCGCAGCCCAGGTCGACGACGTCGCGGTGGAGACCGGCCTCGGGGAGGTGCGCGAGCAGGAGCCGGGTCCCGGCGTCGAGGCGACCGGCCGAGAAGGCACCGGCGTGCTCCACGACCTCCTCGCCGTCGGGACCGAGCGCCGTGGTCCGGGGCCAGGGGCTGGGTCCCGGGTCGCGGCCTGGGTCGACCGTCGCCAGGACGAGACGGGCCTTGCGCACGGCTCGGGAGGTGACGGTGGGGCCGACCACGCGGGTGAACCGGTCGAGGCCGTCGGTGTGCACGTGGCGGGCCATGGCCGCCCCCACCACCGTGGTGCCCGGGTGCAGGCCGGGGCGGGCCTGGCGCAGGAGGTGCTCGAGCACGTCGTGGGCCTTGGGCAGCCGGACCAGGCACAGGTCGATGCGGTCGGGCAGGGCGTCGAGGGGCGAGCGCACGTCGACGGCGTCGGCGGCCAGGTCGTTGGCGGCCAGGTTGGCCGCCAGGGCCCGTCGGGTGCGGAGCGAGTCGGTCACCACCACCGGTGGGGGACCGCCGGTGCGGGCCGCCGCCAGGGCGGTGCCCAGGGCGCCCCACGTGTCGGCCAGGACCACGGCCGGTCCGTCGAGGGCGGTGCCCTGCTCGTGCAGGTGGGCCAGGGCCAGGGCGTCGGCCGCGTCGAAGGCGCGCAGCGGGTCGTCGGCCCGCACCGGGTGCCGGGCGAGGGTGAGCGATCCCCAGGGCGTCTCCAGCGCGTCCACGATGGCGGCACGCTACGCCGCCCCCGGGCCGGAGCCGCACCCGTCCGGCCGGGTCGGGCCCTCCCTCGGGTGCTCGGCAGGCCTCGTACGGGCATGTGCCTGCCACCGGGTCCCGTCGTGGTCGCGTGCCGGCTCGGAGGGTCGTCACTGCGCCGACGCCGGGCCCGGGCCTACGGTCGGTCCGTGACCCCGTTCGGCCCCGACCGCCCGTCCGACGAGGACCTGGCCCGCACCGTCGACCACCTCGGCGTCACCCGCCTCCAGCACGCCTATGCCGACGGCATCAACCGGCGGGACTGGGCCGCGGTCACCGCCCTCTTCGCGCCGGGCGCCCGCATCCACCTCGACCTGGTCGACAGGGGCCCGATCGAGCTCGACGGCCCCGACGAGCTGGTCGCGTTCATCGAGCCCGCCATGGCCCGGTTCACCTTCTTCTCCTTCGCCATCCTCTCCAGCCACGTCGAGCTGTGGCCCGGGGGCGACGGCGACGCCGCCACCGCCCGGCTGGCCATGTGCGAGCTGCGCACCGACGACGCCGGAGAGGAGTCCCGCGCCTTCGGCCTCTACCGCGACCGCTACGTCCGCAGCGGCGCGGGCTGGCGCTTCGCCGACCGCCGCTACCAGACCCTGGCCCGCTCGCCGGGGGCCACGGCGTTCCCCCACCCCGGGGTCTGAGGGGCGGGGCACCCGGCGCCGGACGGGTCGTTGGCAGTCGGGGCTTGCGAGTGCCAACCGGCGGCCGTAGGGTTGGCAGTCGGCACGAGAGAGTGCCAACGGCCCCATGTCTGGGGACACGAGAACCAACGGAGGCACCATGTCCCTTTCGCCGCTCGACGATCGCATCGTCGTCCGCCCCGGTGATGCCGAGGAGACCACGGCCAGCGGCCTGGTCATCCCCGACACCGCCAAGGAGAAGCCCCAGCAGGGTGAGGTCATCGCCGTCGGCCCCGGCCGCCGCGCCGAGACCAGCGGGGAGATCATCCCCCTCGACATCGCTGCCGGGGACACCGTCGTCTACTCGAAGTACGGCGGCACCGAGATCACCGTCGACGGCGAGGACGTGCTGATCCTCAACGCCCGCGACGTCCTCGCCAAGATCGTCAAGTAGGAGAGCAGATGCCCAAGACCCTCAAGTTCGACGACGAGGCCCGCCGCGGCCTCGAGGCCGGCGTCAACAAGCTGGCCGACGCGGTCAAGGTCACGCTCGGCCCGCGTGGCCGCAACGTGGTGCTGGAGAAGAAGTTCGGCGCCCCGACCATCACCAACGACGGCGTGTCCATCGCCCGGGAGGTGGAGCTGGAGGACCCCTACGAGAACATGGGCGCCCAGCTCGTCAAGGAGGTCGCCACCAAGACCAACGACGTCGCCGGCGACGGCACCACCACCGCCACCGTCCTCGCCCAGGCCCTCGTGAAGGAGGGCCTCCGCAACGTGGCCGCCGGGGCCAACCCCATGGCCCTCAAGCGGGGCATCGACAAGGCCGTGCAGGCTGCCGTCGAGGCCATCGCCGACCAGGCGCGCGACATCGACGACCGCTCCGAGATCGCCCAGGTGGCGACCATCTCGGCCAACAACGACTCCGCCATCGGCGAGGTCCTGGCCGACGCCATCGACAAGGTGGGCAAGGACGGCGTGGTCACCGTCGAGGAGTCCAACACCTTCGGCATGGACCTCGACTTCACCGAGGGCATGCAGTTCGACAAGGGCTTCCTGTCCCCGTACTTCGTCACCGACGCGGAGCGCCAGGAGGCGATCCTGGAGGACGCCTACGTGCTCTTCGTCGAGGGCAAGATCAGCTCGGTCCAGGACCTCCTGCCGGTGCTGGAGAAGGTCATGCAGGCCGGCAAGCAGCTGCTGATCGTGGCCGAGGACGTCGAGGGCGAGGCCCTGGCGACCCTGGTCGTGAACAAGATCCGCGGCACCTTCAACTCCGTGTCGGTCAAGGCCCCCGGCTTCGGCGAGCGCCGCAAGGCGATGCTGGCCGACATGGCCATCCTCACCGGTGGCCAGGTCATCTCCGAGACCGTCGGGCTCAAGCTCGACAACGTCACCCTCGACCTGCTGGGTCGGGCCCGGAAGGTGGTCGTCACCAAGGACGACACCACCATCGTCGAGGGCGCCGGCTCCGAGGACGACGTGAAGGGCCGCATCGCCCAGATCCGTCGCGAGATCGACGACACCGACTCGGACTGGGACCGCGAGAAGCTCCAGGAGCGCCTGGCGAAGCTGGCCGGCGGCGTGGCCGTCGTGAAGGTCGGCGCCGCCACCGAGGTGGAGCTCAAGGAGAAGAAGCACCGCATCGAGGACGCCCTCTCGGCGACCCGTGCCGCGATCGAGGAGGGCGTGGTCCCCGGCGGGGGCACCGCCCTGCTGCGCACCCGTGACCGGGTGGCCGACGTGGCCGAGAAGCTCGAGGGCGACGAGGCCACCGGCGCCCGCTCGGTGTTCAAGGCGCTCGAGGCCCCGGCCCGGCTCATCGCCGACAACGCCGGCTTCGAGGGCGCGGTCATCGTCCGCGAGATCGAGTCCAAGAAGAAGGCCGAGGGCTTCAACGCCGCCACCGGCGAGTTCGAGGACCTGCTCAAGGCCGGTGTCCTCGACCCCGCCAAGGTGACCCGTGCGGCGCTGCAGAACGCCGGCTCCATCGCCGGCCTCCTGCTCACCACCGAGGCCATCGTGGCCGACAAGCCCGAGCCCGAGCCGGCCATGCCCCCGGGCGGCGGCGGCGGCATGGGCGGCATGGGTGGCATGGGGATGATGTGATCCCCTCCACCTGATCCGCTCGCCCCGCGAGCGACCAGCGTGACGTCGAGGCCCGGGCCCTGCGCCCGGGCCTCGACGCGTCCGGGCCTCGTCGCGTCCCGGCCCAGGGGACCCGGGACCAGGGCCGCGCTCCCCGGCGCCGGGTCGGGAGGTCGCCCCGTAGGATGACGGCCATGGACCGTCCTCCCGCCGACCCGGCCAAGCTGCTGTCGTCCTGGCGCGACTGGGAGACCGAGACCTCCACCGCCGGCCGGGTGGTCGCCGACCTGAAGACCGGCGGGATGCGCGACATCATCGAGCACCTGGCCGCCGACCCCGACGCCACCGGGCCGGAGGGCACCGACGCCACCGCCATGCTGGCGTCGTGGATGGAGTGGGAGACCGGCAACCGGCCGCCGCAGCCCCTCCTCGAGGTGCTGCGCGACGAGGGCGCCCCGGTCCTCCTCGAGAGCCTGGCCCAGGCCGCTGCGAGCGGTGACGCCCCCGCCTGACCCGGCCGCCCCGGCCGACCTCCCGACCCCCCGGCGCGGGGGTCCCCAGCGCATCCCGGTCCCGGAGGGGGGCACCAGCCCGGGTGGCCCCGCCCCGTGGGCCGACGTGGCCGAGCACCGCCGTCGGCCCACCCTGGCCGACGTCCGGGCCGCGCTGGCGGGGGCTGGAGAGGCGGTCGAGTCGCCCGTGGAGCGGGGCGGCTTCGGGGCCGCCACCGCATCGGTGTCGGCCCAGGTGCGGGCCGAGATGGGCCTCACCGACCGTCCCGCCGTGCCCTCCGCCGTCCTGGCCCCGCTCTACGAGCGCGACGGCGAGGCCTGGGTGGTGCTCACCCGCCGGGGGCTGGCCATGCGGGCCCACGCCGGCGAGGTCAGCTTCCCCGGCGGTCGGCGCGAGCCCGACGACCGCGACCTGGTCCACACCGCCCTGCGGGAGTCCGAGGAGGAGATCGGCCTCGAGCCCGGCAGCGTCGAGATCATCGGCGAGCTCGACCACCTGGCCACCATCACCAGCGGGTCGTTCATCATCCCCTGGGTCGGAGCCCTGCCCGGGCCGCCCGACGTCGCCCCCCGCTCGGCGGAGGTGGACGGGGTGATCCAGGTCCCGCTGTCGGAGCTCATGGCTCCCCGAGGTGTTCCGCGAGGAGCGGTGGCACATGGGCGGGTTCTCCCGTCCCATCGTGTTCTTCGACCTCTACGGTGACACCGTCTGGGGGGCCACCGCCGCCATGCTCCGCCAGCTCCTCGGCCTGGTCACCGGCACCGTCGGCCGCGGCGAGCTCGGTCACGACTGACGCTCGGTCGCGCGTCGTCCGTTCCTGCGACGCGGGGTGAGCAAGACCGCTGGCGAGCGTCGCCGGTGTGGAGGGGGGACAGGTTGTGCCAGGCACAACCTGTCCACGGCGACGGGGTCGCGCCGTCGTGGGCGGGCGGGGCGGCGCTACGGGCAGGTGCAGGGGCTGGTGCCGCAGCGGGGGCAGCCCTCGGCGTAGCGGGCTGCGGCCTCCTCGAGGGAGAGGCCGAGCTGGTGGGCGAGCGAGGCCAGCCAGGCCAGGACGTCGCCCAGCTCGTGGAGCTGCTGGTCGGGCGTGCCCTTGCGGGAGGCCTGGGCCAGCTCGCCGACCTCCTCGGCCAGCCAGGCCACGGTGGCGGGTCGGCCCCGGGCCTCGTCGCGGGCCCCGTAGGCCTCGGCGATGCGGCGCTGGAACTCGGCGATCTCCACCGCCGCACCCTAGGAGGGGGGGACGGCGCCCTACTTCTTGTGGGGGGCGAGGTGCTGGCGCAGGTTGTCGACCTGGCCCACCAGCCACGGCACCAGCTGGGAGGTGTCGACGTGGGTGCCCTGCACGTAGTGGTCGAGGTCGACCAGGTGGTGGGTGCGGGCCACGATCTTGTTGAGCTGGTGGTTGACCCGGACCTCGCCGTGGACCGGCACCTTGAACAGGTTGGCCAGGTCGGTGCGCCACATGGCGGCCAGGTCGTCGGGGTCCGACACCTTGTTGCGGGCCTCGGCCGAGATGGCGACGGTGGTCTTGGAGCCCAGCGCGGCGGACACCGCGCCGGTGCCGGTGCGGCGGTCGACCACGATGTAGACGGCCGAGAGCACCGGGTCGCCCTTGGGCTTGAAGCCGACCTGCTGGCGGTCGCTGTCGGCCACGACCTGGTGGCAGGCCCAGCCCTGGTGCGACAGGCCGCGGATGATCTCGCCCACGACGATCTCGTCCTTGGACTCGCGCAGCTCGGTCTTGTGGGCGTGGTTGTTGAGGGCCTTGAGCAGGGGCACGGGGGTCTCCTCAGCTGCCGAAGCGGGAGTGGACGAAGGTGCGCATGGTGTGGACCAGGGCCGCCACGTGGCGGCGCAGCAGGTCGTGGTCGACGACGAGGTCGTCGCCGACGTAGCGCTCGGGCTCGAGGTAGAGGTCGATGCTGGCGTAGACGTAGCCCGACGAGATGTCGGCGTCGAAGCTGACGTGCCAGGCTCCGGGGTGGCGACGAAGCTGCTGGCCACCTCGGTGCGCAGGGCCTGGCCGATCTGGCCGGCGTTGCCCAGGCGCTCGCCGTAGCCGACGGCGAGGTTGGCCAGGTGGCCGGTGACCTTGGCCTCGGCCAGGCCGGGGGTGAGGTGCTGGAGCTCGATGGTGACCCGGGCGCCGGTGGTGGGGACCTCGAAGCGCATCGAGTGCCGACCGGCGGTGGCGATGTCGATCAGGACGAAGCCGCTGTCGACCATGGCGGTGACCAGGCCGCCGACGACGGCCTCGTCGATGGTGGCTGCCTTCTCGGTGTCCTTGTAGATGGCCCAGCTGCGGTCGACGAGGGCGATGAACTCGTCGTCGAGCTCCTGGTCCGACAGCCCGTCCATCAGGGCGTCGGTGGCGTGCCCGCCGCCGGGAGCGGGTGTCGGGGCCGGCGCCCCGGGCGCCGCCGTCCCCGCCGGGGGAGCCGGCGGGGCGAGCAGGTCGCCCCACCCCGGCACCTCGGAGGCGGGGACCCAGCCGTCGGCCTCGGGCCACCAGATCCGCGTGGTGCGGGGGAGGTGGCCGCCCTGGATCCAGCCCACCACGTCGCGGGCGGGGGCCGGCCCCTCCTGGGCGCCGGACTCACCGGCCCAGTGCACCTGGGTGTCGGGTGGCAGCGTCGTCATGGCGCCATGTTCGCACCTCCGGGCGAGCCGTGGGGCCGGGCTCAGGACCTGGTCACGTGGTCGGGGTGGCGGGATGTGAAGGCCGCGGCCTGTCGGGTGGTGGGGTGGCGTGGGTGCGACGGGCCGACCAGGGGGCCGGCCCTCGTGGTCACGTGGTCGGGGTGGTGGGATGTGAAGGCCGCGGCCTGTCGGGTGGTGGGGTGGCGTGGGTGCGCGACGAGGGCCGACCCAGGGGGCCGGCCCTCGTGGTCACGTGGTCGGGGTGGTGGGATGTGAAGGCCGCGGCCTGTCGGGTGGTGGGGTGGCGTGGGTGCGCGACGAGGGCCGACCCAGGGGGCCGGCCCTCGTGGTCACGTGGTCGGGGTGGCGGGATTTGAACCCACGACCTCTTCGTCCCGAACGAAGCGCGCTGCCAAGCTGCGCCACACCCCGTGCGGATCCGACGTTACCGCCCCGTCGGCGTGATCCTCCAATGGATGGGCGGGGCACCGCCCGAGGCGGGATCAGGGGGCGACGGCGTCCACCGAGGGGTCGACGCCGTCGTGCCACTCGTCGCCGGCCAGCAGCGCGGTGGCGGCGCGACGGAGGCGGAACGGGTCGAGGGGCTTGGTGATCCAGCCGTCGGCGGCCGACCGCTTGGCCAGGAAGGCGTCGTGGGGCCGATCGAGCAGCATCAGCACCGGGACGGGCTCGAGGCGACCGCTGCCCTCCTCCAGCCGGAGGGCCATGCAGGCCGCCATGCCGCCCATGTTGCCGATCTGCAGGTCGAGGATCACCAGGTCGGGCTCGAGCTCGGCGGTGAGGTCCCGCACGTCGGCGCCCACCCGGGTGCGGACGATCTCGGTGTCGTCGTCGGCCAGGGCGGCGTCGACGTCGTCGGCGATCCAGTCGGCGTCGGTGGCGAGGAGCACGGTGCGGGCAGGGGGCACGGGCGAACCCTAGTGGCGCGCCCCGGTGCGCTCCACGTGGCGTCGGCGCCCTGCTCACCGTCGGGGCGGGGGCCGGGCCGGTACCATGCCGGTCCGCCCGTGGTGGGCGCCGGGCACGGTGCCCGGCCCGCCACCCGTCGTCCGCCAGGAGTCGACCGATGCTCGAGATCGAGGTCACCGCGACCGACGACTACACGCTCTGCCGCCCGGTCGGGGAGCTCGACGCCTACACGGTGAACGACTTCCGCGAGGCCCTCAGCGGGGTGGCCGAGGCCAGCCGCCTGCTGATCGACCTCTCCAACGTCCCCTTCATGGACTCGGCCGGCCTGGGCGCCCTCATCGGCGGCATCCGCCGCACCCGGGAGTCCGGCGGCGAGGTGGCCGTGGCCTGCGGGCGCCAGACCCTCACCCGCCTCCTGCACACCACCGGGTTCGACCGCATCGTCCCCGTCGAGGAGACCGTCGACGCCGCCGCCGCGGTCCTCGCCGGCGCGGGCGACTCCTAGTCCCCCCCGAGCGGGCGTCCCCTCACGGGCGGGCGGCCCCGGTTCTGACGCGGGGATGCGTCACCAGTGACGCATGGGCGTGTCAGAAGGGACGGGCACCGGTTCTGACGCGCAGGTGCGTCACCAGTGACGCATGGGCGCGTCAGAAGGGACGGACGGACGGTCGGCTGCGGCCGTGACCCGGTCAGCTCAGCCCTGGTCGGCGAAGAGGTGGTGGGCGATCTCGGCGAGGCCGTCGAGGTCGTGGACGTCGGAGCGCAGGAACGGCACCCGCGCCACCGGCGCGGGGGCGACCTGCTCGGCCAGGCCGCGGAGGTTGGCGTCGTCGCGCCCGGCGATGAGGGCGAAGTCGGCCAGGTTGTCGTAGAGGTCCGCCAGGTCCGTGCCCTCGGTCGCCCGGGCCCGGTCCCGCAGGTCGGCGGGCGCCTCGTCGGTGAAGCGGGGGTGCACCCGGTTGACGATCAGCCCCGCGACGGGGATGTCGGCCTCGGCCAAGCGCTCGGCGAAGTAGCGGGCCTCGGCCACCGTGTCGCGCTGGGGCGAGGCCACCAGCACGAAGGCGGTGCGGGGGTCGTCGAGGAGCTGGAGCACGGCCTCGGCCCGCTCCCGGAAGCCGTCCTCCATGCCCTCGAAGGCCTGGAAGAAGGCGATGGCGTCGTCGAACACCTCGGCGCCGACCACCTTGGTCACCGACCGGATGAACGTGGTGGCCGCCTTGTTCACCGCCTTCATCACGCCCCGGGTGGGGGCGGTGAGCACCCGGTACAGGCGGTGGTCGAGGAAGCGGGTGAGGTTGCGGGGGGCGTCGAGGAAGTCGAGGGCGTGGCGGGTGGGCGGGGTGTCGACCACCACCAGGTCGAAGGCGTCGTCGGCCTGGAGCTCGTAGAGCTTCTCCATGGCCATGTACTCCTGGGTGCCCGACAGCGCCCCGGAGAGGTTCTTGTAGAAGCGGTTGGCGAAGATGCGCTCGGCCTGGGCGTCGTCCTCGGCGTAGCGCTGCACCACCGAGTCGAAGGTCGACTTGGTGTCGAGCATCACTGCGGAGAGCTCACCGTCCCAGTCCCCCTCGATGCGGGTGGGAGTGTTGCCGATGCCCTCCAGGCCGAGGGCGTCGGCCAGGCGCCGGGCCGGGTCGATGGTCACGACGACGGCGCGCCGGCCCTCGCGGGCGGCCTTGGTGGCCAGCACCGCAGCCGACGTGGTCTTGCCCACGCCGCCGGAGCCGCAGCAGATGACGATCTCGGCCGTGTCGACCAGCTCGGCCAGCGAGGCAGCCGGGACCCGGGTCGGGGCGGCGGGGGCCGCGTCCGGGCTCACGGGGCCTCCCCGTCGCCGACCTCGACCGCGGGGATGGCGGCCAGGCCGTCCCGCACGGCGGCGGCCAGGACGCGCAGGCCGTCGGGGTCGGGCTCGGCGTCGAACAGGTACGGGAGGCGCACCTGGGGGAGGGGGAGCGACTCGGCCAGGCGGGCCACCTGCTCGGCCTGCAGGGCCACCCGGTGGGTGCGGAAGTCGGCCGCCGTCGCCAGGGCGTCGGCCTCGTCCTCGGCCAGGTCGACCCCGGCCGCCTCGGCCGCGGCCGCGGGGTCCGCGCCGAGCCCGTCGAGGGGCGGGTACAGGCCGTTGACCACCACCGGCCCGAGGCTCACCCCGATCTCGTCCTCCAGGCTGAAGGCGGTCTCGACCAGCTCGTTGACCGGCGTCTCCTCCGGGAGGGTGACCAGCACCACCTGGGTGCGGGACGGGTCCGACAGCATCTTCTGGACCTCGACGGCCTGACCCCGGATCGGCCCCACCCGCACGGCGTCGATGAGCCCCTGGGCCGAGCGCAGGAACGAGATGGCGTGGCCGGCCGCGGGGGCGTCGATGAGCACCACGTCGGGCACCCCGTCGGCGCCGGCGGCCATCTCCCGCTCGATCTGCTTGACCTTGCCCAGCACGACGATGTCGCGGATGCCGGGGATGGCGGTGGCGACCATGTCGACCACGCCGGACGACACCAGCCGCTTCGACAGGCGCTTCAGCCCGGACTCCTTCAGGTACTCGATGAGGGCGTCGTCGGGGGTGAGGGTGCGGGCCCGGATCTCGCCGGTCCCGGCGTCGGGGTCGGCCGGGGCCAGGACCTGCTCGGTGTAGTCGAGGGGCTCGCGGCCGTAGGTGGCGGCCAGTCCCGACTTCCCCTCCAGCTCGACCACGAGGGGGGTGAGGCCCTCGTCGGCGGCGGCCCGGGCCAGGGCGGCGGTGACCGTCGTTTTGCCGACGCCTCCCTTCCCGGCGACGATGACGACCCGAGACGTGGTGAAGAACCCCGCTGGTCCCTCGCCGCTCACCGTCGTTCGCACCAAGGAGCCATGTCGATGCGCAGGCTATCGACCACCACCCCGGGCATCGGTGCTCTCGCCGTCGCCGCGCTGGCCGTGGTCACCCTGCTCGTCGTCGGCGCGGCCGGGCCCGCCGGGGCCCAGGACGAGGGCGATCCCGTCACCGAGGCGTGCGCCGACGCGGGCGAGGGCAGCGGGCAGATCTCCGTGGTCACCGTCAGCGGCCTGCTCGACCCCGTGCTGGCCCGCTTCGTCAGCCGCAGCATCGACGACGCCGAGGAGGCCGACGTGGCCTGGCTCGTGCTCCAGGTCAACAGCAACGGCACCGTCATCTCCGACGACGCCACGGCCGGGCTGATCGAGGAGGTCCGCACCTCCACCGTCCCCGTGGCCGTCTGGGTGGGCCCCTCCGGCACCCGGGCCACCGAGGGCGTGGCCCAGCTGGCGTCGGTGGCCTGCCGCGTCGGCGTCGCCCCGGGCAGCCGTCTCGGCGACCTGGGCGACCCGGTGGTCGGCCCGGCCCAGCAGAGCCCTGCCTTCCGCGACGCCTCGGAGCGGCTCCGACGTGACACCGTCGGCGCCCAGGAGGCCCTCGACCTGGGGCTGGCCCAGGAGCCGGCCCCGGTGCTGGGCACGTTCCTGATCAGCCTCGACGGCGTGGAGACCGAGGTGGTGCAGGCCGACGACGGACGCTCCCAGCGGGCCGTCGCGGGCGACTCCATCCCGGTCTTCTCCAAGCTCCCGATCGTCGACCAGCTGCTGCACACGGTGGCCAGCCCGGCCGTCGCCTACCTGCTGCTGCTGGCCGGCCTGGCCCTCATCGTCTTCGAGCTCTACACCGCCGGCGTCGGCGTGGCCGGCGTGGTGGGCGCCGGGTGCACGGTGCTGGGCTGCTACGGCCTGGCCGTGCTGCCGGCGCGCGGGTGGGCCGTGGCCCTGCTCGTCGCCACCGTCCTCTGCTACGCCGTCGACGTCCAGACCGGTGTGCCCCGGGTGTGGACCGCGGTGGGCACCTTCGCCCTGGTCGTGGGCTCGCTGCGCCTCTACGACGGCCTGGCGCTGTCGTGGATCACGCTGCTGGTCGGCATCGGCGGGATGCTCCTGTTCGTCATCGGGGCCATGCCGGCCATGGTCCGCACCCGCTTCTCGACGCCCACCATCGGGCGGGGCTGGATGATCGGCGAGGAGGGCGAGGCCCTCTCCGCGGTCGACCCCGAGGGCGTGGTCACCGTGCGCGGTGCGCCGTGGCGGGCCCGCACCAACCGGGCCACCCCGGTGCCGGTCGGCGATCCCGTCCGGGTGGTCGAGGTCGACGGGCTGCTGCTCGAGGTGGAGCCCCTCGAGGGCGCCGCGACCGACCACCGCGAGCGCCACCGCAGGGACTGAGCGCGGGCGGGGCCGCCCCGGGGTGGGCCGGGAGGCCCGGCTCTGACCTGGGGTTCTGTTCGCGCCAGGCAAGGGTCCGCTCGCGAAGGTTTCCCTTGTGGGCATGTGACGTCGGTCCTAGGGTCGTGGCCCTCCGGAGAGGGCAGCTCCGTGCCCTCCCCACCCATGAGGGAGCAGCCCTGGCACCGCGCCCGCTGCTCCGGAAGGGGTCATCTGTGAGCGCACAGCGACACGACGAAGAGTGGCAGCTGCGAGCAGCCTGCCGCGGGCCGCACTCCGCCGCCTTCTACCCACCCACGAGCCTCGAGCGGCGAGACGAGAAGGCCGCCCGCGAGGCCCGGGCCAAGGAGATCTGTCGCACCTGCACCGTCAAGGAGCCCTGCCTCGAGTACGCCCTCAAGATCCGTGAGAACCACGGCATCTGGGGTGGGCTGAGCGAGGCCGAGCGCCGCAACCTGGTCGCCAGCCGGGCCTGACCCTCCCCGCCCGGGCCCGCACGCTCGCCCGGGCCCGTCGGTCGGTCCCCTGGGCCCGCCGCCCCGAGGCCCGCCCGCTCAGCGGGCGTCGACCACCAACGTCTGGCTGGCCACGCCCACCCGTCCCCGCGCGTCCCACACCGTCGACTCGGCCAGGCCCACGCCGATCGGCTCCACACGCGTGGTGGCCTCCAGCCCGACGTGGTCCCCCTCCGGCTCCCGGACCAGGGTCACCACCAGGTCGGGGTTGATGAACGTGTGGCTCGTGTGGGGCACCGCCGCGGAGACCCCGTTGCCGAAGTCGGCCGCCGCCGCCACCCGCTGCAGGGGGGAGGGGGCCTCGTCGGCCACGACCGGGAGCAGGAGGCGGATCCAGTCCATGGTCGGGCCCAGGGCGTCGAAGGAGCCCCGCACGAAGGCGTGCTCCACCGCGTCGCGGTGGAACGCCGGTCCGGGATAGGTCTCCCACGACGGGGCCGAGGGGGGTCCCGGCCGGGCCGGGGGCTCGTCGTCGGGGAGCACCGCGCCCCCCAGGTCGAGGGCTTCGGGCCGGCGCCGGATGGACAGCAGCGTGGCCCGGGCCAGGCGCCGTCCGTCCTCGTCGGAGAGGGTGGCATCGGCGGTGCGGACCGAGCGACCCGGCCGGGTCACCTCGGCCGCCAGCACCAGCGGGTCGAGCCCGACCGGCCGCTCCAGCTCCAGGGCCAGGCGGACGGGCACGAAGGCCGGGTCGCCGCCGCGGGCGGCGCGGGCCAGGGCCCGCTCCAGGCCCCGGGCGACCAGGGCGGCCACCGGCCCGCCGTGGAGGGCGCGGGCGTCCCAGGGGCCCCGGCTGGCCTCGGTGGCCCGGAACCGGCCGCCGCCCAGGTCGTCGAACAGGGCGTCGGGGAGCGCGGTGGCGGCCATCACCGCAGGCTAGGAGCGTCCCCGGGGGCCTCGGCAGGGCGGCCCCGACCGGGCGCCCCGGCGGACGGTGCGCTCAGGCCGCGGCCAGCCGGGCGATGCGGGGCAGGGCGGCGCCGACCACCACCAGGTAGGCGGGCGCCCACGCCGGCACGGCCATGCCCACCCGGCACCGGTGCGCGTCGGTGGGCTCGACCCGGTGGAGGGTGGCGGGCACGTGGGCCACCCGCCAGCCCCAGGCCACGCCGTCGTGCCACTCGGTGATCCGGAAGGGCAGGGCCACCCCCAGCGGGGTGCGCACCGTGCCGGTCGCGCCCGGCCCGAGCCGGCGGCTCCCGCCGTCGAGGTCGACGCCGGTCACGCTGGGCCCCCACTCGGGCCAACGGTCGAGGTCGACGAGCACGTCCCACACCGCCGGGGCCGAGGCCTCGACGTCGGTCCACCGCCACCACATGGGGGGCGACGCTACGGCGCGGGGCGCGCCTCGGCACCTCGCGGCGTCGGGTTGGAGGGCCGCCGCCCGGGCAGTGGCCACGGTGCCCGATCCGCTCCCCACCGTCGGCGTCGAGGAGGAGATGTTCGTCGTCGACGCCGAGACCGGCGCCCTCCGGGGCGACGCCCAGCAGATCGTGGAGGCCGCCCACCACCACGACGACGACCAGATCGACCACGAGCTGAGCCGGGCCCAGGTCGAGTCGGGCTCGCAGGTCTGCGAGTCCCTCGACGACCTCCGGTCCTCGCTGGTCTCGCTGCGCCGCCGCCTCGACGCCTCCGCCCGCAGGCACGGCGCCCGGATCATCGCCAGCGGCACCCACCCCTCGTCGCCGTGGAGCGATGCCGGCGGGGTGACCCGGGAGCCCGCCTACCAGCGCCTGTCGGAGGACTACGCCCTGCTCACCGACGAGCAGGTCGTGTCCGGCTGCCACGTGCACGTGGGTGTGGACGACCCCGAGGTGGCCATCCAGGTCATGAACCGGGTGCGGGCCCACGTGCCCGACGTCTTGGCCCTCAGCACGAACTCGCCGCTGTGGGAGGGGATCGACACCGGGTACGCCAGCTACCGGACCGAGGTGTTCCACCGCTGGCCCACCGCCGGGGTGCCCGAGGCCTTCTCCTCCCGCGCCGACTACGACGATCTGGTCGAGCTCATGACGGCGGCCGGCGCCATCGACGAACCGGCCCGGATCTACTGGGACGTCCGCCCCTCGGCGCGCTACCCCACCCTCGAGTTCCGGGTCGCCGACGTGCCCATGACCGTCGACGAGAGCGTCACCCTCGCCGGGCTGTGCCGGGCCCTGGTGGTCCGGGCCTCCGCCCAGGAGGCCGCGGGCGAGCCCCTGCCCTCCCACCGCCCCGAGCTGCTGCGGGCCGCGCTGTGGCGCGCGGCGCGGTACGGCCTCACCGCCGACCTGCTCGACCTGGGCCACTGCGGGGTCCGCCCCGCTGGCGATGTCGTGCGCGACCTCCTCGCCGACCTGCGCCCGCACCTCGACGCCTGCGGCGACCGGGAGCGGGTCACCGACGGGGTCGAGGCCCTGCTGCGCGACGGCACCGGCGCGGCCCGCCAGCGCCGGGCGTTGGCCCGGCGGGACGACCCGGCCGACGTCGTCGCCCTGCTGGTCGCGGCCACCGTGCCCTGACCGGCTCCGTCGCCCGGTGGTGGCCACCGGCCGGGAACCAGATCGCCCGGGGCGTCGTCGGAGGGGACATGACCACCTCCCCGCAGCCCCGTCGTGCCCTGCTCGCCCTGCTGGTCGCGACCCTCACCCTCCTCGCCGCCTGCGGTGGGACGTCGTCGTCGGACCGGGCCGACACCGCCCCGGCCGACCGGTCCGACGATGCGTCGAGCGTCGGGGGCGGCGGCGCCGTCGACGGGGAGGCGACCACCACCGGCCCCGGTGGGGAGGCGGGGGTGCCGGCGCCCGACGCCGACTCGGGCGTGGCCACCGAGGAGGGGGCGGGGAGCGACGGAGCCGCCGGCGAGCAGGGCCCGACGGACCCGACCCTCGCCGCCGGACGGGTCGACGACGGCGAGGCCTGGGAGGACTACCTCGTCTACCGCGAGGAGGCCGGTCGCGGCGGCATCCCCCTGGCGCCCATCGACGTCGACTCCCGCCGGGTCCTGACCGTGGTCGACGCCGACGACGCACCGGTCCGGGGCGCCACCGTCGAGGTGCTGGACGGGGCCGACGAGGTGGTGGCCACGGTGCGGACCCACGCCGACGGCCGGGCCGTCGTCTTCGCCGCCCCGGAGGCGGCCACCCGCTCCGACCAGCAGCGCGGCACCACCACCCGCTACCGGGTCACCAGCCCCGCCGGTGACGTGGAGGCCGAGGTCGGGCCCGACGACCTGGCGCCGGTGCTGCGGGCCCCGGGCGCCCGCCCCTCGGCGGCGCCCGACGTCGACCTGCAGCTGGTGATCGACGCCACCGGCTCCATGAGCGACGAGATCGAACGGCTCAAGGCCAACCTGTCCACCGTCATCGAGGGCATCGGCGACCTCCCCGGCTCGCCACGGGTCCGCCTGGGCATGACCGTGTACCGGGACCAGGGCGACGAGTTCGTCACCCGCACCGTGCCCTTCACCACCGACGCCGCCGCGTTCGTCGACGAGCTCCGGACCGTCACCGCCGACGGTGGCGGCGACACCCCCGAGGCCGTCGAGCCGGCCCTGGCCAACGCCCTCGAGGACCTGGACTGGTCCGAGGACCCGGGCACCGTGAAGCTGGCCTTCCTGGTGGCCGACGCCCCGCCCCACCTCGCCGGGGCCGACGTCACCTGCGGGGGCGGGCCCGGGGGGCCCGTGCCCTCCTCCACCGAGGACGACGAGACGACAGCCACCGAGGTGGCGCCCGACGAGCCCTGCTCGACCGGGCCGGTCGTCGACGACGACGGGCCCTACTACCTCGACTCGGCCACCCGGTTCGCGGCCCGGGGCATCAAGCTGGTGCCGATCGCCTCGTCGAACCTCGACCCGGTGGGCGAGTCGGTGTTCCGGGAGCTGGCCCTGGTGACCCAGGCGCCGTTCCTGTTCCTCACCTACGGCGCCGACGGGGCCTCGCCCGGCGACGAGCGCCCTGACCTCCACGTGGACGACTTCTCGGTCCTCTCCCTCGACGAGATGGTCGCCCGGGTGGTGGCCGAGGAGCTCGAGGCCACCGCCTGACCCGCAGGACCGACCGGGCGGGACCAGGCGGGCTCGGACCGGGTGGCCTCAGCGGGCGGCGGTGGCGTCGCCGGGCGGCGGCGGCTTGGTGAGGACCTGGTCGACCAGCCCGTAGGTGACCGCCTCGTCGCCGCGCAGGATGAAGTCGCGGTCGATGTCGGCGCGGATCCTCTCCTCGTCCTGGCCGGTGTCCTCCGCCAGGCAGCGCACCATGCGGTCCCGCAGCAGCACCATCTCCTTCACCGCCAGCTCGAGGTCGGTGGACTGGCCCTGGGCCCCGCCGTGGGGTTGGTGGATGAGGATGCGCGAGGTGGGCAGGGCCAGGCGCTTGCCCCGCGCCCCACCGGCCAGGATCACCGCGGCGGCGGAGGCGGCCTGGCCGATGCACACCGTGGCCACGTCGCAGGTGAGCACCTGCATGGTGTCGTAGATGGCGAACAGGGCGTTCATGTCGCCGCCGGGGGAGTTGATGTAGAGGCGGATGTCCTTCTCCGGCGCCTCGGCCTGGAGGTGGAGCATCTGGGCGATGATCACGTTGGCCAGATCGGGGGTGAGCTCCTCGCCGAAGAAGACGATGCGCTCCTGGAGGAGCCGGGAGTAGATGTCGTAGGCGCGCTCGCCGCGCTCGGTGCGCTCGATGACGGTGGGGATCAGCACGGGCAGGCCTCCTCGTAGAGTGCAACCACATGGTTGCGCGTGGCCCACGGTAGCCAGACGCCGCCGGATGTGCAACCATCGGGTTGCATGGAACGCGATGCCGCCCTCACCCCGGACCTCGACGGCGCCGGCGACACCGTCGTGCGCTCCGTCACCGTCGACTGCGACGTCACCCGGGCCTGGACCCTGATCTCCACGGCCGACGGGCTGGCCCGCTGGTTGGGCGACGACGTGCGCCTGGATCCGAGGGTGGGCGGCGCCCTCGGTGTCCGCGACGACGACGGGACCGATCGGATCGGACGAGTGGTCGATGCCGAGGAGGGCCGGTCGCTCACCTTCGAGTGGGCCCCGGTGGGTGACAGCGCGGCCCGGTCGACGGTGACCCTCGTCGTCGACGGGGACGACGACGGCGCTCGGGTCACCGTCGTCGAGCGGCCGACGGGCGGCGCCCGCGCCGCCTGCCTCGACGCAGGGGCGGCGTGGGACGACCGCCTCCTCGGACTCGAGCTCGACGTGCTGGCCCGGGGCCCCCTCGGGGCCGTGGCCGCCCCCGCCCTCTGAGCGTCGTCCGGCCGTGACCCGAGGCCGCGCGTCGACGCCCCCACGTCGGCCACCGCCCCGCGCCGGCGCGCCGACGAGGCTCTCCGGCCCGGGCTCCCCGTCGGAGGTGTCCTCGGGGCTCTCCGGGCCGTGCTCCCGGTCGGAGGTGCCGTCTGGGCTCTCCGGGCCGTGCTCCCGGTCGGAGGTGCCGTCTGGGCTCTCCGGGCCGTGCTCCCGGTCGGAGGTGCCGTCGGGGCTCTCCGGACGTGGGTCGGCCGCGGGAGCGCAGCGGTGAGCTCCTCCGGACCCGCGGGCGAGGACGCCGCCGGTCGGGCTGCCGGCGACGTCTTCGCCGCCCTCTCCGACCCGACCCGGCGCGCCGTGCTCCGGGCCGTGGCCGACCGGGGCCAGGCCACCGCCACCGACCTCGGCGCGGCGGTCGGCGTCACCCGCCAGGCCGCGGCCAAGCACCTCGACCTGCTGGCCGCCGCCGGCCTCGTCGCCGACCGCCACCAGGGCCGCGAGCGCCTGTGGCGGGTCACCCCGGCCCCGCTCACCGAGGCCGCAGGCTGGCTGGCCGACGCCGGCGCGGCCTGGGACCGTCGCCTCACCCGCCTGGCCGAGGCCACCGCCGACCCCGACGCCCCCTGACCCCCGAGATCCACCGAACCTCGGACGGGTGTCGTGCCTGGCGCGTCCGAGCGTCCAAGCGTCCGAGCGTCCAAGGTTCGTGGGGTGAGGCGGGCGGACGGGGGGCGAGAGGCGCCGGTAGCCTGGGCGGCGTGATGTGGTTGGTCCTCCTGCTCGTGGTCGGGCCCATCGTCGAGCTCTGGTTCATCATCCAGGTGGCCCAGGTCATCGGCGGGTGGGAGACCCTCGCCCTCCTCCTGGTCGAGGGGGCCGTGGGCGCCTGGCTGATCAAGCGCCAGGGGCGGGCCGTCATCGCCAAGGTCGACGAGCGCCTCCGCAACCACCAGCTGCCCACCAAGGAGCTGGCCGACGGCCTGCTGATCCTCATGGCCGGGGCCCTCATGCTCACCCCCGGGTTCCTGACCGACATCGTCGGCTTCGCCCTGCTCTTCCCGCCCACCCGGGCTGTCGCCCGGGCCGTGCTGCTCAAGCGGTTCACGGCCCGCATGGGCGAGGGCTTCGCCTTCGTCTCCGGTCCCCGCTGGGGCGGCGGCCGGGGCCCGGTCGTCGACACCACCGCGGCCGAGCGCACCCCCTCGTACCGGCCCGACGCCACCGCCCTCGGCTCGGGCTCCGGCTCGGCCGGCCCCGACCGGCCGGCGGGCTGAGGTGACCCCGGCGGAGGCGACCGGGGCGACGCCCGTGCCCCTGCGCGACGCCGCCACCGTCCTCATCGTCCGCGACGGCGACGACGGCCTCGAGGTGTTCATGCTCCGGCGCAACCTCGCCTCGGACTTCGTCGGCGGGGCCTACGTCTTCCCCGGCGGCGCCGTCGACCCGCCCGACCGGTCCCGCGACCTCGAGCGCTGGTGTCGGGGGCGCAGCGACGCCGAGGCCTCCACCCGCCTCGGGGTCGACGAGGGCGGCCTGGCCTTCTGGGTCGCCGCCATCCGCGAGTCCTTCGAGGAGTCCGGCGTGCTGCTGGCCTACGGCGCCGACGGCGAGCTCGTCCGCCTCGACGACCCCGCCACCGCCGAGCGCTTCGTCACCCACCGGCGCGCCGTCGACGACGGCGAGCGCAGCCTGCTGTCGGTGTGCGAGGAGGAGGACCTCAGCCTCGCGGTCGACTCCATGTGGTACTTCGGCCACTGGATCACGCCCGAGGGCGCACCTCGCCGCTACGACACCCGGTTCTTCCTCGCCGCCGCTCCGGCGGCCCAGACGCCGGTGCACGACGACCGCGAGGTCATCGCCAACCTGTGGATCCGCCCGGCCGACGCCCTGGCCCGCCACCGGGCCGGGGAGCTGGCCATGCTGCCGCCGACCATCGCCTCGCTGCGGGCCCTCGAGCCCAGCACCTCGGCGGCCGACGCCCTCGCCGCCGCGTCCGAGGTGGTCGACGTCCCCACCGTGCAGCCCCGGGTGATCATGGACGAGGGCGGCGTGCGCATCGTGATGCCCGGCGACCCCGAGTGGGACGACGGGTTCCAGGGCGACGGCTCGCTCGGCACCTGGCCCTCGGTCGACGGCAGGAGCGCCCGGGCATGACCGCAGCGCCGGAGGAGCCCGCCGACCGCACCGCGGTGCCGGCGATGCCCGAGGCCATGGTGGGCGACGTGGTCGCCGGCGACCTGGTCGAGGTGGCCCCCGGCGTGCGTCGCCTCACCGCCCCCAACCCGGGGATGATGACCGGCCCCGGCACCAACTGCTACCTGGTCGGCACCGACGAGGTCACCGTCATCGACCCCGGGCCCGACGACGTCGGCCACCTCGACGCCATGGTCGAGGCCGGCGGGGGGAAGGTCCGCTGGATCGCCCTCACCCACACCCACATCGACCACTGGCCGGCGGCCCCGGCCCTGGCCCGGCGCACGGGTGCCGAGGTGGCCGCCTTCGACGCCCGCGACGGCCTCGAGCGGGTCGACCTGGCCCTCACCGACGGCGTCGAGGTGGGCGACGGCGACAGCCGGCTGGTCGCGGTGCACACGCCGGGTCACGCCTCCAACCACATCTGCTTCTGGGACGAGGGCCGGGGCCTGCTCTTCACCGGCGACCACGTGATGTCGGGCTCGACGGTGGTCATCGCCCCGCCCGACGGCGACATGGGGGCCTACATCTCCTCGCTGGAGAAGGTCCGCGCCCTCGGCGCCGCCGCCCTGGCCCCGGCCCACGGCCCGCTGCTCACCGACCCGGGCCCCTACCTCGACGACTACCTCGACCACCGCCTCGACCGCGAGCGCCAGGTGGTCGAGGCCCTCGCGGCCTCGGGTGCCGCCGGGGCCGACACCGAGGCGCTGGTCGCCGCGATCTACGTCGACGTCCACGAGCTCCTCCACCCCGTCGCCCGCTTCAGCGTGTGGGCCCACCTGCGCAAGCTGGCCGCCGAGGGCCGGGCCCACGGCGACGACGTCGACGACCCCGACACCACCTGGGTCGCGGCCTGACCCCTCCCTCCGGGAGGAGCACCGGGGCGGCGTCAGGCGCCGTCGACCACGTCGCCGGGCGGGTGTAGGTTGCTTGACCGCCAGGTCAAGAACCACCCAAGGGGATCCCCGATGGCCGACTTCCAGCTCTTCATCAACGGTGAGTACGCCGACGCCGCCTCCGGCGAGACGTTCACCACCACCGACCCCGCCACCGAGCAGCCGATCGGCGAGGTGGCCAAGGCCGACCGGGAGGACGCCAAGCGGGCCATCCAGGCCGCCCGCACCGCGTTCGACGAGGGCCCCTGGCCGTCGATGACCGGCGCCGAGCGCGCGGCCAAGCTCAACAAGCTGGCCGAGCTGCTCGAGGCCAACGCCGAGCGCTTCGCCGAGATGGAGGCCCGCGACTCCGGCGGCACCATCAAGAAGGCCACCTTCGCCGACGTGCCCGGGGCCGCCGGCGCCCTGCGCTGGTTCGCCCGCATGGCCGAGGAGCGCCCCAACGAGGTCGAGCTCGAGGGCTCGCCCTTCCCGCCCTCGGAGAACTACGTCCGCTACGAGCCCTACGGCGTGTGCACCGGCATCGTGCCGTTCAACTTCCCGCTGCTCATGGCCTGCTGGAAGGCCGGTCCGGCCCTGGCCGCGGGCAACACCTCGGTGCTCAAGCCTGCGTCCTACACGTCGCTCACCGCCCTCATGCTGGGCGAGCTGGCCCAGGAGGCCGACATCCCGCCCGGCGTCCTCAACGTGATCGCCGGCCCCGGCGGCACCGCAGGCGAGGAGCTGGCCTCCAACGAGATGGTCGACAAGGTCGCCTTCACCGGCTCCACCGAGGTGGGCCGGAGGATCATGCAGCTGGCCTCGGGCACCATCAAGCCCGTCACCCTCGAGCTGGGGGGCAAGTCGGCCAACATCGTCCTCGACGACGCCGACCTCGACATCGCCGCGGCCGTCACCCTGTTCGGCACGTTCTTCCACAACGGCCAGGTGTGCGAGTCCGGCACCCGGGCGCTGGTGCACAAGAGCATCTACGACGAGTTCGTGTCGCTCCTGGTCGACCGGGCCGGGAAGATGGTCGTCGGCAACCAGATGGACTTCGACACCGACCTCGGCCCCATGGTGTCGCGGGCCCAGGCCGAGACCGTCGCCCGCTACATCGGCATCGGTCGCGACGAGGTGGGCGAGCCCATCTGCGGGGGTGGCTCCCCCGACGGGCTGGCCGACGGCCTGGTCAAGGAGAACTTCGTCAACCCGACGATCTTCACCGGCGTCGACAACTCGGCCCGGATCGCCCAGGAGGAGATCTTCGGCCCGGTGCTCTGCGTCATCCCCTTCGAGTCCGACGACGAGGCCGTGGCCATCGCCAACGACTCGATCTACGGCCTGGGCGGCGGCGTGCAGACCGGCGACGTCGACCGGGGCAAGGCCATCGCGGCCCGCATGAAGACCGGCACCGTGTGGATCAACGACTACCACATGATCAGCCCGGAGCGTCCCTTCGGTGGCTACAAGCAGTCCGGCATCGGTCGGGAGCTGGGCACCGCCGGCTACGACGTCTACCGCCAGGCCAAGCACGTGCACACCAACCCGTCCACCAGCCGCGACGGGTACATGCACTTCGCCGCCCTGAGCGCCAACATCTGAGGCCCTCGGAGGCGACGTGAGGATCACCGCCAGCGCCCGGGCCGCCGAGGTCGTCGCCGAGATGGCGACGCGACGGTCCGGGACGCTGACGGTCACCATCGGCACCGGCTGCTGCGAGTCGACCGCCCCGTTCCTCTACGAGGACATGTTCGTGGGCGCCGACATGGAGCCCGTGGGCGAGGTCGAGGGCGTGGTCATCTACGCCCCGGAGTACCTGCGACGGCTCTACCCGGACGACCAGGGGCCCCGCCTCGAGGTCGTCGACGAGATGGGCGAGTCGCTGTCGGTCGAGACCGAGCTGGGCGTCCGCTTCGCCCTGCGCGGCACCGGCATCGACTCCACCACCGAGCCCGAGGAGTGCGCCGTGCCGGCACCGGTCGAGAAGGGCCCGGCGGTCCTGCGGCCCGTGGTCGGCACCATCCCGCCCGAGCTGGCGCGCCTCCGCATCCGCTGACGCCGCGCCCTTGACCGCGAGGGGGCTGCGGCCGACCATGACCCCATGGTGGGAACGGCGAGGACGCGGCGACGGCTCGGTGGGCTGGTCGCCCTGGCGGTGGCGGCGGTGACGCTGGCCGCCTGCAACCCCGACCCGACCGGCGGCGCCCGGCCGCCCGCGCCGGGGACCTCGGTCGCGGCCTACTCCTCGTCGGTGCGCCCGGCCACCCGCGACGACGTGCGCCTGTCGTGGCGGGAGGGCTGCCCGGTGCACTGGAGCGACCTGGCGGTGGTCACCGTCGCCTACTGGGGCTACGACGGCGCCCGCCACGTGGGCGACGTCGTGGTGGCCGACAGCGTGGCCCAGGACGTGCGGGGCGTGTTCCGCTCGATCTACGACCAGCGCTTCCAGATCCGCCGCATCCACCCGGTCGACGCCTACGGCGCCGACGACGACCGCTCCATGGCGGCCAACAACACCTCGGCCTTCAACTGTCGCCCCGTCGCCGGCACCTCGAAGTGGTCCGAGCACAGCCGGGGCACGGCCATCGACATCAACCCGGTCCAGAACCCCTACGTGTCCGGCGGCTCGGTCGACCCTCCGACCGGCCGGGAGTGGAGGGACCGCTCCTCGGTCACCCCCGGCATGATCACCGCCGACGGCGTCGTGGTCCGGGCCTTCGCGGCCAAGGGCTGGGGCTGGGGCGGTCATTGGAGCAGCGCCCAGGACTACCAGCACCTCAGCCTGTCCGGCCGCTGACCCCGGACGCCTCCGCCCGACCCCCCGCCCCCGGCGAAGTGGTCAGGATCTGCGGTGCCAGGGCACCGGGAGGGCTGACCAGTTCGGGGGCGGGACGGCCCGGCGGCCCGGGTGGAGGGCGTTCTCCGGCGAAGTGGTCAGGATCTGCGGTGCCAGGGCACCGGGAGGGCTGACCAGTTCGGGGGCGGGACGGCCCGGCGGCCCGGGTGGAGGGCGTTCTCCGGCGAAGTGGTCAGGATCTGCGGTGCCAGGGCACCGGGAGGGCTGACCAGTTCGGGGGCGGGACGGGCTGGGGGCCGGGAGGGGCGACCGGTCCGGCGGGCGGGCGCGGCCGGGGACGACGAGGAGGCGACAGGTACCGTGGCGGGGATGGCCACCCGACCTGCGTCGCCCTCGGCGCGCGGTGAGGACCCCCGCCCCGGGGGCACGGGTCCGCCGGCCGACGGTGCGGTCGACGGCGGCCTCGCCGAGGCGCCCGTCGCCGTGGGCGACGGGTCGGCCCCGAGCGGCCGAGGCCCGCGGCCGCTGGTGGTCACGCTCGGGCTGCTGGCCGTGGTGGCCCTGCCCCTCGTGGTGGCCCTGGTCGTGCTGCACAGCCCGCGCTGGTACCCGATCGGCGACCTGGCCCAGACCGAGCTGCGGGTGCGCGAGGTGGGGACCGCCGACACGCCCCTGGTCGGGTTGGCCGGGCGCATCGGCCCGCCCGAGGACCCGGGCTCGCACCCGGGGCCCCTCAGCTTCTACGCCCTGACGCCCGTCTACCGGGTGCTGGGCAGCAGCCCGTTCGCCCTCCAGGTGGCGTCGACGGTGCTGAGCCTGCTGGCCGTGGCCCTGGCCATCGGCATCGCCCGCCGCCGCGGCGGTTGGCTCTTCGCCCTGGGCACCGCCGCGGTCCTGGCCGTGCTGGTGCGCTCCCTCGGGCCGCGCGTGCTCACCGAGCCGTGGAACCCCTACATGCCGGTGCTGTGGTGGGTGGTGGTGCTGCTCGCCGTGTGGAGCGTGTGGTGCGACGACGACGCCCTGCTCCCGGTGGCGGTCGGCGCGGCGTGCCTGGCCTCGCAGACCCACGTGCCCTACGCCGGACTGGTCGCCGTCGTGCTCGGCGCCACCGCCCTTCGCTTGGCATGGCGCGCCGTCCGGGCCCGCCGGGGCTCCGACGGTGCGGCGATGCCCTCGGGCCTGGCCGTGGCGGTGGCCGTCGGCGTGGGGGTGGTGGCCTGGATCCCGCCGCTGATCGACGAGGTCACCGGCGACCCGGGCAACCTCACGATCATCGTCCGGTACTTCCTCGGCGGCGAGGGCGAGCCCGTCGGGCTGCGGGCCGGGGGCTCGCTGTGGCTGTCCCGGATGGACCCCCTCACCCTCCTCACCGGCTCGCTCGACGGGCCCATCCCCGGCAACCGGGTCCTGGGTGCTCTCTTCGTGCTGGTCTGGGTCGCCGCCGCGGCCCTGGCCTGGCGCCGGCGGGACACGGCCCTGCTCCGCCTCCACCAGGTGGCCGGCATCGCCGCCCTGGCCGGGCTGGCCTCCATGAGCCGCATCTACGGCACGCTGCACTACTACCTGGTGCTCTGGGCCTGGTCGACGACCGCCGTGGCCGTGCTGGCCGTGGTGGCCACCGGGGCCCGGGCCCTCGGCGTGGGCGCACCCGACCGGCCGTGGGGGTGGAGATCCACGGCGTCCGCCGGACCAGAGGCCGCCGCTGCGACCCTCACCGGCCGCCCGGACGGGCCTGGGGTGAGACGGGGCGCGGGCGGCTCGGACGCCATCGACACCGCGACGACGGCGCCCGCCTCGGCCCGCTCGGAGACCGACACCGGCCCCCGGGGGCCCCGGGTGCAGGTGCCGGCCCGCGCCGCTGCGGCCGTCGGGGTGGCCGTGCTGGTCGTCGCCTCGGCGGTGGGGGCGGTGCAGGCCCTCGACGCCACCCAGTCGTCGTCGGTGTACTCCGAGACGCTGGCCGACGTCACCCCTCCGACCCTGGCCGCCCTGGAGGCGGGGCAGGTGCCCGGTGGGGGCGAGGGCCCCTACGAGGTCCGCTCTGACGACCCCTACGTGATCGGCGTGCAGTCCTACGGGCTGTTCACCGAGCTGCTGCGGGAGGGCGTCGACGCTCGCCTGCCGGCCCGCCTCGAGGTCACCGCCGGAGACGACCACATCGTCGGCCCCGACGAGTCGGTGCCCGTGATCGTGGTGGCCACCGGACCGAGGGTCGAGGCCTGGCGGGAGCGGCCCGAGGCCGTCGAGGTCGCCTTCGCCGACCCCCGCGCACCCGACGACGTGGCCCGTCAGGAGGAGCTGATCGCCCGCGTGCAGCGGCGCCTGCGGGAGGAGGGCCAGCCCGAACTGGCCGCCATGGTGGAGGAGAACCTCCTGGTCGTGGCCGTCGATGGGGACATCCCCGGCGACGTCCGCACCGACCTCGACGAGATCATCGACCTGGGTGCCCCCACCGGCGTCTTCGTCGCCCCCGCCGGCACCCCCTGACCGCCGAACCTTGTCCGGAAGTGGTCACATGTGGCGTGCTTCCGTGCAGAGTTGCGAGCACGGCGCCGAACCTTGTCCGGAAGTGGTCACATGTGGCGCACTTCCGTCCAAAGCTGCGGGGGCGGGGGGGGGGGGGGACGGCTGGCCCGGTCAGGGGAGGCGCTTGAGGAGGGCGAGGGCGCCCATCCGGGCCGGCGACTGGTGGTGGGAGCCGCCGCGGCCGGCCAGGTCGGCCCGGTTGTCGCGCCACCAGTCGTAGGTCTCGGCCAGCATGGCGGCGTGGCCGTGGGCCGGCTCCCAGCCCAGCTCGGTGCGGGCCCGGGTGCTGTCGAACCACAGCGACTCGCCGTAGAGCAGCCAGTGGTACGGGGCGAGGGGCACCAGGTGGGCCCGCGACGCGGCCTCCATGACCAGGCGGGCCGGTCCGTGGGGGAGCGACCGCACCCGCGCGCCGGTGCCGGCGTGGGCGCAGAGGGCCTCGAGCGTCTCGCGCATCGTGCCCACGTCGGGGCCGCCGACGTTGTACGCCGCCGGCCCGGGTCGGTCGCCGGCCAGCAGGCAGGCGTCGGCCAGGTCGGCGGCGTGGACGAACTGGTAGCGGTTGTCTCCCGAGCCCAGCACCGGCACCGGGGCCCCCTCGGCCACGAGCTCGAAGAGCATGGACATGATGCCCAGTCGCCCATGGCCGAGGATCGTGCGGGGCCGGATGGTGGTGACGTCGAGCCCGGCGGCCACGGCGTCGGCGCACAGCAGCTCGGCCTCGAGCTTGGCCCGGCCGTAGGCCTCCAGTGGCCGGGGCGGGGTGTCCTCGTCGACCGGGTTGGTGTCGGGGATGCCGTAGATCGCGCTGGTGGAGGTGGACACGACCTTGCCCACCCCGGCGTCGCGGGCGGCGACGAGGAGGTTGGCCGTGCCCACCACGTTGACCGTCCAGAACAGGTCGCGGTCCTGGGCCAGCGGGACCTGGGCCACGTTGTGGAAGGCGACGTCGACCCCCTCGCACGCCTCTCGGACCGCGGCGGCGTCGCGGATGTCGGCGGTGACGACGTCGACGCCCTCGGGCACCGGGTCCGGGGCGAGCACGTCGAGGATGCGGACCTCGTCGCCCCGCGCCCGCAGCCTCTCCACGAGCATGGTGCCGAAGAACCCGCTCCCCCCGGTGACCAGGGCCCGCATCAGAGCTCCTGGCCGTGCTCGAGGCACCAGCGGATGCTGGTGCGCATGCCGTCGAGGAGCGACGTCGCCGGGTCGTAGCCCAGCTCGGTGCGGGCCCGGGTGACGTCGACCGCGATCTCGTCCTTCATCTCGCCCAGCACGTGCAGGGCCTGGACGTAGGCGCCGCGGGACTGGGTGGCCCGGTCGAGGCCCTCGGCCACCACCCCGGCCACCCGGGGCAGGCGGGGCTGGCGGCCCACCGGCTCGAGGCCCTCGGCGGCGAGGGCCTCCTTGACCGCGCGGTAGACGTCGGCCACCCGGTAGGGCTCGGCGTCGGCGATCCAGTAGTCGCGCCCGGCGGCGGCCTCGACCGCCTCGGCCCGCAGCACGCCCTGCACCAGGTGGCCCGTGTAGACCATCGAGCGCCGGTTGGACCCGTCGCCCACCAGCGGGAACCGGCCCCGCCGCAGGCCCGCGAAGAAGCGGGCCTGGCGCTCGGGCTGCCACGGCCCGTAGAACCACGGCGCCCGCAGGATCACCGTCTCCACGTCGCCCCGGGCGTGGGCCCGCTCGACCAGCAGCTCGCCCTCGTGCTTGGACCCCCCGTAGCCCACGAACGGGTCGCGGGGGGAGTCCTCGGTGAAGCGCTCGCCCGGCGCCGGGTTGGCCCCGAACGGCGAGGTCGACGAGATGTGGACCACCCGCCGGGCCCCGCTGCGCCGGGCCTGGTCGAGCACCACCTCGGTGCCGCCCACGTTGACGTCGAACATCTGGCGGACGCCGCCGGTGGGGTGGATCACCGCGGCGGCGTGGACGACGGTGGGGGCGTCGAGGCCCTCGAACAGCCGGGCCACGGCCACGGGGTCGCGCACGTCGCCCACCACCGGGTCGACGTTCGGTCCGAGCACGGCCAGCAGCGCGGCCTGGCCCTCGTCCTGGGCCAGGGCCCGGATGCGCTCGCGGTCGGGCCGGGTGGTGCGCAGCAGGTTCTGCCCCAGCCACCCCGCTGCGCCGGTGACGACGAGGGTCGGGCTCGGCGTCAGCCCCTCGGGCGCCGGCGTCGGCGTCGTCACGTCACCCCGCCCGCGACCTTTGGACGGGTGTCGTCGCCTGGCGCGTCCACGCGTCCGAGGTCGGTGGGGGTCGGGGTCGAGCCCGCGGACGTTGGACGGGTGTCGTTGCCCGGCGCGACCACGCGTCCAAGGTCCGGGGGGGAGATGGGGGTCACAGGGTGGCCAGGAGGTGGTCGGCGTTGCGGGCCGCGATGGCCATCACCGCGCCCTGGGGGTTGACGCCGGGGGCGTCGGGCAGCAGCGACGCGTCGTTGACCCGGAGGCCCTCGACGCCGTGGACCCGGCCGAAGCTGTCGGTGCCGGTGCGGCTGGGGTCCTCGCCCATGCGGACGCTGGAGGTCATGTGCACGGTCATCAGGTTGGCCCGGCGACGGGTGAGGGCGTCCCACCACTGCACCAGCCCGGCCCGGTCCGAGACGATGGGCCCGCCCACGATCGACGGGTGGAGCTCGACGGCCCCTGCCGCCAGGAGGGCGTCGCCCACGTGGACCAGGCCCCGGGCCAGGCGGCTGAGGTCGCCGTCGGTGAGGCGGTAGGTGACCAGCGGGGCCCGTGCCCCGGGCAGGGCCGTGACCCGGCCCTCGCCGTCGGAGCGGATGGCGGCGTAGTAGACCGCCACGTCCTCCCAGTGGGCCAGGGCCTCGGCGTGCGGGAGCCCGGTCTCGGCGAGGGCGAGGGCGAGGTGGCCCCGCCGGCTGGCCGAGCCGCCGATGGTGAGGTGGGGCGAGAACTCGGTGATGCGGTGCATCGGCACCTCGGCCCGGTCCATGGGCTCGAGGAACCGGGCCGCCACCTTCACGGTGGGGTGGACCTTCAGGCCTCGCCCGACCACGCCGCGCACGCCGGAGCGCTGGAGCAGGGCAGGGGTCTGGATGGCGCCGGCGCACACCACGACGTGGTCGGCCTCGACGACCACCGACTCCCGGCTGCCGTCGGGTCGGGTGCGCACCACGTCGAGGCCCACGGCCCGCCCGGTGCGCCCGCCGGCGCGACGGACCCGCCGGACCCGGCAGTCGGCCAGCACCGTGGCCCCGGCCGCCTCGGCCCGGGGGACCATGGTGCGCGACATCGTCTGCTTGACCGCCGGGCCCTCGCCCTCCTTGCGGTAGACGCGGGCGAACTCGACGGCCCGCCACCCCAGCTGGTCGGCCCCCTCCTGGAGCACCTGGGACGACCGGGGCGGGACGCCGTCCACCCGCGACACGCCGAGGTCGGCCTCCAGCTCCTCGGCGTAGCGGTCGAGGCCGGTCTCGTCGAACTCGTCGATGGCGTAGCGGCGGGCCCAGCGCTCGACCATCTCGCCGGGGAGGCGGTGGTAGAGGCCGCTGTTGACCTCGGTGCTCCCCCCCACGCACCGGCCCTCGGCGAAGGCGATGGCGGGGGTCCCCAGGCTGGCCGAGAGGCCGCGGTGGCGGTACCGGGTGGCCAGCTCCTCGAGGGAGAAGGGCGCGACGGAGTCGGGGTCGTAGCGGGGACCCTCCTCCAGCACGAGCACGTCGCGCCCGGCACCGGCCAGGCGGGCCGCGGTCACGGCCCCGCCGGCGCCGGAGCCGACGATCGCCACCTCGGCGTGGATGCGGGTGGAGGGCTCGGCCATCAGCGGGCGAGGACGGCGGGGTCGAGGGCTCGGCCCTCGGCGGCGGCGTCGGTCAGCTCGACCTCGGCGAACTGCACCAGCGAGCCGATGAGGCGGACGTACTGGCGGACCACGTCGACGGGGTGGTGCTCCCAGGCCTCCAGCTGCCGGCGCAGGGCGGCGTCGGGGTCCGGCGCGCCGACGGTCCGCAGCCGCGACCAGGTGCCCAGCCCGAGCGACTCGGCCAGGACGCCGGCGCGGAGGTGCTCGGGCATGTCGGCCAGGCAGCCGTCGACGTAGGCCTCGACCGCGGCGACCAGGTCCGGGTCGGAGGTCGTCACGAGGGCGTGCACGACCCGGCGCTCGAAGGGGACCACGGGCCGACGTTAGATGCTCGCCCCCGAGGGACCGGCGCTGGACATGTGCAACACGCTGTCCTACTCTGCGACGCTCCGTTGCAGAGATCGAGGAGACCCCCCCATGGCCCGACGCAACGAGTCCCCCGCCGGCGCCGCGCCCCCCACCGACGAGGGCGACCCGCGGCGCTGGACGATCCTCGGGATCCTGTGCCTCTGCCTGATCCTGGTGGTGGCCAGCGTCAGCTCGCTGAACGTGGCCATCCCCTCCATCGTGCGGGCCATCGACGCCGACCAGACCGAGCAGCTCTGGATCATCGACTCCTACGGCCTCGTGTTCGCCGGGTTCCTGCTCTTCGCCGGCGCCCTGGGCGACCGCTACGGCCGCAAGCTGGCCCTGCTCGGCGGCCTGGTGATCTTCGCCGGCGCCGCGGTCGTCGCCAGTGAGGCCGGCGACCCGGCCCAGCTGATCGCCCTGCGTGCGGTGATGGGCATCGGGGCGGCGCTGATCATGCCGGCCACCCTGTCCATCCTGACCTCGGTCTTCCCCCCGGCCGAGCGGGGCAAGGCCATCGCCGTGTGGGCCGGCTTCGCCGGGGCCGGCGGGGCCATCGGCCCCCTGATGAGCGGGGTCCTGCTGGAGCACTACTGGTGGGGCTCGGTCCTGTTCATCAACGTGCCCATCGCCCTGGTGGCGCTCGTCGCCATCGCCTGGGTGGTCCCGAGCTCGCGGGACGAGGAGCGACGCCCGCTCGACCCGGTCGGGGCCCTGCTCTCGATCGTCGGCCTCGGGGGTCTGGTGTTCGGCATCATCAACGGCCCGGAGCACGGGTGGACCAGCGTGGGCACGATCGGTGGGTTCGTGCTCGGTGCCGTGGGCCTCGTCGGCTTCGTCCTCTACGAGATGCGCATCGAGCTCCCGATGCTCGACCCCCGCCTGTTCCGCCTGCGGCGCCTGTCGCTCGGCAGCCTCACCATCACCGCCGCCTTCGGCGTGATGTTCGGGATGTTCTACATCGTCACGCTCTACCTGCAGTTCGTGCAGGGCTTCAGCCCCCTGGCCGCGGCGGTGCACCAGATCCCGTTCGCGGTGACCATGCTGATCGTCTCGCCGCAGGGCCCCCGCCTGGTGGCCCGCTTCGGGGCCCGCACCATGGTCACCTTCGGGCTGCTGGTGCAGGCCGTCGGCTTCTGCGTGCTGGCCACCCTCGGGCCCGACACGCCCTACATCGTCCTGTTCGTCGGCCTGGTGCTGCTGGGCATCGGCCTGGCCAACCTCATGCCGCCGTCCACCGAGGCCATCGTCGCCGCCCTGCCACCCAGCAAGGCCGGCGTGGGCTCGGCCATCAACGACACGACCCGCGAGGTGGGTGGCGCCATCGGCATCGCCGTGCTGGGCTCGATGCTGTCGATCGGGTACCGGTCGGGCATCTCCGATGTGGTGTCCCGGCTGCCGGCCGAGGCGGCCGACGCCGTGCGCGACTCCATCGCCGGGGCCATCGCGGTCGGCACCTCGCCCGACGCGCCGCCCGGGCTGGGCGAGCAGCTCGTCGACACCGCCCGCAGCGCCTACACCGACGGCCTGACCCTGGCCTTCCTGGTGGCCGCCGGCATCGGGGTCGTCGCCGCGGTGATCGTCAACCGGGCCTGGCCCAAGGAGCCCCTGGCCTCGGCCGAGGAGCGCGAGGAGCTGATCTCCTCGTGACCGCGGTGGGGGCCACGCCGACCGGGCGGGCCGTCGACCCCCGGGTCGAGCGGACCCGGGCGGTGGTGCTCGGGGCCGCGGCCCAGCTGCTGGCCGAGGAGGGCTTCGGGCGCATCACGATCGACGGCGTGGCCGCGCGCTCCGGCGTGGCCCGCAGCACGATCTACCGCAACTTCCCCGACCGCCCGGCACTGCTGGCCGAGGCCTTCGCCCACCTCCTGGACTTCGACGACCCGCCCGACACCGGCCGACTGGCCGACGACCTGCTGGCCTTCGGCCGCCAGCTGGCCGAGGGCCTCGACCACGGTCCCTGGGGCCCGGTGGTGGCGTCGCTGCTCGAGGCTGCGACCCGCGACGACGACACCAGCCGGGCCCTCGACCGCTTCAGCGACGATCGGCGCCGGGCCTGCCGGGTGGTGTTCGAGCGGGCCGTCGCCCGGGGCGAGATCGCGGCCGACGCGCCCATCGACGTGGCCCAGCTGCGGTTCGTGTCCCCGCTCTTCTTCGTCCACCTGTTCAAGGCCCGGCCCCTCGACGACGACCTGGTCCGGTCCGTCGCCGAGGCCGCCGCCCGCGAGGTCGGCGCGCCCGTCTGATCGGCGTGCCCTCGGACGCGGCGCGCCCGCTCAGCTCGGGGTGGGGACGTCGACCGGGGTCTCGGTGGGCTCGGCCCCGGCCGCGTCCTGGGCGTCGAGGGCGGCGACCGCGGCATCGAGCATGCGGGCGGTGCACCCGGCCATGGCGACGGGCGGCACGGCCTCGGTGACCACGACCTCGGCCAGGGCCCGGAAGGCGTCGGCCGCGGGTCCGTCGCCCAGGGCCGCGGGGCGGCCGGTGTCACCGCCGGAGACGACGTCGGGCTCGAGCGGGATCTGGGCCAGCAGCGGGGCGCCGGAGGCCTCGGCCAGGGCCGCGCCGCCGCCGGAGCCGAAGAGGGCGTAGCTGTCGCCGTGGTCGCAGGTGAAGGCGCTCATGTTCTCGACCACGCCGGCCACCCGCAGGTAGCTCTTGCGCGACATGCTGACGGCCCGCTCGGCCACCTTCTGGGCGGCCAGGGCGGGCGTGGTGACGACCAGCACCTCGGCGCGGGGGATGAGCTTGGCCACGCCCATCTGCACGTCGCCGGTGCCGGGGGGCATGTCGACGAGGAGGTAGTCGAGGTCGTCGCCCCACTCGACGTCCTGGAGGAAGTGCTGCACACCCCGGTTGAGCATCAGGCCGCGCCACATGAGGGCGGAGGCCTCGTCCTCGACCAGGAACCCCATGGAGATCACCCGCAGGGTGCCCTCGCCCACCTGCTTCTCGTGGGGGACCATGAGCTTGCGGCCGTCGCGCTCGAGACCGGCCAGGCGGCCCTCGACCCCCAACATGCGGGGGACCGAGAAGCCCCAGACGTCGGCGTCGAGCACGCCCACGGTGAGGCCGCGGGCGGCCATGGCGGTGGCCAGGTTGACCGTGACCGACGACTTGCCCACGCCCCCCTTGCCGGAGGCGACGAGGATCACCTTGGTGGTGGGGCCGATGGCCGTCTCCTCGTCGCGCTGGGAGACGTTGAAGCGGGCCTTGGCCATGGCCGAGCTCTTCTGCTCGGTGGTCATCTCGGTCCACTCCAGGCGGACGTCGGCGACGCCGGGGACCGAGCCCAGCCGGGTGCGGATGTCGCGCTGGATCTGGGCCCGCAGGGGGCAGCCGGAGGTGGTGAGGGCGATGGTGACGACCACTTGGCCGGCCGCGTCGGCGGTGACGTCGCGCACCATGCCGAGGTCCACGATGTCGCTGCCCAGCTCCGGATCGATGACGCCGCGCAGCAGGCCGCGCAGCTCGTCGAGGTCGACGCGGGGCCCGTCGGCCCCGCCGGCGGTGGAGGAGGGTGTGGGGGGCACGGGAGGGATTCTACCGGGCTGGGCCGGGAGAACCCCGGGGGTCAGGGGGTAGCCTGTCCCCCGATGAGCGATCCGACCCGGGGAGAGGCGGTCGCGGACCCCGATCCGGGCTCCGCCGGCGAGACCGGGTCCGACCTCGGCCGCCTGGCGGTCCTCAAGGCCCTGGGCGACAACACCCGCTACGCCATCTACCTGGAGCTGGCCCGCTCGGCCCGGCCGCTGTCCACCTCCGACGTGGCGGGGGTGCTCGACCTGCACCCCAACACCGTCCGGCCCCACCTGGAGCGGATGCGCGACGTCGGGCTGCTCAGCGTGCACAGCGACTCCCGGGGCGGGGTGGGCCGGCCCCAGCACCTCTACTCGCTGGCCCCCGAGGCCCCGTCGCTGGGTCTGGAGCCGGCCTCGTTCCCCACCTTGGCCCGCATGCTCGTGCGCCTGGCCGCGGCCACCGGTGCTGACGCCGGCGACGCCCTCGACGTGGGCCGCGACCAGGGCCGTGCCGACGGCGACCGCTTCGGCGCCACCCGGGGCGCCATGTCGGCGGTGCTGGCCCAGCTCGACGCCATGGGCTTCGACCCCGCGGTGGCCACCGCACAGGACGCCGACGACGAGGGCGCGGTGGTGGAGCTGGCCACCGTCGCCTTCGCCCACTGCCCCTTCCGCGACCTGGCCGAGCAGCGACCCGACCTGCTCTGCAGCCTGCACCGGGGCCTCATCGAGGGCGTGGTCGAGGCCTCCGGCGAGGGCACGGTCGTGGGGTTCGGCTCCCTGGTCGACCGCAACCCGTGCCAGGTCGAGATCCGGGTCCCAGCCGCCCCGGAGCCCGCCGTCCAGGGATGACCGCTCCCGGTGGGGCGCGGGCGACCGTCGGCGGTAGTCTGGGGTGCACTGCGCCGCAGGTCCCACGAGGAGGAACGCTGACGTGATCGCCCTGACCGACACCGCCGCCACCAAGGTCTCCGAGCTGATCGAGGCCGAGGGCGAGGGCTCCCTCGCCCTGCGCGTCGCCGTCCGCCCCGGCGGCTGCTCCGGCTTCAGCTACGACATGTTCTTCGACACCGAGATCGCCGACGACGACCTCACCGCCGACTACTCGGGCGTCAAGGTCGTGGTCGACGCCTCCAGCGCCATGATGCTCGAGGGCGCCACCCTCGACTACGCCGACGGGCTCAACCAGGCCGGGTTCTCCATCAACAACCCGAACGCCCAGCGCACCTGCGGCTGCGGCTCCTCCTTCTCCTGATCTGACCCGATCCGCGACCCACGGCGTCCCTCCGGGGGCGCCGCGTCGCGTCCTGGCCCGGTCGCGTCCGGGGCCCCGATCAGGCGCTGACGGTGCCGAGCGCCTCGCGGAGCTCGTCCTCGTCGTAGATGACGTCGAGGCGCTGGGACAGGGCACCGTCGGCGCCGATCAGCATGAGGGCGGGTTCGAAGCCGAAGCCGAGGGCCTGGACCGTGGGCGACAGCGGGGCCTCGAGGCCCTGCTCCTCGACCTCGTCGGCCGAGGCGTAGACCTCGACGTGGATGAAGGCCACGTCCGGGTACTCGTCGCGGGCGGCGACGAAGACGTCGAGGACCGGCCCGCAGATGGCCGTCTGGCAGAACGCCGGCGTGGACACGAGCAGGGCGACGGGCTGGGACCCGAGCACGGACGCCAGGTCGACCTCGTGGAGGGGACAGGGCGGCTCGGCGGTGCAGATGGGGTCGACGCCGGCGGGGTCGGCGGTGGTGGGGGTGGTGAGCGACGGGAACGCCTCGCCCGGCTCCGGGATGGTCACCTCGTCGGCCGCCACGACCTGGAAGGCGGCGTCGAGGGGCGTGCCGTCGAGCGCGGCGCGGGCCGTGTAGAACCCGGGCGCGTCCACCGGGACCACGAGGGGGAAGTAGGCCCGGGGCAGCCCGGCATCGTGGCGCGCCACCTCGAGGCCCGAGGCGACCTCGGTGCCGTCGGCCCCCTCCACCGAGAAGGTCAGCGTGGCGGGGGCGTCCTTCACCAGCGTGCCCCGCACGTCCCCCAGGCCGAGGGGGAGACGGGCCTCGGAGCCGGCCGCGACGGTGCCCTCGGGCACCATGCTGACCAGGACCAGGTCGCCGTCCTGGCTCCCGTCGGCCGTCGTCGTGGCGGTGGCGTCGTCGTCGTCGCCCCCGCACGCCGCCAGGCCGAGGCCGCCGACCGTGCCGGCCACGCCCAGGGCGGCGGCGCCCCGCAGGACGGTCCGGCGGCTGAGCAGGGCCGGTCGGGGCGCCGACGGGGACAGGGGTGTGGTCACGACCTCAACCTATGCTCCCGCGGGTGACCGATCCCACGCGGCGTGACGGGGCGCCGAGCGTCCGGGGCCCGTCGCCCGAGCGCATCCAGCTCGACGTCGACGGGCGCCAGGTGGAGCTGGCCGACGAGGGGATCACGCTGCTGGAGGCGCTCCGAGACCGCCTCGGCGTGCGCAGCCCCAAGGACGGGTGCTCGCCGCAGGGCCAGTGCGGGTGCTGCACCGTGCTGGTCGACGGGGCGCCCCGGGTGGCGTGCGTGACCCCGCTGCGCCGGGTCGGGGGCCGGACGATCACCACCGTCGACGGGCTGGCCCCGGCCGTGCGCGACGGGTGGGCCGAGGCCTTCACCGCCACCGGTGCCAGCCAGTGCGGCTTCTGCACCCCGGGGATCATCTGTCGCCTGGAGGGGGCCCGCACCAAGGGGACGGTCGCCGGTGACCACGCCGCGGTGGGCCGCGCCCTCGCCGCCCACCTGTGCCGGTGCACCGGCTGGCGGCCGATCCTGGACGCCTGGGACGCCGCCGTGCCTGCCCTGTCGGAGGTCGACGTGGCCGCGCCGTCGGCCTCGGTGGGCACCATGGGGGAGGGGACCGGCCGGGACCTGGCCGCCGCGGCGCGCCGGGCCACGCTGGAGGGCGGGGCGCCGCAGGCCGTCGGGCCGGAGGTGGCCCTCGGTCGGGGCGGGTTCGCCGACGACGGTGCCCCCGACGACGCCCTGGTCGCGGTGCCCGACGGCGACGGGGACTGGGCCGTGGCCGAGACGCTGGCCGAGGCCCGGACCCTCGCCGGCAAGGTGCAGGGCCGGCGCACCACCGTCGGCGTCGAGCCGCCGCTGGACCTGCCCGCCGGCGACTGGGTCGCCACCCTGCGCACCGGCTGGGTGGAGCCGGGCTACCTGGAGCCCGACGCGGCCTGGTGCCGACCCGGCGAGGAGCCCGTCGGCCCCCTCCAGAACGGCGGCGCCTTCGGGGGGAAGCGGACCTCGCCGGTCGCCGGGGCGGCCCGCACCCTCGCCGACCGCCACGGACGACCCGTGCGGGTGCTGCTGGCCCGGGAGGACGTGGTGCGCACCGGTCCCAAGCGCCCGCCCGTGGCCGGCGGCGTCAGGCCCGACGGCACCGGTGTCCTGCGCGTCGCCGCCACACCGGGCATCGCCGGGGCCGTCTCCCCCGTGGCCCCCGGCCTGCGGGTCGAGGAGGTGACCGTCGCCGGTCCCCCCACCAGCACCGACGCCCGGGCCGCGGGGTGGGCCGAGGCCCACCTGCTCCTGGCCGCGGCGGCCGGGGACGGGGGCCCCGTCACCACGCCCGAGGGCGGTGTCGCCGAGGTGGCCATCGACGCCGACGGCGCGGTGCACGTCAGGGTGGACGCCGGCGACCCGCTCGACGAGGTGGTGCTGCGCAGCTACTGCGTCGGCGCGGTGCACCAGGGGCTGTCGTGGGTGCGGCGCGAGGCGCTCACCGTGACCCCCGAGGGCGTGGTCGAGGACCTGACCATCCGCTCCTTCGGCATCCTGCGGGCGACCGAGATGCCCCCGGTGACCGTCGAGCTGGCGGGGTCCGGCGGAGCACCGCGTGCCGTCTCCGACGCGGTGTTCGTGGCCGCCGCCGCTGCCGCGTGGCTGGCCGACGGTGCCCCACCGGTCCTGCCCACCGGCCGGTGACCGGTGCCTGACGCGGTCGTCGGTCGCCGCCGCGACGGCCGGTAGCCTCGCGCCCTCGCCCCCGCCCCCCTCTGGGAGACGTCCATGAGCACCCCTCCGTACACGCCTGCCTTCCGCTCCGGTGAATGGATCGCGGTGTCGGGCCAGGTGCCGCTGCGCGACGGGACCTTCCTCACCGACCGCGCCTTCGGCGAGCAGGTCGACGCCGTGCTGGCCAACGTCACCGACCGCCTGGCCGAGCACGGGGCCACCCTCGACGACGTGGTCAAGACCACCGTCTTCCTCACCGACATGTCCGACTACTCGGTGCTCAACGAGCGCTGGGTGGCCGCCTTCTCCGAGCCCCGACCGGCCCGCAGCTGCGTGGCCGTGGCCGGCCTGCCCTTCGACGTCCGCGTCGAGGTCGAGGCCTGGGCCGTCGCCCCCGCCGCCTGAGCGCGCGCCGTCGCGGTCCAGGTGGGCTCGGGCCCTCCGGGGCGGCCATGATGGGGACATGGCCACCGGGATCATCCTCGCCGTCGTCCTCGTGATCGTGTTCCCCATCACCGTCGCCCTGAGCGGCGCGGTGGCCTCGGGCGTCCTGGGCTTCTTCCTGAAGCAGAACGGCGAGACGGTCAACGAGGGCAGCGAGCTCATCGAGCTCAACCGCTAGCGCGGACCTCCCGACCCGGACCGGACCGCCACCGGTCGCTCGGTCGGCGCGCTACCCCTTCACGTAGGACCGCTTCTCGGCCACCCGGCCGTCCCGCACGCGGAACAGGTCGACGCCGCGGACGTGGCCCGCCGTCCCGTCCTCGTCCTGCCCCCACCGGTAGGTCCAGCAGGCCACGGCGCGGTCGCCGGCGACGAACAGGTCCTCGGTCCGGAACGTGGCCTCCGGCGACGTCGCGAACAGCTCTTCCCACGCGGCCCGGACCTCGTCGTCGCCTGCGTGGCACCGACCGGCGGGCGGGGTGGTGTCCTCGAAGGTGCAGTCGGGCGTCATCGCGGCCATGACGGCGGCGACGTCACGACGGGCGAACGCCTCGCCGAACGCCTCGACGGCGCGCCGGGTCACGGCCTCGGGGTCCCCGGTCACGGCCGGGCCTCGAGCACGATGTTGAAGGGTGTCTCGGCGGCCCGGCGGACCCGTCGGAAGCCCGCCGAGGTCAGCACCTCGTCGAGGCGCTGCTCGCCGGCCTGGGCCCCGAGGGCCAGCCCGGGCCCCTGGGACCGTGCGCTGGGCGTGCAGATCATCGTCGACGCGGCGTAGAAGACGCGCCCCACGGGCGTGAGGTTCCCGTCCAGGTCGTCGCGGGCGTAGGGCTCGACCACCATCCAGGTGCCGTCCGGGGCCAGGGCCCGCCGGACGTGGTCGGCCGCCCCCACCGGGTCGCCCATGTCGTGGAGGCAGTCGAAGCAGGTCACCAGGTCGTAGCCCCCACCCCCGAAGTCCGATGCCGTCGCCACCTCGAAGCGGCACCGATCACCGACGCCGGCCTCGGTGGCTGCGACCGCCGCGGCGCGGACCGACGGCTCGTGGGGGTCGACACCCACGAACGTCGAGGCCGGGAAGGCCTGGGCCATGAGGATCGTGGAGGCGCCGTGGCCGCAGCCGACGTCGGCGACCGTCGCGCCCCGGGCCAGCTTCTCCTCGACGCCGTCGAGGGCCGGGAGCCACTCGCTCGTCAGCGACCCGATGTAGGTGGGGCGGAAGAAGCGCTCCGTGCCGGCGAAGAGGTCGGGGTGGTGCGCGCCCCAGTCGATGCCCTCGCCGCTGCGGAAGGCCTCGACCACGAGGTCGACGTCCTTGATCATGGAGGCGCCGACCTGGAGGCCTCCGGGCGCGAACAGCGGGTTGTGCTCGTCGGTCAGGGCGAACGCCTGCTCGGGGGGCAGCCGGAAGCGGCCCTCGGTCACCTCGACGTAGCCCGCGGCGGCCTGGGCGGCCAGCCACTCGGCCACGTAGCGGGGGTCGGTGCCGGTGCGCTCGGCCAGCTCCTCGGGGGTCACGGGCTGGCTGTCGCCCATCGCCGCGTACAGGCCGAGGCGGTCGCCGACGAGCACGGTGGCGGCGTGCAGCACAGCGCCGAGGTCGCCGACGAAGCGGCCGACGAAGGCCTCCAGCCGGGCGTCGTCGAGGGGTGCGGTGGTGGTCGTCATGGGTGGTCCTCCTGTGGTCCCGTCCGTCGGACGGGTCAGAGGCGACGGTACGGACGGGGCCTTGCAGCCAGGTGGCGACACGGTCGCCACCCGCCCGCAACCTGGTCGCGCGAGGGTGGGGCCGGAGGTGGTGCGGGTGCTCGAGATCCGACTCCTGGGACGCTTCGCCGTCCGGTCCGGCTCCGCCGAGGTCCCCCGAGAGGACTTCGGAGGGCGGCTCCCCCGCCGGCTGCTGGCCGTGCTCGCCACCCGACCCGACGAGGTCGTGGCCCGTGACCTCCTCATCGAGGCCCTCTGGCCCCGCCGCGCCCCCGCCGACCCGGACGGCAACCTGAACGTGCTGGTGAACCGGGCCCGGCGGGCCCTCGGCGATCCGGACGCCGTGGTCACCGTGCCCGGAGGGGGGTACCGGCTCTGTCGCGACCGGGCCTCGGTCGACGCCGAGCGGTTCCGGGACCTGGTGGCCGACGGTGGGCGCGAGCTGGCCGGGGGGCGACCGTCGACCGGGCTGCGTCGGCTCCGCGACGCCCTGGCGCTCTGGGGGGAGCCGCTGGCCGAGGACGCCTACGAGGAGTGGGCCCAGCCCGTGCGGCGCGCCCTCTGGGCCGACCACCAGGACGCCCTCGAGGCCGCGGCCGACGCCACCCTCCTGGTCGACCAGCCCGGCGAGGCGTGCCGCCTGGCGCGCGAGGCGGTGGCCGCCGAACCCCTCCGGGAGCGGGCGCACCTGCTGTTGGTCCGGGCCCTCGCCGCCTCGGGGGACCGGGCCGCGGCGCTGAGCGCGCTCGGGAACCTCCGACGGACGCTCTCCGAGGAGCTCGGCCTCGAGCCCTCCGACGAGGCCGCCGACCTGGAGCTGCGGGTGCTGGACGGGCGCCCCGTCCCGGCCGCCCCGGCGCCGCGGCCCGCGCCCGACCGGAGGGGCCGGGCACCGTTCGTCGGGCGCGAGGCCGAGCTCCGACGTCTCCTGTCCGTCGTCGACGGGCCCGAGCGCGTGGCGGCGGTGGCCGGCGCCGCCGGCTCCGGGAAGTCCCGGCTCCTCGACGAGGTGGTCCGTCGGGCCGAGGTGCCGGCCCTGGTCGCCCGCGCCTTCCTGGCCGACGCGGCGACGCCGTGGGCCCTGGCCCGGACGGTCCTCGCGGAGGCGGTGGCCCAGGATGCCTCCGCCGCCACGGGCCTCCCGGATCCCGCCCGCCGTGCCCTGGCGGAGCTCGTCCTCCCCGAGGTCGGTCCCGATGCCCGATCGTCGGGCGAGGTCCTGGAGCACCGGACCCGCCGGGTGCTGGCGCTCGAGGGGTGTGTCCGCCTCCTGGCATCGGTCGCGGCCGGCGGGGCGCTGGTGGTGGTGGACGACCTCCAGTGGGCCGACGCCACGAGCCTCGAGCTCCTGGCGCGGGCGGTGACCCGCATCGACGACCTCGTCCTCGTCGTCGCCCACCGGCCCCTGGAGCGGAGCCCGGACGCCCGTCGGCTCCTGGCCGACCTGCGCCCGGCCACCGGCGTGGTCGACGTCGACCTGGGTCGCCTCACCGCCGAGGACATCACCCGGATGGCCGGTGACGCCGACCTCGGGTCCGTGCTCTCCCAGGAGACCGACGGGTCCCCCTTCGCAGTGCTCGAGGTCCTCGCCGCCCTCGCGCGCGCCGGCGGCGCCGACGACGACGAGGTCCGGGACCAGGCCCGCCGGGCGGCCAGGGACGGTCAACGCCGCTCGGTGCTCGCGCGCGTCGCCCGCCTGCCCCGCGCCGCGCAGGAGCTGCTCCGGCTCCTGGCGGTCCTGGGTCGCGAGGCCCCGGCCCGGCTCCTCGCCGGGGCGACCGGCCGCCCGACCCGGGACGTGGTGGGCGAGCTCGAGCTGCTGGACCGGTCGGGCCTCGTCCGCCTCGGTGATCGGGGCTGGTCGACCGCCCACGACCTCATCACCGACGCAGTGTCCGACGACCTGGGGCGGACGGAGCGAGGTCGGCTCCACCGTCGTCTCGCCGATGCCCTGGGCGAGGCGGGCGACGAGCCCGGCGAGCGGGCCGCCCACCTGCTCGGTGCGGGCGACGACGCCGCCGCCGCGGCCTTCGCCGAGGCCGCCGAGCGCCAGCTGCGCCGCCACGCCCAGCCCGAGGCGGGACGGCTCGCGGGCCGCGGCCTGTCGGCCGGTCCCGAGGGTCCCGTCCGGGTCCGGCTGCTGGAGGTGCGCGCTGCGGTCCGCACCCACGCTGGCGACCTCGTCGGCGCCCGGCGGGACCACCGGGCCGCCCTGACGCTGGCCTCCGAGGGACCGGTGCGGGCGCGCGTCCGCACCGAGATCGCCCGCCTGGCGGTGGCTGACGACGACCTCGAGCAGGCCGATGCGCTGGTCGAGATGGCGCTGGCGGAGGCCGGCCCCGATCCGGCGGCCCGGGCCCGGGCCCTGTCGGTGGGCTCGATCATCGACATGAACCGGCGTGACGACGACCGGGCCGCCCGCCGGGCCGACGAGGCCCGCCGGCTGTTCGCGGCGACCGGCGACGGCGCGGGTGTCGCCGACGTCCTCGACGCCCGCGCCATGGCCACGTTCCTCGACGGTGATGTGCGTGGGGGGATCGCCGCCTTCGCCGCCGTCGCCGGCCTGTTCCGCGACGACGGCAACCTGCTCCGGGCGGTCACGCCGCTGTCCACCCGGGGCCACGGCCTGGTGTTCCTCGACGAGCCCGCCGCCGGCCTCGAGGAGATCGACGCCGCGGTCGACCTGGCCGGCACCCTCGGCCACCCGGAGGGCCGCTGCTACGCGCTGTGGCACCGCTCCGAGGCGCTGACCGCCCTGGGGCGCCTCGACGAGGCCGCCGCCGCCGCCGAGGAGGCCCGGGTCGGCGCCGAGCAGGTCGGTCACAAGGGGTGGACCGCGACGGCATGGCGGGCCACCGGCCTGGTGCGCGAGGCGCGGGGCGACGATGCCGGTGCCCGGGAGGCGCACCGTCGGTCGCTGGGCTCGGGTGGGGCCGTGCCCCTGTTCGCCTGCTGGGCCCACGCCCGCATCGCCCTCACGTCGCTGCGCCTCGGTGAGCTGGACCGGGCCGCCGAGCACGCGGCGGCGGCGGTGGCGTCGGGACCGCCGCTGGGCCAGTACGAGGCCAGGTTCGCCCAGGCCGCGGTCGCGGTGCGCCAGGGGCGGCCCGACGCGGGCGAGGCGGTGGAGGCGGCGCGTCGGGCGGCGGAGGCCGGCGGCCACCTGGTCAGCGTGGCGCTCCTCGACGCCCTCTGACCGAGGACGGCGCGGACCGGGAGCGTCGCGGTCGAGGTGGCCACCGTCGGGCGTCGACGGCGGGCGGTCCCCTCAGGAGCCCCAGCGGGACTGGCCGAAGCGGTACCCCACCGAGCGCACCGTGGTGATGAGCCCGGCGTGCTCCTCGCCCAGCTTGGCCCGCAGGCGCCGGATGTGGACGTCGACGGTGCGGGCACCGCCGTAGTACTCGTAGCCCCACACCCGGCTGAGCAGGGTCTCCCGGGTGAAGACCCGTCCCGGGTGCTGGGCCAGGAACTTGAGCAGCTCGTACTCCATGTAGGTGAGGTCGAGCGGGCGGTCGTCGATGGCGGCCTGGTAGGTCTCCAGGTTGAGGGCCAGCCCGCCGTGCTCGATCATCTCCGGGCCGGTGCCCGTGCCCGCCCGCCACAGGAGGTGCCGGAGCCGGGCCTCCAGCTCGCGGGGGTGGAAGGGGTCGAGGCAGAAGTCGTCGTAGAGGTCGTCGCGCAGCTCGAGGTCGGCCAGCCCCGCGCCCCGCACCAGCAGCAGGACCGGCTCGACGGGGACGTCGCGCTTGCGCAGGGCCCGGCACACGGCCAGGCCGGCCTCGGGGGCGTCGCCCAGGAGGACCACCGCGCCCCGCCACACGGTGTCGGACTCCATGCGGACGACGGCCGCCTCGTCGGCGACCGCCTTCCACGAGTGGCCCGAGAGCTCGAGGGTCTGGACGAGCTCCGCCGGGGGCGGGTCCGGGTAGATCAGCCAGGGCTCGAGGTTCATGCGCCCTCGCCCCGGCCCGTGGGGGCGCGCCGAGATCGGGCTCCGCCGGTGGCGGGGCCGTGCGACCCGGTGCGCTCATCGCGCTCGTCCATGGTGGTGGCCACCCGCGCCGCGCTCACCAGGCGGGCAGGTACCGCTCCAGCTCGTAGGGGGTCACCTGCGCCTTGTAGTCGGACCACTCGTTGCGCTTGTTGCGCAGGAACCAGCTGAAGATGTGCTCGCCCAGGGTCTCGGCGACCAGCTCGGAGCGCTCCATCACGTCGAGGGCCTCGGCCAGCGACTGGGGCAGCTCGCGCAGGCCCTCGGCGGCCCGCTCGGCGGGGGTCAGCTGGAACACGTTGGTGGTGGTCTCCGAGGGCAGGTCGTAGCCCTCGTCGATGCCCTTGAGGCCGGCGGCGAGGATGACCGAGAAGGCCAGGTAGGGGTTGCAGGCCGGGTCGGGGGCCCGGTACTCGATGCGGACCGAGGCGTCCTTGCCGGACTTCGTGACCGGCACCCGCACGAGGGCGGAACGGTTGTTGCGGGCCCACGAGACGTGGGCCGGGGCCTCGGTGCCGGGGATGAGGCGCTTGTAGGAGTTCACCAGCTGGTTGGTGACGGCGGTGATCTCCGGGGCGTGCTCGAGCAGGCCGGCGATGAACCCCCGGCCCACCTTGGACAGGCGGTAGGGGTCGCCGGAGTCGGCGAAGGCGTTGCTGTCGCCCTCGCCGAGGGACATGTGGGTGTGCATCCCCGAGCCCTGCACGTCCGAGAGCGGCTTGGGCATGAACGTGGCGTAGGCGCCGCGCTCCATGGCGATCTCCCGCACGACGAGGCGGAAGGTCATGACGTTGTCGGCCATGGTGAGGGCGTCGGTGTAGCGCAGGTCGATCTCGTGCTGGCTGGGGCTGTCCTCGTGGAAGGAGTACTCGACGGGGATGCCCATGGCCTCGAGCGTGTGGATGGTCCGCTTGCGCAGGTCCGAGGCCACGTCCGCGGTGGTGAGGTCGAAGTAGGACCCGGTGTCGAGGGGGACCGGCGGGCGCCCCGTGCCCTCGCCGTCGGCGAAGTAGAAGAACTCCATCTCCGGCGCCACGTAGAAGCTGAAGCCCCGCTCCCGGGCCCGGTCGAGGTTGCGCTTGAGCACGTGGCGGGGGTCGCCCTCGAACGGGGTGCCGTCGAGGTTGGTGATGTCGCAGAACATGCGGGCCGCGGTCTCGTCGGTCTGGCCCCACGGCAGCAGCTCGAAGGTGCCGGCGTCGGGCTTGGCCAGGACGTCGGACTCCTGGATGCGGCTGAACCCGTCGATGGCCGAGCCGTCGAACTGCATGCCCTCGTCGAAGGCGGACTCGAGCTCCGCCGGCGAGATGGCGAAGGACTTCATCTGGCCCACGACGTCGGTGAACCACAGCCGGATGAGGCGCACCCCGCGCTCCTCGACGGTGCGGAGGACGTAGGCCTTCTGCGGATCCACCGACGCATGGTCGCCGCCGCCGCCCGCACCCGCAAGCCGATGCCGACCCAGTTCACATTGCGTTCATGGCGCGAGTGCGCCGGTGGCGGGGTCGCCGGGGCCGTGACCGGGCGATCCGGGCCTGGCCGCAGGGTCTCGCTACCCTCGCCGGAGGGTCCGCGACGGGGTTCACACCACGTTCACATTCGAGAAACGGGTGGGACACGGCCCCCTGGCATCGTCCTGCGGTCCCCCAGCCCCACAGACCGAGAGAAGGAAGTCGCCCGTGGCGATCAAGGCCGAGTACATCTGGATCGACGGCACCGAGCCGGCCGCACGCCTGCGGTCCAAGACCAAGGTGGTGGCCGAGGCCCCGAAGGAGTGGCCCATCTGGGGCTTCGACGGGTCCAGCACCAACCAGGCACCCGGCGACATGTCCGACTGCGTCCTGCAGCCGGTGCGGGTCGTGCCCGATCCCATCCGAGGCGGCGACGACGTCCTCGTCATGTGCGAGGTCATGCTCATCGACATGACGCCGCACCCGACCAACACCCGGGCCGCGCTGCGGGCCGTCGCCGAGCAGTACGCCGACCAGGAGCCGATGTTCGGCATCGAGCAGGAGTACACGTTCTTCTCGGACGGGCACCCGCTCGGGTTCCCCAAGGGCGGCTTCCCGGCCCCGCAGGGCTTCTACTACTGCGGCGTCGGCGCCGACGAGGTCTACGGCCGCGACATCGTCGAGGCCCACCTCGACGCCTGCCTCACCGCCGGGCTCACCATCTCGGGCATCAACGCCGAGGTCATGCCCGGCCAGTGGGAGTTCCAGGTCGGCCCGGTGGGCCCCCTGGAGGTGTCCGACGAGATGTGGCTGGCCCGCTGGCTGCTGTACCGCATCGCCGAGGACTTCGACGTCGCCGCCACCCTCGACCCCAAGCCGGTCAAGGGCGACTGGAACGGCGCCGGTGCCCACACCAACTTCTCGACCAAGGCCATGCGCGAGGGCTACGACCCGATCATCGCCGCCTGCGAGGCGCTCGGTGCGCCCGGAAAGGTCGAGGAGCACGTCGCCGGCTACGGCCCCGACATCGAGCACCGCCTCACCGGCCTGCACGAGACCGCCCCGTGGAACGAGTTCAGCTACGGCGTCTCCAACCGCGGCGCCTCGGTGCGCATCCCCTGGCAGGTCGCCCAGGACAAGAAGGGCTACATCGAGGACCGTCGGCCCAACGCCAACATGGACCCCTACGTCGTGACCCGCCTCATCACCAACACGATCTGCTCCGCCGCCGTCTGAGCGACAGCTCGCCGAGCAGCACCGCCTGACGTCGAGGGCCGGCCCCACGGGGCCGGCCCTCGCCGCGCCCGTTGCGGGCCGAGCCGAGCAGGTCGTCCTCGGTGGTGGGGTCAGCGGTGGCGCCCTCGGCCACGGCCTGGGCGGCGTCGGTGGAGAGCTCGCCGGCGCCGACGGCGGCGCGGGCGGCGGGGAGCCCGGCCAGCTGGCCGGAGGCCTTGAGGTCGGCCTTGGCCTGGGCGGTGGTGGTGCCGTTGGCCCGGGCCGCCCACTCCTCCGGGGACCGGAACCCCTGGCCCTTCCAGGCGCCGAGGTCGGCGGCGGCCTTGGTCAGCACCAGTCGGGCACCCCCGGCACGGCGCTCGATGCGCCCCAGGGTCCGGACCACCCGGGCCAGGGTCGAGCCCGGGATCCGCTCGGGCACCAGCTCACCGGCCAGGTCGGCCAACGCCCCGTCGATGGCCTCGAGCCGGGCCGCCACCGACACCCCCGCACCCACCACCGGGTCGAACACATCAGACACATCGGCCACGGCAGGCACCTCCTCCGAGGATCACGACCGGCACCGCGCACCAGGCGGCACCGAAGGGGACGGACGGAAGGACCGGGACCCTGGTCCTCGAAGGGAAGACCCCCACCCTACCGAACACACGTTCGTCGCACAACCCCCACCCGGTGCCGGAGGCGCCGGCACCTCCTCGGCTGCGGTCGGCCGGGCCGGGCCGCACCTGGGGCTCGGGTAGGTTCGCAACGACGCCGACCCTGGAGGTCCCCGTGGAGCAGCGCACCCCCGCCGAGGTGCTCGACACCATCAGCGAGCAGGACGTCGAGTTCGTCGACTTCCGGTTCTCGGACCTGCCCGGGGTGATGCAGCACGTCACCATCCCGGCGGCGGTGCTCGAACGAGGCCCACTTCGAGACCGGCCACCCCTTCGACGGCTCGTCGGTGCGGGGGTTCCAGGAGATCCAGGAGTCGGACATGATCCTCGTGCCCGACCCCGACACGGGCTACCTCGACCCGTTCCGCCCGCACCCGACCTACGTGCTGCACTGCTTCGTGGCCGACCCCGTCACCGGCGAGAGCTACAGCCGCGACCCCCGCCACATCGCCCGCAAGGCCGAGCAGCACCTCTTCTCCACCGGGCTGGCCGACACCGCCTACTTCGGCCCCGAGCCCGAGTTCTTCGTCTTCGACGACGTGCGCTTCGAGACCCGACTCCAACGGCGCCTCCTACTCGGTCGACTCGGTGGAGGGGCAGTGGAACACCGGGCGCGACGAGGGCCCGAACCTCGGCTACAAGCCCCGCACCAAGCAGGGGTACTTCCCGGTGCCGCCCATGGACCACCTGCACGACCTGCGGTCGCAGATGAGCCTCAACCTGGAGCAGGTCGGCGTGCCCGTCGAGCTCCACCACCACGAGGTGGCCTCCGGCGGCCAGGGTGAGATCGGCATCCAGTTCGACACCCTGCTGTCGATGGCCGACAAGCTGATGACGTTCAAGTACGTCCTCAAGTCCACGGCGTGGGCTGCGGGCAAGAGCCTCACCTTCATGCCCAAGCCCGTCTTCGAGGACAACGGCTCGGGGATGCACACCCACCAGTCGCTGTGGAAGGGCGGCGAGCCGCTCTTCTACGACGAGGGGGGCTACGCCGGGCTGTCGGACCTGGCCCGCTGGTACATCGGCGGCCTGCTCAGCCACGCCCCCGCCCTGCTGGCCTTCACCAACCCGACCACCAACAGCTTCAAGCGGCTGGTGCCGGGCTACGAGGCCCCGGTCAACCTCGTCTACAGCCAGCGCAACCGCTCGGCCTCGTGTCGCATCCCGCTGGCCAACCTGTCGCCCAAGGCCAAGCGCGTCGAGTTCCGCTGCCCGGACTCGACGGCCAACCCCTACCTCGCCTTCAGCGCCATGCTGCTGGCCGGCCTCGACGGCATCGACAAGCGCATCGAGCCGCCCGACCCGGTGGACAAGGACCTCTACGACCTCCCGCCCGAGGAGCTGGCCGACGTGCCCCAGGTGCCGGCGTCGCTGGAGGCCGCCCTCGACGCCCTGGAGGCCGACAACGACTTCCTCCGCGCCGGCGACGTCTTCACCGACGACCTGCTGGAGACCTGGATCACCTACAAGCGGGCCAACGAGGTCGATGCCCTCCGCCTCCGCCCCCACCCCTACGAGTTCACCCTCTACTACGACATCTGATCCGTCCGGTTGCCGGGCCGATGACGACCGCGGTGGTCGTGCTCGCGGCCTCGGCGTGTGCTGGCCTGCTCACGTCGCGCCGAGTGCGCGCCTCGAGCGGGTGGCGGGCCACGGTCACGCCTCTGGCATCGATCATCGGCAGCGGCTTCTTGGTGCTGGCGCCGATCCTGGCCAGCACGGCGGGCGGGTGGGCGCCGCTCGCGATGGCAGGTGTCGTCGCCCTGGCCTACGGGATCGGGGCCACGGTGCGGTTCAACATCGCCCACAGCGAGGCGCTGCTGGATGCGCCGGACCCGCCCCGGCTCCTGGTCGACGTGGAGCGGGCGTCGAGGTTCCTCCTCGGCCTGGCCTACATGATCTCGGTGGGCTTCTACCTCCGGCTCCTGGCGTCCTTCCTCCTCGACGCCATCGGTGTCGACAGCGACCTCGGCGGCCGGGTCGTGACCACGGGCATCCTCGTCGTCATCGCCGCCGTGGGCTGGTTCCGAGGGCTGCACGGGATCGAGGCCTTCGAGGTGCCGGCCGTGGATGTCAAGCTCGTCGTCATCGCCGGCCTGTTGGCCGGGATGGCGGCGTACGCCGCCTCGCACCCCGCCGTCGCGCTCGACGCGTTCGGCGACGCACCCCTCCCCGTCGACGGGGTCACGGTGGTGCGGCGGCTCGCGGGCATGCTCCTGGTGGTGCAGGGCTTCGAGACCTCGCGCTACCTGGGCCGCTACTACGGACCCGACGTCCGCGCCCGGACCATGAGCCGGGCCCAGCTGGTGAGCGGGCTCGTCTACGTCGCCTTCGCCGCGCTCGTCGTGCCGCTCTACGCGCACCTGGGAGGAGGGGCGCAGGAGACGGCGATCATCGACGCGGCCCGGTTCGTCTCGCCGCTCCTCGGACCCCTGCTCCTCGTCGCCGCCGTGGCCAGCCAGCTCTCGGCCGCCGCCGCCGATGCCGCAGGGGGCAGCGAGATGATCACCGAGCGGGCCCGTCACGAGTCCGGCAACGTGGGCTACCTCGTGGTGGCGGGAGGTGCCGCACTGGTGGTGTGGGCCACCGACGTGTTCGGCATCGTGAGCGTGGCCTCCCGGGCGTTCGCCGCCTACTACCTCTGCCAGGCGCTGGTGGCGGGCACCACCGCACTCCGCATCCGCCCCCCTGGGTACCGGCGGGTCGTGGCCGCCAACGCCGGGTTGGCCCTGCTCCTCGCGTTCGTCGTGATCGCCGCCGTCCCGGCGGGCTGAGCACGCGCTGGGTCCCGGCAGGCGCCGGTGGACCTCCGCCCTTACGTCGACGCGGCCACTGAGGGACCTTCGGCCCTGCTGTCCCGGTCGCGACGGGCAGACCATGGGGCCATGGACCAGGATGCCCTCACCATCACCCCCGCCTCGGTCGACGGCTTCCTCGCCGGCCACCGCCTCGCCGTCGTCGGCGCCTCGGACGAGTCGTCCAGCTTCGGCCGCACCATCGTGGAGGCCCTGGCCGACCACGGCTACGAGGTCGTGGCCGTGCACCCCACCAGCGGACCGGTCGCAGGCCAGCCCTGCCACCGCAGCCTGGCCGACGTGCCCGGCGACCTCGACGGGGTGATCGTCATGACGGGGTCGGCGGCCGCCATCGAGGTGGTGCGCGACTGCCTCGACCTGGGCATCGACCACGTCTGGCTCTTCAAGGGCCTCGGCGGCGCCGGCGCCGTGTCCGACGACGCGGTGCGACTGTGCCGGGACCACGAGATCGACGTGGTCGCCGGTGCGTGCCCGCTCATGTTCCTGGAGCCGGTCGGGTGGTTCCACCAGGTGCACCGGGCCGCCCGCCGCCTGCGGGGCGACGTGGCCCGGGCCTGATGATCTGGCCCGGGAGCGGGACTGCGGTGGAGCCGCACCCCTCCCGGGCCTCCCGAGCTGCCGCCTCCCCCCTGCGGCAGCGGGAGGGGCGTCCCCGAGGCGCCCCTCCCCGCGGGGGGCGGCCTCCGGGCCTCCGCTCAGGGGGATGAGCAGCGGAGGACCCGGTAGCGGAAGAAGCCACCGTCCGCTCCGTCGGCGGTTCCCCAGCCCCAGCCGCCCCACCCCACGCCCGCGATCCGTGCGCCCGCGTCCGTCACGTGCTCGGAGGTGACCGGGCCCCCGAAGGAGCTGAGGTGGGCGGGGGTCGACCTCGTGTCCCAGCGGTCGAGGCGCACCGATCGGAGGGCGCCGTCGGGGCCCACCTCCACCTCCACCTCGACGTCTCGTCCCCCTGCCGGCAGCGTCACGGCGGCGCGATCGCCGTCGAGCGCCCGCCAGCGCGCCCCTGCTGCGGGGACCAGGGCCTGGGGGGCCCAGAGGACCGTCTCACCCGCCAGGCGGCCGGCGGCGCTGCGGGCCACGTCGGTTCCTTCGGCGCGCACCAGCGGGACGATGCCCTGGAGGCGGAAGGCGGTGCGCCCGTGGCCGTCGCAGAGCACGTCGACCCCCTCGATCCGCAGGATCCGCCCGCCCACCACCGGACGCCAGACGAACCCGACGCCGGGGCGCAGCACCTGGCGGGCCCGGAACGGGAGCCACCTGGGCCCCAGACGGATGTCGCCCTCCATGGTGACCACGATGGGCCCACCCCGCGCCCCGCCGGCCGGCAGGGCGCGGGCCAGGAACCGGCGGGCGGGCGGGGGCAGCCCGTCCAGGGAGGACCGATCGAACGGTGCCGGCGGCGACGACGGGGGCGCCGCCAACCGGGCCCAGGCCGCGTCCGCCGCCCGCTCCCAGGCTCGGGACCGGCTCACGGAGGCGTGATCTCCCCCTCGACCACCTCGTCCGCCCCGTCCAGCTCGCGCCACTGCGACGCCCGCCCGGCGGTGGGCTCGACGCGGCACTCCCGCCCGACCCCTGCGCCCTCGGTGCCGTGGGCGATGAGCACCACGGCCCGGTCGGCGGTGGCGGCGAGGAGGTCGTCGAGCACGGCGGTCGCGGTGGGGCCGTCCAGGTGCGAGGTGGGTTCGTCGAGGACCACCGCCCCCTGGCCGCCCAGGAGGGCCCGGGCCAGCGCCAGGCGCTGGCGCTCGCCGCCGCTCATGGCGGCTGCGTCGCGGTCGAGCCGGGTGGCCAGGCCCTCGGGGAGACGGCCGGCCCACCGATCGAGGTGGACCACGGCGAGGGCCTCCCACAGCTGGCCCTCGGTGGCGCCGGGGCGGGCGATGCGGAGGTTGTCGGCCAGGGTGGTGTCGGCGAACCAGGGGTCCTGCGGGCACCACGTCACCGCCTGGCGCACCCCCTCACCTCCCAGGGCGGCGGCTGCTGTGCCGCCCACGTCGTAGCGGCCCACGACGGGGTCCAGGAACCGGACCAGTCCGGCCGCGACGGTCGACTTCCCGGAGCCGCTCGGGCCACGGACCACGACCCGCTCGCCCTCGCCGACGTGCAGGGCGACGCCCTCGACCTGCGGGCGGGTGTGGGGCCAGGCCAGGGCGACCCCGGCGAGGTCGAGGTCGGCCCGGGCGGGGGTGGGGGCGGGGCGGGCCGGCTCGACCACCGGATCCGGGCGCGCCAGGAGGGCCTGCACCCGTCCGGCCGCGACCTGCACGCGGGCCAGGGTGTCGCCGGTGGGGGCCAGGGTGGCGACGAGCTCGAGCACGGTGAGCGGCAGCAGCACGAGCAGGCCGAGCACCGGACCGGACACCCCGGTGCCCGCCGGCCCGGTGGACGCGACGACGGCCGCGGTGCCCAGGGCGGGCGCCGCCGCAGCGATGGCGGCGAGTCCGGCGGTGGTCCGGGCCTGGGCCCTCTCCTGGGCGTCGAGGACGCGGGCCGCGTCGTCGATCCGCGTCCGCCACCGGCCGACGCCTCCGCAGGCCACCAGCTCCTCGGCGTGCTCGGCCAGGTCGACGGTGGCGCCGGCCAGCGCCCCCCGGGCGGCGGCGACCTCCGCGCCCCGGCGACGGGCGGCCCGGTGGGTCGCGGCGGGGAGGATCACGCCCACCACGACCACACCGGCGGCGAGGGCGATGCCGGCGGCGGGGTGCAGCACGGCTGCGAGCACGACGGCCCCGGCCGCGACCAGGAGGACCGACACCAGGGGCCCGAGGACGCGGAGGAAGAGGTCCTGGAGGCGGTCGACGTCGTCGACCAGCCGGGTGAGCAGCTCACCCCGAGGCGCGTCGCCCAGCCCGGTCGGGGAGAGGTGGGCGAGGCGCTCCACCACGGTCGCCCGGAGGTCGGCCAGCAGGCGCAGGGTGGCGTCGTGGGACGCCAGTCGCTCGCCGTAGCGCAGCACGCCCTTGCCCAGCCCGAAGGCCCGGACCGCCACCGCCGCCACGGCGAGCGACGCGAACGAGGGCCGCTCCGCAGCCCGTACGACCAACCAGGCGGCGGTGCCGGCCAGGCCCACGGTGCAGGCCTCGGCGGCCACGCCGAGGGCCTGGGCCCCCACCAGCCGGGCCGCCTGGGGCCGGGCCAGGCCCAGCAGCCAGCGCACGGCGCCGACCGGCGCGCGGGCGGGCGGGGCCGTGGCGGGGGGGAGGGGGTCGACCCCGACCGGCGCACCCGCACCGCGCCGGGTCGGGGCCGGAGGGGAGGGAGCGGCGGTGGAGACCGCTCCCTCCCCGATCGTGGGGGCCTCGCCGGCCGCGCCGGCCAGCGCGACCTCCCGGTCGGCCGCGACACCGAGGACGGGGTCGTGGGTGGCGACCACCACACCCACGCCCGAGTCGGCGGCCCACCGCAGGGCGCCGACGACCCGGGCGGCCGAGGCCCCGTCGAGCTGGGCGGTCGGCTCGTCGACCAGGAGGTGGCGCACGGTGCCCAGGTGGACCCCGACGAGGGCCCGGGCCAGGGCGAGGCGCCGGCGCTGGCCACCGGAGAGGGACGCCGGGTCGTGGCCGGCGAGGTCGGCCAGGCCCAGCTGGTCGAGGACGAGGGCGACCGCCGCCTCGGTGACCGGCCCGTCCCGGTGGCCGAGGCCGGCGGAGGCCGCGACCGTGGCGCCCAGGGCCCCGGGCCCCTGCGGGACCCAGGCCAGGGCCGCACCCCTGGCCTCGAGCGGCAGCCCCGCCACCTCCACCCGACCCAGGTGGACCGTGCCGGCGTCGGGCGGGAGGGCCCCGCGGAGCACGTCGAGGAGGGTCGACTTGCCGATCCCGCTGGGACCGGTGAGGGCCACCAGCTCCCCGGGGACGACCTCCAGGTCGGTCGGGGCCAGGCGCGGGCCCCGCGCCGGATCGGTGACGACGATGCCCGAGGCCACGAGGGGCGAGGGCCCCGGCAGCGCCTGTCGTCCCTCGGGGACCATCGGCAGGTCGAGGGCCTCGTGGACCTCGGCGGCGGCATCGGTGCCCGCGGCCGCGGCGTGGTAGGCGGCGCCCACCCGGCGGAGGGGCAGCAGGCACTCGGGGGCCAGGACCAGCACGAGCAGGGCGGTGGCCAGGTCGATGCGGCCCTCGGTGAGGCGCACGCCGAGGGACACGGCCACGAGGGCGACCGACAGCGTGGCCAGCAGCTCGAGCACCAGGGCGGAGAGGAACGCGACCCGGAGGGTGCGCAGGGTCGTGCGGCGGTACTGCTCGGTCACCGCCCGGATGCGGTCGGCCTGGCCCTCGGCCCGACCGAAGAGCCGCAGCGTCGGCATCCCGGCGAGGGTGTCGAGGAAGCGGTCGCCCAGGCGGCGCAGGGCATCCCAGCGCCCGGCCGCCTGGGCCTCGGTGGCCTTCCCGATGAGCACCATGAACAGGGGCACGAGGGGCACCGCGACCAGCAGGATCCCTGCCGAGACCGGGTCGGCGCCGAGGATGCGGACCCCGGCGGCGAGGGGCACGACCACGGCCAGCACCAGGGCGGGCAGGTACGAGCGGACCCACGGGTCGAGGGCGTCGAGGGCGGGGCCGGAGAGGGAGGCGGCCCGGCCCGGACCCAGGCGAGGCCGGGCATCGGGCCGCAGGTGGGCGAGCCGGTCCAGGACCCGGTCCCGCACCGAGGTGCGGGTCGCGAGCAGGGCCCGCGTGGCGGAGCGCTCCGTCGCCGCCGCGGCGGCGCCCCGGACGACGGCGACGAGCGCCAGCGTGACCACGAGCGGGGTCACGGCGGCGGCCCGGCCGTCGACCAGGTCGGGCAGCAGGCGGCTGATGGCCTCGGCCTGGGCCAGCACCGCGCCGGCCACGGCCACCGCGACCGCGGTGCTGACCGCCAGGTGGGTGCGCAGGGCACCGCTGAGGGCCAGGACCCGGCGGTCGAGCGGGCCCTGTCGGGCCCCTCCCTCGGGGATCACCGTTCAGGTCCCGCTGGGCACGTGGACGGCGGGGATGTGGTCGCTGCTGATGCGGCGCCGGAAGACCCAGTACGACCAGGCCTGGTAGGCGAGCACCACTGGTGTCATCACCAGCGCCACCCAGGACATGATCCGCAGCGTGTAGGGGGTCGAGCTGGCGTTGTCGACGGTGAGGCTGAAGGCCGGGTCGGTGGAGGACGGCATCACGTCGGGGTAGAGCGAGCCGAACAGGGCGAGCACCGCGGCGGCGATGGCGACGCCGGTGGCGGCGAAGGCCCACCCGTCCCGGCCCTCCTGGGTGGCGACGGTCGACGCCACCAGGGCCGCGGCCGCGACCAGGACCGGCACCCAGGTCCACGCTGCCCCGTGCGCCAGCTGGTTCCACAGCAGGAACACGGCCCCGGCCCCGATGGCGACCGGCGCGAGGCGCCGGGCCGCGGCACGGGCCCGGTCGTGCACGGCCCCCTCGGTCTTGAGGGCCAGGAAGTGGGCACCGTGCAGGGCGAAGAGCGAGGCGGTCACGGCCCCGCCCAGCAGGGCGAAGGGGTTGAGCAGGGTGAAGAGGGTGCCGGTGTAGTCGCCCTGGGCATCGATGGGGACGCCGGCGACGATGTTGGCGAAGGCCACGCCCCAGAGCACGGCCGGCACCCAGGACCCGACGGCGATCGCCAGGTCCCAGCGGCGCCGCCACACGTCGCTGTCGACCTTCCCCCGGTACTCGAAGGCCACGCCCCGCCCGATGAGGGCGAGGAGGATGAGGAACAGCGGCAGGTAGAAGCCGGAGAACAGGGTGGCGTACCAGCTGGGGAAGGCGGCGAAGGTGGCCCCGCCGGCGGTGAGCAGCCAGACCTCGTTGCCGTCCCACACCGGGCCGATGGTGTTGATCATCACCCGACGGTCGACCTCGTCGCGGCCGAGGGGGTGCAGCAGCATCCCGACCCCGAAGTCGAAGCCCTCGAGGAAGAAGTAGCCGGTCCAGAGGACCCCGAGCAGGATGAACCAGAAGGTGGTGAGCTCCACGTCCGCTCCGTTCAGTAGGCGAAGGCGAGCACGTCGTCCGCCTCCGAGTCGTCGTCGGTGGTCGTCCGGTCGCCGTCGGTCTCGTCGTCGTTGCGGCCCGCGCCGGGCACGGGGGCGTCGGTGCCCTCCAGGCCGGCCCACACGAAGCGGCGCAGCAGCACCAGCTCGACGACCATGAGGGCGGCGTAGACGAGGGTGAAGCCGACGAGCGTGGTGAGCACCATCCAGCCCGAGACGCTGGCAGAGGCGGCGTCGGCGGTGAGGAGGCGGACCTCGGGGAGGCCGTCGGGGTTGGGGGCGACGACCCACGGCTGGCGTCCCATCTCGGTGAAGATCCAGCCGAACGCGTTGGCCAGGAACGGGGTGGCGATCACCGCGATCGATGCCCGTCGCACCCAGCGCCGGCGCGGGACCTGGCGGCCGCCCCGGGTGAGCCACCACGCCACCGCGGCGCCGACGGCGGCGACGGCCCCGAACAGGATCATGGCCCGGAAGCCCCAGTAGGCGATCACCAGGTTGGGCCGGTAGTCGCCCTCGCCGTAGCGGGCCGCGTACTCGACGTTGAGGTCCTTCACCCCGCCGATCTGGGCGTCGGGCGTGTCGGTGGCCAGCAGCGACAGGGCCTTGGGGATCACCATGCTGCGGACGTCGCACTCGGCCGACACGTCTCCGACTGCGAAGACCGACAGGCCAGGGCCCTCCTCGGTCTCGCAGAGGGCCTCGGCCGCCGCCATCTTCATGGGCTGCTGCTGGAACATGAGCCGCGTCTGGAAGTGGCCGCTGACGGCGACGGCGACGCCGGCGACGAAGGTCAGCGCGATCGAGGCCCGGACGGCTCGGCGCAGCGCCGTCCGGTCATCCTCGGCGGTGGTCCGGTCCCGGGCCAGGAGCCAGGCCGAGATCCCGCCGACGAACACCGCTGCGGTGAGGATGGCGCCCGCGATGACGTGGGGGTAGGCGGCGAGGGTGGTGGAGTTGGTCAGCACCGCACCGATGTCGACCAGCTCGGCCCGCCCGGTGGCCTGGTCGAAGCGCACGCCGACGGGGTGCTGCATCCAGGAGTTGGCGGCGACGATGAAGTACGCCGACAGGACCGTGCCGATGGCGGCGGCCCAGATGGTGGCCAGGTGGACCCTGGGCGACAGCCGGTCCCAGCCGAAGATCCAGAGCCCGAGGAAGGTCGACTCGAGGAAGAAGGCGACCAGGGCCTCCATGGCGAGGGGAGCGCCGAAGACGTCGCCGACGAAGCGGGAGTACGACGCCCAGGCCATCCCGAACTGGAACTCCTGGACGATGCCGGTCACCACGCCCATGGCGAAGTTGATGAGGAAGAGCTTCCCGAAGAACCGGGTCAGGCGGAGGTAGGCCACGTCCCCGGTGCGGTGCCAGCGGGTCTGGAACCAGGCCACCACCAGGGACAACCCGATGGTGAGGGGCACCATGAGGAAGTGGTAGACGGTCGTGATCCCGAACTGCCAGCGGGCCAGGGTGACCACGTCCACGGCGACGTCCTCTCGCTCCGGGGCGGCCGTCCTTCAGCCGCCGGGGGGCACGGTACGGATCGCTCCCGGCGTGAGGTAGGGACCTTGGTCCCTGCCTCACCGATGGGTGCTCAGGCCTCGGGCCCGACCCACCGGCCGGTGATGATGCCCGGCACCAACCGCATCCAGTGGCCCTTGGTCCCGGGTTCCCAGGGCCGGATGCCGAGGTCCTGGACCCGACCCCACAGGTCGGGGTCCGCCTCGGTCACCTCGTCGAGGCGTCCGGTGACCAGGACGCTCCAGCCGCTGCGGTTCTCCCGGTCGAGTCCGTCGATCTCGAAGGCGACGGCCGACCGGGGCCCGTGGGAGAGCTTGGTCCCCTCCGCGGTCCGGAACACGATCGCCTGCCCGTCCCAGGCGTAGTTCACCGGGAAGATCACCGGGGCCTGGCCCTGGACGAGACCGAGGCGCCCCACGTCCTCGACCGCCAGCAGCCGGAGGCACTCGGATCGGTCCAGCCGGTGCGGCTTGTGCTGCTCGACGGGGAACATGCTCGCCCCCTCAGCCGGCCTCGGCCAGCGCGGTCAGGGCGTCGCCGATGCGGCGCCGGGCCTCGTCGGCCACGGCGGTGAGGTCGTCGTGGTCGGTGATGCGGGCCAGCAGGCCCGGGTCCATGGCCTCGATGACGACCTCGTCGTCGACCTGGCGGACGACCACGTTGCACGGGAGGAGCACCCCGACCTGGGGCAGCGCGTCGATGGCGCGCGAGGCCAGGTCCGGGTTGCACGCCCCGACGATGACGTAGGGGTCGATCTCCTTGCCCGCCTTCTGCCGGAGCGTGGCCTGCAGGTCGATCTCGGTCAGCGTGCCGAAGCCCTGGGCCGCGAACGCCTCCTTCACGTCCTCGACCACCTCGGCGAACGGACGGGACACGACGACGGACTCCTCGTAGACCATGGCTCCTCCTGAGCGTCGCCCGGCGACGGCGCCACCGGACACCCCGCACGGTACGGACGCCGAGCGTCCGGGCGAAGGGCCGAAGGTCCTGCGGATCCGCCGTGTCCGGATCGGTCCTGGCCTGGATCGCGGCGCTCACCCTCGGGTGCTTCGCGGGCGTCGGCGCGGCCAGGGGGCCGGTCACACGGGCAGGCCCGCTGCGCTCGGGAGCCGAGACGGTCGCGGTCGAGTGCGTCGCCGCGGCCTTCTCCTTCGGCACCGGGGTCGCGCTGGGCGGTCCGGCGTGACCGGCCCGGGACCTTCGCCCCTGGTCGGCCGCAGCGCGGGGGCGCACGATCGCGGTGACGACGAAGGGAGCGACACCATGACCACCACGACCTCGCTCGACCGGATGCAGACCCACCGACCGGACTGGCTGCCCCAGTGGATGTTCTCCATCCCCGATGTCTGGTCCGCCTTCGGGGTCGAGCACACGCTCCGCATCGAAGAGCGCCGCGACGGTGACGACCTGGTGATCCGGGCCGAGCTGCCCGGCATCGATCCCGACGAGGACGTCGAGATCACCGTCGACGACGGGGTCCTGTGCATCCGCGGCGAGCGCCGGCTCCACCGCGAGGACGCCGACCAGGACGGCTTCCGGTCCGAGCTCACCTACGGCAGCTTCGTCCGCCGCCTGCCCGTGCCCCGCGCCACCACCGAGGACGACGTCACCGCCACCTACGACGACGGCATCCTCGAGGTGCGGGTGCCGGCCCGCGACGGCGAGGAGCCCGGCCCCACCCCGACCCGCATCAAGGTGCGGCGGAGCTGAGGCGGGCGGCGTGCTGGTCCTCCCGGGTGCCGCCCCCCGACCTACCCGAGCCCGGGACGGTGGCGGCGACGCTCGTCGAGACGGGCGGCGTAGGCCGCGACCTCCGTGCGCCGGCTCATGCCCAGCTTGGCCAGCAGGTTGGACACGTAGTTCTTGACCGTCTTCTCGGCCAGGAACATCTCCTCGCCGATCTGGCGGTTGGTCTTGCCCTCGCCGATGAGGTCGAGGATCCGGTTCTCCTGAGGGGTGAGGCGGTCGAGCTCGTGGGCCTCGGCGTCGGCCTCGCGCATCCGCTCGAGGACCCGCCCGGTGAGCGTCGGGTCGATCAGCGACTCGCCCGCGCCACCCGCCGGATGGCGTCGACGATGTCGTTGCCCCGCACCTGCTTCAGGACGAACCCGGCGGCGCCGGCCACGATGGCGGCGGCCAGGGCGTCGTCGTCGGCGAAGGACGTGAGCATCAGGCAGCCGACCTCGGGGTGACGGGACCGGACCTCGCGGCAGACCTCGACGCCGTCGCCGTCGGGCAGGCGGACGTCGAGCACCGCCACCTGGGGGCGGACGGCGGGGATCCGGGCGAGGGCGGTCTCCGCGGTGCCGGCCTCACCCACGATGGTGAGGTCGTCCTCGGCCTCGACCAGCTCGCCCAACCCCCTCCGCACGACCTCGTGGTCGTCGAGCAGGAACACGCCGATGGCCATGGGAGCATCATGCCCGCCCGCCACCCCGGAGCGCGCCATCCGCGGCTGACGTAGCATGGACGACGATGTCGCCCTTCGGTACCCGGCGTCCCCACGAGGTCTTCCGCGCCATCGCCTCCATCAGCGCGGGCGTCGACCTCCCGACGGTGCTGCTCCACATCACCGAGGTGGCGGCCGACCTGGCCGGGGCTCGGTACGCCGCCCTCGGCGTGCTCGACCCCACCGGGACTCACCTGGACGAGTTCATCACCGTGGGGCTCGACGCCGACACCCGGTCGGTCATCGGCGAGCTGCCCAAGGGCCACGGCGTCCTCGGCCTGCTCATCGTCGACGCCCGGCCCATCCGCCTGCCCGACCTGACCGCCCACCCCGACAGCTTCGGCTTCCCGCCCGGCCACCCACCCATGCGGTCCTTCCTCGGCGTGCCGATCCGCATCGGCGACCGCGTGTTCGGCAACCTCTACCTGACCGAGAAGCAGGGGGCCGAGGAGTTCTCCGACACCGACCAGGAGATGATGGTGGCCGTGGCCGCGGCCGCCGCCGTCGCCATCGACAACGCCCGGCTCCACGAGCGGGTGGCCGACCTGCGGATGGCCGAGGACCGCGAGCGCATCGCCCGCGACCTGCACGACACCGTGGTCCAACGGCTCTTCGCCAGCGGGATGGCGCTCCAGGCCTCGCTCCAGGTGATGCCGCGCGACCCCACGGCGGCGGCGGCACGCGTCGAGGACGTGGTCGACGACCTGGACCAGACCATCAAGCACATCCGGTCGGCCATCTTCTCCCTGGAGGTGCGCGACGTCGGCCACAGCGTCCGGGAGAAGGTCCTGTCCACGTGCCGGGAGGCGGCCGACCACCTCGGGTTCACCCCGCGCACCTCCTTCGACGGGCCGGTCGACACGTCCATCGGTCCCGATCTGGCCGCCGACGTGGTGGCCACCCTGCGGGAGGCGTTGAGCAACGTGGCCCGCCACGCCGACGCGACCGAGGTCGACGTGCTGCTGGGCACCGCCGGTGACGAGGTGGTGCTCCGCGTCGTCGACGACGGCGTGGGCCCGCCGGTCGGCTCGACCGGTGACGGCCGCGGCCTGCGGAACATGGCGGCCCGGGCCGCGCGCCACGGCGGGCGGGCCACCCTCCAGGCCGGTCCGCCGGCGGGCGCGGTGCTGGAGTGGCGGGTGCCGCGGGCCTGAGCGGACCGGTCGCGACGCTCAGCCGTGGGCGTCGTGCAGGGTCCGGTCGATCATCGGCGGCCGCCCGGCCACCAGCCGTCGGCCGGTGACCACGTCGGTCGAGATGGCCACGACGCGGGTGTCGCCCGAGGGGGCCCACCGGGGCACGCGGCCGTGGTCGAGGGCGACGCGCTCCTCGAGGTCGCTGGCCGTCCGGGCGATGCCGGTGACGAGCACGCTCCACCCGGCGTGGTAGAGCGGGTCGACGTCGTCGGCCTCGAAGGCGACCACGGTGCCGCGGAGGGCGGCCGACAGCTTGGTCCCCGGGCTGGTCCGCAGGAGGATGCGGTCGCTCGCCAGGCAGAAGTTGACGGGCAGGACCACCGGGAGGGCGTCGACGGTGACCCCGATGCGCCCGAGGGTCGCCCCCGCCAGGAGCTGGAGGCACTGGGGCCGGTCGAGCACCTCCAGGCCGTTGCGATCGACATCCATCGCGGCACTCTGCCCGCGACCACCGTCCTCAACCAGGGCCCAAGGTCCCTCACCGCGCCGTGCCTGGGTCGGGGCGGGGTGGACGAGGGGTGACCAACGGCCCTACCCGCGACCCGGCGTCCGGTCGACGATCAGCCCATGGACACCACCGACACCACCACCGTCGACCGGCTGGGCCTGGAGGTCCTGACCCCCGAGGAGTGCTGGGAGCTGATCGCCGCGGCGCCGATCGGACGGCTCGCCTTCGTCGACCAGGGCGCCCCCATGGTCCTGCCCGTCACCCACGGGGTGCTCGGCCGTCGCATCGCCTTCCGGAGCCCGGCGGGCGGCAAGCTGTCGGCTGCGATCGATGGCCTCCCCGGTCGCCTTCGAGGTCGACGACTGGGACGCCGGCGACCACAGCGGGTGGAGCGTCGTGGCCCGCGGCGTGGCCGAGTCCTCACCGGAGGATGCCTCGGCCCTCGACGCTCTCGGCGTCGAGCCCTGGTTGGAGCCGGCGAAGCGGGGGACGTGGATCGAGGTCCGGGTGGACGAGGTCACCGGCCGGCGCATCAGCCGGCCGGAGGCATGAGGACAGAGGGCCGAGCGGGTCGTTGACATGGGCCACAACCACGACCTGCTGCGCGACCTGCGGGCCCCGACCGCCTCGCTGCGGGGGGCGATCCCCGAGGCCTGGGGCGGCTTCGCCGCCCTCCACCGCGGCGCCATGGCCGAGGGGGCCGTGCCCACCCGGCTGAAGGAGGCCGCCGCGCTGGCCATCTCGGTGGTGGAGCGGTGCGACGGGTGCATCGCCTTCCACGCCCAGGCCGCAGCCCGGGCCGGAACCTCCCGCGAGGAGGTCGCCGAGATGCTCGGTGTGGCCCTCCTCATGGGCGGCGGGCCGGCGTCGGTGTACGCCCCACGCGCCTGGGAGGCCTTCGACGAGCTCAGCGGTGAGGGCTGATCCGTGGCGGACCGCACCGTGGCCGTCGACGGCGGGGGGCGGCCCGGGGGCGTGGCGCGCAACGTGGGGGACGAGGACGCCTACCGGGCCGCCTTCTCGTGGGACGCGGCCCGCCGTCACCTCGACGGCCTGCCGGGCGGCCGGGGGCTGAACATCGCCCACGAGGCCGTCGACCGCCACCTCGCCCGCCGGGGTCGCACCGCTCTCCGGTGCCTGGGGCCGTCGTCGACGACCGACGTGACCTACGGCGAGCTGCGGGTCGCGACCAACCGCTTCGCCAACGCCCTGGGGGCGCTGGGGGTGGGGCGGGGCGACGCGGTGTTCACCCTCCTGGGACGGGGGGCCGAGATCTACGTCGCCGCGCCTCGGGACGCTCAAGGCGGGGGCCGTCCCCTCACCCCTCTTCCCCTCGTTCGGGCCCGAGCCGGTGCGCCAGCGCCTGGCTCGGGGCGGCGGCCGGGTGCTGGTCACCACGCCCGAGCTGTACCGGCGCCGCGTGGTGCCCCGTCCTCGACGGTCTCCCCGACCTGGCCCACGTGGTGCTGGTCGGCTCCGAGGCGGCGGCCGACCCCGGCCCGCCGGCGACGTGGGCCTTCGACGCCCTCGTCGCGGGCCAGGACAGCGAGTTCGAGATCCCGCCGACCGATCCCGAGGACCCCGCCCTGCTCCACTTCACCAGCGGCACCACCGGCACCCCCAAGGGCGCGGTGCACGTGCACGATGCGGTCGTGGCCCACCACGCCACGGGCTACTCGGCCCTCGACCTGCACCCCGCCGACGTGTTCTGGTGCACGGCCGACCCCGGGTGGGTGACGGGCACCTCCTACGGGATCATCGCCCCGCTCACCCACGGGGTCACGAGCATCGTCGAGGGCGGTCCCTTCGACGCCGAGCGCTGGTACCGGGTGCTCGAGGACGAGGCCGTCACCGTCTGGTACACGGCCCCCACCGCCCTGCGCATGCTGATGCGGGCCGGTGCCGACCTGGCCCGCGCCCACGACCTCTCCGCCCTGCGGCTCGTGGCCAGCGTGGGCGAGCCGCTCAACCCCGAGGTGGTGCGGTGGGCCGAGGACGCCCTCGGCCTCCCCGTCCACGACACCTGGTGGCAGACCGAGACCGGCGGGATCATGATCGCCACCCTGCCCGGGGCCGAGGTCCGTCCCGGCTCCATGGGCCGCCCCCTCCCGGGCATCGAGGCCGCGGTGCTGGCCCGCGGCCCCGACGGCCGCGCCGCGGTCCGCGACGGCGAGGTGACGGTGCTGGACCAGGACGACGCCGAGGGCGAGCTGGCCCTCCGACCGGGGTGGCCATCGATGTTCCGGGCCTACCTCGACGACGAGGCCCGCTACGCGGCCTGCTTCGCCGGCGGCTGGTACCTCACCGGCGACGTGGCCCGGCGCGACGCCGACGGCCGGTACTGGTTCGTCGGTCGGGCCGACGACGTCATCAAGTCGGCCGGCCACCTCATCGGTCCCTTCGAGGTCGAGAGCCTGCTCATGGAGCACCCGGCGGTGGTCGAGGCCGGGGTGATCGGGGTGCCCGACCCCGTCGCCGGCGAGGTCGTCAAGGCCTTCGTGGTGCTCGCCCCCGGGCGCGAGCCGGGGGAGGACCTGCGCCGCGAGCTGGTGGGCTACGGGCGGCGTCGCCTGGGACCCGCGGTCGCCCCCCGGCAGGTGGCCTTCGCGACCGACCTGCCCCACACCCGCAGCGGCAAGGTCATGCGACGGCTGCTGCGGGCCCGCGAGCTGGGCCTGGCCGAGGGTGACCTGTCCACCCTGGAGCCGGCCCCGTGACCTCGCCCACCCCCACGACCGAGGCCGACGCCGGGGCGACGACCGCGAGCACGGCCTCCTGCTCGTGCGTGAGATGGTCCGCATCCGCCGCTTCGAGGAGCGCTGCGTCGAGCTCTACAGCGCAGAGCAGCTGCGGGGCTTCGTCCACCTCTACGTCGGGGAGGAGGCGGTGGCGGTCGGCGTCATGCAGGCGCTCGGCCCCGAGGACGCGGTGGTCGCCACCTACCGCGACCACGGCCACGCCCTGGCCCGCGGCGTGCCCGCGGCGGCGGTGATGGCCGAGATGTACGGGAAGGTGGTGGGGGCCAGCCGGGGGCGGGGCGGCTCCATGCACATCTTCGACGTCTCCCGCCGGTTCTACGGCGGCAACGCCATCGTGGGCGGCGGCATCCCGCTGGCCGTGGGCCTGGCCCTGGCCGACCACATGCAGGGCCGGGATGGGGTGACGGCCTGCTTCTTCGGCGAGGGCGCGGTGGCCGAGGGCGAGTTCCACGAGAGCCTCAACCTGGCCGCCCTCTGGGGGCTCCCGGTGCTCTTCTGCTGCGAGAACAACCTCTACGCCATGGGGACCGCCCTCGAGCCGCTCGGAGTCCGAGACCGACCTGGTCCGCAAGGCCGGCAGCTACGGGATCGACGCCCGCGCCGTCGACGGCATGGACGTGCGGGCGGTGGAGAGCGCGGCCCGCGCGGGCCGTCGCCCAGGTGCGGGGCGGGGCCGGTCCGGCCTTCCTCGAGCTGCGCACCTACCGCTACCGGGCCCACTCCATGTACGACCCCGAGCGGTACCGCACCAAGGAGGAGGTGGCCGAGTCTGGCAGCGAGCGGGACCCCATCGCGACCCTGGGCCGGGCCCTCGAGCAGGCCGGCACGGTCACCGCCGGCGACCTCGCCGCCGTCGAGGCCGAGGTGGACAAGGAGATCGATGCCGCGGTCGCGTTCGCCGAGGCCGGCGACCTCGAGCCGGTCGAGGACCTCACGCGCTTCGTGACCACGGAGGCCGGGCCGTGAGGACCACCTACCGGGAGGCGGCCAGGGAGGCGCTCCGCGACGCCCTGCACGACGACCCCGTGCCTTCCTCATGGGCGAGGACGTCGGTGCCTACGGCGGCTGCTTCGCCGTCACCCTCGGCCTGCTGGAGGAGTTCGGGCCCGAGCGGGTCGCGACACGCCCCTCTCGGAGTCCGCCTTCGTCGGTGCCGGCATCGGGGCCGCCCTCGGGGGGATGCACCCCATCGTCGAGATCATGACGGTCAACTTCAGCCTGCTGGCCCTCGACCAGATCGTGAACAACGCCGCCACCCTGTCGCACATGTCCGGCGGCCAGGTCCACGTGCCGCTGGTGATCCGCATGGCCACCGGTGCCGGACGCCAGCTGGCGGCCCAGCACTCCCACAGCCTGGAGGGCTGGTACGCCCACGTCCCCGGCCTCCGCGTGCTCGCCCCGGCCACGGTCGCAGGACGCCCGGGGGATGCTGCGGCCCGGCCTTGCGCGACCCCGACCCCGTGGTGGTCTTCGAGCACGTCGGCCTCTACGGGACCGCGGCGGAGCTGCCCTGCGGGGGCGGGCGCCACCGACATCGACCACGCGGCCATCCGGCGCCCAGGTCGAGACGTGAGCATCGTGACCCACGGCGGGTCCTTGCCGAAGGCCCTCGACGCGGCCGAGCAGCTCGAGGGCCGGGGCATCGACGCCGAGGTCGTCGACCTCCGCACCCTCCGGCCCCTCGACACCGAGACGGTCCTCGGCTCGGTCACCCGCACCCACCGCGCCGTCGTGGTCGACGAGGGGTGGCGGACCGCCGGGCTCTCGGCCGAGGTCGCCGCCGGCATCGCCGAGGAGGCGTTCTGGGACCTGGACGCGCCGGTGGGACGGGTGGCGGCGGCCGAGGTGCCCGATCCCCTACGCCCGCCACCTCGAGGAGGCCGCCCTCCCGCAGGTCCCCGACATCGTCGAGGCCGTGCTGGCCTCCGTCGGCGGGGGTGCCTGAGGTGGGCGAGTTCCGGATGCCGGCGCTCGGGGCGGACATGGAGTCCGGAACCATCACCGAGTGGCGCGTCGCACCGGGCGACGGGGTGCACCGAGGCGACGTCGTGGCCGTGGTCGACACCGAGAAGTCCGACATCGAGGTCGAGGTCTTCGAGGACGGCATCGTCGAGGAGCTGCTGGTCGGTCCGGGCCGGGAGGTGCCCGTCGGCACGCCGCTGGCGCGCCTGGCCCCGACGGTGGCCGAGCCCGTCACCGAGGCACCGGCCCCGGCGGTGGTCGGAACCCCGATCGACGCGCCGGCCCCTCCCGCGGGGCCGGCGCCGGAGCCTCCCGCCCGGCAGCATCGCCGGCGCGGGGTGCGGGCGTCGCCCCGGGCCCGTCGCCGAGCCGCGGCCGAGGGCCTGGACCTCGCCGTGGTGACGGGTACGGGCCCCGGGGGGGCGGTCGTGGCCGACGACCTGGTGGGGCCTCCTCCTTCCCTGGCGAGACCGGGGGCCGGCGGTCGCGGGCCGAGCGGGCAGGAGCGTCACCAGGAGTCGATGCGCCAGGTCACCGGGGCCCTGATGGCGCGCTCGGCAGCCGCGAGATCCCGCACTACCACCTGGGCACGACCATCGAGCTGGGTGCGGCGGTCCGGTGGGTGGAGACGACCAACCGCGAGCGCCCCGTCACCGAGCGGCTGCTCCTGTCGGCCCTGCTGCTGCGGGCGACGGCCGTCGCCGCCCGCGTGGTCCCGGGGTTCAACGGCACCTGGGGTGAGGGGTACCGGCCGGCCCCGGAGGTGGCGCTCGGGGTGGCGATCTCGCTCCGCGGCGGGGGCCTCGTCGCCCCCACCATCGCCGACGCCGGGTCCCTCGGCGTCGAGGACCTCATGGCGGCCCTGCGGGACCTCGTGGCCCGGGCCCGGTCCGGGCACCTCCGCAGCTCCGAGGTCGCCGGGGCCACGATCACCGTGACCAACCTGGGGGACCGGGGAGCCGACGAGGTGCACGGCCTGATCCACCCACCGCAGGTCGCCCTGGTCGGCTTCGGACGGGTGAAGGATCGGCCCTGGGCCCAGGACGGCCTCCTCGGCGTGCGCCCCACCGTGCGGGCCTCCCTGGCCGCCGACCACCGGGTCACCGAGGGCCACCAGGGCAGTCGGTTCCTCGCCACCATCGACGACCTGCTGCACACCCCGGAGGACCTGTGAACGAGCACGACGCAGGCACCCTGCTCACCCGCCTCCTCGGGGGGATCGCCCCGGAGGTCGACCTGGCCGCGGTGGACCCCGGTGCGCCCCTCCAGGTGGCGGCCGACCTCGACTCGATGGACTTCCTCGACCTCATGGCCGCCCTGCACGAGGCCACCGGGCTCGACGTGCCCGAGCGCGACTACCCGGCACTGTCCTCGGTCGCAGGGTTCGCCCGGTACGTGGCCCGCGCCACCTCGGACCGCGCCGGGAGGTGACCTTGGACCCTGGGCCGCAGCCGGGGTCCGGGTGAGGATCGGGGGGATGAAGGAGGACGCCATGACCGCGTCGCTGATCCGCACCGCTCCCGCCGCCCCCGCCGAGGGCGGCCGCGTCCACCGCTGGTGGGCCCGACGGGGCCACCTCGCCGTCCCCCACCGCACCGAGCGGCGTGATCCCTTCGCCGACGTCGCCCCGCGGGCCGAGGTCCGCGACATCGGCGACGCCTACCTCGTGGAGCTGGAGGTCCCCGGGGTGGACAAGCGGGACATCCTCGTGGAGCAGGCCGGTCGCCACCTCACGGTGAGCTGTGAGCACACCGACCGGGAGCGCACCGGCCTGCTGGGCCGCGGGACCCGGATCCGGGGCCGGGACAGGCTCCGCTACGACCTGGTCCTGCCGTCCGAGGTCCGGGAGGACGGCGTCGACGCCACCGCCCACGATGGCGTGCTGACGGTCAGGATCCCCCGTGTGGACGACGCCCAGCCCCGTCGCATCCCGGTGCTGTGACCATCGTGACGCCCCCGGCCCCCGAGGAGGTCCCCTCCGACGGCCGGACCGACCTGGTCGTGGCCCTGGACGACCTCCGGCTGGCCGACGCGCCCCGGGCCGGCGGCAAGGGCGCCAACCTGGGCGAGCTGCGCGCCGCCGGTGCCCACGTGCCGCCGGGCTTCGTGGTCACCGCGCCGGCGTACCTCGACGCCCTCGACCGCTCCGGCGTCAGGGCTGCGGTGGCGGCCCTGGCCCAGACCCCGGACGGCGGTCCCGACGACGGGGCCCGCCGGGCCGCCGAGGCCCGCGCCCTGGTGGCGGCGGTGGCGGTGCCCGACGAGACGGTGGACGCGATCGGTGCGGCCTACGCCCGGCTGGGCGGCGACGGCTTCGTGGCCGTGCGCTCGTCGGCCACCGGGGAGGACTCGGAGCAGGCGTCGTTCGCAGGCATGAACGAGACCTTCACCGACGTGCGTGGGGTCGACGAGGTGGTCGCCCACCTGCGTCGGTGCTGGACCTCCCTGTTCGGCGACCGGGTGGTCGCCTACCGGACCGAGCAGGGCCTGGAGGGGGAGCCGGCCATGGCGGTGGTGGTCCAGCAGATGGTGCGCTCGGACACCGCCGGGGTCATGTTCACCCAGGACCCCTCCGCCGCCGACCGCCTCGTGGTCGAGGCCGCCTTCGGGCTGGGCGAGGTCGTGGTCTCGGGCCGGGTCGAGCCCGACACCTATCGGGTCGACCGCCGGACCCGCGGCCTGCGCGAGGTGCGGGTGGGTCACAAGGACGTCCGGATCGTCCGGCGCGGGTCGACCGACGCCACCGAGCAGCTCGACGAGGCGGAGGCCTGGGAGCGGGTGCTGACCGATGCCCAGGTGCGGGCGGTGGCCGATGCAGGGATGGCCATCGAGGGCCACTACGGCGCGCCGCAGGACGTCGAGTGGGCCTACGTGGGCCCGGAGCTCTACGTCGTCCAGTCGCGACCGCTCACGGCCGCCGCCGCCGGGAGGGGCGGGGACCCCGGAGGCGACGGCGCGGAGGGCGACGGCACCGGTGAGACGGTGCTCGACGGCCTGGGCGTGGGCCCGTCCATCGGGTCGGGACGGGTGCGGGTGGTGGCCTCGCCCGCCGAGGGCGACGCCTTCCTCGACGGCGAGGTGCTGGTGGCGGAGATGACCTCGCCCGACTGGGTCCCCGTGCTGCGGAGGGCGGGGGGCCTGATCACCGACGCCGGCGGTGCGACCTGCCACGCCGCCATCGTCAGCCGCGAGCTCGGGGTCCCCGCCGTGGTGGGCACCCGACGGGCGACGCAGGTCCTCCACGACGGGGACCTCGTCACCGTCGACGCCCCCCAGGGCGTCGTGCGGCGAGGCGCCCCGGCCCGTCCCGCCGGCCTCCCCGCGGTGGCGGCCCCGGCGTCTGCGGTGGCGCCCGAGGCCCTCGTGCCCCTGGCCACCCGTCTCGAGGTCAACCTGGCCATCGCGGACCGTGCCGCCGACGTCGCCGCCCTGCCGGTCGACGGGGTGGGGCTCCTGCGGGGCGAGTTCATGGTGACCGAGGCCCTGGGGGGCCGTCACCCCCGTGCCCTCATCGCCGCCGGCCAGGGCGGCGAGTTCGTCAGCCGCATGGCCGCCCAGCTCGCGGTGGTGGCGGCCGCCTTCGCGCCCCGACCGGTGCTGTACCGGACCATGGACTTCCGCTCCAACGAGTTCCGGCAGCTGACCGGTGGTGACCGCTACGAGCCGGTGGAGGCGAACCCGATGATCGGCTACCGGGGGGCCTACCGCTACATCAAGGACCCCGACACCTTCGCCCTCGAGCTGACGATGCTGGCCCGCGTGCGGGAGGCCCACCCCAACCTGCACGTGATGCTCCCGTTCGTCCGGACCGCGTGGGAGCTCGAGGCGTGCTTCGAGGCCATCGACCGCAGTCCTCTGGGCCCGTCGCGGGGGTTGCAGCGCTGGATCATGGCGGAGGTCCCCTCGGTGGTGCACCACCTGCCCGCCTACGCCGACATGGGGATCCACGGCGTGTCGATCGGGAGCAACGACCTGACCCAGCTGGTCCTGGGCGTGGACCGCGACAGCGAGGTCCTGGCCGAGCTGTTCGACGAGTCCGACCCCGCCGTGCTGGGCGCCATCGAGGCGATCGTCACCTCCTGCCAGGCCCTCGGGGTGGAGACGTCGCTGTGCGGCCTGGCGCCCTCGCGCGACCCGGCCTTCGCCGAGAGCCTGGTCCGCTTCGGCATCGGGGCCGTCTCCGTGAACGCCGACGCCGTGGTCCCGGCCCGGCGGGCCCTGGCCGCGGCGGAGGCCCGCATCGTCCTCGAGGCCGTCCGGCGGTGACCCCCGACCCGCGCATCGCCACCCTCACCCCCGCCCCTGCGCTCGACGTCTCGACCACGGTGCCGTTCCTGGCCCCGACCCACAAGCTGCGATGCGGGCCGCCCGTCGCCGAGCCCGGGGGTGGGGGCATCAACGTCAGCCGGGTCTGCGCCCGACTGGGAGAGCCGAGCGCGGTGGTCGCGCCGCTGGGCGGCGTCGTCGGCCAGGAGGTCCTGCGGCTGCTCGGTGACGCCGGCCAGGCCGTGCACCCCGTGCCCATCGAGGGGGCCACGCGCCAGAGCGTGACCGTGCGCGAGGACGCGACCGGTGACCAGTACCGCTTCGTCCTCCCCGCACCGGGCCTGACGCCCGACGAGGTGGACGCCTGCCGGACCGCGGTCGTCGAGGCGGCGGCGTCGGCTCGGACCGTCGTCGTCTCGGGATCGGTGCCTCCCGGGGCGCAGGACCTCGTCACCGCGGTCGTGGAGGACTGCCCGCACGCCGCCGTCCTGGTCGACACCTCGGGTCCCGCCCTCGAGGCCGCGCTGTGGTCCGGGGCCCACCTGGTCAAGCCCAGTGCCCGCGAGCTGGCCGACGTGACGGGGACACCTCTCGACACCGAGGTCGAGGTGGCCTGCGCCGCCCGTGCCCTGGTCGCTCGGTCACGGGTCGACGTCCTCGTGGTGTCCATCGGCGCGGGAGGTGCCCTGGTGGTCCCCTCTGGGTCCGAGACCATCCGAGTGCGGGCCCCGACGGTCAAGGTCCGCAGCGCGGTCGGGGCGGGTGACGCCATGGTGGCCGGCCTGGCCGTGGGCCTGGCCCGGGGCTGGGACCTGCAGCGCGCCGCGACCCTCGGGGTCGCGGCAGGCACGGCGGCGGTGCTGACCGACGGCACCGAGCTGTGCCACGCCGACGACATCGACGCCCTCCTCCCCCTGGTCGTCGTCGACCAGGTGTGAGGACCCGGCCGCGGCCGACCGGTCCTGAGCCCGGCTCAGGTCCGGGGGGTGGTGGGCACGGGTGCGTCGTGGTGGGCGAAGAGCGTCTCCGCCGTGAGGGGGCGGGCCAGGCTGGCCAGGTCGTCGGCCAGGTCGATGAGCAGGTCGTCGACCGTCAGCATCCCCACGAAGCGTCCACCGTCGGTGACGGCCAGGCGGCGCACGCCCTTGGCGCCGAACGCCCGGGCCGCGTCGTGGAGGTCGGTGTCGGCGTCGATCGACTCGACCGGCATCGTCATCACCCCGTCCACCCGCGCGTCGGGGGCCAGGCCCGGGGCCAGGACCCGACGGACCAGGTCGCGGTCGGTGACGATGCCGACCAGCCGGTCGGCATCGAGCACGGCCAGCGCGCCCACGCCGGCGGACTCCATGAGGACGGCGGCATCGTGGACGGTGCGGTCGGCATCGATCGAGATGCCGGTGCGGCGGATGGCCTCGATGGTGCGCACAGGGGCTCCTTGGTCGGGTTCGTCGCGATGGTCCCCCGCCCGTGGTCCTCGGTGTAGGGCCGAAGGTCCCGGCGCCGCGTCGGGTGCTCGTCGCTCCGCCCCCGGTCGCGGCCCGGAGGTCGGGACCATCGGCCCTGGCCCCGGCGCGTTCGGGGGGCGACGCTGGTGGCGTCCAGCGACATCGAGGCCGCGGTGGCCGCCCACCCGGTGGGATGGAGGAGACATGGCACGCATCGTCGTCGGGGTGGACGGGTCGCCGGGGAGCCGCCGGGCCCTGGAGTGGGCGGTGGCCGAGGCCCGGACCCGGGGCGCCGTGCTGGAGGCGGTGATGGCCTGGGACGACCCGTACCTCGGGACGATGTGGACGGCGCCGACATCGGACGTGGTCGATGCCGAGGCGATCGAGCAGCGGCGGCGCAAGGACCTCGACGACGTGGTCGACAGCACCGATGCCTCAGGGCTGGTGGCGCCCATCGAGCGCACCTTCAGCACGGGCAGCCCGGCAAAGGTGCTGCTCTCGGTGGCGGCGGGGGCGGACATGCTCGTGGTCGGCACCCGGGGCCACGGGGCGTTCGTCGGCGCCGTGCTGGGCTCGGTCAGCCACCGGGTCGCAGCGCACGCCCCCTGCCCGGTCGTGATCGTCCCCCTGCCCCACGAGGGCTGAGGGCACCGGACCCCGCCGGCGCCGCCTCACCGGGCGGCGGCCCGGCGCCGCACCCCCTTGTGGGCAGCATCGGCGGCGAGGACGGCCGGGACGGCCAGGAGGGCGACGGCCAGGCCCGCCGTCGGCGGGGGCGCGTGGTCGAGGAGGCGGGCGAGGGGGCCCACGAGGAGGAAGCCGGCGAGGGCGACCAGCTCGGTGCCCACCGCCCAGAGCAGCAACCGGTTGGACGTCCACCCCAGCCGCCACGGAGGGCGGGTGGCGCTCCGGCAGGCGAAGGCGTTGGCCGCCTGGCCGAAGACCACGGCGGCGAACGCAGCCCCCGACGCGGCGGCCAGCGCGTGCCCGGTGGGGAAGGCGGCGCCGGGGCGCCACCCCGCCACCAGGAGAGCGGTGACGAACGCGGTCATCTCCACCAGTGCCTCGGTCGGGCCCAGGACCCCGAAGACGCGGACCAGCAGGCCCCGGTCGATGAGGTGGCGCCCTTCCGGGGGACGACCGAGGACCGCGTCCGAGGGGGCCTCGTCGCCGAGGGCGAGGGCCGGGAGCAGGTCGGTCCCGATGTCGAGGCAGAGCACCTGCAGGACGCCGAGGGCGAGGGGGAAGCGTCCTCCGGACAGGGCCCACACGAGGAAGGGGGTGAGCTCGGCCACGTTGTCGGTGAGGTGGTAGGTCAAGAAGCGGTGGATGTTGGTGAACGTGGCCCGACCCTGCTCGACCGCCGCGACGATGGTGGAGAAGTCGTCGTCGAGGAGCACGAGGTCGGCGGCCGCCCGGGCCACGTCGGTCCCGCTCCGCCCCATGGCCACCCCGATGTCGGCGGCCTGGAGGGCCGGACCGTCGTTGACGCCGTCGCCGGTCATGGCCACCACGTGCCCTCGGCCCTGGAGGGCCTCGGCGATCCGCAGCTTGTCCGCCGGCGTCACCCGGCTGACCACGACGCCGTCGTGGTCGAGGAGGGCGCCCAGCAGCGCGTCGTCGTCGGGGAGGTCGCGGCCCTGCAGGATCCTCTCCTCGTCGCCCGTGAGGCCGACCTGGCGGGCGATGGCGCGGGCGGTGGCCGGGTGGTCGCCGGTCACCATGGCCAGCCGGATCCCCGCCCGCCGGGCGGCCGCGATCGAGTCCTCCACACCGGGCCGGGGCGGGTCGTGCAGGCCGATCAGGCCGAGCAGCTCGAGATCCCGCTCGGCCTCGTCGGCGGGGCTGTCGGGGTCGAGGTGGGCGGCCGACCGGCGAGCCACGGCGAGCACCCGCAGCCCCCGGTCCGCCAGGGCGTCGGTGGCCCGGGCGGCGTCGGCCGGTGCTCGCACGCAGCGGGGCAGGACGGCGTCCGGTGCGCCCTTCACCAGCAGGTCGCCGTCGACGACCACGGACTCGCGCCGACGCTCCGGGTCGAAGGGCAGGCGGCGCAGCCCGGGCTGCGACCCCGCGTCGGTGAGCCCCGAGGGCGACAGACGGTGGGCGGCGACGTCGATGGCGGCCTCCATGGGGTCCCCTCGGGCCACCCAGAGGTCGCCCTCGCACACCGCCCGTCCGGTCCCGGCCGTACGGGCCGCGCCCACGGCGTGGCGTGCCACCCGGACGGCCTCCTCGGTCCCCTCCACCCGGCCGGTCGGGGTGTAGCCCTCGCCGGCGAGCCGCACCACCCCCTCCAGCGTCCACACCTCCACCACGGCCATCTGGTTGCGGGTGATCGTCCCCGTCTTGTCGGTGCAGATGAAGGTGGTGGATCCGAGTGTCTCGACGGCCTCCAGCCGACGGACCAGTGCCCGACGCCGCGCCATCCGCTGCGCGCCCATGGCCAGCGAGAGCGTCACGGTGGGCAGCAGCCCCTCGGGGACGAGCGCCACCGTGACGCCGATGGCGAAGAGGAACCCCTCCTGCGCCGGGGTGCCCAGCAGCAGGGCCAGGACGAAGAAGCCCACCCCCACCCCCACCGCCAGCCGGGCGATCGTCCGGACGACGCGGTGCAGCTCGAGGGCCAGTGGGGTGCGCGGGGGGTGGGCCCCGGCGGTGAGCCGGGCGATCCCGGCCAGCTCGGTCGCGGTGCCGGTGGCCACGACGACCCCCTCGGCCGTCCCGTTGGTCGTGAAGGTGCCGGCGAAGACCCGGTCGCCCGGACCGGCAGGCACGGGGACGCTCTCGCCGGTCAGGGTCGAGGCGTCGACGGCAACGGCGTGGGCGTCCACCAGCTGCAGGTCGGCAGGGATGCGGTCCCCGGCGGCGAGCAGGACGACGTCGTCGACCACGACGTCGGCGGCGGCCACGGTGCGCGGCTGCCCGTCGCGGCGGACGGTGACCCCCGCGGGGAGCAGGTCCCGCAGGCCCTCGGCGGCCCGCTCGGCGCGCTGCTCCTGCACGAAGGCGAAGACGCCGTTGACCACGATGACCACGAAGATGGCGATGCCCAGCTGGGGCAGCCCGGCGACCAGGGCGAGGAGGCCGGCGACCCACAGCATGAGGGCGAAGAAGTGGGTGAGCTGCCCGAGCAGCTCCCGTCCCCACCGGGGGTGGGGCGCGGCGGGCAGCACGTTGGGTCCGTCTCGCCGCAGACGGGCGGCGGCCTCCTCCCCGCTCAGACCGGCCGGGCCCGGCGGCGACGTCCCGGGGCCCGGGGCGGGGGTGACCAGGCGCTCCACCGGTCCAGGCTGCGCCCCTCGTCGGGTCCACCGGTAGGGGCCAAGGGCCCCTCGGCGGCGCCGGGTCCCGGGCCCGCTGGCCTGATCCGCCCCGCCCCGCCTCGGCCCCGTCCTGGTCAGAGCGGGTGGTCCGCGAGGGCCTCGACTCGGAGACGAGGGTCTTTGGACCCTGGAGGGCCCCTCTGGGTGCGGGGATGGTGGGGGGCGTGAGCGACGGAGGCGACGGCGCGGCCCTCGATCAGCCGGCCGCCGTGGCCGAGACGCACTCGGGCATCGTGGTGTTCCTCGGGGACCGGGCCTTCAAGCTGAAGAAGCCGCTCGACCTGGGCTTCGTCGACTACACCACGGTCGAGGCGCGCCGGGCGGCCTGCGAGGCGGAGGTCGCCCTGAACCGTCGCCTCGCACCGGAGGTGTACCTGGGGGTCGGCTCGCTCCGCCACGAGGGCCACGACGAGCCCGTCGTGGTGATGAGGAGGTTGCCCGAGGACCGTCGGCTCGCCCACCTCCTCACCGACGGCACCGACGTCGAGCCGTGCGTCCGCCACCTCGCCCACCGGCTCGCGGCGTTCCACGCGGGCGCCGACCGGACGCCGGTGGCGGACCAGGCGGCCTCGTCCGAGGCGACCCTGGCCCGTTGGGAGGACAACGCCCGAGAGATGGAGGGGATGCCGTCCCGCACCGTCGACGAGCGGGCCGCCTCGGAGGTCCTGGACGAGGCCCGCACCTACCTCTCTGGGCGACAGCGCCTCCTCGACCACCGCATCGCCTGCGGTCGGGCGCGCGACGGCCACGGCGACCTCCTCGCCCAGGACATCTTCTGCCTCGACGAGGGCCCGGCGGTGCTCGACTGCCTCGAGTTCGACCCCGCCCTCCGCGCCGGCGACGTGCTCGCCGACGTGGCGTTCCTGGCCATGGACGTCGAGCGGCTCGGGCGCCCCGACATCGCCTGGGCGGTGCTCGACCTGCACCGCGAGCTCCTCGACGACGACTGGCCGAGGTCCCTCGCCCACCACCACATCGCCTACCGAGCGCAGGTCAGGGCCAAGGTCGCAGGCATCCGCGCCGCCCAGGGGGCGCCGATCACCGAGGATCCTCGGCTCCTGCTGGCCCTGGCCGCCCACCACCTGCGGTCGGCTCGGGTGCGGCTGGTCGTGGCCGGTGGCCTGCCCGGCAGCGGGAAGTCGACGGTGGCGGCAGCGGTCGCCGATCACCTCGGCGCCGTCGTGCTCCGCAGCGACGAGACGCGCAAGGAGCTGGTCGGCCTCGCCGCCCACGATCCCGCGGGCGCCGCTCCTGGCGAGGGGATCTACGACGCCGCCCACTCGACCCGGACCTACGACGAGGTCCTGGCCCGGGCGCGGCTCCTGCTCGAGATGGGCGAGTCGGTGGTCGTCGATGCGACCTTCTCCCAGGCGCGGTGGCGGGAGGAGGCTCGCGACCTGGCCGCGGCGACCTCGGCCCGGTGCGTGGAGCTGCGCTGCGTGGCGCCGGTGTCGGTCTGTGAGGCACGCGTGGCGCAGCGTGCTGAGGGCCCGACCGTGTCCGATGCCGACCCGCAGGTCGTGCGAGCCATGGCATCGACGTTCGCGGAGTGGCCGGAGGCGACCGAGGTGTCGACCACCCGGCCCCTCGCCGCCTCCGTCGCCCACGCGCTGGAGTCCATCGACCCAGATCCGCCCGGGCCATGAACACGGCTCCCCCTGCCGCCTCGGCGAGGGGGCTCGGCCTCAGCCCCGCTGCAGCACGACCTTGAGGGCATCGGTCTCGGCGGCCCGGGCGAAGACGTCGTAGGCCTCCTCGAACTGGTCGAGGGCGAAGTGGTGGGTCACGAAGCGGTCCACGTCGACCTGGTGGCCCTGGGCCAGGCGCAGCAGCGTCGGGGTCGAGCAGGTGTCGACCAGGCCCGTGGTGATGGTGACGTCGCGGATCCACAGGTCCTCGAGGTGCAGGGTGGCGGGGGCGCCGTGGACGCCGATGTTGGCGATGTGGCCCCCCGGGCGGGCCAGCGCGGCGGTGAGCTCGAAGGTCTCGGGGACCCCCACGGCCTCGATGGCCACGTCTGCGCCCAGGCCGTCGGTGAGGTCGCTGGACCACGGCGAGGGCATCCTCGCGCCCGTTGTTCACCGTGATGTCGGCCCCGAAGCCCTTGGCCGCCTCGAGGCGGCTGTCGGCGAGGTCGATGGCGACGACGTGGGCGGGGCTGAACAGGCGAGCGCCCATGATGGCCGAGAGGCCGATGGGCCCCGCGCCCACCACGGCGACCACGTCGCCGGGACCGACCCGGCCGTTCAGCACGCCGACCTCGTAGCCGGTGGGGAGGATGTCGGCCAGCATGAGGATCTGCTCGTCGGTCACCCCCGCGGGGATCTTGTAGGTGGAGGTGTCGGCGAAGGGTACGCGGACGTGCTCGGCCTGGGTGCCGTCGATGAGGTGCCCGAGGATCCAACCCCCGCCGCCCAGGCACTGGCCGTAGCGGCCCTCCCTGCAGTAGCGACAGGCCCCGCAGGCGGTGATGCAGGACACCAGCACCCGGTCGCCGGGCACCAGGCCCTTGACCGCGGAGCCCGTCGCCTCGACGGTGCCCACCGCCTCGTGGCCGAGGATCCGGCCGTCGGTCACAGCCGGCACGTCGCCCTTCAGGATGTGGAGATCCGTCCCGCAGATGGTGACGGCGTCGACGCGGACGATGGCGTCCGTGTCGTCGACGAGGACAGGGTCGGGGACCTCCTCCCACGCCTTCTGTCCGGGACCGTGGTACACGACTGCACGCATGGCAGAGCTCCTTGGTGTGGGGGTCACCTGAACGTACGGAGGGGGTCGATGGAGGGGCAGGGCCGAAGGTCACGACCTCACCCGGCTCGGCGGGCACGAGGGACCGGCACGAGGGACCGGCACGAGGGACCAAGGGCCCTGGTCCCCGGTCCCGGGCGGGCGCAGCCTGGCCCCTGTGACGACCCGCATCGTGATCCTGGGAGGCGGGACCGGCGGGACCCTCGCCGCCAACCGCCTCCGCCGCCAGCACCGCTCCGACGACGTCGAGATCACGGTCGTGGACCGCGACGACGACCACGTGTACCAGCCGGGCCTGCTGTTCGTGCCCTTCGGGCTGGCCGCACCCGACGAGATCGTGCGGCCCCGCCACCGGCAGCTCCACCGTGGCATCCGCTTCGTGGAGGCCGACGTCGACCACGTCGACCTGGAGACCGAGGAGGTCCACCTCGGCGACGGCTCCACGCTCGCCTACGACGTGCTCGTGGTGGCCAGCGGGGCCCGCCTGGTGCCCGAGGAGACCGAGGGCCTCACCGGGCCGGGCTGGATGGAGTCGGTCTTCACGTTCTACACAGCGGAGGGGGCGGCCGGGCTGGCCGCCGCCCTGGAGGGCTTCGACCACGGCCGGCTGGTCGTCAACGTGGTCGACATGCCGATCAAGTGCCCCGTCGCCCCCCTCGAGCTGTGCTTCCTGGCCGACTGGTACCTCACCGAGCGGGGCATCCGCGACCGCGTCCAGATCACCTACGCCACCCCCCTCGACGCCGCCTTCACCAAGCCGGTCGCCGCCGGACGCCTGGGAGGCCTGCTCGAGGATCGGGGCATCGAGCTGGTCGCCGACTTCGCCACCGCAGAGGTGGACGGAGCCGGTGGTCGGCTCGTCGGCTACGACGGGCGGGAGGTCCCCTTCGACCTCGCGGTGGTGGTGCCGCTCCACGGCGGCGCGGCCTACGTCGAGCGATCGCCGGGCCTCGGCGACGAGCTGGGGTTCGTCCCCACCGACCCGCACACGCTGCAGGCCAAGGCCGCCCCCAACGTGTTCGTCATCGGCGACGCCGCCGACCTCGCCGCGTCCAAGGCGGGGTCGGTCACCCACTTCGAGGGCGAGACCCTCGTCGCCAACATCGGCCGCTTCCTGCGGGGCGAGCCCCTGGAGCCGGGCTTCGACGGCCATGCGAGCTGCTTCATCGAGACCGGGTTCCACAAGGCCCTGCTGATCGACTTCAACGACGAGACCGAGCCGCTCCCGGGGCACTACCCGGGTCGCATGGGCCTGCCGCTGCTCGAGGAGTCGCGGCTGAACCACCTCGGCAAGCTGCTGTTCCAGTCCGTGTACTGGCACAGCCTCCTGCCCGGCCGGGACCTCCCCGGCCTCGGATCCACCATGCCCACCGCCGGCAAGCGGCCCGCCCCCGTCCCTGTCCCCGAGGAGGACTGACCCGTGACCACCACCACCATCGCCGGCGTCGACATCGACATCGGCGCCGACGGCTTCTTCACCCGCCCGGAGCAGTGGACCGAGTCCATGGCCCCGGAGCTGGCCCGGGAGTCGGGCGTCGACCAGCTCACCGACGCGCACTGGCGGATCATCGAGCTGATGCGCGAGCAGTTCGCCGCCCGGGGCACCGGGCCCAGCGTGCGGGCCCTGGCCAAGACCTCGGGGGTCCCGATCAAGGAGCTGTACCGGCTCTTCCCGAAGGGTCCGGCCAAGACCGCAGCCCGCATCGCCGGCATCCCCAAGCCGCGCGGCTGCATCTGAGAGAGGACGATCCCGTGACCGACACCACCTCCGCACCCGTCGAGACCGCGACAGACCCCATCACCAAGGTCTCGATCGTGATCTCCAAGGGTTCCCTCGAGGGCATCTACCCGGGGCTGATCATGGCCAACGGGGCCCGGGCCGAGGGGATCGAGGCGCACCTCTTCTTCACCTTCTTCGGCCTCGACGCCGTCCACCGGGCCCGCCACGAGCACATCAAGCTGGCCACCGTCGGCAACCCGGGGCTCCACGTCCCCACCATGGCCGGCGGGCTGCCCGGTGTCTCGAGTGCCATGACCCACTACATGAACCACAAGATGGAGCTGCTCGACATCCCGTCGATCCCGGAGTTCGTGGAGATGATCGCCGACACCGGCGCCGGGCTCCACGCGTGCAAGGCATCGGTGGACCTCTTCGGCCTGGAGCGAGGCGACCTCATCGACGAGGTCCAGGACATCATCACCGTGGGCGAGTTCTACGAGATGTCCGGCGGCGGCCACATCATCTTCACGTGACCCGGCGCGACGGGGCGGGAGCGGTGCCGACGGGGGATCGACCGCGCTCGTGACGGAGCGCTGCATGCGGCGCTCCCTCCGGGACCTCGCCGAGGCCGCTCACCGTTCGCCCGCGCTCGCGCCCCGCTGAGGCGCAGGGACCTTGGTCCCTACCGGCAGCGGCCGCCGGGCCGGAGGATGGTCGGCAGGGGGGAGTCGGTCAGGAGGGATCCCCCCCATGAAGCCAACCCGGATGGTCGCGATCGTGGTCGGGTGCCTGCTCCTGGTGCCGGGCGTCGCCATGGTCCTGGGCGGAGGCGCACTGGGGCTGGGCTACCTGTTCAGCGCGGACGGCGACGGCTACCTGGTGGCCCGACCCGACCGCGTGAGCACCCGCACCGTCGCCCTCACGGCCGAGGACCTCACGCTCGGGACCGACCCGGGCTCCCCCGACAGGCTGGTGGACGCCCTCGACCTCGACGTGCGCCTGCAGGCCACGAACACAGCGGCCGACCGCCCGCTCTTCCTCGGCATCGCGAGGCAGTCGGACGTGGACGCGTACCTGGCCGGTGTGGCCCACGACGAGCTGGCCGACGTCCAGGACGACGGGACCCCCACCTACCGGTCGCGCCGTGGATCCGACGAGGTGGCCCCGCCCGGGGCGCAGACCTTCTGGGCCGCGAGTACGGAGGGGACCGGCACCCAACAGCTCGACTGGCAGGCCACCAGCGGCCGGTGGGCGGCCGTCCTCATGGAGGCGGACGGGTCCCCCGGGGTCGCGGCCGACGTCGAGGTGGGGGCCAGGCCGGGCTTCGTGGTGCCGACCGCCGCCATCCTCGTGGTCGGAGGTGTCGCCCTCGTGGCCGGGGCGGTCGCCCTCCTCCTCGTGGGCGCCCAGAGCGACGAGGACGAGCGCCACGGTCGCGGCCGAGACCTGACGGCAACCGCTCCTGGACCGGTTGCCTCGGGCGCGGCACCCCGGAGCCCAGTGGCCCTCGAGGCGCACCTCGACCCCCACCTGTCGCGGTGGCAGTGGCTGGTCAAGTGGCTGCTGGCCATCCCGCACTACGTCGTGCTGGCCTTCCTGTGGGTGGCGTTCGTGGTCCTCACCGCCGTCGCCGGTGTGACGATCCTCGTCACCGGCCGCTACCCGCGGGGGATCTTCGACTTCAACGTCGGCGTGCTCCGGTGGACGTGGCGCGTCAGCCACTACGCGTCGACCGGCGGCCTCGGGACCGATGCGTACCCGCCGTTCCGGCTGCACGCCGGTGCCGACGACCCGGCCCGTCTGGAGGTCGCCTACCCGGCACAGCTCTCCCGCGGCCTCGTGCTGGTCAAGTGGTGGCTGCTGGCCCTGCCCCAGTACCTGGTGGTCGCCCTCCTCGTGGGGGGCGGCGCCGTGTGGGACCAGGGCCTCGCCGCCGGGTTGGGCCTGCTGGGCGTGCTGACCCTCGTCGCCGGCGTGACCCTGCTCGTGACCGGCCGCTACCCGCGGCCGCTGTTCGACCTCATCGTCGGGCTCGACCGCTGGGTCTACCGGGTCATCGCCTACGCCGCCCTGATGACCGACGAGTACCCGCCGTTCCGTCTCGACCAGGGCGGATCCGAGCCCGACCACTCGGGACCCCCCCGCCCCCCGGGGGGTTCCGGGGTGGCGGACGACGGATCGGACCCGACGCCCTCCGGTCGGGGTGAGCCCGACGACCGAGCGGGGGCGAGCGCCAGCGCGCAGGACCCTCGGCCGGTCGCGACAGGGAGCACGGCCTGATGCGGGTGCTGGTGGCCGACGGGTCCTCCGGTGGGCGGACCGCCGGGCTGGCCGAGCGGATCGGTGCCGACCTGGCCGTCCACGGCCTCGACGTGGACGTGGCCGCGGTCAGCAGCGCCCCGCCGCCCTCGGGCTACGACGCCGTCGTGGTGGCCGGCGTCCCGGATCCCCACCGGTGGCCGCACCGCGCTCGCCACTACGTGCGCCACCACGCCCACGAGCTCCGCTCCCAGCCCGTCTGGCTGGTGACCGACGGAGGGCGCGACGACGGCCTGTGCGTGCGCGTGCACGCCCGGGTGAGCCGGCTGGCGCGCCTCGGCGCCCGCGTCGGCGCGCGCGGGATCGTGCCCCTCGGTCGGACACGGGCCGAGGCCCTCGTCACGCCGGTCGGCCGCCCACCGACCGGGGGACGCCCGACCCACGACCACGTGGCCGACTTCGCCTCGGCCGTCGCCGCGACCCTGGGGTCGCTCTCGGGGGCCGCGTGAGCAGGAGGTGGCCGGGGGCCGGCCGACGACCTCAGCGGACCTCGACCACGGCCACCCCGTCGACGCGGTCCTCGGCCAGGTCCCGCAGCGCCCGGTCGACCTCGGAGAAGGGGTAGGTGGTCACGCGGGGGCGGAGGGGGATCTCCGCCGCCAGGGCCAGCAGCTCGGTGCCGTCGTCGCGGGTGTTGGCGGTGACGCTCACCAGCTCCTTCTCCTGGAAGAGGTGCTCCTGGTAGTGCAGGGACGGGATGTCGGTGAGGTGGATGCCGGCCACCGCCAGGGTGGCACCCCGGTCCAGTGCTGCGAGGGCGACGGGGACGAGGTCGCCGACGGGTGCGAAGAGGATCGCGGCGTCGAGCGGCTCCGGTGGCTCGTCGTCGGCTCCGCCGGCCGAGGCGCAGCCCAGCTCGAGGGCCAGGCGCTGGGCGGCGGCGGACCGGGTGAGGACGTGGACGGTGGCGCCCTGGTGGAGCGCCACCTGGGCGGTGAGGTGGGCCGAGGCGCCGAAGCCGTAGATCCCGAGCCGACCGCCCTCGGGCAGGTGGGCCCGGCGCAGGGCGCGGTACCCGATGATCCCGGCGCAGAGGAGGGGGGCGGCGGTGACGTCGTCGAGCGCGTCGGGGAGGGGGTGGGCGTAGCGCTCGTCGACCACCACCGCCTCGGCGAAGCCGCCGTCGGCGTCCCACCCGGTGAACCGGGGGTCGAGGCACAGGTTCTCGTCGCCCCGTCGGCAGAAGCGGCACCGACCACACGTCCAGCGCAGCCAGGCCACGCCCACCCGGTCCCCGAGCGAGAACCGGGTGGCTCCCTCGCCGCGCTCCACCACCCGGCCCACGGCCTCGTGGCCGGGCACCACGCCGGGGCGGCGGGGGGCGAGGTCGCCCTCGGCCAGGTGGAGGTCTGTGCGGCACACGCCGCACACGGCCACCTCCACCAGCACCTCGCGCCGCCCGGGCGTGGGCCGGGGTCGGGTGGTGCGACGGAGCGGCCCCTCCGCGATCGGGCCGGGACGCTCCACCACCCAGGCCTGCACCGCGTCGCTCATGGACCCACCCTGGGACCTCGGCGGACCGCGGTCAACGGTCGGTCCCGGGCCCCTCCGGCACCACGACGACCGAGCAGCGGGCGTGGCGGGCGACCTGCTGGCTCGTCGACCCCAGGAGGGCACCGGCCAGGCGGCCCCGGCCGCGGGTCCCGACCACCAGGACCGCGGCCGCCGACGACGCGTCGAGCATCGCCCCGGCCCCGCTGGCGCACACGGTGTGGCCCTCGACCGCCAGCGTCGGTGCCTGGTCCCGGGCCCGCGCCACCTCGGCGTCGACCAGCAGGCGGGCGCCGGCCTCCCACGCCTCGGCGGGCGGGTAGGCGGACGGGAAGGTGGCGCCGGCGACGGCGGGCGGGCTCCAGCCGTGGAGGACCACCAGCGGGGCGTGGCGACGCTCGGCCTCCCCGACCGCCCACCGCACGGCCTCTCGGGCCCCCTCGGACCCGTCGACGCCCACCACGACCCGTGCGCCGCCGTCCGAGGCGTCCTCGTCGGTCCCCGCGGGCCCGTCACCTCCGTGCACGACCAGGACCGGGCAGGGGGCGTGGGCCAGCACCTTGTGGCTCACCGAGCCCAGGCGGAGCCCGAGGAACCCACCTCCGCCCCGGGCGCCGACCACGAGGAGCTCGGCCCGTGCACCTGCCTCGACCAGAGCCCGGGTGGCGTCGTCGTTCACGGCCCAGGGGAGCACGGGCAGGTCCTGGAGGCTGGGCGTGCGGGCCACCAGGTCCTCGATCGTGGCCTGGGCCCAGAGCTGGACCTCGTAGGGGTCGAAGCGCACCTCCCACGCCGGGGAGGGGGCGTCGCGATCGCCCCAGGCCCAGATGACCTCCAGGCGGGCGTTCCGACGGTGGGCCTCGCGCGCGGCCACGTCGAGGGTGTCGGCGGCGGCGGCGTCGGAGGCATCGATCCCGACGACGACGAGCGGTGTGTCGTCCATGGCGACAGGATCCTCCTCCCCTCGCTCACCGCCCAGGGGCGAAGGTCCCCGTGCCACCCCGCACCGGCGCGGGTGCCCAGCGGGGCCGGGTCGGTGTTCCTCCTCGATCGCTCGTGGCCACACCGGCGGTCCCCCGGGGCTGCGGCGGACGGTTCCTGCCCCGGTCATCGGGAAGGGGCGTGGCGTGTCCGACCACCCGCCGCCGCCGCGGGCCGCGCCCTGGCCCGACGACCACGAGCCCACGCCCTTCCAGCAAGCGGTGGTGGCCGCAGCCGCCTCCCTCGGCCCCGGGGACCTGGCCACCTACGCCGAGCTGGCCGAGGAGGCGGGCCACCCCGGCGCCCAGCAGGCGGTGGGGAACGTGCTGCGCGCCGCGCCCGACCTGCCGTGGTGGCGGGTCGTGCCCTCCACCGGCCGCCTCTACTGCTCCCACGCCCCGGTGCAGGCCCCTCTCCTGCGGGCCGAGGGCCACCGGGTCGACGAGCACCACCGCGTCCACGCCGCCGGGGCCTGACCGCCGCCGGGCACCCCTCGGACAGCGCCCCTGTCGCACGAACGCGGCCCGGCGGTCGCGCCTAGGTGGCCTCCAGGGTCCGGGTGGTCGCGGTGGGTGGGTCGGCGACGTCCGCCGCACCCGCGGGGGCCGGGGTCCCCCGCCCCAGGTCCACCAGCTCGGTGACGCTGTGGCCCAGGTCGTCGGCCCTGCGCTCGACCCTTCGGGCCAGCTCGGTCCATGCGTCGTCGCCCTCCGGCCGCCGGAGCATGGCCGCGTAGCCGCGGATCTCGGTGAGCGGGATCTGCATGTCGTGGACCGCCTCGGCCAGGAGGGCGAGGTGGTCCTCGCGGACCTGGGTCGGCTCCCTGAGCCGGGGCCGGGACCCACGCCCCTCGCGCCCCGCACGGCGCTCCCGGCCCCGACGGCCCAGGTACATGGCCTCGTCGGCGTCACCGATCAGGGCGGCGGCATCGAGGTGGCGATCGTGGGCCACCGCCACACCGACGGTCACCGTGCACGGCGGCCCCCCGTCGGACCCGTCCCGCACGGCGGCGCCGAGGCGAGCCGCCAGGGTGGTCGCCTCCTCCTCGTCGGCCAGGTCCTCGCAGAGGACGGTGAACTCGTCACCGCCGTAGCGCGCCACGACGTCGGCGGGCCGGACGGTCGCGGCCAGGCAGGTCCCCACCTGTCGCAGCAGGCGGTCACCGGCCCCGTGCCCGAAGGTGTCGTTGGTGGCCTTGAGGTCGTCGACGTCGACGAACACCACCGCTGTGACCAGCCCGGGGTCGCGGCGACGGCGGTCCACCGCCCGGTCGACCAGCTCGTCGAACCGGGCCCGGTTGGCGAGACCGGTGAGGTGGTCGTGGGTGGCCCGATCCAGGAGGCCCTCGGCGCGGGATCGCTCCTCGGTCACGTCGGCCGCGGTCACGACGATGCGGGCCAGGCGGCCGTCGACCAGGTCAGGGACGGCCACCACGTGGAGCACCCGTCGCTCGCGCCGGGCGCCCTGCACCGTCCAGTCCGCGGCATAGGTCGCGCCGGCGCGCGCCGCGGCGACCAAGGCCTCCCGTCGGCCGGCCCGGCCCCTGGTGGCCAGGGCCTCGAACCACCCCCAGCCCCGCCAGTCGAGGGGTCCCTGACCGGTGAGCTCGGACCACGCCGGGTTGGCGTGGTGAGCCGCGCCGTCGCCGTCGGCCACGATGAGGCCGAGGGGCACCAGGTCCCAGACCGCCGACGAGGGGCCTCGGCCCCGACCTCCTCCGGATGCGTGCCTGACCATGTCGACCCGTCCGCGCTGCTGCCTGGGGCAGCGACCGGGGTCCGGGGTCGCACCTCACCGTCCGGGTGAGGTGGGTGCGACGTTACGACCGCCCGGAGGCGGGCGCCAGCGCCTCGGGACCGGTGCCGGGACCAGGTGTGGGCGGGGGGGAGTGGCCTCGACCGGTGGCGTCGTGGCCACTGCGACGCCCTCGGCGCGCTCGTTGGCATGAGGGCTGGTCTGGACCTCGTCGCTGCGCCCGCACCGACGACGCATCTCGAGGCCCCGAGGACGGCCCGACCATGCGCCCGACCTGCTGGTGCCCCTCCCGAGACCGGGAGTAGGGCGTGCACGCCGAGCGCCTGTGCCTGGTGGGCGAGGCCCTCGCGGGTGGACCCGCGGGTGACCGCATGGCCGCGCTGGAGCGCCTGCTCGCCGTCAGCCTCGAGATGCTGGGGGTCACCCGGGCCAGCGTGGCCGTCATCGGCGACGGCCAGCACCAGGGGAGCCTCGCCTCGCCGGACCCGGCGCCGGCCCGGTCGACGACCTGCAGTTCAGCCTGGGTGAGGGGCCGTGCCTGAGCGCCTTCGCAGGCGCCCGACCGGTCCTGGAGCCGGACCTGGCCGACTCCCTCGCGTCGTGGCCCGCGTTCGCCCCGGCCGCGGCCGCGGCCGCGTCGGCGTGCGGGCCATGTTCGCCTTCCCGCTCGGCGTGGGCGTGGTGCGCCTCGGGGCCCTCACGTTCAGCCGCGGCGTCCCCGGCGACCTGCACCCCCGGGACGGCCTCGACGCCGTGGCCCTCGGGCACGTCGCGACCCACCTGCTCCTCGAGCTGGAGCACAGCCTCGAGCCGGGCCGCCTGCCGGACCGGCTCTCCGACGTGCTCGACCAGCGGGCGCCGGTGCACCAGGCCACCGGCATGGTCGCGGCGCAGCTCGACCTCGACGTGGCCGCGGCCCTCGGGCGGCTGCGGGCCCACGCCTGGTCGCACGACCGAGCGATCGGTGAGGTGGCGCGCGACGTCATCATCGGTCGACTCCGCTTCGAGGGCGAGCAGGCCCGGTGACGGTCGGGTGGCGGTCAGTAGGGTGAGCGAGAGTCTCCTCCCACCGGGGACGGGCGACGGAGGGCGCGGCATGTCCGACCCAGCACGGTTGAGCGAGGTGTTCGTCGAGCTGGCCGACACGCTCGTCGACGAGTTCGACGTCGTCGAGTTCCTCACCGTCCTGGCCCACCGCACGGTGGAGCTGCTGGGTGCGACCGAGGCGGGCGTGGTGTTGGCCGACGAGGGGGGCAGCCTGCACTCGCTGGCGTCGTCCACCGACGCGGCCCGGCTGCTGGAGCTCTTCGAGCTCCAGAACGACGAGGGCCCGTGCCTCGACTGCTACCGCACCGGCCGCCCGCTGCTCAACGCACCCCTGGAGTCGCCAGACGCCTGGCCCACGTTCGGCCCCGAGGCCCGGCGGCTCGGGTTCGTGCGGGTCCACGCCCTCCCCATGCGGCTCCGGGGTCGCGTCATCGGCGCGGTGGACGTCTTCTCCTCGTCCACCGCCGACGCCACCCCGGAGGACCTGGCCGTGGGCCAGGCGCTGGCCGACGTGGCCACCATCGGCCTGCTCCAGGAGCGGAGCCTGCGCGAGGCCCGGGTGCTGAACGAGGGCCTCCAGGGGGCGCTGCAGAGCCGCATCGTCATCGAGCAGGCCAAGGGCATGCTCGCCGAGCGACGCGCCATCGGCATGGACGCCGCGTTCGAGCTCCTCCGGGCTCACGCCCGGACCCGCCGCCGCCGGCTGAGCGCAGTGGCGGGCGACCTGCTCGACGGCACGCTGGCCGCCGAGGAGCTCGACCCGGCCTGACCTCGCCCGCCGGGTGCGGCTGTCACCCGGGTCTGCGAACATGTGTTCGTGTCAGAGCCGCGGGCATCGATCCTCCACGCCGACCTCGACGCCTTCTACGCGTCGGTCGAGCAGCGCGACGACCCGGCCCTCCGCGATCGCCCCGTCCTGGTCGGGGGAGGGGTGGTCCTGGCGTGCAGCTACGAGGCCAAGGCCTGCGGCGTGCGCTCGGCCATGGGTGGGCGCACGGCCCGGCGCCTGTGCCCCGACGCGGTGGTGGTCACGCCCCGCTTCGAGGCCTACACCGCAGCCAGCCGGGCCGTCTTCGCCGTCTTCGACGACACCACGCCGCTGGTGGAAGGGCTCTCGATCGACGAGGCCTTCCTCGACGTCGGAGGCCTCGGCCGGGTGTCGGGGACCGCTGAGGCCATCGCCTCCCGGCTCCGGGCCCGGGTGGCCGACGAGGTGGGGCTCCCGATCAGCGTGGGCGTGGCCCGCACCAAGTTCCTGGCCAAGGTGGCCAGCGGTGTGGCCAAGCCCGACGGGCTGCTCGTGGTCCCGCCCGACGGCGAGCTGGCCTTCCTCCACCCGCTGCCGGTCGAGCGGCTCTGGGGGGTCGGGCCCAAGACGGCGGCCCGCCTGCACGACCGCGGCATCTCCACCGTGGCCGAGGTGGCCGCCCTCGGCGAGGGCGTCATCACCTCGCTGCTGGGCCGGGCCGCGGGCCACCACCTCCACGCCCTGTCGCAGGGCCGGGACCCGCGCCCTGTCGAGGTCGGGCGCCGCCGTCGCTCGGTCGGCTCGCAGAGCGCCCTCGGGCGCGGCCGTCGCACCGAGGCCGACCTCGACGCCGTGCTGGTGGCGCTCGTCGACCGCGTCACCCGGCGTCTGCGCAGGGGGCACCGCATCGGGCGCACCGTCGTGCTCCGGCTGCGCTTCGACGACGACGCCCGTGCCACCCGCTCCCGCACCTTCCCCCAGCCCACGGCCCACACGCCCACGATCCTCGCTGCCCTGCGCGACCTGCTCGACGGCGCGCGCCCGCTGGTGGACGCGCGGGGTCTGACCCTCCTCGGCGTCGCCGTGTCGGGTCTGGCCGACGACCGGCCCGTCCAGCTCACCCTGCCGTTCGACGTGCAGGGCGGCGATGCCCTGGACTCCGCTGTCGACGGTGTCCGCGACCGGTTCGGGGGGAAGGCGATCGGCCGCGCGGTCCTGCTCGGGCGCGACGTCGAGCCCACCATCCCGCTCCTCCGGGACTGACCCGGACCGCACCCCGACCGCACCCCCCATGGCCACCCGTCCCACCTCGCGCCGGTCCCGACACAGAGGGGAGCTCACGGAGGTGGGCGTGGCGCCGGACCGGGCCTGGTTGCTGGATCCGTCGCCGGATCGGGGACGGGACCGTCGTACGCTCGGGAGCGTGGCCACCGAGGACGACGTGCGACGCATCGCCCTGGCCCTGCCCGAGACCACCGAGAAGCCCTCGTACGGCACACCGGGGTTCCGGGTGAAGGACAGGCTGTTCCTGCGCCTCCGCAGCGACGCCGAGGGCTGGCTGGTCGTGTTCGTGGCCGACCTGGACGAGAAGGAGGCCCTGCTGGCCTCGGCCCCGGACCGGTTCCACACCCTGCCGCACTACGACGGCCACCCCTCGGTGCTGGTCGACCTCGACGCGGTCGGCGCCGACGAGCTCACCGAGCTCGTCACCGACTCGTGGCTGGCGCGCGCGCCCGTGCGCGTGCGCCAACGGTTCGAGGCCGACCGCGACGACGGCTGATCCGGCTGATCCTCCTCACGACGGTTGCGCCACCCGCGCGTGGCGGATCCGTCACCGGGGACGGGACCGCCGTCAGGGGATCAGCACGACGCGACCGAAGGCCTCCCGGCCCTCCATGCGGGCGTGGGCCGCGGCCGCCTCCGCCAGCGGGTAGGTGCGGTCCACGACCACCTCGAGCTCGCCCGCTGCGACCTCGTCGAGGAGGCGGGCGATGTTGGCGTGGGCCCGGCCCCCGCTGAAGATCATCTCGGCACCGAGGAACACGCCCTGGAGGGTCTGGCTGCCGCCCATGAGCGGGGCCACGTCGACGGGCTGCACGTCGCGCCCGGCGTTGCCGACGTAGGAGATCCGCCCCCGGTAGGCGAGCGAGGCGATGCTGGCCGGCAGGGTCGACCCCACCGAGTCGAGCACCAGGTCGACGCCGCGGCCGTCGGTGAGGCGACGGACCTCGGCGGCCACGTCCTCGGTCCGGTAGTTGATGGTGTGATCGGCGCCGTAGCCGCCCAGGCGCTCCAGCTTCTCCGGGCTCGACGCGGTGGTGAGCACGGTGGCGCCGGCCCGGTGGGCCAGCTGGATCGCAGCCAGGCCCACCCCGCCACCGCCGGCCTGGACCAGGACGGCCTCGCCCTCCTGCAGGTGGCCGAACTCGAAGAGGCAGTCGTCGGCGGTGCCGAAGGCGACGGGCACACAGGCGGCGGCGACCAGGTCGAGGCCCTCCGGGACGGGCCAGGTGAAGGCGGCCGGCACGACCACCTGCTCGGCATGGGAGCCGTGCATCATGGTGGCCACGACCTGCTGGCCCACCTCCCGGTCGGTGACGTCGGCGCCGACCTCGGTGATGGTGCCGCCGCACTGGTAGCCGACGATGTGGGGCACGGCGGGCATGTCGCCGCCGAGCCGGTTCAGGGTGTCGCCCCCCTCGATGCTGATGGCCTCGACCGCGATGCGGACGCCGTCGGGCGTGAGGGCCGGATCGGGCACGTCCTCGTAGACGAGCACCTCGGGCGCTCCGGTCTCGTGGTACACGGCGGCCTTCATGGGCATCTCCTCGGTGGTGTGCCCTCGAACCTACGGCCGGCACCCCGTGACCGCTCCCGAACGGGTCGGGCCAGGAGCGTTCGCGGATGGGGCCGTCGTCGCGGTGGGGCCCCGGCCCCGGGCGGGGGGGGTGTCGGGGGGCTCAGCGGTCGGTGAGGCGACGGCGGAGCTCGACGTAGACGGGGCGGCCCACCATCGCCTCCAGCTCCTCGCCCAGCGACTCGACCACCGGTCGGTCGCCCACGTAGGGCTCGGGCTCCTCGGTGCAGCACCAGGCCATCTCGTCGCCCTCCTCGTCCCAGTCGGCTCGCGTCCAGCGCCGTACCGTGGCCACCTCCGTCCCCTCGTCGGCACCGGGCTCCCAGTCGACCTTCACGGGCAGCTGCCAGCACACCGACGGCTTCCACTCCAGTGGTGGCTCGTCGGCGTCGAGGGCGGCCAGGTGCAGGGCGCAGCCGGCCCCGCCGCCGAAGCCCGGGCGGTTGAGGAAGATGCAGGCCCCGTCGACCACCCGGGTGCTCAGCCTCCGCTCGTCGCCGAACACCCCGCCCTCGTCCGCCTCGGCGTGGTGCTGGAAGCGTTCGGGGTCGAGCAGCGCCGCGTAGGCGCTCACCCGGGCGCCCTCGTCGGGTCCGTCGAGCTCGGCGCCCACCGAGCAGCACCCCTGCTGGAGCTCGGGGGCGCGCTCGGGGAGGATCCCCTGGCACCCCTCGCCCCAGATGCAGGTCCAGCGCGAGGTCAGGAAGCCGACGTCGAAGCGCCAGGTGACGTCGCCGTCGACGACCTCCTCCAGCTCCGGGTCCACCGACCCGAGGCTACGGACCGCGGGGCGCAGGAGCCGCGTCGGGCCCTCCCGCTCGGCCCTCGCCCCACCTCGGTACCGTGAGGCGGTGAGCCGGGTGACGATCGCGTCCGACACCCACCTGTCGGCGCGCGTGCCCGAGACCCTGGCCGCGTGGCAGGCCGTGCACGACCACGTCGTGCACACCCGCCCCGACCTGGTGGTGCACCTGGGCGACCTGAGCCTGGAGGGCTCCGAGGGCCCCGACGACCTGGTCCTGGCCCGAGGGCTGCTGGACGGTCTCCCGGTGCCGTGGCGGGCCGTGCCCGGCAACCACGACGAGGGCGACGCCCCGCCGGCCCACGGTGCGGTCGAGGGGACCGTCGCCGCCGGTGCGCTGGAGCGGTGGAGCGACCTGGTGGGCCCGCACTGGTGGGGCGAGGACCTCGACGGGTGGCGCCTGCTGGCGGTCGACGCCCAGCTGGCCGGCTCCGGGCTGGCGGCCGAGGCCGAGCAGTGGGCGTGGCTGGAGGAGCAGCTCGGCGTCGCCCGTGACCGGCCCACCGTCCTGCTCTCCCACAAGCCGGTGCTGGCCCCGCCGGGCGAAGGCACCGAGGGCCCGGGCGTCCGGTACCTGCCGGTCGCCGACCAGGCCCGGTTGGGGGCCCTGCTCGACGCCGCGACCGTTCCCCTCGTGGTGACCGGGCACGTGCACCAGGGGCGCGCCCTGGACCTGGGCGGTCGCCACCACCGCTGGGCGCCCAGCGCGTGGGCCGTGCTGCCCGAGCACGTCCAGCCGACGCTCGGCGACAAGCACTGCGCGGTGCTCGACGTCGACCTGCACCCCGGCGGCACCTGGTCGGTCACCGAGGTGGTGCCCGCGGGACTGGCCCAGCTCACCGTCTCGGTCGACCTCCCCAACCCCTACGCCTGAGCGGGGGGCGGGCGTCGTCGCTCAGGCGCCGGACCAGGCCGAGGCCACCAGCACGAGGGGGTAGCCGTCGGGGTCGAGGACCACCGTGCCGTGCGCGCCCCACCACGGGTTGGGGTGGGTCCACCGCCGCCCGCCGGCCGCCTCCACCCGGGCCACCGCCTCGGCGTGGGCGGCGGGCGAGTCGTGGTAGACGGCCAGCAGGTGCTCGGGGTCCGGGCACGGCCCGGCCGGGTGGCCGTGGCGGTGCACCAGCTCGAGGTGCCAGGCCAGGTCGGGGCGGCCCAGGACCAGGCCGTCGAAGCCGTCGTGGCCGGCGAAGGAGGCCAGCACGTCGAGGCCGAGGCCGTCGCGGTAGAAGGCGCCGACGCCGTCCAGGTCGTCGGTGGGGCGGGCGATCCGCAGGGCTTGCACCGCCGGGGGGCCGCTCAGAGCTCGACGTCGACGCCGACGGCCTTGCCCAGGACCGCCAGCTCCTCGACGATGTGGTCGCACATGTCCCAGAGGTCGGGCACCAGCTCCCGGCACGCCACCAGGCCGACGTCGAGGGTGTCGCGGTAGCTCTGCACCGTGATGTTGAGGCCCTGGCCGTCGACGATGGTCGACACCGGGTAGTAGTGCAGGAGCTCGGCCCCGGCCGTGTAGAGCGGCTCGCGCGGCCCGGGCACGTTGGACACCACCAGGTTCACCGGCGAGGTGAGCCGACCGGTGAGGCGCAGGGCGGTGCGCATGGCGCCGGAGAACACCGCGGGCGGGGCGAACTGGGTGAAGTCGGTGAGCTCCTCGGCCGGCACCGCGTCGAAGAGGCCCTTGGCCCCGACCATGCCCTCGTTGACCTTGCGGACCCGCTCGAGGGGGTCGGCCTCGTCGGTGGGCAGGGAGCTGAACAGGGCCGACACCCGGTTCGTCCAGCGCTCGGCCTCCAGACCGGTGCGGACCGAGATGGGCACCATGGCCACCAGGGCCTTGTCGGGCAGGGCGTCGTGGTCCTCCAGCCAGCGGCGGAGACCCCCGGCGCACATGGCCATGACCACGTCGTTGACGGTGGCTCCCATGGCCCGCTTCACGTCCTTCACCGACGACAGCGAGGTGGAGCGGAAGGCGAAGCGGCGGTGGGCGGTGATGGTGGCGTTGAACGGCGTGGGTGGGCCCATGTGCTTCGGCAGCGGCCCGGCGATGCGGCCCTCGGGGCCCCGGTCCCGGCCGATGTTCAGCACCGTGCCCAGCGGGCCCCGGAGGTTGTTGCGCACCTGGCCGGCGGCGGCCACGAGCACCGGGTTGCGGGTGGCCCGCCCGACGTCGCGGGCGGTGCGGGCGCCCAGCACCAGAGCGCGCCCGGGCTTGCGCAGCAGGCCCACCGACGCCCGGGCCAGCACCTCGGCATCGGTGTGGTTCCGTTCGGGTGTCCAGGGGTCGGCCGCCTGGTCGGCGGCGTGGTCGGCATCGGGGGTGTCGTCGAGCATCATGCTGAGCAGCTCGGCCCCGCTGGCCCCGTCGACGGTGGCGTGGTGGATCTTGGTGAGGATCCCGAACCGGTCGTCGGGCAGGCCCTCGATCACGTAGGACTCCCACAGCGGCCGGCGCCGGTCGAGGGGGCGGCCGATGATGCGGGCGACCAGCTCGCCCAGCTGGCGATCGGAGCCCGGAGGCGCCACCGCGGTGTGGCGCACGTGGTACTCGAGGTCGAAGTCCGGGTCGTCCTCCCAGTAGGGGTGGTCGAGGCGGAAGGGGACGTCGCGCACCCGGCGGCGCAGCGGCTCGAGGCGGTGGAGGCGCAGGGCGATCTCGTCGCGCCAGGCGGTGAGCGGGTCGTAGTCGGGGTCGTCGGGGCGCTGGAAGACCGACAGGCCCGAGACGTGCCCGAACTGGGTGGGCGACTCCATGTAGAGGAAGGTGGCGTCCAGGCCGGTCAGCTGCTTCAGCATGGGAGTCCTCGCGCGTCGATGTGCCCTCCGTCACCCTCGCACCGCGGGGGTGACTCCGCAATCGGCGGCCCGCCGTTCACGGCCAGGAGCGCCAGCGCAGGTCCTCGACCACCAGCACGGCGCCGGGCGGGCGGACCTCGCGGTACTGGGGGTGCTTGGCCACGAGGGCGTCGAGGGCGCGCTCCCGCTCGGGCCCCGCGGCCACCACCCGGGCCCGGCCGTCGACCCGCACCCACCACAGGGCCGACCAGTCGCCGTCGTCGTAGTGGTCCACCAGCAGGGACGCCCACGGGCGGGCCTCGACGTTGGCCAGGCGGCGCAGGGCGGTGGTCGACTTGGGCTTGCCGTCGACGGCTGACACCAGGACGTCGCCGACGAGGGCGAAGCAGCAGGGCACGACGTGGGGCCGACCCTCCGACGTCACCGTCGACAGGTGACCCACCCGGGCCGCCGCCACCCGTGCGCGGGCCTCCTGGGTGTCCACCTCAGCGACGCTCCAGGCGGAGGATCGTCTGGTCCGGCGTCGTCAGGCGGGCCAACGTCCCGAGGCCGGTCACCGTGGCCGCGATCACGACCCCGGCGAGGATCACGTACATCAGGGCCAGCTGGGTGCGCACCGCGTCGGCGGGCGAGGCGCCGGCCAGGATCAGGCCGGTCATGGCGCCGGGCAGGAACACCACGCCGAGGCCGGCGGTCTGCTCGACCTGGGGCGAGATGGCGGTGCGCAGGGCCGAGCGCACGACCCGCTGGGACGCGGCCCGGGGCGTCATCCCGAGGGCCAGCCCGGCCTCCACCTCGGCCCGCTGGTCGGCCAGGCTCTCGGCCACCCGGGCCGCGCCGACCACGGCTGCCTTCATGGAGTTGCCCACCACCATCCCGGCCACCGGCACGAGGGTCCGGCCCTCCAGCGGGAAGATGCCCAGGCCGTAGATCGTCCCCAGCCCGGTGAGGGCGACGAGGGCCATGGCGGCGGTCGCGACCCACACCAGCCCGGGCACCGCGGGCGCCCGGCGGGCGATCGTCACCGAGGCGAAGCCGACGATGCCGACGACCCAGAGCCACGACCAGGCCAGCGGGGTGTCGGGATCGACGATGGGCACCAGGGCCAGGCCGACGATCGCCATCTGCACCAGCGACCGGGCGACGGCCACCACGATGGGTCGCCCCAGGCGCAGGTGCTCGCGCCAGGTGACCGCGACGGCCACGGCGACGAACAGCAGCGACGCGGCCAGCGCCCCCCACCCCATCACCCCGCTCACCGAACGCCCCGAACCGCCGGTCGGTGCGGCGTACTGGTCTGGGTTCCCGGTGCTCTGGCACCGCTGGGGCTGACCGCTTCGGGTGGGTGCGGCGTACTGGTCTGGGTTCCCGGTGCTCTGGCACCGCTGGGGCTGACCAGTTCGGGTGGGTGCGGCGTACTGGTCTGGGTTCCCGGTGCCCTGGCACCGCTGGGGCTGACCAGTTCGGGTGGGTGCGGCGTACTGGTCTGGGTTCCCGGTGCCCTGGCACCGCTGGGGCTGACCGCTTCGGGTCGGTGCTGCGGGTCGTGGGCGGGCCCGGGGGTCACGCGGCCTCCTCGCGGAGGGCGTCGCGCACGGCGGGCTCGGCCGCGGGGTCGGCGGCCGGGCCGGTCCAGGTGACCAGGCCGGCGCGGGTCACCACCAGGTGGTCGGCCAGGCGGCGGGCCTGGGCCAGGTCGTGGGTCACCCAGAGCACGGGCATGCCGTCATCGGCCATGGCTCGGGCCAGCTCCTCGAGGTGCCGGGTGGCGGTGGCGTCCAGCGCCGAGGTGGCCTCGTCGGCCAGCAGCACCTCGGGAGCGGTCGTGAGGGCCCGGGCCAGCACGAGGCGCTGGGCCTCGCCACCGGAGAGGGCATCGGCCGAGCGGTCGAGCAGGTCGCGGGGGAGACCGACGCGGTGCAGGAGACGGCAGGCGTCGTCGTCGGTGAGGTCGGCGACGACCGCCCGCAGGTTGTCGGCCACCGTGCCCGGGAACGGCGTGGGGGCCTGGAACACCATGGCCACCCGGCGCCGGTGGGCCAGGGGGTCGAGGTCGGCCAGTGGCCGACCCCGGAAGGAGATGGTGCCCGAGGTCGGGCACTCCAGGCGGTTGAGGCAGCGCAGGAGGGTGGACTTGCCCGCGCCCGACGCCCCCACCAGCACGGTGATGCCGGCGTCGGACACGGTGAGGTCGACGTCACGGAGGATGGTGGTGCCGTCCCGCTCCAGGCCCACGCCCTCGAGGGCGAACAGGGGCGTGGTCACGTCCGGGGACGCTACCGGCGCCGGGATGGGCCCATGGAGGCCTTCACCGCATCCGACGGCACCCGCATCGCCCACCGCCGCTGGGGTGATCCCTCGGGGCGGCCGCCGGTGGTGCTGCACCACGGCTTCGTGGCCGACGCCGAGCTCAGCTGGGTGGGGCCCGGAGTGGTCGACGCCCTCGTCGCTGCGGGGCGCGAGGTGATCGCCTCCGACGCCCGCGGCCACGGCCGCTCCGACGGCCCCACGACCCCGCCCGCGACGGCGAGGACCGCCGGTACGGCGGGAGGGGCGCGGGAAAAGGGTGGAAGAGCGGAGCCGGGGCGCAGGTGGGCGGTCAGCGGCGGCGACCGCGGAGACGGTCGATCTCGCGCCGCTCGCGCTTGGTGGGACGGCCTGCGCCCCGCTCGCGCTCGGCGACCGGTGGGGTCAGGTCCCGGGGCGAAGGGGGAGGGGTGTGGTCGACCATGCAGTCGGCCGCCACCGACGCCCCCACCCGCTTCTCGATGGGGCGGACGACCTCGACGGTGCGATCGACGTCGTGGGCCCGCACCTCGACCGTCGTCCCCGGGGCCACCGGGCTGGCCGCCTTGGCCGGCCGCCCGTCGATGCGCACGTGGCCGCCCCGGCACGCCGCCGCGCTCTCGGCCCGGGTGCGGAACAGGCGCACCGCCCACATCCACCGGTCGACCCGAGCCGTCTCCACCACCCCATGCTCGCAGGACCACCACCCCGGACCTTGACGGAAGTGGGCGCATGTGCCGTGGTTCGGGACAGAGCTGGTGGAGGTCACCACAACCTTGTACGGAAGTGGCCGCATGTGGCGTGGTTCCGTACAAAGGTCGGAGGCGCTGGCTACCAGTACTCCTCGAAGTGGACGTTGCCGCGCTGCTTGCGCTGGTCGAGGGTGAAGCCGCGGTCGACGAGGAGCTCGACCACGCCGGTGGTCTCGGGGAAGGAGGCCGACCCGTCCTCGCCCTCGGTGGGCAGGCCGATCATCGACGGGTTGCCGCACAGGAACACGTGGGTGCGCTCGGGGTCGAGCGGCCCACCCAGCAGGCCCTCGAGGGTGCCGTCGGTGATGGTGTCCTGGATGTAGCGCTTGGGGACGTCGGACTCACGGGTCGGCAGGGGCAGGTAGGAGTAGTTGGCGTACCGCTCCTCCAGGAACCGGTGCTTGTCGATGTAGGCCAGGTCGGCCCAGCGCCGGACCGACACGGCCGAGGCGATCGGCCCGCGGTGGCCCTTGCGCAGCAGCTCCACCAGCATGTTGTTGTGGGGCGCCTCGCCGGTGCCGGTGGAGAGGAACACCACCGCCGTCTCGGGGTCGTCGACCGGCGCCAGCGTGTAGCGGCCCGCCACCTTGGGCCCGAGGTAGATGCGGTCGCCGGCCCGCTTGAGGGCCAGGCGGGGCGTGAGGCCGGGGACGTTCCCGTCGGTCGGCGGCACCAGCACGATGTAGAACTCGAGCTCGTCCTCGCCCCGCTCACCCACCAGGTAGCCGTTGGGCTCGAGCATGCGGTTGGAGATGGAGTACGAGCGCCGCACCAGCTTGTCCCACCGCCCGTCGAGGCCGGGGTCCTCGGCGTCGTCGATGCGGTCCTCCCAGTAGCCCAGGCCGAGCGAGGCGTACTGGCCCGGCAGGTGCGACACCGTGCCCTCGTCGGGCCGGACCCGCAGGATCCAGAGGTCCGAGTGGGTGGGCTCGAAGTAGGTGATGGTCGCGTTGTAGTGCTCCTCCCGGAGCTGCTCGGCCACTCCGGGCACACCCCGGCCCCGCTCGGCGGGCGACGGCGACGGGGCCACGTCGACCTCGGGGAAGCAGGCCGCGGCGATGTCGGCGGCCACCCGCCACCCCGGCGACGCGGGCGCGCCGCCGACGACGTCGTCCTCGCCCAGGAACCACACCTTCTGCGAGGCGAGGGCGGCCTCGGTGACGCCCACGGCCTCGGGTCCGACGGTGGTGCGGCCCGAGGCGAACACGACGTGGTCGAACTGCAGGTCGGGCGTGCGGCGGTCGCCGAAGAAGGCCATGGGGTAGCCGTCGACCTCGCCGACCTGGTCGGGCACGGAGCGGAACAGGCCGGTGAGGCGGCGCCCCTTCTCCAGCACCCGCAGGGCCTCGGCCGCGGTGGGCGACACCTTGGTGGGGTCCATGCCGCCGGCCGCGAGCACGACGTTGGCCCCGCCCTCGACCAGGGTGGACGCCAGCTCCACGGCGTGGTCGGTGTGGCCCACCACCAGCAGGTCGGCATCGGCGATGCGGGCCGGCAGGGCATCGACGTGCACCCGGTCGCTGGCCGTGACGGGGATGGGCGGGACCCACCCGTCGTCGTCGACCCGCTGGGCGACGAGGCACACCCGGCAGCCGTAGCTGCCCTTGGCGGTGGTGACGACGAGGCCCTCGCCGTCGACGTCGATCGAGGTGACCGTCTCCCCGAAGGAGATGTCGAGGGCCTGGGGGCCGAGCATCGACCCGAAGGGGACCGTGGTCCCCGGCTCCAGCACCTTGACCCGGCCCAGGCCCGCGGTGGCGGCCGAGAAGCCCCCCGCGTTGGCCCCCACGACCACCAGGTCGTAGCTCGCGGCACTGCTGCCCTCGGCCATCTGCTCGCCCTTCCGTCCTCGCACTCTGCGGTGCCCATGTCCTAGTCGCTGCGGCCCCCCGAGGGCGTCGCCCACGCGGTGAGCAGAGGCGGACGGCCACCGGTACCGTGTGACGCACACCACATCACGCCCCTCATCCCCCGGTCCCCCACGGAGGTCCCCATGTTGGTGACGCTCACCGTCAACGGCGTCGAGCGGTCAGGCGAGGTCGAACCCCGCCTGCTGCTCGTGCACCACCTGCGGGAGGTGCTCGGGCTCACCGGCACCAACGTGGGCTGCGACACCACCTCCTGCGGGGCGTGCACCGTGCACCTCGACGGGCAGTCGGTGAAGTCCTGCACCGTCCTGGCCGTCCAGGCCGACGGCGCCTCGGTCACGACCATCGAGGGCATGGCCCGCGACGGCGAGCTGCACCCGATGCAGCAGGCCTTCATGGAGAACCACGGCCTCCAGTGCGGCTACTGCACGCCGGGCATGGTGATGGCGGCCTCCGCCCTCATCTCCGAGGTCGAGGCCGAGGGGCGCACCCTCGACGAGGCGGCCGTGCGCGAGGGGCTGGAGGGCAACCTCTGCCGCTGCACCGGCTACCAGAACATCGTGGCCTCGGTGCTGGCCTGCGCCCGGGGGGAGCTGGGCGACGGGACCGGGGTCCAGGTCCGCGCCGGACAGGGGGTACCGGCATGACCGCCACCGAGCCCCGCACCGACGAGACCACCAAGGTCAGCGGCACCCGGCTGCTCCGCAAGGAGGACCCCGTCCTCCTCACCGGTGAGGGCCGCTACACCGACGACCTCCAGATCCCGGGCGCGCTCCACATGGCGATGGTCCGCAGCCCCTACGCCCACGCCCGCATCACCTCGATCGCCACGGCCGACGCCCTCGCCTCGCCCGGCGTCGTCGCCGTGTACACCGGCGCCGACCTGGCCGACCTCTGGGCCGACCAGATGCCCACGGCCTGGGCCGTCACCGACGACCTGGTCAACCCCCCGCACTTCCCGGTGACCAAGGACAAGGCCCGCTACGTCGGCGACGCCGTCGCCGTGGTGCTGGCCGAGTCCAACGTGGCTGCCCGCGACGCGGTCGACCTGGTCGACGTCGACTACGACCCCCTCCCCGCGGTGGTCGACCTCGAGGCCGCCCTCACCGACGAGGTCGTCATCCACACCGACGCCGGCACCAACAAGGCCTACACGTGGGACCTCGAGATCGACGAGGCCGCGGTGACCAAGGCCTTCGACGAGGCCGCCCACACCGTCACCGGCCACTTCGTGCAGCAGCGCCTGCTGCCCATGCCCATGGAGCCCCGGGCCGTGGCCTGCGTGCCCGAGCCCTTCGGCGGGGGCGTCACCCTCTACTCGGCCACCCAGATCCCCCACATCCTCAAGGTCATGACGGCGGTGACGCTCGGGCTGTCCGAGGCCGACATCCGGGTCGTGGCCCCGTCGGTCGGCGGTGGGTTCGGGTCCAAGCTCGAGGTCTACGCCGAGGAGCTGCTCTGCACCGCGCTGGCCCACAAGCTCAAGCGCCCCGTGCGCTGGCTCGAGGAGCGCAGCGAGAACGCCCAGGCCACCATCCACGGTCGGGGCCAGATCCAGGAGATCGACCTGGCCGCCGACGCCGACGGCAAGGTCACCGGCGTCCGGGTCCGGCTCCTGGCCGACATGGGCGCCTACCTGCAGCTGATCACCCCCGGCATCCCGCTGCTGGGGTCGTTCCTCTACTGCGGCGTCTACGACGTGCCCGCCTTCTCCTTCACCTGCACCGGGGTGTTCACCACCATGACCCCGACCGACGCCTACCGCGGCGCGGGGCGGCCCGAGGCCACCTACGCCATCGAGCGGGGCATGGACCTCCTGGCCGCGGAGATGGGCATCGACCCGGCCGAGCTCCGCCGCCGCAACTACATCACCCACGACCAGTTCCCCTACACCGCCGTCACCGGGCTGGAGTACGACTCCGGCAACCACGAGTCGGGGGCGCAGATCGCCCTCGAGATGGCCGGCTACGACGACGTGCGGGCCGAGCAGGCCAGGCGTCGCGCCGAGGGCGGCACCACGCACCTCGGCATCGGCATGTCGTCGTACTTCGAGATGTGCGGCCTGGCCCCCAGTCGGGTGCTGGCCTCGCTCAACTACTCGGCCGGCGGCTGGGAGTCGGCGACGGTCCGGATGATGCCCACCGGCAAGGTCCAGGTCGTCTCCGGCGCGACGCCCCACGGCCAGGGCCACGAGACCAGCTGGTCGATGATCGTCGCCGACAAGCTGGGCGTCAGCCCCGACGACGTCGAGGTCCTCCACTCCGACACCAACATCAGCCCCCACGGCATGGACACCTACGGGTCGCGCTCGCTGCCCGTCGGCGGCGTGGCCGTGGCCATGGCCTGCGACCAGGTCATCGACAAGGCCAAGCAGATCGCCGCCCACCAGATGGAGGCCTCGGCCGACGACCTCGAGCTCTCCGGCGGCGTCTTCACGGTGCGGGGCTCGCCCGACAAGGAGATGCCGATGGCGGCGGTGGCCTTCGAGGCCTTCACCGCCCACGACCTGCCCGACGGCGTCGAGCCCAACCTCACCGCCCAGGTCACCTACGACCCGCCCAACTTCTCCTGGCCCTTCGGCACCCACGTGTGCGTCGTCGAGGTCGACGAGGAGACCGGCTCGGTCGAGGTCCGCGACTACGTCGCCGTCGACGACTGCGGCACGCAGATCAACCCGATGATCGTCGAGGGCCAGGTCCACGGCGGCATCGTCCAGGGCATGGCCCAGGCGCTGTTCGAGGAGGCCGTCTACGACGCCGACGGCAACCTCCAGGCCGGCAGCCTGGCCGAGTACCTGGTGCCCGCCGCCCCTGACGTGCCCCCGATGCGCCTCGGCCACTCCGTCACCCCCAGCCCCACCAACAGCCTCGGGGTCAAGGGCGTGGGCGAGGCCGGCACCATCGGTGCCGCGTCGACGGTGATCAACGCCGTGGTCGATGCCCTCAGCCACCTCGGGGTCACGGAGATGCGGATGCCGGCGTCGCCGCTGCACGTGTGGGAGGCCATCCAGGCCGCCAAGGGTGGCGACGGTGAGGGCCTCATCGCCGAGACCGCCACCGACACCGGCGGCGCCGACCGCGACGCCCCGTCGGACTCTCTGCAGGCCGACCAGGGAGGTGCCTCGTGATCCCCGCCGCCTTCGAGTACCAGCGGGTCGACTCCGCCGACGCCGCCCTCGCCGCCCTGGCCGAGCACGGTGACGACGCCAAGGTCCTCGCCGGGGGGCACTCGCTGCTGCCGCTGATGAAGCTGCGCCTGGCCTCGCCGGAGGTCCTCGTCGACGTCGGTCGGCTGTCGGACCTCTCCTACGTCCGCCACGACGGCGACACCGTCGCGGTGGGCGCCCTCACCACGCACCACGACGTCCACGGGTCGTCGGTCCTGCGCGAGCAGGTGCCGATCCTGGCCCACGTCGCCGGGCAGGTGGGCGACCCGCAGGTCCGCCACCGGGGCACCATCGGCGGCTCCATCGCCCACGCCGACCCGGCGTCGGACCTCCCCGCCGTCGTCCTGGCCCTGGGCGGCTCGTTCCTGGTCCGCTCCCAGGCGCGGGGTGAGCGGGAGATCCCGGCGACGGAGTTCTTCACCGGGTTCCTGGAGAGCGCCATGGAACCCGACGAGCTGCTCGTCGAGGTCCGGGTGCCCGCGGTGCCCGGGGCGGGCTGGTCGTTCCAGAAGTTCAACCGGCGCGCCCTCGACTGGGCCATCGTCGGCGTCGCCGCGGTGAGCCGCAACGGCTCCAGCGGCGTGGGCCTGGTGAACATGGGCTCGACCCCGCTCCTGGCCTCCGGCGTCACCGACGCCCTCGACCAGGGCGCGTCGGCCGCGGATGCGGCCGAGCGCGCCGTCGAGGGGGCCGAGCCCCAGGCCGACATGAACGCGACGGTGGAGTACCGCACCCACCTGGCCAAGGTCCTGGTCCGGAGGGCCCTGGAGGAGGCGGGTGGCTGAGGCCGCCCGCACCCCCGACGACCCGGCCGGGCTGCGCGCCGCCCTCGCCGAGCACGGCTACCTGGCCGACGAGGGCCTGGCCACCGTCGTCTACCTCGCCCTCCGCCTCCGGCGGCCCCTGCTGCTGGAGGGGGAGGCCGGGGTGGGCAAGACCGAGGTGGCCAAGGTCCTGGCCCGGTGGCGGGGGTCCGAGCTGCTCCGCCTCCAGTGCTTCGAGGGCATCGACGCGGCCCAGGCCCTCTACGAGTGGGACCACGCCCGCCAGCTGCTGCACCTGCGCGCCGCCGAGGCCGCCGGCGACCTGGCCGGGCGGGGCACTGCGGCGGTGGAGGACGAGCTCCACGACGAGCGCTTCCTGGTCCGTCGCCCCGTGCTGGAGGCGCTGGGCCACACCGGCGACGGCCCCCCGCCGGTGCTGCTCATCGACGAGGTCGACCGGGCCGACGACGAGTTCGAGGCCCTCCTGCTGGAGGTCCTCTCGGACTGGTCGGTCACGGTGCCCGAGCTGGGGACGGTGACGGCCGAGGTGCCGCCGGTCGTGGTCATCACCTCCAACCGCACCCGCGACGTCCACGACGCCCTCAAGCGGCGCTGCCTCTACCACTGGGTCGAGCACCCCGACTTCGACCGGGAGGTCGCCGTCATCCGCCTGCGCGTCCCCGAGGTCGACGCCGTGCTGGCCCAGGAGGTGGCGGCGGCCACCGCGACGCTGCGCGACCTCGGCCTCTACAAGCCCCCCGGCGTGGCCGAGTCCATCGACTGGGCCGCGGCCCTCTCGGCCCTCGGCACCCGCCGCCTCGACGCCGCCACCGTCGACGCCACCCTCGGCACCGTCCTCAAGTACCGGGAGGACGCCGAACGCACCCGCACCTTCGGCATCGACGGCCTGGTCGACGCCCTCCGGTCCCGTGCCTCCTGACCCCCCGGGCCCTCCGGACCCCACGCCCACCCCCGAAGTGGTCCGTCCTGGCGGTGCCACAGCACCGGATCTCCTGACCGGTTCGCAGGGGGGCCCCGAAGTGGTCAGCCCGGGTGGTGCCACAGCACCGGATCTCCTGACCGGTTCGCAGGGGGTGCAGGGGGTGCAGGGGGTCGCGGGCGGGGACGGGGCCGGGCTGGTGGCGGCGCTGGCCCTCGCCCTGCGGCGCCACGGGGTGCCGGTGGCGGTGCGCTCGACGGTGGCCTGTGCCGAGGCGGTGGCCGCGGTGGGGGTCGCCACCCGCGCCGATCTCTACTGGGCCGGGCGGGCGACCCTCGTCCACCGACCCGAGGACGTCGCCGCCTACGACGCCGCGTTCGCTGCCGTGCTGGACGAGACGGTCACGTGGGCGGCCCCGTCGGTCCCGGCCCCGGCCGCCCTGCTGGTCGACGACGCCGAGGCCGCCGGCTCGGACCCCGGCGGCGCCCAGGCGGGCGACGAGCCCGCGTCGGTGCTGCGCCACAGCGCCCACGAGGCCCTCCGCCACGCCGACCTCGGCACCTGCACGCCGGAGGAGCGGGCCGAGCTGCACCGCGCCATCGCCCGACTCCGGGTCGGGGTGGCCACCCGCCGGTCCCGGCGTCGCCGCCCGGCCCGGGGTGGCGACGAGCTCGACCTGCGGGCCACCGTCACCGCCGCCCTCGCGACCGGTGGTGAGGCCCTCGTCCTCCACCGCCGCGCCCCGTCGGCCCGGCCCCGCCGCCTCGTCCTGCTGGTCGACGTGAGCGGGTCGATGGAGCCCTACGCCCGGGGTCTGCTCCGCTTCGCCCACGCCGCGGTGACGTCCCGGGGCGCGGGCCGGGTGGAGGCGTTCACCCTCGGCACCCGCCTGACCCGGGTCACCCGCTCGCTGGCCACCCGCGACCCCGACCTGGCCCTCGACCGGGCCGCCGGCGAGGTGGCCGACTGGTCCGGCGGCACCCGGCTGGGCGAGGCCCTACGGCTGTTCGTCGACCGCTGGGGCGCCCGGGGCCTGGCCCGTGGTGCGGTGGTGGTGGTCCTCTCCGACGGGTGGGACCGGGGCGACCCCGCCGAGGTCGACGAGGCCATGGCCCGCCTCCACCGGGTGGCCCACCACGTGGTGTGGGTGAACCCGCTGAAGGCGGCGCCGGGCTACCAGCCCCTGGCCGGGGGCATGGCCGCGGCCCTGCCCCACGTCGACACCTTCGTGACCGGCCACTCCCTCGCCAGCCTGGAGGACCTGGCCGACCTGCTCGCCACACTGGGAGCCATCGACGCGTCCGCCCGGAGGAGCGCAGCATGACCGCACGGAGCGCACCGCGGTGAGGGACGTCTTGGGCACCGTCGAGGGCTGGCTCGCCGCGGGCCGGCGGGTGGCCCTGGGTCGCGTCGTCGACCTCGAGGGCTCGGGCCCGCGCGACGCGGGAGCGGCGATGGCCGTCAACGAGACCGGCGAGGTGGCCGGCTCGGTGTCGGGCGGCTGCGTCGAGGGCGCGGTGGTGGCCGAGGCCCTCGACCTGCTCGGCGTCGAGCGGCCGGGACCTGGGCCTGCTCCCGCCGGGGGAGCGGTCGGCCGAGGCCCACCCGCCGGGGCGGCCCCGGCTGGTCACCTTCGGCTACTCCGACGACGACGCCTTCGCCGTGGGCCTCACCTGCGGCGGCACCGTGCACCTGTTCCTCGAGCCGCTCGACCACCCGGGCGGCCTCGGCCCCCACCTCGACCGCATCGGCGGCGACCTCCGCACCCGGGCACCGGTCGCGGTGGCCACCGTGGTCGACGGACCGGGCCTGGGCCGTTCGCTGGTGGTCGGACCCGACGGTGCGGTGGCCGGCAGCCTGGGCGACGGGGGCCGTGACCACGCGGTGGCCCGCGACGCGGCCGGCGAGCTGGGCGTGGCCCGCAGCGGCCTGCGTCACTACGGCTCCCGCGGCGAGGCCGACGACGCCGAGGTCACCGTGTTCGTCGAGTCCTTCGCCCCCCCGCCGGAGATGCTGGTGTTCGGCGCGGTCGACTTCACCGCCGCCCTGGCCCGGGTGGCCCGCACCCTCGGGTACCGGGTCACCGTGTGCGACGCCCGCGAGGTGTTCGCCACGCCGGAGCGCTTCCCCGAGGCCCACGAGGTGGTCGTCGACTGGCCCCACCGGTTGCTCGAGTCGGTCGGCGCCCGCCTCGGGCCGGGCGACGCTGTGTGCGTGCTCACCCACGACGCCAAGTTCGACGTCCCCGCCATCCAGGCCGCCCTGGCCACCGACGTCGGCTACATCGGCGTGATGGGCAGCCGCCGCACCCACGACCGGCGCCTCGCCCGCCTCGCCGAGGAGGGCGTCACCGATCCCGCCGACCTGGCCCGCCTGCACTCGCCCATCGGCCTCGACATCGGCGCCCGCACCCCCGAGGAGACCGCGGTGGCCATCGTGGCCGAGATCATCGCTCTGCGCTCCGGGCGCCCCGCCCCCCACCTCCGCGACACCCGTGGCCCGATCCACGGCTGACCCCACCCGTCCCACCCGAGGAGATCCCATGGAGCTGAGCAACACCTTCACCGTCGCCGAGCCGATCGACGTCACCTGGCCCGTGCTGTGCGACATCGAGCGCATCGCGCCCTGCATGCCCGGGGCTCAGCTCACCGAGGTCCACGGCGAGGTCTTCTCCGGCGAGGTGAAGCTGAAGGTGGGCCCCATCAACGCCCGCTTCAAGGGCACCGCCGAGATGGTGGAGCGCGACGATGATGCCCACCGCGCCGTGCTGAAGGCCAAGGGCAAGGACACCGGGGGCAAGGGCAACGCCGACGCCACCATCACGGCCGCGGCCGAGAGCGACGGCGACGGCACCCGGGTCACCATCACCACCGACCTGAGCATCACCGGCAAGGTGGCCCAGTTCGGCCGGGGTGCCCTCGATGACATCAGCACGAAGCTGCTGGCCCAGTTCGTCGACTGCCTCGAGACCAAGGTGCTGGCCGGCGAGGCGACCGGCGGGTCCTCGGCCGACGACGCCTCGTCGCCCGATGACGGCGACCAGTCCGACGACGGGGGCGCCGTCGACCCCGGCCCCGCCCCGGATGCCGCCGCCTCGGGCAACGGTTCCGGCCCGGCCCAGGCCTCGGCCACCGCCGGGGCCGGCAGCCCGGTCGCCACCGCCCCGACCCCGCCGCCGGGCGGCATGCCCGCCGGCACCGCGGCCACCGGGGGTGAGGCCGCGGCCGGCACCCCCGGCGCCCCGACGGCCACGGGTGGCGGGCCGGCGGCGTCGCCCACCGGCCGCGGCCCGCGCAAGATCGAGGGCCCCGAGGCCGAGCCCATCGACCTGATCGACGCCACCGGTGGGGCCGAGGTGGCGAAGAAGGCGGCCGGTCCGGTGGCCGCCGTCATGGCCGTGTTCTTCGTCATCTGGTGGTGGCGTCGGCGCAAGTAGCGTCGTAGCGTCGGAAGGGTGAGCCGTCAGGCGAGCCCGGGGCCCGAGCGGCCCGCCGCCGACGAAGGAGGCGGCAGGAGCGGGCCGGCCCAGCGTCTCTGAACTCCGAGGCGCCAGCCGAGGAGCTCACCAGGCGTCCTTCTCCGGCCTACGCTCGCGCTCCGTGTACGCCCGGCTGGTCAACCGGTTCTCGGCCACCCGGGTCGGGTCCTGGGTGGTGAAGCACGTCGCGGCCAAGGTCGACCCCGCCATCTTCCGGGCCACCGGTGGTCGGTTCACCGTCACCGGCCCGCCCACGCTGCCGATGCTCGCCCTCACCACCACGGGCCGGAGGACGGGCGAGCCCCGCACGGTGCAGCTGGCCTACCACCGCGACGGCGACGACCTCCTCGTCGTGGCCAGCGCCATGGGCCAGGCCCACCACCCGGCCTGGCGCCTCAACCTCGAGGCCGACCCCCACGCCCACGTGCTGCGACGAGGTGACGAGCACGACGTCGTCGCCACCCTGCTGACCCCCGACGAGAAGGCCGTGGTCTGGCCCGCGGTGAAGCAGACCATCCCCCAGATGGACACCTACGAGGCCCGCACCGATCGGGACATCGGCGTGTTCCGGTTGTCGTCGACGTCACTCGTTCGCTGACGCTCCCTCCGTCCTGGTCGAGCTGATCGTGCTCGCGCGCTCCGACGCCGATCGCCGCCCTGAGGCGGTCGGCTGCGACGGCACCGACCTCTGGGTGGCGCGCTGAGGGATCCCGGCAGGTGGCGACCCGTCTCTCGCAGCCACCGACCTCTGCGGGGGGAAACCCCCCGATGGGGACGTTCGCCTCTGTCGGGGGACCAGCCCCGGAGGCAGGATCTGGTCCATGGGCCCCGGGTCGGGAACCCATGGGAGGACCGGAGTGGTGCCATGAAGCGGATCGTCGTCGGCACGGACGGGTCGGCAGGCGCGGCGAACGCCCTGCGCTGGGCTTCCCGGCTCGCGGCTCGCCAGGGCGCAGAGGTCGTCGTGATGACCGGCTTCACGCCGACCGAGTCAGAGCTGCCTCCTGCCCGCGCCGAAGCACTCCTCACCGAGCAGCAGGCGCGACTGGAGGAGTGGAGCCAAGCCGCGCGCCTGGGGGATGTCCCGGTGCGGACGGCCGTCGAGAGCGGCGACCCCCGCCCCGGCATCCTCACGGTCGCAGCGCGAGAACGCCGACCTCGTGGTGGTGGGCAGAGTCGGCAGCTCGGCCGGGCCCGGGCTGCTGCACATCGGGAGCATGACCGAGTGGCTGGCCCACCACGCCGACCTTCCGGTCGCGGTGATCGGCGGCGCGGTCAACCTCACGACACGAAGCGTGCTGGTGGGCGCCGACGGCTCGAAGGGATCCCGCGCCGCTGCACAGTGGGTACTTGAGCTCAGAGGCGATGCCGACGTGCGCATCGTCGCAGCCTCGGTCGAGCCGCCCTACCCCGAGTGGACCCCGGCCGACAGCCCGGACAACTGGCGGCGACGGCTCGAACGACAGATCCGCGACGACTACGCGGCGGAGCTCGTAGGCGCGGGGGTCGAGATCACCACGCTGGCACTCAGCGGCTCCAACGTCGCCGATGCCCTGCTTCAAGCCGCCGAGGACGAGCGCACCGACCTCGTCGTCGTCGGTACCCGTGGCATCGGTGGTTTCAGCGGCCTCCAGGTTGGCGGTGTCGCGCTCAAGACGCTGCACAGGGCCGATCGCCCGGTCGTCTTGGTGCCCGCGGCCAAGGGCTAGCGCGTCGAGCCCGAGGACGCCATCGAGGCGGGGCACCGAGGTCGTGTCCCGAGTGTGGCCTCGAGCGGGCTCTGCTCGCACTGCGAGCCGATCCATGGCGGAAGGGACCGCAGGAGATCGGGACGTTCGCCTCTGCCCCGGGATGCTCCAAGCGGTCATGGTCAGATCATGGTCCAGTTGCCGGGAAGCCTGGTCGGCGGGGTGTCTTGAAGCGTCCGTAGAAGGGCAGCTCTTCCGATGTCTCTCCCGCCTGCGAGCACCGATCGGGTGCGACTGCACGTCGAGTGCAGCTCGCACCATGCCCTCGCGGTGCACGAGGTGCTGCTGGTCCTCGAGACCGACCGGCACGACGGTCTGGGTTCGTCGGAGGCCGCCGAGCGGCTCGAGCGCTTCGGGGCGAACGTGTTGCCCGACGCCGACGCGGCGGGGCGGTTGGAGCGGTTCGTCAGCCAGCTCCACCATCCGCTGATCTACGTGCTGTTGGCGGCGAGCGCGGTGACGTTGCTGTTGGGAGAGCTCGTCGATTCGGCGGTCATCTTCGGTGTGGTGCTCGTGAACGCCATCGTCGGCTACGTCCAGGAGGCCAAGGCCGAAGCGGCGCTCGACTCGTTGCGGTCGATGGTGCACACCGACGCCCGGGTCCGCCGTGACGGCCACCAGCGCACGGTTTCCTCCGACCAGCTGGTCCCGGGCGATCTGGTCCTGATCGAGGCCGGCGACAAGGTCCCCGCCGACCTCCGTCTGATCGAGATCACCGAGCTGCAGGTCGACGAGTCCGCACTGACCGGCGAGTCCGTGCCGGTCATGAAGGACGAGGCTGTCTTGGCGGACACGACCCCCGTGGCCGACCGTCGCAACATGGTCTACTCCGGCACCTTGGTCACCAACGGCACCGCAGATGCCGTCGTGGTCGCGACCGGCGTGGAGACCGAGCTCGGTGAGATCCACCGACTGGTCGGGTCGGCGGACACCCTGGCCACTCCGCTGACCAAGAAGCTGACCGCGTTCAGCAAGGTGCTCACCGTGGCGATCCTCGCCCTGGCCGCGGCGACCTTCGCAGTCGGACTGGTCCGCGGTGAAGACGCGACGGAGATGTTCACTGCCGCTGTGGCTCTGGCGGTCGGAGCGATCCCCGAAGGACTCCCGGCCGCGGTCACGATCACCTTGGCGATCGGCGTGAACCGCATGGCCCGCCAGCGCGCCGTCATCCGACGGATGCCGGCGGTGGAGACGCTGGGCAGCACGACGGTGGTGTGCTCGGACAAGACCGGCACGCTCACCGAGAACCAGATGACGGTGCGTGCCTTGTGGACCCCAGACGCCAGGTTCGAGGTGACCGGTTCGGGCTACCAACCCGACGGCGCCGTGCTCGATGCGCACGACGCCCCGGTCGCGCCAGGGGCCGACGAGGCGTTGCGGTGGACCCTGGTCGCCGGCGCGGTCTGCAACGACGCTCGGCTCACCCACGGCGATGAGACCTGGGGGGTCATCGGGGACCCGACCGAGGGCGCCATGCTCGTGGCCGCCACCAAGGCCGGCCTGGACCCGAGCCGGCTCAGGGTCGAGCTTCCTCGGATCGCGGCGATCCCGTTCAACTCCGACCGCAAGTACATGGCCACCGTGCAGCGCTGTGGTGACGGCAGCGCGGTGATCTTGGCGAAAGGTGCCGTCGAACGGGTCATCGACCTGTGCGCCACCCAGATGGCGCCCGACGGCACGCGCCGACCGATCGATGCCGGCACCGTCCTCACGGCGGTCGACGAGCTCGCCCGGCACGGCCTGCGGGTCCTGGCCACGGCCATGGCCACCGTCGCAGAGGGAACGGAGCTCGACCCCGAGGCCCTCCGCGGTGCCCTCGTCTTCACCGGGTTGCAGGCCATGCTCGACCCGCCCCGGGCGGCGGCGGTCGCCGCCGTCCGTTCCTGCCACACCGCAGGCATCGACGTGAAGATGATCACCGGCGATCACGCCGCCACCGCGACCGCGATCGCGGAGCAGCTCGGCATCCTCACCGATGACGAGCCCAGCCGGGTCCTGACCGGCGTCGACCTCGCCGCGCTCTCAGCCGACGAGTACCCGGCTGCGGTCGAGGAGGCATCGGTGTTCGCGCGGGTGTCACCCGAACAGAAGCTGCTGCTCGTCGAGGGCCTCCAAGCCCGCCACCACGTCGTGGCCATGACCGGCGACGGCGTCAACGACGCCCCCGCCCTCCAACAGGCCGACATCGGCGTCGCCATGGGGTTCGGAGGAACCGAGGTCGCCAAGGAAGCAGCCGACATGATCCTCACCGACGACGACTTCGCCACGATCGAGGCCGCCATCGAAGAGGGACGCGGGGTCTTCGACAACCTCACCAAGTTCATCGTCTGGACCCTGCCCACCAACATGGGCGAGGGGCTGGTCATCCTCACCGCCATCGTGCTCGGCACCGCCTTGCCCATCGTGCCCGTGCAGATCCTGTGGATCAACATGACCACCGCCATCGCGCTCGGAATGATGCTGGCCTTCGAACCCAAAGAAGGCGGGATCATGCAGCGCCCGCCCCGCGACCCACGTCGGCCGCTGCTCACCGGCACGTTGCTCATCCGGATCCTGACGGTCTCCTCGTTGCTCGTCGGCGGCGCCTGGTGGCTCTTCGAGTGGGAACAAGCCAACGGCGCCACCCTCGACGAGGCCCGCGCCGCCGCGCTCAACCTCTTCGTCACCGTCGAAGCCTTCTACCTGTTCACCTGCCGATCGCTCACGCACTCGGTCTGGCACATCGGCCTGTTCTCCAACCGCTGGATCATCGGTGGCGTCGCGGTGCAGGCCCTCGGCCAGCTCGCCCTCACCTACCTGCCGTTCATGAACACCATCTTCCAGACCGCACCCATCACCGCCGGCGCCTGGGGGCGGATCTTCGCCGTCGCGGCGGCCGCCACCGTGGTGGTCGCGATCGACAAACGACTCCGACGTCAGCTGACCTGAACGGTCGGGACTGCCGCGACGACCCCGAGTCCGGTACCGGTCCCTCGCCGACGAGGTCCGCCAGAGCGCGGCGTCGCCCTCAGCCGGTGGCGGGTCATCAACCGTGAGACGGAGGACGCGAGAGCCGGTCCAGCGTGTTGGTCGGCGACCTGGGTGGGAGCGGAGCGAACCCCTTCAGCTCGAGCTCGAAGCCTCTACCACGTATCCACGTTCGGGCGGCGGGGGCGATCACGGGGGATGGGCGCGGCCAGCAGGGCGGTGGTGATCCAGCGGCGCGTCTCGGCGGGGTCGATGACGTCGTCGATCTCGAACTGGGCGGCCACGTTGAGGCCCTTGCCGTGCTCGTAGGCGGCCGCCACCATCTGCTGGAACAGCGCCTCGCGGGCCTCGGGGTCCGTCTCCCCGGCCAGCTCGTCGCGGAAGCCGAGTCGCACCGCACCCTCCAGGCCCATGCCGCCCAGCTCGCCCGTGGGCCAGGCCACCACGAACTCGGGGGCCTTGAAGCTGCCGGCGGCCATGGCCTGGGCGCCCAGGCCGTAGGCCTTGCGCAGGATCACCGTGGCGCAGGGCACCGACAGGTTGGCGCCGGTGACGAACAGGCGGCTCATGTGGCGCACCGACGCCGTCTCCTCCGACGCCGGGCCCACCATGAACCCCGGCGTGTCGCAGGCGAAGAGCACGGGGAGCCCGTGGGCGTCGCAGAGCTGGAGGAACCGGGCCGCCTTGTCGGCCCCGTCGCTGTCGATGGCCCCGCCCAGGTGCGCCGGGTCGTTGGCCACGATGCCGAGCGGGCGGCCGTCGATGCGGGCCAGAGAGGTGATCATCCCCTTGGCGAACCCCTGTCGCAGCTCCATGCGGGAGCCCTCGTCGACCAGCGCGTCGAGCACGGCGCGCACGTCGTAGACCTTGAGGCGGTCCTCGGGGACGAGGTGGCGCAGCGTCCGGGGATCCACCGGGTCGACCGGTGCGACCGGTCCCTGGAAGTACGACAGGTAGCGGCGGGCGGCGGCCACCGCGGCGGCGTCGTCGGCCACCCGCACGTCGACCACGCCGTCGGCGTCCTGCACGTCGATGGGACCGATGTCCTCCGGCGCGAAGGTCCCCAGCCCGCCGCCCTCGATCATGGCCGGGCCGCCCATCCCGATGGTGGCGTCCTCGGTGGCGATGACCACGTCGCAGCAGCCGAGGAGGGCGGCGTTGCCGGCGAAGCACCGGCCCGACCCGATGCCCACCAGCGGCACGGTGGCCGACAGGCGGCCGAAGAGGTGGAAGGCCAGGCAGTCGAGGCCCGACACGGTCGTGGTGTCGGTGTCGCCCGGCCGCCCGCCACCCCCCTCGGCGAAGAGGACCACGGGCAGCCGCTGGCGCTCGGCCAGCTCGAAGAGGCGGTCCTTCTTGCGGTGGTTCTGGAAGCCCTGGGTCCCGGCCAGGACCGTGTAGTCGTAGGACGCGACCACGGTGCGGGAGCGGTCGGGGCCCACGGCGTCGCCGTTGACGTGGGCCACGCCGCCGACGAGGCCGTCGGCCGGCGTGCGGGCGATGAGGTCGTCGAGGTCGCGGCGCCGGCGCTGGGCCGCGATCACCAGCGGTCCGTACTCCACGAAGGAGCCGTCATCGACGAGGTCCGCCACGTTCTCCCGCGCCGTGCGGCGCCCCCGGGCGTGGCGCTTGGCCACGGCCTCGGCCCGGCCCTCGTCGGACCCCACGTGGTGGCGAGCCCGCACCTCCTCCAGGTCGGCCCGGGGGGCATCGAGGTCGAGGGCGGCGATGTCCGCCTCGTCGGCGGCCTCCGCGGCCCCGGGCCGCAGCAGGGCCACGGCATCGCCCGGGGCGACCTGGTCGTCGACGGCGACGGCCACCGAGTCGACCACCCCGGCCTCCGGGGCGGTGACGTCGTGGTGCATCTTCATGGACTCGACCACGACCACCACCTGGCCGGCCCGCACGGTGTCGCCCACCGCGACCCGGACCTCCACGACCTGGCCCTGGAGCGGCGACGGGACGGGCGCGAGGTCTGCGGGGGCGGCGGACATGCGTCGAGCCTGCCACGACCGACCGCTCACACATCGCGCCCGGCGGCCGACGAAGATGGGGGGATCCCTCGGCGGGTCGACCACCAGGAGCACACGTGAGCACCACCTCCACCCGCAAGGTCGTGGCCGGCGCGGTCGCCGCCGTGGCCCTGGGCGTCGGCGCCCTGGCCGTCGCGGCCGGGGCCGGGGAGGCGTCGTCCGACGACCCCTCCACCACCACGGCGTCCACCACGGCGGCGACCAGCGACGCCACCACCACGACCGACGGGCCCTCGTCCACCGACGTGCCGGGCCCGACCGAGGCGACAGGCCCGACCGAGAGCTCCGGCGACGGCGCCACCACGACGGCACCGCTCCCGGCGGCCGATCCGGCCCATCCGGCCGATCCCGACCAGGGTGGTGGGCCCCACCCGGGCGGGCCCGGGTTCCTCGACGACGTGCTCGACGGCCTGGTGGCCGACGGGACCCTCACCCAGGACCAGGCCGACGCCGTGCGCGACGGGGTGGCCGGGGCGGCGGAGCGGTGGCGGGCCGACCACCCCCGTCCCGAGGGCGGTCCGGGCGGCCCCCGCGGGTGGGGCCCCGGCCGTGGGCTGCCGCACCTGGAGGAGGCCGTCGCCGCCGCGGCCGAGATCATCGGCGTCGAGCCCGACGCCCTGCGCGACGGCCTCCGGGACGGACGGTCCGTGGCCGAGATCGCCGAGGAGGCCGGTGTCGCCCGCCAGGACGTGGTCGACGCCATCGTCGCCGCGGCCACCGACGCCCTCGACCAGGCGGTGGCCGACGGCCACCTCGACACCGACCGGGCCGCGTCCCTCGCGGAGCACCTCCCCGAGTGGGCCGGCCAGCTGGTCGACGCCCACCGCCCCCGCTGACCCCCACCCACCCTCGTCCCGACATCGGGCCCCCGACCGTTCTCGGTACGGGAGTCGCTGGGGTTCCCGGTGGTGGGTACCGAGAAGTGGGCCGGGTGACATCCGGGCGGTTCTTGGTACGGGAGTCGCCGGGGATCCCAGTGGTGGGGCCCCAGGACGGAGGGGGACAGGGCCGGCTCAGGGGTCCTGGGCGTAGAAGCGGCGGACGACCACGCGGCGGGCCCGCCGGGTGCGGCGGAGGTACTCGTCGCGCAGGTCGGGGCCGGTGGTGCCGAGGGACCGGGCCAGGGTGGTGAGGTCCTCGCCGGTGGGCAGGGCCTGGCGGGGACGGCCGGCGACGAGGCTCCAGCGGTTGCGGGCCCGGTCGCAGGAGGCGTGGGCGGCCCGTAGGGCGTCGGCCTCCTCTTCGTCCAGGCGACCGGCGTCGAGGAGGACGTCGATGCCGGCGACGGTGTCGGGCTCGCGCCGCCCGAGCTCCAGGAGCTGGAGGGCGACGGTGAGCTCGATGTCGGCCAGCGCACCCGGCCCCAGCTTGAGGTGGAAGGCCGGGTCCTCGCCGGCGGGGATGCGCTCGCGCTCGGCCCGGGCCTTGACCCGGCGGATGGCCCGCAGGTCGGGCTCGTCCAGCGGTCGCCAGACGGTGGGGGCCACCGCCTCGATCACCGAGCGGGACAGGTCGTGGTCGCCGGCGAGCGGCTCGAGCCGCGACAGGGCGAGGCGCTTCCACGGCTCGGCCCAGCGCTCGACGTGCTCCTCGATGCCGGCCCGTCCCTGCACGAGCGGCGCGCTGCGCCCGCCGGGGCGCAGGTCGAGGTCGACGGCGAACAGGCGGTCGGCCGGGCCCGAGCCCAGGAGCACGCGCCGCACGACCTCGCCGGCCCGGTCGGACTCCCTGCGCCCGGCCTCGTCGGTGGCTCCGTGGGCCAGCAGCAGGTCGAGGTCCGAGGCGTAGCCGAGGGTCCCCCCGGCCAGGCGACCGAGGGACAGGACCGCGAACGGGACCTCGGGGGCGGCGAGGGCCACGGCTGCCTCCACCGCCCCCCGGGCGACGTCGGCGAGGGCCCGACCCACCACGTCGCCCTCGGCCTCGCCCAGGACGTCGGCGGTGCCGACCCGGGCCTGCTCCTGGCGCACGACGTGGGCCAGGGCCTCGCGTCCGGCCGCGACGTCGGGTCGGGTGGTGGCCGAGCGCACCAGCCGGGTGCGGGCGGCCGCGCCGGTGGCCTCGAGGGGCTCGGTCAGGGTCCGCAGCAGCTCGGGCGAGCGCCCCAGGGCCCGGGTGAGCGACGGGCTGGTGGCGGCCACCAGGCAGAGGCGCCGGGCGGTCTCGGGCGAGTCGCGACACGCCGCGGCCACCGCACCGGCGTCGGCCGCCACCAGCGTGCGCAGGGCGAGGAGGCCCCGGTCGGGGTCGGGGCCGACCGACAGCCAGTCCAGCAGCAGCGGCAGCATCTGGGCCATGAGCCGCGAGGCGCGGGTGAGGCCGTGGGTGAGCTCGCGCACGGCCTGGCGGGTGCGCTCGGCGTCGACGAACCCGAACGCCTCCAGACGGGTGGCCGCGGCCGCCGGGCCCAGGGGGGCGTCGACACCGGCGAAGGCGTCGAGCAGCGGACGGAAGTAGACCTGCTCGTGGATGCGGCGCACCGTCGCCCGACAGGCCACCAGCTCGGCGTCGAGCTCGTCGACCGCCGCGGTGCGGGGCCGGTCGGTCAGGCCGATGGCTCGCGCCAACCGGGCGCGGGAGGCCCGGTCGGCGGGCACGGCGTGGGTCTGGCGGTCCTCGTCGAGCTGGACCCCGTGCTCGACCCGCCGGAGGAAGCGGTAGGAGGCCCGCAGCCAGAGGGCGTCGTCGGCGCCGACGTAGCCGCCGTCGGCCAGGGCGGTGAGGGCGGGCAGCGTGCCCCGCACGCGGAGGCCGGGGTCGAGGGGGCCGTGCACGAGCTGGAGGAGCTGGACGGAGAACTCGATGTCGCGGATCCCGCCCGGGGTGCGCTTGATCTCCCGCTCGCCCGCCCTCCCCGCGGCGGCGTGGCGCTCGGTGCGGGCCTTCATGGCCCGGACCTGGTGGATGGCGTCGGCGCCGAAGCCGCGGTCCCAGAGCTCGGAGGCGGCGGCCGCGGCGAAGGCCGCGCCCAGCTGGGGGTCACCGGCCAGGGGGCGCGCCTTCAGCAGGGCCTGGCGCTCCCACGGCTGGGCCCAGCGCTCCCAGTGCGCCCGGTACCCGTCGAGGCTGCGCACCAGCGGGCCGTCGCGACCCTCGGGTCGGAGGTCGACGTCGACTCGCAGGGCGGTGCGGGCCACGTCCAGGAACCGCCGGGCGGCGCGCTGGTGGGCCTCGCCCCGGGTCGGGCCCACCAGCACCACGTCGACGTCGGAGGCGTAGTTGAGCTCGGTCGCCCCCGCCTTGCCCATGCCCACCACCGCCAGGTCGGTGGCGCCGGCCAGCTCCAGGGCCGATCCGAGCACCCGGGTCGCCATGGCGGTGACCTGGGCCATGGTGCGCTCGAGCGGGTCGCGGTCGGTCAGGTCCCGGGCGGCGATGCGGAGGTGCTCCAGGTGGCGCCAGCGGCGCAGGCCCCGCGGGTCCTCGACCTCGAGGACGGGGGGCGCGTCGAGGTCCTCGAGCACCTGGAGGGCGAGCGGGTCGGCCACCACCAGGCGACCCAGCCACCCGCTGGCGGCCGCGACGGCCACCACCGTCGCGGCCAGCTCCGCGTCGGCGTCGATCCGGTCGCCGGCCGCGGCCCGGGCGGCCCGGAGACGGTCCACCACCGACGCGGCACGGGCGGGGTCCGCGCTGTGCGCGACCAGGTCGGGGAGCGGGAGAGCAGGGGGCACGACGGAGCCATCGTGCCGCACCGTCGTGGCGTGGTCGGGCCCGTCAGCCCGAGACGTCGGGAGGGCCGTCGTCGGCCCCCTCGGCCGGCTCGGCGTCGGCCCGCCCGTCCTGGGCGCCGCCGGTCCCCTGGGTGTCGGCCCGGTGGGCGGCGGCCCGCTCGGCCTCGATCCGTTCGGCCTCGGCCGCGGCACCCTCCTGGGCGCGGACCTGGCGGCGGGCGCCGGCGGCGAGGAAGGCGCCGATCGTCAGCACGGGCACGGCGACGAGCAGGACCATCACCAGCAGGACGCCGGCGACGGTGGTCACCGCGGCCGCCCCCCGGGACGGCCACCCGGCGCACGGGTCTCGAGGGGCGCAGGGTGCACGGGCGGCAGGCTACGACGCCCGCAGCGTCGGTGGTGGTGCGCACCCGGGCCCGCGCCGACCCCGCATCCGGCGCCGGGCCGGCGAGTGGGGGTCGGTACCCTTGGCCCGTGCCCCGCCTGCGCATCGCCGCCTGCCAGATCGACACCCACGTGGGCGACCTCGACGGCAACGTGGAGCGCGTCCTCGACGCCTACCGGGCGGCCACCGAGGCCGGCGCCGACATCGCCGCCTTCCCCGAGCTGGCCCTGACCGGCTACCCGCCCGACGACCTCCTGCTGAAGCCGGGCTTCGTCACCGCCAACCTGGAGGCGCTGCAGGAGGTGGCCGCGGCCACGGGTGACTGCGTGGCCGTCATCGGCTTCGTCGACCTGGGCCGCGACCTGCACAACGCGGCGGCCGTCTGCGCCGGCGGCGAGGTGCGAGGCGTGTACCGCAAGTGCGAGCTGCCCAACTACGCCGTGTTCGACGAGCTGCGCTACTTCGGGCGGGGGCGAGCGCCGGAGACCCTCTACTCCGTGCGGGGCGTGCCCGTCGGCGTGTCGGTCTGCGAGGACGCCTGGAACCCCACCGGCCCGATCGCCGACCAGGCCGACAGCGGGGCCGAGGTCGTCATCAACATCAACGCCTCGCCCTACGCCGAGGGCAAGCAGGCCCGTCGGGAGCGCATGCTGGCCACCCGTGCGGCGGACGCCAGCGCCGCCCTCGTCTACGTCAACCAGGTCGGCGGCCAGGACGAGCTGGTCTTCGACGGCGGGTCCATGGCCTTCGACGCCGAGGGGAACCTCCTCGCCCGGTCCCCCCAGATGGTCGAGGACCTCCTCGTCGTCGACATCGAGGTCGGCCCCGTCTACCGCAAGCGCCTGCTCGACCCGCGGGGCCGACCGGTCGACGACCAGCTCCCCGTCCTCGAGGTCACGCCGACGCCGGTCACCGGCGGCGACCTGCCGGCCCACACCGACGGTCTCGTCGCCCACATCGCCCCGGTCATGGAGGCCGACGACGAGGTCTGGGAGGCGCTGGTGCTCGGCACCCGCGCCTACGTCGAGAAGAACGGCTTCTCCGACGTGGTGGTCGGCCTGTCCGGGGGCATCGACTCGTCCATCGTCGCCGCCCTCGCCGTCGACGCCATCGGGCCCGACCGGGTCCACACCGTCGCCATGCCGTCGCGGTACTCATCGGACCACTCCGAGTCCGACGCCGAGAAGCTGGCTGCCAACCTGGGCGTCGACCACCGCACCATCGCCATCGAGCCCGCCCACCAGGCGATGCTCGACATGCTCGCGCCGTCGTTCGCGGGCCTGGCGCCGGACCTCACCGAGGAGAACGTCCAGTCCCGGATCCGGGGCCAGATCCTCATGGCCCTGTCCAACAAGATGGGCTGGCTGGTCCTCTCCACCGGCAACAAGAGCGAGGCCGCGGTGGGCTACGCGACCCTCTACGGCGACACCGTCGGCGGCTACGCCCTCATCAAGGACGTGCTCAAGACCCGCGTCTTCGAGCTGTGCGCCCGGCGCAACGAGCGGGCCGGCCACGACCTCATCCCCACCTCGGTGCTCACCAAGGCCCCGTCGGCCGAGCTCCGCCCCGACCAGCGCGACGACGAGTCCCTTCCGCCCTACGAGGAGCTCGACCCGATCCTCCACGCCTACATCGAGCTCGACCGCACCGCGTCGGAGATCATCGCCGCCGGCCACGACGCCGAGGTCGTCCGCAAGGTCACGCTGCTGGTCGACCGGGCCGAGTACAAGCGGCGCCAGTCCCCGCCCGGGCCCCGGGTCACCGGCAAGGCCTTCGGCAAGGATCGGCGCCTGCCCATCACCAACGGCTTCCGGGGCTGATCGTGGCGACGTTCGACGAGCTCCACGCCACCCTGCTGTCCCGGGCCGCCGAGCGCCCCGACGGCTCGGCCACCGTCGAGGCCCTCGACGCCGGGCTCCACGCCATGGGCAAGAAGGTGCTGGAGGAGGCGGGCGAGGTGTGGCTGGCCGCCGAGCACGAGGACGACGAGGCCCTCGCCCTGGAGATCTCCCAGCTCCTCTACCGCCTCCAGGTGGTGATGGTCGCCCGAGGCCTGACACCGGCCGACGTCTACCGCCACCTCTGACCCGCCGACCCGAGGACCCGATGCTCACCGTCGCCCTGCCCAACAAGGGCGCCCTGTCCGAGGGCGTCAGCACCATGCTCGCCGAGGCCGGCTACCGCTGCCGGCCCGACGGGCGCGGCCTCACCGTGGTCGACCCGGCCAACGGCGTCCGCTTCTACTTCCTGCGCCCCCGCGACGTCGCCGTCTACGTGGGCCGGGGCCAGGTCGACCTGGGCATCACCGGCCGGGACCTGGCCCTCGACTCCGGCGCCGCGGTGGCCGAGCTGCTCGCCTTGGGCTTCGGCAGCTCCCGCTTCCTCTACGCCGCCCCCACGGCCGATGCCCCGCCGGGGGGGTGGCGCGTCGACGCCCTGGCCGGACGGCGCATCGCCACGTCGTACCCCCGTCTGGTGGCCGACGACCTGGCCGCTCGGGGCATCGACGCCGAGGTGGTCCGGCTGGAGGGAGCGGTCGAGATCTCCGTCGAGCTGGGCGTGGCCGACGTGGTGGCCGACGTCGTCAGCACCGGGCGCACCCTGGCGGCCCACGGCCTGGAGCCCTTCGGCCCCGTCCTGTGCACCTCCGAGGCCGTGGTCGTCGGGCCCCACGGCGAGCAACGCCCGGGTCCCGATCCCTGCGCCGAGGCGTCGGCGGCGCGCCGCCAGCTGCTCCGGCGGCTGGAGGGCGTGGCCGTGGCCCAGCAGTACGTGATGGTCGACTACGACTGCCCCCGCGACCTGCTCGACGAGGCCGTGGCCCTCACCCCGGGCCTGGAGTCGCCCACCGTCGCCCCTCTGCGCGACGAGGCCTGGGTCGCGGTGCGGGCCCTGGTGCCCAAGTCCGACATGAACGCCACCATCGACGCCCTGGCCGACCTCGGGGCCAAGGCCATCCTGGCCAGCGACCTCCGGAGCGCCCGTCTGTGACCCCATCCGCCGACCGCCGCTACGACGCCGTGGTCTTCGACCTCTCCGGCGTGGTCATCACCTCGGCCTTCGACGCCATCGCCGACATCGTCACGGGCGCCGAGAGCCGCGACGCCGCCCTCGCCCTGCTCCTCGGCCCCTACGACGAGGACACCGACCACATGTGGCACCGCGTCGAGCGGGGCGAGGTCCCCATCACCGACTGGGTGGCGTGGGTCGGGGAGGAGGCCGCCGCCACCGGCGTCACCATCGACTGGGAGGCCTTCGGCGGGATGATGGGTCGCCTGACCGTCCACGACGTGGTGGTCGACCGGGTCCGGTCCCTGCGCGACGAGGGCTACCGCACCGCGCTGTGCACCAACAACGTCAAGGAGGGGTCGCAGTCCTGGCGCGAGCTGGTGCCGGCCGAGGACCTCTTCGACGCCGTCGTCGACTCCTCGGCGGTGGGCCTGCGCAAGCCCGACGCCCGCATCTACCTCCACACCCTGTCCCTGTTGGGTGTGGACGACCCGGACCGGGCCGTGTTCCTCGACGACCACCCCGGCAACGTCGCCGGTGCCGAGCGGGCCGGCCTCACCGCCCTTCTGGTGACCGACCCGGTCGAGGCCGTCGCCGCCCTCGACGCCCTCCTCGCCGGCTGACCGCGCGAGCCTTGGACGGGTGTCGTTGCCTGGCGCGACCAGGCGTCCAAGGTTCGAGGGGCGCCCCGGCCGACCGCGGCGAACGTTGGACGGGTGTCGTTGCCTGGCGCGACCAGGCGTCCAAGGTTCGATGAGGTCGTGGGGCCGATGAGGCGGGGGGTCCGGGGGGCGCTGCTGCTGGCGACGGCCGGGTTCCTCTGGGGGAGCACGTTCCTCGTCATGCAGCGGGCCATCGAGACGGCCGAGCCGGTGCCCTTCCTGGGCGCCCGGTTCCTCGTCGCCGCAGCCGCCCTGGCCCCGATCGCCCTGCGCCGGCCGCCGGGCGGGGGCGAGGTGCGCCTGGGCATCCTGGCCGGGCTGGTGCTGGCCTCGGCCTACCTGCTCCAGACCTTCGGCCTGCGGGCCACCACCACCTCGACCTCGGCCTTCGTCACCTACCTGCTGGTCGTGATCGTCCCGCTCATGGTCGGGGTCACCGAGCGCACCTGGCCCGGTCGACGCCTCGTCGTCGGCGTGGCCCTGGCCGTGGGCGGGCTGTGGCTCCTCTCGGGCAGCGGGGGCGACGCCTTCGACTGGGGCGAGGTGCTCACGCTCGGCTGCGCGGTGGCCTTCGCCGCCCACCTGGTGGTGGTCGGGCGCACGACCGGACGCCTCGACCCGGTGCGGTTCACGTTCGTGCAGATCCTCACCGTGGGCGTGGTCTGCGCCGTCCCGGGCCTGGGGCTCGGTGGGTACGACCTGGGGGCCGGGGCATGGGTCGCGGCCGCCTTCACCGGGGTGTTCGCCACGTCGGTCGCCTTCCTCTGCATGGTGGCCGGCCAGCGCACCGTCCCGAGCTCCCGGGCTGCGCTGATCCTGCTCGTCGAGCCGGTCTCGGCGGCGATCCTCGGCGTGGCGACGGGGGAGGAGCTGGGGTGGCGGGGCCTGGCGGGCGCCGGCCTCATCCTGGCCGCCATCCTCACCGTCGAGGTGCTGCCCCTCCTCCGGGGCGACGTCGCCGACGACCCCGCGGTCGAGCCCACCGTCCACGGCTAGCCCCCAGGGAACCTCCACCTCGACCCGAGGTCGAAGGTCGACACCCCGGTCCGCAGACGACAGCGGAGGTCTGTTGTCGACTCGTTGGAGGGCCATGCGAGGGTGTCGCGGCGTCCGGTCGGTCCGGTGCGGGGTGGGAGCGACGGCATGGGCAGACGATCGACGAGGACGTCGCAGGCGACGGGCGACGGAGGAGGGCGCCCGTCCCCGCGCTCGCCCGTGACGCGCCCGCGGCTCATCTCTGTGGTCCTGGCCGTGGTGCTCCTCGCCGGCGCGGCGGTGGTGGAGGCATCGACAGCACCCCCCGCCGCGGCCGCGATGGCCGTGGTGGCCGAGACCTACCTCACGCCCCGAGGGGTCGCGGCGTGCGCCCCCGATCAGCCTGTCCTCGGCTCGCTGTCGATCTCGAACCTCGACTACGAGGAGGGCGAGACGGTCAGGTTGACGCTCACCCTCGGCGACGCGGTGGGCTTCCGCACCGTGGGCCCGTGTACAACGACATCGAGCGCAAGGACCAGTGGTTCCACTACGGCGCGATGTCGGTCGGCATCAACTGGTCGTTCTCCGGGGCCGAGGTCCTGGGTTGGTCCGACGCCCCGAACATCAGCCGCCCAGGCGCCCCCGAGGCCGTGGACTTCTTCACCAACCCCGACAGGTTCTCGTCGACAAACACCTCCTTCGGCCCCGGTGACACCTTCTGGATCGACTACCGGGCCCCGGCGCCCCCCACCTCCGAGAACGGGAGGAGCGACAGCTTCACGGCCCGCGTGTCCGGCAACGACGGCTCGGCCAACTACTACGACTCGGTCGCAACCGGCCTGTCCGAGGGCCAGTACAGGGAGACCTCGTGCCAGCTGGTCGACGGGCGCGCTCCGTCGGCCGAGGCGTCGTTCACCAGCGTGGTCTCGGACACCGATCCGCTCGAGGTCACCTTCACCTCGACCTCCCGGAGCCTCACCGGGAACGCCCTCACGCTCGAGTGGGACCTGGGCGACGGGACGACCGAGACGGCGGAGTCGTTCACCCACACCTTCGCCGAACCGGGTGACTACACGGTCCGATTGTCGGCCTCGGCGCAGGGCCGCGTCGACACCGTGAGCCAGGTGATCGAGCTGGGCAAGGAAGGGTTGTCCGGGGAGATCTTCCGGATACCGAACACCGGAGGCGCGAACCTCAAGGAGGGTGAGGGGGCGGACATCCGGCTCCGGGTGGAGAACACCACCGACGGCCCCCTGACGGAGGTCAAGGTCGACTCCGTGGCCGTCGTGGCCACGGACCCCGAGGGTGTCGGGCTGGCCACGGTCGAGGAGCGCACGGGTGAGGGCACGAGGAGGCTGACGGGCGACCTCGGCACCGAGGGCCTGGAGTCGATCGACTTCGCCGACTACCGCGTGGAGGCCGAGGTGGCGGGGACGGTGCGGGTGGTGATGGCCGTCTCCGCGGTCGACCTGGAGGGAGCACCTGTCGCCGGTGAGATCACGTGGGACCTCGAGATCACGCCCGCGCCCCTGAAGGTCGAGCTCACGGCGCGGGTCGCGGGGGCGGATCCCTCGCCGGCTCCGGGCACGCCTCTGGAGTTCGTCCTCAACGAGAACGACCACGAGAACCTCTTCGAGGTGGAGGCCCGGTTCACCAACCAGGGCGACACCGACATCGAGGGCCTGGCCCTCCCTGCCACGGGTGACCCCGTGGGGCAGCGGTCGCTCCGGGTCGACGAGCTGGGCAACCCGATCCCGGGTGTGGCGATCGAGCCCCTCGACGACCCCAACCCGGCCTTCGCGGACACGACCCTCGAGAAGGGCGAGGCGACCTCGCTGATCTACCACTTCGAAGGGCTGGACGAGGCCTACGCGGAGCTGTCGGTGCTGGCCTCGGGGACCTACGAGGATGAGCGGGTCACGGGTCGGGGCGCGGTCGAGGTGAAGGTGATCAGCGACCTGCTGGTCGAGTTCGGCATCAAGCCGGCCCGATCCGAGCCGTACCTCGGCGGCCAGACGATCCGCATGGCGGGTGTGCTGGAGAACACGAGCGACGACACCGTCGTGGGCGTCACCGTCTACCCCACGACGGACGGCAACGCCGGGAACGGGATCGTGTTCCCCGCCGATGCCGGGGGGCGGACACCCGACACCCCGTATGGCTTCGTGCTCCAGCCCCAGCAGAAGATCGACGTGCAGGCCCTGCTGCCCACGGCCGAGCTCGAGGTCGCCTCTGATGCGTCGGCCACGTGGGAGGTGCGGGCCTGGAAGCACGAGGTCGACGAGGCCACCGGCGAGGTCACCAAGACCCCTGCGCCCGAATCCCAGATCAAGGTGCTCGACACGGACGGCTACAGCGACTCGATGGCGATGCGGATCCCGCCGGCCGAGATCCTGCCCGACGTGGTGGGCGAGTGCGGCTACGCCTACTTCGGGTGCGGGGTCATCGTGGGCCTCGACAACCTGGCGTCGGGGAGCTTCGACCTGGTCCGCCTGGCCGGCAACATCGGCCTCGACGCGGCCGACCAGTACGGGCGACTGATCGCGTGGGAGGGCCAGATGCTGGGGGAGATCTCCCTCATGCTCCAGGGCGACGACCTGGCCCGCCAGCGGCTGATCGACGAGATCGCGCTCGATGCCCAGTCAGTGTTGGATGCGGGTGCCATCACCCTGGGCCAGGGGGTCACGCTCGCCCAGGCTGTCCCCCCGGCGCTCGACAGCTTCATCCGGACCTGGGACCAGGTGTACCGGACCGGCGACCTCGAGAGGATCCAGTTCGAGCTCGGTCGCATGGCGGGTGAGAACCCCGACGCCGCCTTCAGCCTCTTCGTGGCGGCGCGGGCCGGGCGCAAGGCGATCCGTGAGATGGCGGGGGCCAACACCGCCATCCGCGAGGGCATGGAGCGAGCGGCGAGGAAGCAGGAGGCCAGCCTGGCCGAGCGGCTCGCCGCAGCAGAGAGGTCCGGCCAGCCGGTGGCCAAGTCCGGCGCGTTCGCGGCCGGCGATCGCCTCACCCTCGAGATGATCCGCAAGTACTGGGGGGCCTCGGCCGACGACGTCCGCAAGCTCTTCGAGATCGCCGATGCCGAGGATGTCCTGATCACCTTCCGTTCGCGAGCCACCGAGGCGATCGAGCTGGTCCGCAACAAGATCGCGTGGCCGAAGGCGGAGGCCATGAAGATCAAGTCGATCGACCAGATCGACATCGACTACCTGGGCTACCGCCGCACCCGGAAGGGGCGGGTCGAGCTGGTCGAACCGCCGAAGGACCTCGACATCGACTTCAGCCTGCCCAAGGACGAGCTGGCGGCCAAGGCCAAGATCGAGTCCGAGCGCTGGGTGGCGCGCAACCACCCGGGCCTCGACCCGGACACGGCCAAGGACGTGGCCACCCGCCTGCAGACGCGGATCGAGGAGTGGCCGGTCTACGCCGGGCAGTACCTCAACGACGCCCGACCGACGGTGCCGGGTCGCTTCGAGTCCAAGATCGACGTCGGGTTCAACTACGACCCCCAGGGCATCGACGCCAGCGTGGCCAAGGACGTGGTGGACACCCGGACCATCCGGGCCACCGAGATCATCGACGAGGGTGGTCTGGTCCGTCCCGACCCGACCCGCCGCTACTTCGAGATCGAGATGTCGGGCCCCGGGGGGAAGGACTTCCGCTCCATCACCGGCGACATCGACTTCATGTCGATCCTCAACCTGGACGGCACCTTCATCACCGACCAGGCCAAGCGCCTCCGCATCTACGAGCACCTGCAGAAGCTGCTGGGCATGCAGCACGGCGAGAGCTTCAGCTTCATCGGTGGCCAGCGGGCCGGGCACCTCCGCCAGGTGTCCGAGGGCGCCGAGACGGCCGTGACGATCGCCCCCAAGCAGACGGCCACCGCCAGCTACTTCGTCGAGAACCGGTCCATCGCTCCCGACACGCCCAACGCCGGGAGGCGCAACGGCGTCCGCGGAGACTTCATCCTGCTGGCCGGCGCCACCCACCAGTGGCGGGCCCAGGTGGGCCTCTTCCGCCAGTTCAACCTGGCCAGCCTCTCGGCCCAGTTCCGGCGCTACTACCTGCTGCCGCTGTTCGTCCGTCCCGGCGAGCTGTACCGGTTCGTCGAGAACCTGCTGGAGAACCAGGTGGCTCCCGGCGCCGAGCGCAACGCCAACCCGGTCCGACCCGACGGTGACGGCGGGGCCGAGACCTTCACGGGCGGCACCGGCGAGTCGCGTTCGGGCCGCGGCCGAGGGCCAGCGGCGCAGCGCCTCCGGACCGGTCGTGGACCTCGGTCCCGACGCAGTGGTCACGCCCAACCCCGACGCCGTCGGCACCTGGGTGCCCATAGACGTCGACGACGCCATCGCCGGCGGTGCCGACCCGGAGCTCCTCGAGCTGCCACCGATGACCCTCCTGCCCGAGGGCGCCGCCGCCGGCGACGCCACCGTCGCGGTCCTCGAGCCCGGCGACATCGGTCTGCCCGAGGAGACCGAGTGGTTCCGCCCCGGAGACGAGGTGGTGATCGACCCCGGTGGTCCCAACGAGGAGAGCGTGACGGTGGCTGCGCTCGGCTCCCTCGTGCTCGCCGCCCCGCTCGTGCGTGACCACCAGTCCGGCGAGACGGTGGTCCTGGCCGCGCCCGATCCGAACGACCCCGTCGGTCCCACCGATCCGATCGACCCCACCGACCCGACGACGCCGGTGGATCCGACGGACCCGATCGGTCCCACGGCCCCGAGCGGTCCGGCCCCCCCGGTGGACGCCGGTGGCGGGGCCGGCCCCGTCGATCCCACCGACGGCGCCGGGGCCGGCGCCGGCGGCATCGACCCCACCGCCTCGGTGATGCCGGGCCCGTCGGGCCCCACCTCCGGTGCCTCCGGTGCCTCCGGTGACCAGGTGGCCACGGGCCTCACCGACGCGGGCACCGCCGGCGGGGGCGACCTGCCCCGCACCGGCACCGACGTCGGCGGGCTGCTCCAGCTCGCCACCCTGCTCCTCGCCGGCGGGGGCGCCCTGTTCCTCGCCGGACGGCGCCGACGGAGGCCCCGACCCACCTGACGCACCGGGCGGGCTCGACACGCCCGGCGGCCGGACCTCAGCGGCGGGCCATCACCTCGTCGATGTCGCGCAGGAGCAGCGGGGACCTGAGCGGGGTGGCCAGCCGGTGGGCCACCACGGCGTGCTCCTCGGCGGCGGTGGTGTCCCCGGCCGCCAGGGCACCCCCCTCTCGCCGTCCAGCAGGCTGGGCCGGGCGCAGGCGGGCCACGTGGTTCGCCATCGAGGCCCGGCGGAGGTCGGGACGTCGAGGTCCCAGACGGCCAGCGCCGGCGCCTCGTGGGTCACCGGGTCCGGTGCCGCCAGTGCCAAGCGGGCGAGGACGCGACGGGGCGTGGCGGCCAGGTGGGTGGTCTCCCCGTCGAGCGAGGCGGTGCAGGGACCGAGGACGCCGACCACGACCGGGCACCCGCCGTCCGCCTCCGCGCCGCCGTCGACCACCGGTGGCGACGGTAGTGCGCATCCGACGGCCGGCGTCCCTGCCGGCGTCCGCCCGGGCACGGACCCGAGCAGAGGTGCAGGCGGCCCGGTCAGGGTCAGTCGACGGCCGCGCACCGGCCCGGCCATCAGCTCGTCGACCTCGCGGGTGAACACGGGTGCACCGAGGCGGGTGGCCAGTCGACTCGCGGTGGCGGCGTGGGTGTCGGCGGCGCCCCGGTCGCCGGCGGCACGGGCGAGCGCGGCCAGGGCGGTGGCGACGGGCCCGTAGGAGCATGTGCCCTGCCAGCAGACGAGGTCGACGTAGGGGGTGAGCCGCCGTGCGTACTCGGCGCTCGTGGCCGCGTCGCCGGCCCGGGCCACGGCGCGGGCGCCGATCACGTGGCCCGCCAGCCAGGTGAAGTCGGCGGGTACGTCGTCGAGGGCCAGGCGGGCGTGGCGGGAGGCGACGGCCGGGTCGGTGTCGGCGACGGCCAGGGCGAGGGCGGCGTGCCAGGCCGGGACCCCTGGCTGGTCGGCCACCAGTCCCTCCATCGTGGGGGCCAGCTCGCCGATGCGGCCCTGGGCCAGCCTGAGGACGAGGAGCTGCGCGCCGTAGACCGCGAAGGCTCGCGCCGGTGCGATGGGCGAGAAGAGCTCGAGGGCATCGGTCGTCAGGGCCTCGCTGCGATCGAGGTCGTCGTCGAGGTGGGCCACGGCGGCGGCCACGTAGCGCGCCGCCCAGGCCCGGCCCACGTCGCCCACCACCTCGACCAGGGCCTCCATGCCGGCGGCGGCGGTGCGGGCCCGCCGCCCGTCGCTCCGCTGGAGGGCCACGGAGAAGTCGAGCTGGAGGGCCTCGAAGCAGGCGAGCGGGTCGTCGGCGTCCTCGGAGAGCCGGAGGAGCTCGCGGGTGAGGACCTCCCGCCGGTCGAGATCGTCGGGGTGGCCGAGGGCGAGGTAGGTGAAGGGCAGGACCGCCCGCCGGGTGGCCGGCTCGCGGGCCGTGCCCTCTGCGTCGAGGAACAGGTCCCGGCACCGCTCCGCGTGGCCCGACATGGAGTGGGCCAGGCTGGCGGACGCGGCGATGCGGGCGCGCTGCTCGGGGTCGGTGACCACCGCCAAGGCGTGGTCGGCCAGCGCGACCGCACGCGTGTGCACCTGGCCGGTCTCGGTGGTGGCACCCAGCTCGAGCTGGGCCATCGCCGTCGCCCCGACCAGGGCGGGGTCGTCGAGCTCGATGGCCAGGTCGGCCGCCTCGAAGAGGATCCGTTCGTGGTCCCGGTCGCCAGCCCGGCGGAGGGCATCGCCCCACCCGATGAGCACCTCCACCAGGCGCCGCCGCCCCTCGGGGCCGAGGGCGCGGGCCAAGGGCACGCTGCGCTCGTACCATCGGGCCGCGTCGCCGTGGGCGCCGTCGGCGGTGGCCGCCCTGGCCGCGGCGCGGGCGGCGTCGAGGGCGGCCACGGGGTCGAGGTCACCGGCGACCAGCAGCTGGTCGGCCACCGCGGTGGGTGGGGCGCCCGTCGCCCGCAGCGCCGTCCCCACGGCGTGGTGCAGCTCCAGGCGCCGACCCGAGGCCAGGTCGTCGTAGACGGCCCGCTGGAGCGCGCCGTGCCGGAAGCGGGTGTGGACGCCGTCGGACTCCAGGACGCCGTCGGCCAGGGCCGAGGCCAGTCCCCGGCGGTCGGTGAGCGCGGCCAGCAGGTCGGTCGGCGCCTCGGCCCCGAACACGGCTGCGGTCTCCATGGTCGCGACCGCAGCCGCGTCGAGCCGGTCGAGGCGCCGGCGGACGAGGTCCCGGAGGGCGGGGGGTCCGGGCCGGTCCCCGGGCCCGGCGCCGACGCGTCCGGTGCGGCGTGCTGAGCACCAGGTCGGGTCGGTCGAGCAGGCACTGGAGGATGAGCGGGTTGCCGCCCGACATCTGGACCAGCCAGTCCACCACCTCGACCGTGAGGTCCAGTCGGGGCCCGAGCATGTCGGCCGCCATCTCGGCGACGACCGGGCCAGGGAGGGGGAGGAGGTCGAGGGTCGTGCTCCTCGTCGTCCCCTCGGGAGGCCCTCGACCGAGGCCACCAGGGCCACCCCGTCGAGGTCGGCGGCGGCGTCCAGCGCGGCGCCGCGAGGAGGGTCCCGCCCGGTGGAGGTCGTCCACGACCAGCACGACCGGGCGGGAGCGGGCGACCCGCGCCACGTCCTCGACGAAGTCGGCGATCGGTCCCCCCGAGCCCACCGGGGCCACGCCGAGGCCGTCGAGGAGGTCGTCGAGCACGGCGACCGGTGCCGAGGGGTTGGGGGGGCAGCGGGTCAGGGCCACGGCCAGGCTCCCGGCCTCGTCCCGGGTCGCTCGCAGGCGCCGGACCAGCTCGGCCAGCACGGCTCGACCTCCCCGAGCCCCGGCCTCGCCCCGGACCGTGTCACCCGTCGGCCCTCGGCCGCCGCCGCTAGGAGCCGGGCCACCTCGTCCTCTCGCCCGGTCGTGCGTGGCGCCCGCCACCGGTCGTGCCCGGGCCGACGCCGAGGACGGCCCCCTCCACCTCCCTGAGCTCGGGACCGAGGTCCAGCCCGGCGCCCTCGCGCAGCGCCCGGCGGGCCCGCTCGACCGCCGCGAGGGCGTCACCCCGGCGGCCGTCCATGTCGAGGGCGCGCACCAGCAGCGTCCACCGGCGCTCGTCGACGGGGCGCTCGGCGACCAGCCGCTCCCCCTCGGCGACGGCCCACCCGGAGCGGCCCCGTGCGACCCCCGCCGCCAGGCGGAGGGTCTCGGACGTCGCCCGCAGCTCGCCCATGCGCACCCGCACCGGCCGGGCGTCGTCGATGTCGGCCAGGTCCTCGAAGGCCCGGCCCCGCCAGCACCCAAGGGCACGGTCGGCCTGCCCGAAGGCGGCCTCGCCGTCGCCCGCCGCCAGGGCCTCCTCGGCCCTCTCGACGAGCGAGACCACGGCCGCGGCGTCGGTCGGTGACCCCCAGCCGATAGCCCTCGGGGGTCGTGGCCACGACGTGGGGCCCGACGGCGGCGCGGATGCGCGCCACGTGGTTCGCCAGCGAGGCCCGTGCCGTCGACGGAGGGCCCGCGGGCCACACGGCCTCCACCAGGACCTCGGTCGGGACCGGCCGGGGGGCATCGAGGGCGAGGCGGGCCACGATCCGTCGCTGCACCCCGGTCAGCGCGACCCCTCCGTGGGCACCGACGACGCCGCACGGGCCCAGCACCCGGACCGCGGGGCCGACCGCTCCGTCTCCCTCCACGTCCCGAGGGTAGGCACGCGGTCCCCGTCGCGGCAGCCCGCCCGCCAGGCGGTGGCCCTCGCCGTCGGAGGCGCCTCCTACGCTGGCCCGGCCATGCCTGCCGACCCGCCCCCCGCCGTCACCGGCCCCCTGCCCCCCGGCCCGCCCCGATCGGCCCTGGCCCTCGGTGCCGCGCTCGGAGCCGGGGCGTGGTGGTGCGACCAGGTGTTCGCGGTGGCCGGCGGATGGGTGCCGACCACGCCGGAGGCCGCCGCCCGCAGCCACCTGGCCGAGCTGTCGCGGGTGGTGGGCGACCACGGCGTGGCCCTGCGGCGCCACCTGCCCCGCCCCACCGGCACCGACCCCGAGGCCTGGGTCGTCGCACCCTCGGCCGGCGCCGACGCCGTGGTGACCGCCCTCGCCGGCCTGGAGACCACCCCGTCGCGGCTCGCCGGGCTGCACCGGGCCCTGGTGCCCCGCCTGCTGGTGGCGTGGGACGTCCACCGTCGCGACCCGAGCCCCGCCGATCGCGGGGTGGCCCGCACGGTCGGCCACGCCCACCACGACCTGCTCGCCCTCTGGCACGAGGGCGAGGGCCTGCTCCAGGCCGCCACCGACGCCGACCCGCGCACCGCCGGCGGCGTCCGGGCGTCGGTGGCCGCGGTGGAGGACGCCCTCACCGCCGCCGGAGGTCTCGTCGGCCCCTCGCCCCAGGCTCCACCGACCTGACCGACCACCCGGCGCCGAGCAGGGGTGCCGCGCGCAGAGCGGTCGGTTGCGACGCCTCTCACCACCCCAGGTGGCCGACGTGCTCCAGGCGGGAGGTTGGCGGCCGATGCGGAGGGTATTGACCAGCCCGGTACGCTGAGCGATCAGAGAACGTTTGGCCGGTGGGCGTCTTGGCGCACCGCAGCGGGATCACGGACCCTGTCCGTGGGCCCCACCGGGAGTCCGTCCGTCCACCACCGGTCCCACGAGGTCCGCAGCAGCAGAGGATGAAACCCTTGGCAAAGGAGCGCGTCGAGCGCGACGAGGAAGACCTCGTCCGCCTGTACCTCACCGACATCGGGCAGTACCCCCTGCTCACCAAGGACGACGAGGTCCGTCTGGCCCAGGCCATCGAGGCCGGGGCCGAGGCCCGCACCACCCTCGAGTCCGGTGACAAGGTCACCCCGGCCAAGAAGCGCGAGCTGCGCCGCACCGCCCGCGACGGCGAGCAGGCCGAGCGCACCTTCGTGCAGTCCAACCTGCGCCTGGTGGTGTCCATCGCCAAGAAGTACCAGGCCTCGGGCCTGCCCCTGCTCGACCTCATCCAGGAGGGGAACCTGGGCCTCATGCACGCCGTCGAGAAGTTCGACTGGCGCAAGGGCTTCAAGTTCTCCACCTACGCCACCTGGTGGATCCGCCAGGCCATCACCCGGGGCATCGCCAACACCGGCCGCACCATCCGCCTGCCGGTCCACGCCGGCGACACCCTGGCCCGCCTGCAGAAGGCCCGGGCCCGCCTCGAGCTCAAGCTGGGTCGCCCGGCCACCCTCGCCGAGCTGTCGGCCGAGGTCGAGATGCCCGAGGACAAGGTCACCGAGGCCCTGCGCTTCGCGGCCGAGCCCCTGTCCCTGTCCGAGCCGCTCCGCGAGGACGGCGACGCCGAGCTGGGCGACGTGGTCGAGGACCGCTCGGCCGAGTCCCCCTTCGAGGTGGCCGCCACCGCCCTCCTGCCCGAGGAGATCAACCGCCTCCTCGGCCCGCTCGACGATCGCGAGCGCGAGATCCTGAAGCTGCGCTTCGGCCTCGACCGGGGCGAGCCCCGGACCCTCGAGGAGGTGGGCGAGCACTTCAACCTCACCCGCGAGCGCATCCGCCAGATCGAGGCCCGGGCCATGTCGAAGCTGCGGCACCCGTCCTCGGACACCGGCGCCCGCGACCTGCTGGCCGTCTGAGCCCCGGGCCGTCGGCGGGCCCCACCCCCCACGCTCCACCGACGGCGGCGCGCTCCCCGCCCGCCGGCGCGGGCTCTGGCGCGGGCGGGCACCCACGACGTGTGGCCGGCCCCGGGCGGTCGCGGGCCCCGGCGGTCGAGGGCCCCGATGCCGACCGTCGACGGCTCGTCCTGGGAGCCAGCGCCTACGGTGCCGGCCATGGGGGATCCACGTCGTGCTCACCGTCCGTTCACCTGCGCCCTGGCCGCCGCCGCCCTGCTGGTCGGCCTGGCCGCCTGCAGCGACGACGGGGGTGACGCCGACGCCGGGACCCCGACCACCACGGCGGCCGCGGCCACCGACGGGGGAGGGGGCACCATCGACGTGCTCACCTACAACGTGGCCGGCCTGCCCCAGGAGATCTCGAAGGTCACCCCGTCGGAGGACATCCCGCTGATCAGCCCGCTGCTGGCCGACTACGACGTGGTCCTCACCCAGGAGGACTTCGACTGGTGGGTGCCGGGGGGCCTGGCCGACGGGCTCGACTTCAACCAGTACCACGAGCGGTTGCGGGCCGACGCCGGCTTCGCGTTCGCCACGCCCGTCCACCCGGGGCCGGAGGCGGCCGGGGTCGACCTGGCGGCGCGGCCCGAGATGGCCATCGGCGACGGCATCGGCATCATGGCCGACCTCCCCCTCGACGACTTCGAGGTCCAGGCCTGGGAGGGCTGCTTCGGCGGCTTCACCGAGGGGGCCAGCGACTGCCTGGCCATGAAGGGCTTCCGGGTGGCGACGATGGACCTGGGCGACGGCGCCCTGGTCGACGTCTACTCGCTCCACGGCGAGGCCGGCGGCACCGAGGCCGACCAGGCCCTCCAGCCCGAGGACTTCGCCCAGCTGGCGGCCTACGTGGCGAGCCACAGCGGGGGTCGCGCCGTCATCGTGGGGGGCGACACGAACCTCCACATCGACGACCACGAGGACTCCGGCGACGGCGCCGACGCCGAGATCTGGTCCACGTTCCTCGACGAGGCGGGCCTCACCGACGTCTGCGCGGCCACCGACTGCGCCGACCCCGGCATCATCGACAAGGTGGCGATCCGCAGCGGCGACGACGTGGAGCTCACCGCCGAGGGCTGGGACTCGCCGGCCGAGCGGTTCACCGGACCCGACGGCGAGCCCCTCAGCGACCACGACCCGGTGGTCGCCACCATCGGCTGGGCCCCCGCCAGCTGACCGAGGTGGCCCGCCGCCCGCTCAGGGCGGCCGACGACGGGCGGGTCAGGCGGTGCGCTCGTCGCGGGGCAGGTGGGCGGCGTCGCCCAGGCCCCGGAGCGACCAGATGGCGGCGCCGGCCAGCGGGGTGGTCTGGAGCACGGCCACCGAGGCGTGGCCCATGCGGAACCGCTCCCAGTCCCACGGCTCCTTCTCCACGCCCAGCAGGTGGGCCACCAGGGTGCTGTTGGTGCCGCCGTGGGCCACCGCCACCACCCGGCCCGGAGCCTCGTCGGCCACGTCCCACAGACCCGGCTCGGCCGCCGGGGTCACCCCCATGGCGGCGAGGGTGGCCTCGACGCCGGTGACGATGCGGTCGTGGAAGGCGCGCAGCGACTCGGCCCCGTCCAGGCCGTCCCACCAGCGCTCCCGGGGCCAGTCCCGCTGGGAGGCGAAGGCGGCCTGCACGACCTCGATGGGGCTGTCGTCCCAGTCGTCGGGCATCTGCAGCTCGAGCAGCCAGTCGTGGGTCACCGCCTCCAGGCCGAGCGCGGCCGCCACCGGGGCGACGGTCTCCTGGGCCCGGCGCGCCGGTGACACCAGCAGGTGGTCGACGGGGCCGTCGGCCGGCTCGGCGGTGGGGTCGGCGATGCGGGCCGCGGCCCGCTCGGCCTGGGCCCGGCCCCGGGTGGTGAGGGCGGGGTCGTTGCGGTTGTGGCCGTCGACGACCCAGTCGGGCTCGCCGTGGCGGATCAGCACCAGCTCCATCGCAGCGACCGTAGGGCCCGCGACCCGGGGGGGAATGCACCAGGCGCGGCCCCCGTTGCCGCCGACATGGGAGACACCGCCGCCCCCGAGGGCTGGTGGCAGGAGTTCGCCACCGCCCTCCCCGCCCGCACCGCCAAGCTGGCCACCGTCCGGGCCGACGGCCGCCCCCACGTGGCCCCGGTGTGGATCGACCTCGACGGCGACGACGTCGTGTTCATGACCGGCGCCGAGACGGTGAAGGGCAAGGCGATCCGCCGCGACGGGCGGGTGAGCCTGTGCCTCGACGACGAGCGGCCGCCGTTCTCCTTCGTCACCGTCGAGGGCAGCGCCACCACCTCCGACGACCCCGCCGAGCTGCTGACGTGGGGGATCCGCATCGCGGCCCGCTACATGGGTGACGACCAGGCCGAGGCCTACGGCCGGCGCAACGCGGTCCCTGGCGAGCTGCTCGTCCGGGTCCGCCCGACCCACGTGGTGGCGGTCACCGGTCTGGCCGACTGAGCGGGGCGGTCCGAGGTCACCCTCCCGGGTGGTGGCTAGGGTGCGGCCATGGCCAAGAAGATCCTCGTCCTGCTCGTCGTCGCTGCCCTCGGAGGCCTGGCCTTCAAGAAGCTCCGCGCCGTCTGAGCACCCCGCACACCACCTGACCGCGCCCGCGCGCGAGGTCGCCTAGCGGCGGCCCCGTCGCGGGCGTCGTCGCGCCGGGGGACGGCCCGCCGCCCGGAGGGCCGGGGCCACCACCGCCCGGCGGGCCGGCTCGCCCCAGTCGGCCACCGCCCGGGCCAGGGCCCGCACCTGGTGGGCCGTGCCCCGCACCGAGCGGTCACGGTGGAGCCACCACCACGTCGCGGCCCCGGCTGCGGCCGTCGCGGCCAGCCCGCCCCCGACCATCGCCGTCGGTCCCGGCGGGGGCATGCTCACCCGCTCCCGCAGCGGCACCTTGTGGGTGAACCACCGCACCTCCCAGCCCCGCTCGGCGGCCACCTTGGCCAGGTCGCGGTCGGGGTTCACCGCCACGGGGTGGCCCACGGCGGCGAGCATGGGCTCGTCGGTCACCGAGTCCGAGTAGGCGTAGGAGCCCTCCAGGTCGATGCCCCGGGCGGCGGCCACCTCGCGCATCCGCTCGGCCTTGGCCGGGCCGTAGGCGTAGAAGGCGACCTCGCCGGTGTAGCGACCGTGGGCGTCGAGGTGGGCGCGGGTGGCGATGGCCTCGTCGACGCCGAGGTACCGGGCGAGGGGGAGCACGATCTCCTCGGGCGAGGCGGAGATGATGAACACCCGGCGCCCCTCGGCCTGGTGGGTGCGGATCAGGGCCACCGCCTCGTCGAAGACGATGGGCTCGATGACCTCCTCGAGGGTCTCGGCCACGATGTCGCGCACGTGGGCCTGGTCCCAGCCGGCGGTGAGGGCCAGCACCTTGGTGCGCATGCGGGCCATCCGCTCGGCGTCGGCGCCCAGGTAGAGGTAGACGAGCTGCCCGTACAGGGCGCGCAGGAGCAGCCAGCGGTTGAGCAGGCCGGCCCGGTAGAGCGGCTTGCCGAAGGCGACCATCGACGCCTTGGCGATGACCGTCTTGTCGAGATCGAAGAAGGCGGCCTCCACGCCGCCACCCTACGGACGTGGCCCGGCCCGGTGGGGTGGCTGTCGCCACACGGCGACCGAGGAGGCCCTTGCGCGCGGCCCCGCGGCGCGCGACCGTGGGAGCCTCGCTTCCCCCGCTGAGACCCTCTTCTCGCGCTCGGGAGGCATCCGTGCTCCTCACCTGCTGGTCGGTGAAGGGCGGCGTCGGCACCACCGTCGTGTCCGCCGCGCTCGCCACCACCCTCGCCCGCATCCACTCCGGCAGCGGCGGCGCCCTCGCCGTCGACCTCGGGGGCGACCTGCCCGCCGCCCTCGGTCGCCCCGACCCCCGGGACCCCGGCCTCACCGGCTGGACCTCGGCCGGCCCCGAGGTCGCAGCCGATGCCCTGGCCCGCCTGGAGCTGGCGGTGGGTCCCGACCTGGCCCTCCTCCCGCGGGGCACCGGTGAGCCGGGGCCCACCGATCGCCACCACGTCCTGGCCCGCCTCCTCGACGCCGACCCCCGACCGGTCGTGGCCGACGCCGGGGTGGTCACCGCCCGCAGTCGGGCCCTGCCCCTGGTGGCCCAGGCCACCCGATCGCTGCTGGTGGTGCGAGCCTGCTACCTGGGCCTGCGCCGGGCGGTCGACGCCCCGGTCCGGCCCCACGGCGTGGTGCTGGTCGTCGAGGAGGGCCGGGCCCTGGCCCGGGCCGACGTCGAGACGGTGGTCGGCGCTCCGGTGGTGGCCGAGGTCCCGCTCGACGCCGGGGTCGCCCGGGCCGCCGACTCCGGGATGTTGGCCCGTCGCCTGCCCCGGAGCCTCGAGCGCTCCCTCCGGCGGGCGGCATGACCGCGATCGTCGCCGGCGAGCACCCGCCCGGAGAGGTGGTCGAGGCCGTCCACCGCGAGGTGCTGGCCGCCCCGTCCATCCCCGCCGCCCTCGACCCCGTCGCCCTGGCCGACCTGGTGCGCCGGGTGGCGCCGCTGCTCGACCCGGCCGCCGCCGCCTCGGTCGTCGCCCGCGTCCGCGACCGGGCCACCGGGCTCGGCCCCCTCGAGCCCCTGCTGGCCGACCCCGAGGTCACCGAGGTCATGGTCAACGGCCCCGGTCCGGTGTGGGTCGAGCGCCACGGGCACCTGGCCCGTGCGGGCGTGGAGGTCGACGCCCCCACCGTGGCCCAGCTGGTGGCCCGGGTCCTCGCCCCGGTCGGGGCCCGGGCCGACCGGGCCAGCCCCCTGGCCGACGCCCGCCTGCCCGACGGGTCACGGGTGCACGTGGTCGTCCCCCCGCTCGCGGTCGACGGTCCGTGCATCACCATCCGCCGCTTCGGGGCGCGGGCCGTGCCCCTGGCCGCCTTCGCCGCCCCCGAGGTCGTCGCCCTCCTGGGCCGGGCCGTGGCCGAGCGTCGCCAGGTGGTCGTGAGCGGCGGGGCCGGCGCCGGCAAGACCACCCTCCTCAACGCCCTCGCCGGCCTGGTCCCGGCCCACGAGCGGGTGGTCACCGTGGAGGACGCGGCCGAGCTCCGCCTCCCCGGCGACCACGTGGTCCGCCTCGAGGCCCGCCCCGCCAGCGTCGAGGGCACCGGCGCGGTCACCATCCGCGAGCTGGTGCGGGCCGCCCTGCGCATGCGGCCCGACCGGATCGTGGTCGGAGAGGTCCGCGGCCCGGAGGCCCTCGACATGCTCCAGGCCATGACGACGGGCCACGACGGCTCGCTCAGCACCTGCCACGCCAACGGGCCCGACGACGCCCTGCGCCGGCTGGAGACCATGGTGCTCATGGGTGCCGACCTGCCCCTGCGGGCGGTGCGGGAGCAGATCACCAGCGCCGTCGACCTCGTGGTGCAGGTGGCCCGGCGGGCCGACGGCTCGCGCCGCATCGCCGAGGTGGCCGAGGTGAGCATCGACCCCGACGACCCGGTCCGCACCCGCACCCTCGCCACGGCGGCCGGGGTGGTCGGCGACCCGGTCCGCTGCCCCCGGCGGGCCGCGCCCGGCGTCGCGCCGGGGGCGCGGTGACGCCGGCGCTCACCGTCGTCGGCGTCCTCGGCGTGGCCGCCTGCCTGGGCGCGGCGCGCCGTCCCGGGACGACCGGGTCCGCGCCCGAGGGTCCCGCGCCCGAGGGTCCCGCCCCCACGGGGCCGGCGACCGCCGCCCGGGCCCGGGGCCCGCGCGCCCGGGCGTGGGCCGGCGCCCTCGCGTCGGCCGGCATCGAGGGAGATGCGCAGCGCTGGGCCCGGGTGGCGGCGGCGGGTGTGCTGGCCACGGGTGGCCTGGTCGCGCTGCGGGGCGGCCCGGTGGGTGGTGCTGTGGTGGCCGGGGTGCTGGTGGCATCGCTGGCCCTCGCCCTGCGGGTGGCCCGGGGGCGCGGGTCGCGCCGGGCCGATGCCAGCCTCCCCGACCTCCTCGAACACGCCGCACGCGAGCTCCGGAGCGGCCTCGACCTGGTGCCCGCGCTCGGTTCGGCGGCCGCGACCGTCGGCGGCGTCCACGGCGACGAGGTGGCGGCCGTGGTGGCCCGGGTCGACAGGGGCGCCACCGTGGTCGCCGCCCTCGGTCCCTGGTCCGACGCCCACCCCCGCCCGCCCGTCGGTCTGGCGGTGGCCGCCCTCGAGGTCGCGGCCGAGGCCGGTGGGGCGCGGGCCGCCGCCCTCGACGGCGTGGCCGCCACCCTGCGGGCCCGGGCGGTGGTGGCCGACGAGTCCCGGGCCCTGGCCTCCCAGGCCCGGGCCTCCGCCGCGGTGATGGTGGCCCTCCCCTTGGTGGTGGCCGCCCTCGGCAGCGCGGCCGACCCGCGCCTGGCCCACACCCTCCTGGGCACCCCGGTGGGGCTGGGGTGCGTGCTCGTGGCCGCGCTGCTCGACGGTGCCGGGGCGTGGTGGATGCAGCGCGTGGTCGATGGGGCCCACCGATGACCGCCCCGGTGCTGGCCCTGGCCTGGGCCACCCTGGTGGTGGCGGGCCTGGCCCGCCGACGGCCCCGGCGGGCGCTGCGGCCCACGACGGCGCGAGCGGTGCCACCGGGTCCGCTCGCCCGCATCGGGGGCGGGGTGCGGCGGGCCGTCGGCGGCACCGACCCCTCCGGTGACCGGGCGGTGGGGGCCCTCCTGGTGCTGGCCGCCGCCCTGGTGCCGGTGCTGGCCCCCCTCGCACCGGTCCCCGTGGTGGCGGCCGCCGTCGCCCCCCGGCTGGCCCGTCGGCGCCGGGACCGGGCCGCGTCCGAGGCCTCGGCGCAGGCGGTGCCCGACGCCGTCGACCTCTTCGCCCTGGCCCTGGCGGCCGGGCTCACCGTGCCCGCCGCCCTCCCCGTGGTGGCGCCCCGGGTCCCGGCCCCGCTCGGACCCGACCTGGCCGAGGCCGATGTGCGGGTCCGCCACGGCGAGCCGCTGGCCGACGCCCTGGCGCGGGTGTCCGACCGGCGCCCGGCGGCGCAGCCCCTGCTCCGCCTGCTGGTGGCCGCCCACGCCGACGGCACCCCCGTGGCCGAGCCGCTGGCCCGGCTGGGCGCCGAGCAGCGCCTCGCCCGGCGTCGGGCCGCCGAGGCCGAGGCCCGCCAGGTGCCGGTGCGCCTCCTCTTCCCCCTGGTCTGCTGCACCCTGCCGGCCTTCGGGCTCCTCACCGTGGTGCCCCCCGTCGTCGTCGCCCTGGGCGACCTCCGCACCTGATCCACAGGGTCGTGCCTCGCGGCCTCGGCCGCCGTCCCCGGCCCCTGCCGGCTCGTGGCCCTGGCCACCGCACCCGTCCCGGCCCCCTGCGGCCCGCCTCCTGGAGATCCCATGTCCACCCGTCCCGTCCTCGCCCTCGCCGTCCGGCTCACCACCGCCCCCACCCGCCTCCGCGCCCGCGCCGAGGGGGGCCAGGCGACCGCCGAGTACGCGCTGGTGCTGCTGGGCGCCGCCGTCGTCGCCATCGCCCTCGTCACCTGGGCCACCTCGTCGGGCCGCATCGGCGACCTGTTCGACCGGGTCTTCGACGAGCTCGTCAGCCGGCTGTGAGCCCCGCCCGACCGGTCCGGCCCCGCCGTCCCGTGCGGCGGTGCCGCTCCGGGCGGGGACAGGCCACCGTCGAGCTGGCCCTGGCCCTGCCCGTCGTCCTGCTCGGACTCCTGCTCGTGGTGCAGGCCGGGCTGGTCGTCGCGGCCCACGTGGCCACCGTCCACGCCGCCCGCGAGGCGGCGCGGGCGGTGGCCGTCGACGGGCGCCCCGGCGTCGCCGACCGGGCCGCCGCCGACGCCGGCCGTCGGGGGTGCCGCGCTGCGGTCCACCGCCCGGCCGAGGTCGGTGCCGTCCTCTCGGTGCGCCTGACCTGTCCCACCCCCACCGACGTCGCCCTCGTCGGCCCCCTGCTGCCCGACGTCACCGTCACCGCATCGGCGGCCATGCGGGTCGAGCGCTGAGCGCCCCCGGGCAGGAGACCCCGACCCGACGGCGAAAGGAGCGGGCCATGCGAGCGATCCCCCGAGCCCTCACCGCCACTGCCGTCGGCGTCGTCCTGGTCCTGGGGGCCAGCCCGGGTGGGGCCCAGGACGCGGCCGCGCCCGCGGTGCCCCGGGCCGAGGCCCAGGCGACCGCCCTGCGGGTCAGCCTGTTCGGCAACGAGGTCGTGGTGAGCTCGGCCTCCACCGCGGCCGACGCCGACCCCTCGGCCACGGCCGACGGCACCGGGGCCTTCCTCGGCCCGCAGGGCTTCGGGGTCACCTCGGCCCAGGCCGACGCGGCCACCCCCTCGGCCGGCGGCCCCGACCCCGTGTGCAGCCCGCTCTCCCTGCCCGCCGACGTCCCCCTGCCCGTCGAGGCCGTCACCGCGTGCAGCACCGCCGAGGCCAGCGCCGGGGCCGACGCCGCCACCGGCACGGCCACCGGCCAGGCCGCCGACCTGTCCGTGCTGGGCCCCGCCGACTCGCCCCTGCCCCTCGAGGACGTCACCGACGCGGTGGTCGCCCCGGTCCTCGACCTGGTGGGCCAGACGCCCCTGCCCGAACAGCTCACCGGCCTCACCGACATCCTCCAGGCCGCCCTGGCCGACGACGTCACCGTCCTGGGCCTGGCCGGCGGCGGCACCGAGGCCACGTCGACCGCGTCGGGCACGGCCTCGTCGGCCACCAGCAGCGCCGAGGGCCTCGTCGTCACGGTCCTCGACCGCCCGGTGCTCGGCCCCGTGCTCACCATCACGGTGGGCCGGTCCGAGGCCACCGCCACCTACGAGGACGGTGCCCTCGCCGCCGACCACGTGGTCGCCCCGGTCTCGTTCCAGCTCGGCGCCGACGTGGCCGCCGTGCTCGGCGCACCCGACGCCCCCATCCCGGTCCCCGAGGGCCAGGTCGTCGACCTCCCCCTGCCCGCCCCGCTGACCAGCTCCATCACCGTCGCCGGCGGCCAGGACGAGGTGGGCGAGACCACGGCGACGGCGACGGCCGCCGACATCCGCCTCGACCTCGGCACCGGGCTCCCCGGTGGTGGGGTGGTGGTGGCCGTGGCCGATGCCGCGGCGGCGGTCGAGGGACCCGCCGCGGTGGTGGAGGAGGCCCCCGCCCCCGCACCGCCGGCCCCCACCCCCGCACCGCCGGCCCCCACCCCGGAGCGCACCGCCCTGCCCCGCACCGGGGGCGACGGTGGGTGGGTGCCGGTCGGCCTGCTGCTCCTCGTCGGCGCCGGGGCCCTCGTCGTGGTGCTCCGCAGCACCCGCCGGGTCGAGGCCTGAACCGCCCGCCGAGCGCCGTCGCCCCGTGACCGCCCGCGCCGCGCCCCCCACCGGGCCTCACCCCGTGGCCCTCCTGCCCTGCGGCCTCGCGGTCTCCGCACCCGTGGGTCGGAGGTGAGCGGCTCCACCGTCGCCCTGGTGGTGGCGACGGGACTGGTCGCCAGCCTGCTGGTCGGCCTGGCCCTCCGGCCCCGGACGGCGGCGGAGCCACCCGCCGGCGCCACGCCGGACGGACCCTGGCGCAGCCGCCTGGCCCGCTCGAGGGCGGTGCGCCGATCGGTCGGGGTCCTGGCCGTGCTGCTGGTCGTGGCGGCCGGGGTGAGCCTCAGCTGGCCCTTCTGGACCGACCGCTACCAGGACCACCTCCAGGTCCGCCTGGAGCGCCAGCTGGAGGAGCAGACCACGAGCCCCGCGGCTCAGCAGGCCTTCGTGGCCGGCGAGGTGGACCCGGGCGACAGCCTCACGCGGCCTGCGCATCCCGGCCATCGACGTCGATGTGGTCGTGGTCGAGGGGACGACCCAGGAGGCCCTGCGCGCCGGGGCCGGCCACTACCCGGAGACGGCGCTGCCGTGCGGGGCCGGGAACGTGGCCATCGCCGGCCACCGCACCACCTACGGCAAGCCCTTCAGCCGCCTCGACGAGGTCCCGGCCGGCGCCGAGGTCACGCTGGACACGCCGCTGGGCACCTGCACCTACCGGGTGGGCGAGGCGGCCGCGGTGGTGGACCCGGGCCAGACCGACCTGGTCGGCCCGACCGACGACGCCCGCCTCACCCTCACCACCTGCCACCCTCGCGGGTCGGCCCGCCAGCGCCTGGTGCTGACCGCCGCCCTGGAGGGGGCGCCGCTGCTCGACGACCGCGGCGGCCGGACCCCGCCCGACATCCGGGGCGAGACGTGACCGGCCCCTGCACCCGGCGGCGAGCGTCCGGGACCGACGCCCGAGCTCCGCAGCGCGGCGCCGCGGTGGCGGCCGCCCTGGTGACGCTCGGGATCGGCCTCGTCCTCCTGGTGGCGCCGTCGCCGGCGGCGGCTGCGCCCCAGGGGCTCTGGACCCTCGAGCTCGATGCCCTGCCCGCCGTGGTGGACAGCCGGCCCGTCGTGGTCACCGGTCGGGTCCGGGGGCCCCTCGGCGGCCTGACGCCGGTGACCCGGGTGACCGCCCGCCTCACGCCGACGGTCACCCTCCCCGCGCCCTGCGGGCCGATCGAGGCCGCCGCCTCGCCGTCCGGCGAGCGCTACCGCATCGAGCTCGTCCCCTTGTGCAACGGGCCCTACCGGGTCGTGGTCACCGCGGCCTCGTCCAACCCGGTGGCCGGCCCCTCGGGCGACGTGTCCCGGCCCGTCGCCCTGGCCGACCCGGGTCCGGCCCCGGCCGCTCCCCGGGCCACCGGCTCGGCGTCCGGGGTCGACCTGGCCTGGGCCGCCACCCAGGCGCCCGACGTGGTGGGCTGGACCGTCACCCGGGACGGTGCCGGCCGCGCCGACCTCCCGACCAGCACCACCACCCTGGCCCTGGGAGCGGCCCCGGGCGTGCACGCCTACCGCCTCGTCGCCCGCCGCTGGGGCGCCGAGGGCCCCGGCGGCCCGCAGGTGGGGTCGCCACCTTCGGCCGAGGCCCGCGCCCAGGTCCCGGAGGCGGCTGCGCCGACGTTGCCGCCCGGCCCGTCGGCATCGATCGCGCCTCCGTCGTCGCCGACGCCGGCCCGGCCCTCCGCCCCGGCCCGGCCGCCGACCAGCACCGCGGCCTCGGGCCCGCCGACCACAGCCGACCGGCCCGCGCGGGTGGGACGCGGGGCCACGGGCTCGGGCTACGACACCGACCTCCCCTACGGCACGCCCGACGACGCCTTCGTGCCCGGCGAGGGCTCCGCCCCCGGCACCGCGGCCCCCGGTGGTGATGAGCAGGCGGCCCGCATCTCCCCCTCGGCCCGGCTGGTCACCACCCGAGAGGACGTCTCGCCCGGCCTGGTCGCCCCGATCGCGGTGGCCGTGCTGCTGCTGACCCTGGCCGCCCACGTCGGTGGCTGGCTCCGCCGCTCGCGCACCCCCGCCCCCTGACCCCACCCCTCGGCCGCGACCCTCCCGCCGCCGACGTCCCCGCGCCCGCCACCCTCGCGGTCCGGCTCGTCCCCCCGAAGTGGTCCGCGCTCCCGTCGCCAGGGCGACCGATCCGCGGACCAGCCCGGCAGGGACGGCGAAGTGGTCGGGATCCTGGGGGTCAGGGCACCGGCGGGGCTGACCGGTTCGGGGAGGGACCGGGTGCTCCACCCTCGAGCTGGTCCGCGCTCCCGTCGCCGGGGCGACCGATCCGCGGACCAGCCCGGCAGGGACGGCGAAGTGGTCGGGATCCTGGGGGTCAGGGCACCGGCGGGGCTGACCGGTTCGGGGAGGGTGGGGGTGCTGGCGGTCGGGTCAGGTCCGTCGAGGTCGGGGCGGGCCGTCGCCAGGAGGGCGATGGCGCCGGCCTTGTCGAGGGGCTCGTTGAGGTTGCCGCACTTGGGCGACTGGACGCAGGAGGGACAACCCGCCTCACAGGGGCAGCGCCGGAGCACGTCGAGGGTGGCGGCCAGGTGCCGGTGGGCGGCCTGGTAGCCCAGCTCGGCGATGCCGGCCCCGCCCTCGTAGCCGTCGTAGACGAAGATGGCGGGGCCGCCCACGTCCTCGGACCAGGGGGTGGACACGCCACCCACGTCCCAGCGGTCGCAGATGGTGAACAGCGGCAGCAGGCCGATGGCGGCGTGCTCGGCCGCGTGCAGGGTGCCCGGCCACGCCTTGGGGCCCAGCCCGGCCCGGCGCAGCAGGCCGGTGTCGAGGGCGTACCAGAACGACCGGGTGGTGAGCCGGTTGGGCGGCAGGTCGAGGTCCTCGGTGCCCAGCACCTCGCCGGTGGCCGCGTCGCGCCGCTGGAAGCCGGTGACCTGGGAGGTGACCTCGACCGACCCGAGCGACAGGCGGGTGCGGCCCACGGGTCGGCACTGCTCCTCGTCGAGGACCCTGATGGAGACCGTGGAGCGGGCCTGGGTGGACTCGGCGCCGTCGGTGCGGGCCACCTCGGCCACGCCCTCGTCGAGGTCGAGGTCGACGACCCGCCAGGCCACGCCCTGGTGCAGGTAGACGGCCCCGGGGTGGACGACCTCGGGCGCCCGGCCCCGGTCGACGGTGCCCACCAGGGCGCCGTCGGAGCGGGCGATGCGGACCTCGCCGCCCCCGCCGCTGCGCAGGCCCACGCCGCGCGACGGGTAGCCCCGCGCCGCCCACACCGCCCGGGGCCCGTCGCCGGGCACCTGGCGCATCCGGGCGCCGGGGCGGATCCGCAGGCGGTCGCCCTGCACCAGGCGGCGCACGCCGTCGTCGAGGTCGTCGCCCCACCAGCGGTCGTCGGCCGCCGACAGCGGCGTCTCGTAGGCCGCGCAGGCCAGGTGGGCGTCGACCACGTCGGGGTTGGAGGGGTTCACCACCGCCGGCTCGGGGGGACGGCTGAACACCTCGTCGGGGTGGGCCATGAGGTACTGGTCGAGGGCGTCGTCGCCGGCCACCAGCACGGCCAGCGAGCGCTGCCGGGCCCGCCCCGCCCGACCGGCCTGCTGCCAGAGCGAGGCGATGGTGCCGGGGAAGCCGTCGAGCACGCAGGCGTCGAGTCCGCCCACGTCGACGCCCAGCTCCAGGGCCGAGGTGGCCACCACGCCGCGCAGCGACCCGCCGAAGAGCTCGGCCTCGATCTCGCGCCGCTCGGCGGGCAGGTAGCCGCCCCGGTAGGGCCGCACCGCCCCCGCCTGGTCGGTCGGGAGGCGGCTCTGGGCGTCGGCCGCCACCACCTCGGTGCCCCGCCGGCTGCGGCAGAAGGCGATGGTGCGGTGCCCGGCGCCCACCAGCTCGGCCACGAGGGCGGCGGTGACCCGGTGGGTGGACACCCGCGAGCCGGTGGCCGCCTCGACCAGGGGCGGGTTCCACAGTGCGACGACCCGCTCACCTCGGGGCGAGGCGTCGTCGGTGACGGCCTGCACGGGCGACCCGCACAGAGCCGAGGCCAGGGTCTCGGGCTCGCCGATGGTGGCCGAGGCGAAGACGAAGGTGGGATCGGCGCCGTAGCGGGCGCACAGGCGGCGCAGGCGGCGCAGCACGTGGGCCACGTGGCTGCCGAACACCCCCCGGAACACGTGGAGCTCGTCGATGACGACGTAGCGCAGGCGGTGCAGGAACGTGGCCCAGCGCTCGTGGTGGGGGAGGAGTCCGCAGTGGAGCATCTCGGGGTTGGTGAGCAGGACGTTGGCGTGGGAGCGGGCCCAGGTGCGCTGCTCGGGGGTGGAGTCGCCGTCGTAGGTGGCGGCCACCAGGCCGCCGACGCCGAGGGCGCCCATGGCCCGCAGCTGGTCCTGGGCCAGGGCCTTGGTGGGCCCCACCAGCAGGGCGGTGCCGCCCCGGACCGGCTCGGTGACGGCCTCGGCGATGGGGAGCTGGAAGCACAGCGACTTGCCCGAGGCGGTGCCGGTGGCCACCGCCACGTGGGTGCCGGCGCGGGCCCGGTCGATGGCCTCGGCCTGGTGGGTCCAGAGCCCCGCCGGGGGGACGAGGCCGGCGAGGCGGTCGGGGACGGGCACCGCCGGGGCGGCGTGGCGGGCAGGCCGGGCGGGCAGGTGCTCGACGTGCACGAGGCCCTCGGCGCGCCCGTCGAGCACCTGCAGGAGGGTGTCGGGGTCGGCGGCGGTGAGGAGGCTCATGGGCGTGGGCGCAGGCCCGGCGGTGACCCGGACGGAGCGGCCGCGAGCCTAACGACAGCCCCGTAACTACACCTGTGTCGGACGTGGGCCAGGGGTCGGGCGGTGTACCGTGCCTCCGTTGACCATCGTCGCCGGTCGACCGCGAGGAGTGACGACGTGATCGAACTGGGTTTGGAGCTCTCCGAGAGGGATGGCTGGGCCGTGCTCGCCGTCTCCGGCGAGGTCGACGTGGCCACCGCCCCCCGCCTGCGGGAGCGGTTGGTGGGCCTCGTGGGGGAGGGGCGCACCCGGATCGTCGTCGACCTGGAGAAGGTCGACTTCATCGACTCCACCGGGCTCGGGGTGCTGGTGGGGGCGCTCAAGCGGGTCCGCACCAACGACGGCGACCTCGCCCTCGTGTGCACCGGCCCCCGCATCCTCAAGGTCTTCGAGATCACCGGCCTCACCAAGGTGTTCGCCATCCACCGCACGGTCGACGAGGCCACGGTGAGGGGCTGAGCCGTCGCCCTGCCCGTGACCGACTCCTCCCCCCCGGCCACCGTGGTGCCCGAAGGGGTCGGACCGAGGGCTGACGTCGTGCGCCTCCGGGTCCCCGCCGAGCCCGAGTACCTGGCCCTGGTGCGCATGGTGGTGGCGGGCACGGCGCGCATCGACCCCCTCCTCGACGACGAGCGGGTCGACGACCTCCGGGTGATCGTCTCGGAGGCCTGCACCAACGCCATCGAGGCCTCGGCCCGCCGGGCCGACGACGCGACGGTGGCCACCATCGCGGTGGAGTGCCGGCTCACCCCCTCGCGGGTGGAGGTGGTGATCGACGACGTGGGCGGCGGCTTCGACCCCGCGGACCTCGACGTGCTGCCGCCGGTCACCGACCCGGCCCGCATGCGCATCGAGCGGGGCCTGGGCATCCCGCTGATCCGGGCCCTCTCCGACGAGGCCGAGATCCGCTCCGGCCCCGAGGGCACCCGGGTGCGGGTGGCGCTGTACGCGGCCGCCCAGGTGCCCCCCGGGGTGCCCTGACCGCAGTCGTCTGCCCGGGGCCGCTGCGTCGTCACCCCGCCAAGGGTACACCTGTTCGTCTCCGGGCCGGGGGCTCGCGCGACCCGTCGTGGCGGTGGTCGCGGTCGGCGGTGGCCTCAGCCGGGTGGGGGAGGGCGCCGGACCCGGAGGAACAGGCTGACGGCCAGCACCACCACCACGACGTGCAGGGCCGTCGCGGCCAGGGCGGGGCCCAGGCCCCCCGGGTCGTCGTCGGCGGCGGCCGCGGCGACCAGGGCCACGGGCCGGACCAGCACCCCGATGCTGACCGCGAGGAGCACGCCGGTCAGGACCCGGAGGGCCGAGGTCCCGGCCCGCTCGCGCAGCGACGGCCGGTGGGCTCCCACCGCCCCGACGGTACCGGCACCGACCGCCGCCCGGCCCGGCGGCAGGACGGGGGCAGCCCGGGCGGTGGTGCGACGAGGTGCGACCATGGGGCCGTGGCCTCCGACGACCTCCCGATCAGCGGGCGCGTGGTGCTCCCGGGCTGGGAGCTGGTCGAGACGTTCTCGACCTCGGGCGGCCCCGGCGGCCAGCACGCCAACAAGGCCAGCACCCGGGTCGAGCTGCGCTTCGACGTGGGGCACTCGTCGGTGCTGAGCGGCGCGCAGAAGCGGCGCGTGCGCGACCGCGTCGGGCCGGTGCTCAAGGTGGTGGCCGACGACGAGCGCAGCCAGGCCCGCAACCGCGAGATCGCCCGGGACCGCCTGGCCGAGGCCCTGCGGGACGCGCTGGTGCCGCCGCGCCGACGGGTGCCCACCCGACCGTCACGGGGCAGCCAGCGCCGCCGCCTCCAGTCCAAGAAGGAGACCGCCGAGCGCAAGGCCCAGCGCCGCAGGCCCCGCCTGGACGACTAGCCCACGAGGGTCAGGCCCCTGCGTGGGAGGCACTCGGACCACGAGGTGCCAGGCACCATGTGGTCAGCGCCCTGACCCGCCTGCACGACGAGTCCACGGGGGTCAGGCCCGGCGGAGGAGGCGCTTGGCGCTGCGGAGGAGCCCTCCGGTGCCGCCCGAGTGGGTGCCGGTGCGAGGAGCGGTGGTGCGACCCCTGCGGCCGCCGCCGGTGGCCTCGCGGGCGGCGCCCCGGGTGGCGCCACGGACGATGCGGTTGAGGAAGCTCATGGTGTGGTGTGTCCTCTGGTGTGGTGGTCCCGCACCCCCGCGCTGCCCGGGCGCCAGGCCCCGAACCACGTCCGCCCTGCGCCCTCGCCGATGAGCGCCTGACCAGGGCTCGCGCTACTGCTCGTCGTCGGGCTCGGGGAGCTCGAAGACCCACGGTGCCCAGTCGCGGAAGGCCTGGCCGATGGCGCCCCACTCCCACTCGGGCTCGAAGGAGCCGATGGGGATGATGCGGTCCCAGCCCCGCGCCTCGACCCGGCGTCGGGTGGCCTGGTCGGTGGCCCAGTGCAGGTGGCCCTCGGAGAGCACCAGCGCCTCCACCTGTCCGTCGGGGAGGTCGACCGGACCCAGGGCATCGACGTCGGCCCATGTGCAGCGCAGGTGGAACGTGCCCGGCTCGTAGGACAACCCGTCGGGGGACAGGCGCAGCAGGGGGGACTGGCGACGGCGGATGCCGAACCAGAAGAACAGGGTCCAGGCCGCCACGAACAGGACGGCCACGGCCACGCTGGAGAGGATGAGCCACAGGATGACCGCCAGGGGCAGGGCGGCCACCACGAAGAGGACCAGCATCCGGGCCTCGTGGCGGCGCCGGACGGCCGGGTCGGTGCCCACGACGACCTCGTCGGGGTGGGAGCGGGGCGTGGGCACGCCTGCTTCCTAGCGCAGCGTCCCGGCGCCGCGCACCCGACGCCGGCGCCCCGCCGGCCTCGGTCCGCAGCGGGCCCCGCACGGGCCGTGCTTGACAGGGTGGACGCGACGACCCGTACCCTTCCCCGCGATGGCCAGGTCTCTCGTGATCGTCGAGTCGCCCGCGAAGGCGCGCACCATCGAGGGCATCCTCGGCGACGACTTCGTCGTGGAGTCCTCGGTGGGCCACATCCGCGACCTGCCGGCCAAGGGCCTCGGGGTCGACGTCGACGACGGCTTCACCCCCACCTACGAGGTGTACGCGGGCAAGAAGGACGTGCTGCGCCGGTTGCGGGCGGCGCTCAAGGACGCCGACCAGCTCTACCTCGCCACTGATGAGGACCGCGAGGGCGAGGCCATCAGCTGGCACCTGCTCGAGGAGCTCAAGCCCACCATCCCCTACAAGCGGATGGTCTTCCACGAGATCACCCCCGGCGCCATCCGCCAGGCCGTGGAGGAGGGGCGCGACATCGACGAGGGCATGGTCGACGCCCAGGAGTCGCGCCGCATCGTCGACCGCCTCTTCGGCTACCCGGTGTCGAGCGTCCTCTGGCGCAAGGTCAACCAGGGCCTCTCCGCCGGGCGGGTGCAGAGCCCGGCCGTCCGCCTGGTGGTGGTCCGCGAGCGCGAGCGCATGGCCTTCGTCGCCGCCGACTACTGGGACCTCTCGGCCGGCTTCGCCACCGAGCCGGCGTTCCGCTCCGGGCTCATCGGCGTCGGCGGCGACAAGGTGGCCCAGGGCCGCGACTTCGACCAGGCCGGGGCGGTGGCGCGCGACGGCGTGGTGGTGCTCGACCAGGCCCGGGCCGAGGCCCTGCGCGACGGGCTCGACGGGGCCACCTTCACCGTCACGTCGGTGGAGGAGAAGCCCTTCACCTCCCGCCCCAAGGCGCCGTTCATGACCTCGACCCTCCAGCAGGAGGGCGGGCGCAAGCTGCGCATGTCGTCGGCCCAGGTGATGCGCGTCGCCCAGGAGCTCTACCAGGGTGGCTACATCACCTACATGCGGACCGACTCGACCAACCTGTCCGAGACCGCCGTCCGCGCCGCCCGCAGCCAGATCGAGTCCCTCTACGGCCGGCAGTACCTCCCGGACGCCCCCCGCGTCTACGCCAAGAAGTCGAAGGGCGCCCAGGAGGCCCACGAGGCCATCCGCCCCGCGGGCGAGACCTTCCGCACCCCCGACTCGCTCCGGGGCGAGCTGCGGGGCGACTCGCTCGCCCTCTACGACCTGGTCTGGAAGCGCACCGTGGCCTGCCAGATGGCCGACGCCCGGGGCCGCAGCCTGTCGGTGCGCCTGGCCGCCGACGCGGCCGAGGCCGGCCGGGGCGAGCCCACCCCCACCGAGTGGTCGGCGTCGGGGCGCACCATCACCTTCCCCGGCTACATGCGGGCCTACGTCGAGGGGGCCGACGACCCCGAGGCCCAGCTCGACGACCGCGAGAGCCTGCTGCCGCCGCTCACCGAGGGCCAGACCCTCACCGCGTCCGAGGTCGAGGCCGTGGGCCACACCACCTCGCCGCCGGCCCGCTACACCGAGGCCTCGCTGGTGAAGCGGCTGGAGGAGCTGGGCATCGGCCGCCCGTCCACCTACGCCTCGATCATGCAGGTCATCCAGGACCGCGGCTACGTGTGGAAGAAGGGCACCGCCCTGGTCCCGTCGTGGACGGCCTTCGCGGTGGTGAAGCTCCTGGAGGAGCACTTCACCGACCTGGTCGACTACGCGTACACGGCCCGGATGGAGGACGAGCTCGACCAGATCGCCACCCGCTCGCTGGCCCGCGAGCCGTGGCTCCAGCGCTTCTGGTTCGGCGACGACGCCGGGGCCGACGAGGTCAGCCCCGGGCTCAAGCGCCTGGTCGACGAGGCCCCCGAGGCCATCGACGCGGCGGCCATCAACTCCATCCCCATCGGCGTGGACAGCGACGGCGAGCCCATCGTGGTGAAGCCCGGTCGCTACGGCCCCTACGTGAAGCGCGGCGACGACACCGCCTCGGTGCCCGAGGACCTGGCGCCCGACGAGCTCGACGTCGACAAGGCCATCGAGCTGCTCTCGGCCCCCAAGGGCGACAAGCCCCTGGGCACCGACCCCGACACCGGGCTCGAGGTGTTCGCCAAGCCGGGCCGCTACGGCCCCTACGTGCAGCTGGGCGAGATGGTCGACGGGGCGAAGGAGAAGCCCAAGACCTCGTCGCTGCTCAAGACCATGACCCTCGACGACGTGACCCTCGACGACGCCCTGCGACTGCTGTCGCTGCCGCGGGTCGTGGGCCAGGACCCGGAGTCGGGCGAGGACATCACCGCCCAGAACGGCCGCTACGGGCCCTACCTCAAGAAGGGCAGCGACAGCCGCAGCCTGGAGACCGAGGAGCAGATGTTCTCGGTCACCCTCGAGGAGGCCCAGAGGATCTTCGCCCAGCCCAAGCGGGGCCGGGGCCAGCGGGCCGCGGCCGCGCCGCTCCGCGAGCTGGAGGGCACCGACCCCGTGTCGGGTCAGCCCATCGTGGTCAAGGACGGTCGCTTCGGCCCCTACGTCACCGACGGCGAGGTCAACGCCAGCCTCCGCAAGGGCGACACCGTCGAGTCCATCACCCCGGAGCGGGCCGCCGAGCTGCTCCAGGACCGCCGCGAGCGGGGCCCGGCCAAGAAGCGGGGCGCCAAGAAGAAGGCGGCGAAGAAGAAGGCCCCGGCCAAGAAGAAGGCCGCCACCAAGAAGAAGGCCGGCACCAAGAAGGCTCCGGCCAAGAAGAAGGCTCCGGCCAAGAAGAAGGCGGCGGCCAAGAAGGCTGCGGCCCCGCCCGCCTCCGACGGCTGAGCGGGACGCGGGCGTGGCCGGAGGGCGCTTCCTCGCCTTCGAGGGCGGGGAGGGCACCGGCAAGTCGACCCAGGCCCGCCTGCTCGCCGAGCACCTCGGCGCCGTGCTCACGCGCGAGCCGGGCGGCACGCCCATCGGCGCCCAGGTGCGCCACATCGTGCTCGCCGCGGAGGAGAACGGACTGGTCGATCGGGCCGAGGCCCTGCTGATGGCGGCCGACCGGGCCCAGCACGTGGCCGAGGTCATCACCCCGGCCCTGGAGGGCGGCCGCCACGTCGTCACCGATCGCTTCCTCGGGTCGTCGGTCGCCTACCAGGGCTTCGGCCGGGGTCTTCCCACCGACGAGGTGCGGGACCTGTCGCTGTGGGCCACCGCCGGGCTCCAGCCCGACCTCGTCGTCCTCCTCGACGTCGACCCCACCGAGGCCCGGGCCCGCATCGGCGGGGCGCGGGACCGGCTGGAGGCGGCCGGCGACGCGTTCCACACCGCTGTCACCGCCGGCTTCCGCACGCTGGCCGCCGCTGACCCCGAGCGCTGGGTGGTCGTCGACGGCGGAGGGACGGTCGCCGAGGTCCAGGCTCGCGTGCGCGCCGTGGTGGACGACCGCCTGGGTCTGGCAGGGTGACCCGGTGACCCCCGAGAGCGGCCTGGCCCCCGACCTCGACGACCCGTGGGTCGCCGTCCCCGGCCAGGAGCGGGCCGTGGCCCAGCTGCGGGCGACGGCGCCGGACCCGGTCCACGCCTACCTGTTCCTCGGTCCCCCCGGCAGCGGCGCCACCACCGCAGCCCGGGTGTTCGCGGGCGAGGTGCTGGCCGCCACCTCCACCGACGCCGAGGGTGCCGCTCGCCACCGCGCCCTGGCCGCGGCCGACCAGCACCCCGACATCGCCGTGGTCCGCCGGGAGGGGGCGAGCATCCGTGTCGAGCAGGCCACCGAGATCGTCCGGCTGGCGTCCATGCGCCCGGTCGAGGGCGACCGCAAGGTCCTGATCCTGGAGGAGTTCCACCTCGTCGCCGACGCCACCGCGGCCAAGCTCCTCAAGACCGTCGAGGAGCCGCCCGGCGGCACCGTCTTCGTCATCCTGGCCGAGGACGTGCCCGACGAGCTGGTGACGATCGCCTCCCGCTGCGTCCGGGTCGAGTTCCCCGCCATCACCGACGAGGTCGTCGCCCGGGTGCTGGAGGGTGACGGCATCGGCCCGGCGGAGGCGGCCGAGGTCGCCGGGGCCGCCCACGGCGACGTCGACAGGGCCCGGCTCCTCGCCGCCGACGAGCGCTTCGCCCTCCGGGTGGCGGCGTGGCGCGAGGTCCCCGGCCGGCTCGACGGCACCGGCGCGGTGGTGGCCGAGGTGGTCGCCGAGCTGCGGGCCGGGATCGACGACGCCACCACGACCCTGCGGGAGCGCCACGAGGTCGAGGTGCGCGAGCTGGAGGAGCGGATCGAGCGCTACGGCCAGCGCGGCGCCGGTGCCCGGCGCCTGGAGGAGACCCACCGGCGCCAGGTCCGGCGGTTGCGCACCGACGAGGTCCGCATGGGCCTGGGCGAGCTGGCCCACGCCTACCGCGACGCCCTGCTGGCGGCCGCGGCGGACGGCGAGGAGACCTCGCACCGGGCCGAGGGTGCGGCCGGGGCCCTGGCCGCGATCAACGAGGCCCTCGACGCCCTGGTCCGCAACCCCAACGAGGAGCTGCTCCTCCAGGCCCTCCTGCTCCGCCTGCCCCCCGGGCGCTGAGCGGGCGGTCCGCCGGCTACGGCTGCGTCGGCACTTCGAGGGCCTCCACCGGGACGGGCACCGAGAAGAGGTAGCCCTGGCCCCGGCCGCAGCCGAGGCGGCGCAGGGCCTCGAGCTGGGCCGGCGTCTCGACCCCCTCGGCCACCGCCTCGAGGTCCATCGCCGAGGCGATGCCCATCACGCAGCGGGCGATGGTCGAGCGCTCCGAGCCCGGGTGGTCGCCGAGGCCGTGCACGAAGGAGCGGTCGATCTTGATGGAGTCGATGGGCAGCTGCTGGAGGTGCGTGAGCGACGAGTAGCCGGTGCCGAAGTCGTCGACCGCGATGCGCATCCCCGTGGCCCGCAGGCGCACCAGCACGTGGAGGGCGAGGTCGAGGTCCTCGGTGAGGGCCGTCTCGGTGAGCTCGAGGCACAGGCGCTCGGCGGGCCAGGCGTGGCGGCGCAGGGCGGCCTGCACGCGAGCGACGAGGGTGGGGTCCTCCAGCTGGCGGGGGGACAGGTTGACCGCGAGGGTGAAGGGGACGTCGCCGTCGGGCACCCGGGGGGCGATCTCGGCCAGGGCTGTCTCCAGCACCCACATCCCGATGTCGACGATGGCCCCGGACTCCTCGGCCACCGGGATGAAGACGTCGGGCGGCACCGACCCTCGCGCCGGGTGGTCCCAGCGCAGCAGGGCCTCGGCCCCCACCACGACGCCGGTCACGAGGTCGACGATCGGCTGGTACACGACCCGCATCTCCTCGCGGGCCAGGGCCCGGTGGAGGTCGGAGCCGAGCGTGAGGCGGTCGCTGGCGGTGGCCTGCATGGCCGGGTCGTAGACCTCGAGGCGGTTGCGGCCGCGCTGCTTGGCCCGGTCCATGGCCACGTCGGCCTGGCCCAGCAGCTCGGCCGCATCGGTGTCGTCGCGGCCGAGGGCCAAGCCCATGCTGGCGGTGACGAACACCTCGTGGCCGCCCACGGGGATCGGTTGGCGGAGGGCCTCGCCGAGTCGGTCGGCCACGGCCAGGACGGTGGAGAGGCTGCCGGTCTGGTCGCAGAGGATGACGAACTCGTCGGCCCCGACCCGGGCCACGGTGTCGCCGGGTCGGGTGATCTCCTGCAGGTGCCGGGCGACCAGGGTCAGGACCTCGTCGCCTGCGACCAGGCCCCCGCTGTCGTTGATCCGCTTGAAGTGGTCGAGGTCGATGTAGAGCAGGGCGACCTCGCCATCGGCCCGGCGAGCCCGCTCCAGGCCGGTCTGGATCCGGTCGATCAGCAGGGTCCGGTTCGGGAGCCCGGTCAGCTCGTCGTGGAGCTCCTTGTGGGCCAGGGCGGCGAGGGTGGAGTCGCGCTCCATGGCGATCGCCAGCAGCGAGCAGGCCACGTCGGCGGCCCGGAGGGCGTGGTCGGACGGCACGTGGCCCTGTTCGTGGAGGGCGACGATCCCGCCGTAGGTCCGGTCCGCCTCGTCGACCCGGGCCGAGGCCCACCAGATCGAGCCCAGCCCCTCCTCGGCCAGGGCGGGGGCCAGGTCCCGGGTGCGGGGGTCGGCGAGGGCGTCGGGCACCACCACCGGCTCGCCGTGGCGGCCCCGCAGGGCCTCCCGGACGTCGGGGGGCAGGACCATGCGACTGAGCGCGGCGCGCACCGCCGGGCCCGGGCCGCGGTCGTCGGCCGCGCGCGGACGCAGGTGGTCCTCGTCCATCAGCACGACCGCGGCCACCGCGCCCTCGTCGTGGTCCTCCACCATGGCCGCCACCGCATGCAGGACCTCGTCGACCACGGCGCCCCGTGCGATCAGCTCGAGGATCTCGGCCTGGCTGGCCACCAGCCGCTCGGCCCGCTTCTGCTCCACGATGTTGCGGGTGGTGAGCACCACGCCGCGCACCTGCGGGTCCTGCACCAGGTTCACCGCGCTGACCGCCACCTCGACCCAGGTCCCGTCGTGGTGGCGGAGCCGGACCTCCACCTCGGCCTCGGCACCCGGCGTGCTCGTGACCCGCTGGATCTCCGGCTGGAGGCGTTCCCGGTCGTCGGGGTGGAGCAGGTCGAGCAGCTGCATCTGGCGCCAGGCGTCGGCGGGGTAGCCGAGGATCGGCTTGATCTCCCCGGTGGTGGCCAGCAGGGTCCCGTCCGCGCCGACCACGGTCACCGTGTCGGAGATGTTCTCGACCAGGCTGCGCCAGCGGTGCTCGGCGGCCTGGAGGGCACGGGTGGCCTCCACCTGGCCTGTGACGTCGGCCAGCAGCACGACCACCTCCGCCGGCCCCTCGGCCGGGTCGGTCAGGTAGGTCCAGGCCAGCGCCTCCACCAGCTCACCGTCGCGTCGGCGGCAGGTGATCGGCGTGCCGTCGAGGGGATCGCCGGCCAGGGCCCGCTCCTGGTAGGTGCGGTGGAGCTGGTCCGCGCCCTCGGGGACCACGGGGGGCAGGTGGCCCAGGACCTCGTCCTCCCGCCACCCCAGCAACCGCTCGGTCGCCGGGTTCCACGCCTGCACCCGACCCGCGGCATCGAGGCGCACCAGGCCGACCGGCGCCAGGCGGAACAGGCTGGTGAGGTCCCCCCGGGCCGAGGCCAGCTGCCCCTCGAGCCGGCGCTGCTCGGTCAGATCGATCACGGACACGACGACGGCGCCCAGCGGTCCCTCCGGGTCGAACATCCGATCCGAACGGATCGAGACCCACACCGGAGGACCCACCTCAGGGCGGATCCAGCCGTGCAGGTGCAGGGGGCCCTCGTGCTCGCGGGCCCGGGCGAACCACTCCTCCGCCGCGGCCCGCTGGTCGGGGGCGAGCAGGGCGGTGAGGTGCTGGCCCAGCACCTCGGCCCGCTCGCGTCCCAGCATCCGGACCAGGCTGGCGTTGACCGCGACCAGGCGGCCCCCGGCGTCGACCACGGCGAGGCCCGAGGGAGCCCGGTCGAACACCCACTCCTGGGACTGGTGGATCCGGGCCGCGTCGGCCGCCGACCGGGCGCCGCCCACGGCTCGGGGCCCGCCGGGGCCGGCGGGGCCGGCAGGGCCGGGCGGGGCCGGTCGGATGTGGAGGTGGTCCATGTCGCCTCGTGGGCAGCGGTCGCGACCACGAGTGTCGCGCCCGGGCCACGCCGGTGCCCTGATCCCGCGACCACCCGGCACCACCGGCCGACCCGGGGATCACCGGCCCGTCCTAGGGTGCGGCGCCATGGCCGCCTCTCCCGTCGAGCTCGACGGCTTCCGCCGCACCACGTTCGCCCACGACGGCACCGCCCGCACGGTGTACCGGGCCGGCGACGGCCCGGGCGTCGTCGTGCTGGCCGAGATCCCCGGCATCACGCCCGACGTCATCGCCTTCGCCCGCCGGGTGGTGGACCTGGGCTGCTCGGTGGCCCTGCCCCACCTCTTCGGCGTGCCCGGCCAGGACCCCGAGCGGGGCGGCCCGCGCACCATGGGCCTCGACGCGGCGCGCAGCATGGTGCCGGCCTGCGTCTCCCGGGAGTTCCACGTGCTGGCCACCGGGCGCACCTCGCCGGTGATGGACTGGCTGCGCGCCCTCGGCCGCGACCTGCACGAGCAGTGCGGCGGTCCCGGCATCGGCGTCGTCGGCATGTGCTTCACCGGGGGCTTCGCCCTCGGCATGCTGGCCGACGCCCCGGTGCTCGCACCGGTCCTGTCCCAGCCCTCGCTGCCCTTCGGGACCACGGGGAGGGCCAAGGCCGACGTGGGCCTCTCGCCCGAGGACCTCGAGGCTGCCCTCGACACCTGCGCGGCGAAGGACCTCCAGGTCCTGGGCCTGCGCTTCACCGCCGACCCGCTCTCGCCGCCCGAGCGCTTCGCCACCCTCCGTCGGCTGCTGGGCGACCGCTTCGTGGGCGTGGAGATCGACTCCTCGAAGGGCAACCCGTGGGGCCACCGCAAGGCGGCCCACTCGGTGCTCACCTACGACCTGGTGGACGAGGAGGGCCAGCCCACGCGCGACGCCCTCGACATGGTGCTCGACCTGTTCCGCACCCGCCTGCTCACCGCCTGAGCACCCGACATCGGCTGGCCGCCCGGCGGGGGAGGCCCACTAGGGTCTCCCCCCTCGCCCGAGTAGCTCAGTCGGCAGAGCGTCTCACTCGTAATGAGAAGGTCCGGGGTTCGATTCCCCGCTCGGGCTCCACGGTCCGTCGGCCGAGGTCCCCGCTCGTCATGAGGAGGTCCGGGGTTCGATTCCCCGCTCGGGCTCCACGGTCCGTCGGCCGAGGTCCCCGCTCGTCATGAGGAGGTCCGGGGTTCGATTCCCCGCTCGGGCTCCACGGTCCGTCGGCCGAGCGTCTCACTCGTCATGAGGAGGTCCGGGGGGCGGTTCCCCGCTCGGGCTCCACGGTCCGTCGGCCGAGCGTCTCACTCGTCATGAGGAGGTCCGGGGGGCGGTTCCCCGCTCGGGCTCCACGTCCGGCTGTTATCGGGCTGTTAGGGGCCTGTCGTACCGTCGGCGGCGGATCGGGGGGCGATCGCGGAGCCGCGCTCGGCCCCTCGGCCGACCGCGCCGGCCACGTGGGTGGCCGGCGGCACGCCCCAGCCCCTGCGAGGACCTGCCATGACCGCTGCTTCCGTCCACCGCCCCGTCACCCGACGGCGGCTGTCCCTGCTCGCCCTGGTCGCGGTGGCGACCATGGCCATCAGCGCCTGCGTCCCGCCGGACTTCGTGAAGCACACCTCCGGCAACTTCACCTGGTTCGCCCCGGCCAGCTGGATCGCCAGCCCGAGCCAGAACGCCCTGGTGGCCACCAACAACATCGGCACCCAGCAGGTGGTGCTGGCCTTCGCCCCCATCACGTGCGGCCGGGGCGGCACCCAGGCCCAGTCGGCGACCGACTTCTTCAACGGCATGCGGGCTTCGGTGCGCGACGGGTCCAACCTGGGGAGCTGGCGGACGCTCAGCGCCACCACGCCCCGGCTGATCGGCCAGGACCAGTGGCGCCAGGACATCACCTTCTCCGGCACCGGCGGCGGCACCGCCTACCGGGGCGAGGCCAACCTCGACGTGAAGTTCACCGGGTTCGGCTTCGGCTGCGCCTACATCAACCGCATCCGGGTGACGCCGGCGTCGCAGTTCAGCAGCCAGATCGCCCGGCTGCGGGCGACCCAGGACAGCATCAGCTACTTCAACCAGCCGGTGGTCTGAACCCGGGCCGGCACCCCCGCCTGGCACCATGAGCGGCCGTGGCGGCCACCCTCCCCCTGACGCTGGCCTCCCTGGCCGCCGCCGGGCTGGGGCTGGTGGCCGCCGCCCGGGGGAGGCCGGTGGTGGGGTGGAGGCACCTCGGTGTGGCCCTGGCCGTCGCCGGGGCCGCGCTGGCGGTCGCCCTGGTGCTGTTGGTCGTCACGGGGGCCTCCCTCTTCGCCCTGGTCCACCTGGCCTACCTCGGTGCCACCGTCACGATCCCGGTCGTCGGTGCCGGCCTGGTCGTCCTGGGGCTGGTCCGGGGCTCCGCCCTCGCGGTGCGCCTGCTCGCGCTCGGCCTGCTCGTCCCGGCCGCGGTGGGGGCCTACGCCACCCACGTCGAGCCCTACCGGCTGCGGGTCGAGCGGGTGGAGGTGGCCGTCGACCCGGCCCGCCGGGGTGACGACCCGGTCACCGTGGCGATCCTGGCGGACCTCCAGACCAACCACGTGGGTCCCCACGAGCAGCGTGCCGTGGACGAGGTGCTGGCCGCCGAGCCGGACATCATCCTGGTGCCCGGCGACCTCTACCAGGGGACCCAGGCCGAGCTCGACGCCGACCTGCCCGAGATGCGCGCCCTGCTGGGTCGCCTGCACGCACCGGGCGGCGTCTACTTCGTCCGCGGCGACGCCGACGGAGGCGGGGCCGACGAGATCCAGGGCCATGCCGACGACATCCTCGACGGGCTGGACATCCGGTCCCTCGCCGACGAGGTGGTCGACGTCGCGGTGGGTGACCGGGTCGTGCGGGTGGGGGGACGCGGCTGGCCTACGACACGCCGTCGGCCGACGCCGTCCGCGCGGACCTCGACGCCCAGCCCGACGACGGACCCATCGCCTTGCTGGTGAGCCACCGCCCCGACACCGTCGGCCTGCTGCCCCCGGACGCCCGCGTCGACCTGACCGTCGCCGGCCACACCCACGGCGGCCAGGTCGTGGTCCCGGGGTTCGGGCCTCTGGTGACCCTCTCGGGCGTGCCCCGCGACGTGGCCCGCGGCGGTCTCCACGACGTCGACGGCAACCGCATCTACGTGTCGCCCGGCGTGGGCCTCCAGCGGGGACCGGCGCCGCAGGTGCGGCTGTTCAGCCCGCCGACGGTCGCCGTCCTCACCCTGGCGGGCTGAGTCGGGGCGTCAGGCCGCGGGGCGGACGCTGACCGCGTCGGGGCCGGTCAGGCTGGAGGTGCCGGACCGGGACCGGTCCTGCGGGTCGTAGGTCCAGGTCGACAGGTCGCTGAAGTCGGCGTGCTCTCCGGGCCCCAGGTGGCCGACGTACCAGCCGACCTGGCCCCGCAGGCGGAAGGCGCGGGGCAGGTCCACCGCCCCGCCGTGGTGGGGGTCGCCCCAGGCCGGCTCGGCCTGCCAGGGGCGCCACACCTTGACCTCGGCCCGGTCGCCCAGCGTCCGGGCGCACACCCAGACGTCACCCCGGATGCCGGTCTCGCGGAAGAGCTGGGTGAGCGAGATGTCGCCGACCTTGCGGAGGGGCGGGTCGGCGGCGGTGTCCCACACGTGGACGTTGAAGTTCCAGCGGGCGCCGTAGAGGATGTTCTGGGTCACGGTGACGGCCCGGACCCGCGACCCGTTGCGCACCACCCGGAGGGCGGCGCCCTGCTGGGTGATCGCACCGGTGAACCCCGACCAGCGGGCACACGACTCACCGTCGACCACGGCGTCGACCCCTCGGGGCCAGAAGGCGACCCGCAGGTTGGTGCCGGAGTTCGACGGGAGGGCCTCGGCGTGCACGCCGGTGTCGGTCGAGTCGATGGCGTAGCGATCGGTGCCGTCGGGGGTGAGCACCGCGACCCCCGACGAGGACGGAGCACCGCTCCACAGCGGGGTCCGCGCCGGCTGGCACGCGGCCAGCAGCACCAGCCCCAGCACGGCCACGGCCGTCGTCGTCCGCGCTCGCACCATCTCCCTCTCGCCTCCTCCGCCGGCGGGGAGCCTAGGGGGGCGGCGTCGGCGCGACCGCCTCCGCAGCCCCGGCATCGGTGTTGCGGGGGAGGCGGCCCTGCTGACACGATCGGCCCCTCGCGCTGCCGTAGCTCAGTTGGTTAGAGCGCCTGGTTGTGGACCAGGAGGTCATGGGTTCAAATCCCATCGGCAGTACTCGGGCCCGGTCCTGCGCCTCAGCCCACCCACCGACGAGGAGGCCCTGATGGCAGCAGACGCCCGCCCCAAGGCCCGCCTCCCCGGCGGGTTCGTCGACGCCGCGGCCGACGACGTCATCGAGCGCCTCGAGATGCTCGAGGCCCTGGTGGCCACCTACCGGCTGCACGGCTTCGCCCCGCTGGAGACCCCGGCGATCGAGTTCCTCGACGCCCTGGGCAAGAACCTCCCCGACGAGGATGCCCCGGACCAGGGCGTGTTCGCCCTCCGCGACGACGACGACCAGTGGCTCGCCCTCCGCTACGACCTCACCGCGCCGCTCGCCCGCTACGTGGCCCAGCACCGCCAGGACCTGCCCACGCCCTTCCGCCGCTACCAGGCCGGGCCGGTGTGGCGGCGCGAGAAGCCCGGTCCCGGCCGCTTCCGCCAGTTCACCCAGTGCGACTTCGACACCGTGGGCAGCGCCTCGATGGCCGTCGACGCCGAGGCGTGCGCCCTGCTCGGCGCCTCGCTCGAGGCGGCCGGGATCGCGGCCGGCGACTACGAGGTGCGGGTCAACGACCGCAAGGTGCTCAACGGGGTGCTGGCCCGCGCCGGGGTCACCGAGCCCGGGCGCCAGCTCGAGGTCCTGCGGGCCGTCGACAAGCTCGACCGCCTCGGCCTCGACGGCGTGCGCGACCTGCTCGGGGAGGGCCGCCGCGACCGCTCCGGCGACTTCACTGCCGGTGCCGGGCTGTCCGACGACCAGGCCGCACCGGTCCTGGCCTTCGTCGCGGCCGGCGACCCGTCGCGCGACGCGGTGCTGGCGACCCTGGCCGACCTGGTCGGCGACGACCCCACCGGCCGCGAGGGCGTCGACGAGCTGGCCGCCATCGGTGCCGCCCTCGACGCCATGGGGGTCGGCGGCCAGGTCGTGTTCGACCCCAGCGTGGTCCGCGGCCTGGCGTACTACACCGGCCCCGTGTTCGAGGCCGTCCTCACCTTCGAGACCCTCGACGAGAAGGGCCGCCCCCGTCAGTTCGGCTCCGTCGCCGGGGGTGGCCGCTACGACGACCTGGTGCAGCGCTTCACCGGCCAGGCCGTCCCCGCCTGCGGGGCCAGCGTGGGCGTCGACCGCCTCCTCGCCGCCCTCCGCACGCGGCGCGACGACGCCGCGCCCGCCACCGGACCGGTCGTCGTGACAGCCATGGACCGCGACCGGTTGGCCGACTACCACGCCATGGCCGCCGAGCTGCGGGCGGCCGGCATCCGGGCCGAGGTCTACCTCGGCACCCAGAAGCTGCAGAAGCAGCTCTCCTACGCCGACAAGCGCCACGCCCCCGTGGCCGTGATCGCGGGCGGCCGCGAGTTCGACGCCGATGAGGTCCAGCTCAAGGACCTGGTCCTCGGGGCGCAGCGGTCCCAGGAGATCACCGACCGCGACGAGTGGCGCACCGACCGGGCCGCCCAGACCTCGGTGCCGCGCACCGACCTGGTCGCCGCCGTCACCCGGATCCTCCGAGGAGAGCCGTGATCCCCACCCCTCACCGTGCCCGTCGTCGGGCGGCCGCCGTCGTCGCCGGCCTGGTCGCCCTGCTGGTCCTGGCCGGGTGCTCCGACGACGCCTCCGACGGGGCCGGCGCGGCCACGACCACGACGTCGGTCACCACCGCCGCGGGCGACGCCGGCTCCGCGACCTCGACCACCGCGGCGACCGAGGAGCCCGAGCCCGAGGAGGTGACGACCGAGGAGGACCTCTACGCCGTGCCCGATCCCCTCCCCGACGTCGCCCACGGCACCCTCCTCAAGTACCAGGAGCTCACCCCCGCCCCGGTCGACGGCTCGGCCACCTACCGGGTGATGTACACCTCCGAGTCGGTCGGTGGTGACGCCATCGTGGTCACCGGCCAGGTGGTGGTGCCCGAGGGCCCGGCGCCGGAGGAGGGCCGCACCACCCTCGCCGTGGCCCACGGCACCACCGGCATCGCCGACGAGTGCGCGCCCTCCAAGGGCGAGGGCGGCGCGGAGCTGGCCATCACCGGGGCCGTCGGGGAGCGTGGCTGGATCACCACCCTCACCGACTACGAGGGCCTGGGCACGCCCGGTCGCCACCCCTACCTGGTGGGTGAGAGCGAGGGGCGCAGCGTGGTCGACTCCGCCCTCGCCGCCGGCGCCCTGCCCGGCGCCGACCAGGGCGACCAGCTCGCCATCGCCGGCTACTCCCAGGGCGGCCACGGCGCCCTCTGGGCCGGCGAGGTGGCGCCCGAGTGGGCCCCCGACATGGATGTCGTCGGCACCTTCGCCGGGGCCCCGGCCACCGAGGTCGACGTGATCCTCGACGCCGCTCCCCGCCTGCCCCAGGCCGGGTTCGCCTACATGATCGTGGCCGGGATCGCGGCGGCCTACCCCGACGCCGACCCCGCCACCTTCCTCACCGACGAGGGCCTGTCCCGCCTCGCCGCCGTCGACGAGGGCTGCACCGGTGACATCTTCGGCGCGGTCGCAGGCGTCCCCTCGTCGGACCTGGTCCGCCCCGACGGCGCCGCCTCCGAGCCGTGGCCGGAGCGGGCCGAGGAGCAGAACCCGGGCCAGGTCGTCACCGAGGCACCCATCCTCATCGTCCACAGCGAGATGGACGACACCGTGCCGGTCGCCCTCAGCGGCATCCTCTACGACCGCATGTGCGAGGAGGGCCAGGTCGTGGAGCGTCGGGTGCTGCCCGAGGGCTCCCACACCGGTGCCGCACCCGAGGCCTACCGCCAGGGGCTGGAGTGGCTCTTCGGCCTGGCCGACGGCGAGGCCCCCACCGACGGCTGCGCCACGGGCTGAGCCGCCGGGCCGTCCACCGCTCCGTGCCGGCGGGGGAGGGGGCCACCGTTTCCCCCACCGGGGGGTCGGGTACCGCGCCCGGGGCATGGACACCATCGGCCCCTACCACCTCGAGGCCCTGGTGGGCCGGGGCACCGCCGGGTCGGTGTGGCGGGCCACCCGGCCCGGTCCCGTGGACCAGGTCGTGGCGGTCAAGCGGGCCCGGGCCGACGCCGGCCCCGACGGGGCCGCCCGTCTCCGGCGCGAGGCCGTGGTCCTGGCCGACCTCGACCACCCCCACATCGTCCGGGTCCTCGACGTCCTCGACGACGGCGCCGGCCTCGCCATCGTCATGTCCTTCGCCCGGGGCGGCTCGCTCCACGACCTGCTCGCCGAGCGGGGCCGGCTCGAGCCCGGCGCCGTCGTCGCCGTCCTGGCGCGGGTGGCCGACGCCTTGGCCTCGGCCCACCGCCGGGGCGTGTTCCACGGCGACGTGAAGCCGGCCAACATCCTCTTCACCACCGACGGCGAGCCCCTCCTCGGTGACTTCGGCGTGGCCCAGACCCTCACCCCGGGCCTGGCCGGCCTCGACGGCCTCACCGGACTGGGCGACCCGCTGGCCACCGTCGAGGGCACCGTCGGCTACGTCGACCCCGCCCTGGTCGAGACGGGCCGCCCCGACCCCCGCAACGACGTGTACGGCTTGGGCGTCGTCGCCTACCTGGCCCTGGCCGGCCACCTCCCGCACGGCGGCGACGAGGTGCGCGACGTGCTGGCCGCGGCCGACGTGGGCGACCACCCACCCCTCGCCGAGGTCCCCGACGTGCCCCCGGCCCTCGCCGCCCTGGTCGAGTCGGCCCTGGCCCGCGACCCGGCCGCCCGGCCCTCCTCCGCTGCGGACCTCGCCGCCGGGCTCCGGGCCGCGGTGGAGCCGGGCCTGGTGGCCCTGCCCGGCACGGCGCGCACCGTCCCGGTGCCCGACGCCGAGGACGGATCCCCGTCGGAGGAAGCCCCGTCGGTGCCGGTGGCCGCCCCCGAGGACCCTCCGCGCGGCACCCGCGCCTTCGGTCCGCGCCCGCCCACCCCCGAGGCCGAGGCGGTCCGGGGCCGTCCCCTCCTCACCGGTGTCGTCGTGGTCGTGCTCCTCGTCGCCGCGGTCGGGGGCGGCCTGTGGCTGCGGGCCCGCCTGGGTGCGGAGCAGGACCCCACCACCGTCGCCGTCGACGGCCGCTCGCAGCCCCGGGGGGTGGGCTGCGTCGCCCTGCCCGCCATCGAGGTGCCCTCCGGCGCCCAGGACCTCACCGCGGACCTGGCGGGCGACGGCTGCCCGACGCAGGTCGTCTGGGACGGACGGACGATGCTCTTCCGCGTCGACCCCGACGAGGAGCGACCGCGCGCCTACGGGTTCGACGCCGAGGGCGGGCCCGGGCAGCTGGTGCTCGGGGACTGGGACTGCGACGGCGCCGACACGCCGGCCTTCTACCAGCCGTCGACGGGCACCATCGCCTACTTCGCCGACGTCCCCGAGCGCGAGGGCGGCGAGGTCCGGGCCCGCACCGAGGACACCGGGGTGACCGAGGGCCGGGCGACCCTCGACGAGGGTGGTGACGACGGCTGCGACGTCGTCACCGTGTCGGCCGAGGCCTGACGGGAGGGGTCCCCGCGCCGCTCACGCCTGGGCCGCCAGCCGGTCTCGGGTGAAGGACCGGGCCCCGCGCACGTTGAGCCAACCCGCCGCCACCCACAGCACCAGACCCACGAGGACGCTCACCACCAGCGGGTAGAGCAGCAGGTAGCTGGCCTGGCCCACGGCCAGCACGGTGAGCGGCAGCACCACGGCCCCGCCCAGCTGCTGGGCCTCCTGGTTGCCCCGCGCCCGGATGGACACCCGCACCATGATCCCCAGGCCGAGGGCGGCGGTGGCCGGTGCCACCCAGAGGATCAGCACGAGCCAGCGCCCGGTGGGCAGGAAGGCCCGCCCCAGCACACCCCACGAGGCCACGTCGGACACGACGCAGAACAGGGCGAAGCCGACCCACGACACGGCCACGGCCGGCAGGAACGCGCCCAGCAGCTTGCCGACGTAGAGGTCGCGCTCGGTCACCGGGAGGTGCAGCAGCGTCTCCAGGGTGCGCCGGTCCTTCTCGCCCGCGAAGGAGTCGGCCGCCAGCACGGCCGACACCATCAGCGGGACGATCAGGAACAGGGGCGCCACGAGGTAGCCGAGCACGAGGATGATCAGGCGCTCGTCGGCGGGCAGGAGCTGGATCGGGTCCGCCAGCCGCCCGGGGAGGAGGTCGAGGTAGGTGTCGACCTCCAGATCCGGGTTCCTCGCCGCGGTCGCCACCGAGAGGGGCAGGAGCACCAGCAGGAAGAAGGGCAGGATGAGCATGGGCAGCAGGACGGCCCGAGAGCGGGCGACAGCGCCGAGGTCGCGGCGGAGCAGGGTGGCCAGGGCCTGCGGGTCGCAGCCGGCCAGGCGGCGGGGGCGGCCGGTCGGGGCGCTCACCGCGGGTGGTCGGCCACGGGGTCGGCCTCGGCCCCGGCCCGGGCCTCGACCGCGAAGTAGACGTCCTCGAGCGTCGGCTCCTGCACGCGCACGCCGTGGAGCTCCGCCCCTGCCCCCACCAGTCCGGCCACCACCGCGGGCACGTCGTCGCGCCCGTTCACCTCCAGGGCGAGGCCGGGGGGCGCAGAGGTGGCCCCGACCACCCCGCCGAGGGCCCGGGCCGCGGCGAGGAGGGCGTCCGACGGCGGACCGCCCAGCTCGACCGTGACGGTGCGGGTGGTCCAGATGCCGGCCGCGATCTCGGCCGGGGCACCGAGGGCCCGCAGCCGGCCGCGGATCAGCACCGCCATGCGGTCGGCCAGCTGGCCGGCCTCGCCGAGGAAGTGGGTGCAGAGGACGACCGTGCGGCCGTGCTCGGCCGCCAGGCCGGCGATGAGGGCCACCACCTCGCGGGTGGCGCTGGGGTCGAGACCGGAGGTCGGCTCGTCGAGGAACAGGACCTCGGGGTCGTGGAGGAGGGCCCGGGCCAGGCCCACCCGCTTGCGCTCGCCGGTGGAGAACCCCCGCACGAGCGTGTCGGCGCGCGAGCCCATCCCGAGGCGCTCGAGCAGGTCCCCACCCCGCCGGCGCCCGTCGGAGCGGTCCAGGCCCCGCAGGCCGGCCGCCAGCTCCAGGTTCTCGAGGGCGGTGAAGCGCTCGTCCAGGCCGGCCTGCTCGGTCAGCACCCCGGTGCGGCGGCGCACGGCGTCGCCGTCGGCCCAGGGGTCGAGGCCCAGCACCGATGCCTTCCCGGCATCAGGGCGGAGGACGCCGTTGAGGAGGCGGACCGTCGTCGTCTTCCCGGCCCCGTTCGGACCGAGGAGGGCCAGGACCTGCCCCGGCGCGGCCGACAGGGTGAGGCCGTCGAGGGCGGTGCCCGAGGCGAAGCGGCGTGTGAGGCCGTCGCAGGTGATGGCCCCCTCGTCCATGCGCCGGGCAACCTACCCTCACCCGGGGGGCGGAGGACCCGACGAGGAGGACCGACGTGGCTGGATGGGGAGACGACCCGGTGCTGGCGGAGCTGCGCACCCTGGTCTACGAGGACGGGTGGCGGCCCGTGGCCGTCACCGACTCGACCGAGGGCGACAGCGTCGAGGTCGAGGGCCCCGGCGGCGAGCGCCGCACCTTCGCCTCCGACCACATCGCCTTCCACCGCTTCGTCGAGGGCCTGGGCGAGGACTTCGACCTCTAGCCCGGACGGGGGCGGGGGCCGGACCGCTACGGTGAGCGGCGATGCGCGCCGCCGGGGTGTCCCATGGCTGACCAGGCCACCTTCGCCGAGGCGGCCATGCCCCTGATGGGCTCGCTCTACTCCGCCGCCATGCGGATGACCCGCAACCCGTCCGACGCCGAGGACCTCGTGCAGGAGACCTACCTCAAGGCCTACCGGGGCTACGGCGGGTTCGAGGAGGGCACCAACCTCAAGGCCTGGCTGTACCGGATCCTCACCAACACCTACATCAACACCTACCGGGCCAAGAAGCGCCGCCCCGACGAGACCGAGCTCGACGAGGTCGAGGACCTCTACCTCTACCGCCGTCTGGGCGGCTTGGAGGCGGCCCAGGTCGGTCGCAGCGCCGAGGACGAGCTCATGGACTGGTTCACCGAGGACGAGGTCAAGCAGGCCGTCGAGGACCTCCCGGAGCAGTTCCGGGTGGCCGTCCTGCTCGCCGACGTCGAGGGCTTCGCCTACAAGGAGATCGCCGAGATCCTCGACATCCCCATCGGCACGGTCATGAGCCGGCTGCACCGGGGAAGAAGTCGGCTCCAGAAGTCGTTGTACGACTTCGCACGGAGCCGAGGCCTCGCCGACGAGGACACCGACCCCGACGCACCCCCCCGCCGCCAGCCCGAACGCACCCGCTGAGACCGCCGCCATGGATGACTGCCAAGACGCCCTCCACGAGCTCTACACCTACATCGACGGTGAGCTCACCGACGGCAAGCGCGAGGTCATCACCCAGCACCTCAACGCCTGCGGCGAGTGCTTCGAGGCCTTCGACTTCCAGGCCGAGCTGCGCCAGGTCGTGGCCCACAAGTGCCGCGACGAGGTCCCCGAGGGCCTCAAGGACCGCATCGCCCACCTGATCGAGGGCGAGGGCTGACGTGCCCCGGTCCCGCGCCTCCTCCGTCGCCCGCACGGCCGAGGGCGGGCCCCGGACCTGTGCCGAGCCCGGCTGCGAGACCCGGCTGTCGGTCTACAACGACGCCGAGCACTGCTCCCTGCACAACCCCGCGGTGCTGCTGCGGACCCGCGGACGCCACATCGCGTGAGGGTGGCGGAGCCCGTCTCCCCGCGATTCGGCACCCCCGCCGGACGCCCCTAGGATCGACGTCATGCTCCTCGCCGCCGTCGTGTGGACCCAGTGGATGGGCGTGGGCCTCGCCATCGGCGTGGTCCTGGCCACCATCGCCGTGATCGTCGGCTACTTCCGCTCGGTCGTCCGGGCCAAGTACCCGCCCCGCGGCCAGCGCCCGGGCTGAGCGCCGCCGTGGCCCCCTCCGCCGTGGACTGGGGGCTGGCCGAGCGCGTCGCCGTCCGGGCCGCGGGCAGCGACCCCTTCGCCCGCTCGTACCACGCGGACTCCCTGGCCGCGGACTTCGACGAGCTCACCGCCCGGGCCGAGGAGCAGGTCGCGGCCACCACCGGGCTGCACAGCCTGGCCGGTCCCGCCCGGGCCCGCGTCGACGACCGGGCCGCCTGGGTCCGGGCCAACATCGCCTCGTTCCAGCGCCTGCTCCGCCCCGTCACCAACCGCCTGGACGAGAAGGTGGGCAACGGCCTGCTCGCCCCGGTCGCCCGGCGCGCCGCCGGCGCCGAGGTCGGTGCCCTGCTGGGCTGGATGTCGGGGCGGGTCCTGGGCCAGTACGACCTGCTGGTGATCGAGGACGAGGACCCCGAGGAGCAGGACCTGGTCCACTACGTGGGCACCAACATCCTCGCCCTGGAGAAGAAGTTCGCCTTCCCGCCCCGGGAGTTCCGCCAGTGGCTGGCCCTCCACGAGGTCACCCACCGCATGCAGTTCACCGGCGTGCCGTGGATGCGCGAGCACTTCCTCGGCCTCGTCGACGGCATGGTCGGCGCCGTCGACCAGGACCCGAGCGAGCTGCTGGCCGCCGTCACCCGGGCCGCCGAGGAGGTCCGCAAGGGCCGCAACCCGCTCGACGACGGCGGGCTGGCCGCCCTGTTCAGCACGCCCGCCCAGAAGGAGCTGATGGAGCAGATCGGCGGGCTCATGAGCCTGCTCGAGGGCCACGGCGACGTCACCATGGACCGCGCCGGCGCCGACCAGATCCCCAACGCGGTCCGCTTCAGCCAGGTGCTGCGCCAGCGCCGCCAGCAGTCCAACCCCGCGGTGCGCCTGCTGCAGAAGGTCATCGGCCTGGAGGCCAAGCTCAAGCAGTACGAGCAGGGTGAGCGCTTCATCGAGGCGGTCGAGGAGGTCGGCGGCACCGACGTCATCGACCGGGCCTGGGAGGACCCCTCCCACCTGCCCACCATGTCGGAGATCCGCGACCCCCAGGCCTGGCTCGACCGGGTCGGCGTGGCCGCCCCCGCCGCCTGACCCACCCGGACCCCCGACCAGCGTCGGTGTCAGGCAGTCCCGTCGAGGCGCGGCCGCACCCACAGGGTGGCGGTCCCCGTCCGTCTGGGTGCCAGCGCGTCCCCCTTCGAGCACGCCGCGCGGGGAGGCGCTCGGGGGCCCCGCCCTCAGGAGGGGACGGTGCCGGGAGCTTCATCGGACAGGGCCGTCGTCGCTGCGGGGTCTCCTCGCCTCGCTCGGACAGCCATGCCGTGCTTGCCTGGTCGGCCTCACCTGTCGGCTCGGCCTCCAGGTCCGCCCCGCGACCACGGCGGTGCGACGATGGGGTGGTGACCGGCGCCGACACCACATCGGTGGACGTCGACGAACTGCTGGCCCGGTGCACGTTCCCGGCGCCGGGGACGGCCGTCACTGCCGCGGTCTCGGGTGGACCGGACTCGCTGGCCCTGCTGGTGCTCGCGGTCGCGGCCGGGTGCGAGGTCACCGCGGTGCACGTCGACCACGGCCTGCGCCCGGGCTCGGCCGCCGAGGCCGAGGTGGTGGCCGAGGTGGCTCGCCACCTCGGCGCTCGGGTGCGCGCCGAGGCCGTGGTGGTCGCGGCGGGGCCGAACCTGGAGGCCCGGGCCCGGGCCGCCCGCTGGTCGGTGCTGCCGGCGGACGCCTGCACCGGCCACACCCTCGACGACCGGGCCGAGACGGTGCTGGTGAACCTGCTGCGGGGGGCGGGCACGGCCGGGCTGGGCGCGCTGCGGCCGGGGCCCCGGCACCCGATCCTCGCCCTGCGCCGGTCCGAGACGGCAGCGCTGTGTGCGGCGCAGGGGCTGTCACCGCTGGAGGATCCGTCCAACGCCGATCCCCGCTTCGTCCGCAACCGGGTCCGCCACGAGGTCCTGCCCCTGCTGGCCGACGTGGCCGGCCGGGACCTGGTGCCCGTCCTCGCCCGGCAGGCCGCGCTGATGGCCGACGACGCCGACCTCGTCGCCGCCCTGGCCGCCGACCTCGACCCCACCGACGCGGCTGCCCTGGCGGCGGCCCCCCCGCCGCTCGCCCGGGCCGCCGTCCGGGCCTGGCTCCGGCCCACCGGCGACGGCCAGCCCCCCTCCGCGGGGGCGGTGGAGCGGGTGCGCGCCGTGGCCGCGGGCGAGGTGGTGGCCACCGAGGTGGCCGGTGGCTGGCGGGTCCGTCGGTCGCACCAGCGCCTCCACCTCGACCCGCCCCCGTCCCCACCCTGACCGAGCGAACGTTGGACGGGTGTCGTTCTCTGGCGCGGTCAACCGTCCAGAGCTCGCGCCGGCGGGCCAGGGCGCGCGGCGAACGTCGGACGGGTGTCGTTCCCTGGCGCGACCACGCGTCCAAGGTTCGCAGGGACGCCGCGCGCCTCACGGTCGGGCGGGCGGGGGAGGCGGGGGCAGCCGGTACCGTGCGGGCGATGAGCAGCGCTGCGGGCCCACCCGACGACCCCGACCTGGGGGACGTCGTCGTCAGCCGCGACCAGATCGCCGAGCGGGTGGCCCAGCTGGGCACCCAGATCACCGAGGACTACGCGGGCCGGGCCCCGCTCCTCGTCGGCGTCCTGAAGGGTGCCTTCGTGTTCATGGCCGACCTGGCCCGGGCCATCGACCTGCCCGTCGAGTTCGACTTCATGGCCATCTCGTCCTACGGGGCGGCCACCAAGACCAGCGGCGTGGTCCGCATCGTGAAGGACCTCGACCTCGACCTGTCGGGCCGCGACGTGCTCATCGTCGAGGACATCATCGACAGCGGGCTCACCCTCCAGTACCTGCGCCGCAACCTGCTGGCCCGCAACCCGGCCAGCCTCGAGGTGTGCGCCCTGCTGGTGCGCCAGGGCCAGCAGCAGGGCGAGCTCGGGCTCCGCTACGTGGGCTTCAGCATCCCGCCCGACTTCGTCCTGGGCTACGGGCTGGACGTGGCCGAGCGCCACCGCAACCTCCCCGACGTCCGCACCTACCGAGGAGCGCCCTAGTGCCCGCCACCGACGACGAGACCGAGCCGGACCCCGACGTGCCCCTGGTGGGCCCCGGGGCCGGTGTCGACGAGGACCGGGTGGCCTCCGCGGTGCGGGAGCTGCTGGCCGCCATCGGGGAGGACGTCGACCGCGACGGCCTCCTCGACACCCCGGCGCGGGTGGCGCGCATGTGGACCGAGGTCGCCTCCGGTCTGCACGAGGATCCCCGTCGCCACCTCAAGGTCACCTTCGAGGCCGACCACGACGAGATGGTCATGGTGCGCGACATCCCGCTGTACTCGATGTGCGAGCACCACCTGGTCCCCTTCACGGGCGAGGCCCACGTGGCCTACATCCCCAACGACGACGGCCGGGTGATCGGCCTGTCCAAGGTCGCCCGCCTGGTCGACGGCTACGCCCGCCGACCCCAGGTGCAGGAGCGCCTCACCGCCCAGGTGGCCGACGCCCTCTCCGAGACCCTCGAGCCCAAGGGCGTGATGGTGGTCATCGAGGCCGAGCACCTGTGCATGTCGATGCGCGGGGTGCAGAAGGCCGGCACCAGCACGGTCACCTCCGCCGTCCGGGGCCTGTTCCGCTCCAGCGTGGCCACCCGCCAGGAGGCCATGCGGTTCGTCACCCGCGGCGCCCGCTGAGGACCGGCCCCGGGGCGCAGCCCGAGGTGCGCGGCCCGGGCGCAACCGGTTGACTGGGCCCCACCCGACGAGAGGACGGCACGCGGTGCACAAGGCGGCTCCGGCGCACGACCAGGGTGACGAGGACCTCGAGGTCCGCCCCCCCGACGACCACGCCGCCGGGGTCCCGGCCGTGCTGGTGTCGCTGCGGGACGGCGTCCGCGAGATGGGCGTGGCCCGGACCGTCGGCAGCCTGCGCCGGCTGAACCAGCACGACGGCTTCGACTGCCCCGGGTGCGCCTGGCCCGACCCGGCGCCCGGGGAGCGCTCGCTCGCCGAGTTCTGCGAGAACGGGGCCAAGGCGGTGGCCGAGGAGGCCACCCGGCGCACCGTCGGCGCCGACTTCCTCGCCCGACACCCGCTGGTCGACCTGGCGGCACGGAGCGACCACTGGCTGGGCCAGCAGGGGCGGCTCACCACCCCGGCCGTCCGGTGGCCGGGGGCGGACCGCTACCAGGCGGTCACGTGGGACGAGGCCTACGACCTCGTCGCCTCCGAGCTGGCCGCCCTCGACCACCCCGACGAGGCCGTCTTCTACACGTCGGGCCGCACCAGCAACGAGGCCGCCTTCGCCTACCAGCTCCTGGCCCGGGCCTTCGGCACCAACAACCTCCCCGACTGCTCGAACATGTGCCACGAGTCGAGCGGCGCCGCCCTCAACCAGACCCTCGGGGTGGGCAAGGGCACGGTGCTGCTCGACGACATCGAGGACACCGACCTCATCGTGATCGTGGGCCAGAACCCCGGGACCAACCACCCTCGGATGCTCACCTCGCTGGAGAGGGCGAAGGAGGCCGGCGCCCGGATCATCGCCGTCAACCCGCTGCCCGAGGCGGGCCTGCGCCGGTTCAAGAACCCCCAGCGCCCGAGCGGCATCGTCGGGTCCGGCACCGACCTGGCCGACCGGTTCCTCCAGATCCGGGTCAACGGCGACCTGGCCCTGTTCCAGGCCCTCGGGGCCCGCCTCCTGGCCGCCGACGCCGCCGCGGGGGGAACGGCCGCGACCGAGCCCGTGCTCGACCACGGGTTCATCGCCGCCCACACCGACGGCTTCGAGGACTACGCCGCCCACCTCGCCGCCCTCGACCCCGACGAGGTGGCGGCGGCCACGGGCCTCACCGACGAAGAGCTCGACGCCACCGTCGCCGAGGTCATGGCGGCCGACCGCATCATCGTGTGCTGGGCCATGGGGCTCACCCAGCACCGCAACTCGGTGGCCACCATCCGCGAGGTCGTGAACTTCCTGCTCCTGCGGGGCAACGTCGGCCGCCAGGGCGCCGGGGCCTGCCCGGTGCGGGGCCACAGCAACGTGCAGGGCGATCGCACCATGGGCATCTGGGAGAAGATGCCCGACGCCTTCCTCGACGCCCTGGGCCGGGAGTTCTCCTTCTCGCCCCCGCGCGACCCCGGCCACGACACGGTGGCCAGCATCCGGGCCATGGCCGCGGGCGAGGCCCGAGCCTTCGTGGGGATGGGTGGCAACATCGTGGCCGCCGCCCCCGACACCGAGGCCACCGCCGCCGCCCTGGCCGGGTGCCGGCTCACGGTGCAGGTGTCCACCAAGCTGAACCGCTCCCACGCCGTGCCGGGCGAGGTGGGGGTGATCCTGCCCTGCAAGGGTCGCACCGACGTCGACCGCCAGGCCGGCGGTCCCCAGCGGGTCAGCGTGGAGGACTCCATGGGCATGGTCCACGCCAGCCGGGGCCACCTCGAGCCGCCCGCCCCCGACCTGCCCAGCGAGGTCGAGGTGGTCAGCCAGGTGGCGAGGCGGCTGGTGGCCGACCGGGCGGCGGTCGACTGGGAGGGCCTCCAGGCCGACTACGGCCGGATCCGCCACCACATCGGCCACGTCGTGCCCGGCTTCGAGGACTACGAGGCCCGGGTGGGCGACGGCTTCACCCTGCCCAACCCGGCGCGCGACAGCCGCACCTTCCGCACCGAGACGGGGCGGGCCCGCTTCACCGTCAACGACCTGACCTGGGTCGCCACCCCACCCGGGCACCTCCTGCTGCAGACGCTCCGCAGCCACGACCAGTACAACACCACGATCTACGGCCTCGACGACCGCTACCGGGGGATCCACCAGGGTCGGCGGGTGGTCTTCGTGCACCCCGACGACCTGGCCGACCTGGGGCGGGCCGACGGCGACCACGTCGACGTGGTGTCGGTGTGGGACGACGGCGAGCGCCGGGCCCCCGCCTTCCGCCTGGTGGCCTACCCCGTCGCCCGGGGCACGGCCGCGGCCTACTTCCCCGAGGCCAACGTGCTCGTCCCCCTCGAGAGCACGGCCGAGGTCAGCGGGACCCCCACGTCCAAGTCCCTGGTGGTGCGCTTCGAGGCTGCCACGCCGCCCGGTCCCGGCGGGGCCTGACCGGCTCCGGATCCGCCCCCTGACGCGGGCCGGTGGCCGCGGCCTAGGTTGCCCGGGTGGTGCGGCACCGGGGCCTGGTCATGGGCGTGGTCAACGTCACGCCCGACTCGTTCTCCGACGGCGGCCGCTACCTCGACCACGCCGCCGCCATCGCCCACGGTCTCGGCCTGGCCGCGGGCGGGGCCGACGTGGTCGACGTGGGCGGCGAGTCGACCCGGCCCGGCGCCGACCCGGTGCCCGAGGACGAGGAGCTCGACCGCGTCGTCCCGGTGGTCACCGCCCTCGCCCCCCACGTCCGGGTGTCGATCGACACCCGGAAGGCGGGGGTCGCCGACGCGGCGGTGGGGGCCGGGGCGACCCTGGTCAACGACGTGTCGGCCTCCCTCCACGAGGTGGCGGCGGACCACGGCGTGGGGTTCGTCGCCATGCACATGCTGGGTGCGCCCGAGACCATGCAGCGCGACCCCCGCTACCACGACGTGGTGGCCGAGGTCGCCGCCTTCCTGGTCGAGCGGGCGACCGTGGCCCGCGACGCGGGCGTCGAGGAGGTGTGGGTCGACCCCGGCATCGGCTTCGGCAAGACGGCGGCCCACAACCTGGCCCTGCTGGCCCGCCTCGACGTGCTGGTGGCGACCGGCTTCCCCGTTCTCGTCGCGACCAGCCGGAAGCGCTTCCTCGGCGCCCTGCTGGCCGACGCCGACGGGGGTGGCCCGCCGGTGGGGACCGACGACCGCATCGAGGGCTCGGTGGCCACCGCGGTGTGGTCGTACGCGGCCGGGGCGGCCATGGTGCGGGCCCACGACGTGGCCGCCACGGTGGCCGCCGCGCGCGCCGCCGGGGTCCGCCCGTGAGGCGCTGACCAGGGGCGACGCCGCCCACCCATCGGCATCGGCCCCGATCGGGCGGGCACGCACTCCTCGCGTCGGGCCGCGATGGTGCATGATCGGACCTGGTCGCCGCCCGACCCCACCCGGGGGTCGCGCGCGGGCCGGAGACGAGAGGAACCACCCCGATGGGGATGAAGGGCAAGTGGGCCCAGGGCATCCGCCCCCGCAACTTCTCATGGGTCATCCGCGACCGCTTCGCGGTGTCCGAGCGGCCCGGCGGCTACGGCGCGAACCACCGTCGCGTCCGCCGCCAGGAGGAGATCATCTGGGTGCGGGAGCAGGGCTTCACCAAGGTGATCTCGATCATCCCGGCCAACAGCAACCTCCACAACTACACCGAGCTCGAGGTCTCGTGGCTGCACCGCCCGCTGCGGTCCCACGAGGACGCCCCGGAGCTGATGGCCCAGCTGTTCCCCGAGCTCGACCAGCTCCTCGGCCAGGGCGAGAAGGTCCTCCTGCACGGCGAGGAGCTGGGCGACCGGATCGCCGGGCTGGTCGCGGCCTACGTGATCTGGTCGGGCCTGGTGCCCGAGGCGCCCAAGGCGACGATGCTGGTCGAGCGCATGCTCGCCCGCCAGATCGGACCGGTCGGGCGCGAGCTCATCGCCCTCGCCCCGTCCGTGCCGGGGTCCCGTGGCTGAGCCGGTGGCGCCCGACCTGATCGAGCTCCGGGGGCTCACCGCGCCCGGCATCTGCGGGGCCCTGCCCGAGGAGCAGGACCGGGCCCAGCCCCTCGAGGTCGACGTCGACATCGAGGCCGACCTGACCCCGGCCGGCGCGTCCGACGACCTCGACGACACCGTCGACTACGGGGCCGTGTGCGAGCTGGTCGAGCGGCTCATCACCACCGAGCGCTTCCGGCTGCTGGAGCGTCTGGCCGAGCGCATCGCCGAGCTGATCCTCTCCGACGACCGGGTGGTCGGCGTCACCGTGTCGGTGCGCAAGCTGCGCCCGCCGGTCGCCCAGGTGCTGGCCACCTCGGGGGTGCGCATCACCCGACGTCGCGGGTGACCGGGTCCCCGGGGGTCGCCCCGGTGCGGAGGGTGGTGCTCGGCGTCGGCTCCAACCTGGGCGACCGACGACGCCACCTCCGCGACGCGGTCGCCGGGTGGGGCGCCGAGGTCACCGCCGTCTCCGACGTCTACGAGACCGACCCCGTCGGCGGCCCCGACCAGGGCCGCTTCCTGAACCTGGTCCTGGTGGTCGAGACCGACCTGTCGGCTCACGAGGTGCTGGCCCGGGCCCAGGCCCTGGAGGCCGACGCCCGTCGGGTGCGGGCCGAGCGGTGGGGGCCGCGCACGCTCGACGTCGACGTGCTGTGGATCGACGGCGAGCGCCACGACGACGCCACCCTCACCGTGCCCCACCCTCGGATGCACGAGCGGGAGTTCGTCACCGCCCCCCTCGCCGAGGTGGCACCCGACCTGGTCCCGCCCGGTGGCGGCCCCACCGGCCAGGGTGTGCGCCGGGTCGGTGCGCTGGGTTCGACGGGCGCGCCGTCCGACGGGGAAGATGGCGGCCGTGGCCCCGGGTGAGCAGGTGACCGACGCGGACCTCGCCCGGCGGCGGGTGATCGAGGTGGCCCTGGGCCGCCGGCCGGGGATGACCGTCGGCGACCTGCGCCGGGTCCTCGCCCGCCTCGACGTGGAGGCCAGCACCGAGACCATCCTCGCCGACCTCGACGCCCTGGGCTTCGACCTCGAGGGCCACCCGGGCGACCCCTCGGCGCTGGCGGCCCCGTCGACGGTCGACCACGACGCCGGGCCGGCTGACGCCGATGAGCGGGCGCCCGTCGGCCCGTCCGAGGGCGCCCCGGCCGGCGACGAGCCCGAGGGGGTGCCGACGGCCCGGCGGTGGGGTCGGCTCGTGCCGGTGCTCGCGGTCCTGGCCGCCCTGCTGGTCGTGGCGGCCGTGGTGATCGCCGTCGTGGACCTCCTCACCGACGACGACGCCTCCGAGGCCACCGCCGACACCCGGGTGGCGGTGAGCGACGAGGAGATCACCTTCGACGCCGACGCCGACGTCTTCGGCGACGCCGGACCGGCCGACGTGGCGCTCGCCTTCGAGGAGGGCGGCCCGCTCCCGACCCCGGGCGAGGTCGGTCCCTGGGACCCCAGCCTGGGCGACTGGTTCGTCAACGAGGGCGCCGCGCACGTCACCGCCCCCGGGGAAGAGGAGGCCGTCGCCTTCTTCGCCGCCCCCGGGCCCGACGCCGACGTGTCGGTCGCCCTGCCGTCGGCGAGCCCCGGCGCAGGCGTCGCGGTGCGCCTGCTCGACGCCCGCGACTACCTCGCCTGGACGCTGACCCCCGACGGCCGGGGGGTGCAGCTGGTCCGGGTGGCCGACGCCCGCCAGGAGGTGCTCCTCACCCCCGATGCCGAGGTGGCCCCCGGCGTGGTCCTGGGGGTCCGGGCGCGGGGCACCGACCTGGAGCTGCTGGTCGACGACGAGGTGGTCGAGACGACCACCGACGACGGCCCCACCGATCGCGTGGGGGTGGGGTTGGTGGTGATGGGCACCGACCAGGTGCCCGACTTCGACGACCTGGCCGTCACCTTCGTCTGAGCCCGTCTCGCCACCGGCCCGAGCCCCCACGGGGGCTGGTCGGGTGCTCGCCGCCGCCCGCAGTACCTTGTGCCCGGGCGCAGACGGGAGAGGGCATCCATGGCAGACCCAGAGGTCGAGGAGCGCAGGCGGGCCATCGAGGTCGTCCTCGAGCGTCGCCCCGAGGTCGACCTCCAGGAGCTGGGCGAGATCATGGCCGAGCTCGGCACCCCGGTCGACGAGGCCACCCTCGTGTCCGACCTCGACGCCCTCGGCTTCGAGGTGGCCGACACCGACGACGCCGAGGGCGCCGGCGTCGCCGGGGCCGACGCCCGGCCCGCGACGCCACCGGAGCCGTCGCCTGCGGCCGACGGCCCCTCGTTCCGCCGTCCGGAGGGCGCAGCACCGGCCGCGACCGATGCGTTCGACGCCGGCTCCGGCGGCGGCGGTGGGTTCGACCTGCGGCGCCTCAACCCCACGGTGCTGGTCGCGGCCGGGGTCCTGGTCGTGGCCCTCGTCGTGGCCGCGGTCCTGATCATCGGCGGTGACGACGGGGGCGACGACGTCAGCAGCGGCGGGGCCACCACGACCACCGGCGCCGGCGGCGAGGACGGCGGCGAGCCCGGCACCACGGCCGAGCCCAAGATCGCCACCCGTGGCGACGGCAGCGACCCCGCCCTGGCGGTCGAGGGCACCATCCTCGACGACTTCGAGCGCGAGGGACCGGACATGGGCGAGCTCCCGGGCGTGGGGCCCTGGGAGGTGCTGGCCGGTCAGTGGACCCTGGCCGACGGCAAGGTCAGCGGCTCCGGGGCCGAGGCCGAGCCCGGCAACCTGGTGGTGGTCGACGGCGGCCCCGGCGACGTCCGCATGCAGGTCGAGGTGGTGGGCAGGACCAACGGCTCCGGGATCGCCTTCCGGGTGGCCGACGCCGACAACTACTTCGCCTGGGTGACGGCGCCCTACTACGGCACCATCGGCCTGGTGGAGGTGGTCGACGGCGAGCGACGCACCTTGTTCGACGCCGGGCTCGCCGTCACCGAGGACGGCATGCCCGCCATGGGCATCCACCTGACCGGGAACCGGGTCGAGCTGCTCTTCGACGGCGCGGTGACCGCGACCTACGACGAGCTGCCCGACGCCGAGGGCAGGGAGAGGGTCGGGCTCACGATGGCACGGGGCGACGAGACCGCCGTCTTCGACGACGTGAGGCTCCTCAGCTCCTGAGGCGGGCGGGGCCGACCGCCCCGGCCGGGTCCTACCGCTGGCCGGCGGCGATGGCCGCCGGGCCGAGGAACGCGCCGGCCACGACGGTGGCGGTCTCCGTGGTCAGGTGGATCCCGTCGACCCGCAGGTCCCGGTCGAGCATGCCCCCGGGCTGGTCCGCCATCCAGCCGCGCAGGTCGATGAGCACCACGTCGTCGTGCTCCTCGGCCAGGTCCCGGCCCATGTCGTTGTAGAGCTCCACGCGGTGCGGGTCCGACTCGGGGAAGGGCTCGGCCGGCGACCGCCCGCCCTTCACACCGGCCTCGAGGTCGGGGATCAACACGAACGCCATCGTGGCGCCCTCGCTGGTCAGGAGGTCGTGGAGGCCCTCCAGCTCGGACCTGAGACGGTCCTGCATCACGGGGTCCTCGATGGTGCGGAACTGGTCGTCGCCCTCGGCCTCGACCGCGGCCGCCTCCCAGGCGCCGGCCATGAGCACGGCGACGTCGATGTCGTCGACGCTGGCTGCGATGTCGGAGTCGCGGGTGCGACAGCGCCGGGGGATCGGCGACTCCTTGCCCAGGTAGCGGATCGTCCCCTCGGTCACCAGGCCGCAGCCGATGCCGGTCCACCCGTTCTCGAACGCCAGCTTGCCGGCCCCGCCCTCGCGCGACCAGTTGGCCACGCCCAGGGCGGCGGCCAGGGCGGTGCTGTCCCCGTAGAAGGCCACGTGGGTCCCGCCACCCGCGCCCCCCTCGTTCGCGATCTGCTCGAGGGCCTCCTGACCGGCGGCGAAGTCGATGGTGGTCGACCCGCGCGGCGCGAGGGTGGGGATGGCGACCAGGACCACTGCGAAGGCAGCCCCTGCGATGAGCGACGGGCGAGCGCCCGAGCCCAGCCAGCGGGCGGTCCCGGACCGCACCGGCTGCTCGAGCAGGCTGTGGCTCAGGAGCGCCAGGCTGATGGTGACGGCCACACCGATGACGAAGGCGGCGACCCGGCCCACGCCGAGCCGCTCGGGCGACAGCCACAGGAAGATCGGCCAGTGGATCAGGTAGACGCCGTAGCTGATGCGCCCCAGGCCCTCCAGCGGTCCCCACGACAGCCCACGACCGAGCGGGCCCGGTGCCCGGGCACCGAGGATCACCAGGACCGACAACCCGGCGAAGAGCCACAGCCCGCCCCGGTAGAGGATCGCCGCGTCCTGGGCGACCGTCGCCCAGGTCACGACCGAGAGCACCAGCGCCACGGCCCCGGCGACCTGGATGCCCCGCCCGCGGGGCTGGGCCAGGTGGGCGGACTCCCGGCTGAGCACCGCCAGCATCACGCCGGCGAGGAGCTCGAAGGCCCGGGTGTCGGTGCCGTAGTAGATGCGGTCGGCGTGGGCCGGGCCGTGCAGCAGCACTGTGGCCATCATCGAGGTCAGCATCAGGCCGCCCACGACGGCGGCCACCGCGGCCCGGTGCCGCAGCTTGAGCGCCAGGACCAGGACCAGCGGCACCAGGAGGTACATCTGCTCCTCGATGGCGAGGGACCAGAAGTGCTGCACCAGCGACGGTGAGGCGAAGAGGTCGCCGTAGCTGCGGCCCTCGATGATGAAGCGCCAGTTGACGACCTGGGCCACCGAGGCGAGCAGGTCGCCTCGGAGGCCGACCACCTCCTCGCCGGTGAAGGCGAAGCGGGCGAGGAAGATGACGAACACCAGCGTGGCGAGGGAGGCGGGCCAGAGGCGGCGCGCCCGTCGGACCCAGAACCGCCGGAGGCTCACCGAGCCGGCCCGGTCGTGCTCGGCCATCAGGAGGCGGGAGATCAGGAAGCCCGAGAGGGTGAAGAAGAGCGAGACGCCGAGGTAGCCGCCCCGCGCCCACGAGAAGCCGCCGTGGAAGAGCAGGACCGCACCCACGGCGAGGCCGCGCAGGCCGTCGAGGGCGGGCTCGTGGGCCGCCAGGCGGGGCCGCTCCGGGGAACGACGCACGACCACCCGCGCGTCGAGGTCGTCCGGCAGGGGCGCGCGGTCGGCGGTGGCGGTCACCTCGGGCCCGCCACCGCGACGGCGGCCACCGTGGCGCCGGGGAGGGCGCCGTCGTCGGGGCGGCGGCGCTCGAGGCCGATCCAGACGGTGACCAGCACCGCGACGACGACCAGGATGGTCAGCACCAGCCGCGCCTCGGTCGTCGCGAAGGGTCCGTCCCGGCGTGACGTCCCCTCGGGGCCGGCTGTCCACCGGGCGGCACGTTCGACCCACCTCGGCGCCATCGGGCGGGGACGCTACCACCGGTCCGCCGCGGCTCCCCCGCGCCGGCCGGGCGCATCCGGGCCGGGGCTAGGGTCCTGTTCCCATGGACCCCGAGGAGCCGGATCGCCGGCCCATCGTCCGGCGGGGGCCCCTCGCCGCTGCGCAGGGGACCGTCGCCGTCGACGAGGACCCGCCGGCCGCCGCGGGACCGACCGAGGCGGCGTCGGCCGCGGACGAGGTGGGCATGCCGAGACGGCCCGAGCGGACGGGTCACGGGCCGGTGGGTGACCTCGTGCTCCGCCTCGGCGGGCCCCTCCTCGTCCTCCTCGTGCTGCTGGTGGTCCTGGTGGTCGGGCTGGTGATCGTCGTGGTCGGGTCCCGTCAGCCCGACATCGTGACCCTGCGCGACAGCGGGACGGTCGACACCTTCGCCCGCGCCGACGGCGAGCTCATCGGTGCGCCTCCGCTGCTCGGCCCCTGGGAGACCGAGGGCGAGTGGCGCATCGTGGCGGGCACGGCCTACCTGGCCGCGGCGCCCACGGACGGCACCGGGTTCGCCCTGCTGCCCGGTGAGGTGGGCGACGGGCGGGTGGCGGCCACCATCCTGGGGATCCAGGGTGAGGGCGGGATCGTGGCCCGGTACACCGGGCCCGGTGACTACGTGTCGCTGCGCCCCGTCCCCGACCAGGCCACCTGGCAGGTGGAGGTGGTGGCGGGCGGCGAGGTCGTCAGCGCCCAGCAGGTGGGCCTGGTCGGCGCACCGGAGGGGAGCCGGGTGGAGCTGGTGCTCGACGGCAGCACGGCGTCGGTGATCACCGACGGCCAGCTCCGCGGCGATCCCATCGACATCGGCGGGGCGCCGGCCTCGGGCCAGGTGGGCCTCATCGCCGGCCTCGACGACCAGGGCAGCTCCTCGCGCTTCGACGACGTCGCGCGCGAGCGGGCGTGAGCACGGCTGCGGACGCCCCGGCGGCGGCACCCTCCCCCTCGCCGGACCCGGCCCCCCCACCCGCCGAGCGGCCCGCGGCGCGGCGTCGGGTCCTCCTCCGCACCTTCTGGCTCCCGTTGGCGGTCGTCGCGCTGCTCGGCCTCGGGATCCGGATGGCGGTCATCCAGTCCGTGCCCACGTGCCAGGAGGGCCAGACCGCGGAGCAGGGCTGCTTCTCGGTGGAGACCGACAGCACCGAGTACGTCGTGGTCGCCCAGGCCCTCGCCCGCGGGGAGGGCTACACGTTCTTCGAGGAGCCCGCCGCCCACCACCCGCCGGCGTTCTCCACGTACCTGGCGGCGTGGTCCGCGGCGGGGGTCGACGGCTTCACCGGCCTGCGGCGCGCCGCGGCCCTGCTCGGCGTGGCGACGCTGGTCCTCGCGGCCGACGTGGGACGACGCCTCGGCGGGCGCGCCGTCGGGCTCGTGGCCGGCCTCCTCGTCGCCGTGCACCCCGCCCTCTGGGTCAACGACGTGGTCCTCATGTCGGAGTCGATCTACCAGCCGCTGGCGGCCCTGGTCGTGTGGTGCGGCTACCGCTTCTGGACCCGACGGACCCTGGCGTCGGCGGCCCTGCTGGGCGCGGCGTGCGGCCTGGCCGCGCTGTCGCGCACGGAGGGTGCGCTCCTCGGCGTGATGATCGCGGTGCCCCTCGCCCTGGGCATGGTGGAGCTGCGGCGCCGCGACCGCATGGGCCTCGTCGCCGCCGCGGGCGCCGTCTCGCTGCTGGTGGTGGCCCCCTGGCTCCACCACAACTCCGTGCGGTTCGAGGAGCCGGTGCTCATGACCTCGACCGCGGGTCAGAGCCTCTTCCTGACGAACCAGCCCGAGACCTACTACGGGGACCAGCTGGCCTCGAAGTACGGCTACGCCCACCTCATCGTGGTCGACACCCGCGCCGATGCCCTGGGCCTCGACGAGTCCGAGGTCGACCGGCGCCTGAGCGAGGACGCCGCCCAGTTCGTCGACGGGAACGAGGGCCGTCTCCCCGTGGTGGTGCTGGCCCGGGTGGGACGGATGTGGGGGCTGTACCAGCCTGCGGCCATGGCCGAGGCCGACTACCTCAACGAGGGCCGGCCCCGCGTGCCCGCCGACGCCGCGTGGTGGGTGCACGGTGCCGTCCTGCCCCTCGCGGTGGCCGGCCTGGTCATCACCTGGCGGCGGGGCCTCCCCGTGAGCCCGCTGGTCGCCCTGATCGCGGCGGCCACCTTCACCGCGGCCATCAACTTCGGCCTCACCCGCTACCGGGCGGGGGCCGACGTGGCCCTGTGCATCCTCGCCGCCGTCGCCCTCGTCGCCCTGGGCCGGTGGGTCGGGCGCGTGGCCTCGCGCCCCGGGGGCCGCCCCCCGGTGGCGACCGGGGCCTGACGTGTCCCCGTCCGGGGTCCGCTCCGTGCGGGTCGTCGGCGGCGGGAGGGCGGGCCGCTCGGTGGCCGCCGGCCTGGCCGCCGCCGGGTGGGACGTGGTGGGGGTCCTCGGCCGGGGCGAGGACCCGTCCGGCGCCGCCGCTTCTGTCGACCTGCTCGTGCTGGCCACCCCGGACGCGGCCGTGGCCGACGTCGCCCGGGCGGTGCGACCCGTGGAGACGACCGTGGTCGCCCACCTGGCCGGCTCGCTGACCCTCGACGTGCTCGAACCCCACGTCCGCCGGGCGTCGGTCCATCCCCTCGCCCCGCTGCCGGACCCGGAGCGGGGCGCCGACCGGCTGCGGGGTGCGGTGATGGCCGTGGCCGGCGACCCCCTCGCCCGGGAGGTGGTGGAGGCCCTCGGCGGTCGGCCGGTGGAGGTGGCCGACGAGCACCGGGTGGCGTACCACGCCGCCGCCTGCATGGCCGCCAACCACCTGGTGGCCCTGATGGGCCAGGTCGAACGGGTGGCCGGCCCCGTCGGCCTGGCCCTCGACGCCTACCTCGGCCTGGCCCGCGCCAGCCTCGACGACGTGGCTCGGCTCGGGCCGGCCGCCGCCCTCACCGGCCCCGCGGCCCGGGGCGACGAGGCCACCCTGGACCGTCACCGGGCCGCGCTCGAGCCCGACGAGCGCCCTGCCTACGACGCCCTCGCCGAGGCCGCAGCCCGGCTGGCCGGGCGGGGCCCGGGGGGTGGGCGGTGAGGACGGTGGCGACCGTCGCCCAGGTGCGGACGGCCACCGACGCGGCCCGGCGCGACCGGGGCAGGGTCGGCTTCGTGCCCACCATGGGCTACCTCCACGAGGGCCACACCTCCCTGATGGCCGCGGCCCGGGAGGGCAGCGACCTGGTGGTGGCCAGCGTGTTCGTGAACCCGCTCCAGTTCGGGGCGGGGGAGGACCTGGCCTCCTACCCGCGCGACCTCGAGCGGGACACGGCCCTGGCGGAGGCGGCCGGCGTCGACCTGCTCTTCGTCCCCCCGGTCGAGGAGGTCTACCCGCACGTGCCGGTGCTGACCTCGGTCACGGTCGCGGGCATCACCGACCGCTTCGAGGGCGCGGCCCGTCCCACCCACTTCGCCGGGGTGGCGACGGTCGTGGCCAAGCTGCTGTCCATCGTCGGGCCCTGCACCGCCTACTTCGGGGCCAAGGACTGGCAGCAGGTGTGCGTGGTCCGGCGCATGGTGGCCGACCTGTCGCTGCCGGCGGTGGTCGAGGCCTGCCCCACCGTGCGCGAGCCCGACGGCCTGGCCCTCTCCAGCCGCAACGTCTACCTGGAGCCGGCCGAGAGGGCCGCCGCGCCGGTGCTGCGTCGTGCCCTGGAGGCCGGGGCCGCGGTGATCGCCGCAGGGGAGCGGGACCGTCGAGCGGTGGAGGCGGCCATGGCCGAGGTGGTGGCAGCCGAGCCCCTCGCCGTCCTCGACTATGCGGCCGCGGTCGACGCCGCGACCCTCGCCGAGGCCGACGTGCTCGCGGGCGAGGTCCGGCTGCTGGTCGCGGCCCGTCTGGGGCGGCCCCGCCTGCTCGACAACCTGGGCGTCACCGTCCCGGGCTGAGGCCCCGGCCGGGTTGTGGCGGAGGGGCCCCAGGGGTGAGGATGGGTCCGACAGATCCCTTCGGGGGCGACCGGTGTGCCGGCGTCCACCACCAAGGAGAGCCTCCGTGCGCCGACGCATGATGAAGTCCAAGATCCACCGGGCCACGGTCACCGACGCCGACCTCCACTACGTGGGGTCGGTCACGGTCGACCGCGACCTCATGGACGCCGCCGACCTGGTGGAGTTCGAGCAGGTCGCGGTGGTCGACATCGACAACGGCGCCCGCCTCGAGACCTACGTCATCGAGGGGGAGCGGGGCTCGCGGTCGGTGTGCCTCAACGGCGCCGCGGCGCGCCTCGTCGCCCCTGGCGACAAGGTCATCATCATCAGCTACGCCGACTACGAGGACGAGGACCTGGAGGGCTACGCCCCCCGCATCGTGCACGTCGACACCGACAACGGGCTGGTCGACGAGGACACGGCCCGGGTCCTGGCCGGCCTCGACCACCCGGCGCCCCGTCGCTACGTCGAGGTCCCGGCCCCGGTCGCCTGACCGGACCTCCCTGCGGCCACCGGGCGTGACCACCGCCCACCGCCCGGTGCCGCCCCGGGCGCGACGACCCGCCCCCGCCACCCCGCGACGGCCAGACTGCCGCCCGTGAGCGCCGTGCCGACCCGTGACCTCGACCTGCTCGTGCTGGGCAGCGGCGTGGCCGGCCTGTCGGCCGCCGTCCGGGCGGCCGACCACAACATGCGCGTCGGGGTCCTCACCAAGGGCGAGCTGCCCCAGGCCACCACCCGGTGGGCCCAGGGCGGCGTGGCCGCCGTGCTCCACGACGACCCGGACTCCACCGACCTGCACCTGGCCGACACGCTCTCGTGCGGGGCGGGGCTGTGCGACACCGAGGCGGTGCGGGTCCTCGTCGACGAGGGCCCGGCCCGGGTGATGGAGCTCATCGCCCTCGGCGCCGCCTTCGACCGCGACCCCGACGGCACCCTCCAGCTGGCGCGCGAAGGCGGCCACAGCCAGGCCCGCATCGTGCACGCCGGCGGGGCCGCGACCGGCGCCGAGGTGGAGCGGGCCCTGGTGGTGGCGGTCCAGCGCCGGGCCACCGCGCTCCACGAGCACCACTTCGCCGTCGACCTGGTGGTCGAGGGGGGCCGGTGCCGGGGCGTCACCGCCCTGGCCCCCGACGGGACGCCCGTGGTGATCCGGGCCTCCAACGTGCTGGTCACCACGGGCGGGGCGGGACAGCTCTTCGCCGTCACCACCAACCCGCTGGAGGCCACCGGCGACGGCATCGCCATGGCCCTGCGGGCCGGTGTGGCGGTGGCCGACGTCGAGTTCATCCAGTTCCACCCCACGGCCCTCCACCACGAGGCCATGCCCCGCCCGCTGCTGTCGGAGGCCCTGCGAGGCCACGGGGCGACCCTGCGCGACGGCCGGGGGGAGCGCTTCGTCGACGAGCTCCAGCCGCGCGACGTGGTGAGCCGGGCCGAGCTCGAGGTCATGGTGGCCCAGGGCATCGACCACGTCTTCCTCGACGCCCGGGCCCTCGAGGACTTCGACGCCCGGTTCCCCACCATCGACGCCGCCCTGCGGTCGGCGGGCCTCGACCCCGCGGTCGACCTCCTGCCGGTGGCGCCGGCGGCCCACTACACCTGCGGCGGCATGGTCACCGACCTCGACGGGGCCACGTCGCTGCCGGGCCTGTGGGCCGCGGGCGAGGCGTCGTGCACCGGTGTCCACGGCGCCAACCGCCTGGCCTCCAACTCGCTGCTCGAGGGCATGGTGTTCGGGCCCCGCGCCGTGGAGGCCATCGAGGGGGGCCAGGTGGGGGCGGGCGCCAGCGGCGCCATGCGCGCCGTGCTGGGGGGCGACGCCGACGGTGGCCCCGTCGGCCCCGGCACCATCGGCGGGCACCTGCTCTCCCGGCCCGAGGCCCCCGTGCCCGGGTCCGACCCGACGGTGACCGGTCCCGAGGGGTGGGCCGAGGTCCGCACCGGGCTCCAGCGGGCCATGAGCACCGGCGCCGGCGTGATCCGCGACGCGGCCACCCTCGGCGAGGCCGGGGTGGTGGCCGACGGCGCCGCGTTCGCGGTCGCCGCCACCGGGGCCGCCGACGGCCCGGCCGTGCCGCCCGCGGCCTACGAGGTGGCCAACCTGGCCGAGGTGGCCCGGGCGCTGGTGCGAGCCGCCACCGCCCGCGAGGAGAGCCGCGGCGCCCACACCCGTCGGGACTTCCCCCACACCTCGCCGGCCCTGCGCCACCGCTTCGTCCTGGCCTAGGGCCCTCCGACCCCGGGTCGGAGGCCCGCGCCGCCCAACCGGGTTGGCGGGAGGGGGCGGATCGGGTTGGATGCTCGGGCCATGACCGTCGTCGACCACCCCGTCCCCGCCGACGGGGTCGAGCCGCCGGAGGCCCCCGACGCCCTCGGGGCCGGCGACGGCCGCACGGTGCTGCGCCGGGGCATGACCCTGCTGTGGCGTTCGGTCCGCACCCACCCGCGGCCCTTCGCGGTCTCGGTGGTCGGGGCCACCCTGTTCGCCCTGATGACGGTGGCGTCCACCATCGTCCTGGGCCGGGTGACCGACGAGGTCATCGTCCCCGGCCTCGACGGCGACCGGGGGCCGGGCACCTTCGGCGACGTGGAGGCCGGCACCGTCGCCCTGGTGGCGGGGGCGGTGGTCGTGGTGGCCCTGGCCCGGGCCGTCGGCGTGGTGACCCGGCGGTTCTTCTGCGCCGTCACCACCTTCCGCATGGGCGCGACCTGGCGGGACCGGCTGGCCGAGCGCTACCTGGCCGCACCGCTCCGCTTCCACACCCGCCGCCCCGCCGGGGAGCTCATGGCCCACGCTGACAACGACGCGGTGAAGGCCATCGAGTTCATCAACCCCGCCCCGTTCTCCATGAGCGCCTTCGTCATCGGCGCCGCCGCGTTCGTGCGCCTGCTGATGGTCGACTGGGTGATCGCGGTGGTCGGCCTGGCCGTGTTCCCCGCCCTCCTCGTGATCAACCGGATCTACACGGCGCGGGTGGAGGCCCCGGCGGCCCGGGGCCAGGCCCGCTACGGCGACATGGCCGCGGTCGCCCACGAGAGCTTCGACGGCGCCCTCGTCGTGAAGCTGCTCGGGCTGGGCGACCACGAGCGCGACCGCTTCGCCCGCAGCACCGACGCCCTGCGGGCCGAGCGGGTGCGGGTGGGCGAGCTGCGGGCGTGGTTCGAGCCCGGCCTCACGGCCCTGCCCAACCTCGGGTCGGTGATCGTCCTCGGCCTCGGGGCCTGGCGGCTCTCCACCGGCGACCTCACCGAGGGCGGCATCGTGGAGGCCCTCGCCCTCTTCGCCGTGCTGGCCACACCCATGCGCGTCATGGGCTACCTGCTCCAGTCGATGCCGCCGTCGGTGGTCGCCGCCGACCGCCTCGACGAGGTGCTGGCCGTCGACCCGGGCGAGCAGCACCCGGCCCGCGGCGAGGCGACCCTGCCCGCCGGGCCCCTCGGCGTGTCGGTGCGGGGGCTGCGCTTCGCCCACGAGGCCGACGTGCCGGTGCTCGACGACGTGACCCTCGACATCCGGCCCGGGGAGGTGGTGGCCCTCACCGGGGCCACCGCCGGCGGCAAGACCTCGCTGTGCCTGTGCCTCGCCGGCCTGCTGGAGCCCACCGGGGGTTCGGTCGCCCTGGGTGGCGTCGATGTCCGCGCCCTCGCCCTCTCCGAGCTGCCCGCCGCGGTGGGCTTCGTCTTCCAGGAGACCTTCCTCTTCGCCGACACCGTGGAGGCCAACGTCCGCGGCGGGCTCTCCGCCGCCGACGTCTCCGACGACGACCTGCAGCGGGCCCTGGCCCTGGCCCGGGCCGACGGCTTCGTGGCTGCCCTGCCCGAGGGGCTGGGCGCGGTGCTGGGGGAACGGGGCGTCACCCTGTCGGGCGGGCAGCGTCAGCGCCTGGCCCTGGCCCGAGCCCTGGTGCGCCGGCCCCGGCTGCTCGTGCTCGACGACGCCACCAGCGCCATCGACCCGGTGGTGGAGGGCCAGATCCTCACCGGCCTGGGGCGGGCCCTCGACACGACCACGGTGGTCGTGGCCCACCGGGTGTCGACCATCCGCCTGGCCGACCGGGTCGTGTTCCTCGACGCCGGCCGGGTCGCGGCCGTCGGCCCCCACGACGAGCTGCTGGCCACGACCCCCGCCTACGCCGCCCTGGTCCGGGTGTACGAGGGCTCCGACGCCGAGATCGACCGATGAGCTCCACCCTGCCCACCGAGATGGGCGTCGAGGAGGTCCACGGTCCCGAGCCCGACGACCCCGTCGAGGTGGCCGACGCCCAGCAGGGGGGTGCCGTCGCCGCCTTCCGCCGGGTCCTCGCGGCCATGCCCGAGCTGCGGGTGGGCGTGGGGCTGTCGGCCGGGCTGGCCCTGGCCACCTCGGCCGGGCGGGTGATCGTTCCCATCCTCGTGCAGCAGGTGCTGGACAAGGGGATCCTCGGACCCGACGGCTACCGGCCCCGCTTCGTGGCCTGGGCCACGGTCGCCGGCGTGGTCGGCGTCCTCGGCTTCTGGCTGCTCGGACGGGTCACCCTGGCCCGTCTCACCCGCGCCGCCGAGGCGGGCCTGGCCGGGCTCCGGGTCCGCACCTTCGCCCACGTCCACCGGCTCTCCGCCGCCGACCACACCGAGTCGCGTCGGGGGGTGCTCGTCTCCCGGGTCACCAGCGACGTCGAGACCCTGGCCCAGTTCTGGCAGTGGGGGGCGATGGTGTGGATCACCTCGGTCGCCACCATCACGGGCATCGTCGTGGTGATGCTGGTGTACAGCTGGCAGCTCGCCGCCCTCACCGTCGGCGTGTTCATCCCGCTGAGCGTGGCCCTGCGGGTGCTCCAGCACCGCCAGCTCCGGATCTGGGACACCGTGCGGACCCGGGTGGGGGAGACCCTGGGTGAGTTCTCCGAGACCATCGGCGGGGCCCCGGTCATCCGGGCCTACGGCCTCGAGCCCCGCAGCCGGGCCCGCCTGGAGGAGTCCGTCGCCCGCCAGTACCGGAGCGAGGTGCAGGCGGCCCGCCTCTTCGCGGTGATGTTCCCGCTGGGCGACATCGTGGGCGCCCTGGCCATCGCCTCGGTGGCTGCGGTCGGTGTGTGGCAGGGTCCGGCGTGGGGCCTCGACGCGGGCGAGATGGTGGCCTTCTTGTTCCTCGTCACCCTGCTCACCCAGCCGGTGGCCGAGCTGGGCGAGGTCCTGGACCAGACCCAGGCGGCGGCGGCCGGCTCCCGCAAGGTGCTGGCCACCCTCGACGTCCCGGTCACGATCGTCGAGCCCGACCCCGGCGCCACGCTGCCCGCCGGCCCCCTGGGCGTGGAGGTGCGGGACCTGGCCTTCGCCTACCGGACCGGGCCCACCGTGCTCGCCGACGTCTCGGTGCGGATCGCCGCGGGCTCGTCGGTGGCCATCGTGGGCGAGACGGGGTCGGGCAAGACCACCTTCGCCAGCCTGCTGGCCCGCCTGGCGGACCCCATCTCGGGGACCATCGAGGTGGGCGGCGTCGACCTGCGGGAGGTGGCCCCCGGGTCGCGCCTGGTGCGGGTGCGGATGGTGCCCCAGGACGGCTTCCTGTTCTCGGCCACGGTGCGGGAGAACATCCGCCTCGGCCACCTCGCCGCCACCGACGCCGACATCGAGGCCGCCATCGACACCCTGGCCCTGCGCTGGTGGGTCGACCGCCTCCCCCACGGGCTCGACACCGACGCAGGGGAGCGGGGCGGGTCGCTGTCGGTGGGCGAGCGCCAGCTGGTGGCCCTCGTCCGGGCCCAGGTGTCGGACCCCGGCCTGCTGGTGCTGGACGAGGCCACCTCCGCCGTCGACCCGGAGACGGAGATGGCCCTGGCCGTGGCCCTGACCCGCCTGGCTGCGGGGCGCACCACGGTGACCGTGGCCCACCGCCTCTCCACCGCCGAGCGGGCCGACCAGGTGCTGGTGTTCGACCAGGGCCGCCTGGTCGAGGTCGGCACCCACGCCAGCCTCCTCGCCGCCGGCGGCACCTACGCCGGACTCCACCGCTCCTGGGTCGGCGGTACCCGCACCGCCTGACCGGGCCCACCCGTGGACACTGTGTGCCAGGCACACAGTGTCCAGGCACAGTGTCCACGGCTGGGCTCGGACCGACGGGTGGTCACCCGTCGGGGACGGGTCAGACGACGGCGGCGGCGACCACGAGGACGGCCAGGAGCGGCACGGTCACCCACGCCACGACCTCGCCGGCCCGGGACAGGGCGCGGCCCCGCGCCCCGAGGCGGCGGACGGCCTCCTCCCGCACGGCCCGGGTGGACCGCAGCTCGCGGAGGGCCCGGGTGACGTGGGCGCGGTCGAGCCACCGACCGAGGCCGGCGCCTGCGCCCGAGCCGCGGTGGGCGTCGACGGCGATGGCCGCCCGGTGGCTGAGCGGGTAGGCCGCGGCCAGGCCCAGCACCGGGACGAGCAGACGGACCACCACGGCCAGCACGATGCCGGCCAGGGGGGACACCACCCCCTCGACCACGTCGCCGGGGTTCTCGAGCTCGGTCTCGGCGCCGCGCCCGCCGGTCAGGACCACGGCGCCGACGAGACCGGCGACGACGAGGGGCACGAAGGCGCGGCGGACGATCCAGAGCGACAGCACCACGGTCGGGTCGCGTCGGCCGGGGGCCAGGACGGCGTCGGGGTCGACCGAGGTCCCCCTCCCGAGGAGACGGGGCCCGGTCATCGCCGCCCGTCCGTCGTCGGTCCCCCGGTGCCCGAGGGGGTCAGCCGGCGGGGCGGAGGACGACCACGGGGATCTCCCGGTCGGTCTTGCTCTGGTACCCCGCGTAGTTGCGGTGGTCGGCGGTGATGAGGGGCCACAGCCGGGCCCTCTCCTCGGCGTCGACCACCTCGGCCCGGTAGGGCCGGGGAGCGCCGCCCTCCACCGCGACCTGCACCTCGGGGTCGTCGCGCAGGTTGAGGAACCAGGCCGGGTGGGTGTCGTCGCCGCCCCGGGAGGCCACGATCACGAGCGCGTCGCCCTCCTGCACCGGCGAGGTGAGCATCACCTTCCTGGGCTCCCCGCTCCTGCGGCCGGTGGTGGTGAGCTCGAGCACGGGCATCGAGCCGGCCCTCCAGCCCAGCTTCCCGAACGAGAGCGCCAGGATCCCCCGGTGCACCGTGTTCATGGCCTTCAGGGCGAGATCGCTGGGCATGGCCGGACCCTAGGACGTGCGGTGGGGAGCCGCCCCCGTGCCAGGCTGGTCCGGTGAAGCACGTGGTCTGCGTCCCTGATGGCTGTGCCGACGAGCCGGTCGACGCCCTCGACGGGCGGACGCCGCTCGAGGCGGCCTCCACCCCGGTGCTCGACGCCCTGGCGGCGCGGGGCCGTGTCGGGCGGGCCGGCGTCATCCCGCCCGGCATGGCCCCCGGAAGCGACGTGGGCAACATGAGCATCCTCGGCTACGACCCCGCCGTGCACCACACCGGTCGGGCCCCCATCGAGGCCGCCGCCCTCGGGCTGCGCCTCCGCACCGACCAGGTCGCCTACCGCTGCAACCTGGTGACCCTGGCCGACGGCGGCGCGCCCGAGGGCGTGATGGCCGACTTCGCCGGCGGCCACCCGTCCACGGAGGCCGCAGCCGAGGTGATCCGGGCCCTCGACGCCGAGCTCGGCGTCGACGGCATCGCCTTCCACCCCGGGGTGCAGTACCGCCACATCCTGGTGGCCCCCCAGGAGCTGGCCGAGGCCGAGTGCGTGCCGCCCCACGACCTGTCCGACAAGCCCGTGGTCTGGCCCACGGGTCCGGCCGCCCCCCGCCTCCGCGAGCTCATGGAGGCCAGCCGGGCCGTCGTCGGGGCCTCGGACCTCGACGCCACCCAGATCTGGCTCTGGGGCCAGGGCCCCCAGCCCCAGCTGCCCAGCTTCGCCTCGACCCACGGGGTGGAGGCGGGCATGGTCACCGCCGTCGACCTGGTCCGGGGCCTCGGGGTGCTCACCGACATGGAGGTGGTCGAGGTGCCAGGGGCCACCGGCTGGTACGACACCGACTACGAGGCCAAGCGCGACGCCGCCCTCGCCGGCCTGGAGGCCGGTGCGGACCTGTTCGTGATCCACGTGGAGGCCACCGACGAGGCCGGCCACGCCGGCGACGTGGAGGAGAAGGTGAAGGCCCTCGAGGCCTGGGACCGGCGCATCCTGGCCGACCTGGTCGAGGGCCTCGACGCCATGGGCCCGTGGCGGCTGCTGCTCCTGCCCGACCACGGCACCCCGCTGCGCACCAAGACCCACACCGCCGAGCCCGTGCCCTACCTGCTGGTGGACTCGGCCACCGACGGTCCCGGCGGCACCTACTCCGAGGCCGGCGTGGCCGACCTCGCCCTGGTCCCGGGCCACCGGCTGCTGCCCACCCTGGTCGGCCCCTCGAGCTGAGGCCTGCGGACCCGTCCTGGACCCGATCCTGCCCCCCCTCCCCGTCCCGACCCCCCATCGACGAACTGGTCCGCTCTCCCGTCGCTGGGACGACGGATCCACGGACCAGTTCGCCCCGAGCTCGCGCCCGGCCGGGTTCCTGGGGCTCTGGCCCCAGATCGCTGATCGGTCCGGGGACGGTCCGACACCGGTGCCCGGGCGGTGGGCTGGTCAGGGGAGGTCGGGAGCCGTGTCCGGCCGTCGCTATGCTCGTCGACGTCCCCAGCGGGGTTGTCCGGCGGTCACCGCCGGCCCCGGTGCGGCACCGACCCTCCCGACCGTCCCGGCTGCTCGCCGCGGCGCGACGGACACCCGGAGCCCCTGATGGCTCCCCGACAGCGAGGCAGTCAGCCATGAGTGGCTTCGAACGGTCCCTCCTCGAGGGCAAGGAGCGCGACGAGCTCAGCCAGATCGCCGAGTCGCTCGGCAAGAAGCCGCCGGCGCGCGCCAAGAAGTCGACGATGATCGACCTGATCCTGGAGCTGGCCGGCGTGTCCGACGCCGGCGGCGAGGGCGGTGCCGGGGCCGAGGGCGCCTCCCCCGGCCCCGACGACGGTCCCGGGGGCGAGGCGGCGACGGCCAGCTCCACCGACGAGGACAGGTCCGCCGACCGCGCCGGAGGCGACCGGTCCGGGCGCGGTGACCAGGCGGAGGGCGGGGGCCAGGCGAAGGGCCGAGGCCAGTCCGGGGGAGGTGACCAGGCGAAGGGCGGCGATCGGTCCGGGGCCGATGACCGGGCGAAGGACCGGCCCGGGGGCCGTGACCAGGCGAAGGACCGGTCCGGGGGTGGGGGACAGGGACAGGGCGACCAGTCCCCCGACGACGACGACGAGCGGTCCGCCGGGGGCCAGGACCCCAACCAGAAGCAGGGCGGGGGCAAGGACCAGGGCGACGACGACGGCAACCGCCGCCGGCGCCGCCGGGGCCGGGGCGCGGCGACCAGCAGCAGGACGGCTACGAGGGCGACCCCATCGACGTGGAGGGCCTCCTCGACCTCCGCGACGACGGCTACGGCTTCCTCCGCCTCCACGGCTACCTGCCCTCGAGCGACGACGTCTACGTCTCGGTCAAGCAGGTGCGCCAGCTCGGCCTGCGCAAGGGCGACCGGGTGAAGGGCAGGAGCCGCCCTGCGTCGCGCAACGAGAAGAACCCGGCCCTGCTCCAGATCGACGCCGTCAACGACGGCCCACCCGACGCCTCCCGCGACCGGCGTCGGTTCTCGGACCTCACCCCGCTGTTCCCCGACGAGCGGCTCAAGCTGGAGACCGAGGGCGCCTCGGCCACCATGACCACCCGCATCATCGACCTGCTGGCGCCGGTCGGGAAGGGCCAGCGCGGCCTCATCGTCTCGCCACCCAAGGCGGGCAAGACCACGATCATGAAGCAGATCGCCCGGGCCATCGAGCTCAACGACCCCGAGGTCGAGCTCATCGTCCTCCTCGTCGACGAGCGGCCCGAGGAGGTCACCGACATGAAGCGGTGGCTCATCAACGGCGAGGTGGCGGCGTCCACCTTCGACCGGCCCAGCGAGGAGCACATCCAGGTGTCCGAGCTGGTCATCGAGCGGGCCAAGCGCATGGTCGAGGACGGCAAGGACGTCGTGATCATCCTCGACGGCATCACCCGCCTGGCCCGGGCCCACAACCTGGCCGCCCCGCCCAGCGGGCGCATCATGTCCGGCGGCATCGACGCCGCCGCCCTCTACCCGCCCAAGCGGTTCTTCGGGGCGGCCCGCAACGCCGAGGAGGGGGGCTCGCTCACCATCCTCGCCACCGCCCTGGTCGAGACCGGCTCCAAGATGGACGAGCACATCTTCGAGGAGTTCAAGGGCACCGGGAACATGGAGCTGCGCCTCAGCCGGCACCTGGCCGAGCGTCGGATCTTCCCGGCCATCGACGTCGACGCCAGCTCGACCCGCCACGAGGAGCTGCTCTTCGAGCGCAAGCAGGTGGGCCAGGTCACCACCCTCCGCAAGGTGCTGGGGGCGCTCAAGGACAGCGAGGGGGCCAGCGACGCGGCCTCCCTCGAGCTGCTGCTCGACCGCATGAAGACCTTCAAGACCAACGACGAGTTCCTCGCCGAGGTCGGCAAGGCCAAGGCGGGCGCCTGATCCCGGGCCCCGTCGTCGATCCGGCCCGGCCGGTGGCGGGAATGCGCCGACGTTGTACCGTACGAGGCCCCGATTGGGTCCGCAGGCCCGTCAGAGCGAGACTGGAGAGACCATGAAGACCGACATCCACCCCACCTACACCGAGACCACGGTCACCTGCTCGTGTGGGAACTCGTTCACCACCCGCTCCACCGCGGATGGCCTGACCAGCGAGCTCTGCAACGAGTGCCACCCCTTCTACACCGGCAAGCAGAAGCTGGTGGACACCGGTGGCCGCATCGACCGCTTCGAGCGTCGCTACGGCGCCCGCAAGGGCAAGAGCGCCGCCGCCGAGAAGTAGTCCCGTCGACCCAGCCCGGGCCGCCTCCCTGCAGGCGGCCAAGCTGACCGCCCTCACCCGTGATCGGGTGGGGGCGTCGTCGTCCCCGTCCCCCTTCCCCGGCGGCGCGGCCCGCCTCGACGGCGACGCCGGGTGGGTCCTGCTGGCCGGCGAGGCGGCCGGGGCCCTCGGCGCCGCCCTGGCCTGGGCCCGGCGCACCGGCGCCACCGACCTCCACGTGGTGGTGGACGACCCGGCCCTGGTCGGGCGGGTGGCCCGGCAGGCCGCGCTGCTGGCCCCGGCGCCCACGGTGTGGGCCGTCGACGGGGCCGACCTCGTCAGGGCCGCACCGGAGCCCGCGCCGGTGCCCCTGCCCGCCCCGGACGCGCCTGCCCTGCGGGCCCTGCTGGTCGCCGCCGGGCTCACCGTGGTGGACGAGGACGGCATGGCGCTGGGCGAGCTGCTCGGCCTCGAGGTCGCCCGCATCACCCACGGCGCCCACGGCCCCGAGCTCGACGTGGGGGTGGGCCGGGCCGACCGCGAGCTGACGGCCATGGCCCACGGCGACCTGCCCGATGCCGACCGGGTGGCCCGGGTGGTCGACATCGTGGGGCGCGAGCGCCGGCCCGGCGCCCCACCCCACCCGCTCAACCAGCTCGTGCCCGAGCGCTGGCTGCGCGCCTCGCTGGTGGCGGACCCCGCCCTGGTGGGCGCAGCCTCGCTGTGGCCGGTGCCCTCGGCGGTGCCCCGCACCAACCTGCGCGACGTCGGCGTCGCCTCCGCGGTGGGCACCGGCCTGGAGGGCCGGCCCCTGGCCGTCACCTGCTCGGTCGGCGTCGACCTCGACCTGGTGCCGGCGGCGGTCGACGACCGCGCCGTCCACGCCCCGGGGGCCCGCCTCGTCCTGGCCGTCCCGGCCCGCGACGCCCTCGGCCTCACCGCCGACCTGGCCGCCCTCACCGACCCACCCGCCGAGGTCCTCCCCGTCGACGGCGACTGGCGCATCCCCTGGTCGACGGCCCGCTGACGGCCCTGCCGCCGGTCGGCGGGTGGCCCGTACCGGTGTCGGATCTGGTGGTCGGGGCGACCGGGATCGACACCGCTTCGCTGGGGTGGGCCGTACTGGTGTCGGATCTGGTGGTCGGGGCGACCGGGATCGACACCGCTTCGCCGGGGGCCCACCCGGTCGGTCAGGCGGGGGAGGGGCGCCGGGGCGGGACGGTCATCATCCGCTGCTCCACGTAGAAGCCGCCGCCGGGGACGGCCGAGAGCACCAGCGCGATCAGCGTGCGGGGGCCGTCCCACCCCTGTTCCTCGCGACCCATGAGGACCAGGGCGGCGTAGACCAGCACGATGATCCCGTGGATGGGTCCCATGATCGGCACCCCACCCTCGCCGCCGGCGTCGAGGCCGTACTTGGCCACCATGGCGCACAGCAGCAGCAGGTAGGACACGCCCTCGGCCAGGGCGGCGATGCGCAGGGCGCGCGCCACCGACGGCATCGAGGTGGTCGGGGACGAGGTGTCAGCCACGGCGCCAGGATCGCCGCCGGGGCGACCGCCGGGCCAGCCGGGTGCCCGCCGGGGCTGCGTCGGGCCGCACCGGCTGCGATGATCGAGCCCGTGATGCCGCGTCGGAGCGCCTGCTGATGGCCCTGGAGTGGAAGCGCTGGCTGGCCTACGCCAAGGCCAAGGTCGACGACACGGTGCGCAAGGGCGACGCCGAGCTCGACCGCCGCGAGGCCGAGCTGGCGGCCCGGGCCGAGGACCAGCCCTGGCTGGCCGGCTCGGACCGGGCCCCGTCCTTCGACGAGGCCAAGGCCCGCATCGAGGCCCAGGCGCGCGTCGCGGGCGAGCACGCGGCCCCCGGCCCCGACACCGAGCCCCCGACGGCCGCCGCGCCGCCCCCGCCGCCCGGTCCCGGGGCCCCGACCTTCGCCTCCTTCGACGCCGCCGCCCGCCAGAGGGCCACCGACGAGCGCCTGGCCGCCATCCGCGAGGAGCTGGGCCTGGGGGACGCCGAGGACGACGGCACCGGCGACGACGGCGGTGGCGACCCTCCGGCGGGACCCGCCTGAGGGGCGGCGTCGCCTGCCGGGGTCCCGAGGGCCCCCGCTACCGTGGCCCGGATGCTGGAACGACTCGACGACCTCGCGCGCGAGCTCGTCGACGTGGAGGCCCAGCTCTCGGACCCCGACGTCTACGCCGACCAGGAGCGGTCGGCCGACCTGGGTCGGCGCCACAAGGAGCTGGAGGCCATCGTGTCCCGCTCCCGGATGCTCGCCGACCGCACGTCGGACCTGGCCACCGCCCGGGAGATGTACGCCGAGGCCGACGGCGACGACCGTGTCCTCCTGCGGGCCGAGATCGACGAGGCCGAGGCTGCCATCGAGGCGCTGACCGCCGAGATCCGCCTCCTGCTGCTGCCCCGGGACCCCAACGACGACCGCAACGTGATCGTCGAGATCCGCGGCGCCGAGGGGGGCGAGGAGGGGAACCTGTTCGCCCGCGACCTCTTCGAGATGTACCAGACCTGGGCCGGGCGCCGGGGTTGGGGCCTCGAGGTGCTCGGGGCCGAGCCCTCCGACATGGGCGGCTACGACCAGGTCACCTTCCAGGTCAAGGGCGACGGCGTCTGGTCCCGCCTCAAGCACGAGGGCGGGCCCCACCGGGTGCAACGGGTGCCGGCCACCGAGGCCAAGGGCCGGGTGCACACCTCCATCGCCACCGTCACCGTCCTGCCCGAGGCCGACGAGGTCGACGTCACCATCGACCCGAACGACCTCCAGGTCGACGTGTACCGGTCCTCCGGGCCGGGAGGCCAGTCGGTCAACACCACCGACTCGGCCGTGCGCGTCACCCACCTGCCCACCGGGCTGGTGGTGGCCATGCAGGACGAGAAGAGCCAGCTCCAGAACAAGGAGAAGGCCCTGCGGGTGCTGCGCAGCCGGCTCCTCAAGGCCGAGCAGGACCGCCAGGCAGCGGAGGCGTCCGACGCCCGCCGCAGCCAGGTGGGCGGCGGCAGCCGCAGCGAGAAGATCCGCACCTACAACGTCAAGGACAACCGGGTGACCGACCACCGCCTGGGCCTCACCCTGCACCGCCTCGACCAGGTGCTGGCCGGCGACCTCGACGAGCTGAGCGACGCCCTGGTCGCGGCCGAGCAGGCCGAGCGGCTCACCGAGGCCTGAGCGCCGTGCCCGACGCCCCCGAGCCGACCGAGCCCGACCCCGGGCCCGCCGGGGCCGAGGACCTGACCGCTGCGACCCCGCCCTGGGAGGACGTGGGCCCGACCCGCACCGACGTGGCCCCCCCCGATGGCACCGTCGCCTGGCGGGCCCTGGTGGCCGAGGCGGCCGACGCCCTGGTCGAGGTCGGGATCCTCTCGGCCGACGTCGAGGCCCGCCGCATCGTGGAGGAGGCCAGCGGGTTCGAGGGCGCCGACCTCCACGCCCACCTCGACGACCCCGCGACGGTCGGCGGTGTCGCCGCCCTCGACCGCATGGTGGAGCGGCGCCGGGCCGGCGAGCCCCTGCAGTACGTGCTGGGCCGGTGGGGCTTCCGCACCCTCGACCTCATGGTCGACGAGCGGGTCCTGATCCCCCGCCCCGAGACCGAGGGCGTCGTCGACCACGTGCTGGCCGAGCTCGACCGCCACCTGGCCGAGGAGGGGGGGCGGGCCGTCGTGGTCGACCTGGGCTGCGGCTCGGGCGCCATCGGCCTGGCCGTGGCCGCCGAGCGCCCGTCGGCCGACGTCCACGCCGTCGACGTCGAGCCCGGTGCGGTGGCCGTGACCCGGGCCAACCTGGCCGGGCTGGGCATCGCCGGCGCGGCGGTGACGATCCACGAGGGGTCGTGGTTCACCCCGCTGCCGCCCGACCTGGCCGGTCGGGTCACCGTCGTCGCCTCGAACCCGCCCTACGTGGCTGCGTCCGACGACCTCCCCGACGAGGTGGGCGGCTGGGAGCCGGCCGCCGCCCTGGTCCCGGGACCCTCCGGCCTCGAAGCGATAGAGGTGATCGTGGCCGAGGCGCCCACCTGGCTGGTCCCGGGCGGTGCCCTGGTGGTGGAGATCGGTGAGTCGCAGGGCCAGGCCGTCCGCGCCCTGGCCGAGGCGGCCGGGCTCACCGACGTCGAGGTCCGGGCCGACCTGCTGGGTCGCGACCGCGCCCTCGTCGCCCGGGCGCCGCGGTGAGCGGCGCCGAGGGCGAGGTCGACCCGGACCTGGTGGCCCGGCTGGCGTCGGCCCTGCGCTCGGGAGAGGCCGTGGTGCTGCCCACCGACACCGTCTACGGGTTGGCCGCCCTGCCGTCGGTGCCGGGTGCCACCAGTCGGCTCTTCGCCCTCAAGGGCCGCCGTCCCGAGGTCCCCCTGGCCGTGCTCGTGGCCGACGTCGACGCGGCCCGGGCCGTCGCCTCGCCCTGGACCACGGCGCTCGACCGCATCGCGGCCGCCCACTGGCCCGGTGCCCTGACCCTCGTGGTGGGTCGGGCCGCCTCCGCCGCCAGCTGGGACCTGGGGGGCGACCCCCGCACCATCGGCGTCCGCTGCCCGGGCCACCCGCTGGTCCGGGCCGTGGCCGCACAGGTCGGTCCCCTCGCCACCACCAGCGCCAACGCCCACGGCTCGCCCACCCCGCCCACCGCGGCGGAGGCGGCCGCCTCGCTGTCGGGCCCCGTCGCGGTGGTCGCCGACGGCGGGCCCCTGGTCGCCGCCGCCTCCACCGTCGTCGATGCCACCGGCGAGGGCCTCGTCCTCCGCCGCGAGGGCGCCATCACCCTCGCCCAGGTCCAGGCCGCGGCCGACGCCTGATCCTCCTCCCGTCAGCAACCTTGTACGGAAGGCGCCGCATGTGGCGTGGTTCCGTCCAAGGTTCGTGGGGTGGGTGGGGAGGGCGGAGGGCGCTTGTGCGCGGGGGGCGGGCGTGCTCCGATGGGCGTCGTGTCCCCGGTCCCCCCGTCGCCCCGTCCCCGTGACGTCCGAGGGGAAGGGACGTGAGCGGCACCCGCGTGGGGGCCGCGTTCATGGTGGCCGGAGCGATCCTGATCCTCATCGGCTCGCTCGACGTGGGTCGCAACGACGTCATCCACACCATCGCCACCTCGCTCATCGTGTTCGGGGCGGTGGTGGTGTCGGTCGCCACCGAGGGCAACGACCAGGCCGCCGACTGACGACCCCGGCCCTGGCGTCGTCGCCCGACCCGAGGGCGGGGCTCAGCCCTCCACGTCGCGGGTGCGGCGGGCGCCGGGGTGCAGGTACGTGTAGAGGATGAGGCCCAGGGCGGCCAGGCCGATGGGCACGAAGGCGTCGCCCCGGCGGGTGTACACGGGGAACAGGACGAAGGCCGAGAGCAGGCCCGTCCAGGCCCAGAGGATGAGCACGCTGCGGCGCTGGCCGTGGCCCAGGCGCATGAGCCGGTGGTGGAGGTGGTCCTTGTCGGCGTGGGCCGGGCTGAGGCCCTTGCGGGCCCGCCGGATGATGGCCCAGAGGGTGTCGAGGATGGGCACGCCCATGATGAAGATCGGGATGAGCGGCAGGTAGAAGAAGAACACCCGCCCGCTGAACTGGTTGGGGCTCTGGCCGCCCACGAGCATGGTCGAGCCCGCCATCAGCACCCCGAGCATCAGGGCCCCGCCGTCGCCCATGAAGATGCGGGCCGGGTGGAAGTTGTAGGGCAGGAAGCCGACGCAGATCCCGACGACGATCACCGCCAGCAGGGGGCTCGGGTTGTCGGGACGGATGACGTCCTCGACGCCGGCCACCCGGTAGCCGTACAGGAAGAAGGCCCCCGCGGCGATGGCCACGATGCCGGCCGCCAGCCCGTCGAGGCCGTCGATGAAGTTGGTGGCGTTGGCCATCACCAACACCCAGATCACCGTGACCAGGGGGGCCATGTCGGGCGAGAGCAGCACCGGTGGGGTGAACGGCAGCGGCAGGATCACCATCGACGCACCGAACAGGTACAGGGCGCTGCCGGCCAGGACGAGGCCGGACATCTTGGCCGGGGGCGACACCTCGCGGACGTCGTCGATGGTGCCCACCGCGCAGGCGACGGCCGCGCCCAGGGCCACACCGATGCAGGCCCGGGGGGCGGAGAACACGGCCGAGAAGGCGTCCATCCGCGACGCGGCCAGCAGCGCCACCCCGAAGCCGAAGAGCATCGCCAGCCCACCGAAGTAGGGCGTGGGCACCTGGTGGACCTTGCGCTCGTCGGGCTGGGCCAGGGCCCCGACCCGCCGGGCCAGCCAGCCGGCCAGCGGCGTGAGCAGGAGGGTGACCCCGAACGCGACGGCGAAGACGGTGCCGTAGGCGGCGGTGGAGGGCGTCAGCACCGGGGCGGACCCGGGACGGGCGCGGGCGGCGAGGCCGGCATCCCGGCCGACGCTACCGCCGGGCCCGGCCGCCGGCGGGCCATGCGGTGCGGGGGCACCGCCCCCTCCGCGACCCGTCGACGACGGGGCCGCGACGGGCGGGCCGGGTGGGCGCGAGGTGGGGGCCCGGGCGGCCCCGGGGCCGCGGAGGCGTCGGTCAGGGCACCACGTCGGGGTAGGGCGCGTGCGCGGCGCAGAGGTCGGCCACCTCGGCCCGGACCTCGGCGATGACGTCCTCGTCGTCGCGGTGGGTGAGGACCCGGTGGATCAGGTCGCCGATGGTGGCCATGTCCGACGGGCCCATGCCCTGGGTGGTGACCGCGGGCGTGCCGATGCGCAGGCCGCTGGTGATGTAGGGCGGCCGGGGATCGTCGGGCACCGTGTTCTCGTTGAGGCTGATGCCGGCCCGGTCGAGGGCGAGGCGGGCCTTCTTGCCCGACAGCTCGGGGTCGAGGCTGCGCAGGTCGACCAGCAGCAGGTGGTTGTCGGTGCCGCCGGAGACGAGGCGCAGGCCGTGGCCGCCGAGGCGTTCGGCCAGGGCCGCGGCGTTGGTGACCACAGCGCGGGCGTAGTCCGGGAACGACGGGTCGGCGGCCTCGGCGAAGGCCACCGCCTTGGCCGCGATGACGTGGTCGAGGGGGCCGCCCTGCGAGCCGGGGAACACCGCCTTGTCGATGGCTGCGGCGTGCTCGGCCCGGCTGAGGATGCACCCGCCCCGCGGGCCCCGGAGGGTCTTGTGGGTGGTGAAGGTGACGATGTCTGCGTAGGGCACCGGGCTGGGGTGGGCCCCGCCGGCGATGAGCCCGGCGATGTGGGCCGCGTCGAACATGAACAGGGCCCCGACCTCGTCGGCGATCTCCCGGAACGGCACCGGGTCGATGATCCGGGGGTAGGCGGTGGCCCCGGCCACGATGATCTTGGGCTGGTGCTCCTTGGCCAGGGCCCGCACCTGGTCGAAGTCGATGCGCTCGTCGGAGGCGGTGACCCCGTAGCTGACGAAGTGGTAGAGGATGCCGCTGGCGTTCACCGGCGAGCCGTGGGTGAGGTGGCCGCCCTGGTCGAGGCGCAGGCCCAGCACCGTGTCGCCGTGGTCGAGCATGGCCAGGTAGGCGGCCATGTTGGCGTTGGCGCCGGAGTGGGGCTGGACGTTGGCGTGCTCGGCGCCGAAGAGGGCCTTCACCCGCTCGCGGGCCAGGTCCTCGGCCCGGTCGATGACCTCGTTGCCGCCGTAGTACCGTTTGCCGGGGTAGCCCTCGCTGTACTTGTTGGTGAGGACCGACCCCGTGGCCCGCAGCACGGCGGGGGAGGTGAAGTTCTCCGAGGCGATGAGCTGCAGGGTGGAGTTCTGGCGGTCGATCTCGTCACCGATGATGGAGAACAGCTCGGTGTCGTCGACGGGGGGCCAGGGCATCGGGGTCTCCTCGGATCAGGTCGGGTCGACCGGCCCGCGGGCCCGGGCCAGGGCGCCGGGGGCGAGGCGGTCGATGAGGGCATCTTGGGCCGCGGGGTCGCCCGCGAGCGAAGCGATCTCGGCCAGCTGCTCGACCCGCCGCACGTGGCGGTCGCCCTCGAAGGCGGTGTCCAGCCACAGGGTGACGATCTCCTCGGCCAACCCGGTGCCCACGATGCGGCCACCCAGGGAGAGCACGTTGGCGTCGTTGTGCTGGCGGCTCATGCGCGCCGTGTAGAGGTCGTTGCCCAGGGCGGCCCGCACCCCTCGCACCGCGTTGGCCGCCAGCTGCTCGCCCTGGCCCGACCCGCCGACCACGATGCCTCGCTCGACCGCGCCGGAGGCCACGGCCCGGGCCACCGCCGCGCAGTACGCCGGGTAGTCGACGGAGGCCTCGGCGTCGGTGCCGGCGTCGTGGACGTCGTGGCCCAGGGCGGTGAGGAAGGCGACGAGGTGGCCCTTGAGGGCGAACCCGGCGTGGTCGGACCCGATGGCGAGGTGCATCACACCGAGGATGCCGCAGCGGGGGCGGGGAAGGCGATCGCGAGGAAGCGGTCGACGAGGTCCTCGATCTCGGCCGCGGTGCGCTCGTAGAAGCGCCGGGAGCGGCCCATGGGGTCCTCGACCGAGTCGTCGGGCGAGTCGCCCATGAGGTCGACGGCCCTTCGCCCGCGGCCCACCCGGGCCAGCCAGGCGGGGAGGTCCTCGCCGTCGTCGCCGTCACCGACCCGGCGGGGGCCCACCGCCTCGGCCCGGCGGACCAGGTCGCGGAGCGGGAACGAGCGCTCGAAGGCGTCGGGCACGAGGACCACGGCCTCGCGGACGTGCTCGCGGGTCATCCCGATGACGAGGTCGGCGGTGGCGATGGCGTCCTCGGCCAGGCGCGTGCTGCGGTGCGAGGACAGGTCGAGCCCCCGCTTGGCCATGGCCCGGACGCTGCCGTCGGAGGCCACCACCCCCTCGCTGACCAGCCCCGCGGACGCCACGTCGCCCTCGATGCCGCGCTGGGCCATGCGGTCGCGCAGGAGCACCTCGGCCATGGGGGAGCGGCACTGGTTGCCGGTGCAGATCACGAGGACGTCGATGCCGACCGATTGTAGTGGCGGTCGGGGGCGCCCCTACCGTGGCCGACCGCCCTGACCGCCCGGTCGATCGTGCCCGCCCGAGGTCCCGCATGCCCCCCACCTCCCTCGACCCCCGCCTGCCCGTGCTCGTCGGGGTCGGCCAGCTGAACGTCCGCGTCGATCGGGGGGAGGAGCCCCTCGAGCCGACCGAGATGGTCGTGCGCGCGGCCCGGGCCGCGGCCGCCGACAGCGGCGCCTCGGACCCCGACGCCCTGCTGGCCGGGCTCGACACCGTCGGCGTGGTGCGGGTGATGTCGTGGCGGTACCCGGACCCGGCTGCGCTGGTGGCCGCCGGGGTGGGGGCCGAGCCGGCCCGCCGCTGGGCCACGACCGACGGTGGCAACCACCCGCAGAGCCTGCTGAACCGGGCCGCCGCCGACATCACCGCGGGCCGGGCCGACGCCGTGCTCATCGGCGGGGCCGAGGCCTGGCGCACCCGCCAGGCCGCCCGCCGCGACGGGCGGGTCCTCGACTGGACCACCCAGCCCGACGACGCCGCGCCCACCGAGTCGCTCGGCGACGAGACCTCCATGGCCTCGCCCGAGGAGATCGCCCAGGGCCTGTTCCTGCCCGTCACCCACTACCCGATCTTCGAGAGCGCCATCCGGGCCGCGGCCGGCCGCACCCAGGCCGAGCACCAGGAGGCGGTCTCCGAGCTGTGGGCCGGGTTCAGCGCGGTGGCGGCCTCCAACCCCGACGCCTGGATCCGGGAGGCGTGCACGGCCGAGGAGATCCGCACCGTCGGGCCCGAGAACCGCATGGTCGGCCACCCGTACCCCAAGCTCATGAACTCCAACAGTGCGGTGGAGCAGTCCGCCGCCTTCCTGCTGTGCTCGGTGGAGCGGGCCCGTGCCCTCGGCGTCCCCACCGACCGATGGGTGTTCCCGTGGACGGGCACCGACGCCCACGACACCTGGTGGGTGAGCAACCGCGTGTCGCTGCACCGCTCGCCGGCCATCGGCATCGCCGGCGGCAAGGCCCTCGAGCTGGCCGGCGTCGGCGTCGACGACCTGGCCCACGTCGACGTCTACTCCTGCTTCCCGTCCGCCGTGCAGGTGGCGGCGGCCGAGCTGGGCCTGGGCCTCGACCGCCCCCTCACCGTCACCGGCGGGCTGAGCTTCGCAGGCGGGCCGTGGAACGACTACGTGAGCCACTCCATCGCCACCATGGCCCGCGTGCTGCGCGACGACGAGGGGGCGCTCGGCCTCATCACCGCCAACGGCGGCTACCTCACCAAGCACGCCTTCGGCCTCTACTCGACGACCCCGCCCCCGCGGGGCCGCTTCGTGCACCGCGACTGCCAGGCCGAGGTCGACGACGTGGGCCAGGTCGAGCTGGCTGCGGACTGGACCGGTGCGGTGCGGGTCGAGGGCGCGACGGTGATGCACGATCGCGACGGTGCCCCCGAGCGCGCCTTCCTCGCGACCCGGACGCCGGACCGCGACCGCACCTGGTGCACCAGCACCGATCCCGACGTCATGGGCCTCATCACCACCGACGAGCCCGTCGGCGTGGCCGGCCACCGCGACGCCGAGGGCACCTTCTCCCTCTGACCCTCACCTGACCCGGGTGCACCGGCCAGGTGCACGACCTGCCGTCGCGCGCGAGATTTGCGGTCGGGCAGGGCCGCGCCTAGTTTGCGCATCAGTTCACAAGCGCCCCCCTCCCCCGGGGCGCGCCCACCTCCCAGGGTGTCCCTCTTGTTCGACCTCCGAGCCAAACAAGACCTCAACCGAGGTTTCAGCGACGCCCTCGGACGGGGGATCGACCTGGCCCTGACGCCGGTCGTCTTCGGCCTCGTCGGCTGGCTGATCGACCGCGTGGCCGGCACCAGCCCCTGGTTCACCATCGGCGTGGCCACCCTCGGGGTGGTCGGCACCGCGGTGAAGATCAAGCTGGGCTACGACAAGCAGATGGAGTCCTTCGACGGCGGCGCGGCCACCCGCCCCCGCGAGGTCCGTCCCTCGTCCTCGGGCCACCGCGAGGCCCGGTCATGACCGCGGCGACCGCGCTCACCACCCGCGACACCGGGCCCGCCCCCGAGCCGGAGATCATCCGCGACCTCGTGCGCCACGGCCTCATGGCCGCGCCGGTGGTGCTCGCCGTCGGCGTCGTCGGGTGGGGCTGGGCCGGCCTGGTCTCCACCGCCCTCGCCCTCGCCCTGGTGCTGGCCAACTTCACCGCCGCCGCCGCCCTCCAGGCCTGGGCCGCCCGCATCAGCTACGGCCTGGTCGCCGGGGTCGCCCTCTTCGGCTTCCTCATCCGCCTGGCCATCATCACCGCCGTGGTCCTGCTGGTCGGCGACCAGCCCTGGATCGCCCCCGTGCCGCTGGGGATCACCCTCGTCGTCGGCCACCTGGGGCTCCTCGTGTGGGAGTCCCGCTTCGTCTCCGCCTCCCTGGCCTTCCCCGGCCTCAAGCCCGCACCTCTGAAGGAGCACAACTAAGTGTTCGCGCTGGAGTTCCCGCCCCTCAGCCACATCGTCAACTGGCCCGGCTTCGTCGGGGACGGCGAGTTCTACGAGCTCAACAAGGTGGTCCTGATCTACGGCTTCGCCGTGATCCTGACCTCGTTGATCTTCATCCTGGGCAACAAGAAGCAGCTGGTGCCGACCGGCGCCCAGAACCTGGCCGAGATCTCGGTCGAGTTCGTCGAGGAGCAGCTCATCGAGCCGACCATCGGCCACACCGAGCGGAGGTGGCTGCCCCCCTTCATGCTCTCGCTGTTCTTCTTCATCTTCTTCACCAACATCTTCGAGGTCATCCCGATCATCCAGATGCCGGCCAACGCCCGCATCGCCCTCCCGATGTTCCTCGCCCTGATGGCCTACGTCATCTACCACGGCGCCGGGTTCAAGGAGCACGGCCCGATCGGCTACCTCAAGCACACGATGGTGCCCCCCGGCGTGCCGCCGGCCCTGCTCATCCTCGTGGTGCCCATCGAGTTCGTCTCGAAGTTCCTGGTGCAGCCGTTCAGCCACACGGTGCGTCTGTTCGCCAACCTGCTCGCCGGCCACATCCTGCTGGTCACCTTCTCGGTGCTCTCCGCCGGGCTGTGGACCCTCAAGTGGTACGCCATCTTCCTGCCGCTGCCGGCGTTCGCCATGATCTTCTTCACGGCGTTCGAGATCATGGTCTCGTTCCTGCAGGCCTACGTCTTCACCCTGCTCTTCGGCGTCTACTTCGGCGCCGCCGTCAGCCACGAGCACTGACCCACCCGTCTCACCGATCCCCGAAACCCCGACCCACCAAGACAGAGAGAGATACCGAGAACATGCTCCTCGCAGAGATCACCGACACCGGCCTCGCCGCCCTGACCTACGGCCTCGGCGCCATCGGCCCGGGCATCGGCATCGGCTACCTGGTCGGCCAGTCCGTGCAGGCCATGGCCCGCCAGCCCGAGGCCGCCGGCATGGTGCGCACCACCATGTTCCTGGGCATCGCCTTCGTCGAGGCCCTGGCCCTCATCGGCTTCGTGGTCTTCTTCCTCGGCGGTGCGTGAGGTCATGACGATGCGCACAGCACCCCGCCGCGGGGCGATGCTCGCCATCGTCCTGGGCCTGCTCGCCATGCTGGTCCTGGCGTCGCCCGCCGGCGCCCAGGACGAGGGCGAGGGCGAAGGCCCGGTCGCCGCCGAGGAGGGCGCCGCCGCCGAGGTCGACCACTCCGTCGAGGAGTGCATCGAGCTCATGGAGGAGGCCAACTCGATCGACGTCACCTGCCAGGAGGCCCCCAGCCCGATCCTGCCCGAGACCAACGAGATCATCTGGGGCGCCTTCGGCTTCCTCGTGGTCTTCGCCTTCCTGTACTGGAAGGGCTACCCGGCCATCAAGAGCGCGATGAACGATCGCACCGAGAAGATCCGGGGTGACCTGGCCTCGGCCGAGGCCGCACGGCAGGAGGCCGACCAGGTCCTGGCCGGCTACAACGCCCAGCTGGCCGACGCCCGCCAGGAGTCGGCCCGGATCCTCGAGGAGGCCCGCCAGGACGCCGAGTCGGTCCGCAGCGAGCGGATCGCCGCCATCGACACCGAGATCGCGGAGATGCGCCAGCGCGCCGCCAGCGAGGCCGAGGCGGCCAAGGCCCAGGCCTTGGCCGACCTGCGCGGCGAGGTCACCGCCCTCGCCCTCGGTGCCGCCGAGCGGGTCATCGAGGCGAACCTCGACGACGCCACCAACCGCGCCCTGATCGACTCCTACATCGACCAGGTGGGGGCGAGCAGCTGATGGACGACGCCCGCATCGGGGCCTACGCCCAGGCGTTCCAGGCGATCATCGCCGTCGAGGACACCCTGGACGAGGTGGAGGACGAGCTCTTCCGCGTCGCCCGCACCCTCGAGGGCAACGACGAGCTGATGGCCACCCTGGCCGATCTCCACCTCGAGCCCGCGCGCCGCCAGCAGGTCGTCACCGACCTGCTGGGTGGTCGGGCCCAGCCGACGACGGTGAACCTGGTGGGTCTCGTCGTCGGCAACGACCGGGCGCGGGACCTCCCGGCCATCGTCGACGCCCTGGTCGGCCTGCGGGCCGCCTCCCGTGAGAGGGCCGTCGCCGAGGTCCGCTCGGCCATCGCCCTCTCCGACGAGCAGACCAGCCGCCTGGCCACCGCCCTGGGCCAGGCCACGGGCAAGAACGTCGAGGTGAAGGTCATCGTCGACCCCACCGTCCAGGGCGGCATCGTCGCCCAGATCGGCGACACCGTCATCGACGGCTCCGTCCGTCGCCGCCTCGAGCAGCTCCGCGCTGCCCTCTAGGCCCTCCCACCCTCCCCCCGGCACCCGCCGGGCCCCGCACGACCCAGGAAGCGAGCCGATGGCTGAGCTCACCATCTCCACCGAAGACATCACCGCCGCCCTCCGCAAGAACCTCGCGGACTTCACGCCCGATGCGTCGGCCGCCCAGGTGGGCCGCGTCATCGAGGTCGGCGACGGCATCGCCCGCGTCGAGGGCCTGCCCGACTGCGCCGTCAACGAGATGCTGGAGTTCGCCAACGGCACCATCGGCCTGGCCCTGAACCTCGACGAGGAGTCGATCGGCGCCGTGGTCCTGGGCGAGGTCGACGACATCGCCGAGGGCCAGACCGTCCGGGCCACCGGCGAGATCCTCTCCGTGCCCTGCGGCGACGGCCTCATCGGCCGGGTGGTGAACACCCTGGGCGAGCCGGTCGACGGCAAGGGCCCGCTCACCGACGTCGGCACCCGCCGCATGGAGGTCCAGGCCCCCGGGATCATGGGCCGCAAGCCCGTGCACGAGCCGCTCCAGACCGGCATCAAGGCCATCGACTCGATGACCCCCATCGGCCGGGGCCAGCGCGAGCTCATCATCGGCGACCGCAAGACGGGCAAGACCACCGTCGCCATCGACACCATCCTCAACCAGAAGGGCCTGGGGGTGAAGTGCGTGTACGTGGCGATCGGGCAGAAGAACTCGACCGTCGCCCAGACCGTCGCCACCCTCGAGCAGCACGGGGCCATGGAGTACACCGTGGTGGTCACCTCCCCGGCCTCCGATCCGGCGCCCTACAAGTACCTCGCCCCCTACGCCGGCTGCGCCATGGGCCAGCACTGGATGGAGAACGGCGAGCACGCCCTCGCCGTCTACGACGACCTGTCCAAGCAGGCCGAGGCCTACCGGTCGGTGTCGCTGCTGCTGCGCCGCCCGCCCGGCCGCGAGGCCTACCCCGGCGACGTCTTCTACCTCCACAGCCGCCTGTTGGAGCGCTCGGCCAAGCTCTCCGACGAGAACGGCGCCGGCTCGATGACCGCCCTGCCGATCATCGAGACCAAGGCCGGCGACATCTCGGCGTTCATCCCGACCAACGTGATCTCGATCACCGACGGCCAGGTGTTCCTCGAGGACGACCTGTTCAAGTCCGGTGTGCGCCCTGCCATCAACGTGGGCCAGTCCGTGTCCCGGGTCGGCGGCGACGCCCAGATCAAGGCCATGAAGAGCGCGGTGGGCAGCCTGAAGGGCGACCTGGCCCAGTTCCGCGAGCTCGAGTCCTTCGCCTCGATCGGCTCGGACCTCGACGCCGTGTCCCAGGCCGCCCTCGACCGGGGCTACCGCCTCACCGAGCTGCTCAAGCAGGGCCTCAACTCCCCGCTCCCGGTGGAGGAGCAGGTCGTGGTGCTCTACGCCGGCACCCACGGCTACCTCGACAGCGTGCCCGTCGCCGACGTGCAGCGCTGGGAGGGCGAGCTCCTCGACGTCTTCCGCAGCCGCAACCGCGGCCTGCTCGACGACATCCGCTCCTCGGGCAAGCTCGACACCGACGCCCTCGAGGCGGCACTGGGGGACTTCACGAACGTCTTCTCCCCGTCCGACGGCGGTGGGGGCCCCGAGCCCGAGCCACAGGACCAGGGCGAGGCCTCCGTCGGCCAGGCCGGCGGCCGGTCCGAGGGCATCCTGCCCGAAGAGGAGATCAGCCGGCCCGACGAGACCGACGAAGGGGCCTAGACCGTGGCCGGAGGCCAAGAGAGGGTCCTGCGACGCCGCATCAAGAGCGTCCAGTCGACCAAGAAGATCACCCGGGCGATGGAGCTCATCGCCGCCACCCGCGTGGCCAAGGCCCAGCAGCGGGCCAACGAGGCGCGGCCCTACAGCGAGCAGCTGACCGCGGTGATCCAGCACCTGGCCGAGAACGGCGGCATCACCGACCACCCCCTGCTCAAGCCGGCCGAGGACGTCACCAAGATCGCCTACGTGGTCGTCGCCTCGGACCGGGGTCTGGCCGGCGGCTACAACACCTCGGTCATCCGGGCCTGCGAGCGCGAGATCCAGGCGCACCAGCGCGAGGGCGTCGACTACGTCCTCCTCACCGCCGGGCGCAAGGCCGAGTCGTACTTCGCCTACCGCAACTACCGGATCCAGGAGGCCTTCGCCGGGTTCAGCGACGCCCCGTCCTACGAGGACGCCGTCGCCATCGGCGAGATCGTGTCCGGGCTCTACACCTCCGGTGAGGTCCAGGAGGTGGTGCTCGTCTACACCCGGTTCCTCTCCATCGGCCAGCAGGAGGTCGCCGTCCGGCGCTTCATGCCCCTCACCGGCGTGGGCCAGGAGGAGCCGCACGTGCCCTCGGGGTCGGCCATCCCCGTGCCCGGCACCGGCGAGCCCGCCGACGACCGGTCCCAGGCCGCCTACGAGTTCGAGCCCGGCCCCGGCCCCATCCTCGAGTCGCTCCTGCCCCGCTACGTCACCGCCCGGCTCTTCGCCGCCCTCCTCGACTCGGCCGCCTCGGAGCACGCCAGTCGGCAGCGGGCCATGAAGGCCGCCACCGACAACGCCGAGGAGCTCATCACCAAGCTGTCGCGGGTGATGAACCGGGCCCGCCAGGACAGCATCACCAACGAGATCATGGAGGTCGTCGGCGGTGCCGAGGCCCTCCGCCAGTCGAGCGGGAACGACCCGTCCGACCTCCTCATCGACAACGTGTTCCCCGAGGACCCGTTCGACCACTCGGTGCACCACCCGCACCGCACCTCCCACTTCAGCGCAGGAGACCCATCGTGACCACCATCGACGCCCCCGCCACCACCCTCAAGGACGGTCGCGTGGTGACCGTCGCCGGCCCCGTGGTCGACGTCGAGTTCCCGCCCGACGCCATGCCCGAGATCAACACCTGCCTGGCCATGACGGTCCAGGCCGACGGCAAGGACATCGAGATCCGGGCCGAGGTGGCCCAGCAGATCGGCAACAGCCGGGTCCGGGCCATCTGCCTCAAGCCCACCGACGGCCTGCGCCGCGGCACGCCGGTGGTGAACACCGGCGCCGGCATCACCGTCCCCGTGGGCGACAAGGTGCTGGGCCACGTGTTCAACGTGATCGGCGAGCCCCTCGACGTCACCAGCGAGGAGCTGGGCGAGGTCGAGACCCACTGGGAGATCCACCGCGAGGCCCCGACCTTCGACGCCCAGGAGCCCTCGGCCGCGGTGTTCGAGACCGGCATCAAGGTCATCGACCTGCTCACCCCCTACAAGCAGGGCGGCAAGATCGGCCTCTTCGGCGGCGCCGGGGTGGGCAAGACCGTGCTCATCCAGGAGATGATCCGCCGGGTCGCCCAGGACCACGGTGGCGTGTCCGTGTTCGCCGGCGTGGGCGAGCGCACCCGTGAGGGCACCGACCTCATGATCGAGATGGAGGAGGCGGGCGTCCTCGAGAAGGCGGCCCTCTGCTTCGGCCAGATGGACGAGCCGCCCGGCGTGCGCCTGCGGGTCGCCCTCTCGGCGCTCACCATGGCCGAGTACTTCCGGGACGTGCAGCAGCAGGACGTGCTGCTGTTCATCGACAACATCTTCCGCTTCACCCAGGCCGGGTCGGAGGTGTCCACCCTGCTGGGCCGCATGCCGTCGGCCGTGGGCTACCAGCCCACGCTGGCCGACGAGATGGGCGTGCTCCAGGAGCGCATCACCTCCACCCGGGGCCGGTCGATCACCTCGCTGCAGGCCGTCTACGTGCCCGCCGACGACTACACCGACCCGGCGCCGTTCTCCAGCTTCACCCACTTCGACGGGACCACCGAGCTCTCCCGCGACATCGCAGCCCAGGGCATCTACCCGGCGGTGGACCCGCTGGCGTCGACCTCCAACATCCTCGCCCCCGAGGTGGTGGGCCAGCGCCACTACGACATCGCCCGCCAGGTGCAGCAGGTGCTCCAGCGCTACAAGGAGCTGCAGGACATCATCGCCATCCTGGGGATGGACGAGCTCACCGAGGAGGACCGGGTCACGGTGAACCGGGCCCGCAAGGTGCAGCGCTTCCTCAGCCAGCCCATGTACGTGGCCGAGAACTTCACCGGCATCCCCGGGCTCACCACCCCGGTGGAGGAGACGGTGGACTCCTTCGAGGCCCTGGTCACCGGCGAGCTCGACGACCTGCCCGAGCAGGCCTTCCTGAACGTCGGCGGCGCCGACGACGCCAAGGCCAAGGCCGAGAAGCTGCGCAAGTCCGCAGGGGAGTAGGACCCATGCAGGTGCAGGTCGTCTCGCCCGAGAGGGTGCTGTGGTCCGGTGACGCCGAGCGCGTCATCACCCGCGTCGAGGGAGAGGGTGACATCGCCTTCCTGTCGGGCCACGCCCCCTTCATGGGCCAGCTGGGGGTCGGCGTGACCGAGATCCTCCAGGAGGACGGCGACGTCGTGCGGGTCGCGGTCCACGGTGGCTTCGTCGAGGTCAGCGCCGACCGCGTCTCGCTGCTGTCGGACCAGGCCGAGCTGGCCACCGCCATCGACGTGGCCCGGGCCCAGGCGGCCAAGGAGCAGGCCCAGTCGCTGCTCGACCAGGAGACCCACGAGGAGGTCCGCCTGGCCCTCGCCAAGGCCGAGACCCGCCTCCGCGCCGCCGGCGCCCCCGAGGCCGACTGACCCCTCGGGAGCCCCGCAGGCCCGCCAGGAGAATTTCTGCGACGGGGGGTTTGGCCCTCTGCGGGGGTGGGGAGAAGAGGGCGGTCCCGATCAGGGGCACCGACACACCCCCCCCGGTCGGTCGCCCCCAACACTGGTCGAGGGCACCACCCGCATCGAACCCGCCGGTCCTCCCCCCCGCCGGCGGGTTCGACGCGGGTATCCCCTCGTCAGGGGCCGAGCGTGGCTCGCGCGCCCGGTGGGCCAGCACCACCCCTGGTCAGCGGCCTGAGAGGCGACCAGCGCCAGCTGGGGCTCAGAGCAGGGCGCGCACGTCCTCGGGCGGCCGGCCCACCACGGCCCGGTCGGCGCGGACCAGGATCGGGCGCTGGAGCAGGATCGGGTTGTCGACGATGGCGTCGAGCAGCTCATCCTGGTCGGCCTCGTCGAGGCCGAGCTGGGAGTAGGCGTCCTCGCCGGTGCGCACGATGGTGCGGACGTCGTCGATCTCCAGCGCGGCGACCAGGGTGTCGAGCTCGTCGCGGGTGGGCGGCTCCTTCAGGTACTCGCGCACCTCGAGCTCCACCCCCTCCTCCTCGAGCAGGGCCTTGGCCTGGCGGGACTTGGAGCAGCGGGCGTTGTGCCAGAGCACGGTGTCGGACATCGGGTCCTTCGAGGACGGCACGGGGTGAGGGCCGTGCGGGCGGGCGGGTGGTGGGGGTGGCTCAGCCGTAGTCGACCGAGCTGAACTCCTGGAGCTTCTGCACGTGGTGGCGTGCGTCGATCATGCGGACCGTGCCCGACTTCGACCGCATCACCATCGACTGGGTGGTGGCTCCCCGGGCGTCGTAGTGCACGCCCTTGAGGACCTCGCCGTCGGTGATGCCGGTGGCCGCGAAGAAGCAGTTGTCGCCGGACACCAGGTCGTCGGTGCCGAGGATGCGGTCGAGGTCGTAGCCGGCGTCGAGGGCGGCCCGGCGCTCGTCGTCGTCGCGGGGCCAGAGGCGCCCGTGGATCTCGCCGCCCATGCACTTCATGGCGGCGGCGGCGAGGACGCCCTCGGGGGTGCCGCCGATGCCGAAGAGGATGTCGGCGCCCGCGCCGGGCACGGCGGTGGACACGGCGCCGATGACGTCGCCGTCCTGGATGAGGCGGATGCGGGCGCCGGCCTCGCGGATCTCCTTGATGAGGCCCTCGTGGCGCGGTCGGTCCAGGACCACGGCGGTCACGTCGCGCACGTTCTCGGCCTTGGCCCTGGCCACCGCGGCCAGGTTGTCGGCCACCGGTGCGGTGACGTCGACGACGCCGGCGGCATCGGGGCCGACGGCGATCTTCTCCATGTACACGCAGGGGCCGGGGTTGAACATGGTGCCCCGCTCCGACACCGCGATCACGGAGATGGCGTTGCCCCGACCCAGGGCGGTGAGGGTGGTGCCCTCCACGGGATCGACGGCGATGTCGGTCTCGGGCGGGGTGCCGTCGCCGATGCGCTCGCCGTTGAACAGCATGGGGGCCTCGTCCTTCTCCCCCTCGCCGATCACCACGATGCCGTCCATGGCGATGGTGTCGAGCACGACCCGCATGGCGTCGACCGCCGCCCCGTCGGCGCCGATCTTGTCGCCCCGCCCCATCCATCGGGAGGCGGCCATGGCGGCCGCCTCGGTGACCCGCACCAGCTCCATGGCCAGGTTGCGGTCGGGGACCTGCTTCTCCGGGGTCATGGGCGCCGACAGTAGTGGGCGGCCCGGGGCACCCGGGGACCCGTCACCCCCTGCCGCAGGGTGTCGCACCGTGGGCATCGGGGTACCCACGGTGGTGAATGCGCACTTCCCCCACGCACGTGCGGCGGCCCTCGGTGCGCCGCGCCGCGACCGCCCTCGGGGTCGCGGGCCTGCTGCTCTCCGGCGCGGCCTGCGGCGACGGCGGCGACTCCTCCACGCCCACGACCACGGCCCCGGCCGGCTCCGACGACGCCCCGACGACGGCCGACGCAGGGCCGACCACCACCGCCCCCGACGAGGGTTCCCCCACCACCACCGAGGCCGACGCCGGGACCGCGACCGAGACCACCGCTCCGGGTGACGACGGAGGCGCCGAGGAGCCGGCGCTCACCGATGCCGAGGCCGGCCAGGTGATCTCGGACCTGATGGCGAGCTACCGAGCGGCCATGGCCGGGGCCAAGGCCGCCGATGCCGACGAGGAGGGCCTCCTCGTGGCTCTGAGCGACGTCTTCCTGGGCGGCGCCGTGCAGGATCAGGTCGATGGCCTCCTCTCCTTCGGCGGGCTGGAGGTCGTGCGCCCCGACCCGGGTGTCCCCGAGACGCGAGCCGCCACGGTGGTCGGGGGCGATGGAGAGTGCGTCACGGGGACGGTCCGCATGCTCCTCGACCCGATGTTCACCCGATCCGTCGGGGCCACCCAGCCCCACTCCTTCCGGCTGGCGCCGGCCCCGGAGGGAGCCCCTGGTCCCGCCTGGCGGCTCAGCTACCTCTCCTACGCCAGCACCGGCGCCTACACCGAGGAGGCGGCATGCGCAGCCTGAGAGCGGCGCTGACGGCACTCGTCATCCTGACGCTGGGCCTCGGTCTGTCGACGGCGGCCCCGGCGGGCGCGGATGGCCCCGAGGGCGGATCGGGTGACAGCGCCTTCGACTTCTCCGACGGCAACGATCCGAGCCCTCCGTCGACGGACACGACCTCGTCGAGCGACGGCGCCTCGACGGTGGCCGTCGAGCCGCCGAAGTTCTACTACGGCATCGTCTACGGCCGACAGGAGGTCGGTCAGGAGCCCGGCTTCGACGCACCCGGCTGCTGGGGCGTGAGCCAGGACCCGGAGGGCAGCTTCGGAGGGGGCACCTACGCGGAGGCCACGGCGGGCGCCGACGAGTGGGGCGGGAACGGCTCGGGCCAGGGCCGTTGCGTGGACGACCCGACCGAGGCCTTCGACCTGACGGGCTACGTGGACGAGGTCTGGCAGACCGCGGTCAGGCCGCCCCCGCCATCGCCGCTGCAGGTCGCACCCGGACGGGCGGTGACGGGGTTGCGGTCGTACCTGGAGATCGGTGGCGACGTGCCCTACGTGGCGACCATCCCGAACCCGATCGGTGCGGACATCCGGCTGACGGCCACGCCCCGCTACGTCGTCTCCTGGGGCGACGGTGCCTCGGCCGAGACCGAGTCGCAGGGCGTGCCGTGGCCCGGCGGACCAGGAGAGATCACCCACGTGTACACCGACGAGGGCGGGGTCACGGTCACCGTCCAGGCCTACTGGCACGGCGAGTGGACGGCAGCAGACGCCGGTGGCGCCCTCCCCGAGCTGCCGGTGCCCACCGAGGGCACCCTCGCCCTCCCGGTCGAGCAGTACCAGGTCACCACCGACTAGCCGGACCCGTTCTGGTCTGAGATCAGGCCCGCGAGGGCTCGTTCCGAGACCAGAACCCACGGCCCGGGTCGCGACCCCCGTCCTGGTCTGGGATCGGGCCCGTGAGGACGTGTTCCTAGACCAGGACGGTCCGGCCCGGGGCCTCGGGCGCCGCTGGGTGTCGGGCGCGCCCGGAAGGCGACGTCTGACGCCCAGGTCGGGGTGGGACGGGCGCGGAAGGGTGCCAGAGGGCAGCGCCCGGGCGGGTGCGGGCCCGGGGAGGAGGGGTCTCGGGACGCGGTGTCGCAGGGGGCCGGTAGGTTCGCCACCCATGGCTGACGTGCTCGCCGCCATCGATGTCGGGACCAACTCGTTCCACCTCGTGGTGGCCCGCGCCGACGCCGACGACCGCCTCGACGTCATCGCCCGGGAGAAGGAGCAGGTCCGCCTCGGCGAGGGGGCGGGCGACATGAAGCACCTGTCGCCCGAGGCCGTGGCGCGCGGGGTCGAGGTCCTGCGCCGCTTCCGGGGCCTGGCCGACGCCCGCGACGCCGAGCTGCGCTGCGTGGCCACCTCGGCCGTCCGCGAGGCGGAGGACCACGACACCTTCCTCGACCGGGCCCGCACCGAGGCCGGCGTGGAGGTCGAGGTCATCTCCGGCGTCGAGGAGGCCCGCCTCATCCACCTGGGCGTGCTCTCGGCCCTGCCCGTGTTCGACGAGCGCCTCCTCGTCTGCGACATCGGCGGCGGCAGCACCGAGCTGGTCCTGGGCCAGCACGGCGAGACCCTCGCGGCCCGCTCCCTCAAGCTGGGGGCGGTGCGGCTGACCAACCGCTTCTTCGCCGACGGGACCCCGTCGAAGTCCGACGTCCAGGCCTGCCGGCGGCACGTGCGCTCGACGCTCGTGCCCTTCGAGCGCTCGGTGCGCCGCCACGGCTTCGAGGTGGCGGTCGGGTCCTCGGGCACCATCGAGCAGGTCGTGCGCCTGGCCCGCCGCTCCGCCGGCGACGACGAGCCCCTCCGCACCTGGAACGGGGTGACCGCCACCGCCGAGGAGGTCGAGGGGGTGGCCGCCGACCTGGCCCGGGCCGCCCGCAAGGGCACCCTGGGCGATGTCGACGGGCTCGACCCCAAGCGGGTCGACATCATCACCGCCGGGGCCCTCATCCTCGAGGGCGTCGTCCAGCAGCTGGGCATCGCCGAGCTCACCGTCAGCGAGGCCGCCCTGCGCGAGGGAGTGCTGCTCGACACCCTCCAGCGGGTCCGGGGCGGGTCCCTGCACCACGTCACCGACGTGGGCCGCCGCAGCGTGCGTCACCTGGCCGAGGCCAACGACACCGACATCGAGCACTCCGCCTGGGTCGCCACCCTGGCCCTCCAGCTCTTCGACGACCTGGCCCCCGGGATGGGCCTCGACCGCGACTGCCGCGACCACCTCGAGGCCGCCGCCCTGCTGGCCAACGTGGGCCTGGCCGTGAGCCACGACGGCCACCACAAGCACTCGTACTACGTCATCCGCCACAGCGACCGGCTGGTGGGCTTCACCGACGCCGAGATCGAGCGCATCGCCCTGGTGGCCCGCTACCACCGCAAGAGCGCGCCCAAGGCCCGCCACCCCGAGTTCGCCCGCCTGGACCCGGCCGAGCAGCAGGTCGTCCGCGCCCTGGCCGCCATCCTGCGGGTGGCCATCGGCCTCGACCGCACCCACAGCCGCCGCGTCGCCTCGGTGCGTGCCCGCCCCGGCAAGGGCGCCCTCCGCGTCGAGGTCACCCCCGCCCCCGGCGATCCGGCCGAGCTCGAGCTGTTCAGCGCCGAGGAGCGCTCGGGCCTGCTGGCCGAGCTCCTCGACACGCCCGTCGAGGTCGTCATCGTCCCCGTCGCCGCCGCCTCGTGAGCCTGCCCGGCGCCCGCCCCGGGCCCCTGGGCCGGTCGGTGGTGGTCGGCCCCGGCCAGGACGCGCCGGCGGCCTGGTCGGACGCCCCGCGGATCGTCGTCGACGAGGCCGCCCTGGCCGACCCGGCGCCGACGGTGGCGGCCCTCCACGCGGCCTGGGCCGACCGGACCCCGGTCGTGGTCGAGGTGGCCGCCGACCCTGGCCGCTACCGCACACCCGAGGCGGTCGAGGGCACGCCCTGGGACCTGGGTGTCGACCTCGACCTGCCCCACGACCGGCTGCACTTCCTCGTCTGGGCCAACACGTGGGATGCACGGGGCGACGAGCCGGTCTGGTGGTGGGGCGTGAAGGCGGCCCGCCTGGCCGACGGCGCCGCCCCGACCCCGGAGGGACCCGGCGACGTGGCCCTGGCCGACGGCACCGCCCTGTGGGTCGACGGTGGGCCGCGCGAGCCCCTCGACCGGGACGCCCTCGAGGGCCTCGGCCTCGTCCACCGCGAGACGGTGGAGGGCGGACGGCTCACCGTCGCCCCCGAGCCGGTGCCGGTCACCGCCGACCTGGCCGACGACCAACGGGCCGCGGTGGCCCACCAGCGGGGACCGGCCCGCATCGTCGCCCCGGCCGGCTCGGGCAAGACCCGCGTGCTCACCGAGCGCCTCCGCCACCTGCTCGTCGACCGCGGGTGGGAGCCGGGTGTGGTGCTGGCCGTCGCCTACAACGTCAAGGCCCGCGACGAGATGGTGGAGCGCACCGAGGGCCTGGGCGCCCGGGTCCAGACCCTCAACGGCCTGGCCTACTCCATCCTCGCCCAGGCCCGGGGCAGCGCCCCGCCGGTCATCGACGAGCGCGAGGTGCGCCGCCTGCTCGACGGGCTCCTGCCCCGACGCCAGCGTCGGGCCAACACCGACCCCGTGGCCCCCTACCTGGAGGCCCTCACCGAGGTCCGCCTGGGCCTGCGCTCACCCGGCCCAGGTGGAGTCCGACCGCGGCGACGTCCCGGGCCTGGCCGACGTGGTCGACCCCTACCGGGCCGAGCTCGAGCGGCGCGGCGTCGTCGACTTCGACGAGCAGGTCACCGCGGCCATCGAGGCCCTCCTCCGCGACGGCGGCCTGCGCCGACGGGTCCAGGCCCGCCACCGCCACCTCCTGGTCGACGAGCTCCAGGACCTCACGCCGGCCCACGTGCTGCTCGTCCGCCTCGTCGCCGGGCCCCCGCTCGACGTGTTCGGCGTGGGCGACGACGACCAGGTCATCTACGGACACGCCGGTGCCGACCCCCGCTTCCTCATCGACTTCGCGTCGTGGTTCCCCGGCGGGGCCACCCACGCCCTCGAGGTGAACCACCGCAGCGCAGCCCCCGTGGTCGACCACCGCGGCCACCCTGCTCGGGTACAACCGGCGTCGCGTCGACAAGGTGATCCGCCCCCGTCCCGACGCCGAGGCCGACCCGGACGCGGTGCAGATCATCCGCCACGACCCCTCGGGCGGCTCCGAGGCCCTGGTCGAGGTGGTGCGGGGGTGGCTCGACGAGGGGGTGGCACCCGACGACGTGGCCGTGCTCACCCGGGTCCACGCCCTCCTCCTCGCCCCCCACGTCGCCCTCGTGGAGGCGGGGATCCCGGTGCGCTCCACGGTGGGGCCCGAGCTGCTCGACCGCACCGGCGCCCGGGCCGCGCTGGCCTACCTGCGCATCGCGGACGACCCCGGGGCCATCGAGCCGGCCGACCTGGCCGAGGTCTACCGCCGTCCCTCCCGAGGCCTGCCGCAGTGGATCACCAAGTGGTTCCGCCGGCGGATGAGCGTGGCCGACGTCGCCGCCATCGCCGAGCGCCTCGACGACCCCAAGGTCGCCGACAAGGTGGGCGCCCTCGCCACCGACCTGGAGACGGTGGCGGCCGCCGGCGGGAGCACCACCCGGGCCGCCCTGGAGGCGATCCGCGACGACGTGGGCCTGGGCGAGGCCATGGAGGGCCTCGACCGCTCGAAGGGCGGCGAGGGCTCCAGCCAGCTCGACGACCTGGAGGCCCTGATCCAGGTGGCCGACCTGCACCCTGTCCTCGACGGCTTCGACGTCTGGCTCCGACGGGCCCTGGGGGCCGGCGCCGCGCCCGGCCCGGCCGTCACCCTCTCCACCGTCCACCGGGTGAAGGGCCGGGAGTGGCCCCGCGTGGTGGTCGCCGGCACCACCGCCGGTCTGCTGCCCCACCGACTGGCGGTCGACGAGGAGGAGGAGCGGCGGGTGCTCCACGTCGCCGTCACCCGGGCCCGCGACCGCGTGGTGGTGCTGGGCGACGCCAGCCGCCCCTCACCGTTCCTGGGCGAGCTCACCGGCGAGGCACCGGTGCGCCCCGAACGGGTCCGCCGCCCCGCCGGCGCCTCGCCACCGGCCGCCGGAGGCCGCGAGAGGCGCGACGGCGGTCGGGCGGCTGCCGGTGAGCCGCTCACCGGCGCCGCCGCCGAGCGGGCCGAGGCGCTGCGGTCCTGGCGGCGCGAACGCAGCCGGGCCGACGGCGTGCCCGCCTACGTCGTGTTCTCCGACGCGACCCTGCACGCCCTGGCCGAGCGGGCCCCGGACTCGACCGCGGCCCTGGCCCGGGTGCCGGGCATCGGCCCGGCCAAGCTCGAGCGCTACGGCGCCGACATCCTCGCCCTGGTCGCGTCCCCGGCCGACGGCCCCTGACCCGCGCCGTGGACAGAGTGTGCCAGGCACACTCTGTCCACCCTGTCCGCCGCGGGACTGGGCGGACGTGCCTGCGATACTGGCCGGATGTCCGAGAGCACGTGCCCGCACCCGTCCCCCCGGCCCCCCCGGTGAGGCTGCGGCGGCTGTTCGGCCGCGACGACGAGGGCGCCGACGACACCGGGGGCGGGGACGAGGCCACCGGCATCAGGGAGGCCGACGGCGACGAGGCCACCGAGGACGACGCCTCCGACACCGACGACGCGACCGGGGCCCCGGAGGACGACGCCTCCGACGGCGACGCCGACGTCGCCACCGAGGCGGAAGACGACGGTGACGACGACGACGACGAGGAGGCGGGCGGGTTCCACGAGGTCGAGTTCGAGCTGTCGGACTGGGGCGCCCGGGAGCGCAAGCTGCTCGACGAGATGCTCGAGGGCGTGCGGGTCCGCCGGGTGTGGCAGGCCGGCACCCTGGTGGTCGCCACCCACGACTCCGAGGTGGTCGACGACCTGATCGACGAGATCGAGGACCGCATCGCCCTGGACCTCCCCGCGGGCGTCGAGCCCGTCATCTACGACGTGCGGGACTGGCCCGAGGGGCTGGAGGACCGCTTCGTCGAGGCCCTGATCGACCAGCGGGTGGCCCACCTCCGCGGCTACCAGGAGATCACCGTCGGCATCGACGACGAGGAGCGGGTCGACACGCTGGTCGAGGAGGTCACGTCGGCCTGGGAGGACGAGCAGCCCGACGAGGCCGAGCTCGACGGTCCCGACGCCCAGGAGGTGCTCTCCGAGCTGTTCGTCACCTCCGACCGCCTGCTCCACGACGCGTCGGACAAGTCGGCCACGGTCCGCTTCGACGACGCCGCTGCGGCGGCCACCACCATGGCCCTGCCCTTCGGGTTCGCCGAGGCCGACTGGACCGCCATCAAGGAGGCGGTGGTGGTCCTGCGCGAGCGCCTGGGCGACGCCGAGGCCGAGGACGACGACATCGAGGAGGCGGCCACCGCCCTGCGGACCCTCCTGCGCCCCCTGGTCTGACGGGGCGGAGGCCCCCGGCTCCGACGGATGGCCCGGGCACGGGGCCCGGTACGGTGACCTGATGGTCCTGGCCGAGCTGGAGGTGTTCCAGTCCCGCCCCATCGCGCCCACCCGGCGCCTGGCGCTCGGGTCCTGCGTGCTCCCCGTCTCGCCCGCCCCGGGCTTCGGCGGCCTCCTCCTCGGGGCGGTGGCGGCGGCCTTCGTGGGCGACGTCGACCTCGACCTCCAGCCCGACCTCGAGCGCCTCAGCCACCAGGTCGAGCAGGGCCTGCGGATCCCCCAGCCCCGGCTCCGGCACCGCTTCCAGACCGACCACGTGGGGCTCAACCGCCGCCACCACCGCCTGCTGGGCGACGGCGAGCGCATGCGCCTCGACCTCGACACCACCGCCGGCACCTCCCCGGGCCCCCAGGTCCTGGCGGCCATCTACGCCGCCGGCCGGCTCCCTGTCGAGAGCCGGGGGCCGGTGATGCGGGTCATCCGCCGCGGCCTCCAGTGGCGGGGCGCGGTCGACGACCACCTCCTCGAGCACATCGGCGGCACCGGCGCAGCCATCTCCGCGGTCGGCCGCTACGCCGATCCCGAGGCGTGGGCCCTGGGCGTCCTCGGCCTGGTGGGTCCGTCGCCGGCCCGCAAGGACGTCCAGCGCCGCTTCCGCGACCTCCTGCGGGTGGCCCACCCCGACCACGGCGGGGGCGACGCCGACGCCGCCGAGCGCATCGCCGAGCTCACCGAGGCCCGACGCATCCTCCTCGTCTCGTGAGCGCGCGCCGGTGACCGCGCCCGGGGCCCTGCTGCTCACCCCGGGGGCCGGGGGCTCTCGCGAGAGCCCCGCCCTGCTCGCCGTCGAGGCCGCCGTCGCCCCGCTGCCGGTGGCGCGGGTGGACTTCCCCTACCGGCGCGAGGGCCGCAAGGCGCCCGACCGGGCCCCCAAGCTCATCGCCTGCGTCGTCGACGAGGCCGGTGCCCTCGCGGCCGAAGCGGGCGTCGACCCGGGCCGCGTGGTGCTCGGGGGCCGGTCCATGGGTGGTCGGATGTGCTCCATGGCCGTGGCCGAGGGCCTGCCCGCGGCCGGGTTGGTGCTGCTGAGCTACCCCCTGCACCCGCCGGGCAAGCCCGAGAGGCTGCGCACCGAGCACCTCCCCGCCCTCGACCTGCCCTGCCTGTTCGTGGGCGGCACCCGCGACCCCTTCGGCACGCCGGCCGAGCTGGAGGAGGCCACCGCCCTGATCCCGGGCCCGGTGACCCACGTCTGGCTCGACGGCGCCGGCCACGACCCCAAGCGGCGCGAGGCCGAGGTCGCCGCGGCCGTGGCCGACTGGCTGCCCTCGCTGGGCTGAGCCCCGGTGGCCGCTGCGAGCGGGCTCGGGGCCGGGCACACTGGGCCGCCCCAGGACCCAGGAGCAGCACCGTGGCCGACATGGACGACTTCAATGCCCGGATCATCGAGGAGTTCCGGGCCAACGAGGGCCGGGTGGGCGGTCCCTTCGAGGGCGCACCCATGATCCTCGTGCACACGGTGGGGGCCAGGAGCGGCCAGCCGCGGGTCAACCCGCTGGTGTACCAGCCCCTCGACGGCGACCGGGTGGCGATCTTCGCCTCCAAGGCGGGGGCCGACCACCACCCGGCCTGGTTCCACAACCTGGTGGCCACACCGGAGGTGGAGGTCGAGGTGGGCACCGAGACGCGCACGGTGCGGGCCCGGGTGACCGAGGGCGACGAGCGCGAGCGCATCTGGGAGGCCCAGAAGGCGGCCGCCCCCGGCTTCGCCGAGTACGAGGCCAAGACCGACCGGACCATCCCCGTGGTGGTGCTGGAGCCGACCTGAGGGACTGTCCGTGGTCCCGTCGCGAGGACGAAGGCCCTAGGCGTAGACGGTGACGGGCACGCCGAGGGGGAGGCCGACCTCCTCGACCATCCGCACCACCACGTCGTCGGGCACGCGGATGCAGCCGTGGCTGACGCTGCGGCCGATGGACGAGGCGTCGGCGGTGCCGTGGACGCCCATCCGCCCGTCGCCGCCCGCGAACTGCTCCAGGGTGGAGAACCCGGAGAGGCCGTAGGCGTAGGAGCCGTAGCCGCCGTTGGTGGGGTCGAGCAGCACCCAGGTGTAGAACTCGCCGCCCACGGTGGGCGTGTCCTGGGTGCCCACGCCGATGGGGGTGTCGACGACCACCTCGGTGCCCTTCTGGGCCATGAGCTGGTAGCCCGAGATCGACACCTGGATCTGGTAGTCGTGGGTCGTGAGGTCGACGTCGGAGGTGTCGATCCACGCCTTGGACCCGTTGGGCCGCACCGGCAGCAGCACGTGCACCCGATCGCCCTCGTGGTCGAGCACGAGGAACACCTGGCGCTGGCCGTAGTCCCCCGTCGCGCTGATCGTGCCGGTGGAGCCCCCGGTGGCGTCGTCGTGCAGGGCGATCTCGTCGACGCCGTCGCGGGCGGTGGCCACCTCGCTGGTGCGGGCCGGCAGCGGGCTCAGGCCCGTGGGGGCGGCCGAGGTGGGGGCACCGGTGGTCGGGGCCGTGGTCGGCGCGGTGGTGGGGGGTGCGGTCGGTGGCGCCGTGGTCGGGGCCGTGCTGGTGGGCGCGGTGCTCGTCGTCGTCGGGACGAAGGCGGCCGGACCCAGGGCGGGCTCGGTGCGGGTGCAGGAGAACGCGGTGGCCACCAGGAGGAGGACAGCGAGCAGGCTGCCCCCGGCGATGAGGAGGTTCTTCCTCGTGGGTCCCGGCCGGTTCACAGCGCCGGATGCTAGGGGAGCGGGGGCAGTGCGGTCCCGGCAGGGGGGCGCTCGGCCCGCGGCCCCGAGGCCCCGTGGGCGGGGGCGGCGAGGTCGTCCTCGGGGTTGATGTCCTCCAGCTCGCGCCGGGCCGTCTCCGGGAACACGGTCAGGGCCAGCACGGCCACCAGGAGGCCGAGGGGCAGGAGGAGGAAGATCCCGTCGGAGAGCTGGCCCCAGCGGTCCTTGGCGATGCCGGCCACCACCAGGCCGAGGGCGCTGCCGGCCACCGACAGGAGCTGGAGGATCCCGTTGGCCTTGCCCCGCGCCGCGGTGGGGAACAGCTCGGGGCCGTAGGCGCCCAGGGCGGGCACGGCCAGGGCCCCGAGCATGGTGCCGCCCAGGTTGGCAGCCCACAGTGGCCAGCCGTGGGCGGTGAAGCCGGCCGAGGCGAGGACGGCCCCGCCGGCCACCCCGAGGGCGACCACGTGGCGCCGACCTCGGGTGTCGGCGAGGCGCCCCCCGGCCACCAGGGCGATGCCCGCCGGGGTGCTGGTGAGGATGGTGAACAGCGAGATGCGGGCGGCCGAGAAGCCCCGCTCGTCGCGCAGGAAGTCGTTCAGCAGCTGGCTGCTGGGGGCGCCGAAGGCCGAGGCGCAGAACATGGCGCTGCCGATGGCGGCCAGGCGCCCGGCATGGCCCCGCAGCACCGTGGCCGAGCGGTGGGGGCGGACGAAGCGCAGGCTCTCGGGCAGGGTCCGGCGCACCCGGGCCACGACGGGCAGGCCCAGCACCGGCAGCAGGTAGAGGATGCGCCAGCCCCGGGTGCCGACGTCCGCGAGGGGCAGGGCCCAGATGGCCAGGCCCGCGCCCAGGGCCCCGGTCATGGTCATGACGCTGATGGCGTAGGCCCGGGTGCCCTTGGGCATCTCCTCGGCGGCCACGATGGCCAGCAGCAGGGTCACCGCCGTGGTGAAGCCCCGGGCCAGGGTCTGGGTGACGCCGAGCACCTCGAGGGTGGGGGAGAAGGCCCCGGCCACGGTGGCGAGGATCGCCGCCACCAGCGACCCCAGCAGCAGGCGGCGCCGGCCCCGCCGGTCGGCGAGGGACACCAGGACCAGGCTCCCCAACGTGCCCACCCGCACCGCAGCCAGGGCCCCGCCCTGGGCGGTCGTGCCCCGGCCGAACTCGTCGGCCGCGAAGGTGATCGTCTGGGTCATGACCGTGCCCAGGTAGCCGGCCACCAGGGCCAGGGTGAGCAGCAGCCCGAGGACGGTCCCCGAGCGGGCGTCGAGCGCGTCGGGCGGCGCCCAGAACGGGCTGCGGGGCCGGGTGCGACCCGTCGTGCGCCGCAGACCCCGCGCCACCGGGAGGGTCACCCAGGCGCCCCAGAACCCGAGGGCGGAGCGGAAGCGGGTCGCCTCGTGGACCTCGACCCGACCATCGGCGGAGGGCGTGGCGGTCACGTCGCGCCGGTAGGCCGACATCGGACCCCGCTCGAGGGCGAAGGTGGCGTGCCGGGCCGCGGGCCCGGCGCCGGGTGCCGGGGTCGCGTCGGGGTCCCCGGCGTCCCAGCCGGCGTCGTCGTCGGGGGTCCACGGCCGCTCGTCGAGCAGGTCGTGGCGGGGTCCCAGCATCTCCTCGGCCGTCGCCGGGTCGACGACGACGGTCTGGCGGACGCGGGGCACGGCGCGATGATCGCCCACGGGTGACCGCCCCCGGCCATCAGCCCGGCCGCCCGGGGAGGGAGGGGCCGGGCGAGTGCGCACCGGGGTCCGGAGGCCGAGCCGACAGGCGACGCCGACCGAGCGAGCACGGCATGGCCATCCGAGCGAGGCGAGGACCCCCGCCACGACGACGGGCGTCTCCGCCGACGCTCCTGGCATGCTGGGCCCGGTGGAACGGATCGTGGTGCGCGGCGCCGGCCCCCTCGAAGGACGGGTGCCCATCTCCGGGGCCAAGAACTCGGTCCTGAAGCTGATGGCGGCCACCCTCCTCTGCGAGGGCCGCTTCACCATCCGCAACGTGCCCGCCATCACCGACGTCCGCCTCATGGCGGACCTGCTGCGGGCCATGGGCTCGGAGGTGTCCCACACCGGCGACGTGCTCACCATCGACACCCCCGCCGACACGGTGCCCGAGGCGCCCTACGAGCTGGTCGAGGCCATGCGGGCCTCGATCGTGGTCCTGGGACCGCTGGTGGCCCGCCTGGGCCGGGCCAAGGTGTCCATGCCCGGCGGTGACGACTTCGGGCAGCGGCCCGTCGACTGGCACCTCGATGCCCTCCGGCGCCTCGGCGTGGAGCTGCGGACCGAGCACGGCTACATCGAGGCCCGGGCCGACGCCCTGCACGGCACCCGCATCGTGCTCGAGTTCCCCAGCGTGGGCGCCACCGAGAACGCCCTCATGGCCGCGGTGCTGGCCGAGGGGACCACGGTCATCGAGAACGCGGCCAAGGAGCCCGAGCTGGCCGACCTGGCCGCGTTCCTCAACCGCATGGGCGCCAACGTGCTGGGGGCGGGCAGCAGCACCGTGACCGTCGACGGCGTGCGGTCGCTGCACCCCGTCGACCACGAGGTGATCCCCGACCGGCTGGAGGCGGCCACCTTCCTCACCGCCCTGGCCGTCGCCGGCGGCGAGCTGATCCTCGAGGAGGCCCGGCCCGAGCACATGGACATGCTCATGCAGAAGCTGGGTGACATGGGCCTGCGCACCTCGGCCCACCCCGACGGGGTGTGGGCCTCGGCGCCCGGGCGCCTGCGCGCCGTCGACATCAACAGCCTCCCGTACCCGGGCGTGGCCACCGACTACATGCCGCTGATGGTGGCCGCCCTGTCGGTGGCCGACGGCGCCGCCATCGCCACCGAGAACATCTTCGGCGGTCGCTTCCGCTACGTCGACGAGCTCTCCCGCATGGGCGCCGACATCCGGGTCGAGCACCACTACGCCCTCATCCGGGGCGTGCCCCGCCTCTCGGGGGCGCCGGTGAAGGCCCACGACATCCGGGCCGGCGCCGCCCTGGTGGTGGCCGCCCTGGGGGCCGAGGGTGAGACCGTCGTCTCCGACGCCGACCACGTGGGTCGGGGCTACGACCGGTTCGTGGAGAAGCTCACCGCCGTCGGCGCCGACATCCGCGCCGAGTAGGGCAGGTCGCGGTCAGGCGGAGGGCTGGTACCAGTCGGGGTCCTCGCCCCCGGCCGCGTCGGCCGGGTCGAGCGGCCCGACCGCCATGGCCCGGCGCACCTCGGCCAGGGGCTGCGTCGTCATCTCCCAGAAGTCCCAGTCGGGGCCGAAGGTGTCGCCGACGACGGCGTCGCCCCTGCTCCAGGCCACCCAGAGCTTGCGGGCGTCGAGGGCGCCGGTGGTGCTGCCGGCCAGGTCGGCCAGGGGGACGCCGAGGTGCCAGCTCAAGATGACCGGGAGGATGTGTCCGGCCAGGGCCTGGTCGCGGTGCATCCCGGCGGTGAAGGTGCTCACCAGCAGCTCGCCCTGGACCGACGTGTCGTAGCCGGAGAGGACGTGGGCCGAGTCGTGGGGCGTGGTGAAGTCCACCGTCGGCGACGACGGCTCACCCGGGAGGCTGAAGCCGTTGCGGGCGTAGAAGTCCGAGAAGGCCCGTCCGAAGGAGCCCTCGGGCAGGTCGGCGAGGGTGCGGTAGCGCTCGGCCAGCCGGGGGTCGGGGGCCTCTCCGTAGGGCATGAGCCACGAGCCGTAGGTCGCCGTGTCCTCGACCCACTCGCCGGTGATGCTCTCCCGGTTGCGGCGCAGCATGTCGGCCCGGGCCTGGGCCAGCTCGCCGTGGACCACCTCCTCCAGGTCGTCCACCGCAGGGGCATCGAGGCCGAGGGCCTCGGCGTGGTCGCGGACGAGGTCGGCGGCCGCCGGGTCGACACAGCCGTCGACGGTGGCCATGACGACCAGGGGGATGAGGGCCTCCCGACCGAGGTGGCCGAGGGACGTGGCCAGCGCTGCCGGCGGCGTGGAGGGCAGGGCATCGACGTCGACGGGGTCGGGGAGGCGGAGGACGAGGGTGGCGGCCGAGCCCAGTGCCGCGCGGTCCAGGTCGCTCAGCGCGCCGTCGCGCCCGGCCCGGGCCACGTCGGCCATGGCGCCGAGCAGGGCCAGGGCCTGTTCGGGGGTGCCGTCGAACACCACGGTCAGAACCTACCCGGAGCGGGGGCGCCGTCGCCCGGGTGCCGTCAGCCGGGCTCGTCGTCGGGTCCGGACCCGTCCGGCGCGTCGTCCGGACCGGGGGTCGGCCGGGCCGCGGCCCGGCGCCGGACCTCCTTGTCGGCCCGCCGGTTGGCGAGGAAGAGGAGGGCGGCGAAGATCCCGATGGGCGTGAGCACGAGGAGGACCTCGTCCCACCCGCCCTGGTGGGCCAGCACCAGCGTCGTGGTGGTCATGCGCCGAGGAGGAGCCAGAGGACGAGCATCCCCACGCCCCCCGTCCAGACGGCCATCGTCCAGCCCGCGTCCAGCACGGCCCGACCGGTGCGGGCGGCGAGGCGGTCCCACCCGGCCACCAGGCCGAGGCCCAGCCCCACGGCCACCAGCAGCAGCTGCACCCAGGCCGTGGCGCCGGGGCCGAGCAGGGTCTCGTCCGCCCGGTAGGAGCCGGTGCCCAGCAGGTCCCACCCCTTGCTGAAGGGGTCCAGGCCCAGCACCACCACGTCCTGCACGTCGACCAGCCAGGTGGAGAGCTGGTGGGCCAGCACGGCCACCGCGGCGAGGGGGCCGAGGGCGGCGGCCATGTCGGGGCCCAGCGGCTCGTCGACCTCGGCGTCGGTGGCGTGGGCCGCGACCCGCTCGGCGGCCCGGCCCACGACCACCCAGGCCCCGGCCACGAGCAGGGTGCACCACGCCAGGCCGAGGGTCGACCACACCAGGGCCTGGTCGCCACTGCCGCCGGACAGGTCGGACCACCACTGGGTGCCCGACACGGCCTCCCAGATCGCCGCGCCCAGGACCACGCTGAGCGCGGCGAGGGACCGGCGTCCGCCGGCCCGGGCGGCGAGGCCGCGGAACGGGGACCGCACCGCCAGGTGCCCCCCGGACCAGGCCACCGGGGACGCGGCGGCGACGGTGCCGCACACCACCGCGAGGGGCGAGCTGCGCCGCACCCACGCCCGGCCGCCGGCCACCGCACCCACGAGGAGCACGGCGGTCACGAGGGTCAGCCACAGGGCGAGGTTGCGGGGTCGGAGGCCCTCGATCCAGCACGTCGCCATCCAGGCGAAGGAGGCGAGCAGCAGCGCCGGGACCCACCAGTCCCCGGCCTCGTGGTCGACCGCGACCCCGTCGGGGCCCGGCCCGGCCCGCCCCCGGGCCCGGTCCACCAGGCCGGCGAGGGCGTCGTGGGGGTCGACCACGCGCCACCAGTCACCGAGCAGCAGGGCGAGGAAGGGCACCGTCCACCACACCAGGCGCAGGGCGAGGGGGAGCGGGTTGAGGCCCAGGAGGTCCGACCCGAGCCAGCCCACGGCCAGGAAGCCGACCAGGGCGGCCAGCCCCAGGGCCTGGCCCGCGCCCCGGACCGGCGGCGGGAGGGCGTCGCCGGGCCAGGGTCCGGCCTCGGACCCGTCGACGGTCAGCGGGGCGACGGCCGGTCCGCCCAGCGGCTCCGGACCCCGCGCCCGCAGCCCGACCACGCCCAGCGCGGCGAGGGCGGCGACGGCCACGTAGAGGGCCGTGCCGGGGACGCCGTCGCCGGCCAGGCCGGTGGTTCCGTGGGCGAGGACGAGGAGGGGCACACCGGCGATGGTAGGGACGCACCGCCGTGGACCACGGGTCGCCGCCGGCACCGACGCCGTGACGGGCGACACCTCGGGGTCGGGAACAGGGCCCCGGCCCCGCCTGTTCCCCCTGGTGCCGGTGGTGGACCGCCCCGCCGGCCGTGGGAGACTGAGAGCTCCCGCCCCGCCGACCCCTCACCCAGAGCGACACCTGTGCACGAGAAGCTCGAGACCACCATCGAGGCGATCCGCCCGGCCATCCAGGCCGACGGCGGCGACATCTTCCTCCGGGGCTTCGACGAGGGCACCGGCGTGGTCGAGGTCGAGCTCACCGGGGCGTGCGTGAGCTGCCCGGCCTCCACCGTCACCCTGAAGGCCGGCGTCGAGCGCATCTTGAAGGACCGGGTCCCGGGGGTCACCGCGGTCGAGGCCGTGGGCCTCGACACCGAGACCGCTGTCAGCCTCTGACGGCGGGACTGGCGGGCGCAGGTCCGCCACGTCCTAGGTTCGCCTCCATGGATGAACCCACCCCCCTGGTCGCCACCACCCGACGCGACGACGGCGTGGCCGTGATGCGGATCGAGAACGGCAAGGTCAACGCCCTCTCCACCGAGGTGCTGCGCCAGGTCGAGGGAGCGGCCCAGGCCCTCGCCGACGATCCGCCGGGGGCCGTGGTGGTCACGGGCGGCGACCGCATCTTCGCCGCCGGGGCCGACATCTCCGAGTTCGGCGGCCCCGACGAGGCGCGTGCCGTCGGCGCCGCCTTCACCCGGGCGCTCGGCGCGGTCGCCGAGATCCCCCGGGTGGTGATCGCCGCCATCAGCGGCGTGGCCCTGGGTGGCGGCTGCGAGCTGGCCCTGGCCTGCGACCTGCGGATGGCGTCGGACCGTTCCCGCCTGGGCCAGCCCGAGATCGCCCTGGGCATCATCCCGGGGGGCGGCGGCACCCAGCGCCTGGCCCGCCTCGTCGGCCCGTCGCGCGCCAAGGACATGATCCTGTCGGGCCGGGCCGTCGACGCCGAGGAGGCGCTGCGCATCGGCCTCGTCGACCGGGTCGTCCCCGCGGAGGAGGTCCAGGACGCGGCCATCGCGTGGGCCGCCGAGCTGGCCACCGGCGCGGTGGTGGCCCAGGGCCTGGCCAAGCGGGCCGTCGACCGGGGCCTCGACGTGGGTCTGGCGGCCGGGCTCGACCTGGAGCAGGAGCTCTTCGCCCAGGTCTTCGCCACCGACGACGCCGGCATCGGCGTGGCGTCCTTCCGCGAGCACGGGCCCGGGAGGGCCACCTTCACCGGGCGGTGACAGGAGGTCGAGCCGACAGGCGAGTCCGACCAGGCGAGCGCGGCGTGGGCTGTCCGAGCGAGGAGCCCCCGCGGCGACGAGCGGCCCCTCACCAGGCGGTGACAGGTGCCTCCCGCCCCCTGGGAGCCGCCGACCCACCGGTAGGATCAGGGCCACTGTGACCGCACCGGCCGACGTCCGCACCTGCTACCGCCACCCCGACCGGGTGGCCGGGATCGTCTGCCAGCGCTGCGACCGGCCCATCTGCCCGGCGTGCATGCACCAGGCGTCGGTCGGCTTCCACTGCCCGGAGTGCACCCGGTCCGGGGCCCAGAAGGTGTACCGGGGGCCGGCGGCCCTGGCCACCCAGCCCCTCGCCACCCAGGTCCTCATCGCGGTCAACGTCGCGGTCTTCATCGGCACCATCGCCCTGCGCACCAGCGGGGGCTGGTCGACCGGCGGTGCGTTCCTGGCCAGCCGGGGCTTCGACGGGCTGAGCGCCGACGGCGCCCTCTTCGGGCCGTTCGTCCCCCAGGAGCCGTGGCGCCTCCTCACCAGCGGCTTCCTCCACGACGGCATCTTCCACGTCGGGCTGAACATGTGGGTGCTGTGGGTCCTGGGCAAGTTCCTGGAGCCGGCCCTGGGCCGGGTGCGCTTCGTCGCCCTCTACTTCGCGTCACTCTTCGCCGGCGCCCTGGGGGTCGTGCTGGTCGACCCCCGGGCCGTCACCGTCGGTGCCTCCGGCGCCATCTTCGGCCTCATGGGCGGCGCCTTCCTGGTGGCCCGCGAGCGCGGCATCGACCTCCGGCGCTCCGGGCTCGTCACCGTGCTGGTGATCAACCTGGTCTTCACCTTCGCCGTCCCCGGCATCTCCATAGGTGGCCACGTCGGCGGGCTCATCGGCGGTGCCGCCGCCGGCGCCCTGCTGGTCGAGCTGCCCCGCCGGGTGCGCGGCCGGGGCGACCTGGTGGCCGTGGGGGCGACGGTCGTGCTCGGCCTGGCCTGCGCCGTCGTCGCCTACACGACGATGGTGTCGCAGTTCGGCTCCACCCTGCCCGGCTGAGCCGCCGGGCGAGCCTCCGGCTCGCGTCGTGCCCGGCCCGGCCCGGCCCGGCCCGGGACGCCCGGCCGTCCGCGAGTGGTCAGGTGCGGCCCTGCTCCACCAGGTCGCGGAGCGAGGTCAGGTTCTTCCGCCAGATGCGGCCCATGATGCGGTCGCCCACCACCCCGCCGACCCGGCCGCCCATCCACAGCGGGTAGGTCAGGCGCTCCTCCCAGGTGAAGCGGGTGCGCCCGCCCCGAGCCCGCCTGAGGGTGAACCGGCCGGTGCCGGTGACCACACCCACGTGGCGGACGCCGATGGACCGGCCGTCCTTCCACTCGGTGACCTCCATGAGGTCGGTCAGCCGGGCCGGGCCCACCTTGGTGTCGCACTCGAAGGTGGTGCCCAGCCCGCTGGTGCGGCGGGAGGTGAAGCGGATGGCGACCGCGTCGGCCATCCAGTCCACGTGGCGGTCGAGGTGGCGCACCTCCTCCCACACCCTCTTCGGTGGGGCGTCGATGGTGGTGCTGACCTTGACCTTGCCCATGCCCCGGAGTCTGGCCCAGGACGGCGCCCTCCCCACCGTCGGAGCCGACGACCCGTCCATCGAACCGGTGCGCGGATCGGTCGTCCTGGCGACGCGTGCGCGCACCGCGACGCCGGCCCGTCGAGCTGGCGCGCGGATCGGTCGTCCTGGCGACCCCGAGCGCGCACCGGTTCGCCTCCCCACCCGCACCGGCGCTCGGGGCGGCGGGGTCAGGCGCGGTGGTAGACCGACACGTGGTGGGACGACGTCTCGTCGAAGGGGGCCTCGGACCAGTCGGCGTGGCGCGCGACCAGGGCCAGCCCGACCTCGGCGGCCAGCGCGTCGAGGGCGTCGGGGCGGAGGTAGCGGACGTGGGTGGGGCGGAAGTGCACGCCGTCGGGGCGGATGTCGACGAACGAGCTCCACGACTCGCCCGCGGCCGAGTCGTGGCGGTCGACGAACAGCAGGACCCGGTCGGCGTCGATGCTGCGGACCTCCACCGAGGAGGCGGGGCCGTCCTCGTCGGAGGGCACGAACGCCTCGACCACCAGGACGCCCTCGGGCGCCAGCACCCGGGTCACCTCGGCCAGGCAGGCCCGCTGGGCGTCCTCGGTCGTGAGGTTGAAGAGCGTGTTGCGAGCGACGAGGGCCAGGTCGAAGGGCCCGTCGGGGAGGGGGCCCTCCATGTCCCCGACCACGGTGCGCACGGCGTCGGCCCCCTCCTTGGCCGCCAGGCGGTCGAGCATGGCGGCCGACGCGTCGAGGCCGGTCACGGCGGTGCCGGCGGCGGCGAGGGGCAGCGCCAGGCGGCCGGTGCCGACGCCCAGCTCCAGCAGCGTGGGCGGACCCTCCGTGCGTGCCGACCGGGCGGCGAGGGATCGCACCCGGGCCACGGCGGCGTCGGTCGCGGCGGGGTCGTCGTACCAGTCGTCGTAGACGTCGGCGAAGCGGTCGCCGTAGGTCGCGGCGTCGTAGCCCTCCATCCCGGCAGCCTCCCACCCGACCGCCGGACCCCGCACCCCGAGCGCCACGGTGCGCGGCGCCCGGTCGGACCGGCGCGGACGCGCGGACCGGTCCGTGGGGTCGGTGGACGGCCGCCCCGGGGGCGGCGGTGGGGGGTGGCCGGTACCGTGGATCGGTGCCCCCGGAGCCCGTCGCCGCGCCCGCCGTCCCGACGGCCTACCTCGACCACGCGGCCAGCACGCCGGTGCGGCCGGAGGCGGTGGAGGCCATGCTCCCGTTCCTCGGGGTCCACCACGGCAACCCGTCGGGCGCCCACGCCGCCGCCCGCCTCGCCCGCCGGGCCGTCGACGACGCCCGCGACGCGGTGGCCGCCCTCGTCGGCTGCACGGCGGGCGAGGTGGTGTTCACCTCCGGCGGCACCGAGTCCGACGCCACCGCCCTGGCCGGGGTCGTGGGGGCCCGGCCCGGCGCCCTGCTGGTGGGGGCCGTCGACCACCACGCCGTGCTCGACGGTGCCCGGGCCGCGGCCCGCCTGGGGGGCTCGGTCCACCCCGTGGCCGTCGACGCCCGGGGTCGCATCGACCCCGCGGCCCTCGCCGTGGCCGCCGCATCCGCACCCACCGCGCCGACGCTCGCGTCGGTGGCCCTGGCCAACAACGAGGTCGGCACCGTCGAGGACCTCGGCGCGGTGGCCGACGTCCTGGCCGAGGTCGCCCCCGACGCGGCGCTGCACACCGACGCGGTGCAGGCCGCGCCCTGGCTCGACCTGCCCACCGCCGCCGCCCGGGCCGCCCTCGTCTCCCTGAGCGCCCACAAGATGGGCGGCCCCAAGGGCGTGGGCGCCCTCGCCGTCCGGGCCGGGACGCCGTTCGCGGCCCTGCTGCGGGGAGGTGGCCAAGAGCGCGACCGACGCAGCGGCACGCCCAACGTGGCCGGCATCGTCGGCTTCGGCGTGGCCGCCCGCCTGGTGGCCGAGCAGCGGGCCGACCTGGCCCGCACCGTCGCCGCCCGGCGGGACCGCCTGGCGGGCGGGCTCCTCTCCGTCCTGGCCGATCTGGTGCCCGGCGCGGGTGAGACGGTGGTGGGCCCCGACGGCGACCGCTCCCACCTCCTCCCCGGCCACCTCCACCTCTGCCTGCCCGGCCTGGCCGCCGACGAGGTCCTCTTCCTCCTCGACCGCGACGGCGTGGCCGCGTCGGCCGCCTCCTCGTGTGCCTCCGGGGCCACCGAGGGCTCCCACGTCCTCCGGGGCCTGGGGGTCGACGAGGCCCGGGCCCGGGGTTCGCTGCGGCTGACCCTCGGCTGGTCCACCACCGACGCCGAGGTCGACCACGCCCTCGCCGTCGTCCCCCGGGCCGTGGCCGCGGCCGCCGGCGCCGCGCCGCGCCGGGCGGGGGCACCGTGAGGGTCCTCGTCGCCATGTCGGGCGGGGTCGACTCCTCGGTGGCCGCGGCCCGCCTGGTCGAGGCCGACCACGAGGTCACCGGCGCCACGCTGAAGCTCTGGGGGGGTGAGTCCGACACCGGCTGCTGCTCGGTGGCCGACGTCGACGACGCCCGGCGGGTGGCCGACGCGCTCGGCATCGCCCACCACACCTTCGCCTACGCCGAGGAGTTCACGGCCGACGTGGTGGAGCCCTACGTCACGGCCCACGCGGTCGGGGCCACGCCCAACCCGTGCATGGCGTGCAACCGCCACATCAAGTTCGGTGCGCTCCTGGGACGGGCGGACCGCCTGGGCTTCGACGCGGTGGCCACGGGCCACCACGCCCGGGTCGCCACCGGTCCCGACGGGCGGCGACGGGTGGCCCGGGGCGCCGACGGGGCCAAGGACCAGTCCTACGTGCTCGCCGGGCTCGACCACGGGCGCCTGGGCCGGGTCCTCTTCCCCGTCGGCGACCTGACCAAGGACGAGGTGCGGGCCCGAGCCCGCGCCCTCGACCTGCGCACCGCGACCAAGCCCGACAGCCAGGACGTCTGCTTCATCACCCGCACCGACGGTCGGGCCCGGTTCCTCGGTCGGCGCCTGGCCCTCACCCCGGGCCGGGTGGTCGACGACACCGGGGCCGAGGTCGGGGCCGTGGCCGCGGTCGAGGCCGTCACCGTGGGCCAGCGCCGGGGTCTGGGCCTGCCCGGCGGCACCGCTCCTCGCTACGCCGTGGCCGTCGACGTCGCCACGGCCACCGTCACCGTCGGCTCCGAGGCCGACCTCCGCACCGCGCACCAGCCCGTGGTCGACGTCGGGTGGGCGGCGGCGCCCGTCGAGGACGAGGTCGCGTGGCAGGTCAGCGCCCACGGCCGCCCCCGGCCCGGTCGGCTGGTGCCCGACGGTGATGGAGGGGGCGCCGTCGTCTGGTCCCGGCCCGAGCGCCGGGTGGCCCCCGGCCAGGCCGTGGTGGCCTACGGCGGCGACCAGGTCGTGGCCTGGGCCACCGCCGCCCCCAGCTGATCCCCCCCGCCCCCGCCCCCCCGTCGGACCCTCCCCGTTCTGGTCGAGGACCGGGCCGAGAAGGGCGCATCCCTAGACCAGAACGGGGGACGTCACGGACCCTCCCCGTTCTGGTCGAGGACCGGGCCGAGAAGGGCGCATCCCTAGACCAGAACGGAGCAGGACCGGGGGCGGGACGGGCGCGGGCGGGGTGGTCCCGGGCCGGGGAGGGCCGGACCGCGGTCGGGGGATCGCTCAGGCGGCCAGGAGGTCGGCGGCCATGCTGGCGATGGCGGTGTCGCGGCGCTGCTGGCGGATGAGGTGCTGGTCGAGGCCGTTGGTCACGTAGGCGACGCTGAGGCCGGTCTCGGGGTCGGCGAAGGCGAGCTGACCCCCGGCGCCGTCGTGGCCGAAGGCCCGAGGTGACACCGTCCGGCCGAAGCCCCTTCGGTGGGCCAGGCCGTCGTCGCCGGCCACCACCAGGCCACCCCGGGTGCGGCTGGCGGGGGTCCCCCACAGGTCGGGCAGCATGTTGCGGACGGTGCCGGTGGCGTCGGCCAGCACCTCGGCATCCCACAGGCCCTCGGGATCGTGCAGGAAGGCCTGGTAGAGCCGGGCCAGGTCGGCGGCCCGGACCACCGACCCCCCGCCGGGCACGCCCAGGGCCCGGGCCTCGGGCGTGTTGAGGGTGAGGAGGGCGCCCACCGCCACGTCGGGCGGGACGAGCTCGGCCAGGTCGACGCGCACGCCGAAGGCCTCCTCCATCTCGTCGGCCGTGGGGGGCTCGCCCACGGCCACGGCGTCGGCGATGTGGCCCTGCTCGTCGGGCGGGACGCCCAGCAGCCGGGGCAGCCCGAGGGGCGCGGTGACGAGGCGCTCGACGGCGTCGGCATAGGGCTCGCCGGCCAGGGTCTCGATGATCTCGGCCAGCACCCAGTGCCCGGCGGTGGGGTGGTACATGAAGGTCTCGCCCGGCGTGAGGGTCAGTCGCCAGCGGGCGAAGGCCTCCAGCCGGCCCTCGCGGGTCTCCCACCGGCCCGGGCCCAGAGGCGCCATCGGGAACCCGCCCAGGTGCATCAGGACCTGCTCGACGGTGACGCCCTCCTTGTCGTTGGTCGCGAACGACGGCACGTAGGTGGCGACCGGGGCGGTGAGGTCGAGGGCGCCGTCGCCCACGAACCGCCAGATCGCTGCGCCGATCAGGGCCTTGGTGCAGGAGAAGGGGACGAAGCGGGTGCCGGGGTCGGCCCCGAAGGTCTCGTCCACCACCACCTCGCCGTCGAGGCCGATGGCGAGCTGCACCGCCGGCAGCAGGCCGTCGTCGACCTCCCGACGGGCACGGGTGAGCAGGGCGGAGACCTTGGCGTCGTCGAGCACGGCCCGACCGTGCCACCCCGCCGCGCCGCTGTCGAGCGGGTGCCCGGGGCCCGTGTCGGGTCCCTCGGCCCGCCGGAGCCATCCGGCCACGTCCCGCTAGGGCAGGGGGATCCGCCGGGCCTCGGCCTCGGCCAGCACGGCCCCGGGGCGGGTGGGCGTGAAGGCCACCCGGGTCGCGGCCTGGGTGCCGAGGTCCTGGCGGCCCTGGCGCACCGTGACCGGCAGCGTCTCGGAGGTCACCAGCACCAGCGAGAGGCCCGACGCCCCCAGGCTGAGGTCGAGGGCCCCGTCGTCGGCCGGTTCCGGCCCCAGGCCCTCGATGAGCGGGCGGGGCGCCATCACGGCGTCGGGCCGGGCCACGGGGTCGTGGACCACCACGCCGGAGGGGACGAACACGAGCCACCGCCGGGCCAGCTGGTGCAGCGAGCGGACGCCACCGACGACCACCGCGACGCCGGCCACGAGGGCGAGGCCACCGACCACCCACTGCCGGGCGGCCAGCAGCAGGGGGCCGGTGAGGACGCCGGCGAGGACGGCGGCCCAGGTGACCACGGCGAGGGCCGCCAGCGCCGGTGGGCAGCGCAGGGCGAAGCGCCGCTCGCTGCCGTAGGCCGAGCCGGTGACGAAGGCGTCGCCCACCGCCGGCGCCAGGCAGAGGGCGGTGGCGAGGGCGGTGCCGACGACCGCAGCGACGGCGAGGGCGACCTCCGCGTCGGACCGGCCGGGCCCGGCGGCCCAGGCCGCCACGACGAGGGCGGCGGGCACGCCCAGGCGCACCGCGGTGAGGCTGGAGGCCCGGGGCACGAGGAGGGCGACGAGCACCGCCAGCCACGTGCCCCACGCCAGCACCGAGGTCACCCACTGGACCGCGGCGGACCGGTCGGCGAGCGCGTCGGCCAGCACCGGTCCCAGGATCAGCGGCACCACCAGCCACAGGGCGCGCAGCGCGCCGACGGCGGCGGCGGTGGGGGAGGGCGTGGGCACGGTCCGGAGATTTGCCCACGCGGTGCCCTCGTGACCACTCTTGACCGCACACGCCGGCTCCTGCACCGGGGCCGGGGACGCACCAAGGGGAACGCTGTGCGGAGCGGAGACGCCACACCCAGGGGCCGGGACACCGCCTCCTCGGCCGCGCCCCCGCCGGTCCCGGCCGGCGTCGGTGGGCCCACCGGGGTCGGCAGCCTGCCCCACGAGGACCCCGTCGAGGCGGTGGAGTTCGTCCTCCGCCTCCTGCCCGAGCTGCCGGCCGCGCCGAGCCTGCCCCGCCGCGACCCCCGCGAGGCGATGGTGGCCCAGGCCGCATGGGGCATCCAGGGCGTCGACGTGGCCGCCGACGGCTCCCTCGTCGCCGACCCGTCCCGCATGGACCCGGACGCCCCCCTGGGCGACGCCGCCCTCACGGGCGCCCCGTTCGTCACCCTCCAGACCTTCCTCTCGGCCATCGCCGGGCGCACCGGCGCGGTGAAGGTGCAGCTCACCGGTCCCGTCACCCTGGCCCGCGCCCTCGCCGGGGCGGGCGTGGACCCGGCCCTCGCCAGCGCCGTGGCCGGCCCTGCGGTGCGGGCCCGCGCCGTCGCGCTGGTCGACGCGGTCGACGCCGTCGCCCCCGGCGCCCCGCTCGTGGCCGTCCTCGACGAGCCCGGCCTGGTCGGCGGTCCGCCCCCGGAGCTCGGTCATGCCGACGCCGTGGTCGACCTCGTGTCGAGCGCCCTGGCCGCGTGGGAGGCCCGGGCCGTCACCGGCATCCACTGCTGCGGACCGACCGACTGGAAGACCTTGCTCGAGGCCGGCCCACGGATCCTCTCGGCGCCGGTCGGCGCCGACCTGCTGCCCGGCGCCGGCGCCCTGGCCGCCTTCCTCGACCGCGACGGCTGGATCGCCTGGGGCGCGGTCCCCACCGACCGGCCCCTGGGCGACTCGCCGTCGCACTGGTGGCGCCAGCTGTCGGCCCAGTGGTGCGAGCTGGTCCAGGCCGGGTGCGATCCCGTGCGCCTGCGCCACCAGGCCCTCGTCACCCCGGCGTGCGGGCTGGCCGGACACCACCTGCCCCAGGCCGAGCGGGTGCTCGACCTGACCCGCTCCGTGGGTGCCCGCATCCAGGACCAGCTGGCCGGGGTGCGCCTCTCGGTGGGCGCCTGAGCCCACCGTCCGCGGAGGTCACGCGGCTGCGGCCGCCGGGGGTGGGGACGCCGACGGGACCGGGGGACCGGCTCGGGTCGGTCAGACCCGACGCAGGGCGTCGACGAGGCGGCGGAGGGTGCCGACCTTCTCGGTCTCGGCCTGCTCCGGGGCCTGGAAGGCGACGTCGAGCGCCTCCTTCTTCTTGGCCCGGCCGCCGTCGCCGGCCTCGTCGATGAACTGGGCGTAGAGGTTCTCGAGCCAGGCCGCGTTGGGGTCCCCCTCGTCGGCCTCCTCCATGGCCTCGGCCAGCGCAGGGCTCCCCTGGCCGACCCCGGCCACGGGGTCGCGGAAGCCGGCGATGCCGGCCAGGCCGGCGGCGGTGTCCTCCGCCTCCTCGTCGAGGACCCGGGGGTCGGCCTCGCGCACCGTGCCCCGGCGGGGGAGGGCGGCCTCGTCGGGCGCGGCCTCGGGGCCGGTGCCGGTGAGGGCGGGGCCGAAGGCGACGCCGGTGTCGTCGGCCGCGCCCGCGGGGTCGTGGTCGAAGGGGTTGCCCTGGGCCCACTGCTCCCAGGCGGTCTCGTCGGCCTCGTCGTCGAGGTCGGGCCCCTCGGTGAGGTCGGCCACGTCGACCACGTCGGCGACGTCGGCGACCTCGCCCACCTCGCCGTGGCCGTTGCTGGCGGCGGCCATGCGCTCGGCCGCCGAGGGCTCGTGCAGGCCGCCGGCGGGGCCGGCGGAGAAGGGCTCGGCCACGACCTCGAGCAGACCGGCCCGGGCCAGGCGGTGGACGATGGCGGCCGTCGAGTACTGGCCCCGTCCCATCGAGGCGGCCAGCTCCACCACGGTGCGGGGGCCCGAGAGCGAGGTGACCAGCTCCCAGTCCTCGCGGAGCAGCGTCACCTGGGCGGCGCCGTTCGGGAGGGTGCGGCGGGGGGACACCCAGGCCGACACGGAGGGCACGACGTCGCTCATCTCGTCGACGCCGCGCACCCGACGGCGCACCTCGTTGACGATGGCCTCGACGTTGAACCCGCGGTAGGGGCCCGTCCAGTGCATGGTGTCGGGCTCGAACTCGAACTGGCCGTCGCCCTCGCGGAAGAGGGTGATCAGCGGGTCGTAGATGACCGAGAGGACGACCGAGGCCAGCAGGTCGGGGTCGATGGCGCCGTGCTCGATGAGCAGCTCACCCACGCGGGGCGCGTCGCCGGCCTCGTCGACGGCGCGGGTCCACATGTCGGCGGTGAGCCGGCCCGGCCGGACGAGGGCCGAGGCCAGGGCGTCGTCGGTGTCGGCGCCGCGGGCGAAGTAGAGCTGGCCCTCGTGCAGGTAGACCGTGCAGCCTCCGCTCCCGGCGAAGCGGACGGCGCCGGTGGCCCCGTCCGAGGAGAGGGCCCGCAGGGCCCCTGCGGGGGAGTAGTCGTCCAGAGATCCGTTCAGGGCCATGTGCGCTGCGTCCGGTGCGATCGGGGGGCGGGCGGGGGTGCCGACCCCTCCCTGATCGGCCGGCGGGACCGTGCCTTGAGGGTTCTGCGCCCTTCGTCACCACCGGGCGTGGTCGCCGTCGAGGGTGTCGCAGGGGGCTCCTATGCTCGCTCCTCGTGGCCGACGGGAGCGACGCAGACCAGGACCGGGTGGCCGCGGCGGCGGAGCGGGCGGCGGCCCTGCGCGCCGAGATCGCCGGCCACGACGAGGCCTACCACCAGCGCGACGCCCCCACCGTCTCCGACGCCGACTACGACGCCCTGGTCCGGGAGCTGCGCGACCTCGAGGAGGCCCACCCGGACCTGGTCACGGAGGATTCGCCCACCCAGCGGGTCGGCGCCGCGCCCAGCACCCTGTTCGCCCCGGTCGAGCACCGCTCGCCCATGATGTCGCTCGACAACGCCTTCGACGCCGAGAGCCTGGAGGCGTGGGGGGAGCGCCTGGAGCGGCGCCTGGGGGCCGGTCCCGACGACGACCCGGTCGACTACGTGTGCGAGCTCAAGATCGACGGCGTGGCCATCTCGGTCGTCTACGAGGACGGCCACCTGGTCCAGGCCGCCACCCGGGGTGACGGTCGGGTGGGCGAGGACGTCACCGCCAACGTCCGCACCATCGACGACATCCCCGAGGACCTGCCGGCCGGGGCGCCGCCACTGCTGGAGGTGCGGGGCGAGGTCTACATGTCCCGCTCCGCCTTCGCCCGCCTGCAGGCGACCCAGGAGGAGCTCAACCGGGTTCGCCTGGCCGAGGGGCGCAAGCCCACGCCGGTGGCGGTGAACCCCCGCAACGCGGCTGCCGGGTCGCTCCGCCAGAAGGACTCCGCCGTCACCGCCGCCCGGGAGCTGTCCATGTGGTGCTACCAGCTCGGCGAGGTCGCCGGCGGTCCCACCTTCGGGCGCCACCGGGAGACCCTCGACTTCCTCGGCGAGGCGGGCCTGCCGGTGAACCCCGAGATCACCGTCCTGCCCACCCTGGACGAGGTGCTGGCCTACTGCCTGCGGTGGCAGGGCTCCCGCCTCGGGCTCGACTACGACATCGACGGCGCGGTGGTGAAGGTCGACGACCTCGTCGCCCGCGAGGCCCTGGGCTTCACCGCCCGGGCCCCCCGGTGGGCGGTCGCCTACAAGTTCCCGCCCGAGGAGCGCACCACCCGGCTCCGCTCGATCATGGTGTCGGTCGGTCGCACCGGGCGCACCACGCCCTACGCCCAGCTCGAGCCGGTGTTCGTCGGCGGGGCCAACGTCAGCCAGGCCACCCTGCACAACCAGGACCAGGTCGCGGTGAAGGACGTCCGCCCCGGCGACGTGGTCGTCGTGCGCCGGGCGGGCGACGTCATCCCCGAGGTGGTGGGCCCGGTCCTGCCCCGGGACGACCCCGACCGACCGCAGTGGGAGTTCCCCACCACCTGCCCCTGCCCCCGGGCGTCCACCCTCGTGCGGCCCGAGGGCGAGAGCGACACCCGCTGCGTCGACCCGGAGTGCCCGTTCCAGCGGGCCGGCAGCATCGAGCACTTCGCCGGGCGCGGCTCGATGGACGTGGAGGGCTTCGGCGAGCAGCGGGTCCGCCTGTTCCTCGACCTCGGCCTGGTGGCCGACATCGCCGACCTGTACCGGATCGACTGGGACCGGCTCGTCGCCCTGCGCGGGGTCGTCACGGAGTGGGCCACCGCCGCGGTCGCCGCCGCCCGCGACCGCACCGGCGACGACGCGGTGCGCCTCGACGCCGTCGACGCGGCCGACGTCGCGGGCACGATCCCGAAGGCCGCCGACGGGCTCCTGGGGGCCGACCTGGTGGCGGACCTGGCCGCCGACCCGGCCCGGTTCCGCTCCACCGCCGACACCCTGCGGGGCCTGGGCGAGGAGGCGGTGGCCAACCTCCAGGCCGCCCTGGCCGCCACCCGTGACCGGCCCCTGGCCAAGCTGCTGGTGGGCCTCAACATCCGCCACCTCGGCCCCGCCGGCTCCGAGGCCCTGGCCGCCACCCTCGGCCACATCGACGCCATCGAGGCGGCCAGCGAGGAGGCCATGGCCGCGGTCGAGGGCGTGGGCCCGGTCATCGCCGCCGCGGTGCGGGCCTGGTTCGACGACGAGTCCAACCGGGCCGTGGTCCAGGGCCTGCGCGACGCCGGGCTCAACCTCGAGGGCCCCGAGCGCCCCGACGTGGAGCCGGTGCTGCTGGGGCGGGCCGTCGTGGTCACCGGCACCCTGGAGGGCTGGAGCCGGGAGGAGGCGGCCGAGGCCATCAAGGCCCGCGGCGGCAAGAGCCCGGGCAGCGTGTCGGGCAAGACCTACGCCGTCGTCGTGGGGGCCGAGCCCGGCGCCTCGAAGCTCACCAAGGCCGAGGACCTCGGCGTCCCCGTGCTCGACGAGGCCGCCTTCGCCACCCTCCTGGAGACCGGCGAGCTGCCCGAGGCCTGATCGCCCTGCGCCGGCCCCTCCCGGCACCGGCTCGGTCGGTCAGAACACCCGGATGGGGTAGGTGACGGTGCGGGCGTCGTCGGGGCCCTCGGACACCTTCCAGAACCGCACGCTGATCTCCACCGTGCCCGTGTCGTACTCGGTGACCGCCTTGCCCGGGCCGGGCTGGTACTTCACCACGTTCTTGTTGTTGGGCCGGGGTCCGAGGTCCTGCTGCTCGGCCGGCAGGTCGACGGCGTCCTCGGGCGAGATGGCCCCCACCATCTGCTCCTCGGGGATGGCCACGCCGTTGATGGTCAGGCGGCCGTCGTAGCCCTGCTCGAGCTCGACCCCCACGGGGGCCTGGCGGGCCACCTGGCCGCCGGGGGACGGGTCGTAGGCGACGATGGCGGCATCGGCCCCCTCGCCCTCGGAGCCCCCGCCGGTCTGGGCCGCGACCACGATGCAGCCGACGGCGACCGCCAGGGCCAGCACGATCACCAGCCGGCGCAGCGAGAACAGGGGCTGGGGCGGTGGGTCCCGGATGAGCCGGGGGTCGGTCGCACCGTCGTCGACGGCCGGTCCCAGGTCGGCTGCGCCGGGGTCCACGAGGGCGGCCTCGTCGGGGGGTGGCGGGTCGGCGTCCATGGCCCGCCCATGGTGCCAGCAGGTCCGGTGAGAGGGGACATCGGCCCGCCCGTGGGCCCCGTCGCCGGCACAGGCGTGCACCGGCGCTCGGGAGGTGACCGTTACCCTCGTCCCGTGGCGACGTCCCGGATGGCCGAGCAGATCGGTCGGGTCCTGGGGGGCCGCTACCGCCTGCTCGCGCCGATCGGGCGGGGGGCGTCGGCCCAGGTCTACGTGGCCGATGACGTCCGTCTCCGACGGCAGGTGGCGGTCAAGGTCCTCCACGACGCCCTGGCCGACGACCAGGAGTTCCTGCGCCGGTTCCGCACCGAGGCGCAGGCGGCCGCCGCGCTCAACCACCCGCACGTGATGGCCGTCTACGACTGGGGCCAGGACGGTGACGAGTCGCCGTGGATCGTCACCGAGTACCTGGGGGGCGGCAGCCTGCGGGCCCTGCTCGACCGCGGCCACCGGCTGACGCCGTCCCAGGCCCTGGTGGTGGGGCTCCAGGCCGCCCGTGGCCTCGACTACGCCCACCGGCGGGGGTTCGTCCACCGCGACGTGAAGCCGGCCAACCTGCTCTTCGGCGACGAGGGCCGCCTGCGCATCGCCGACTTCGGGCTGGCCCGGGCCCTGGCCGAGGCGGCCTGGACCGAGCCCCAGGGCGCGGTGGTGGGCACCGCCCGCTACGCCTCGCCTGAGCAGGCCCAGGGCCTGGCCCTCACCGGCCGGGCCGACGTCTACTCGCTCGCCCTGGTCCTGGTGGAGGCCGTCACCGGGGAGGTCCCCTTCGCCACCGACACCACGCTCGGCACCCTGATGGCCCGCGTGGGCCGCCCGCTGGTGGTCCCCGACGCCCTGGGTGCCCTCGCCGAGCCGCTGGCGGAGGCGGGCGAGGCCGACCCCGACCAGCGCCTCGACGGTCGGGGCCTGGCCGCCGCCCTGGCCCGGGTGGCGACCGAGCTGCCCCGCCCGGCCCCGGTCCCCCTGGCCGGAGCGGTCGACGTCGACCTGGCCGACGACCCCCACCCGACCGAGACGCCCGGCTCGGGTCCCGTCACGCCCAGCGCCGACGACCTGGAGGTGCCTGCGTTCGTGCGCTCCGGGACGGTGCCCCCGGCGGAGCCCGACGGGCGGACCGATGGCGACGTCACGGTGGTGGCCGAGGCGCGGGCTGAGTCCCCGCTCGACCGGAGCGGCGGGCCCGACGAGGCGCGCGACGGCACCCTGGCCTGGAGGCCCGGGCCCGACGACCCGGCGACGACGGTCGCGCCCGACCCGCGGGGGGGCGGGGCCGACGCCACCGTGGTGCGGCCCGCCGGCCGTCGGGCCGCCTCGTTCGACCCGGGGCTCGACGGTGACGACCGCACGGTCGTCGGCGCCCTGCGGGTCGACGACGACCTCGATGAGGACGACGACCTCGGCGACGACGAGGACGCGGACGGCGATCCCTGGGACCCTCGCTCCCCCACGGGACGCCACCGGCGTTGGCCGGCCCGGGCCCTGGCCCTCGTGCTGGCCCTCGCCCTGGGCGCGGTGGTCGCCCTCATCGTGGCGGACCTCACCCGGGGGGCACCGGTGCACGCCGTGCCCACCGTCGCCGACCAGTCGCTGACCTCCGCCCGCGCCGACCTGGAGGACCTGGGGTGGGAGGTCACCGTCGAGGAGGTGCGCCGCGACGACACCTCCGAGGGCGACGTCCTCGGCACCCGACCCGGAGCCGGGACCGACCTGGAGGAGGGCCAGGCCGTGACCCTGCTGGTGTCCCAGGGCGCCACCCTCGTCGACCTGCCCGCGGTGGCCGCCGGCATGGGCGTGGAGGAGGCCACCGACCTGCTGACGTTCTCGGGCCTCGAGCCCGACGTCTCGCGCCGCCACGACGAGGAGGTGGCGGCCGACGTGGTGATCTCGGTGGCCGACGACCTGCCCGCCCGCATCGCCAAGGGCTCCGCCGTCGGCCTCGTCGTCTCCGACGGCCCCGAGCCCCGCACCATCCCCTCGGACCTCGACGGCCGCCCCCAGGACGAGGCGGTCGACGCCCTGACCGAGCTGGGCCTGGTCACCGACGTCGCGGGTGACTTCAGCGACGAGGTCGACGCCGGCCTGGTCATCACCACCGACCCGGGGGCCGGCGCCGAGGTGGCCCGCGACAGCACCGTCACGGTGGTGGTCTCGCAGGGTCCCGACCTCGTGACGGTGCCCGACGTCAGCGCGAGCGGGTCCCTGGCCGCCGCGGTCGACGCCCTGGAGGCGGCCGGGCTGGTGGCCGGCGACGTGGAGGGGCCGGCCACCGGCACCCCGTCGGGCACCACCCCGGGGGTGGGCCAGGAGGTCCGCCGCGGCTCCGAGGTCGACATCACCCTGACGTGAGCCCTCCCCCCGACGGGGGGCGGCGGCGGGGGTGACGTGACCAGGTGCACACCGAGCACGGGGGTGGGTTGACCCGCGGGTCAAGTACCGTCTCGCAGGTGACCGGCACGTCGGGCGAGGAGGTCTCGCCACCGGCGTCGAGGCCCGACGACGAGGCCGCCCTGCGCACCGACCGGTCGCCCCGGACGATCCTGGTCACCCTGCTCCTCGGGCTGTTCACCGTGAACGTGACGGTGACGATCCTGGCCGTGTCGATACCCCGGATCTCCGACGACCTGGGCGCCAGCCAGAGCACGCTCACGTGGGTCGTCAGCGGGCCCATCCTGGCCTTCGGCATCATCGGGCCCGCGGTGGGGAAGCTGGGCGACCTGTGGGGCCAGCGCCGGGTGTTCCTCCTGGGCCTGGTCGGTGCCGCGGTGAGCGCGGCGGCCAGCGCGGTGGCGTGGAGCGCCGGGTCCCTCATCGCCTTCCGCGTGCTCGCCGCGGCCCAGGGCGCGGCCACGGGACCGGCCTCGTTCGCCCTCATCGCCCTTGTCTTCCCCGCGTCGCGCCGGGTCCGGGCCCTCGGGTGGTGGTCGATGGTCGCGGCCGGTGGGCCCGTCCTCGGCGTGGTCATCGGCGGTCCGCTGGTGGCCACCCTCGGGTGGCGGGCGATCTTCGCCGGACAGGTCCCGCTCGTGCTGGCCGCCCTCGCGGTGGCGGCCCGGGTGCTGCCGGAGACGCCCCGTCGGGGCGAGCGCACCTTCGACTGGGGCGGTGCCGCCCTGCTGGCCCTGGCCGCCACGCCCCTGCTGGTGGCGCTCAACCTGGCCCCGTCGCGGGGCTGGTCGGACCCGTTCGTGGTGGGGTTGCTGCTGCTCGCACCCCTCGCGGCGGTGGCCTTCCTGGCCCACGAGTCCCGCACCGCGGCGCCGTTGCTGCCCATCCGCTACCTGCGGCGGCGGAACTTCACCCTGCCCATCGTGATGCTGGGGCTGATGAACGCGGCCTACATGGGCAGCTTCGTGCTGACGCCGCTGCTCATGCAGAACGTGCTCGGCTTCGACGAGACCCGCACCGGGCTGGTCTCCACCGCCCGCCCGCTGGCCTTCGCCGTGGCCGGCCCCCTCGCCGCCCTGGTGGTGGCTCGGATGGGCGAGCGGGGCACCGGGGTCCTCGGCGCCGTCGCCCTCATCGGGTCGATGGCGGTCATGTCGACGATCGGGGCCGGCACCGCGACGGTGGTGATCGTGGGCGGCCTGGCCCTGGCCGGCGTGGCCATGGGCATCAGCAACCCGGCCATGTCCTCGACCATCGCCCACTCCGTCGACGAGGCCGACCTGGGCGTGGCCGGCGCGGCCCAGCAGATGATCGTGCAGGTCGGCGTGACCTTCGGGATCCAGCTGCTCCAGACCGTGCAGCAGGTGCGCGAGCCCGCCGTGGGCCTGGGCCGGTCCTACTCCCAGGCCTACCTGGCCGCCGCCGTGCTGGCCGGCCTGTGCGTGGTGGTGGCCGCCGGCGTGCGCCGCAGCACCGCCCCGGGCAGCCACCGGCCCGACCCGGTGGAGGGGGCCGACGTGGTCGACGCCGAGCTGGCCGGTGTCCCGGTCCCCACCGGCGGCCTGGCCGCGCCCACGCCCACCCTCAGCGACTGAGCCGGCCCCGCCCACCCGACCCGGTGTGCGGATCCGTGGGCCCTCGCCCTCGAAGTGGTCAGGGATCCCGGTGCCAGGGCACCGCTGGGGCTGACCACTTCGGTGGAGGGCTCGAAGTGGTCAGGGATCCGGGTGCCGGGGCACCGCTGGGGCTGACCACTTCGGTCGAGGGCTCGTGGGGGCCGGGCCCGACCGACCCGAGGATCAGGTGTCGGTGATGTCCTTGATGCGGCCCGCGATCTCGAGCTGCACCGGGTCGACGGCGCCGTTCTGCATGGCCATCAGCTTGGTCATGTCGCCGGTGACGACGATCTTGCCGGACATGAACGCCTGCATCCCGGCCTGCGGGTTGCCCTCGACCAGGATCGCCTGGGCCACCTCGTAGGGGAGGGTCACGGTGAGCTCGGGCGCCTCGAGGTGCCCGAGGTCCATGTCCATCTCCTCACCGGTGGAGTCGATGTGGGCCTCGACCAGGCCGTCGTCGCCGACGCCGTCGGGGCACTCCTTGACGTTGAGGTTCATCTTCATGGCGTGGGGCGGGTCGCCGGCCTTGCCGCGGTACTCCTCGCGGATCGCCTTGGCCTGCTCGATCCAGTCCTGGCTCAGGAACTGCGCCACGGAGCCCTCCTCGGGGTGTCTGCGCTCGGGGGCCGCACGTTACCCGCGGTCCGGACCCCGCGGGCCGACCGGCGCACCGCGGTCGATCAGCGCGACGGGGAGGGATCGGCCACCGGTGCCGCCGCCGGTGCCGACGCCTCCGACCCGTCGGCCGGGGTGGCCGGCAGCACCGCCTCGGCCGGGACCGGCTCGAGCTCGTCGGCCGCCGCTCCGGGGCGGGCGGGGGGCCGGGCGGGTCGCATGCCGAGGGCGACCACCGAGCCGAGGACGGCGAAGCCGGTGCCGACCAGGAACGCCGGCGGCAGGTGGGCCACGTCGCTGGCGTAGACCGAAGCCATCACGGTGATGCCCACGACGATGCCCAGCTGGTTGGCCAGGCGCTCGGACGCGCCGGCCATCCCCAGGTCGTGCTCGGCGACGGCGTCGGCCAGGGCGGTGGTGAGCGCGGGGCGCAGCAGGCCGTAGCCGATGCCCTGGAGGAACAGGCCACCGGCGACCACGACCACGAGCGAGTCGACGGCGGAGCCCGCAGCCAGGCCGGTGAGCCCGGCGGCCAGGCTGAGCCCGCCCGCCACCGAGGCCACCCGGACCCCGGCCCGGGCCGTGATGCGGCCCCCGAGCGGCGACGAGGCCGCGAACAGCGCGGGGCGGATGGCGAGGATGGGCACCGCGCTGGTGAGGGAGTAGCCGAACTGCTCCACCAACATGAGCGAGGCCAGGAAGAACCCGCCCATGTAGGCCGCGCCGGTCAGCAGGCTGGCGGCGAGGGCGGCACGGGGCGCGCCGGTGCGCACCAGGTCGAGGGGCACCAGGGGGGCCACGGCCCGCCGCTCCACGGCGGTGAAGGCGGCCAGGGCGACCGCCGCCACGGCGAGGGCGGCGAGGGTCCGGGGGGCGGCGAAGCCCCAGTCCGGGGCCTGGTCGACGGCCAGCAGGAGCGGGCCCACGCCCAGGGCCAGGAGGGCGGCACCGGTGACGTCGAAGCGGGCCGGCTTCCGGGGCGTCTCGCGCAGGACCGCCCACGACGTGGCCAGGGGGACCGTCATCACCACGGCCTGGAGCACGAACAGCATCGGCCAGCCCACCGCGTCGATGGCCGGGGCCCCGACGATCAGGCCGATGACCGGCCCCACCGCCGCGATCATCGACCACCAGCCCATGGCCCGGGCCCGGCGCTCGCCGTGGTGGACCGCGTTGATGAGGGCCAGCGAGCTGGGCATCGTGCTGCTGCCGGCCACCTGGCTGAAGGTGCGCCAGGCGATGAGGGCGGCCGGGTTCGGGGCGGTCGCGCTCAGGGCGGTGGACAGCACGGCGAGGGCGAACCCGCCGATGAACACGCGTCGGTGCCCGTGGAGGTCGCCCAGCTTGCCCAGCACCGGCAGGGCCAGGGCCGAGCCGAGCATGGGCAGGGTGATGAGCCAGGCCAGCCCGGCCTCGTCGACGCCGAAGTCGTCGGCGATGGTGGGCAGGGCCAGGGTGAGGATGGTGACCGGGAAGGTCGTGGCGAACAGCCCGGCCAGGCCGGTGAGCAGGACGGCCCGTGGGTACCGGTCGTGGGCGTCGAGGCGGGCGCCGATGCGCCCCCGGAGGGCTCCGAGCGCGACCACGTCAGGCCTCGTCGGACAGGGCGCGGCGGGCGATCTCCTCGTCGGCCGCCAGCGAGCACACCACGAAGCGGCCCACGAAGGCGCCCAGCTCGCCCGGCGGCAGGTCGACCCGACCGGTGCGGTGGAAGTGGCCGAAGTAGCCCACCGCGCCCACCACGCCGTAGGCCAGCAGCAACGGGTCCTCGTCGCGGATCGAGCCGCCGGCGATGCCCTCGGAGACGATGGTGGCCACGTCGCGGGCGTGCACCTCGGTCCCCTGGCGGAGGACGTCGGCGAACTTCTTGTCCAGGTTCTCCACCTCGATCAGGGAGAAGAACCGGGCGTTGCTCGACATGTGCTGGACCGACGCCGCCGCACCCTGGCGGATGCGGCGGAGGGGCTCGGCCTCGGGGTCCATGGCCGTGGCCTGGGCCCGGCGGAGGCGGTGGCGGTTCTCCTCGACGAGGTCGCGGAAGAGCGCCTCCTTGTTCTCGAAGTACCAGTAGAAGAGCCCCTTGGCCACCCCGGCGCGCTCGACGATGTCGACGATGCGGGTCTCGTCGTAGCCCCGCTCGGCGAAGAGCTCGGAGGCCGCATCGATGAGCTGGACCTTGCGCTCGCGCCCCTGGGTGGTGAGCTGACGGGCGTCAGCCACGGGTCTGGGGCCTGCACGACATGGTCACCGAGCCTACTGACCCGCGGGTCAATGCGACCCGGCCGGGCCCGGTCCGGCCCCCAGCGGGCCCATCGGCCACGATGGGGCGCCCACCTCGGGCCCCAGGAGGACTGCCGTGACCGCACCGATCATCGAGGGCGCCGAGCCCTTCCACGCCGACGGCGACGACCGGGGCGTGCTCGTCGTCCACGGCTTCACCGGCAACCCCAGCTCGATGCGGCCCGTGGCCGAGGCGCTGGCGGCCGATGGCTTCACCGTCGACCTGCCCCTGCTGCCGGGCCACGGCACCGCGGTGGAGGACATGATCCCCACCGGCTTCGACGACTGGCTGGGCGAGGCCGAGCGGGCCTACGGGGCCCTGGCCGCGACGTGTCGCACCGTCGCCGTGGTCGGCCTGTCGATGGGCGGCGCCCTCACCGCGTGGCTGGCCTCCGAGCACGCCGAGATCTCGGGCATCGCCTGCCTCAACGCGGTGGTCACCGCGCCGGAGGGCATGCGCGACGGGGTCGAGGCCATGCTCGCGGCGGGCGAGGAGACCATGGACGGCATCGGCTCCGACATCGCCAAGGAGGGCGTGGCCGAGTCGGCCTACCCCCAGACGCCGCTGCGCCCGCTGCTCACGCTGTTCGACGCGGCGGCCGAGCTGGAGGGCCGCCTGGGCCGCATCACCTGCCCGGTCCTGGTGGTCAACAGCCCGCAGGACCACGTGGTCGACCCGACCAACAGCGACGTGCTGGCGGCCTCGGTGCAGGGGCCCGTCCAGCGGGTCACGGCCCCGGACAGCTACCACGTGGTGACCCTCGACCACGACGGCCCCGCCGTGGTCGAGGCGGTGGTGGCGTTCTGCACCGAGGTCTGCACCACCGCCTGACCCGGGGTGCGCGGGCGCGACGGGTGCGCCGTGGCAGAGTGCTCGGGTGACACCAGGCGGCCGGGCACGGAGGGCCGCCCCGGTCCTCCTCGCCGTCCTCCTGGCCGTCGCGGTGGGCTCCGGGGCGGGACCGGCAGGAGCGGCCGTCCCCGTGCCCGTGCGGGTCGTCGACGCCTACGGGCAGGCCGGCTTCGGCATCCGCGCCTGCGACGGCTCCGAGCACGTGGTCCCCGGGTTCGGGGCCGTGGTCCTCCAGGCCGAGGGCCCGGTCACCGACCCCCTCACCATCCCGGTCACGGTGTCGGGCCCGCCGGCGTCGGCGCTCGTCGACCCCCCGGACGTGGCCCTGATCGACGCCGACGGCGTGTCGGTGCTGGGCCTCGACCTCTCCCGCGTCCAGACGGGCACGCTCACCCTCACCTTCGCCCCCGGGGAGGGCTACGAGCTGGAGCGCCCGACCGTCGAGGTCGACTTCGCGCCGCCCCGCACCGAGATCGACTGCACCGCGCCCCTGGAGTCCCCCACCGCCGACCAGACCGTGCCGCTGGGCGCCACGCCCCGGCCCTTCGGGCTCCTGGGCCCCGGCAGCGAGCCCGGCGCCGGTGCGCTGGGCAGCTACGACACGGTGGTCGACGGCGCCCTGCCCCCCGGGCTCACCTACGCCGACGACTCCTGGGCCGGCGCCGCCTCCACGCCGGGGACCTACCGGTTCGCGGTGCGCCTGTGCGAGGACCCCGCCGACGCCGTCGGCGTCCCTGCCGACGAGGGTGACGGCCGGGCCGCGGCCCGCCGGGCTGCGGGCCGGGCCGACGACGGGCCCGTCTGCTTCGGCACCCTCGCGGCCGAGATCACCGTCGCCGCCCCCGGCGGGCCGCCCGCAGGGCCCTCCCCGGCCCCGCCCGCGGCGCCGATCTCGGGACCAGCCCGCTTCACCGGCTGAGGCCACCCGCCCGAGGACATGTCGGTCTGTGCCATGATCCCCCGGTGACGACGCGCGGTGGGTTCGACGAGGGGCGGATCGCGGGGCTCGCAGGGGTGGTGGTGGCCCTGCTCGTGGCGGTCGGCCTGGCCGGCCCGGCCGGGGGCCAGGAGCCGCCGCCCACCGACCTGGTCACCATCGAGGACGGCTTCGGCGTCGCGGGGCTCACCTTCCGCGACTGCGACGGGGTCGAGGAGACCGATGCCGGGTTCGCCTCCGTCTTCCTGCGCCGGCGCGGGACCCTCTCGGGCGAGGCGACGGTCGGCGTGGCCTTCAGCGGCGACGAGGCCGACAACCTGGTGGCCCCGCCCACGGAGGTCACCTTCGCCGAGGGCGACGAGTTCGGCTACGTCGACGTGTCCCTCGCCACGCCCCGCCCCGGGACCTTGACGGTCACCCTCTCCGACGGGCCCGGCGCCACCGTCCTCCCCCCGGCCAGCATCGACGTGGAGGTCACCGAGGCACAGGTGGGCCAGGACTGCCTCGCGCCGATCCTCGTCCCCGGCGAGGCCGAGCAGACCATCGAGGTGGGTGAGCAGCCCGGTGGGTTCTTCCCGGTCGAGCGGCTCACCGGCTTCGACCTCCCCTGCTACGGCGTGATGGTGGACTTCGCCGACGGCAGCGGGGGCTTCGGCGTCTGCGTCGAGGCCCCCGACGCCGAGGCGGCGACGGGCCCGCTCTTCGCGCTCCTCGAGACGCCGCCGGTCGGGGCCCTGCCCCCCGGCCTGTCCTACGCCGACGACACCTGGACCGGGGCGGCCACCACGCCCGGCACCTACCCCTTCCAGGTGCGGTTCTGCGAGGACGTCAGCGCCGACCGGAGCACGTCGGGGCTCCACGTGGTCGACGCCTCCGGCCGGGAGGACCTCGGAGCCCGTGCTGCCCGGCGGGGCCGCGCCGGATCCCGGGCCGATGCCGCCGACCTGTCCTGCTTCGGCACGGCCGACGTCTCGGTCACCGTGCTGGCCGGCGCCGAGGCGGCCCCTGCGCCGGGCACCACGGGGCCGGCCCCGGCGGCGCAGCCCATCAGCACCGCAGCCCGCTTCACCGGCTGAGCCCGCAGCCCGACCGGGCACCCGCTCGGATCGGGGGAGGGGCCTGGCAGGGGTCGGCCCTACGATGCGGCCCATGTCCGAGAGGATCACCCGCGACGACGTGGCCCACGTGGCCCGCCTGGCCCGCCTGGCGCTGACCGACGAAGAGCTGGGCACCTTCACCGGCCAGCTCGGCGCCGTGCTCGAGCACGCCTCCGACGTGGAGGCGCTCGACCTGGCCGACGTGCCCCCGACCGCCCACCCCCTCCCCCTCGGCAACGTGCTGCGGCCCGACGTGGCCGGTCCCACCCTCGACCGCGACGAGGTGCTGGCCGCGGCGCCGCAGGCCGAGGGCGACCGCTTCCGCGTCCCCACCATCCTGGGCGAGGCCCCGTGAGCCCGACGGCGCGACCTGGCGGGGCCCGCTGATGCCCGAGTCCTCCTTCATCTCCGCCCGCGAGGTCGCAGCCGGCGTGCGCGCCGGCGAGTGGACGGCGCGCCAGCTCGTCGACGAGCACCTCGACGCGATCGAGGCCGGCGACGGCGACGTCCACGCCTTCCTCCACGTCGACGCCGAGGGCGCCCGCGCCGCGGCCGACGCCGTCGACGCGACCGTCGCCGCCGGTGGCGACCCCGGCCCGCTGGCCGGCGTGCCCGTCGCCCTCAAGGACAACATGTGCACCCGGGGGCGTGCCCACCACCTGCTCGTCGCGGATCCTCGAGGGCTGGCTCCCGCCCTACGACGCCACCGCCGTCGAGCGCCTGGCCGCGGCGGGGGCCGTGGCCGTGGGCAAGACCAACCTCGACGAGTTCGCCATGGGCAGCTCCACCGAGAACTCGGCCTTCGGTCCGACCCGCAACCCCCACGACCACTCCCGGGTGCCGGGCGGGTCGTCAGGCGGCAGCGCGGCGGCGGTGGCAGCTGGGTTCGCCCCGCTCGCCTTCGGCTCCGACACCGGCGGGTCGATCCGCCAACCCGCCGCCCTCTGCGGGGTGGTGGGCCTCAAGCCCACCTACGGCCGGGTGAGCCGGTACGGGCTCATCGCCTTCGCCTCCAGCCTCGACCAGATCGGGCCCTTCAGCCGCACCGTCGCCGACGCCGCGCTGGCCCTCCAGGTCGTCGGCGGCCACGACCCCCGCGACGCCACCTCGGCGCCCGACGCCCAGCCCGACTACCTCGCCGCCCTCGACCAGGGCGTGGAGGGCCTGCGGGTGGGCGTGGTGTCCGAGCTGCTGGCGATGGACGGCGTGGCCCCCGACGTGGCCGCGCGCGCCCGTGCCGCGGCCGAGGCCCTGGAGGCCGCCGGCGCCCAGGTGCAGGAGGTGTCGGTCCCGGCCGTCACCTACGGCCTGTCGGCCTACTACCTCATCGCCCCGGCCGAGGCGTCGAGCAACCTGGCCCGCTTCGACGGGGTCCGCTACGGCCTGCGGGTCGACGCCGCCACCACCGACGAGATGATGGTCGCCACCCGGACCCAGGGCTTCGGGGCCGAGGTCAAGCGCCGCATCATGCTCGGCACCTACGCCCTGTCGGCCGGGTACTACGACGCCTTCTACGGCCAGGCCCAGCGGGTCCGCACCCTCATCTGCCGCGACTTCGCCGCGGCGTACGAGCAGGTCGACGTGCTGGTGTCACCGACCTCGCCCACCACCGCCTTCGCGCTCGGCGACAAGACGGCCGACCCGCTCACCATGTACCTCAACGACGTGTGCACCATCCCGTCGAACCTGGCCGGCGACCCCGCCGTCTCGGTGCCCTTCGGCACCGGCGACGACGGCCTGCCCGTCGGCGTCCAGGTCATGGCCCCCGCCCTGGGCGAGGTCGACCTGCTGCGCACGGCCCAGGCCCTGGAGGCCGCGGCCCCGTGACCCCGACCCCCCTCCACCCCACGAGCTTCGTACGGAACCCCGCCACGGGTGGCGGGGTTCCGTACGAAGCTCGAAGAGGAGCGTCCCGATGACCATCGTGTTCAGCACCGTCGACTCCGACGAGGTCCACACCCTCACCTCCGGCGCCACCACCTACGAGCTGGTGTGCGGCCTGGAGGTCCACGCCGAGCTGGCCACCGCCACCAAGATGTTCTCCGGCGCGCCCAACCACTTCGGCGACGACCCCAACACCAACATCGACCCCGTCACCCTCGGCCTCCCCGGCTCGCTGCCGGTGGTGAACGAGCGGGCCGTGGAGCTGGCCATCCGCTTCGCCGGCGCCGTGGGCGGCGAGGTCCGTCGCTCGGTCTTCGCCCGGAAGAACTACTTCTACCCGGACATGCCGAAGGACTTCCAGATCTCCCAGTACGACCTGCCCATCGTCAGCGAGGGCACCATCGAGCTGCCCGGCGGCCACGTCGTCGGCCTCGAGCGGGCCCACCTGGAGGAGGACACCGGCAAGTCCACCCACGTCCGCCGACCCCGCCCAGCCGCCCCAGGGGATGCCGCCTCCGGCGACGCCGCTCCGCGTCGTGGTGGCGCGGGACGCATCGCCGGCGCCGACCACTCCCTCGTCGACTACAACCGGGCCGGAGTCCCCCTGCTGGAGATCGTCTCCCGGCCCCACGTCCGCACCCCCGAGCAGGCCCGCCAGTACGTGGCCGAGCTGCGCTCGATCCTGGTCGCCGCAGGCGTGAGCGACGGGAAGATGGAGGAGGGCTCGCTGCGGGTCGACGCCAACGTGTCGGTCCGTCCTGTCGGCTCCGACGGCCTCGGCACCCGCTGCGAGATCAAGAACCTCAACTCGCTGCGCAGCCTGGGCCGGGCCATCGAGTACGAGGCCCAGCGCCAGGCCGACCTGCTGGAGGCGGGCGACGCCGTCGAGCAGCAGACCCGTCACTGGGACGAGGAGAGCGGGCGCACCTCCAAGATGCGCTCCAAGGAGGAGGCCGACGACTACCGGTACTTCCCCGAGCCCGACCTGCTGCCCGTCGACCCCGACCCGGCGTGGGTGGCCGCCATCACCGACGCCCTGCCGCCGATGCCCGCGGCCCGGCGCCACGCCCTGGCCGCGGCGGCCGGCGTCACCCTCCCCGACGAGACGGTGGCCCTCCTCGTCGAGCGCGACCAGGACGCCCAGGCCCTCGGAGCCATCGAGGCCGGTGCCGACCCGGCCCGGGTCCTGGTGCACGTCAGCCAGAACCTGGCGGGCGACGGCGGCGCCGAGGTCGCCCCCGAGCGGGTGGCCGCCCTCGTCGCCATGGAGACCGGCGGCGAGCTCACCGCCACCCAGGCCAAGCAGGTGCTGGCCGAGATGGCCACCTCCGACGCCACCCCGCAGGACATCGCCGCGGCCAAGGGCTTCGAGGCCATGGACACCGGCGCCCTCGAGGCCATGGTCGACGAGGTCATCGCCGGCCACCCCGACGAGTGGCAGCAGATGGTCGACGGCGACGCCAAGGCCCGGGGCAAGCTCACCGGCTTCTTCGTGGGCCAGGTGATGAAGGCGAGCCGGGGCCAGGCCGACGGGAAGGCCGTCACCGCCCTCCTCCACGCCCGCGCCGACGCCTGACCCCGCCCCCCCGACGGCAGTGACGGCGGTCGCCGGGCGACCCTGATCACTGCGGTCGCGGGGGCCTGCGGGACCCCACGATGGCGGTGGCCGGGCGCCAGGCGTCCCGCATCACTGCCGTTTGCGGGGGGGGGTGACGGATGGCACTTATGAGACGGTTGAGTTTCGGAACTGGTCGGTCTTGAATGGTCGGCATGGACGCTGCCACCATCCACCGCCGCCGCTGGATCGGCCTCGGGGTCTGCTGCCTGAGCCTGCTCGTCATCGGGCTCGACAACACGATCCTGAACGTCGCCCTCCGGACCCTTGCCGACGACCTGGGTGCCACCACCGGCCAGCTGCAGTGGATCGTCGACGGCTACACCCTCGTCTTCGCCGGCCTGCTGCTCACCGCCGGGAGCCTGGGCGACCGCTTCGGCCGTCGCACCGCCCTGTCGGTCGGCCTCGTCATCTTCTGCACCGGCTCGGTGCTGTCGGCCTTCGCCACCGCACCGGCCCACCTCATCGCCACCCGCTCGCTCATGGGCGTGGGCGGGGCGCTGATCATGCCGGCGACGCTGTCGCTGCTCACCAACCTGTTCACCGACCCCAAGGAGCGGGGCCGGGCCATCGGCGTCTGGGCCGGCGTCTCGGGCATGGGCATCGCCGTGGGCCCGCTGCTGGGCGGCTGGCTGCTCGAGCACTACTCCTGGCACTCGGTGTTCCTGGTGAACATCCCCGTCACCCTGGTGGCCCTGCCGGCCGGGTACTTCCTGCTGCCCAACAGCCGCAGCGAGACGCCCCAGCGGCTCGACCCCGTCGGCGCCGTCCTCTCCATCGTCGGGCTGGTCTCGCTCGTCTACGCCATCATCGAGGCCCCGGTGGCGGGCTGGTCGGACCCCGAGGTCGTGGGCTCGTTCGCGGTGGCCCTCGTGGTCCTGTCCGCCTTCGTCTGGTGGCAGCTGCGCTCGGACCACCCGATGCTCGACGTCCGCTTCTTCCAGAACCGGCGCTTCACCGCCGCCAGCATGGCCGTGACCATGGTGTTCTTCGCCCTGTTCGGGTCGATGTTCGTCATCACCCAGTACATGCAGTACGTCCTCGGCTTCTCGCCCCTGGCCGCCGGTGTCCGCTCCCTGCCCCTCGCCCTGATGATGATGGTGGGCGCCCCGATCTCGGCCCGGATCGCCGAGAAGGTCGGCACCAAGGCCATCGTCGCCTTCGGCATGGCCCTGGTGGCGGGCGGGCTGGCCCTCGCCGCCACCGCCACCCCGGAGCTCGGCTACCTGCCCCGCATCTTCCCCGCCCAGCTGCTGATGGGCGCCGGCATCGCCATGGCCATGGCCCCCGCCACCGAGTCGATCATGGGCTCCCTGCCCCGCGACAAGGCCGGCGTCGGCTCCGCCGTGAACGACACCACCCGCCAGGTCGGCGGGGCCCTCGGCGTGGCCATCATCGGCAGCGTGCTGGCCGGCGCCTACGGACCCGGCGTCGAGTCCCGGCTGGGCTCGACCTTCACGGCCATCGCCGGCACCCCCGACGGCGGGGCCCAGGCCGCCGACTCGATCTCGGACTCCATCACCGGCGCCTTCGCCGTGGCCGCCCGGGCCGGCGGCAACCCCACGGCCATCGACACCGACGCCGGCCGCCAGATCGCCGAGGCGGCCCGGGAGGCCTTCGCCGCCTCCATGGGCCGCAGCCTCGTGATCGGCGCCGGCTTCGCCCTCCTGGGCGCCCTGATCGCCCTGGTCTTCCTGCCCGCCCGGGCCGCCGACCCGCTCGTCGACGAGGCCGACGGCGGCCCTCACGACAGCCCCGACCCGGCCCTCGACGGCGACGCCGACGTCCTGCCCGTCCCGGTGGTGACCGGCGACGGCGGGGCCGGCGCCCTGGCCGGTGCCGGCGGCCAGGTGGTGGACTGATGGCCGGCGGGCGGCCCCGCGACCCCCACGCCGAGGAGACCATCCTGCGGGCGACCCTCGACCTGGTCGCCGAGGTCGGGCTCTCGGGCCTCACCGTCGACGCGGTGGCGGCGCGCGCCGGCGTGGGCAAGGCCACCATCTACCGGCGGTGGTCCTCCAAGGAGGCCCTGCTGTTCGAGGCCGTGGCCACCGTCGCCGAGGAGCCGCCGTCCCCCGACACCGGCTCGCTGCGCGACGACCTCCTGGCCCTGTCCCTGCCCCTGGCCGAGAAGCTGTCCGACGCCCACCAGGGACGGGTCATGGTCGAGATGGCGGCGGCCGCAGCCCAGGACGACGCGCTGCGCGCCGTCCAGCGCGACTTCGTCGAGCGGCGCCGGGAGACCGGCCGGGCCATCCTCCGGCGGGCCGTCGACCGGGGCGAGATCGGCGCCGACGTCGACGCCGACCTCGTCCTCGACCTGGTGGTCGGCCCCGCCATCTACCGGTCCTTCCTCTCCCACCGCCCCGTCGACGCCGACCTCATCGTGCGCACCGTCGACGCCGTGCTGGCCGGTGTGGCCCCGGGCCTGCGCGCCGGCGCCCCGAGCTGACGACCGACGGGCGTCGCCCGAGAGGGGTACGGTCCGCCGCGTGACCGCCCCGGCCAGTCCCCGGGTGCCCGGTCGGGCCCCTGCGTTCAGCTCCCGCCACGACGACGACCCGCCGTGGATCGCGGTGCGCAGCCAGCGCAACCCCGACGGCACCGAGGCCCACGTGTGGGAGAGGTGGGTGGCGTTCTCCGTCGACCCGCTGTACCTCGCCCTGTTCGCACGGTGGGACCCGGGGATGATCGTGCGTCGCCACGGCCACCACAGCCCCCACACCCTCACCGTGCTGGAGGGGTCGCTCACCTGCGAGGGCCGCGAGCTCGGCCCCGGCGCCCACATCGAGCTGCCCCTCGGCGCCTCCTTCGGACCGTTCGTGGCCGGGCCCGAGGGCGTCCACTGCTACGAGGTGATGATGGGCGACCCCCGCTCGTGGAGCGACGAGCCCGAGGCCATGGCCGCGATCCTCGCCGAGCGGGGCGTCGAGGCCCTGCCCGACCCGCCCATCGAGCTGCCCGCCGGCCTGGAGGACCTCCGGGCCGTGTTCTCCGCCCCGGTGCCCGACGGTGCCGCCCGCGGGTGACCGCCCACCCGAGCCCCGACCCGGAGGAGACCCCGTGACCGCCGACGTCACCCCCGCCGAGCAGGACCTGCCCCTCATCATCTCGGTCGACGACCACGTGATGGAGCCCAAGGACCTCTGGCAGCGCGAGCTGCCCGCGAGCCTGCGGGACCGCGGCCCCCGGGTGGTGACCGAGCGGGTGCGCCTCGAGTTCTCCGGGGGGCACTACGGCTTCGCCCGCGACGTGCCCGACGGCGACTGGTGCGACCTGTGGCTCTTCGACGACCTCGTCGTGCCCACGGGCCTGCTCCACGGACCGGCCGGTCTGCCCCGCGACGAGCAGCGCAACGTGCCCGCCCGCTACGAGGACCTGCGCCCCGGCACGTGGGACCGCACCGAGCGGCTGGCCGACATGGAGGCCAACCACGTCGAGGCGGCCATCAACTACCCCAACGTCTTCCCCCGCTTCGCCGGCCAGGGCTTCCTCGAGCGCGACGACAAGGAGCTGGCCCTCGCCTGCCTCCGCATCTACAACGACTGGATGGTGGACGAGTGGTCGGGCACCGAGGTGCCCCGCCGCCTCATCCCCCTCACCCTGGTGCCCCTGTGGGACCCGCGCCTGGCCGCGGAGGAGGTGCACCGCTGCGCGCGACAGGGGGAGCCACGCCATCGCCTTCACCGAGAACCCGTCCAAGCTGGGCCTCCCGTCGCTGTACACGGGGGAGTGGGACGTGCTCTGGCAGGCCGCGGTCGACACGGAGACCACGGTGTCGATGCACATCGGGTCGTCGTCGTCGATGCCGTCGACCTCTCCCGACGCCCCGCTGGCCACCTCGATGTCGCTCTACGCCCAGAACGCCCAGGGCTCGCTGGCCGACTGGGTGTTCTCGGGCACCCTCGAGCGGTTCCCCGCCATCAAGGTCGCCTACGCCGAGAGCCAGGTGGGGTGGATGCCCTTCCAGCTGGAGCGCATGGACGCGGTCTGGGCCGAGGGGCGGGGGGGCGTGGGCGGGCCGGTGCTCCCGTCCGAGCAGGTGGCGGGGCGCGTGTTCGGGTGCGTGTTCGACGACCTCCACGGGCTGCGCTGCCGCCACGACGTGGGCCTGTCGCAGATCCTCTTCGAGACGGACTACCCCCACTCCGACGGCACCTTCCCCCACTCCCGCAAGGTGGCCCACGAACTCTTCGCGGCCGCCGGCATGGACGCCGAGGAGTGCCGCGCCGTGCTCCGGGGCAACGCGGTGGCGGCCTACGGCCTCGACCGGTTCGGCCTGGAGGCGTGAGGCGAGCCCGGTCGGGCCTCTGGTGGGAGCCCTCCCCGCCCCGAGACCACCGATCCCGTCCCTGGAGCGGCCTAGCATCGGCCCCTGTCCCGATGGAGGCGTGGGTGGAGACGATGAGCGAGCGAACCTGGCAGCACGGCTCTCTCCCTGACGGCGGAGCCGGCGCTCATCGGTGCCCTGCCGAGAGGGCGGGGCTCGAGGTGTCCGACGACGTGGGAGGGCACCGGTGAGCGAGCGCAGCGAGCGAACCTGGCAGCACGGCTCTCTCCCTGACGGCGGAGCCGGCGCTCATCGGTGCCCTGCCGAGAGGGCGGGGCTCGAGGTGTCCGACGACGTGGGAGGGCACCGATGAGCGACCGCGGAGATCGGCTGTCGGGGGGCGTCGCGGTCCCCGGCTACGAGATCGAGCGCGAGCTGGGCCGGGGCGGCTTCGCCGTCGTCTACCGGTCGCACCAGCCCAAGCTGCGGCGCACGGTGGCGCTCAAGGTGCTCACCAACGTCGATCCCACCGACGACGACGCCAAGCGGCGCTTCGAGGCCGAGTGCCAGGCCATCGGGTCGCTCTCGTGGCACCCCCACGTGGTCACCGTGTACGACGCCGGCGCCACCGAGGACGGCTTGCCCTTCCTGGCCATGGAGCACCTGCCGTCGGGCTCGCTCCAGGCCAAGCTGGGCGACCACGGCCCGGCCCCGCTCGAGGAGGTGCTGCGCATCGCGGTCCAGATGTGCGACGCCCTGGGCGCGGCCCACAAGGCCGGCATCCTCCACCGCGACATCAAGCCGGCCAACGTCCTCACCTCCCGCATCGGCGACTACAAGCTGGCGGACTTCGGCATCGCCCGGTTCGGCGACAGCCAGCGCACGGCCACCGGCGTGATCACCGGCACCGTCGCCTACACCGCCCCGGAGGTGCTGCGGGGCGAGCGGGCGTCGGCCTCCAGCGACCTCTACGCCCTCGGCGCCATGCTCTCGGCGGTGGCGTCGGGCCGCACCCCGTTCGTCAAGGACGTCGACGAGTCCGTGGTCGCCATCATGTACCGGGTCAACACCGAGGACCCGCCGCCGCTCACCGACGTGGGCGTGCCCGAGGACGTGGCCAAGATGATCCACACCCTCATGGACAAGGACCCGGCCAAGCGGCCCGCCTCGGCCCTCGAGGCGGCGCAGTGGGCCCAGCACCTCCAGGAGCAGCGGGGGATCACCTCGGTGCCCCTGCACACCGACCCCGACCTGCTGCCCGGCCTGCCCCCCGCCGCCGTCGCCGCCGGGGCCGGCGCGGCGGCCGCCACCGGAGCGCCGACGGCCCCAGCGCCGGGCACGACGGCACCGGGCACCCCGGCCCCGCCCCCGGCCACCGGTGCGCCGGCGACGCCCTACGGCCAGGCCGTGGCCCCGCCCACCACGGGCACCCCTGCACCCCAGGGCGCCGGCACGCCCGCCCCCTACGGCGGCACACCCGCCCCCTACGGCGGCACCCCCGCCCCCCCGGGCTACGCCACCGCCGGCGGCGCGTCGCCGCCGTCCTACGGCGGACCCCCCACCGCCACACCGTCGGGCACCTACCCCACGGGTGCCCCGTCGGGCGCCTACCCGACGGGGTACGGCTACGGCACCGCCCCACCGCCGTCGAGCCCGTCCGGGTCCGGGGGCGGCAAGGTCGTCGCCATCGTCGCGGCCATCGCCGTGGTGGCCGTGATCCTCATCATCGTGCTCTTCGCGTTCGTGTCGAGCGCCGGCGACTCCTCGTCGACCGGCGCCACCACGACGACCGAGGCCACCACCGAGGCCCCCGGACCCACCGACGCCACCACGACGACGTCGGAGGAGACCACCACCACCACCGAGGCGACGACCACCACCGCGGCCGTGGGAGCCGCGTACCCGGCCTCGGCCCGCACCCAGTTCGTCGACTCGTGCACGGGGTCGGGCGGCTCCACCGAGAGCTGCACCTGTGCGCTGGAGCAGATCGAGCAGCGCTACAGCTTCGAGGAGTTCAGCGCCATCGACGAGGACGTGCGCAACGGCGGCACCCTCCCCAGCGACATCCAGGACATCATCACCGGCTGCGCCTGACGGCGCGTCGTGGCCCGAACCCGGTCGCCCCGGCGGCCGCGGTGGGCCAGGATCGGGCCATGGACCTGACCTTCCGCGCCCCCCGGCCCGACGAGCTGGAGGCGTTCATGCTCCCGGTGTGGCGGGGCTTCGCCATCCCGGCGCCCACCCCCGAGCTGGTCGAGGACGAGGACGACCTCTGGGAGCCGACGCGCAGCATCGGCGTCCTCGACGGTGAGGAGTGGGTGGGCGGCACCGGCGCCTTCACCATGGACCTCACCCTGCCGGGCGGGGCGGCGGTGCCCGCCGCCGGTGTGACCATGGTGGGCGTGGCCCCGACCCACCGGCGGCGGGGCGTGCTCACCGAGCTGATGCGCCGCCAGCTCGACGACGTGGCCGCAGGACCGGAGCCGGTGGCCGTGCTCACCGCCTCGGAGGCCTCGATCTACGGCCGCTTCGGCTACGGCGTGGCCACCCGGGGGATGCGCCTGCGGGTCGCCCCCGAGTGGGCCGTCCCCCGGCCCGGCCTGCCCGTGCCCTCCGGCCGCCTCCGCCAGCTCACCGTGGCCCAGGCCCGTGCCGTGCTGCCGGCGGCCTACGACCGCGTCCGTCCCCACCGCCCCGGCGCGGTGGCCCGCACCGGGGCCTGGTGGGAGACCCACGTCTTCCGCGACCGCCCCGACGGGCGCGAGGGGGGCACCGCCCTGATGGTCCTGGTGCACGAGGACGGCGACGGGGAGGTGGACGGCTGGGCCCTCTACCGGGCCCACGAGGCGTGGTGGCCCGACCGCCTGCCGGACAGCACCCTGCGGGTGGAGGACGTGGGGGCGGTGGACGACGTGGTCCGCCTCGAGCTGTGGCGGGGTCTGCTGGCCCACGACCTCTACGCCGAGGTCGACGTGCTGCACGCGCCGATCGACGACCCGCTGCTGCTCGCCGTCCGCGACGCCCGTCGGGTGCGGTCGTCGGCCCTCTCGGACTGGCTGTGGCTGCGCATCCTCGACGTCCCGGCCGCCCTCGGCCCCCGTCGGTGGGGCGCGGCCGGCACGGTGGTGGTCGAGGTGGCCGACGCGTTCCGTCCCGCCTCCGGCGGCCGGTTCCGGATCGAGGCCGACGCCGAGGGGGACGGGGCGGTCACGCCCACGGACGACGCGGCCGACCTCACCCTCGGCCCCGAGGAGCTGGGCACCGTCGCCCTCGGCGCGGTCGCCCCCTCGGCCCTGGGGCGGGTGGGCCGGGCCGACGAGCACCGGCCCGGCGCCCTGGCCACGGCCGACCGGCTGTTCCGCGCCGAGCCGGCCCCCCACTGCGCCACCATGTTCTGACCCCGAGTCGCGCCGCGACCTCAGGGGTGCTCGGCGCCGGCCACGGCCCAGCGGCCCCGGCCGAAGCGCACCAGCAGCGGCACCAGGCGGGCCACGAGCATCGCCCCGAGGGCGGCCCACAGCCACCCCACCCCGAGGTCGGCCTCCAGCACGCCGAGGGCCAGGACCACGAAGAGGGCGGCGGCGCCGGCCATGGCCCGGGCCAGGTACCGGAGGTCCCCGGCACCGATGAGGATGCCGTCGAGGGCGAACACCACCCCGGCGACGGGTTGGAGGACGGCCACCCACACCAGCAGGTCGGCGGTGAGGGCCTCCACCGCGGGGTCGTCGCTGAACAGCCCGGCCAGCGGGGTGCGCAGGACGAGCACCCCCAGGCCGGCGACCACACCGGCCAGCAGGCCCCACCAGAGGATGCGTCGCCCCGTGGCCCGGGCCGAGGAGCCGTCGCCCGCCCCCAGGGCGGTGGACACCAGGGACTGGCCGGCGATGGCCAGGGCGTCGAGCACCAGCGACAGGGAGGTCATCACCTCGAAGGCGACCTGGTGGGCGGCCAGGGGCACCTCACCGAGGCGGGCGGCCACCGCGGTGGCCCCGCCGAAGGCGAGGCGCAGGGTGGCCGTCCGCACGAGGAGGTCCCGCCCGATGCGGCCCAGGTGCACCAGGGCCTCCCGGTCGGGACCCAGCGGGGCCCCGAGGCGACGGGCGGCGCCCACCACCTTCACCAGGTACACCGTGGCCCCGCCGGCCTGGGCCACGACCGTCGAGAGGGCCGACGCCCCGATCCCGAACCCCATCCCCTGGATGAGGGCGACCTGGAGGGCGAGGTTGGCCGCCGCCGTCGCCCCGGCGACCACCAGTGGGGTCCGGGCGTCCTGGATGCCCCGCAGGTAGCCGGTGCCGGCCATGGTCACCAGCAGGGCGGGCACGCCCAGCAGCGAGATGCGCAGGTAGACCTCGGCGTTGGCCGCCACCTCGCCCTCGCCGCCGAGGAGCCGGATGAGGGCCGGCCCGGCGGCGGCCAGCACCGCGGCCGCGACCACCCCCAGACCGGCGGCCAGCCACAGCCCCTGCACCGCCACGTGGGCCGCGCCCCGGGCGTCGCCGGCCCCGGTGCGGCGGCCCACGGCACCGGTCGTGCCGTAGGCCAGGAAGATGAACACCGTCGCCGCCGTCAGCAGCACCGTGGAGGCGATGCCGAGCCCGCCCAGCTCGGGGGTCCCGATGTGGCCGACGATGGCCGTGTCGGCCAGGACGTAGAGCGGCTCGGCCGCCAGCGCGCCGAGCGACGGCACGGCCAGGGCCAGCACCGCCCGCCGCGACGCGGCCTCCCCCGGTGCGGGGATCAGTCGACGGTGGTCCGGCGCAGCAGCCACGTGGTGACCCCGACGAAGGCGAGGCCGACGAGGAGGGGCACGACGATCCCGGAGGCCAGGGTCAGCGCGCCGAGGCGGAGCCCCACGCCGGTGTACTGGGACAGGATCGACGCGGTGTAGGCCCGCAGCGACAGCTTGGCCGCGGTGTCGCTGGCGGTGGCGACGAACCCCTCCCAGATCAGGATGTAGGCGATGCCCCACAGCAGCGCCCGCCGGACCCGCAGGCCGAGGGCGGTGAACACCCCGGCGTAGCCCACCGTGCCCACGATGCAGGCCACGGCGGTGCCGCCGACCAGGGCGCCCCCGGCGCCGGTGGCCGCGGCGGCCAGGACCACAGGCACGAACACGAGGGGCAGGGCCACGGTGATGGAGGCGAGGGTGGCAGCGGCGGCGATGCGCCACCGGGCCACGGGGGTGAGCCACAGGTAGACGAGGGTGCGGTCGTCGACGGTGTCGCCCAGGGCCGAGCTGGAGAAGACCAGGGCGCAGACCGGGACCACGGTGGTGAAGGCGAAGCCGTTGATGAAGCGGGTCCCGGCGGTGACCTGGTCGTCGGCGCCGGCGCGGAGAGCCAGGCCCACCACCACCGCGAGGGCGCCGAGGCCGAGGATGACGAGGGCCCGGCCCCAGGTGAGCTGGTGGCGGAGGAACACGGCGTAGAGCCGGCGGAGCGAGCCCGGCGGCGACCCGGTGCGGGCGGTGGGGGCGGCGGGTGCGGGTGCGGTCATCGGCCCACCAGGTAGCGGAACACCGAGTCGAGGTCGTCGTCGAGCGGCGTGACCTCCCAGAGGTGGGCGTCGGCGTCGCGGGCGACGACGGCCACGGTGCGGCGCAGGTCGTGCACCCGGTCGGTCTCGACGACCACCGCGTCGGGCCCGGTGACCTCCAGCCCGAGGATCGTCCCCGCAGCCAGCAGGCGGCCGGCCACCTCCTGGGGGCGGTCGGTGCGGAGCCGGATGCGGTGGGGGCGGTCGTCCATGAGGTCGCGGATGGCGTGGTAGTCGCCCTCGGCGGCCAGTCGGCCCTGCACGATGACCAGGACGTCGGAGCCGAAGCGCTCGACCTCCTCCAGCACGTGGCTGGACACGATGACGCAGCGACCCTCGTCGCCCAGGCGGTGGAACAGGTCGGTCATGTGGCGGCGCTGGCGGGGGTCGAGCCCGGTGAGGGGCTCGTCGAGGACCAGGACGCGGGGGTCGTGGACGATGGCCTGGGCCACCTTCACCCGTTGGCGCATGCCCCGGGAGTAGGTGGGCAGGTGGCGTCGGTCGTCAGGGTCCAGCTCGACCGCGGCGAGGGCCCCGGCGGCGGCCTGGCGGGGCGAGGCGACGCCGCGGAGCAGGGCCGCGGTCTCCACCAGCTCCAGGGCGGTGAGGCGGTCGAACACCGTCTCCTGCTGGGGGACCAGGCCCAGGTCGCGGTGGACCTCGATGTCGTGGCGGGGGTCGCGGCCGAGCACCCGCACCGTGCCGCGGGCGGGGGCGATGAGCCCGCACAGCAGGCGCAGCAGGGTCGACTTGCCCGCCCCGTTGGGGCCGAGCAGCGCCGTCACGCCGGCGCGCAGGGTGAAGCTGACCTCCGACACCGCCACCACGTCGCCGAACCAGCTGGTGCACGCGTCCACCGCCACCATGGCCCCTCCGTCGACGGCGGTGCCCGCGGGGGCGGGGGCCACCGCGCTCACCGGGTGACCTGCAGGAGCTGGTAGCGCGTGCGGCACACGACCGCGCCCAGCACGATGAGGGCGGCGGTGCCGGCGAGGGAGACGGGCAGGGTCAGGCCCTCGATCTCGGCCACCTCGCCGTGGATGAGCTGCACCAGGCTGAAGGGGCCGCCCACCAGGCTGAGCGAGTACAGCCCCTCCGGGGCGCCGACGGCCTCGACCAGCACCGTGAGGAACGCCGAGGGGATGACGATCACCAGCAGGAGGGCGGCGGTGGCGAAGGCCTTGCGGTCGGTGAGCGAGGAGACCCCCATCGACACCGCGGTGTAGAGCGCGCTCAGCAACGCCCCGGCGAGGAGGATGCGGGCCAGGGTGCCCGCCACCCCCGCGGGCCCGTCGGGGCCCACGCCCTGGATGACGTAGGCCACCAGCATGAGCAGGGGAGGGCCCACGGTCACGAGGCTCAGGATGGCGAAGGTGGCCGCCGCCTTGGCCAGCAGGTAGGTGTCGCGGGTGAGGGGCGACGCCAGGTACACGCCGAGCATCCCGGTGCGCCGGTCGGGGCAGAGGATCTCGGGGCACACGAAGGCCACGAACAGGGTGAGGGCGGCGGCGATGAACGCGAAGTAGTCGCCGTAGGTCGGCAGCTCGATGCCCGAGACGTCGTCCTCGGGCAGCAGCGCGACCAGCCCGATGAAGACGATGGCCGGCACGTAGGAGATGGCCACGGCGGCGACGGGGAGCACCTTGGCCCAGCCGGAGCGGCGCAACCCGAGGGCCCGCTGGGCGCTGTGGCGGGCGAGGGTGGACACCGCGCCGGGGACGCCGCTGCGGGGGCCCGAGTAGGTGCGGTAGCCCCGGTCGAGGATGCGGGCGGGGCGACCCGGCGGCGTGGTGTCAGCCACCTGCGGACCCCGTGGGATCGGCCTGGCCGCCGGTCAGGCCCGAGGACAGGAAGACCTCCTCCAGGCTGCGCCGTCGGGGCTCCAGGCGCCGCACCGGGAGGTCGAGGTCGACCAGTAGGTCCCGCACCTCGTCGAACACGTCGTCGCCCCCCTCCACCACCAGGCGGGCCCCGGTGCGCTCGCCCCGGCGGCCGCGGGCGGCCAGCTCGTCGACCAGCGGTCCGGGGTCGCCGACCACCTCGACGACCACGCCGCCGGTGCTCGACGCCTGGAGGTCGGCCAGGGACCCGCTGCTGACCACCTGCCCGGCGTGGAGGATCACCGCACCGTCGGCGACCCGCTCCACCTCGTCGAGCACGTGGCTGGAGAGCAGGACGTGGATGCCGAAGTCGTGGCCCACCCGGCGGATGAGGGCCAGCATGTCGTCGCGCTGGACCGGGTCGAGGCCCTCGGTGGGCTCGTCGAGCAGCACGAGCACGGGGTCGTGGACGATGGCCTGGGCCAGCTTCACCCGTTGGCGCTGCCCCGTGGACATGGTGCCGAGGGGCCGGACCCGCTCCTCGCCCAGCCCGACCTGCCAGAGCACGTCGGAGGCCCGGCCCGTGGCCTCCCGCCGGGGCAGGCCGTGCAGCTCGGCCACGTGGCGGACCAGGTCGACGGCCTTCACGTCCGGCGGCAGGGAGTGGTGCTCGGGGGAGTAGCCCACCCGGGCCCGCACCTCGGGTCCGGCGGTGGTGGGGTCGAGCCCCAGGACCCGGATCCGCCCCTGGTCGGGACGGTGGAGGCCGAGGAGGAGGCCGAGCAGCGTGGTCTTGCCCGACCCGTTGGCGCCCAGCAGCCCGGTGACCCCCGGACCGACCACCAGGTCGGCCCCGGCCAGGGCCAGGGTGGAGCCCCAGGCCTTCACCACGCCCTCGGCCACCAGCACGGCCCCGTCGGCGAGGACGGGGTCGAGGGCGGAGGCCGGGGCGGGGTGCACGGCTCCGGACCCTACGACGGGTCCGAGGGGGTCAGGGCCCGGCGTCGGCCAGGCCGTGGACGTAGGCCTCGACCCGGGCCAGCTGGGCCGGGGCCAGGACCCGGATGCGGTGCACGAGGGCGACGAGGCGCTCGTCGTCGGAGGCTGCGGCCATGGCCGCGGCCCCGTTGGTGGAGACGAGCGTGGCCGAGAGCTCGGTGGGGGAGATCTCGAGGGCGTGGGCCAGGGTCGGGACCAGCTTGAGGCGGGGCTGGGTCTCGGCCGACAGCCACTTGGAGACGGTCTGCTGGCTCACCCCGACCCGGCGGGCCAGCTCGGCCTGGCTGAGGCCGTTGGCCGCCAGCTCGCCCCGCAGGCGGGTCGAGAAGGCGCTGTCGGGCGATGAGGTCATGGGGAAGAGCGTTCCCCGTGGGGCAGGAGGGTGAACCGTCCCCCCTCGCACCCATCGCCAGGGGCGCCGCGCCGTCGTACTCTGCGCTTGCCCGCTGGGCACCGTCGGGCCAGGGGCCCCCGAGGATCGAAGGTTCACCATGTGGGGCTGGATGCTGGCTGCCGGTGGCGGGGTCGAGGAGTCCACCGTCGCGTGGGTGCTCATCGACGTCGCCGTCATCCTGGTCGTGGCCCGGCTGGTGGGGGCGCTGTTCCGGCGCATCGGCCAGCCGCCCGTGGTGGGCGAGATCCTGGCCGGGCTGATGCTGGGACCGTTGCTGCTCGGTTCGGGCACGGTCACGGAGGTGCTGGGGCTGGGCCAGCCGATCAGCGACACGCTGTTCCCCACCGAGGCCCGACCCTTCCTGAAGGTCCTGGCCGAGCTGGGCCTGGTCATCTTCATGTTCGTCGTGGGCCTCGAGCTCGACCTGAAGCTCATCCGGGGCAAGGAGCGACTGGCCGCAGGGGTGTCGGTCACCTCGGTCGTCCTGCCCTTCACGCTCGGCATCGGGCTGGCCTGGGCGCTGCACTCGACCTACCTGCCCGAGGGGATCGACTTCCTGCCCTTCGCCCTGTTCGTGGGGGCGTCGATGTCGGTGACGGCGTTCCCGGTGCTGGCCCGCATCCTCACCGAGCGCCGGATGCAGCGGACCTCGGTGGGGGCGGTGACGCTGGCCTGCGCCGCCATCGACGACATCCTGGCCTGGTCGCTGCTGGCGCTGGTGATCGCCGTGGTCGAGGCCAGCACCGGCTCCGGTGACGCCAACCCGCTGACGGACCTGGGCCGGGTCCTGGTGCTCACCCTCGCCTTCGGGGCGTTCATGTCGATCGCGGTCCGACCCGTGCTGGTCCGGCTCAACGACCGCTTCCGGGCCGCCGGCCAGCTGACCCCGGACGTCCTGGGGGCGGTGCTGGCCCTGCTCCTGGCGGCGGCCTGGTGCACCTCCCAGATCGGCATCCACTCCATCTTCGGGGCCTTCGTCCTCGGTGCCGTCTTCCCCCGGGAGGGGGCCGAGGAGTTCACCCACGCCGTCCTGGAGCGCATCGAGAGCGTGGCCGTGCTGCTCCTCCTGCCGCTGTTCTTCATCGTCACCGGCCTCGACGCCCGGGTCGGGAAGGTGTCGATCCTGAGCTTCCTCGGCGTGCTGGCCGCGGTGGTGGTGGTGGCCTGCGTCGGGAAGTTCGCGGGTGCCACCCTGGCCGGGCGGATCCAGGGCATGTCCTGGCGGCGGTCGGCGGCCATCGGCACGCTCATGAACACCCGGGGCCTGACCGAGCTGGTGCTGCTCTCCATCGGCCGCGACAAGGGGGTGCTCGACGACACCCTCTTCACCGCCCTCGTGCTGATGGCCGTGATCACGACGGTGATGACCTCACCGCTGCTGAAGCGGATCTACCCCGACCGCATGGTCCAGCACGACATCGCGGAGGCCGAGCGGGCCGCGCTGGGCGATCACATCGCCCTCCGGGTCATGGTGGCCATCGACGACCCCGACACGGCCGGCCCGCTGGTCGACCTGGCCTGCGGCATCGCCCTGTCCCAGCAGCCGGCCGAGGTCCTGCTCACCAGCTTCGAGGCCCAGGGCGAAGCGCGGGGTCGGGAGCTGTCGAGCTTCCTCGACGTCATCGCCACCGAGCTCGACGCCCTCGCCGGGCTCGAGGCGCGGGTCCGTGACCGCGGGCTCTGGGTCCAGACCTTCTCCCAGCGCACCGACTCGCTGGCCGCCGACATCGCCGCGCAGACCTCGCGCCTGGGTGCCCGGCTCGTGCTGGTGGGGGACCGGCGCGACGACCCCGACTGGGTCGCCACCGTCGCCGACCTGGTCGCTGCCGGCCCCGCCGACGTGGGCGTGGTGGTCGCCCCCCTGCCCCGGCCCGGCGCCCCCGTGGGCGACGGGCCGGCCGTGGTCGAGGTGGGCGAGGGTCCCGCGGGTCTCGCCGCGCTCGAGTACGGGGTGCGCCTCGCCCTGCCCACCGGTCAGGGACCGACCGTCGTGGGCCTGGCCCCCGGCGCCCGGGCCGGTCGGCGTCACCAGGCCACGCTCGACCGCCTGGCCGCCCTCGGTCGCCCCGGTCGGGCCGAGCCCGCCACCCTCGCCACCGTCGACGGTGCCGCGGCCGCGCTCGGTGCGGCCGCCGTGGTGCGGCCCTTCGCCGGGCCCGAGGGACTCGACCCCGTCGAGCGGGCCCGGCCCGACGCCGAGCGCCTGGGGTGCCCCGTGCTGCTCGTCGCCCCCGACCCCAACCAGATCGAGCGCAGCGGGCTCGACGACCTCCTCGACGAGGTCGAGCCCGCGCCGCCTGGGTCCCCCGAGCCCGCCCCGTCCTGATCGCCGGCCCCCGGGGCCGCCTGCGACGTGGACCGCCCACCCCCTCCGTTGCCCGAGGGGCACCGGGCAGGCCGGGGGCGGGTCTCGCCGACCCGCAGGATCAGCTCAGCGGACGAGGCTGGACTCGAACACGGCCGAGCGCCGGCCCAGGGCCACCCGCATGCCGGCCGACAGCACGACCGACTGGCCGGTGGGGATGGGCACCCACTGCTGCTGGGTCTCGTCCCAGACGAAGGAGCCGTTGGTGGCCGAGAGGTTGATGAGGTGCACCTCCCAGTCGACCAGGCGCAGCTCGGCGTGGGCCCGTGAGATGGAGCGCTCGGGGTCGTCGACGGGCAGGGGCAGGGCCAGACCCTGCTGCACGGCCTCGCTGACCTCGGGCTGGCGCCCCACCACGTAGTCCTGGGCGAGGGAGAACGTGGCGCCGTCCTCGAAGACCAGCACGCCCAGCGGCGGCCGGGGCCCGGGGGTGAGGACCTGGGTGTTCTGCACCATGGAGATGCCGCACGACGAGCAGAACCGGGACCGAGGGTCGTTGAAGTGGCCGCGGGAGCAGAGGACGCCCTGGACGATGACCTCCTGGGCGTCGTCCTGGTCCGGGGCCCGCACCTCGCCCGGGTCGAGCTCGACCGGCAGCGGCTCGCGCTCGTCGACGTCGTCCTCGTCGAGCGCGCCGAGCAGGTGCGACTCGAACTCGGGGAGGGCGGTGGGCGGCATGGTGGCCGCCTCGTAGGGCGGCGGCTCGGCCGCCGGCGGCTCCTGGTCGGGCGGGCTGAAGGCGGGGAGGTCGGCCGGCGGCGCGGCCACCTCGTCGCTCACGGCGGGCACGCCGTCGGCGACGGGTGCCTCCGGCGGCGCGGTGGGGGGCTCGGTCTCCGGCGGCGCGCCGGGCCCCTCGGCCGAGGGCGGCTCGGGGGCGACCACGGGGGGCGCCTCGACGACGGGCGGCTCGGCGGGGGCCAGGGGCTCGGCCGGGGGAGGCGCGGCCACGGGCGGGGCCGCCGCCTCGGCGGCCGGCGGCTCGTCGACGGGGCCGGTGGGCGCGGTCGCCTCGGCCACGTCCTCGGGGCTCCAGGCCTGGGTCGGCGGATCGATCGGTGCGGCCTCGGGCGGCTCGGCCGGGGCCGTGGTGGGCTCGGGCGCCGCCTCGGGGGCGGGCGCCGGTGCCTCCGGGGCGGGGGCGTCGGTGGGGCCGGACAGGGTGGTGAGGGCGAAGCCGCCACCCGGGCTGGTGCCGGCGCGCACGTCGACGTCGAAGGCGGGAACGGGCACGGCCTCGCCGGCGCGGTGGGCGACGATGGTGTGGAACGTGCCGGTGAGCTCCCGGTCGAGGCCGGTGAAGGAGCCGACCGCGCTGATCAGCTCCTCGCCGCCCTCGCCCTGCACCCGGATCTCGACGGGGCCGTAGGCCTTGACGTAGATGCCGCCGGTGGAGGCGGCGACGAGGGCGAAGCCGGGCAGGGCGCCCGAGTCGGAGCCGACGAGGGTGGCCAGGGCCCGGGCCAGGGTGCGGCCGGGCGCGGCCTCGTCGTCGGCCGCGTGCACGGCGTCGACCAGCCGGGCGACCTCGGTGACCGGCGTGCGGCTGGCCACGAACAGCACGGCCCCACCCGTGCGCGCCACCAGTCCGTCGGCGCCGGGGGCGGGGGCGAGGCGGGCGTCGGCCAGGTTCATGAGGCCCTCCCAAGGGCGTCGAGGGCGTCGGCCACCTCGGCCGCGGTGCCGAAGCGGGCGGAGAGGTCCTTGTCGAAGCAGCGGCGGATGAGCTCGGCCTCGGCGTCGCTCAGGCTGGGGTCGAGGGTCGGCGGTGACGACAGCACCCGGCGGACGGCCAGGAGCGGGTCGCGGTCGGGGAGCTCGCCGTACACGCTGTGGCCGGTGAGGACCCGGTGGAGGGTGACGCCCAGGGCCCAGATGTCGGTGGCCCGGGACGCCCGCTCGCCCCGCATGATGGCGGGGTCGAGGTACTCGACCGAGCCCACGGCGCCGAGGCCGGTGATGGTCTGGCCGGGGGCCAGCAGCTGCACCAGGCCCAGGTCCGAGAGCTTGGCCCCGTCCTCGGTGAGCAGGATGTTGCTGGGCTTGATGGCCCGGTGGGCGATGCCGGCCTCGTGCAGGTCGTGGGCGGCCCGGGCCGCGTCGGCCACCGCCTTGATGGTGTCCTGGCGACCGAGGGGCGAGGCCGGTGCGGCCAGCGAGCCCATCGGGCAGTACTCCATGGCGTAGTAGCAGCGCCCGGCCTCCTGCCCCGCGTCGTAGAGCGTGACGAGGTGCGCGCTGCGCACCTTGGCGAAGGTCCGCAGCTCGCGGGTGAGGCGGTGGAAGGCCTCGTCGCCGGCCGCCACCTCCAGGACCTTCACCGCCACCTGGTCGGCGGCGATGCCGAGCCGGGCGGGCGCGGTGGCCAGGTGGTAGCTGCCGTTGCTCCCCTCGCCGAGGGGACGGATGAGCTCGTAGTCAGCGATGCGGTCCATGGGTCCCCTCGTCAGATGAGCTGGCCGCCGTCGAAGCGCCAGCGCAGGAAGAAGATCTTCATCGGACCGTTGGCGAAGAGCCAGGTGACGATCCAGGTGGAGGTGAACAGGAAGATGTAGGCGAGGACCGGCACGAACTGCTGCTTGTCCGGACCGATGTCGCCGAAGGGGTTGAACAGGGCCACGTGGAGCAGGAGGAAGGTGGAGATGCCCTCCGGGACGACCTGCCAGAAGTTGAAGAACGCCGGCCAGTCCTTCTCCCACCGGAACTGCATGAGGCCGTGGTAGATCGGCTCCCAGAACAGGCAGCCGAAGATGGTGACGATGGCGAGCGCCGCGAAGGTGAGCTTGTAGGTCTGGCCCAGGCCCCCGTCCGGGAGCGTGAGGGCCAGCTCGTAGCCGTCCTGGCCCGGGGCGTTGATGAGCAGGAACGGCGTGATGAACAGCGTCCACAGGGCGCCGACCGTGAAGGCGACGAAGATGCGGGTCTGGATGCGACCCAGGAACACGGGCGTCATCAGGGAACCTCGGGTGACTAGGACGACCTCTGACCAGGCCGGACCCTAGCCCTGCGCCCGGCCGCCGGGGGCCGGACCGGGGAGGGGTCCCACGCCCCACCGCCGGGGGCCGGTCCGCCGCAGCCCTGCGTCCCGGTCCGCAACCGGGTGGACGGCCGACCGGGGCCTGCGCGATGCTTCCCGGCGATGTCCGCCGGCACCCTCCTCGTACTCGGGCCCTAGAGCGCACGCCGCCGGCATCCCACGCGTGCGCTCCCACGACCTCCCCACGGGGAGGTCGTCGTCGTTTTCCCCGGCACGCGCCACGCCCACCCACCCACCCACCCACCCAGCCCGAGACCAGGAGACCGAGACGCCATGGAGATGAACGGAGGCCAGTCGCTGATCCGCGCCCTCGAGATGGAGGGGGTGGAGGTGGTGTTCGGCCTGCCCGGCGGCGCCATCCTGCCGGTCTACGACCCCGTGCTCGACTCGCCCATGCGCCACATCCTCGTGCGCCACGAGCAGGGGGCGGGCCACATGGCCGAGGGCTACGCCCACGCCACCGGGCGCCCCGGCGTGGCCATGGTGACGTCGGGGCCGGGGGCCACCAACATCGTCACCCCGCTGGCCGACGCCTACATGGACTCGGTCCCCATGGTCTGCATCACCGGCCAGGTGCCGACCGCGGCCATCGGCACCGACGCCTTCCAGGAGTGCGACATCACCGGCATCACCCAGTCGGTGACCAAGCACAACTTCCTCGTCACCGACCCCGACGAGATCCCCCTCGTCATCCGCCAGGCCTTCCACCTGGCCACGAC
>CAVSLD010000004.1:0-251462 GCA_963728655.1 uncultured Iamiaceae bacterium | reverse complement strand
GCAGGGTGATGGCCGGCGTCTCGTTGCCGCCGTCGACCTCGAGCACCTTCCCGGTCACCCACCGCGCCGCGGGCGACAGGAGGAAGAGGGCGGCGGCGGCGATGTCCTCGGGCTCGCCCGGGCGCCCCATGGGCGTGCCCTCCTCGAGGGTGCGGCGCATGCCCTCGTCGAGCATCACCACCTCGAGGGCCTGGGTGGCCACCGCCCCGACCGACAGGGCGTTGACCCGCACCCGGGGCGCCCACTCGGCGGCCAGGCTGACGGTGATCTTGTTGAGGGCCAGCTTGGCCGTGCCGTAGGCGGTGAAGCCGGGGACGATCTGCTGGCTCGAGCGCGACGAGATGTTGAGGATCGCCCCGGTGCCGACCGTGTCGACCATGGCCTGGGCGGCGCGCACCGACAGGAGGAAGGGGCTGATGGCGTTGAACGAGAGGGCCTTCTCCATGAAGCGCCGGCTGGTGTCGACCGCGGCCCGGGGCGGGGTGCCCCCGGCGTTGTTGACGAGCAGGTCGAGGTGGCCCATCTCGGCCACCGTGGTGTCGACCAGCCGGTCGAGGGCGTCGTCGTCCATGACGTCGGTGGGCACGACCAGGGCCCGCCGGCCCATGGCCCGGATCTGGGCGGCCACGTCCTCGATGTCGGCCTCGGTGCGGGCCGCGACCACCACGTCGGCCCCCGCCTCGGCCAGGGCCAGGGCGGTGGCCCGCCCGATCCCCTTCCCGGCACCGGTGACGATGCCGACCTTCTCGTCGAGGCGGAACTGGTCGAGGATCATGGCTCTCCTGGGGGACGCGGCCGGGCGCCCGGCGCGGGCGGCCTCAGGGTAGGCAGCGGCGGGCGACCAGGCTGGGGAGGTGGGCCGTCAGCCGCCGGTCGCCGGCGAGCCGGCCCCGATGGCCACCGGCGGACCGGGAACGTTGTCCACGGGCGCCCCCGCGGAGAGTCGTCGGTGTCGGTGGATGCGCAGGGCCAGGGTCACCGCGCTGGTGATGCCGACGGCGACGATCAGCGGCCGGCCGAACCAGGGCAGGTCGGCCCCGGCCACGACAGCGTAGGACTGGGGGATGATCCCGACGGCGCGGTTGACGACCGCCCGAGACCACGCCGCGCCGCCAGTCCCCCGCGAACAGGGCGGTCTTCACCCCGTAGGCCGACCACCAGAAGGCGGGCAGCGTGACGACGCCCAGCCCCAGGAAGACGACCGGGTCGACGCCCCAGCCGCGAAGGAGCCGGGAGGTGTCGCTCCACCGGGCGAGGGGGACGATCGTGAGGGCGACGAGGGCGACGCTGAGGGCAAGGGTCGCCAGGCGCTCCCAGGGCACGGATGCGGCCGCGGACCGCCGACCCGACCGCGCGTCCCCGTGCTCATGGTCCACCGGTCCCCCCTCGTCGGGCCTGGACACTAGGGGGCCCGGGACCCGGCCCGCGCCCGGCCCAGGGCGTAGCAGGCGATGCCGGCGGCCACCCCGACGTTGAGCGAGTCCACGCCCGGCGGCCAGGGGGATGCGCGACCCGCAGGTCGGCGGCGGCCTCGGTGGCGGCGGTGAGCCCGGGGCCCTCGGAGCCGAGGACGAGGGCGAGGCGGTCGTCGGGGCCGGTGCGGGCGGCGACGGTCGGGGAGGGGCTCGGCGTCGGCCGCCGGCGTGAGGGCCACCACCGTGAACCCGGCCCGGCCGCAGCGGCGCCAGCCCGTCGGGGAGGGCGGCGAGCCGGGCGTGGGGCAGGGCGAAGCCCTCGCCCATGGACGCCCGGTTGGCCCGCCGGTACAGCGGGTCGCACGAGGAGGGGTCGAGGAGGATGCCGTCGAAGCCGAGGGCGGCCGCGCTGCGCAGGATGACGCCCAGGTTGGTCGGGTTGACGATCGCCCTCGCCCACGACGACCCGCCGGGCGTCGGCGGAGGACCTCGTCGGCCGTCGGGAGCGCGACGCCGGGCGAAGGTGACCAGCGCGCCGCGGTGGGTCTGGTAGCCGGTGACGGCCTGCACGACGGCGGGCCCGGCCCGGTGGACGGGCACCTCGGGGGGGAACCCGTCGGGCAGGGGGTCGTCGCGCCGGGCGTCGACGAGGACGGCGAGGGGCCGGTAGCCGGCGGCCAGGGCCCGGGCGGTGACGAGCAGGCCCTCGGTCACGAACACGCCCTCCATGTCCCCGCCCGGTGCCTCCCGGAGGCGGCGCAGGTCGTGGTCGCGCAGGCCCATGAACACGGCGATGCGGGGGTCGTCGGGATCGTCGACGGCGACGTCGACCACGCCGCGATCCTGCCTCGCGCACCGCGCCTCGGTGACCAGAGCCGGGGAGGACGGCCACCCCGAGGCGGCGGCTAGCCTGCGCCGCACATCGATCTCCCGGCGCGACGTTCTGCCGGGCACCTGGGGGGCGAGGACCATCGCGATCCGACGACGCACCGAGAAGTCGAGCGCCGCAGGGCCTCGTCATGCCGTCAACGGGCGGAGCACCGCCGGCGACGCCGGGGGCGGCGACCGCGTCGGACCCGAGCGCCGGGGCCGCCGCGCCGGCCGGGGCCGAGGCCGCCGTCGAGGTCGTCGACGCACGACCCCTGGGCCAGATCCTCGTCGACCTCGGCGTCCGCCACGGCCGACGTGATCGAGGCCGCGCTGGCCGGCAGGCGGACCGATGCCCCGGCGCGACCGCCAGCGGATCGGGCGACCTGCTCGTCGACGAGGGCCGCATCGACCAGTCCGCGCTGGCCAGGCCCTGGCCACCCAGTTCGGCCTGGCCGACGGTCGACCTCACCCGCACCAGCCCGGACACCTCCCTCGTGGCCACGCTCGCCCAGGGGCTCGCCGAGGACCTCGACGCCCTGCCCGTCCGCCGCGACGAGGCGGGCGTGGTGGTGGCGGTCGCCGACCCCACCATCCCGGACCTCGCGCGTGATCCTCGGCCAGCACCTCGGGGCCGAGGTGACCCTTGCCGTCTGCCCCGCCGGCGAGCTGGCCCGGGCCCGGTCCAAGGCCTACGAGGCCACCGAGGGCCTGGGCGACATCATCCGCGCCTTCGAGGCCCGCTCGGGCGCGCCGGCGCCGGAGGAGGCCGCCACCCTCCAGGTCGACGAGAACGCGCCCGTCGTCCAGGTCATCACCCGCATCATCGAGACCGGCCGTCGTCGAGCGGGCGTCCGACGTCCACATCGAGCCCATGGAGGACCGGGTCCGGGTGCGCAACCGCATCGACGGCGCCCTCAAGGAGGTGCTGTCGCTCCCGCTGTCCATGTCCCAGGCCCTCTCCAGCCGGGTGAAGATCATGGCCGGGCTCAACATCGTCGAGCGGCGCCGCCCCCAGGACGGCCAGATCGAGACCGACCGCCGCCGGGCGGCCCCTCGACATCCGGGTCAGCACCGCCGGCACCATGTTCGGCGAGAGCGTGGTGCTGCGGATCCTCGACAAGCAGCGCGCCCTCTACGGCCTCGCACGACCTGGGCATGCCCGAGGACGTGGAGAAGGCGCTACCGCGAGGTCATCCACTCGCCCTACGGCCTGGTGGTCTGCGCCGGGCCCACCGGCTCGGGCAAGACGACCACGCTCTACACCACCCTCCAGACGGTCAAGAGCGACGAGATCAACGTGATGACCGTCGAGGACCCGGTGGAGTACGTGTTCCCCGACATCAACCAGATGTCGATCAACGAGACCGCCGGGCTCACCTTCGCCGTCGGGCCTGCGGGCCATCCTGCGCCAGGACCCCGACTCCATCCTGGTGGGCGAGATCCGCGACGTGGAGACGGCCCGCATCGCCATCCAGGCCGCCCTCACCGGCCACTTCGTGCTCTCCACGGTGCACGCCACCGATGCCGCCCGCGCCATGCACCGCTTCATCGACATGGGCATCGAGCCGTTCCTGCTCGTCCTCGGCGCTGCTGGCCACCGTCGGCCAGCGCCTGGTGCGCACCAACTGCGACGCGCTGCCGCGCAGACGCTACCGGCCCACGCCCGAGGAGCTGGACTTCTACGAGCGCGCCGGCGGCCAGCAGGCCGACGACGACGTGTTCCGCCGGGGCGCGGGCTGCGACGAGTGCAACGGCACCGGCTACTACGGCCGCATCGGCGTCTACGAGGTGCTGCGCATGACCGACGCCGTCCGCGACCAGGTCATCGGCCGGGCCCAGACCGAGGAGATCCGGCGGACGGCCATCGACGAGGGCATGGTGCCGATGCAGGACCGGGCCGTCGGCCTCATCGACGAGGGCGCCACCACCGTTGCCGAGGTGATGCGCACCGTCTACGTTGTGTGAGCCATACTGACCGGGTCGACAGTGCCCGGTCAGAGGCGGACCGAAGGGGGGATCACGGTGCCGCAGTTCCAGCTACAGCGCGGTCGGAGCCGACGGACGGGCGTGTCAAGGGCACCGTCGAGGCGGCGACGGCAGCGGGCGTCGAGAACGAGCTGCTGCTCCACGGCCACTCGCCGGTCAAGGTCCGCGAGCGCAAGTCGTTCGCCCAGATCGAGATCACCAAGGAGCGCGTCCCCCGCCAGGACATCATGCACTTCTCCCGGCAGCTGGCCGCGTTCGTCCGCACCGGCATCCCCATCAACGAGGCCATCCGCATCGTCAGCGACGGTGTCGACAACAAGCGGTTCCAAGGGCATCCTGCTCGAGATCGAGGAGGACCTCCAGGCCGGCGCGCCCTTCGCCACCGCCGTCGCCCGCCACGCGGAACGTCTTCCCGCCCTACTACGTCAGCATCCTCCGCTCGGCCGAGCTCACCGGCCAGCTCGACGTGGTGCTCGACCAGCTCTCCGCGCTACATCGAGCGCGACCTGGAGGCCCGCTCCAAGGTCAAGGCGGCCCTCACCTACCCGGCCGTCATCCTGGTCATGTCCATCGTCACCGTGTTGGTCATGGTGCTCTTCGTCCTGCCCCGGTTCGTCGACTTCTTCGACGAGCTCGGACTCCGAGCTGCCCCTGCCCACCCGCATGCTCCTCGGCTTCGCCGGGTTCATCGGCACCTGGTGGTGGGCTCGCTGCTGCTCATCGTGGTCGCTCGTCGTGCTGGCCTACGTCCTCATCGGGCCGATCCGAGCAGCGGCCGCTACGCCCGGCAGCAGGCTCTTCCTGCCGGATCCCGCTCGTCGGCACGATCATCGAGTACTCCGCCATCGAGCGCTTCTGCCGGGTGATCGGCGGCCATGATGCAGGCCGGCGTGCCCCTGCCCGAGGCCATGTCGTCGGCCATCGAGAGCACCAACAACAAGGTCTTCGAGCGCGGCCTGCTCGACGTGCGCGACGCCATGATCCAGGGCGACGGCATCGCCGCGCCCGCTGGCCGTCGTCCGGGCTGTTCCCCAGCGCCGCGGTCCAGATGTTCCGGGTGGGCGAGGAGACCGGCACCCTCGACCAGCAGGTCGAGCAGCGCCAGCGAGCTTCTACGCGCGGGAGCTGGAGTACAAGCTCAAGCGGCTCACCACCCTGTTCGAGCCGGCCGTCATCCTCTTCATGGGCTTCATCGTCGGCTTCGTGGCCGTGGCCCTCATCTCGGCCATGTACGGCGTGCTCCAGGGCCGGACGAGGACGCGCTGTGACCCACCGGCGGGCGGGGGCCGCCGACCCACGTCCCGGGGAGTCCGGGGAGACGCTGATCGAGCTGCTCATGACCATCGCCCTCATGGGCGTCGCCTTCGCCGCCGTGTTCGGCGCCCTCTTCACCTCGTCGGCCACGGCGATCCAGGCCAAGGAGCGCACCCGCGTCGAGCATCTTCCTCCAGGAGTGGTCCGAGCTCACCGTCAGCCCCAAGAACCGCACCGGCGTCGACACCTACGAGGGCTGCCAGCTGCCCTTCGAACCGCCGCCCAAGGTCGACAACAAGAGCTGGACGCCGAACGCCAGCCGCACCCAGTTCACCAACGCCCTCGGGTGGACCGCCACCCAGTCGATCCGCTACGTCGACGCGGCCGCCACCACCAACTGGGGCCAACCGGTGTGGACCACCAGCTGCACCCCCACGGCGGAGGACACCAACTCGGGTCCGCTGTACCGCGACGGGGGCATGCAGGAGATCACCCTGAAGGTCGTCACGGCCCCCGGCCACGCCCAGGTGACCGACTCGCTGGTGGTCTACCGGCGGGACTCGCGCTGCCCGACCGACAAGGTGTACGACAACCCGGACAAGGGCCCATGCTGAGGATCTCCCACCGCTCTGCCGCCCGCTGCCGGGCCTGCCACCCCCACGCCCAGGCCGGCTTCACCCTCATCGAGCTGGCGCTGGTCATCGCCATCCTCGCCCTCATCAGCGCCTCCGTCGCGGGATCGGTGATCTTCGGGCTGCGCATCACCGACGACGTGGGCCAGAACCTCCAGGCCTCGGCCAACCGCGACCTCGCCTCGGCCAAGTGGAGCGCAGATGTGGCCTCGGTCGACGCCACCGGGGTAGCTACACCGACACCATCGCCTGCGGGAGCTCGGATGGGGGCACCCTCGAGGTCACCTTCAACCGCACCCGCCGCGAGGGCGACGGCACCATCTCCCAGCGGCGGGTGAGCTGGTGGGCCGTCGAGGGCGCCCGCGACCGCGACCTGCGCCTCGAGCGGCGGGAGTGCAGCGGCACCCTCGCCACCATCGACAGCCAGCTCGCCTCCCCCGTCACCACCATCGTGGCCGACCAGATCGGCGTGAGGGCAAGTCGCTGGCCAACACCATCGCCCCCCTCGGCGGCGCCCCCAACAACCCGTGCACCGAGTTCGCCTGCGGCCTCAACATCAACTCCGACAACCCCTTCATCCTCCGCGCCGAGCGGCGCGATCTACGGCGCGGGCGTGCCCCTCGAGGTCAACACCCTCTACAGCTCGTCGGCCACCCGTCGGGAGAACGACTTCGCCGGGGCCGGCAGCAACGACAAGTTCCGCCTCAAGCACTACGACACGTCCGGGACGGGTGGCGAGCGGGAGTCGATCTTCACCAACGCCCTCACGCTGGCCCCGGGGCTGGACCCCTCCCTCGGGGTGGCGTTCAAGGTGCAGCAGCGCACCACCGGCCTCTGGCTGCAGGCCGACGGCTCCTGGGCGGCGGGCGAGGGCTTCATCGGCGGCACCTATGTCGACGCCGAGGCCACCTGGAAGCTCCCCATGTCGGCCGGCACCGAGAGCGACACCACCTTCGACCCCGGGATCATCGACGCCGGTGGCGAGTATCGCGTCTGGACCCAGCTCACCGAGGCGGCCACCGGCCCCAAGCAGTACGGCGGGGCCGAGGGCTTCCCGCTGTGGTTCGACTGGCTCCCGGACCGCGTCGCCTTCATCAGCAACGACACGTCGGGCCCGGCGGCGGGCGCCGACACCAGCTCGGGGGTGCCCGACGCAGCCGGCGTCCCCAAGCCGCGCGCCACGTGGAACCCGGCCCTTGCGGTGACGCGCGACAGCGACCCCGCCACCGCCGGTGCCCAGCCCCGACCCGAGCTGCTGGTGCGGGCGCCGGCGGAGTCCACGCCGCTGCCCAAGGTCGACCTCACCTCGTCCACCGTCGACAACAACGTGACCCTCCAGGGCGGCTTCACCGACAGGTGGCTGCGCGTGGGCCCCAACACCAGCGCGGCGCCGTGGCAGAGCTTCATCGAGGGGTCGCAGGACTCGTCGGTCCGTGGTGCGTGCCCCGACCTCAACGGTGACGGCACGGCCGACGGGATCGACACGGACGGCAACGGCACCATCGACATCGCCGCCAACGACTGCATCGTCGAGCCGACCTTCGGACTCCGCATCGACGGCCGCACCGGCATCCGCATCCAACAGCTCGAGGTCGAGTCGGGCCAGATCAGCACCACCCTCAACTACCGCCAGGTCGCTCCCTCGGCCTCGAGCGTGTACGCGGTCATGGCCCGCAACGGCGCCAGCTTCACAGCGCTCTCCTCGGACTTCCAGGCCTTTGCCGGGCTCGAGGTGTCACGGCGCTGCCTCCGGCCGAGGAACGGTGGACCTGCGACCTTCGCCTGCTCGCGGCAAGCAAGGGCGCCGAGCACAACAAGAACACGAACAGCGGTCGCGGCTCAGCAGCCCCGCCGGGCTCGCTCGACGACCCGACCTGCACGCCGGACTCGGTCCCCTCGCCGGGGACGAACGTCGCCCGCACCGGCGGCAACGGCGGTGGTGGCGGCGACATCACGAGCTGCTCAGCGCCGTTCCCTACCTCAACTGCGGCCAGAAGGGCAAGGACGGCACCGCCGGACAGAAGCCCACCGGGGGCGGCGACGGCGGGGCCACGGCACCGGCGGTAACAACCCCACGTGCAACGGCGGAGAACGGCACCTACGGGGATGGGGGAAGGGGGGCACGGGCGCCTCTCCCAAGGCGGCGACCACCGGCGCCGGGTTCGCCACCTACCGGACGGGCGGTGCGGAGTCGGCGGGCAGCGCCGGATGGGTGCCCGGCTACGGGGAGAACGGCAACCCCGGCACCGCTGGTGGCGGCGGGGGCGGCGGTGGCGGCGGAGCCGGCTCGAACTGCCTGGCACCAACGACAACATCGGTCGTCAGGGGGCGAGTGGCGGCAACGGCGGACAGCGGCGGCGATCCCGGAGGCGGGGGCGTGGGCGGCGGCTCGTCGATCGGCCTCTACCTGCACGACACCGGGACGGTCCGCCTGGTCCAGACCGGCGTGAGCGCCAACACGGGCGGCCGGGGTCGAGCCGGCGGCGCCGGCGGCATCGGCGGCACCGGCGGCGCCGGCGGGCGCGCCAACACCAATCCCAACGAGACTCGACCGCTCGGGCGACAGTGAGGGCGGCGGCGGCGGCGGCGCCGGGGGCGGCGGGTCTGGCGGCAACGGGGGCCGAGGCGGCCACTCCATCGCCATCATGACGGCAGGGACGGCGCCGGTGCCTCTGGGCACCGAGACAGGAACCGGGACACAGGTCGCGGAAGGGACGCTGCTCTCCCGTCGGTCCCTGGCGCTCGGAGGGCCGGGCGGGGTGGTGCCTGACCCGGATGGACCCGACGAGGCGCCCGCGTACCGGGTTCCGGTGCGCCGGGTCCCGGCGGGCTATCCGAGACCCAGTCGTACTGCTACGTCAGCATCTTCGGCTACTGCCTCGGCTCCGAGCACGACGACCGCCGACGGAGGAGAGGCCGGCACCCAGGCTTCGGAGGCCACGCCCGGCAATACGGGGACCGGGGGCCTCCAGTGCAAGATCCTGAGGTTCACCGCCGACCCGACCAAGTGCTATGTCAACTGAGCAGGGTCGCTCCCACCGGGTGGTGGCCAGCTCGGGCCCGCAGCTCGGGCGAGCGGGGCTCGTCGCTGATCATCGCGCTGGTGTTCATCACGGTGATCGCCCTGCTGGCCCTGGCCCTGCTGACCTCGGCCTTCACCGGCATCAAGTCGACCACTGCCTACCGACGCGACCGGGTGCTGCGGTACAACACCGAGGCCGCCCTCATCGCCACCGTGAGCCGCATGGCCCACGACTCGACGGTGGGCACCGACGACAAGACCTCGTGCAACCTCATCCACTACATGCGGGAGTCACCGGCGACGCCCCAGGACGCGGTGCTCTACCCGAACGCCCGGCTCGAGGTGAAGTCGCGCGCCCACCGGGGGCATCTCCTCGGGCAAGGTCGTCGACGGCCTCCAGAAGCCACGAGACGTCACCATCGAGGTGCGCTGCAACGGCTACCGCGACCTCACCTACGCCGGCCACCCGGCGCTGATGTGCGGTGGCGGCTCGGCCACCGCCGACAAGGTGGTGGGGCGGGCGCGCGTGCGCTTCGAGCCCGACCCCCGGGCCACCGACCCGACCAAGCGGGCCGTGGTCCCCAAGATCCTCTCCTGGCAGACCACGCTGGGTGTCTGAGCCCGTACGCGACGGCGTCGGGAGGGGCGAAAACGGGTCGTTCGGCCCAGAGAAACGGTGGCGCCTGTTGAGGTACCTTGCGAGGGCGGCTGTTGGGATAGGAGCCGCGGCGGGGCGCACTGCGCGCCCCCCTCACCGTCATCCTCTAGGGGGAACCTGTGCTCTCGCACGCAAAGACCACTGCCAAGGCGCGCCGCCGCCACCCGAACGCCAAGGGCTTCACGCTCATCGAGCTCCTCGTCGTCATCGTCATCCTCGGCATCCTCGCCGCGGTGGTGGTCTTCGCCGTGCAGCGGCATCACCGACCGGGGCGAGGAGTCAGCGCCTGCAAGACCGAGGGCCGCACCGTCACGCACCGCGGTCGAGGCCTACTACGCCCAGAACGACGCCGTACCCGGCGGACGCCGCCGCGCTCACCGCCTGACCGCCGAACAAGTTCCTCGACGGACACCCCCAAGTACTGGACCGTCGTCCGGCGGCGCCGTGACCGACCACCGCTGGTCAGCCGTCACCGCGACTGCCCGCTGATCCTCGCTCACCTGAGCTCTGCGACGAGGCCCGCCCCCTCGGGGCGGGCCGTGCGCGTCCGGGCCGGCGCCCGCGGCCGCCGATCGGCTACGTCTCCACACCGTTCACCAGGGGGGACCCAATGCTCGTCAGCCAGGCCCGGCGCTTCGCCGAGGCGCTCGTCAGCCGCCACGTCCTCACCAAGGAGGCGCTCGAGGAGGCCCTGGCCGAGGCCGGCCGCACCGGCGAGCCCCTGGAGGACGTCGTCATCCGCATCGGCCAGTCGGCCCCAACGACCTGGCCTACGGCCACGCCGCCGCCGTCGGCGATCCCGCTTCGTCGACCTCGACGAGGCCGTCATCCACCCCGACGCGGTGGCCGCCGTGCCCCGACGAGCTGGCCCGCAGCCCACTCGGTGCTGGGCATGACCCTCGACGGGCCGGCGCCTCACCGTCGCCTTCCCCATGCCGGCCGACGGCGACGAGCATGCACGAGGTCACCGAGGCCCTGGCCAAGGAGGGCTACGAGGTCGAGGCGGTGGGCACCGAGGCGGGCCGAGCTGGAGCGGGTCCGGTCCCGCCTGGCCGGCGAGCGACGTCCCGGCCGCCGCGGTGCATGTCCGCGCCCGAGCAGCGGATCATCGGCCTCATCGAGCGCACCATCGAGCTGGGCGCCTCCGACCTGCACCTGGCGGCCGACGAGCCGCCCTTCGTCCGCATCCTGGGCCAGCTGGTCCGCATGCCCGACCACGCCGGTCCTCTCGGCCGGCCGAGGTGCGGGACATGTCGATGTCGATCATCACCGCCCGCCAGCGCGAGCGCTTCGAGGAGAAGCGCGAGCTCGACACCGCCTACGCCATCCCCGGCCGGGCCCGGCTGCGGGTCAACCTCTTCGTCCAGCGGGGCGCGGTGGGCGCCGCCCTGCGGGTCATCCCCTTCGAGGTCATCCCCTTCGAGTCCATCGGCATCCCGCCGGTGGTGGCCACCTTCGCCGACCTGCCCCGCGGCCTGGTGCTGGTCACCGGGCCCACCGGCTCGGGCAAGTCCACCACCCTCGCCTCGCTGATCGACCTGGTGAACCAGCGCCGCACGCAGCCACATCATCACCATCGAGGACCCGATCGAGTTCGTCCACCAGCTCAAGACCGCCGCTGGTGAACCAGCGCGAGGTGGGCGACGACACCGACGGGTTCAGCGCCGGCCCTCACCTACGCCCTGCGCCAGGACCCCGACGTGATCCTGGTGGGCGAGATGCGCGACCTGGAGACGGTGAGCACCGCCATCTCCGCGGCCGAGACCGGCCACCTCGTGTTCGCCACCCTCCACACCCAGGACGCCAGCCAGACCGTCGACCGCATCGTCGACGTGTTCCCGGCCGAGCAGCAGTCCCAGGTGCGCACCCAGCTGGCCAACACCATCCAGGGCATCGTGGCCCAGCAGCTGCTGCCCACCGCCGACGGCCGGCGCCGGGTGCCGGCCTGCGAGATCCTGCTGGCCACCCCGGCCCTGCGGGCCCTCATCCGCGACGGCAAGGTGCAGCAGATCCCCAACACCATCTCCTCGGGCCGCAAGCTGGGCATGCAGACCCTCGACGACTCCCTGGCCGAGCTGGTCCGCTCCGGCACCGTCACCGCCGAGGAGGCCCTCAAGCGGGCCCGCGACCCCCAGGGCCTGGCCACCACCCTCGGGCTGGGGCCGATCGCCCGCCTACCGGGCCTCTGCCGGTCGACGCCCGGTCGCGGCGCCGGCCGGCGGCGGCCGTCGGCGACGCGGACCTCCTGGGGCACGACGGCCCGGATCACCGCGTCCTCGTAGGACGACCACGCCCGGCCTGCACCAGGGCCGACAGCGAGGCCTCCAGGGTCTGCATGCCCGTCGCGGGCGTTCTGGGCGATCACGTTGCGGAGCTGGTGGGTCTTGCCCTCGCGGACCAGGGCCCGGACCGGCGGCGTTGGCCAGCAGCACCTCGAAGGCCGCCACCAGCCCCCCGCCGGTGCGGGGGACGAGGCGCTGGGCCACCACGCCGGCCAGGGCGGCGGCCAGCTGGGAGCGGATCTGGGCCTGGCGCTCGGAGGGGAACACGTCGACGATGCGGTCGATGGCCGAGGCGGTGTCGTTGGTGTGCAGCGTGGCGAACACCAGGTGGCCGGTCTCGGCGATGGTGAGCGTGGTCTGGATGCTCTCGGGGTCGCGCATCTCGCCCACCAGCACCACGTCGGGGTCCTCCCGGAGGGCCGACCGCAGACCTCGGGCGAAGCTGGTCGGTGTCGACGCCGATCTCGCGCTGGTTCACCGCCGAGCGCCTTGTTGACGTGGTGGTACTCGATCGGGTCCTCGAGGGTGAGGATGTGCACGTGCGCGGTGCTCGTTGATCCAGTCGACCATCGAGGCCTGGGTGGTGGACTTGCCCGACCCGGTGGGCCCGGTGAACAGCACCAGGCCCTGGGACTGGGTGCAGAACCACTCCAGCACCGGCGGCAGGCCCAGCTCCGGGAAGCGTGGGGATGTAGAAGGGGATCACCCGCAGGGCGATGGCGGCGGTGCCCCGCTGGCGTGAAGGCGTTGCCGCGGAAGCGGGTGACGTCGCCCCACGAGAAGGAGAAGTCGACCTCGCGGTGCTGGCGGAACTCGTCGAGGGACTCCTCCGGCAGCATCGACACCAGCACCTTCTCGGTGGCGGCGGCGTCGAGCTCGTCGGCGTCCGGCAGGGGCCGCAGGGTCCCGTCGACGCGGATGCAGCGGCGGCGACCCGGCGGTGATCAGCAGGTCGGTGGCCCCCCGGTCCCACATCTCACGGACCCACGGCTCGATGATGTCGATCTTGATCTCGGACACGCCGCAGTATCGCACGGACCCGGCCTGCAGTCGTCAACACGTCCAGGCCGCGGGAGATCGCCGCTCTTCATCGTGGTGGCGAGGCCGTCCAGCCGGGCCGTGGGACTTCCGGCCGCGAGGCCGGACTCGAGGCCCGACACCGACCACCCTCGGAGCCCCGAGGTCGTCAGCACGACGGCTCCGGTGGTCAGCCGCGGCGATGCGCCCTCCGAGCCGCTGGGCCATCCGCGACCGACAGCGCCACCGCGGCCGCGTAGGCGAGGACGCCACCATGACCAGGCGCCATCCAGCCAGCGGGACGCCGAGGGCCCGCAGCGCCGCCGAGCAGCAGGGTCCACAGCCCGGCCGATGCACCCAGGACCCGCTCGTGGTCGTTGTAGGTGAACCCCTGCACCCGGTGCCGATCCGGTCCGCGTAGCGGAGGAGGATGGCGGCGTCGTCGGCCGGTCGGCCCGGAGCCAGCCACACGCCGAGGCCCACCGCCACCACGACCGCGACCGGTCGGCCACCAGCCACCGGCGTTCGCCGGACCCGGACACGGTCCAGCGCCCGTCGGCTGGGCGTCGTCGTCCTCGTCGCCTCCACCTCGGGCCCGTCCGTGCCCGTCCCGGAGGTCGCCCGCCGCGGTGACCTCGACCTCGACCGACGGGCGCGACCGCCGGGCGCGCGACCACGCCCGGTCAGGCCGAGTGCTCGGCCAGGGTGATGCCCACCTCGGCGGCGTCGGCCGCGGTGGCCGGCGACGAGAGGACGGGTCGTCGATCGGGGCGCCGGCCGCGACCCGGGCCCGGCTGACCTGGGTGGCCACCACGGCGATGCCGGCGGCGACCAGGTTGCCGATGAACCACGAGACGCTGGCCCCGTCGATGCCCTCGTCGGGCACCAGGATCAGGGCGGGCACCACGATGGCGGCGGTGAGCGCCGAGGGTGATGGCGACGGTGGCCGCGTGGCGGTGGAGGATGCGCACCTCCGAGAGCAGCAGCGAGGTGACCGCCCACGGGATGCCGGCCGCGACCATGGCCGGCAGCACCTGGGCCGCCTCGGCGTAGTCGGCGCCGTAGATGGTGGTGACCACGTCGCGGCCGAAGTAGGCGACCACCGCCCCGACCGTCATCAGGCCCAGGGCCAGGACCATGGCCAGGTGCACCTGGGAGCGCAGGTGGGCGCCGTCGCGGCCGCCCTCGGCCAGCAGGGCCTGGCCCAGGGCGGTGGGCACGTAGAAGGCCACGGCCACGATGCCCCACGCCACGTTGAAGCTGGCGTAGCTGTCGCTGGTCACGAAGGCGAGCACGATGACCGGCAGGGCGAAGTAGGGCGCCTGGTAGGCCAGCTGCGACACGTAGTTGACCGCCGAGTAGCGCACCGCGGCCCGGGCGGTGGCCGGGCGGGGGCCGAGGCGCAGGCGACCGCCGGCGAGGCGGGGGGCGAAGGCGGCGCTGAGGGCGCCGGAGACGGCCATCGGGGCGGTGGCGAACAGGAACAGCCAGAGGCCCCGGTGGTCGCCGTCCCGGGCGAGGAACAGCAGGGGGAAGCGGGCCAGGCCCACCAGCGTGATGCGGATGATCACCAGGTTCCAGCGCCGGGCGGTCATGCACCGCACGTCGGCGATCATCGACAGCGCGGCCCCGGCGACCATGAGGGCGAACAGGAGCGGCCCGACCACCACGTTCCAGTCGGTGAGCACGTCGGTGGCCGAGGAGTGCAGGGCGGCCACGTAGACCAGGCCCAGCAACGAGCCCGCCGCCGTGGTGGCGAGCACGGCCCAGGTGAAGGTGACGTCGCTGTCGGCGTCGCGGTCGGCGGCGTAGCGGGCCAGGGCGACCGGGCAGGCCGAGGCCGGCCAGGTAGGTGACGAAGAGGACCGACTGGAACAGCTTGGCCGCGTCGCCCACGTCGCCGGTGGTGTCGAGCTTGGCCGCGATGAGCCAGAAGATGGCGCCGGAGAGCGGCCTGGATGGCGGCGCCGACCACGAGCATGGCCGAGCCGGTGAGGAGGTGGCGGTGGCCCTGCGCCCGGCGCAGGCGGGCCTTGGGGACAGGGCTCCTCACAGGGGCCCGACGCTACCGGTCATCGGTCACCCGAGTCCCATCTCCCTCCGGCCGACCTGCGGACCGTCGTCTTGACCGCGCGGGTCAACCTGGTCGGTAGCCTCTCGCCGTGGTCGCCGCCGCCACCCCGTCGGTCGCTGCGGGTCGGGCCCGCCTGGCCTCCGAGCCCGGCCGCCCGGGGTGTCGACCACTCCTACCCCGGCGCCCGTCGCCCCGACCGCCACCGCTGGGTCGACAGCCACGGCCTCCGGCTCAGCGCCTGGGAGTGGGGCGACGCCCGACGGCCCGCCCGCTGCTGTTCACCCACGGCGGCTTCGACTTCGCCGGCACCTTCGACTGCCTGGCCCCGCTGCTGGCCGACGCCGGGTGGCGGGTCGTGGCCTGGGACCAGCGGGGCCACGGCGACTCCGACCACGCCCCCCTCTACTCGTGGGAGGCCGACCTGCGCGACGCGGCTCGCGGTGCTGGCCACGATCGGCCGACGGGCCGGTCCCCGTCGCTCGGCCACAGCAAGGGCGGCGCCCTGGCCCTCCACCTGGCCGACGCCTGCCCCCACCGGGTCAGCCGCCTGGTCAACCTCGACGGCCTCCCGTCGGCCCGGAGCTGGCCCGACGTCCCCGAGCACCACCGCACCCGCCTCCGGGCCGAGGAGCTGGTCGGGCTGGCTCGACCACCGGGCCGCGGCCGGCTCCAAGGAGCGCCGGCCCGGCACCCTCGAGGAGCTGGCCGAGCGTCGGGGCCGCATGAACCCCCGCCTCGACGCCGGACTGGCTCCGCTACGTCGTGCCCATCGGCGCCCGCGAGGCCGACGACGGCTGGCGCTGGAAGATCGACCCCTCCATGCGCATGGGCGGCTTCGGGCCCTGGCGCCCGGAGTGGTCGATGTGGCGGCTCCCCAGCCTGGGCATGCCCGTGCTCTGCGTCCTGGGCCTCGAGCTGGAGGTCATGGGCTGGGGCACCCTGCCCGAGGACGTGGAGTCCCACCTGCCCCCCGGGCGGCCGCTTCGTGGGCCTCGAGGGCGTCGGCCACTTCCTCCACATCGAGCAGCCCCGACTCGGGTCGCCGACCTCGTCCTGGAGCACCTCGCGATGAGCGCACCCGCGAGGCACCGTGGTCCTCACCCACAACCAGGTCCGCCTCGCCCTGCACCACCTGCGCGACGGCACCGACCCGGACGTCCGCCCCCTGCTGGCCGTCCACGGCCTGGGCGAGCGCACGCCCGAGGTGGCCCCCGACTGGCTGGCACCGTGGCCCGGACCGGTGTGGGGCCTCGACCTCACCGGCCACGGCGGCGTCGACCCCGTCGAAGGGCGGGGGCTACACCGCCGAGGTCCTGCTGGCCGACGTCGACGCCGCCCTCGCCCACCTGGGCCCGTGCACCCTCGTGGGCCGCGGCCTCGGCGCCTACGTGGCGCTCCTCGCCGCCGGCGCCCGGGCCACCGCGGTCCGCGGCGCCATCCTCCTCGACGGCCCCGGCCTGGCCGGCGGCGGCCCGTTCCCGGGCTCGCCCATGATGCTCGCCGGCGTGGCCCTGCCCCCCGGGCCCGCCCGACCCCTACGCCCTGGTCGAGCTCACCCGCGACGTCCGCCCCCCGGACTACGCCGCCTCCTACGTCCACCAGGCCGTCCAGCTCTCCGGGCTCGACACCCCGCTGACGGTCAGCGCCGTGGTCCGCCCGCCGTGGCTGGCCGCCGTGGCCGGTGCCCCCGGCGTGGCCGAGGCCCCCCTCCCCGACGCCCTCGCCGCCTACGCCGCCACCCCCTGACCCAGACCGCGAGGGTGGACACGGTGTGCCAGGCACACTGTGTCCCACTCTGTCCACCGACGTCACGAGGGGCCCGGCCCGACCCGTGGGTCAGGCGTCGGGTGCGGTGTCCTGGGCCACGACCAGGTCGATGAGGTCGGCCTCGGTCATGGGCCGGCCCAGCAGCCAGCCCTGGACGGCGTCGCAGCCCAGGGTGCGCAGCCGCTCCAGGCGGGTCTCGTCCTCCACGCCCTCGGCCACCGCGGTGAGCCCCAGGGCGTGGGCCAGGTCGATGACGGCGGCGACGATGGCCTCGTCCTCGGTGTCCTGGCCCAGCCCCGCCACGAACGACCGGTCCACCTTGAGCACGTCGACGGGGAAGTCGCGCAGGTAGCGCAGCGACGACCAGCCGGTGCCGAAGTCGTCGACGGCGATGCCCACGCCGAGCTGGTGGAGCCGGGTGAGGGCCTCACCCGACGCGTCGACGTCCATGAGCACCGTCTCGGTGAGCTCGAGCATCAGGGCACCGGGCGGCAGCTCGGCGGCGGCGACGATGGCGGCCACGTCGTCGATGAGGCGGGGCGACGCCAGCTGGCGGGCCGACAGGTTGACGCTCACCACGATGTCGGACGCACCGGGCGCCAGGTCGTGCAGGCGGGCGGTGGCCCGGCAGGCGGCCGAGGTGATCCAGTTGCCGATGGCGACGATGAGGCCGGTCTCCTCGGCGATGTGCAGGAACTCGCCGGGCAGCAGGATCCCCCGCTCCGGGTGCTCCCAGCGCAGCAGGGCCTCGACGCCGTTGAGCCGGCCGGTCCGCAGGTCGTACTGGGGCTGGTAGGCCACCCGCATCTCGTGGCGGTCCACGGCGCGGCGCAGCGCCGTCTCCAGCTCCAGGCGGTCGACGGCCTGGACGTGCATGTCCCGGTCGAACACCTCGGTGCGCGACCGGCCCCGGGCCTTGGCCTGGTACATGGCCGCGTCGGAGTCGCGGACCAGCGACTCGGCCTCCTGCTCGCCGTCGGAGGTGGCCACCCCGATCGACACGGTCACCATCACCTCGGTGCCCTCGATGGCGACGGGACGGGCCACCGCGTCCTCGATCCGCGACGGCGATGGCGACGGCCTCGTCCCGGGAGGCCAGGTCCTCGCACAGCACCGCGAACTCGTCGCCGCCGAAGCGGGCGACGGTGTCGCCGGGCCGGACCGCGCCCTCGATGCGCCGGGCCACCTCCACCAGCAGCAGGTCGCCGGCCGAGTGGCCCAGGCTGTCGTTGATCAGCTTGAAGTTGTCGAGGTCGAGGAACAGCACCGCGGTCGAGCGTCGCCTGGCGCCGGGCCCGCCCCACCGCGACCCGCAGGCGGTCGAGCAGCAGGGTGCGGTTGGGGAGCCCCGACAGCGGGTCGTGGGTGGCCTGGTGCTCGAGCTGGTCCTCGAAGGCCTTGCGGTCGCTGATGTCGCGGGCCACGCAGGCGAGGGTCTCGATGGCCCCGTCGCGGTCGCGCAGGGCGATGACCACCGTCGAGACGGGGACCACGTCGCCGTCGTGGTCGTGGAGGGCCAGCTCGCCCTCCCAGATGCCGTTGGCCTCCAGGGTGGGCACGACCTCGGCCAGGAACCGGCGCTGCACCCACGGCGGGGTGCGGGCGGCCAGGGCCGCCAGGGAGATCGCCGGGCCCTCCAGGCCCAGCACCTGGCACCCGGCCCGGTTGAGGTCGATGAGGTCGGTGCCGCGGGCGGCGATGGCGACCAGGTCGGTGGAGGCCTGCAGGACCTGGGCCAGGCGCTCCCGGTCGCGCTCGGCCTCGACCTCGGCGGTCACGTCGCGGGCGTTGACGAGGATGCCCCCGACGTCGGGGTCGGCGGTCAGGTCGGTGCCCGAGAGGCTCAGGTGGCGCCAGCCCCCGTCGGCGTGGCGGGCCCGCACCCGCACCCGTCCCGTGGGGTCGTGGGGCCGCCCGGCGACGAGGGCGGCCGACTCCGTCTGCGCCGCGGCGATGTCGTCGGGGTGCAGGAAGCTGGTGGCGGGCAGGTCGACCAGGCCGCCCGGGGAGTAGCCGAGGACGGCGGTGACCGCCGGGCTGACCCAGCGGACCCGGAGGTCGGAGTCGATCACGGCGAGGATGTCGGTGCTGCTCTGGACGAGGGTCCGGAACCGGCGCTCGCTGGCCCGCACCGCCTCGGTGGCCATGAGGCGCTCGGTCACGTCGGCCAGGTGGACCAGCGGCTCGGGGCCCTCGAGGCCGTCGGGCACCCCGACCACCTCGGCGCGCACCGACCGCTCCCCCCGGTCGGGGGTGGCCACGGCGAGGTCGACGGTGCGCCGCAACCGGCCGTCCTCGTCCACTGCAGCCAGGGCCTGGCGGAGCTCGGTGCCCTGGGCCACGTCGAGGAGGGCGGACAGGTCGGTGGCGAGCAGCGACTCGGCCCGCCGGCCGAGCACGCGGGCGGCACCGTCGGAGGCGAAGGTGACGATCCCGTCGGTCGAGACGCGGAGCGTGGCCGGGCCGAGGGCGCCCCGCTCCTCCAGCTCGGCGGCTGCGGCTCGCAGCTCGTCGCGGACCTCGTCGGTCACGTCGGTGAGGCAGGTGACGACGCCGCCGACGCCGGGGTCCTCCAGCAGGTTCATGCCCACCGCCCGCACCCAGCGGTGCTCGCCGTCGGCGGTGAGGGCGCGGACGCGGGTGCTGCGCACCGCGCCCGACTCGGCGCGGATCTCGGCCCCGACGGCACGGAAGCGGGGGAGGTCGTCGGGGTGGATCACCCCGGCCGCACCCCGCGCCGCCACCTCGTCGGTCGTCCACCCGAGCACCGCGGTGGCGCCCCGGCTCACCGAGACGATGTCGGCGTCGGCGTCGGCGACCGATACCAGCGTGCGGCCGGGGTCGACCCCCACGTGCAGGTGGTGGCGGCCGGGGTCGGGCGCCAGGGTGGTGACGAGCAGGTCCGGGTCGCCGCCCACCAGGCACAGCGACGCCTCCAGCGGCCGGGGCAGCCCCATGGCGTCGTCGACCTGCACGCCGATCCGGGCGTCGGCGCCGCCGCCGAGCACCGCCACCACCGTGGCGGCCAGCTCGGTCGGGTCCTCGGAGGTGAGCAGGGCCGTCACCTGCCGGCCCACCAGGGTGGCCGGGTCCAGGCCGAGCAGGGCCTCGGTGGCGCCGCCCACCCGGCGGACCACGCCGGAGGCGTCGGCCACGAGCACGGCCACCGCCGCGGCGCCCGTCGTGCCCCCGTCGGAGAGGTCGACCAGGGATCGCGGCACCGTGGGGGCCGAGGTCGGCCTGGATGCGCTCACTCCGTGCCTCTCCGCTCGCTCCGTGGGGACCTGACCACGCAGGATAACCGTCGGCGAGGGTGGAACCTCGGTCCCCGGGCGGCGGGGAGGGGGACCCGTCGCGGCCCGGCGCGGGTGTGGGGCCGGGGTGGGGCGGCCAGACTGGCCCTGGCCCGGCGACCCCCCCGGGCGATGCGGACGACCGAGGACCACCACCGATGACCCACGCGCCCGGGGCCCCGGGGCCCGACGACCCCACCCGACCCTCCCCCTGGGGCGAGGGGCCGGTGGTGCCGGGCGAGCCCCCGCCCCGGCCGGGCTGGACCTCCGTGCCCCCCACCGGCGCCCCGGGCCCCGGTGCGGACGGGGCCGCCGCCCACCGGCCCGCCCGGCGACCAGGCCGGGCCGCCGCGGTCCGGCCGGGGTCGGCTGCGCATCCTGGGTCGGGCCCTCGTCGTGCTCGCCGTCCTGGGCGCCCTCGGCGGGCTCACCGCATGGGGCCTGGCCAACCGCTCCAGCGCCCAGGAGTGGCGTGACCGCAGCGAGGCGGCCGACGCCCGGCTGGAGGAGAGCCTCGACCGGGTCGAGAGCACCAGCGCCGAGGTCGACGACGCCCGCGAGCAGCTGCGGGAGCTGGCCGCCGAGAAGGCCGGCGAGACCGACCGCAACCGCATCCTCTCCGAGATCGTGGCCCAGGCCCCGGAGGTCACCGCCGCCCTCCGCGACTGCCAGCAGGAGACCACCGACCTGACCAACGACATCATCGCCTCGGTCGGCGACCCCGCCGCCGACGTGGCCGCCATCCAGCGTCGCATCGCCGAGGTGAACGACATCTGCGACGACGCGCTGGCCGAGTCCGCCGCCCTGGAGGACTCGATCGATGAGCTCGGGCTCTGACCGGGCGGCCCGCCGGGCCGCCGCCGTCGTGGTCGCCGCGGTGCTGGTGGTGCTGGGTGCCGGCTGCGTGGCCCCGCCCGACGACCCCCCGGTCGATGCGTCGATCCTCGACGAGCCCGCCGCCGTCGACCCCCGCACCTACACCGTGCGCATCCGCAGCCAGACCTGCGAGGGCCTGGGCGTGGGCTCCGGGTTCCTCATCGACGACAGCACCATCGTCACCAACCGCCACGTGGTCGAGGGGGCCGACGTGCTGGAGGTGGAGACCTCCGAGGGCCGGATGCTCACCGTCGACGTCGCCGCCCAGGGCCTGCTGGCCGACCTGGCCGTGGTCCGCCTGTCCGACGCCATGGACGTGGCCTCGTCGGTGCGCACCACCGCCGAGCTCGCGCCCCGCAACCCCGAGGAGGGCGATGCCCTGCGGGCCTTCGGCTACCCGGGCGGCGGGGCCCTCACCGTCACCGAGGGCACCGTCGAGGACTTCGAGGCCGACCCCCGCCTGGGCAACCTGTCCAAGGTCATCCGCTCCGACGTGGCCATCGAGCCGGGCAGCTCGGGCGGGCCCGCGGTCAACGACGACGACCAGGTGGTCGGTGTCGTCTACGCCATCGAGGTCGAGACCGAGAAGTCCCTGATCGTGCCGGTGGAGACCCTCCAGCGCCTGCTCGACGACACCGACGGCACCGAGGCCGTGGAGGCCTGCTGAGGCGTGCTGGGGGCCGCCGCTCCCTGCCGCGGTGCGGCTCAGCGGTCGGCGCCGAGGTGGCCCTCGCCGCCCGGGGCGTGGATGCCGGGGGCCATGCGGGCGCAGCCCCGGCCCTCGCGCTTGGCCCGGTAGAGGCCGCGGTCGGCCGCGTCGACGAGGGCGACGGGCGTGGCGCCGTGGGTCGGGGCCAGGGCGATGCCCACCGAGGCGCCCACCTCGACGGTGCGGCCGTTGAGGAAGAAGGGCTGCGACGCGGCGTCGACCAGCGTGGCCGCCAGCGTCCGGGCCTGGGCCTCGTCGTCGAGGCCCTGGCACAGGACCACGAACTCGTCACCGCCGACGCGGGCGATGTCGTCGCCGGGCCGCAGGCACCCCTGGAGGCGCTGGCCGACCAGGGCCAGGAGCTCGTCGCCGAAGCGGTGGCCGTGCTGGTCGTTGACGGGCTTGAAGCGGTCGAGGTCGAGGTACATGACGGCCAGGCCGGGGATCGCCTTCTCGCCGTCGCGCCGGCCCAGGGCCCGGCCCAGGCGGGCGACCAGCTCCTCCCGGTTGAGCAGCTCGGTCAGCGAGTCGTGGGTGGCGGCGCGCACCAGGCGACGGTGGGAGCGGTTGCGCTCGATGGCCAGGTTCACCAGCCCCAGCAGCTTGTCCACGCTGACCCGCTGGCCGATGAGCGGCGGACCGGGGACCGACCGCAGCATCACCACCACGGCCGAGGTCGTCTCGTCGGGCGGCACCACCACCGGGAACGCCCAGCACGAGCGGTAGCCGGCCTGCTGGGCGCCGGCCCGCAGGGTGGGCGGCAGATCGTCGACGGCCACGAAGACCGGCTCGCCGCGGTGGGCGGCGGCCACCCACGGCACCTCGTCCTCGGCCATCTCCCGGGGCGCCATGCGGGCCGCGGCGTAGACGTCGGGGTGCAGCGAGGGCCCGGTGGCCCGCTCGAACCGGGTGCCGTCACGGTCGTAGAGCAAGACGGTGTGGGCGCCCGGCACGCTGGCGTCGAAGGCGTGGACCAACGGTTCCAGGCAGGCGGCCAGCGGTGCGCCCGACACCAGGGCGGTGAGGAAGGTCTCGATCCACCGCTGCCGGGTCACGGGCCGGAGGCGCAGGTGGAGGCCCGGGTGGTCGGGGTCGTCGAAGTAGCGGTGCCCGCCCACCTCGACGGCCACCACGGTGCCGTCGGGCCGCTCGACCTCGAGGTCGACGGGGATGTCCTCCACGTCGGCCATGGCGTCGGTCGAGACCTGGCTGAACGCACGCCACGCGACGCGCAGGCTGGCGCGGGTCAGGAAGTCGCTCAGCGGGCGGCCGAGGATCTCGTCGACGGGCCGTCCGAAGAGCTCGGCCGCGGCCGGGTTGAGGCGCAGGATGCAGGCCGCGTCGTCGACCAGGACCCGGCCGTTCGGGTCGTCGAGGATGACCTGCTGGCAGAGGGCGGGCGAGCCGACCGGCCAGCCGTCGCGCCAGGAGAGGTCGACATCGCCCCCCGGCGTCTGGTGCTGCTCGTCCCCCACCCCGGGGCCCCTCACTGTCGATGGCCGCGTGGCCACTGATCGTCGATCACACTGTCGGTCGCGAGGGGCCGGTGTCAATGGGTCGGGCGGCCCCCGGGGACCCCTCCCAGGTGGGTCGGGCCACGGCCCGTCTCACAGGTCCCCGGGGACCCCTCCCGGGTGCGTCGGGCCGCGGTCCGTCTCACAGGTCCCCGGCCTCCAGGGCGGCCCGCACCTCGTCGGCCCGGGCCCGCACCTCGTCGAGGTCCGAGAGGCGGTCCAGCCCGGCCAGGGCGCGCGCCATCCGGTGGTTGCCGTCGAGGCGGTCGCGCTCGACGGGCCAGGAAGTCCCAGTAGAGCGTGGTGTAGGGGCAGGCGTCGTCGCCGGTGCGGGCCTTGGGGTCGAAGCGACAGCCCCGGCAGTGGTCGCTCATGCGGTTGATGTAGGCGCCGCCCGACACGTAGGGCTTGGTGGCCATCCGCCCCCCGTCGGCGTGGAGCCCCATGCCCAGCACGTTGGGGAGCATCACCCACTCCTGGCCGTCGACGAAGGAGTCGGTCATCCACCGCACCACCTGGCGGGGCTCGGTGCCGGCCAGGGTCGCCAGGTTGGCCAGCACCATGAGGCGCTGGATGTGGTGGACCCACCCGTGGTCGCGCACCCCCTCCAGGGCGGTGCGCAGGCAGGCCATGTCGGTCTCGGCGGTGCGGAAGGCGGGCGGGAGCGGGCGGCGGGCGAGCAGGTGGTTCACGTCCCGGTAGTCCGGCATCCACAGCCAGTAGACGCCCCACACGTACTCCCGCCAGCCGATCACCTGGCGGATGAACCCCTCGGCCGAGGCCAGGGGCACGTCGCCGGCCCGGTAGGCCTCCTCGGCCGCGTCGGCCACCTCGCCCGGCAGCAGGAGCCCGATGTTGAGCGGCGCCGACAGCAGCGAGTGGGCCATCTGCGGGCAGTCCGTGAGCATGGCGTCCTCGTGGGGCCCGAAGCGGGGGAGGACCTCGCGCACCACGTGGCGGAGCCGGGCCAGGGCCTGGCGCCGGCTGGTGGGCCACCACCCGTCGGGCGGGGCGCCGAAGGCGGCGTCGCCCAGGTCGGCCAAGGCCTCCTCGTCCACGTCGTCGAGGCGGCTCACCACGGGGGTGGGCCAGCCCTCGGCCCGGTCGTCGCCCTTGGGGGGCGGTTCCCGGTTCTCCGAGTCGAGGTTCCACACGCCGCCCACCGGGTCGTCGCCGTCCATGAGGTAGCCGAGGCGACGGCGCTGCCATCGGTAGAAGTCCTCCATGAGCAGGCGCTTGTCGCCCCGGCCCGCGGCCCACTCGGCGAAGTCGGCCTCGTGGCAGAGGAACTGGTCGGACCGGACCTGGGCCACGTCGAGGTCCTGCAGCCGGCGGCGGGCGTCCCAGCTCAGGGGTTCGGTGGCGACCACCTCGTCGGGGTGGCGCTGGGCCCGGTGGGCGGCCAGGCCGTCGGCCAGGGTGGCGGCCCGCCGGACGTCGACGGCGAAGCCGGCCTCGGCCAGCTCGTCGGCGAAGCGCCGCATGGCCGTGAGCACCATGTGGCTTCTCTGGCGGTGCTTGGCCGCGTCGAGCAGGGCCCGGCTCTCGACCAGGAGGACGGTGGTGTCGCCGTCGTCGGGGTCGGCGTCGGCCAGGGCGCCGATGCGTCGGTTGAGCTGGTCGCCGAAGACCCAGATGGTGCGTCCCATGGTCCCGATGGTCGCCGCTGCCGGCCCGCCCTGTCCCCTCGGACGGGGCCCGCTCTCCCCTGTCCCGCCCTCCCACCCCCGAAGTGGTGCGCACCGGCGTCGTCCTGGAGACGCATCCGCGCACCAGCTCGGCCCGTTCCCCGAAGTGGTGTGCTCTGGCGGTGCCCTGGCACCGAGATCCCTGACCGGTTCGGCCGGGCCGACGGCGAGCCGGCCCCCGCTGCCGGGGCGCGGCGGGGGGCCGGTGCCATCGGCGATGATGCGGCCTCGCTCCCGCAGGAGGTCCCCGTGCCCGCACCGTCCCCGTCCGCCCGCGTCGCCGCCATGGTCGACGGCCTCACCCTCGAGGAGAAGGCCGCGCTCACCGCGGGGGTCGACTTCTGGTCGACGCTGGCCGTGCCCCGGGTGGGGCTGCCCCGGGTGCGGGTCACCGACGGGCCCAACGGGGCCCGGGGGCCGTGGACCCGGGGGAGAGCGACATCGGGGCGGTGTGCGTGCCCTGCGGGGCCGCCCTCGGTGCCACCTGGGACGTCGAGCTGGTCGAGCGGGTGGGGGCCCTGCTCGGCACCGAGACCCGCCGCAAGGCGTGCCGGGTGCTGCTGGCCCCGACGGTGAACATCCACCGCTCGCCCCTCGCCGGGCGCAACTTCGAGTGCTACTCGGAGGACCCGCTGCTGTCGGGCCGGGCCGCGGCCGCCCTGGTGCGCGGTGCCCAGGCCCAGGACGTGGCCACGACGGTGAAGCACTTCGTGGCCAACGAGGCCGAGACCCAGCGCTACTCCATGAGCTCGGAGGTCGACGAGCGGACCCTGCGGGAGATCTACCTCGTGCCCTTCGAGCTGGCCGTCACCGAGGGCGGGAGCCTGGGGGTGATGACGTCCTACAACCGGCTCAACGGGCGGTGGTGCACCGAGGACGCCGACCTGCTGGGCGGGATCCTGCGCGACGAGTGGGGCTTCGAGGGCTTCGTGGTCACCGACTGGTACGGCGTGACCACCACCGAGGTGTCGCCCGCGGCCGGCGTCGACCTGGAGATGCCGGGCCCGGCCCGGGCCTACGGCCAGCACCTGGGCGCCGCGGTCGAGGCCGGGACCGTCGACGAGGGCGACCTCGACGCCCAGGTGACCCGGCTGCTGTCGGTGTTCGAGCGGGTCGGCGCCCTCGACGACTCCGGCGACGAGGAGCCGGGCCAGGCCGACGAGGCCGACGACCGCGCCCTGGCCGCCGAGGCCGCGGCGGCCGGCACGGTGCTGCTCACCAACGACGGGACGCTGCCCCTCGACGTGGCTGCCCTGCGCTCGGTGGCGGTGCTGGGACCGAACGCCGACCGCACGGTGATCATGGGTGGCGGCTCGGCCCAGGTCGAGCCGGTCGAGGTGGCCTCACCGCTGGCCGCCCTGCGGGCGCAGCTCGGCGACGGCGTCGAGGTCGTGCACCACCAAGGGGTCGACATCGGGCGCAGCGCGGTCGTGGTGCCCGGTCCCGTCCGGGCCGAGGTCTCCTCCGGCGGCCAGGTCGTCCGCGAGGACTCGTGGCCCACCGCCCAGCTGGTCAGCTTCGGCCCGCCCCAGGGGGTGGGCGACGACTTCTCCGTCCGGGCCGTCGCCTCGTTCACGCCCGACCGCAGCGGGCCCCACGTGTTCACGCTCGTCCAGGCCGGCCGGGCCCGGGTGACCGTCGACGACCAGATCGTGGTGGACGGCATCGCCGACCCCCTGCCCCGGGGTCGCAGCTTCATGGGCTTCGGGTCCAAGGAGGGCTCCGGCGCGGTGGACCTCGAGGAGGGGCGCACCGTGGAGGTGGTCATCGACTACACCTCCGAGGGCAACGAGGGGGTCTACGGCGTGAGGGTCGGGGTGCGCTCGACGCTGCCCGCCGACGCCCTCGACCGAGCGGTCGAGGCCGCCGCCGACGCCGACGTGGCCGTCGTGGTGGTCGGCACCGACGCCGAGTGGGAGTCCGAGGGCTTCGACCGCCGGACGATGGACCTGCCCGGCGACCAGGACGCTCTCGTCCGCCGGGTGGCGGCGGCCAACCCCCGCACGGTGGTCGTCCTCAACGCCGGGGCGCCGGTCACCATGGACTGGGTCGACGAGCCCGCCGCGGTGGTGCAGGCCTGGTTCGGCGGCCAGGAGATGGGCCCGTCGCTGGCCCGGGTGCTCACCGGCGCGGCCGAGCCCGGCGGACGGCTGCCCACGACCATCCCGGTGCGGTTGGAGCACAACCCCACCCACGGCACCTTCCCCGGCGACCACGACGTCCACCGCTACGGCGAGGGTGTGTTCGTCGGGTACCGGTGGTACCAGTCCCGCCACCTCCCGGTGCGCTTCCCGTTCGGCCACGGCCTGTCGTACACGTCGTTCGCCCTCGGCCGGCCGACGCTGTCGTCGCCCACCTTCACACCGGGCGGGACCCTCGAGGTCACCGTCGAGGTCACCAACACCGGCGACCGGGCCGGCTCCGAGGTCGTCCAGCTCTACGTGGCCCCGCCCGCCCGCACCGCGGTGCCCCGCCCGGCCCAGGAGCTGCGGGCCTACGCCAAGGTCCACCTGCGGGCCGGGGAGAGCACGACGGTCACGCTCGCGCTCGACGACCGGGCCTTCGCCTGGTGGGACCTGGGTGACGCCGACCGGGCCGCAGTGCACGACCGGCTGCCCCTCAAGCCCCCTGACGACGGCGCCGCCGCGCGCCCGAAGGGGTGGCGGGTCGATCCCGGCTCCTACGAGCTGCGCGTCGGGCGCTCGGCCGACGCCATCGACCACCGCGTGGAGGTGGCGGTCGAGCGGGTCTGACCCTCGCCCGCGGCGACGACGACGAAGTGTGCCAGGCACACTTCGTCGAGCGCGCCGCTCAGTCCCGGCCCCACCCCCCGTCTCCCCACCGACCGACGTCACGAGGTGCCAGGCACCTCGTGACGCCCCCGAGGCGAGGAGAGCCCCATGGCCGACACCCCGATCACCGCGGTGATGAACGTCGCCGTGCCGACCGACGACCAGGACCGGGCCCGGGCCTTCTGGGTCGACGTCCTCGGCTGCGAGGAGCGGATGGACACCGAGCTGGCCGAGGGCTTCCGCTGGATCGAGGTGGCCCCGCCCGGTGCGCCGACCGCCATCGCCCTGGTGGCGGCGAGCGAGGGCAACCCGGTCGGTGGCGACACCGGCATCCGGCTCCGCACCCCCGATGCCGCCGCCCTGCACGCGACCCTCGAGGGCCAGGGCCTGGAGGTGGGCGAGCTGCTGCTCTGGGACACGGCCCCGCCGATGTTCCACTTCCGGGACCACGACGGCAACGGCCTCTACGTCGTCCAGGACGACTGAGGCCGAGGCTCGACGACGGGCTCGGCGCTCGGACCCCAGCCGGGTACACGGCGCCGCACCGTGGACACCGACGGGTGGGTCCCGTACGCTCGCCGGCTGCGGGATGGCGACCCTGGGGAGGGGACATGTCGGAGGCGATCGCTCCACTGGTCCGTTGGCGGCTGCTCACGGACCCGACGACGACGGCGGTGCAGGCGGCATCGCCGGTCGAGCTGTCGGACAACGACCTGCGCGCCCTGAGCTGTGACCGCGAGCGGTCGCTCGAGCGCGTCAGGCCCAGGGCGGAGGTGCGGGGCGACGACTACGTGTTCGTCCAGCTCGTCCTCCCGGTCGTGGTGTGCGACGAGGACCGCGTGTACTCCCAGGTCGTGCAGGCGGTCCTGGCACCGGCCGGCGCCCTGCTGGTCGCGACCACGCCGGAGGACGGCGCACCGTTCGAGGCGACCGAGCTCTGGCCCGACGCCTCCTCCGACGCGGTGGTGGCGGGGGCGGCGACCCACGTGGTGGCCGAGCGGCTCCTGGACGTGGCCGCCGACCGCTTCCTGCGGGTGGTGGCCGACCTCCTCGACGAGGTCGAGGAGGCGGAGGACCTCGTCGACGAGCTGGCCGACGGCGGGCCCCGACGAGTTGGCGAGGCGAGCGTCGACCCCGCCCGCCGGATCCGGGGCCTCCGGCGCGACCTCATCGACGTGCGCCGCCTCCTGTTCCCGACCCGGGAGGCCCTCCAGGGGATCATCTGCGACAGGGTCGAGCTGGAGTGCGCGGAGCTCTTCGACGAGGCCGCACAGGGCCGGCTTCGCGACGTCGACGCCAAGCTGCTGCGCGCCTTCGACTCGCTCGACACGGCGCGGGAGCTGGTGGCCGGGCTGAAGGACCACTTCGTCTCGATCGAGTCGCACCGGCAGAACCAGGTGGTGAACCGCCTGACCGTGGTGGCCTCGCTGCTCCTCCTGCCCACGCTCATCGCCGGCGTGTTCGGTCAGAACTTCGACGGCATGCCGGGCCAGCACTGGGCCAGCGGCTTCTGGCTGTCGGTGCTGGCCATCGTGGTGCTCTCGTCGGCGCAGCTGCTGGTCTTCCACTGGCTGGGCTGGATCGACCTGCTCCGTCGCCGCCGGAGCTGATCACCGTCGATCCCCGGCCGCGTCGGGCCGGTGCCGGAAGGGTCAGAGGTCGCGGCCCCGCGACCTCCGGGACTGCAGGTCGCGGCGCTCCATGGCCATGAACGCCAGCACGGGGACGGCCACCACGCCGAGGACCTGCAGCGCCGGGGGCAGTCCCTCGGGCCGCTGCAGGTGGGCCCACGTCGGGCCGCCCCCGCTGCGGTAGGGGTGGGGCGGCGGGGGCTCGTCGACGTGGACGCGCCCGGCGGGCGAGCCGTCGTGGGCCGTGAGCTCGGCGACGAGCGGACCCTCCAGGGCCCGCCCCTGGCTGACGTAGCGGAGGCCCGATGCACGGCCCGTCGCCCAGGCCACCTCGGGCGCACCGGGCTCGTCGGACTGCGGGGCGAGGAGGGTGAAGGCCTCGCCCCGGACCTCGGCCCGCCCCGAGGGACGGCCCAGGTGGTCGCGCCCGACCAGCCCCGGCAGCCCGATCTGGGGCGTGCGGTCGAGGGTGGCCAGCACGCGGCCGGCCACGTCGCGCACGACGTAGCTCACGTGCACCACGAACCCGGACCCCCACGAGGCCTCGATGCTGCCCACGCGGGTCTCGGTGGCCCGGTCCCACGCGATCCAGGTGCCCTCGCCCCGGACCCCGGCCTCGCCCAGGTCGAAGGCCAGCGCCGTCGCCTCGAGGAGGGCGGTCGACGGCTCGAGGGCGTCCTCGGCCACCGCGCCGCCGCTGCTGACGTGGGCGGTCCAGGCGGTGCCGTCCCACCACCGGTGGGCGTGGCGGCCGGTGGGGTCCGGGTGCCAACCGGACCCGTCGGGCGCACCTGTCTCGCCGGTGGCAGGCCCGTCGGGGGAGGCCGCCGGGTCGGGGGTGGTCGGTGCGGGCACCGCCGGACGCTACGACCGGCCGGGTGCGCCCGACAGGGGGACGGCTCCCCCTGTCGGAGGGGGCTCAGGCGCCGTCGAGGAGCGGGGCCAGCTGGCGGAAGAGGGTGGTGGGGGCGTGGCTGTCGAGCCCGGACGCGTTCATGACCACCACGACCGTCGTCTCGATGTCGGCGTCGTGCATGACGAGGGAGGTGAAGCCGAAGCCCTCGCCGGTGTGGCCCCACCAACCGTCCAGCTCGCCGATGCCGAGGGCGTAGGCGTCGTACTCGGGGCCCTCGTCGAGGGGTGCGCCCTCCAGGCGGGCGGCCTGGGTGTCGTCGTCGAGGAGCGGGCCGGTGGCCAGCACGGGGCCCCAGGCGGCGAGGTCGTCGGTGGTGGCGATCATGGCCCCGGCGGGGCCGAAGACGGAGTAGTTGACCGGCTGGGGCCCGAGCTCGCCGTCGTCGTCGGGCTGGTAGCCGACGGCGTCGGTGGTCCAGTCGTCGGGGGAGGTGGGGTAGGTGGTGTCGTCCAACGCCAGCGGGTCGAGGATCCGCTCCTGGAGGGCCTCGGCGAAGGGCTGGCCGGTGGCCTCCTCCACCACCTGCCCCAGCAGGAGGGTGTTGGTGTTGGTGTAGACGCGGTCGGTGCCGGGCTCGGCGCGAGCCGGCTGGGCGGTGGCGAAGGCCAGCAGCTCGTCGACGGTGAAGCTGCGCTCGGGGTCGGCGCTGAAGGCGTCGATGAACTCCTGGTCCGTGTAGTCGGGCAGGCCACTCGACATGTCGGCCAGCTGGCGCAGGGTGACCTCGTCGCCGTTGGGCACGTCGTCGACGTAGGTGTCGATCGTGTCGTCGAGGGAGACCTCGCCCTCGTCCACCAGCTGGAGCAGGAGGGTCACGGTGAAGGACTTGGTGATGCTGCGCAGGGGCCAGCGCAGCCCGGTCTCCATGGGCTCTCCGGACTCGAGATCACGGACCCCGACGGCTGTCTCCCACCGGTCGTCGGGCGTGGTGACCAGCACCACCGCACCCGGCACGCCGAGGTCGTCGACCACCTCGTCGGTGGTCGCCTGGAGCTCGGCGGTCAGGTCCTCGTCGAGCACCGGGGGAGCGGCCGGACCCGCCGTCGTGGCGTCCGACGAGGCGCCGTCACCCTCGTCGTCGGAGCAGGCCCCGGTCGTCAGGGCCAGGACCAGCAGGGGCACAGCGAGCGCAAGGGCGCGCCAGGACGTCGATCCGTTCCGCACGCCCTCGACGGTAGTGGCCACCGACACCCGCAACGGGTAGATCCACCCGGCTCCCGGGTGGCCCGCGACCCGCGCGTCGGGCCCGCCGCCGACGCGCGGGGGAGGTCTCCCCGTCTCGCCCCCGAGGGCTGGAACCCGGCGGTCGACAGGAGTACACCAGCGCTCGACACGGGTCGGGCCCGGCACCCTGCCGGCCCCACGAGGAGGAGACATGCGTCGGCGATGGGTGGCACTGGTGGTGGTCGTGGCGGTGGCGTTGGCGGCCTGTGGGGGCGATGACGGCGACGACTCCGCGTCGTCGGACGCCACGACCACGACGGCGGCGGCGACCACGACCGCGGCGCCCGACGGCGACGCCTCCTCGACCACGGCCGCCGACGGCTCGTCCACCACCACCGACGGTGGAGACGCCGGCTCGTCGTCGGAGGACTGCCCCTACCTGACCGCCGAGGCGCTGGCCGACGCCACCGGCGAGGACGTCACGCTGTCGGCCGTCGGTGACGGTGGCTGCGTCTTCGAGGTGGGCGAGACCACGGTCGACGTGAGCCCCACGGAGATCCAGATCGACCCCGAGGAGTACGCCGACGAGTCCCTGTCGAGCTGCGAGGAGGGCACCGTCGTGGACGTCGACGCCGGTGACCGTGCCTATGCCTGCATCGCCCTCGGGGCCTACGGCGCCTACTACGAGGGGACCACGCTCATCTCGCTCAGCGTCCTGTTCAGCGACGACGACCAGGACCCGGCCCTGCGCGACGCCTTCGCCGAGGTGCTGCCCGAGGTCACCGTCCCCTGAGCGGGAGGCGGACGCACCGGTGCCGGGTGGAGGTCGGTGGGCCACCAGGGACTCGAACCCTGAACCAGCGGGTTAAAAGCCCGATGCTCTGCCAGTTGAGCTAGTGGCCCGGGGCCGGCGCGATTCGCGGTCGAAAACCCGGCCGCGTTGGCGGGTGCCGGCTCCAGGTGGCTGAGCGTAGGGCGGTCGAGCGCATGGATCGGTCGGATCGGCTGTCTTCGTCTGGTTGTCGAGCTACCGGGGCGCGCCGGTGCCGCCTGGTCCCACCGGTCGAGGTGCCGGGTCAGGCGGCGGTGGGGATCGGGGGGTCGCCGGTGTGTCGGCGGTGGCGGTGGGTGGCGAGGGCGTTGACGCCGAGGGCGTGGGTGAGGGACGGGACTGCCGCACCGCTCAGACGGACCGTTCTCGGATGTGGGTGAAGAACTGCTCCATGAGCGTGGCGATCGACGAGGGTTGGTCGACCCAGAAGCCGTGGCCCCCGGGTACGACGTGCAGCTCGGCGTCGGGGAGGGCGGCGGCCGCCCGCTGGCCGACCTCGGGCGGGCCGAAGGGGTCCTGTTCGCCCCAGATGAGCTGCACTGGCACTCGGACGTCTCGTAGGTCGGTCTCGGTCAGGGCGATGGCTGGTTGGGCGCCGCGCAGCCGGACCGTGGCGCGCACGAGTTCGGCGCAGCGAGTCGTGGTAGGTGGGCAACCGTTCGACGGCGAGGAACAGCGCTCGCAGCTCGTCCTGGTCCTCGAATCGTTCGCCCGCCGTGTGGATGAAGCGCTCCACCTGTTTGGGTGAGGGCGGGTCGAGGCGCTGCACGAGCGGCGCGACGCCGGGGATCGTCATCATCCGCAGCGGCAGCGGTGCCGAGGTGCCCAGAAGGGCTCCGGGGCACGACAGCAGGCTGAGAGCCAGCGTTCGGCCGGGTCGGTCGAGCGCAAACCACAGGGCCCAGAGTCCGCCGATCGACTGGGCCGCGAGCAGCGCGCCGTCGAGGTCGAGTGCATCCAAGAGATCGTCGATGATGGTGACAGCGGTGGCGCGGTGGTTGTCAGGGGTCAGCCGGGTCGGACTCGTGAGCCCGATGCCGGGGAGGTCCATCGCGTAGAGGCGGAAGCCGGTCAGCTCGGCCATGACCGGAATCCAGATCCCCATCGGCGGCCCACCGCCGACGATCATGAGCACCGGGGGACCCTCGCCGGCGACCAGCCCGCTCACCTGCCCGCCGAGGACGTCGACGTCGACCGACCAGCGGTTGGCCTCGAGGTCACAGCGTGCGAGGAGCTTGCGTTCGGCATCGATGAACTCGGCGATCCTCACATCGGCGGGCCCAGTCATGATGTCCTCCCCTCCGCGTACAGCATGGGCTGGCCGAGCACGAGCCGGCCGTCGTCGCCGACGAAGGCCTGCCACCGGTCGACGACCTCAGCCTCGAGCTCTTGTTTGGCCTCGCCCGAGGCCGGGTCGACGCATGATCCGAGCGGCGTCGAGCCGATGTACCCCCAGAGGAGCTCGGAGGGCGTGGGAAGGTCGAGCGCGACCGTGCGCGATTCGACGTGGATGCCGTGGAAGCCGGCGTCGCCCAGCATGGCGGCGATGCCGTCGGGGTCGTGCAGTGAGAAGACGGCCCTCACGAAGCCTCCCAGGTCCGGGTCGACGTGCTGGACGAGCGCACGGTCGAGGATCTCGAAGAGCGGCTGGATGGGTCCGGGCGTGTTCAGGACGAAGCGCCCGCCGGGACGGAGGACTCGCTGAACCTCGGGGAGCGCCGCCGAACCGACGAACATGAGCCCCATCTGGCAGAGGACGCAGTCGATGGAGTCCGCCGTGAGCGGCAGCGAAGCGGCGTCGGCTTCATGCCATTCGATCAGCGGGTGGTCCGCCACGGCGACTTCCCGAGCAACGGCGATCATGTCGGGCGAGACATCGACGCCTGCGACCGATCCGTCGGGACCGACTGCGGCGGCGGCCCTGCGGGCGATCGCCCCCGACCCGCAGGCGAGATCGAGCACACGCTCGCCGGGTCGGAGATCGGCGAGCTCGAGCAGGGGGCCGCCGGCAGGCTCAGCGATCGCGGGGACGAAGGTCTGCTCGTAGAGCTCGGCTGCGGTTGCCGCCTGCTGTCGGAAGGTGATCTGCTGTTCCATCGGGAGCCACCTGGGGTCGTGGACGGACTGTGCCGTCGACGGTAGGAACGAGCGGAGGGCAGCGCATCGCCCATCTCCACCAGTCCGCCGGTGCTGACGCGTGGTCAGGACGAACCACGCGCGCTTCAGACGAGGCGGTGCTCGTAGGCGTAGGCAGTCGCTGCCGCGCGTGAGCGGACGTCGATCTTGGTGAAGATGTTCTGGAGGTGTCGAGCGACGGTGTGCTCGCTGATCGTGAGGTCTTCGGCGATCTTGCGATTGGTCCTTCCATCGGCGACGGCGCGCAGCACCTCCTGCTCGTGTGCCGTGAGCGGAACGTCCGACTGTTGGTCATCGTGGCGCCGTAGTGAGTCGAGACGTGCCACGTCGGGCGCCGCCCCGAGCTCGGCGAAGGTGGCGCGGGCCGCGTGGAGCTCGAGGTCGGCGGACACGCTGTCTCCGAGAGCTGCGAGGGCGAGACCGAGCAGGGTACGGCTGCGAGCGACCTCATAGGGCGCCCCGAGCTCGGCCCACCGTCGGGCGGCGGCGCGCAGCGCGACCAACGCCTCGGACGGCGATCCCTCGGCCAGGCTCACCGCGCCGTTCGCCTGGCCGGCGAGCGCGAGGAGAAGTGGCGTGGTCGAGTCCGACGCGAGCGCGGCCAGCTCGTCGGCGGCGGCGCGCGCTGCGGTGATGTCACCGCTCGTTCGGTGGATCTCGACCGCGGCGGCCAGGACGTGCGGTCGAGACGCCGTGCCCGGGTCGCGGTGAACGGCACCGTTGATCGTGGCCGTGGCATCGTCGACCTGTCCGCGGGCGAGGTGGAGCAGCGCCAGACCGGGTTCGGGCGAGTACCCGTGTCCGCTCGCCGCCCGGTAGGCCGCCTCGGCGGCGTCGTGTTCACCGCGCAGGCGGTGTAGTTCAGCCGTCTGGTAGCAAGCGAGGCCGAGCGCGGGGTGCGGCGGGTGGGTGAGCAGCTCCTCAGCGTGGCGAGCCTCGGCGAGGGCTCGGAGCCAGTCGCCGCGGTGGCTCAGGATCTGCGAGCGGTGCACGGCGCACTGGCCCCGAAACGGCACCAGGCCAGGCTGGTCTTCGCACCAAGCGCTGAGGGCGTCGGTCCACTCGGCCGCGCGAGCGAGCTCGTGGACCGTCATGCAGGCCTCGATCACCGCGCAGTAGACGATGCCGGTCGCGATGGGTGACACCTCGTCGGCATGGAGGCCCACCATCGTTTCGTCGAACAGGGCGATGCCGTCAGTGACGTCTCCAGCCAGCAGGGCGGTCTGCCCCTCGCTCAACGTCCCAAGGGCGATCAGGTCGACGTCGTCGAAGCGCCGACCAGTGCGGCGCATCGCCTCGGCAAGCTCGCGGCACGACGCGAGGTCACCGCGATCGAGGGCGTGGACGAATGCGGGGACGATGAGGTAGCCGCTCGCGGCGCAGTCGAGCGCTTGGTCCTCGATGATCCGCTCGGTCCGCGCCAGCCAGCCCCCGCCCTGTGCGACCTCGCCCCGGAGGAGGAGGGTGATGGCGAGCCAGGCGGCGCACCGGGCGGCGTCGGCATGACGGTCGTCGGAGCGGTGGGCGATGTGGGCCGCCTCGAACGCGGCGCGGCTCGACTCGTCGTCGCCCACCATGTACGCGGCGACAGCGAGGCGCTCCAGGTCCGCAGCGTCCATGCCGGCGCGATCCTCCGCCGTGAGGAGCCGGTATGCCTCCGTCCAGTCGCGCTGATCGAACGCGGCCCGGGCTCCGACGTTCACGGATCGCACCCCTCGAGTCTGGCAAACAGGCCTCCCGCGCGCCGCCGGTGGTGACATCTGATCTGTGGTGCCGAGAGGTGCCGCTGGAAGGATGTCACCATGCCCAAGCCCTATCCCCGTGAGTTCCGCGAGGACGTGATCCGCGTCGCTCGCAACCGCGAGCCCGACGTGCGCTCAAGGACGTCGCCGCTGACTTCGGGATCTCCGAGTCGTGTCTGAACAACTGGCTCCGCCCGCCGATGTCGAGGACGGCATCAAGCCCGGGCACGACCGCCGCGGAGAACGCCGAGCTCCAGGCCACCAAGCGTCGATCCGGCTGCTCGAGCAGGAGAACGAGGTGCTGCGCCGCGCCGCGCGTATCTGTCGCAGGCGAACCTGCCCGAAAAGCTGATGTACCCGCTCGTCCGCGAGCTCGCCGTCGACGGGATCCCCGTCGCGGTGACGTGCCGGGTCCTCGAGTCTGCTCGCGCCGCCGTACTACCGCTGGCTGCCGACGCCGATCACCGACGCCGAGCTCGACGAGTCCTGGCTGGCAACGCGATCTTCACGCGCGTCGGACGTCCCCGAGATCGGGTACCGTTCCTCGCCGATGAGGTCCGCGACGCCGGTCACGAGTGTCCGACCGCGTGGCGTGGCGGATCTGCCGGGACAACGGCTGGTGGTCGCGGTTCGGCAAGCCCAAGCGCACGCAAGGGATCCAAGCCCGGCACCCCGGCCCATGACGACCTCGTCCGACGGTGCTTCACCGCCGACGGCCCCGAACGCGCTGTGGGTCACCGACATCACCGAGCACCGCACCGCCGAGGGGAAGCTCTACCTCTGCGCCATCAAGGACCTGTGCTCCAACCGGATCGTCGGCTCGGCCATCGACTCCCGCATGAAGGCCCGCCTCGTCGTCGCGGCGGTCGAGATGGCCGTCGCCCGCCGCGACAGCGACGTCGCCGGCTGCATCGTCCATTCCGACCGCGGCAGCCAATTCCGGCCCGGAAGGTGCATCGGGCGCTCGCCCGTCACGGCCTGGTCGGGTCCATGGGCCAGGTCGGCTCCGCCGGCGACAACGCCGCCATGGAATCGTTCTTCGCCCTCCTCCAACGCAACGTCCTCGACCGCCACACGCTGGGCCACCCGCGACGAGCTGCGCATCGCCATCATCACCTGGATCGAACGCACCTACCACCAACGACGACGCCAACCCGCCCTCGGCCGATTGACCCCCATCGAGTACGAGACGATCATGACCCCACAGCGCAACCGGCCGCCTGACCCCCACCTGTCACCTCGACGCGCGGCAGTCCGGGATCAGGCGGCGTCTGATCCGTGCGCCCTCCACCGGCACCTTGGCGACGGTGTCCCAGGTGGTTGCGCGCATGCGAAGGGGCTCCATGGGACGCCAGGCCCGGTCGCCCCAACGGGGCACATGTCGGGCGGTGTCCTCAGCCGGCGAGGAGGACGAGGGCGACGAAGCAGGGGTAGAGGGTGAGCAGCCCGACGGCTCGGCGTCGCCCGATCCGGCCACCGGCCGAGGCACCCAGGACGGCGAGGAGGGCGACGAGCATGGCGAGCCAGGCCGGGTGCAGGCTGGCGGCGTCGGCGATGGTCAGCGGGCGGGCGAGCGCTCCGGCCCCGAGGGTCATCGTCGCGTTGTAGGCGTAGGACCCGACCACCGCGGCGACCACGGCCTCGGTCATGCCCCGGCGGGCCGCGGACCAGGCCAGCACGACGAGCTCGAAGGCGGTGGCCAGTCCGACCACGGTGAGGCCCAGCTTGGTCTGGGTGGACTCGATGCCCGACAGCCGCCGGACGCCCTCGACGAGCACCGACGCGCCCACGGCCATGGCGGCCAGGCCGACCAGCACCAGGCCCAGCTCCCGGCCCACCCGACCGGGGGGTCGCTCGGCCGCCTCGGCCAGCTCCGCCGTCTCCCCCAGGGCGGGGGGCCGGCGCTCGATCGCCCAGATGGTGGCCACGAAGGCGACGTAGGCGGCCACCAGGACCAGGGCCTCGACCCGCCCCACGCGCCCGTCCCACGAGACGGTCGCGGCGAGGGCCCCGAGGGGGAGGCCGGCCACCGCGTAGCGGCGGACGCGGGGTCCGAAGGGAAGGGGTGCGACCCACGCCCCCACCCCGACGGCCACCAGGCAGACGGCCACGTTGGCGCCGATGACGTCGCCGAAGGCGATCGCCGGCAGGTCTCGGGCCGACGCCGTGACAGCGGTGGCGACCTCCTCGGGCTCGGCGCCGGCGAGGAGCAGGGCCATGGCGAAGGAGCTCACCCCCAGTCGCACGGAGGCGACCGAGAGGTGCTCCGCGAAGGTCTCGGCCCCCCACACGATGAGCGCCACGCCCGCCAGCAGGGGCAGCACCCAGAGGAGGTCGCTCACCCCGCCACGGTGGCACGGGGGTGTCGCCAGGACCGGCGGGGCCGGACCCCGGGACCGCCGGTTCAGTCGTCGGAGTCGGGGCTCTCCACGTCGGCCGCGGAGGACACGACGGCGAAGTCGCGGTCGAGCTGGACGTCGACCTGGCTGCCGTCGTCGAGGGTGACCTCGACCTCGTAGTAGCTGTCCTCGTCGCCGACCTCGGTGCCGGTGACCTTGCCCTCACCGGTGGAGGCGAGGGCAGCGGTCGATGCCCGCTCGAGGTCAGCGCCTCGGATTGGGGCCTGGGAGTCACCCGAGGAGCTCCCGGCGGCGACCGCGGTCGCACCTCCGGCGGCCAGGGCGACGGCGACGACGCCAGCGATGACGATCTTGGTAGGTGTCTTCATGAGGGACAGGGTCGCACGGCGCACCTGAGGTCGACCTGAAGGCGCACTCCCTGGTGGCGCTCCCCTGTGGAGGCGTGGCGTCCCTCGTCACCCGGGCCCCCGACCGGTTCCGGTCGTGGTGTGGGCTGCCCTCGCAACGGTTCGCCCGGACGGCCGGAGCTCTCGGTCGATGGTGCGGACCACGTCGGCGACGATCGCCGTGGTGTCGTCGCCCGAGCCTGCGTCGAGCGCAGCCGCCACGATGCGGGCCGCGACACGCCCGTCGTCGGGACCGTCGAGCAGAGCGCCGAGGGTGGAGTCGGCCAGGACGTCGCAGACGCCGTCGCTGCAGAGCAGGAAGCGGTCTCCTGGTCGGATCTCGACGGTGAGGGCGTCGACGTCGATGGCGCCGGTCGTGCCGAGGGACCGGGTGAGGACGTGGCGGTCGCGCTGGCCGAGGTGGGTCGATCCCCGGGGGCGGTCGTGCGTCGGGGTATCGACGGCGCCTCCAGCGGTAGGCCGGCGGCGTGGTCCACCGCCGGGGTGCCGGGGGGGGCGACTTCCCGATGGCGCCCGCATCCACGGCGAGGAGACCTCGGCGGGCGACGGTGCGGTCCTGGTTCCCGGTCCGTCGGCGTCCGGTCCTGGTGGCGGTGGAGGCGTGGAAGGTGCTCATGGGGCCTGCGTCGGTGGTGCCCGGGATGTGCTCCCGGGTCGGGGTGGGTTCAGAGGTAGAGGGCGCCGGTGAGGAGCCCGGCGCACAGGAGGCCACAGAGGGGGAGGACCCTGTCGTGGGTGAGGAGCGTGAGCGGGTCGGCTCCGCCTCCCACGCGGACGATCTGCCACGCCCTGTCGGCGGCCGCGAGGAACGGGAGGACGGCGAGCGAGGCGAGGGTCAGCCCGCCGAGCTGGAGCGCGGACGCGCCGCCAGGTGCGGCGGCGGTCAGGGCCCACCCGGTGAAGGCCACGACCGTGGCCCCGAGAGACCAGCCGAGGATCCGGGTGCAGCGCCGGGGTCGGTACCAGATGAGGACCTGGCGGTGGGTGGCTGCGTCGGCACCGAGCTCGGTCACCTCGCCGAGGCGCTTGCCGACGACGACGAACAGAGCGCCTCCGGTGGCCGCCGCGAGGAACAGCGGGGAGATGGCGATGCCGGTGGCGACGCCCCCGGCCGCGGCGCGCAGCAGGAAGCCGGAGGCGACGAGCACGACGTCGAGGACCGGCACCTGCTTGAGCCAGCGTGAGTAGCAGGTGGTGGTGAGGAGGTAGGCGGCGGTGATGCCCAGCATCCCCGGACCGAGGGCAGCGGCCCAGAGCCCGGCCGCCACCAGGAGCCCCAGGGCGGCGCGCCGGGCCGCGGCAGCGCTGAGGTCTCCGGCTGCGATCGGGCGGTGTCGCTTCACCGGGTGCCCCCGGTCGGCGTCGACGTCGCTGGCGTCGTTGACGAGGTAGGTGGCGCTCGAGGCCATCACGAACACGGCGACCGCAGCGAGGGTGCGCAGCGCCACGTGGGCCACCAGGAGCTGCCCGGCGAGGAAGGGGACGGCGAGCACCAGGCCGTTCTTGACCCACTGGTGGGGCCGGCAGGCCGTGAGCAGCGGCCAGCGCGCCCGACGGTGGTCGACCCACACGGCGGACCGCCCGGTGGGGAGCGGGGGGACCGTCAGTGTGGTCATGTGACGCACCGTACGGAGCGCCAGGTCAGCCAGCTGCTGGCCTCAGGTCATCGGCCGGCAAATTCGCCGGCTGCGTCGGGCATCAGCCGGAGGTGGCCGGGGTCGGGTCGTGCTCCTCAGGGGCTGGGGCAGGCGCTGGGGGCCTGTCGGCCCGGAGGTACAGGGTCAGCATCCCGACCAGGTAGGTGACGTAGGCGAGGACCCGGACGCGCTCGGGGGCGGGGCTCCAGCCGAGCAGGCCGGCGAGGAAGTCGTGGACCTGGTGCCCCTCGGCGAGCGGGCCCGGAGCTGATGGTCCAGGCGGGTGTGACCAGCACCGCCCACTCGATGCCGAGCAGCTCGCGGTACTCGTGCACCCCCTTGCCGAAGAGACCGGCGGCGAAGACCAGGAGGAGGAGCCCGGTCCACCAGAAGAAGCGGCCGATGTCGATCTTGGCCCCGCCGCGGGAGATCGCCAGGCCGATGGCGGCGGAGACGGCCAGGCCGGCCAGGCCGCCGATGACGACCTGCAAGCCGGTGGCCCCGTCGCTCTTCGCGCCGATGAGGAAGAGGGCGGTCTCGAAGCCCTCACGGGCGACGGCCACGAAGGCCACGAGGTCAGCGCCCGGGCCGACCCCGGAGAGGGCACCGTCGATGCGGCCGCGGAGCTCGCCGCTGATGCCGCGGGCATGGCGGCGCATCCAGAAGATCATCCAGGTGAGGACCCCGGCGGCGGTGAAGGCCAGGGTGCCCTCGACGGCCTGTTCGACCTTCCCCTGCAGCTCGCCCACCAACAGGTCGAAGGCCACCCCCGCCGCGAGGCAGGACGACGGCCGCGAGGGCGACGCCGGTCCAGGCGGCGGGGAGGAGGTCACGTCGCTCGACCTTGATCCAGGTAGGCGAACAGGATCGCCAGCACGAGGGAGATCTCGAGGCCCTCGCGGAGGGTGAGGAGGAAGCTGACGCCCATCGATGCGGAGGTTAGGGATGCTTGTCGGATCGAGACAAGAGGTCCGCTCACCACAGGTGGGCGTAGAAGCGGAGGTAGTCCTCGGTGTGGTCGCTCCAGTACCGCCGGTCGTGGCCGCCCTGCCACCTCATCACCATGGGGTCGACGTCGAACCGCCCGAGGGCGACCTGCAGGTCGGCGACCTTCGCGTCGAGTGCATCGGCGCGGCCCACGTCGAGCCAGACCCGCACCCGTTGGTCGCCCAGGGAACGGGCCTCGTCGGGGGTGAGCGTGGCTGCGGGACTGTGGCCTCCGACGGCGGAGAACAGGTCGGGCCGGTGGGCCACGATCCGGAGGGCCCACCCTCCGCCGAGGGAGATGCCACCGATCGACGTCCCGTCGCGACCGGCCAGGTGGGGACGAGATCGGCGGACCGCAGGGAGGATCTCGTCCACGACCAGACCCTCCATCGGTGCGACACCTTCAGCCCTGGCGCTCTCCACTGACGAGCCGTCGACCAAGACGATGACGAGGGGGTCGAGACCCTCCCCGGCGGCGAGGCAGTCGGCGCTCGAGGTGATGCCGACGTCGAGCCACTGGGTCTCGTCGGCCGCCGCGCCGTGGAGGAGGATCACGAGGTCGGCCGGGGTGTCGACGGTGGTGCCCGGCGTCTCGTAGACCCGGTAGCGCTCGGTCCCGCCGGTGGCGGCGCTCTGGATGTGGTGGGTGGTGGTGCGGCCCTTCGGCGCGCCGCCGCACACCTGCGGCACCGCCGGGCGGGTGGTCGCAGGGGTCGCCCGCCCCGATCCGGGCGCCGAGCACGAGAGGAGCAGCGTCGTGAAGGCGAGGGTGGCGACCGGGCCGCACCGCGAGCGGTGGCCCGGGTCCGTCCTCCACGGGTGGGGGAGACGTCCGGGCATGCGCTCGACGGTACGGAGGCGCGGGTCAGGCGCAGCCCCTCGGAGGGTCACGAGGCGGCAAAGCCTCGGCTGCCGGGCGGCCCGGACAGCAGCAGGGTGAACGTCGGTCCCGGCCCCGGGTCCGTGATCAGCAGCCGTCCGCCGTCGGCCTCGGCCAGGGTGCGGGCGAGCGCCAGGCCGATCCCGTGACCCGGTCGATCGCTGGAGCGGCGCGCGAAGATGCCATCGGCGTCGTCGATCGCACGGGCGCCCTCGTCGTGGACATCCACGGCGCACCCGCCCGCGACCTCCGGACCGTGACCGTGACGGTGCCGGACCCGTGCCGGAGGGCGTTGTCGATGAGCACGTCGAGGATCTGGCGAGCGCTGCGGTCGACGCCCGGACCTCCGGGCGATCCTGGTGGCGGATGGTGAGCCGTCGTCCGGCTCACGCCAGCGGCCCGTGCCAGTGCCGCTCCACGCCGTCGAGGAGCTCCTCGACCGTGACCACCTCGTCGCGTGGGTCGCTGTCGCGAGCCAGGCGGAGGAGGTCGTGGGTGGTCTGCTCCAGGCGGTCGAGGTCATCGCCCAGGCGGGACAGGGCAGCTCCGCCGTCGTCGTCTCCGGCACCGCCCTCGGCCTGGTGGAGGTGGACCCGCATGGCGGTGAGCGGAGTGCGGAGCTCGTGTGACGCGTCGGCGCTGAACGCCCGCTCCCGCTCGACGATGGCCCCGATCCGCTCGGCTGTCGCGTCGAGTGCGTCGGCGGCCCGGTCGAGCTCGGTGATGCCGGACCGGCCGGCACGCCCGAGAAGTCGCCGCTCCCGAGCACGGTGGCGGCGTCGATCAGCTGGTCGACCGGGCGCTGCAGGCGACGGGCGAGCCCTATGGCGGTGGCGAAGGCGGCGACGGCCACGCCCAGGGCCAGCCCGCCCTCGCGAGCCAGGCCCGTTCCACCCGATCTCGGAGTGGTCGTGGGGCTGAGCGGCGCGCACGACGGCGAAGACCCGCTCCTGGCTGGTGACCGGGACGGCCACCACGAGCTGGGTCCCGACCTGTCCATCGGCCACCGACCCCTGCGCCGCCGCCTCCACCACCTCCCCTCCGGGCTCCGGTCCGGCGCCCGCCACGCGCTGCCGTCGGGCAGGTAGACGGCGAGCGTCGCTCCGTCCGTCCCGGGGGGGGAGCTCGATCGGGTCGTTCTCGGCCCGGAAGGTGGACGGGACCTCGATGGTCGCGGCTGTGGCCTGGCGCTCGAGCTCGAGGATGGCGTCGGCGTGGTACTGGCGGGATGATGATGGCGAGGGGGATGCCGAGGACGGCGAGCGCTGCGACGGTGCCGCGATGATGGCCGGGACGATGCGGCTGTCTCATCGCTCGAGGCGGTAGCCCACGCCGCGGAAGGTGGTGATGCGCTCCTCGGCCCCCGGCCGTCGCCCAGCTTCCGGCGCAGCGAGGAGATGTGCATGTCGAGCGTCTTGGTCGAGCCGAACCAGTGCTCGTCCCACACCTCGGCCATGATGCGCTCGCGCGGTGACGCGCGCCCGGCCTCGGCGACAGCAGGGCCAGCAGGTCGAACTCCTTGGGCCGGAGCTCGATCTCGTCGCCGTCGAGGAGCACCCGCCGGGCGGCGCGGTCGACCTGATGTCGCCACCACGCGACTGACCGGTCGTCGTCCGGCCCGCCGCCGGCGCCGCAGGTGGGCCCGGACCCGGGCCAGCAGCTCGGCGAGCGCGGAACGGCTTGGTCACGTAGTCGTCGGCCCCGGCGTCGAGCCCCACGACCACGTCGATCTCGGCGTTGCGGGCGGTGAGGATCACGATCGGGCGGCTGGCGTCGTGCGCCGCAGCCATCGGCACACCTCGACCCCGTCGATGTCGGGGAGCCCGAGGTCGAGCAGGACGAGGTCGAACGCGGCCGCCTCCGCGGCAGCGACCGCCGCCGCCGGTCGTGGCCACTGACCTCGTAGCCCTGGGAGCGGAGGACCGCGCGAGCCCGGCGCCGATCTCGTCGTCGTCCTCGACCAGCAGGATCCGGCTGGGACCCGAGGCCATGGTCGGATCGTAGGGGCGGACCGGTGTCATGTCGGGGCGAGCGTCATCGCAGCGTGACGGCGAGGAAGTCCCGCCGATCGGGCACCAGGTACCGGTCCGGTCCGGCGGTCATGAGCTCCAGCAGCTCCACGACGCCCGCGCTGGTCCCGTGGCCAGGGTCGAAGATGTGGAACGTCTCCATGTTGGCGTGGATGTCGAGCTCCATGCCCTGCCCGGCCCCCACGGCGACCAGCGCGGCGGCGAGGTCCTCGAGATCCATGTCCGGCCCGGCGACGTAGACGAGTGACCCGTCCGGGCGTTCGCCCAGGGCGGAGCGGTCCGTGCGCTGGGTCTGCCACCGCTCCTTGCCCCAGGACCCGTCGTGGCGGTCCAGGAGCCCCGGGACGGCTCGCCCCCGTCGACGATGAGGTCCATGTTCTGACGGACTGCGACCACGTGAGCGGAGGGACCGACGTCTCGACCCCACTCCCCGATGGTCGCAGTGCCCTGGTCATCGACCACGAGTGAGGCCTGGCCGTCCACGAGGGGCCACGCGATGCGGCCCTCGGCCTCGAACCCTCCGGTGATGTCCTTGTACTTGAACCCCGAGTTGAAGGCGGCCACGAGCGAGGGGCGCAGGCTGGCGGGCACGGCCCCCCGGGTCGACCACCGGCCGCCTGGCTGCTGCGTGCCCGGCACCGAGCGCGACGCGCAGGGCCGAGGGCGACATCCAGGCCGCGCCGACGAAGGACGAGGTGCCGTCGGCCGCAGGGCGGATGACAGCAGTCGCCACCAGCGGCACGCCCCCGGGGTCGGCTCGGACCACGGTCCACCCCTTGGGAGGACGCCCCGCGACCGCCGCCGACGTCTGCTCGACCGCCGAGACCTCGGCCGAGCTCCCGAACGCCCCCGCCTCCGAGGGCGCGGGCGGTGCCCCTCCGGTGAGGTGGATCACCACCACGGTCGTCGCGGCGACGCACAGCAGCACGACGAGGACGGCGACCACGTACACCCGCGCGGGGGCGGCGCGGTGGGGGTGGGTCACCGGAGGCTCACGGTGAAGAAGTCCCGCTGGTCCGGCGCCAGGTAGCGGGTGGCGGGCTGGGTCATCGTCGGGAGCAGCTGCGCCGGCGCTGCGCGGCTGTCGCCCGGGCCCAGTCGGAGGAGGTTCGCCGTGACCATCTGGGTGTGGATGTCCAGCTGCATGCCGCGCACCGCCCCGGCCTGGGTCAGCGCATCGGCGAGCGTGCTCAGGGCGAAGTGGTCGCCGGCCACGTAGACGAGGTCTCCCTGGGCGTCAATGCCCAGACCTGACCTCCAGGTCCACTGGAGCTGGCTCTTGCGGGACCCCCACAGCCGGTCGGCGTTGTCGACCAGGCCGGCGACCGGGCGCCCCCGATCCACGATGAGGTGCAGGTTCTGGCGGACCTCGACGGTGGTGGCGGACAGGGTCAGATCCCGGCCCCACGAGCCGATGGCCACTCCGCCCGAGCGGTCGACGGCCACCGATGCCAGGCCCGGCTCGAGGCGTCCGGCCGTCTTCCCGTCCTGGTAGAACCCGCCGCCGCTGTCGCGGCGGAGGAACCCCGAGTTGAACGCCGCGACGGTGTCGGCCCGGTCGCCAGGAGCGATGCGGGCCCCGCCCGGCCAGGGGCCAGCACCCGGCTCCTTCGTCCCGGCCACCAGGTGGAGGTCGGCGGCGGCGGTGTCGATCCACAGCGCGCCGGCCACCAGCGTGGGATGCGCGGGATCGGGGCGGAACCAGGTCGTGGCCGTGGCCGGTCGGCCACGGGCATCGGCCGGGCCGGGCACCCACAGGGCCTCACCCGGGAGCGCCGGTGCCACACCGGGGGTGAGGGTGGGGGCGGGTCCGGTGTGGGCGGCGGCGTCCATGGTGGCGGTCTGGGCCGTCGACGGCGCGGGCGGCAGCACACCGGAGGGGGTGCCGAGGTGGGGCGGCTCCTGTCGCGAGTACCACCAGACCTCCGTGGCGTTGACCACGCCGGCGCCGCCGTGGGAGCGCAACCAGTCCACCGTGCGCACCGACGCTGACGCCGACCCGGGGTAGGTGAGGGCGTGGCCGTAGGACCAGCCCACGGGGACCAGCAGCACGAGCACCACGGCGAGGACGGCCCTCCAGGCTCGTCGTCGCGGCCGTGGCCCTCGCCGACGGCGACGACGAGCCTCGGTCACCGTGGGATCCGAGGGGGCGGGCGAGGGTGGCGGGCGGTCGATGGTGGCGGTCACAGCGGTCCGATCACGGGCGGGTGCACCCGGAAGGTACGGAGCGAGGTGCAACCGCCGGCCCGCCACCCGGTCAACGAGAGGCAAACCCTCGCCATCGGGCCCGTCCGCGAGGACGGGGAGCGACCCGAGGGCTCCGGGACCACCGCGGGCGCGGAGATCGCTGATGTTGCTCTCAGTTGACCTTCAGGGGAGCCGCCGCTGAGGAGCCGTCCTCCAGGGTGGGCGCCGACCACGACCCGAAGGAGCACCCATGTCTCGTCGTCGCCTCGCCGCCATCGCGGCCGGCATCGTCGCCCTCACGCTCACGGCCGGCGCCTGCTCGAGCGGAGACAGCTCGTCGTCTGGCGGCGCGACCTCCACGGCCGCCGCCGCGGACCCGAACACCTCCGAGGTGAACCCGGCCGGCGACATCCCCGACGACCAGGTGTTCGTCACGTACACGCCGCCGTCGGGAGCGTTCCATGTCGATGTCCCGGAGGGTTGGGCCCGCACCGTGGACAACGGTGTCGTGACCTTCACCGACAAGCTGAACTCGTCCGCATGGAGACCGTCCCTGCCGACTCGGCACCGACCGTGGCGTCGGCCACGGCCGATGAGGTCCCGAAGATCGCTTCCTCGGCGACCAACTACGAGGCCGGGACGGTCGAGTCGGTGTCCCGCAAGGCCGGCGACGTCATCCGCATCACCTACCGGGCCGATTCGAACCGGATCCGGTCACCGGCAAGGTCATCCACCTCGACGTCGAGCGCTACGAGTTCTTCAAGGACGGGACCGAGGCCATCCTCACGCTGTCCGGTCCCCAAGGCGCCGACAACGTCGACCCGTGGCAGATCGTCACCGATTCGTTCACGCGGGCCCTGATGGCCCCGACCGCAGCCACCGCCTCTGGCCCGGTGCTGGTCGAGGCCGAGGACCTCTACCGGTTCTTCCATGCCGCCGACGAAGAGACCCTCGCCCTCCGTGGCGTGTCGCTCCAGGTGCGGGCCGGTGAAGTCGTGGCCGTCACCGGCCCGTCCGGGTCGGGCAAATCGACGCTGCTGGCCTGCCTCGCCGGGCTCGACGACCCCGACGGCGGCACGGTACGCATCGCCGGCGAGATCATCTCGCGCCGGCCCGAGTCGGTGCGAGCCAGCGTACGGGCCCGCCACATCGGCATGCTGTTCCAGTCCGGCAATCTGCTCGAGCACCTCGACCTCGACGCCAACCTCGCCCTCACCCAGCGGCTGGCGGGGCGCAGCGATCCGGCGACCAGACGCCACCTGCTCGACCAGCTCGGACTCGGATCACCGCCGCCCGGCCCGTCCCGCCGAGCTCTCCGGCGGTGAGGCGGCCCGCGCCGGCCTCGCCGTGGCGGTCGTCAACGACCCGCCGGTGGTCCTCGCCGACGAACCGACCGGCGAGGTCGACACCGACACCGAGCAGCGCGTCCTCGCCCTGCTCCGGGACCGGGCCGCAGGGGCCGTGCCGTGGTGATCGTCAGTCACAGCCCGGCGGTCGCTGAAGCCGCCGACCGCGTCGTTCATCTCACCGACGGTCGGGTCCTGGCATGAGCCCCGACCCGACCGGCCACTCGTCCACTCCGCGCTCGCCGCGCACCTACGGCACGGGCCGGGCGCAGTCGTCGCCGTCCACGGCGCCACCTGCAGCGTGCACGCCGGTCAGTCGATCGCCATCATGGGTCCTTCTGGATCCGGGAAGTCCACGCTGCTCCACCTGCTCGCCGGCCTCGACCACCCCACCAGCGGCACCGTCACCTGGCCGGCGCTCGACGGTCCGCGCCCTGCGCCCCGGCCGGTGTCCGTCGTGTTCCAGGGACCGAGCCTGCTCCCCGCGCTCGACGTGATCGAGAACGTCGCCCTCCCCTGCTCCTGGCCGGCATCGACGAGCACACCGCCGACGCCCGCGCCCCGCGAGGCGCTCGATCATCTCGACCTCGGCTTCATCGCCGACAAGCTCCCCGAAGAGCTCTCCGGCGGTCAGATGCAACGCGTCGCCGTCGCCCGGACCCTCGCCGGCGACCGCAGCTCATCCTCGCCGACGAGCCGACCGGACAACTCGACCACGAGGCCGGCGCTGTCGTCGTCGACGCCCTGCTCCACGGCGGCGACCACCTCGGTGCCGGCCTCGTCGTGACCACCCACGACCCCGCCATCGTCGACCGGATCCCCACCCGTGTGGACGATGCGAGACGGAGCGCTCCGATCAGAGAGTGATCACCCTCACCTGGCTCCGCGGCCTCGCCCGGCCGCCGAGGCGGCCGCCTGCTCGCCGCCGCCGCCGGCGTCGCCATCGCCGTCGCCCTCCTCGCCTCGATCGGCGCTTCCTCTCCACCTCCAAGGCAACCATGACCCGGCGCGCCATCGGCGACGTCGCCGTCGATTGGCAGATCCAGGCCCAGCCCGGCACCGACCTGGCCTGGTTCCAGGCGACGGTCGCCGCCGACCCGCTCGTCCAGACCACCCGACGGTCGACTTCGCCCACCACCACGGGGCTCGAGGCCACCACCGGTGGCTCGACGCAGACCACCGGACCGGGCGTCGTCCTCGGCCTGCCCGACGACTACCGGACGCCTTCCCTGCCGAGATCCGCGACCTGGCCGGGCCGGCAACGGCGTGCTCGTCGCCCAACAGACCGCAGCCAACCTCCACGTCGCCCCCGGCGACACCGTCACCTCGGAAGAGCCGGGCTCGACCCGGTCACGGTCACCATCGACGGGGTCGTCGACCTCCCGCAGGCCGATTCGCTCTTCCAGGACGTCGGCGCACCGCCGCAGGCCCAGCCGCAGGCGCCGCCCGACAACGTGCTCCTCCTCCCGGCCACGCAGTGGCACGACCTGTTCGACCCCCTCGCCGCGCCGACCCGACCAGGTCCACACCCAGATCCACGCCACCATCTCCACCAACTGCCCGAGGACCCCGCCGCCGCCTACACCCAGGTGTCCGGCGCCGCCCGCAACCTCGAGGTCAAGCTCGCCGGGGCGGGGCTGGTCGGCGACAATCTCGGCGCCACCCTCGACGGCGCCCGCTCCGACGCCCTCTACGCCCAGGTCCTGTTCCTGTTCCTCGGCCTGCCCGGCGCCGTGCTCGCCGGCCTGCTCACCGCCACCATCGCCAGCACCGGCCGGGACCGCCGCCGCCGCGAGCAGGCGCTGCTGCGAGCCCGAGGCGCCACCACCCGACAGCTCGTCCGCCTCGGTGTCATCGAAGCCGTCGCCGTCGGGACCTCGGCGCCGTCGCCGGTCTCGGCCTCGCCACGCTCGTCGGCCACGTCGCCTTCGGCACCGGCGGCTTCGGCGCCACCACCGCCGCCGGCGTCATCTGGGCCGGCGGATCAGCTCTCGCGGGCCTCGCCATCGCCGTCGCCTCCGTCGCCCTCCCGGCATGGCGCGACGCCCGCGACGACACGGTCACCGCCAACCGCCGCACCATCCGCCGTCCGGCTCCCCCGCTGGGAGCGCAGCGGCCTCGACATCATCCTGCTCGCCGCCGGCGCGTGGTGTTCTGGCTCACCAGCCGCAACGGCTACAAACTCGTCCTCGCCCCCGAAGGCGTGCCGACCATCTCCGTCTCCTACTGGGCCTTCGCCGGCCCGGCCCTGCTCTGGACCGGCTCGGGCTGCTCGCCTGGCGCTTCGCCGACACGCTCCTCGACCGCGGCCGCCGCCTCGTCGCGCGCCCTGCTGCGGCCACTCGCGGGACGGCTCTCCGGGACCATCGCGGCGTCGATGTCCCGCCAACGACGCCTCCTCGCCCGGGCGCTGGCCCTCGTCGCCCTCACCGTCTCGTTCGCCGCCTCCACCGCCATCTTCAACGCCACCTACCGCCAACAAGCCGAGGTCGATGCCCTGCTGACCAACGGCGCCGACGTCACCGTCACCGAGTCACCCGGCGTCGTCGTCGGCCCCAGACAGCATCCGACACTCGCCGCCGTCCCCGGCGTCCGCTCCGTGGAACCCGTCCAGCACCGCTACGCCTACGTCGGCGCCGACCTGCAAGACCTCTACGGCGTCCGCACCGACACCATCGTCGACGCCACCCGCTCCAGGACGCCTACTTCGTCGGCGGCACGCCCCACCTCATGCCCACCCTCGCGCCCGACCCGACAGCGTCCTCGTCTGCGCTCAGACCGTGCATGACTTCCAGCTCGCCCCCGGCGACCCCATCACCCTGCGCCTCCAGGACGGCCGCACCAAGCAGTACACCGACGTGCAGTTCCACTACGCCGGCGTCGCCAAGGAGTTCCCCACGGCGCCCTCCGACAGCTTCCTCGTCGCCAACGCCGACTACATCGCCAGCCGACCGGCAGCCACGCGGTCGGGAGCCTTCCTCCTCGACACCGGCGGCCACGACCCCGCCGCCGTCGCCTCCCGGGTACGCGACGTCGTCGGCACCGACGCCAAGGTCACCGACATCACCACCAGCCGGCACGTCATCGGCTCCAGCCTCACTGCCGTCGACCTGGCCGGCCTGACCCGCGTCGAGCTCGGCTTCGCCCTCCTCCTCACTGCCTCCGCCGACCGGGCTCGTCCTCGCCCTCGGCCTCGCCGAACGCAGACGGACCTTCGCCATCGCCACCGCCCTCGGTGCGACCCCCCGCCAGCTCGGCAGCTTCGTCTGGGCCGAGTCCGGCGTCGTCGCCCTCGGCGGGCTCCTCGCCGGCGCCGCCGGGGCGTGGGCCCTCACCCACATGCTCATCAAGGTCCTCACCGGCGTCTTCGACCCGCCGCCGTCGAGCCTCGCCATCCCCTGGACCTACCTCGGCACCGTCGGCGGCATCGGGCTCGCTGCGGTCGCCGCCGCGGCCCTGACGACGATCCACTCCACCCGTCGCATGGCGGACTCCGCCCTCGCGACCTCTGATGTCCGCCCGATGGCAGGCTCTCGGCCCTCGACGGTTCAGGTCGGCCTCGTGGAGGGTGCACCGTCACTGGAACCCTCGACCCGAGGCGCTGCCGGGTCGGGCCGTGCCGATCACACCACGCATCCCCGGGGCCGAGGGGGGAGGAGGAGGGAGGGGGAGGGGGGGGGGGGCCGCACGTACCAGACCGCCACATCGGCCGCGACCACCCCCGCCAGCCACGCCGTGCCCAACAGCCACCCCCCGGCCATATCGGTCAGCCAGTGCGCACCGAGGTAGGCGCGGGACAACCCCACCAGCGCCCACGGGGAGGGCGTGGTCCAGCACGCGCCGTTGACGCCACGGCCGGTCCGGCGACCAGCCAGGCGACGGCGCCGGCGACCGCGACGGTCGTCGTGGTGTGGCCCGACGGGAACGCGAAGCCGGCGCGGTCGTGACCGCGACCATGGGTCGGGGCCGGCCCACGAGGTGCTTGATGGCCTGGAAGGTGACCACGCCCCGCCGAGGGCGGCCCCGACCACGAGCATCGGTCGCCACGTCCTTCGGCGCCCGCCGGCCACCTCAGGACCGCCAGCGACCCCCTCCGGTGACCCCGCCCACCGCCGACACCCGGCGCATCGCACCGGTCAGCCACGCCGTCCGGTGGGCGAGAGCCATCGGGGACGGGCTGGTCGAGCCGGGCGATCCCCTTGGTACCGACGACCGCCTCGAACGTCTCGGACACGCCCACCCGCGGCCGACCACCACCATCGCGACGGCGGCGACGGCCAGGAAGGCTCGGTGCGGCCACGGAGCGCCACGCCCGTGCCAGCTCGGGCTGGCACGCCTCCTCGACCCGGCGGCGACCGCACTGGCCCGGACCCGGCCACCGCGCGCGAAGCGCGTCCTGGCGGGCCACCACCCACCGCACCGACACCACAAGAGGACCCCGACGCCAGCCCCCCGACCACGGCGCTGGCCCGCCCCAGCACGCGGTGCGAGGTACAGCCAGGAAGAAGCGACGGGAGGCCGGTCAGCGCATCGATCAGGCTGCCCATCTGCCGAGGTCTCCGATCCGTGGGGGCCGGGCGACGCCCCCACGGAGAGGGTCGACAGGGCGTCGCCCGGCGGCCCCACGGTACGGAGGCCCGGCTGAGGCGACGCTGAACACGGGCGGGACGGACGACCCGTCGTGGGTGACCTGCGCCTGGCGTGCCCGGGTGCCTTCAGCGTGTCCTCAGGTGCGTCCGCCCAGAGTGGCGCCGATCGACCCCGACGGAAGGGCCACCCATGCGCGTGCTGGTCGTGGAGGACGAGAAGCGGTTGGCCGCGGGGCTGCGCAACGGGCTCGAGGCCGAGGGCTTCGCCGTCGACGTCGCCCTCGACGGCACCGACGGCCTGTGGATGGCGACGGAGCACCCCTACGACGTCATCGTCCTCGACATCATGCTGCCGGGCAAGAGCGGCTACCAGGTCTGCGCCGAGCTCCGCGAGGCCGGCAACTGGACCCCGATCCTCATGCTGACGGCCAAGGCCGGCGAGCTCGACGAGGCCGAGGCGCTCGACACCGGCGCCGACGACTACCTGACCAAGCCCTTCTCCTACGTCGTGTTGCTGGCCCGGATCCGGGCCCTGCTGCGCCGGGGCGGCCGGGAGCGGCCGACGGTGCTGGCCGCCGGCGACCTGAGCCTCGACCCCGCCTCGCGCCGCTGCTGGAGGGGCGAGCAGGAGGTCGACCTCACCCCGCGCGAGATGTCGTTGCTGGAGCTCCTCCTCCGCCGGGCCGGCGAGGTCCTCTCCAAGCGCGAGATCCTCGACCACGTGTGGGACTACGACTTCGATGGCGACCCGAACATCGTGGAGGTCTACGTCGCGCGGCCTCCGCAACAAGCTGGACCGACCCTTCGGCCGGGAGTCCATCGTCACGATCCGAGGCGCGGGCTACCGCATGGCGACCGATGGCGGCTGACGCTGCACCGTCGGGCCGGGTGTCGGGGCTCCGGCGAGCCCGGTCGATCCGGGTCCGGACCACCGCGGTGGCCGTGGTGGTCGTCGGGCTGGCCCTCGTGGTCGGGGGGATCACCCTGGTGGTGCTGCTCCAGTCGTCGCTGCGCGACCAGGTGAGCACGGCCGCCCGGCTGCGAGCCATCGACGTGGCCGACCTCCTGGAGTCAGGGACGACGCCGGGTGAGCTGGCCGTCGGCGACGACGAAGACCTCGTCATCCAGGTCGTCGACGAGGACCGACGAGTGGTCGCCTCGAGCGAGAACGTCGCCGGTGAGGCGGCGATCGCCGACGTCGCCCCCGGCGGCTCGACCGAGGTGCGCGCCCCGGTGGGCGACGAGGGCTCCTTCCTCGTGCGGGCGGAGGCCGCCGACGCGCCGTCAGCTCGCTACACCGTGCTGGTCGGCCGGTCGACCGAGGTGGTGACCGAGTCCACCGACCTGGTGCGCGGCCTCCTCGTCGCCGGCATCCCGATCCTCCTGCTGCTCGTGGGGGGGACCACCTGGATGGTGGTGGGGCGGACCCTCGCGCCGGTGGAGGCGATCCGGCGGGAGGTCGACGCAGTGTCGGGCCGGGAGCTGCACCGACGGGTCCCCGATCCCCGACACCGGTGACGAGGTCGCGCGCCTGGCCCAGACGATGAACCGCATGCTCGACCGCCTCGAGGCGTCCCAGGAGCGCCAGCAGCGGTTCATCTCCGACGCCTCGCACGAGCTGCGGTCGCCCGTCGCGACCATCCGCCACCACGCCGAGGTCGCCCTGGCTCACCCGGGACGCGGCACCGATGACGAGCTGGCCGCAGTCGTCCTGCCCGAGGACCTGCGGATCGAGCGCCTGGTGGATGACCTGCTGTTCCTGGCCCGCGCCGACGAGAGCACACTCGAGGTGCGCCGCCGGGTGATCGACCTCGACGACCTGGTCTTCGACGAGGCCGCCCGGCTCCGGGCCACCACGGACCACGACGTCGACGTCTCGGCCGTCTCTGCCGGCCAGGTCGACGGAGATGCCTCCCACCTGCGTCGAGTGCTGCGCAACCTCGGTGACAACGCGGCGCGCCACGCCCGATCGTCGATCCGCGTGGAGCTCGCGGAGGCCGTCGACGGGGTCCTGCTGGTGGTCGAGGACGACGGCTCCGGCATCCCCGCCGACCGGCGCGAGGAGGTCTTCGAGCGCTTCGTGCGCCTCGACGAGGCCCGGGCGCGCGACGACGGGGGTAGTGGCCTCGGGCTGGCGATCACCGCCGAGGTGGTCGCTGCGCACCACGGCACCGTCCGGGCTGTCGAGGGCCGGGCAGGAGGCGCCCGGGTCGAGGTCCTGCTGCCGAGGGCTGGGGACCGGGCCCCGACCCCAGGGGAGGACCAGCCGGTCTAGGAGTCGCGTCCGGCGAGGACGATGCGGAACTCGGCGTGGTCGGGATCGGTGAGGAGCAGCCGGCCGCCGTCGGCCTCGACGAGGGTGCGGGCGAGGGCGAGGCCGATCCCCGTGCCAGCGCCCTCGCGCCGCTCGAACACGGCCGCAGCGCGACCTGCGTCGATGCCGGGGCCCTCGTCGTCGACCTGGATCACGAGTCCACCGTGGACCTGTCGGGCGATGAGTCGGGTCGAGCCCTCGCCGTGCCGGAGCGAGTTGTCGAGCAGGGCATCCAAGGCCTGTTCGATCGAGCCGTGTCGTACCCGGACCTCCGGCAGCTGATCGTCGATCAGCACCATCAGGTGCCGCTCCGCTCGGGCGAAGGTCGTCCGCCAGGTGTGGGCCATGTCGGTGAGGACGGGACCCAGCTCGATCCTGCTGGGCGTCGGCAGCGCGCCTCGCGCCAGGGCGAGCATGTGGTCCACCGTCGCGGAGAGTCGTCGCGCCTCGACCGCGGCGGTGGCGAGATCGCCCCGCTCGAGGCTGACCTGGAGGCCTGCGAGCGGCGTCCGCAGCTGATGCGAGGCGTTGGCACTGAACTCGCGCTCGCGGGTGACCAGCTCCTCGAGCCGCCGGTCGGACACGGCCAGGGCATCGGCGAGGACGTCCAGCTCGGGTGTGCCGGTGGGCGCGGGTGTGGGGTCGAAGTCCCCCGACCCCAGGCGCTCGGCCCTCGACGCCAGCTCCGAGATCGGATCCGCGAGGCGCGCCGCCTCCCGCCGGGCGATGAGGAGAGCGACGCCGAGTCCGCCCAGGGCGGCGAGGGCCATCAGGGCCCACGCCCGGCGGGCCTCGCCGTCGATGGATGCGTGTGGGCGGCTCACCCGCACCCAGCCGACGACGGTCTCGGTGGTGCGGTCGGCGATCGGCGACACCACGACGAGCTGGTCCGGGGCGCGTCCGTCGAGGCGATCCGGCCCGGTCCCGAAGAGCCGGTCCCCGGACGCGTCGTACACCGAGAAGTCCGGTGGTGCGTCCGGCTCTCGTGACGCCGCGGCGATCTCGTCGACCCGCAGCGGGAGGGCCAGCTCGGCGATGGCCTCGGCCGCCGAGCGCTGCAGCTGGACGGTGGCCCGACCCTCGTAGAGGTGCTGGACCACGATGGCGAACGGGACCCCCAACCCCACCACGACCAGGGCCGCCACACCGACGATCGTGCGAGCGATGCGGGTCTTCACGGCTCGAAGCGGTAGCCGAAGGACCGGACCGTCGAGATCCACGGTCGTCCGTCCGCTCGTTGCCCCAGCTTGCGCCGCACGGTGTGGACATGGACCTCGAGCGTCTTCGTCCCGGTCGTCCAGGTCATGTCCCACACGTCGTCGAGGAGCTGGTCCCGGCTCAGCACCCGTCCCGCCGACGACGCCAGACGCACGAGCAGCGCCAGCTCCTTGGGTCGCAGCGGGACCTCCGAGGAACCCACGAACACGCGGAGGCCGGCCACGTCGATCCGCAGCTCGTCGAAGACGAGGTCGGTCGATGCCGACGACGAGGGGGAGCGCAGGTGCGCACGCAGCCGGGCGAGCACCACCCGGGTGCTGAACGGCTTGGTGACGTAATCGGTGGCCCCGGCGTCGAGTCCGACGACGATGTCGATCTCCGCATCACGGGCGGTGAGGATCACGATCGGCCCGTCGGGCAGCAGGCGACGCAGGGACCGACAGACGTGGACGCCGTCGAGGTCCGGCAGGCCGAGGTCCAACAGCACCGCGTCGGGCGGCTCGGCCCGCGCCAGGCGCAGCGCCTCCTCGCCCGTCGGGGCGAGCCGGGCCGCGTAGCCCTGGCCGGACAGCTCCGAGACGAGGCCGTGGGCGATCACGGGGTCGTCCTCGACGACGAGGATCGAGGCACGTCTCGTCGCTTCGCCCCCGCTCAACGCGCAACGCCTCGTCGGGGCACGGCGCAACGATCCCACATCCCGCTCGACCCCGACGGTCGGTCGCGAAGGGTTTACCCACCGCGAACCTGGCAGAGATCACCCACTCAACCAGGCCCTCCACGATCTCGGCCATGACCGCTGCGACCGCCACGAGCCCACCGAGCCCTGCGACCAGCTCTACGGGGCGTGCCTTGCTCAACAAGGTCCCCGAGATCACCATCTGGTTCTGGATCATCAAGATCCTGTGCACAACGGTCGGCGAGAGCTTCGCCGACTGGATCGCCGTCGACCTGAACGTCGGCCTGATCAACACCACGCTCATCTTCAGCGTCGTCCTCGCGGCCGTCCTGGCCTGGCAGATCCGCCTCCCGAGGTACAACGCCTTCTCGTACTGGTCCACGGTGGTCGTGCTCAGCGTGACCGGCACCCTCTACACCGACATCCTGACCGACAGGTACGGGGTCAACCTGGCGATCACCACGCCGGTGGTCGCTGCAGTCCTTGCCCTGACCTTCGCGCTCTGGTACCGGAGGGAGGGCACGTTGTCGATCCACAGCATCGTGAGCGTCCCCCGCGAGGCGTTCTACTGGCTGGCCGATCCTCCTCACCTTCGCCCTCGGGACCGCCGCCGGCGACTGGACCCTCGAGCTGACCGGTTGGACACCCGGCGTCGCTGTCCTGCTCCCCGTCTTCCTGATCGCCGCCACCGTCGTGGGTTGGAGGCTCGGTGCCAACGCCGTGCTGTCGTTCTGGATCGCCTACGTGCTCACCCGCCCCCTCGGAGCGAACCTCGGCGACTGGATCGCCGTCGAGAAGCAGCTCGGCGGGATCGGCGTCGGGACCCTCGGCACCAGCGTGATCTTCCTGACCGCCATCCTCGGCACCGTGATCTACCTCGCCGTGAAGCGACCCGACGTCATCGAGGACGAGGCCGATGCCCACGTCGCCGCCGACCGCGACCCCGAGCGCGAGCGCAAGATGCTGGCCTACTTCGGGGCCGTCGCCCTCCTCACCGTCGGCGTCCTCGCCTACGCGAACAGCCAGCCTCACCAGGCGTTCTCCGCCCAGGAGGAGGAGGCCGCCGCCGGGCCGGTCGAGCAGCTCACGCCCCAGCAGGCCACGGCCAGCTTCCCCGCCTCCGACCTCGCCGGGTTCACCACGATCGCCCAGGACACCCTCGGCCTCGTCCAACAGGGCGACCAGGCCGGAGCCGCCACCCGCATCACGGACCTCGAGACCGCCTGGGACGACGCCCAGCCCACCCTCGAACCCCTCGACGAGACGGCCTGGACCTTCCTCGACAGCGAGATCGACGACGCCCTGAGCGCCGTCCGAGAGTCGTCCACCGACCCTGCGGCCGAGGAACGAGCCCTGAACGCGCTGCTCACCTCGCTCGCCGGCTGATCGACCGGCACACGGCTAACGCCTGCTCCTTTCCGGCGCCAGATGGACGGGCCCGAGGGGCGACCAAGAACCGGAGGTCTTCCGGCCAAGTGACTTCCTGGTGCCGTTCGACCTCCTCGGTTGTGGCGGGTTCCACCGTCTCGTCGAAGCAGCCGACCGGTACCGCGCTGAGCTGCGGCGGGTGTGCGCGACGGTGGGTGAGTCCTCCATGTTCGGCTCGGACCGGTTGATCAACCGCTGCGCAGCGATCGAGTCGTTCGATCGCGTCCGTCGAGCAACATCGCAGAGCCGCTTCCGTACCCGTGTGCAGGAATGTGTCGAGCTCGCCGGGGCACCCTCCGCAGAGGTCGTCCCCTCCCTCGACGAGTGGTTGGAGGCCCTGAAGGCCCGGCGGGATCACCCTGCCCACCACCTCGTCAGCGACGACGCCGACTCCGGGCTCGTCGACGTGGTCCTTGCGGACTCGGTGCGGCTGTTGTTCACCCTGTGCTTCCTGCGCGAGGCCGACACACCTCCGGGGGTCTTTGACCACCTCGGGGCCCACCCCCAGACCAGGTGGTTGGCGCGCCGTGTCCCCGAGGCTCTGGCCATGGCGTGACCAACATGGGTGCCGAAGGTCGAAGCCCTCGATCAGCGCTTCATGCCGTCAGCGGCTCAGGCGGTGTCTTCGTCGTCGTCGGTGTTCGCCTCGGTCCAGGGCTCGGCGGGTTCGTCGATGCGGTCCTTGATGGTCTGCGCGAGGAGGTAGTCGTCGATCATGCGCCAGATGTCGGCGTCCTCCATGCCGGCAACGCCACGCCCACCCCGCCCGAACTGCCGGGGGTCTTGCGTGTCGCTGAGAGCGAGTGGAGGTCTCAGGTGCAGGCCGGGCCGCGGGAGGGTTTGCGGCCTCGGGTGCGGGTCCGGTCCCAGTTCTGGCCGCACGGCGCGGCAGGTGAGCCGCGGCAGTCCCCAACGGAGAAGGAGAGGATGAAGGTCCGGGCGAGCGATCGTTCCCGCTCGACCATGGCACCCATTAGGCGGCGATCGAACCGGTGGTGGTTCCTGCGGTCGAGATCGCCACACACACGACCATCAGGTCGGCGCCCGCGCCACCCGGAGCGGGAAGCGTGGGGACGCCACCCGGTGGCGAGCTGGGCGTGGTTTCCTCTGCGGTGAACCAGGTGAGGTCGAAACCGCTGCCGTCGAGCGCACGGCCCGCATAGGTGGTGAAGGACTCGGTACACCGACCCTCTTCGCCGGCGTTGCCGGGCTGGCCCCTGAACACGACCTCGCCCTCGTGGGGCTCGGTACAGATGATGGTGTCCACGCTCGAGAACCCACTTCCGGTCGGGACGGCCTCGAGGCAGTCACCTGGCTGCAGGTTCAGCCACGGCAGGCTTCGCCCCGTGGTGGTGGTCTCTGCGGCCGTCGTCGTGGTCTCTGCGACTGTGGTCGTCGTGGTCTCGTCGTCGGCTTCGCTCGTGCCATCGCCGTCACTTCCGCAGGCCGTAGCCATCAGCAGCGCAGCACCGGCCAGCACCGTTCCCATGAAGCGTCGTCCACCCATGAACCCTCCCCTCAGCTCGTGCCGGGACAGTACCAACGCCGAACAGTGTCGACCTGGAGACCGCCGACCGGGTCGCGGGACCGGCGGGGCGGCGTCCCTGGTTCAGACGGCGGGTTCGCCGATGCGGCGGAGTCCGGCGCGGGCACTACGAGCTCGGCGGGTCTGTTGCCTTGAGCGTGACCAGATCTCTGCGCTTGTGTCTCACGACGTGGCCGTCGACGCCGTCAACCGCCAGGCCAAGTGGGTACAGAGACTGCTGCGCCGGCCCGAGGCCCAGCGGTACGTCGTCGAGCAGCGGGCGGCTCGTCTCGACGAGGTGAGTGGCCTGCTCTCGGAGGCGGCGGTCGAGGCGGTCGAGGTCGTCCGTTCCGAGCTACGGCGAGGGCGCTGGCGAGGAGCAGGGCCATGGCGAAGGAGCTCACCCCCAGTCGCACGGAGGCGGCCGAGAGGTGCTCCGCGAAGGTCTCGGCCCCCCACACGATGAGCGCCACGCCCGCCAGCAGGGGCAGCACCCAGAGGAGGTCGCTCACCCCGCCACGGTGGCACGGGGGTGTCGCCAGGACCGGCGGGGCCGAGGACCCGGTCGGGCGCCCGGGCGGTCAGAGGGCCTGTCCTCGGGAGCCCGGCCCGGTCGAGTCGTGGGTGTGGTGGTCGGTCTGGGTGTCGCTCGCGCCGAGCCGGTGGCCGTCGGGGTCACCGTCATGCGGATGATGGCCGTTGCCGTTGCCGTTGCCGTTGCCATCACCGTCATGGGGATGCTGGCCGTTGCCGTCGGTGGCGCGATGCGTGCTGCTGGGCTCCCAGGGGGCGAACCGGCGCGGCGGTGATGCTCCGCCGCCGACGAGCTGGTTGTGGTCGGCGACGATGCTGGCGGCGATGTCGTGGAGCTTGGTGTTGCGGCGCTGGGAGGCGGTGCGGAGCATGGCGAACGCCTGGTCGTCGCTGATCCGGCTGGTGGCCATGAGGATGCCCTTGGCCTGGCCGATGACGTCGCGGTGCTCGAGGGCGCGGCGAAGGTGGTGGATCTCGTCCTGGAGCTGCTGCTCGTGTCCTGAAGTGCTCACCGTGGTCGAGGTGCAGGGTCGGCGTCGGCGCAGCCAGAGGTCTTGACCGCAGGGTGACGCGTGTCATTCGGGCGCGTCCAACATACCCGGGTCGAAGGCGATCCAAAGGGCGCGCCGGGGGGTGCGCGGACTGTGGTCGACCGTGTCGCTGGCGTGGTGATTCGTTCGCTCGCCGCGGGGAAGGCGGGCGTCCAGGCGGGCCGGGGAGGGTGGTTGAGCAGACAGCTGCCTTCCCCGGCCGCCGGGTCAGGCTGCAGCGCGGCGGGCTGCGTCGAGCGCGGTGCGGGTCACGTCGCTCTCGGCTGAGCGCCCGCGTCAGGCGCCGTCGGGCTCGAGGACGAAGAGCGGGATCTCTCGGTCGGTCGCCGCCTGGTAGGCGTCGTAGTCGGGCCACACCGCGAGGGCTCGGTCCCACCACCGCTGCTTCTCCTCGCCGGCCGCCTCGCGGGCCGCGAGGTCGGTCCGCACGGGCCCGTCCTGCAGGCGCACCAGCGGCCGGGCCCGCACGTTGTGGACCCACTGGGGATCGGTCGGCGCCCCGCCCTGCGACCCGATGACGGCGTAGCGACCCTCACCGTCGGCCACGCGCACCAGGGGTGTCTTGCGGACCTGGCCCGTCCGGGCGCCGAGGGTCCAGAGGACGATCCACTCGTCGCCCACCAGCTCGCTGGGCTCGGCCCCGTCGGTCTGCTCGTAGCGCTCGACCTCCTGGGCGACGGGCTCCCACGGGCTGGGCTCGTAGTCGGACTCGTCGAAGACGGACATGGGCGGTTCTCCCGGGGGTCGGCGGAGGCGGCGTGACCGTACCTGTGCTCCGAAGGCGGGGTGACGACGTCGCGGTGCACCACCACGCCGACCCCGAGGGGTGGGGAGCGCCCGATCGGAGATCGGCGGGTCGAGGCCCCGTCGGGTCGAGGGCGCGCTCCCCGCGGGGCTGGTCCGTCTCCGGCTACGGGGCGCACTCGACGCAGGTCACGGCCCAGGGCAACGCGTGGAGGCGGGCTGCACCGATCGGCTTGCCGCACACGTCGCACCCCGTCGTCTCGTCGCGGGCGAGCTTCTCCTGGGCGCGCCGCACGGTCTCGAGCTCGGCCCGGAGGCTGTTGTGCATCGACACCTCCACCATCCGCTCGACCGCGATGTTGGTCCCCTCGCCGACCCGCTTGCCGAAGCCGATGCCGCTGGCCGCAGAGACGGCGCCGGCCTCGATGGACGAGAGACGTGCCTCGATGTCGGCGCGCCGATCGGCCAGGGCCCGGGTCGCCTCCTCGTGGGGTGTGGGCTCGTCGCTGTCCATCCCCACGAGGAACGCCCCGGGTGGGCCGCCCATTCCGTGGCCGGACGATCTGGCGCCAGGAGTCGGCCAGCCGCGTGACTGCGCCCCGAGGCCGTCGCGCTCATCCCGGTGGGGGGGGCGTCGCCGGCGGAGCTGCACACCCGGCGTGGCGCCGGGTTGCGCTGCCCGTGGTCCGCTACGGCTCGTTGTGGGCGACGGCGGCGCGGATGAGCTCCTTGAAGGCCTCGGGGTCGAGGTGCTCGCCCTCGGCGATGTCGACGGCGCGCCGGGTGCCGCCACCGAGGCTCGAGTTGAAGATCCCGGTCGGGTCGTCGACCGACGCCCCCTTGGCGAAGGTGACCTTCACCTTCGCCTTGTAGACCTCGCCGGTGCAGAGGATCCCGCCGTGGGTCCACGTCGGGACCCCGTCCGGGTTCGAGGGCTTCACCCACTTGATCTCCTCGACGACGTCGGGGTCGGCCTCGTGGATCAGGCCCCGGAGGTGCCGCAGGGCCTCGCCCCGCCAGTCGTCGAGGCCGTCGATGATGGCGGTGATGCGGTCCTCGGGCGAGGCGTCGGAGGTCGTCATGTCGTGCTCCTGGTGGGTCGGGGTGCGATCACCGGTCGGCCGGCGCGTCGGGCGGGGTGGCGAAGTCGCGCGGGACCTGTCGCTACCACCCCGGTCCCCGAACCGGGACGGTGTTGACGAGAATGAGAGTATCACTCTCATTTCGGGAGCGCTACCCTCGATCCGGTGACCACCGACGGGCGCCCGGACCGGCTGCCCCCGGCGGATCGTCGGCCCCAGGCGCGGACCCGGCTGGCCCGGGCTGCGGTCATCGAGGCGGCCCGCGAGCTGTTCCTCGAGCGCGGCTACGGGGCGACCACCGTCGAGGCCGTCAGCCACCGGGCTGACGTCCCGCCCGCGACGCTGTACCGGCTCTTCTCCTCCAAGGCCGGCGTCCTGAAGGCCCTCGTCGACGTCGCCATCGTCGGCGACGACGAGCCGGTGCCGATGGCCGACCGCTCGGAGGTCCGGGCCCTCGCCGCCGAGCCCGAGCCGGGCGCCCAGCTCGCCGCCCTCGTGGGGATCGCCCGGCAGGTCAACGCCCGGGTCGCGCCGCTCTACCTCGTCCTCGTCAGCGCCGCGGGCGCCGACCCCGACGCCGCCGCCCTGCTCGCCCAGCTCACCCGCCAGCGCCAGGCCGGGCAGCGGCGGGTCGCCCGGGCCCTGGCCCGCGGCGGCGCGCTGCGGCCCGGCCTCCGCGAGCGCGACGCAGCCGACATCGTCCACGCCCTGGTGTCGCCCGAGCTGTACCGCCTCCTGGTCCTCGACCGGCGCTGGCCGCCGGTGCGCTACGAGGGGTGGCTCGTCGCCCTGCTGCGCGACCAGCTGCTCCCGCCGGCTCCCGACCCGGCGCCGGGGTGACCCACGCCGCAGCGCGGTGCCCTACTCCCTGCGGTCCTCGGGCCAGAGGGGGGTGGGGGTGTCGGCGAGGGAGTAGTGGCCGGGCTGCTGGCCGAGGGCGCGGTGCATGCGGGCGGTCATGCCCTCGGAGAGGGCGTCGGCGCCCATCATCTCCATGAACAGGGAGCCGGCGTTGCCGAGGTCGAACCAGTCGCGCTGCCAGGCCCACTGCATGTCGCCGGCGTACTTGAACCAGCTGCCGCCGATGCCGGCGATCTCGTAGGGGGAGCCGTCGGGGCGGGTCGCGTCGGCGACCTGGCGCCAGAAGCCGACGACCTGGCCCTGCCGGTCGTCGACGAGGATGGCCTCGTAGGGGTAGGTCCAGCCGTCGAGGCCGTCCATCTCCAGGCCGATGGCCCAGTCGCGGATCTGGTCCCGGCCGACGGCCATGAAGTTGACCTCGGGTCCGTAGTTCCAGCCGTAGGTGGCGTCCTCGGCGTAGCACTCGGCCATGAGGCGCCAGTCGCCGGTGGCCTCGGCCTGCTTGTTGACGTCGAGCCAGTGCTCGACCATCGCTTCCATCTCGTCACGGGGGAAGGCGGGCATCGGTGTCATCTCCTGGGGTGGTGGATCGTGGGGAGGGACGGGGCTCACGGCGCGGCCCCGACGGGATCGGTGGCCACGGCGGCGACGGCGCGCTCGAGGTGGGGCCAGGCCACCTCGGGGTCCAGGCCGCCGCAGAGGGGGTGGAGGGCCAGCAGGCCGTGCTCGCGGACCAGGGATCGGGCCCCCTCGGCGTCGACCACGCGGTGGGCGCCGTCGGCGGCCCGCATCTCCTCGACCGTCGCCGCCGACGAGAGGCTCGCGGTGGCGACCGCCGAGCCGGCCTCCTCGGCCCACCGGTGGTAGGCGACGGCGTCGACGAGCAACGAGGGGCCGACCGCGTCCCAGCCGGCGTCCACGTCGTCGGCCACGAACACGGCGTAGGGCGCGGAAGGGGACGGGAGCACGCAGAGGCCGGGCTCGTGGCCGGCCTCCCGGGCTGCGGCCTCGTAGGCCTCGCCGAGGCCGGGGGCGTCGGTCTGGGCGAAGAACCCGAGGCCGTGGCGGCCGGCCCGGCGTGCCGCCGCCGGGGTGCCCCCGCCCCACGCCATGGTCGGACGGGGCGAGGTGAAGGGCCCGGGTGTGACCCGGACCGCGCCGGCCCCCACGTGGGCCGCGTCGAGCAGGGCGAGGAGCCGGCCCAGCTTCTCGTCGGCGATGCGCCCACGGCGGCCGAAGTCGACCCCGTAGAGCTCGTACTCCACCGGCCGGTACCCCAGACCCAGGACCACCATGGCCCGGCCCTCGCTGAGGTGGTCGAGGGTGATGATGTCCTCGGCCAGCCGCACCGGGTCGTGCAGCGGGAGCAGGGTCACCGCCACCACGACCGGCGTGGCCGTCGTGGCTGCGGCCATGGCCCCGGCGAGGAGGAACGGTGACGGCAGGTAGCCGTCGTCGGAGGCGTGGTGCTCGGAGACCACGATCGACGCGCAGCCGTGGCCGTCGACGAACCGGGCCATGTCGACCGCGGTCCGGTGGAGCGTGGCCCGCGAGGCCGGGTCGGCCCCCGGGGCCCGGAGGTCGAAGCGCACGATGAACATCAGGCGCCGCCGTCCCACAGCTCGGCGATGGTGCCGATGGTGGTGACGACCTCGTCGAAGGTGAAGTAGCCGAGTCCGGCCTGGAGCATGGCCCCGCTGAAGAGGAGCAGGGCCCCGTCGCGCAGGCGGGGATCGGCGTCGGGGCCGAGGGCCACCTCGATGCGCCGGGCCACCTCGGCCCCGATGGCGTCGCGGAGGCGGCGGATGTCGGGGTCGGCGCCGACCATGGCCGCGAGGGCGGCCTCGGCGAAGGCGGGGTCCTGCGAGAAGACCTCGCTGGCGCCCCGCAGGGCGTCGGTGAGCCGGGTCGCGAGGGGGGCCGCCGGGTCGGGCGGGGGGACGGGCAGGTCGCGCAGGGCCCGCCAGCTGATCTCGGCGACCAGGTGCTCCTTGGAGGTGAAGTACGTGTAGGCGGTGGTGTGGGTGACCCCGGCGCGGGTGGCCACGTCGCGCAGGCTCAGCGAGCCGTGGCCGCCCTCGTGGATCGCCTCCAGGCCGGCGTCGAGCAGGGATGCGACCGTGGCCGCCTGGCGGGGGCTGAGCCACTGCCGGGGGGCGGGCGCCGGCCCGTCGACGCCCCGCGGGTCGGTCGCCATCAGTGCCACCGACCCTCCGTCATCGACCCTGCCTCTCGGGGCCCGACCCCGGGGGCGCGTGCCGCCGACCGTCGTCGTGCTTGACTGGCAACCTTACACGTGGCAAGTCAGGCGCACCGGCGCCGAGGAGGAGACCCAGTGGCCGACGAGCGCACGCCGTACCAGCGAGGGGCCGACAAGCTGCGGGAGGTCTACGCGGGCGACGTCGTCGACCTCCCCGAGGGGACCATGGCGTTCAACGACGTGATGCTGCGGAGCCTCTTCGCCGAGGTGTGGGACCGCGACGTCCTCGACCTCCGGTCCCGCCGCCTCCTCCTGATGGGGGTGATCGCGGCCCACGGCCAGGTCGACACCTGGAAGATCCAGGCTCGGGCCTCGCTCCGCAACCACGAGCTCACCCCCGACGAGCTGCGGGAGACGCTCGTGATGCTGGCGCCCTACGCCGGCTACCCGAACGTGGCCGGGCTGGTCATGGCGGCGGAGGAGGTCATCTCCACCTGGACCGCCGACGGCGAGCCCGGACCCGCCACCTGACGGTCCCGTACGCCCGGGCCGCCGTCCGCCCCGGTGGTCACGTCGCGGCGGGTCCGGCCCGACGAGGCCTCCGCCGCCCACCCCGTGCCGTCGGCGGGCGGCGGTCGGGACCGGTGCCCCCGGCGTCGTCCGGTGCGGTGGCCGGCGGCGGCTCCGGCGTCGTGCTCGGCGGCGGGGCCGCGGGCTCGCCGCCCAGCTCGGCCAGGGCGGGCAGCGACGGCTGGAGGAAGTAGTCGCCGCCCGTGGTGGTCACGAACCGGGACATGAGGGCGACGTGGTCGGGGCGGCCGCCGGGGAGCGAGAAGGACCCGGTCGCCGGCGACTGGGCGATGACGGGGTCCTGCCCGCTGTCGTCCTCGGGGAAGTCGGGGTCGTTGACCCACCGGCGCTGCACGTGCTCGAACTGACGCTCGATCGACCACTGGTAGGCGAGGAACAGCAGCCCCCGGTCCCGGGGGAAGGCGGCATCGGAGGCGGAGGACCCCTCGACGTAGGACGGACCGAAGGGGATGCCGCGCCGCAGCAGGCGGTGGGTCTGGGTGTCCTCCTCGCCCCCGTCGTCGGTGGGCTGGTCGCGGGGGTAGGTCTTGCGGATGTGGGCGGCGAGGGGCACCCGCGTGCCGTCGAGGTCGTCCTCGAACTCGAAGTCGTTGATGCGGTCGTCGTCGCACACCGCGGGGTCGCTCGCGACCGGGTCGGTGGCCTGCGCACCGGTCACCTCCAGCGGGGCGCCGCTGCGGTAGCGGCCCACGACCTTGGCCCCGGCCAGGTCCTCGCTGATGCCCTGGGTCCGGGCCACGTCGGCCAGGAAGGCGTGGAAGCCGGGCACGTCCTGGCGGAGCCGACGGAGGACGAGGAAGGAGCCGTCGGCGGTCCAGGCCGGACCGCCGTCGGAGAGGGGGCCGGGGGCATCGCCTCCGCCCACCCCGGCCTGGCGGGGCTGTCCCAGCACGAACTCACCGGGCCAGAGCAGGTCCTGGCCGGGCAGGCCCTGGCCCGGGTCGTCGGGGTTCGCGGGGTCGGTGACGCCGCGCAGGCCGGGCTGGGAGATGCCGTCGCGGAAGCCGAAGTGCTCGTGGCCGGGCTCGTCCTCGCGAGCGTCGCCCCGCTCGACCCGCAGCACCTCCCCGCCCGCGGCGTCGACCAGCGCCACCTGGCGCACCACCTCCTCGGCGAGGTCGGCCTCGTCGTCGCTGGCCACGATGACGACGGCGTCGGCCCGCCGCCGGTAGGGCTCGGGCCACGCGTCCGGGGCGCTGGCGCCGGTGTCGCCGATCCGGCGGGCCCGGGCCGCCATCCCCGCCCGGAAGGCACGGGGCAGCCCCGACAGCTCGTCGTCGGACCGGCCCAGGCGACGGAGGCCCTCGAAGGTGAGGGCCACGTTGACCCACGGCGCGAGGTCCGGCGGATCCGAGGGGTCGGCGGCGAACGCCTCGTGGGCGGCCACCACCTCCTCGGCCGACGTGACGTGCGGGGCGACGCCTCGCAGCCAGCGCCGGGCCGCGCCCTCGTCCGGCGTCACCAGGAGGATCAGCACCTGGTGGTGCTGGTGGAACCCCCCGACGACGTTGCCCTGGATCCGCTCCAGGGCCAGCCGGGGCGCCTCGGTGCCCCCGTCGTCCTGGGGCGCGGCCGCCGTGGCCGCCCCCGTCCGGGTGCTCGTGGCCCTGACGCCCAGCGTCAGCGCCGCGGCGGCGCCCGCCCCTGCGAGCAGTCGTCGTCGGCCGATCTCGTGCCGCCCGTCGCGCTCCATGGTCCTGTGCCCCCTGTGGTCGTGGTGTGAGGTCGCCGGGGACGGTACGAACGGGGGTTGAGAGGCGGCTGGGAGCGACCTGGGAGGTCGGTGGGGTGGTGGTCACACCGATCGGTCGGGCCCCGTCCCGGACGCCGTGCGACCGACCGGTGCCCGGACCCGCCGGGACGCCGTCCGATGCAGCGGTACCCTCCGGCGTGCCCGTCGTCGCCCACCCCCCGACGCCGCCGAGGACCCGGCGGTGAGCAGCTGGTCCGAGCCGTGGGTCGTCCACGAGGACGACGACGTGCTGGTGGTGGCCAAGCCCGCCGGGGGTCGCCACCCACCGGGCCGACACCCACGGCCAGGACGGCATGCACGAGTGGGTCGGGCGCCAGCGCCCCGGCACCTCGCTGTCGGTGCTGCACCGCCTGGACAAGGCCACCTCGGGCGTCCTCGTCTTCGGCAAGACGACCGCCGCCAACCGGGCGATCGGTCACCAGCTGGAGGACCGCACCGCGGAGAAGACCTACGAGCTGCTGACACTGGTCCAGGGCGGCCCGGGCTCGATCCGCTGTGACCGCGCCGTCGACGGGGCGCCAGCCCGCACCGACCTGGTCCGCGAGGCGTCGGGCCCGGGCGCGCGTGCGGTACGGGGCTCGGCCCCACTCCGGGCGCACCCACCAGGTGCGCCTCCACGCCGAGGCGTCGGGCGTGCCGGTGGCCGGCGACCGCGAGCACGGCGGCCCGCCCGCGGCCCGGGTGTTCCTCCACGCCGCCGGGCTCCGCCTGCGCCACCCCGACGGGTCGGTCCTCGACCCGGCCGTGCCCCGTCCGAGGTCCTTCGACGCCCTCCTCGACGGACGCCTCCCCCCGACGGCGCCGACGCTGCGGGCCCAGGTGGCCCACGAGTCCCGCACCCTGCTCGTCGACCCGGCCGACACCGACGCCTACGTCTGGATCGACCGCGACCACGACGGCTTCCCCGGCCTGCGGGTCGAGCGGTTGGGCGACGTGGCCCTCGTCCACGACCGGCGCGACGCCGACGCCACCCTCCCCGAGGGGCTCGTCGACGCCCTCCTGGCCACGATCGACCTGCGGGGCGTGCACGTCCAGCGCCACCCCCGGGGCGGGGGCGGCGGACTGCCTCGCGCGCTGGCGGGCGACCCGGCGTCCACCTTCGAGGTGCGCGAGCTCGGCCTCCGCTACGGCATCGACCTGGCCGCCAGCGCCACCTCCAGCGGCCTGTTCCTCGACCAGCGCGAGACCCGACGCGAGCTGCTCTCCTCGGACCTCCGGGACCGGACCGTGCTCAACGCCTTCGCCCACACCGGCGCCCTCTCGGTCGCCGCCGCCCGGGCCGGCGCCGAGACCCTCACGCTCGACCTGTCGCGCCGCTACCTCGCCCGGGCCCGGGAGAACCTCGAGCGCAACGGCGTCGACCCCGACGACCACGACGCCATCTACGGCGACGCCCTGGACTGGATGGAGCGCTTGGCCCGCAAGGGCCGTCGCTTCGACCTCGTCCTGGTCGACCCGCCCAGCACCAGCACCGGGCGCCGGCGGGGCTCGGGGCGCTGGAGCGTGGACCGCGACCTGGCCACGCTCGTCACCCGGGCGGTCGGCCTGGCCGTCCCCGGCGGGCCGGGTCTTCGTGTCGACCAACCTGCGCCGCATGCGCTGGTCCCGCTTCCTCGAGCACCTGGAGGAGGGCCTCGCCGCGGCCGGCCGCACCGGGGCGGTGTCGACCCGCACCCTGCCCCTCGACCACCGCTCCGGCCCCGGCGACCCGCCCTACCTGAAGGCGGCCTGGATCGACCTCGACCGCTGAGGTGGCCGTGAGGGTGGCGCCGTCGGGGCGGGTGAGCGGTGACGCCACGAGCCCGGCGGATGCGGCCTGCGGGGGTGTCCTCGGCGCGACCTACGGTGCCGCCGGACCCGACCGAGAGGAGGAGAGCATGACCAGCGAGGCGCGGCGGTCGCTGCCCCCGACGACGTCCCCTCGCCCCGACCGGGAGCACCTGGGGCGGGCGCTGCCCCGCCTGGCCCTGGGCCTGGTGCTGTGCGGGACGGGGATCGCGGCCATGGTGCTGGGCGACCTCGGCCTCGGCCCCTGGGACGTGCTCCACCAGGGCCTGGCCGACCAGACCGGCATCCCCATCGGCACCGTCACCATCGGGGTGGGCGCCGCGGTGCTCCTCCTCTGGATCCCCCTCCGCGAGCGCGTCGGCATCGGGACGGTGGCCAACGTCGTGGTGATCGGCCTGGTCGTCGACGCCTGGCTGGCCCTGGTGCCGCCCCCGTCGCTCCTGGCCGTCCGCGTCGCGCTGATGGCCTCCGGGCCGGTCCTGTTCGGCGTGGGCAGCGGCTTCTACATCGGCGCCCGCCTGGGACCCGGACCGCGCGACGGGCTGATGACCGGCCTGGCTCGACGGGGACCGCCGGCCTGGGCCGTGCGGGCCGGCCTCGAGCTCGCCGCCCTCGCCGTCGGCTTCGCGCTGGGCGGCACCGTCGGCCTGGGGACGCTGTGGTTCGCCCTGGGCATCGGGCCGATCGTCCACGTGGCCCTCGACCGCCTCGCGCTGGACGACGGGACGGTGCCCGAGGGCCACAGCGCTCGTTGACCGGTGGTGCGGAGGTGGTTGACCACGCCGGCGGCGGGGAGGTGAGGTGGCGCCCGCCCGCCGTCCCCTCCTGGACCCAGGAGACCTGATGCCCCGGCCCCCCACCTCCGCGCCGCCCGCCGCCGCCTCGGTGCGGGCGCGCGTGCGGAGGCTCGCGACCTGGGGGCCGGCCCTGCTGACGACGGCGGTCCTGGCCGGGGCCGCGGCCGAGGTGGCCTGGACGGTGCACCGGCCCCTGCCCGGACTGGTGGGGTTGGACGCCTCGGGTCCGGTCGCCGGCGGCGGCGGCCGTCCCCCGGTGCGCCTGGTGGCCCTGGGCGACAGCAGCCTCACCGGGCCCGGCCTCTCGGACCCCGACGACATCTGGCTGCGGCGGGCCCTGCGGCTGGTCGACCACGACCGGGCGATCGACGTCGTGTCCCTCGCCGTCGGCGGCTCGAGGGCGGCCGACGTGGCCCGACGGGTCGACGACGCCCTCGGCCTGGCCCCCGACGTCGTGGTGGTGGCGGTGGGCTCCAACGACGTGGTGCACGCCACCCCCACCCGTCAGGTGCGCGCCTGCCTCGACGAGGTCGTGGGCCGCCTGGTGGCCGGGGCCCCCGCGGTGGCGGTGGCCAACGTGGGCGACCTCGGCAACGTCGCCCGCGTCCGACCGCCGCTGGCCCACGCCCTCCGCATCCGCTCGGCCCGGGTGCGCCGAGCCATCGAGGACGCGGTCGCGGCCCACCCCGACGCAGTGCTGCTCGACGTGACGCCGGCCGACGTCGCCTTCCGCGACCCCACGGTCTTCGCCGCCGACCTCTTCCACCCGGGCCCGGCCGGTCACGCCCGGTGGGCCGAGGCCGCCGTGCCCGGGCTGCGCCGGGCCCTGGGTCGCGTGCGCCCCGTGCGGTAGCCGCCGTCCGCCCCCGCGCCGGCCGTCGGTCAGGAGGCGAGGGGGGGCGTCACGACCACGGGGCAGGGCGCGTGGCGCACCAGGTGGTCCGACACCGACCCCAGCACGGCGCGCCGCAGCCCGCCCCGTCCCCGGCTGCCCACGACCAGGGCCGCGGCGTCGACCTCGGAGGCGAGGGCGCACAGGGCGGGGCCCACCTCCCCGTCGACCACCCGGCGCTCGGCGTCGGTGACCTCCAGCTCGCCCGCGACCCGCGCCAGCAGGTCCTCGGCCTCGGACACGGCTGCGGCGTGGGCCCGCTCGGCCTCGGACGTGGTGGCGGTGGGCCCGGCGTGGCCGCCCCCGACCACCGCGGCCAGGTCGATGCCGGACACGGCGGTGACCAGCACCACCGGGTGGCCCGGCCCCACCAGGGCCAGGCCCCGGGCCAGGGCGACGAGGGACGGCTCGGAGCCGTCGGTGCAGAGCAGGACGGGAGGCGCAGCCATGCGGCGACGGTACCGCTCGGGCACGGGGCGCCCCCGGGGGCGCGCGCGTCGGCGCGCCTCGCGCCGCCGGATCCCGGCGGCTCCTGCCTCGTCGCCGGCCCCGGCCACCACAGCCGGTCGCGTCTCGGGCCACACTGGTCCGGTGAGCGCGTGCTGTGGCCCGACCCGGGAGCCGGCCCACGACACCGGGGCGGTGGCCCCCACCACCCCGCCCGGCGCCGCGGACCACCCCGACCCGGGTCTGGTCGACGTGGCCGCCGGGCCCTTCGTGATGGGCACCGACGACCCCGGCGTGTACCGCGAGGACGGCGAGGGCCCGGCCCACGAGGTCGATCTGGAGGGCTACGCCATCGGCCGCCACGCCGTCACCAACGCCGCCTTCGCCGCCTTCGTCAGCGCCACCGGCCACCACACCACCGCGGAGCGGCTGGGTGACTCGTTCGTGTTCGCCGGCCTCCTGCCCGACGACTTCCCGCCGACCCAGGGCGTGGCCGCCGCGCCCTGGTGGCGCCTGGTGGAGGGAGCCGACTGGCGCCACCCCGAGGGCCCCCAGAGCGACGTCGGCGACCGCGCCGACCACCCCGTGGTCCACGTGAGCTGGGACGACGCCGTCGCCTTCTGTGCCTGGAGCGGCACCCGCCTGCCCACCGAGGCCGAGTGGGAGCGCGCCGCCCGTGGGGACCTGCCCGACGCCGGGGCCCACTTCCCCTGGGGCCGGGACCGGGAGCCCGCCGGCGAGCACCGGATGAACGTGTACCAGGGCCCCTTCCCCGAGCAGGACCTCGGCGAGGACGGCTGGCGGGGCACGTGCCCGGTGGGGACCTTCCCCGCCAACGGGCTGGGGCTCCACGAGGTCACCGGCAACGTGTGGGAGTGGTGCGCCGACTGGTTCGACCCCACCTACTACGGGCGCTCTCCCCGGACCGACCCGCCGGGCCCCGACCGGGGCCAGGCGCGGGTGATGCGGGGCGGCTCGTACCTCTGCCACGAGAGCTACTGCTGGCGCTACCGGGTCGACGCCCGGAGTGCCAACACCCCCGACAGCACCACCGGCAACATCGGGTTCCGGGTGGTGGGTGCCACGTCCTGAGCCGGCGTCCGGCCCGTGCGCCGGTCAGGCCTCGAGGGCGTGGAGGACGAAGTCACCCACCGCCGCGCCGGCCCCGGCAGGGGTGACCACTCCGGTCCCGATGGCGACGCGCTCGGCGCCGAAGCAGGCGAACACGAGCGGGACCACCGCGTCGACGTCGACCGGGCGGAACGTCCCCTCGGCGACCCCCTCGGCCACGACCTCGCGCAGGAGGGCGTGCAGGGGCCGGAACCGGTGCATGAGGCGCTCGTGGCCGTCGGGGCCCAGCGCCGCCCCGTCGAGCATGCCGCCGTCGCCCCCGGCGCCGGGCTCGGCGCGGAACTGCTCCATCTGGCGGCGCACCAGCACCTGCAGGCGAGCGGGCGCGCCGTCGACCGCAGCCATCTCCTGGCGGGTCTCCTCCACGAAGCGGTCGACGGACCGGTCGACGTAGGCCATCAGCAGGGCCTGCTTGTCGGCCGCGTACCCGTACACCGAGCTGCGCGCCATGCCGGCGCGGGCCGCCACGTCGGCGAGGGTGATGGCGGCGTAGCCCCGCTCGTGGAGCAGGTCGCCCAGCGCGTCGAGCAGCCGGCCCTCCATGAGGGTGCGGTGCTCGGCCAGGTTCTCGGCGTTGATGCGCGGCATCGGGGCCAGTGAACCACGACCCCTGCGTCGGCCGTCGCCCACGTTGTGTTCCCGACGCGGCGTCGCCAAGATGGCCGGGTGTTCCTCGCCGTCAGGGAGATGCGTCGGGCCCTCGTGCGCTTCGGGCTCCTCGTCCTGGCCGTCGGCCTCCTGGTCTTCCTCATCCTGACCCAGCAGGCCCTGCAGGACGGGCTGCTCACCTCCTTCGTGGGCGGCATCCGGAACCAGAGCGCCCCGGTGCTCGTCTACAGCGTGGACGGCCAGAAGACGCTCCAGGGCAGCATCATCCCCCCGCCCCTGGAGGAGGCCGTCCGCACCACCGACGGGGTCGGGCGGGCCGCCCGCATCGGCCAGAGCACGTTCACCGTCGAGGGGGTCGGCGAGGGCCCCTCCGACGCCGCCGTCGTCGGCACCGACCAGCCCGGCCTGGGAGCGCCGTCGCGGCTCACCGAGGGCTCCCGTCCGACCGCCGCCGGCGAGGCGGTGGGCAGCGAGGTCGACTTCTCGGTCGGCGACCGGGTCACGGTGGTGGCGGCCGACCCGACGGCCCCACCCGTCGAGATCACGGTGGTGGGCCTGGCCCGCGACGTGCAGCTGAACGTGACGCCGACCCTGTTCACCGACCTGGCCACCTACGAGGACGCGGTGCGGGCGGCCAACCCGGACGCGACCGACGTCCTGCCCAACGCCCTCGCGGTGGAGCCGGCGTCGGGGGTCGCCGTCGACGACCTCGTCGCCCGCATCGACGCGGCCTCGCCCGAGGCCGACGCCCTCACCCGCGACCAGGCCGCCGACGAGGCGCCCGGCGTGGCCCAGGTCCGCCAGTCGTTCCAGGTCATCTTCCTGCTCTACGGCATGGTGGTCCCGCTCGTCACCGGCCTCTTCTTCCTGATCATCACCCTGCAGAAGTCCGGCTCCCTGACCCTCTTGCGGGCCATGGGCGCGCGCGGCGGCGTGCTGGCCCGCTCCCTGCTGGTCCAGGTGGTGGTGATCGTGGGCCTGGGCCTGGCGGTGGGGGTGGCCCTCTACACGCCCCTGACCCAGGTCGGGGTGGGCGACCTGGCCCTGCGGTTCGACCCCACCGCGGTGCTGGTGTGGTCGGCGCTGCTGATGGTGCTCGGCGTGCTCAGCGCACTCGTCGCGGTCCGGCGGGTGCTGCGCATCGACCCGCTCGAGGCCACCACCGGGGGAGGGGGGCGGTGAGGCTGGCGCTCAGGGAGCTGCGCCGTCGACCGGGTCGCTTCGCCGTGGCCACGGTGATCCTGACGCTCATCGCGCTGCTGCTCATGTTCCTCGGGGGTCTGCTCGACGGCCTCATCGGGTCCTCGACCGGCGCGTACCGCGCCCAGCAGGCCGACGTGGTCGTCTACTCCTCCAGCGCCCAGGACTCCCTGGTGCGCAGCCGCATCCCGGCCGATGTGCGGACGGAGGTCGAGGCCGTCGAGGGGGTCACGGAGGTCGGCGGGCTGGGCAGCACCCAGCTCGGCGCGCGCCGGGGCGGTGAGGAGGACAGCAAGGACCTGGTGGCCACCGTCCTGTTCGGCTACGAGCTGGCACCCGAGGGGGTGCCGGACCGGCCCCCGGCCCCAGGCACGGTGGTGGCCGACTCCTCGCTCGAGGCCGACGGGGTCCGCGAGGGGACCACGCTGCTGCTCGGCCCGGCCCGCTCCCCGGTGGAGGTCGTCGGGTTCGTCGACGACACCCGGTACTCGGGCCAGGGCAGCCTGTGGGGATCGCTCGACACGTGGCGCGAGGTGGCCCGGGCCAACCGCCCCGGCCAGGCCGTCGGCGACGACGTGGTGCAGGCCCTGGTCGTCCGGACCGACGGGTCCGGTGCGGTGCCCGCCGCCATCGACCGGGCGACGGGCGGGGCCACCGAGGCCCTCACCCTGGACGAGGCCATCGCCGCCCTCCCCGGCGTCAGCCAGCAGCAGGCGACCTTCAACCAGATCATCGGGGTCACCGTCGTCATCGCCCTCGTGGTCGTCGCCTTGTTCTTCGCCCTCATCACCGTGGAGCGGACCGCCCTCTACGGGATCCTCAAGGCCATCGGCGCCTCGGGCGCCACCCTCTTCGCCGGCGTGGTCACCCAGGCGGTGGTGGTCACCCTCGTCGCCACCGCGATCGGGGCGGGGGCGGCCCTGGCCCTCGACGCCGCCATCCCACCCGGTGCCATCCCCTTCGACGCCACCCCCGGTCGTCTGCTCTCCAGCGCGGTGCTGCTGCTCGTCGCGGCCGTGCTGGGGTGCACGTTCTCGCTGCGCCGGGTGCTGCGCATCGACCCCGCGTCCGCCATCGGGACCGCCGGATGAGCCCCGGCGCCCCCGCCCGCCCCAGGAGGCGATCCCCGTGACCGAGACCCCTGCCCTCGAGATGGAGGGCGTCCGCAAGACCTACCAGGTCGGCGAGGACGAGGTCGTGGCCCTCGACCACGCCGACCTCACCGTCGGCCACGACGAGATCGTGGCCCTCATCGGCCCCTCGGGGTCGGGCAAGACCACCCTCTGCTCGATCGCCGGCGGCCTGCTCACCCCGACCGAGGGCACGGTCCTCCTCGCCGGCGACGACATCTCCGGGTACTCGGGGCGGGAGCTCACCGACGTCCGGCGCACCCGGGTGGGCTTCGTGTTCCAGAGCGTCAACCTCGTCCCCTTCCTCACCGCCCGGGAGAACCTCGTGGTGGTCGACGAGCTGGCGGGGCGCAAGGGGCGTCGAGGAGGCGCAGGGGACCGGGCCGACCAGCTCCTCGAGGAGCTCGGGCTGGCCGACCGGGCCGGCAACACCCCGGCTCAGCTCTCCGGCGGGCAGAAGCAGCGCGTCGCCATCGGCCGGGCGCTGATGAACGAGCCCGACCTCGTCCTCTTCGACGAGCCCACCTCCTCGCTCGACTCGAAGCTCGGCGAGCAGGTCGTGGAGCTCATCAGGGAGGAGATGAAGGCCCGCGGCACCGCCGCCATCATGGTCACCCACGACGACCGGATCACCCACATCGCCGATCGCACGGTGACCATCGAGGACGGCCACATCTCCGCCTGAGGGCGTGCGACCGCCCTCGGGCGGGGCGGGGGACGGCGGGGCCCGCACGGGACGAGCACGCCGGCCATCGAGAGGCCCCGACACCGCCTCATCCGATCCGGGTGATGACGGTGGACGGGACCTGCGGTTGGCTGGTCGCGGACGGCCGCGCCGCGACCGACGACGACGGACGCCTGGAGGCTCACGATGACCGAGAGAGAGGGCGGGATGGCCTCGCGGCCCGGCGCTGGGGCCACCGCCCACGAGGCGGTCCTCGACGTCGCCCGCCGTGCTCGTCGCGGCCCCTCGCGACCGACGCAGCCCATCGCCCCTGCGCCGGGACGCTCCCGCTGACCATGAGCCGAGTGCTGCTCAACGTCCTGCTGCTCGTCGCGGTCGGCGCCGTCACCTTCGGGCTGTGCCACGTCGCCCGGCGTCTCCTCCGCCACGAGGACGTCGAGCCGGGCCCGTGGGGCGCCACGCTGTCCTACGTCGCCACGGCCTACGGCGTGGTGGTGGGCTTCTCCATCCTGTTCCTGTTCGGCGTGTACTCCGACGCCCGGCAGGCCGTCGGGGACGAGGCGACGTCGATCGGCACGGCCTACGAGGAGGCCGCCCTCTTCCCCGAGGCCGGTCCCGGCATCCAGCGGGCGCTGATCTGCTACTCCCGGGCCGTGCCCGAGTACGACTGGCCCGCCCTCGAGGACAAGGAGGGCGCGCCGGAGGTGGACGCCGCCTTCGCCGACCTCGTCGCCTCCCTCGGCGAGGACGACCAGCCGACGGCCGGTGCGCTGCACTCCGCGGCGGCGACCAACCTGGTGGCCCAGGTGGGGAGCATCTCGACGGCCCGGGAGACGCGCCTGGTCGCGGCCGAGACCCACGTGCCCCCGCTCCTCTGGGGCCTGCTGGTGGGCGGGGGCCTGTTCGTGGTGGGGCTCATCTTCGTGGTGACCCTGCAGGCCGGACCGACCACGCAGGGGGTCCTCGTCGCCCTCTCGGCCGTCTTCACCAGCGTGATGTTCCTCATCGTGGTGGCCCTGAGCACCCCGTTCGCCAGCGGCGGGGGCCGGGTCACCCCGGCGCTCATCGAGCAGACGACGGCGTCGATGGAGATGATGGCCCCCCCGTCGGCCACCGCGCCGTGCACCGTCCGCACCGGCGGCTGACCCTGCGACCCCCACCCGGCGGCCGCACCCCCCACCCAGGAGCAACGACGTGACCGAGACCCCGACCGACGACCCCTTCGGCCCGATCCACGGACGTCGTGGCTTCCGCGAGCACGTCGACCCGACCCAGTTCCCCGACGAGGGGCATGCCGGCCGACGAGGCCTACGAGCTGCTCCACACCGGCCTGATGCTCGACGGGCGCGAGACGCTCAACCTGGCCTCGTTCGTCACCACGTGGATGGAGCCCGAGGCCGAGGCGCTGATCCACGACACCCTCCGCAAGAACCACATCGACCACGAGGAGTACCCCGCGGCCTCGCTGGTGGAGGAGGCCTGCGTCGCACATGCTGGGCGACCTGTTCACACGCCCCGGACCCGGCGGAGGTGGTCGGCGTGGGCACCATCGGCTCGTCGGAGGCGATCATGCTCGGCCTCCTCGCCCACAAGCGCAGCTGGCGCGACCGGCGCCAGGCCGCCGGCCTCCCGACCGACCGACCCAACGTCGTCTTCGGGGCCGAGACCCACGTGGTGTGGGACAAGTTCGCCAACTACTTCGACGTCGAGATGCGCAAGATCCCGATGAAGCCCGACCGCTACGTGCTCAGCGCCGACGACGTGGAGGCCCACATCGACGAGAACACCATCGCCGTGGGCGCGGTGCTGGGCACGACCCACATCGGCGAGGCCGACCCCATCGAGGAGATCAACGACCTCCTGGTGCGGGTCAAGGCCGAGAAGGGGTGGGACATCCCGCTGCACGTCGACGGGGCCAGCGGGGCGTTCGTCGCCCCCTTCGCCGAGCCCGACCTGCGCTGGGACTTCCGCCTCGAGCAGGTGGCGTCGATCAACGCCTCGGGCCACAAGTACGGCCTCGTCTACCCGGGGGTCGGCTGGCTCGTCTTCCGGGACAAGTCGAAGCTGCCCGAGGACCTGGTCTTCAGCGTCAACTACCTGGGCGGGGCCCAGCCCACCTACACGTTCAACTTCTCGCGGGGCTCGGCCATGATCCAGGCCCAGATGTACAACTTCCTCCGCCTGGGGCGCGAGCGGCTACTCCTCGATCGTGGCCAACATGCTGGCCAACGCCCGGCACCTGAACGAGGCGCTCGAGGCGTCGGGTCGCTTCGAGATCCTGAACCCCGGGCCTGGCCGAGCCGGTGGTCACCTTCAAGATCGACGGGCGACCCCGGCTTCGACGTGTACCACCTGTCGGCCCGGCTGCGGGAGGACGGCTGGATCGTGCCCGCCTACAGCCTGCCCGCCCGACGCCGAGGACGTGCACCTGATGCGCGTCGTCGTCCGCCTCGACCTCAGTCGCCAGATGATCGACATGCTCCTCCGCGACCTGGCCAAGGCGTGGGACGACCTGGAGGCCGAGCAGCCGGTCGCAGCGCTCCAGCACCAAGCCCGACCTGTGGACGGCGCCGCAGCACGCCGCCGCCCACGGCAAGGCCCGCACCCGCCACGTGACAGTGACCCCCGCCGCGCCCGTGGCCGGGCCCGCCGGGGGCCTCCCCGACCCTGCCCGCCGGGTGGAGCGTGGTGCGCACCTGGGGGCCGCTGTCGTTCACCACCCACGCCCTGCTGCGCCGCCCCGACGGCACCGAGGTCGAGTGGTCGTCGCGCCGCCACCGCAAGGGCCTCGGGCTCCGGCTCCCGGACGGGCACCGGATCCGGCGGGTCGAGGGCCGGTGGGGCGGCCGCCCGCAGCCGTCGAGCTGGTGGATGGGCGGCGCTGTTCGCCTTCGGGTCGCTGTGCTTCGCCGTGGGCTCGGTGCCGCCCTACTTCGACCACGTGGACGCCGACCTCGTGGCCGCGGCCACCTTCTTCGTCGGCTCCCTCTTCGTTCACGGCGGCGGCGGCCCTGCAGTACCACGAGACGGCCCGGGCTCGGGAGGGCGTGCTGCCCGACTCGGCCCGCCCCGGGCTCCGCCACCTCGTCCGGTGGAAGCCCCGTCGCCTCGACTGGTGGGCGGCGGTGGTGCAGCTGGTGGGCACCGTGCTGTTCAACATCAGCACCTTCGCGGCCACGAGGGAGGGGCTCGACGTCGACCAGCTGAGGCGGCTGGTGTGGGCCCCCGACGTGTACGGCTCGGTGTGCTTCCTCGTCGCCAGCGGGCTGGCCTGGTCCGAGGTGAACCGGGGCGTCCGGCCCCGACCGGACGGCTCGGTCGGGTGGCGCATCGGTCTGGTGAACCTGGTCGGCTCGGTCGCCTTCGGGATCTCTGCCGTCGCGGCCAGGGTCCTGACCACGACCGGAGAGCCGGCCAACATCGCCCTGGTCAACCTGGGCACCTTCGTCGGCGCCGTGGGCTTCCTCGTCGGCGCGCTGCTGCTGCCGGTGGAGTCGGCCGCCGACGGCGAGGGCACACCTGCTGTCGTCACCCCCGCGGGGTGACGACACGCCGGCGGTCGGTGCCTAGGTTGAGCCCGCCGCCCCGGCCGAGGAGGTCCGCCATGTCCGACGTCGCCGCCCCACCGACCTCCGAGCCGACCTCCCCGGCGCTCACCGCCCGGGCCGAGGCGGGCCGGGGGGTGCGGGCCCGAGTGCCCCGCTCGTCGCTGGGAGCGTGGGAGGCGCCGCCGACGCGGCGGGATCCCGTCACCATCCTGGCCGAGCAGGAGGTCAGCCGGGTGCCCGAGCTGGTGCCCGTCCGCCACGAGCGGATGGCCGCCTCACCCTTCGCCTTCTTCCGCGGTGCGGCGGCCGTGTTCGCCGCCGACCTCGCGACCCGCGAGCACACCGGCCTCACGGTGCAGCTCTGCGGTGATGCCCACCTGGCCAACTTCGGCGCGTTCGCGTCGCCCGAGCGCAGCCTGGTGTTCGACCTCAACGACTTCGACGAGACCCTCCCGGGCCCCTTCGAGTGGGACCTGGCCCGCCTTGTGGCCAGCGTCGAGGTCGCGGCCCGGGCCAACGGCCACGACGCCGCGGCCCGGGAGGCCACCCAGCACACGCTCACCCGGGCCTACGCCACGGCGATGGCCGAGCTGGCCGGCACCGGCTACCTCGACGTGTGGTACTCCCGTCTCAGCCTCGACGAGGCCGTCGCCACCCTCGACGCGCTGGCCCCGCGGGAGACCCGGAAGCGGGTCCGGCGGGCCCTCCGCAAGGCGCGGGCCAAGGACAACCTCCGCGCCTTCGACAAGCTGATCACCACCGTCGGGGGTGCACCCCGCTTCGTCAGCGACCCGCCGCTCCTGGTGCGGGCCGAGGAGCTGCTCACCGGCGTGGAGCACGTCGACCAGGTCGCCTTCGTGACCCACGCCCTGGAGGCCTACGGCCGGACCCTCTCGCCCGAGCGACGGACCCTGCTCGAGCGCTACCGGTTCGTCGACCTGGCCCGGAAGGTCGTGGGCGTCGGCAGCGTGGGGACGCGCTGCTGGGTGGCCCTGATGATCGGCCGGGACGACACCGACCCGCTCCTCATCCAGGTCAAGGAGGCCGAGGCCTCGGTCCTGGAGGCCCACCTCGGCCCCAGCGCCTGCGCCCAGCACGGGCAGCGGGTGGTCGAGGGCCAGAAGCTGGTGCAGTCGGCCAGCGACGTCCTGCTGGGCTGGGAGCGCCTCGAGGCGCCCGACGGCTCCGCCACCCACGACTTCTACTTCCGCCAGCTGTGGGACTGGAAGGGCTCGGCCGCGGTCGACGACATGGACCCCTTCCTCCTCGCCGGCTACGCCCAGATGTGCGGGCGCACCCTCGCACGGGCCCACGCCCGCACCGGCGACCCGGTGGCGATCTCGGCCTACGTCGGCGGTGGCCGCTCCCTGGCCCGGGCGATGACCCGCTTCGCCTCGGACTACGCCGACCAGAACGCACGGGACCACGCCGACTTCGTCGCCGAGGTCGCAGGCGCCCCGCCTGCGGCCTGATCCCGTCGTCGGCGGGGCTACTTCCCGTCCCCAGCGGCGTCGGACGCACTCGTGACGGCGTCGTCGGCCGCGTCGGACGCACTGGTCACCGCGTCGTCGGCGGCGTCGGACGCGCTGGTGACGGCGTCGTCGGCGGCCTCGGAGACGCTGGTCTTGGCATCCGCGGTGGTCGTCGTGGTGGGGTCGCCGCCGTCGCCGGAGTCGTCGCTGCAGGACGCCAGCGACCACGAGCCGGCGACGAGCGCGGCCGAGACGATCAGGGTGGTGGCACGGTGTCGGGTCACGGGTCCTCCTCGTCGACGGCGGACGCCGTCTGTGGGTGCTCCACCGGTCCCGACCGGCGGCGGTCCAGCGGGGTCCGGGGGGAGCGGCTCGACGGTACGGCGGGCGCCGCCCGCCGGCCTCACCCGTCCGGGGTGATCGGTGGGGGCGAGGGCCACGTCGGAGAGGTCACCCGCGCCGGGTGATGACCCTCGGCCGATCCGTTCGTACCTTCGCTGGTGACACCTCACGAACGGAGCACGGATGAGCGAGCAACCGAGTGGATGGGCCATCGGCTGGGCGTCGTTCGCAGGATGGATGTTGATCCTCACCGGCGTGTTCCAGGGCATGGCCGGCATCGGCGGGATCGCCGAGGACGAGATCTACGTGAAGGGCCGCGAGTGGGTCTTCCAGCTGGACGCCACGACCTGGGGCTGGGTGCACCTCCTCGTCGGCCTCGCCCTCGTCCTGACGGGGGCCGGCATCCTCACCGGGAACCTGCTGGCCCGCATCATCGGCGTGTTCATCGCCGCGGTCAGCGCCATCTCGGCCTTCGCCTTCCTGCCCTGGTACCCGGTGTGGGCAGTGATCCTCATCGCCATCGACGTGTCGATCATCTGGGCCCTCACCGCCCACGGCCGCGACGTCGAGATGGTCCGATGAGCACCGTCGTCGAGGCTGTGCCCGGCCCGGTCGACTTCGTGCTCCTCGAGCTCCCGGAGGACGCGCCCACCGACGGGACCGGCGCAGCACTCGCCGCCCTCGTCGACGCCGGCACCATCTCCCTGTTCGACATCGCCCTGCTGGCCCGGGCGGGCGATGGCTCCGTCCGCCGGCTCGACCTCGGCCAACCCGACCACCCCGGCGCTCGGGCCTTCGCCCCCTTCGCCGGGGCCCAGGCCGGTCTGTTCGACGACGACGACCTGGGCCAGGCGGCCGCCGCCCTCGAGCCGGGGACCGTCGGGGTCCTCGTGGCCTTCGAGAACACCTGGGCCCAGCCCTTCGTGGCTGCCGCCCACGCCGTCGGCGGCCAGGTGGTCGCCAGCGAGCGGATCCCCGCCCAGACCCTGCTCGAGGTGCTCGACGCCGTCGAGCGCGTCGGCTGAGACCAGGAGAGACAACGATGCCAGGACTCCTCCGCGGCGTGGCCCGCACCGCCGTCGTCGCCGGGACCGCCTCCGCCGTCAACGGCCGGGTGCAGCGCCGCCAGGCCGCACGCTTCGCCGGGCGCGACGCCCAGACCGCGGCCGACCGCCAGCAGGCCTACCAGCAGCAGGCCCCGCCCGCCCCTGCTCCCCCCGCAGCCGCGCCGGCCGTGGACCCCATCCAGCAGCTGAAGGACCTCGCGGACCTCAAGGCCCAGGGGATCCTCACCGACGACGAGTTCGCGACCCAGAAGGCGCGCATCCTCGCCTGAGGCGATCCGCCCACGACCGTCCACCCGGTGCCCCGCCGGCCTCCTCGACCACCGGAGACTCCCATGTCCACACCTGACCGCCACGCCCGGTCGATGCTGCCCATCCCCGACCGTCCCGGTCCGGGTCTCACGACCTACGACGCCAAGGACCCGGAGACCTCCTACCCGCCGATCGAGCCGCTGCGCCCGCCGGCGGGCGCCCCGAACGTGGTGGTCATCCTGCTCGACGACGTGGGCTTCGGCGCCGCCAGCGCGTTCGGGGGCCCGTGCCGGACCCCGAACGCAGAGACGCTGGCCGCCGGCGGGCTCACCTACGACCGGTTCCACACGACCGCGCTGTGCGCGCCCACCCGCCAGGCGCTGCTCACGGGGCGCAACCACCACTCGGTGGGGATGGGCAGCATCACCGAGACGGCGACCTCGGCGCCCGGCAACAGCTCCGTGCGGCCCAACACCAAGGCCCCCCTGGCGATGACCCTCAAGCTGAACGGGTACTCGACGGCGCAGTTCGGCAAGTGCCACGAGGTGCCCGTCTGGCAGTCCTCCCCGCTCGGCCCCTTCGACGCCTGGCCGTCGGGGGGCGGGGGCTTCGAGACCTTCTACGGCTTCATCGGTGGCGAGAACAACCAGTGGGACCCGGCCCTCTACGACGGGACCACCCCGGTGGAGCCGCCGAGGACCCCGGAGGAGGGCTACCACCTGACCGAGGACCTGGCCGACCGGGCCGTCGGCTGGGTGCGCCAGCAGAAGGCGCTCATGCCCGACAAGCCGTTCTTCCTGTACTTCGCGCCGGGCGCGACCCACGCACCGCACCACGTGCCCAAGGAGTGGGCCGACCGCTACGCGGGCCGGTTCGACGACGGGTGGGACGTGCAGCGCGAGCGCACGTTCGCCCGCCAGAAGGAGCTGGGGGTGATCCCGCCCGACGCCGAGCTCACCGCCCGGCACGAGGAGATCCCGGCCTGGGACGACATGCCCGACGAGCTGAAGCCGGTGCTGGCCCGCCAGATGGAGGTCTACGCCGGGTTCCTGGAGCACACCGACCACCACGTCGGTCGGGTGATCGACGCCATCGAGGACCTGGGCGTCCTCGAGGACACGCTGATCTACTACATCGTCGGCGACAACGGCGCGTCGGCCGAGGGCACCGTGAACGGCGCCTTCAACGAGATGGCCAACTTCAACGGCATGGCCGCCCTCGAGACGCCGGAGTTCCTGCTCTCCAAGGTGGACGACTTCGGCTCCCCCGACTCCTACAACCACTACGCCGTCGGGTGGGCCTGGGCCATGAACACCCCGTTCCAGTGGACCAAGCAGGTCGCCTCGCACTGGGGCGGCACCCGCAACGGGGCCATCGTCCACTGGCCCGGCGGCATCGACGAGCCCGGAGGCCGGCGCAGCCAGTTCACCCACGTCATCGACCTGGCCCCGACCATCCTGGAGGCGGCCGGGCTCCCGGAGCCGACGATGGTCAACGGCGTGCAGCAGTCGCCCATGGAGGGCACGAGCATGCTGTACACCTTCGACGGCCCCGACGAGCCGGAGCGCCACGACCTCCAGTACTTCGAGATGTTCGGCAACCGTGGCCTCTACCACAAGGGGTGGAGCGCGGTGACCAAGCACCGGACCCCGTGGGAGCTCGTCGGCGGGAACGTGCCTGCGTTCGACGACGACGTCTGGGAGCTCTACGACGGCTCCCAGGACTACAGCCAGGCCCGGGACCTGGCCGCCGAGCAGCCCGAGCGGCTGGCCCAGCTCCAACGCCTGTGGCTCATCGAGGCGACCAAGTACAGCGTCCTCCCCCTGGACGACCGCACCGGGGAGCGCCTCGACCCGTCCATGGCCGGCCGACCCACGCTGATCCACGGGACCTCGCAGGTGCTGTACCCGGGCATGGGCCGGCTGTCGGAGAGCAGCGTGATCAGCATCAAGAACCGCTCGTTCTCCGTGACCGCCGACCTCGAGGTCCCCGACGCGGGGGCCGACGGCGTGATCATCGCCCAGGGCGGCCGCTTCGGGGGCTGGGCGATCTACGTGACCGACGGACGGCTCACCTTCACCTACAACGTGCTCGGCATCCAGGAGTTCCGCACGGTGGCCGACGTGGCCCTCCCGCCCGGTGCCCACCAGGTGCGCATGGAGCTGGCCTACGACGGTGGCGGCCTGGCCAAGGGCGGCGACGTCACCCTCCTCCACGATGGTGAGCCGGTCGGCGCCGGCCGGGTCGAGGCCACCCAGCCGATGATCTTCTCGGCCGACGAGACCACCGACGTCGGCTACGAGTCCGGGACGGCCGTGAGCACGGACTACTCGACCGCCACCAGCCGGTTCACGGGCGCGATCCACCGGGTGCGGATCGATCTCGGCGACGACAGCCACGACCACCTCGTCGACCCCGACGAGCGCCACCGCATCGCCATGGCCCGGCAGTAGCCCGGCGACCGCGCACTCGTGCCCGCGCGCTACGCCATCGTCGTGAAGGGCCCCGTCGGGCCCCTCACCCTGAGCGCGCTGGACGGCTTCCGGGTGGCGGGCAGCGGGGACGACGAGGTGCGCCTGGAGGGGACGGTGGTGGACGAGGCCGCCCTCCACGGCGTGCTCCACCACCTCCAGGACCTCCGCCTGGAGCTGCTGCGGCTCGAGCGGCTGCCCGACGGGTGACCGGGGCGACCCTTGTCGGAACCGGGGTCGGGTGGGAGGCTGGCGCCGTGGGCATCGAGATCGGACCGGAGGCGCGCGCCCGGGGACCGCTCTCGGTCCCGCCCTTCGCGGTCGGGCGGCCCCGCCTGGTGGACCGGCTCGACGACGTGCGCCCCGGCGGGCTGGGCCTGGTCGTGGCCTCGGCCGGATCCGGGAAGTCGGTCCTGCTGGCCCAGTGGTCCGCCACCGCCCCCGAGACCCACCTGTGCCCCGTGCACCTGGGTCAGGCCGACGCCGACGCCGTCGTGTGCGCCCGGCACCTCGTGGGTGCGGTGCGCGGCGAGGTGCCCGGCTTCGCCCCGGGCGTGGAGTCGATGGTGGTGTCGGGGGGAGGGGCGCTGGGGTCGACCTTCGTCGATGCGTTCCTGGACGGGCTGGCCCGGGCCGGGGCCGACCTCGCCCTCGTCGTCGAGGACCTCCACCTCGTCGACGGCCCAGGGGTCACCGACGACCTCGGACGGATCCTCACCGGACTGCCCCTCAACGCCCGTGCCGTGGCGACGTCGCGCTGGGACCCGGGGTTCTCCGTGCGCCAGGCTCGGCTGGCAGGCCGCCTGGTCGAGCTGCGGGGTGCGGACCTCGCCTTCGATGCGGCGGAGGGGCGCGCCCTGGTGGCCGCGGTCACCGGCGAGCCGCTCTCCGACGAGCAGGGCGCCGCCCTCGTGGCGCGGACCGACGGCTGGGCCGTCGGGCTCCAGCTGGCCGCGGTCGCGCTGAAGGGGGCCGAGGACCTCACCGGCGCGATCGACGTCCTCGCCGGCGACGACCGCCTCGTCGCCGAGTACCTCACCGCCGAGGTGCTCGACCAGCAGGAGCCGGAGGTCCGTCGGTTCCTGCTGCGGACCTCGGTCCTCGAGTGGCTCGACGAGGAGGTCTGCGACGCCGTCACCGGCGACGGCAACGCGGCCCGGATGCTCGACGAGGTCGTGGCCCGGTCCCTGTTCCTGGTCCCGCTCGACCGGGGCGGGCACCGCTTCCGGTACCACCACCTCTTCGCCGACCTCCTGCGCCTGCGCCTCCGCGCCCAGGACCCCGACGATGCCGCGGCCCGGCACGCCGCCGCGGCGGCGTGGCTCCTGGAGCGGGACCGCCTGGCCGAGGCCGTCGAGCACCTCCTCGCGGCCGGCGACCACGACGGTGCCTTCCGGCTGATCGCCCGCCACGGCCACCAGCTCTACGAGCGGGGCGAGGCGGCGACCCTCGTGCGCTGGACCAAGGCGCTCACCCGGCACCCCGACGCTTCGGCCGAGGTGGTGATCAACCTGCTCGCCGCCCAGGTGGGCAGCGACGACGCCACCGGAGGCCGCGAGACCTACCGCCGCCTGTGCGCCCGGACCGACCTCAGCGCCGAGGAGCAGGCCACGGCCGACGCCTACTACTCCTGCTTCGTGCAGTGCGACCTGGGGGTCGATGAGGTGGAGCGAGCCGCAGCCGCCGTGGTCGCGGTGCTGCCCGACCTCCGTGCCTCGGCCATGCCCGAGGTCCTCGGGCTGGGCGGCATCGACGCGGTGGAGGCCCTCGCCCGGTTCTCGGCGGCCCTCGCCGCGGTCAAGCGAGGGGTGCCCGGGGCGGCGGCGCGGCTCGAGGAGCTCCTGGGCCTCCCGGCCCTGGGCTACCCGGCGTGGCGCACCAACATGTACGGCTGGCTGAGCATCGCCCAGGTGTGGACCGGCCACCTGCGGGAGGGGGCACGCCACGCGGCGGCGGCCCGGGAGGTGGCGGGCGACGGCGGCATCGCCGACCACGTGGCCGCCGGCGCGAGCCACCTCGCGGTGGCGTCGATCGCCCTCGAGCAGGGCGACCGCCGTGCCGCGGACGAGGCCCTGGAGGCCGCAGAGCGGGCCACCCGTCGCAGTGGTCGGGCCAGCCTCCACGGCCTGCAGCGGTTGGTGCGGGCCCGCCACCTGGCCGCGACCGAGGGGCCGTGGGCCGGCCTCGAGGCCCTCCGGCGCCCGGTCGCCACCCCCGCCGTGCACGACGTGTTCGCGGCCGCCAGCGACGCCCTGGAGCTGGGGTTGCTGGTGCAGCTCGGTCGGTTGGCGCAGGCCGAGACCGTGCTCCGCCGGGCGGGCGCCACCTCGGCGGTCACCGCGTCGCACGTCGACCTGCTCCTGGCCCGCGACGACGTGGCCGGCGCCCGCCGGGTGCTCGACTCGTGGTCACCCCACCCCGACGACCTCCGAGCCGCGACCCAGCACGGCATCCGCACCGTCGTGGTGCTCGACGCCGAGGGCCGGGGCGCCGAGGCCCGGGAGGTGCTGCTCGACACCGTGGCCCGGGCCGAGCCCGAGGGCCTCCGTCGGCCCTTCCGGGCCGTCCCCACCGCCCTGCGCCTCCTCCGGGACGGGGCCCAGGGTGGACCGCACTCCTTCGCGGCATCGATCCTCGACGAGCCCGTCAGCCCGCAGGCGGCGCGCGCCGCCGCCGCCGGGATGGTCGAGCCCCTCACCGAGCGCGAGCAGAGCGTCCTCGTGCACCTGCCCACCCGCCTGAGCAACACCGAGATCGCAGCCGAGCTGTACATCTCCGTGAACACCATGAAGACCCACGTCCGCAACATCTACCGCAAGCTCTCGGTGAGCGATCGCGACGCGGCGGTGGCCCGGGCCACCGACATCGGGCTGCTCTGACCGCAGCCGGGCGGCGGCCCCGGTCCTCACCCCCACCACCCGTCGCGGGCGATGTGCGAGGCGCAGCGGCAGGGTCGACTGGGCCCCCTGCTCGCCGCGCTGGGGGGCATCGCCGCCTCCGTCCGCATGGCCTGCCTGCCCGACGTCGCGTCACCCGCGCCGCTCGAAGGCGCCGACCTCGGCTGACGTGCCCCGACCCCAGAGGAGATCGACATGGTCGGCGAACCCCCATCCTGCGCAGCTCCCGTGAGGGCCGCGCTGTCGATCGGCTCGATCGTCGCGGAGACCACCTCGACGTTCCGAGGCGCCTGGCGATCGCTCCTGGTGCTGGCGGCCTGCCTCGAGGTCCCGTTGGGCCTCGCCGAGCTGGGCCTGCACGTGACCCCGTCGCTGCGAGCCGCCGTCGAGCACGACTCCTTCGTCGGCATCGTCGTGCTGCTGACCATCTACGGCTCGCTCTCACACCACTTCCTGGCCGGCGTGGTCGAACGGCTGGTGGCCGCGGCGCGACACGGGCACCCGGCGCCCAGCACCCGCGAGGTCGTCCGGCGCCTCCCCTGGGCCCGCCTCGTCGTCGCCGACGTCCTCGTCACCGGGCTCATCGGTGCGGGTCTCCTCGCCTTCGTCGTCCCGGGCCTGGTCCTCGCCACGTGGCTGGCGCCGATGCTGCCGGTCATCAACCTGGAGGACCGGCGGGTGCTCGACGCCCTGGCGCGCAGTCGCGCACTGGTGCGCGGCCACCCCTGGCGCGTCGGGGTGATCGCGATCGGTGCCTTCGCCCTGCCCCAGGTCGTCGTCGGCGCCACGGTCGCCCTCCTCCACACCGGCCACCACGCGGTGGACACCCTCATCCACCTCGCCCCGGCGACGGCGCTCCTGCCCCTGGCCGCCCTGCCCATCGTGATCGCCACCTTCGACCTCGTCGCCATCGACGGGGATCGGCGCGGGTGTGCGCCGATCGCCACGGGTGCCTGACGCCGTGGCCTCGCTCGGGCGAGCCGTCCCCGGCATCGATCCACCGGTCGAGCTCCGGTCCCTCCCCGGCGCCGTCCGGATCCGCATCGCGCCCTCGGCACCGGGCTACTCGCCCGCGGCGCTCAGGGCCCCGTCGCTCCGGTGGACCTTCGTCGCGCTCCTGCGGGTGGCTGGCGGGCGCCGCGGACCCGTGCCGTCCTGACCCGCCCCGGTCACACCAGCGGTCAGCTCGTGGTCGACGGCACGTCCTCGGCGGTCGTGCGGTCCTCCTCCGAGGCGGTGACCAGCCAGCCCAGCCAGAGCTCCCAGGCGCCGACGAGGCCGGCGAGGACGAGCAGGCCGAGCCACGAGAGGTCCCCCCACCAGAGCACGACGACCACGGCCACGACACCGGCGACGCGCAGGGCGGTGGCATGCCGTCGCACCCAGACCACGGCGGCGTCCTGGCGGCCCTGCTCCCCCAGGCGGCCGGCGGCTCCTCGCGCCGCGCCCGCCGTCCCCCGGGCCAGCCCGGCGACGCCCCGCCGGAGGGCCCGGACCCACGGGTACGGACCGGTGACCACCAGGACGGCGGCGAGCGCGGCCAGGACGGCCAGGATCCACGCGGTGGCCGACAGCAGCGGGTCGGCGAAGGCGTGCAGGATCGACTCCAGGGCGGCGCGGTTGCCGGGGATCTGGGCCAGGTCGACGACGTCGCCCACCAGTCGCAGGGACGCCCGGCGCAGCAGGACCAGCACCAACGCCCACCCGGCGAGGAGCTGCAGCGCGGTGCGGCGCCGCCGGCGCGACACCACGAGCGTGAGGGGGACCAGGAGGACGGTGAGCACGATCGCCGGCACGAGCAGGCGGTCGAACACCTTCAGCGCGGTCTGGGAGGTGCTGAGGGCGTCGCCGTCGTAGACGGTGATCACCCCGAAGTCCTCGTCCAGGGTGACGCCGAGGGCCTGACCGATCTTGGCGCGGGCTGCGTCGGGGAGGTCCTCGACGGTGAGGGTCGGCAGGGTGACGGTGCGTCCGAAGATCTCGGGGCTGATCTCGGCGATGCGGGCCAGCACGGCGTCGATGGCGGGGATGATGCTGACGGTCACGGTCCCGTCACCCACGTCCACCAGGTCCGAGCCGGACTCGCCCCGCAGCACGGCGACGGCGTCGCGGTGGCCCGTCTCGTTCAGGCGGACCCACAGGTCGGCGAAGGCGTCCGAGGCCACGAAGTCCTCCACCCGGGCCCGCACGAAGGAGTCCACGGCGCCGGCGAGCGGCCCGGCGAGCACCTGGCCCCGCTCCGGCAGAGCGCTCTCGAAGAGTGCCTTCGGATCGATCGCCTGCAGGGCCTGGTCGGAGATCTCGGCCGCCAGGGCCCGCTGGACGGCGGGGTCGGACGCGAGCGGACCGACGCGCTCGACCCAGACGTCGGTCTCGAGCAGGTTGCGGTTGACCCACCAGCCCGCACCGGCCACGAGGAAGGAGAGGGTGGAGGCCACGACGAGGACGGCGACGACGGTCCGCCGCACCCGGCCGCCGTGCACCCGCCGGTCGAGGCGCGCCGCCTGGTCGGCGAGGGCGTCGCGCTCGGCCCGGAGGCGCTCGACCTCGGCGGCCAGGGACTCCGGATCGGTCGCGTCGCCCACCCCGACCTTCTACTCCAGCGCCGCGCCCGAGGGGCTCACCCCCGCAGAGTGATCGCGGGGTGCTCCGGCCCCCCGATCACCCCTGAGGGGTGATCCCCGGCGGACGGCGGGCCGGGAGGATGGGGGCCCGTCGAGTCCCGAGGAGGACACGTGCTGGCAGAGTTCGGATCCGGTCAGGCCCTGTGGTCGATCATGTGGTTCTTCATCTTCTTCCTGTGGATCATGCTGGTGTTCCAGGTGTTCGCCGACATCTTCCGCAGCCGCGACATGGGGGGCGTGGCCAAGATCCTCTGGATCGTGGTCGTCCTGGCCATCCCGTACCTCGGGGTGTTCGTCTACCTGCTGGTGCGGGGCGGCTCGATGGCCGAGCGCCAGGTCGCGGCCGTGTCCGCGCAGCAGGCCGCCACCGACGAGTACATCCGCGGGGTCGCCGGCACCGGGGGACCCGCGTCGGAGCTGGCCGCGCTGGCCGAGCTCAAGGAGCAGGGCCACATCGACGACGCCGAGTTCGCGGCCATGAAGGCCAAGATCCTGGCCTGAGCGCGGTCAGGAGCGCAGGCGGTGGGCGGCCACGAAGGCGGCCGCCTCGGCCAGCGCGTCGTCGCTCTCCGGGGCCAGGGAGGGGTAGGCCACGAAGACGTGGATCATCGCCGGCCAGGACCGCAGGGCGACCTCGACGCCGCTGCCGGCGAGGTCCTCGGCCAGGGCCACCGCGTCGCCGAGGAGGAGCTCGTCGCCCCCGACGTGGACCATCGTCGGGGGCAGGCCCCGCAGGTCGGCCGCGGTCGGGGTGACCTCCGGGTCGTCGGGGGACCGTCCCCCGAGGGCGGCCTCCGCCGCCATGGCCAGGAAGTCGCGGGGGAGCACCGCATCCTCGAACGAGGGGGTGCGGTGCCGGGCCGAGGTGCCGGCCAGGTCGGTCCAGGGAGAGAAGGCCAGCAGGGCAGCGGGCGGGGCCACGCCCAGGTCGCGCAGGGCCACGGCGGTGAGCACGGCCAGGGCCCCACCGGCGGAGTCGCCCGAGATGGCATCGACGGGGCCCTCGTCGGTCAGCGTCCGGTAGGCGGCCACGGCGTCGGCGGTGGCGGCCGGCAGGGGGGCCTCCGGTGCCACCCGGTAGTCGACGGAGACCACCTCGCACCCGGTGGCCAGGGCCAGTCGGCCGGGCACGCCCAGCTGCACCTCCACCGAGCCGACGACGTAGGCCCCGCCGTGCAGGTGGAGGATCCGTCCGTCGGCGGACCCGCCGGCCCGGCGGATGCGGGTCGCGACCAGGCCCGCCACCGTGGTGGTCTCGACCTCGACGCCCTCCGGCGCCGGGATCTGGGAGGCGGTGGCGTGGAACCGGGCCCGCACCTCCGGGATGGTGGGCGCGCCCAGGCCGAAGCTCTCGATGATCGGCGCCAGCTCCACCACCCGGGGGTCCACGGACCGGGACACTAGGGCCCGGCCCCGTCCCGTCGTCGCGGTACCGCGGCTCCCTCGCCCGGCGGAGGGCGGCGTCGGGCGCGATCGCCACCCTGGGGTGCCCGGCGCGCCCGCGCCGGCCGGGGACGGGGGATCGACGAGGTCGTGGGATGAGGGAGCACGCAGGGCACGGTCGACGCGGGGGACCACGGGCGGTGGGGTGGCGTCGGGCGCTGGCGACGGTGGTGCTGGTCGGCGCGTTCGTGGGGGTGGTCTCGGCCCCCGCCCTGCCCGCCGCGGCCGACCCCGGCGACGTCGGCTGGGAGGGGCCCTCGTTCCAGGGGGCGACGGGCTCACCCAGCGGCTCCAAGCCCCAGAGCAAGGTCTGGTTCAACGACGGGCTGTGGTGGGCGACCCTGTTCGACGCCGCCAGCGGGGACTTCCACATCTTCCGCCTGGACGTGGGGGGGCGGAGCTGGGTCGACACCGGGACCCTGGTCGACACCCGCCCCAACAGCCGCTCCGACGCCCTGTGGACCGGACAGAGCCTCTACATCGCCAACCACGTGTTCTCCGAGTCCAGCAGCGCGTCGGGCAACCCGGCCCTCCTGCGTCGCTACCGGTACGACGCCGCCACCAAGACCTATGCCCTCGACGCCGGGTTCCCCGTGGCCATCAACGACGTGCGCTCCGAGACCCTGGTCATCGACCGCGAGCCGGGCGGGCGCCTGTGGGCGACGTGGGTCCAGGACGGCGTCGTCGAGGTCACCCACACCACCACCGACGACAGGACCTGGGCGTCACCGTTCCCCCTGCCCGGCGCGGCCCGCGCCAGCAGCGACGACATCTCCTCGGTGATCGCCTACCGCAGCGACCGCATCGGGGTCCTCTGGAGCGACCAGGACCGCGAGCAGATGTTCTTCTCCCAGCACCTCGACGCCGCCGCCCCCGGCGCCTGGTCGGCACCCGAGGTCGCCTTCACCGGGCCCCGCGCCGCCGACGACCACATCAACCTGGCGGCGGTCCAGGATGCCGGTGGGCGGGTGCTGGCCGCGGTGAAGACCTCGGCGTCCGGCTCCGACGTGCTGACCCACCTGCTCGACCGCGACCCGACCACCGGGCACTGGACCAGCCACCCGTTCGGTCGGGCGACCGACAGCCACACCCGACCGATCGTGGTGGTCGACACCGAGCACCGGGTCGTCCACATGTTCGCCACCAGCGGCCAGAGCGGCGGCTCGGTGTACGAGAAGGTCGCGCCCCTCGACGCCATCGACTTCCCCGCAGGCAAGGGGACCCCCGTGCTCACCGACGCCAGCAGCGCCGACATCAACAACGCCACCTCGACCAAGCAGAACGTGACCTCGGCCTCCGGGCTGGTGGTGGTGGCCACCAACGACAGCACCCGTCGGTACTGGACCCACGTGGACCCCCTCGGCGCCGCACCCCCGCCGGCGGCGCCGGTGGCGTCGTTCACGGTGGCGCCGGCGTCGGGGACGGCTCCGCTGGACGTGGCCTTCACGGACACGTCGACGGGGGGGCCGACGGCGTGGCGGTGGGACTTCGGCGACGGCACGACGTCGACGGTGCGGTCGCCGGCGCACCGGTACGCGGCGCCGGGGACCTACGACGTGAGCCTCACCGCCACCAACGCCGGGGGGTCGCGCACGACCACCCGCACCGGCGCGGTCACCGTCCGCCCGGCCCCGCCGGCGGCGCCGGTGGCGTCGTTCACGGTGGCGCCGGCGTCGGGGACGGCTCCGCTGGACGTGGCCTTCACGGACACGTCGACGGGGGGGCCGACGGCGTGGCGGTGGGACTTCGGCGACGGCACGACGTCGACGGTGCGGTCGCCGGGGCACCGGTACGCGGCGCCGGGGACCTACGACGTGAGCCTCACCGCCACCAACGCCGGGGGGTCGGCCACGACCACGACGGTCGGTGCCGTGACCGCCACCGCGGTGCCGCCCGCCACCCCCTCCGCCGCCCTCGTGGCCCGCATCTACCAGGACGTCCTCGGTCGACCGGTCGACCCCGCCGGCCTGGAGCACTGGAGCGCCCTGCTCGACGCCGGCCAGATCTCGGCCCGGTGGCTGGCCTCCGCCCTCCTGGGCTCGGCCGAGGTGCGGGGCCGCGTGGCCGACGAGATCTACCAGCGGGTGCTGGACCGCCTCCCGGCGCCGGAGGCCCGCGCCCACCGCGCCGAGCAGCTGCGCACCGCGACCCGGGAGCAGGTGGAGGCCGAGGTCCTCGCCAGCGCCGAGCTCCTCGGCAAGGCGGGCGGCACGGCCGAGGGCTTCGTCGCCGCCGTCTACCAGCGCGTGCTGGGGCGGGCCCCGGACCCCGGGGGCGCGGCGTGGTGGGCGCCGCGGGCCGAGACCGCGGCGGGGCGGCGGGCCATGGCCGATGCCTTCCTCGCCGGTCTCGAGCACCGCCGCCTCGTGGTCACCGCGTGGTACCGGCTGCTGCTCCGCCGGGACCCGGACCCCGCCGGGCTCACGTACTGGGCCACCGCCCTGGGCAGCCACCTCACCCAGGAGTCGCTGGCCGCGACCCTCGCCGGCAGCCCCGAGTACGTCCGTCGGGCCACCGAGGCCTGAGGGGCCGGCCGCGGGCCGGTCGGCGGCCGCCGGCCCGGCGCGCCAGGCTGGCCCGACCCGACCCTCGGAGGCGAGGCCATGTCGTTCACCACCCCCCTCACCCTGACCGGCCCGCCGCGCCGGCCCCGCCAGCTGCTCGACGACCAGAGCTACGACGGCCACGCCAGCGTCCACGACGAGGCCACCGCGGGGACGCTGGGGCTGGCCGGCGCGCCCATCGAGGGGCCGACGCACCTGTCGCAGGTGGATCCGCTGGCCTCCGCCCTCTGGGGCCCGCGCTGGTTCGAGACGGGCTGCGTCAGCGCCCACTTCCGCACCATGGTCGTCGAGGGCGAGGAGGTCACCGCGACGCTGGCCACCGACGGGGGCCCGGTGGCCCGCATCGGCGCCACCAAGGCCGACGGCGCGGAGGTCCTGACCGGCACCGCCTCGGTGGACCCCGACGCCGAGAGCGAGCTCGACTCCCGCCTGGCCGCCTCGGGCGACCCGGGCGAGCTGTTCGTGGTCGACCGCCTGGAGGTGGGCCAGCGCCTCGAGTCCCCGCCGGCCACGATCACCGCGGACGACGGCAACGGCCCGCTCTACCCCTTCTCGCTGGCCCGCAAGCTGGAGGCCATCACCGAGCCCAGCCCCTGGTACCGATCGGCCGACACACCATGGGGCCGCCCCGTGCTCCCCATGGAGATGGCGAGCGTGCTCACCCAGAAGACGGGGGTGGAGCTCCCGGTGCGGGGCCCGGCCCTCGGGCTCTTCCTCGACCTCGAGGTGCGGCTCCTCGCCGGGCCGCTGTTCGTGGGCCAGGAGTACGCCCTCGACCCGCGAGGTCGTGGGCCTGGGCCAGAGCCGCCGCACCGAGTCCTACTGGGTGCGGACCACGGTGACCGACACCGGCCGCGGCGTCGACGTGGCGACGGTGCTGCTCCACTCCGGCGTGTTCAAGGAGTCCTACGCCGGCTACCCGGCCGATCGGCTGGCCTGACGGGCATCGGGGTCGGGGGGCTCGTCACCGCGCCAGCCGGGGAGGCCGGGGACCCACCGGGGGAGGGCGGCGACCAGCAGCCCGGCGCCGGCGACGGCGACCACCACGACCGGCCACACCCAGGCCGCGAACAGGTCGAGGCTGGAAGTAGTCGCGCAGCGGCCCGACGCCGAAGATGAGGCCGTAGAGGACCGCCATCGCCGCGACCAGGGCCACCTTCCACGGGTGCAGCGGGCGGCTGGCGACCAGGAGCACGACCAGCCCGATGCCCAGCAGGGTCATGGTGGCCGCCGTGCGCGACTCCGGCAGCGACACCGAGCCGCTCCGGTACGCCACCCCGAACACCGCCAGGGTGGCGGTCCCGGCGACGAGGCCGGCGGGCACCGAGAACCGCAGGACCCGGCCCAGGAACCCGGGGCGGACCCGCGTCACCTCCGGGGCCAGGGCCAGGAACACCCCGGGGATCCCGATGCTGAAGGTGCCGATCAGCGTGAGCTGGCGGGGGAGGAACGGGAACGGCGCCCGGGCGACGGCCACGACCAGGGTGAGGAGCAGGGCGTAGACCGACTTGGTGAGGAAGAGGTTGGCCACCCGCTCCACGTTGTTGATGACCTTGCGGCCCTCGTCGACCACCACGGGGAGGGTGGAGAAGGCACTGTCGGTGAGGACGAGGTCGGCCACCGCCCGACTGGCGGCGCTGCCCGACCCCATCGCCACGCCGATGTCGGCGTCCTTGAGCGCCAGGACGTCGTTGACCCCGTCTCCGGTCATGGCCACCACGTGGCCCCGTGCCTGGAGGGCCGCCACCATGGCCTGCTTCTGGTGGGGGCCGACCCGACCGATGACGACGTGGTCCTCGAGGGCCCGGGCGAGGGCGTCGGGGTCGTCCCCGAGGGTGCGGGCGTCGCAGGCGGACTCGGCGCCCGGCACGCCGGCGCGGGTGGCGATGGCGGCGACCGTCCGGGGGTCGTCGCCGGAGATGACCTTGAGCGTCGACGCCCTGGCCGTGGAAGTAGCGGAGGGTCTCGGGGGCGTCGGGCCGGACCACGTCCTCCAGCACGAGCAGGGCCCGTGCCTCCAGGTCGGGCGGAAGGGTCCCGTCGACCACCGCCGTGGGGGCGCGGGCGAGGACCAGGACCCGGCGGCCGGTGCCGGCCCGCGACCCGCGCCCGGGCGAGGGCCGGGTCACGGGCGTCGAGCACCACGTCGGGGGCACCGAGCACGAAGGTGTCCGGGCCGAAGGTCGCAGCCGACCACCTCCGGGCGCTGGAGAAGGGCTCGACCCCGTCGACCTCCCACCCCGGGTCGGCCCCGGCCGCGCGGCCCAGCGCCGCCATGGTCGAGTTCGGGGCGGGGTCGGCGGCCACCAGGGCCGCGAGCGTGGTGCGCACCGCCTCCTCGGACCCGGTCCCGAGCGGCTCCACCGCGCCCAGGGCCATGGTCCCGGTGGTGATCGTGCCCGTCTTGTCCAGGCACAGGACGTCGACCCGGGCCAGGACCTCCACCGTGGTCAGCTGCTTGGCCAGCGCGTTGCGGCGGGCCAGGTCGAGCACCCCGGCGACGAAGGCGATGCTGGTGAGCAGCACCAGGCCGTCGGGGACCATGGCCACCGCCGCCGCGACCGTGCCCCGCAAGGCCTCCTGCCAGCCGTCGTCGCTGGCTCAGCAGCGACCAGAGCAGGACGGCCGAGGCCACGGGGATCACCGCCGTCATCCAGTGCAGGACGCGGTCGACCCCCTGGCGCAGCTCGGAGGTGGCCATGGAGAAGCGGCGGGCCTCGGAGGCCAGCCGGGCGGCGTAGCTGTCGCCGCCGATGCCGACGGCGCGGTAGCGGCCCCCGCCGGCCACCACGAAGCTGCCGGAGCGGACCTCGTCGCCCACCCGCTTCACCACGGGGTCGCTCTCCCCGGTGAGCAGCGACTCGTCGACCTCCAGGCTCCGGGCCGCGACGACCCGCCCGTCCACCACGACCTGGTGGCCGACCTCGACCGCCACCACGTCGTCGAGCACCACGGCGTCGACCCGCACCGGCGCCTCCGCGCCGTCGCGCACGACGGTGGCGGCGGGCTCGTTGAGGACCTCGAGGCGGGCCAGCTCCCGCCGGGCCCTGGTCTCCTGGACGATGCCGACCAGGCTGTTGCTCACCACCACGCCGACGAACAGCCCGTCACCCGGGTGCCCGGAGACGAGGATGAGCCCGAAGAGGGTGAGCATGATGCCGTTGACCGGCGTCAAGACGTTGGCCGCGACGATGTGGCCGAACGTGCGCTCGGGGCCACGCCCCGCCCGGTTGACCGCGCCGGCGGCGACGCGGCCCGCCACCTCGGCGCCGGTGAGCCCGCCGGCCCCGTCGCCGGCGCGGCGGGCCACGGCCGTCACCGGTCGTGCCCCGGACGTGGCCGCATCGCCGCCACGGTAGGCGCGGGACCGGGCCCTGCGGCCCGACCCCCCGTCTCCCGGGCCGGGCCCGGGAGACCCCTCTCAGCTGGCCCGGGTGCGGACCAGGGGGGCCACGGCGCCCGGGTCGGGCCGCGGCCCGCCGGGCGGGGTGCGGCGGAGGTGCTCGCGCCGGCCCCGGGCGGTGAGCTGGTAGGTCCAGGTCGGCCCGTGCGAGGCGGTCGTGACCTGCTCACGCGTCACGACGGCCTCCTCGAGCAGGGCGGCGAGGGTCGGGACCACGACGAGGGAGCTCAACCCGGCGGCCCGGCCCACCTCCAGTGGCGTGATCGGTCCCGGGGATCGGCCCAGGGCCTGGAGCACGCCGTGCCGCGCGCTCGGCCCCGTCCGGGGTGTGGGTCGTGATGCTGCCCGCATGTCCTGTTCACCTCATCTCCCCCCTGTGGTCGATGGCGTGTCCGGTGCCCTGCGTGGGGCCCGGTTCAGATCTGTGCCCCGCGTGGGGCGTCCCGGCGTCGTGGCCTCACGCAGCCACCTCCACCAGGCCGTAGCGGATGCCGACGGCGACGGCGGCGAGGCGGCTGTGGACGCCGAGCTTGTGGAGGACGCTCTGGACGTGGGAGCGGGCGGTGGCCTGGCGCACGTCGAGGAGCTCGGCGATCTGCGCGGTGCAGGCGCCGTCGCCCAGGCACTGCAGGACCTCGACCTCGCGGTCCGTCAGGAAGAAAGGGTGGGCCGCGGCGTCGGCGCTCCGGGCCGGCTCGCCCACCGCCGAGCGCCCCTCGATGAGGGCCAGGATCTCGGTCCACGGGAGGGCCTTGGAGCCCACGGCGGCGGCCCCGGCCCGACGGGCCGCCTCGAGGTCGTCGGGGTCCGACACGCCGGTGAGCACGATGACGTCGGTGGCCGCGGCCGCGTCGGTGATCGCGGGCAGGGCGTCCTCGGGGGCGATCTCGCCCTCGTAGAGGAGGTCGAGGACGCACACGTCGGGCGAGAAGCGGTCGACGAGCTCCGACAGCTGCGCCGGGTGCGTCGCCCTCCCCGCCACGTGGTGCCCGTGGGCCTCCAGCAGATCGGCGATCGATGCCAGCACGATCTCGTGGTCGTCGCACAGAACGATGTCCATGGCGTGTGTCCCTGCTCCCCGGCCCCCTCCGCTACGGAGCGTAGCGGCGACAGGTAGTGTCACAGCAATGTCGCCTGCGCGCTAGCCCCAGTTCACCTCAGTCCGCGAGTCGCGGTAGGAGCGCTCACCCCCTCAGCAGGCCGACACCGACTCGCAGCGTGCCAAGGTCGTGCCCGTGGGCCGTTCCCTCCTCATCGTCGATGACCACGAAGGCGTGGCCCGGGCGCTGGCCTCGATGCTGGCCGCCTCCGGGTTCGACCCGGTCCACGTGGCCCACACCGCCGCCGACGCGCTGGCCACCTGCGAGAGGGAGCGGCCCTCGCTGCTCACCGTCGACCTGGACCTGGGCGACGACGACGGCCTCGACCTGCTCGCCCACCTCGTGCGGGCCCATCCCAGCCGTCCCGTCGTCGTCCTCACCGCCTCGGGCACGGCCGAGGCGGCGGCGTCCTCGATCCGCGCCGGGGCGGCGGGCTTCGTGCCCAAGTCGGCGCCGTCGGAGGAGCTGGTCGAGGCGCTCGACGCCGTCGCCGGGGGACAGATGTGGCTGCCGCCGACCCTGCTCGGGCCCGTCGTCAAGCTGCTGCTCGAGCCGGCGCCGCCCAACGACTGGGAGGCGCTGATCGACAGCCTCTCCGCCCGCGAGCGCGAGGTGCTGCAGCTGATGGTGCGGGGGCTCAGTCGCCGGGAGATCGCCTCCACCCTCTACATCTCGCTCAACACGGTGCGCACCCACGTCAAGGCCATCCTGGCCAAGCTGGGCGTGCACGCCAGCCTGGAGGCGGTCAGCCTGGCCCTGCGGGCCGGGATGCGGCCCGACGGCCCCGGACCTGGGGATCAGCCCACGACGGGGATGACGACGGTGAGCTCGGCGCCGCCCAGGGGGCTCTGACCGACCTCGAGGTGTCCACCGTGGCGGTCGACGACGTGGGAGACCGTCACCATGCCGAGCGACGCCCGCCCGGTGACGGTGCGCCCGAACCCGGGGCCGGAGTCGCCCACGCGGACCCGGTGGTCGTCCGCGGTCGACCAGACCTGCACCTCCACCTGCCCCTCCTCGCCGGCCGCCTGGCACGCGTTGGCGGCCAGGTTGAACAGGCATCGCTCCCACTCGAGGGCGTCGCCCTCGATGGGGGCCGGCGTGGCCTCCAGGTCGACCCGGCCCCGGTAGGTGCAGCGGGCCCGCTCCACCGTGCGCGCCGCCACCTCGGCCAGGTCCAGCCACCCGATCTGCGGGTGGCGCCCGAGCTGGCGCTCGCACAGCTGGGCCATGGTCTGGGCCTCCTTCTGGATGAGCACCAGGCGCTCGTCCAGGGGGCTGCCCGGGGCGGCGGTGGCCCGCTCGGCCCCGGTGAGGGACTGGATGATCACGATCGACTGCAGCAGGTCGTGCGCGACGCGCCGGCTCGTGGCGTCGGTCTCCTCGTGTGCGTCGGTGCTCATGGGTCGCCTCCACCCCCGGGGGCCCATCGGCGGCGGCGCAGTCCCGGTGACCGCCCGGCCGGAGGATACCGCGATCGCGGTAGGCGCGGACCGGGGTCCTCTTCCCGTCTCGGGGCCTCCAGGGCCCGTCGCGGGTTCCCAGCGAACCGGCTCGCTCACCCTCCGTGGTGTGGTCCGAGGAGCCCGACCCTCACCGGATCGACACCAGCAGGGAGTCGAGGCGCATCTCGGTGTCGACACCGGGGGCGGGGCGCAGGCACACCTCGTCCACCTCCGTCGGCCCCTGTGCGACCCAGGGCAGGCCCGCCACCCGCGCCACCTCGCCGCCGTCGACGGTCGCGATGATGATGTCGGCGGTCCGGAGCCGGACGTCGATCCCGACGGTGATGCGCAGCAGCACGTCGTCGGGCACCACCGCCGGGGTGATGCGCCCCTCGGCCGTCGACCACCCGACGAGGCCCTGGCGCGACCGCCGGACCGAGGCCAGGGTGCCGGTCGACCCCCGCACCGTGAGGAGGCGGGCGTCGGCGTCGCCCCGCCCGATCACCCGGACCACGGCCTCGATGGTGACGCTGTCGCCTCCCACGACCGGCACCGACCGACAGGCGGTGACCGGGTCCGGGTCCGCCCCGGGGTCGGCCCCGAGGCGGAGCACCCGGCTGGTGAGGGCCGGGTCCTGGGCCAGGACGCCGGGCGGGCGGGCGTCGCCGTCGGCGTACCAGGCGGCCGGCGCCGCGCCCCCGGCCGGGAGCGACTCGAAGGTGTCGTCGACGAGGACGGTCGGGGCCCGCCCCGTCGGGGTCGGGGCGGGCAGGGTGGGCACGGGTGCCCCGTCGGTCCAGGTCGCCCACCTCGTGGCCCCTCGGCCGGAGGCGACGAGCAGGCGCCCGGCCTCGCGGGGGACCGGCCCCCCGGGCACCAGCGGCCGGGAGGGGTCGTTGCCGTCGATGCCCGTCACCAGCGTCCGGCCCCGGCCGGGGTCGAAGGCGAGGTCGGCGCCCGACGCCGCCTTCTCCACGATCGTGGTGGTGGGCCGCCCGCCGCGCGCCACGGTCCTCTCCGCCTCCGCAGGTGACGAGGGGGCCACCGCCACGACGCGCACGGTGGTGTCGTCGACCAGCAGGGCCGGCCAGCGCAGCTGGTCCGCGACGCGGGCCACCACCGACGGGCGATCGGGGGCGTCGGGGCCGAGCGGCACCAGCAGCAGGGCCGGGTCCTGGTCGTTGGTGGCGGCGTCGGTGCCCACCAGGGGCACGAGGGCCAGCCGCCCTCCCGGGCGACCGGGGGCCGGCGCCAGGGCGACCGGCCCCTCCCCCCGACGCCGGCGACGGGCACCTCCTGGTCGACCCACGCCCCGTCGGCCAGGGTGGCCTCGCCCAGGACGTCGGTCGTCGCCGATCGCCACACCAGGTGCACGCCCGCCTCGTCGGCGGACAGGGCGAAGCCGCCCACGTCGTCGACGGCGCCCGGCACCGGGACGGGCTCCCACCCGCCGACCCGGGGGCTGGTGCCGAGGGTGTGGTCCACGACGATGCCCCGCCCGGAGGGCCGGGCCAGCCAGACCTCCCCGCTGGGGGTGACGGCGACCTGGGTCCCCGGCGCGCCGACCTCGGTGACGGCGATCGGGTGGTCGGGCAGGCCCACCCACCGCCCCGTCCCCGCGTCCCAGCGGAGCCGGTCGACGCGGAGCCCGTGGCTGCGGTAGTCGCCGCGTGCCGGTGGCCACCACGACGAGCTCCTGGCCCGTCCAGACCACGTCGATCTGGGCGAAGGGCCGGTCGTCGACGAGCGTGCCCGTGTCCACCCACGGCCCGGTGTCGCCGTCGAGGGTCCAGATGTGGTGGACGCCCGACCCGGGCACGGGGAGCACGGCCCACCAGCGCCCCTCGGCGTACCAGGTGCGGGCCGTCCCGGTCGCGGCGACCGGGAGCGTGGCCTCGTCGGGCCGGTCGGGCCCGAGCACGAGCGGTGACGCGGTGGCCCCCGTCGCTCAGCTCGGTGGCCGCGGCGGGCGGGGCCACGGGGGCGGCCGCCTCGGTCAGCCGGACCGGGTCCAGGGCGTCGCCCACCCGCCGACCCGCGGCCAGGGTCAGCAGCACCATGACCGCCGCCAGGGCCACGACCCGTGCCCGCCGGGCGCGGGCCGGATCCCTCACCGGGGCCTGCGGATCACTCGCCCTGCCGCTGGAGCACCGACCGGACGGTGGCGGCGAGGATCCAGAGGTCGAGCGGCAGGCAGCAGTGGTCGATGTAGGCCAGGTCCATGCGCAGGCGCTGGTCGAAGTCGGCCAGGTTGCGGCCCCGCACCTGCCACAGCCCGGTCACCCCGGGACGGACCTCGAGGCGCCGGGTGTGCCAGAGCCGGTAGGTCGACGGCGCGAAGGAGGTGGGACGGGGCCCGACCAGGGACATGTGCCCGGCGAGCACGTTGAACAGCTGGGGCAGCTCGTCGAGGCTCGTGGCCCGGAGGAAGCGACCCACCCGTGTGATCCGGGGGTCGTCGATCACCTTGAAGTCCGGGGGCGGGACGATGCTCAGGTGGGCGAGGGAGGCCTTCAGCTCCTCGGCGTCGCGCACCATGGTCCGGAACTTGAGCATCGGGAACCGCCGGCCCCCCTTGCCGGTGCGCTGCTGGACGAACAGGAGGGGTCCGGGCGAGTCCAGGGCGATGGCGAGGGAGATCACGCCCAGGACCGGGAGCACGAGGGGCAGGAGGGCCAGGCAGACGCCGATGTCGAGGAGGCGCTTGCAGGCCCGGCGGCGGCGGCGGCGCACGTCAGCCTCCGAGGGCCAGGGGTGGGGGCTCGCTCGAGGCGGCGGCGTCGGCCGCGGACGGGGCGGCGGCCTCGGGGGAGTGGGAGGGGTCATCGGCGCCGCGGAGCACGGCGAAGAGCCCGTCGGCGGTGACCGCGTCCTCGGGGAAGGCGGCCACGTGGATGTCGGGGGCGTCCACCACGTCGTCGACGCGGGCCGCGAACAGCTCCGCCTGGCGGCGGTCCGTCTCGCTCAGCAGCACCACGAGGGTCGAGCCCGCCCGCCAGGCCCGGTCGGTGCTGCGCAGGCGGGAGACGACCTGCAGGGCCGTGACCTCGTCGCTGCGCACCGTCACCAGGGCGAGCGGGTGCTGGTAGCGCCGGCTCCGGTCCAGCTCCGCGACCAGCAGGTGGTCGGGGTGCTCGGGCCGGACACGCACCGCGACGTGGTCGATCACCAGGCTGAGCAGGGCGGTGCCGGCGAGGAGGCCGCCCAGCAGGAGGTAGACGGGGCGCCCGGGGAGGACACCGATGAAGCCGCGGGCCAGCAGCACGCCCGCGACCAGGAGGGAGATGCTGCAGCCGACCACGGCGCCGGGGCGCATGCCTGCGGCGGGCGACAGCACGGCGCCGGCCGCGGCGCGCCCGCGCCGCCACGCCCGGCGGGTGGGCCGGCCCAGCTCCCGTGCCCTCACGGCGTGCTCATCTCGCGGCCGTAGATGCCCTCGGCCCAGACCGCCATCGCCTCCAGGCCCTCCTGCAGCGACGTCTGCGGCTGGTAGCCGAGGATGCGACCGGCCAGCTCGATGTCGGCCGCCGTGTCGCGCGCGTCGCCGGCCACCTCGGGGCCGTGCTCCACGTGCAGGGGCCCGGCCAGCCGGTCGACCCGGTCGATGACCTCGTGCAGGGCGACGGGGTGACCGCCGCCGATGTTCATCACGCCGTCCCACCCGGCGAGCCCGGCCCGGTAGGTGGCCTCGACGGCGTCGTCGACGTAGGTGAAGTCGCGGGTCGAGGAGCCGTCGCCGCGCACCTCGAAGGTCCCGCCCTCGAGGGCGGCCCGGAAGAGCTTGTGCATCCCCATGTCGGGCCGCTGCCGTGGCCCGTAGACGGTGAAGTACCGCAGGCAGGTGACCGGCAGGCCCAGCTCCCGGTGGAAGGCGAGGCAGAGGTGCTCGGCAGCCAGCTTGGAGACGCCGTAGGGGGAGATGGGCCGGGGGAGGGCCCGCTCGGTCGTGGGCCGGGTGAGGGCGTCGCCGTAGACCGAGGAGCTGGAGGCGAACACGAAGCGGGGGAGCTCGGCCCGCACGCACGCCCCGAGGAGGTCCTGGGTGGCGGCGATGTTGTTGCGGGTGTAGTCGGCGAAGTGCGAGCCCCAGGACCGGGTCACCGACGCCTGGCCGGCGAGGTGGTAGACGACCTCGACGTCGTGGAGGGCGGGTCCGGGGGAGGACCGGGAGAGGTCGGAGCACACGAGGTGGAAGTCGGGGTGGTCGACCAGGCCCTCGAGGTTGCGGGCCTTGAGGTCGACGTCGTAGGCCTCGGTGAGGCAGTCCACACCGATCACGGCGTGGCCGTCGGCCAGCAGGCGCCGGCTGAGGGTCGATCCGATGAAGCCTGCGGCTCCGGTCACCATGGCGATCACTGCGCCACCTCCTTCGGGGGTCTCGGACCCCGACGTTGGCCCGGCCCGGCGGGGGCCACGACCGGCGGCGGGGTGAGCCGCACTACGCCGATCCGGGGGTGGGACACGGGCGCCGTCACCCTTCGTCCACCGGATGGGTGACGGCGGTCCACACGAAGCCCGAGTGCCCGTCGTCGTCGTGGCGGGCCGCCTCCTGGGCCAGCGCGTCGTAGCCCGCGTCGGGCCACCGGGCCGCCACGACCGGCCACAGCCCCGCCGGGGTCGGGACGCGGAGGTCGCCGGACGGTGCCGGCCAGGCCCCCTGGTCCTCCAGGGAGCGTGCGACCAGGTCGAGGGCACCGCGCAGCGTGCCGCCGTCGTCGCCCTCGTAGTCCCACACGTCCTGGCCGTGGCGGGCCAGCACGTCGGCCGCGGCCACCTTGTAGTCGAGCGCCTCCTGGCTGTACATCAGGCCGGCGTCGCCCCGCCGGACCTCCTCGGGGATCTGTCCGTCGGGTGCCACGAGGTCGATGCGCTCCCGCCACCGGTCGGCGGTGGCGGCCAGCTCCTCGTCGTCGCCGAGCTCGGCCGCGGCCACGGCCCGCAGGTAGGTGCCGGCGTCGCCCCAGTTGTTGTCTCGGTCCGAGGCCGCAGGGAGGATCACGTCGCGCAGCCAGTCGTGGAACCGCGCCGTGTGCTCGTCGTCGTAGGCGCCGTCGGCCCGTAGGACGTCCACCGCCTGCACCAGGCCGGGCGCGGCCCGGCTGAGCACCAGGGAGGTCGAGCAGGCCCCGGTGTCGGGGCACGCGGCCACGAGCGTGCGGGTCGTGGTGACCCAGGCGTCGACGATGGCGGCGGCCGCCTCCGCGTCGGCGGGATCGCCGGTGGCCCGGTGGGCGAGGGCGAGGGTCCAGGCCCCGATGGCGTCCTCGACGAAGTCGTCCTCGGTGTCGGTGATCTCGAGGGGCTCGCGGGGTCGGGCGGCGACGTCGGCCGCGGCCGCCGCCGCTTCCAGCAGGCGCTCCCGGGCGGGTCCGTCCGGGATGGACAGGGCGATCCCCTCCATGGCCCCCTGGGGCGGCGGGGGACCACCGGGGGTCGCCTCGGTCGTGGTCGTCGGGGCCGGCGGCGGCGGTGAGCCGGCCGCCTCGTGCGAGGAGGTGCAGCCGGCCCCGAGGGCTGCCGTCGCGGCCAGGGCGACCACCGTCGCGACCCACCCCGCGAGGGGACGCAGGCGCCGTCGCCGCTCCCTGGTGCGCTCCACCACTCGATGGTGCGTCGGCGGGGCCAGGGGGGGTCCGCCCGATCGCGGTAGCGACGATCACCCACACCGCGGATCTGCCCTGGTCGGCGGGCACGCCACGGTGGGCCATCGCCGAACGGAGACGCAGTGGGTGGGTCACGCAGGGACGACGAGGCGGGCAGCGCACGTGGCGACGCCGCGCACCGGGCCCTCGACGAGGTGTGGGGGCAGCTGTCGGGCCGGGCGGTCGCGGTGGCCCTGGTCCGTGAGCCCTCACGGGACGGTCGGGGCGTGCTCGAGGCCGACGTCCTGGTGGCCGCCGGGGCGCGCCGCGAGGCGGAGCAGGCCCTGGTCGATGCCGGCTTCCGGCGCCGACCGGGGTGGGGGCGCCACCCCCACCGCTTCCTCGTGCGCCCCGTCGCCGGCGACGACGGGTCCCTCGACTGGGTGAAGGTCGACCTGGTGACCGACCTCGCCTTCGGCCCGTGGCACCAGTGGGCGACGGGGACGGGGGCCGCGTGCCTGGAGGCCCGCCGGACCGGCGTCCCGCCCCGGCTGCACCCGGCCGACGAGCTCGCCGCCCTGCTCGGCCACGCCCTCCTCGACCGGTCCGAGGTCCGTGACGCCGACGCTCGGCGACTTCGGGCCCTGGCCCCGGAGGCACCGGTGCCCGGCGTGCTGGGTCGCCTCCTCCTCCCCGGCCCGGGGCCGGGCTGGGACGAGGTCCGGTCGCTGGTGGACGCCGACGACCGCGCCGGCCTGCTGGCCCTCGCCCCGGTGCTGCGGAGCCGGCTCCAGCACCACCGACCGCTGCGGGCGCCCGCCCGCCACCTCCGCAACCGCTCGGCCCGCCGGTCCCGGGCCCTCGCCGAGGCCTTGGCCGCCCGGGGGCCGTTGGTCGCCCTGGTGGGCCCGGACGGCACCGGCAAGACCACGCTCGCCGCCGCGGTCACCACCTCGGCCCGGCTCCCGGCGAGGGTGCTCTACGGCGGGACCTACCGCAGCGGCACCCGCCGGTGGCCGGTCCCCGGCGTGAGCACGGCCGCGGTCCTGGCCCGGCTGCTGGGGACCCGGGCCCTGGTCACCTGGCACCGGCGGCGGGGCCGGCTGGTCGTGCTCGACCGGCACCCGGTCGAGGCCGCGCCGACCGCGGCCGACCACCTGGGCCGACGGGCGCAGCTGCGCCGGCGGGGGCTGGCGGCGTCGCTGCCCCACCCCGACCTGCTGGTGGTGCTCGACGCCCCCTCGGCCGAGCTCCACCGGCGCCGGCCCGAGCACTCCCTCGCCCACCTCGAGCGCGACCGCCGTCGCCACCTCGCGCTCGTCGGGCGGGGCGCGACCACCCTCGTCGACGCCACCTCGCCGCCGGAGGTCGTCTGCGACCGCACCGTGAGCCTGGTGTGGCAGCGGGCGGTCCCGACGCGGGTCCGCCCCGTGGCCGCGCCGACAGGGAGGCGGTGACCGCCGTGGCCGTCGTCACCGAACGGGCCGAGCCGCCCCGAGATCCCGACCTCGGACAGCGCCCGCGCCACACCGAGGTCGACCGCCAGATCCGCGGCTCGAGCCTGCTCCTCTTCGGTCGCCTGCTCTCGATGGTGGCCAACCTGGCCGTCCAGGTGCTCATCGTCCGGGCCCTCTCGCGGGCCGACTACGGCATCTTCGCCTACGCCCTGTCCATCGTCACGGTGCTCACGACCATCGTGACCTTCGGCCTCGACCGGGGCCTGGCCCGCTTCGTGGTCGTCTACGAGGAGAAGGGCGACATGGCCCGGCTGTGGGGGGTGCTGGCCTGCCAGCTGGCCACCATCCTCGGCCTCGGGGCAGCCGCGGCCGCCGTCGCCATCGGCGCACGCGGCTTCGTGGGCGGGACCCTGGTCGACGACCCCCGGCTGGCGCAGCTCCTCGCCGTCATGGTCGTGCTGGCCCCGGTCCAGGCGCTCGACGGCACGGCCGCATCGCTGTTCGCCGCCTTCGGCGAGTCCAAGGCCATCTTCCTCCGGCGCTACGTGCTCGGGCCGGTCCTGCGCCTCGGGGTGGTGGCCGCCGTGCTGCTCTTCGGCGGCGACGTGTTCGCCCTCGGGGCGGGCTACCTCGCCGTGGGGTTCGTCGGCCTGGCCGTCTACGGGAGCCTGCTGGCCCGCACCTTCCGGGAGCGCGGGCTGCTCGCCTCGGGGGAGACCGGGCTCGACCTGCCGATCAAGGAGGTCGCCGCCTTCACCCTCCCGCTGCTGCTCAGCGACGCCATGTTCGTCGTGCTCAACACCTCCGACGTGGTCATCCTGGGCCGGGTCGACGGGGCCGACGCCGTCGCCGGCTACCGCGCCGTGCTCCCCCTGGCCCACCTCAACCAGCTGGTCATGAACAGCTTCGCCCTGCTCTTCGGCCCCCTCATGGCCAGGCTGTGGGCGCGCGGCGACCGGACCGGGCTCGGGGACGCCTACTGGCGCACGGCCACGTGGGTGGCGGTGCTCACCTTCCCGCTGGCCGCGGTGACCGTCGGCCTGGCCGGGCCCCTGACGGCCCTGCTCTTCGGCGACCGCTACGAGAGCTCGGCCGCCTACCTGCAGATCCTCTCCGCCTCGGCCTACTTCAACGCCTCGTTGGGGTTCAACGGGGTCACCGTGAAGATGGTCGGGCGGGTGTGGCTGGTGGCCGCCGCGGCCGGCTCGGCCCTCGTGGCCAACCTGGCTTTCAACCTGGTGCTGATCCCCCGGTACGGGGCCATGGGGGCGGCGTGGGGCACGGCCGCAACCGTGGTGCTCTACAACGTGCTCAAGCACCTCACCCTGCGGCGGGCCACCGGCGTCGAGCTGCTCACCCACCGGTACCGGGTCGTGTACCTCATCATCGTCGCCGCCTCCGCCGCGGTCGTGGCCGGAGCGGTGGTCGGCCTGCCCACGGTGGCCTCGGTGGTCCTGGTCGCGGTCGCCTCCGCCGCCGTGCTCCTCGGGGGTCGCCACGAGCTGGCCGTGGACGCCATGTTCCCCGAGCTGCTGCGGATCCCGCTCCTCGGCCGCTTCGTCGCCGGCGGCCGGAGGTCGGACCCGTGACCGCCACCCTGCGGGTCCCCCCCGCCTCCGACGCGGCTCGCGCCGTGCCCGACGGCGACGTCGTCGACATCGTGGTCTCCCGCCTGGTCCGGGTCCGGCTCGTCGACGCCGACCCCGCGGACCGGGCCGCGGTCGAGGCCCAGCTGGGCCCGGCCGGCGCACCGGTCGTCGGCGAGGCGGACATCACCCTGCGCTACGTCGACCGGCTGCAGACCCCGGACCCGATGCGCCTGCTGGGGCCGGGCGAGGTGGCCGTGGCCGACGGAGCGCTCGTCGTGCTGCGGGGGCGCTTCCGCCGCCCGGCCCGCGTCCGCATCCCCGTGGCGGCCCTCGGCGGACCCTGCGAGCTGGTGTGCGAGCACGGCGTCGGCCGCGTCCCCCACCTGGTCGCGGCGGTGAACCTGGCCCTCCCCGCCCACGGCGGCGTGGCCCTGCACGCCTCGGCGGTCGAGCTCGACGGCCGGGTCGTGGTGGCGACGGGCTGGTCCAAGGGCGGCAAGACCGAGGCCGTGCTCGCCCTGCTGGGCGCGGGCGGCCGCCTGGTCGGCGACGAGTGGCTGCACCTCCGACCCGACGGCACCGTGACCGGGATCTTCGAGCCGCTCCGGGTGTGGGACTGGCAGCTCCGGCAGCTCCCGGCGGTCCGCCGCCGGACGTCGCGGTCCGACCGGGCCCGGCTCCGCCTGCTGGGCCTGGCGGTGGCCGCGAGCGAGGCCCGCTCGGCCCGGCTGTCCTCGGCCCTCGAGCGCCAGCGCTTCGTGGACCTCGACGGGGACCACCTCCCGCAGGCGTCCGGACCGCCCCTGCCGCGGGGACCGGTGCTCCTGATGACCTCCGCCCTGCGCGACGACATCGCCGTCCGCCCCACCACGGGCCGGGAGGTGGCCGACCGCATGGTCGCCTCCCTCGCCTACGAGCGCGGCCCGCTCCGCGACCTGGCCGAGGCGCACCGCTTCGCCTTCCCGGAGGTGCCCCTGCCGGTCCTGGCCGAGATCCGCGACCAGGAGCGGGCCCTGGTGCGGGCCCGGCTCGACGGGGCCCCCGCCTTCGAGGTGCTCCACCCCCACCCCATGGACCTCGGTGCCCTGCGCGGTGCCCTCCTCGCAACCCTGGACGGGCGGCCATGACCGCCACGGACGACCCTCGCACGGCGGTGCCCACGCGCACCGCCGCCACCCCGCCGGTGTCGGACCCGGTCCCGCCCCCGGGTCCGGCACCGGTGACGATCGGGGCGCCGCCCCCGGGGGCCGCCCCCACCCCGGACTGGACCGCCCTGCTGCCCTCCTCCGGGGGGCTGGGGCCGGTCGCCGTCGTCGGTCCGGCCACCGCGTCGTCCCGCGCCCTGGTGGCCGCGGCCGGCCCGACCGGCGCCGGCGGGGCGCCCGCCATCGTCGTGGTCACCAGGGACCGCCGCCGCGACGTGACCCGGGCCCTGGCCCTGCTCGGGTCCGGCGCCACGCTCCGGGTCGAGCGCAGCACCCCCGTCCGGCGCACGAGGCTGGTCCGCCGCCTGCGCCGGGCCGGGCTCGACGTGTCGGTCTGGTGGCACCGGCCGTCGACGGACCGGGCCCGGTGCCTGGTGCGCCTCGACCACGGCCCGGCCGCGGCGACGGTCATCCGCGCCGTGGCCGACCGGGGTCGCTGGGTGCGGCTCGAGGCGGCCCTGGCGGGGTCGGGCCTCGCCCTCCTCGGAGCCCGGGAGGTCTCCCTGCTGGCCCGGGCCCCCGGGGTGGAGCCCGACGCCGAGCCGGCGCTGGCCCAGCCCGGGCGCGCCCACCCGGTCGACGGCCTCGTCACCCCGCGGTTCTCCACCTCGAGGGCCGTGATCGGCGTGTCCACCGCCGAGGGCGGTCGGCGTCTGGATCGGGTGGTCAAGGCCGCTCGCCGCCCCGAGGACGACCCTCTGGTCGAGGACGAGGCCGTCGCACTCGACGCCCTGCTCCGTCGGACCGGACCGTTCCCCGGCGCCCCCTCCCGCCCCGCCGTCGAGCGGCGCGGCTCGCGCCGCGTCCTCGTCGAGGACGCGGTGGTGGGCCTGCCCCTCGACCGCCGGGCCGTGCGGCGCGACCCCCAGGCCGCCCTGGCGGCCGGGCGGGCCTGGGTCGAGGGCCTGCCGTGGGAGGCGCCCTCCCGCCCCAGCGAGGACGGCCGGGGGACGGAGCTGGTCGCGGCGTCGCTCGCCGCCATCGCCTCTCGCCCCGGCGGGTGGGCGACGCGGGCCCGGCGGGCCGAGGCATTGCTCGCCCCCCTCGTGCACGAGGACCTGCCCGTGGTGTTCGAGCACGGCGACCTGTGCCACCCCAACGTGCTCCGGGCCCCGACCGGGGGACTGGCCGTCGTGGACTGGGAGCGGGCCCGCACCGACGGCCTGCCCCTGCACGACCTCCTCCTCTTCGCGGCCTACGTCGTCGAGAGCGTGGAGCGCCCCCGGGGCCCGGCCGAGCGGGCCCGCACGGTGGCCCCCGCCCTGCGCACCCACGGGTGGGCGTGGCCCGAGATCGCCCTCCACGCCGAGCACCTCGAGGTCGACCGGCGCCTCGTCCCGCTCCTGTCGCTGGCCAGCTGGACCCGGCGGGTCGCGGCGCTCGGGCCCCGGCCGGCCGGCTCCGCCCCGCACCGCCACGAGGTGCTGTGGCTGGCACTGCTCGAGGACCTCGAGGAGCGTCGCCGGTGAGCGCGCTCCGGGTCAGCTACGTCACCGCCGGGTTCCCGTTCCCGCTGTCGAGCGGGTACCTCCGCCACCACCACCTCCTGCGCGCCCTCGCACCGGACCACGAGGTCCGCCTCCGGTCCCTCGCCGGGCCGTCGCACCGGGACGAGGACCGCGCCGGCGTCGCCGGCCTGGTGTCGGAGGTCGCGGTGTTCACCGATGCCGATGCGCCCCGCGCTGTCCGCCGCGCCCTGCAGCTGGCGCCGGCGCGCCGGCCGTCGGTCGCCCGGTTGCGGGCCGCGGTGGCCGACGACGTGGCCGACGGCGTCGACGTCGTCCTCCTGTCGGGCAAGGACACCGCCTCGGTGCTCGACGTGGTGCCCCCGGACCTGCCCGTCGTGGTGGACCTGTGCGACGCCACCTCGGCCCGCCTGACCCAGGAGCTGGCCTCGGCCCCCGCCCGGCGCCGTCCCGGCCTGCGGCTCCGTCGCCACCTCCTGCGCGGCGTCGAGGCGGGCCTGGTGGGGCGGGGTGACGTGCTGCTCACCGCGTCGGCACGGGACCGCCAGCTGCTCCGGGAGGAGGGGGCGCCCGCCCGCGTGGCCGACGCCGTGGTCGTCCCCAACGGCATCGACGCCGCGACCTGGGACCGCCGCTCGCCCCGCCTGGGCGGGGCCGTCGTCCTGTGCGGCAACCTCGCCTACCGGCCCAACGCCGACGCCGCCCGCCACCTCGTGACCCGGATCATGCCGCGGGTCTGGGCCCGGCGGCCCGACACCCCCGTGCTGATCGTCGGCACCGGTGCCAGCGCGGCCCTGGCCACGGAGCTGGACGTGCCCCGCGTGGAGCTGACCGGCACCGTCGACGACGTGCGGCCCCACGTCGAGCAGGGCGCGGTCGTCGCCGCCCCGCTGCGGGTGGCCACCGGCATCCAGAACAAGCTGCTGGAGGCCCTGGCGCTCCAGGTCCCGGTGGTGACGACCTCGGTGGCGGCCGCCGGCCTGGGCGCGGGCGCACCGGTCGCGGTGGCCGACGAGCCGGCTGCCTTCGCCGCCGCCGTCCTCGACCGGCTCGCCGCCGCCGACCGCGGCGGGCACGCGCCCGACCGCGCCGGTCGGGACTGGGTGGTCGACCGCTTCTCCTGGGAGCGCAGCGGCCGTCTGCTGGCCGATGCCCTGGCCTCGGCCACCCGGCGGGAGGTCGTCCCGTGGTGACCGTGGCCCTCGTGGGCGCCGACGGCGCGGGCAAGACGACGGTGGGCCGGGCCCTGCCCACGGTGCTGGGGCGTCCCGCCCGCTACGTGTACCTCGGCGACAACCCGGCCTCGGCCACCCACGCCCTGCCCACCACCCGCCTGGTCCACCGGGTCCGCCGGGCGCGGGGCCACGTGGCCGCCGGTGGTCCCCCGGCCCTCGACCACGACCTCGGGGCCCGGCCCGGTGGCTCGGCCGCGGCGCGGGGACTCCGCGGGCTGCGAGCCTCGGGCCGGGTGGCCAACCAGGTGGCCGAGGGCTCCTACCGGTGGGCCGTGATCCGCTGGCACCGGCGCCAGGGGAGGGTGGTCGTCGTCGACCGTTGGGCCACCGCCGACCACCACGCCCACGAGCTGGCGCCGTCGGCCGCGCTGGGCCGGGCCCGGCGGGTCCACGCCGGCTTCATCCGCCGGGCCTTCCCGGAGCCGGACCTGGTCGTGGTGCTCGACGCCCCGGCCGAGGTGCTCCACGCCCGCAAGGACGAGGGGACGCTGGCCGAGGTGGCCCGCCGGCGCGACGAGTACCTGGACTACCTCGACCAGGCGGCGCGGGGCGAGAGGGTCGACGCCTCCCTGCCCCTCGACGACGTCCTGGCGGCGGTGGCCGCCGCCGTGGAGCGGGCCGTGGGGGCGACGCCGTGAGGCCCCGGCGCGTGCTCGTCACCGACGCCGGCCGGGCCAGCGGGCTGGCCGTGATCCGCTCCCTCGGCCGCGCCGGCCACACCGTCGTCGCGGCCGACACCGACAGCGGCACCATCGGCGCCGCCTCCCGCTACGCCCACGCCGCCGCCTGCTACCCCTCGCCCTTCGTCGACGGCGTCGAGGCCACCGCGGCCGGTCTGGTCGCCCTGGCCCGCACCCACCGGGTCGATGCCGTGGTCCCGGTCACCGACGACGCCCTCGTGCCGCTGGTGGCGACCGGGACGGCGCTGCCTGACGGGTGCACCCTCGCGGCCGCCCCCGTGTCGGCCCTGGAGCAGGCGGCCAGCAAGGTCGCCACGGTCGCCCTGGCCCGGTCCCTCGGCATCTGCGTCCCCCCGAGCGAGGTGATCACCGACCCGACCGCCGCCGCCGGCACCATCGCCCGCCTGGGGGCGCCGGTCGTGGTCAAGCCCGACCGGTCGCGCACCGTCGGCCCCGACGGGCGGCTGGGCAAGGGGACGGTGCGCTACGCCTGGTCCGACGCCGAGGTGGCCGCCGCCGTCGCCGACGCGGGCCAGCCGGTGCTCGCCCAGGGCCACCACGCAGGGGTCGGGCTCGGCCTCGGGCTGGTGGTGGAGGAGGGCCGCCCCGTGCTCGCGGTGCAGCACCGACGACTCCACGAGGTCCCCGTGTCGGGCGGCGCCAGCGCCCAGCGCGAGACCGTGGACGTCGACGACGACCTCCTCGACGTGGCCGGCCGTCTCCTGGGGGCCATGGGGTGGACCGGTGCCGCCATGGTCGAGGTCAAGGCCGGTCCCGGCGGCACGGCGCTGATGGAGGTCAACGGGCGCCTGTGGGGATCGCTGCCCCTCGCCGTCCGGGCCGGCAGCGACGTCCCCGCCCGCCTGCTCGAGGTGCACCTCGAGGGCCCGACGGGCCGCGTCCTCGACACCTCCTACGAGCGGGGTGTGCGGGCCCGGAACCTGGACCTCGAGCTGGTCTGGATCGGCTCGGTGCTCGCCCGCGGCCGTCGCTGCTCGTCGCTGGTGGACCTGCGCCGGCGCGACGGCCTGCGCGCCGCGGTCGACCTGTTCCGACCCGGGCAGGGCGACGACCTCCACGCGACCGACGACCGGCGCCCGCTGGTGCGGGGCGTGGGCCACGCCCTGGGCCACGCCGCCGGGAAGGTCGTGGCCCGTGGCTGACACCCTCCTCGCCTCCCGGCCGGCGGCACCGGTGGTCCGTGGCGTCGCCGCCGCGCTGGAGCACCTGCCCCGGCGCCGGCCGTCGCTGGCCCTGCTCACCTACCACCGGGTCGCGCCGGCCGACGAGCGCCCCGACCTCCACCCCGGCCTGCGGGTCGATCCGGAGGCCTTCGCCGACCAGGTCCGGCTGGTCGCCGAGCGCGCCCACCCCGTCTCCCTGGCCGACATCGAGGCGGCCCGGACCGGGGGGCCGCCGCTCCCGGCCCGGGCCGTCCACATCACGATCGACGACGCCTACGCCTGCGTGGAGGAGCACGCCTGGCCGACCCTGCGCGCCGCCGGCGTCCCCGCCACCCTCTTCGTGCCCACCGACCACCCCGGCTCGGACCTCACCTTCTGGTGGGACCGCCTGCACCACGCCCTGCGCGCCACCCGCCACCCCGCGGTGCGGGTCGGCGACCGGGCGTGGGCCACCGACGGCCCCGTCGCCCGCGCCGCGGCGTTCGCCGCCCTGCGGCGCGAGGTCGTGGCCCGCGACCACGACAGCGGGATGGCCCTCGTCGACGCCGTGGTCGCGGCGGCCGAGGTGCGCCCGGCCCGGCCCGCGACGTCCTCGTGGGCGGCGCTGCGCCGCATGGGGGCCGAGGGCCTGGCCCTGGCGCCGCACTCCCGGAGCCACCCCCGCCTCGACCGGGTCGGGGCCGACCGCCTGGACGACGAGGTCGCGGGCTCCTGGGACGCCCTCCGGGCCGCCGTCGGCCCGCTGGCCCACCGGGCGTTCGCCCCGCCCGGCGGCGGCTGCGACGACGCCGTCCGCGCCGCCACCCGCCGGGCCGGGCTCCCCCTCGTGATGACCACCGCCCGCGGGGTCAACCGCGGCGACCGCCCGGACTGGGAGGACCTGCGCCGCATCAACGTGGGGCCGCAGGCGTCCACCGGGCTGGTCCGGATCCAGCTGAGCCCTGAAGTCCACGCGGCGCGCGCCGGCGCCGCCCGGGTGCGCACCCGCGCCCCCGGCCACCGAGCGGCGCACGGAGGTCGATCGTGGAGCTGACCGGGTTGCTGCCCGTCCTGCGTCGTTGGTTGGTGGTCGTCCTGATCGCCACCGGCATGGCCACCCTCGTGGGGTGGCGCCTGGCCGCCACCGCGGACGAGACCTACGAGGCGTCGGCCATGGTCCTGGTCGGCCCCCTCAACACCGACAACGACACCATGCGCGCCTCGAGCGCGCTCTCGCAGACCTACGCCGAGCTGGCCACGACCGACGCCGTGCTCGACGACGTGGCCGAGACCACCGGCGTGTCCCGCGCCGAGCTCACCGACGGGGTGCGGGCGACGGCCAACGGCACCACCCGCTTCCTCACGGTGCGGGCCCGGGCCGAGGACCCGGAGTCGGCCGCCGACGTGGCCAACGGGGTCGCCGTCGGGCTGGTCGACCTGGGGCGCCAGGACGCGCTGCGACCCGAGGGCCAGCTCCGGGTCATCGACCCGGCCACGCCCCCGTCGTCGCCCATCAGCCCCCGCACCGACCTGGTCGTCCCCCTGGCCGCCCTCGCCGGGCTGCTGGGGTCGGCCACCCTCGTGCTGGTCTTCGAGTTCGCGGGTGACATGGCCGAGACGGCCGTGAAGGTGACCGAGGCGGCGGAGGTCCCCACCCTGACCGTCCGGCGCCGCTCGCACCTGCGCCTGCGGGAGGGGCGACGGGCCGACGCCCTCGACGTGGTCGCGACCCAGGTGGAGCTGGCCGCGCCCGGGGCCCGGTGCGTGGTGGTCACCGGAGCCTCCGAGGACGACGGCACGGTCGGCCTCGCCCTCGACCTGGCCCGGCGGTGGGCCGACCGGCGCGAGGGCGTGACCGTCCTCGACGGCCGGGCCGACCTGGTCACGGTGTGGGGCGATCGGGCGGCGGCCGACGCCCCGCGCCGCGAGGCCATCACCGAGGCCCAGGCCCGCGCCACCATCGACGCCATCGCCGGCGAGCGCCACCTCGTGGTCGTGATCGCCCCCTCGCCGGTCAGCAGCACCGGCACGCTGGTGTGGGCCCGGGTCGCCGACGTGACCCTGCTCGGGGTGCGTCGCTTCCAGGCCCGTCGGGCCCAGGTGCGCGACGCCGCGGCCAACCTCCGCGCCGCCCGGGCCACGCTCGCCTTCGCGATCCTCCACGACGGAGGATCGGGCCCCGCCGCCGACGAGGGGTCGGGCGACGCCCCCGACCCCGAGGCCGAGCCCACGCCGGTACCGGCCCCGCGCCCCGGCGTCGTCCGCCCCGTCCGCGAAGGCGGCGTCGGAGCGTCGGCGGCCGCGCCCCGCCCCGGCCGGGCGCAACGGCAGCCGGCCGGCCCGGGTCCCGGCGGAGGGGGCGGACGGGTGACGGCGGTCCGCGCCCCGGCGTCGGTCCCGGACGCGGCCGGCACCGACCGTGCCCCGGTGCGCGTCGCCTACGTCACCTCCCGGTTCCCGCGCCTCACCGAGACCTTCGTGGTCGACGAGGTGGCGGCGGTGGTCCGGGCCGGCGCCGCGGTCGAGGTCCACCCGCTGCACCGCGAGCGGTCCGCGCTCGTCCAGCCGGACGCCGCGGCCCTCGCGCCCCTCGTGCGCCACCGTCGCCTGGGGTCGCCCCGCGTGCTGGCGGCGGCGGTCCGCGAGGCGGCGGCGCGACCAGCCGCGGTGGCCGGCGCGGCCGCCACCGTGGTGCGCCAGACCTGGGGCAGCCGCCGCCTGCTGGTGGGGGCGGTCGCGTCGTTCCCGTTCGCGGTGGACCTGGCCCGTCGTCTGCGGGCCGACGGGGTGGACCACGTCCACTGCCACTTCGCGACCCACCCGGCCGCGGTCGGGTGGGTGGTGCACCGGCTGACGGGCATCCCGTTCAGCTTCACCGCCCACGGCTCCGACCTCCACCGCGACCGCCACATGCTGGCGACCAAGGTGCGGGCCGCCGCCTTCGTGGTGGCCATCTCCGAGTTCAACCGCGACGTCATCCTGGCGACCGACGGCTGCGCCGGGGCGGGCGACCGCGTGCGGGTCGTGCACTGCGGCATCGACCACCGCCGGTTCCGGCCCCGGACGCCGCCGGCGCGGGCACCGGGGGCCCCGCTCCGGGTCTGCTGCATCGGGACGTTGCACGAGGTCAAGGGCCAGGCGGTGCTGATCGAGGCCTGTCGCCGCCTCGTGGCCGCGGGTCGCGACGTGCGCTGCACCCTGGTGGGCGACGGTCCGGACCGGTCCGAGCTGGAGGCGCAGGTCGCCGCGGCCGGCCTCGAGGGGCGCGTCACCTGCACCGGCCGGGTCGTGCGGGCCGAGGTGCAGCGGGCCCTGGCCGAGGCCGACGTGCTGGTGGCCCCCAGCGTCCCGACGGCCGACGGTCGCCGGGAGGGCATCCCCGTGGTGGTCCTGGAGGCGATGGCCTCGGGCGTGCCGGTGGTGGCGAGCCGCCTGTCGGGGATCCCCGAGGTCGTCCGCGACGGCACCACCGGCCTCCTGGTCGAGCCGGGCGACGCCGGCGGCGTGGCCGCGGCCCTCGAGCGCCTGGCGCGCGACCCCGACGAGGCGGCGCGCCTGGCCCGGGCCGCGGCCGACCTGGTGGCCGCCGACTTCGACCTCGACCGGTCCGCCGCCCGTCTGGTGGACCTCTTCGCCGGGACGGCGTCGTCGTGATCGCGGTCTTCTGGCTCGCGGTGGCCGGCCTGGTGGAGACCTACCTCGTCTTCCCCGCGGCGGTGCTGACCCGGGCCCGCCTCCGTCCCCGACCCCACCGCGAGGGCCCGGTGGTGCCCACCGTGTCGGTCGTCGTGGCCGCCCGCGACGAGGAGGCGGTGATCGGGCCCAAGCTGCGCACGGTGCTCGCCAGCGACTACCCCCCGGACCGCCTCGAGGTCGTCGTGGCCTCGGACGGATCCCGCGACGCGACGGCGGCGGTGGTCCGGGCCGAGGCCCCGGAGGCCCACCTCCTCGAGCTGGGCCAGGTGGGCAAGGCCGAGGCCCTCAACGCCGCCCTGGCCGTCGCCTCCGGCGAGGTCGTGGTCTTCACCGACGCCAACAGCCTCTTCACCCCCGCCACCGTCGCCACCCTCGTCCGCCCCTTCGCCGACCCCCAGGTCGGCGGCGTCGCCGGCGACCAGCGCTACCTGCCACCCGACGGCGTCGACGCCGACGGCACCGCCACCGGCGAGCGGCGCTACTGGGACCTCGACCGCGCCCTGAAGGCGGCCGAGAGCCGGGGCGGCAACGTCATCAGCGCGACCGGCGCCCTGTACGCCGTCCGGCGCGAGCTGGTCGAGACGGTGCCCTCCGGCGTGACCGACGACTTCACCACCTCGACGGGCGTCATCGCCCAGGGGGCCCGGCTGGTCTTCGCGCCCGACGCGGTCGTGTGGGAGCCGGTGGCGGGGTCCACCCGGGACGAGGCGTCGCGCAAGGTCCGGGTGATGACCCGCGGCCTGCAGGCCGTCGCCCTGCGCCGAGCCCTCCTCGACCCCCGACGCCACGGCTTCTACGCCGTGCAGCTGCTGCACCACAAGGTCCTGCGGCGCCTGATGGGCGTCCCCCTCCTCGCCCTGGCCGTCGCCGCCCCGCTCTGCTGGCGGAGGGGGCGCGCCTACCGGGTCGCCACGGTGGCCCAGGCCGCCCTGTACGGACCGGCCCTGGTCGGGCTGGTCGCACCCCGAAGCCGTCTCGGACGGACCCGGCCCTGCGGGTTGGCGGGGTACTTCTGCCTGGTGAACGGGGCCGGGCTGGTCGCCGCCACCAACCTGCTGCGGGGCCGCCGCATCGACCGCTGGGACCCACGCCGGACCGAGGGCCCGACCCCCCGCGACCCCGAGGCGGCACGGTGACGGCGCCGACCGGTGCGACGCGGCCGGCCGCCCGGCCCGCGCCGCCGGCGGCGTCGTCGGCGCCGGGGACGTCGCGCCGGGTCCTCGCCGCCGCGGTCGTGGTGGCGGTGGCCGGCGCCCTCGGCGCCGCCGCGGTGGGGCGGCCCCTCCTGGTCCTCGGCCTCGGCGCCGTGCTGGTGGGGCTCCTGATCGCCGACCGGCCCCCACTGGCGACGCTGCTGGCCGTCGCCCTCCTCTACTCCAACGCCGTCGTGGTCGTCACGACCCAGCACGGCGTGCCGGGCATCGCCGCCGGGGTCATCCCGCTGCTCCTGGCGGTCACGGTGGCCCACCGCACCATCGTCCGCGGCCAGCCGCTGGTCCTGCCCGTCGCCACCCCGTGGGTGGTCGCCCTGCTGCTGGTCCAGGTCGTCGGCGCCCTCGCCAGCCGCGACCCCGAGACCTCCCTCGCGACGGTGGCCACCTTCGCCACCGAGGGACTGGCCCTCTTCCTCCTGGTCGCGGTGGCCGCCGAGGGGGCCCGCATGCTCCGCCAGGCCGCGCTCGTCCTCGTGGTGCTGGCGACCCTGCTGAGCGCGCTCTCGCTCGTGCAGATGCTCACCGGCACCGAGGACGACGACCACCTCGGCTTCGCCCAGGTGAGCCAGGCCGTGGTCGGCCGCGACGACGTGACCGGGCAGGGCGAGGCCCGCCACGCCGGGCCCATCGGCGAGCAGAACCGCTGGGCCCAGACCCTGGCCGTGGTCCTGCCCCTGGCCATCGCCCTCGCGGCCACGGACCGGACCGTCGGGGGCCGACTCGTGGGGGCGGTCGGCATCGTCGGCATCGCCACCGGCATCGTGCTGACCTACTCCCGGGGGGCCGCCGTCGGTCTGCTCCTCGCCGGCCTGGTGGCGGTGGCGCTGCGGTGGGTGCCGCGCCGCGCCGCGCTGGTCGTCGCCGCCCTCGCGGTGGTGGGGCTGGTCGGCTTCGCCCCCCTCTACGTCTCCCGCACCTCGACGGTGGTCACCGCCGGCGGGTCGACCGGGGACCCCGCCGCCGAGCTGGACCCCATGGCCGCCCCGGGCCCCGACGGCTCGTTCACCAACCGGGCCACGGAGGCCAAGGCCGCCCTGGCGGTGTTCGCCCAGCACCCGGTGGTGGGTGTGGGGCCGGGCCTGTTCCCCTCCTACTTCCAGGACGAGGCCCGCCGCCAGGGCGCCGGCGCGCATCGTGGGGGTCGACCGCGAGGCCCACAACCTCTACCTCGGGCTGGCCGCCGAGTCGGGCGTCCTCGGCCTGGTGGCCTTCGCCGGCGTGGTGGCCAGCATCCTCGGCCCCCTGGCCGCCACCCGCCGGGCCCACCGGGCCCGACGCCCGGACGTGGCCGGCCTGGCGACCGGCTACGCCCTCGCCGTGGTCGTCTACCTGACCACCGGGCTGTTCCTGCACCTCGCCTACGTCCGCTACTTCTGGCTGCTCGCCGCCCTGGCGGCCGCCATGGGGTCGGTGCGCGCCCCGGCCGCACCGGATCCCGCACCGGGTCCCCCCGGAGAGAGGGCACTGCCATGTCCGTCCTGAGCACACCGCGCCCACCCCGACGACGGCGGGTCGTCCTCGCCGCCCTCCTCGCCTGCCTGCTGGTGCCGGTGGGCCACGGTCCGGTGTCGGCCGCCGCCCTCGACGCAGGGGCGGCGGCCGGTGCCGCGGCGGACCCCGCGCTCGCGGCCGAGCCCGGTGACATCGGCTGGGAGGGCCCGTCGTTCACGGGCGACTCGGGGTCGCCCAGCGGCTCCAAGCCCGAGAGCAAGGTGTGGTTCAACGACGGCCGCTGGTGGGCCGACCTCTGGGACGCCGCCGCGGGGGACCACGTCATCCACTGGCTCGACACCGCCGCGGAGACCTGGGTGCCCACCGCGACCACCCTCGACACCCGCACCAGCGCCCGCGCCGACGTGCTGTGGGACGGGAGCAAGCTCTACGTGGCCACCCACCGCTTCGCCGAGGGGTCCTCGACGACCGCCACGGGCCAGCCCGCGCTGCTGCGCCGGCTCAGCTACAGCCACGCCACCCACACCTACACGCTCGACCCGGGGTTCCCGGTGGTGATCAACGACGCCCGCACCGAGACCCTGGTGATCGACAAGGACAGCACCGGGCGCCTCTGGGCCACGTGGACCCAGGACAAGCAGGTCATGGTGAGCGTCTCGTCGGTCGGCGGCCAGACGTGGGGGACGCCCTTCGTGGTGCCCACCGGCGGCACCACCGTCAGCAGCGACGACATCTCCAGCCTCATCGCCTACAGCCCGGACCAGATCGGGGTGATGTGGAGCAACCAGGACCGCGACACGATGTACTTCGCCCACCGCACCGACAGCGACCCCGCAGGCACCTGGAGCGCCCCGGAGGTCGCCTACACGGGGCCCAGTGCGGCCGACGACCACATCAACCTGGCCAGCGTGGCCGACCAGGACGGCCGGATCCTCGCCGCGGTGAAGACCAGCCTGAGCGGCAGCAACCCGCTGGTGCACCTGCTGGACCGCAACCCGCTCACCGGCGCCTGGACGAGCCACACCTTCGGCACCGGCAGCGACGGCCACACCCGTCCCGTGGTCGCGGTCGACCGCCAGGCCGGTGTCGCCCACATGTTCGCCACCTCGGGCCAGTCCGGGGGCTCGATCTACGAGAAGACGGCCCCGCTCGGGGCCCTCACCTTCCCGACCGGCAAGGGCACGCCCGTCCTCACCGACGCCAGCTCCAGCGACATCAACAACGCCACCACCACCAAGCAGTCGGTCGACAGCACGACCGGGCTGGTGGTGCTGGCCTCCAACGACTCCACCCGCCAGTACTGGACCCACTTCGACCCGCTGGGCGGCGGGTCGCCGCCGCCGCCTCCTCCGCCGGGGGCGCCGGTGGCGTCGTTCACGGCGTCGCCGGTGTCGGGGACGGCGCCGTTGGACGTGGCGTTCGCGGACACGTCGTCGGGGTCGGTGTCGTCGCGGGTGTGGGACTTCGGGGACGGGTCGGCGTCGTCGTCGGCGGCGTCGGTGACCCACCGGTACGCGGGGGCGGGGTCCTTCACGGCGCGGTTGACGGTGACGGGGCCGGGGGGGACGTCGAGCGCGACGCGGACGATCGCGGTGTCGGCCGCGCCGCCGCCGCCGCCTCCGGGGACGTCGGTGACCTTCGGGGCCGAGGCCGACGCGGTGGTGAAGTCGACCAGTGCGACGAGGAACTACGGGACCGAGTCGTACCTGCGGACCCGGACGGGGTCGCCCGAGTACGTGAGCTACGTGCGCTTCGCGGTGGCGGGTCTGTCGGGGGCGCCGCAGTCGGCGCGCCTGCGGCTGTGGGTGACCGATGCCAGCCGGGACGGTGGGGTGGTGAGCCGGACCGGGTCGTCGTGGGGTGAGGGCACGATCACGTGGGCCAACGCGCCGGCGGTGGGCGCGCCGCTGGGCCAGATCAGCGCGTCGGCGTCGTCGGGGTCCTGGGTCGAGGTCGACGTGACGGCGGCGGTGACCGGCAACGGTGCGGTGTCGCTCGCCCTCAGCGGCCTCTCCAGCGACAGCGGCCTCTTCGCCAGCCGCGAGGCCGGACCCGCCCCCCAGCTCGTCGTGGAGACCGGCGGGTCGCCGCCGCCGCCTCCTCCGCCGGGGGCGCCGGTGGCGTCGTTCACGGCGTCGCCGGTGTCGGGGACGGCGCCGTTGGACGTGGCGTTCGCGGACACGTCGTCGGGGTCGGTGTCGTCGCGGGTGTGGGACTTCGGGGACGGGTCGGCGTCGTCGTCGGCGGCGTCGGTGACCCACCGGTACGCGGGGGCGGGGTCCTTCACGGCGCGGTTGACGGTGACGGGGCCGGGGGGGACGTCGAGCGCGACGCGGACGATCGCGGTGTCGGCCGCGCCGCCGCCGCCGCCTCCAGGGACGTCGGTGACCTTCGGGGCCGAGGCCGACGCGGTGGTGAAGTCGACCAGTGCGACGAGGAACTACGGGACCGAGTCGTACCTGCGGACCCGGACGGGGTCGCCCGAGTACGTGAGCTACGTGCGCTTCGCGGTGGCGGGTCTGTCGGGGGCGCCGCAGTCGGCGCGCCTGCGGCTGTGGGTGACCGATGCCAGCCGGGACGGTGGGGTGGTGAGCCGGACCGGGTCGTCGTGGGGTGAGGGCACGATCACGTGGGCCAACGCGCCGGCGGTGGGCGCGCCGCTGGGCCAGATCAGCGCGTCGGCGTCGTCGGGGTCCTGGGTCGAGGTCGACGTGACGGCGGCGGTGACCGGCAACGGTGCGGTGTCGCTCGCCCTCAGCGGCCTCTCCAGCGACAGCGGCCTCTTCGCCAGCCGCGAGGCCGGACCCGCCCCCCAGCTCGTCGTCGTCCCCTGAGCGAGGTGGACTGCACGGTGGACGGGACGTGGATCCCCCCTGTCGACGCCCCGGACAACCGGCCCGGATCCCCGGTGCGGCCCCGGTGGCACCTGCTCCTCGACGACCCCGCCCCGGCGCGCGCCCTCGTCGTCGGCACCGTCGCGCCCGGCGTGGAGGCGTGGCTGACCGAGCTCGGGGCCAGCGTGCGACGGGTGGGTCGGGTCGGTGGGCTGCCCTCGCCCGCCGACCTCGTCGTGGTCGGCCCCGACGAGGCCGCGGCGGTCGACGGCGAGGCCCTGCGCTGGGTGGCGCGCTGCTGCGGTCCGCAGGGCTCGCTGTGGCTCCCCGGGCGGCGGACGCCGCGCCGCGAGCACCTGCTGCGGTCCCACGGGTTCCCGGTCCGCCGCTGGGACCGCCTGCCCCGGTCGCGACCACCGGCGACCGCCACCGGCGTGGTCGCCTGCCGTCGCGGGCCGGCGGCGCGCCCCCCGGACTGGCTCGTGGCCCTGGGGGTCCGGGCGGGGTGGGGCGGTGACGGCAGGTGGAGCCTCACCACCCCCGGGGCCTACCCGTCCCAGAAGTCCGTGGCCCACCTCCGCCCCGGCCCCGGCGGAGGACGAAGGCTGGTCGTCAAGGTCACCCAGCACCCCCGCTTCAACGGCCGTCTCGAGAACGAGGACCGCCGGCTGCGCGAGGTGGCGGCGTCGGGACCCGCGGCGGCGCGCCGTGTGCCCGCCGTGCTCGGTGCGGGGCGGGTGGGTGGCCTCGCCGCGGTGGTGGAGGAGGGCCTGGAGGGCCGGCCCTTCCTCGAGGTCAGCCACCTGACCGCCGACTGCGGCCACGCCGCCGACGCGGTGGCGGCCGTCGCCGCGGTGGGGGTGGCCACCCGCGGGGCCGTGCCAGGGGTGGACCTGGCCGCCGCCATGGGCGGGCTGGTCGACCGCTTCACCGCCCGCGTCCAGCCCTCGGCGGCGGTCGAGGCGGTGCTCCGGGCCCAGGTCGACGTGGTCGCGGCGGCGCCCGTGGTGCCCACGGTCATGTTCCACGGCGACATGGGCACGTGGAACCTGCTGGTGGTCGACGGCGTCGTGCGCATCCTCGACTGGGAGTCGGCCGCCCCCACCGGTCCGCCGCTGTGGGACCTCTTCCACCTCATGCGGTCCTACGCGGTGCGCAGCGGCCGCCGCCGGGGGCGGGGCCGGGAACGCTCGCTGGCGCGCCACCTCGTCCAGGGGTCATCGCTCACCGACACCTTCGCGGGGTGGGTGGACCACCACTGCCGCCTCCTGGCGATCGACCGCCAGCTGGTGGCGCCGCTCTTCCACCTGTGCTGGGTGCACCGCGCCGTCAAGGAGTCAGCCCGGCTGGCCGACGGCCGGCCCGGCCACTACGGCCCGCTGTGCGTGCGCTTGGCCGAGGAACGGGGCGCGCCAGGCGTGAGACGCCTCCTCGGCACCTGACGGGCCCTCCGCCGGCGTCGGTGCTCCGAGACGGCCACGACCGCGGCGGTCGCCACCGCGGCTGCGGCCGCCCAGTGCCCGCTCTCGAGGTCGTCGGGCACCAGGTCCACGTAGGGCGCGGCGGCGACGAGGGCTCCGACCACACCGCACAGGACGCCGGCCAGCACCTGGGCGGGGAGGCCCTCGGCGACCCGACCCACGCGGGGCAGGGCCACACCGGCGAGCACCAGCAGGGCGAGGACACCGAGGACCACGGTGGTCACGTCGCGTGCGGACACCGCAGCGACGCTAGGAGCGCGACCGCGCCGGCAGATCGTGCGAAGGGCGTAGGCGGCCTCCCCCTCCGGGGTGGTGCCGGACCGGGCGCGTCGCCGGAGACTTCGCTCGGTGCCGGAATCGCGGCACGGACAGAGGGACGGGAGACGGCTGTGACCGATGAGAGCGCACGACGATCGACGGGACCGCACCGGTGGGGGGCACGGATCGCCGTGGTCCTCCTGCTGGTGCTGGTCTCCCTGGGGGCGGTGGTGGGTGCTCCGGGCACCGCCACCCCGGCCGGGGCCCTGGCCGGCGACGCCGGTGAGGAGAGCCAGGCCTACGTGGAGGGCAGCCTCGCCACCGTCACCATGTCCCAGAGCAAGGTGTGGTTCCACGCCGGGTCCTGGTTCGCGGCCATGCTCCGCACCGGCCCGCCCAGCTCGGGCGGCAGCCCGGACGCCGACGTCGCCGTCTTCAAGCGCACCGGCGGCGCCTGGGTGCCCACCGGCACCACCATCGACGTCCGCGGCACCACCAAGCAGGACGTGGTCGCGGTGGGCGACACCGTCTACGTGGCGTCGCACAAGAAGCTCGACAACGAGACCAGCGTGCCCGAGACCAACCCCAGCAACATGACGCGGATGGCGAAGCTCGTCTACGACAGCGCCACCGGCCAGTACGCCATGGCCGCCGGGTTCCCGGTGGTGATGAACGCCTTCCAGATGGAGGCCATCACGATCGACGTCGACTCCACCGGTGCCGTCTGGGCCGCCTGGGTCCAGGCCGACCAGGTGCTCTGGCAGCGGTCGACCGACGGGGGGGCCACCTGGTCCGCGCCGACGGCCCTGCACCACGGCCACGCCCACCCCACCGCCGACGACATCGCCGCCGTGGTCACCTACGGCACCCGCGTCGGCATCATGTGGGCCTCCCAGGTGGGGGCCGACGACGGGTACTGGTTCGTGTCCACGGCCGCCGGGGCCGGCGCGCCGGCCTGGAGCTTCGAGGAGGCCGCCTTCACCGGGGCCGGCCTGGGAGACGACCACATCAGCATCAAGGACGTGGGCGGGCAGCTGGTCGCCGCGGTCAAGACCCGGTCCGGGACCGCCTCCTCCAACCCCGGCGTCGTCCTCCTGCGGCGCTCGACCTCCGGCGTGTGGACGAACACCCCGGCATGGGTGGCCTCGACCCGGGCCACCCGCCCGGTGGTGACGAGCGACGGCACCAACGTCACCGTCTCGGCCACGCTGCCGGGCACGGGGGGCGGACAGGGCGTCTTCGCCAAGGTGACCACCCTGGCCACCCCGGGCTTCGACACCGCGGCGAAGGGCACGGCGATCATGATGCGGCCGACCACCGGCGACATCAACGACGCCAGCTCCACCAAGGACCTCTTCACGCCGGCGTCGGGGTCCATGGTGATCGCCTCGGACACCACGACCCAGCACTACTGGACGAGCCAGGTGGCCGGGGCCCCCGCGGTCACCCCGCCCTCGGCACCGGGACCGGTCACGGCCGTCGCCGGGCCGGGCCGGGTGACCCTCACCTTCGGGGCCGCGACCCCCGGGTCCGCACCCATCACCGGCTACCGCATCACGGCCACCCCCGCCCTGGCCGCCGCGATCGACGTGCCCGCCTCCGCCGCCGGGAAGCCGCAGGTGGTGGCGGCCCCGAACGGGGTGGCCCGGACCTTCCAGGTCCAGGCCCTCGCCGGGGCCACCGCCGGGCCGACGGCGACCAGCGCCTCGGTGACGCCGGCCAACCACCTGCCCTTCGCGTCGGCCGACGCCTTCATCGCCCGCCAGGCGCAGGACTTCCTGGGCCGGGCCCCCACGGCCCAGGAGCTGGCGCAGGCCCGGAGCCAGCTCGGCACCTCGCCCGGGGCGTCGGTGGTGCTCGGTCCGCTCTTCCTCGGCAGCCCCGGCGTGGGCGGCGAGGACCTCCGCGGCCCGCAGGCCTCGGTGGCCCGGCTGTACCTGGCCTACTACCTGCGCCCGCCCGACGTCGGTGGGTTCGACTTCTGGTTGGGCTGGCTGAGCAGCGGCCGGAGCCTCGAGCAGGTCTCCCAGCAGTTCGCGAGCCTGCAGGAGTTCCGGAACCGGTACGGCTCCCTGTCGGACTCCCAGTACGTCGACCTCGTCTACCGCAACCTCTTCGACCGGACCCCCGACGCCGGCGGGAAGGCCTACTGGCTCGACCGGCTGGCCAAGGGGATGACCCGGGGCCGGATGATGACGAACTTCTCCGAGCTGTCGGAGTTCCGCCACGCCAGCGCCAACCGGGTCGTGGTCTGCCTGGCCCAGCGCTGGATGCTGGGCCGCATGCCGACCAACGCCGAGATGCTGGCCGAGGCGGCCAAGGGCCAGGCCCCTGCGGTCGAGGCCGTCCTGTTCGGCTCGGCGTACCGCTCCCGGGTGGGTCTCTGAGGGTCCAGGTGCCGCGACCGCCCACCGCGGTCGCGGCACCGGTCGGCCGGTCCGCCTGGTGGCGGGCCGCGGCCGAGGACGACCGCCGGACGTGGGGCATCGGCGAGCGGGCCCTGGTGGGCGCGCTCGTGGTCCCGCCCGCGGCGGCGGTCCTCCTGGGGGCCACGGTCGTGCACCGGGCGCTCTACCGGTGGCTCACCGCCGAGGACGGCCTGCTCGAGTGGTCCCAGCTCGCCCTCGACGTGGCCGGCGTCGTCGGTGCCGCGGTGGTGGTGACGGTGCTGCACCGCCGGGGCCACCGCGGGATGGCTGCCCTGTGGGCGGTCTTCGCCCTGGGGATGTTCCTCATCGCCGGCGAAGAGGTCTCCTGGGGCCAGCGGGTGATGGGGACCGGCACCCCCGAGGCCCTGGCACGGGTCAACCACCAGGACGAGACGAACGTCCACAACATCGGCCCCGTGCAGGACGCCGTCAACGTGGTGTTCCTGGCCGCGGGTGCCTACGGCAGCATGGGCGTCGTCGCCCTCCGACGGGCGACCCGGGACCGGCCCCGGCCGTGGTGGTTCGACCTGCTCGTCCCGCCCCACGCCCTCGTCACGCTGTTCGGGCTGGTCTTCGCGTTCAAGGTGGTCCGGCTCGCGGTGCTCCCCTCACCGCGGTTCGTGGTGGTGAAGTACGGCGAGGTCATCGAGCTCTGCATCGCCGCGGGCCTGGCCGGCTTCGCCTGGCTCAGTGCCCGCCGCCTCCTGCGCGTGGCGCCGCCCTCGGCGGACCCCCAGACGGGGTAGGCACGCTCACCCCCCTGGGCCTCGCCCGGAGGGGTCGCTCCCCGCATGCTGACCGGGCGCACCCAGCGGGGTGCCGTCTGGAGGTCTTCCCATGCGTCGAGTCGGTCCCGTCCTGACCGCGGCGGCTGCCGCCGTCGCCCTGCTCGCCCTCGTCTCCCTGCCCGCCGCCGGGGCCGAGCCCTCGTCGGGCACCGCCACCGTCGACGGCGACGTGGCCGAGTGGGCGCCGGCCGACGTGTTCGACGAGATGGTCGCCGTCACCCCGCCCCACCCGCCGCGGGCGACCCTCTCGCTCCGCTACGACTGCGCCGAGGGCACCCTCTACGCCATGGTGCAGGCCCTGCCCGGCGTCGTCCTGCAGACCCTCGACCCGGCCGAGGCGTACCTGCGCCTGGGGGCGACAGGGAAGCTGGTGAGCGGCACCAACGGTGACGGCGGGTTCGCCTGGGTCGGGCGCTCGGGGGACGCGGCGCAGGGCTTCGAGATGTCCGCCCCGGCCTCCGCCGGCGACCACCTCGCGGCCCTCCGGGTCCACGCCAAGGTGCCCGACGGCAGCGCCGACGGCTACGAGACGATCGACCTGGACCCCCGGTACCAGGACCTCTCCCTGGGCTGCACCGCCCCGGCCGCCCTGCGGGCGTCGGCTGCACCCGGCGACCCGGCCGACCCGGGCGATCCCGGGGCGGTGGCCCCGACCAGCCTGGTGCGGACCGGGCTGGCCGGGGGGCCGGCTCTGCTGGCCGTCGCCTCCGTGCTGATCCTCGCCGGCCTGCTCTCGCTCCGGCTGCGCCGGCGCCTGGCCGCCGACTGATCGCGGGCCTCGCTCAGAGGCGGGGGCCGTGGGTCCAGGACGACCAGCCCATGTTCTTCCCCGGGGAGCCACCGGTCGTGGTGGCCAGGCGGGTCCCCGCCACCCGGTTGAGGACCCACGGCTGCCAGGTGTCGTCGCCCTCCGCGGGGTTGGCGTTGGTGCCCGAGAGCCAGGTGGCGGCCCGGGCCAGGGCGCGGTCTCCGGCGTCGATGTCGACCACGCCGGCCCGGTCGAGGAGGACGCCGGTGACGAGGGCACCCTGCAGCGCCTCCCACGGGTAGGACCCGGCAGGGGCCGGGCCCGAGCCGGGCTCGCCGGTGCGGCGCTGGTCCTCGGGGAGGACGCCGTCGACGTCGCGCCCGGCGATGCGGGCCCCGCGAGGGTTCACCCCGACCGGCGGGCTGGCCACGTGCCACCCGGTGCCGGAGTACCGGAGCGTGCTCGCCACGTGCTCGCCGAGCCAGGCGCGGTGGGCGGCGGCGACGGCCGCCAGGCCGGCCTGGTCGCCGAGGTACAGGTCGATGGCGGTCACCGCGGCGCGGGCCATCGCCCCCCAGTTGTTGGGCGACCGCAGGGCGGTCGAGACGAGGTCGGTCCCGCCCGAGTGGCCGGTGAGGGGCCGGGTGCGCAGGGCGGCCAGGAAGGATCGGAGCTGGGCGCCGTCCGGGGCCGACAGCCCGACGAGGTCGGCGGCGACGACGTAGGCGGGGATGTTGCGGCTCAGCTCCAGGACCCGGCTGAAGGTGGTCACCCGCGTGACGGCCATGAGCGCGGCGCGGGTCTTGGCCAGCATGGCCGCGTCTCCGGTGCGCACGGCGACCAGCGCGCCGGCGAGCGTCGAGGTGTCGTGGTGGGCGTCGTTGTCGGCCAGGGACGGCTGGCCCCAGTCGGCGCGGGCCGCGGCCAGGACCTGGTCCCACGCCGCGCCGTGGGTGGGCAGGTCCATCAGGTCCGACGGGCCGACCCACAGGCCGGCGGACCGGGGCGTGGGCCCCTCCACCGGTCGGGGCACGCTCAGCGGTGGCGCCACGCACGCGGCGAGGCCGGCCACGAGGACGACGGCGAGCACGAGCAGGCGGCCCCGCCGGCGATCCGGGCGGGGCTGCGGGGTGGGGGCGATCGGGGGGGTGGTCATGGTGGTCTCCGAGGCTGGGTGCCGGGCCGGCACGGACGGAGCACCGCACTGGTCACCCCCGGGTGGTGGACGGGGGGCGGGGCCGCAGTGGCGGGCGACGTGCGCTCCGCCGGGTGTCCCGTGGCGTCGTGCTCGGAGGAGCGGCGCCGGACGGGGCGACCTCGGGGCTGGGCCTCGGACGGGTTCGGTGCTGGGAGGGAGCGGGCCGGAGCCCTGCTCGCCCCCTCCTGTCGGCCGGCGGGCACGACGCGTGAGGGATTGGCCGCGATACGTGAGGATCGGGGGCGGCGGCCTCGGGCCGGGCCGCGGCGCCCGCCGCGAGGTGCCGTCGGTGCGAGAGGCTGGGGCCCGTGTTCCGCGACCGCACCGACGCCGGGCGCCGGCTCGCGGCGGTGCTCGCCCGTCGCGACCTGCCGGACCCGCTGGTGCTGGGCCTGCCGCGGGGCGGGGTGCCGGTGGCGGCCGAGGTCGCCGCCGTCCTGGGCTGCGCCCTCGACGTCGTGGTGGCCCGGAAGCTCGGCGCACCGGGCCGGCCCGAGCTCGGGATCGGGGCGGTGGCCGAGGGGGGCGGCGAGGTGCTCGACGAGGCCTGGGTCCGCGCCCTCGGCGTGTCCGAGGCCGCCCTCGCCGCGACCACCGCGGCCGAGCGCCGCGAGCTGGACCGCCGGGTGGCCACCTACCGGTCGGGGCGCGCCCTGCCGGACCTCGCCCCGCACACCGTCGTGGTGGTCGACGACGGGCTGGCGACCGGGGTCACGGCCGAGGCCGCGCTGCGGGGGCTGCGCTCGTCAGGGGCGGGCCACCTGGTGCTGGCGGTGCCCGTCGGCGCCCCCGACGCGGTGGCCCGGCTCGCGGCGGTGGCCGACGAGGTGGTCTGCCTCCACACCCCGGACCGGTTCCGGGCGGTGGGGGAGTGGTACGCCGACTTCGCCCAGACCCGCGACGCGGAGGTCCTCCGGCTCCTGGGCCGGTCCGCTCCCGGCTGATGCGCCGCCCGCCGGTGGCGTCGGGCGTCCGTCGGTAGGGTCGGCCGCCCCGACCCGGACAGGGCCGGCGTGCAGCGGAGGAGCTCCCCATGGCCACGATCCCCACCGTCCTCGGCCCCGTCGACACCGCGGCGCTGGGCCGCACCTACATGCACGAGCACGTCTTCGTGCTGACGCCCGACGTGCAGCAGAACTACCCCGACGAGTGGGGCGACGAGGACGACCGGGTGGCCGACGCGGTGGCGCGCCTCACCGCCCTGGCCGACCAGGGGGTGCAGACGATCGTCGACCCCACCGTCATCGGGCTGGGGCGCTACGTCCCCCGGATCGCCCGCATCGCGGAGCAGGTGCCGCAGCTCAACATCGTGGTCGCGACCGGCTGCTACACCTACGACGAGGTCCCCTTCTTCTTCCACCACCGCGACCCCGGGGTGAGGGCGCTCCTGGGCCTCGACGACACCGACCCGATGGTGGCCATGTTCACCGGCGACATCACCGACGGGATCGCCGGCACCGGCGTCCGCGCCGCCTTCCTCAAGTGCGCCATCGACGAGAAGGGCATGACCGCGGGTGTGGAGCGGGTCATGCGCGCCGTGGCGAAGGCCAACCTGGCCACCGGCGCCCCCATCACGGTGCACACCCACCCCGGGAGCGAGAGGGGCCTGGAGGCGATCCGGGTGCTCTGCACGGAGGAGGGCGTCGCCCCCGGTGCGGTGGTGCTGGGGCACAGCGGTGACAGCGCGGACGTCGACCACCTGAGTGCCCTGGCCGAGACCGGCGTGGTGCTCGGCATGGACCGCTTCGGCGTCAACCTCGACACGACCTTCGAGGCCCGCGCCGACACCGTGGTCGAGATGTGCCGTCGGGGCTTCGCCGGGTCGATGGTCCTGTCCCACGACGCGGCCTGCTACATCGACTGGATCGACCCCGAGCTGCTCCCGATGCTGCCCCAGTGGCACTACCTGCACATCGAGCAGGACGTGCTCCCCTACCTCCGCGACCACGGCGTCACCGAGGAGCAGATCACCACCATGCTGGTCGACGTCCCCCGGCGCCACTTCGAGTCGGGCACGCCCTCCTGACGCGGCGAGCCCGGGACCTCAGCCCAGGCCCCGCCCGGTGAGGTCGACGGTGATGTCGAGCTCACCGGCCGCGGGCTGGGGGCCCAGGCCGCTGTCCGCGGCGGCGGGGATCCACCGGTCGAACGCGGCGCGCAGCTGCTCCTCCCGGAGCGGCTTGGTGAGGTAGTCGTCGAGCCCGGCGTCGAGGGCGACCTCGCGGTCGCCCTCCATGGCCCGGGCGCTGAGGCCGATGATCGGCGTGCGGGTCGGCCCGGCCGCCTCCTGGCCGGCGCGGATGCGCGCCGTGGCCTCGTAGCCGTCCATGACGGGCATCATGATGTCCATCAGGACGGCGTCGAACGAGCCGCGGAGGCAGGCCTCGACCGCCTTGGCGCCGTCGTCGACGATCTCGACCTCGCACGCGAGGTTGCGGAGGACGCCGACGGCGACCAGCTGGTTGAGCCGATTGTCCTCGGCCAGGAGGATGCGGGGCACTAGGTGCGTCCTTTCGGGGCGCCCGCCGCCACTGGGGCGGGCGGGGGTCGGGTGTCGGCCGCGGGTGCGGTGACGGGGGTCGGGGGCGCGCCCACGAGCGCGTCCATGAGGCGCCGCAGCAGGTAGCTGTTGCGCAAGGGGCGGACCAGCACCGACTCGAAGTCGGGGTGCTGGGCGACGTCACGGGCCACCTGGGGGGCCGAGGTGAGCAGGAACATGACCGAGCCGGCGGTGCCGCTCTGGGCCCGCAGCAGGCGAGCCAGCTGGACGCCCGTCATGTCCTCGAGGTGGTGGTCGATGAGCACGACGGCACAGGCGTCGTTGGGGCCGGCCCCGCGCCGGCCCAGCAGGGCCTGCTCGCCCGTCTCGGCCTGCTCGACCACGAACCCCCAGGTGTGCAGGGCGTAGGCGAGCACCGAGCGGGTCACCGCGTTGGCGTCGATGACCAGGGCGCGCAGCCCCACCAGGCGGGCCAGGCCCCGCTCGGCCGGCGGCTGCACCCGGGCCGGGAGCGGGAGCGTGAGGCGGAAGGTGGTGCCCCGGCCCACCGCGCTCTCCAGCTCGATGGTGCCGCCCTGGAGGCGGGTCAGGCGGGCGACGATGGCCAGGCCCAGGCCGGTGCCGCCGTGGGTGCGGGTGGTGGACTCGTCGAGCTGGGAGAAGGGGTCGAAGAGGCGGTCCTGCTCCTCGATCGGGATGCCGACCCCGGTGTCGATCACCTCGAAGACCACGTTGCCCTCGTCGTCGGGGTCGCGCCGGGCCCGGACCGTGACCGTGCCCTGCTCGGTGAACTTCACCGCGTTGGACGCCAGGTTGAGCAGGATCTGGCGCAGGCGGAGCGGGTCGCCCCGGCGGGTGGTGAGGAGCCCGGGCTGGGAGTAGGCGACCAGCTCGATCCCCTGGCGGTGGGCGGCGTCGGCCAGGATCATGGCCACCTCCTCGACCAGGTCCTCCACGTCGAGGTCGATGTGCTCGAGCTGCAGCTTGTCGGCCTCGATCTTGGAGAAGTCGAGGATGTCGTTGACCAGCCCCAGCAGGCCCTCGGCCGAGGTCGACACGCCCACCGCCAGCTCACGCTGGTCGCGGTCGAGGTCGGAGTCGAGCAGCAGCCCGGTCAGCCCGATCACCGCGTTCATCGGCGTGCGGATCTCGTGGCTCATGTTGGCGAGGAAGCGCGACTTGATGACCGAGGTCTGGATGGCCTGGTCGCAGAGGCGGCGGTTCTCGGCCACCACGGTGAGGTGGTGGAGCAGGCTGAGGACCAGCACCGAGATCGCGAGCCAGACGAAGGTGGCGTCGAGCCGCGACCCGATCACCTGGTGGATCACCGTGCCCCCGATGACCGCCCCCACCGACACGAGGGGCGCGACCACGGGCAGCCGGCGGTCGAGGGCGGAGACGGGCCGCTCGACGACGCGTGGGCCGATCCGGGCGGCGCGGGTCGCGGCCAGCGTGAGGGCCACGAAGGACCCGATCCAGAGCACGTCGTCGACCCGGATGCCCCCGGGGCGTCCGTCGACGGCCAGGAACGCGGTGAGGTTGCCGGCCACCACCGTGGCCGACACCGAGGCGGCCAGCGGCAGGATCCACAGCCGGTGGGCCACCGGCATGCGCTTCAGGGAGAAGACGAGGATCGTGCCCACCAGCACCAGGGCCAGCGGTCGGATCCCGATGGCCACCTCGGTCGTGAGCGGCAGGTCCGAGAGCGACACGTGCTGGAGGGTGATGACGCAGGTGCTGAACAGGAGGCTGCCGGCGATCATCAGCGCCTCGGTGACGGCCTCCCGGTCCAGCAGGGAGCGGAGGGGTGCGTCGATGAGCGGGAGGAGGCCGGCGCCGGTGCACCCGGCGGCGAGGAGGAAGCCGAGGTCGGCGAAGGAGGGCGCCGGCGCCGCCCCGTCGCCGGCCCCGGTGACGACCACCAGCAGCTGGGTCGTCGCCCACAGCCCGGCGCCGAGGCCGAGGATGGTCCAGCCCCGTCGCGGTCGACCCTCCTGGCGCCGCCCGGAGCGCACGCAGGCCAGCGCCGCGACCACGGCCAGGAGGGCCTCGGTCAGGCCCTCGGCGGTGTCCCACCCCTCCACGTCGATCCGCACGAGGACCGTGGTGGTGACCACCGCGGCGACCGTCGCCACCGCGGCGGTGACGGCCCGGACCACCCACCGACCCTGCTCCGACGACGCGCCCGACCCCTGGCCGGGCGCGCCGGGTCCACCGGCGGGCGGGATCGAGAGGTGGGCGGGGCCCATCGGGCAGGTGGCTCCTGGGACAGCGGTCCCTCCGCCTGTCGGCCGCGGCCGCCCGTGCTTGAGGTCCCGGCCCGCACCGACCGGCGGCCGGCGGCGCGCCGCGGGCCGGGACCGTCGCGGGTGGGCGAGGATGGGCCGGTGGAGCGACGGAGGGGTCGGTGACGGCGGTCGTGGCCGTCGCCGTGGCGGCGGGCCTGGCCCTGGTCGTGACCCCGGCCTGGCGCCTCAGCCGCGGGTGGGTGACCCTCGCCCACGAGCTGGGCCACGCCGTCACCGCCATCGCCACCGAGGGTCGGGTCCGCCGCATCCGCATCCAGCGCGACACGTCCGGTCGCACCGAGTGGTCCGGCGCCGGTGCCCGACGCCGCCTGCCGCGGGGGTTCGTGGCCTGGTGGGGCCACCCGGCGCCGGGCGCCCTGGCCCTCGTCGTGGCCGGGGGGCTGGCGACCGGCCACGCCGTGCTCGTGGCCCAGCTCGTGGCTGCGTCGGCCCTGGTGGTCACGGTGGTCTGGATCCGCAGCGCCTGGGGCCTGGTGGTCGGGCTGGGCCTGGTCGCGGCGGCCGGTGCCGGTGCCGCCCTGGGCACCGCCGCGGCGCTGGCGGTCACCTCCGCCCTGGCCGCGCTGTGGGCGGCGGGGGGCCTCCGGGCCGCGGGGTCGGCGGCGCGGGGCTCGCGACGGGGCGACGGCTCCGACGCCGCGGTGCTGGCCGACGTGCTGTGGCTGCCCGTCGGCTTCTGGGCCGTGACCATGGTGATCATCTCGGCCGCCGGGCTCGCCGGCACCGGCGCCCTCCTCCTGGAGGCGGCCCGCGCCTGACCGTCGGCCCCGTCCCGGTGCTGGCGGCGGGGGGCGACCGCTACCGTCGGCCCCATGGCCACCGAGTACCGCCAGCACCGCTTCTCCCGGCCTGCGGGGGCCACCGAGCTGTTCCTCGTTCGCCACGGCGAGTCGGCCCCGGTCGTGCCGGGCGTGCCCATCCCCCAGGTCGACGGCCACGACGACCCGGCCCTGGCGCCCGACGGCCGGGACCAGGCCGAGCGGGTGGGGGTGCGCCTGGCCGACCAGGAGATCGACGCCATCTACGTCTCCCCCCTGCGGCGGACCCACGAGACGGCCGCGCCCCTCGCGGCCCGCCTCGGCCTCACCCCCGTGGTGGTGGCCGACCTGCGCGAGGTCCACCTGGGGGAGTGGGAGGGCGGCGCCTTCCGCCGCCACGTGGCCGAGGGCCACCCGGTGGCCACCGAGATGTTCGCCGCCCAGCGGTGGGACGCCATCCCCGGCGCCGAGTCCACCGAGGCCCTGGCCGCCCGGCTCCGGGGCGCGATCGACGGCATCGTGGCCGCCCACGCCGACCAGCGGGTGGTGCTGGTGGCCCACGGCGGCGTGATCGGCGAGGTGGTGCGGATCGCGGCGGGCGGTGGGCGGGGCTTCGCCTTCGTCGGGGCCGACAACGGGTCCATCACCCACCTGGTGCGGGCGCCGGACCGGTGGGTCATCCGCCGCTTCAACGACACCGCCCACCTGGCCGGGCTCGACCTCGACCCCCTGCCCTCCCTCCCGGAGGCCTAGCCGTGGGCGGCGACCACGACCACGGCGCCGGGGCGCTGCGCGCCGGTGCCCGGCACCAGAAGCGCCTGGCGATCTCCTTCGTCCTGATCCTGGTCTTCTTCGTGGTCGAGGCCGTGGCCGGGGTGCTCACCAACTCGCTCGCCCTGCTCTCCGACGCCGGCCACATGCTCACCGACGTGGTCGGCCTGGGCATGGCCCTGGCCGCCATCCAGCTGGCCTCCCGCCACGCCGCCGCGAGCGACGCCGGCCAGCACACCTTCGGCCTCTACCGCCTCGAGATCCTGGCCGCCTTCGTCAACTCGCTGCTGCTCTTCGGGGTGGCCATCTACGTGCTGGTCGAGGCCGTGCGCCGCCTCACGGGCGAGGCCGAGGTCCTCGGCGTGCCCATGCTCGTCGTGGCCACCCTCGGGCTGGTGGTCAACCTCATCTCCTTCGCCCTGCTGCGCCAGGGGTCCAAGGAGTCGATCAACGTCGAGGGGGCCTACCTGGAGGTGCTGGCCGACACCCTCGGCTCGGTGGGCGTGATCATCGCCGCCGTGCTCCTCGAGGTCTTCGGCTGGGACTGGGTCGACCCGGTCATCGGCGCCGCCATCGGGCTCTGGATCCTGCCCCGCACCTGGCACCTCGGCTCCCAGGCGGTGCGGATCCTCCTCCAGGCCGCCCCGCCCGAGGTCGACCTGCGGCGCCCTGACCGCGGCCCTGGAGGGCCTGCCCGGCGTGGTCGGGGTCCACGACCTGCACGTGTGGACCCTCACCTCGGACATGGAGAACGCCTCGGCCCACCTCGTCGTGGCGGTCGGCACCGATGCCCACGGCGTGCTCGACCGGGCCCGGGACCTGCTCCACGACGAGTACCGCATCGCCCACGCCACCCTCCAGGTCGAGCCGGCCGACCACCAGGGCTGCGACGAGGTCAGCTGGTGACGTCCGGGGCGCGGCGGGGTCGACCCGGGGGGCTCAGCCCGCGACGGTGACGGCGTCGCCGGTGGCGATGCGGCCGGGGCGGGCCACGGTGGCGTAGACGCCGAGGTCCTGGCCCAGGTCGGCGACGATGTGGCGGAGGACGCGGCGGTCGGCGGGCAGGTCGGTGCCCACCTCGCGGGTGACCATCACGCAGCGCGGACAGCCGCCGACCACGTCCAGCTCCACGTCGCCGATCCGCAGGCGGTGGCCGACCCAGCCCTGCTCGACGTGGCCCTCCTCGCCGTCGGTGGCCGACGACCAGGCTGGGCCGGAAGCGGCGGACGTCGACGTCGCTGTCGGGCAGCGCCGCGGCCAGGGCGTCCAGGGCCGAGGTGGTCATGACCATCAGCGGGTGGACGTCGTGGTAGGTGCCCGGGGGCGACTCGTACTCGAGGATCTCGGGCGGGAACTGCGAGAGGTCGGGGAGGGGCTCGTCGCCCTCGCGCCCGAAGGTGGCCCGCAGGTCCTCCAGGAGGTCGTCGTGGTACATCTCGCCCCGCCGGTAGTGGTCGAGGTCGTCGGGCGGGGCCAGGGCCTCGAGGGTGACCTCGTGGTCGATGGCCGCCGACACCGCGGCCGACGCCCCCGGCCTCGTCGGTGGTCACGGTGGTGCCGTCGGGGAGGGTGATGGCCACGTGGCCGCCGGGCCCGTCGACCGGCACGGCGGCGAGGCGCATCAGCCCGCCCAGCTGCTTGGCGCCCCGGATCCCGCCCCGGACCTGGTCCCGCACGGCCCAGGTGCGGTCGCCGACCAGGCCGGTCGCCACCACCTCGGCGGTGGCGACCTCGCGACCGACCATCGACTTCACCGGGTGCTGCCAGATCTGGGCGACGTGCACGGGGCCTCCTCGGGGGCGTGCGCCGATGGTGGCCGCCGCCGGCTCGTCTGTCGAGCGCCCGCGCCGATCAAGGCGCGCGCCTTGACGAGGTGAGGCAGTCGCCTTACCCTGGTCCCGATGGCCGACGCCCGTGCGCAGATGGTCGACGCGGCCGAGCGCCTCGTCGCCGAGGAGGGCCTGGGCGCCATGTCCCTGCGGGCCGTGCAGGCCGCCGCCGGGCAGCGCAACAAGTCCGCCGCGCAGTACCACTTCGGCTCCCGCGAGGGGCTCATCGAGGCGGTCGTGGCGGCGCGCATGGCGCCGGTCGGCGAGCGCCGCTCCGAGCTGCTCGACGCCCTCCGCACCGACCCCGCCGGCCCCACCGTGCGGGGCCTGGTCGAGGCCCTGGTCGTGCCCCTGGCCGAGCACACCCTCGGCCGGCCCGGCAGCCGCTGGGCCCGCTTCCTCCACCAGGCGTCGTCGGACCCGGCCCTCGCCGCGGTGGTGGCCCGCCGCCTCGAGGGCCGCAGCTACCGCGCCGTGGTCGAGGGCCTCCTCGCCCTCCTCGGCGACGTGCCCGAGGCCGTGCGGCTCCGCCGCATCGGCCAGGTCACCCTCCTCGCGGTGGGTGCCCTCGCCGCCGCCGAGGCCCACCCGGGGCCGGCCCGCCTGCCCCTCGACGTCGAGGTCACCGACCTGGTCGACGTGTGCGTGGGCGCCCTCACCGCCCCGTCCACCGCGGCGGCCGTCCCCAGCCCCCACCCCTGACCCCGGAGGTCCCCGTGCTCACCATCGACGTCGGTCCCCGCGTCGCCGACCGCCTGCCGGCCGGCACGACGCCCCGCCCCTACGACCGCTTCGGCCTCACGCCGCTGTCACCGACCATCGGGGCCGAGGTCGACGGCGTCCACCTCGGGGGCCGGATCGACGACGACCTGGAGGCCGAGCTGCGCCGGGCCCTCCTGGAGTGGAAGGTGCTGTTCTTCCGCGACCAGGACCTCACCCGGGACCAGCAGCGCGACTTCGCCCGGCGTTGGGGCGAGGTCGAGGGCCACCCGTTCTACGGGTTCGTGAACCCGGGCCAGACCGCCGAGGACGTGGTGACCCTGGCCAAGGGGGCCGACGCCCCCGGCTTCGAGAACGAGTGGCACACCGACATCACCTGGCACGCCCGGCCCTCCTTCGGCGCCGTGCTGCGCGCCGTCGAGGTGCCGCCCCTCGGCGGCGACACCCTGTGGGCCGACACCGCCTCGGCCCACGACGCCCTGCCCGAGGACCTGCGGGCCGAGATCGCACCGCTCGTGGCGGTGCACGACTGGCGCCACACCTTCGGCCTGGGGATGCCCCGCGAGGCGGTGGAGGCCCTGTCGCCGACCTTCCCGCCGGTGGAGCACCCGGTGGTCCGGGTCCACCCCGAGACGGGACGGCGCTCGCTGTTCGTCAACCCGATCTTCACGACCCACGTGGTCGGCCTGGCGCCGGACGAGAGCGATGCCCTCCTCCGCCGGCTCTGCACCGAGGTGGCCCGCCCCGAGCACCAGTGCCGGTTCCGGTGGACGCCGGGAGCGGTGGCGTTCTGGGACAACCGGGCCACCCAGCACTACGCGGCGAGCGACTACCACCCGCAGCGGCGGGTCATGGACCGCATCAGCATCGCCGGCGACGTGCCCGTCGGCCCCTGAGGCGGAGCCGGACGGGGCCGGGCCGCGGCGGGGCCGTCAGCCCGGTCGGCCGGCGGAGAAGTGGGCGGCCACGTTGGCGACCGACCGGGCCACGTTGGCCCGGTGGCCCTTGGGGTAGCCCATCAGGCGGATGGCGGGCGGGAGCTTGGCCGTCGACAGGTCGAAGGTCTCGGTCACCCGGGTCCCGCCCTCCGGTGCCGCCTCCACCTCCCAGCGCCAACGGTGCCCGCCGAGGTGGCACCAGGCGATGCGGGTGCCCTGCTGGAACTCGACCACCTTGGAGGTGACCTTGTAGGGCAGGCCGTACATCTTCATCCGCATGCCGAAGCGGTCGCCCTCGGTCAGCACCTCGGGACCGATGGTGGTGCCCTTGACGCTCTCGTCGCCGCTGATGGCGAGGTGGTTGGCCGGGCGGCGGACGTAGTCGAAGACCTCGGCCGGCGCGGCCGGGACCGTGGCGGTGGCCGAGACGGTGTCGCGGTCCATCTCGATGGTCACGCCGTCGGGGATCTCGTCATCGGACATGGCCGGAGCCTACGGGGGGCAGCGTGGGGTCGCCCCCGGTTGGTAATGGGAACGAGTCTCGTTATGGTCGGGGCCGACCCGGAGGTCCCCGTGCCCGCCCCCCGCCCCGTCATCGTGCTCATCCTCGCCGCCGTGCTGGTGGCCGCCCTCGCCGCGTGCGGCGACGACGGGTCGGCGACCGGCGGCGATCGGCCCACGGTCGTGGTGACCACGTCGCTGCTGGGCGACGTGGTCGCGGGAGGTGGGCGACGCGGCCGAGGTCACGGTCCTCATGCCGAGGGGCGCCGACCCCCACGAGGTGGCCCTGTCGGCCCGCCAGGCGGCCGAGCTGCGCGAGGCCGACGCCCTGGTGACCAACGGGGCCGGCTTCGAGGCGGGCATGGCCGACGCCCTCGCCGCGGCCGAGGCCGACGGCGTCCCGACCGTGGCCGCCATCGACGCCGTCGACGCCCTGCCCCTGGGCGACGGCCTCGACCCCCACTTCTTCACCGACCCGGACCGGATGGCCGTGGCCGCCGATGCCGTCGGCGCCTTCCTGACCTCCGAGGTCCCGGCCCTCGACACGCCCGTGGTCCGGTCCCGCGTCGCGGCCGAGGTGACCGACCTCGAGGCCCTGGCCGACGAGGTCGAGGCCACCCTCGCCGTCGTGCCCGCCTCGGACCGGAAGCTGGTGACCAACCACGAGGTGTTCGCCGCCTTCGCCGACCGCTACGACTTCGAGGTGGTCGGCGTGGTGGTCCCCGGCGGCACCACCGGCGGCCAGCCCAGCGCGGGGACCTCGACGCCCTGGCCGCGACCGTCGAGGAGGAGGGGGTGCCGGCCGTCTTCGCCGACGTCTCGTCGCCCGAGGCCCTGGCCGAGGCCCTGGCCGACGAGGTGGGCGACGTCGCGGTGGTGGCCCTCTTCACCGAGTCCCTGGGCGAGGAGGGCTCGGGCGCCGAGACCTACGACGCCCTGCTGCGGACCGACGCCGAGCGCATCGCCGGCGCCCTCACCTGACGGCCCGACCAGGTCGACCGCCCGGCCACTCAGCCGGGCGCGTCCTCGACGCGCACCGCGGCCTCCTCGGCGGGCGTCGCGCCCTCGCGCTCCTGGACGACGTCCCGGGTGGACGGGTCGCCGGCCAGCGGGTCGCCCTCGGCGAGGGTGGCCTCGTCGTCGCCGACGGCGGTGGCCACCTCGGCGTCCTCGGTGTCGGCCCGGACGCCCTCGTCGGGGGCCACCAGCTCGGGCGGGTCGTCTCCGGCGGGCACCTCCTCGGGCTCCTCGCGGGACACCCGCTCGGTGAGCGGCTCCCCCGCGGCCTCCTCGGCCGCGGTGGTGCCGTAGGCGTCGGCGCCGAGGGGCTGCTCGGGCGGGTAGGGCGCGCCGCTGGTGCGGTCGTCGTCGAGGGGTTCTCCGGGCTGGTCGGGGGCCATGTCCCGAGGCTGCCCGCGAGGTCGGCCGTGAAACCGTGCCGTGCGTGCTCGGCCGGCCTCGCCCCGCGGCTCGGCCTCCGGGGTCGGGACCGCGTGCGCGAACGGCGCGTGTCGGGGGCCTGACGGCGGGCTGTCGCACCCCGGGTGAGGTCGCGGACCCACCGCTACGCTCGCCCCACCGACCCGGGGACCGCCCCCGGGCCCGCACACCACGGGGTCCCACCTTGCTCACGTCCCGGCCCATCCGCCTCACCGTCGCCACCCTGGCCGTCGGCGTGCTCGCCCTCGGCGCGTGCTCCGACGACGACGGTGACTCCGACGTCGTCCGGCGGTGACACCCCCGAGGCGACCGGCGACGCCCCCGAGACCATCGAGGAGGGCACCCTCACCATCTGCTCGGACGTGCCCTACGAGCCCTTCGAGTTCGAGGGCGGCGACGGCCCGAGCGGCTACACCGGCTTCGACATCGACCTGATGTCGGCCATCGCCGAGGCCAACGACCTGGAGATCGCGGTCTCCGACGTCGACTTCGACGGCATCCTCGGCAACCTCGAGGCCGGCACCTGCGACGTGGTCGCCTCGGCGGTCACCATCACCGACGAGCGGGCCGAGCAGGTCGACTTCACCGACCCCTACTTCGACGCCGAGCAGAGCCTGCTGGTCAAGACCGACGCGACATCGCCGGCCTCGACGACCTCGACGGCAAGACCATCGGCGTCCAGTCCGGCACCACCGGCCAGACCTACGCCGACGACAACACCCCGCCCGGGGCCGAGGTCAAGGGCTTCGACGGGGCCGACGCCCTCTTCGCCGCCATCGAGTCGGGCGACGTCGACGCCATCCTCCAGGACTTCCCGGTGAACGCCTACCGCGCCACCCAGGACGAGTCGGTCGACGTCGTCGAGCAGTACCCCACCGAGGAGCAGTACGGCTTCGCCGTGCAGAAGGGCAACGACGGCCTGCTGAAGGCGCTCGACGACGGCCTCGGCAACGTCCGCGACTCCGGCGACTACGACACCATCTACGAGGAGTACTTCGGCTCCGCCCCGAAGTAGCCGGGGACCCGGTCCGGTGACCGAGCCCACCCCGCCCGCAGCCCCTCCCGCCGACCCGCTCGAGGAGGTCCGCGCGCCCGTCGCCCCGGCGGCCGGGTCCCGACGCCACGCCCTCACCCCCACCCGGCGCCGCCTGGTCACCCAGGTCGGCCGGGTGGGTGGTCGGGGTCGCCCTCGTCGGCGGCCCTGGTCGCTGCTCACCGACTGGTCGCCGGGTCTTCGACAACCTCTTCGACCTGGAGATCGCCGGGGAGCAGCTCCCCGACGTCCTCACCGTCGCGGCCAAGAACACCGTCCTCTACACGTCTTCTCCTTCAGCCTGGGGCTGGTGCTGGGCCTGGTGTCGGCTCTGGCCCGGCTCTCCTCGGTGTGGCTGCTGCGGGTCTACGCCCGGGTCTACGTCGAGCTGTTCCGCGGCCTCCCCGCCCTGCTCACCATCATCATCGTCGGCTTCGCCCTGCCCATCGCCCTCGACCTGAAGATCCCCGACCTCGAGATCCCGGGGGTGGCCACGCTGTCGGGGGCGGGGATCCTGGCCCTGGGCCTGGTGGCCGGGGCCTACATGTCCGAGACCATCCGGGCCGGGCTCCAGGCCGTGCCCGAGGGCCAGACCGAGGCGGCCCGGTCCCTGGGCATGAGCCCCACCCAGACCACGGTCTTCGTGGTGATCCCCCAGGCCTTCCGGATCATCGTCCCGCCGCATGGCCAACGAGGTCATCCTCCTGCTGAAGGACACCGCCCTGCTGTCGGTGCTGGGCACGACCATCGACAGCAAGGAGCTCACCAAGTTCGGCCGCGACGGCGTGTCCGGGCAACTTCAACATGACCCCGCTGATCGTGGTCGGGATCATCTACGTGGTCATCACCATCCCCTTCACCCAGATGGTCCCCGCCTCGAGCGTCGCCAGCAGCGGGCCCGGTGAGCGCCGGCGGAGGCCGGCGGCCCGGACCCGGCGGGCCGGCCGGCGAGATCCGCATCCTCGACCTGCACAAGTCCTTCGGCCCCGTCGAGGTGCTGCAGGGGCATCAGCCTGGACGTGGCCCCGGCCCAGGTGGTGTGCATCATCGGGGCGTCGGGGTCGGGCAAGTCGACCCTGCTGCGGTGCGTCAACCGCCTCGAGGACCCCACCGCGGGCCGGATCATCGTCGACGGCGTCGACGTCACCGACCCCGACTGCGAGCTCGACGACGCCCGGGCCCACATGGGCATGGTGTTCCAGCAGTTCAACCTCTTCCCCCACAAGACGGTCCTGGGCAACGTGACCCTGGCCCAGCGCAAGGTGCTGCCGACGCGGCGCCGCCGAGGCCGAGGAGGTGGCCCGGCGGCTGCCTCGACGGCGTCGGCCTGGCCGAGAAGGCCGACGCCTACCCGGCCCAGCTGAGCGGGGGCCAGCAGCAGCGGGTCGCCATCGCCCGGGCCCTGGCCATGGACCCCGACATCATGCTCTTCGACGAGCCCACCAGCGCCCTCGACCCCGAGCTGGTCGGCGACGTGCTCGAGGTCATGCGCGACCCTGGCCCGACGAGGGCATGACGATGCTGGTCGTCACCCACGAGATGGCCTTCGCCCGCGAGGTGGCCGACCACGTCGTGTTCATGGACGAGGGGGTCATCTGCGAGCAGGGGCCCCCGGCCCAGGTCCTGGGCGACCCCGAGGAGCCGCGGACCCGGGAGTTCCTGTCCCGGGTCCTGCAGCCACTGAACCGGACCGGCCCAGGGCGGGCCCGGCTTCACCCGGGGGGCCCGCGCGCGCGGCCACCATGGCACCCGGTGCTCCGGCGGTCCCCGGCCCTCCTCGGCCTCGCCTCCTCCTCCTCGTCGCGGCCCTCGTCGCGCACCCGCTGGCGGCCCAGGAGCCACCGCCGACCCGAACAGCCCGATCGTCACCGTCGCGCCGGTGCCCCCGCCGGCCGCCTCGATCGTCGTCGACGCCGACACCGGCGAGGTGCTCTCGGCCCACGACGCCCGCACCCCGATGCTGCCGGCCAGCACCACCAAGATCTTCACCTCCCTCCTCGTCCGCCAGCAGCTCGACCTCGACCAGGAGATCGCCATCTCGCCGGACCGCCACCCTGGCCGAGCCCCACCGCCTCGGGCTCCAGGCCGGCAGCCACTGGGGGTCGAGGACCTCCTGTACGCGGCGTTGCTGTGCTCCTGCAACGACGCGGCCTGGGCCCTCGGCCAGGCCGCCGGCGGCGGCACCATGGTCGGGCTTCGAGGCCGCAGGCCGCGGCCCTGACCCAGGAGCTGGGCATGGAGGACGACCCCGTGGTCCGCGACCCGGCCGGCTTCGACGACGTCCGGTCGGTGTCGGGCGGCAACCAGCTGAGCGCTCGCGACCTGGCCATCGCGGCCCGGGCCTTCCTCGCCGACCCGGTGCTGGCCGGCATCGTCCGCCACCCCTCGCCACGACTGGATCGGCGGCGACGGCAAGCCCCACTTCGTCACCAACCTCAACCGCTTCCTCGGCGCCTACGAGGGGGCCATCGGGCTCAAGACCGGGGCCACCGACGCCGCCGGCAGCATCTTCGTGGCCGCCGCCGAGCGCGACGGGCGGACCCTGATCACCGTGGTCATCCGCAGCGACGCCAAGTACGCCGAGGCCGCGGCCCTGCTCGACGCCGGCTTCCTCCTCGCCGCCGCGGGCGAGGTCGACCGACGACGTGCTGCCCCCCGTGCCCTCCGGCGCACCCGGGGCCGGGGCCGACCACGACCGCCCCTCCCGCCTCGTCGGCCCGGCGAGCACGGCCACCACCGAGGCCCCCGCCTCCACGCCCGCCGTCGGCGGCCGGCGGTGACGACGAGGTCGCGGCCGGCCCCACCTCGGCCGCCACCGCGGCACCGGGCGGGGAGGACTGGCCCGTCACCAGCATGTGGGTCGGCGGGGGCGGCGGCCGTGGTCCTGGCCGGGGGCGGGGTGGCCGCCCTGGCCCGACGTCGCTCGCACGCGGGGCGGGATCGACCGCCGCCCGGCCCGGCCCCGCCGTCGTGACCGGCGCCGCCGGCCGGCGCGCTCACCTGGGCCGGCCCGCTCCTAGGGTGCGGTCCGTGGACGACCCGCCCGCCCCCGCCCTCCCGAGGGTCCGCGCTCGACGAGCCGGTCGACCTCGACCTAGCCGTCCGCGACGACCTGAGCGCGGTGGAGGCCGCCCTGGAGCGCCTCGACGCCGGCGACCTACGGCCGCTGCGGGACCTGCGGGGGTCCCCTCGGCGACGAGCCCTCGCGGCCGACCCGACCGCCCTGGCCTGCGCCGCCCACCTCCTGCCTCTGAGCCGCCCGGCCCCGGCCGTCCCGGTCCCGGCGCCCCCGGTCAGAGCTGGTCGCGGGGCGTGACCGTCTCCTGCCGCGGGGTCGAGGAGGTGCAGGCGCGGCCCCAGGGCCCACCGCCGTCCGTCGTGGTGGAACCACCGGCCCTCGAGGTTGGCGATGCGCTCGCGGGGCGCGCCGAGGTCGGTCTCCAGGCCGTAGATGAGCCCGCTGTGGGAGACGACCAGGCCGGTCCCGCCGCCGGCCAGGCCGGCCGCCAGGCGGTCGAGGCCGGCCCACGCCCGGACCACCAGGGCGGCGTCGGGCTCCCACCCGGGAGGGGCGATCAACCCGTCGCCCTCGGTGCCCGGCACCCGGGCCGGGTCGTCGGGCAGCAGCCCGGGGTGGCGCTGGTGGATCTCGGTCCGACGCAGCCCGGAGAAGGCCCCGGCGTCGCGCTCGCGGAGGTCCGGGTCGACGGCGACGGGCCGGGGGCCGGCCAGCAGCTCGGCCGTGCTCCGGGCCCTCTGCAGGTCCGACGACACGATCCGGTCCGCCAGCGGGGCGGCGGCCGCGGCGGCGGCGGCCTGCTGCCGGCCCCGGTCGGTGAGGGGCGGGTCGGCCTGGCCCTGCCAGCGGCCGTCGGCGTTCCACGTCGACTCGCCGTGGCGGACCACGAGGATGCGCGTCGGACCGGGCACGGCGGGACAACCTAGAGGGCGCGGAAGGGGCCCCCTCCGACCGGCACCGGTAGCATCGGCGCCCACCATGGCTGTGCTCCGGCTCTTCGCTGCTGCCCGTGAGGCCGCCGGCACCGCCACCGAGGACGTCCCCGGCGCGACGGTCGACGAGGTGCTCGCCGCGGCCACGGCCTGCGCCACGGGCACGGAGTTCGGCCGCGTGCTCGACAGCAGCCGGGTCTGGTGCAACGGGAGCCCGACCGACGGGGCCCAGCCCGTGGGCCCCGGCGACGAGGTGGCGGTGCTCCCGCCCGGTCTCCGGTGGCGCCGAGCCCTCCTCGCGCCCGGAGGCCGACCCGTCCGAGACGCCGACCCGCCCCCGCCACGAGCCTCGGTCCGCCCCGACCGCGGCGCGCCGTCGGCCGTCCCCGCCGGGCCGTGTGCCGTCGGACCGCCACGCCGCGGGCGTGGCCCGCACCCGCACCATCGACCGGCGCACCCGACCTCGGAGCCGGGCCCGGGCGCGACCGAGGCACCCGCCCGGGCCGACCGCCTCACCCGTCTGCGCTCGGTGCCGGTGCCCCTCACCGGTCAGGTAGCGGTCCGCGGCCGCGAGCGCCCGGTCACCGGGGCCGGCGAGCCCGCCGCACCCTGCTGGGCCGCCGCTACGCGGTCGTCTACGACACCAGCGGCTACAAGGTCACCCTCGGCGTGGTCTGGTTCATCGCCGCCATGGGCGTCCCTCGCCCTGGGCTGGGCGCCCCGTGCGCGCTTGCTCTTCGGGGTCGCCGCCGGGCTGGGCCGCGCTGGAGGTCGGCGGAGCGGGCCCGGGAGGCGGGACGGCCGGCCGACCGCCTGGGTCGCCGGGCCTCGGCGGGCGGCGCGGTCGGGGCCGCCGGCGCGGCCGGCAGCGGCTACCTCGGCGGGGCGGTCCTGGTGGTCGTGGTGGCCGCGGTGGCGGTGGCGGCGTGCGTGCGGCACCGGCCGCGAGGAGGTGCTGCCGCGCGGCGGGGGCCACGGTGCTGGCCGCGGTGCCCTTCGGGCTGGCCGCGGCCTGCGTGCTGCTCACCCGTGACCTGGAGATCGGTGCGGCCGTGGTGCTGGTCCTGTTCGCCTCGGCCTACGAGGCGGGCGACTTCCTCATCGGGTCGGGCGCCTCCAACAGCGTCGAGGGCCCGTTGGTCGGCATCGTCACCATCGCCATCACCGCCGCCATCGTGGCCGTGCTCCGGGTGCCGCCCGTTCGACGGGGTCCCCGGCGTTCACCTTCGCCGCCCTCGCCGCGGTGTCCTGCCCGTTGGGCCAGCTGGCGTGCTCGGCCCTCCTGCCCGCGGCCGACGCCCGGGCCCCGGCGGCGCGTCGGCTCGACTCGCTGCTGGTGCTCGCCCCGGCGTGGGCCTTCGCCTGCGGCCTGTTCGTCGCCAGCCAGGGCTGAGGCCCCAGCCTGCTCGCGATCGGCGTCGCGCCGCGCTCGCTGTGGTTTCCATCCCACGGCCGGGCCCGTACCCTCGTCCCATGGACCGAGCTCGAGGAGCGGTGGCGTGACCTGGGTGAGTTCATCCGCGAGCAGCGCCACATCGGCCACCTCTCGCTCCGCAAGCTGTCGGAGATGGCCGGCGTCTCGAACCCGTACCTGAGCCAGATCGAGCGGGGCCTGCGCAAGCCCTCGGCCGAGATCCTCCAGCAGATCGCCCGGGCCCTCGAGATCAGCTCGGAGACCCTCTACGTGCGGGCCGGCATCCTCGAGGAGCGCCCCGAGGACGCCGACCTGGTGGGCGAGATCCGCCGCGACCCGTGGATCGACGAGGAGCAGAAGCGCACCCTCATCCAGATCTACGAGTCGTTCCGGGCCGCCTCCACCGCGGCCGAGGCGGCCCAGGCCGCGGTCGGCGTGGCCCTCCGGGCCGAGGCCGACCTCGAGGAGGCCGACCCCGACGCGAGCGGCGACGACGACGACGGGGATCGACCGACGACCCGGAATCGGTCGGGGCCGCCGGGGGTTGAACGCCCCCGTGGCCCGGGTCTCGCTCCTCAGCCTGCACACCTCGCCCCTCGCCCAGCCGGGCACGGGCGACAGCGGGGGCATGAACGTCTACGTGCGCGAGCTGGCCGCGGGCCTGGCCCACGGCGGCCACGAGTGCACCGTCTACGTCCGCAGCGACCGCCGGGACCTGGCTCGCCCGGGTGCGGGTGGAGCCCGGGCGTCACCGTGGCCCACGTGCCGGCCGGGCCGCCCGCACTGGCCAAGGAGGACCTGCCCGCGGTGGTGGACGGGTGGGCCGACGGGCGTGGCCGCCGCCATCGGGCCGACGGAGGCACCGACGTGCTGCACTCCAACTACTGGCTCTCGGGCGTGGCCGGGCACCGCCTCAAGCACGAGCTCGACCGCCCCCTGGTGTCCACCTTCCACACCCTCGCCCGGGTCAAGGCGGCCGCCGGCGACCCCGAGCCGGAGTCGCGGGCCCGGGCCGAGGCCGCGGTCATGGCCTGCTCCGACGCCGTCCTGGCCAGCTGCCCGGCCGAGGCCCGCCAGCTGGTCGAGCTCTACGGCGTGCCCCGCCAGCGCATCTCCCTCGTCGCCCCGGGCGTCGAGGGGGCCCTGTTCTCGCCCGGCCCCCGGGTCGCGGCCCGGCGGGCGGTGGCCGACCTCGACCTGGGCGAGCGCCCGATGCTGCTGCTGGTCGGGCGCATCCAGCACCTCAAGGGCATCGACGTGGCCGTGCGGGCCCTGGCCGCCATGCGCGCCCGCGACGCCGTGCTGGTCGTGTGCGGCGGGCCCAGCGGCGCCCGACGGCGACGCCTGCCTCGACGAGGTCGCGGCCCTGGTGGACGACCACGGGCCTGGCCGGTCGGGTGCCGCGTCGTCGCGCCCCGCCCCCACCACGAGCTCTCCAGCCTGTACCGGGCCGCCGACGTGGTCGTGGTCCCCAGCCGGTCGGAGTCCTTCGGGCTGGTGGCCCTGGAGGCCGCCGCCTGCGGCCGCCCGGTGGTGGCCTCGGCCGTGGGCGGGCTGTCCACCCTCGTCGACCACCGCCGCACCGGCCTGCTCCTCGCCGGGCGCGACCCCGAGCGCTGGGCCGCGGCCCTCGACGGCCTGCTGGCCACGCCGCTGCGCCGTGCAGCGCGATGGGCGCGGGCCGCGGCCCGGGCCGCCCTCCGCTACCGCTGGTCCCGCGCCGCCGACGACCTGGCCGCGTCTACGCCGAGGTCACCGGCCGCCCCCCGCTCGACTGCGCGGCCTGAGCCGGGCCCGTCCCGGCCGGGTGGGACCTCGATCCGGACCGCCGGGGCGTCGTGAGTACCATCGCCGGGATGCGTCTCCGGGGGATCCTCGCCGTCACCGTCCTGCTCCTGCTCGCCGCCGGGTGCGGCGCCGACGAGGAGAGCGCCGCGTCCGAGCCGGGGGTGAGCACCACCGTCGCCGGACCCGACCTGTCCGGCGTCGAGTTCGTCGACGAGACCGGGGCCGACTCGGTCGAGGTCGACGCCGTCGACAACGAGTTCAAGGCCGAGTACGTGGAGGTCGAGGCGGGCACGACCATCACCTTCCGCAACGACGGCCGCAACCAGCACAACATCGTGCCCGTCGTCGACGGCGAGATCCCCGAGGTGCCCACCGACGCCTTCGAGCCCGGCACCGAGACCGCCATCACCTTCGGCGAGGTCGGAGACGTCTCCTACTACTGCACCCTCCACGGCACCCCGACCAAGGGCATGGTCGGCACCGTGCGGGTGGTGGAGCCGGGCGCCGACGGCTGAGGCCCGCGGCCACCGGCCTGCGGCCGGGGCCCACCGAGCTCAGCCCGAGAACAGCGACTCCTCCTCGCGGTTGGAGGCCAGGTCGCAGACCGCCTGGCGCTGGATGCACGCGGCCACCTCCCGCTGGAGCCCGTCGGGATCCCACCCGTTCCAGAAGTCGCCGTGGGCCGAGTAGATGTTCCCCGAGGCCAGGCGCAGGTCGTGGCCCCCGCCCCACACCGGGAAGGCGATCGACACGGTGAGCTGCGGGATCGCCACGGGGTGGGTCTCGGGGCAGGCGCCGTCGGTGGAGTAGGCCGCGTGGGAGCGGTGGTCGACGCTGTCGAGGAAGGTGCCGTCCCAGCAGTCCTGGAAGGTCAGCACCAGGTGGAGGGGGGCGTCAGGGGTGCAGTCGGGCGGGTCGTCGGACAGCGTCGTGTTGCTGCCGCAGGTCCAGCCCGTGGCCTCCCCGGGCTGGGGGGTGGTGGCGGTCTGGTCCCCGGCGATCAGGGCCAGCCCCGTGGGCATGGGCCGGACCGTGGTGGGGTCGACGCCCGGCGCGGCCCGGTAGTACGCCTGCACCTCTCGGGGCACGACGACCTCGTCGTGGTCGTAGAGGGTGGGTTGCCAGTAGGCCGCGGTGTCGACCTTCTTGTCGCAGGTGGTGTCGGCGGCCAGCAGGTCGTCGACCTCGAGAAGGAGTCGGTGACGACCGAGCCGTAGAAGTCGTGGCGGTGCGAGCGGCCCTCGTGGCCCGGGTGGACGATGGGGTCGTGGGCCCCGGAGTGGCGAGTAGGCGCAGCCCACCACGAACTGCCCCACCCGCCCCTGGGGGCCGGTGTGGCGCGCCGGGGTCGCGGGCGACGGCGTCGGGTCGGCGGCCCGGAGGCGCGACCGCGGCGCCGTGGTCACCGTGGTCCCCGCCGCCGCCGCCGCCGCCCCGGCCCGCGGCCAGCGCCGCGCCGGCCACCACGAGGACGACGGCGACCGCCGCCCCCGCGACCAGCGCGCGCCGCGGGGGCCGGGCCACGGTCAGCCGTCCTCCGGCTTCTCGGGGACCTCGATGGCGTCGACGTCGACGGCCTCGGGGCCCTCGAAGCGCTCGGCCGGGGCGGTGGTGGCGTCGGGCATGGAGTCCTGCTCACCGGGCTCCGGTGTGGTCCGCCAGGCGTCGTCGGGCGGCGCCGGCGCCTGGTCGGCGATCAGCGGGATGAGGTCGAAGGCGCCCTTGGTGAAGTCGCCCCCGCCCTCGCCGTCGCAGGGGGCGATGGTCTCGAGGTCCTCGGGGGCGGTGGTCTCGAAGGTGTTGCCCGAGAAGCAGTTCCCGAGGCTCTCCAGCGTGATGTCGCCGTCCTCGATGGTGGCCGTCACCAGGTCGGCCAGCCCCGAGTCCTCGACCACGTTGTCCCGGATGCGTGTTGCCGTAGGGGTGCCACAGCACGGTGCCCGGGTCGGCGTCCTCCTCGGGGATGGGCTCGTCGCGCACGCTCCTCGCAGGGGGTGTCCCACTCCTCGGGCTCGGGCGGCACGTCGTTGGCGTCCTCCTCGGGGAAGGGGACGGCCGCGATCCCGGTGCGGTCGTGGTCGTAGACCAGGTTGCGCTCGACGGTGTTCTCCACGCTGCCGGCGATGAGGATGCCGTTGCCCTGGGCCAGCAGGGCCACGTCGATGGCGGGGGCGTCGTCGTTGTTGTTGTCGTAGACGGTGTTGCCCACGATGGTGTTGCGCCGACCCGGGTAGCACAGCTCGTAGGCCCCGGAGTTGGGCACGACGCCGGCCCGGTTGTTGCGGAAGGTCGAGTTCACGATGTAGAGCTCGCCGCCCGAGTTGGTGCCCGAGTAGCCCAGGCCGTTGTTCTCGGACACGACGGTGTCGATCACTGCGTCGCACTGGTAGCACTCGCCGATGTAGAAGCCGGCGTCGGGGCTGCCCGAGCCGAGGCTGTGGTCGAGCTGGCCGTGGTAGGCGTCGAAGGCGTAGATGCCGTAGTCGCCGTTGCGGTAGGCGGTGAGGTACGAGCCCCGGTAGCGGTCCGACCCGGTCCAGAAGAAGCCGTTGGACAGGTAGTTGCGGGCGGTCATGTTCTCGACCACCACGCCGTCGGTGTCGAGGACCCGCATGCCGTTCTCGAGCTCGAAGCCGCCGTCGAGGACCACCGTGTTGCGGTCGACGCCCCGGAGGGTGATGTCCGGCGTGGTGACGTCGACGGCCTCGTCGTAGGTGCCCTCGTCGATCAGGATCAGGTCGCCCTCCTCGGCCGCGTCGACCGCGGCCTGGATGGTGTCGTAGTCCTGGGGGACCAGGAGGGCCCCGTCGGGGCCACCCCCGTCGGTCCCGCCCGAGGCGGTGTCCCCGTCGTCGTCACCGCCGCAGGCCGCGGCGGTGAGGGCGAGGAAGGCGATGGCGACGACGAGCAGGCGTCGGGCCGTGGTGTGCATCTGGGACCCCCTGGTGGTGTCCGGCCATCTTGGCAGACGCGCCCGCGGCGCCGGCCCGACCCGTCCGGGACCGGGGTCGGCGCCCGTACCCTGCCGGGCATGGCCCCCGCCCCGGCATCCCCGTCCGACCTCGACGCCCTGGCCGACCCGGATCGCCGCCTGGCTGACGAGCTCCGGGCCGAGAACCCTCTCATCGAGGCGGTCGACCGCGACGACACCGGGGTGCGGCGCTGGTTCGTGCGCCTGGCCGGCGAGGAGCGCGACCACACCACGGTGTGGCTCCACCTGCGCCAGCGCACGCTCCACCACGAGACCTACGTGCTGCCCGCGCCGGTCGACGAGCCGGGCCGCTTCTACGAGCACCTGCTGCGGCGCAACGTCGGGCCTCCACGGGCTGGCCTTCGCCATCGGCGAGGAGGACGCGGCCTACCTGGTGGGCGAGGTGCCGATCGAGGGCCTCGACCGGGAGCCCTCGACGAGCTGCTGGGGCTGCACCACGCAGACCGTCGAGCGCTGCTTCCGCCCCGCCCTGCGGCTGGGCTTCGCCTCCCTCCTCGCCCGCTGACCACCATGCGGGGGTGGGGCCGGGTCCGTGGCGTGGGCCGGGCCCGGCGGGGCCCCTCGGCGGCCGGGGTCTCCGCCGGGCGTACCTCTCGTGACATCTCCTCATCTTTCGATGTATGAGGTGGTGCGACGGCGGGTAGGAAGCAGCCTGGCCCCGACGAGCGGTGGTCGCCGAAGCGTTCGGGGAAGTGCGCGAGGCGGCCACCTCTCTCGGGGGCCCGGCGGGCGAGCGGGGACCCCCACCACCCCCGCACGGGCGACGGGGAGGCCCGCACCGTGTGATGCTCCGGGCCGGTGCGGGGGCCTCGACGGAGGCACCCGCCGTCCCGGAGGAGACCCAAGGATGACCCTGTCCCGACCCCGGCTGCGCCTCGCCGCCGCCACCCTCGCCCTGGTCCTCGTCGTCGCCGCGTGCAGCGACGACGGCGACGACAGCGCCGAGGTGACCGACACGACCACCACCCAGGCGGAGGCGACCACCACCACGGCGGCCGACGACACGGCCGACGACACCGCCGCCGACGACACCGCCGCCGACGACACCAGCGACGACGGGCCGACGCCGACGCCGAGGCGCTGGCCGAGGCCATCGTGCTGACCGAGGACGACTTCACCGCCGACTGGACCGCGGAGGCCGACGACGGCTCCGAGGCCGACCTGACCCGACTGCTTCCAGGACGTCGACCTCGACACCGGCCTGCTGGCCCAGCACGACGGCGACGACTTCAGCGACGAGGCCGACTCCGGCCAGATCTCGGTGGGCTCCACCGGCCTGGTCGTGAGCGACGCCGACGTGGCCGCCGACCTCGTCGCCGAGGCCGACACCAACGCGTGGGCCGGCTGCGCCCTCGACCTGCTCGACGAGAGCTTCGGCGACGTCCTGCTCGACGCCGACCTGGCGCCCGCCGGCGAGGGCGGCGTGGGCGACTCCTCCACCGTCCTCAACGGCTACCTCACCATCGAGGCCGACGACGGGTCGTCGGTCGACGGCGACATCTCGCTCTGGCTCATCGCCACCGAGGACGCCGTCACCGGCGTGAGCGTCCTGTCCTTCGGCGACACCGAGTTCTCCACCGTGGTGGACCAGGTCACCGACATCGTGGCCCAGCGCCAGGCCGAGGAGGTCGGCTGACCGACCCCGCCGCCGGGCCGGGGCCCCACCCGGGGTCTCGGCCCGGCTCGCGCCGCCACGGCCGGCGGTAGGTTCGCCCCATGGCACGACTCCTGGTCATCGGCGGCGGACGCATGGGCGAGGCCCTGGTGGGGGGCCTGGTCGCCGCGGGCTGGGCGCCGGCCGAGGACATCGCCGTGGTCGAGGTCGACCCGGGGCGACGGGACGAGCTGTCCGCCGCCCACCCGGGACTCGTCGTCGGCGACGCGCCCGTCGCGGCCGACGGGGCCCTGCTGGCCGTGAAGCCGGGCGACGTGCCCGACGCCGCCGCGGCCGCCGGCCGGGCCGGCGTGGGTCGGGTGCTGTCGGTCGCCGCCGGCGTCACGACCGCCACCGTCGAGGCCGCCCTCCCCGAGGCCACACCCGTGGTGCGGGCCATGCCCAACACGCCGGCCCTCGTGGGCGCGGGGGCGTCGGCCATCGCCGCCGGCACGGCCGCCGGCCCCGACGACCTCGACTGGGCCGAGGGCGTGCTCTCGGCGGTGGGGGAGGTGGTCCGGGTGCCCGAGGCCCAGCTCGACGCCGTCACCGGCCTGTCCGGGTCGGGACCGGCCTACGTGTTCCTGCTGGCCGAGGCCCTCGTCGACGCCGGTGTGCTCAACGGCCTCCCCCGACCCACCAGCCGCGCCCTCGCCGTCCAGACCCTCCGCGGCGCCGCTGCCCTCCTGGCCGAGACGGGCGAGGAGCCGGCCACGCTGCGGGCCCAGGTGACCTCACCGGGCGGCACCACCGCCGCGGGGTTGCGGGCCCTGGAGGCGGCCGGGGTGCGGGCCGCGGTGCTCGACGCCGTCAGCGCCGCCACCGAGCGCTCCCGCCAGCTGGGCGCCTGACCGGGCGACGGGCCGGGGACCCGGCGGGTCCGGGCGGTACCGTCGGGCGGGCATGGCCGAGCTGCGCTTCGACACCGTCTCGTTCCTCTCCGACTACGGCCGGACCGATGAGTTCGTCGGCCTCGTCCACTCGGTGATCCGCACCCTCGCGCCGCCGGTCCGGGTGGTCGACGTGACCCACGACGTGCCCGTCCACGACGTGCGGGCGGGAGGGCTGGCCCTGGCCCGCAGCGTCCAGTACCTGGCCCCCGGCATCGTCCTGGCCGTGGTCGACCCGGGCGTCGGCAGGCGACCGTCGGGGCGTGGCCGTGGAGGTCGGCGACGGCGCGGCCGTGCTCGTCGGGCCGGACAACGGCCTGCTGGCCCCCGCCGTGGCCATGGTCGGCGGCGCCGGCCGGGTCGTCGAGCTCACCTCGCCCGACCACCGTCTGGCGACGCCCGGGGCGTCCGTCGACGGCCGCGACGTGTTCGCGCCCGCGGCCGCGCACCTCTGCAACGGCGTGGCCCTCACCGACCTCGGCCCCGAGGTCGACCCGGCCGGGCTGCGCCCCGGGGTGCTGCCGCTGCCCCAGGTCGAGGACGACGGCCTGGGCGCCGAGGTGCTGTGGGTCGACCGCTTCGGGAACGTGCAGCTCAACCTCGGCCCCGAGGACCTCGACGCCCTCGGCGCCACCGACCGGGTCGCGGTGACGGATCGAGGGCCGCACCCGCTCGGCCCGCCGGGTCGGTGCCTTCGCCGACCTCGTCGGACGGTGAGCTGGGCCTGGTGGTCGACAGCTACGGCCTCGTCGCCCTGATCCTCGACCAGCGCTCGGCGGCCGAGGAGCTCGGGCGTGGCCCCCAGCCACGCCGTCACCCTCTCGGCCCTGGACGACGAGGGCTCCGACGCTGCGGTGTCGAGCCCCGTGGAGCTCCGCCCGAAGAGGTGAGGGCCGACGGCCCGACCCGGTCGGTGGGCACGGGGTCGCCGTAGGCTGCGGCCATGCGCCCCGGGACCACCATCGTGCTCGCCGCGCTGCTGCTCCTGATCCTGGGGGCGGCGGTGATCCAGCTGTTCTTCCTGGCCCGCTGACGCACCGGCCGCCGCCGGTCGGCACCCACCCGCCCCCGCCCCCGGCGCGGCGTCCCCGTGACCCGGGGCTCCGCTCTGTGGTGGGATGGCGTCCGTGAACCTGGCCAGCATCCTCGATCCGCACCCCGATGACGCCGCCGCGCTCATCAGCCGGGGTCGGACCACCAGCTACGGCACGCTGCGCGACCAGTCGGCCCGGCTGGCCGCCGGGCTGGCCGGCCTGGGCATCGAGCCCGGTGACCGCGTGGCCCTCGTCTGCGCCAACAACTGGTACTTCGTCGTGTCCTACTTCGCCGTGCTCCGGGCCGGCGCGGTGGCGGTGCCGCTGAACCCCCTGACCCCGCCCCGGGGGTTGCAGGCGCAGCTGGCCGAGGTCGGCGCCCGCGCCGTCGTGGTGGGCCCGTCGGGCCGCACCGCCCTCGAGGGCGTCGACCGCGGCGCGCTGGCCGACCTCCAGCACGTGATCACCACCTCGGGGGAGGGCGGCGACGACGTGGTGGCCCTCGACGACGCCATGGGCCACGAGCCCCTCAGCCTGGTGGAGCGGGGCGACGACGAGCCGGCGGTGCTCATGTTCACCAGCGGCACCGCGGGGTCACCCCGGGCCGCGATCCTCACCCACGGCAACCTGCGCTCCAACATCGACCAGGTGCTGGCCGTGCCCGAGTCGCGGCGGCCCGACGACGTGAGCCTCTGCGTGCTGCCGCTCTTCCACATCATGGGCCTCAACGCCATCCTCGGCGTGGCCCTGCGGGCCGGGTCGACGGTGCTGCTCATGGAGCGCTTCGACCCGCAGTCCGCCGCCGAGGCCATCGGCAAGCACGGCGTCACCGTCATCGCCGGCGCCCCGGCCATGTGGGCCGCCTGGGCCGCGCTGCCGGGGCTGCCGCCGGGCACCTTCGCCCAGGTGCGGGTGTCGACCTCGGGCGCGGCGGCGCTGTCGCCCGACGTGGTCGACCGGATGCGGGAGCGCTTCGGGCTCACCCTCACCGAGGGCTACGGCCTCACCGAGGCGTCGCCCGTGGTGACCTCGTCGCTCGGCCTCGACCACCGGCCCGGCTCCATCGGGGCCCCGCTCGACGGCGTCGAGGTGCGCCTGGTCGACAGCGAGGGCGAGGACGTGCTCGTCGGCGACGAGGGCGAGATCTGGGTGCGGGGCGACAACGTCTTCCGCGGGCTACTGGGGCGACCCGGAGGGGGAGTGCCACGTGCTGACCGAGGACGGCTGGCTCCGCACCGGCGACGTCGGCGTGGTCGACGACGACGGCTACCTGTTCCTCGTCGACCGGGCCAAGGACCTCATCATCGTCTCGGGGTTCAACGTCTTCCCGGCCGAGGTCGAGGAGGTCGCTGCTCGAGCACCCGTCGGTGGACGACTGCGCCGTGGTCGGCGTGGCCCACCCCTACTCGGGCGAGGCGGTGAAGGCCTTCGTGGTGGTGGCCGACGGCCGCTCCATCGAGGAGGACGAGGTCATCGCCTTCTGCGCCGCCCGCCTGCCCCGGTACAAGTGCCCGGAGAAGGTCCTCTTCGTCGACGAGCTGCCCCACGGCCTGGCCGGCAAGGTGCTCAAGCGGGAGCTGCGGGCGAGCTGAGCGGACCGGTCCGGGCCGGCCGTCCGGGCACCCGTCCCGCTTGTGAACACGTGCACGTGAGGGGGTAGGGTCGCGGGCGATGGCCGAGCGCAGCCGACGGATCCCCGAGGCGACCGTGGCGCGGCTCCCCGTGTACCTGCGGGCCCTGGTCGAGGAGTCCGACGCCAAGGCCTCCACCATCTCCTCCGAGCGCCTGGCCGAGCTGGCCGGCGTCAACGCGGCCAAGGTCCGCAAGGACCTCTCCTACCTCGGCTCCTACGGCACCCGCGGCGTGGGCTACGACGTCGAGTACCTCGTGTTCCAGATGAGCCGGGAGCTGGGGCTCACCCACGACTGGCCCGTCGTCATCGTCGGGGCCGGCAACCTGGGCCAGGCCCTGGCCAACTACGGCGGGTTCCGCGACCGGGGCTTCCCCATCGCCGCCCTGGTCGACGCCGACGCGGACAAGGTCGGCGAGGTCGTCCACGGCGTGGAGGTGCGGGCCCTCGACGACCTCCCCGGGCTCATCGCCGACCTGGGCCACGTCATCGGCGTCATCGCCACCCCGGCCCACGCCGCCCAGGAGGTGGCCGACCGGCTGGCCGCGGCCGGCGTCACCTCGGTGCTGAACTTCGCGCCGGCGATCATCTCGGTGCCCGAGGGCGTGTCGCTGCGGAAGGTCGACCTCGCCGTCGAGCTCCAGATCCTGAGCTTCTACCAGCAGCGGCGCGAGGGCGGCCCCGACGCCGACGAGGGCGTCGGCCCCGCCCGGGCCCCACGCCCCGGCCGCGAGCTGACCGGACCGGCCGTGCCGCCCGACGCCCCGATGCCGCCGGCCGGGACGGGGCGCCTGTACCCGGTCGGGCCTGCGCCTGGAGGGCCGGCCTGTGCTGGTGGTGGGCGGCGGCGCCGTGGCCGCCCAGAAGGTGCGCGAGCTGGTGGCCTGCGGCGCGCGCGGTCACCGTCGTGGCCCCGGAGATCGTCGGCCGAGCTGGCCGACGACCCCCGGCTCACCTGCGCCCACCGCCCCTACCGCGACGGGTGAGGCCGCCGCCTACCGGTTCGTGGTCGCCGCCACCGACCGCCGCGACGGTCAACCAGGCCGTCCACGACGACGCCGAGGCCGCGGGGGTGTGGGTCAACGCGGCCGACGACCCCCAGCGCTGCTCGGTCACCCTGCCCGCCCGGGTCCGGCGCGGCAGCCTGCTGGTCACCATCTCCACCGAGGGCCGCAGCCCCGCCCTGGCCACCTGGCTGCGTCGTCGGCTGGAGGACGAGATCGGTCCCGAGGTCGAGGTGCTGCTGGAGGTGCTGGCCGACGAGCGCGACCGGATCCGCGCCGCCGGGGGCAGCACCGAGGGCCTCGATTGGCAAGGTGCCCTCCGGTCGGGGATGCTGGACGAGATCCGCGCTGGAAGGATCGACGCCGCAAAGGAGTTGCTGAAGGCGTGTCTGTCGTCGTCATCGGCCTGAACCACCGGACGATGCCGCTCGACCTGTTCGAGCGGCTGACGTTCGACGGGCCGCGCGTGCCCAAGGCGCTCACCGCGCTGGCCGGTCCTGCGACCACGTCACCGAGGCCGTGCTGGTCTCGACCTGCAACCGCACCGAGGCCTACATCGTGGCCGAGCGGTTCCACGCCGCCTACCAGGAGGTCCGCGACGTCCTCGCCGACCTGGCCCACGTGGCCCCCGAGGACTTCGCCGACCACCTCTACGTCCACTACGACGACGACGCCGTCCGCCACCTGTTCCGGGTCACCGCCGGCGTCGACTCCGACGTGCTGGGCGACACCGAGGTCCAGGGCCAGGTGCGCGACGCCTGGAAGGTGGCCGTCGACGAGGGCGCCGTCGGCCCGGTCCTCAACCTGCTCTTCCGCCACGCGGTCGAGACCGGCAAGCGGGCCCGCTCCGACACCGGCATCGCCCGGGGCACGGCGTCGGTCTCCCACGCCGCGGTCGAGATGGCCGCCGAGCACCTCGGCTCGGTCACCGGTCGCACCGTCCTCGTCATCGGCGTGGGCTCCATGGGCCGCTCCATGGCCACCGCCCTGCGCGGCGCCGGCGCCGGGCGGGTCCTGGTGGCCAACCGCACGCCGGACCGGGCCCGAGGCCCTGGCCCAGGAGGTCGACGGCGAGGTCGTCGCCCTGGCCGACCTGCCCGACGCCCTGGGCGAGTGCGACGTGCTGCTCACCTCCACCGGGGCCACGTCGGTGATCATCGACCACACCGAGCTCGAGCCGGCCCTGGCCCGCCGGGGCCCCGACCCGCTGCTCGTCGTCGACGTGGCCGTGCCCCGCGACGTCGACCCGTCGGTCGGGCGCCTGCCCGGCGTCACCCTGCTCGACATCGACGACCTGCGCCGCTTCGCCCAGGCCGGCGTCGACGGTCGCCGCCGCGAGATCGCCGCGGTCGACGCGGTGGTCGAGGAGGAGGCCGAGCGCTACCGCCGGGAGGTCTCGGCCCGGGCCGCAGCGCCCCTCGTCGCCGCCCTCCACAGCCGGGCCGAGGACGTCCGCCAGGCCGAGCTGGCCCGCTTCGCCGGCCGTCTCGACGGCCTCGACGACCGCCAGCGGGCCGCCGTCGAGGCCTCACCAAGGCCCTCCTGGCCAAGGTCCTGCACGAGCCCACGGTGAAGCTCAAGACGCTGGCCGGCACGCCCACCGGCGACCGCCTGGCCGAGGCCCTCCGCCACCTGTACGACCTGAACGACCTCGACGGCTAGCGGCGCCTCCCCGATGCCGGCCGCCGTCCGGCTGGCCACCCGCGCCAGCCCGCTCGCCCTCTGGCAGGCCGAGCACGTGGCCGCCCTGCTGCGGCCGCCCACCCGGGCCTCGAGGTCGACCCTCGTGGGCACCGACACCCTGGGCGACCGCCGCCAGGACGTGCCCATCTCCGAGATCGGGGGCAAGGGGGTGTTCGCCACCGAGGTCCAGCGCCTGGTGCTCGAGGGCCGGGCCGACGCGGCCGTGCACTCGGCCAAGGACCTGCCGGCGGTGACCGGCGACGGCCTCGCCCTGGTGGCCGTCCCCGAGCGGGGCGACCCCCGCGACGCCCTGGTGGGGGCCCGCCTGGACGACCTGGCCGAGGGGGCGACCATCGCCACCGGCTCCCAGCGGCGGCGGGTGCAGCTGGCCGCCCTCCGCCCCGACCTGGCGTTCGTGGAGCTGCGGGGCAACATGGCCACCCGGATGGGCAAGGTCGGCACCGTCGCCCCCGAGGGGCGGACCATCGACGCCATCGTGGTGGCCGCGGCCGCCCTCCAGCGCCTGGGCCGGGCCGACGCCATCGCCGAGGTGCTGGCCGCCGACCGTCTGGTGCCCCAGGTCGGGCAGGGCTCCCTGGCCGTCGAGGTCCGGGCCGACGATCCCGCCACCGCGGCCGTCCTCGCCCGGGTCGAGGACCCCGTGGCCCGCCGCCGCCTCGACGCCGAGCGGGCCTTCCTGGCCGAGCTGGGCGGCGACTGCGACCTGCCCGCCGGCGCCCACGCCGAGGTCCCCGCCCCCGATGGCACCCTGCGGGTGCGCGCCGTGCTGGCCGACGCCCACGAGCACGTCCACCGGGCCGAGGCCTCCGGCCCCGACGGGACGGCCCTGGGCACCGACCTGGCCCGCCGCCTCCGCGCCGCGACCGCCGCACACTGACCCTGCTCCCCGCGAGCCTTGGACGCTTGGACGCGCCGTGCAACGACACCCGTCCAGGGTCGGTGCGGGGTGGCCGGGGGTGGAGGGCGGGCGGCGGGGGCGCGTAACGTCGGGTCGGTGACGGTCCACCTGGTCGGCGCCGGTCCCGGAGACCCCGGCCTGCTCACCCTGCGCGGGGCCGACGTGCTGGCCCGGGCCGAGGTGGTGGTGCACGACCGCCTGTCGGCCGCGGCGCTGCTCGACCTGGCCCCGGCCGGCGCCGAGCGCATCGACGTGGGCAAGGCCCCCGGCCGGGCCCGCCTGGGCCAGGACGAGATCAACGCCCTGCTGGTGGAGCGCGGCCTCCGGGGTCAGCGGGTCGTGCGCCTCAAGGGCGGCGACCCCTTCGTGTTCGCCCGCGGTGGGGAGGAGGCGGCCGCCCTCGCCGCGGCGGGTGTCGCCTACGAGGTCGTCCCCGGCATCACCTCGGCCATCGCCGCCCCCGCCTACGCCGGCATCCCGGTGACCCGCCGCTTCTCGTCCACCGCCTTCACCGTCATCACCGGCCACGAGGACCCCGCTGCGGGCGACGGCACCGTGGACTGGGAGGCCGCGGCCCGCCTGGGCGGCACCCTCGTGATCCTCATGGGTGTGGCCCGCTGGTCCCGCATCGCCGAGCGCCTGCTGGCCGGCGGTCTCGCCCCGGACACGCCCGCCGCCGCGGTGCACTGGGGCACCCGCCCCGACCAGCGCACGACCCGCGCCACGCTGGCCACGCTGGGCGACCACCCGCTGGAGGCCCCCTCGGTCATCGTCGTGGGCCGGGTGGCCGGCTCCGGGCTGTCCTGGTTCGAGGACCGCCCCCTCTTCGGGCGGCGGGTGGTCGTGACCCGCACCCGCACCCAGGCCTCGGAGCTGAGCCGGGCCCTGGCCGACCTGGGCGCCGAGCCGGTGGAGGTGCCGGTCATCGAGGTGGGCCCGCCGTCGGACGGCGGCGACGCCCTGCGGGCCGCCCTCGGCGGCCTGGCCTCGGTGGACTGGCTCGTGCTGACCAGCCCCAACGGGGTGGAGCGGACCTTCGCCCACCTCCCCGACACCCGGGTCCTGGGCTCGACCGCGGTGGCCGCCATCGGCCCCGGCACCGCCGCGGCCCTGGCTCGGTACCGGGTCGTGGCCGACCTGGTGCCCGAGCGCTACGTGGCCGAGGGCCTGCTCGACGCCTTCCCCGCCCCGCCCCCCGACGGGGGTCGCGTGCTGCTGGCCCGGGCCGAGGAGGCCCGCGCCGTCCTGCCCGACGGGTTGCGGGACCGGGGGTGGGAGGTCGAGGTGGCGGCGGCCTACCGGACCCGGGCGGCCACCCCGTCGCAGGGTGCGGCCGCCGCCCTGGCCACGGCCGACGCGGTGACCTTCACCTCCTCGTCCACCGTCACCCGCTTCGTCGAGGCCTTCGGCGTCGCGGCGGTGCCCCCGGTCGTGGCCTGCATCGGGCCCGTCACCGCGGCCACGGCCCGCGACCACGGCCTCACCGTCACCGTCGAGGCGGCCGAGCACACCATCGCCGGCCTCGTCGCCGCCCTCCGAGCCCACTGGGACGAGCGCTGACGGTGGGGTGGCCCCGTGACCGCGGTGCGGGCCGTCGTGCCATGCTCGGCCGGTGACGTCGTCGGACCGCGGCCCCGGGGTGGTGGTGGACCCCGAGGTGGCCGAGGCCCTGGCTGCGGGCCGACCGGTGGTGGCCCTGGAGTCGACCATCATCAGCCACGGCCTGCCCCGGCCCCAGAACCTCGACGTGGCGACGCGGATCGAGGGCGCGGTGCGCGCCGGCGGGGCGGTGCCGGCCACCGTCGCGGTGGTCGGCGGCGCCGCCCGCATCGGCCTCGACGCCGACGCCCGCCGGGTGGTGGCCGGCTCCGACGAGGTGGCCAAGGTGAGCGTCCGCGACCTGGCGGTGGTGGCGGCGCGGGGCGGTCACGGGGCCACCACGGTGGCCGCCACCGCCCACCTGGCGGCCCGGGCCGGCATCGCCCTGTTCGCCACCGGGGGCCTCGGCGGGGTCCACCGCGAGGCGGCGCGCACGTGGGACGAGTCGGCCGACCTCACCACCCTCGCCCGCACCGGCATCACCGTCGTGTGCGCCGGGGTGAAGTCCATCCTCGACGTGGGCGCCACCCTCGAGCGCATGGAGACCCTCGGCGTGGCCGCCCTCGGCTACGGCACCGATCGCTTCCCCGGGTTCTACCGGCCCGACTCGGGCCGGCCCGTCGACTGGCGGGTCGACACGCCCGAGGAGGTGGCGGCGGTGATGCGGGCACGCGCCGCGCTGGGCACCGACGGCGCCGCCCTCGTGGTGGCCAACCCGGTGCGGGAGGAGGACGCGCTGCCGGCCGAGGAGCACGACCGGGTGCTCACCCGGGGCCTGGCCGACGCCGAGGCCGCCGGGGTGCGGGGCAAGGACGTCACGCCGTTCCTCCTGGCCCACTTCCACGAGGCCACCGCCGGCGCCTCGCTGCGGGTGAACGTGGCCCTGGTCCTGGCCAACGCCGCGCTGGCCGCCCGCATCGCGGTGGCCCACGCCACCGGTGGCTGACACCGGGGCGCCGCCCGCGACCCGGGTGGTCGTGGTGGGCGACCTCATGGCCGACGTGGTCGTGGCCCCCGCGGGGCCGCTGCGCCCCGGCTCCGACACCGCCGCCGCCGTCACCTCCAGCGGCGGCGGCTCGGCGGCCAACACCGCGGCCTGGCTGGCGGTGACGGGGCACTCCACCTCGCTGGTCGCGGCGGTGGGTGACGACCCGCTGGGCCGGGCCGTCCGCGACGACCTCGCGGTGCACGGGGTGGAGCACCTCGGTCCGGTGCTGGCCGAGGTCGCCACCGGCTGCTGCGTGGTGCTGGTCGACGCGGTCGGCGAGCGCACCATGCTCCCCGACCGCGGCGCCAACGACCACCTGACCGCGGAGCACGTGGCGGTGCTCCTCGACGACGTCGGCCTCCCCCTCGGCCAGGTCGCCTGGGTCCACCTCTCCGGCTACACGCTCCTGCACCCCGGGTCCCGGCCCGCCGGTCGGGAGGTCGTGGCCCGGGCCCGTGCCGCCGGCGTGGGCCTCTCGGTCGACGCCGCCAGTGCCGGCCCGCTGCGTGACCTGGGGGCCGACGCCTTCCTGGACCTGGTGGACGGGGCCGACCTGCTGCTGGCCAACGCAGCGGAGCTGGAGGCCCTCGGGGGCGAGGCCGCGGTGGCGGAGCGCGTGCGGGGCCTGGTGACCAAGCGGGGGGCCGACGGCGCCCGCTGGTCCGATGGCCGTGAGCAGGTGGAGGTCCTGGCCCGGCCGGCCGAGGTGGTGGACACCACCGGGGCGGGCGACGCCTTCGCGGCCGGCTTCCTCGGGGCGTGGGTGGGCGGTGCGGCGGTGGCCGACGCCCTCGCGTCCGGTGCGGCCCGGGCCGCCGAGGCCGTGTCCCACCGCGGCGGCCGGCCCCCGACGTCGCGCTGACCAGGCCGGCGCCTCCGCCGGGCGACCTACCCTCGCGCCGTGAGCGCCGCCCCTCCGGCCGTCGTGTTCGACTTCGACGGCACCCTCGCCGACACCGAGTGGCCGATCTACCGGCGGGCGGCCGCCGCGGCCGCGGCCCTGGGCGCGGACCTCACGCCGGAGCTGTGGGCCACCCACGCCGTCGGGGCGTCGCACGACGAGGCGTGGTGGGACGAGCTCGGGCCCCTCCTCGGCCTCGACATCGACCAGGCGGCCTTCGACGAGCACGTGGAGGCGGTGACCCACATCCCGCGGGCGCACGACTCGGCCGAGATCACCCCGGGGGCCGAGGACCTGGTGCGGGCCCTGGCGGCCACCGAGGCCCGCCTGGCCGTGGCCACCGGGTCGTCGCGCGCCTGGGTGGTGCACCACCTCGACCGCTTCGGCCTCGGCGACCTGCTCCCGACCCTGGTGGGACGGGACCACCCCGACGTGACCGCCGGGAAGCCGGCCCCCGACCTCTACCGGGTGGCGGTGGCCGAGATGGGCGCGACGGCGGCGACCACGGTGGCGATCGAGGACACGGCCCGGGGCATCGCCTCGGCCCGTGCCGCCGGGCTGGGGGCCGTCGTGGCCGTGCCCTCCCGCCTCACCGCCCACCAGGACCTGGGCCCCGCCGACCTGGTGGTCGCGTCGCTGGCCGAGCTGGTCCCGGCCGACCTGGCCGCGCTCGTCCCCGCCCCCTGAGCCCACCGGGCGCACGTCCACCGCCGGCGCCGGCGGCGCGGGACCCCGGTCCGGCGAGGGTCCGGGCCGCGGGCCTCCCTAGGCTCGGCGCCATGTCGTTCCCCGAGCGCCGGCTCCGCCGGCTGCGCCGCACCCCGGCGCTGCGACGTCTGGTGGCCGAGACCCGCCTGGGCGTCGACGACCTGGTGGCCCCGCTGTTCGTCCGGGAGGGCATCGACGAGCCCCACCCGATCACCTCCCTGCCCGGCGTCGTGCAGCACACCCGGGCGTCGCTGCGGGCCGAGGTGGCCCGGCTCCGCGACCTCGGGATCCCCGGCGTCATCCTGTTCGGCGTCCCCGCCACCAAGGACGCGGCCGGCACCGGTGCCTCGGACCCCGACGGCATCGTCCAGCTCGCCCTGCGCGACCTGCGCGACGAGGTGGGCGACGACATCGTCGTCATGGCCGACCTCTGCCTCGACGAGTACACCGACCACGGCCACTGCGGGCTGCTCACGCCCGACGGGCACGGTCGACAACGACGCCACCCTCGAGCGCTACGCCGAGGTGGCCCGGGCCCAGGCCGAGGCCGGCGCCGCGGTCGTCGCCCCGTCCGGGATGATGGACGGCCAGGTCCGTGCCATCCGCGCCGCCCTCGACGGCGGTGGCCACCACGAGGTGGCGATCATGGCCTACGCGGCCAAGTACGCCTCGGGCCTCTACGGCCCGTTCCGCGAGGCCGTCGACGTGGAGATCGCGGGCGGCGGCGACCGCCGGGCCTACCAGCAGGACCCCGGCAACGTCCGGGAGGCCCTGGAGGAGGTCCGCGAGGACCTGGCCGAGGGCGCCGACGTGGTGATGGTGAAGCCCGCCCTCGCCTACCTCGACGTGCTGGTGCGGGCCCGGGCCGAGGTCGACGTGCCCCTCGCCGCCTACCACACCTCCGGCGAGTACTCGATGATCAAGGCGGCGGCCGAGCGGGGCTGGATCGACGGCGACGCGGTCGCCCTCGAGCACCTCACCGCCGTCAAGCGGGCCGGCGCCGACGTCATCCTCACCTACCTGGCCGCCGAGGTGGCCGAGGTCCTGGGCGCCTGACCGGCGGGCTCCCTCGTCGTCCGCCGTCGCCACGCCGTAGGTTGACCGCACCGATGCCGCCCGAGACCACCAACGCCAGCCTCTTCGCCCGGGCCCAGGAGGTGATCCCCGGCGGGGTGAGCTCGCCGGTGCGGGCCTTCCGCTCGGTGGGCGGGACCCCCTACTTCGTGGCCCGGGCCCTCGGGCCCCACGTGTGGGACGTCGAGGGCCGGCGCCTCGTCGACATGGTGCAGTCCTACGGCGCCGTCATCGCCGGCCACGCCCACCCGGCCATCGTCGCGGCGGTGGCCGAGGCCGCGGCCGACGGCACCTCCTACGGCGCCCCCACCGAGCGCGAGGTGCTGCTGGCCGAGGAGGTCCGGGCCCGGGTGCCGGCCTGCGAGCGGCTGCGTCTCGTCTCCAGCGGCACCGAGGCGACCATGAGCGCCATCCGCCTGGCCCGGGGGGCCACCGGTCGCGACCGGCTGGTGAAGTTCGCCGGCAACTACCACGGCCACAGCGACAGTCTCCTGGCCGACGCCGGCAGCGCCGTCGCCCTGATCGAGGCCGATGCCTCGGACCCCACCGCGGTCCCGGGCTCGGCCGGTGTGCCCGCCGGGGCCGTGGCCGACACCGTCGTGGTGCCCTACAACCAGGTGCCCACCCTCGACGACACGGTCGCGTGCGTCATCGTCGAGCCCGTCGCCGCCAACATGGGCCTGGTGGCCCCGGCCCCCGGCTTCCTGGCCGGGCTGCGAGCCGAGTGCGACAGGGTCGGCGCCCTGCTGGTCTTCGACGAGGTGATCACGGGCTTCCGGCTGGCCCGCGGCGGGGCCCAGGGCCGGTACGGGGTCACGCCGGACCTGTCCTGCTTCGGCAAGGTCATCGGCGGGGGGCTCAACGTGGGCGCCTTCGGCGGTCGGGCCGACCTGATGGACCGGATGGCCCCGCTCGGTCCCGTGTACCAGGCGGGCACGCTCTCGGGGAACCCCCTCGCCACCGCAGCCGGCCTCACCGCCCTCGCCCTGCTCGACGACGCCGCCTACGTCCGGCTCGAGGCCACCGCCCGACGCCTGGGCGCCGGGCTGGCCGCCGCCCTCGCCGACGCCGGCATCCCTGCGGTGGTGCCCGTGGAGGGCACGCTCGTCGGCCTGCACCTCGGCGCCGAGCCGGCGGTCGACCACGACTCGGCCCGGACCACCGACACCGCCACCTACGCCCGCCTCTTCCACGGCATGCTCGACCGCGGCGTGGCCCTGGCCCCCGGGCCCTACGAGATCCTGTTCCCCGGACTGGCCCACGACGACGCCGTGGTCGACGAGGTGGTGGCGGTCGCGGCCGAGGCGGCCCAGGACGCGGCCGCCCACCGCGCCGAGCGATGACCCGCTCCGCCGACCGGGGCCCGGCCCCGACGACCCGTGCGACAGGGCCGCGGCCACGGTGAGCGACGGCAGGGGGGGTCCGGGGGGCGCACCGGGCGGGGAGGAGGCCGTCGACGACCTGCTCGGCCTGGTGCTGGGCGGCGAGCCGGTCGACGTCGTCGTCGACCGGGTCGCGGAGGCGGCGCAGGCCGCATCGGGGCTCCGGGTGGTGGTGGCCGCTCGTGCCGGCGGGGCCCGCGTGCTCGGGCGCGACCTCTCCCTGCCCCGGCGGGCGGTGCTGGCCCTCGACCGGGTGGCCACGGCAGGGGGACCGGGGCCCACCGGCGACCCCGGCAGCCCCCTGCGCGCCGACGCCACCGTCGCCCCGTGGCCGGAGGCCGCGACCGACCTGGCCGCAGTCGGGCTGGACGTGCCCTGGATCGTCCAGCTGGTCGACGGCGCCGTGCCCCTCGGCGTGCTGGCCGCCTTCCCCCCGGACGGTGCGTCGGCGGCCCCGCCCGACCTGTCCCGTTGGGCCGCGGTGGCCGCGGTGGCCCTGGCGCGCGACGCCGACCGGGCCCGGGTGCGGGGGCGCGGGTGCGCGACGACGTCACCGGCCTGCCCAACCAGAACCGGATGCTGGCCCGGCTCCGGGAGGCGATGCACCGCGGCCCGGGGCGGGGCCTGGCCCTGATCCACGTGGGGCTCGACCGCCTCGACGACATGGAGGATGGCCTCACCGGGGCGGCGGGCGACGTCGCCCTCCGGGTGTCGGCCGAGCGCATCCGCGCCGTGGTCCGCCCGGGCGACGTGGTGGGCCACCTGCGCCCGCCGGCGTTCGCCGTCATCTGCGAGGGCGTCGGCCCCGCGGAGGCGGTCGAGGTGGGGGAGCGGGTGCGGGCCGTGCTCGGCCAGCCGGTGGGCACCGGCGACGGGTCGATCTCCCTGCGCCCCGCGGTGGGCGTGGTGGCCGCCACCGAGGTGGACACCGTGACCACCCTGCTGCACAAGGCGGCCATCGCGGCCCGCGAGGCCCACCGACGGGGCGGGAGCGCGGTGGTCCGCTACCGGCCCGGCACCTACGAGGCGGCGCGGGCCCGCATCGACATCGAGCGTGACCTGCGCCGCGCCATCGAGGACCAGGGCCTCCACCTCGTGTACCAGCCGCAGGTCTCGCTGGTCGACGGCAGCGTGGTGGGCGCCGAGGCCCTCGTCCGCTGGGACGACCCCGAGCGCGGGGCGGTGAGCCCCGACGAGTTCATCCCCGTGGCCGAGGACAGCGGCCTGGTCATCGCCCTCGGGACGTGGGCCGTCGACGCCGCCCTCCAGGCCATCGCCGACGGCCTCCGCGACGTGGTGGTCAGCGTCAACGTGTCGGCCCTCCAGCTCGACGACCCCGGCCTGGTCACCACCACCGCCGAGGCCCTGGCCCGCCACGGCGTCGACCCTCGCTGGCTCCGACTGGAGATCACCGAGAGCGCCCTGGTCCGCGACGCCGAGCACAGCACCGGGCTGCTCCGTCGCCTGCACGACCTCGGCCTGCGGGTGTCCATCGACGACTTCGGCACCGGCTACGCCACCCTCGAGCACCTCCGCCTGGTCGACGTGGCCGACAGCCTCAAGATCGACCGGACCTTCGTGTCGGGCATCGTCCACGACGAGCGGGACCGGGCCATCGTGGGGGCCGCGGTCGCCCTGGGGCGGGCCCTCGGCTTCACCGTGGTGGCCGAGGGCGTCGAGGACGCCGACCAGGCCGAGCTCCTGGCCGAGATGGGCTGCGACGCGGGCCAGGGGTACCACTTCGGCGAGCCCACCACGGCCGCCGCGCTGGCCCGGCGCACGACCCGCTGACCGGGGCCGATGCGGGCGCGCCGGCGCCCCGCCGTCTGATAGCCAGGGGAGTGGTCGGGGAGCGCCCGACCCAGGGAGATCGCCATGGACCAGCTGGGCCCCATCGCCGACGCCGTCGGCGCCGCACTCGACGACCTCACCGGGCGCGACGCCGTGGCCCGGATGTGGGCCCGCGACCACACGCTCTGGCAGGACGACCCGACCGAGGTGGCCGACCGGCTGGGCTGGCTCGACGTGGCCGGGGCCATGGCCACCCAGGCCGATCGCCTCGCCGTGTTCGGCGACGCCCTGGCCGCCGACGGGATCCGCCACGTCGTGGTCATGGGCATGGGCGGCTCCAGCCTCTTCCCGGAGGTGCTGGCCCGGTCCTTCGCCCCGGTGGCCGGCCGCCCCGTCCTCCGCGTGGTCGACACCACCGACCCGGCCATGGTCGCCCGCCTGGCCCACGAGTGCCCGCCGGAGGAGACCCTGGCCATCGCCTCGTCGAAGTCGGGCTCCACCATCGAGACCCTCAGCCACCTCGCCGTGGCCCTCCAGGACACCGACCCTGACCACGTCGCGGTGGTCACCGACCCCGGCACCTCGCTGGCCGAGCGGGCCACCACCGAGGGGTTCCGGGCCCTCTTCGAGAACCCCCCCGACATCGGCGGCCGCTACTCGGCCCTGTCCTTCTTCGGACTGGTCCCTGCCGCCGCGGCCGGCCTCGACGTCGACGGCCTGCTGGCCTCGGCCGGCCGTGCCGTCGCCGCCCTCTCGGACCCGGACCCCGAGGCCAACCCCGGCCTGCGGCTCGGCCGCCGCCCTCGCCGGGGCCGTGCGGGCCGGGCGCGACAAGGTCACCCTCGTGGTCGACGGGGAGATCGACACCATCGGCCTGTGGCTCGAGCAGCTGCTGGCCGAGTCCACCGGCAAGCACGGCACCGGGGTCGTCCCGGTGGCGGGGGAGCGCCTCGGCCCGCCCGAGGTCTACGGCGACGACCGCCTCTTCGTCGCCATCGGCGAGCACCACGGCCTGGAGCCGCTGGCCGCCGCCGGCCACCCGATGGTCCAGCTGCCGTCGCAGGGGACGGCCGGGCTGGGCGAGCTGGTGCTCACGTGGGAGGTGGCCACCGCCCTCTGCGGGGCGGCGCTGGGCATCAACCCCTTCGACCAGCCCAACGTGGCCGAGGCCAAGGCGGCCACCAACGAGGTCCTGGCCCAGGGCGGCACCGAGGTCCCGACCACCCCGCTGGCCGACGTCCTCGAGCGGGTCGGCCCCGGCGACTACGTGGCCATCCAGGCCTACGTCGACCCCGAGGACGGCGTGGTCGACGCCCTGGAGGACGCCCGCACCGAGATCCGCGACCGGTTCGGGGTGGCCACCACCCTGGGCCTCGGCCCCCGGTTCCTCCACTCCACCGGGCAGCTCCACAAGGGCGGCCCGCCCAGCGGCGTGTTCCTCCAGGTGGTGGGCGACGACCCCGTCGACGTCGACATCCCGGACCAGCCCTTCGGCTTCTCCACCCTCAAGCACGCCCAGGCCGAGGGCGACCTGCGCACCCTGCAGGCCCACGGCCTCCGCGCCGCCCGCATCGCCCTCGCCGACCTCCTGGAGGTCACCCGGTGAGGACCGCAACCGCCGACCGGGAGGTCACACCGTGAAGCTCGCCATCGTGGGACTGGGGAAGATGGGGTCGAACATGGCCGAGCGCCTGCGCCGCGCCGGCCACGAGGTGGTCGGCTACGACCCCTACTCCGACGCCAGCGACGTCGACTCCCTCGCGGCCATGGTCGAGGCCCTGGGTGAGAGCCCCCGGGTCGTCTGGTGCATGGTCCCCTCCGGCGACATCACCGAGAGCACCATCACCGAGGTGGGCGGGCTGCTGGCCGAGGGCGACGTCGTCGTCGACGGTGGCAACTCCAACTTCCACGACTCCCTCCGTCGGGCCGAGGCCCTCGCCGCCTCCGGCGTGGGGTGGGTCGACGCCGGCACCAGCGGGGGCGTGTGGGGCCTGGACAACGGCTACGCCCTCATGGTGGGTGGCACCGACGACGACGTGGCCAAGGTGTGGCCCGCCCTCGAGGCCCTGTCGCCGGGGGAGGGGCGGGGCCTGGCCCACGTGGGGCCGCCCGGCGCCGGCCACTTCACCAAGATGGTCCACAACGGCGTCGAGTACGGGATGATGCAGGCCTACGCCGAGGGGTTCGCCATCCTCGAGGCCAGCGACCTCGACATCGACATCGCCGAGGGCTTCCGCTCCTGGCAGCACGGCTCGGTGGTGCGCTCCTGGCTGCTCGACCTGCTGGTGCGGGCCCTCCAGGACGACCCCGGCCTCGACGACATCGCACCGGTGGCGGTCGACTCGGGCGAGGGCCGCTGGACCGTCGAGGAGGCCATCCGCACCGGCGTGTCGGCCCCGGTGATCTCGGCCGCCCTCTTCGCCCGGTTCGTGTCCCAGGACGAGCGCGACGTGGCCATGCGGGCGGTGGCGGCCCTGCGCAACCAGTTCGGCGGCCACGCCGTCACCAGGGTCGACGGCGCCGAGGCGGGTTCGTGAGCGAGCGCTGCGACGGGGTCGTCCTCTTCGGCGCCACCGGCGACCTGGCCGAGAAGAAGCTCTTCCCCGCGCTCTACAACATCGAGGCGGCCGAGCGGCTGGGGCCGGTGATCGGCGTGTCGTCCTCGGAGTGGACCGACGACGACCTGCGGGAGCGGGCCCGGGCCAGCATCGAGGCCCACGTCGACGGGGCCGACCCGGCCGTGGTCGACCGGCTCTGCGACCACCTCACCTACATGCCCGGCAACTACCGCGAGGCCGACACCTTCGACGGGCTGGCCCAGCGCATCGAGGAGGCCGGCGTCACCCGGCCGCTGTTCTACATGGCCATCCCCCCGGCCCTGTTCGACGACGTGGTCCGCGGCCTCCAGCGGGTCGGTCTCCACGAGGGGGCCCGGGTGGTGGTCGAGAAGCCCTTCGGGCGCGACCGGACGTCGGCCACCGAGCTCAACGACTGCCTGCACGGGGCCTTCCCCGAGTCGGCGATCTACCGCATCGACCACTTCCTGGGGAAGGAGGGGGTCGAGAACCTGCTGGTGTTCCGGTTCGCCAACTCGCTGCTCGAGCCCCTGTGGAACCGGGGCTGCATCTCCCACGTGCAGATCACCATGGCCGAGGAGTTCGGCGTGGGCTCGCGCGGGAAGTTCTACGAGAGCGTCGGCGCCCTCCGGGACGTGGTCCAGAACCACCTGCTCCAGATCGTCGCCCTGCTGGCCATGGAGCCGCCGGTGGCGGCCGACGCCGACGCCCTGGCCGACGAGAAGACCCGGCTGTTCCGCCAGATCCGCACCATCGACCCGGCCGACGTGGTCCGCGGCCAGTACCGGGGCTACACCGACGAGGAGGGGGTGAACGCCGGCTCCGACATCGAGACCTACGTCGCCCTCCGGCTGGCGATCGACTCCTGGCGCTGGTCGGGGGTGCCGTGGGTCATCCGCACCGGCAAGCGCATGGGCACCACGGCCACCGAGGCCATCATCCGCTTCGCCGACCCGCCCCGGCTGCTCTTCACCGACGATGAGCGGCCCCACGCCGAGCCCAGCTTCCTGCGCTTCCGCCTGGGCCACGACGACGGCGTGAGCCTCCACCTCCTGGCCAAGGCCCCCGGTGACCGGCTGGTCACCCAGCCCATCCAGCTCGACGTCGACTACGCCGAGGCCCTCGGCACCCGGGCCGAGGCCTACGAGCGCCTGATCGACGACGCCCTCGAGGGCGACCGGCGCCGGTTCGGCCGCGAGGACAGCCTCGACGAGCAGTGGCGCATCGTCGAACGGGTGGTCGACGACCCGCCCCCGACCGTGCTCTACCGGGAGGGCTCCATGGGTCCACCGGTGGCCGACCAGCTGGTGGCCGACGTCGGTGGGTGGATCGACCCGCGGTGACGACGAGGGATGAGGAGCGGGGGCAGCCGGGGCGGTGGGTGGGGTCGGAGGACGTGGATCGACAGGCGGTGACGGCCTGGGCCGGACCACCGCCCGTCCGGGTGGCTGGACCCCGGGGCCACCGTCCCACGATCATGGACCCGTGCTGAGCACCCTCGTCGCCGTCATCCCCTACACGACCTTCCCGAAGATCGGTCCCTTCCAGACCTTCGGGCTCATGGTGGCCATCGGCGTCCTGGCCGGCATCTGGTTCGGGGCGGTGCACGCCGAGAAGTACGGCATGACCCGCGACGAGACCTATCGGCTCGGCACCCGCATGGTGCTCGCCGGGGTGGTCGGCGCCCGGCTGACCTGGGTCCTCACCCACCTCGACCAGATCGACTCGCCCCTCGACGTCATCGCCGTGTGGGAGGGCGGGCTGCAGTTCTCGGGCGGCTTCCTGGCCGCCATCGCGGTGGGCCTGCCCACCTTCCTCGGCTGGAACCGCCTCCAGCGCTGGCAGCTGCTCGACGGCTTCGCCACCGCGACCGTGCTGGGCGCCGCCTTCGGCCGCATCGGCTGCACCGCCGTGGGCGAGCACTTCGGGCGCGAGTCGGACTTCTTCCTGGCCGTCCGCTACGACGGCGGCGCGGTCCGCGAGCAGCTCCTCGGCCTCGACCCCGGCGCCACGCCCGTGACGCCCGGCGTCACCTTCCACAACACGGCCATCTACGAGGGGCTGTGGCTGTTCCTGCTCTTCGGCGTGCTCTGGTACGTGCTCGACCGGGTGAAGCCCACGCCCGGCGTGGTGGGGGCCATGTTCCTCATCGGCTACGGCGTGGCCCGCTTCTCCTTCGACACGCTGCGGGTGAACGACGAGCGGGTCGCGGGGATGACCGGCGCCCAGTGGATGTGCCTGGGGATGCTGCCCATCGCGGCCTACATCCTCCTGCGCGTCCGTCCGGCCAACGCCGCCGCCCTGGCCCGGGGCGAGGTGGGGGGCACCCCGGTGGCCGAGACCACCACGACCGAGACGGCCTCGGGCCGCGCGGTGGCCACGACCAAGCGCAAGAAGCCGGCCCCGGCGCGGGCCGGCGCGGCCACCACCTCCGCCACTGCGGCCGACGACGACGACCGCTCCGACGCCGACGGCCCCCGCGACGAGGGCGAGCCCGACGCCCCCGGGGCGGCCGGTCCGCGCCCCGGCGAGGCCGAGGGGGGCGCCGCCGGAGACGCCGGCACGGAGGCCGGCACCGACGAGGCCCGAGCCGGCGACGACGACGAGGTGCCCCCCACCGCCTAGCCGTGGCGCGGACCGGGTGCGACCCCCGGCGCCGCCGGGGCGATCCGACGGGGGCCCGGTCAGGCTGCGGGCTCGGGCACCACCCGGACGAGGGCGGCGGCGGCTCGGTAGGCGGCCTCGGCCGGGCCCAGCTCGTCCTCGCGCAGCAGGTTGGCCATGATCCGCAGGACCCACTCCATGAGGCTGCGCGACTGCATGCCGACCCGGGTCAGCTCCCGCATGACGGCGGGGTTCCCGATGAGGACGCTGAAGAGGCGGGCGACCCGGAAGTAGAGGCCGTACTCCTCCGCGATCAGGGCGGGGTAGCGCTGGAGGGCCATGCCGTCGCCGTCGGCCAGCGACTGGTCGAGCAGCTCGGCCACCATGCGACCGGTCTCGTAGGCGTAGTCGATGCCCTCGCCGTTGAAGGGGTTGACCGAGCCGGCGGCATCGCCCACCGCCACCCAGGTGGGCCCGATCTTGGGGTTGATCGACTGCGCCATCGGGATGCGCCCACCGGTCGGGGCGCAGGTGGGGTTGTCGGGGTCGATGCCCCAGTAGGAGGGGGCGGTGGCCGCGAACTCGGCCATCAGGTGCGAGGTGTTGACCTCGCGGTAGCCCTTGAAGGTGGACAGGAGGCCGATGCCGACGTTGATGGTCCCGTCGCCCACGGGGAAGATCCAGCCGTAGCCGGGCATGCTGCGGCCCTGGCGGTCGCGCACGTCGAGGGCCGACTCGATCCACGGGTCGTCGTGGAGGGGGCTCTCGAAGTAGGTCCGGATGGCGATGCCCATCGGGTACGTGCGGTTCCGCGCCGTGCCCAGGGCCCGCCCGAACCGGGAGTTGGCCCCGTCGGCCACGACCACGTAGCGGGCGTGGACCTCGCGGCTGCGGCCCGTCTCCTTGTCCTTCACCAGGGCCCCGACCACCAGGCCGTCGCGCTGGAGGGGCCGGATCGCCTCGGTGCCGGTGTGGACCACGGCGCCCTTCTCGACGGCCCGGTCGGCCACCAGCTGGTCGAGCTCCCGGCGCCGCACCACGAAGCCGTGGGAGGGGTAGGTGCCGTGGGAGGGCCACTGCAGCTCGAGGGTGATCCCGTGGGCCACGGCCCGCAGCCCGTCGTAGCGGTGGGTGTGGGACAGGCGCTCGGCCAGGCCCATGTCGGTGAGCTGCTTCACGGCGCGGGGGGTGAGGCCGTCGCCGCAGGTCTTCTCCCGGGGGAAGGTCTTCTTCTCGACGACCACGACGTCGCGCCCGGCATCGCCCAGCCAGTGGGCGGTGGCCGCCCCCGCCGGCCCCCCGCCGACCACGAGGACGTCGCAGCGCTCCGGCGGGTCGAGGACGTCGCTCACACGGGCAGTCTGGAGGTGCCGCCCCCCACCCCGCCACTCGACCCGCCCGAGGTCACACCGAGGAGCCCACCCGCCCCCTGTCCTCCTCACCCCGTGCCGAACCGGTCCGCCCTGGTGGTGCCAGGGCGCCGAGATCCCGGACCAGTTCGTCGGGGGATGCGAACCGGTCCGCCCTGGTGGTGCCAGGGCGCCGAGATCCCGGACCAGTTCGTCGGAGGAGCCTGCTCCGACGACGAGGACTACCCCTCCTGGCTGAGGATGTCGATGCGCTCGGCCACGGCCGGGTCGTTGCCCGGGACCTGCTGGTAGACGAGCTCACCGGCGTCGGCGTTGTCGATGGCCTCCTGGGCCCACTCCTCGTAGAGGTCCTGGACCTCGGGGGAGGCGACGGGCTCGCCCGAGATGTTCTCCCGGACGTAGCGGGTGACGTTGGCCAGCTCGTTGGCGTCGAGGTCGCCGAAGGCGGGCATCACGCCGGGCAGGGTGCCGGTGTCGTGGGGCCCGCCGGGGCGGTCCGGGTCGCCGTAGGGGGCCGAGCCGGTGGTGCCGGTCCAGCCCTCGGCGCCCAGGTAGATCCACTCCATCATGGCGACGGGGTCGGGGTAGGTGAGCAGCACCTCGCCCTCGTTCAGCTGGGCGCCCACGCCGCCCTCGCCGCCGGAGCCGTGGCAGCCCGAGCACGAGCTGAAGACCTCGGCGCCCACGGTGAGGGCCTCGTCCTGGACCTCGGGCTCCTTCACGCTGTTGGTGTAGAGCACGGCCCACACCGGCAGGAGGGCGATGACGGGCATGGCCCAGAAGGGGATGCGCTTCCGGCGCTCGGCGGCCTGGATGTAGGGCGGCTTCGGCTTGGGCGGGGGCGGCGGGGCGTCCTCGACCTTGGCCGGGGCCGGCGTGGGCTCGGCCTTGGCCGGCGTGGACGGGGCCGCGCCCTCGTCACCACCGCCGCCGGACCCCGTGGCGCCCCCGTCGTCGCCGCCCTCGCCGCCGGGCAGGCCGAGGGCCGCCCGGCGCTCCTTGGAGCGCTTCAGGAGGTGTTCGGGGATCTCTGTCAACGGACTGGCCTCCGCAGGCGGTCGGGTGGGGTGCGCCACCTCGGCACCCCGGCGATGCGGCGCACTCTAGGTCGGTCCCCGGAGGCCGGACCAAGCGGAGCGGAGGGGGCCCGCGAGGGGGTCCGGGCCGGTCCCCCGGACACCGTGCGACGATGTGCCCGGTCCGGAGGGCCCGTGCTAGACCCTCGACCAGTGAGGCCACCCCCCTCGGGTGGTGGCCCGACCATTGTGAGCGATTTCACCAAGTAGGAGGTCCGGTCGAGGTGGTGGCGTTCTTCGGTTCCGTGATCGTCTCGGTCCTGCTGACCCTCACGGTCCTGGCCGTGGCCAAGCGGCGCCCCGTGGGCTCCGAGCTCTCCTGGGGCGAGGCCATGGTCGCCGCGACCTTCGTGTTCTTCGCCCTGTTCTGGGTCTACGGCGTGGTGCCGCACCAGTGGCTGACCTGGTCCGAGAACGAGCTGGGCTGGCGCCCGGACCGCTACCTGGCCGGCCCCAGCGGCACCGGTTCGCTCACCGAGGTGCCCTTCAACGTCTCCTACCAGACCCTCGCCCACATCATCGCCGTGGTCATCTACACCGTGTACCTCGGCGGCCAGATCGCCCTGTGGGCCGTCTGGCAGGGCCGAGGTGACAAGGCCGAGCGCAGGCGCAAGGCTCTGGAGGAGAAGACGACCGCCTACGGCCGCCCCCTGGCCCGGAAGGCCTGACCGCCTCATGTCCTGCACCGACGCCCCCCCGCCGGAGCCCACGACCACCACCGCCGCACGGGTGGAGGTGATCTGAGTGGCCCGCACCGACGCCAACCCGCCCATGCCCGAGTTCCGCGCCGACTACGTCCTCAAGGAGGTCGACGCGGACTACCTGGCCAAGGCGGTCAAGCCCAAGCAGTTCATCCACATCGACCAGTCCGAGTGCATCATGTGCGAGGGCTGCGTCGACATCTGCCCGTGGAAGTGCATCCACATGGTCCGCCCCGACGCCGTGGCCGAGGCCGACGGCACCGAGCGGCCCGGCATCGACCCCAGCGACCACGTGATCTTCACGATCGACGACGACGTGTGCACCCGGTGCGCCCTCTGCGTCGACCGCTGCCCCACCGGTGTCATCATCCTCGGCAAGGTCGGCCAGGCCGCGGCCGAGGGCGACGGGCACCAGCGCACCAACACCCACGGGTACGGCTACGGGATGCGGCTCGGATGAGCGCTCCCCGCCCCCTCCCCACCCCCCTCATGCAGGAAGGGCGCTAGACGATGGCGAAGACCATGCAGAACAAGGGTCGGGCCTCCCGGGTCATGGGCGACATGACCGACAAGGTCCAGGCGAGCCAGACGTGGAACTCGATCTTCCGCCCCGGCTCCATCTTCCGGAAGGGCTACACCGACAGCCCCCGGAACCGGTCCTACGTGATCATGAACTCGGTGCTGTACCACCTGCACCCGGTCAAGGTGAAGCGCCACGCGGTGAAGGTCACCTACACGCTGTGCCTGGGCGGGCTCAGCTTCTTCCTCTTCATCCTGCTCACGGTCACCGGCATCTTCCTGATGTTCTTCTACCGGCCGACCGCGGCGCAGGCCTGGAACGACGTCTACGCCCTCCAGACCAACGTCGCCTTCGGGCTGCTGGTCCGGAACATGCACCGGTGGGCCGCGCACCTCATGGTGCTGTCGGTCTTCCTGCACATGGCCCGCGTCTTCTACCACGGCGCCTACAAGCCGCCGCGGGAGTTCAACTGGGTGATCGGCGTCATCCTCCTCACCCTGACCCTGCTGCTCTGCTTCACCGGCTACCTGCTCCCGTGGGACCAGCTGGCGCTCTGGGCGGTCACCGTGGGCACGAACATGATGGGCTACACCCCGGTGTTCGGGAACCAGGTCCGCTTCGCCCTGCTGGGCGGGGCCGAGATCGGCACCGACACCCTGTTGCGCTGGTACGTGCTGCACGTCCTGATGCTCCCGTTCGTGATCGTCATCTTCATGGCGATCCACTTCTGGCGGGTGCGCAAGGACGGCGGCATCAGCGGTCCCCTGTAGGAGACGGAGACATGACCGAGATCCCCGAACACCTCCGCAAGCGGGCCGAGGCGGCCCGGCAGAAGGCCGCCACGTCCGACACCCCGGCCGACGCGCCTGCGTCGGGTGGGGCCGAGGGCGGCGGCGACAGCCGCATCCCCGCCCACCTGCTCGAGCGGGCCAAGGCGGCCCGCAGCGGCGGCGCCGCCAGCAGCGGCGAGGGCGGCGGCACCGCCGTGGCCACCGCCGAGCCCGCCGGCGGCGGGGTGGCCACCGCCGCCCCCCCGGTGGCCGCCGGCCCGGGTGGCCACACCCAGCGCCTGCTGACCGTCGTGAAGTCCGGCTCCATCCAGGACGTCAAGGCCATGCCCCAGGACAAGGTCCACACCTGGCCCCACCTGCTGGCCGTCGAGTTCGTGGCCGCCCTCGCTCTGCACCGCCTTCGTGCTGATCTTCTCGATCTTCGTGAACGCCCCGCTGCTCACCCTGGCCAACCCCAACCAGACGCCGAACCCGTCCAAGGCGCCGTGGTACTTCCTGGGCCTCCAGGAGCTGCTCACCATGTTCCACCCGATGGTCGCCGGCGTGACCATCCCGGGCATGGGCCTCTTCGCCCTGATCCTCGCGCCGTACACCGACCGCAACCCGTCCAACAAGCCCGAGGACCGCAAGTTCGCCATCTCGCTGTTCACGGTGTTCCTGATGTTCTGGGCCGTGCTGGTCATGATCGGCTCGTTCTTCCGAGGTCCCGGCCAGAACTTCGTGTTCCCGTGGGCCGACGGTCTCTTCTTCGAGCTGTAGGAGGTCCCCTGTGTCCGTCGTGATCGTCCTCGCCATCATCGTCCTCGTCCTGGGCGCGGCCGGCGCCCTGTTCGCCGCCCAGCGCTCCCGCGACACCCAGCGCGCCGTGGGCCACCTCGCCCGCGAGACCAAGAGCCGCGACAGCGCCCGCCAGCGGGAGGCCACCCCCGACGCCGAGGCCGCCCCCTCCTCGGGCAAGGAGCTCGAGCTGGCCACCGCCGAGGCCCGCCGCAGCGGCGGGTCGGACCTGGTGGCCGCACCCTCCTCGGCCCCGGTGGCCTGGACCCCGCCCGACGAGGACGCCATGGGCGTCACCCGGCGCCAGTTCATGAACCGGGGCATCATCGCCGGCTTCGGCCTCGGCATCGGCGCCTTCGCCCCCGCCGCCCTCGCCTTCCTCTGGCCCCAGGGCACCTCGGGCTTCGGCTCCAAGATCAGCGTGGGCAAGGTCGTCGAGCTCAAGGCCCAGATCCAGCAGAACGCCGGCTTCCTCTACTACCCCGAGGGCCGCATGTGGATCACGCAGTACCCGGCGGCGTCGATCGACAACGCCAAGAAGGTGTACTCGCCGTCGGAGCTGGCCGGCATGGAGGCGGGCCTGGTGGCCCTCTACCAGAAGTGCCCGCACCTGGGCTGCCGCGTGCCCAACTGCGCCACGTCGCAGTGGTTCGAGTGCCCCTGCCACGGCTCGCAGTACAACCGGGTGGGCGAGAAGAAGGCCGGTCCCGCCCCCCGCGGCATGGACCGCTTCGCCATGGCCATCGAGGGTGACACCTTCACCGTCAACACCGGCCTGATCATCCAGGGCCCACCCATCGGGACCAACACCACCGGCCAGGAGGCCGAGGGTCCGCACTGCATCTCCGGAGGCGAAGCGCACTGATGCTGCTGGCCAGCACCCAATCCACCATCGGCGGGGTCGCCCTCTTCTCCGCCGTCGTCATCTTCGTCACCTACTTCGCCATCAACGCCCGCCAGGGCCGGGCGGAGATCGGCTCCGAGATCGAGCTGGCGGCCAACCGCAAGCCCTACTACTCCGACGAGGAGCTGGAGGGGAAGCGCCTCGACCGCGTGCTGCTCGCCGGCCTCGTCGGGCTCTTCGTGGTGGCCATCGCCCTCGCCCTCTACTTCCTCAACGAGCCCGGTCGCCAGGCCGGTGCCCGCGAGAACTTCAAGGACACCTTCGCCGCCCGCGGCGCGGCCATGTTCGACACCACGGAGAACGGCGGCTTCAACTGCGCCTTCTGCCACGGCGGCATGGACGCCCAGGGCAGCGTGGTGCCCTTCACCATCACCGACGCCAACGGCCAGTTCGTCGAGCAGGTCGAGTGGAAGGGCCCGGCGCTCAACACGGTGCTGCTCCGCTACAGCCGCGAAGAGGTGCGCTACGTCCTCACCTACGGCCGCACCTTCTCGCCCATGCCGGCCTGGGGCGTGAAGGGCGGCGGGCCGCTCAACGACCAGCAGCTGCAGAACCTCATCGACTACCTCGAGACCATCCAGCTCACGCCGGAGGAGTCCCAGGCCCAGGTGCCCGACGCCCTGGCCGAGGAGATGGCCGCGGCCGAGGACGCCGGGGTGCCCTACGCCAGCGAGGGCGAGGCCCTCTTCAACCTCGGCTACTACACGAACTTCGCCGGCGGCGCCTACGCCTGCGGCCGCTGCCACACCACCGGCTGGTCCTACAACCAGAAGGGCCCGGACGGCAACGGGGCCCTCGGCCCGTCCCTGCGGGGCGGGGTGAGCACCACCCGCTTCCCGGGCGCCATCACCGGCTTCGAGCAGCAGGTCGACTTCGTGTGCGCCGGCAGCGAGCGGGGCGTCAACTACGGCCAGAACGGCCAGGGGACGGGCCGCATGCCCGGCTTCTGCCAGACGCCGGCCGAGGTCGACAACCCGCTGGAGACCGGCGAGGTCGGGGTCATCCCCCAGGACCCGTCGGACCCCGACACCGTCGGGGGCATGTACACCAAGGAGGACGTCGAGAAGATCGTCCGCTACGTCAGGGGACTGTGAACCCGTGGATCTGATGCTCGCCGCCCTCAGCTGGGACCCCGGGTTCCGCGGCCTCCTCGTCGTCGCCGTCGGCGTCCTCGTGCTGGGGGGATCGGTCTACCTGCTCCTCGCCACCAACAGCGGCCCCCGCCTCGGCTTCATGCTCGCCCTCACCGGCCTGGCCGGCTGGATGTTCATCCTCGGCATCGTCTGGACCATCTACGGGATCGGCTACCAGGGCCGGGTCGCCACGTGGGACGTCGAGGAGATCAACTACGGCGACATCACCCAGGCCAACACCGAGGTGGCCAGATCGGTCCCCACCCAGGACGAGATCCCCGAGGCCCGGACCCTCATCGAGGGCAACGACCTGCTCGAGCAGCAGTTCCCCGACGACCCCACCCTGCGGGCCCCGCAGGTCGGTGACCTGCTGGCCGTCGACCCGGCGATCGCCGACGACCCCTCGCTCGACGGCATCATCGAGACCGACGACGGCTGGGAGCTGCTCAGCGCGGCCGATGCCGGCGAGGCCGACGCCTCGGCCTCGGCCTACCTGGTCGACGAGCGCGGGGTCTACGACTCGGCCACCGACTTCGTCGTGCTCGACACCTGGAGCCGGGGCGGCAAGGAGAGCCTCCCCGACGACGCCAACTGGCTCGACCGGGCCTGGTTCAAGGCCAAGCGCATCGTCACCTGGCCCCTCGGCCACCCCACCCACAACGCCGTGGTCCAGGTCCAGCAGGTGATCCCCAAGGAGCAGGTCCCCGGTGAGCCCCCGCCCACCCCGGTGGCCGACCCGGAGGCCCCCGTGGTGTCGGTCGTGATGGTGCGCGACCTCGGGTCCAAGCGGCTCCCCTCCACCAGCGTGGCCATCGCGTCGGGCATCGTGTTCGCCATCTGCGCCTCCTCGCTGCACCGGCGGGACAAGCTCGTCCGCGAGGCCCGGGCGGCCGCCGCCTCCGCCGGGAGCTGACCGTGGGCCAGTACCTGCCCGTCGTCACGCTGTTCGTCCTGGCGATCCTCTTCGCCGTGGTGAGCCGCGTGCTGTCGGGTCTGATGGCCCCCCGTCGCCCCACCCCCGCCAAGTCCGCGCCCTACGAGTGCGGCATCGTCCCGTCCCGCGAGCCCCCGGAGCGCTTCCCCGTGCGCTTCTACCTCGTGGCCATGATCTTCATCGTCTTCGACATCGAGGTCGTGTTCCTCTACCCCTACGCCGTGATCCACCGGGAGCTGGGCCTCTTCGGCCTGGCCGAGGTCGCCCTCTTCGCCGTCATCGTGTTCGCCTCGTTCCTCTTCCTCGTGTCCAACGGCGCGCTGAGCTGGGGGCCCAAGCGGGCCGAGCGCCCCCTCGCCGAGGGCATGCTGTCGGTGGCCCGCACGCCGTCGACCACCATCCGCCGGGTGGGCCTCGACGACCGGGCCGGACCCGCTGACGAGGAGGCCGCCTGATGGGCTGGGACATGCAGCAGGGCCTCGAGGGCCTCGACCACAACATCCTCACCGGGCGGGTCGAGGACCTCGTCCGCTGGGCCCGCAAGTCGTCGCTCATGCCGGCCACCTTCGGCCTGGCCTGCTGCGCCCTCGAGATGATGGGCACCGGCGGCTCGCACTACGACCTGGCCCGCTTCGGCATGGAGGTCTTCCGGGCCTCCCCCCGCCAGGCCGACCTCATGATCGTGGCCGGCCGCGTGTCGCAGAAGATGGCCCCGGTGCTCCGCCAGGTCTACGACCAGATGATGGAGCCCAAGTGGGTCCTGTCGATGGGCGTCTGCGCCAGCTCGGGCGGCATGTTCAACAACTACGCCATCGTCCAGGGCGTCGACCAGATCGTGCCCGTCGACGTCTACGCCCCCGGGTGCCCCCCGGGCCCCGAGACCCTGATCCACGCCATCAACACCCTGCACGAGAAGATCCTCACCGGTGAGCTGCTCCGCCGGCGGGACGAGACCGGCGCCGGGGCGGGCATGGTCGTCGACCAGCGCGACGGCCAGAGCGCCCCGGTCCTCCTCTCCGGGCGGAGCTGATCGTGGCCGACGCTGACGCCGCCCCCCTCGACGGCGACGACGCCGAGGCGGTCCCGTCGGGCCCCGAGCCGATCCACGGGGCCCCCGTCACCGAGGACCGCGGCGACACGGTCCTGCACCCCTCCCGCGACCAGCTCGTCGAGGTCGTCACCGCGCTGCGCGACGAGGGCTGGCTCATGTGCCTCGACGTCACCGCCGTCGACCACCTGGCCAACCCCGCCCCCCGCCCCCTGCCCGAGGGGGTCGAGGCCGAGCGCTTCGAGCTGGTCGTCCACCTCATGAACCACGGCGAGGCCCGGCGCCTGCGCCTCAAGGTGCAGGTCCCCGCCGACGACCCCGTGGTCCCGTCGCTCTACGCCGTGCACCCGGGCACCGAGGCCCTCGAGCGCGAGGTCTTCGACATGTTCGGCATCGGCTTCGACGGCCACCCCGACCTGACCCGCATCCTCATGCCCGAGGACTGGGACGGCCACCCGCTCCGCAAGGACTACGCGGTGGGTCGCATCCCCGTGCAGTTCAAGGGCGACCCGGGACCGAGGTGACGACCCGATGAGCACGACCACCGACGCCACCGCCACCGACGGCGCCCTCACCGACGAGGGCGCCCAGGAGATGGCCCCCCGCAGCGTGGCCGGCGGGCCCGAGGTGCTGCGCGAGGAGGGCAGCGTGCTGCGCCTCTCCGAGCAGGCCGTCGCCGCCCTGGGCGACGAGGCCGACGATGACGACGAGGCCACCACCACCATCATGAACATGGGGCCCCAGCACCCCTCCACCCACGGCGTGCTGCGCCTGATGCTGGAGCTCGACGGCGAGCGGGTGCTGCGCACCAAGCCGGTCATCGGCTACCTGCACACGGGCATGGAGAAGACGGGCGAGCAGCTCACCTACCTCCAGGGCCCGACCAACGTCACCCGCATGGACTACGCGGCCCCGCTCTTCAACGAGCTGGTCTTCTCCCTCACGACCGAGAAGCTCCTCGGCGTCGAGGTGCCGGCCCGGGCCACGTGGATCCGCATGCTGCTCTGCGAGCTCAACCGGGTCAGCTCGCACCTGCTCTTCTTCGCCAGCAACGGCATGGACCTCGGCGCGGTCTCGATGATGCTCTACGGCTGGCGTGAGCGGGAGGAGACCCTGCGGGTCCTCGAGGCCATCACCGGCCTGCGGATGAACCACAACTTCATCCGCCCCGGCGGGGTGGCCGCCGACCTGCCCGACGGGTGGGAGGACGCGGTCACGACGCTGCTGGAGATGATCCCGCCCCGCCTCGACGAGTACGAGGTGCTGCTCACCGACCAGCCGATCTACCGCGACCGGCTCCAGGGCGTCGGCATCATCACCACCGAGGAGGCCCTGGCCCTCGGGGCCACCGGGCCCATCCTGCGCTCCACCGGCTACGCCTGGGACCTGCGCCGGGCCATGCCCTACCTGGCCTACGACCAGGTCGACTTCGACGTCATCGTGGGCTCCTACGGCGACTGCTTCGACCGCTACTCGATCCGGATGGCCGAGACGCGCGAGTCGCTGCGGATCATCGGCCAGATCATCGAGAAGATGCCGGCCGGCGACTACCGCGTGCAGGACAAGAAGGTCACGCCGCCGCCGCGGGCCCGCATCGACGAGTCGATGGAGGCCCTGATCCACCACTTCAAGATCTTCACCGAGGGCTTCCAGGTGCCGGTGGGCGAGGCCTACGCCGCGGTCGAGTCGCCCCGCGGCGAGCTCGGCTGCTTCATGGTGAGCGACGGCAGCGCCCGGCCCTACCGCATGCGCTTCCGTCCGCCGTCGTTCGTCAACCTGCAGACGCTGCCGCACATGATGCACGACGGGCTCATCGCCGACGGCGTGGCCATCATCTCGTCGGTGGACCCCATCATGGGCGAGGTGGATCGGTGAGGGCTCCGAACGGCCGCTCCGGGTGGGGGACGATCGCCGCCCCCCGTTCGGTGCTCGCTCTGGCTCCGCTCGCTGGCGCTCGCTCCGCTGCTGCGCTCCGCGGCGGGGGGCGGCGATCGTCCTCTGCTGATCGCCCGTCCACCTCACGAGCCTGTCGGGGCGCCGTGGGCGGGGGGTCGGGTCTCGTCGGGCGGGCACGTCGTCGGTGCACGGGTTCGTCGTCGGTTTCTGGCTGGGGGGCCGCATCTGAGATGGTTGCCCAGTGGCCCGGTTGACGCCTGAGAACGAGCAGCTGGCGAGGGAGATCATCGGGCGCTACCCGCGCCCCAAGTCGGCCCTGATCCCGCTGCTGCACCTGGCCCAGGAGCAGGACGGCTACGTGGCCACCGACGCCATGGAGCACCTGGCCGAGCTGGTCGACGTCACCCCCGCCGAGGTGCTCGGCACCTGCTCGTTCTACGAGATGTTCAAGCGCGAGCCGGTGGGCCGCTACGTGGTCAACGTGTGCACCAACATCGCCTGCCAGATCATGGGCGGCGAGGAGCTGCTGGCCCACGCCGAGGAGACCCTCGGGGTCAAGGCCGGCGGCACCACCGCCGACCGCATGTTCACCCTCGAGGACGTGGAGTGCATCGCGGCCTGCACCGAGGCGCCCTGCCTCCAGGTCAACTACCGCTACGAGCACCGCATCAGCCACGAGGGCTTCGATGCCCTGGTCGACGACCTGCGCGAGGGTCGCCGGGCCGACGTGCCGCCCCACGGCACCCTCGCCCGGGTCCGCCAGCGCATCCCGGCGGCCACCGCGGCCGGCCCCGCCCGTCCCGGCGAGTGCGAGGAGCCCGTCTGGGTGACCTCCCGCCCGGCCCCGCCCAAGGAGGGCTGAGGGTGGCCATCACCGACGCCCCCAAGATCATCACGTCCCGGTTCGGCGACAGCGACGCCCACACCATCGACCGCTACGAGGCGACCCACGGCTACGAGGGCCTGCGGGCCGCCCTCGAGAAGCGGCCCGACGAGGTGCTCGAGGAGGTCAAGACGGCCAGCCTCCTCGGTCGCGGCGGGGCCGGCTTCCCCGCGGGGGTCAAGTGGGGCTTCTGCCCGCCCGGCGTCTGGCCCCGGTACCTCGTGGTCAACGGCGACGAGTCCGAGCCCGGCACCTACAAGGACCGCCTCCTCATGGAGCGCGACCCGCACCAGCTCATCGAGGGCGTGCTCATCGCCTGCTACGCCATCGGCTGCGCCCAGGCCTTCCTCTACGTGCGGGGCGAGATGGCCTTCGCCCAGGAGCGCATCGCCGAGGCCCTCAACGAGGCCTACGCCAAGGGCTACGTGGGCAAGGGGATCCTGGGCACCGACTTCTCCGTCGACATCGTCCTGCACTGGGGGGCGGGGGCCTACATCGTCGGCGAGGAGACCGCCCTCATCGAGTCGCTCGAGGGCAACCGGGGCATGCCCCGGCTCAAGCCGCCGTTCTTCCCCGCGGCCAAGGGCCTCTACCTCCAGCCCACCGTGGTGAACAACGTGGAGACGCTGGCCAACCTGCCGTGGATCCTCCGCGAGGGCGGTGCCGCCTTCGCCGCCCTCGGCGCCGAGGCCAGCAAGGGCACCCGGATGTTCGCGGTGTCGGGCCACGTCCGGAACCCGGGCGTGTACGAGGTCGAGTACGGCGTCACCACCTTCCGCGACCTGCTCTACGCCCCCGTCTACGGCGGCGGCATCCGGGACGGCAACCAGCTGAAGGCCTTCATCCCCGGCGGCGCGTCGGCGCCCTGGTTCTACGAGGAGCACCTCGACCTCCCCCTGGAGAAGGGCACCGTCGACAAGGCCGGCTCCATGCTCGGCTCCGGCGCCATCGTGGTCATGGACGACACCACCGACATGGTCAAGGCCGCGCTGCGGGTGGTCCGGTTCTTCGCCCGGGAGTCCTGCGGCAAGTGCACCCCCTGCCGCGAGGGCACCAGCTGGCTGGAGAAGATCCTCGAGCGCATCCTCGACGGCCACGGCCGCCCCAGCGACCTCGACCTGCTGCTCGACGTCTGCGACAACATCAGCCCCGGCATCGCCTGGCCGCCCAAGCAGACCACCATCTGCCCCCTCGGCCCCTCCGCGGTGTCGCCCATCGCCTCGGCCGTCACCCGCTTCCGCGACGAGTTCGAGGCCCGCCTGGGCGGCGGTCCGGTCCCGGTCACCGTCACCATGAAGGGCGGCGCCTACGTCCCCGCCCCCTCCGAGGAGGTGGCCTCATGAGCGACACCGACACCGACACCGAGGCCGGGGTGGAGATCACCGTCGACGGCCAGGCCTTCACCGCCCGCAAGGGCGAGCTGGTCATCGACGCGGCCGAGCGGGCCGGCGTCTACATCCCCCGGTTCTGCTACCACCCACGGATGACGCCGGTCGGCATGTGCCGCCAGTGCCTGGTCGAGATCGACACCGGCCGGGGCCCGGCCCTCCAGCCCTCCTGCATGATCGAGGCGTCCGACGGCATGACCGTCGAGACCGGCACCCAGGTCGCCATCAAGGCCCAGACCGGCGTGCTCGAGCTCCTGCTCATCAACCACCCCCTCGACTGCCCGGTGTGCGACAAGGGTGGCGAGTGCCCGCTCCAGGACCAGGCCATGTCCCACGGCCCGGGCGAGTCCCGCATGGTCGAGGAGAAGCGCCACTACGAGAAGCCCATCCCGGTGAGCGACCTGGTGCTGCTCGACCGGGAGCGCTGCATCCTCTGCGACCGCTGCACCCGCTTCGCCGACGAGGTGGCCGGCGAGCCCCTGATCCACTTCATGGACCGGGGCAACGAGACCCAGGTCAACACCTTCCCCGACCACCCCTTCGCCTCCTACTTCAGCGGCAACACGGTGCAGATCTGCCCCGTCGGCGCCCTCACCGCCAGCTCCTACCGGTTCAAGGCCCGGCCTTGGGACCTGGCCCAGACGGAGTCGACCTGCCAGGGGTGCGCGGTGGGCTGCCGCACCGTCGTCGACTCGTCCCGCAACCGCGTGCTGCGCCAGAACGGCGTCGACATCGACCCGGTGAACTGGGGCTGGCTGTGCGACAAGGGCCGCTTCGGCTACCAGGCCATCGAGTCCGACGACCGCCTCGGTGCCCCGCTGCTGCGGAGCTCGGCCGACGAGGAGCTGGCCGTGGTCAGCTGGTCCACCGCCCTCAAGGCCGCCGCCGGCGCCCTCCGAGCGGCGCGCGACGGCGCCGGGCCCGACAGCATCGCCGTGCTCGGCGGCGCCCGGCTCACCAACGAGGACGCCTACGCCTGGGCCAAGCTGGCCAAGGGCATCCTGGGCACCGACAACGTCGACGCCCAGATGGGCGACGGCCTGCCCGCCGAGGCCGTCCTGGGCCTGCCCCGGGCCACCATCGACGACCTGTGCCGACCCGGAGGCACCGTCCTCTGGATGGGCCCGGACCCGCGCGAGGACCTGCCCGTCCTGTTCCTGCGCCTCCGCCACGCCGTGCTCCGCGACGGGGTGCGCCTGGTCACGCTGAGCCCGACCGCCACGGTGCTCGACGACCTCGCCGCCGCCGCCCTGCACCCCGTGCCCGCCGACCTGCCCGCCCTCGTGGCCGCCCTGCTCGACGGGGCCGAGGCGCCCGCCGGCACCGACGCCGACGCCCTCGCGCGGGCTCGCGACCTGCTCGACGGCGACCTCACCGTGGCCCTGGGCCGGGCCTCGGTCGCCGAGTCCGCCGGCTACGCGGTCGACGCCGCCGCGGTGGTGGCCCGCACCCGGCCCACGGCCCGGTTCCTGCCCCTCCTGCGGCGGGCCAACGTCAACGGCGCCCTCGACATGGGGCTGGCCCCCGGCCTGCTGCCGGGGCGGACGACCCTCGCGGCGGGGGCCGACCGGGCCGGTGTGGCCTGGCCCACCACCCCCTCCGGCCCTGGCCGCGACGCCACCGGCATCCTCCAGGCCGCGGCCGACGGCAAGGTCGAGGTCCTGGTCCTGCTGGGGGCCGACCCGCTGGTCGACCACCCCGACCGCGAGCTGGCCCGCCGGGCCCTCGCCGGCGCCCGCACCGTCATCGCCACCGACCTGTTCCTCACCGACTCGTCCCGCCGGGCCGACGTGGTCCTGGCTGCGGCCGGGCCCGGCGAGGTCGACGGGACCCAGACCAACATCGAGGGCCGCATCAGCGTGCTGGGCCGAGCCGTGACCGCCCCCGGCACGGCGCGCCCGGACTGGATGGTCGCGGCCGAGCTGACCCGGCGCCTCGGCGCCGACCTGGGTCTCGAGTCGGTGGACGACATCTGGGCCGAGATCGAGGCGGTCGCCCCGTCCCACGCCGGCATCACCGCCGAGGTGCTGGCGGCCGCGGGCGACGGGGTCGTCGCACCCCTCCCTGCGGCCCCCGTGCAGACCACGGTCACCAACGAGCTGGGCGAGGCCGTGGGCGGCACCGAGGAGGCGCCCGACGACGCCGCCCCCGACATCGACATCGAGGGCGACGAGTCCGAGGCCCCCGAGCCGTCCGGGGAGGGCCCGGCCGGCGAGGTTGACCCCGACGACGGTGCCGGCACCGCGGCCGAGACCGACCCGGTCGACCCCGACGAGGCCGCCACCGAGGAGGCCCTCGACGCCGAGGGCGCCTCGGCCACCGAGACGGCCGAGGCGGCGGCGCCGGCCACGCTGGCCTTCGAGGCGCCCAGCCCCACGCCGGTGCCGCCGCTGGACTCCTACGCCCTGCGCCTGGTCGTGGCCCGCACGCTCTACGACGACGGCACCCTCACCCAGGCCGCACCGGCCCTCGCCGGCCTCGTGCCCGAGGCCCCCCTGCGGGTGCACCCCTCGGTGCTCGACCGCCTCGGCGTCGGCTCCGGCACCCGGGTCCGGGCCACCTCCGAGCGGGCGACCGTCACCCTCCCGGTCGTGGCCGACGCGGGCGTGCCCCGCGGCGTGGTCGCCACCGCCCACCGCCGCAAGGGGGGCGCCGGCGACCTGATCGACACCGGCCTCCCCGTCACCGAGGTGCGACTGGAGACCGCCGGGTGAGCGCCGCCCTCCTCGCCCTCGACCCGCTCCTGAGCGGCGACGTCGACCTCGCGGTCGTCCTCATCGTCGTGCTCAAGACCGTCATCGCCTTCACCCTCCTGCTGGTGTCGGTGCTGTTCATGGTCTGGTTCGAGCGCAAGGCCATCGGCGACCTGCAGAACCGCATCGGGCCCAACCGGGCCGGACCCTTCGGCCTGTTCCAGACGGTGGCCGACGGCCTCAAGTTCTTCATGAAGGAGGACTCGCTGCCGGACCGGGCCGACCGCCGGATCTTCATCCTGGCGCCCTACCTCACGGCCATCCCGGCCTTCCTCGTGTTCGCCGTCATCCCCATCGGGGGCGACTTCTCCGGCGACCGGCGCGGCGTCATCCGCATCTTCGGCCACGACACGCTCATGCAGCTGGCCGACCCGCCCATCGGCGTGCTGCTGATCCTGGCCATGTCGAGCGTGGCCGTCTACGGGATCATGCTGGCCGGCTGGTCGTCGGGCTCGAAGTACCCGCTGCTGGGCTCGGTCCGGGCGTCGGCCCAGATGGTGTCCTACGAGGCCGCGCTGGGCCTGTCGGTCGTCACCGTCGTCCTGGTCTCGGGCAGCCTCGGCACCAACGCCATCGTCGCCTCCCAGAGCACGTGGAGCTGGAACCTCTGGGTCACCGGCCTGGTGCCGTTCGTGATCTTCCTGATCGCCGCCACCGCCGAGCTCAACCGCCCGCCGTTCGACCTGGTCGAGGCCGAGCAGGAGCTCGTCGGCGGGTTCAACACCGAGTACTCGGCGTTCCGGTTCGCCCTGTTCTTCCTGGCCGAGTTCATGAACACGGTCACCATGTCGGCGATCATCGTGACGCTGTTCCTCGGCGGTCCCTCCGGCCCGGTCCTGCTGGGCCCGGGCTGGCTGTGGGGCACCATCTGGTTCTCGGTGAAGCTGTTCGCCTTCCTGTTCATGTTCGTGTGGTTCCGGGCCACGCTGCCCCGGGTGCGCTACGACCAGCTCATGGACCTGGGCTGGAAGGTCCTGATCCCGCTCGCCCTGGGCTGGCTGCTGATCATCGCCGGGCGCCAGGTGGCCGACGACGCCGGCTGGAACCCGATCGTCATCCCGGTCCTCGGGGTGGCGGGCCTGGCCGCCGGCTTCGGCCTGCTCACCCTGGCCATGCGGGCCGCCGGGCGCCTGCGCGCCGTGGACGAGGAGGTGGGTGTCTGATGGGCTACCTCGGAGGCTTCCTGGTCACCCTGCGCCAGATGGGCAAGGGCCAGCGCACCACCCGTCCCTACGTGAAGGACGAGGGCGGCAAGCGCGACAAGCCGGTCCGGCTCCACGGCCGCCACGTCCTCAACCGCTACGAGGACGGGATGGAGAAGTGCATCGGCTGCGAGCTGTGCGCCGGCGTGTGCCCCGCCCGCTGCATCTACGTGCGGGGCAAGGACAACCCGCCCGACGACCCCGTGAGCCCGGGCGAGCGCTACGGCTTCGTCTACGAGATCAACTACCTGCGCTGCATCCACTGCGACCTGTGCGTGGAGGCCTGCCCCACCGAGGCCATCACCGAGTCGAAGCTCTTCGAGTTCTCGTTCACCAACCGCAGCGACGCCATCTACACCAAGGCCGAGCTGGTGGTCGACGACGACGGCCTGCCCCAGCAGCTGCCGTGGGAGGACTGGACCGACTCCGAGGTCGTCGCCCCCCTCACGTCGGCCTGGATGCGGGCCACGTCGCCGTCGGGGTCGGCCGACTACGAGGGCGTGGTCGCCTGGTCCGGCGAGCTGGGCTTCGGCGTGCGCGACCCCGAGCTGGGCCAGGGCGAGCAGGCCACCGACCCCGGCCCCACCCCCTCCACCGCCCGCCAGCCCGACGGGGGGCACTGATGGTCGAGGTGTTCGTCTTCGTCGTGGCCGCCCTCGTGATCCTGGGTGGGGCCGTCGGCGTGATCTTCAGCGGCAACACCGTGCACGCCGCGCTGTCCCTGGTGGCCACCCTGTTCGGCATCGCGGTGCTCTTCGTGGCCCAGGAGGCCAACTTCCTCGCGGCCGTGCAGGTCATCGTCTACGCCGGCGCCATCGTCGTGCTGTTCCTCTTCGTGATCATGCTGCTCGGCGTCGACCGGGCCGAGGACCTGGAGGCCGAGCCCCTCGTGGGCCAGCGCCCTGCGGCCTACGCCCTGGGCCTGCTCATGGCCGCGGGCCTGGTCGCGGTGGTCACCACCAGCGCCGTCACCGGCGTGCCGGCGGCGGCCCAGCGCTGGGTCCGCGACGGCGACGACGTGTCCCAGATCGGGCGCCTGCTGTTCACCGACTACCTCTTCGCCTTCGAGATCACCTCGCTGCTGCTGGTCATCGCCGTGGTCGGCGCCGTGCTCCTGGCCCGCACCCGGCCCGGTCCCCAGATCGACGACGACGAGGTGGTGCCCGAGCTGCCCGGTGACCACGCCGAGCCCGACGACGCCGACGACGAGGTCGACGCGTGATCGTCGCCGCCGTCTCCTCGGGCTGGTACCTGTCGCTGGCCGCCGTCCTGTTCTCCCTCGGCGCCGTCGGGGTGATGATCCGCCGCAACCCGCTCGTGATGTTCATGTGCGTCGAGCTCATGCTCAACGCCGTCAACCTCACCTTCGTCACCTTCGCCCGTGACCTCGACGACGTCGGCGGCCAGGTCGTCGTCTTCTTCGTGCTCGTCGTGGCCGCCGCCGAGGTGGTCGTCGGGCTCGGGATCATCGTGTCCATCCTCCGGCGCCGGCCCCACGCCACCGCCGACGACGCCTCGCTGCTCAGGGGCTGAGGGACCACCGTGCTCGAGATCACCTGGCTCGTCCCCGCCCTGCCGCTGGCCGGCTTCCTGCTGCTGCTGGTCGCGGGCCGACGCCTGGGCGAGCCCCTCGCGGGCTGGCTGGCCACCGCCGCGGTGGGCGGCTCCTTCGCCGCATCCGTGGTCGTGTTCCTCGGCCTCCAGGGCGAGAGCGGCGAGGGCCGGACCTTCGTCCAGACCCTCTTCGAGTGGGTGCCGGCGGGCGGGTTCTCCGTCGACGTCGGCTTCCTGGCCGACCCGCTGTCGGTGACCATGTGCCTGTTCATCACCGGCGTGGGCGCCCTGATCCACCTGTACTCGATCGGGTACATGCACGGGGACCCGAACTTCACCAAGTTCTTCGTCTACCTGAACCTGTTCGTCTTCTCCATGCTCATGCTGGTGCTGGGCGACAACCTGCTCATCACCTTCCTCGGGTGGGAGGGCGTGGGGGCGTGCTCCTACTTCCTCATCTCGTTCTGGCACACCTCCGACGCCAACGCCTCGGCCGGCAAGAAGGCCTTCGTCACCAACCGCATCGGTGACTGGGGCTACATGGTCGCCATGTTCCTGACCTTCACCGCCCTGGGGTCGATCAGCTACGTCGACATCCAGCGCGGGGCCGGCGGCCTGGCCACCACCACCGCCACCGGCATCGCCCTGCTGCTGCTGGTCGCGGCGGTCGGCAAGTCGGCCCAGCTGCCGCTCTTCGTCTGGCTGCCCGACGCCATGGCCGGCCCCACCCCGGTCTCGGCGCTCATCCACGCCGCCACCATGGTCACCTCGGGCGTCTACCTGCTCGTGCGCATGAACCCGGTGCTGGGCCAGGCCGCGGACTGGGCGCCGCTCGCCATCGCGGTGGTCGGCGGCGTGACCGCCCTGTTCGCCGCGACCATCGCCCTGGCCCAGACCGACATCAAGAAGGTGCTGGCCTACTCCACCGTCTCGCAGCTGGGCTACCTGTTCCTCGCCATCGGGTCGGGGGCCTACGTCGCCGCCATCTTCCACATGGTCACCCACGCCGTGTTCAAGGCCCTGCTCTTCCTCGGCTCCGGCTCGGTCATCCACGGCATGGGCGACGAGCAGGACATGCGGCGCATGGGCGCCCTGCGCAAGCTGATGCCGATCACCGCCGTCACCTTCATCGTGGGCTGGTTGGCCATCGCCGGCATCCCCCCCTTCTCCGGCTTCTGGTCGAAGGACGAGATCCTGCTCTACGCCTTCGAGAAGAGCCCGGCCCTGTGGGCGCTGGGCTTCGTGTCGGCCATCCTCACCGCCTTCTACATGAGCCGCCAGGTGTTCATGACCTTCTTCGGCGAGGCCCGGTGGGACCGCCCGCTGGAGGAGGCCGTGCCCGAGCTGGCCGCCGAGCGGGGCCTGACCCCCGGCCACCCCGAGGCCGACGACGCACCCGTCGAGGGCGACGCCGAGGGCGACGAGGCCGACGCCCCCACCGTGGCCAACGTCTACGAGGCCGGGCACCTGCCCCACGGCGTCGGCCCCAAGGACGCCATCCACCCCCACGAGTCGGGCTGGCTGATGACCCTGCCCCTCGTCGTGCTGGCCGGCCTGGCGGTCGTCGCGGGCATCCTCCAGACGCCCTTCAGCGAGGACACCAAGGTCCTCGAGCACTGGCTGGAGCCGGTGGTGGCCCCCGACGAGGCCGTGCTCGACGTGGCCGGCGCCTTCCAGGCCTCGCTCGCCCTCGTCGCCGTCATCGGTGCCGTCGCCGGGCTCGTGTTCGCCTTCCTCCTCTACTACCGGCGCCGCTGGGCCGACCGCCCCGTCGAGCCCAAGGTCCTGCTCAGGGGCTGGTACTACGACTCGAGCATCGCCGCCTTCATGGGCGGGCCCGGTCGCCGCGGGTTCGACGCCGTCGCCTGGTTCGACCGCCACGTCATCGACGGCGCCGTCAACGGCGTGGCCGCCCTCGTCCGGGGCACCGGCGGCGGGATCCGCCGCACCCAGTCGGGCTTCGTGCGGGCCTACGCCGGCATCGTGACCGGCGGTGCCGTCGTCGTGGTCTTCGTGCTCCTGCTGCGGGGGGTGGTCCTGTGAGCACGTTCGTCGTCACTCGCTCGCTGGCGCTCGCTCCGCTCCGACGAGCTGATCGGGCTCGCTGCGCTCGCACCCATCGCTCACCGACCAGCAAGCTGGATCGGTTCGCTTCCCCTGGGGGCTCCGCCCCCAGACCCCCAGCGGCTGCGCCGGGCCGGACCGTCGGGACGGGCAGACCAGCGAGGGGGGACCGGCGTGAGCGCATCGATCCTCGCCTCCGAGGGGGGCACCTCGTTCCCCCTGCTGTCGGCCATGGTCGTGCTGCCCGCCCTCGGTGCGGTGGCCGTGGCCCTCGTGTCCAAGCGCCGCCCCGAGCTGTGCCGGGTCGTGGCCGTTGCCTTCTCGGTCCTCACCGGGGCCCTCACCATCGCCACGCTGGTGTCCTTCGACGCCGGGGCGGCCGACTTCCAGATGGTCGAGAAGGTCACCTGGATCAGCGACCTCGACATCTCCTGGCACCTCGGCGTCGACGGCATCTCGCTGTTCCTGTTGGTGCTGACCGGGATCCTGTTCCCGATCGCCATCGTGGGCGCCCCCGCCCACCACGACGAGAAGCCCTTCCTCGCCTGGCTGCTCCTGCTCGAGGCGGGCTGCCTGGGCGTGTTCCTCGCCCTCGACCTCTTCGTCTTCTTCGTGATGTTCGAGATCGTGCTGGTGCCGATGTACTTCCTCATCAGCGGGTGGGGCTACGCCGAGCGGCGCTACGCGGCGATGAAGTTCTTCCTGTACACGATGTTCGGGTCGGCCTTCATGCTGGTGGGGCTGGTCGCCACCGCCGTGCTCCACGGCCGGGCCACCGGGCAGATCACCTTCGACCTGGTCACCATCGCCAACGACCAGGGCGCCATCGCCACCTCCTCGGCCCGCTGGCTGTTCCTGGCCTTCGCCATCGCCTTCGCCATCAAGGTGCCGATCTGGCCCCTGCACACCTGGCTGCCCGACGCCCACACCCAGGCCCCCACCGCAGGCTCGGTGATCCTGGCCGGGGTCATGCTGAAGCTGGGCACCTACGGGTTCCTGCGCTTCGGGCTCTACCTCTTCCCCGAGGCCTCGGCCTGGTTCGCCCCGGTGATGATCACGCTCGGCACCATCGGGATCCTCTACGGCGCCGTCGTGGCGACCATGCAGAAGGACCTCAAGCGCCTGGTCGCCTACTCCTCGGTGGCCCACCTCGGCTTCATCGTGCTGGGCACCTTCTCGCTCACCACCCAGGGCCTGGAGGGCGGCATCCTCCAGATGGTCAACCACGGCATCACCACCGGCGGGCTGTTCCTCCTGGTCGGCTACATCTCCGATCGCCGCCACACCCGCGAGATCGCCCAGCTGAAGGGCCTCCAGAAGGTGGCGCCGGTGTTCGCCGGCGTCTTCACCGTGGTGATGCTGGCCTCCATCGGCCTGCCCGGCCTCAACGGCTTCGTGGGCGAGTTCCTCATCCTGCTCGGCTCCTTCACCGCCGACCGGTGGTGGGCCGTGGTCGCCGCCTCCGGCGTCATCCTCGCCGCCCTCTACCTGCTGTGGGCCTACCAGCGCACCTTCCACGGCGAGCCCGACGCCGACAACGCCGGCTTCGCCGAGCTGCGCCTGCGGGAGGGCCTGGTGATGGCCCCGCTGATCGGCCTCATCGTGTTCCTGGGCGTCTACCCCAAGCCCGTGCTCGAGCGCATCGAGCCCTCGGTCAAGGCCCTCGTGGCCCACGTCGAGCAGAGCTCGGACCACCAGGAGCCCGAGGTCGACAAGACCGGGCCCGACGCCCGGGAGTCGACCTACGCCGAGGGCGAGGAGGTCCAGGCCGAGGCCGAGGAGCACGGCGAGCCCGAGGAGGGCTCCGACGGGCGGACCGACGACCCCGGCGCCGGCGAGGAGGAGGGCGGATGAGCCTGCCACTGCTGGCCCAGGTCGAGACCCTCGACACCCCCGGCATCGCCTGGGGCGCGCTGTCCCCGTTCCTGGTCCTGGTGGGCGGGGCCACCCTGCTGCTGGGCGCCGGCGGCCTGCTGCCCCGCCGCAGCAAGGTGGGCTGGCCCGCCCTCTTCGCGGTGGCCACCGCCCTCGGCACCATCGTCGCCGCCGTCCTGCTCTGGCGCGACCTCCCCGACACCGGGGCCCGCACCGTGGTGTCGGGCGCCTACGCGGTCGACGGCTTCTCCCTGTTCCTCATCGTGGTCATCGCGGTGGGCGTGATCGTGGCCAGCCTCCTCACCGACGGCTACCTGCGCCGGGAGGACCTGGAGGGCCCCGAGCCCTACATCCTCTACCTGGTGTCGGGCGCGGGCGGCGTGATCATGGCCTCGGCCACCGACCTCATCGTCCTGTTCCTCGGCCTCGAGGTGCTGTCCATCGCGGCCTACGTGCTGGCCGGGCTGCACCGCCGGCGCATGCGCTCGGGCGAGGCCGCCCTCAAGTACTTCGTGCTGGGGGGCTTCTCGTCGGCGTTCTTCCTCTACGGCATCGCCCTCGTCTACGGCGCCACCGGCTCCACCAACATGGTGAAGATCGCCGACTTCCTGGCGTCGAACCGCCTCACCGACGAGGGCCTCCTGCTGGCCGGCATCGGGCTCATGCTGGTGGGCTTCGGGTTCAAGGTGGCGGCGGTGCCGTTCCACACCTGGACGCCCGACGTCTACCAGGGTTCGCCCACCCCGGTGGTCTCGTTCATGGCGTCGGCGGTGAAGGCGGCCGGCTTCGCCGGGCTCCTGCGGGTCATCGTGGTCACCTTCTCCACCCACCGCCTCGACTGGCAGCCGATCCTCTACGGCCTGGCCGCGGCCAGCCTGCTCGTCGGTGCCGTCCTCGCCGTGGTGCAGACCGACGTCAAGCGGATGATGGCGTACTCGTCGATCAACCACGCCGGCTTCATGCTCATCGCGGTGGCCGCGGGCACCATCGACGGCGTCACCGCCACCCTCTTCTACCTGGCCACCTACACGATCCTCATCGGCGGCACCTTCGGGGTCATCACCGTGCTGGGCCGCAAGGGCGACGGCCACCACAGCCTCTCGGACTACAGCGGCCTGGCTCGGCGCGAGCCCCTGCTGGCCTTCGCCCTCACCGTGTTCCTGCTGGCCCAGGCGGGCACGCCGCTGACATCGGGCTTCCTGGCCAAGTTCTACGCCGTCAGCGCGGTGGTCGACGCCGGGTCCTTCTGGCTGGGCCTGGTGGCCATGCTCTCGGCGGTCATCTCCGCCTTCCTCTACCTGCGCATCGTGCTCACCATGTACGCCGGGTCGGCCGACGACGAGGCCGAGGCAGGCGCCGAGCCCGCCCCCGTCGTGCGCCGCGTCCGGGTGCCGTGGGCCGCCGGGCTCACCATCGTCTTGGCCCTGGTGGCCACCATCGGCATCGGGATCGTCCCCGACCCGCTGACCAAGGTGGCCCGCGACGCCACCCCCACCCTCGTGTCGGACCCGGTCGACGGCGCCGCCGCCGACCCCGCCGAGGGCCCCTGACCCGACCCCGCCGAGGGCTCCTGCCCCGCCCGCCCGCCCGCCCCGACCCCGTACCGGTCAGCCCGGGCGGTGCTCTGGCGCCGGGAGTCCTGACCACTTCGCGACGGTCGGTGAACTGGTCAGCCCGGGCGGTGCTGTGGCGCCGGGAGTCCTGACCACTTCGCGACGATCGGTGAACTGGTCAGCCCGGGCGGTGCTGTGGCGCCGGGAGTCCTGACCACTTCGGGACGATCGGTGAACTGGTCAGCCCGGGCGGTGCTCTGGCGCCGGGAGTCCTGACCACTTCGGGACGAGCGGCGGACGCGCCAGTCGTCAGGTCGGGAGGGTGACGACGTGGCGGAGGCCGACCTCGTCGCGGTCGACGAAGAGGGCGGCCTCCACCTCCACCTGGAGCCCGCCCACGTCGGGCGCGCGGAAGACCCGGGTCCGGTAGGAGAGCTCGTCGCCCCTGGCCACCGCGGCCCGGGCCCCCTCGGCCCAGGCCGCCACCTCGTCGGCCGGGATCCCGAGGTCGGCCACGTCCTGGTCCAGCGCGGCCTGGGCCGCGTCGACCCCGCCGACGCTGCGCCGCAGCTCGACGGTGGTGGGCTCGGCCTCGGGGTCGGTGACCGACTCGCCGCTGATGGCCACCAGGCTCACGGCCCGCTCGAGGCGGAGGTCGGGGGCCAGGACCAGGGTGGCGGTGATGGCCGCCTCGCCGCCGGGCCGGGAGTACGACGCGGTGGCCTCGCCGGGGGCGATGCCGGCCTCGGCGCGCGTCAGGCCGTCGGTGAGGTCGAGGGTGAGGCGATCGTCGACCAGGACGGCGCGGGTGGTGCCGGTCCGGGCATCGTCGTCCGGTGGGGACGTGGACACGGAGCAACCTCCGGTGAGGGTCAGGACGGCCACCAGGGTGGCCGCCAGGGCGGGTCGGGGCGTCACTGGTCGAGGTCGACGTCCCACTCGAGCAGGCGCCGGGCGATGTCGTCGACCTGGTGGGACAGGCGCTGCTGGTCGATGCGGTCGGTCACCGGGCTGCCCACCAGGTCGCGGGCGCCCTGCGGATCGGACCGCAGCAGCTCGCGGTAGGCGGGCAGGGTGTCCCCGACGATGAGGGCCCAGCGGTCGTCGCGGTCGGCGATGTTGCCGGCCGGGAAGGGCGTGGTGACGGTGACCTCCCCCTGGGCCGGGTCGTCGATGCTGATGCTGGGGATGTCGACGCCCACGCTGGGCACGTGGACCCCGAAGGGCCCGATGCCCACGCGCTCGGGCGTGCCGATGCGGTCCGGGGTGCCGAGGCGGTCGGGCCCGGGCGTCTCGACCGCCACCCGCAGGGGGTCGTACTGGCCGTAGCTGTGGGCACCGGGGATCGAGGGGGCCCCGACGAGGGTCAGGCCGTAGGTGAACGCCGGGCCCGTCGGGAGGTGGTCGTACATGGCGTCGTAGCTGTCGTCGATGATCTGGTTCTGCTCCCGCCAGAGCAGGCGCCCGTTGCCCGCCGCCACCAGGTCCTCGTCGCCGGCCGCCGCCCCCTCGTCGATCTGGCGCCAGGCCTCGAGGGCCTGGCCGTCGAGCAGGCCGGCATCGCGCAGCTCGGTGACCGCGGGCAGGCCGCCGTGGAGGTAGGCCTCGTGCATCACCGCCTGGTCGAGGAAGATGTCCTTCTGCATCTGGAGGAAGGTGGTCTCGTAGTAGGCCAGCTCCCCCTCGGTGAGGTCGCCCAGGCCGGCCAGGGCCTCCACCTGGGGTGGGACGCCCGCCCGGAGCGGGGCCGGGAGGTCGTCGAGGCGGTCGGACACGGCGTCGGCCAGGTCGCCCATGGCGTCGAGGTCGAAGAAGCCGGCGGCGAAGGACGGCCCGATCATGTTGGCCATGCCCGCCCACTCCAGCTCCGGGTGCTCCAGGAAGAGCTGCCCGTAGTACTCGTAGACCGCCACGATGGTGTCCTCGTCGGCCCCCGCCCCGGCCGACGGGGCCCAGTCGTCGAGGTCGATGCCGGCCCGGTCGGCCGCCACCTGGGCCCAGTAGGCCTGGAGCTCCCGGGTGATGTCGCCCCGGTCGAGCCCGTGGGTGCGGCGGACGTCGGTCAGCACGGCCCGCAGCCGCAGCTCGTCGAGCCACTGCACGATGCCCCCGTCGGCCCGGTCGAAGGCCTCGGCCGCCGCGCTCGCCAGCCGGGCCCCGGCGCCGGACAGCGCCGTCACCCGGGCCACCTCGCCCGACGGCTCCGGCAGGTGGATCAGCGTCTCGGGCGCCACCTGCTCCGGGGGCGACACGGTGACCCGCGGCGGGGGTGGGGGGGTGCCCGGCGCCGCCGACGGCACGGGGAGGGGCGCCGGCTCGTCCCGCCGCACCGTCCGGGTGATGGTGACGTCCTCGAGGGTGACCGTCGCCGCCGCGGTGCGCACCTCCTCGTCGCAGGCGGCGCAGGTGCGGGCGTAGGTGCGCAGCGCCCGGGGCGAGCCCGAGGAGGCCCGGCCGTCGCCCCGGACGGCGCGCACCCCGGCCGGCGGCGGGGGCCCGCTGGCCGCCGGGGCGTCGGGGAAGGCCTCGCACACCGCCGCAGCCCGGCGCAGCTGGCCCACCAGCTCGACCAGGGCGGCGACCGAGCGGGTGGCCTGGTCGCGCAGGGTCGTGGCCACCGGTCCCCGCAGCTCGTCGAGCGCGGCGTCGGCCGCGTCGGCCCGAGCCCCGACCTGGTCGGCCAGGCTGCGGGCGCGGACGCGGAGGGTGCGGCCCACGTCGCGGACGCCGGTCACCTCGTAGGTGGCGTCGCCCTCGGTCCAGGTGGCATCAGGCATGGCGGGTCAGGGGGGGTCGGGGGTCGGTGACCCCGGTGCGGGGAGGTGGCGTGTCGTGTACCCACGATGCATCACGATCACCCCTGTCCCCACCTCGGGTCGTCGGGACGGCCCGATCCTTCCCCTCCGGCCGCCGTCGGCAGGGGGGACCCGTCCCCCCTTTGGCCCTCCCGGAGGGCGCTCACTAGATTCGGCCGACGTGTCGGACTTCCTCCGCTCCTACCTCACCGTGTTCATCTTCGGGTGCGTCGCGGTCGGCCTGGTCGGGGCCGTGCTGGGCCTGGGCTCCTACATCCGGCCCAAGAACCCCACCAAGGCCAAGCTGTCCGGCTACGAGAGCGGCGTCGACCCCGTCGGCGAGGGCTGGACCCAGGCGGAGATCCGCTACTACATCTTCGCCCTGCTGTTCGTGATGTTCGACGTCGAGGCCGTGTTCATCTTCCCGTGGGCCACCCGGCTCGAGGCCTACGGCGCCTTCGGCGTCATCGAGATGTCCGTCTTCATCGTGGTGCTGGCCCTCGGGCTGGTCTACGCCTGGCGCAAGAAGGTTCTGCGATGGATCTGACCACCGTCCCCACGCCGCCCCCGGCCACCTGCTGATGGGGCTCATCGAGAGCGGCAGGTCTCCCAAGCCCCTCACGGCGCTGCTGAACATCTCCCGCAAGTACTCGCTGTGGGTGTACCAGTGGGGCCTGGCGTGCTGCGCCATCGAGATGGGCGCCGCCTTCGCCTCCCCGCGCTTCGACGTGATGCGCCTCGGCGTGATCCCCTTCCCGGCCTCGCCCCGCCAGGCCGACCTGGTGGTCATCTCCGGCACCGTCACCGACAAGATGGCCCCGGCCATCCGGCGCCTCTACGAGCAGATGCCCGACCCCAAGTACGTGATCTCCATGGGCTCGTGCGCCAACTGCGGCGGCCCCTACTGGGACAGCTACTCGGTCACCAAGGGCGTCGACCAGATCATCCCCGTCGACGTCTACGTGCCCGGGTGCCCGCCCCGGCCCGAGGCCCTGCTCGAGGGCATCGTGCTGCTCCAGGAGCGCATCCGCAACGAGGACCCGGCCGAGCGCTGGAAGGGCGAGCCCATCCACGTCGGCGGAGGGGAGCCGGCCCGTGCCGTCTGACACCGAGACCGAGGCCCCCGAGGCCGAGACCGAGGCGCCCGAGCCCGACCCCGTCCGCGAGGACCTGCGCGACCGCATGGCCGCCGAGCTGGGCGAGGCCCTGGTCGAGTCGGTGATCGCCCCCGGCGCCCAGCTCACCGTCCGGGTCACGGCCGAGGCCTGGCGCACCGCCGGCCAGGTGGCCCGCGACCACCTGGGCTGCCGCTGGTTCGACTTCCTCTCGGCCATCGACTGGATGCCCTCGCCCTACGGCCGCTACGAGGACGACGGGCTGGAGGCGCCCGCCGCGCCCGCCGCCGCCCCCTACGAGACGGGCGTCGCCGGCGGCGAGACCCGCTTCCAGGTCTTCGCCCGGGTGGTCGACACCGCGGCCCACACCGACGTGGTGCTCAAGGCCGACGTCCCCGACGACGCCCTCACCGTCCCCAGCTGGGTCCCGGTCTACGACGGGGCCGACTGGCACGAGCGGGAGACGTGGGAGATGTACGGCATCTCCTTCGACGGCCACCCCGCCCTGCGCAACATCTACCTCCCCGTCGACTTCGAGGGGAACCCGCTGCGCAAGGACTTCCCGCTGATCGCCCGCATCGTCAAGCCCTGGCCCGGCATCGTCGACGTCGAGCCCATGCCGGCCGAGGACGAGGAGCCCGCGGCCGAGGAGGGAGACGCCTCATGACCGCCGTCACCGACCGCGAGCAGCTCCGGTACGTCGCCGCCCAGGCCGCCGACGCCCGCATCAACTTCGAGATCGAGACCGAGGGCATGACCCTCAACCTCGGCCCCCAGCACCCGGCCACCCACGGCACCCTGCGCATCGTGGCCAAGCTCGACGCCGAGCAGGTGATCTCGGCCGAGCCGGTGGCGGGCTACATGCACCGCGGCTACGAGAAGCTCTCCGAGGTCCGCACCTACCCGCAGGTCACGACCCTCATCAACCGCATCGACTGGCTGGGCAGCTTCGCCAACGAGGTGCCCTTCATCCTCGCCGCCGAGCGGCTGATGGACGTCGAGGCCCCGCCCCGGGCCCAGTGGATCCGCACCGCCCTGTTCGAGATGAGCCGCATCGCCAACCTGGTGCTGTTCGCGGGCGACACCGCCCTGCAGCTGGGCGGCCAGACGGCGGCCTTCTACGGCTTCCGCGACCGGGAGTACGTCCTCAACCAGATCGAGGCCGTCACCGGCGGGCGCTTCCACCCCAACTTCGACCGCATCGGCGGGCTCAAGGACGACCTCCCCAAGGGGTGGATCGCCGACACCAAGCTGGCCATGGAGAAGGTCCGCTCGTTCTGCGACGAGATCGACGACCTCGTCACCGGCAACGAGATCTTCCAGATCCGCACCCGCGGCATCGGCGTCATCCCCGGCGACGTGGCCCAGAGCTACGGCCTGTCGGGCGCCAACCTGCGGGGCTCGGGCGTCGACTGGGACCTCCGTCGCGACGCCCCCAGCGGGCTGGTGCACCCCGAGCTCGACTGGAAGGTGCACGTCCACCCCGACGGCGACTCGTTCAGCCGCTGGTGGGTGCGCATCCAGGAGATCCGCGAGGCGTCGCTCATCGTCGACCAGTGCCTCGACGGGCTGCCCAGCGGCCCGATCATGGCCAAGGTGCCCCGCATCATCAAGGTGCCGGCGGGCGAGGCCTACGTGCAGACCGAGAACCCGCTGGGCGCCATGGGCTACTACGTCGTGTCCAAGGGCGACCTCGGGCCCTTCCGGCTGAAGATCCGCTCGGCCAGCTTCAACAACGTGTCGATCCTGCCCTGGGTCCTGCGCGGCGTCTACGTGCCCGACATCATCTCGATCCTGTCCAGCCTCTACTTCATCCTGGGGGACATCGACCGGTGATGTCCCAGATCCTCTCCGTGGAGCTGGCGTACTGGCAGCAGTCGATCCTGCGGTCGGTCGGCGTGCTCGCCGCCGTGCTGCTCCCGGCCGGCACGTTCGTCTACATCTTCCTGTTCAAGATGATGAGCTTCATGCAGAGCCGGATCGGCCCCAACGAGGCCGGCCCCTACGGCTCCATGCAGCTGCTCGCCGAGGTGGGCAAGTTCCTCCAGAAGGAGGACATCGTCCCCGAGAAGGCCGACCGGCGGCTGTTCTTCCTGGCGCCCTACATCGTGGTGGCGTCGGTGCTGCTGATGTACGTGGCCATCCCGTTCGGGCCCGAGGCCTACTTCGCCGACCTCGACGCCGGGATCTTCTACATCCTCGGCCGTCTCGTCCATCTCCATCATCGGCATCCTCATGGCCGGCTGGGCCTCGGCCAACAAGTACTCCCTCATGGGCGGCCTGCGCGCCGCCGGCCAGCTCATCGCCTACGAGCTGCCCATGCTGCTGGCCATCGTCGGCGTGGTCATCCAGGCCGGCAGCCTCAACATGTTCGACATCGTGCGCGCCCAGGCCGACGGCGAGATCTTCGGCTTCGGCGCCCTGGGCAACCCGTTCATCCTCACCCAGTTCGTCGGCTTCGCCATCTTCATGGTCGCCGCGCAGGCCGAGCTCACCCAGCCGCCGTTCGACATGCCGGTGGCCGAGTCCGAGCTGGTCACCGGCTACATGACCGAGTACTCGGGCCTGCGCTTCCTGCTCTTCTTCATCGGCGAGTTCGCCTCCGCCGGCGCCTTCGCCATCATCGCCGCCACCCTCTTCCTCGGCGGCTGCTACGTCCCCGGGCTCGACATGGACGCGGGCTACATGAACGTGGTCGGCCCCCTCGTGCTCATCGCCAAGATGCTGCTGGTGGGCGTTCCTCATCTTCTGGGCCCGGTTCACCTACCCCCGCTTCCGCGAGGACCAGCTCCAGACCTTCGCCTGGAAGGTCCTCATCCCCATCGCGCTGGTGAACATCTTCGCCACCATGATCCTGAAGGTGGTGTTCTGATGCCCCGCGTCCCCGGCATGTTCGTCGGCCTCAAGGTGACCATCACCGAGCTGGGCCGCACCCTCTTCCCGCACAAGGGGGCCAAGCGCCTCCTCCCGAACCCGTCCGCCGGTGCCGTCACCGTGCAGTACCCCCACGAGAAGGAGGACCCGGCCCCTCGGGCCCGCGGCGTCATCGCCCTCCACGAGGACAACTGCACGGCCTGCATGCTGTGCGCCCGCAGCTGCCCCGACTGGTGCATCTACATCGAGGGCCACAAGGAGAAGGCGCCGCCCCGCCGCCCGGGCGGCAAGCCCCGCCAGGTCAACGCCCTCGACCGCTTCGACATCGACTACTCGCTCTGCATGTACTGCGGCATCTGCGTCGAGGTCTGCCCCTTCGAGGCCCTGTTCTGGACCCCCGAGTACGAGTACTCCGAGCCCCGCATCGCCGACCTGCTCCACGACAAGGAGCGGCTGGGCGAGTGGATGGAGACGGTGCCCGCCTTCGAGGCCTACGAGGCCGGCTCGGAGCAGAAGGTCAAGAAGGTGCCGCCGACGTGACCCTCGCCGCCGCCATGGCCCTCCCCGGGGCCGACGCCCCCATCAACGTCGCCCAGACCGTGGGCTTCGGCATCATCGCCGCGGTCATGGTGGTCTCCGCCCTGCGGGTGGTGACCACCCGCAACGTGGTCCACGCCGCCCTGTGGCTGGTGCTGGTCCTCGCCGGCGCCGCCGCCCAGTACATCCTGCTGGCCGCCGAGTTCGTCGCCATCACCCAGGTGCTGGTCTACATCGGCGCCGTCGTCGTGCTCTTCCTCTTCGGCATCATGCTCACCCGGGCCCGGCTGGGCACCGACACCGACCTCACCCGCAAGAACTGGTACGGCGCCGCCTTCGTGGGCCTGATCCTCGTGGCCCTGCTCGGCTTCAGCCTGGTCGACACCTTCGAGGACGCCAAGGTCCCCGAGGACCGCCAGGTGTCCCTGGCCCCCGACCTGCCGGCCGACGCCACCGACGCCCAGGTCGAGGCGGCGCTGGCCGACCCCAACGTCGGGTCCAACACCGCTGCGGTCAGCGACGCCCTCTTCTCCCGCTACCTGGTCCCGTTCGAGGTCATCTCGGTCATGCTCACCGCCGCCCTCATCGGCGCCATCGTCATCGCCCGGAAGGACTGAGGCCGTGCTGCTCAACCAGTTCCTGCTGCTCTCGGCCGTCCTGTTCTCGATCGGCGTCTACGGCGTCATCGCCCGCCGCAACGGCGTGGCCATCCTCATGTCGATCGAGCTGATCCTCAACGCGGTCAACATCAACCTCGTCGCCTTCTCGCGCCTGGCGGGGCGACCTGGCCGGCCAGGTCTTCGCCCTGTTCATCATCGCCGTGGCCGCCGCCGAGGTCGGCGTCGGCCTGGCCATCGTCCTCGCCATCTACCGCAACCGCCGCAGCGTCGACCTCGACGAGCTCGACCTGATGAAGGGCTGACGCGATGCTCACCCACGCGTTCCTCATCCCGCTGATCATGGCGGTGTCGTTCGTCGCCATCCTGGCGTTCGGCAAGAAGCTGCCCAAGGGCGGCTCGGAGATCGGCATCGCCGCGGTCGCCCTCTGCTTCGTGCTGGCCCTGGCCACCGGCGTGGGCTGGATCCAGCGGACCAACCACCCGCCCGAGGTGGCCGCGTCGACCCAGGTCGCCGAGGGCCACGGCGCCGAGGGCTCCGCCACCGAGGGCGGTGCCGACGAGGGCACCTCCGAGCAGGGCGTGGCCGCGCTCGACGAGGAGGCCCCCGGCTCCGAGGCCGTGGCCGCCGAGGAGGCCGCCGCGGAGGGCGACGGCCACTCCGAGGAGGGCGCCGCCGCCGGCGAGGAGGGCCACGAGGGCGAGGAGGGCCACGAGGTCGTGCCGCCGGTCGTGCGCTCGGTGACCTGGCTCCAGACCGGCGGCCAGGACATCACCGTCGGCACCTACGTCGACGGCCTGGCCACCCTGATGCTGATCGTGGTCACCCTGATCTCGCTGCTGGTGCACGTCTACTGCACCGACTACGTGGCCGGCGACCGGCGCTACACCCACTACTTCGCCTTCCTCAGCCTGTTCACCGCCTCGATGCTGTTCTTCGTCCTCACGCGAGAACACGCTGCAGATGCATCGTGGGCTGGGAGCTGGTGGGCGCTGTGCTCGTTCGCGCTCATCGGGCACTGGTGGGAGGAGAAGCCCAACTCCGACGCCGCCCTCAAGGCCTTCCTCACCAACCGCGTGGGCGACGTCGGCCTGCTCGTCGGCATGATCACCTGTACTTCGCCGCCGGGCGCACCTTCGACATCGCCACCATCAACGAGATGGCCAACACCGGCCAGATCAGCCAGGGCCTGCTGCTCGTGGCGTCGCTGTGCCTGATCGACCGCGGTCATGTCGAAGTCGGGCCAGTTCCTCCTCCACACCTGGCTGCCCGACGCCATGGCCGGCCCCACCCCGGTCTCGGCGCTCATCCACGCCGCCACCATGGTCGTCGCCGGCGTCTACATGATCGCCCGCCTCTACGCCGTGTTCTGGCACGGGCTCAACATCGGCGGCACCAACATCAACGTGCTGGCCGTGGTCGGTGCGGTCACCCCGCTCTTCGGCGCCCTGCTGGCCTTCGTCCAGAGCGACATCAAGAAGGTGCTGGCCTACTCCACGGTCTCCCAGCTGGGCTACATGGTGATGGCCCTCGGCGTCGGGGCCTGGACGGCGGCCATCTTCCACCTCTTCACCCACGCCTTCTTCAAGGCCTGCCTGTTCCTCGGCGCCGGCTCGGTGAGCCACGCCTGCCACCACAGCTTCGACATGAAGAAGGACAACGGCGGGCTGCGCAAGCTCATGCCCTGGACCTTCCGCACCTTCGTGGTCGCCACCCTGGCCCTCGCCGGCTTCCCCCTGCTGGCCGGCTTCTGGTCCAAGGACGAGATCCTCGCCGGCTCGGCCCAGCTGGGCGACGGCGGCTACCACGTGATGCTGGTCATGGCCGTCCTCGGCGCCATGTGCACCGCGGCCTACATGGTCCGGGCCCTCTACTACTGCTTCTGGGGCGAGCCCCGGGGGCAGCGGCCGAGCACACCCCCCACGAGTCCGGTCCCCGCATCATCATCCCGCTGGTGATCCTGGCCGGCATGGCCGTCATCGCCGGCTTCACCAACCTCCCGGACTCCGGTGTCCTCTCGGGCACGCCCGAGGGCCTGGCCCTGCGCTTCGAGCACTTCGTGGAGCCGTCAACGCCACCTTCCCGGCCGAGGCCACCGTCGGCCCCGCGTTCAACCACCCCGAGTTCGACCTCGTCATCGCCATCGCCTCGACCCTGCTGGCCGGGCTCGCCGCCGTCCTCATGTACCTCTGGTACTGGAAGGGCAAGGGCCCCCACGGGATCACCCAGCGCAACCGCCTGGCCGGCTTCGGCTACCGGGTGCTCGAGAACAAGTACTACCTCGACGTCCTCTACACCGACATCATCGTGGGTTCCGTCAAGGGCCCCATCGCCCGGGCCGCCAACTGGGTCAACCAGAACGTCATCGACGGCGTGGTCAACCGGCCGGTCGCTCGGCCCGCGACGCCGGTGACTTCGTCTACGACAAGATCGACCAGGGCGTCGTCGACACCATCGTCAAGGGCTCCGGCGCCACCGCCGAGGGCTCGGGGCAGCTGCTCCGCAAGGGCCAGACCGGCAAGGTGCAGCCCTACGCGGCGTACCTGTTCGGAGCGGCCACGGTCCTGGCCGCCGTGTTCGTCATCATCGCCAGCGCGAGCTGAGCAGAGGAGAGATCGTGGAAGACCTGCTCGACGGCTGGGGGCTCAGCCTCGCCGCCTTCCTGCCCCTGGCGGGGGCGGTCGTGCTGATGCTGATCCCCAAGGCGGCGGAGACGCTGATCAAGGTGGTGGCCCTGGCCACCAGCCTGGTCGTGTTCGCCATCGGCATCGGCGTCGCCGCCTACTTCGACTACGACGACAGCCGGACGCTGCAGTTCGTCGTCGACAAGCCGTGGATCGACGTCATCAACAGCCGCTACATCGTGGGCATCGACGGCATCTCGCTCCCGCTGCTCGCTGCTGACGCTGTTCATCGTGCCGCTGGTGCATCATCTACTCGTGGAACCACTTCCCCGAGCCGCACAACCCCAAGGCCTTCCTGGCCCTGATCCTCATCCTCGAGACGGGGATGGTCGGCACCTTCATCGCCCAGGACCTGATCCTCTTCTTCGTCTTCTTCGAGGTCGTCCTGCTGCCGATGTACTTCATGATCGGCGTGTGGGGCGGCGAGCAGCGCCAGTACGCCTCGATCAAGTTCTTCCTCTACACGCTGTTCGGCTCGGCGCTGATGATCGTGGCCTTCCTGGCGCTGTACTTCCTGGCCACCGAGCTCGGTCGACGGCCACGCCTCAACACCTTCGACATGCGGGCCCTCAGCGAGTGGCGGCGGCGCCGGGCTGTCGCGCACGGCCGGGCTGCTGGATCTTCGGCGGCATGTTCATGGGCTTCGGCATCAAGGTGCCGATGTTCCCGTTCCACACCTGGCTGCCCGACGCCCACACCCAGGCGCCCACCCAGGGCTCGGTCATCCTGGCCGCGGTGCTGCTGAAGCTCGGCACCTACGGCTTCATCCGCATCGCCATCCCGATCCTGCCCGAGGCGGCCCAGGAGTGGGCGCCCGTCATCGGCGTGCTGGCGGTCATCGGCATCATCTACGGCGCCCTGGCTGCCTGGCCCAGACCGACATGAAGCGGCTCATCGCCTTCTCGTCGGTGGCCCACATGGGCTTCGTGATGCTCGGCATCGCCACCCTCACCGACTTCGGCATCAACGCCGCCATCTTCGGCATGGTCGCCCACGGCCTCATCACCGGCATGCTCTTCTTCCTCGCCGGCTCGGTGAAGGACCGCTTCCACACCCTCGAGATCAAGCGCCTCGGCGGCCTGCTCATCACAGGCCCCCCGCATGGGCTGGCTCCTCGGCTTCAGCTGCATGGCCTCGCTGGGCCTGCCCGGCCTGGCCGGGTTCTGGGGCGAGTTCCCCGCCATCCTCTCGGCCTACGACCCCAACGTCGAGCTCAGCGTCGGGCCTGTTCCGGGTCTACATGGTGGTCGCCGCCATCGGCACGGTCTTCGCCGCCGGCTACCTGCTCTGGCTGCTCCAGCGGGTCGCCTTCGGCACGCCCAAGGCCGAGTTCGCCGACGACCCAGCATCGCCGACATGCACCTCACCGACTACGTCGCCTGGGTGCCGATGATCGTGCTGATCGTGGTGCTCGGCTTCTACCCGGACCTCATCTTCCACGTCACCGACGGGGCCGTGCAGCAGTCGCTCTCGGCCATCGCCGGACCGTAGGACCGCCGTGCTCGCCAGCCTCCTCGCCGCCGCCACGACGCCTCCCTTCGACGCGCCGACGCTCGACTGCCACGCCCTCGCGCCCGAGCTCGTCCTGCTCGGCCACCTTCGTGGTGGTGCTCCTCGTCGACCTCTTCACCGAGGAGCACAACAAGTGGCTCGACCTCGTCGATCTGCCGGCATCGGGTTCCTGGCCGTCGGCCGTCCCGCTGCTCACCCTCGCCGTCGACGGCACCGACCGGGTCATGTTCGGCGGGGCCTACGTGGTCGACGACTTCGCCCTGGTGCTCAAGGCGCTGTTCCTGGTCGCCGGCTACGTGACGGTGCTGCTCTCGACCAACTACATCGCCGAGGGCGACTACTGGGAGGGCGAGTACTACCACGCTGCTGGCCGCCTCGGTGCTGGGCATGGTGGTCATGGCCTCGGCCCGCGACCTCATCACCATCTTCGTGGCCCTCGAGCTGCTCTCCATCCCCGCCTACATGCTGGCCGGCTGGCGCAAGCGGGACCTCACCGGCAACGAGGCCGGCCTGAAGTACTACCTGATGGGCGTGTTCGCCTCGGCGGTGATGCTCTACGGCATGTCGCTGGTCTACGGCGGCACCGGGACCACGCTGCTCGCCGGGATCGGCGAGGCCATCGACGGCTCCTTCGGCGACACCCCGGTGGCCGCGCTCGGCATCGTGTTCGTCCTCGTCGGCTTCGGCTTCAAGGTCTCCGCCGTGCCGTTCCACAACTGGGCCCCCGACACCTACGAGGGCGCGCCCACCCCGATCACCGCGTTCCTGTCGGTGGCGTCCAAGGCGGCCGGGTTCGTGGCCCTGATGGAGCTGATCTTCGTGGCCTTCTACGGCCGCGACGACATCTACGGCCCCCTCATGTTCGTGCTGGCCGCGGCCACCATGACCGTGGGCAACCTCATCGCCCTGCGCCAGACCAACGTGGTGCGCCTGCTCGCCTACTCGTCCATCGCCCAGGCCGGGTTCATCCTGGCCCCGCTGGCCGTCGCGGGTGAGAGCCCCGCCATCGGTGCCGACGCCATCCAGGCCGTGGTCATCTACCTGATCATCTACACGGTGATGAACCTGGGCGCCTTCGCGGTCATCGTCACCGTCGCCCGCAAGACGGGCTCGGCCGAGATGTCGACCTGGGGCGGGCTGTTCCAGTACGCCCCCGGCCTCACCGTCGCCATGACGGTGTTCCTGTTCTCCCTGGCCGGCATCCCGCCCCTCGGTGGCTGGTTCGCCAAGTTCCAGGTGTTCCGCACCGTGGTCGAGGCCGACACCGGGATCGGGCTACGCCCTCGGCGTCGTCGTCGCCGTGAACTCGGTGATCGCGCTCTTCTACTACGCCAACGTGGCCCGCCAGATGTGGTTCGAGGACGCCCCCGACGGCGACCTCACCCCGATCCGCATCCCCACCGCCCTCACCCTGGTGATGGGCGTGGCCGTGGTCGGCGTGTTCGTGTTCGGCTTCGCCCCCGGCACCGTCGGCCACTTCGGCGACGCCGCCACCGACCTCCTCGCCCTCGCCGGCCGCTGAGGCGACCCGGCCCCTCGCCGACCTCTGAGTGGTGAGCGCCACGCTCGGCGGGATCGTCTCGAACCTTGGACGGAACGACGTCACATGTGGCGACTTCCGTCCAAGGTCGGTCGAGGGTCGGCTGACCTCGCGGCCCGACACCCTGGGCCCAGGCCGATGACCGGTGACCGAGCGGTGCCCTTCTCGGCCTTCCTGGAGCGGGCGCTGTACGACCCGGCGCGCGGGTTCTACGAGACCGGGGGCCGGGCCGGGCGGCGGGGTGACTTCGTCACCAGCCCGGAGGTCGGCCCGCTGTTCGGGGCCTGCCTGGCCCGAGCCCTCGACGGGTGGTGGGACGACCTGGGCCGACCCGACCCCTTCCTCGTCGACGAGCACGGGGCCGGTCCGGGCACCCTGGCCCGGACCGTCGTGGCGGCCGCCCCCTCCTGCGCGGCGGCGCTGCGGTGGACCCTCGTCGAGCGTGCCGCCGCCCAGCGGGCGCTCCACCCCGAGCACCTGCCCCACGTCGGCGCGCTCGACGGCCCCGGCGACGGTCCCCCGTCGGAGCCCCGCTGGGCCGCCCCCGGCGGGGGTCCGCTCGTCGCCAGCGCCGAAGGCCCTCCGGCCCGTCGCGCCCACGTCGTGGTGGCCAACGAGCTGCTCGACAACCTGCCCTTCGACCTGCTCGAGCGCACCCCCGACGGCTGGGTCGAGGTCCGGGTCGGGGACCACGACGGGCCCGCGCCCCTCGAGGTCCTGGTCCCCGCCTCCGCCGTCGACGCGGCCTGGGCCGAGGCGGCCGCCCCCGAGGCCCCGCCCGGGGCCCGGGTCCCGGTCCAACGCCGGGCCGGGTGGTGGGTCGCCGCCGCCCGCTCCGGGCTGGCGCCCGGGGGGCGCCTCGTGGTCCTCGACTACGCGTGCACCACGGCCGAGCTGGCCGCCCGGCCCCCGGCGGAGTGGATCCGCACCTACGCAGGCCAGGCCCGGGGCGGCGCACCGCTCGCCGCCCCCGGGGCCCAGGACGTGACCGTCGAGGTCTGCGTCGACCAGCTGGCCGCGTCGGCGGGTCCGCCGGAGGTCGACCGCGACCAGGCCTCGGCGCTGCGGGCGTGGGGCCTCGACGTCCTGGTCGAGGAGGGCCGCCGGCTCTGGGCCGAGGCCGCCGCGACGCCCGACCTGGCCGCCCTCCGGGCCCGCAGCCGGGTCGCCGAGGCCCGAGCCCTCACCGACCCGACCGGCCTGGGCGCCTTCCGGGTCCTCGAGTGGGGCGCCTGAGCCCCACGAGCCGTCCCCCCCACGTCGTGGGACGGGATCCCGTCGCCCTGGCGACGGCGGGGCGGACCACGTCGGGCGGGCGCCCGGCGTCGAGGGGACGCCGGGGTCGGGCCCGTGGGTCGCCCGGCGAGGCCTGGGTAGGGTGACCGGCGGCACAGCGCACCCCTCGAGGAGAGACGATGAGCGACGAGACCACCGGCACAGGAGCGACGATCGAGGACTACCTCGCCGAGGACCGCACCTTCCCGCCGCCGGCGTCGTTCAAGGCCGAGGCCCTCGTCACCGACGCCGAGATCTACGACGAGGCCGCCGCCGACCGCGAGGGCTTCTGGGCCCGCCAGGCCGCCGACCTGCTCACCTGGCGCAAGGAGTGGGACACCATCCTCTCGTGGGACGAGCCCTTCGCCCGCTGGTTCGAGGGAGGCCAGCTCAACGCCTGCGAGAACTGCCTCGACCGCCACGTCGAGGCGGGCCGGGGCGACCGCGTCGCCTTCCACTGGGAGGGGGAGCCGGGCGACACCCGCACCCTCACCTACGCCGACATGCTCGAGGAGGTCCAGCGCTTCGCCAACGTGCTCAAGGGCCTCGGGGTGGAGAAGGGCGACCGGGTCGCGGTCTACATGCCGATGATCCCGGAGCTGGCCGTCACCGTGCTGGCCTGCGCCCGCATCGGCGCCCCCCACTCGGTCGTGTTCGGGGGCTTCTCGGCCGACTCGCTGGCCGACCGCATCAACGACGCCTCGTGCAAGGTGGTCGTCACCGCCGACGGCGGCTGGCGCCGGGGCAAGCCGGGCCTGCTCAAGCCCACCGTCGACCTGGCCCTGGCCGACACCTCCAGCGTCGAGGCCGTGGTGGTCGTCGACCGCATCGCCAGCAGCGGCGGCGAGGCCGACACGGCCATGACCGAGGGCCGCGACCACTGGTACCACGAGCTCATGGCCACCGCCGACGCCGAGTGCCCGGCCGAGGCCATGGACAGCGAGGACCTCCTCTACCTGCTCTACACCTCGGGCACCACGGGCAAGCCCAAGGGCATCATGCACACCACCGGCGGCTACATGACCCAGGTCGCCTTCACCCACAAGTACGTCTTCGACCTCCACCCGGAGACCGACGTCTACTGGTGCACCGCCGACATCGGCTGGGTCACCGGGCACAGCTACATCGTCTACGGGCCGCTGGCCAACGGGGCGACGTCGGTCATGTACGAGGGCACGCCCGACACCCCGGGCCGCGACCGCTTCTGGGACCTGGTCGAGAAGTACGGCATCACCATCCTCTACACCGCACCCACCGCCATCCGGACCTTCATGAAGTGGGGGGTGGAGGAGCCCCAGAAGCACGACCTGTCCTCGCTGCGGGTCCTCGGGTCCGTGGGCGAGCCCATCAACCCGGAGGCGTGGGTCTGGTACCACCTCAACATCGGTGGTGAGCGCTGCCCCATCGTCGACACCTGGTGGCAGACCGAGACCGGCGCCATCATGATCTCGCCCCTCCCGGGCGCCACCACCACCAAGCCGGGGTCGGCCACCTTCCCGCTGCCGGGCATCAGCGCCGAGCTGGTCGACAACGACGGCACACCGGTGCCCAAGGGCGGCGGCTACCTCACCCTCACCCAGCCCTGGCCCTCGATGCTGCGCGGCATCTACGGCGACCCGGAGCGCTACCAGGACACCTACTGGAGCCGCTTCGACGGTCGCTACTTCGCCGGCGACGGGGCCAAGGTCGACGAGGACGGCTACACGTGGGTCCTCGGGCGGGTCGACGACGTGATGAACGTCTCCGGCCACCGCATCTCCACCACCGAGGTCGAGTCGGCCCTGGTCGACAACGACAAGGTGGCCGAGGCCGCCGTGGTGGGGGCCAAGGACGACACCACGGGCCAGGCCATCGTCGCCTTCGTCACCCTCCGGGGCACCACCGAGCCCTCCGACGAGGTCGGGTCCGAGCTGCGGGAGCACGTGGCCACCAAGATCGGCAAGATCGGCCGGCCCAAGACGATCATCTTCACCGACGACCTGCCCAAGACCCGCTCGGGCAAGATCATGCGGCGCCTGCTCCGCGACGTGGCCGAGGGCCGCGAGCTGGGCGACACCACCACGCTGGCCGACCCGAACGTGGTGGAGGAGATACGCGACCGGGCCGCGGCCGGCGCCGGCGACGACTGACGCCCCGACGGGCCCCGAGGGGGGTCGATCGGCATCGAGGTGCAACCTCGCCCTGATCTCGCCTTTCGGTCGCGCCGGTACCCTCGTCCCCAGGCGGCACCCCTCCCCGGGTTGCCACTGGAGGCACACAGGAGCCCATGCGCAACACGCTCAAGACCACCGTCCTGCTCGCCGCCCTCGGCGGGCTCATGGTCATCATCGGATCGTTCTGGGGCACCGGCGGCGCCCTCATCGGCCTCGGCATCGGCCTCGTGTTCGTCGGTGGCTCCTACTGGTTCAGCGACAAGGTCGCCATCAAGGCGGCCCGCGCCCGGGAGGTCACCCAGGCCGAGATGCCCGAGTACTTCGGCATGGTCCAGGACCTGGCCATGCGGGCCGAGATGCCCATGCCCCGCATCTACGTCAGCCCCGAGTCCCAGCCCAACGCCTTCGCCACCGGGCGCAACCCGCACCACGCCGCGGTGTGCGTGACCGAGGGGATCCTCCAGGTCCTGACCCTCGACGAGCTGCGGGGCGTGCTCGCCCACGAGATCAGCCACGTCGGCAACCGCGACATCCTCATCTCCTCGGTCGCGGCGGCGGTGGCCATGGGCATCACCTTCATGGCCCGCATGGCCATGTGGGGGGCGATGTTCGGCGGCGGGGGGCGCGACCGCAACGACAACGTGATCGGCCTGCTGGCCATGTCGCTGCTGGCCCCGATGGCGGCCATGATCCTGCAGATGGCCCTGTCCCGGAGCCGGGAGTACGAGGCCGACCGCAGCGGCGCCCGCCTGATCGGCGACGGCGAGCCCCTGGCCCGGGCCCTCGAGAAGATCGACGCCTACGCCCACCGGGTGCCCATGCAGGTCAACCAGGCCCAGGCCCAGGCCTACATCATCAACCCCCTGAGCGGCCGCAAGGTGCGCTTCGCCAGCTGGCTGCGGACCCACCCGCCCACCGAGGACCGCCTGGCCCGCCTCCGCGACGGCTCCTGGCGCTGACCGCACGTCACGAGGTGCCAGGCACCTCGTGACGTGCGCTCAGTCGCGGCGGTTGCCGAAGGACAGCGGGATGCCGAAGTCGCCCTCGCGGAGTGCGGTCATCACCGTCTGGAGGTCGTCGCGCTTCTTGGACGTGACCCGGAGCTCGTCGCCCTGGGCCTGGGACTGCACGCCCTTCAGGCCGAGGCCCTTGATGAACTTGTTGAGCTCACGGGCCTTGTCCGACGAGATGCCGGCGGCCAGGGTGACCACCTGGCGGACGTTGGCGCCGGAGGCGTCCTCGACGTCGCCGTAGGTGAGGGCCTTGAGCGACACCTTGCGCTTGACCAGCTTCTCCTCCAGCACCTGGCGCAGGGCGCGCAGCTTGTCCTCGCTGGACGTGCGCAGCGTGATGGTGTCGTCGCCCAGCTCGATGGAGGAGCCGGTGCCCTTGAAGTCGTAGCGGTTGGTGATCTCGCGCGACGCCTGGTCGACCGCGTTGCGGACCTCCTGGGCGTCGACCTCGGAGAGGACGTCGAAGCTCGGCATGTCCGCCAACCTAGTGGCGGGCGCCTGCCGCCCCCACGGGGCCCAGGGGGGCGCGGCGCGCCCCCGGGCTGGCTCGGACCGGGGGCCGCGGGGCTATCCTGCACGCTCCCAGGGTCAGTGCCCGAGCGGCCAAAGGGAGCAGACTGTAAATCTGCCGGCACAGCCTTCGGAGGTTCGAATCCTCCCTGGCCCACCATCGCAGCGGCCCGCCGGGGCGCCCCTCACCCGGCGCTCCGGCCCCGTCGCCCGGACCGGGCGTCACCCCGGGTCGAGGACCCCGGAGCGGGCCAGCCAGCGGCCGACCTCGGCCGACACGTTGCGCCCGTCGGCCACCGCCGGTGCGCCCTCGACGGCCGCGACCCTGCGGTTGACCCTCTCGATGGCCTTGCGGGTCGAGTCCCGCGAGCGCCGGAGCCGGCGGGCGGCGTCGTCGTGGGCGCGGGGCGCGACGGTGGCGGGGCGGGGCAGCAGGGCGAAGTCCGAGTAGTAGGCCCGCACCACCTCCTGCTCGAGGGGCGTGAGCGCCAGCGGCGGCGGCCCCACCAGGTCCGTGGTCAGGTCCTCGTCGGGTCCGTCGGCGCCGGTGCCCTCCGGGCCGTCGGCCACGCCGGGACCGCCGTGGTCGTCGGTCTCGCACACCACGTGCACCTGCTGGCCGGGCCGGCCGAGGGCGTAGGCCCAGCGGTGCCGCACCGGCACCCAGGGCCGCCCGGGCTCGACCGGGACCTCCTCCCACCCCGGCTCGTAGACCTGGAGCAGGCCGGGCCGGGCACTGAGGTTGAGGGTGCTCCACCGGGTGCCGTCCCACCGCAGCTCGGCGTGGGTCCGCGACACGGTCCAACGCCCGCCGACGCGGTGGTGGCCGGCGCGCACGTCGTTCTCGGGGCTGCGCCCGATGCGGACCACCGCGTCGCGCCCGAACGGGTCGGCCCACGGCCCGGGGTCGACCCGGACCCGGAGGCTCACCGCCCCGACCCCGGGGCGGGCGGCCCTCGCACCACGGCCGCGGTGGCGTTGTCCTGGGTGTCGGCTGCCAGGGCGGCCTCGACCAGGTCCGCCGCCGCCGCGGCGGCGTCGGGCGCAGCACCCACCACCGCCGCCACCGCGTCGGCATCGAGGACGTCGGAGACGCCGTCGGTGGCCACGACGAGGGCCGCCCCGGGAGCCAGGTCGACCTCCACGACGTCCGGGACGGCCCCCTCCCGGGCGCCCGCCACCCGGGTGACGAACCGCCGGCCGGGGTGGTGGGCGGCGGCCGACGGGTCGATGGTGCCGGTGGCCAGCAGCTCGCCGGCGACGGTGTGGTCGGCGGTGACCTGCACCGCCCGGCCCTCGGCCACCTGCCAGGCGGGTGAGTCGCCGACGTGGCCCACCACCCAGGTCCGGCCGGAGCGGTCGGTCGCCCGGGCCACCGTCACCGTGGTGGCCATGTCGGCGTGGGCGGCGTCGACCTGGCCGCCGCGCACCGCCCGGTGGGCGGCGCGCACCGCGTCGCGGACCGGGGTCGCGCCGGTGGCGGCCAGCACCTCGGCCGCGGCGTCGACCGCGAGCCGCGCGGCCCGGGCCCCGCCGGCGTGGCCGCCCACACCGTCGCAGACCACCAGCCACCCGGGTCCGGTCCGGACCCGGTCCTGGTTCTCGGACCGCCGGCCGACGGCGGTGGCCGCCGCCGGCTCGGGTGCGGGGCCGCGGTCGCCGTCGTCACCCGAGGGGTGGGGCGACGCGCCCGCGTCGGTGCGCCGGGCGAGGAGGTGGCGCAGGGAGCCGCGGGCCATGGGTCATGGGTACCGCGCCGGACCGGCGGCGGGAAGGGCCACTTGTGGCCCCCGGTGGGTCAGCCGGCCAGCTCGGGGGTGAGGCGGTCGACGAACTCGGCCACGTCGGCCTCGAGGTCGTGGCGGGCCAGGGCGAAGCCGCCGATCACGTCGGCCCCCAGCGCCTCGACCAGCGCGACCAGCTTGTCGAGGGTCTGGCCCGGGTCGACGGCGTAGGTGCAGTAGACGACGGCCCGCTTGCCGTCCATGCGGGGGAGGCCCTTGAGCTTGCGGGCGCCGGCCGGCTTCTGGCCGAGGATCACGATGCCGTCGGTCCAGGTGCCCACCACCACCAGGTCGGCCTCGTCGACCGCGGCCTGGTCGACGTCGCCGATGGCGACCGGGGTGGCCTCGATGCGCAGCGCCCGCATCTCGCTGGCGATGCGGTAGGCGGCCTTCTCGGTGGTCCCGGTGAGGCTGTTGAAGATGATGACGGCCTTCATCCGGCTCCTCCTGTGCCCTGCGGCTGCCCTCTGTCTAGCAGCGAGGCCGGTCAGGCGAGGAGGCGCTGGACGACCACCACGTCGAGCCACCGGGAGAACTTGCGCCCCACCTCGCGCTCGACGCCCACGGTCTCGAACCCGCAGGCGTGGTGGAGGGCGACCGACGCCTCGTTGTGGCCGGCGATGCGCCCGATGACCAGGTGGAAGCCGTGGTCGGTGGCCGTGTCGACCAGTCGCCTCCAGCACGGCGCGGCCCACCCCCCGCCCCTGGTGCGCCGGGGGCGACGTACACCGAGTCCTCCACCGTCGTCCGGTAGGCGGGCCGGGGCCGGTAGGGCGACAGCGACCCGAAGCCGAGACCTCGTCGCCGTCGACCGCCACGACCACGGCGTGGGCGCCCTGCGCTCGGTGAGCCAGGCCCGCTGCTCCTCCGGGGGCGCGGGGGCGCAGGTCGAACGTGGCGGTGCCCTCGAGCACCTCGCGGTTGTAGATGGCGCCGATGCCCTCGGCATCGTCGACCCGGGCCAGTCGGACCTGCATCGGCGGGAGGCTACGGCGCCGCGGTCGCCGGCTCCGGGCGGTCGCTGGTCAGGCGACCACGTCGCCGGCGCGGGCCCGGCTCGGCCTCGGGGGTGGGCTCGAGCACCGGCAGGCGTGCCGGTCAGGGCCTCGAGGCGGGCCCAGGAGGCGACCTCCTCGTCAGCGGTGAGCAGGATGACCTGGGGGCTGCCCGGCCGACCGGGCCAGCAGCTCGAGCAGGGGCACCTTCAGACCCGGGTCGAGGTCGCGGAACACCTCGTCGACGACCAGCGGGAAGGTCTCGCCCAGGTCGCCGAGGGTGCGGGCCCGGGCCATGCGGCCCAGCAGGGCGTGGGCCAGGTCCGAGGCCAGGTCGCCGTCGCCGGGGGCGCTGGAGGACATGACGCCCAGGTTCCGGACGTCGGCCCGCAGCCGGGCTGCGGTGGAGATCTCGGCGTGGTGCTCGAGGGCCCAGTCGACGCTGGTGTCGCCGGCGAGGGCGAACCACTGGGCTGGCCGCGGCCCGGTGCTCGGCCGCCGCCTCCAGCAGGTGGCGGCGGGCCTGGTCGGTGGTGACCAGTCCGTCGACCCGGCGCACCTGGAACCCGAGGTAGGACTCGGCGCCGGCGGCGTCGAGGGCCTCCTGCTCGGCCCGCTGGGCCCGGTCGACCCGGGCCTTGAACAGGAAGGCGACGGCGAGGGTGGCGATGGTGATGGCCACCAGCGGGCAGGGCCAGGACGGGGCCGACGACCAGGGCGGGGATGCAGCCCAGCACGCCGAAGGCGGTGACCATGCGGGCCAGGCGCCGCGAGCGCACGCATGGTCTCGAGGGCGCCCTCCACCTGGGCGTGGCGGGCCTCGATGCGGTCGATGAGCTCGGCGTCCTCGGGGGCGGTGCCGGCCGCCGCCGACTCGGCCTGCAGGGCCTCGTCGGTGACCCGGACGCGGGCGGCGGCGGCCCACAGGGCGGTCTGGTCGAGGTCGGCCAGGCGGGCCACGACCGACGTCGGCCCGGGCCTGGGTGGTGAGGTCGGCCGGGGTGACCTTGAGGGCCCGGCGGGCGGTCGCCAGGTCGAGCCCGTGCTGGGCGTAGAGGTCGACGCCGCCGTCGGCCTCGGGCGGGGTGATGTCGGCGGCCCGCTCCACGTCGACCAGCCGGGCCTGGCCCGTGGGTCGGGCGGAACACGGCCAGGTGGCGGCCGTCGTCGGTGCGTCACCTCGACGTGGACGCCGGGGCGGCTGTGGCCCGAGGGACCCCAGCAGCTCGCCGGCCAGGCTCTCGCGCTCGAGGTCGCCCACGCCGGTGATCACGGTGAGGCGCGGGTGGAGGTCGAGCGCGATCGTGTGGCGGCCCGCCTCGATCACCATCCGGGTCAATCGCACCCGGTGCCTGTCGGCCCTGCGGAGCGGGGAGTTGAGGCGAACGGGGCCGTTCGGCCCGGGTCGAACGGCCCATGCCCCGCGGGGCAGGCCGCGCCCCGCCCCGGGGCCCGCCCGGCGAGCCTCCCGGCCGTGGATCGCGCTTGGGGGAACGGGCCGGGTCGCGCCTAGGATGCCCCCTCGGCCTCCGTCCCCCGGGACGGTGGTCCAGGCCTCCTTAGCTCAGTCGGCAGAGCGTTTCCATGGTAAGGAAAAGGTCGTGGGTTCGATTCCCACAGGAGGCTCGCCACCAGCCGGTGCGTGCCGCCCGTCGCGGGCGCCGGCTCGCCGCTGGACCCGGCGACGTAGCTCAGTTGGTGAGAGCACTCGGCTCATAATCGAGGGGTCGTCGGTTCGAACCCGACCGTCGCCACCGCAAGTCCCACAACCCACCCAACACCGAGGCCGGGCGCCGCCCGGCCGATCGGACGCGCCGAGGAGGCACCTCACATGGCCAAGGAGAAGTTCGAGCGGAACAAGCCGCATCTGAACATCGGGACGATGGGTCACATCGACCATGGGAAGACGACGTTGACGGCGGCGATCACGAAGACGTTGCACGAGGCGAACGGGTCGTCGGCGTTCACGCCGTTCGACATGATCGACAAGGCGCCGGAGGAGCGTCAGCGGGGGATCACGATCAACATCTCGCATGTGGAGTACGAGACGGAGAACCGTCACTACGCGCATGTGGACATGCCGGGTCACGCGGATTACATCAAGAACATGATCACGGGTGCGGCGCAGGTGGATGGGGCGATCTTGGTGGTGGCGGCGACGGATGGTCCGATGCCGCAGACCCGTGAGCACGTGTTGTTGGCTCGTCAGGTGGGTGTGCCGTCGATCGTGGTGGCGTTGAACAAGGTCGACATGGTCGATGATGAGGAGCTGTTGGAGCTGGTGGACATGGAGGTCCGCGAGCTGTTGACGGAGTACGAGTTCCCGGGTGATGACACGCCGGTGGTGCGGGTGTCGGCGTTGAAGGCGTTGGAGGGTGATGCGGACGCGGCGGCGCAGGTGGTGGAGCTGATGGCGGCGGTGGATGACTTCGTGCCGGAGCCGGCGCGTGAGGTGGACAAGCCGTTCTTGATGCCGATCGAGGATGTGTTCTCGATCACGGGTCGGGGGACCGTGGTGACGGGGAAGGTGGAGCAGGGGGTGATCCACACCGGTGATGAGATCGAGATCGTGGGGATCCGGGACACGCAGAAGACGACGTGCACGGGTGTGGAGATGTTCAAGAAGCTGCTCGATGAGGGGCAGGCGGGTGACAACATCGGTGCGTTGTTGCGGGGGACGAAGAAGGAGGAGGTGGAGCGTGGTCAGGTGTTGGCGAAGCCGGGGTCGATCACGCCGCACTCGGAGTTCGAGGGGGAGGTGTACGTGTTGACCAAGGACGAGGGGGGTCGGCACAAGCCGTTCTTCAACAACTACCGGCCGCAGTTCTTCTTCCGGACGACGGATGTGACGGGGACGATCACGTTGCCGGAGGGCACGGAGATGGCGATGCCGGGTGACAACACGTCGATGTCGGTGGAGCTGATCGCGCCGATCGCGATGGATGAGGGTCTGCGGTTCGCCATCCGTGAGGGTGGCCGCACCGTGGGCGCCGGCCGCGTCACCAAGATCAACAAGTAGCCGAAGGGAACCGACCATGGCCAGGAACGACAAGCGGGTGCACGTCACCCTCGAGTGCACCACCTGCAAGCGCCGCAACTACATCACCACCAAGAACAAGATCAACGACCGCGAGCGGATCGAGATGAAGAAGTACTGCCGGTGGGACAAGGCCCACACGGTGCACAAGGAGACCGCGCTGAGCGCCTCGGCGCGCGCGCCCTGTCGGGCGCCCGCCCCGAGGCGGGGTAACGCAGGGGATCCCCGTGGGGTCTGATCCTCCGATGGTGACCGACGCCGGTGCCCGACCCGGCGCCGCGCCGCGCGCGCCCTCCGGGCCGACCCGGAGGCCATGGCGGCGCTCGTGGCCCGGGCCCAGGCCGGCGACGAATGCTGCGTTCGAGGACCTCGTGACCGCCACCCACGCCGAGACCTACACCCTGGCCCGCCGGCTCACCGGCGACGACGACGACGCCCGCGACGTCGTCCAGGAGGCCTACCTGCGGGCCTACCGCTCCATCGGCCGGTTCCGGGGCGAGGCCCGCTTCTCGACCTGGATGTACCGGATCACGGCCAACTGCGCCTCGACCTACGTCGGGCAAGCGCCGTCGCCACCGCCACGACGAGCTGGTCGAGGACCTGGTGGTGGTCGACACCGACGCCGACCTCGACCCGGCCGCCCAGGCCGACGCCTCGGACCTGCGGGGCCGGGTGGCGGTGGCCCTCGACGAGCCTGCCGCCCAAGCTGCGGGCGGTGGTGGTGCTGCGCGACGTCTACGACCTGCCCCACGAGGCCATCGCGGCCGAGCTGGGGATCTCGGAGTCGGCGGCCAAGGTGCGGCTGCACCGGGCCCGCCGGAAGCTGAAGGACCGCCTGTTCCCGGCCCGACCGGGCTGAGGCGGGGGAGGAGGACGACCGATGACCACCACCTGCGGGGACCTGGGCGACCGCCTGGCCGCGGCCGTGACCGACGGCGGCGCCCTCGACCGGGCGGCCCGCGCCCACGTCGAGACCTGCCTGCGGTGCCAGGCCGACCTGGTCGAGCACCGCCGGGTGCTGCGGGCCCTGCGCTCGCTGCGCACCGAGGTGCTCGTGCCCGCCCCCGGACTGGTCACCGAGGTGCTGGCCCACATCGAGGAGGCCGGCGAGCGCCGGGCCATCCGCTCGCTGCTGACGCGGGCGGCGGGCCGCCTACCTCGGGGGCCTGGCCGCGGCCACCGCGGCGGCCGGGGCGGCCGGGGCGATCGTCCTGGCCACCCGCACCCGGGGCCGGCGCCTGCCCCTGGCCGGCTGACCGGCGGCCGGGCGCTCCAGCCGAGTGGGAGCGGCGGGGGCGGGGTTGCTAGTGTCGCATGGGCCTGTCCCCGGCTCGACCGGGGCATCCTCACCACAGAGGGCAGTAGCTCAACTGGCAGAGCACCGGTCTCCAAAACCGGCGGTTGGGGGTTCGATTCCCTCCTGCCCTGCGCTCCCCATCCTCCACCGCTCGTCAGGGACCTCCGATGGCGATGAACCGTGAACAGAAGCGACTGCTCCAGAAGCAGGGCGCGCATCGATGCCGACGGCAGCCCGAAGGCCACCCGTCGTCCCCGCCAGCGCCCCGCGCCCCAAGGAGCAGCGCACCAAGCCCCGCCAGTTCCTGCGCGAGGTCCGGGCCGAGATGCGCAAGGTCAACTGGCCCACCCGTGCCGAGACCACCAACTACTCGATCATCGTGCTCATCACCATCGTGGTGCTGACCGCCCTGATCGCGGTGGTCGACTTCGGCCTGGCCAAGGCCGTCCTGTGGGTCTACGACGCCTGACCGGCCCCGCCGACCGCCTGACCGCAACGACGAGAAGACACCCCTCCCCATGAGCTTCCTGAACGACACCGACCCGGCCCCCTCCCAGGACGCGGCCGAGACCGACGCCCCGCCGTCGCCCACCGACACCGCCACCCCCGGCACCCTCACGCCCGACGCGGGCGAGGCCGACGCCCCGCCGCCGGACCCGGGCGAGCCCGTCACCGACGAGGCACCCCCGCCGGCGTCGACCCCGAGACCGGCGAGGTCGTCGACGCCGACGCCCTGATCGAGGAGCCCCCGGCGCCGCCGGAGAGCCCCTTCGACCGCCCCGGCCGCTGGTTCGTGGTCCACACCCAGTCGGGCTACGAGAAGAAGGTCAAGCAGAACCTCGAGGCCCGCACCTCGTCGATGAACATGGAGGGACGGATCCACGAGGTCGTCATCCCCATGGAGGACGTCGTCGAGATCCGCGGCGGCAAGAAGCAGGTCGTCCAGAAGAAGATGTTCCCCGGCTACCTGCTGGTGCGCTGCTTCCTCGACGACGACTCCTGGTACGTCATCCGCAACACGCCCGGGCGTCACCGGCTTCGTCGGGGCCGGCAACAAGCCCTCGCCGCTGCCCCGCCGCGACGTGGAGACCTTCCTCGCCGGTCAAGGACGAGACCGACGAGGCCCCCACCAAGAAGGGGCGGGCCCGCCTCGAGCACGAGCTGGGCGAGACCGTCCGGGTCAAGGAGGGCCCGTTCGCCAACTTCTCCGGCGAGATCGTCGAGATCAACGAGGACCAGCTCAAGGTCAAGGTCCTGGTCGACATCTTCGGCCGGGAGACGCCGGTCGAGCTCGACTTCTCCCAGGTCGCCAAGTTCTAGGGGCCGGCCCGGCCCCTGCCCGGGTGGCGTCGGCGCCGCCCCGCCCCGTACCCTGTCCTGTCCCCTCGGCGCCCCTGCGCCGAGACCCACGAGTCACCGACGGCACCGCTGCTGTCACGAGGAGCCACCACCATGGCCAAGAAGAAGGTCCTGGCCGTCGTCAAGATCCAGATCCCCGCGGGCCAGGCCAACCCGGCCCCGCCCGTCGGCACCGCCCTGGGCCCCCACGGCGTCGCCATCATGGACTTCTGCAAGGCCTACAACGCCCAGACCGAGTCCCAGCGCGGCACCATCGTGCCGGTGGAGATCACGGTCTTCGAGGACCGCTCCTTCACCTTCATCACCAAGACGCCGCCCACGCCGGTCCTGCTCCGCGAGGCGGCGGGCATCGACAAGGGCTCGCAGACCCCGGGCCGCGAGGGCGCCGGCAAGGTGACCGCGGCCCAGATCCGCTCGATCGCCGAGACCAAGATGCCCGACCTCAACGCCAACGACCTCGACGGCGCCGTCAAGCAGGTCGAGGGCACGGCCCGCTCCATGGGCCTCGAGGTCGGCTGACCCACCATCCTCCCGGGCCGGTCGACCGACCGGACCGGACCACCAACAGGCACCGGGGAGGACCTCGCCCCGGGCCCGACCAGACGAGGGAGCCACCACCATGGCGAAGGGCAAGCGCTACAACGACGCGACGAAGCGGTTCGACCGCGACCACCTGCACTCGGCCGACGAGGCCGTCGTCGCTGGTCACCACCCTGGCCACCGCCGGGTTCGACGAGACCGTCGAGCTGAGCGTCCGCCTCGGGGTCGACCCTCGCAAGGCCGACCAGATGGTGCGCGGCACCGTCGCCCTGCCCGCGGGCACCGGCAAGGACGTCCGCATCGCCGTGTTCGCGGCCGGCGACGCCGCCGAGGCCGCCCGGGCCGCAGGGGCCGACGTGGTCGGCTCCGACGACCTGGCTGCCGAGGTCGAGGGGGGCAAGCTCGACTTCGACGTGGCCATCGCCACCCCCGACATGATGCCGACCGTCGGTCGCCTGGGCCGGGTGCTCGGGCCCCGCGGCCTCATGCCCAACCCCAAGACCGGCACCGTCACCACCGACGTGGGCAAGGCCGTCGAGGACTTCAAGGGCGGCAAGGTCGAGTACCGCACCGACCGCTACGGCAACGTCCACGTCCCGGTGGGCAAGGCCAGCTTCACCCCCGAGGACCTGAGCCGGAACCTGCGGGCCGTCGTCGACGAGCTCAACCGGGCCAAGCCGGCCTCCTCCAAGGGCCGCTACTTCCGCCGGGTGGGCCTGTCGTCGACCATGGGCCCCGGCATCAAGATCGACCCCGCCCGCATCAAGCCCGACGAGGACGACGACTAGGCCAGGTCTCCGAGGTCGCTACGGCTCGCTGGCGCTCGCTCCGTTCCCTCGAGCTGAGGGCTGCTCGCTGCGCTCGCACCGAGGGATCCCGGCGGGTGGCGGCTCGTCCCTCGCAGCCGCCCTCCTCTGCGGGGGGAGACCCCCCGCACCCCCCAGCGGCTGCGCCGGGCCCGCGGCCTTGCGGTGCTCGCTCCTTCGGTGCCATCGGTTCTCTGTGGCCCGTCTCCGACGGTGCGCGAGCGGGGCGGGAGTCGGGTCTGCGAGGCGGGATTGGCCCGGGGCCGGGGGGGCCGGTAGGGTCTCCCGGCTGACAGATCAAGCCATCGCTGCCGAAGACATCCGGTGCACCTCGGTGCTGAAAGGACGACAGTCCGCCTGACCAGGTGGGGAACCACGTTCCTCCCAGGGTGTTCGCGCGTGCGGTGCGGACACCCTTTGCGCGTCCCCCCGGGGCGCCCGACCCAGGAGAGGAGGAGCAGGTGGAGAACCCCCGACCGGAGAAGGTCGCCCTCGTGGCCGAGGTCGGCGAGCGCCTCGATGCGGCCGAGGCCGTCGTGCTCACCGAGTACCGCGGCATCGACGTGGGCGGCATGGCCGACCTGCGCCGGGCCCTGCGCGAGGCCGGCGGCACCTACAAGATCTACAAGAACACCCTGGTGCGCCTGGCGGCCCAGGAGCGTGGCCTCGAGATCGACGACCTGCTCACCGGCCCGACCGCCATCGCCTTCGTCGACGGCGACGTCGCCGGCGTGGCCAAGGCCCTGCGCGACTTCGCCAAGGCCAACCCGGCCCTGGTGGTCAAGGGCGGCCTCCTCGGCGAGGCCCTCGTGGGCGCCGACGAGGTCACCGCCCTGGCCGACCTGCCCAGCAGGGAGGTGCTGCTGTCGGAGATCGCCGGGCTGTTCGCGGCCCCGATGCAGCAGATGGCGGGCCTGCTCGACGCCGTGCCCCGCAGCTTCGCCTACGCGCTGAACGCGCTGATCGAGGCCGGAGGCGCCCCCGGCGCCCCCGACCGGCCGCGCGCCGCCGAGGCCCGCCGCCGACGAGACCACCCCGGCCGAGGACTCGGCCACCGACCCCACCCCGGCCGATGCCGGGACCGAGACCCCGGCCGACCCGGCCGAGAACGAGGAGAGCTGACATGGCCACCCTTTCCACCGACGACATCCTCGACGCCATCGCCGGCATGACGGTGCTGGAGCTGTCCGAGCTCAAGACCGCGTTCGAGGAGCGCTTCGACGTCACCGCCGCCGCCCCTGTGGCCGCGGCCGCCGCCCCCGCCGCCGGTGGCGGCGACGGCGCCGGTGCCGCCGAGGAGAAGGACGAGTTCGACGTCATCCTCACCGCCGCCGGCGACAAGAAGGTCGGCGTCATCAAGGCCGTCCGCTCCCTCACCAGCCTGGGCCTCAAGGAGGCCAAGGACCTGGTCGACGCGGCGCCGAAGCCCATCCTCGAGAACGCCTCCAAGGAGGACGCCGAGAAGGCCAAGGAGGCCCTCGAGGCCGAGGGTGCCAGCGTCGAGCTGAAGTAGCACCGGTCCCCCGAGGGACCCTGTCGACGGGCGGGGCCCGGTCGCCTGCGGGCGATCGGGCCCCGCCCGTCGTCGCGCCCGCTCGAGGGCGGAGATCCTTGACCTCGCGGTCCGTGACGCTTACCCTGCGCGGAACTTCCGGACCGGGGCCGCATGCCTCGGTCCAGGTTCTTCGAGCGCGGGTTGCTCGGCCAGCACGTCGACCCCTAGTGTGGTCAGTTGCCGTGACTGCCCGCCTCGTCCCCCTGTCTTCCGGCCCCGGGGATCTGCGCGCAGCCAGCACGGCCATCGCCGCGTGATCGCCCCTCCAATCCGAGGAGACGTCCTTGTCTGCCCGCCCCATCCTTCGGGATCGCTACTCCTTCGCGAACCTCGACGAGGTCCTCGAGCTCCCCGACCTCATCGCCATCCAGCGCACGTCGTTCGACTGGTTCCTGGCCCAGGGGTCTGGCCAACACCTTCCGGGACATCAGCCCGATCAAGGACTTCACCGAGACCCTGCAGCTCGAGCTGGAGTTCGACCCCGAGGACGAGGACCTGCGCCCCGAGCCGAAGTTCTCGGTCGAGGAGTGCAAGGAGAAGGACATGACCTTCGCCGCGCCGATCTTCGTGCGCGCCCGGTTCATGAACCAGAACACCGGTGAGATCAAGGAGCAGACCGTGTTCATGGGGGACTTCCCCATGATGACGGAGAAGGGCACCTTCATCATCAACGGCACCGAGCGGGTCGTCGTGTCCCAGCTCGTCCGCTCGCCCGGGCGTCATCTTCCAGCCCGGTGAGCGCTTCCGCCTGCGGAACCTCTCCAAGCACCAGCTGGTCACCGGCACCGTCCACCCCTACCGCGGCGAGTGGATCGAGTTCGACGTCGAGCAGAAGCCGGGCAAGGACGTCACCGCCGGCACCCGGGTGGCCCGCAAGCGCCGCCTCAGCCTGTTCGTCCTGCTCCGCGCCCTCGGCTACGACGAGGAGCAGGCCCCCGGCTTCCTCGAGGCCTTCGTCCGGGAGTTCGACTTCCTCGAGGGCCAGTGGGAGAAGGACCGCGAGCTGGCCCCCACCCAGGACGAGGCCCTCGTCGAGATCTACAAGCGGGCCCGCCCCGGCGAGCCGCCGTCGGTCGAGTCGGCCAAGGCCTACTTCCGCAACGCCTTCTTCGAGCCCCGCCGCTACGACCTGTCCCGGGTCGGGCGCTACAAGCTCAACCGCAAGCTGGGCGGCGAGCTCGACTGGCTCGAGCAGACCTTCCCCATGCTCGAGCTGGACCGGCCCACCGTCTCCGACGAGGCCCGGGCCCTGGCCGCCGAGGACCCCGACAGCCGCCCTCATGGTCAACGGCGAGCCCGCCCCCGACCAGTCGGTGCTGTCGCGCTGCGAGGTCCTGGCCGCCACCACCTACCTGCTGCACCTGGTCGACGCCGAGCCCGGCTACCGCCTCGACGACCAGGACCACTTCGCCAACCGCCGCATCCGGTCGGTCGGCGAGCTGATCCAGAACCAGGTCCGCATCGGCCTCTCCCGCATGGAGCGGGTCGTCCGCGAGCGCATGACCACCCAGGACGTCGAGGCCATCACGCCCCAGTCCCTCATCAACATCCGCCCGGTCGTGGCCGCCATCAAGGAGTTCTTCGGCACCAGCCAGCTCTCCCAGTTCATGGACCAGGTCAACCCCCTGTCGGGGCTGAACCACCGCCGTCGCCTCTCGGCCCTCGGCCCGGGTGGCCTGTCCCGCGAGCGGGCCGGCTTCGAGGTCCGCGACGTCCACTTCAGCCACTACGGCCGCATGTGCCCGATCGAGACCCCGGAGGGCCCGAACATCGGGCTCATCGGCTACCTCGCCACCTACGCCCGGGTGAACAGCTTCGGGTTCCTCGAGTCGCCCTACCGGCGGGTCGTCGAGGGCAAGGTCACCGACGAGATCATGTACCTCTCCGCCGACGAGGAGGAGGAGTACGTCGTCGCCCAGGCCAACGCCAAGCTCAACGACGACCGCACCTTCGCCGAGGACCGGGTCCTGGTGCGGCGCTCGCCGCAGGCCGCCACCCTCGGCGAGCTGAAGCTCCAGCTCGAGCGCGACGTCTTCTTCGGCGCCACCACCGAGATCTCCGCGGTGCCCGGCAGCGAGGTCCAGCTCATGGACGTCTCGCCCAAGCAGATCGTCTCGGTCGCCACCTCGCTCATCCCGTTCCTCGAGCACGACGACGCCAACCGGGCCCTGATGGGCGCCAACATGCAGCGCCAGGCCGTGCCGCTGCTGCGGGCCGAGGCCCCCTTCATCGGCACCGGCATCGAGGCCAAGGCGGCCCGCGACGCGGCCGACATGATCATCGCCGACGACGACGGCGTCGTCACCGAGGTCGACGGCACCCACGTCACCGTCGAGTACGGCAAGCGTCGCCGGGTCTACAAGCTGCTCAAGTTCGAGCGCTCCAACCAGGACACCTGCATCAACCAGCGTCCGGTGGTGGTCGAGGGCCAGAAGCTCCAGAAGGGCGACATCATCGCCAACGGCCCCTCCACCGACAACGGCGAGCTGGCCCTGGGCAAGAACCTGCTCGTGGCCTTCATGCCGTGGGAGGGCTACAACTTCGAGGACGCCATCATCCTCAGCGAGCGGCTCGTGAAGGACGACGTGCTCACGTCGATCCACATCCACGAGCACGAGATCGACGCCCGCGACACCAAGCTGGGCCCCGAGGAGATCACCCGGGACATCCCCAACCTCTCCGAGGACATCCTCGCCGACCTCGACGAGCGCGGGATCATCCGCGTCGGCGCCGAGGTCGACGGCGGCGACGTCCTGGTCGGCAAGGTCACCCCCAAGGGCGAGACCGAGCTCACCCCCGAGGAGCGCCTGCTGCGGGCCATCTTCGGCGAGAAGGCCCGCGAGGTCCGCGACACCTCGCTCAAGGTCCCCCACGGCGAGACCGGCAAGGTCATCGACGTCCGGGTCTTCACCCGCGACGGCGGCCACGAGCTGCCGCCCGGCGTCAACGAGCTGGTCCGGGTCTACGTGGCCCAGAAGCGCAAGATCTCGGTGGGCGACAAGCTGGCCGGACGCCACGGCAACAAGGGCGTCATCTCCCGGATCCTGCCCATCGAGGACATGCCCTTCCTGGCCGACGGCACCCCCGTCGACATCATCCTCAACCCCCTCGGCGTCCCGTCCCGCATGAACGTGGGCCAGGTCCTCGAGGCCCACCTGGGCTACGCCGCCCGCTGGGGCTGGGACGAGGTCGACGGCGACAGCGGCGTCCGGCCCGGCACCGGCGAGGACCCCCTCCGGGGCACCGAGGCCAAGACCCGGCCCACCACCCGCCCGTCCACCCTGGTGGCCACGCCGGTGTTCGACGGCGCCCACTGGGACGAGGAGGGCCAGGCCGGCAAGCACGCCACCATCCAGCAGGCGCTGGCCAACATCCACCCCGAGTCGCCCCACCCGAGTACGGCGACGGCGGCCGGATGATCCAGCCCGACGGCAAGGCCCAGCTCTACAACGGCCGCACCGGCGAGGCCTACGACAAGCCGGTCACCGTCGGCTACATGTACATCCTGAAGCTGGCCCACCTCGTGGACGACAAGATCCACGCCCGGTCCACCGGCCCCTACTCGATGATCACCCAGCAGCCGCTGGGCGGGAAGGCCCAGTTCGGCGGCCAGCGCTTCGGCGAGATGGAGGTGTGGGCCCTCGAGGCCTACGGCGCCGCCTACTGCCTGCAGGAGCTGCTCACCATCAAGTCCGACGACGTGCTCGGCCGGGTGAAGGTCTACGAGGCCATCGTCAAGGGCGAGAACATCCCCGAGCCCGGCATCCCCGAGAGCTTCAAGGTGCTCATCAAGGAGATGCAGGCCCTCTGCCTCAACGTCGAGGTGCTGGCCCAGTCCGGCGAGGAGATCGAGATGCGCGAGCTCGACGAGGACGTGTTCCGGACCGCGGAGGAGCTCGGCATCGACCTCTCCCGCCCCGAGCGCGGCACCGACGAGGACGACGCCCGCCGCGCCGCCCGGTGACGCCGACCCCACGACACGCACCCGGACCCCCGGGACCGAGGACAAGGACGGCATCCACCGTCACCACCCAGGACATGAGCGGCACCGCCGCTCAGAGGGAGCACTGAAGATGCTGGATGTCAACGACTTCGACCAGCTGAAGATCGGCCTCGCCACCGCGGACAGCATCCGCACGTGGTCCAACGGCGAGGTCAAGAAGCCCGAGACCATCAACTACCGCACGCTCAAGCCGGAGAAGGACGGCCTCTTCTGCGAGAAGATCTTCGGTCCCACCAAGGACTGGGAGTGCTACTGCGGCAAGTACAAGCGGGTGCGCTTCAAGGGCATCATCTGCGAGCGCTGCGGCGTCGAGGTCACCCGGTCCAAGGTGCGCCGCGAGCGCATGGGCCACATCGAGCTGGCCGCCCCCGTCGTCCACATCTGGTACCTCCGCGGCACCCGCTCGTGGCTGGCCTACCTCCTCATGGGCACCGAGGTGAAGGAGGAGCTCAAGGCCAAGCAGCTCGAGAAGGTCATCTACTTCGCGGCCAACCTCGTCACCTACGTCGACGAGGAGCGCCGCCACGAGGACCTCCCCAACCTGGAGGCCGAGAAGGTCGCCGAGCACGAGGAGATCGCCCAGCAGCGCGACGTCGAGCTGGCCCGCATGCTCGAGGAGCACGAGGGCGAGATCGCCCAGCTCGAGGCCGACGGGGCCAAGGAGTCCGACATCAAGGCCCGGCGCAAGGCCTTCGAGAAGGACCAGGCCTCGGTGCGCGAGCAGTACGAGGAGGAGCTCGAGCGCCTCGACCGCGCCTTCGACGAGTTCCAGAAGCTCTTCGCCCGCCAGATCATGGACGACGAGATGCTGTGGCGCGAGATCGAGTACCGCTACGGCGACTACTTCGAGGGCGGCATGGGCGCCGATGCCATCAAGCAGCTCATCGACCGCATCGACTTCGACGAGGAGGAGGTCAAGCTCCGCGAGGCGCTCGACCCCGCAGGACGGCCGCAAGCCCCTGTCGGCCCAGCGCAAGCAGAAGGCCGTCAAGCGCCTGAAGATCGTCGCCGCCTTCAACCGCCGCGACGACCACGGCCGCCGGATCAACGACCCCCGGGCCATGATCCTCGACGTCGTGCCGGTGATCCCGCCCGAGCTGCGGCCCATGGTCCAGCTCGACGGTGGCCGCTTCGCCACCTCCGACCTCAACGACCTGTACCGCCGGGTCATCAACCGGAACAACCGGCTCAAGCGCCTCCTCGACCTCGGGGCCCCCGAGATCATCGTCAACAACGAGAAGCGCATGCTCCAGGAGGCCGTCGACGCCCTGTTCGACAACGGCCGCCGCGGCCGGCCCGTCACCGGGCCGGGCAACCGCCCGCTCAAGTCCCTCTCCGACATGCTCAAGGGCAAGCAGGGCCGGTTCCGCCAGAACCTGCTGGGCAAGCGCGTCGACTACTCGGGCCGTTCGGTCATCGTGGTCGGCCCGACCCTCAAGCTGCACCAGTGCGGCCTGCCCAAGATCATGGCCCTGGAGCTGTTCAAGCCCTTCGTCATGAAGAAGCTGGTCGACGCCGAGCTGGCCCAGAACATCAAGTCGGCCAAGCGCATGGTCGAGCGCCGCCGCCCCCAGGTGTGGGACGTGCTGGAGGAGGCCATCAAGGAGCACCCGGTCATGCTGAACCGGGCGCCCACGCTGCACCGCCTCGGCATCCAGGCCTTCGAGCCGGTGCTGGTCGAGGGCAAGGCCATCCAGATCCACCCGCTGGTGTGCACCGCCTTCAACGCCGACTTCGACGGCGACCAGATGGCCGTGCACCTGCCCCTGTCGGCCGAGGCCCAGGCCGAGGCCCGGGTGCTGATGCTGTCGGCCAACAACGTGCTGTCGCCGGCCCACGGCCGTCCGCTGGTCACGCCCACCCAGGACATGATCATCGGTGGCTACTACCTCACCGAGCGGGTCGAGGGCGCCCTGGGCGAGGGTCGCATCTTCCGCCACCTCCACGAGGTGGAGCGGGCCTACGAGGAGGGCCACGTCAGCCTGCACGCGGTGGTCACCCTCCGCACCGCCACCACCGACGACGACGGCGAGCGGGTCGTCGACGACCTGGAGACCACCCCGGGTCGGCTCATCTTCAACGACGCCCTGCCCGACGACTTCCGCTACGTCAACGAGCGGGTCGACAAGAAGATCATGGGCTCGATCGTCGACGAGCTGGCCCACGGCTTCCCCAAGGCCGTGGTCGCCGGCAGCCTCGACGCCATCAAGAACCTCTGCTACCGCTACGCCACCAAGTCCGGGATCACCATCTCGGTCGACGACGTGAAGACGCCGGAGTCCAAGGCCGGGATCCTCGAGGAGCACGAGAGCCGGGCCCAGAAGGTCGAGGACCAGTTCCGTCGGGGCATCATCACCGACGGCGAGCGGCGCCAGAAGGAGGTCGAGATCTGGACCGCGGCCACCGACAAGGTGCGCAGCGAGATGGAGGTCGGCCTCCGGGCCGAGCAGTTCAACCCCATCGAGATGATGGTCGGCTCCGGCGCCCGAGGGAACATGATGCAGGTCCGCCAGATCGCCGGCATGCGCGGCCTGGTGGCCAACCCCCGTGGCGACATGATCCCCCGGCCCATCAAGTCCAACTTCCGCGAGGGCCTGGCGATGCTGGAGTACTTCATCGCCACCCCCGGCGCCCGGAAGGGCCTGGTCGACACCGCCCTGCGCACCGCCGACTCGGGCTACCTCACCCGGCGCCTGGTCGACGTGGCCCAGGAGCTCATCATCCGCGAGGACGACTGCCGCCACGGCGGCCCGGCCCGCGGCACGTGGATCGAGGACGTGTGGCCCGACGGCTACTTCTCGACCGACGGCACCTACGTGGGCGCGACCAAGGTCGAGCCCACCGACGTCATGAGGCGGACCTACCTCGAGACGGCGCTGTTCGGCCGCTGCCTCGCCGTCGACGTGACCCTCGGCGACGGCACGGTCGTCGAGGCCGACACGCCGCATCGACGAGGACCTGATGGCCACGCTCCGCGACGACGAGACCGTCAGCCGGGTGCGGGTCCGCTCGCCGCTCACCTGCGACGCCGAGCTCGGCGTGTGCGCCAAGTGCTACGGCCGCTCCCTGGCCACCGGTCGCGAGATCGAGCTGGGCGAGGCCGTGGGCGTCATCGCCGCCCAGTCCATCGGTGAGCCGGGCACCCAGCTCACCATGCGGACCTTCCACACCGGCGGCGTCGCCACCGGCGGCGGCGACATCGCCGGCGGCCTCCCCCGCGTGGTGGAGCTGTTCGAGGCCCGCAGCCCGAAGGGCAAGGCCACCCTCGTCCGCACCTCCGGCGTCGTCCGCATCGGCGACGACGAGGGCAAGGGCCGGGTCGTCACCATCGTGGGCGACGACGGCTCCGAGGAGGTCCACACCATCCCGGTCCAGGCCCGCCTCGACGTCGAGGAGGGCCAGGAGGTCGCCGCCGGCGCCGCCATCGTGCCCGGACCCCGCGACCCCAAGGAGCTGCTCGAGATCAAGGGCCTCCGCGAGACGCAGAACTACCTGCTGGCCCAGGTCCAGAAGGTGTACCGCGACCAGGGCGTGTCGATCCACGACAAGCACATCGAGCTGATCGTCCGCCAGATGACCCGTCGGGTCGCGGTGTCCGATCCCGGCGAGTCGGAGTTCCTGCCCGACGAGCGGATCGACCGCAAGGCGTTCCGCGACACCAACCGGGTGCTGGTCGAGGAGGGCAAGGCGCCGTCGGAGGCCCGTGACGAGATCATGGGCATCACCAAGGCGTCGCTGGCCACCGACTCGTGGCTCTCGGCCGCCTCCTTCCAGGAGACCACCCGGGTGCTCACCGAGGCCGCCATCGAGTCCCGCTCGGACTCGCTGCTGGGGCTCAAGGAGAACATCATCATCGGCAAGCTCATCCCCGCCGGGACGGGCATGCCGGAGTACCGGGACGTGGGCACCCACGCCCCCGAGTACGAGCCGATGGCGTTCTACTCCTCCGACGGCGAGGAGTTCGCCGACGAGGGCTTCGACGCCTCCGCCTACCTGGCGAACCTCCGGGGCACCATCGAGGGCACCGGGGCCGACGGCTCCGAGCTGTCCCCGGTCCCGGGCACCGGCACCGACGCCGGCTGAGCCGACCCCGGCACGACGACGTCCGGAGGGGCGGGGCCCGGCCCCGCCCCTCCGTCGCGCCCGGCCGGGCGGTCGGGGCGGCCGACCTGTAGCATCACGGTCGTGACGGCTGTGGGAGGCCCCGTCGTCGGGGGGGACAGGCGCGCGGCGCGCCGCCAGGCACGACGGGCCGCGCCTGTTCGCGGCGTCGATGCGCATCGTGGCCCGCGAGGGCATCGGCCAGCTCACCATGCAGGGCGTGGCCGAGGAGGTCGGCTGCGCGGTCGGCACCGTCTACACCCACTTCCCCTCCAAGGGCGCCCTGCTGGCCGAGCTGCAGAACGACGCCATCCGGCGCCTCGTCGCCTCGCTGCAGGCCGTGCAGGCGCGCAGCGAGGACCTGCTGGAGAGCGCCGGCGCCGACGCGACGGCCCGGGCCGCAGCCGACGTGGTCCTCTTCGGCGAGTTCGTGATCGCCTGCTGGGACACCTTCCCCGAGGAGTCCCACCTGCTGCTGTCGGTGTTGGCCGAGCCGGGTGAGGTGGTGCCGCCCAGCGAGCTGGGCATGGTGTTCGGGACGACGCTCGTGCTCCTGGTGATGGGGCGCGACACGCTGGAGGGCGGGGTGCGCGCCGGGGTCCTCGACGACGGTCCGGCCATGGACCGGGTGCTGGTGGGCGCAGGGACCCTCCTGGGCGTGCTGCTCACCAGCCACGTGTCCCACATCGACCCGGTCGCCTTCGACCACCTCCGCCTCAGCCGCAGCGCCTGGGCCACCCTCCTCTCCGGCTGGGGGATGGCGCCGGAGGTGAAGGGCGCGGCCGACGCCCACCTCGCCGCCCTGGCCGACGCCGGGCCCCTGGCCCCCGTCCCCGACGCCTGGTGACCCGCGCGGCGGGTCCGCCCCGCGCTCGCCCGACCGCCGGGGCACCGCCGGGGCGGACGAGGGTGGAGCCGCCAGTCCCCTGGCCGGCGAGGTCCCGCTTCGCCTTCACGATCTTCGACGACACCGACCTGACGACGCTGACCAACGGTCGGCCCGTCTACGACCTGCTGACCGACCTCGGCCTCCGCACGACCAAGTCGGTGTGGCCCCTGGCGCCCTACGGCCGAGGTCGCGTCGGGGGCCAGACCTGCGAGGACCCCGACTACCGCCGCTGGGTCACGTCGGTCCAGGACGCCGGGCACGAGATCGGGTTCCACAACGCGACCGACGAGCCCTCGACCCGCGACCGGACCATCCTCGCGCTGGACCGCTTCCGCGAGCTGTTCGGCCACGACCCGCGCGTCGGCGCCGACCACTCGGGCAACCTCGAGGCGATGTACTGGGGTCCTCACCGGCTGTCAGGGGTGAGGGCCAGTCTCTACGCCGGCTTCGAGCGGACCCTCCGACCGCACCGCCGACAGGGGACCGGGCACGTGCCGACGAGCCCCTACTTCTGGGGTGACGTGCTGCGCGACCGGGTCGACTACTGGCGGAACTTCACCTTCGCAGCGATCGACGTCCTCGACCCCTGTCCGGTGCTCCCCTACCACGACCCTCGACGGCCGTACGTTCCCTGGTGGTTCGCGTCGACCCACACGCCGACGGCGTCGGCGCTGGTCGAGGCCCTCAGTCCGGAGCGGCTGGACGAGCTGGAGGCCTCCGGGGGTGCGTGCATCCTCTACACGCACCTCGGCGCCGGGGCCGCACCCGGTGGGGTGCTCGACCCACACGTGCGGTCGGCGTTCGAGGACCTGGCGTCCCGTCCCGGTTGGTTCGCCCCGGTGTCCGAGGTGCTCGACCACCTGCGGTCGGAGGGGCGGGGTGGCCTCCTCGGCGACGGAGCCCGGCGCCACATAGAGTGGCGCTGGATCGCCGATCAGACCCGGGCACGGGGCGTGCACGAGTCTGCGACGCCGCCTGCGGGCCTGAACGCCGTCGCCCGGCCCGGGTCAGCGGCGGCGGAGGACGACGCGCTCGAGACGGCCCGGTTGCGTCGGAGAGCGCGCCGAGGTGCCGGGTGGGCCATCGCCCGGCTCACGATGCCGTGGCGCTCCCAGGTGACGCGGTCGGCCGTGGGGACCGGGACGGCTCCGAACCGCAGCTTGTGCTCGTCGAGCGGGGTCGGTGTGGAGCGTTGGCTCAGCAGGCCGAGGTTGTAGGCGCGAAGGCCACGGCCTGGCAGACCGCCATCGCGGCCGTCTGCAGGCGGTGTCCGGGGTGCAGGCGCGCGGCGTGGTCCTTGAACCCCGAGTAGACGTTGTACCCCTCGGGCCCCACCAGGGCGACGACGGTCGAGGCCACCACCTCGTGGTCCTCGCACAGCCCGAGGACGATGATGTCCCCGGTGGAGACCCTCTCCTGGAGGAGGGGTCCCGCCGAGGTCCACGCCCGGACCCCCCCGAACCCCTGGCGCCGGGCCGAGGCGCTGAGCGCGTCGTGGGCCTGGCGCAGGTCGGCGGCGCTGGTGAGCGCCCTGATGGCGCCACCCCTGCGTCCCCCGGCTCGCAGGTCCCGGCGTGTGGAGCGGTGGAGACCGGCCACGACCTCGTCGAAGGTCCTGCCCGCGAGCGGCACCACGGCATCGACCGGCCCCGGGATCGTGTAGGCCCGCTCGACCCGGTTCCGCAGCTCCGTCGTGAGGGCCCGAGCGAAGGACTCGGACCGCCCGACCGTGAGCCGGAGATCGATCCACCCGCGCTCGTGAGCGACCGCCAGCAGCTCGTCGGTGACGGCTCGCACGACCGGCCCGGGGACCTCGGCGGTGCTCAGGACGGGCCCGCGCTGGGCCGCGCCGATCGAGGCCCTGACCAGGGGCAGGGGCGTCGACAGCACGAGCAGACCCCCGGCGAGGTCGCCGTCGCGGTACCAGGCCAGCACGTCGACGGTGCCGGGCGCCTGCTCGCTCGGGCCGTGCCACCAGGTCGTCTGCTCGACCGACCCCCAGCGAGCCACGAACGCGTCCCACTCGGGCCACCGGTCACGAGGGAGACGGCGCACGGCGTGCACGGTGGGCCCGGTGGCTGTTCTCACGAGGCCCCCACACCGGGCTCGAGGTCGATGCGGGCGAGGTGCGCGGCGGCCGACGGGCGTCAGGACGGCTCCGGCGCGGCGGTGCATGGCTGCCGACGGCGCGCTCTGTCCGAGAGGTGGGCGTGGTAGGTGGTGACGCCGGCGCGCCGGCAGAGGTCGAGCGACTCGGTCAGGAGGGCGGTGCCCGCTCCCACGCCCCGGGCCTCCTCGGCCACGACGATCATCAACGTGTAGGCCGTGGTCGGGCCGCCCAGCGCAGCGCTGCTGGCCTCCGCCGGCTGGAGGGTGCGGGGTCCGGCTCGCAGGGCCCCGCCCCTGGCGGGGGGTGCGCCGGGAGGAGCCCCAGGCGGGCGCGGGCGCCCTGCTCCACCCGGCGACGAGCCCGACGCGGCGAGCTGCGGCATCCGCGAGCGGGCCAGACGGGCGGAGGCGATCGGGTGCCGCAGCGGGAGGGTCCTCCAGTGCCGACGGGCCTCACCGAGGACCATCACCTGCGCTCCGACCAGCGTGCGGCCCTGTTCGAGCACCACGGCCTCGATGCCTCCCCTCCTCCCGGCGTCGCTGAGTACCGGTGCGGTGATCCCAGGGTCGGACGTCCCCAGCACGGGAGTGCCCTCGGCGGCGAGGAGCGCAGCGATGCGGTCGGCGTCGGCGGGTCGGGCGGCCCGTACGACGAGCTCGGTCACGGGGCCGCGACCGAGGGGGCGCCTGCGCACCGGGCGGATCACGGCCGCATCGTAGACGGGACCCTGGGTGGCTCCTGTCCTCTGTTGTCCGTCTCCCCTCGCATCGCTCCTGCGCCGCGTCGCCCCCCGTGCCGGAGGCGGAGGCCGAGGGGGACATGGCAACCAGCCGTCTACACGGTCGAGCACGTCCGGCCGGCCGGGCCGGCCCTGGAGCGCGTGCCGCTGCCCGAGGTGCCGTGGAGCGAGCTCTACCGCCGCCACGACCGCATCGTCACCCAGACCCGCGCGTGGCTCGACTTCCTCGGTGAGACACAGGAGCCGAGCCCGTCGTGGCCCGGGTGGTCGACGAGGGCCGTGCCGTCGGGTGGTTCACCGCGGCGATCGTTCGGGTCGGGCCGGTCAGGGTCCTCGCGAGCCCCCTGCGGGGGTGGACGACCCCGGCGATGGGCTTCAACGTCGACCGTCCGATCGACGAGTCGCTGGTCGAGGCCGTCCGGCGCTTCGCGTTCGGGGACCTGGGGTGCATCCACCTGGAGCTGGCGGACCGGGCGATGCTCTCCGACGACGTGCGGCCCGAGGGGTTCCGGGCCGGCGCCCTGAACGGCTACGAGCTGGCGATCTACCGCGCCCACGACGAGCTCCTCGCGGGGATGACCCGCAACGGGCGCCGGTACGTCCGGCGCGGGCTCCGCAACGGCATCGTCGTGGAGCACGTGGATCCGGGCGTCGACCGGTACTTCGTCCGGGAGTACCACGCCCAGGTCACCGAGGCCTTCGCCAAGCGTGACCTACGCGTGACCTACCCGGTGGAGCGGGTCGAGGCCATGGTGCGTCACCTCGGGCCTACGTGGCGGCTGCTGCTGCTGCGGGCTCGCACGCCCGACGGTGAACCGGCGGCCTCCGGGCTGTTCCTGGGTCTGCCGGGGAGCACCGCCGAGTTCTGGATGGGCGGCAGCTGGCGTCGACACCAGGGCCTCCTGCCCAACGAGGTCCTGATGTGGGAGGCGATCCGCACGTGGCGTGACCGTGGATGCGTGCGGATGAACTTCGGTGGGGGCGGTGGCTACAAGGCCAAGTACGGCGGCACCCCGCACCACATGCCATGGCTGCGGAGCTCTCGCGTCGACGCCCTGGAGCGGGCCCGGTACGCCGCCCTCCGGCTGCACCGGTGGCGCAAGGCCGGCTTCGCCCTGTCGGCGCCCGGTCGTCGAGGCTGAGCCGGATGGACCGACCGGTGGCCGTGATCCCCGGTGCGATGCGCAGTGGCACCACCTCGCTGGCGCGCACCCTGGCGCAGCACCCCGACGCGGTGCTGTCCCCCCAGAAGGAGGTGCACTTCTTCGACGTCCACTGGGACCGCGGGGTGGGAGTGGTACGTCAGGCAGTTCGCGGACGGTGCCCCGGGTGCCCTGTGGATCGATGCCTCGCCCACGTACATGTGGTGGCCGCCGGCCCGTGAGCGGATGCTCTCGACGCTGCCGCGCGCCCGCTACGTGGTGATGGTGCGCGACCCCGTCGACCGGGCTTGGTCGCACTACTGGTACATGCGCGCCCGGGTACGCGAGGACCTGGACTTCGAGGCCGCCCTCGATGCGGAGGAGGTCCGCCTGGAGGGAGCCGACCTGGAGGTGGCCCGCACGGTGTCCTACGTGTCCCGTGGCCGGTACGCACCTCAGGTCGCGGCCCTCCTGGAGGGAGCAGGCGCGGATGCGGTCCACGTGGTGGGGTTCCCGCAGCTGCGGGACGACCCCGCGGCGGTCGTCGACGGCGTCCTGCGGCACCTCCGCCTGGCGCCCCGATCCCTCGTGCCCAGCCCCGATCGCAACACCGCCGTCCCCTGGCGCTCGAGCCGGGTCGAGGGGCTGGCCGGGCGGCTCCCGGGCCGCGCCCGGCGATGGGTGCGGCAGCGGAACCGAACGCAGGTGGGCGCCCAGCCGGTCCTCCCGGACGCCGTCCGCCGCCGGGTCGCCCCCCGGTTCGCCGCCGACCGGGCGGCACTGGAGGACCTCCTCGGCGGCGACCCCCTCGCCACCGGGCCGGCCGACGGCGGAGCCGACCGTGCCCGCTGACGAGGGACCGACGGGTCCCGGGGAGGGCTTCGACATCCGGCGCTTCGACGGGCTGGTCGGGCCCACGGTGCAGGGTCGGGCCCGCCCGGCCGGGCGGGCCGGGCGCGCCCTCGGTCGGGTCGCCCCGTCCCTGCACCGGACAGCGCGCACCGTGCGCCGTCCGCACCCCCTCGTCTGGTATGGCGACCTCGACCCACGGAGCTGGATCGGTCTCTGCCGCACCGCCCGCCACTTCCACCTCGGGTCCGCCGACCTCCGGCGGGGGGTCGGCCTGGTGCGGCGGGCCCGCCGCGACGGGCGCGTGATGGCGACGCTGCCTCGCGCAGGCTCCAACTGGCTGCACACGATCCTGGCGTCGGCGCTCTCGGACGCCCACGGCCACGGCGGAGGGTACGGCTACGCGCCCAACCGCACCCTGAGCGGTGACGGGGAGTGGGTGGTCGACGGGCCGAGGTGGGTGTGGGCCGGGATCCCCGCGAACCTCGCGGCCCAGCTGGCGGCCGATCGGGGTGGGGACGACCACGCCGGCGCCTTCCTCACCAGCCACGTCCCCATCGACCGCCCCCTGGCGGTCCCCCGGTCCGGGCGCGGGGTCCTGATGGTCCGCGAGCCGGTCGCGGCGGTCGAGAGCTACCTGCGGATGGTCGACCTGGCCCGCATCCACGCCGAACCGTCACTGCGGGCGGACCGGATCCGGAGGATGTGTGACTGGTTCGCCCACTGGGAGCGGAGGGTGGGGGAGGGCGAGGACCTCCTCGTCGTGCGCTACGAGGACCTCCGCCGCGACCCGGCCTCGGCGGTGCGCCAGGTGGCCCACCGTTGGGACCTCGACCTCCGGGACGAGGTGGTGGCGGCGGCAGTGGAGCGCTGCTCCTGGGCGGAGATGGCCGCCCGGGTCCCCCCCGACGAGGCGGGCACCGCTCGCATCAGCATCGGGGTGCCGACGCTCGCTCCCGAGGTGCGGGCCGAGGTCCGCACCGCGTGCCGCGGACGAGGCGTCGCCTTCGGGTACGGTCCGTCCGGGCCCTGAGGTCGGACGGTCGGGCCCAGGCGTCCCGCACCCCCGGGTGCAGGGGCAGAGTTGATGCTGGTGGGGGTGCGCTCGTAGCATGGTCGATCGGCCCCGTGGCGTCTCACGCCCCGGGGCCGCATCCCGCCTGAGCACAGAGGACAGAGGAACGCGTGCCCACCATCCAGCAGCTGGTCCGCAAGGGACGGCAGAGCAAGCCCACCAAGGGCAAGACGCCCGCCCTCCGGGGCGCACCCCAGCGCCGGGGTGTCTGCACCCGCGTGTACACCTTCACCCCGAAGAAGCCGAACTCCGCCCTCCGCAAGGTGGCCCGCGTGCGGCTGACCAGCGGCATCGAGGTCACCGCCTACATCCCCGGCGAGGGCCACAACCTGCAGGAGCACTCGATGGTGCTCGTGCGCGGCGGCCGGGTCCGCGACCTGCCCGGCGTCCGCTACAAGATCGTCCGCGGCACCCTCGACGCCTCCGGCGTGAAGGACCGCAAGCAGGCGCGCAGCCACTACGGCGCGAAGAAGGAGGCTAGTCATGCCACGCAAGGGACCTGCGCCTCGGCGCGAGCTCACCCCGGACCCCGTCCACCACTCCACCCTGGTCACCCAGCTGGTGAACAAGATCATGCAGCGGGGCAAGCGCTCCCTGGCCGAGCGCATCGTCTACCAGGCGCTCGACATCGTGGTGGAGAAGACCGGCACCGACGACGTGATCGGCACCCTCAAGCGGGCCGTCGAGAACATCAAGCCCCAGCTCGAGGTCAAGAGCCGCCGCGTCGGTGGCGCCACCTACCAGGTGCCCATCGAGGTCCGGCCCCGCCGGTCCACCACCCTGGCCGTGCGCTGGCTCGTCGGCTACGCCCGGCAGCGCCGGGAGAAGACCATGGCCGAGCGGCTGGCCAACGAGATCCTCGACGCCTCCAACGGCATCGGGGCCTCGGTCAAGCGCCGCGAGGACATCCACAAGATGGCCGAGTCCAACAAGGCGTTCGCCCACTACCGCTGGTAGGGGTCGCGGCGTCGGGGACGCCCCGGCTCCGCGACCGGCCCGGTCCGGGCGCGCCCCCGCCCCGGTCCCGCCCGGACACCGCACCCGCCCCCGACGAGGCGCCCACCGGCGCCCGCCCCCGACACCGAACCGAGACGAGAGATGGCGAAGACAGCCCCCCTGGAGCGCTACCGCAACATCGGGATCATGGCCCACATCGACGCGGGCAAGACCACGACCACCGAGCGCATCCTCTACTACACCGGCAAGAGCTACAAGATCGGTGAGGTCCACGAGGGCGCCGCGGTCATGGACCACATGGCCCAGGAGCAGGAGCGGGGCATCACCATCACCTCCGCCGCCACCACCACGTTCTGGCGCGACCACCGCATCAACATCATCGACACCCCGGGCCACGTCGACTTCACCGTCGAGGTGGAGCGCTCGCTGCGCGTCCTCGACGGCGCGGTGGCCGTGTTCGACGGCGTCGCCGGCGTCGAGCCCCAGACCGAGACGGTCTGGAAGCAGGCCGACAAGTACGGCGTGCCCCGCATGTGCTTCGTCAACAAGATGGACCGCCTCGGCGCCGACTTCTACAAGGCCGTCGACTCCATCGTCGACCGCCTCGGCGCCACCATCGCCGTCACCCAGATCCCGATCGGCGCCGAGGGCAACTTCGCCGGCGTCGTCGACCTGGTGGAGATGAAGGCCCTCGTCTGGCACGACGAGGAGCTGGGCGCCAAGTTCGACATCACCGACATCCCCGCCGACCTCGCCGACCAGGCCGCCGAGTACCGCCAGAAGCTGCTCGACGTGGTGTCGCAGTACGACGACGGGATCCTCGAGAAGTTCATCGAGGAGGAGGAGATCAGCCCGGCCGAGATCCGGGCCGCGATCCGCGAGGCCACCATCCACGAGGGCCTGGTCCCGGTGCTGCTGGGCTCCGCCTTCAAGAACAAGGGCGTGCAGCCCCTGCTCGACGCGGTGGTCGACTACCTCCCCTCGCCGCTCGAGACCCCGACCGGTGCAGGGCGTCTCGCTCAAGGGCAACGAGGAGCTCGTCCGCCGGCCCGACGCCAAGGAGCCCTTCGCCGCCCTGGCCTTCAAGATCGTCGCCGACCCCCACGGCAAGCTCACCTACTTCCGGGTCTACTCCGGCACGCTCGACAAGGGCGACAGCGTCCTCAACTCCCGCACCCAGAAGAAGGAGCGGGTCGGTCGCCTGCTCCTGATGCACGCCAACAACCGCGAGGACCTCGACCAGGTCGCGGCGGGCGACATCGTCGCCGGCATCGGCTTCAAGGACACCCGCACCGGCGACACGCTCTGCGACGAGAAGGACGGCGTGGTCCTCGAGCAGCTCGAGTTCCCCGAGCCGGTCATCCACGTCGCCGTCGAGCCCAAGACCAAGGCCGACCAGGACAAGATGGGCAAGGCCCTCTTCTCCCTCTCCGAGGAGGACCCCACCTTCCAGGTGCGGACCGACGAGGAGACCGGCGAGACGGTCATCTCCGGCATGGGCGAGCTGCACCTCGAGGTGCTGGTCGACCGCATGCTCCGCGAGTTCAGCGTCGACGCCACCGTGGGCAAGCCCCAGGTCGCCTACCGCGAGACCATCACCGCCGACACCGGCAAGGTCGTCTACCGCCACGTCAAGCAGACCGGCGGCTCGGGCCAGTTCGCCCACATCGTGCTCGAGCTCGAGCCCACCGGTCCCGGTGGCGGCTACCAGTTCGAGGACAAGATCACCGGTGGGCGCATCCCCCGGGAGTTCATCCCCTCGGTCGACGCCGGCATCCAGGCGGCCATGACCACCGGCGTGCTCGCCGGGTTCCCCACCGTCGACGTGCGGGCCAAGCTGGTCGACGGCTCGGCCCACGACGTCGACTCCTCGGAGATGGCGTTCAAGATCGCCGGCACCATGGGCTTCCGCGAGGCGGCCCGCAAGGCCAAGCCCACCCTGCTCGAGCCGATCATGGCCGTCGAGGTCGTCACGCCCGAGGACTACATGGGCGACGTCATCGGCGACCTGTCGTCCCGCCGGGGCAAGGTCGGCGGCATGGAGCAGCGCGGCAACAGCCAGGTCGTCGGTGCCACCGTGCCCCTCTCGGAGATGTTCGGGTACTCTACGGACCTCCGATCGCGCACCCAGGGTCGAGCCACCTACACGATGCAGTTCGACTCGTACCAGCAGACGCCGGCTTCCATCCAGGAAGAGATCGTCAAGCGCATCCGGGGCGAGTAGCCCGGTCCTCGGGGTCCGCCCCAGTGCGTCCGCCGGGGCCCGTCCCCGGACACCCCACTCACCCCACCCCAGCAGCAGAAGATCACCGAGGAGCACGGCTCACATGGCCAAGGAGAAGTTCGAGCGGAACAAGCCGCATCTGAACATCGGGACGATGGGTCACATCGACCATGGGAAGACGACGTTGACGGCGGCGATCACGAAGACGTTGCACGAGGCGAACGAGTCGTCGGCGTTCACGCCGTTCGACATGATCGACAAGGCGCCGGAGGAGCGGCAGCGGGGGATCACGATCAACATCTCGCATGTGGAGTACGAGACGGAGAACCGTCACTACGCGCATGTGGACATGCCGGGTCACGCGGATTACATCAAGAACATGATCACGGGTGCGGCGCAGGTGGATGGGGCGATCTTGGTGGTGGCGGCCACGGATGGTCCGATGCCTCAGACCCGTGAGCACGTGTTGTTGGCTCGTCAGGTGGGTGTGCCGTCGATCGTGGTGGCGTTGAACAAGGTCGACATGGTCGATGACGAGGAGCTGTTGGAGCTGGTGGACATGGAGGTCCGCGAGCTGTTGACCGAGTACGAGTTCCCGGGTGATGACACGCCGGTGGTGCGGGTGTCGGCGTTGAAGGCGTTGGAGGGTGATGCGGACGCGGCGGCGCAGGTGGTGGAGCTGATGGCGGCGGTGGATGACTTCGTGCCGGAGCCGACGCGTGAGGTGGACAAGCCGTTCTTGATGCCGATCGAGGATGTGTTCTCGATCACGGGTCGGGGGACCGTGGTGACGGGGAAGGTGGAGCAGGGGGTGATCCACACCGGTGACGAGATCGAGATCGTGGGGATCCGGGACACGCAGAAGACGACGTGCACGGGTGTGGAGATGTTCCAGAAGCTCCTCGATGAGGGCCAGGCGGGTGACAACATCGGTGCCCTGTTGCGGGGGACGAAGAAGGAGGAGGTGGAGCGTGGTCAGGTGCTGGCGAAGCCGGGGTCGATCACGCCGCACTCGGAGTTCGAGGGGGAGGTGTACGTGTTGACCAAGGACGAGGGGGGTCGGCACAAGCCGTTCTTCAACAACTACCGGCCGCAGTTCTTCTTCCGGACGACGGATGTGACCGGGACGATCACGTTGCCGGAGGGCACGGAGATGGCGATGCCGGGTGACAACACGTCGATGTCGGTGGAGCTGATCGCGCCGATCGCGATGGACGAGGGTCTGCGGTTCGCCATCCGTGAGGGTGGCCGCACCGTCGGCGCCGGCCGCGTCACCAAGATCAACAAGTAGAGAGCTGACACCCATGGCCGACGCCCACCAGAAGATCCGGATCCGCCTCAAGGCGTACGACCACGAGATCATCGACCAGTCCACCCGCAAGATCGTCGAGACGGTGCTCCGCACCCAGGCGACGGTCCGCGGGCCGGTGCCCCTCCCGACCGAGAAGCACCGCTACACGGTGATCCGCTCGCCCCACAAGTACAAGGACTCCCGCGAGCACTTCGAGATGCGGATCCACAAGCGGCTGCTCGACATCCTCGAGCCGTCGCCCAAGACGGTCGACTCGCTCCAGCGCCTGGAGCTCCCGGCCGGCGTCGACATCGAGATCAAGATCCAGACG